>JAIUNI010000001.1 GCA_020161935.1 Chloroflexota bacterium
CCTCATGCTGGCTCATCTTTGTCGGACTTTACGCGCTGGTTGCAGAATGGGGCGCTCGGCCAACTCGCCCCATACTTATGAACGCTTGCTTGCTTTTGAATCCTTTTCCTTAAGTTGACAGCTATGGGGTTTGTCGCCGGCAAACCCCTACGTGATTCAAATCGGTAGAGCGCTATTACGCCGCTTTGATGGGGAGTGTTCCGGTGGGGGTGAAGACACCCGCAAGGACTTCAGCGGCGGCTTCGAGCGAGGGGGCGCTGTCGCCGCAGGTGCAGATGACCACCCCCGCGCCTGTCAACAGTCCCGCGTCAAATGGGTTACGCAGGCAGACTAACACTGCTTGGTTCGCTTGGTTCACCAACTCCTGCGCGAAGGCCAACTGCTTGGGGTTGAGGTTGGCGCTGCGGGTGGCGATCACCAGCGTGGATGCCGACTGCGCCAGCGCGTGTGCTTTGGCGACCGCATCGGCGGGATAGTCCTCGGCTTTGAAGGACATGGCGGCGAGCTGCGGGTAGTGTTGGCGCAGGGCAGCGGCGAAGCCAGTCACCCCACCGGCTTCCTGAATACCGCTGTCGAAGCGCGAGTCGAACTCGATCAGCGCGGCATTCGCGTCCAGTGGCAGCAAGCCTTCGTCGGAGAGCAGGGTGGTGGAAGCGCGGGCGGCTTCCTTCGCCAGTTGGATATGCGACGGCTGACGGATAATGTTAATGTCGGTAGGCTGCGCCGGAAACGCGGCTTTGAGGGCGGCGACACGCTTATTGGCCGCGTCGATCTTCTCCAGCGGTACGCGACCACTTTCGGCGGCAGCGAGAAGACCTTCGTAGGCGGCTTCTTGCAGGGCGCGGGTGTGCGAGAATACGATCATATCGAGACCCGCCAGCGCACCCAGCACAGCCGTTTCGCCGGGGGTGAAGTTTTTGGCGATGGCGTGCATTTCCATGCAGTCACTGGTGACAACCCCCTGAAAGTCCAAATCCTCGCGCAAGAGGCGTTGAATAATTTTGCTGGATAAGGTGACGGGCAGTTCAGTATCCAGCGCCGAAAAAGTGGTGTGTGTCGTCATGATGCTGGCGATGCCGTTTTCGATGGGTGCGCGGAAGGGTTTGAGGTCATGCTCGACCAACTGCTCGATGGAGGTATCCAGTACCGGCAGCGCGAGGTGGGTGTCAATGTCGGTATTGCCGAGGCCGGGGAAGTGCTTGGCGCAAGCCGCCACCCCGCCGCGTTGGAAGCCGCGTACAGCAGCCGCGCCCATCTCCGCGACACGTTCCGCATCCGAGCCGAACGAGCGTGTGCCGACGGCGGGATTGCCCGCGTTGTAGGTGAGGTCGAGGGCAGGGGCGAAGTCCCAGTTGATGCCGAGGGCGCGCATTTCGACCGCCAGCATTTCGCTGACGCGCTCGGCGAGGGCGGGGCCATCCTGTGCGGAGGAGAGCGCCATCGCGCCGGGGCTTTCGCTAAAGCCTTTGGTCAGCCGTGCCACTGTGCCGCCTTCCTGGTCGATGGCGATCATCAGCGGGTACTTGGCAGCCTTGTGCAGGCTGGTGGTCAGGCGTGCAAGCTGGGCGGGGCTTTCGACATTCCGCGCGAACAGGATGATACCCCCCGCGCGGCCTTCCCGCAGCCAGTCGAGGATATACTCCGGCGCTTCCAGCCCATAAAAACCGACCATCAACATTTGCCCGATTTTGTCTGCCAACTGCATCGTAATCACCCGCTTCTATGCACGATCTTTATTCATTGTGACGGTATCTTACAAGACTCCATTGTGCCAGATATTCGGACAAATTGGCAGTTGGGAAATACATTTACCACAAAGGCACAAAGAGAATTGAAATGTTTAGTAGGCGGAACGTCGGGAAAAGGATGGGTTCGTTTTTCGGGGATGCGCTATAGTGTTTATCGAATATGAACATATGGGGAACGAAATATGCTATACCGTTTCATTACGCTGTTTGTCATATTGTTTATGACGTTTAGCGTGAGCAAAGCGTCTGAAGAGCAGTCACAGAAATGGTATTACGCTTGGCGTGATTCAACTCAAGAACTATTGGCGTACACCGCAGATGGTCAAGTCAATACACTTCTCACCGGACACAGGGTTAATAATTTGTGGCAGGAGGAGGGTGAGACAGCGATAGCATTGGTAATTGACGAGACCCATTACTCATTCTTTAAATTGACACCAACGGAAGCAATCCCGATTGATGCAGAATTTGATAATCACATTGATCCTTATAATGTGAATTTTGGTGGACGTTTTTACACTGGATCTTACTTTTTGATCTCTTCGTCTCAACAACCCGAAAAAGTGCTTGTTGATCTAAATAAACTACAAGCCAAAGTTCTTAATCATAGACGTAGCCATGATTTTGTTTTGTCAGAAAATCGAGAACTGATTCGGTTTTTTAGTGATGTGGGTGAAGATGGGAAGAGCCAATTAGAACTTTGGGAATATAAGCTCGATACGGGAGATGAACGGCTTATTTATCGGCAAGATAACAATTCGAGCATGTTAAGTTGTAGCTCTTATAGATATGGCGATCAATGGTTGTGTCATCAAGAGATGGATACTGTCGATGGTAATATTCTCCGCTATTTTCTGATCAATGAAGATGGCACTACCACAAAAATTATTGATGATCAGCAGTATCAATTACGATGGATTGTCTACTCATCAGATAATGACGACCTAATAATTTTCGATAAGTTATGTATGGTGCAATGCTCAGTCGAGGTTTATCCGCGTGGCGAATTGCAGCCTAAGGTTTATCCTATCGATTCAAAGTACTTACCCTTACAAGAGAAGTTTGGCTTTATTGGTTTCTGGGTTATCAGTAATGGCTTACTTTTCAGTGATAGTGCTAAAGTTTTTAGGGTCAAAAGTGATGGAACGTTCAAGGAGTTAGGGGAAAATATTTGCTGTCACGATGTTGGCACATGGTCTCCTGATGGCAAATGGTTAGTATTGTGGAGCGATGATTTTGAAAAGACACGTGTGTGGAATTTGGATGAGGATAAACTTGAATTCGAGTACGTAAACAGTGAGATGGTTAGTTTAGTAGAATATTTTGAGGGTGGTTTCGTACTTACTGAAGGTTGTTCGTCTACCCAAGTTTATCTTTACAGTACAAAAGAACCAATGCAGTTTATGGGTGACCCCTGCACTTTCATTTTTCGCATTCTTTCAGATGACACGTTTCTTATTGATGACAGCTTGAATAATGGAGATCTTGATGAAGGTATCTACCACTACGATCCCATGACCGATACTTACACCTTGTTGATAGCAGATGCACATATCGGTACAGGTAGATAACTGCTTTTAGTCGTGTGAGTATCTCAACTGCGTTTCTAACCACGCGCCGGTTTCGGGGTAGAGGATAGAAACTGTCGGTATCAAAAGAGGCGCAGCCTGCGCCTCTCATCATTTCATGCGGTGAGGTTACTGCGAGCCGACCGGAGCCACGCCCACGGGCGCGATGCCACCGGGGGTCGCGTTGGGGTCAAGCGTGCCGCCCAAGCCCTGCTGCTGGTTGGTGCAGGCCAACTGCGCCGAGTCGCGCTTGCCGACGACGCTGGCATTCTCTTGCAGTGAGAGCGCACCCTGATATTGGGCGACCGCGCTGCACGGCTGACCGATGGCGACCTGTGTATCGCCGTAGCCGATGTACTGGCTGACCAGCAGTTGGAACACATCGCGGTACCCCGGTGCTTGGCTGTAGAGGGCGGTCAGTTTGCGGATGGCGAGGTTGTAATCAATCCCCACCGCGTTAATGGCATCCAGATACAAGCTGGCGATTAGACTTTCGTAGTTCAGCTCGGTGGTTTCAATGTTGCCGTACAAGCTGGCACGGTCGGTTAGCTGGTTGGCCTCTGCCAAGCGGGAGGTGTCGCCGCCGCGATACATGGCGAGGGCTTTGCTCGTCAGCGCCTCGAACATGAGCGTGTTGACGGTTGATGTTTGGAAGTCGGGGTCGTAGCCCATAATCGCGTCCAGCGTGTCGATAGCCGTGTCCCAATCCGATGTCGCGACGGCGGCCTGCGCCTGTTGGAGCAGCGGGTTCAAGTCGGGCGTAGCGCTGCCCTCAATGACCAGCGGAATATTGGTCGCGGCTTGCGTTTCCTGTGGCGTAACGGCTGCCGGTGTCGCGGTCGGCTGCGGCGTGGCAGTCGGCATGGCAAGGGCGGTCGCCGTCACAATCATTTCGTCCAGTCCCGCTACCCCCGGTGTGAGGGTGACAAGATACTGTAAGCGAACCTTCACCAGTTCCAAATTCTTGCTGGCAATATCGGCGGGCAAACGGTTCATCTGGTCAGCAATGACGGCGTTGGTGGTGGCGGTGGCGTTCGTTTGGGCGATGCGCTGGCCGGATGACCACCCCGCAAAACCCGCTAGCGCGATGATTACACCCGCGAACCCGACCACGCCGAGGCCCAGTAAACCGATCATTAAACAACCCGGCCCACCGGAACGCGGTTCTTCCTCCGGCATCATCATCACGGGCTTAACAGGTTGTGTATCATCGAAATTTTGCATTCGTCTCTTGCGCTCCACAGGTCGGTAAAACAAGTATCCACGATGAGCAGATGGTGGGGGATTATAGCGGAGGGGCAGCGCGCACGTCTAGCGACGGTTGCCCTACGGTGGGGAGAGGCGCTTAAGAATAGGCGAGTGTTTTGAATGATAATCTTATGATTCGTCGAGTTCGGGAACATGCTCATCTTCATACTTTTCAATGAGTACTCCGATGACTTCCATGAGCGAAGCGAGCGGATGTGATTCATCTTCGCCAACTTCATCAATCAGTTGGTCGAGCGTGCTGACGAGGCGGTCATAATCCAAGTTCTGCATTGTTTCCTATTAGTCCCGTTTACGGGGCTTTATTCATTTTGCCGGAGGGTTTATCCTCCGGCAATTAGAGACTAATCACTCACCGGTTCTGCCGCCCTGATCCCGTTATCCGATAGGCCGCCCGCGTCATGTTCGACATACGGCGCGTCGAGGTTGAAGCCGACATAGCTCTCGTCCGGCAGCGGTTGGCGCAGGATACGACTGGCGAGGATTTCACCGGCGGCAGGGGCGGACATGATGCCATGCCCAACGTGGGCAATCGACAGGAACAAGCCGTCGATCTCCGGCCATTTGTCGATGATGGCACGCTGGCTGTCATAGCGTTCGGTGGTGCCGTCGGGCAGCGTCAAGTAAGCGTTGTCGCGGTAGACGTAGTAGCCGGCGCGGTGGTAGATGCCGCGCAGGTAACGCGGGTCAGCAAAGCCTTCACCGGGTTTGTGACCAAACTGCTTCGCCATCAAGCTGAGAGTGAGCGAGGGGAAGCGCGGGTCACGCAGTTGCTCCACCGGCCAGATGGGGTCAATCAGCGCATCGGTGCGTTCGCCGTTGTGGTTCGGGATTTTGCCGGTATTCCACTTGTACTCGTAGCCGAAGATCGCGCCGCTTTGCGCCTCTGGCCGGACGTGCGGGAAGGGCGCGGCACTGATGACGCAGGGTGCATCTTCAGGGTAGGCTTCGTGCCGCCAGCCCGTCGTAAAACTCTGGCGCGGGCGCATCACAATCGGCAGTTCGATACCGGCGGTACGACCGATGGCGCGGGCATTGGCTCCGGCGGCGATGACCACGTTCGGCGCGTCGATCTCGCCGTTGGCAGTCGAGACACCCAGCACTCGGCTGCCAGCAGTGCGGATGCTGGCATTCTTGGTTTCGAGCAGAATGGTGGTCGATTGGGTGGCGTTCGCCAGCGCGTAGACCAGCGCGTTCGAGTCCATCCATCCGGCGATGGGGTCGTACTTGGCGGCGATGACACGGCTGCCGAGCCACGGGTAGCGGCTGGCGATGTCGCTGGCGTTCAGGTACTCGGTGTGCGTCAGGCCGCAGCGGTGCAGGTGGTCAACATCGTCTTTCAGTTTGGCGGCTTGGGCTTCGGTGAAGGCGATAAAGAGATAACCCTGTTCCTTCAAGCCGAGTTTCGTGCCTTCGCCAAAGTATTCCTCGGCGTTATGAAACACGTCGATGCTGCGCTGCATCAGACGGTGTAGGCACGGAGCCGCCCAGCAGGTGCGGTAATTTTCCAGCGAGGCGAGTGATGACCCCGCCGCAAGCTGGCTGCTTTGCTCGACGATGACGATACGTGTGCCGGGGGCGGCGCGTTCAATCGCCCATGCGGCGGCAGTTCCGGCAGGGCCGCCACCAATGATGACCACATCGGCGGTCTTCGGCAGGTCGGCAGGCGAAGGATTGGTGAGGAAGCGAGTGGTTGGTGGCATCTTTTACAACTTTAGAGAAGGTCGATAAATGAGCTATCTTGAACGTACAGATAAGATATACTGCTGAAACGAGGATTATACCCGTTCAATACTGATGGGCGTATAATCCTCTGGAATTTCTTCATGATGATCTACGGCAGCTTCTATCCATAACTCGATAGCTTCTTTAACCCGTTCAATCGCTTCTTCACGGGTCTTACCATCGCTGCCACAGCCACGTAGACTCGGCACTTCGGCAATCCAGATGCCATCTTCGTCTGTGTAAAGCAAGACCTGTCGATCTTTGGCAGATTCTTGATGAGTCATAAATATTGGATTGGTTCGCTTAACGTTGTTGTAAATGGATTTATTTTAAAACTTCTATTTCGCTCAATTACCAAATAGTTTCACTGCTCCATTCTTTACCTTCATCAAAACTATCAAAGATAGCTGCATCCAGTACACACGGCAAAACGTTTGCTTGAATACATAGGTTGAGCAGTAAATCAGAAATGAATTGATAATATTGAACATCGCCTAACCCTTGACCGGTCAATACGCCATTTTGGATTTTGAGATATTGTCGTAACCATCGAAGAATCCGCGAATCCAGAACGAAAACATATCGCGTTAGTCCAAGCGATTGCCAGAAATTGCGTGATTGTTTTGGTCCAAACTCAATAAAATGCTCCATATAATTTGATGCTTTTTCCTCTAATTCTCGATGGGACAAATTAGGTGAAGTTTGTCTCTGCAAAATCAGTTTGTCTCGCCAATCGCGTAGGTTATCCCATTCACCTTCATTCAGCATCCTAAAATTACCGCTAATTGCTTTGGCTATTTTGTTTGTTCTGCGGATGCCTTTCGCATTATTCAATAAATCGAAAGCAGATTTTTCCAAAGAGTTAAACTCTTTACAATCGTTCAACGTTAATTGAAAAGGACGACGCTCAAGAAAAAGATTTATAGGACTGTTTGGCCCAGAACGTTGTTGTGTTGTTAACAGACACATGAGGATAGCTAACCATAATTTGTCATCATCAATTATAGGGGTTGATCCTAAAACATTTTGTTGGAGTCTTGATTGTACAAAGCGTCTGTTACTGTTAAGTTTGTGAGCAACGAAGTCTTTTACAGTATCAATTTCTTGTCGTTCAAATTCAAATGATATTTTCATTGAACTAGGCTTCTAATATTTCATCAAAGAGGCTCTGTTCCTCAGCATCCTGTCGATCAATCTCGTCTTGATGTTCGCGGTAGTAGAGAAGTGCCGCTAGGACTTCTTCTTCCGTCAGCGAAAATTCATGCGCCAAGCGGGGGATGTTCCACTGATTGGCTTCGGCGTTAACGGCAATCATAGACACCCAAATACGCCGCCCGCGAATATGAGGACGGTTACCAAAGAATTTGAAGTCAATGTACTTGCGTAAATCGGCGGTTGGCGGGATTGTATCTTGTGCGGTCATGAGTTACATCCTCCGCCGAAAATTATACTATAGGCTATCTTCAAAACCCTACAAACCTTACAGTTGGAAAATGGTTTGTTTTAGGCGGAATTAAATCGGCATTTGATTAATTGAGCTTTTGTGAGCCTTATAGACCCGCGATTTGCCTGTTATTACCTGTAAAACAGGCACATGCCCGAAAGTTTGAATCACATGGTTATGACAGCTTGCACACACGCATATAATCCAGCCGGAAACTGGATGGCACAACCTTCGCCGCGCCAAAAAAGGCAAACCGCCCATCCGGCCATGTGCTGTCGGTAAACTGGGTCAGCAGCACACCGTTGATGTACAGCGTAAACTCGTCGCCAACGATGTCTACCCGCAGCGTATTGACGGCATTGTCGCCGGTTTTAATGGCGTTAATCTGCGTCCACTTCACGATGTCCTGATAGCTGTTGTTCTCGTACCGCCCGACATAGTAACTGCCTGTGTTGCGGATCATAAACGCGATAAAGTTACGTTCGTTCTGATACCGCAGCCAGATCCCGACACGGCTGGTAATGTCCGAAAATCGGCTGGCGGTTACCACGGCTTCGACCCGCCCCTCACGGAAGGTAAAGCCCCGCAGACTGCCCCAACTGGTCGCCTCGTCGGTTGTTGCCGGAATGGCATTCAGCCGCACTTCGTAGAAGTTATTGATCAACTGCTCGTTGGATGCTCCTCCGGCAGTCGTATCCTCAAACCAGTCATTGCTCGACTCGCCATTGACGAACTCGTCCTCGATCAACGGCTGGCATATCGTCAGGATACGCTGGTTGGCACTGTTCACGACGACCGCATCTGGTGTCACCATCGCCTGTGTTGATCCACCCTCGACTGGTGACACAAAGTAGTTTTCGTCGCCTTCGGCAATCCAGCCTTCTTGCACGCCGTTCTCCAACCGGATACGGAACCATGCCTTATCCTCGTTGCAGGTTGGCCCTTCCAGCACGGTAAAGCGCCCATTCACCGGAATTTGTGCCAGCTTTTGCCCGCTGGTTGTTGGCGCACTGCGTACATTGACCGGCAGTGGATCATCACCCCGCACGTAACCCAGCACACCCGCATATAGGTATGACGGTAAAGCACCCGGACAGCTAACAATCGCTGGCTTGGTGGCTGTCGGTGGCAATGGTGGTATCGTCGGCACGTCGCTCGGCGTAATCGTGTAGGTCGGTGTTAAGGTAAACGTCGCCGTTTCCGTTGGTGTCGTTGTCGCCGTCGGTGTATCACTGGCGGTTGGTGTCCACGTTGGCGTATCCGTTGGGTCAAAGGCCAATGGCACATTCAGCAGATCACCCGCCGTTTGCACCTGCGACGCTGCCGCCGTAATCCAGCCCAACGTGCCATCCGGTAGGTAAATCTGGTACCACAATCCGCTCTCGCTGATGCCGACTATATCAATCCGGTCACCGGCATTTAGCGTCATCACCAGCGGATAGGATGTCGCCGGCCCCAAACGAACCGGTAACGCCCGCAGCGCAATACCCTCCGGTGTTGATGGTGTCACGGTTGGCGTATTCGTCGGTGTATCGGTCGCTGTTGGTGAACTAGTCACCGTTGCGGTATCCGTCGCTGTTGGTGATGCGGTTCTGGTCGGCGTATCGCTGGCTGTGGCAGTCGGTGTTGCGGTTGGTGTCACGGTCGCCGTCAGGGTAAAGGAGGCAATCGCATCCTGTGTCTGCTGGATGGCAACGGCATTCTGGGTTTCGGTGGCTGCTACTGCCGCCTGCTGGTTGTTGGATACGACCAAGAACCCGATCAACCCCAATGCGACAACCGCTACCGCCGCAACCGCCAGCACCAGAATGTTAACGCCGCCTTTGGCTGGTGGTTCTTCGGCAGCAGTTGGTTGGTAGGCCGGAACGCTGCCTGACGGTGGTTTTGATGGTGCAATTGTCGGGACGTAACCCGGTGGTGTCGTCGGCCCATCGTACGTGCTTCCGGGTAAAGGCGGCTTCTGCGTTGGTGTAACCAGTCGTGGAACTGGCGCTGGCCGGTTCGGTAACGGTGTCGTAAAAAAGCTGGTGGATTGCCCCACATTACCGGTTATGGCACGGTCAAACGCAGCGGCAAACTCACGGGTTGATGGGAACCGTTCCTGTGGCAGCTTCGCCATCGCCTGTGACAGCACATCTTTAATGGTTGGCGGCAAGTCTGCCCGCCACACGTCTGGCGCAGTCGGCACTTCGTTCAGGTGCTTGTTCATCAGTGCATACGGTGTTGGGGCTTCGAACGGCAGCCGCCCCGTCAGCATGTGGTAGGTCATGATGCCCAGCGCATACTGGTCGGTGGCTGGTGTAATGCTTTCGCCCTTCCACTGCTCCGGCGACATATACGACGGTGTACCCATCGCCATGCCTGTCCCGGTTAGGCCAGTGGTCGCCGTCGTGATTTTGGCGATGCCGAAGTCCACCAGAAACGGTGTACCTTGCTCATCGAACATCACGTTATTGGCTTTGATGTCGCGGTGGATAACCCCCTGCGAATGGGCATAATCTAAGGCGTAGCTCAACCCTTTCAGCACAACCGAGACTTCACTCAGCGATGGTAAGCCTTTGTCCGTCCGCATCCGGTAACTGATGCGTTCCGCTAACGAGCCGCCGGTTAACAAGCGCATGGCGACATAGCTCAAGCCGTTCGCCGTGCCGTAGTCGTAAATCGGGACGATGTTGGGATGTTCCAACCGTGCCGCCGTTTGGGCTTCGCGGCTGAAACGTTCGAGAAATTCCGGCTGCTGCGCCAAACTCGGTGGTAAAACTTTGAAGGCGACATCCCGGTTCAGGCTGGATTGATGCGCCCGATAAACCGCGCCCATGCCGCCTTGGCCTAAAATCGCGCCCACTTTGTATTGGGCAATGGTTTGCCCGTTGAGGTTGCTGATGTCCAGTGTCGCTGGTTGACCCGCTGATGACGACTCGTTGACGGTCGCCTCGGTACGCCACGCGGTCGTGTTTTCGATCATCCGCGACAGCATCTCGATAGCCGCGTCGACATAGACGTTCTTCTCGTCGAACACTTGCACACCGTCGTATTCCAGCAGGGCTTTGACGAATGGTGTTGGTGCAGCCGCTAGCGGAATCGGTATATAGCTTTCTTGGAAAATGGGGATCATGGGTTTATTCAGGCGGTGAGCATGTTCAATCTCACGCTGCACCCATTCCGAATCAAACGTGCCGTCACCCACCAAGCACACGAAAACATCGGCATCTTTGATGGCTTGCAACAGCCGATCAGGAAATGCACCCGCTGTATCGTTACGTTCGGTATCGAGGTAGGCTTCGATGCGCCGCTGTTTAAGGTCGCGAACGATCAACTGTGCCAGAAGTGCGCTCGGCTTGCGGCGGTAGCTAATAAAAACACGCGCCATAAACACCCCGTAACCCAATTGAGAAAAAAGGAACTTATAACACAGTATAAATCATTTATTTGCTCAACACTACCAACTCAAACAGCTTTATAACCGAAATGACAGGTCACCCGCTGCTTGCCCGTTTGAGTGCCGTTTGGAGGCGCTGCTGCTGAAGGGTGGTGGTCAGGTCGCCGCGTGTTCGTTCCAGCACGCCGCGCACGATGTCCGTCTGCCGCCGCAGCCCACCGGTGATGGCATCGGGAAAATCGAACGTGACCAGTTGGTCGTAAATGTCATCCATCGCTTCGAGGAGACGCTCGGCTTCGTTGGTGTCACCATCTTCGCGGCGGAGAATATCGAGGATGAAGCGGCGGAGTTCAGTCGCGGCCTCGGCTAACCCGTTCAGGTACGAATCATTTTCGACGTTGAGTTCCTGCGGTGTTGGCAGGGGCAGACCGCGCACGATGGCATAGGTACAGAATGCCTCGACCACTTCTTTCAGCGCGTCCTGCGTATATCCGGCATGATATAGGTCGGGGTAAGCGGCGATACCGGCTTTCAGATCATTCGCGCCATTTTTCGCAGCGGTCATTTTCCCGGCGGCTTTGTCCCACTCGTGGCGGTGGATAGCGCGGATCGCCTCCGAGCAGTGGCGCACCAGTTCGCGGCTGCGGTTGACGGCTTCATCACGGGCGGCGTTTTTAGCAACGAAGGCCGCGCGGATGCCTTCGCTAATGGTGTTCAGGTTATCCATAGCATGTACTCTCTTGGTGGCAAAGTAATATTATCGACAGCATACCGCACCTAGAAGTAAAACGCGATTGGTGAATCAAAAGGCGAGCTAGATGCCCGCCTCTTGTTCAAGTCGATGAGATTCCTTAGAAGGGGATGTCGCCCATGCTGTCCGGTGGCGGCGGCGCGTAGTCATAATCACCGTTGCCACCACCACTGCTGCGGCCTTCACCGTCGCCACGACTGCCGAGCATCTGGAAGTTATCCGCAGTCAGTTCAATTGTGGCGGCTGGCTGACCTGCCTTATCTAAGTATGCACTGGCTTCGACTGTGCCAACAACCATTAACTGCGTCCCTTTGCGGACATATTGGTTCGCAATTTCAGCGAGGTTACGCCAGCAGGTGACCCGGTACCATGTGGTCTTTTCTTGGCGCTCGGCACCATCACGACCACCAAAACGGCGTGTTACGGCGACTGAAAAGTCTGCCACCGGAACACCGGACTGTGTGTATTTAAAATTAACGTCACGACCGACGTTCCCAACAATTATCGTCTGACTCCAGCCTGCCATAATCTGTATCTCCTCTGATATGCCGCTTATCCGGCACTCCAACTGTGAATAGCATCATTGTATCCACGATGTTCTACCGCATCAGCTAAAAAATGCTCCCGAAAAATCTGAATTTAGTAGAATGAATATTCTACACCGTTTCGCAAATTTTCGCCACCCTCAATTCTTAGGGGTAAAGCTAGGAGGTAAAACAGCTCAATGATTAATTGTCAAATAATTGATATTATTTTCACAATTTTTTGATAATTAATCATTGGTTTGGGCGTATGATTGAAATATCGAGGTATAGAGATGTACGACCTATGACCACAATTTTACTGCTGGATGACAACTCGGATATCGTAACCCTACTGGAGATGGTATTGAACCAACAGGGTTATGAAGTTATTTCCGGTCGTAACGGGCAAGAGGGATTGAATTTGCTGGATGCCGGGGCGGTGCGCCCCGACCTGATTATCAGCAATTACTATATGCCAAAGATGGATGGGCTGGATTTCTTGGAACACCTGCGGGAAAACCCACAGTTTAAGTCGATACCGTTTATCCTGCTGACGGCTGCTCCCGCTGTTCAGTGGCAGCAGCAGGCCACGAAACTGGGCGCGAATGCCTTCTTGCCCAAGCCATTTAAAATCGACCTGCTTAAGAACACTATTCGCGCCGTATCGGAAGCAGCAGACCGCAACTCCTGTACGAATTAGGACTTCTTCGTCGCCAACTGCTCCTTCAACAGCGTATTGACGACGGCGGGGTTGCCTTTGCCCTTGAGCGCTTTCATGCACATGCCCACCAGCGCCCCGAACAACTTTTCCTCACCGTTGAGGTAGCGCTGAACCATCGCGTCATTGGCAGCCAGCACCTCGGCCACAATTGCGCTAATCGCTCCGGTATCGGAAACCTGTGCCAGCCCTTTATCCTGTACGATCTTGCCTGCGTCCGCGCCCGTTTCCCACATCTCGTTCAGCACTTCTAAGCCCGTGCCTTTGTTGATGGTTCCCGCATCCACTAGCTTGACCAGTTCCGCCAATTTCGCGGCGGTCACTTTGGTTTGGCCGATTTGTTCGCGCTCGATACCGGCATTGTTCATCACACTGAACAGGCTGCTGATGAGCCAGTTCGCAGCGGACTTGGCGTTCGCGCCAGCTTCGACCACGGCTTCGTAATAACCCGCGACGGTTTTGTCTAAGCCCAGCACAGACGCATCGTACTGGCTGAGGCCGAAGGCTTTCACAAACCGTTCGCGTTTGGCATCCGGCAGTTCGGGCAGGGTCGCGCGAACTTTTTCTACCCACTCGCGACTAATTTCGAGAATCGGCAGATCGGGTTCGGGGAAGTAGCGGTATTCGTCGGCACTTTCTTTGTAGCGCTGGATGACGACTCGCAGCTTGGCTTCGTCCCAGCCGAGCGTGGCACGCTTAACCGAGTCACCCGACTCCCACAGTTTAACCTGCCGTTCGGTTTCGGCCTTGATGGCGCGGAACACGTTGCGGATGCTGTTCAGGTTCTTGACCTCGGTGCGTTCTCGGTAGCCAGTGTCGTTGGTGTGCATGACACTGATGTTCGGCTCCATACGCAGCACACCCTTAGACATATCACCGTTATTCACGCCCAAGTACTGCAAAATCGCCCGCAGCTTACGCCCGAACGCTTCGGCTTCTTCGGCACTGTTGATGTCCGGCTCGGTCACGATTTCCAGCAGCGGCACACCGGCACGGTTGTAGTCGACAAGGCTGCCACTGTCCACATGCGTCAGTTTGCCCGTGTCTTCTTCAAGGTGGGCGCGGCGGATGCGGATACGCTTGGTATAGGTTTCGCCCTTTTCCGGCGTGACTTCAATATCGACATAGCCGTTAATCGCCAGTGGGCGGTCATACTGGCTGATCTGGTAGCCTTTGGGCAGGTCGGGGTAAAAGTAGCTTTTACGCGCGAACTGGTTAATCGGCGGGATTTCGCAGTTGAGCGCCAAGCCGACCATCATGCCGAATTGGATTGCTTGCTCATTCACAACCGGCAGCGTACCGGGTAAGCCCAGCGAGAGGGGGTCAACGGCGCTGTTCGGTTCGGCCTCGACACTATCCACAACCGGGCAAGCGCTAAACATTTTGCTTTCGGTCAGCAGTTCGGCATGGATTTCCAAGCCGATAACGGGTTTCCAGTCGCTCATACTCATGGGGTATCACCTATTGGCGTGAGTCGGTCAATAATGTGGGGGAAATTGTACCACGAAAGTCGTGAGCGAGGCGCGGTTAATTAGGCAGGTCGCATTTAATCCGGTGCGTATACCTAAGGTATAAGCGTATGATGGATGCTGTTAGCGAACTGCTCCGGTTTGGGGTGTGTTTTTTGCTCTGGATGCTTTGATCACGTTGATCGCTTCTTCTATTGTATCAACGAATCCGCCATTATAACGGCTGTCCATCCGGTAGGCACGCATCATAATATCGACCATCGCCTTGACGATGCCGGAAATATGCCGCACGCTAACCGAGACAATAATACCCAGATTGCCTTGTGCGATGAGCTTTGCGCTGGTTGCGCGCAAATGCGGCATAGGGTTGCCTTTCGGCATTCCAACTTTGTCGTGGTAAATCACATCCACGCGGTGGGGCACAGTTGCCATCATATTGATGACGCGGTTATTCATCTCGTACCATTCATCCCATGTGACATGGCCGTTGATGTCAACACAAATAATTGACTTATCGGTGTCGTACCATTCTGGCTGGTAGGGCATGTCTGCTATCCTCAATTCACTCTGAAACCGATTGATAATTGGTGTGTCAATACTTCAACTATTATTAGTCTAATTGTTAACAATTGGGGTAAGCGTTAAGATTTATGATAGGCGCTGCTTTTTGGCAGTGAATCGCTAAAATACACATTATTGATTAATCTCCAGAGCAAATCATCCCTATGTTTTCCCCCCGGCGTACGCCACCCGAAATACTCGCGCTTGATCCCATCCGCGACCACCTCAAAATTGTTCAGTGGGTGGGTGAGTACGAATTTCCATTTGAAACCCAGCGTTCACTGGAGTTCGCGTTGTTCCGCACCTTCGCCGTCCCCAGCATCTCCCGACTGCTCGCCCATACCGGTTACTTCGCCGCGCATGGGCAGAAGCGCTACGACGATACCGCGCTCATCATCGCCGAGATTGCCGAGAACGGTTACGACAGCGAACGAGGACGGGCTGCTATCCGCCGTATGAACCAGATTCACCGCCACTTCCCGATTACCAATGACGATTACCTGTATGTACTGTCCACATTTGTGTTTGAACCCAGCCGTTTCGGACGGCTGCTCTCGTGGCGAGAGGCGACTTATAACGAGAAGCTGGCGAATTATGTTTTCTGGCGCGAAATCGGTAAACGCATGAATATTCAGGCTATTCCCGACACGTTGGAAGCCTTTGACCAGTTTAACCGTGCTTACGAGCGCGACCATTTTCGTTACCATGAAACTAATCATCAAGTCGCCGAAGCCTCGGTGCGTGTGTTCTTGGAATGGTTTCCTGCGCCGCTTCGCCCGATTGCACGGCAGGCGATTTACGCGCTGATGGATGACGCACTGCTCGAAGCGGTTGGTTTCCCCAAGCCGCCGCGTGGGTGGCGGGGGTTGGTGCGGGGGCTGCTGCGGCTTCGGGCGCATATCGTCAAATGGCTGCCGCGCCGCCGCAAACCTTTCTTACTGACACAATCGGTGTTGCGGTCGTATCCAAGTGGTTATACAGTGGATGACTTAGGACCGCGCGATCATTGACCAGAAGGCATAAGGCCGTCAGTGATCTATGATTACCTTATTGCACATTCCGGTTAAGCACATGGTCATCGACTCCCACCGTCTCCCTTTACCCCACATCAGCATCCCCCGTGTTGTGCTGGCATTCTGGCTGCTGCACCTTATCATCAGCCTCACCTTTGCCTTTTATATGCAAGATCACCCTGAACTGCCGGAAGCGCCGTGGTTCTCCTCGCCGGATTGGGCGGGTACGCTGGCACATTGGGACATCAACTGGGAGATGCGGATCGCTGACCAATCTTATGGGCCGGACTTCACCCCGCAAACCAGCGCCAAGTTCCCGCTGGCGGCGCTGACGGCACGGCTGCTGCATCAGGTATTCGGCGTTTCCATTCAAGTTGGCTTGTTTATCGTTAATAAGGTAGGGGTACTCGCTGGCTTTTGGGCGCTGTGGCGGTTGGTCGCGCGTCTTTACGACCCGCAGATGGCGGACCGTGCGGTCGGCTTTATGGCCTGTACGCTCTTTGGCACGGGCTTCATTTACTGGATGAGTTATCCTGATCCGCTGTTTCTGGCATGGTGGGCGCTGGCCTTTACCGCGCTTTTCGATGGGCAGACCTACCGCGCGGGGTTATGGGCGACCCTCGCGGTGTGGACACGACCGCAGGGGGCGCTGCTCATGCCAGTATTCGCGCTGTCGCTGCTGGTGGCTGCTGTGCGGCCGGATGGCATAAAACGTGCGTTGTTCAGCCGTCCCTTCTGGCAGAAGGTGTTCAGCGCTTGCCTACTTCCGTCGATTGGGCTGATCGCGTGGGTATGGCGCGTGAGCGATGTAACGGCTATCCCCTTCAGCCCATACCTCGCCCAGCGTGACGTGCGCCAAACCGGAGTGATGATGCCGTGGGAGCGCATTTATGAGCGTATCCAAATGATGCTCACACAGCCGGAAACCATCAGCCCCGGCAGGTGGCTGGAAGGTTGGCAGCTCCTGTTGCTGGTGCTTGGGCTGCTGGTGCTGCTGGTTATGTGGTGGCGGGGGAGGCTGCGCTGGGAACTGCTGCTGTTCACTATACTCAGTGTGTTCCTGCCGCTGCTGACCGATATTTTCGCCATCGGGCGTTTTGCTACCATCACCTTTTTACCGATAGCCTTCATGTATGTCATCCCGCCGCGCCGCCGCTGGTTGGATACGGTTTTGTGGTGTATGAGTATTGCCCTGTCGCTGCTGGTGCTGATCTCATTGAACATCACCGCCTATCAGGCCGGTTACGTGCCATGAACCGCGTCAATGTCATTTTCACGGCTGTCATCGGTGTCTTATTCGCTCTGTTGATGGTGTTCGCTGGGCAGCCGATTACGCCGGAAGCCGAATTGGTACAGCGTTGGTATGATGCTTTCTGTAACCCTGCCCTCGACCAATCGCTCTTATATGACCTGACGTGGCACGGCGACTTGAGCGATGCCCAACTGAAAGCCGCGATTGATGCTTCCCGCGTGATGAACAATTATGCCTTAGGCTGCACCGCCACCGTCAACCACAACATCATCTACTTCCAGTGGATACCGCCCGAACTGCGTGGTTCGTTCAAACGGATCAAGTTCGTGGCTGTTAACGTTTACCCCCTCGGTGCGGAGCAAACGCCCAATCACGTTCTATCGGTTCGCAGTGGTGTTCATGTACTGTACGACTCATCCGGTCATGCCTCTATCCTGCCGCGTTTTATCGCTAACTCACCGTTGGGGCTGCACACGACGGCTGAACCTGTTCAACTCTATAACAATGACGGCTTGTTGATGGGCGAGGCGCGGATCAACGGCCCGCTGATGACCAGCCAGCAAAACGGTGTCGAGCATATCGGCATCCCGATCAGCCTATCCGCCAGCCGCGCATGGGGGAGCTATTGGATACGTGTTTATGCCGATGGGGTCGAGGTCGTGCCGGATTATTATGCCGATGTGCTGCGGCCTGATCTGCAAGCGGGTTTCTTAAGCGCAATGGGTGAAAACTTTCCTATCGGCAGTGTCATCAGCGGCGTACTCTGGTTCACCCCGCCGCACCCGCCGACTGACATTCGCGTCAGCGTGGATGCTTACCAGACACTGTGGGACTTACGCGCACTGCCCACGACATTCAAAGTTTCCATCATGTTCACCCTAAACCAATAATCATTGGTGTTTTTCTGATACATTGTATCGTTTAAAATGGCGCGATGGATTGGAAATAGCTTTTCTGAGAATAGAAGCACCTGCGAATTTAAGGAATCTGGAAATTCCGTCATTCATTGCTGCTTTTCCTTATGGTATACTCACACAGGCATCGGCAGTTTGTTGCTTAAATCGAGAGATTTTCACCAACTGATGTGTGATCAAAGCGTGGCCGCGTTTGGCTGAACGCTGCCAGCCTTTACCGTGAGTTCATCAAATTTGTTCTGTTAGGAGACCTTCTTATGCCCGGCAAACACAAAGTCACCGGCGTGAAGCCAATGTTCGGCAACCAGCGCAGCCACTCGCTGCGTGCGACCCGCAAGAAGTGGGAAACCAACTTGCAAAACAAGCGCATTTATGTGCCGGAACTGGATCGCCACGTTCGCGTCATGATTACCGCAGGCGAACTGCGTACCATTGATAAGATTGGCTTGATCGCTTTCCTGAAGCAGCGCGGGATTTCCATCAACAGCCTGCTCTAAAGCGATGCCGGGGTTTGCGGCTGTAAATCCCACATTCACGCGGAGCGTTTGATGTCTGATAAACCTCGTTTTCCGATTCCGCTCACCATCTTGACTGGCTTTCTGGGGGCGGGCAAAACCACGCTCCTCAACCACCTTCTGCATGGCAATCATGGCCTGCGGATCGCGGTGCTGGTCAATGACTTCGGCGCAGTCAACATCGACTCGCAGTTGGTAGTGGGTGTGGAAGGCGAGACCGTCAGCCTTTCCAATGGTTGCATTTGCTGTACCATCCGCGATGACCTGCTCACCGAAACCGTGCGGCTCATCCAACGGCTTCAGCCGCCAGAATATATTATTGTCGAAACCAGCGGTGTGTCTGAACCAGCCACCGTTGCTATGACGTTCATGCTCCCTGAACTGCAAGAGTTCCTTATCGTCGACAGCATTATCACGGTGATGGATGCCGAGCAGTTCCCCTCCCTCGAAGGCGAATATCAAAAGCTCGCCCGTCATCAAATCATCGTCGCCGATATGGTCGTGCTAAACAAAGCTGACTGCGTTACGCCCGAACAGCTTAACGACGTGCGCGACACGGTACGGGATGTCGTCCCTGAAGCCCGTATCTTCGAAACCACCTTCGGTAAAGTGCCGCTGGAACTGGTACTGGGCGTAGGCCGTTACGCACCGGAACAGCTTGCAGGCCACGACTCGCCAGATGTCCACGTTCACCAAGCTGCTGACGAACACGAACATCATGACGATGACCACCATCATCACCACGACCACAGCCTCGTATTTAACACATGGAATTGGTCGAGCGATCAGCCCTTTACTATCGACTCGGTGCAAGCGTTGGTGGATAAACTCCCGCACACCATTTACCGCGCTAAAGGCTTCGTCTACATTCGCGATTACCCCGACTCGCGCTTCATCCTACAAATCGTCGGTCGCCGCGGCTCGTTGATGATCGGCGAACCGTGGGGCAGCCAGAAACCGTCTAGCCAAATGGTTGTCATCGGCAGTGCCGGTGGCATCAACCCCGCTGTACTAACGCGCATCTTCAACAACGCACTCGCCAGCCAACCCGCGAAACCGCGCCCACAGCAAATTATCGAATCCATCGAGATGGAACGCGACGGATATTAGCACGGGTTTCGGACTAAGCTCATTTTCAAACTATTGCTTTTTCCGCAATACCTTCGGAGTTCTGGTGTAGGGCGCATCACCATGCGCCCTGACCGATAGTAGAACGTCTACCTACGCCGTCACAATTTCCGCAAACGCCGTCTTATGCTCTGCCGCCCACTGCGCGAACGTCCGCGCGGGTTTGCCCGTCACATCCTGCACGGTTGGCGCAACCGTATAACCGATTTCCGGCGGATTGCCGTACACCCACATGAAGAACTGGATGAGTTCTTCCGGCTGCCCCGCCGCCCGCATCTCGTCCTGCGCTTGCTCCGGTGCCAACTCGTCAATCACAATCGTCTTGCCGAGCATCTCACCAATGGTTGCGATCATCTTGCGCGGTGACAGCACTTCACGCCCGGTAATCGGGTAAGTTTTGCCACCGTGACCGTCTTGCGTCAGCGCCGCCACAGCCACTGCCGCGATGTCCGCTTCGTGAACAATCGCCGTCTTACGGTCAACAAACGCCAACCGCACTTTACCCTCATTGCGGATGCTTTCCGCCCATTCAAGCATGTTATCCATAAACTCGACTGGCTGAAGCAGCGTCCATGCCAATGAACTCTTTTGCACCAATTCCTCTAACTGACCCGGTGCGCCGCCCAGCAGCACCGTCACCCGCTTGACCCCCGCCTTTTCCGCCAGTGCGATGATTTCCTCACCCGTTTGCAAATCCGCGTAATCATCACCGCCGAAGTTGATGAGGTGCATCGCCTCAACGCCATTTAATGCTGCCCCGAACGTTGCCGGCTGGGTCAGGTCGCCCTCAACCACCGTGACACCTGCCGGGAAATTCGCCTTCGCCGCGCTGCGGGTGAGCGCCAATACCTGATGCCCTGCCGCGTGCAGTTGGTGAACAATGTGACCGCCGACGGTTCCGGTTGCGCCTGTTACGAGGATTTTCATCTTGAACTCCCTATGTGTAATGCTGATCTATACATAAGGATATTGTAGGTTTAGGACAGGTTTCGCCCTAATCAAAAACTCGTGCAACTTCTCATCTTTTCATGCGTAAAAATGGGTAGGAAATAGTTCAGGAGGGACACATGGCACAGCGTCAAAAGTGGGAATATTTATCGGTGTTTGTAGATGCCGTTTCCGAACCAGTGATCGATTATTTAGAAGATCTGAAATCGTGGAAGAATGGCGTACCCCGCAATACCCCGGAGTCCATGATCCCGCGCTTGGATTCCTACGGGCAGGACGGCTGGGAACTCGTGCATATGCAGCCGGTGGTTGTCGGGCGTAACGCCGATGTACTCGCCCAATATACGGGCAGCGGTACGCAGGGCTGGACGAGCCAATATTTTTGCGTCTTTAAGCGTCCAGCCGACGAATAGCCTATCGCTTCAACTGGTCGATCAACTCTTCAAGCTGCGGGTAAATCGCCGCTTGTTCCCGCAGCAGGTCGATCAACGCTGGCTCGTCGTTCAGCACACTCTGGCAGAGCGTAAACGCGCGTTCTGGCTGCCCTTGCAGCGCCGCTGCAATGCCCGCCATCAAACTGTAACTGAGGTCGGTCGGCAGGTATGCGGCGGCAGCATAGTAATCAGCTTCGGCGGCTTTCGGCTGCCCCGCTTTCAGGTAGGCGGCTGCCCTGCTGCCCACGATCATCCCCTTAATATTGCGGGTGATGGCGTTCTGCTCCGCATCCAGTTTCGCCTCTAAATCTGCCAGCGCGTGCGTATACGTCTCGGCTGCTGCTTCATAATCGCCCGCCTTCTGCGCCATATCACCTGCCAATTGCAGCCAGCGCCAGTTCTGTGGTTGGTCAGCAGCCAACTTCCGCGCCGCGTCGAGCTTACCCGTTTGCTCATACAACATCAGCAGCCGCTCGGCAATCCGCTCATCGCCTTTTGCCAGCGTGTGTGCTTGCTCGGTCATCGTCAGCGCTTGCTGCCAGTCGCCCAACCCCATCTGACAGATAATCGACTGCTGCACGTAATCCTCTGCCGTCGGTTCGGGTAAGCGTTCTAAATCCGCCAGCGCCGCCCGTGCGTAGTCTTCCCCCGGCAGCCGCATCAACACCGCCGCCCGCAGCCGCAGCGCCGCCTCGTCGGTCGGGTTTGCTTCGAGGTGCAGGTTGAGCGCATTCAGCGCATCCGCCAGCTCGCCGGTACGTATAAACGCTTCAGCCAATTGCAGAGGAGAGTAGGGCGACATTGTATTCAATAACCTTTGGTGCTAATTACAAATTGTGAGGGGAATAGTCACACAGGTCTATCCTGTATTGCTCCCTCCATCGCGTGCGGGGGAGGGCTGGGGTGGGGGTCTATATATTCATTATGGTTTCGGCACCAACTTCAGCAGCACCGTGAACGTCGTTCCCTTATCGACCTCGCTCTCCACGCTGATTTTCCCACCGTGCAGCGCGATAATCTCTTTGATGATCGCCAAACCCAAACCGAGGCCGCGACCCGTTTTCCCCGCCTGATAAAATCGGTCGAAGATGAACGGCAGGTGTTCCGGCGGAATACCGCTGCCGGTGTCGATAATCTTGATCACCGCCCAGCCTTCTTCCGGGGTTCCGTCGGCTCCCGGCTGCACATAAATCGTGATCGACCCGTTTTCCGGTGTGAACTTCACCGCGTTCGACACCAGATTGGTGATGACTTGCAGCATCCGCGTCTGGTCAATCGACACATAAATCGGTTTGTGCGACAGCTTATCGATCAGCCAAATATCCTTCAACTCGGATTCGGCTTCCATCATCAAGATGGTATCCCGCACGAAGCTCGTCAGCTCAATCACGTTATCGTGCAGGCTAATCAGCCCGTTTCGGAGTCGCGCGAGGTCGAGCAGTCTCTCAACCAGATTATCCATATGCGTGCTGATACGGTCGAGGATGTCGAGGTGGCTTGTGAGTCGATCCGGCTGTTTCTCCAGCAGGTATAAACGGGCTTTCAGCGCGGCAATCGGGTTCCGCAGTTCGTGCGCCGCGTTGGTGACGAACTGCGTCTTTTCGGCATCCAGTATTTTTTGCTGGCGCAGGTCACGGAAAATAGTCACCATGCCCATGATGCGTCCGTCCGCGTCGTTCAATCGGCTGGCGATCATCTCAGTATCCACCACCCAGCCGTCACGGTGTTTCAGCCGCCGTTCGCCCTTCCACAATCCCTTCTCAATAACGGTCTTGAGCGCCTCACCCGTCACGGCGGCGAACGAAGCGCTGTCCACATCATTCGGGCGCAGGTGGTCAAGCGTGGTTAGCTCGTCATGTTCATAACCCAGCAGGTCATAAAGCGCCGTGTTCGTAAAGCTGTAGCTGGTGCTTTGCGAGTTTTCGCCAAAAATAACCCCCTGCACCCCTTCGCCAATCGATTCGAGGATCACCTCAAGCTGGTTCGACTTATGCTCAAGTTCCGCCGTCCGCTTGCTCACCTCTTGCTGGAGCGATTCAGCGTACCGGCTGCGCGCCTCGTACAAATTGGCGTTCGCCATCGCGAGGCTGGCTTGAATAGCGAAGATTTGCAGCGTTTCGCAGTCCGCTGGTGTGAAGGCATTTGGTCGCTCGGCATTCACGAAAATAAAACCGAGTACCGCGCCCTCAACCAGAATTGGCGTGCTGACCACCGAACGTATCCATGCCGTCGGTGGGTAAATCTCCCAGCTTGCCAGCTTGCGTGTATCCTCGATCAGCAGCGGCGCTTTCGTTTCCATCATCTGCCGCAGGTGGCTCATTTCATGGATCGGCAGCACCACCGAGCTAATAGCCTCCTCCAAATCAGGGTGGTTAGGCGAAATGGTGCGGACGGTACGCGCCTCTTGCTTCTCCACGTCGATCATGTAAATCGTACACAGATCGTTGGGGATTACCCCTTGTATCAGTTCGAGTATCCGGTCAAGGATAACCTCGACGCTCAAAACCCGGTTGAGCATGATGCCCGTATCACGCAGCGCTTCGGCTAATGCCCGCTGTTTTTTCGCCTGAATCATTTCCAGAATGATGCGCGTGCGGTGCAAGACAAATCGAGGACTCGCAGTCAGCACGACATCTTGCGCCCCTGCATCCAATGCTTTCTCAATGTGCGCTTCGGTGGTCATAAATAACACCGGAACGTGATAATCATTAGTTAATCGGACGCAGGTATTGATCGCCTCAGGGATTTTAGTCAGGTACAGCAGAATGATGTGGGGAAGTTGCTGCTGGACGGCGGCGAAACAGGCTTGGGGGTTTTCGGCTTCAAGTACGGTAAAACCACTGTGCAAGTAAGTCTCGCACAGCTTCTGACGGGTATCCGGTTTGTCTGATACCACAAGGACAGTCTGCATATCGAATGATCTCCCGTTTCGAGGCCGTTATAATCGGTTATGCACATAGCGCTCAATTATATAGGCGTTTCAAACCCATAGTGTTACAAAGCGTTATTGACGTGCATCATACGCATCGCATTCTCTACTCGAAATGTGATGGCGTGTTGAACCCCTTCAATCTAAATAATTCTAGTTCATATAATTGCGTTTGTCTAACAAGTATTTATCAAAATGGTATAAGTATCGTGGACGGCGAGCCGTCAAAAGCGACGATTGGGGTCAAAATGAAGGAGCGCCTTAAATCAAAATGGAGCGGCCATAGCTGCTCCCTGAATCAATCCGAATGTTGATTGCTCTTACCCGTGCCGCTGCATGAACCGCTGTATCCGTTCCAGCGCGATCTCGATATTGTCGCGGTTGGTGGCATAGCTCGCCCGCACAAATCCCGCGCCGCTGCGCCCGAACGCACTCCCCGGAACCAGCGCCACTTTGTCTTCGTACAGCAGCTTTTCGCAAAACACCTCATCACTCATCCCGCTGGCGGCGACGCTGGGGAAGGCATAAAACGCCCCGTGCGGCTCGAAACAGTCTAGCCCCAACGAGTTAAACCCGCTGACGATCAACTTCCGCCGCGCGTCATACTCGCCGCGCATATCCTGTACATCGGTTTCGCCGTGGTTGAGCGCCTCGGTTGCCGCGATTTGCCCCATCGTCGGCGCGGACATAATCAGATATTGGTGCAGCTTGCGGATGGCTTCCATAATTTCCCGCGAGGCCGATACGTAACCGATGCGCCAGCCGGTCATCGCGAACGACTTGCTCATACCGCTCATTAAAATCGTACGGTCGTACATCCCCGGCAGCGAGGCGAAGTTCGTATGAACGGCATCATATACCAATCGTTCATAAATCTCGTCAGAAAGCACGATCAAGTCGTACTTCTCGGCGACTGCCGCGATTTCCAGCATCCGTTCGCGCGTCAAAATCGCGCCGGTTGGATTATTCGGGTAGTTAATGAGCAGCGCCTTTGTGCGAGGGGTAATCGCCGCTTCAAGCATCTCGGCGGTGATTTGGAACCCGTCCTTCACGAAGGTATCGACACGCACCGGAAGACCACCCGCCATCTCGACCGCCGCTGCGTTCGCCACGAAGCACGGCTCGGTCACCAGCACCTCGTCGCCGGGGTCAAGGATCGCCCGCAGCGCCAGCCACATCGCCTCGCTCACGCCCACCGTGACCACAATTTGATCGTCGGGGTTGTATTCCACGCCGTACAGCCGCTGAATGTAGGCGGAAATCGCCCGCCGCAGTTCAATCGTGCCGCTGTTATTGGTATACGCGGTTTGCCCCTTCAACATCGAGTCGATGCTCTTATCAATAATGTGGCGCGGCGTGACGAAATCCGGCTCGCCGATGCCCAACGATACGACCCCTTCCATCGTCGCCGCGATGTCGAAGAAGCGGCGGATACCGGACGGTCGTAACTGCTGCACAGATTGGGAAATATAGCTGCGGGTTCGGGTCATCATGTCCTCAAGACCAACGGGCCTATTATGAAATAAGGTCTCAGTATAAACCTCATTATAATCCGTCATACCGTCGAAACATACAACCATCAACCACCAATTTTTATCGCATTTACTGAAGCAGTTGTAACAACGCGCCATTTGAACCAGACAGAGTCGCTATAATCGTTATCAAAAAGTGGAGGCACAACATGGCTTTACCCGCACTCGAAAACTGGGATACAACCCGTCGCTCCTTACATCAGGTTGTGCAGGTCGTCGGTAGTATCAAGAAAGCGGTTGTCGAACCACTGCCCAATTATGCTCATCTTGGATTGTTCGTCACTGCCGAAGGACTAACCACCGGTCGTTTAAATGGCAGGGGCGAAATAATCATCAATTTTCTCCAATGGCGTGTGTCCTATTTTTCACCCGCAAACCAGCAGTATGACATTGATATTCAAGATATGACGCAGGTTGATATACGTAATGCGATCTTAGAAGGTATGAAACATGCGGGTTTTGAAGTCCATCCCAAGCTGGAAGAAATCACAGGGCAATCGCCTTTGAGAATTGATCGGTCAACTATGAAGGCTTACCAGCAGGGGCTTTATGCTGTATACACGGCGCTGTCGCACTTTCGCAACCGTTTTCTCGGTACTTTTTCACCCATGATTATCTTTCCTCACGGCTTTGACCTTTCATTTCTATGGTTCAAGCACGGTTCAGAAGAAAAAACGAATCCACACATGAACTTTGGTTTTTCACCCGGTAGCGAGGGCTTTCCACGCCCATATATTTATGTTTATGCCTCACCCTTACCGGAAGCCTTTTTTGATATATCACTGCCGATTCTTGCGCGCTTTGTTCATGAACCGTGGAAGGGAATCATGATTAGCTATGACCGGCTCGTGAGCGAAGAACACCCCGAAACGTTATTAGTCCAAATGTTGGTTGACATCCAATCAGCAGTCGCCCCGCTGTTGGTGTAGAATAAGGCTTGTCAGTAAAGGATGTAATGAGAGGTGAAATTGTGGATAACCAGACGGCAATTGGGCTTCTAACCCTGTGTGCGTTTGTCACGGTTTTGATCTTACTCGCCGGTTATTTGGTCATCCGTATCATGCGTACCAGCATCTTTGGTATCGCCAGCATGGTGCTGCGCTCGGTAACTGATCCGCTTTCGACCGAGGAAGCCAGTGAAGCGAACAAGCCGGTCAAACAACATCCGGCGCATCTGGATTTACGCGCTCAAGCCAAGTCCATCGACTTCGATGCGGCGGTCGCCAGCAAGAAGGGTGAAGTCGTCCCCACCATTCGGACGACCCCCGCCACGCCGACGGTATCCCCGCCGGTCGTCAGCGCTCAAGCCTTCGCCAGCACACCGCCGGAGGTGCCTCAATTGGAACGCAAGCGCCGTCGCCGGAACGCCAACAACGAAATAGATGAATTTGATGATCTGGATGATGGTGGAATGTTCGAGGGGCTGCTCGGCGAATAAGCGTTTATTCGTCGTCCACAGCGGCTTCATTTTTCACTTTCACCCATTCCCGCAGCGTGCTTTCTAAGGCCGAGCGCATCGGTAAACGTTGGGTTCCATCATACACGGCATCGTAAAGTAGGCTGCCAGCCTCCAGCGGTGGGCTGGCATTTCCCGCATAGTGTAAATCGAACTTGCGCTTGATGTGGTGATAGTACGACTCAGGGTTAAAGACTGGCGCGTTGAATTGGAGCGTTTTCTCGCCCACGATCACCCTCGCCGTTTGTCCGCTGCCCAACGCCCAGATGCCGAGTAGGTTGAGGGTTTCGTAATACTGGTAGCCCTTTGGCTTGTACCACATCACCGAACTGACCCACTGTTCGGGAATCTCGCTCGAAGCCGGTAAGCTGCCCGTAAAGGTCTTTGGCCCGTAGACGCTTAACCCCTTGGGTGGTCGCCGTTTGATCGCTGCCAATAATCCAGCCGCGTTCAATGCGTCCAGCGCGGTCGATAAAATGCTCAGGATCGGTGCGCTGGTCGCCTTCTGCTTGCGCTGGGCGATGTTCCGCAAGATCTCGGCGTAACGGGCATCGCGGTCTTCGTTATCGGGCAATGGGTTAGTCTTTCATCACCCGAATGCGCCGGAAGCCGAACACCAGCACCACGAAGCCGATCAGCACGATAATCCGGTGGATAAAGTTATTCAGGGTTGGGTCGAACAGGTTCAGGAATTGGGCGCTCCCCAGCGTCGTAATCAGGTGGGCAAATCCGAGGATGATTGCGCCCGACACGATCAGCGTGAGCGAACTCCCCACAATCCCACCGATCCCCCGTACAACGAATACCATCCACATGGAGGCCAACACGAGGATAATATCCATCACGACGTTGACTGTGGACAGAGCTTCAGGACCATGTATCATGATAAACGAACCTTTCCGAAGTGTTTAAAGAACATCAAAGAGATCATAAATTTTAAGCTGATCAGCGACCCGCAAAATAGTAGGATCAACCTGTTTGTCCACCGTTTGCATACTTCGAATGACCATTTTCTTGCCGACCAACCCCACCGCGTAAGCGATACCTTTTGAAAGGAGCGCACGATAAACATCGGGGTTATTACTTTGCAGTTCGACATGAATTTGCCCATCATTCATGGTCATCGGCCACACGTTGCGCTGGGCAGTTTCGTTGATGATCTTATCGAGGTTTGCACCAAGCCGTTTACCACCAAGCTGAACCATCGATTCCCGTAAGGCTTGCATCTGCTTGACAAAATAAACTTGCATAAAGCCTTCGTCAGTGGTATCCACCCGCTTATCAACCGTGTCGAAGTCGTTTGTATTGACGATCACATCCTGAATCGGCTTGAGGGTAATATCCGCGCCTACGAACGCATTCTTGTCGTCCTGCGTCGCGGTCGCGCTCCACATCACACTGATCGACGTGCCAAATGCGTCTTTAATATCCAGCCGTTCCTCGCCGACCCGCCCGCGCTTACCGACCTGCTGGATAAATTGGTCGGTGACTTGCTTCTCGACACCCAGTACTTCATGTACGCCTTTCCCGATGATGGTACGGGCTTCGTTATGATGACGCTTGAGCAGTCGCAGGCAGGGCTGGTCAACAAAAATGACTTGCCCTAATGTATTCGTCATCAAGAGTGCTTGGGTGGTTTCGCTCGGTTGGGTACTCACAAGTGGAAGCACTGAGGCGTGGCTTTCCGCCAGTGCATACTCCAACGCGCTCGCCAATGCCCCGGCGCTGGGGTAGCGCGTTTGTGGGGACTTGGACATCGAACGGTCGATCACATCTTGGATGTCTTCCGGCAGTTCCGGCTTCGTGTGCCGGATGTTGGGTATCGGCTGTGTCATGTGCGCCATCAATACGCCTAGTGGGGTCGCAGCCTCGAAAGGCACGTGTCCTGCTAACATCTGGAACACGGTGATGCCCATCGCGTACACATCGGCTGCCGGGGTGAGCGCACCCGGCTCGGCCTGTTCGGGAGCCATATAGAAGGGCGTACCGAGGATACCCGTTCCGGTAAGCTGCTCGGTGGACTCACTGATTTTTGCTAGCCCGAAGTCGGTGAGGTAGGTGTTGTTTTGTTCATCGAGCAGGACGTTGCCCGGCTTAAAATCGCGGTGAATAACACCTTTCCGGTGGGCGTAATCCAGCGCTTCGGCCATTTGCTTGACGAGGCGCAGTGTTTCGTTGGGGGCAATCGCGCCCTTCGCGATCAAATCCGAAAGGGTTCCACTGCTCATGTAGGCCATGACGATGTAGGGCATTCCATCGTACTCGCCGAAGTCATAGACGGGCAGAATATGCGGATGCTGTAAGCTGGAAACGATCTCAACCTCGCGGTAAAACCGTTCTAGGAATTTGTCCTCGTGCGTTAATGTTCGGGGTAGTACCTTAATCGCGACCGTGCGCTTCATCGAGGTTTGAATAGCTTGGTAAACGGTGGACATGCCCCCCTTACCAATTTGAGCCGTCACCTGATACTGGCCTAAGGTTTGTCCGACCAGATCACTCATAATTGCTTTGTCCCAACTGTGTGATAAAGAATGTGATGATTACCAGTATAACACTAGCTTCCCAAATTGAAGTGTATTCAGAGTTGAATTTATCAACGAATTTTAGCTAATCGGTGGTAATTCCCCCATTAGGAATAGGACATACGCGCCAAACGTGTCGTTTGAACGGCTGCTGAGGTCAATCGACATGATGTCGGTCGTGCCGGGGGCGAGGATTAACCCCGCGTCCGAACGGTCAGCCGTGAAGGTTGCCCCGCCACTATCGTGAAGCGTCGCCCCAGCGCCCACAATCGAAGGTACATCTTGACACGCGCTTCGTCCCGCATCGTCACATTCCATGCTCTGGCTGATCCACGCGAGGTAAGGGTCAAGTCGGCTGTTTTGCTCCCCGACCATGTAGAAGGCTAACGGGGTCAGTTTCGCCAGCGGCCCCATACGAATATCCACCTGATCGGTATCCTCCGGCGCTTCGATGCTAAAGCCGTCGATGATCGCGAAGTAGTGTCCGGCAGCGCCATCCTTGCTGGCTATCGTCAAATCCACAAAGCCGGTCTTTTCGTTTCCGCTAAAGACCAGTTGCGATACGGTGTTTAAGTCATCCTGCGTGATGGTTTGGGCTTCTGCACCGGGCAGAGTATAGGTATCGGAGAGGGTCGCATCGGCGCTGGTGCCGCAGAGTTCGAAAGGGTCTTGCCCCGGTACCTCAAGGTTCAGGCGGATAACCGGAATAAAGCCATCTTGCCCGTATACCGTAATCCGGTAGCGCAGGTCGGGACGTGCATCCTCGCCCAAACGCAGGGTTACGGCAGTGGTCGCCTCGAATGTTTCACACGCGAAGGTAGCATCCACATATTGGTCATCGTGGGTTTTGCCGGCGGGGTTCGCGAGGCGTAAGCGCAGGGCATAACGTCCGGTTGTCGTCCCTTCTTGGTTGCCGACGCGCGTCGCCACGATTGTATACTGTCCGTCGGCTGGCACCGTGTATTCGAGCGTTACGGATTGGTCAGGCTCACCGTCTTGGCTGCGGGCGACCAAGTTTTGCCCCGGATCGAGCAAACCGAGCAGAGGCGCTAAACCATCTGCCCCGCCCATATCAATGACCAGCATATCGCCAGCCACGGCCTGAACGCGCCACCAATCATAAAATGCGCCCTCGGTGATCGAATCCTGCTGAACCCCACCGTAACTCATGTCGCCTACGGTGACGATTGTATCGGGATCAGGGTCTTGGGCGAATACGGGTAAGGCGGAGACGAATAGCAAAGTGATGAAAATGAGTTTTTTGACAGACATACGCGGCCTCGTGTGCTAGAGCATACGGTCATTGTACGTCTGTTTGGGGATAATGACAGTGAACTTTGGATAAATAAGTAGAGGCTTGCCATTGGCAAGCCTCTACACCCCTTATTTCCCCGAATACCAAACGGGAAATTACTTGACTTCGACAACCGCGCCTTCGGCTTCCAACTTGGCCTTAGCATCATTCGCGGCTTCCTTGCTGACCGATTCGACCACGTTCTGGGGTGCGCCTTCAACCAAGTCCTTAGCTTCCTTCAAGCCGAGGTTAGTGAGGGTACGAACAACCTTAATAACGTTGATCTTCTTCGGGCCGCCGTCCTTGAGGACAACGGTGAATTCGGTTTGTTCTTCAGCCGGTTCAGCAGCCGCAGCGGGGGCAGCAGCGCCAGCCGCAGCCATCATGACGGGGGCCGCAGCGGCGGCGGTAACGCCCCACTTTTCTTCCAGCAGCGTCTTAAGTTCAGCCGCTTCGAGTACGGTCAATGCGCTCAATTCATCGACAATTTTGTTCAGGTCAGCCATTTTATATCCTCTTGATTCGTTCGAGTTGTATTTTCTGATATGGGCGATCAGCTAACCAGCCAACCGCATGGGTAACGCGCTGTTACGCAGCCTCGTTCTTCGAGACATACGCTTGCAGCACCTGCGGTACACCGGCGACGGCGGCATTGATGACACCTGCCAGACCGGTTGCCGGTTGGCTGATAAGACCAATGAGTTGTGCGCGCAGTTCGTCCAGCGACGGAAGGTTGCTGACGGTATCGACCTGCTTTGCGTCGAGAATGGCACCGGCCATAACGCCGCCCTTCACGACAAACAGGTTTTCGTAGTCCTTCACGAAGCCGAGCGTAGCCTTCGCCACTGCCGGGAAGTTCGCCGCGCCGAAGATGACACCGGTCGGGCCAGCGAGCAGATCGTCCGGTACGGGCCAACCCGCTTCCTTGAGGGCGATCTTGAACAGCGTATTCTTGACGATGACATAAGCACCATCAACATCGCGCAGTTTGTCACGGATGGCATTCACCTGCTTTACAGAAATACCCTTGTAGTCAGCCAGTACGAAACCGGTTGCCTGACCGAGCAGTTCACCATAAATGCCAACGAGTTCTTCTTTACGTTCTTTTGAGATTGCCAAGTAGGTTTTCCTCCTTTCCTTGAAAGATAGGCGGGTTGCATCGAAGCCACCTGCCTGACAACAAAAAAGCGGCTCCGCACAAAGCGAGGCCGCCATCTTTAGACAATGGAACGGTTTCCCTCACCTCGGCAGGGTATTAAGCGGATGCACCTGCTGTCTGCGGCAAAGCAACTTGGTTGTTGATGAGGGCATTATAGGGGATGTCATCCGGTGTATCAAGGGTGCGTCTAATCGACCACCTGCCACGATACATCCACGTTCACGGTTTCACGGGTGAAGTCGAACGGTATTTGGACGACCACATAGACATCATCTTCGGAGATAATTTCTAATGCACTGCTGAGTGGCGAGGCCGTGTTGGTTCTGAGATTTGTACCCAAGTAGACACTTTGGTCAACTGGATTACCTGCCTGATACAACCGTGCAATCGCACCCGTGCCAGAGGTGACTTTGAAGTTCACTTTAATCTGCTTGCTGTCAGCATCTTCTAAACGCACTGCCCAAATCGGCTGGCGGTAGGACACACTCATGTTGATCGTCTGGTTTTCGCTTAAGGTCGGCAATATAGCACTGTTGGCATTCAGGATATAGTTCTTCTCCGGCTCGACCAGCACCCGAAAGCTATTCCCACCGAGGTAGTATGTATAAAGGCGGCTGGTGAAGGTCGGGTGGTCGCCGACTGCCGCACCGTCGATATAGAGTGGTTTGATGCGCTGCGTTTCGGTGGCAGGCGACTCTTCATATAAGTAGGGCTGATAGGCTGCCCACAAATAGCCGCCATCCTGTGTTTCGTCCTCAATATTCACCGTAAAGGGCAGCATGGGATCGGCTTCCAGCGTGTAAACCTGAAATCGATTTTGGGCTGAACGCTTGCCTGTAACGCTGCCACCGAGTTCAACCGTTTCGGGTGTAAGGGCGTAGGCTGTGAGTTGAAAGCTGACCAACCCTTCGAGCGGGCGAATGATGGTGAGGGTTGCCTCTTGTCCTGCTTTGCCGTGCGTGGCGATGTACTCGACCAACGACAGCGGCCCGTCACCTCCGCCTCCACCTTGACCCCGGCAGTTATCGACGTTTGCGGCTTCGCCATTGATATAGAAGCATGATGTACTGGATACGAATTTGGTCGTCCGGTAGGCAAAGACCACATCTTGATCGTCCGGTACCTCCACACGATAGGTCAATGATTCGCCTTTGCCACGCAGTTGACCGGAAACCGTCTGGTTGAACGTAAGCGGTAAGGTTTCGGGCTGGGGCGTGTTGGCTTGTGCCAGCACGGGTTGGCTAAAGGACTGAACGGCGAGAAAAACCGCTAGTAATAAGGCGAGGCGAATTGGTTTATGGAACATCATCATTTCCTAATCGGTATTAGCGAATGCTTATTGAGAAGTGTACAGTTATTGTGATTTCTTGACTTCCGACTTTTAGAGGTCTTTCGTCTCATTCTTCTGAAAATAAGGCCATACCTTTATGGATTTTCTCGATACCAACATTAACCCCCGTGATGAACGGTACAAGGCAAACGCTGCCCACAACCGCGCCTTGATAGCTGAACTGCGCGACCGGATGGCGCAGGTACGGCAGGGCGGCGGGGAACAATATCAACAGCGCCAGCGGGAACAGGGCAAGTTATTCGTGCGCGACCGGATTGATAAACTGCTGGATGCGGGTTCACCGTTCCTCGAACTTGCGCCGTTGGCCGCGTGGGAACTCTATGACGGCGACGCACCGAGCGCGGGCATCGTGACGGGCATCGGGCGGGTGAGCGGGGTCGAGTGCTTGATTGTGGCGAACGACGCGACAGTCAAGGGCGGTACGTATTACCCGCTCACGGTCAAAAAGCATCTACGGGCGCAGCAGGTGGCGCTCGAAAATAACCTGCCGTGTATTTATCTGGTGGACAGCGGTGGGGCATTCTTACCGATGCAGGACGAGGTATTCCCGGACGCGGATGACTTCGGGCGTATTTTCTACAACCAAGCGGTGATGAGCGCGGCGAAAATCCCCCAGATCGCGTGTGTGATGGGAAGCTGTACGGCGGGTGGAGCGTATGTACCGGCGATGTCCGACGAGACGGTGATTGTGAAAGGCACGGGAACCATATTCCTCGGTGGGCCGCCACTGGTGAAGGCGGCTACGGGCGAGGACGTGACGGCGGAAGAACTCGGCGGGGCGTTCGTGCATACCCACCAATCGGGGGTGGCTGACCACTTCGCGGAGGACGACGACCACGCGCTGGAATTGGTGCGGGACATCGTGGCGACCCTCAACCGGCGTAAAAAGGTCGAGCTGGATATTACCCAGCCGGAAGCGCCCCTGTATGACCCGCAGGAACTCTACGGCATTTTACCGACCAGCTTCCGCGAGAGCTATGATGTGCGGGAGGTGATCGCGCGGATGGTGGACGGGAGCAAGCTGCGCGAGTTCAAGGCGAATTATGGGACGACGCTGGTGACAGGCTTCGCGCGTATCGAAGGGTATCCGGTTGGGATTATCGCGAACAACGGCGTGTTGTTCAGTGAGAGTGCATTGAAGGGTGCACACTTCATTGAGCTGTGTTCTGCCCGAAATATCCCCTTATTGTTCCTCCAAAACATCACCGGCTTTATGGTGGGGAAAGAGTACGAGCAGAAGGGCATCGCGAAAGACGGCGCGAAGATGGTTCACGCGGTTGCTAACGCGCGTGTTCCCAAGCTGACGGTCATCATCGGCGGGAGCTTCGGGGCGGGGAACTACGGCATGTGTGGGCGGGCATATGCACCGCGCTTCCTGTGGATGTGGCCGAACGCACGGATTAGCGTGATGGGCGGGGAACAGGCGGCGAACGTCCTGCTGACCGTGAAACGCGACCAACTGAAACGGCAGGGCAAGCCGGATATGACGGACGACGAACAAGCCGCGTTCAAGCAGCCGATTCTCGAACGTTACGAAACCGAAGGCAGCCCGTACTACTCAACCGCGCGGTTGTGGGACGACGGCATCCTTGACCCGGCAGAGACGCGGCGGGTGCTGGGGTTAGCCCTGAGCGCGTGCCTGAACCAGCCGAGCGAAGTAACACAGTTCGGTGTGTTCAGGATGTAGATAAAAGTTAAAAGTTGAAAGATAGAAGTTAAAAGTGGGGTTTGCCAGCGACAAACCCCATACAACAAAATTACCCCACGACTTGAGCGATGACAGGCTGCACGTCAAAGAGTTCCGCCATGAGTTCATAGCTGTGCTTACGGGCTTCGTGATCGTGAACCATCGACAAGATCATGAGTTCGTCGGCCTGCGTCTTCTCGATGAGGGGCAGCAGTCGTTCGGAGATAGTTGACGGACTACCCACGAAATGCCGTTCGCGGATCGCGCCCATCTGGTTCAACTCGTAGGGTGAAAGGGCGTAGGCTTTGACTTCCGCAGGGCTGGCAAGCGGGCCAGAACGTCCACTTTGGATACGCAGGAAGGCATACTGCACCGAGAGGGCGAGGTCGTTGGCTTCCTCGTCGGTATCGGCAGCGATGATGGACACGGCAAGGATGGCGTGCGGTTTGGGGAAGGCAGCCGAGGGTTCAAAGTGATCGCGATAAACCTTCATGGCCGGAATGGCTGCCGATGCGTTGATGTGGTGGGCGAAGGCGAAGCCCATGCCGAGTTCGGCGGACATTTGTGAACTATAACCGCTGGAACCGAGCAGCCAAATAGGCGGCAGCGGGACATCGTTCGGGTAAGCTGTGACCGCGCGGAAAGGGTGTTCAGCCGGAAACGCGCCATTGGCGAAGGCCAGCAGTTCGGCCAATTCCTGTGGGAAGTTATCCGCGTTCAGGTTTTCCTGCGTGCGGCGTAGGGCGAGGGCGGTCATCATATCCGTACCGGGGGCGCGACCGATGCCGAGGTCAATACGGGACGGGTAAAGGGCTTCCAACATACGGAAGGATTCGGCGACTTTTAAGGGCGCGTGGTTGGGGAGCATAACCCCACCGGAACCGACGCGAATGTGGCTGGTTTCGTGGGCGATCCGGGCGATCATGATTTCCGGCGTGGTGCTGGCGATACCGCCGGAGTTGTGATGTTCGGCGAACCAGTGGCGAGTAAAACCGCGCCCGTCAGCAAAGCGGGCGAGATCAACCGAGTTGCGGAGGGCTTGTGCACTGGTTGAGCCGGAAGGAACGGGCGTAACATCCAAAATGGAGATGGGGAGTGGCATAAATGAATTCCTCGTTGGGTGGACGATCTTTTTATTACTGACGAATTTGAGCAAGTTTCTATTACGCCGAACCTTCCGATCTGTAATAGCGGATGTCAAGTAATAATGAAGAGTTGTTAATTTCGTAAATTTTTCACAAAAATCAATGCTTAAGTCGGAAAGGCTGGCTATACTAAGACTAATGCCGTTTATTTTAAGCGATGTCGGAGAAGATTATGCAGCCAAACATCCTGATTGTTGATGACACCATCGAGTTCGGACAACTGGTACAGGCTTCATTAAAACGCTCCGGTTTAGAGGCGGATTATGTGAGTGACGGTTATAAGGCACTGGATTACCTGAGCCAACAGATGCCGGATGTGATGCTGCTGGACATCGGGATGCCGGGGATGAACGGTTGGGCGGTGCTGGATGAGATCAAGATGCGCTACCCACAGGCGACCTTCCCTGTGATTGTGCTGACAGCGTTCAACGATCCGGCGAACAAGCTGGTCGGGAAATTCCAACAGCAGGTGTTCCGCTACTGCACGAAGCCGACCGACTTACGGACGCTGGCGAACACGGTTTTGGAAGCGGCTCAACAGCAGCTCGTCCCGGTTCACTAGTTTCAATATGCCTCCGATATGCTCTTTCTAAAGGCGACCTGATGGGTCGTCTTTTTGTTTGTAGTCATCAGCTATCAGTCTCCAGTCGTCAGTCAACAGATCAATACAAATCGCCAAGCTGCCAAGAGAAATCAGAGAGCGCAAAGGTTGTGGCGGCGGCGGCGGAGCGCCAATTCAGTCTTCAGCTATCAGTCGTCAGTCAACAGATCAATACAAATCGCCAAGCTGCCAAGAGAAATCAGAGAGCGCAAAGGTTGTGGCGGCGGCGGCGGCGGAGCGCCAATTCAGTCTTCAGCTATCAGTCGCCAGTCAACAGATAAAGACAAAAGGCGATTCACCACAGAGACACAGAGTTTTTTTATGACGGATTTGACGGCGAAGTCGTCGATGGCGGCGACGACAACTGCTCGTTGAAACGCCATAAACGTTTGAAAAGTTGAAAATATTGCAGTTGTTGCTGTTGATGCTGTTGATGCTGTTGTTACAACATGATTTTTGACGGCAGATGTACGGGAGCGAAATGCTAAAACTGCAAATTCTGCGAATTCCGCAAATGCGACGATGGGCTTTAATGGCGGATGCACGGGAGCGCGATACCAAAACTGCGGAAAATTCTTCAAATTCGTCAATTTCGGAAGTCGTTTATGTCGGAAATGTCGTCAGAGTCGTCAGTGTCGTCAGTGTCGGAACTGTCAGTTGACAAAATTGCTAAAAGTCACCAGCTATCAGTCGCCAGTCATCAGCTTAAGGCGGATGCGAGTCGTCAGGTATCAGTCGCCAGTTGATAGTTATCAGTTAACAGTTTTCAGTTGACAGTTAAAGGCAAATACAAGTCGTCAGCTATCAGTCGCCAGTCGTCAGCTTAAGAAGCTGTTTGAAAAGTTATTTTTAGACGGACGCGCTGTTTCGCGTCCCTACGCAAAGCGAGAACGCTGTAGAGACAGCAGACAGGTTGGCCGGTAGTCTAAGAACTTTCAAGTGGCTTCTAAGGCGGATGCGAGTCGCCAAGCGGATATGGTTGTTAAGATGCGTGTGGGTGGGAGCGCGGACGAGATGTATCTCGTCCCTACACCCAGCCTCATGAACAGGATAGCAGAAATTGGGGGCGAAAGGGTGAACATTTGTCAGAACATTTGGTCACTTTTAAGGAGTGTTGGCGTTAACCATTTTGAGAGAGAAGGATTGTTAAGAAGGTTGGGAAATGGTTGGCATTCGGTAGACAAGGTTTGTAAAAACAAACCAAGTGCATGTTGCGTAGACGGATTATGCGGCGTTTAATCATAATCGTGTAGAATGTTCTAACCTTATATTGTAGGCGAGATGTGATTATGACCGCTAAGAACAGTGAAGAACAATCCGGTACGCTGCCAATATCTGTCGATTCGATACGCCGTTATATTGATTTCAAATTTTATGGCGACCGCCCTCATATTCGAGGACGCAGGCTGCTGGTTTCGATGGTTGCAGCGAATGAGCAAGCCGAGCAGTTTCGGATCGAAGAATTGGCAGCCGACTTTAGTTTGACGGTTGAAGAAGTCCTCGCTGCGATTCTGTATTACCGCGAACATTTGGATGAAATCACTCGTCAAGATGTGGAAGAACAACGATTATTTGATGCGATGTATAAGCAGCATGGCGAAAAGAAACCGAAATAATGACCGGATTTTATTTCGATGAGCATATGCGGCACAAAGTAGCGGAGGGATTGAGGGCGGTTGGTCATGAAGTCGTCATGGCTGTCGGCGCTGAGATGATCGAGAAAGATGACGACACCGAACATTTACCTTTTGCAACCGAGCATCACCTGATTATGGTCACATTTGATCGTCCGTTCGCGGGGAGGACGATGGCGCGTACTGATCACGGTGGGTTAATTTGTTTATCTGAACATTTCCGCAATGACATCGGGGGGTCAAATTAGCATTTTGCTACAATTCGCGGATGATTATTCGGTGGAAGATACCGCGGGCAAGGTCTTTTGGCTAAAATAAGATATGTTATGAATTTTTCCCGAATCGCGTAAACAATAGAGCTAAAATGCCTGTTCTCAGCGTATACTCATATCATTAGAGTGTTGAATGTTGCCGAATTAGGATGCCCTATGAGCCTCGAATCACCACTGGTTATGATTGTCGAAGACACGATGGACGCGGCACAATTGATGCAAATTTCGCTGCGCCGCGCCGGTATCCAAGACATTCTCCATGCGGAAAATGGGCGTGCTGCCCTCGATTATCTCGAAATGTATACGCCGGATGTGCTGATTCTGGACATTGGGATGCCCGACATGACCGGTTGGACGGTGTTGGAGTTCATCAAGCAGAAGCACGGCGACACCAGCTTCCCCGTGATTATGCTGACGGCGTTCGATGACCCCGCGAACAAGCTGATCGGCAAGCTGCAATCGCGCGTATACCGCTACCTGACCAAGCCGTTCATCCCGGATGTGCTGATCCAGACGGTGAAAGACGCGATTACGGTGAGCCAAACGCGCACGGCGTAGATCTAACCCCAGCCCTTCCCCCGTAGTAACAGGGGAAGGGAGCCTAAGCAAACAACACTTTGCAGCGCAGAGAAATACAGAGATAAAAAGAAAGACGCTCCGAGAAGCGTCTTTTTGTTGGATTATGGAGCAGGTGTGGCGGTTGCCTCGTCAGATGGCGGCGCGGGAATGCCCCACAACTGCACAGGGCCAGTGGCATCTACGAGCAGCAGGACGAAACCGTCCGGTGACCAATCGGTGTAAAGGATTTGGCGCGTGCCGATGTTGAGGGCGGCATAGGTGAGGGCATCCTCGCGCAGTTTGGTGACATCCCACAGGATGACATCACCGCCGAGGACAGAAGTTGCCAGCAGTGTGCCGTCCCCGGAGAAGGCGACCGCGTTTGCTTCGCCACCCGCGCCGGGGAGCGTGTTGACGAGTTTGCCGGTTTGCGTGTCCCAAACGGTGAGGCTTTGAATACTGCCGCCGTTGACGATGTACTGTCCATCCGGCGAGTAGACCAACACGTCGGTCGGGGCGCGGGGGCCGGTGGTGAGGGTGTTGATGAGCGTGGCGTTCTGCGGACTCCAGATGCTGATCTGCCTATTTTCACCCACCGCCAGTTGGGTGTTATCCGGCGCGAAAACGACTTTGGAAGCGGTCGCTTTGATTTCGGCGATGGGCTGGCGGCTGCGCCAATCCCAGACCTTGACGGTATTGTCGGCGCTGACACTGGCGAGCCGCTGGTGGTCGCTGGAGAAGGCGAGGTCGGTAATGGGCAGCGTGTGGGCGTTGATGGTCACCAGCGATTGGCGGTTGGCGACATCCCAGACTTTGATGCTGCCATCCGAACCCGCTAACGCGAGTAAGCCGTTGTCGCTGTCATAATCAGCAGAGCCGTTGAAGGCGGGCTGCCCGTTAAGCGCTTGGGTCGAGACACCGGATTCGGCATCATAAATGCGGATTTGTCCGGTTCCATCGACGGTGTAGATTTCGTCCTTATCCGCGCCGTAGTAGACTTGGAGGGCATTCAGACGGTCGGTGTTAAAGAGCAACTGCCCGCTTATGAGATTCCAGCCGACAATTTGCAGGTTATTGAGGCCCACCAGCCGCGCACCATCGGGCGAGAAGGCGTAGGCGAATAGGGTGCTGGGCGAACCCTGCGCGTCCAGCCGTCCGATATACGAGAGGCGCGGCGCATTTTCGAGGGTGATGGTTTCGCCAGCATTCACCCACGCGGGCGGTGGCAGGGTGGGGACATCCCGCTGCTGGGGCATGAATGTACCGATGGGCGCTAGTGTAGGAGTCGGTGGCACAGTCGGCGTTTGCGGGGTGCAAGCGGCTGCGGCCACGACCAGCAGCATGACCAGCGCGTATGAACGGAAAATGTTGTGATGTAGAACCCTCACCCCTACCCCCACGTCGGCTACCTTCGCAAGCTCAGTCCAGCGCCAGCCCTCATGGCGAGGGGAACCAAGCAAAATCACTTGTTTACAGGCACAATCGCTCTTCATCATGTGCTTTCTAGGAACCTCTTAGAGAGTGGGGTGAAAAAAGGCAACTAATGTCCGGCTCCCTGCTGAAGTGAGATGCTGCTCATCAGTAAGCCGTAGCTTTCGATCTGGCTAAGGCTGCATTCGCCTTCAAAGGGTTCGATCTGTCCGTTACTGTTGGCATCCAAGCCGTGAATGAGGGCTTCAGCAGCAGCGGTTGAACGATCTGCCGCCCCGACGGCTTCTTCGACTGATTGTAAGCCGATCATCACTTGCTCATCGGCGACGATCTGCTTGACCCACAAACGGGCATTACCGATGCACACGCGAACGGACTCGATGTTGCCGTGCAGGGAATCGCTGCCATTGGGGGCGGTGGCGGCGGCAGCGAGCAGGGCTTCGATGCGGTCGAGGTAGAGTACAACGCCCTTCTTGAAGCCGGGGTTTGCGCCGCGTCCATCCGCATCATAATCGACTTCGGTACCGTCGAAAATGTTGATGGTGTGTTCATTGTGGAGGTGCATTCCGCCGACGGTGGAGGCGACCTGCGCCAGACCGGCGTGCTGCTGCCCCATCATGCTTTCTGCAAAGAGACTGGGGAGCAAACCGGCGAGTTCGCCACCTTCGGGAATGGGTGCGCCATGATCGGCGTATTCTATATTCGCAAGGGCGGCGGTCGCGATGCCTTCCGGCGCGGTGAGGTAGATGGCGGTGAGGGCATCCAACACTTCGGTGGGGACACTGCCGCTGTAGGCGATTTGCCCGACGGGTGTTTCGCCGACCGCGTTTTTCTTCTCGCGGGTGATGATAACCGAGTTGAACAGGCTGGGCAGGACGCGGCTGCCGGTATCGCTGAAGGGTGCGAGGACACCGTTGCCGACCGCGTTGATGGTCAATGTGCCGATGCGTTGGGAGGTGTCGGATTTAGTGTTGATGAGCCATGCGACGTAGACTTCATCGGCGGCGACCGGGTTCAGGTTTTGCACCTGCAAGGTTACGGTGTCGCCTAAAGTCGCACTGCTGCTGAAGTTAAGCGTACCGAAGGTCGGCGCGGCGGTATTCACCACGGCGACAGCGGTGGGTGATTGGGGTGTGGGTGTCGTGAGCACGGTCGCGGCTGGTGGGCGGTTGTTGATAAGCATGACGACCACCACGATCAGGATGGCGATGATGGCAAAGCCGCCGAGTGTGACGAGTGGACTTGTACCCTGCTGCACGATCATGGTGGGCTGCGGCGTGGAGGCCGACGGCGGCGGTGGGGTCAGGTAGACGGTGGGCTTCGGGCCAGCGGGGAGGTCAATGGTCTGGTTGGGCGGCGGTGTTTTGACCGACACGGGAATTTGCGTCAGGAGTTCCTCGCCACGGGCGGCACGGGCGAAATCTTCGGCGAAGGCGGTGGCGTTGGGGTAGCGATCCTGCGGCTTCTTGGCGAGCGCCCGTAAGATCACTGACTCCATCTGCGGCGAAAGGTCGCCGACAATATCACGCGGGCTGGGAACCGGCTCGGTAATGTGTTTGATGACGACCTGCATGGGTGTGTCGGCGGTATAGGGTGGTTCACCGGTGAGCATTTCGTAGACGACGACACCGAGCGAGTAGAGATCCGCGCTGCCGGTGATATGGGCTTCGCCGCTGCCCTGTTCGGGAGCCATGTAGGACGGTGTGCCGACCAAGCCGCCGGTTTGGGTGAGGGCAGGATTGGTTCGGTCGTCGTTGGTGTCGCCGGATACGATTTTCACAATACCGAAGTCGGCCAGCAGGACGTTGCCTTCTTTGTCGAGCAGGATGTTATCCGGCTTGATGTCGCGGTGAACCACGCCTTCACGGTGGGCGTAATCCAGCGCACCCGCGATTTGCTTGAGCAATCGTTCGATTTCCGGCAGGCGTACGCTGCCCCTATCCATCAAGGTCGCCAGCGACCCGCCCGCGACGTAGGCCGTGACGAGGTAGATGATGTCATCTTCCACGCCGTAGTCGTACAGCGGGAGGATATGCGGGTGCTGGAGGCGGGCGATGGTCTTGGCTTCGAGGCGGAATCGGTCGATAAACTGCTGATCCAAGCCGGGGTGCGGCGGCAGCACTTTAATGGCGACGTAACGGTCGATGTCGTCGCGGTAGCCTTTGTAGACTGTCGCCATACCGCCCTGCCCAAGGAGTTCGGTAATCTGGTACATCCCTAATTTACGCCCGACTAAAGAGGTTGGCACGACCTGTACTCCCGCACCGTATCATTCAATATCGTCACGTAGTTCTTGTACTGAAAACGCCCAAGAGCGGACATTTGGATTGTTTTGGGTTTAACTTCTCATCCTTGATTATAGTAGAGGAAATCGGTGGTCGCGAATAGGGATTTGATGAGACTCTCCTCATTCGCTCACGTTCGCTCAGTAGGGCGCGGGGTGTCTTTCGTGTGCGGCAAAAGTGAATATGATAAGAAGATGCAGCCGTCATCATCGGGGGGAGCTTATGCAGGAAAAGAAGGTTATCAAGGCTAAAAAGGAAAACGGTTCGCGCCAGCGCTTGTGGCTCGTGGTGCTTTTCATCGGTATTACGATTGCGCTGTGCATGATTTATGTGGTCATCCCGTTTTTGGGTTCGGGCGGCGGCATGGCGGACACACGGCCTGTTCCCGGTGACGCGGCGCGGTTCGATCCGGTCGCGGGGTATGCGGGCGTACTTGACCATGCGGGGACGGGCGCACAGCTCGTCGGGATTGATGCCTATTACGTGCGGTCGGACGGCACGATGGATCTCACCGCTACGTATTCACCCGCGCCACACGCCGAGTATAACTTTATGCGCGAACTGAGCGAGCCGCCGCCGAATGCGCCGCCGATTGGTGCAGGGGGCGCGAACACCGACCCGTGGTACGAGCCGGTCGAGATTGAGCTGTCCAAGCCGGGGCAGTGGTGGAGCGTGTCGAGCAGCAGCGGTGACTACAGCTACGTCAATCAGGGCATGATGCGTGATGTCAATAGTGCGGTCAACGGCCTGTCGAGTCCGGTGATTGAGCCGCCCGCGTGTTCGTTCGCCGATTTGTGGGCGATTGCGCTGACGAAAGATGCCCCTGCCGAGGCGGTGGCGATCATTGAGTACGACGTGGAGGGTTACGACTTCTCGATTTCGGGGTTGTCGATCAATCTGGAATTCGGGATGGATTGCAAGCTGAAGGCAGAGGATTAAGAAGGTAGGGGCTTACCACCGGCAAGCCCCTACGATTCGTGTGTCCCTACCGGGTTAATCAGGGTGCGTTGGCACAGGGCGCGGCACCACGGAACGGATTGCCGCCCATCACACTTATGGATACGCTCGTGCTGCCATCACCCGATGCAGTTATTGCGACGACAATTGGCTGGTTCTCGATCATAAACATCGGTGAGGCCATCGAGTCGGTGGCAGGCATCTGATCGAACACCTGCGCGTCCAGTTCCGCAAACTTCTCCTTATAAAAGGTGGCGACTTCCGGCACGCTGGCGGCGGTCGTGTAGTTGATCGCGCCCAGTGCTGCAACTTCTTGAATATCGGTCGCATCGGGCATGAGCGGCAGCACACCACGCGGACACCCTTCGTCGGCTGTGGCTGGGGCGGTGTCCGGTGGAACCTCCGTTGCCGCTGAGGCTGCGCCCTCCGGCGTACAGGCGGTAAAGGTCATCTGTCCGGTTAGCGAGGTGATAGCAACATTGGTCGTGCCGCCCATCGGCGAGATCATAATCATGTACGACTGATTGTTCTGGGTGACATTGAGCATCGCCATGAATTCCGATGCCGCGCCTTGAGGCGAGACTTGAGCGCCGATTGCCGTAAGCTGTTCTTCGTAAAACGTGGTTATATCGGTAATGTTCATGGATGTCATGTAGGAGATCGCCACGCCCATATCCTGTATGGAGGTCGCGTCGGCGGTGACGGGGACACTGCTTGTTCCGGGTTCACAGGCAGCTATCGCGCTGCTGGCTGCGGTGGGTTCGGGTTGTGAGCCACCCTCATCCGGCACTTCCGCCAAAATCGCCAACGGCGCTGAATCGCTCAGTTGATACAGGTCGATCATCGTGCCGGCTAAGTCGGACTTTGCCACCATTAGGATGGATTGATTGTCGAGGGTAAAGCCAAAGAAAACAGCAGAGTGGGTGAACAAAGGTGCGTCGACCGGCTGCCCACCCAGCGCGGAAACCTGTTCCTGATAGAACGCCAGCGTATCGTCTAAATTGGTAAGCGTGTTATAGGAAGTCACACCGGGGGATTGGATAACATCGGCGGCATCGGGCAGCATCGGGAAATCAAGCATCGCTGGCGGGCAGTCTGCCGGCAGTTCGATGACCAATGGTGAGCCAACATCGTTGATCTGGTAGTCCCATGTGAGTGTCCCATCAATACCCTCGCCAAAATAAGCCGCGCCGCCGGTCGTCGTCAGCGTATAGCGAACAAGGTAGCCGCCGTCGGAGGCGATCCACAATTCGCCGCTGGCTTCGACACGATCCGACAACCCTAACGCGCTCTGATTGAAGGTGTAGTGGCTGGATGGGATGCCGTTGACGGCTTCGCTCCCCGCCTCATCCGCGCCGATCACGCTGTCGAGCAGCGCGGCGAGTTCCCATGTTTCGGCGAGGGTGTTACCCGCTTGGGTGGGAGAGCCGAAGCACGACTCGCCTTCTTGCTGCTCATAATGCGTGCCGCTGATCTCGGCCATGTAGATCTGTCCGGCCTCATCTCCTGCCCCTTCGATGGTAAGCTGGCGAGCGGGCGGGTCTCCTGTGACGGTTAGGGTGTACGTCCGCGCCCACGCTTGTGCCGCACCCGCGTTCGTACCCTCAAATGAGACGGTCAGTGTCGCGCGGTAGCTGGATAGGTCGGCCAATCCCTCTGCTGGTTGCAGCAGGTCGAACGGGCCAGCACCGAACGTTACCTCGAACGGCTCGGAGGTAACGATGACCGGCGCTGCTGGCACTTCGGTCGCCTCCTGCGCCGCCAGCCCATTGGCAGTCAGCAGTAGAAGCAGGCCACACACCATTGCGATCACAATCCTGCCGCTTGTAACTCGGTAAGTCATCTTAGAGTCTCCTCATTTCCCTTCGGCGGATAGGATGTCACTGCTGGACACGAACAGGCTCGACTCTGATGATCGTCGGGCCTCTTGTGGGTCCGCCCCTGCCCGTGAGCGGATGCGAGATGATCCTTATCCCTCCCTCAATCGGAAAAAGGAGATCGTCACTTTCCGTTGGTAATGCTCCCGGTTCCCACTCGCCGGGTACACGCGCCGGTGGAAATGTGGGACATACCCCGTCGGGACGTTCGCTGCACATCTGGCCCGACTGATATGGACGGCATAACTCGGTCCAATAGTCGTCATAAGGCGCAGCAACCGGGTAGAAATAGAGTGACAATGCGAGTTTGTCGTCCTGAATAGTCCCTCTCATCTGGGGTGGGGTCTGGTCGAAACTGCCTGAACCGGGATTACAGCCCCGAACGCGGTTCATCGACCATGTCCAATTAAGGAACGGTGGCCCTGCGCCTTCAGGATCAAATTGCAGCGAGTTTCCAGTGGTCGCCTTCAGCCGGAGGTTATGGGCGACACCGATGAGGATGGTCTCGGCACCGAACATATTTGTGACCCATACCGAGTTGATACTGACCTTGTAATCACAGGGGACAACGGTCACGTTGAACGTTACCGGCGCTAGGGTAGCACTATCGACGGTGGTCTCTAGCGTAATCGTCGTGCTGCCCGCCTGCTTCCCTTTCAACTGTAGTTGAAGCCGGAAGGGTGCGCCCGCGCCGGGGGTAGACGGACTGAGCTGTGTAGCGGTAACAACCGATGAATTGGTTATGGTGTGGGTCAGGGTCACGTTTTGTATCGACAAACTCCCGACATTTCCACTGGAGGCTCGTCTCGTAACCGTAATCGGTAGGGGGAAGGACTCGCCAATGCATAGGCTACTCAGCTTCGGATTGGAGGTATCTACTTCCAAGACAAAATTGACCGGAATAGGCTGCCCGGCATCCTGTGCCTGAACCGCTATCGTTGTGACTCCAGCCCCCAGCGTCATAGCGATCAAAAACACCGCCAGCAGCCAGCGGTTAGTGAGACACAGCACCGTACATTTGCCACGTATTGCCCGCCAACCTTGAACCAAACGATCTCGATTTCGCATAACCCATTCCCTCCACTTGAGCTTAGGTGAGGTGATTGTTAGATGACAGGCAGCGCGGCCATCGCCTTGTCGATTTCCGCCTGCGGGTACTCGTAATCTTCCAGCTTGCCGGACATATACGCATCGTAAGCGGCCATATCGAAGTGGCCGTGACCGCACAGGTTGAACAGGATGACTTTTTTCTCGCCGCTTTCTTTGCACTTCAACGCTTCTTCGATCACGGTCGCGATGGCGTGGGTCGGTTCCGGCGCGGGGACGATGCCCTCGGTACGGGCGAACTGCACACCCGCTTTGAAGGTGTCGAGCTGCGGAATGGCGCGGGCTTCGATGAGCTGCTGGTCATAGAGTTCGCAGACGATGCTCGCCATACCGTGATACCTTAAGCCGCCCGCGTGGAATGGTGGGGGAACGTAGTCTTTGCCGAGGGTGTACATCTTGACCATCGGCGCGAGGCCAACCGTATCACCGAAGTCGTAGGCATAAACGCCTTTGGTCAGGCTGGGGCAGGCCGCCGGTTCACAGGCGATGATGCGCGTGTTCTTGCCTTCGGTCAGGTTCTTTTGCACGAACGGCAGCGCGATACCGGCGAAGTTGCTGCCGCCGCCCGCGCAGCCCACTACGATGTCGGGATACTCGCCCGCCATTTCCAACTGCTTGAGGGCTTCTTCGCCGATGACGGTTTGGTGCATCAGCACATGGTTGAGTACCGAGCCGAGGGCGTACTTATATTTGCCGCCGCTGGTGGCTGCGGCTTCGACTGCTTCACTGATGGCGATGCCAAGCGAGCCGCTGCTGTCGGGGTTTTGGGCGAGGATGCCACGTCCGGCATGGGTGCGTTCGGAAGGGCTGGCATAAACATTCGCGCCGAAGGTCTGGATGATGGCGCGGCGGTAAGGCTTCTGCTGGTAGCTGACCTTCACCATATACACTTCACATTCGAGGCCGAAGAAGCTGGTGGCGATGGACAGGGCAGTACCCCACTGACCCGCGCCGGTTTCGGTGGTTAAGCCCTGCACCCCTTCGGCCTTGTTGTAATAAGCCTGCGGTATGGCCGTGTTCAGTTTGTGGCTGCCGCTGGGGGATGTGCCTTCGTATTTGTAGTAGATGTGTGCGGGTGTGCCGAGCGCTTTTTCGAGGCGGCGGGCGCGGAGCAGCGGGGTAGGCCGCCACAGCTTATACATCTCGCGGACTTCATCGGGAATATCGACATAACGGTCACGGCTGACTTCTTGCAGGATGAGCGCCATCGGGAACAGCGGCGCGAGGTCAGCGGGGCCAATCGGTTGGTGCGTGCCGGGGTGCAGCACGGGCGGCAGCGGGCGGGGTAGATCAGCCTGAATGTTGTACCACTGGCGCGGCAGTTCGGACTGGGGCAGCTCAAAACGGATTTGTTCGTCAGCCATTATCAAAAACTCCTATTTAAAAATGCTTAAGTGTGGAGTGCGATGGTGGCGACCATGTGAAATAAAAAGTTTATACCATGCGTGAGACGAGGGCAACCGGAACACAATAAGTTGCTTATTTAATGACGACGTTAAAGGATTGTTAAATCTCTTAACATTTACTTATTGCATTTAACATAAATTTAACATAGACTTCGATTCACCTGTTGATGACGCTAACATTTGGCGTGCGAGTGTGGAGGTCTGTGTTATGGAAGCCTTGCTGCCTTTACTGCTGCTGATTGCTGCTCAAGACATCCTGACCGGCGTATTCGGTGCGCCCAGCATCGTGGCGACCATTATCGCCTCGCAAGCGATGGAACCTCGCCGCGCCATTCTGCTCTCCACCATCGCGCAGCTTATCGGCCCGCTGTTGTTCGGCGTGGCGGTGGCGGCTGCGGTCGGTAAAGAGGTGGTGGACTCGAACGGCCTGACCATTAACATGCTGTCCGCCGCACTTGTTTCAACCGTGTTCTGGATGCTGTTCGCGTGGTACACCCGCATTCCGTCAAGTTCGACCCATGCGCTGATCGGCGGGTTGGTCGGGGCGGTGCTGGCGGGGTTAGGCCCTTCCGCCATCCACAGCGGCGGCTTGCTCAAGATGATCCTCAGCCTGACGCTCACGGCGACCCTCGGCATCGTTTGCGGCTATGCCATCGCCCGTTTGTGTTATCTCTTTACTCAGGCGGCCAGCCACCGCGCGAATAATCTCTTTAACAAAGGTCAGCTTATTACAGCAATCTTCCTCGGCTTCGCGGTCGGCAGCAGCAACGCCCAGAACGCGATGGGTATCACGACACTCAGCCTGTTGGTCGCGGGTGTCATCACCAAGTTTGAAGTGCCACCGTGGGTCATCATCGGCAGCGCGGTATGCCTTGCACTCGGCAACCTGATCGGCGGTACACGCCTGATTAAGACGATGGGGCGGGATTTCTTTCAGGTGCGCCCGCTGCACGGCTTCAGCGCCGAGGTGTCCTCGACGTTCATTATCCTGTGCAGTTCGGTGCTGGGTGGCGATGTAAGCACCACCCATGTCACGAGCATGTCGATCATTGGCGCGGGTTCTGCTGAGGGCGTGTCGATGGTGCGCTGGTCGTTCGTGCAGCGCGTCCTCTTAACATGGCTGCTCACCATTCCGGCGACGGCGGTGTTTGCTGCCACCGTGTACTTCGTCATGCGGCACATCTTGTTAATGGCGGCGTAGGGGATAAAGGACGCACAGCCGTGCGCCCCTACACATCCCCATTCGATTAGGTGATGTCCTGCGTCCACACCCGTGTACCTTCTTTAAAGGAAGGCGCGGGGAAGGTGACGAGATCAATCCGCCATGACGTGAGCCTGAGCAAGCCGAAGTTCTCGTGGTCGGGGCGGATGAAGTCGTGCGCGGGGTCGAAGCCCAGCGGCTCCGGCGTGTTCTTGAAGAAATTCCACACGCGCCGTTTGACCGCCATATCCTCCACCCACTCGGTTTTCGCGTCGATATACACCGGCTGCATCACATTCGCGATATACGCCAGCGACACGAACGGATTGGCCGCAAGATGTCGCGATTTAAACGAGTCGCGGTGGGTGCATATCCAGCCGGTCGCGCCTTCCCACAACGGATGCAGGATGCGCGAACGCGGGCGGCTGTTTTCGTCGATGGTGGCGACGTTACACCAGATCATGGTGTTCACGCGCTGGAGAAACTCGGTTTCGATTTCGGAGAAATGTTGTACTCGCAAGGGTGCATCGCTTTCCGGTTCAGGGAACCGTGACTGTAGGCCAGAGAATCAAAAGCCGCCGGGAACATTCCACGGCGGCGAGAAGTCAGCGACAGGCGATGTCATTACATAGCGTAATCAGATACGTGAGATGAACATGCGAATCGCCGACCCGTCAATCAGGAATAACGTTCCAAGTTGATTGGTCATGATGAGCGAGCCGCTGTGGTCATTTCCTACCCTTCGAACCGGTTTACGGGGTCGTGGAGGCGCACCGCCACGATGCCTACAGTGTAAAAAAGGTTGGTGGCGTTGTCAACTGCTGCCGTTTACTTCGCCGCGACTTTGGTTTGACCCACCTCGAATGACTCGTCCATACCGCATTTACTCATCTTCTTGCGTCGTGCGTGTTTATCCAACATGAAGGTGTTTCCAAGCCGCCGCTTACACAGCCTGTTTATGGTGGAAGCCTAACCACAGCGGAGGGCATGATGAAACCCTTTAACTACGATCAAGACTTCACCAAAATCGACTTTCGCCAGCACCCCGAAAAGTATCAGGTGGGTAAGGGCGAACAGGGCGTGTTGATGGTTGAGCCGTACAAATCCGAAATTCTCCCCCATTGGCGCTTCAAAACACCGGAGATTGCCCGCGAGTCGTCCGAGCAGATTTACGAGCTTTTCCTCGACTACAAAGCGAAAGGGGATTTCGTCGGCATGGATATGGCGCGAAAGTTCTTACAAATGGGCTATACCCGTTCACGCCGCTACGCCAACCACAAAACCGGACGCAAATATGCCGAAGACAGCAAAACCGTACTGCCGCGCGAGGAAGACCCGGTTAAAGCCGAGTCGGCGCGTATCTTCTACGCCAAATATCAGCAGGCCAAAACCGACCCCGACTATATGCGCCTCAAAAAAGCCCATCAAGCCCAATATGAGGTTGAGGATTAGTCAACAGGCTTGTCGTAGGGAATGGTCTCAGACCATTCCGAATACTTCCTATACCGTCGGGTGGGCAAGCCGCGCATATTCGGCGGGAGATACGCCGACCGCCATTTTAAAATCTTTGATGAAGTGCGCTTGGTCAAAATAGCCCAACTGGTGTGCGATAGCCGTATACGTCTCGTCTCCTGTGCCGACGAGCTGGTCAACCGCCTCTTGCAGCCGGTAGCGCTGGATCACCCACTTGGGGCTGATGCCCACATACTCGCTGAACAACCGCTGGAGACTGCGCTTACTCATGTGAATGCGGCTCACCAACTCGTCCACCCGTGTGATCGTCCGGTCGCTGCTGATGCAGTCGATGATGCTGTTCACCAGCGCCACGTTCGGGTCGCGTTCCGGCAGTCGTTCGCATAAGAAGCTGTCCATCGTATGCAGCGCCTGTTGGTCATCCTCAGTTGCTAAAATCGCACGTTCGAGTGCTGCGCCCGCCTCGCCGAAGATGCTGCTAATCGGTACTTGGTGATCGGTCAGGGCGGATATGGACGAGCGCAAATAGGGGTAAAAACCGCCCGCGTGAAACTTGGCTGCTACGACCCGCCCTTTGCCAACGAGCGTGCGGCTGAACTTGCCGCTGGTCAGGCCGAACACGCCGGACGCGCCTGCTTCTACCACGAACTGTACGCATGGATAGGTGAGTACGTCCTGTGTATACGGTTCCTGTCCGCGCAAATCCCAGTGAATCAGCCAGTACCAATCTACAAAGTACGCGAGTTCCGGCGAGGGTAAATAGCGCGTGAACTGGAACTTTTCAACCGCGGTGTGCGGGTTCAGGATGGCTTTGACCTGTGTAGTCGCTGGCAGCATATCAGCCTCTATTCGCTGGTTTCACAATCACCATATCAAGCGGCGCATCCGGCACGGGGATTTCGCGCGTGGCGAACGTCTCCAAATCCATGACGGTGATGCCGTCCCAACCACCGTTCAGCAGGTAGCCACCGGAAAGATAAGCCGTCTTGCCGTCGGGACTGACGAGAGCTTTCTCGTGGGCTTTGGCAAGCGGCAGGATCATTTCTTGCAGCGTGTCCATCTCGACTATGGTTAAGCTCGGCGGATTGCTCACTTCGCCCGCCGCGCCCGTGCCGACGATCAACAATCGTGATTGGTCGGGGGTGAAAGCCGTGCCGTGCTGGTGGGTGCTGGCGTTGAGGTTTGATGTGGTGTATTTACCCGTCAACGGGTCGAAGTTCACCAGCGTCCGCCCCTGATACGGCAGCCACAAATGACCATCCGCTGCCACAGCCGCATAGTGCGGCTTATCGTAAGCGGCGAAACCCAACGGCGCGAGTTCGACCGTCACCGGAGTTAACGTTTCGGTATCAATGACGGTCGCCGAGTACGAGTCGTGGTCGATGCTGATGACATGCTGCCCGTCCGGTGTCATCACGACATCAAATGGCCGGATGCCGATGGGAACAGATGCGGTAAATTCGAGGGCTGCCGTATCCAAAACTTCAAGCTGATCGGTGCCGCCACCTGTGTAAACCCCAACGTAAACCGTTTTCGCATCCGGCGAGAGGACGAGCGCCATGCCACCCTCGCGGTATTCGCCGAAGCGTCCGGTTCGAACGGGCGTGTTGTAGGGGACAAACGCCTCCAGCGCCCACGCTTGCACATCCACCACCGCCACACCGGCATCGGTTGAAACATACGCGCGGTTATCCGGCGATAGTGCGATTGCCCACGGCGCGGAGCCGACTTCCAGTGTTTGGGTCACACCCTGCTGGGGGTCTACCAGCGAGATGGTGTTCGAATGCGAGTTGGTGACCAGCAGTTGGTAACTGTTCATGGTTGGGGTTGCCGTGTCTTGTGCGAGAAGCGGTTGGGCGGATAGGGCGAAGAATAGGCTAAAGGCCAGCAGTCGAAGCGTTTGAAGCATAGCGTTTCCTTTGTCTGGTAGGATTGTATTCTAGTACAAAAATTCGGTTTTGTCGCGTTTTTACAATCGCGCAGGGAGTCGTGTATGCTATCGTGTAGCGGATTGATTTATGCACAAGGAGTATATTCATGAGCAGCTATATGGATAATAAATGGTCGTGGATTGACGGTTCGCACCAGTTGCGCGATGCCTTGTTGGATTCGCTGACCGATTCCGATTTGGCCTTCAACCCCGGTGGCAAGGCGATGTCGTTGGGGGCGCTCTGCCGCGAGATGGGTGACGTGCAGCACGCCTATTTGCAATCGGTGAAAACCGGCAAAACCGACTTCTCCTATCGCCACACCACCGCCGGAATCGAAGGCAGTATTAGCCAGCTCAAGGCGTGGTTCAGGCAGATGGACGACGACATGAAGGCCACCTTGTCTGCCTTGAGTGATGCCGATTTCCAGAAGATGATCGACCGTGCCAGCGGCTACCAGATGCCTTTGGAGTTGCAGCTTGACGTGTATCTGCAAGCGCTGCTGATCTTCTTCGGCAAAGCCACCGTCTACATGAAGATTATGGAGAAAACCATTCCGCCGATGATCGTTGAATACATCGGCTGACGTACTGGTCGGTGGGGAAGCAGAAACAGAACATACCGGACTGTTTCCCCAAAAAGGACACTAAAGTTTGAAAATTCGAACCAAAATCCCTTGACGGACGATGTACAAATGTTCTAAAATGAGGTTGGTGGTGGACAGCGGTAGCACCACCATACCACAAGCACCACCCTGAGGTTCAGTGGTAATGAACGCTATCGACTCTTACTGAAGGCTAGCATAAGGTTTAGCAATCTTGGCGGCGGCAGCCCTTTTGCCAGAATTGCAGCGCATTCAGCCGAGCCATCCGCCGAATCGCCATAAAAATGGATGCACAATTGCCAGAATTCTGCCAAATTTGCCATCGCGTCAATAGCTGACTGTTTAACTTAACTTTGACTTTTAACCGCCCCTCACGGAGCAGCTATGGAACCAACCTTTTTCCCAACCCCTGCCGACCTTAAAAAGTGGTTTGATGAGAACCACGAAACGCAGAAAGAACTGCTCGTCGGCTACTACAAAAAGGACACCGGTAAGCCCAGCATTACGTGGCCGGAGTCGGTTGATGAAGCCCTATGCGTCGGTTGGATCGACGGTATTCGCAGGAGTCTCGATGCCGAGAGTTACACCATCCGTTTTACACCCCGCAAACCGACGAGTAACTGGAGCTGGGTCAACATCGCCCGTGTGGAATCGCTCACGGGGGAAGGCCGCATGAAACCGGCTGGCCTCGCCGCCTTCGCCCTGCGGACGGAAAACCAATCCGGCATCTACGCCTACGAACAGCGTGACCAAGCCGAACTCACACCCGCCGAAATCGAACAGATCAAGGCCAACCCGCAGGCGTGGGACTTTTTCGAACGGCAGCCGAAATCGTACCGCAAATCGGTTCTCTGGTGGATCGTCAGCGCCAAGCAGGAGGCGACCCGTGCGCGGCGTGTCGCCACCTTGATCGAGGACTCCGCCAACGGTCGCACGATCAAGCAGTACACCCGCCCGACCAAGAAGTAAGCGCATCACCAACGTTAGTAAACTGCGTAAGCCTCTTCAAGTTCCTCGCGCAGTTGCAGGTAGCTCTGGTAGCGGGCGCGGGCGATTGTCCCCGCGTCCACAGCCGCGCGAACCGCGCATCCGGCCTCGTTGCTGTGGCTGCAATCGTTGAACTTGCATTCGCTCACGAACGGCGCAATGTCGCGGTAATAACCGTCGAGTTCTTCCGGCTCAATGTCGTATAAAGTGAGGGAGCGCATCCCCGGTGTGTCTGCCAGATGCCCGCCCATATCAAGGTGAACGAGTACGCTGTCGCGCGTGGTGTGCATACCTTCTGCGCGACGCTGGCTGACGGCTTTCACCGTACGGCCTAAACCCGGCTGCACTTTGTTGAGCAGACTCGTTTTACCGACCCCCGACGGGCCGGTGAACACCGAGAGATGATCTTTTAGCAGGGCTTTGAGTTCGTCCACGCCGAGGTCATCTTGAGCGCTGGTATACAAAACGGTATACCCCATCTTCTCATAAGGGGCGAAACGTGCCTTCGTGACCGAGTTGTCCTCAAGGTCGAGCTTGTTGACCACAATCATCAGCCGCCCGATCTCGGACTTTTCGCCCGCCACAAGGAAGCGATCCAGCATTTTGAGGTTCGGGGAAGGTTGGGCAGCCGCGAAAACAAACAGGGCTTGGTCAGCGTTCGCGATAATGATTTGTTCGCGTTCAGCTTCACCTGCGCCGCGCTTGCCTTCGGTACGCATCGCCCGCGAAAGGACACTGGTGCGTTCAAGTACCGACTCGATTGTGCCGGTTCCATCTGGGAGGATTTGTATAAGTACGCGGTCGCCAATAGCCGCAATATCGGACGATTGGGCTTCTTCCATTAATCGTCCCCGTAAACGACAGGTAATAATGTGATCTTTTGAAAGTTCAACGTCAAAAAAACCGCTTTGGTCACTAATGACCAATCCCTCCAACAGACGCGCCGACTCTTCACTCAAAGGCAATGCTCCTGAGAAAACCTATAGAAAGACTGAAATTGTAAGCAGTATTGAAAGTGCTATGGTACTATTCTAGCGTACTTTTAAGGGTTTGAGTCATCCAATGTACCTAATTTCCTACGCCTTTTTGCCTATAGACGTGGTAAAGGCTTCGTAATAGGATGAAATTGTCTAAAGTTTGATGGTTGTGAGGTCTCCGTGGAAACATCTTCGACACCCGAATTAAACGATGTATCGCCGCTCCCTAAGGATTTGCCGAAGCCAGTTTTTGATGAAACGCAGTCTGCTGCCGATTCTTCAACCGAGGCGTATGCTGAACCGGGTGCGGTGATTGTGATCTCACGGGTGTTTTTCAACTACATCATTATCGCGGTGGTGTTCTTTGTCCTCGGTGCGCTCATCAGTGGCGCGACCATCACCTCCTTGTTCAATGCCAACAGTGCCGAGAATGTCGCACTGATAAACAACGCCGCACAAGCGATAGCGGCTGCTGGTGGTGGGCAGCAGGCCGCCGGTTTGGTACAGGGCAACTCATATCAAGTCAGCGCCGATGATGACCCGTTCCGTGGCGCGGCGGATGCCCCCATAACCATCATCGAATTCTCGGATTTCCACTGTGCCTTCTGTGGTCGCTTCGCGGCTGAAACGCTTGACCCGCTGCTCCAGAATTATGACGGTAAAGTGCGCCTCGTGTACCGCGACTATCCGTTCCAGACACAGGGTTCGTTAACGGCTGCGCTGGCAGGGCAGTGTATGAACGATCAGGGTAAGTTCTGGGAATTCCATGACTTAACCTTCAAGAACCAGCAAGCGTTGACCCGCGAGCAGTTCATTACTTATGCCGAGCAGTTAAACATTGATGTCGCTACCTTTACCACCTGCCTTGATACACAGCAGCACCTGCCGGAAGTCAGCAAGGATGTGACCGAAGCCCAAGCCCTCGGTGTCAACGGAACACCCGCTTTCTTCGTCAACGGGCGCTTCATCAGCGGCGCACAAGCCTACGCGGTTTTCGCGCGGTATATTGATGAGGAACTCGGTAAGCTGGCCGAAACACCTACAACGACTTCTTAACGCGAGCCACGTTCTGATAAACACAAGAAGGGCGATTGCTGCCCTTCTTTTTATTTTCTGCACGCTACGATTACCCGACGCTCAAATATTGACTATAGTTGCAAATGCCCAGATCGTGGTAAGGTACTACCTGTTCAGGTTGTCTATATTCACTGATGAGGATGATTTAACTGCGTTATATCCATAATTCCACCTCTGTATTGTGTGAAGCTCCTCGACCTTTTCCCGTTTCGCGCTCGGTTAACCCACTGATTGTCATTGTTGTGTAATCTGCCGAGTTTTAGCCGAATAATCTGGTGAGACTTAACATTGTCTTCACCTTCCGTTATTGGTTTAATGATAAGATCAGTTCGCACGAAGAAAATTAACAACTCCATACGTAGATAGCATCGAACCGCTACGCACACGTTTTCAAAATTACACGCTTACAACTGTTGCTCTTGAGAATTCGTCCCATCCTATGCGTGTTGCCGTAGTTCGGAGGAAAAGATGCCTAACACGATGGATATGTATTTGGCGACAGTCGAATATGAACATGCGACTGTACGAGCCTTCTGGCAAGAAATGATCGGTCATCTGCGTGGCAAGCCCGCGCAGTTGTTAAGTTTCGAAGACATCCGTGCGCGGCTTCGGCTGCGCGAAGAACTGTATCGTGGTCTACAAGATATTCCGCTCGAAGCGATTGTTGGCAGCGTTGGTCGTTATACCGACTTTACCAACACATTTTTGCCCAAGAGTGTCGTGAATAAAGACCGCTGGAGCCGCATCTACGCTGAAGTTCAGGGTACGATGGGCTTGCCACCAATCGAAGTCTACCAAGTCGGCGAAGTCTACTTTGTGCGCGATGGTAATCATCGTGTCTCGGTAGCTTTGGCGCTTGGGCAAAAGACGATTGAAGCATACGTAACCGAGGTTGACGTTCCGTTTTGCTTGAACAAAACAGTTGTAACCAGTCAAATGGATGCAGCCGAAGCCTACATGACCTTCTTAGAGGAAACGGCGCTGCGTTATATCCCTCAGCATGAGAACTTGATGCTGAGTGAACCGACGCGCTACAACGACTTCATCGGTCATATCAACTTGCACGGCGCATTCCTATCCGAATGTGAAGAATGCCCTGTAAGCATTCAAGAAGCAGCGACACATTGGTACCAGAATGTGTACCTACCGGCGGTCATGCTTATTCGTAAGCACGATATGTTGGCGCATATGAAAAAGCGCACCGAAGCCGATATGTACCTGTGGCTGGTGGAGCATTTGCATCAACTGGAACGCTCGTACAACGGCCTCGTCAGCGACTTGACCCCGGCGCTGGTCTCTTTCCTGAGCAAGCGCAAGCTGCCGGTGCCGGATGAACTGGTCGCCATCGCGGTCTAAATATCATGAAGCCACAACGAATCAAAAGCGGCGAGGGTTAAACACCTCGCCGCTTTTGCATCTATGATAAAACGTCATCTTTAAATAAATTTAGTTCATTGGGCGCACTAGGATTCGAACCTAGAACCCATCAGTTATGAGCCGACTGCTCTGCCGTTGAGCTATGCGCCCGCATGTCATAGGTTCAGAGCGGGTAACCGGATTCGAACCGGTGACAAGACCTTGGAAGGGTCGTATGTTACCACTACACCATACCCGCACATCTGGTTGTTAAGTCGGGGCGGCGGGATTTGAACCCACGCTCTCATCAACCCAAATGATGCGCGATACCAGACTTCGCTACGCCCCGAATGGGGAAATTTTACCACTGACTTTTAACGATGTCCATCCATGCTTGCAATCTTGCTCGGAAATACGTATCAAATACGAGTATCGTTAACAAACCATGCACGGAACGAAATTGCCTGCCAGCAAGTTGCCCGCTGTTCGATTTGCGAATGAGTTTGATTGATGTAGGTTTGATGTTTAGATAGTTTCCCCAAAAGGCTCGGAGTTCATCAGTGTCATGATCAACATGGTATTGCAGATTATAGCTTGGCGATTTAACCGTTAACTTACACATCCAACGATGAGCAATCCGAACGAGCTGCGGGTCTGAATTAACAAATGAAGCAGTATTTCTGTCGCGCTTATAACCTTCCGCCATATACAGTACGACAAAATCACGAAACGTCGGGTCTTTGAGAAGTTCCGGCGCTTGTGCAACCCCTTCTTGGTAGGCAGCGTCGCGAAGTTTAGCGTGTTTGATGCGGACTTGATCGGCGCGCTGTCGTTGCGCCGCCGTCTGTTTCTCCGTGCGCGGGATAGGGAGGTCTTTAATCCAGTAGTAGATCGTCGTCTTGGGCAGCGCCAATCGTTCGATGATCTCCTCCAGCGTCATGTTGTACTGGGTGCGGAGTTCAATCGCTTTTTCACGCAGGTGGTCGTATCGACGTGCCATATTGGTATATTCCCATTCGTTTTATCTTGGAATAAATTGTATAACAGATATGAATTTTTGTCAAGCAAAAAATCAAATAGCACATTATTTTGCTAGGTTTTATTTCGCTTACGTCCGCGTTCGCTGCGCTGCCAGTTTTTTGCCGATTCGCGAGGGATTTGCCACTCGCCACGTCGTTCACTGCCAACTTTTACGGCACCGGGAATACGCCGATTGGTATCCGGCACATCAACTTCTGCCCATAAAATGCGATGAATGGTGTTGATGCTGACGTTGTGCATGGCAGCCATTTCCTGAACAGAGATGTATTCTTTTTCAGTCATTGCAACCTCATTTTTTCTTCGGTGCTGCCCCGTCACTAAACAGGTTCAACCACTCATCAACTTCGGTTTCCGAGAGGTTGACATCGGTCGCTTCACCCGCGTCCACAATTTTGGGTGGTGGTGCTTCCATCATCCGTGCGAATTCCTCCGAATGCAGCGTTTCCATCCCGCGCCGCCGCGCCCGTGCCATCACGTCATTATCCGAGGTGACGATCACCCAGCCTTTGATGTCCTGAATTTTGTAGATACGTTCCACCATCACCCGGTCAGCGCTGGAACGACCGGAGGCGAACACCACCTGCACGCTGCGGGTGGACATCCGTGAGCTGCCGCCCGGTAAACCGTGGTCAAACACCACCAGACAATTTTTACCGGTACGCGCGGCAAAACTGGAAAGTTTTTGTACGAGGAGTGCTTCATCATTCGGGTCATCGAGAGAAATATCAGGCAGCTTACCAATCAGGTTATGCCCGTCAATCATGTAGGTCATTTGTTAATTCCTCTCCACTCGATACCCACGTACAATAAAGAGATATTCTAACGGGTCTCATATTAGCAGGACAATATTAGATGGCTGTTATAAAAAATCGTCCCGGTTGGCGTATTTTAGCTGCACTTATTTTCCTAATTGGGGTGGTGATCGGTTACTTCTGGGTGCATAAACCGCTCGATTTTGCCCTGATCGCCGGTGCAGGTGGTGCACTGCTCGACATGGTAAGCACGGGACTTGTGATATCGGTTGCTGCTGGTGTCGGTCGGCGGGGTCTATCAAAAATTCACCTCGCGATGCTTTCCCGTTCCGAACGGTTAGGTCTAGAAGGTTTAATCGGGTTAGGTGTGCTCGGCATAGTACTGCTAGTAATCAGCATACTTGCGCTTTATCGCCCTCTCGCGATGTGGGTCATACTTATCGCGTTAGCAGTTTTGAACGTGCGCTTTGTGATTGCGTGGTTAGGTGATCTTCGTCTAATCTTCGTAGCTGCACTTCATCCGGTTACGACTTGGACTCGCTTCCTAATGATTGTATCCGCTCTGCTGCTTGTTTTGGCGCTGCTGCACGCCCTCGCGCCACCCTATGCCTATGACGCGATTAACTATCACCTTGTTGGTCCGCAAGCCTACCTCCGCGCCGGACGCATGATAACGCTGCCGGATAACCTCTTTATGGGATTTCCCCAAACTGCCGAAATCGTTTATGGGATGGGTATGGGGTTGTTTGGTCGCGATAGCGCCGCCGCCCCCTTACATCTCAGCTTTGGTGTCTTGGGGTTGTTGATTGTGGGCGGCCTGTTGAAACGCTATGTGGATACCGCTGCTGCTTACCTAAGTATTACACTGCTGCTGACGAGTTTTAGCTTCTGGTTGCTGTTCGGTTGGGCATATGTTGATCTTGCGATGTTCGCCTATGGTGGCGCTGTACTAACACTCGTCACTATCTGGCATTCGACTCTGCTTCCGAAAACAGCAGATGTTGACGCATCAGCATCCCCAACATCGAACTCGACCACCTATTTAATCCTGTTGGGAGTGTTCTTGGGTTTAAGTGTAAGCGTGAAGTATGCCGCTGCCGGTTTAGTTGGGGCAGTCCTGCTCGTGCTGCTAGTTTATTCGCCACGTGAGTTTATTCGTAACGTGGTCATCGTTGGTTTGGCTGCTGGCATCGTCTTTCTGCCTTGGGCGCTCAAAGGGCTAATCTATTATCAGAATCCTTTATACCCGTTTATTTTCGGTGGCGTGAATTGGGATACCGGACGAACCGCGACCTTTTCAACATCCGGCTTCGGCTTTTTGAGTAACGGTAAGTTATGGCAGTTGCCAGTCTTACCATTTGCCGCCAGTATCCTTGGGGTCGAGAAGGGTGAGAATTACGGCTTTACCGCTGGGCCGTGGCTTTTAACCGTGCCCTTTCTACTCCTGTTCGGTTGGCAGTGGCTCGACGAAAAACCCCGAACCTTCGCCCGACTTGCCATCGTGTTTTCGCTACCGCTGTTAGCCTACTGGGGCATCACGGCACTAACGACCAATATCGGTTCACAAACACGGCTCATGCTGATGGGCTTTCCGGTAGCCGCCTGTTTAGCCGTATTAGGGTTTCACAGTGTGGGCAAGTGGCCTCGTAAACCGTTGGATGTGGGCTTCCTTTCCCGTGCCATTTTGACCTTGACGATTGTGTTTAGTGTGACTGATGCGGTGCGCGACACGTTCGAGTCCAAATTGGTACCAACTTTATTAGGTTCAACCAGCCGCGCGGAATTTCTCACCTCCAAATTAGGCGTGTTTACCGCCGCGATGGACGAGTTAGCTAAACTGCCCGAAGGTTCACAGATTCGTTTTCTCTACGAGTCACGTGGTTATTACTGCCCGCCAACCCAAACCTGCCTGAGTGATGTTCTCTTCGACTATTGGCCGCGTCCGCTGAAACAAGGTCAAACCATCGACCAAGTTTTTGAATCGTGGAAAGCCAGCGGCGACGATTATTTCCTCGTTTATGATTTGGGATACACCTTCAGCGCCACGGATTCGCGCTTTCTTACCGAAAATGCTCTCTTTCCAGAGGCTGTTGCCACCTATTTAGAGCCTATTTGGACGGATGGTATTGGCGGCTACACACTCTATAAGTGGAAATGAAACCACCCTAACCGTATTCTAACCGCTCAATTGCCGCCATTAGTCCCCTGTGTTAATATTCTGTAACGGGGTCTTTGGGGGACTTAGATAAGAGGTTATTATGCGGCGACGTTCGCTTGTGGCATTTGTAATACTAAATATTTTGATCACGGCAGCAGTTATTTTTGCAGTCAATCAGTTCCTTAATTCGAACGCTCCACCACCGAGCACGAGCCAATTGGTCATTACCGTACCAATTCTCGTGACGGCTACAATCGACCCCAACGCTGGGCCAGCCATCAAAATTGTGACGGCGACACCGCAGCCCGGTACGGTTATCCTGCCGACCGGCATTCTCTCGACACCGGGTACAGCCGTCTCTGCCGAGGCCATCGGGACGATAGACGCGAACGCCTTAGCGGTTAATCCGGCTGATGCTCAATCGGTTCAGACCTCATCGACCGCCTTACCGGAAAATTGTATCCTTCACACGCTGGTTTCTGGCGATACACCCTTCGCGATTGCCGAACAATATGGTGCTGATCCCTTCCGTTTGATGGAAGTGAACGGCTTAAATGACGATACCGCATCCCTCCTGCAAATTGATGATGTCCTGATCGTTCCGTTGGAAGGCTGCCCGCTGACGGGGCCTGTGACTACACCGGTTCCAACGCTTGAAGAAACCATTGAGTCTGAGGCAACCACTGAAGCCACAGCCGAAGCAACCGCAGAACTCGCGACTGCTACACCGACCTTGCGCCCAACCTTGACGCTACCGCCAACCGCCACCAACGCGATGGTCGAAATTGCCGAAGTCGTGGGTGTCGGTCAAATCGCCTCCGAAGGCATCACCATTCGCAACAATGGCAACAACGTCAACCTCAAGGGCTGGACGATTGAAACATCGGGTGGCAACGTCTACACCTTCACCGAACGCATTTTGTTCTCAAATGGTTTGGTAACGGTTTACAGCCGCGTAGGGCAGGATACGGCTATCGCGCTGTTCTGGAATCGGACACAGCCCGGTTTCCAGCCCGGCGATGTGGTGACGCTGAAAGACAACACCGGCAAGGTGCAGGGCAGCTTCCGGCTCCCGGCCCCCGTAACCCTGCCGTAGTCATAACCGTGTATTGCACGACTAACCCTCCCTTCGGCTCGATGTCGATGGGAGGGTTTTTGTTTAAAACGCCCCTCAGAACTCATTCCCAAAGTTTGAAAACTCAAACACCGTATCAGAAATTTTGTGCTATAATGACTCTGTATTCTCTTGGCGACTTGGCGGTTAACTATGTATTTGCCTTTCACTTGTAACTTACCACTTGCCACTTGAAACTATCTTCGGCGGTTCACTCCCTCACAACCGCCATGCACCATGCAGCGGCGGATACACGGGAACAATCCGCTGCACTTGTGTCATTTCAGCGCCGCGCTCCCTCATTTCCGCCGCCACAAAATGTCAATTCAGCGGATGCACGGGAGACTTCCGCCTACCATTTCGGCGGATCGAATGCGAAATTTGCGAATGTTTTGCAAATTACGAAGCAAACTTAAAAAGATTCTTAATAGTATGTAATAGCACTTGATTGAGAAAAATGGTACAATCGCCTTCATCATCCATCTGAGTGTGGCAATTACCGGAGTATCGATATGAAACAGTGGGAAACGGTTGTTGATACGGCGATCAGGAAGGCGATGGAAGCGGGAGAGTTTAATAACCTCCCCGGCGAAGGTCGTCCGCTGGACTTAAGCGCGGATGCGAATGTGCCTACGGATATGCAGCTTGCTTATAAAATCATGAAGCAAAACGGTATTGCGCCCGATTGGATTGTGGAAGCCAAAACGCTGACCGCCAAAACTGACTCATGGCAGTCGCGTTTAATCAACGCCCATAAAAATTATCGAACGAGCCAGAATATCGATGTTTGGTTGAGTGCGCGGGAAAAGCTGGCGCTGGATGCCGAGAAGTTGAATAAGGAAATTGTTTCCTTTAACCTCAAACTCCCGCCGGGAGTTGCCCATCGTCCGTTGCTGAACTTGCAAAAAGCGCTCGAACGGCTGGGCTAAGTCGGGGATAGCGAAGTACGCAAAATCAAAAAGGCGAGGGGCGGCCTCGCCTGTCGATTGCGGTTCAAAGACTAGACGTTGGTTTCGTCAGTCGGCTTGTCTTTCTTGCTGCCCTCTTCCATGCCCTTGCGGAAGTTAGCCACGGCGCTGCCCAGTTCGCCGCCGATGCGACCAACACGCCCAACACCGAACAGCAAGATGACAATCACCAGAATGATGATGAGTTCTGTAGGTCCAAAGTTCACAGTAGATGCTCCTCTTCGTAATTCACTATTGATAATTATAACACCGTTAATGCTCGGAGGGGGTAGCCCCGATGAGCCATTTCTCATTATTGAGAGTTCTTTTGCCCTGAACGACCGCTGAATAATAGAGATTACACGTATGGGCTATTGCCCCTCACGAACGGAAATGCTAGACTCAAGTTTGCTGGATGGTGGGAGGCTACGACAGTGCCAAAACAAGCACTTTATCTCAAATGGCGGCCAATGTCCTTCGAGGACATGATCGGTCAGGAACATATCACCCGTACATTACGGAACTCGTTGAAAACAGGTCGCATCCGACATGCGTATTTATTTAGCGGCCCGCGTGGTACGGGTAAAACGACCTCGGCGCGTTTGCTGGCGAAAGCCATTAACTGCCAGAGTACCGACCCCGACAAACGGCCTTGTAACGAGTGTGCGGCTTGTCTCGCGGTCAACGAAGGGCGCTACCTTGATCTCATCGAAATCGATGCCGCGACCCATACCGGTGTCGATGATGTGCGTGACCTGCGGGACAAGATTGCCTTTGCGCCGGGTGAAGGTCAGTACAAAGTTTATATCATCGACGAAGTTCACCGTTTTACGGGTAATGCGTTTGATGCCCTGCTCAAAACGTTGGAAGAACCCCCTGCCCATGCCATCTTCATCTTAGCGACGACCGAAATTGATAAGGTTCCGCAGACGATTAAGAGCCGCTGCTTGCCATTCGAGTTTCGGCTGTTTACGGTGCAAGAAGTGGCTGACCGTCTGCAAGCCATTGCTGAAACTGAAGGGCTGAAAATCGAACGTGCGGCGTTGGAATTGGTCGCGCGGCAGGGTACAGGCAGTATGCGCGACAGCATCAGCCTGCTTGACCAGATTGTCTCCGACCCTGAGGAAGTCATCACCCTCGATATTGTCGAACGGATATTAGGAACAGCCAGTCTTGGTGCGGTTAAAGATTTGGTCGCCGCATTGGTCGATGACGATGCTGCGGGTGGTTTACATGTGATCGCATCTGCGATTGATGCCGGAACCGACCCGCGCCAGCTCGGCGAGCAGGTCGTTGAACACTTGCGGGCAGTGTTGCTGACGCAGACGGCAAGCGCTGATCTGGTCGAAGCCTCAGAGGATGACCGGTCGCTCTATCAGGATCAGGCGGTCTTGATCGGGCGCGGACGCTTACTCACCGCTATTAAGAGCTTTAATGATGCGGTGAATAATTACAAAGGCGGTTGGCAGCCCCAGTTGATGCTTGAATTGGCACTGTTGGAATCCTTAAAGTATCAGGAATCTGTCGTTGAGATGAGTTCAGCTTATGCTCAACCGGCTTACGCTCCACCGCCGCAAGCCGCAGCTCAAGCGCCGCCGCCACCGGCTGAGGTCATGCCTGCCGGTGCGCCGCCCGTGGTCGAGCCTGCGATCATCCGCGAAAAGTGGAATATCGCACTCAAGGCGCTCTATCGTTATAGCAAGAATGGCCCCGACTTGATGCAGTATTTTCGGGTTGTAAGGGTGGATGGCAACACCGTTTTCCTCGGCACGAATAATTCACTCTATTATGATAAGCTGCAAGTACCGGAAAAAATCCAAGTGCTGGAGCGTGTCTTTTACGAGGTGCATCGGGTACGCCTTCACGTCCGTGTTATCATGGTCGAAGGCGATGATGCGTCGATTGAGCAATCCAATGACGGATTGGGTTTCGACCCCAACGACCCCTTACTAAGTGAAGGCGCACAGTTAGGAGCCAAGATTACCCCGGTTGATAAACGGAAGTAAGCATATACGGTAAATGCCAGTATAGGTATTTGGGAAATGTTGAACTTTAGGTAGAGGAGCAAATCAAATGGCAAAAGGTCGTCGTGGTGGGTTTGGTGGTGGGATGCCCGGCGGAATGCAGGGTGGCATGGGCGGCATGATGAAGCAGATCCAGAAGATGCAGGAAGACATGGTCGCTGCTCAAGAAGCCCTCGAAAAAGAAACGGTTGAAGTCTCAGTGGGTGGTGGCGCGGTCAAGATCGTCATCAGTGGTCACCAGCGTGTGCAGTCGATCACGATTAACAAAGAACTGATCGACCTGAACGACGAAGAATGGCTGACCGACTTGCAAGAACTGGTTATGCTCGGCGTGAACCAAGCGATTGAGCAGAGCCAAGAATTGTCCGCACGTCGTATGGAAGGCATTACCGGCGGCTTGGGCGATAACCCGCTGCTCAGTGGGTTGCTCGGCGGCTAATTCCAAAATAGGCTCAAGGCACAACGGCTGATACATGGCTGTAAACTGATGAAAGGGCAGAGTTGATCTGCTCTTTTTCATCCCGTTATTGGTGCAGGTCATCGCGCCTGAGTAAAGTGTTTGCGCGTGAAAATACATTTTAAGGGTTTGAACGCACTGCGTTTTTACGCAGCCATTTCAGTGGTTATTCACCACATCATGTATAACCCGCGCCAGTGGTACGGTATACCTGATTTACCAGATACGATTGGCCGCTTATTTTTGAATGGAACCGATGCGGTTCACCTCTTTTTCGTCCTCAGCGGTTTTTTGATTACCTACTTGATGCTGGTCGAACGCGAACGTACGTCTACGGTTTCGGTCAAGAAGTTTTACATGCGCCGCGTTTTGCGTATCTGGCCGTTGTACTATGCGCTGCTACTGGTGACTGCGCTGCTGCTCCCGCCGATCACTTCGGCCTTCAATAATACAATCGCTAATCCTGTGATCGCTATTTTGTTGATTTTGTTTCAAGGCAACATCGCCTTCATCATATACTATCCGTTCCCTCCGCTGGAGCATCTCTGGTCAATCGCCATTGAGGAACAGTTCTACCTGTTTATCCCGCACGTCGGTAAATCAGATGCGAACTTAGCCAAGTTTTTCCTCGCGGTAATTGTATTCTGGTGGTCACTCATGGCGTTTATGTTTTGGCAGAGGCCGGATGACTTCTTCACGATAGTAATTAGATATATGCGTTACGACTGCATCGCGATTGGCGGATTGTTTGCTTGTGCCTACTACTTTAAGCATCCCATACTCAAGTTGATTTACCATCCGGTGGTGAGTGGGCTGGCTGTTTTAGTGACAGTAGCAGTGGCGATACTCGTTCACGAAGCGCCCCATATCCCATATACCGTCGTTACAACCTTCGCATTTGCCATCCTCATTTTGAATGTCGCGACGAATGAACGGTTCCCGCTTAAGCTCGATCACCCGTGGTTGGAAGAAGCCGGCAATTTGTCGTACGGCATTTATATGCTGCATACCCTCGTATTGCTCGTTTTCCTGCATTTTACTCACGAACAAATGAGCGAACCGCTATACCAGTTTGCGATTTATCCAATTATAATAGTGGCGACTGTCGCCCTATCGTGGCTGTCGTATCGGTATTTCGAGTCGCCTTTCCTTCGCTTAAAAGACACCTTCAAGGTTGCAAGATGAGTAAAACCATCCCCGAGCCGGTTACTAAATTGATTGATGCCTTCTCGCGTTTGCCGGGTATCGGCCCCAAATCCGCTTCGCGATTGACGTACTATTTGCTGCGTTCGCCGGATGAGCTAACGCTCAAACTGGCTGACGCACTGACTAACTTGAAAAGCCAGATCAAGTTTTGTTCAACCTGCTACAACATTACGATTGATGATCCTTGCCCGATTTGTAATGACCCGCGTCGCGATCATCACCTCATCGCTGTGGTTGAAGAACCCCTCGATGTAACCGCGCTTGAACGAACCGGCGCATATGACGGCGTTTACCATGTGCTGCACGGAGCGATTTCGCCTGTCAATGGTATTGGGCCGGATGATTTGAAGATTCGTGAATTGGTAAAACGTATTGAAATCGGCGATGCCGTTGAAGTTGTCGTGGCAACCAATCCGGGGCAGGAGGGTGATGCAACCGCCTTCTATATACAGAAGGAACTCAAACCGCGCGGTGTAAAAATTACCCGTCTAGCGCGCGGGCTGCCTGTCGGCGGCGACATCGAGTATGTTGACTCCGTGACGCTCAGTAGAGCGCTACAGGGACGTAGCGAATTGTAACATGCCATTTTCTCCCTCAAATTGAGCAATTGGTGGCAATTTTCACAAGTCGCCCTTGACGACCTTTCTCCCGTATCATATAGTAACGCCCGTTCACAAGAACGACCAACTTAACAAGGTAATGCCGGACAGTCCGGGAACGCAAACCGGACTGTTTTTGTCCCTAAACACCAATTATGAAAAACGGGTTTGAAATCAGTTTGAAAATGGTGTTGACAGCCAAAAAACGGCATGATATAGTTTATCTCCCGCAGCAAAACGCAATTTAACAGTTGTGACTAGGCAATTCAGGAAACTTAATTGACTGGTGTGGAACGTCAAGTGATGGTGATACAGGATTGTGTAAAATATCCCAAGTATCCCAAATGAGTTTGTAGGAAATTACAAAATCGCCTTGACGAACACGAAAGCGGGATGTAGACTTAACACAACCTTAACACACAGCAATGTGTGTGGACGCAACTTAACAACAGAAGAGTGAGATGGAAGAACGCAGTGGATTGACACTGCGGGAAAACAAAAAACAATCAGCCTGACAGTAACAGATCAAGGCGAAAAGCCTTGTCAGTTTCGAGAGTGCAATCAAACGGAGAGTTTGATCCTGGCTCAGGATGAACGTTGGCGGCGTGCCTAACACATGCAAGTCGAACGGCAATAGCAATATTGGAGTGGCGCACGGGTGAGTAACACGTAGCTTATCTACCTCAAAGCGCGGGATAACGTGTCGAAAGACAGGCTAATACCGCATAAGCTCACGGTCTGCAGAGGGTTGTGAGAAAAGGCTTCGGTCACTTTGAGATGAGGCTGCGGCCCATCAGCTAGTTGGTGCGGTAACGGCGTACCAAGGCGACGACGGGTAGGGGACCTGAGAGGGTGACCCCCCACACTGGGACTGAGACACGGCCCAGACTCCTACGGGAGGCAGCAGTGAGGAATATTGCACAATGGGCGCAAGCCTGATGCAGCGACGCCGCGTGGGTGAAGAAGGTTTTCGGATCGTAAAACCCTTTTCTGTGTGACGAGAGAGGACGGTAGCACAGGAATAAGTCTCGGCTAACTACGTGCCAGCAGCCGCGGTAAAACGTAGGAGACAAACGTTATCCGGAGTTACTGGGCGTAAAGGGCGTGTAGGTGGTTTCGTAAGTCTGGCGTGAAATATCTCGGCTTAACCGAGGCAGGTCGTCGGATACTGCGAGACTAGAGGACGGTAGAGGCGTGTGGAATTCCGGGTGTAGTGGTGAAATGCGTAGAGATCCGGAGGAACACCAGTGGCGAAGGCGACACGCTGGGCCGTACCTGACACTGAGGCGCGATAGCATGGGGAGCAAACAGGATTAGAAACCCTGGTAGTCCATGCCGTAAACGATGCTAGCTGGGTGTTCAGGGGGGGAAACCCCTCGGGGTACCGAAGTCAACACGGTAAGCTAGCCGCCTGGGGAGTACGGTCGCAAGATTAAAACTCAAAGGAATTGACGGGGGCCCGCACAAGCAGCGGAGCGTGTGGTTTAATTCGAGGCTACACGAAGAACCTTACCTGGGTTTGACATACAAGTAGTAGTGAAGCGAAAGCGGAACGACCTTCGGGAGCTTGAACAGGTGCTGCATGGCTGTCGTCAGCTCGTGCCGTGAGGTGTTCGGTTAAGTCCGCAAACGAGCGCAACCCTCGGCGTTAGTTACAAGTGTCTAACGCAACTGCCCGTGAGAAACGGGAGGAAGGTGGGGATGACGTCAAGTCAGCATGGCCTTTATATCCAGGGCTACACACACGCTACAATGGGCGGTACAACGGGTCGCGAAGCCGCGAGGTGGAGCCAATCCAGAAAGCCGTTCGTAGTTCGGATTGCAGGCTGCAACTCGCCTGCATGAAGTCGGAGTTGCTAGTAACCGCAGGTCAGCTATACTGCGGTGAATACGTTCCCGGGCCTTGTACACACCGCCCGTCACGTCATGGGAGCTGGTCACGCCTGAAGTCGGGGAGCTAACCTTACGGAGGCAACCGCCGAGGGCAGGGCTGGTGACTGGGACGAAGTCGTAACAAGGTAGCTGTACCGGAAGGTGCGGCTGGATCACCTCCTTTCTAGAAAACGTTGGATGCGACACGCGAGTGTCTCAAGCATCCCAAACTCTCCATCTCACTATTCTGTTGTTAAACACTGCGACGCAGCTTTCCATTTGACTTCCGGGTCTGTAGCTCAGTTGGTTAGAGCGCACGCCTGATAAGCGTGAGGTCGGAGGTTCGAGCCCCCCCAGACCCACTATTCGAGTTTCTGGGGATGTAGCTCAGTTGGGAGAGCGGCGCCTTTGCAAGGCGTAGGTCATGGGTTCGAGTCCCTTCATCTCCACTTAAACATCGGCTTGACAGCGTGTTTAGGCTCTTGTATAGTGATCAGGAAGTTAGCAAGGTTACAAACTAAATTGATCGAACTGGTTTCCACATAAAACATTGATACGGTATTTCGGATGAACTTTTTCAGCCCGGGAGTACCGGGCTGTTTTGTCGGTGGTGACAGTGAGGTGTGTCGACGGGTCTCTGAGCACAAGCAGGTGTTTGTGGTCAGAAGCCGGTGGACGACACCGGGTGCAACTTAACAACTCAAGAGTGTAAATGCGTAAGTAAAGTAACGCGAGAGTATCAATTTCTCCGTATCACATGGATAAAGCGAATAAGAGCATATGGGGGATGCCTTGGCGTACGGTGCCGAAGAAGGACGTGGTACACTGCGAAAAGTTCCGGTCAGCCGTGTGCAGGCGCTAGAGCCGGAAATGTCCGAATGGGGAAACCCAGTGTGGGTCATACCACACTATCCCGCAAGGGAAGGGAACCGGGTGAACTGAAACATCTAAGTAGCCCGAGGAAAAGAAAGTATTCCGTTAGTAGTGGCGAGCGAACGCGGAGGAGCCTAAACCGGTCGCGAGATCGGGGTTGTAGGGTCTTCGTTTAAGTGTCGAGACTGAAGCAGAACGGCGTGGGAAAGCCGACCAGAGAGGGTGAGAGTCCCGTACGTAAGGGTCGAAACACTGAGAGGATACCTGAGTACCGCAGGACACGTGAAATCCAGCGGGAATCTGGGGAGACCACTCCCCAAGGCTAAATACACCAGACGACCGATAGTGCAAGAGTACAGTGATGGAAAGGTGAAAAGAACCCCGGCGAGGGGAGTGAAACAGAATCTGAAACCATATGCTTACAACCGGTCAGAGTCCTGGAAACGGGATGATGGCGTGCCTTTTGGAGAATGAGCCGGCGAGTTAATGTCTGTGGCAAGCTTAAGGGAGAGACACCCGGAGGCGAAGCGAAAGCGAGTCTGAATAGGGCGAGAAGTCGCAGGGATTAGACGCGAAACCTGGTGAGCTACGCATGGGCAGGGTGAAAGTGGCGTAACAGCCAGCGGAGGCCCGAACTCACCACTGTTGCAAAAGTGGGGGATGACCTGTGTGTAGGGGTGATATGCCAAACGAACTGGGAGATAGCTCGTTCTCCCCGAAATAGCTTTAGGGCTAGCGTTGCGCGATTCATGATGGAGGTAAAGCGCTGGATGGGCTAGGGGGCGTCAAGCTTACTGAACCCAACCAAACTGGGAATGCCATCATGACAGCGCGGCAGTCGGACGGTGGGTGATGAGATTCATCGTCGAGAGGGAAAGAACCCAGACCTACAGCTAAGGTCCTGAAGTACTGGTTAAGTGGGAAACGATGTGACCGTGTCGAGACAGCTAGGAGGTTGGCTTAGAAGCAGCCACCCTTGAAAGAGTGCGTAACAGCTCACTAGTCGAACGCGGTTGCGCGGACAATGTAACGGGGCTCAAACCAGTCACCGAAGCTTGGGATGGTCGAAAGACTATGGTAGGGGAGCGTTCTGCAGGCGGAGAAGGCAGACTGGAAAGTCTGTTGGAGCGTGCAGGAGTGAGAATGCCGGCATGAGTAGCGTAAAACATGTGAGAACCATGTTCGTCGAATATCTAAGGTTTCCGACGGAAGGTCAGTCCGCGTCGGGTTAGTCGGGCCTAAGCCGAGGCCGAGAGGCGTAGGTGATGGACAACTGGTTAATATTCCAGTACCGGAGTGTGGAGTAGTGCAGAGACCCTCTAGGGAAGGTGAGCCGCTGAGTGGATTGCGGTGGTAAGTGGTTAACGACCATGATGCCGGGGCGAAAGTCCAGAAGTCACTGACACCGGGAGGCAAGAAAAGTCTGTATTACGGTGAAGCACACCGCCCGTACCACAAACCGACACAGGTAGATAGGTTGAGAATACCAAGACGAACGGGAGAACCTTTGTTAAGGAACTAGGCAAAAAGGTCCCGTAACTTCGGGAGAAGGGACACCGCCGCGAGGCGGTCGCAGCAAAGAGGCTCTACCGACTGTTTACCAAAAACACAGGTCTCTGCAAACGCGAAAGCGGACGTATAGGGGCTGACACCTGCCCAGTGCCGGAAGGTTAAGAGGAGAGGTTAGGGGAAACCCGAAGCTTTGAATTGAAGCCCCGGTGAACGGCGGCCGTAACTATAACGGTCCTAAGGTAGCGAAATTCCTTGTCGGGTAAGTTCCGACCCGCACGAAAGGTGTAACGAGTGGAGCACTGTCTCAACAAGGGACCCGGCGAAATTGAAGTACGTGTAAAGATGCGCGTTACCCGCAGCTGGACAAAAAGACCCTGTGGAGCTTTACTGTAGCCTGTCATTGCGTTAGGATCTTGCTTGTGTAGGATAGCTGGGAGACGGGGAAGCCTGCTCGCTAGAGTGGGTGGAGTCGACAGTGAAATACCAGCCTGGCGATATTTTGACCCTAACCGCGCTGTAACCGCAGTCGGGACAGTGGCAGGTGGGCAGTTTGACTGGGGCGGTCGCCTCCTAAAAAGTAACGGAGGCGCCCAAAGGTTGGCTCAGGCGGAATGGAAACCCGCTGATGCGTGTAAAGGCAAAAGCCAGCTTGACTGCGAGGGCAACGACCCGAGCAGAGACGAAAGTCGGGCTTAGTGATCCTACGGCACTGAGTGGAAGGGCCGTAGCTTACCGGATAAAAGCTACCCCGGGGATAACAGGCTAGTCTTGCCCAAGAGTTCACATCGACGGCAAGGCTCGGCACCTCGATGTCGGCTCATCGCATCCTGGGGCTGGATAAGGTCCCAAGGGTTGGGCTGTTCGCCCATTAAAGCGGTACGTGAGCTGGGTTCAGACCGTCGTGAGACAGGTCGGTCTCTATCCGCTGTGGGCGTAGGGAGTTTGAGGGGAACTGCCTCTAGTACGAGAGGACCGAGGTGGACGAAGCGCCTGTGAGTCGGTTGTCACGCCAGTGGCATAGCCGAGTAGCAGTCTTCGGAGCTGATAACCGCTGAAAGCATCTAAGTGGGAAACAGACCTCAAGATGAGACTCCCCATTTCGAAAAGAAAGTAAGACCGCTTGAAGACAACGAGCTGGATAGGCCGGAGATGGAAGGGCAGCAATGTCTGTAGTCGACCGGTACTAATGGTCGAGGGCTTTTGAACATGTGGTACGGGGAAATTAGTACTCTGGCGGAGAGTACGACTTACGAGAATACACGATTGAGTTGTTGCCAGTTGGTTAACAACGAGAACAACGAAAGCTGAACTCGACGAAGAGCGAGTGAGTGCAGGTAGTTGGTGGCTAGAGCCGTGAGGGTACACCCGGTCCCATTCCGAACCCGGTCGTTAAGCTCACGAGCGCGGATGGTACTGCCCTGGTAACGGGGTGGGAGAGTACGCCGCTGCCAACCCCCTGCACTCCCTCGCTCTTTTGTTCCTCCCCCTCCTCCTTTCCTTCTTTCGCTTCAACCTAATTTCTTAGCCTCAATCAACGTCACCCAAGCTGGATTGTGGTTCCCGATAAAGCATTCCACCTCAAATTGACCTTCAAATACATCCCAAATAAGCTGTGCGATTACACTCGTTGCGTATTTCGGCGTGCTGTCATCCTCAGCCTTCTTATAAAACATACCCGTTTCAATCGTCACATAAATATGATCATTCTCGCCTTCAATTGGGTCGCCCGTCCGGTCACTCGGGAAGAAAACCCGTACCCAACTGGTATCCACGCCCATATTCTCCGCCAGCGCTGAGACCAGCTTACGCCGCAGTTGAACCAGCGTATATTTCGGTGTCGCTTCAGGGATACCCCACACAAATATAAATGGCATACATATGCTCCTTAATTAATAGCGCAAACTATAGCCGAAGGTGAGACCCTCAGCAATCAACCTCGTATTTCTCAACCTCTGGCGATACACTTCAATTGTTAAATCTTTGAAAGGATAAACCTTATCGTGTCAGAATGGATGGTCGTTTTTGAAACATCCTATGAACCGGAAGCCCACGTCGTCGCCGGTCGCCTGAATGTCGAAGGCATCCGCGCAGTCGTCCACCGTCAACCCGGCGCGGCCGCCCTAGGCATTACCATCGGCATGCTCGGCGCGATAACCGTATTCGTACGCCCGGATGACTACGACCGCGCACTCGCGCTGCTCGAACCCGAATATCCGAACGAACTCCCCAACTCAACCGACGATGTAACCTACTTAGGGATAGAAGACGATGACCCTGACCAACTCCCTGACTGATGTCCCCGGCATCCGCGTCGGCCACGCCACCAACCTTGAAGCCGTCACGGGCTGCACCGTTATCCTATGTCCTGATGGCACAGTCGGCGGAGTGGATCAGCGCGGCGGCGCACCCGGCACCCGCGAAACCGATCTCCTGCGCCCTATGCACCTCGTCAACACCGTCAACGCCATCTTACTCGCGGGCGGTAGTGCATACGGCCTCGCTGCAGCCGATGGCGTGATGCGCTACCTTGAAGAAAATGAGAAAGGTTATCAAGCGCAGGGTGTGATTGTGCCCATAGTCCCCGCTGCTATCCTCTTTGACCTCGCCATCGGTCGTTCCGATATTCGCCCCGATGCTGCGATGGGTTACGCCGCAGCGCAGGCCGCCACGGATGCCGCCGTCGAGCAGGGCTGCGTTGGGGCAGGAACCGGCTGCCGCGTCGGTGGCGGTATGGGGAATGACTTCGCGACCAAAGGTGGCATCGGTACCGCCAGCATCGACTTGGGTGATGGCCTCATCGTCGCCGCGCTCATCGCCGTGAACGCTGTAGGGGATGTCGTGAACGAAGCCGGACAAATTATCGCCGGTATGCGCCAGCCGCCTGATGGTCAAACCTTCGTCGGTTCGCTCAACATGATGCGTGCCATGTCTCGCATAATCGAGCCGCCCACGACCAGTAACACCGTCATCGGCGTGGTCGCCACCAATGCCAAGCTCACCAAAGAGCAGGTGAACAAAGTCGCTCAAATGGCACAGGACGGCCTTGCGCAGGCCATCCGTCCCGCCCATACGATGTTCGATGGCGACACCATCTTTGCTCTCGCCACCGGTGAAATCGACGCGAATGTGAATGCCATCGGTGCATTTGCCGCCGAGGTCGTTGCCCAAGCTATTCGTAATGGTGTTAACGCTGCTGTAACGTTAGGTGGTGTAAGATCATTAAAAGATTAAGTTAAATTAAAGAAAGCATATCGGTCATTTAATAATCGATTGATAACATTAAGCGGAGGTGTTAAAACATTGAAAGAACATAACGATATGCCGAAGATTCTGGTAATAGAAGATGAAATGACGCTCGCCAATAACCTTTCCGAAAAGTTGAAGGGTGAAGGCTACAGCGTGATGATGTCGATGGATGGTGAAGACGGTCTTGCCAAAGTCCGCCAAGAACATCCCGACCTCGTTGTACTGGACATCATGCTCCCCGGTTTGGATGGCCTGAGTCTCTGCCGCATCATCCGTCGTGACCCCGGCACCAACCACATTCCGATCATCATGGTTACTGCCCGTGGTACCGAAGTCGACAAGATCGTCGGCCTCGAAAGTGGCGCGGATGATTATGTCGTCAAGCCCGTCGCCCTCGGTGAATTTCTCGCTCGCGTCCGTGCCGTGTTGCGCCGTCCTTCCGGTCGTCAGGTCTTGCAGGACGAACTGAACTCGAACGACTTGCAGGTCAGCCTCACAGGCCGCCGCGTTTACCGTGCCGGTGAAGAAATCAAACTCAGCAACAAAGAATTTGACCTCCTTGCCGAACTCATGCGGAATAAGGGTGTCGTCCTTTCGCGTGATCTTATTCTCACAAAGGTCTGGGGCTACGACTACTTTGTCGACAAGCGTACCGTCGATGTCCACATCCGCTGGCTGCGCGAAAAACTCGAAGAAGATGCCTCGAACCCCCGTCGTATTGTGACAGTGCGTGGTGTTGGTTATCGTTTTGAAGGGTAATGTTGTGGATCAACCGGAAAACGATTGGGCATATAAACAGGCGCTCATGCTCACGTTGGCGAATTCCGCCTACGAAGCATTGCTGGTCTTAAACGCCGACTTTGAAATCATCGCCATCAACAACGCGGCGGAAGACCTGTTCGCCCGCGTGCGCCCCATCGGTGAGCGCCTGATTAATGTCACCAACTCGCCTGAGCTAGAAGGGGTCGTCCTCAGCGCCCTCGAATACAAGGAAGAATCGTTCGAGGAACAGATCATTATCAACAAACGCCATTATCGCGTTCGCGCACAGGTCATTGAACGCGAAGGCAACCGCTTCATCGGCTTGGCACTCCAAGATGTCAGTGACCTCGTTCGCCTCAACCGCGCCCGCCGCGATATGGTCGCCAACATCTCGCACGAACTCCGCAAGCCGGTCGCCAACATCCGTATCATCATCGACTCGCTTTTCCACGAGGACGAAAAACCCAAGCGTAAGCGCAGTATTTCCTCGCTGCAATCCATCGCCCGCGAAACCGACTCGCTGCTCTGGGTCATTCAGGAAATGATGGACTTATCCATGATCGAGTCCGGTCAATCTATCGTCCGTATGGAGCGCATGGATTTGCGTGCGTTGGTTGAAGATGCCGTCGACCGTATGGAAGATCAATCCAGCCTCAAAGATATTCGCATCGTCCACGATATTTCGAAGAAACTCCGCGTTTGGGGTGACTGGGACTTAGTTCGCCGCGTCATCATCAACTTGCTCCACAATGCCGTCAAATGGTCGCCGCGCAACGGCAAAATTACTGTCTCGGCTTCCGTCACTGCCGATGAAGTCACCATCCAAATTCAGGATGAAGGGCCGGGTGTGGCGGACGATCAAGTCGACCGCATCTTCGAGCGCTTCTATCAAGTGAATTCATCACGCGCTGGGGGTGAAGGCACGGGGCTTGGCCTCGCCATCTGCAAGCATATTGTCGAGGCGCACGGGGGTCAAATCTGGGCCGTCGGTCAAAGCCAGACCAAAGGTGGCAAGTTCTTATTCACTCTCGGCTTGGTCGAAGACGGTGCTGACGCAGACTAAACTGGCCTTAAGTTCATTGCAATTCTAATATTCTTTCTGCTATACTCCCTGATAACTGAATACAGCAAACCTTCGGGGCAGGGCGAAATTCCCTACCGGCGGTATGATAAATCATATCAAGCCCGCGACCCGAGCCGCCAATTTGCAACGTGCTTCTACTCAACCCCGACCCCAAATTGGTGCATCATAACCTCGGTTATGACGGTGGATCTGGTTCAACGCCAGAGCCGACAGTGAAAGTCTGGATGAAAGAAGGTGCTAAACAATCTCACGCCGTTATTGGTGAGTTTGCGTTAGCGTTGCTCAGATAATCATTGCGATGGTTCTGAACGCTTCCACGTTGAGAATTGTTCGATTTGGTTGATTTTGAGCTATTTTCGCCCCGTTGCTATGTGAATGAGTGAACGGGGTTTTTTATGCGTCAGAGCATCTTTCCACAAACATCAAAACCACTTCCTGCCGTCAAAACACGGTCGATGAAACCAACATGGCAGGTTATTCGCCGCCTCGCGCCGCTGCTCACCGTCATCGTCGCGCTAGTCGCGTGGCAGGTAGTCTTTAACCTTAAGCTCTACCCACCATTCATCATTCCCTCTCCTGCAACCGTTTGGGACAAAGCACTCACCGTCATCGGTGATGGTTCGCTCCTTTATCATACCGGCGTGACACTCGCGAACGTCCTCGCAGGGCTGTTTGTCGGGCTGTTTCTCGCCGTCACCTTGGGCTACGCCATCGCCAAAACCCCTATCTTGGAGGAGTTTCTCTCGCCTGTCATCGTGGCGGTACAATCCGCGCCCGTTGTTGCCTACGCACCCTTACTGGTCATCTGGTTTGGCAGCGGACCCACCAGCAAAATTGTCACCGGTGCGCTCATCGTCTTTTTCCCCATGCTCATGAATACCATCGTCGGCATCCGCACCGTTCCCGCTCCCTTGCGTGACCTTATGCGCTCGATGCAAGCCACCAGTTGGCAAACTTTTATCAAGCTCGAAGTGCCAGCCGCCATGCCGGTTCTCATCAGCGGCCTCAAAATTAGCGCCACGCTCGCCGTTATCGGTGCGGTCGTCGGCGAGTTCATTAGTGCCAACGCCGGCCTCGGCTTCCTTATTAATCTGTCGCGCAGCCAGTACGACACTCCGCTTGTACTTATATCGGTTCTCACTTTAACGCTGATTGCACGCTTGCTCTACAGCCTTGTCGCACTGCTGGAACACTACGTTCTGCGCTGGCAGCGGCGTACTAATCGCACCATATAAACCTTATTACGTCGTGACGTTACATCATTACTGGAGGAATAATTGTATGCGCCGTTCGAGAGTGTTTCTGTTGTTACTGTTGTCGTTGTTCACCGCGCTGACGGTTCACGCACAGGCTGAACCAGCGAAACAGACCTTTTTCCTGACCTTCATCCCCAATATTCAGTTTTCACCCGTTTATGTCGCCCTCGAAAACGGTGATTTCACTGCCGCCAATATCGAGTTGGAACTGGAATACAGCGACGAACCCCTCGGTGTCGATCTGATCGCCGCCAACGAGCGTCAGTTTGGCCTGATTAGTGCCGAGGAAGTCATCAAAGCCCGTGCCAACGGTCGCCCCGTGGTACAGGTTTACGAATGGTTCCAAAAATATCCGATTGGTATCGTTGTTTCCGACTCCAGTGGCATCGAATCTGTCGCTGACCTCAAAGGCCGCAAAGTCGGTGTCCCCGGTCGCTTCGGAGCCAGCTACAACGGCCTCACTGCATTGCTCTCCGCCAACGGCCTCACTGAAGCGGATATTTCCCTCGAAGCCATTGGCTACAATGCGCCCGATGTGTTTTGCGTCGGCGGTGTAGAAGCCGCCGTCGTTTATATCAACAACGAACCGCTTCAAATTCAACAGCGTGCCGATGCAGGCGAATGCAATGGGGTGACCGGTGTAAAAGTGTTCCCCGTCTCCGATGCCGTCGATATGGTCTCCAACGGCTTGCTGACCAATGAGCAAACCATCGCCGAAAATCCTGAATTGGTTTCGGGTATGGTCGCCGCCTTCGACGCAGGTTTACGGACTGTCATCAATAACCCCGCGGAAGCCTACCTCATCAGCGCCAAATACGTCGAAAACCTCCCGATGACGGATGAACTCAAGGCTGCACTCGAAACAGCCACCGCCGCACAGGATGAATTCTTGGCTACCAATCCTGACCGAGCCGCCATCGCCGAAAGTCGCGCTGCTTTGCTGGCTGATCTCCAAGAAGCCTTTGACCTTGCGACACTCATTCAATTTGAAGTCCTCTTGAACACCATCGACCTGTGGGATGCCGATCAATTAGGGCTGGCGGATACCGCCTCGTGGGAAGCCACACAGTCGGTACTCGTGGACATGAAGTTCGTCACCACGCCCATCGACATGACCACCGCTTTCACCAACAGCTTCTTACCCGCAGTAGGCCGCTAACTTGGGCGCGGTGCTTTCAGCGCGTGACTTGCTTTTAGACTATCGGGCGGCGGATGGGGGAGTTCTATCCGCGCTCGGCCCGTTGTCTTTTCAGGTCGCGTCCGGTTTGTTTGTCTGTTTGCTCGGCCCCAGCGGCGGTGGCAAAAGCACCCTCATCCGTATTTTGGCCGGCTTGTTACCACCCACGGCAGGGCAGGTTTATCTGAATGAGATTCGCATAGCCAAACCCTCGAACCGTGTTGGTCTGATGTTTCAGGATGCCAACCTCATGCCGTGGCGCACGGTGATTGATAATATCGCGCTGTCGTTAGAGTTAGCCGGAGTCGATAAGAAATCCCGTTTGCAAAAAGCAGTGTCGCTGCTGCCGGCACTCGGCCTCGGCGCTGAATTCGCCCATGCCTATCCCGCCGAGTTATCCGGTGGCATGGCACAGCGCGTTGCCCTCGGTCGCGTCCTCATTCAGCGCCCCGATGTCCTGCTGCTTGATGAACCCTTCGGCGCGTTGGATGCCTTCACCCGTGAGCAAATCAGCCTCGACCTCATGCAGATGTGGTCAAACCTCCGCCCAACGGTAGTAATGGTTACGCACAATATTGACGAAGCCATTTTGCTGGCTGACCGCGTACTCATATTGAGCGCACGTCCCGGTCGCATCATCGCGGATATTCCCATCACCTTACCGCGTCCGCGCCGCATCGAGGACTCCTACCGTGCCGAATTCGGTCAGCTTGCCGCTCAAATCCGCCGCGCCCTGCAAACCCCTTAACCCTCAAAAAAGGACACTAAGGTTTGTAAATTCTAACCATCCTTACTTGACGGATTTGTACATTTGTTCTACTATAGGGTAGATAATAATCATTTGGTAAGTGATGATGGCGCTCGATAAGTGGCAAAACCACATTTGTAGGGACGCGATACATCGCGTCCGTGCCACTAGCCATACACCTTATTGACTGGCGAACACAATGTCATTTCTTCTTGCTGCTCGGTATTTTCTTGGCGGCTTGGCGCTTTAAATGTATTCTGTTTTTGACTGGAGACCAATAGCTGGTGACTGATGACTTCACGTTTAACTTTCGACTTTCGACTTTCAACTTTCAACTTTCAACTTTCAACTATTTTGCAGCAACGACAGCGGCGGCAGACCCAAACCACATTGCTGCCGCGAATGCAGCCGAGCAATCTGCCGAAAATGCAATCAACGTGTCAAAATTGCATTCCGAAATTGAAGAATTTGAAGAAAATTGAGAAGTTTCGGCGGGTTTAGGGGAGCAACCCGCCATCCCAAAGCATTGTCACAACAGCAGCATCAACAGCATCAACAACATTTGGCGCTATACCGCCGCCGCCGCCGCCATAAAACGCGGAGTTACTGATATTATTTCCCTCCCTGTTACTACGGGGAGGGTTAGGGTGGGGTCGAATTTATCATTCAGTACCAAAAGCTAATTGCCAACAGCCAAACGCTAACTCTCCAACCCCTTCGTCGAAACCGTAAGCCCGAAGGTGCTGCCCTTGCTCGGCTGGCTGCGGACGTAAACCCCGCCACCGTGCAGTTCCGCCACCGATTTCACAATCGCCAGTCCTAAACCGGTGCCTTGTATCTTGTCGGAGGTCGCGCGGTAGAAACGCTCAAACAAACGCGGTTGGAACTCAATCGCGATACCCGGCCCGTTGTCGATCACTTCCACATGCACCAGTTGGTCGACCATGAAGACTTTCGCCTTAATCTCGCCGCCGTTGTCCGTGTACTTGGCCGCGTTATCGACGTAATTCAGTATCGCCCGTTTGAGCCACTTCCGGTCGCCCGGAATACTGGGGATATTATCGGCTGCATCCACCGAGAAGGTGAGCTTTTTCTCGGTCAAAATCGGCTTCATATCATCAAAGACTTCTTTAAGCAGTTCGCCCATGTTGAACTCAGCCTTCGTAATACCGAGGCCGCTTTCAATTTGTTCGAGGTTAAGCAGGTCATTGATAAGTGCTTGTAACCGGTTGATACCGTTTAACGCCAGTCGGATAATCTCCATCGCGGTTGGGTCGGCGTTCCCGTAATAATCTTGGAGCATGTGCATCGCGCTGAGTGCCACACCCAGCGGGTTTTTCATATCGTGGGCTGCCGCCCGCATGAACTCCGCCCGTCGAATTTCAGACTCGCGCAGGTGCGAAACATCCCGTAGGACGATCACCCAACCGTCATGAGGCTGGTTCTGCTCCACTTGGCTGTCGATGTAAACCGGAGAAACGATGCTCGAAAGAACGCGCCCATTTTCCAACGTAGTCTGGAAGGACTTGTTCTCACCCGTTCTGGAGGATAACGCATACAGGAGTGAGTCCCGTATCTTGGCGTGGATCGGTGCGTCGCGTAGCGGTGAGCCAATCAGCTTCCGCGCATCCACATCAAACAAAATTTCCGCCGCGTGGTTAATCATACTGATGCAGCCATTTTGGTCGGTCGCGATCATCCCATCCGTTGTCGATTGGAGTACCGCGTTCAACTGCTTTTCATGTTCGGATGTCGTTTCGTACAGGTGCGCGTTATCAATCGCTACCCCGACCGTATCCGCCACCGCCCGAAGAACGTTGATGAGTTCCTCGTTGAAGCTGTTGGGCTTGTTGCTCATCAGGCTCAAAATTCCGATGACTTTCCCCCGTGCGTGCATCGGAGCCATCACAATCGAGCGGAACTTCTCATCATGGAAACGCGGTACCGCCAGAACATCCGCTTCTGTAAAATCGTTATCCACCACAATATCGTTCGTGCTAATGACCTTACCGGACATCCCTTGTCCCATCGGAATCCGCATGGGTGGGTCCATAAAGTCGTCAGGCCATCCCTGCTGCGCCCGTAGGACAACCTCGTTGGCCTTTTCGTCAATCAAGCTGATACCGCCTGCTTCGGCTCCCACGACACTTAAAACCGCCTGTAAAGCGGTCTTGAGTGTTTTATCAAGGTCGAGTGACTGGCTGACAGTCGCCGCCACCGCGTTGATCGCGCCGAGTTGGTCAATCCGGCGCTTTACTTCGTCGGTTAGTAAACGGTTCTGAATGATGAGGCTTTGCAGATCGTTTTGCACAGTTGATCTCGTTATATGGGTATTAGGAAGGAATAAGTACAAACTCACTTATACCGAGTATACAGCAACTCTGTGTCGGAAGTGAAGTAATATTGCCCGTACTTTGGAGCACATTGGTTGTCGCCCCTTTTTCGAATACTCGATATGATTAGGCATTATTTTCTGACAAAGAGGTCACTATGGTTTTTGATGTAAAGCGCGTCCGCGCGCATTTTCCCATGCTTGGCAAAGACGAAACGATATTCTTGGATAACCCCGCCGGTACGCAGGTTCCCCAACAGGTCGTGGATGCGGTTTCGGACTACTACCTGAACATGAATGCCAACTCCGGTGGGCGCTTCAAATCCAGCCAGCAAACTGACGCGATGGTCGAATCGGTTCGCGAAAAAGTCGCTGACTTCTTAAACGCGCCCGACGCTTCCGAAGTCGTCTTTGGCGCGAATATGACCACCCTCAACTTTAGCTTGAGCCGCGCCCTCGCCAAAACCCTGAAGGCCGGAGATGAAGTCGTCCTCACCCGCATGGATCATGATGGTAACGTCGCGCCGTGGCTGCGGATTGCTGAAGACTACAACTTGGTCGTTCGCTGGGTCGATATTCTCACCGAGGATTGCACGCTCGACCTTGACTCCCTCGAAGCCGCCCTAACTGAACGGACTAAAATTGTCGCTACCGTTCACGCCTCGAACGCTGTTGGGACGATTAACCCTGTCGCCCGTATTGGTGAAATGGCTCATGCCGCGAACGCCCTTTACGTGGTGGATGCTGTCCAGAGCGCCCCGCATGTCCCGCTGGATGTACAGGCGATTGGCTGTGACTTTCTACTCTGCTCGGCCTACAAATTCTTTGGCCCTCATATCGGCATCCTCTGGGGGCGCTATGATCTTCTAGCCCAACTGCCAGTCTACAAAGTCCGCCCTTCCAAAGATAAAGCACCTTACCGCTGGGAAACCGGAACCTCCAGCTACGAGACAATTGCTGGTGTCGGTGCGTGTATTGACTATATTGAGTCGCTAGGGCAAGACTATGGTGCGGAATTTGAGAAGGAATATAGTGGCTTGTCCGGTCGCCGGTTGCATCTAAAGACAGGCATGGCTGCTGCTGCTAATTATGAACGCGAACTCGTCACCCACCTCATCGACGTATTACAACGCCTTCCGGGCGTGACCATCGCTGGCATTGTGGACCCTGACCGTTATCAAGATCGCGTCCCAACCGTCGTATTCGCGCTCGAAAGCCATACGCCGGAGCAAATCGCCACGCACCTTGCTCAAAATTCAGTATATGTGTGGGATGGCAACTACTATGCGGTTGAAATCATGAACCGCTTGGGCCGATCCGAGCATGGCATGGTGCGTGTGGGTTTATCGCACTACAACACCCATGAGGAAATCGACCGTTTTGAAACCGTGATGAAGTCGCTATAGGTGAAGTCGTCACTAGGGAAGGGGGTTAGCTTTACCCCTTCCTATCCGCAGCTTTATTCTTTGGTAATCGCCGAGCCAAGCTGTGCCGCGATCAATTCCAATAGCATGATGTGGTCTTGGTTAATTGTTCCCGGCTGATCCTTGAACGCCGCGATGACACCATAACGCTGCCCACTGATGAGTACCGGAACAGTAACTATGCCGCCCAGTCGTCCCTTTGCCACCAGTGGATGATTAACCGCGTCTTGGGGTGCTGCGATTCGGCTTTGCCCGTGCGTTAGCGTCCACGTCAACAGGTCATTCGCGGTCGAGCTTTTGGGGGCAATTGATTGAATGGGGGCAGGGCCAACTTGAGCTTTTAACGTTAGCGTTGAGTTGTCATTCGCTTCCGCGCGATAGAAAGCCACATAGTCGTAGCCGAGTTGCTTACAGGCGCTCACAGCCGTTTGGAGTTTGCCCAGCTCACCGGTCGCGTTACGCAGCTCCTTCGCGAACTGGCGTACTGCTGGTAAGCTGTCTGCTCGCAGTGTCTCTAGCTTGCGGTCGGACATGAGCCGTGTAATCCGCTTGGCGAGGTCATCATTTGTAAACGGATCGGTACTCAGTTCGTCAGCTTGGCCGGGTGTGCCAAAATCCGCATCTTGGTCAACCAAGACGATAATCATGCGAGGATGGGTATGCCGTACATCCTCAATCAAATCGTAGATCGAACCCAAGCCGTTATCGAGTACCAACACATCAATATGCTTATCAGTGTCCGCCAGCATATCAAGCACATCTTGTACCGCCGAAACAATCTCGACTTTAAAGGTTTTATGGACAGAAAGTCCCTTATGATATTGGCTGGCAAATTCGCGCCGCACGGCGACCAAAATGTTGATGACCGACATCGTCTATATCCTATTCCGTTGTAAGGGTAATCGGACTTCAGGCACCGGCGGTCGCAAGCGTTAGCAGTACCAACTGCTGCATCCCGCTGCGAATGGGTTCCACTTCAATATACTCGTCCATCCGGTGCGCGTTACTCCCGCGCGTAATACCAATCGTTACCGCCGGGCATTTGGCTGCGAGTGGGACGTTTGCATCGGTGCTGCCGTTTTCGAGCGTTCCCTTAACCCCCGTCATTTCTAATGCAAGCAAGGCGCTTTGAACCAATTCATGATTGGGTGAAATAGAACCCGCTGGACGGTCGCCCACGATTTCGATATGGAAGGGTAAGTTTGGTTTAGAAGCCTTATTGATAATTTTACGGACATCTTGCTCAAATTTACTTAAGGTTGATGATTCCTCAGACCGAAGGTCGAGCCACATACCCGCTTCAGTCGAAATCGTGTTGATGCTTTGCCCGCCCTCAATAATGCCCACATTGTAGGTGGTACGTGGTGTTTCTGGGGGTGTTATCCGCGTCAGTTGTGCGCCCAAATCGAGGATGCCGTGAATGGCGCTCGTCCGTCCGAAGTTGAGCCAACTGTGTCCACCTTCGCCTTTAGCAGTGATGTGCAACCGGCGTACGGCGATGCCTGCATGGTAAACATGCCCGAATGCCATCCCTTCAAGGTTGATGACGCATTTAATCTTGGATTGAAGCTGCTGGAAAACAGCCTTCATACCACCGAGGTCGCCTAAACCTTCCTCGCGTGTGTTTGCCACGAACCAGATGTCACAGTCTGGTTGTATGCCGAGCTTGTTGAGAATAAGTGCCAGCCCCAGCATTCCGCCGACACCGACGCTGTTATCACCGAGTCCCGGCCCGTATATCAGGTCTTTTTCACGCCGAATAGTGAGATCAGCTTCTTGTGCGAATACTGTATCCGTATGTGCTGAAACCATGATGCCGGGGAGATTAGGCTGCTTTCCCGGCATCAAACCGACTACATTGAATAGACTGTCGGTTTGAATATCCTGCAAGCCAAGCTGTCGGAATGCTTCCGCAACGTATTTCGCCCGCACTTCCTCGCTGAAGGTTGGGGCAGGTATTTGTTGAATGGCGATACTTTTTTCAACGATCCAATCAACGGTTTCAGTAACCACATCCCAGTTGATTTGCTTATTCCATTCAACGATCTGCTGCTTCATGTTTTCAACCTGCTAAACCGACGAAAATATTACAATGTTAGAATTGTAATTATGCCACACCAAATGAAATGTGCATACGGTGTTAACCTCGCCTACGCATGACCGAACACTGGATGAGGTGTATAGGGTTCTTCGAGATAGGCCACATCTTCAGCCGAAAGTTTAATAGCCATCGCCTCAATCGCGTCTTGCAGGTGCGGTGCTTTACTCGCGCCGATAATGGGAGCAGTAATGACCGGTTTGTGGAGCATCCACGCCAGCGCCACCTGAGCCGGTTTTGTATCTAGTCGTTTGGCGAGTTCAACCACGCGGTCGAGCGTATCGAAATCATTCTGCTGATAGTAGTAGTTATGTGCGTAGTCATCGGTCTTTGAACGGGTTGTATCGCCCCCTTTATCACGGGTTCGATTGCCTGCCAAAAAACCTCGCGCTAATGGACTCCACGGAATAACCCCGACACCTGCATTTTCGCAGTAGGGGATCATCTCGCGTTCTTCTTCGCGGTAGACGAGGTTATAGTGATTTTGCATGGAAACAAAGCGTGTCCAGCCATGCAAATCTGCGACATACTGCGCTTTCACGAACTGCCACACGAACATACTGGATGCGCCGATGTAACGGGCTTTACCCGCTTTCACCACATCATGAAGTGCTTCCATCGTTTCTTCAATCGGCGTTTCATAATCCCAACGGTGAATCTGGTACAGATCGACATAATCCGTTCCCAACCGCCGAAGTGAACTGTCAATACCTTCCATAATGTGCTTGCGTGAAAGACCGCGTTGGTTAGGCTTTGACCCCGTTGGATTGTAAACCTTCGTTGCCAGCACGATTTCATCCCGCTTGGCGAAGTCACGCAGCGCTCGTCCGGTTACTTCTTCACTGGAGCCATCCGAATACATATCGGCAGTATCAAAAAAGTTGATACCTGCTTCGAGTGCTTTCTGGAAGAATGGGCGGCTCGTATCTTCGTCGAGTACCCATTCCCGCCACGCAGGTGTACCGTATGTCATGCAGCCGAGGCATAACCGCGAAACTTTTAGACCTGTTTTGCCCAAACGAACGTATTCCATGGTGTTCCCTTTGGCTTCTATGTTAGTTGATGACTATAGATTGACCCCGATGTCATCTGTATTGATAACCGCTGCTTTAAGTTGACCGCAGCCCGCATCAATGTCGATGCCACGGCGCATTCTCACGGTAGCGCTAACGCCATATGTAGCTAGAGTCTCGATGAACTGTTCAATGCGGTCGCTTGCGGCTGGCCCGTGATGATAGCCGCCCGTTGGGTTGAGCGGAATGATATTAACGTGGCAAAGCATTCCCTTAAGCAGCTTGCCTAAGGTGTGTGCTTGCTCACTCGTGTCGTTTTCACCTTGAATAGCCGCCCATTCAAACGTCACCCGTCGTCCGGTTTTTTCGATGTAATACCGGCAGGCATCCATAAGTTCGCTCAAAGGCCACCGTTTATTGACAGGGAGTAATTTTGCCCGTTCCGCATCTGTGGCAGCATGTAAGCTGATTGCCAGTTTGACCTGCAACCCCTCATCAGCGAAGCGCCGAATTTGCGGGACTAAACCTACCGTGCTGACGGTGATATGACGTGCGCCGATGCCCAATTCATGCATCAAACGTCGAATGGCCTCGACTGATGAGTCATAATTATGGAAGGGTTCCCCCATGCCCATTAGTACGATATTACTCAGGCGGTCGCCATCAGCTTCAAGGATGCTCGCAAATCGCATCGCTTGTTCGAAAATTTCTTCGGGCTTCAAATGGCGTGAAAATCCCATTTGTCCGGTGGCACAGAACACGCAGCCCATCGCGCAGCCGGCTTGTGTTGAGATGCAAGCAGTTCGTCGATCATCGTCATAGGGCATGAGTACGGATTCGATCAACTGCCCATCGGTCAATTTGTATAACCGTTTAATCGTGCCGTCACGGCTGGATTGTTCAGCCACTAGTGACAGAGTTCCCAAGCTGGTTTCAGCTTCTAGTCGTGACCTTAGCTCTTTAGGGAGATTTTTCATTTCGGCAAATGACATAACACGCTTGTTGTACAACCAGTCATAGAGCTGCTTGGCGCGAAATTTGGGTTCGCCCCAACTGGTCAATAAATCGGTAAGCTGTGTTTCGCTCAATTCATACAGGTTAATCATGTTGCACTTGTCTTGCTCGTCGGATATACATCAACCGAACTGTTATCTTTTTGGACGGAATAGGAACACCGCAGTGATTAAGATCAGGATCGCGCCTATTACCAAGATGGCGATACCAAGCGTCAAACTGGGATTAGGTACGTTAGCTGCCAGTGACGTAGGCGGTTCAGGGGTCGGTGTATTTAAACTGCCTGCCGGACGTGGCGTATTCGTTGCTGGAGCTTCGGTTGGCGTTCGTGTTGGTGTATTGGATGGCAGGGGCGTTCGGGAAAGTACACCCGTTACGGTTGGTGTAAGGCTTGGAGTAGGGGTGGTCGTGGGTAAGGGTGTACGGGTTGTGGTTGGCGTACGGCTGGGTGTTGGGCTGGGTGTTGCTGCTTGGTAAGGTGTAAAGGCGAACGCGCTGATTGCCGCGTCCGTGAACAGCCAGCGTTCGAAACTGTCGAGTAATGTGTTGAGTGATTTGCCCACCGTGTTTGCGTAGGCTTCTGCAAATGTCGATGCCGTTGCTGCATCATTCGCGAGCCGGTACAAGCCATCTACGCCGACTTGGGAAGCGATGTAGACAACTAACCCGTAACTTTCACTTTGCCACAGCTCAAAATTAGTGCCTTCCGCCGCAGTTTGAGACATCGTGTCGAGAGGCAGGAGGCTGTTCGTGCGTGCCGCTGTAAACAAGGGCGCACCTAATTCGTTTTTCAGAGTAGGAGTGTAAAATTGTGTCAAACCAGCTTTGAACCATTCGGGTACGTCTCGTCCAGCCCAACGCTGCTCATGACTCTGCCGCACAACGTATGTACTGATAGTCTGTTCGATCTCCCCCAAAGAATCAGACTTTACTTGTAATACAGTGTAGCCGCTGTCCGTAAAAATATTGTTAGCGGCAGAGGGGTTGCAAGGGACTTCCATATTGGTTTTGTAGCCCAACACAACCAATTCCCCATCCGCATTCTCTGAGCAAATCGGCAGCGTGTCGTCGTAAATGATGATTCTGAAATTGGGAATGCTGCCCAAGTTCGTGTTTAATAAGCTCGTAACCTGCTCTAAGGTGTTCCTAAATTCACCGAGTCCGAGTCGGGTAGCGGTTGCTATAGAATCGCTTGGTGCGCCGTTCGGCAACGTAACCCTGAGGTTGTTACTCACCTCTACATCCTGAAGCCAGCTTGCGCGTTCGTCGTTAAAGGTAAATGTGTCTTGAATGCGCGCCATTTGCCCATCGGTCGTGGTTGCAGCCCACGTTAGAGTTATATCACGGAAGATGAGTGGTGGATCGGTTGGAGGAATTTGCCATAGGTACTCAACAACCGTCACCTCACCACCAATCACGACTGTATCCGCCAGAACGAGTGGAATGTTGATGGCAGGGCGTGTTTCTGGTTGCAGCGTGAGATTGACTTCCGTAACCTGTTCAGGTGGTAAACCTAATGTAACGCTAAATCGAACCGCACTTGGAAACACGATTTCTTGTTCCCATGAGCGAATGAACCCTTGTTCCGGCTGTGGTGTCGCTGGTGATTGAGCATACACAGAAGATAGGGAACTCAATATTAAGATGGTAACAGCTAGAATCAATTTGAGAATTTTCATAATAATCCCAAAATGTGTGCGGCTTGAGGCCAAGCGATAACAATAACCGCCGGAACAAAATTGTAAATGAAGTGAGCAATGATGGCTGATGTCGTACTCTGATACCGGCGTAAGAGCGCAAGTACCAGCCCTACACTCAAGATGATGAGCATTGCCGGGGAAAAAGTATACTGGTCATGAAAACTGACGAAAAAGAGTGTCGTGAGGGGCAGCCCAAACACAGGCTGAATTGCGCCCCTAAACAGGATTTCTTCACTCACTGCCGCGCTTAGGGATAAGACAAAGATAGTCTGCACAGAGTTTATTTGACTGCTAATTTCGGCTGCTGCCGACGTTTGCTGTGCGTATTGTTCAGGCGTGACGAGCGCGATCCAGATTTGTGTTAATGCTGTGGCTAGCGCAATCATGATAAAACCGGCAATGGTACCGATAATGATATGTTGGGGAGAGGGCAGTGTAAGCCCCAACCGTTGTGCGGTTTCCTTTGGGGTTCGCCGGATAAGTAAACCGACACCCAATAACGCAATGATGACGAACATTACCCCTTGGAAAATCAGCGTGAGTAGGTTAAGCCCATTTTCCTCGATGGCTTCTGCGACCCCTTGCAAGCCACCCGCAATGACGAAGTTGATGAGCAGGTAGCCAATAAGGCACAGCGCGAGAACCATCGCGACAAGATGAACATACGACTGGGGATTGTAGCGGGAATGTGATCCTGTCAGGCGCTTCACTTTTTGTCGTGCGTTTTCGGATGAGATCAGCATGAAACAAATCGCCCCCGTTATCACTACGATTGCAACCAACGCAAACAGGTTGAGCGGCGTGATGATTTCCCGGTTAATTCCCAACTCATCAAGGGACTCGGTGGGCAAATTGAATGCCAGTATTTGGACAGCAAACAGCCCAAACAATACCAACATCGCGACCAACCCGTATAACATTCTCCGGGTGATCGTGGCGTACGTTGTATTGGCTGAATGTGGCGCATCAATCGCTGATTGACTGATGAACGGCTGAACATCTGCAAGATTTGCTAGATAAGTCATCCCACCGATGTAGAGGGTAATGACCAGTTCAAAAAATCCCATTTGGTTTGACTTGTTCTATGGCGATAAATGTCATTATAGCAGTTCACATCAAGCATTGACCATGTGTGACCACCATGCTAGAATGTTTCCTATCCAGGAGGGATGGCCGAGTGGCTTAAGGCGCTGGTCTTGAAAACCTGTGTGTCGTTTTACGGCACCGTGGGTTCGAATCCCACTCCCTCCGCCTGGTAGACAATTTAATGGGGGGGTGCCAGAGTGGTCGAATGGGGCCGCCTGCTAAGCGGTTTTTCGGGTTATACCGAAACGCAGGTTCGAATCCTGTCCCTCCCGCTATCGTCAAGAAAGCACTTGTATAAGTTATGCAAGTGCTTTTTTCTTGCTTAACGGGGTTGAGTTTTTCTTGAGGAGTACTGACCAGAAGCTGACTGTCCGTTATATCTACGGCCCGGTGATGACTTGGCCTTCGAGCGGGCAAATGCCGATTTTGCACAATTTGCATATTATCCCGCCGAATTGACTGGTGGGGCGCTCCCGTGTGTCCGCTGATTTGTCATTTTGTGGCGGCGGGAGTGAGGGAGCAAGGCGCTGAAATGACACAAGTGCAGCGGATTGCTCCCGTGTATCCACCGCTGTGCAATAGGGTGTGCCGCTGCTGTCGTTGCTGCAAAATAGTTGAAAGTTTAAAGTCGAAAGTTAAAAGTGAAGTCATCAGTCAAACACCAATACATTCTTCACCACAGGTTGCAAAGACAAATACATTTACCACAAAGTAAAATGGAGAGGAGCAATTACCGTTTCACCATAGAAAAATAATTATAGAACATAAGTTTGCATTTGTCAAGGGCATGTCCGTGCTAAATCGGAAATTTGTTCTATGGAAATGAGCAATGGTTAATGTCTCGTGAGGGACGAAAGGTGGTGGGTGAGGCGGACGCAGCATTCGATCAAGACTGTCCCTTGTTCCACTATAGGAGGTCAAACCGCCCGCTAGACAGAGGGACAAGTCTGCACAAGCGACTTCCAAATGTCGTGCGGTTATAACTCGATTTTTGATCTCCTTGAATGTGTGAGATAGGTCTATCCCTATGTCACTCAAAATATGCTGCGCCCGAAAATCCTCTAAGTGAAGCCATTCGCATTCGCTGCGGAGTGAATATTTAACAAGCCTATCCGCTTTCCGAAGGTGAGGGTTAGCGGATAGAGCTGTTGCTTAGACCGAGCCGGGCTTGATCTGATGAATTTGGATCAGATTGCCGCAGGTATCATCGAGAATGGCGACGATGGTTGTTCCCATGTCAGTTGGCTCGAATGTGAAGGTCACGCCTAATGCCTTTAACCGGTTATATTCCGCGTAGACATCCTTGACTTCGAAGGTTGTAAAGGGGATGCCATCATTTACGAGTGCTTCTTTGAGCGCCTTCATTGCGGGATAGCTGGCATTGGGTTCGAGAAGCAATTCGACACCCTCTACTGCTTCGGGGGAGACGACCGTCAACCAACGGGCATCGCCAATCGGAATATCGTGTTTCTTGATGAAGCCCAATTTTTCGGTGTAGAACGCTAGGGCTTTCGCTTGATCTCCCACCGAGACACTGGTAACACTAATTTTCATGATGTGATCCTTTCTTGAGTAAGGTTGTTGCTGACGCACAACCTAAGCTGCGAAATGCACGGGGACTTATGCCAAACTGCTTCTTGAAAGCCCTGCTGAAAGCTGCATGTGATTCATAGCCAGCGGCGAGCGCTACAGCCATAATGTCGACCGCTCCCATCCTCAACTTCTGTCCAGCGCGAATCAGGCGTACGCGGCGCACGTAGCTGGCGGCACTTTGGCCGGTACAGCCGGTGAAAATGCGATGAAAGTGAGGTATTGAGAAGCCTGCAAGTTCAGCGAGGACTTCCCGATTGAGGGGTTCGTCAAGGTGTTGGTCGATATAACGCTGCACGTGTTCGATACATGCTTGATGAACCGTATCCATTAGCATTTGTGTTCCCATAAAACCACTCTATTCTTCCCAAGAGCAGAATCACTATTCCTATCGTATCATCTTGTGCCGGGTGCGGGTATGATTTTCCCAACAATACGCGGCGTTTCTTTCAAAACGTGAATGGTTCAATATTATGCTTGCCTAGATTTGGCAACTTCTCAAAGATCGTCTACCATTCACCGCTACCATCAATTGAACTGACTCAGCCTATTCACTACACTCGCACTTTTGAGTTTGAACACTTGTGAGGCGTTCAAACTTGAACAGCCTACAGTTAGCTGTATACGTGGTGCGAAAGATATTAGACAACTTCGCCAGACCATTATTGAGGATGAATAAGGTGGATCTCAAACAAATTGCCAACGACATACCGGATTACGCCGTATTTCTGACCATTGATGAAATGAAAGAATCGAGCCACAAACTCGTTGCGGATTTCCCTGAACTCGCCAGCATTCGCGTGGTGGGTCAGACACGTGAAGGTGACCCGATTGAACTGCTCACGATTAAAGGTGGCAGTGAACAGGCTTTCGTGTTTGGCGGGCCGCACCCGAACGAACCGATTGGCTGCATGATGGTTGAGTACCTGAGCCGTAAGCTCTGCGAAGATGACGCGCTGCGCGATGAGTTGGGGTATACGTGGCATTTTATTAAGTCGATTGATGCTGATGGTATGCGGTTGAATGAAGGTTGGTTTAAAGGGCCGTTCACGCCCACCAATTATGCTCAGAATTATTATCGTCCAGAACCCGCCGCGCAGGTCGAATGGACGTTTCCAGTCGATTATAAGAACCTGCATTTCCACAGCCCGCTGCCGGAAACGCAAGCGTTGATGTCTGTGATCGACGAAATTAAACCACGTTTTATGTATTCACTTCACAATGCGGGTTTTGGCGGTGTGTACTACTATGTTTCACGCGAATGTGAACCTCTGTACAATCCTTTCCACGAAATTCCCACATGGTTCAATCTCGCATTGGATTTAGGGGAACCGGAGAGCAGCAGTGCTGTCACACTTGCGCCCGCTATTTACAAGATGCTGAGTGTGCAGGACGAGTACGATCATATCGAGAAACTCGGTGTTGATAATCCGGCTGCTGATATGACCTCCGGTAATTCGAGCGAAGCCTACGCCCGACCTTATGGAACGTTCTCGTTGGTTGTCGAAATGCCGTACTATGATGAGCCGCGAGTCAATGACATGACCATTACAAACGTTACCCGCCGTGAAGCGCTGCTGAAAAAGCTGGATCGGGGTGATGAACTTGGGGAGTGGATGTCGTCACGGCTGGAAAAGGCACAACCTTACCTCACTATTCAGAGCGCGATTCGTTCCGCGACCGAGGAATTTGTGCGATTGGGTAGTGGTTGGCGGGGTTATGAGCGCAAATTTGTGGAGTCTAACGATGAAATGCTGCGCCTAGCATCTCAAGCAGAGTTATTCAGCGCGGAACAACTTGGTTATTTTTATCCCTATCTGATATTGGGTATGATGGCGCGGATGTTTAAGGCAGAAGTGGATGCGGGAAACAGCAACCCGATCATCACACAAATTGCCGAAGAAACGGCGAAGCGGGTGGCAGATGACGGTGCTGCGTTCGAATCCGAGCTTCAATACCGCGCCCTTCCGATACGGGGGTTAGTCGGCGTGCAGGTCTGTGCTGGACTTGCGACTGCCGAATATTTACGCAATACTACCGAGGCTGAGTAATGCCATCAGTTTTGGTAAAAATATCTCTCAATATGTAAAGGGGATTAGAGGATGGACGATCAGAAGAAAGTCGGTGTGTTTGAGTCACTCGTACGCAGCGAGCGTAACGGGATTTCGCGTCGCGAATTTCTCCGCCGTGGTCTGGCACTCGGCCTTTCCCTTCCAGCGGCGAGCGGTGTGATCGCGACGGTTCTTGGCGCACCTGTGCGGGTATTTGCTCAGGACGCGGCAGCAACCAAAGGCGGGCAGGGGACGCTGGTCGTTGAACAAAGCGGTGATCCCGTTTCGTTCAATCCGAACTACACCATTGACGACTTTGGTTACCCAATTGCGTTCAATACGCACAGCATGTTGGTTACGTTGAGTCAGGACGTAGAGGTTATTCCAGACATCGCTGAATCATGGGAAACGTCGGAAGATGGCTTGACGATTACGTTCCACCTTGTTCAGAACGCCAAATGGCATGATGGTACGCCGGTGACTTCCGCCGACGTGAAGTGGACTTATGAAAAGATCGTTTCGACAGAAGGCGCACCGGGTCGTGACAATCTCATCATGCTTGAGAGCGTCGATACGCCAGATGATTACACGGCGGTATTTAACCTGTCGTCTCCTTCGTCGCAGTTCCTCGGTTTCCTCGCGTGGTATGCGACCTTCTTGCTGCCAAAGCACCTTTACGAAGGTACAGACTGGTCAACCAACCCGGTGAACCAGACACCGATTGGCAGCGGCCCGTTCAAGTTCGTGGAATATGTCGCGGGTGACCATATTACGCTTGAGGCGAACCCTGATTACTTCGGTGAAGGCCCATACATGGATCGCATCGTTTACCGCATCATCCCTGACGCGGCTACGCTCGAACAGGCGATCCTGAATGATGAAGTTGACGTTGACATTTCCGGCTTGTTCCCGACGGATTCGCTGGCGAACGTCGAAGCTGATGGCCGCTTCACGACAGTTGAGAAAGTCTACGCGAGCAATTTCTATATCGTGTTCAATCATGGTCGCGACATCACCGGTAATATCGAGGTGCGGCGAGCGATTGGTGAGGCGATTGATCGCGCCCAGATTGTTGAACGTGGTTTGAGTGGAGCGGGTACTCCGGTCAATACTTACTATACGCCTGTCATTTCGTGGGCGAACAACAGCGATGCGACGGCCCCTGATTATGATCCTGAAAATTCCAAGGCGCTGCTCGATGAAGCTGGCTATCCGGTGCAAGCTGACGGCTACCGCTTTAAGCTGTCGTTCCCTTATCTGGCATTCGGGGATGCGTGGCGCAGCATTGCTCAGGTGATCCAAGCTCAACTTCGTGAAGTCGGTATCGACAGCGAACTGGTGGAACTGGAACCTTCGGCGTGGAACGCGCGCGTGGCTACGGATGACAATTATGACATTACCTATCTGGCTGGCTTCCTTGGCCCCGGCCCCGGCGCGTTGAAGAATCGTTACGGTACAGGTGGTGGCATCAACTTCTGGCATTACTCGAATGTGGAGGTTGATAAGCTGCTTGACGAAGCGGCTTCTGAACCGAATGCGGAAGAAGCGACGGCGAAATACAAGCAGGTTCAGGCTTTGCTCGCTGAGGATATTGCCTCGATCCCGTTCTCGGGTGCGGCCACGACCTTCGTTTACCGCAAGGAAATTAGCGGTCTGCCCGTTCCGGGTGACGCGGCAGGTGATATTTTGGGCTTTGGTAACTTTGCCCTTGTCCAGCGTGCATCCAGCTAACTGATCGATAAGGGCAGCGAGCACAAATGCCCGCTGCCCTTTATATAACCACCGAGAAACATGCTCAGGTATTTACTTCGCCAACTTGGAACGATGATCCCTACCTTTTTTCTGGTGATGGTCATCTCGTTCATGCTCATCCACCTTGCGCCGGGTGATCCGGTCAACCGTTATTCAGGCCAGATTTCACTTTCGCCAGAAGCTCGCCAAGCCTTACTGGTCAAGTATGGTTTGGATCAGCCGCTGCCTGTGCAGTTTGTGACGTATTTGGAGACCTTGTTTCAGGGTGATTTGGGTAAGTCGATGCTCTCTGGTCGACCCGTCATTGAAATGATTGGTGAACGTTTACCAGCGACCCTGCTGCTGACCCTGAGCAGTAGTACATTGGCTTTCATTGGCGGGAATGTGGTGGCGGTGCTAACGGCGCGGCGACGGTGGCTGGATTTTGGGGCATCGCTGATTGGTTATGTGTTGTTTTCAATGCCCACGTTCTGGTTGGGTATTATCCTCATTATCATTTTCGCGACGCAGCTTGATTGGTTCCCAACGTCCGGTTTCACCAACGCACGTGAATCCTATACAGGATTGGCCTATGCGCTTGATGTGCTTCATCATCTGGCGCTGCCTTGTTTGACGCTGGTTTTGGTTGAGCTTCCCGGTTATTACCGTGTGGCACGGGCGAGTATTGGTGAGACGCGGCAGGAAGACTTTATCACAACGCTGCGTGCGTCCGGCCTCTCTCAAGGAACCATCTTCCGGCGATATGCACTCAAGAACGCGCTGCTGCCTTCTCTGACGTTGTTTGGCCTGAGTTTGGGGTATGCGCTATCCGGCGCGGCGCTGGTTGAAATCGTCTTTGCGTGGCCGGGGGTAGGTCGTCTTACACTCGACTCGGTACTCAAGCGCGATTATCCGGTGTTGATGGGTATTTATCTGGTGATCGCGATTTCGGTCATGGCGGCAATCCTCATCACCGATATTGTTTATGCTTTCATTGACCCAAGAATACGGTACCAGTCATGACAGTTCAGAATTTAGATACATCACCGAACCTAAAAGGCTTTCGCGGTTGGCTGCTGCGTCCATTTTATTCATCCGCGTGGAAGCGATTTATGAAGAGCGGCTATGGCCCAGTCGGGCTGGTCATGCTGATCGCTTTGATTATTCTGGCGACTGCCGCGCCACTGCTTGCGCCTCGTGATCCATTCTCGATTGATGGGCCACGGCTGTCTCCGCCGGATGCCGATTATTTCATGGGTACGGATAACCTCGGTCGCGATATGCTTAGTGGGGTCCTGAGCGGCGCACGGGTTTCACTGCTCATCGGGATTATCGCGGCGGGGATTTCGGCAGCAGTGGGTATTGTGGTTGGCAGCATATCCGGCTATTTCGGTGGTTGGATTGACATTTTTTTCAGCCGACTGACGGAAGTGTTTCTGATTACGCCATCGTTTTTCTTGATTATTGTAGTCGTGGCGACGCTGGGTAGTAACTTCGTTTATATTATGATCGTCATCGGGTTAACGACATGGGCGACTAACGCCCGTCTGATGCGTGTTCAAGCGCTGGCACTGCGGGAACGCACGTTTGTGCAGGCGGCACTTGTGCTTGGCGAGTCGCGCCGCCGTATCCTCATCCGGCACATCATACCGAACGGACTTGCACCCATCATCGCCAACAGCACACTTTTAGTCGCGAACGCAATCCTCATCGAAGCGGGTTTGTCGTTTCTTGGCCTCGGTGATCCGAATGTGACTTCGTGGGGACAGATGGTTTTTATCGGTCAGCGCTACCTCCGCAACGCGCCGTGGATCAGCTTCTTTCCGGGGCTGGCGATTGTGTTCACTGTGATGTCGTTTTACCTCCTCGGCGATGGTATTTCTGCGGTGCTGAATCCTCGCCGTCAATTATTGGATGAGTAGAGAGCAGGTAGCATGTCTGACGTTCTCCTCGAACTTAAGCACCTGAATATCGTTTACGGCAGTGAATACAAGCAGGTCACAGCCGTTAATGATGCCTCGATAACGATTCGGCGTGGCGAAGTGGTCGGTTTAGTTGGCGAATCCGGTTCGGGTAAGTCAACGTTAGCCAACGGGATACTCGGTATCCTGCCACGTACGGCAAAACTTTCGGGTTCCATGCGCTTTAATGGTATCGAACTCATCGGGTTGAACGAAACTGCGATGAATCAGCAGGTGCGCTGGCGGCAGATTTCGATTGTGTTTCAGAAGGCGTTAGCGGCTTTAAGCCCTGTACACCGTATCGAAGAACACATGATTGATATTCTACGCGCCCATGATCCCGGAATTCCGATGGCGCAAATGCGCGAGCGCATGAAGAAACTGATGACGCTGGTTCGGCTGCCACCGGAAACGGTGCGCTCGTACCCGCATCAACTGAGCGGTGGTATGCTTCAACGTGTGATGATCGCCCTCAGCCTACTGTTTGATCCGCCGTTCGTGATATTGGATGAAGCGACTACCGCGTTGGATGTGCTGACACAGCGCCAAATTTTGAGCGAAATTCGCCGTTTACAGCATGAGTTCAACCTGACGGTGCTGATGATTTCGCATGACATCGCAGCGGTAGCGGAAAACGCGAACCGGATCGTGGTTATGTATGCTAGCCAGATCGTTGAAGATGGGCCGGTAGAAACGGTTATTCATGCGCCGAAGCATCCTTACACGCAGGCGCTTCTCGGGGCGCTGCCCCGGTTGGATGCGCCGACTGGGCGGGTGAAAAGTATTCCCGGTTCCTTGCCTGATTTATCGCTTTCCATTAATCAATGTGTGTTTGCCCCGCGCTGTGCTTACGCGATGGACATCTGCTGGCAAGGTGTTCCGGCGGTGCAAGTTGTTGAACCGGGGCATACCAGTAAATGTGTAAGGGTCAACGAGATATAAACCCCATGACCGAACCGATTCTTCAAGTTAAAGATGTGGCTAAATATTTTCGGGCGCAGCAGGGCAGCCTGAGTGCGTTACAGCTTGGTAAACCCCTTTGGGTACATGCCGTTGACGGCGTGAATTTGGAACTTCGTCCGGGTGAAATCCTCGCGCTGTTGGGCGAAAGCGGCTGTGGAAAATCGACTTTGGCGAAGTTGCTATTACAACTTGAACGGCCAACACAAGGTCAAATTCGCTTTCACGGCAAGGATACAAGCCGCCTGACTAGCGAAGAAAAGAAGCGGTTCCGGCAGCACGTTCAAATCGTATTTCAGAACCCTTATGAAGCGTTTGACCCCCGTTTTACGCTTGGTGAATCCCTGCGACGGCCATTGGAAATTCATGGCATTGGCAGCAGTACCGAAGACCGTACACGTATGATCGCGGAGGCATTTGAGGCGACAGGACTTGTGCCTGCGGCAGATTTCTTAGCGCGTTATCCGCATGAATTGAGTGGTGGGCAATTACAACGGATCGCGATGATCCGCGCGATGTTGTTGAAGCCTGAGGTTCTCATCGCGGATGAGCCGGTGTCGATGCTCGATATTTCGGTGCGGGCGGATATTCTGAATATGCTGCTTGATTTACGTGAACAATCGGGTACCGCGTTGATTGTCATCACACATGATATTATGGTTGCACGGTATCTCGCGGACAAAATCACGGTAATGTACTTGGGGCGATTCGTCGAAACCGGATCGGCGGACGTGATCATGAGCCAACCGCACCATCCCTATACACAAGCGCTGATCGCCAGTACGCCAGCGCTTACAGCAGAAGAACGCGCGGCAAGGCCGTTGGTTGAGGTGACTGGGGAACCGCCCAAGCCCATAAATCTGCCTGTCGGTTGTCGTTTTGCCCCGCGCTGTCCTTTTGTGTTTGAACCCTGTCGTAAGCAAGAGCCAGAGCTTTTTCGGCTTGACACAGACCATCGTTCTGCCTGTTATTTGGGTCAAACCGTTGAGCAGGCCGCCGAGCCACGCTGATTCGAAAACCCAACTCCCGATTGGGAACGAAAAGTCGCGTATCAGTTTTTGGCTATCTCCAAGCTGTAAATTTATGTGGTGCTTTGTTTCATATCATCAAGTAGGCGAGAACGAATGGTAATGGCAATGGCTTTTGTACGGCTTTTGGTTCTGAGTTTGGCTAAAATGTTGCGTACATGGGCCTTGATAGTGGCTTGACTTAATACTAAACGTTCAGCAATTTCACGGTTACTTAGCCCCTCGACGACCAACTCCAGAACCTTAATTTCTTGTTTTGACAAATCATGTCCAACTTTATTGGGTTGAAAAATCTTTGAAAGGAGTACATTGGTTGCTTCTGCGGCGAGTGTCGGCTTGCCATAATAGGCGGCCTCGACGGCATTCACGACATCATCAATTCTGCCTGATTTCAAGATGTAACTAATCGCGCCTGCTTTGAGCATACTCGCTATTTGCTCTTCGTCGGCTGTACTGGTTAGCGCGACTACTTGGATATGAGGAAATTTATCTCGTAGTAAACCTGTTGCCATGATCCCATTGATGTGGGGCATCAAAATATCCATGAGTACGACATCAGGTTGGGTGGACGAGCATACCGTTAAAAGCATTCGAGGGTCGCCAATTTGTCCAACCACTTCCATATGGTCAAACCCGTTGAGCAAAATCGCTAATCCATAGCGTACCATTTCGTGGTCGTCAACGATTAAGACTTTAATTTTTTTCTGGTTTGTCATCATAAATTCGGCCTTTTAATGCCACATTTAGAACTTATAAATTACTTTAACATTATTATTCCGGTGGTTGCCAGCTCATCTATACCTATCTGATAATAGGAAAAGTTAGCTCGATGCCTAACTCTAATCTACTCCGGTTGGTTACTGTGGCTAAGGGCTAAGTGGCTCATTTTTTCCTGCTTATTACTTTAGGAGGCGCTTCCCATTCGCTTCAGAGGGTTTCTAGAAAGGGATTTACTCGTAGCCCTCACCCCTACGATGGTACGCTCGCAGGCTCACTCCACCATCAGACTCTCCCTCAGGGCGAGGGGAACCAAGTATAAGTTTCCGAGCATTCGTGCCTGAAAATAGGCTTTCCAGAAACCCTCTCAGGGAATTCATACAAGGCGATTTAGGAAATGGGATCATAAGGAATTGTGGGTGTGGGATCGATTATCACTCTATTCAAAATGATTGGAATTTTACTCAACAAATTCAATGGCATAAGCTGAGTAACTTATGCCACTGAACCACACGGGTTAAATCGTTACTGGAATTCGGGAAGGATGTGCTTTTGATAAAACTCCAAAAAGCCATCTTGATCGGGGCCGATCTGGTGGATATAGATATTTTCTATCCCGACATCCACAAACTTCTGTATCGCTTCCAGATGTTTCTGTGGATCGTTCCCACAGGCGACTGTTTTAGCAATGTCTTCCTTGCGGACGGTCTGGGTCGCTTGCTTAAAGTGGGCAGGCGTGGGCAGCTCTTGATTCAGTTCGCCACTTAATCCGGCGGTCGGCCACCATTCCAGCGCGGTATTGAGGCCGGTTTCTTCGTCCTTCGCCCAGCAGACGGATACTTGCCCGTACATTGACCGATCCGATGAGCCATTTTTCTTGAAGGCTTCAATCACCTCTTTGTCGGGTGCAGTCGTGATTAAACCGTCTCCGATGCGTCCTGCCAGTTCAGCCGCTTTTTCACCACTGGCAGCAAGCATGATCGGTGGCAGTTCATCAGGTAGGGTATACACTTGGGCGTTCTCGACCGTGTAATACATACCATCCCACGATTGGGAACCCCCCTGCCAGAGTAAGCGAATGATCTCGACGGCTTCTTCCAGCATTTCTGCCCGTGTATCAAAAATCGGCCATTTTTCGCCGGTGATATGTTCATTCAGGTTTTCCCCTGTGCCTACGCCTAGAAAAAAGCGTCCCGGCATCATGGAGGCCACAGTAGCAGCGGCCTGTGCAATAATGGCCGGATGAATGCGAATGATTGGACACGTCACGCCTGTGCCAACTTGGAGGGTTGTCGTGGCTTGAGCGATGCCACCGAGAACTGACCACACATATGGGCTTTCCCCCTGTTTATCAATCCACGGATGATAGTGATCTGAAATTAGGGCGAAGGTAAACCCTGCTTGCTCGGCTTGTTTGGCATTCTGGATCAACTTTTGTGGTACGTGTTCTTCTGAAGAGAGGGCATAACCCATTTTCGTCATTATCGTCTCCTTACATTCGATAGTGAACACTGTGTTTTGAGAATATAGGCACAAGTCAAAAAGGTTATGGGTGAAGTGGTTGATCTTTTAGTAGCTTAAAAGCTGATGTTTTCACTGCCTCAAAACCCCTACAATCTCCAAAAAGGGCATATTCGATTGACTATTCAAGATTACGCTAACCAAGAACTCCTCTATAACCACTTTATGCAACCCGCACTGCAATCCGCACTTCATCAGTTGGAACTGCCACCCGGATCAGTAGGGCTGGACGCTGGCTGCGGCCCGGGGGGAGTCCTTCTGCTTCTCGATAAGCGACTTCATGCGACAGGCCATATCTGGGGATCGGATAACTCGCCAACACTGCTGGCGATTGCCCGGGAGCAAGTTCGGCAGCATGGGTTGACTGAGCGCGTGAGTTTGTTTTGTGCTGATTTTGGTGATCCTTTTCCGCTGCCCGACAACAGTCTCGATTGGGTGTGGACAGCCGATGTGTTAACGTCCATCGGCGAGAAACGCGGTTTTTCGTCGGAAGACGTGATGCGTGACATGGCGCGTATCGTCAAGCCGGGCGGACAAGTTGCGGTCTTTTTAGGCAACCGTTTGGGAGCGGTTTATTTACCCGGATATGCCCATATTGAGAACAGCCTCGCGACGGCGGCCAACCTTAACTTTAGAAAGCGCGATCAATTACATGCGTCATTTGAAAACGAAAATGTTCTCGGTTGGATGCGGGCTGCCAGTTTAGCTCAACTGCATATTTCGGCGCATATCGCCCAATATCAAGCCCCGTTACACCCCGATATTATCCGTTATATTCAGCGGTACATTTTTGAGGCGGAGTATGGATGCACCCCTGAACTCAAGGCGTACGCTCATGGCATTGGTTTAACGGAAGAAGAATGGCAGGTCTGGTTGGATATTTCTGACCCGCAATCCCCGAATTATCTTCTCACCCGCGACGATTATTATTGTGTGCGTTTCGGCATACTGGCGACGGGGCGGGTTATCAATGGATGAATGTCTATCGTTGACAGTTGTCAGTTGCCAGTGAAAAGTTCAATATATTGCCCTAAAGGATTTCCTTTGGTCACAAAAACCCCAAAAAACGCAATTGCAAATCAGCTTTAAGCGGTTAGCGATTGGCTTTTGGCTCCAGACTACATTCGGTTTTGTCGCAAATGTCGTCATTGTCAGTCATGTCGGTTGGCAATTTTGACAATAGCAGGCGCGTTTTATGTACTGATTCGGCGGCTGGCTCGGCTGATTTTGCGGCAATGTTGGCGATGAGGTTGCCGCCGCCAAGATTGCTAAACAGGCTCTAGTATTTAGTCTCCATCTCAATACGAAGACAAGTCACCTAATCCGTTTATTTGCAGCGGCGGATGGTACGTTCGCTGCTGCAACGTTTGCTGCAAAAGGCAGTCTTTAGGCTACAGACAACAGGTGACAGTCAAAGGAAAATACAGGTCGTCCATCGTCACTTCCACAGCACAATCAGCGTAAAAAGCGGCAAAAGCAGCACGAAAAGTTATCAGTCAAAGGCGAAGATTAGCAGCGAAACGTTAGAGGGTTTGCCGCCGCTTTCGCTGCTAATGAGGTTGTTAAGCTGCGTGTGGGGCGCTACGTAAGGCGGACGGGAGGTATCTCGTCCCTACAACCAGCCTTTGAATAGGATAGCAGAGATGAATGACAAAAGGGCGAACATTTGTCAGAACATTTGGTCGCTTTTAAGCGGTGTTGGCGCTAACTTTGTAGGCGAGAATTGGCGCGTTATGGTTGGTGGACGGTTAGAAAATAGTTTGTCGGGTTAACCGAAAATAAACCTAAGTTATAGTAGTGAGTAGGGAGTAAAAGCGGATACCGTTCGTGAGAGAAAATTTGCAATTAGCGCGTTTCAGATGCATTTCGGCCCTAATTCAATCTCTGTCGGTGTCGAACATCGTTCCTATCCCTAATTCAAGCTCTATCGGTGTCGATTATTGTGCCTACTCCCAATTCGATAGTTAGAGTCCACCGAACGGGTTCAGCGGGTTGCAAGGTCATGGCACGATTATTCCGCCATGCGAAATCGAGGGCATCGTAAAATCCGGTGGAGGGTTCAAGGGCGGCTGTCGAAGCGGTATTATACGCGCCTTCATCGACCCAAATGCCCAAGTAGGGTAGTTCGCTCACATTCCACGACAAGCGTATCCACGCACCATCGTGACCCTGTTGCAGCGCTGCCCAACTGACGGGGTGATCGGCGGGGAGATAAAACTTCCGGCAGTTGTGCAAAGCTGGCTCCCCAATCTGATCCAACCGATGAAACTGCCCTTGCTGCGATTGGGCTAGAGGCCACGAATACCGATTGCCAACCGCACCCCAATCCGCCGTCTGGTGGACGTTGACGAGGCTATCCACACTTGCTGGCAGCCGGATGCGTGTCTCTGCATCAACCATGAATTGTGGATGCGCCGTCCACAGCGCAGCGAGTGGCCCGGTGCCGGTGTTGATCACTTCATAGGTCAGTCGAAACTGGTTGGCGCTGACCAGTTCGGTTTGGCGAGTCAGGCGATAGGGTAGTGCTTGCCCAATGGTGGATAACCGAATACAGGTTTGCGTTACCCGTTCGGTTTGCCACGGGAGCGCCCATACTTCGCCGTGATCTGGAAGGCTGCGACCTGCGTAAGCACCTTTAACCGGATACGTGCAGGCATTGATGGTGGGAAACATCTCGTCCCAGCCGCTCATATCTTGGTCGGCGAATGCTGCTCCGTAGGCCACCGGTTTGAAAGGGCGGTTGATGGGTGGGAGCAGCCATTCACGCCGCGCTGTTTTGTCAAATAGGGAAACGATTTTCGCGCCCATTCCCGGTATGGTGACGAACTTTAACCCATCGGTTTCAAGAGTGAGCGCTTTTTGACCTAGCCAAGTGCCTTCAACAGGCAGGGCAGGGCTGCTCATTCGGCTCGCTTCACTTCCTGCCTGGCAGATGGGTACTGGTCGCGTTCCTGCATCCACGCCTGATGCAGCACCGCGCCTAAATGATCCGGTTGTTGAGCGAGTACCCAATCCAATTCTTGTGCCGCGCCCGTTTCGTCATCTAAACCCAGTAAACCAAGTGCGGACATATAATGACAATGGATACGATTGCGCTGCGCCAGATCGACATCGAAAACCATGAAATCCGGCAGCGATACGCCGAAGTAATCCATCTTGATCTCGTCATTCAGATGTTCGCGCCCGTAACTAATTAGACGTTCAAAAAGCGATTTTGCATCTACATCACGACTGAGGGCGAGCCGAGCCATGCCTTGATAAAAAATCATATCGGGCGGTTGGTCATTGTAGTACATGGGCGAGGAAGGATCGACGGAACCGGCGGCGGCTTTTTCAAACTGTTGACGCGCGATTTCTGGTTGGCCTAATCCCTTGTAGGCTTCGCCGAGAAAATATCTGATGTGATTTTCGCGTGCGCCGGTGAGTTTACCTTCGCCAAGATTGAGCGGGTAGACCTGCGCGGCCTCCAGTTCGCGGATGGCGGTATCGTACTGCCCTAGCTTGAGGTGGTTTTTAGCCCGTTCGACACGGCTGGTCACATACTGGGTGATGACTTTGCCCTCCCCGCCTTCCCACGGATGAAACTTGCGCTTGAGTAAGACATCAAGTGCTTCGTCGTGGCGACCGAGTAGGTTCAGTAAAGCGACCCACTCGATAGTCAAATCGTCCCGTTCCTGCACGAGTGACGGATAGCGCTCCAACCGCGCGAGACGTTCAACGGGGGGATGCTTGAGGCGCTTATCCAATTGGTCACGTTCAAAGAGAACACGCGCATCCGAAGGGTTCAGGGTGAATGCCCTTTCATAGCGGTTATCGGCGCGTGACTGGTCATGTAACTTATTCATATACGCGAGGCCAAGATTGCGCTGAACGGTGGGGTAGGTGGGGTCAAGTTCGGCTGCACGTTCCCAGCAGGTAATGGCCTCGGTATAGCGGCGGTGGGCGTACCAGAAGTTACCCAAGTAGTACGGTGCGCGTGGATCGTCCGGGTTATGGCGGATGGCGGCTTCGAGGGCGATGACGGCTTCAACAGCGTTGGGGAAGCAGTAGTCGGGATTTATATGCTGTGCTTCTGCAAAGCGATGCTGCGCCCCGGCATTATCACCGGCTTCCAGCGCGATCCAGCCCGCATAATATTTGACCATCGGGTCGGTTTGCGGTGCTTCTTGCAGCAAGTCGAGCGCTTCCTGAAACAACCCCGCGTGGGCGTAATCGAGAGCGATTTCAATATAAGTATGAACATCATCGTTGAGCAGTTCACGATAGGCGCTGTCGCCATTCAGCCACTTCTTTTCGATCAACGCGCCGAAGTCGAGCGGGTCAAGATGAAGGGCGGTTTCAACTGCGCGTTCGGCGAGTTCAGCTTGCCCACAATGCCGCAGCAAGGCGATCCGCAGCGTATGGGCTTTCATGTGGCGTGTGTTGCGGGAGAGTGCGCGTTCGACTAACTCCAGTGCATCACGATAGGCACCTTTGCGGGCAGCCAAGCGGGCGAGGGCAAAATAGGCGCTGTCTTGCCATGCGGCGTTCCAAGCGGCTTTGTAAAACGCATCAACCGCTTCGTCATAACGACCCTGAAACGACAGCGCCAAGCCGAGGTTGAAGTAGGGTTCGCCATCATAGGGGTTGGGGTTACGGCGGGTCAGGCTTTTCACGGCGGTACGAAAGTAGGCTTCGGCATCCGCGAATTTGCCGCGCCGCAGCAGCAGTAAACCCAGCGCATTATTGCAGCGACTGTCGAGCGGATCACGCCGGAGAGCTTCTTCGTAGTAGGGTTCCGGTCGATAGGTGGCGTGGCGGTACTGCTCTAGATGCAAACCATTGAGGAACAGCGCTTCGTTCGATTCAAGGTCGGCAGGTGCTTTCGCGGGGGTGGCAGGGGCGGGGATGTCATTGCCCTTCTGCTCAAGCGGTGAATATGACAGCAGCTTTTGGCTGTCCTCCCATACGGTCAAGGTCAACGCGGTATCTGGCATATCATTGGCGACGGTTATGTTGGTATCGAGAACCGTTTCGGGGTCAAGCTGCAACGTCTCATCGTAGATTAATTGGTCACGTGCCGTAAGGGTGACCCGTACGGTTCGCGGCGCAGAACTGTACACGCCAATTCGTGCCTGACCTTGAGACGGTTCCAGATTGATGACCATATCTTTTGAGGCATTCTTCGGTGCGCCGATGCGCTTATAGGGCATGAATACCTGTGTAAAGCGCTTTTCCTCGCCGGGTTGCAGCCAACTGAAATCGGGTTGATTATCGGTATACGCGCCGCACATCAGCTCAATATAGGGGCCATCTTCATCGGTTAGGTGGCGATCCCATGTTTGCCCAAAATCGCCGTTGCCCCACGTCCACTGTTTTTTGCCGGGGACAACGTGGTGATTGGCAACGTGAAGCATCCCTGCTTGAGGGGCTTCGTCGTAGCAGCCTACGAAGTCAAAATCGGAATGATAGGCCATATAGGAGGTGGGAACGGGAATATTTTTGTAGCGAGAAATATCCGTACCGGGGGAGTAGTCCATCTTGTAGTAAGTGCCGGTCGCAATCGGGAAGCTGGATACATCGCGTTTGCCATGATCCATCACTGCGTACACATCGGGCGGAAAGACGGATTGGTAGGTGTCGTTGACGTGAACGGCAGGGTTCGCCCACCACAGAAAGGTTTGTGGGAAATCCGTCCGGTTATAAAGTTGGACGTTAATTTCAAGATAGGCACGGTCGGGGTGCAGGGTGAAACCGGCTAGTCCTTTGGTACGGAACATGCGCTCGATTTCGCTGAACCAGACGGTTTTACTACCATCGGCATTCTCTTGCAGCCGGTAATGCACTGGCTCGAACGTGCTTGGGCGGTGATGCTGCGGCCAGTTGAACTCGATGCCGCCGGAAATCCACGGACCGGTTAGCCCCACAAGGGCAGGCTTGATGACACGGTTGTAGTAAATGAAGTGGTAGCCATTGGTTTTATCGAGCGCCATTTGGACGCGACCACCGAGTTCGGGGAGGAGCATGATCTTGAGGTAGCGATTTTCGAGGAAGATTGCGTTGTAGGCGCGATCTTCTTTCTCGTCAAAAACCTGTTCGATGATGGGATGCGGATAGACAACGCCGCTGCTGCCCTGATAGACGCGCTTTTCCAAGAACATCGGGTTTTTATCCGGCTTACCAACGCCGTAGGTCGGGATGGTGACCTGTTCTTCCCACATTTGCACTGCTTGATTTGACGACCCCATAAAACCACTCCTCGCACAACTGTGGTCATAGGCCACAGCGTCCGCATGTTATAATTGGTAAAAACGAACTTAGGCAGCGCTTCGATGGTGCAGATCAGAATTCGCGAAGGCTTTAAAGACCAAATCCTGTATGTGATTCCCCGTCATATCCTGCCCCGATTCTCGGAACATCCGCTGGTTGAACCGCTTATGCCCACCGACATCGGTTGGTACCCGCGTGCCAAGTATCATTACTGCGAGCGGGAAAACGGCACGCACGAAAATATCCTGATCCTGTGCGTTGACGGTTCCGGTCGCTATGACATTGATGGAAAACAAGGAACACTTCAGGCCAATCAGGCTTTGTTAATTCCGCGTAACACACCGCATGTTTACTGGGCATCAGACGCTGCTCCTTGGTCGATCTATTGGGTGCATTTCACCGGTAGTAATGCTGACTTCTTCACGCATCAGTCGGCATCCGGCGAACGGGTTCTTTCGGTTGATGAACATGCGATGAGCATCCTGCAAGCGTTGTTTACGGAATGCTATAAGGCGTTGATGACGGGTTTCGTACTCGAAAGAATGATTTACGCCTCACAAACCTTACATCATTTGCTCGGCTGCCTGTTCTTTAACAACCGGGCCTTCTCGCCGACGTTGCAAACCAGCCACTTTCATAACCTCGATGCGACACTTATCTACCTCAACAACAATGTGCATAAACCGCTGACGCTGGCGGAGATGGCTCGCCATGCTGATTTGTCGCCATCTCATTTCTCGCGATTATTCAAAGAACAAACCAGTTATTCGCCGATTGACTATTTCATTCACCTCAAAGTGCAACATGCGTGCCGACTGCTTTTCCTCACAAACTTGACAGTGCGCGAGATTGGCTACGAACTCGGTTATGAAGACTCCGCTTATTTCTCGCGCTTATTCAAGAAAGTTGTCGGTATGTCACCAACGATTTACCGCAACAAACCGCGGGGTGAGTTCGGAGAAAGTTTTGAACCTCGAACACACCTTTTGGACTAATAATCGTTTACGCCTTTCAACGACAGTTCTTCACTAAAATGACAGGCCGAAAACTGCCCCGGTTTGACTTCCCGCAAAAGAGGTGTTTCACGCTTACAAACCTCTTGAGCATAGGGGCAGCGGGGGTGAAAGTGACAACCTGAGGGTGGGTTGGCTGGATTGGGGATTTCCCCCGTGATCGGGATGCGCTGCTTTTTGCGCGTCGGGTCGGGTTTCGGAATACTGGATAACAGCGCTTCGGTGTATGGATGCTGTGGTTTCTGATAGAGCTGGTTCGTCGGTGCAATTTCGACCACGCGACCCACATACATGACCGCGACCAGATCACTGACATGCTCGACGACACCGAGGTCGTGCGAGATAAACAGATAGGATAGGTTGAGCCGCGATTGCAATTCCTTTAACAGGTTGAGTGTTTGCGCCTGAATGGAAACATCCAGCGCGGATGTAGGCTCGTCCATCAGCACCAAGCGCGGATTGAGCGCCAGCGCACGGGCGACGACGATACGCTGACGCTGCCCACCGCTGAAGGCATGAGGGTAGCGGCGCATGTATTCCGGTCGTAGGCCGACAAGCTGCAATAACTCGGCAACACGCTCCTGTGCGGCTTTGCCCTTTGCAATCCCGTTTACTTCCAGCGGTTCAGCGATAATGTCGAGGACGGTCATGCGCGGGTTCAGTGATGAAAAGGGGTCTTGGAACACCATTTGCATATTGCGCCGTACCTGCCGCAGCGTGGAAGAATCCGCATGGGCGACATCAACCGCACCGCGCGTTTGGTCGTGGAAAATCACCGTACCGGCTGTCGGTGTAATGCCGCGCATCACGGTATGCGCGAGGGTTGATTTACCGGAACCGCTTTCGCCCACAAGCCCGATGGTCTGCGCTTCATTAAGGGTTAAGCTGACATCATCAACCGCTTTGACATAGCCTACCGTGCGTTTTAGTAAGCCCTGCGTGATGGGGTAATGTTTTTTGAGGTGAATGATTTCTAAAAGCGGCTTGGGTTTTCTCACCGCATTAAGCTCACTTGCCATGAGGTGCTCCTTCCGCCTGTTGTGAATAGAGATAGCAGCGAACGCTGTGCGCCTCATCTAAGAAGGTTTCAGCCGGAACCGCACCATCACACACGCCCGCCATGAACTGTGAACAACGCGGGTGGAATGAGCAGCCGCGCGGGATGTCGAATGGTGAGGGAACCATGCCTTCGATGGTATGTAGGGGGCCTTCTTGTTTGTGGCCGACTTTCGGAATGGATTCGAGCAGCGCACGGGTATAAGGGTGTTTCGGGGCTTGAAAGAGTGTTTGAATATCGGTTTTTTCAACAATCTTGCCCATGTACATCACCACAACCGACTCCGCCATTTCGGCGATGACACCGAGGTCGTGGGTGATGAATAGGATCGCCATGCCAAACTCTTCTTGAAGGCTTCGCATGAGGTCGAGAATTTGCGCTTCGGTCGTCACATCCAACGCGGTTGTTGGTTCGTCGGCGATGAGCAGCCGGGGATGCCCCGTTAAGGCCATCGCGATCATCACACGCTGGCGCATACCCCCGCTGAGTTGATGCGGATACTTGGTCAGCAGGTCACGCGCTTGGGGCAGGCGTACTTTGTCGAGGAGTTCGGCAGCCCGATCCATCGCGCTCCGTTTGGATATTTTTTGGTGTACCAAGACGGCCTCGGCAAGTTGATCGCCAATCGTGAAGAGGGGATCAAGTGAGGTCATCGGTTCTTGGAAAATCATGGCGATTTCGTTGCCGCGTATCCGGCGAATGTCCTCGCTGCGTGCGCCGTACTTCAATAGGTCAACTACCTCTTTACGGCCATTGTTTTCGCGCTCAAAGAGGATTTCGCCGCCGACGATACGTCCCGGCGCGTTAATCAACTGGAGAATGGCGAAGCCGGTCACGGATTTACCGCAGCCACTTTCGCCCAACACACCTAACGTTTTGCCGACCGGGATGTCGAAGCTGACACCATCCACCGCGCGAACAACGCCGTTTTCAGTGAAAAAGTGGGTTCGAAGGTCTTTGATTTGGAGTAACTTTTGTTCAGTCGTCATAACAACACTACTTTGCGAACGGATCAGCGGCATCGCGAAGACCATCGCCGAGGAAATTGAAGGCGATAATCGTTGCGATCACGAAGATTGCGGGCGTGAGAATCCACGGTTGTTGGATCAAGACACGGACGTGCTGGGCATCGGTCAGCAGCAGCCCCCAGCTTATCAGCGGTGAACGAATGCCCAAGCCGAGAAAGCTCAGGGCGGTTTCGCCGAGGATCATGCCGGGGATGGAGGTCGTAGCAATTACGATGATGTGGCTCATTGTATTCGGCAGCAAGTGGCGGATAATGATGCGCCAACTGCTGCAATTCGAGTAACGGGCGGCGGTCACGAAGTCGGCCTCGCGCAGGGCATAGACCATACTGCGTGTCTGCCGCGCCAGCGCACCCCAACTCAATATGGCGAGCACAATGGTGATCGCGAAATAGATGCGGTCGGACGGCCAATTATCAGGCACGAGGGCAGCCAGCGCTAACCACAAGGGTAACTGTGGGAAGGACATTAGCAGCTCGATAACCCGTTGAACAATGTCATCAAATATGCCGCCGATGTAGCCGCTGGCAATACCAATGATTGAGCCGAAAAGCAGCGTTAGGAATACACCGAACAAGCCAACCGACAGCGATACCTGTGCGCCATACCAGACGCGGCTAAAAATGTCTCGACCCTGCGAGTCGGTGCCAAAGAGGAACAACTGACCGGGTTCTTCGACTCCAAAGAGGTGAATATCGGTTTTGATGAGGCCAAGAATCGTGTATTGTGGGCCGCGTATAAAAAACTGAAGCGGGTATTTTTCTTCAGGAACAATCTCGACCATTCGGCGGAACGTCGCCGGATCTACCGATGACTCAAGCCCGTAGGCAAACGGGATGAGGTGGAAGTCACCTTCGGTATCAAAGAAGTGCAGTCCTTGCGGCGCGACTGAAACGAACTGTCCGTTCACTTTGGTCGGGTCATTCGGTGCGATAAAACCGGCGAAAATGGCCGCGAGATACATCAGCACCAGAAAGACACCACTATAAAGTGCTAACCGGTTGCGCTTGAAACGCAGCCACATCAGGCGGCGTACCGATACGAGCTGCACATCTTCCTTTTTGCGAGCAGCTTGCGCGGTTGGTTGATTGCTTACATTTGGTAAAGTTGCCATGTTGAGCGCTTCACGTACTAGGAGAACCGGATGCGCGGGTCAAGCCACGCCAATAAAAAGTCAGATACCAGTGTTCCGAGCAAGACCAGAAAACCGATGAGTGTCAAGATTGTGCCAGCGAGGTACAGGTCTTGTCCCTGAGTGGCGGTCATATAAGTGACTTGTATCGTCGGTAAATCGAGTACGATACTGGTAATCACAAAGCCGTTAATCAAGAAGGCGAGTGTTTGACTGAGCGCACCGATTAATGGATGCAGGGCATTGCGGAAGGCGTGCTTCCAGATAATTGTCTGTTCCGGCACCCCTTTTGCCCGCAGTGCCGTCACATAATTTTTACCGAGTTCATTGAGCAGGTTGCCACGCATGACACGCATTACCCACGCCATGCCAGTGATGACAACCGCGCTTACTGGAATCCACAGGTGCTTGAGGAAGTCGAGTATCAAGCCAACGGAAACCGGTTTACCAATATATTCCGCAGATTGAAGCCCGGTGAGTACCTCACCGTTCAGCCGCCACGCCAATACCAGAAAAGCGAGCGCAATGAGGAAATCCGGCAAGCCGAGGCCAAGAAACGAAATGGTCGTCAAAATGTTATCGGCTTTGGAGTATTGGTGGGTCGCCGAATACACACCGAGCGCGATGCCCAACCCCCACGAAAGGACAAATACCGTCAAGGAAACGGCAACGGTCGCGCCTAATTTGCTCAAGATGATGTCGCGCACGGACGTGCCGGTCGAAAGCGAAATACCAAAGTCACCGCGAATGAGGTTAAACGTCCAGTCCGCAAAGCGCAGCAAGAAGGGTTTATCGAGGCCAAATTGTTCTCGCATTACGGCTTCTTGTGTTGCCGCGTCCCGATTACCGCTTAGGCTCTGCCCACGTACGTAATTACTGACGTAATCACCGGGGGGCAGTTCCATGATTACAAACCCAACAAAGGCGATCATAATCAGTGATGGGATAAACTGGAGCAATCGCCTCACAATGTATCTCGTCATAGTTTCTGCTCCAATCATTCAAGAAGGGGTAGGAAACCCTGCCCCTTCTTGACGTGTGGATGAGGGGTTATTCCTGATCCATGTAGAATTGTTCGGGGTCGGCAGTACCCGGATAGCCAAGATCCCACGAGGCTACGAGGCCAACTTCCGGTACGTTATGGAAGTTGTTGCCGACAATCACCGGGCTTGGATGTTGACCAATGGTGCCGATGGTGATCGGACCCTGTTCAACGTGGATACGATACGCTTCCAGTAGGGCAGCGTTGCGTTCTTCGGCTGTGGTCGCGGCGACCGCGCGGGTGTAGACCTCTTGCAATTGTGCCAGCATCGACCCTTCACGTGCTGGGACACCTTCAGCGCCGGCAGTCTGGTAATACTGACCGATATTCATGCCGGCCATCGCCCACTGGACACCTTCGACCGGTGCCCAAACCGACGGGGCAGAGAGCAAACCCCAACCCGCAGCACTCGGCCATGCGAAGATTTGGACTTCACCGGCTTCGTTGGCAGTCGTGTATTCTTCCCATGTCATGATGTTGATGACGGTCTTGATACCGACAGCTTGCCAGTCTTGCTGGATGAGTTCGAGCGATTGGCTTACTTTGGTGTCATCCGGGAACATGGTGACGGTGAGTTCCAGCGGCGTGCCGTCAGGACGTTCGCGGAAGCCATCACCATCGGTATCGACAACACCGATTGAGTCGAGGAGGCTGCCTGCTTCTTCAGCGTTGTAGTCAATGTAGGAGTTTGCCCATTCTTCGTACAGGGCTTCACCTTCAGGGCTTTGGAATTCTTCCGCCCACGGCAGCATCGAGAACTGACGGGGGGTCGCAAGACCGAGCGCGGTCACATCGTTGATGCGGTTGCGGTCAATCGAGACTGAGAGTGCTTGGCGGAAAGCCTGAGTGTACATCAGGTCTTCGAGACCATCGTCGGCTAGATCGTAGAACAGCATCAGCCACGGCCAAGCGAAGTCGCCACGGTCCCACATAATGACGTGGTAGTTACCGGCTTCGGCACTTTCCAAAATCAGTGGAACATCTTGGAGGGCGATGTCACGCACCTGCATGTCGAGTTCACCAGCGATGGCGCGCAGCGTAACCTGCTCGGAAACCGAACCGGACGCAATTTCGACCTGAATGTTGTCGATATAGGGCAGTTGGTTGCCTTCGGTATCGACCTTCCAGTAGTAGGGATTACGTGTGAGGGTGGCGAGTTGGTCTTCCACGTAGCTGGTCACCATCCACGGCCCAAGCGTTGGCATGTCGGGGTAGTGCAGGCGAGTAGAGGTGTTGTAGCGGTTCATGAGTTCGGTCGTGTCGGTGACAGCCGTGTTGTACTTTGGATGGAACTGCTCCATATAGTGAGCAGGCACAATCGACTGGGCAGAGTTCCACGGGCCACGCGAATGGTTTTCGAGGAACAGCGGGTTCGGGCCAGCGAAGGTGAACACCAATGTGTAATCATCGGTCTTTTCGAGGGTCATCTGTTCGCCGTTCACGACCGTGCCGGAAGCGGGGTCGACCGGAATATTCTCATCGAGAACCATGTCGTTCCACCAGAACAAGTAGTCATCCACGGTCAGGGGTTCGCCGTCTGACCAGCGGATTCCTTGACGCATATGCGCGGTCAATTGTGTCGCGTCATCATTCCACTCGTAGGCTTCAAGTACATTGGGGCGGAAGCCGGACGCATCACGGTTCCATTTGAGGAAGCCTTCTACGCCAGCCGTCATCAGCGTAAAGCCGAGTTCGTTGTTCTGGTCGATCATGCGCCATGTACCGCCATACGTGCCGACCTGTTCAACTGGTTCGATCACCAGCGGTTCGGCGGGGAGGCGTTCGGCGACAGGGGGCAGGGTTCCGGCTGCGACCTGCTCGGCGAGTGAAGGGGCTTCATTAAATGCTGATTGGGCGAGTACTGTGCTGCTCAGTGCGAGCATGAGTACTACAACAAATAAAAGTCGCTTAAACATTGCAATCAACTCCTACATCATAAATAGCAGTCAAAATCTATTTCGAAGATGCGAAATGGGTAGAAACGCTGCGTGCTTCCTTTCTCTATCGCGTGTTCAACCCTCGATGGCTACGTTGCCCTACATGCGTACTAACCGAATTAGCTGGCTCACAAATGAACCTTTGAGCGCAATGGGTAAACCGCGCTGCATGAGCGCCTGTCCACTCCACGTCTCATCCCACCCATCGACTTGATAACGAGCGTCGGGGTCTAACCCTTCAAGCCGGATGGGGGTAGCGAAATATCCAAATTGAGATTGGCTCAGGAAAACGGTGACAACCGCTTCATTGCCGGAAGGGTGAATGAACTGGAAGGCGCTCAAGGCACTTTCGCGGGGCGAACGCAGCCGGTAGAACGCACCGAACTGCATTGTTTCGCGGATTTCCTTATACAGCGCGATAAATGCAGTCGCTTTGTCCAAATCGGCTGGAGACCATTTCGTGAGGTCTGCACCAATTCCGAGCACACCCATCATTGCCAAGTGGAAGCGATACTCGAAGGAATAGCTTCGCCCGTTGATGCCGTTCGCATCCGTGACCCACATCATGCGGGTGAGGGGCGTATGGGCGAGGGTGAAGCCTTCTTGGATAAACAAATCATCATAGGGGTCGGTATTGTCGCTCATCCAGAATTGATCGGCATACTGCATAATACCGAGATCGACCCGCCCGCCGCCACTGGCGCAGGACTCAAATAAGACGTGCGGGAATTTTTGGCGGAGTTGTTGCCAAATCTCGTACACACCCTGCGTATGCCGTACCCAGAATTCGCGGTCACGACCGGCTGGTGCTTCTGCCCAACCCGGCTCACTGAAATGGCGGTTCATATCCCATTTGATGAACTTGATATTGTTGTTAGCCAACAGATCCGTCATAAAGCCGAGTATGAACTGCTGTACATCGGGTCGTGCTACATTGAGCACCAACTGGTTGCGGCCTACACTCAGCGGGCGGTTGGCAAAGTGATAGACCCAATTGGGATGTGTGCGGTAAAGATCGCTGTCGGGGTTCACCATTTCCGGCTCGACCCAAATGCCAAAGTCCATACCCAATTCATTGACCCGCGAAATGAGTGGGGTTAGACCTTGAGGGAACTTTTCTTTGTTGACGTACCAATCGCCCAAGCCGGCACGGTCGTTATTGCGCTGGCCGAACCAACCGTCATCCATGACGAATAGCTCGACACCGATTTTGGCTGCTAACTCCACCGCTTTGATCTGGTTTTCGAAACGCACATCAAATTCAGTGACGTACCATGAGTTGTAGACGATTGGACGCGGCTGCGAGGCGGTTTCGCGGGGGACAATGTGTTGATTTTCGTAGGCGTGCAGCAAACGGCTGGCTGCACCGTAGCCTTGCGGTGTATAACCAGCGACGAATGCCGGTGTGGTGAACGTTTCGCCCGCTTCCAAGAGCCAGCGAAAATCGAAATCGTTGATGCCGCCCGAAACACTGACATGCTCAAAGGCATCACGTTCGAGGACGATTTTGTAATTCCCACTAAATGCCAGCGCACCAAACCAGACATCGCCGCTGGTTTCCGTAGACTTGCCATCCGCGCCAAGCATAAAGAACGGGTTGGAGTCAAAGCCGGTGCTGCCGCGCCGCCGCTCAATCAACTGCTTGCCACGCGGTAAATCAAACCGCTGTACTTGGAACTCGCCGCCCCATTTCCCACTCAGCGAAGTCAACTGATAGGACTCGTGGCGGGGCAGGTGGAGTGCTGCGGTGAGGATTTGTTCCAGTTCAATCGGTTCACTGCCCGTGTTTTCGACTTCCGCACGGCGCACGATGATGTCGTGATCCGCAAACACTTCGTAGATGAGGCGAACCTTGAGGGGATAATGCTGATCTTGCAGATGGATGGTGAGGGTTGTCGAAGCCATGTTTTCAGTGACGGTGGCATTTTTGTAGTCGAGCAAACAGGCACGTACACCATCACTAAAGCGTACTTTTAAGCACGGTTCATTGAATTTGTAGTCACCCCACGCTGGAAATTCTTCGTAGGTGCTGCGAGCGATGTTCCAGTTACCCAACGGGTCAAACGCTATTGGGCGCGGGGCGTAATCCGTCGGGTAGGGAAGTTTCGCGCCCCAATAAACATTTTCGAGCCGCTGCTGTTTGTTCCACGCGAACGCATAGCCCATATTGCGGGTTTCAAGCACCCACAGCAATTCATTTTGGCTTGTTTCGATGGTTTGAACGGACGGCATCAATCGGCTCCTCAAGGCGTAAGTCATAACGCATGATGGAATATCTTCCGATTTCTTGAGTGAGATAGGGAGAGGTGGGAAATGTGGGTCAAAACTCTAATTCAAGAAAATCATGCGTATATTTGCTAATTTTCACTAAAGATACATCACCCATGCCGGGGGCGACAATAGAAAATCGCGTCAATATTTGGATTATATTCTTGTATTGGCTGTGTGTGCCTCGCACGTTTAAGCGCTTATATGTCATTATTTTTTGATTGAGCGAAGATCACTCTGTCACCGGTTGAGTAAGGTGTCACTTTGGAACAAATGATGAAAATTTGGGTTGTTATCCGTTCGATTTCTGTATTTTGGGTATGAAACCTAACATAAAACCAACCTTTGATTCAGTTCTCCCCTCGGTATTAGTACGCGCATAACTACACCCTATTGTTCTAATTGCATAATGCATCTACGATTATGATAGGGCAATGTAAAGTTATTGCTGGAATATGAACGTGTGTCACTATAGTTGCTTAAGGTGTGTTATGGCTTTTCGTCGCGTCAATCTATTCACCTTCATTGTTGTTTGTTTACTCGTTATGACCAGCGTTCAGGCGCAAGAACCGCCAACCCCTGAACCACCGACCGCAATTGTAATTCCTACAGACATCCCTACGCTGCCACCAATGGCAACGGATTTGCCTACGCTTACGCCGCTTCCAACTGAACTGCCTCCATTGGAACCGAGCTTTACACCGCTTCCGTTACCCACTGAAACGGAGACAGCGACCATTACGCCTTCGGCGACTTTTACGGATACACCCAGCCTTGAGCCGAGCTTAACCGCAACGGCTTCGAGTACGGCTTCCGCAACGGCAAGCGCTACAGCCAGTTTGACTCCATCGCTGACGGCTTCGGCAACGGCTGAGGAATTGGTTGGCGCACAAAATGTACAGGCGCTGAATGTGACCTGTGATCCGTCGGCGAGCATTCAACAGGCGAATGTCAGCTCTACGGGTGAGGAAGGCAATGTTTCGGGTAACCTGAACAGTTTGTCTGCTGATGGTCGCTATTTGTATTTCCCATCACGGGCGGCGAACCTTGTGGTTGGTGATACGAACAATATGGTCGATTATTTTGAGTTCGACCGTACGAACTGCCAGACGCGGCGGATTACGGTGGGTTCGAGCGGGGAACAAGGTGACGGCGACTCGGATGTCGGCAATATTTCGGGTAACGGGCAGTATTTCGCTTTCGCGTCGAAGGCATCGAATTTCGCTGTTGGAGACACCAACGGCAAGTACGATATTTTCGTTAAGAACCTGCAAACGGATGCAGTTACCCGTATTCCGGCTGACCCGGATAACCTGATTTCAACAGCTTACTATATCGGTGACGTGACCATTTCGGACGATGGGCGTTTTGTGGCGTTCGATGTGCTGGTGTCGGCTGCTACACCAAGCGGTTTCTCTGGCACACCGGTGCTGTATGACCTGCAAAGCTCGACGCGGACGGTGATCGCATCCGAGGGGCGCAGCCTTTATATTTCAGGTAATGGGAACTACATCGCGTTCGAATCATCTCTATCGAACCTCGTTGCAGGTGATACCAACAGCGTTGATGATGTGTTCATTTATGATCGTGTTGGAGCGAGTTTTACCCGTGCCTCGGTGATGACGGACGGCACACAATCTTTCTTTGCACAGGAATTTCCTTCCATTTCCATATCGGGAGATGGTCGGTACGTCTCGTTTACGTCACTTATACCCTTTGCAACGAATGACACCAATAATGCGAGTGATGTTTACGTGCGGGATCGTATCAATAATACGACCACACTGGTATCCCTTCAAAATAATGGGACGTTATTTGCTGCCGGCGGCTTGGGTACTCGACTCTCAGCCGATGGGCGCTATGTGGTGTTCATAACCAGCAGCGGTGTTCAGGTGCGCGATCTGGCGATCAGTCAAACGTACCTCATCACTAATGCATATCCTATTAACGGTGGGCTTGAGATTTCAGCAGACGGGGCTTACCTGACTTTTAGCACGGGTTCAGGAACTCCACCGAATGATATACGCAATGTTTATGTTGCTCGCCGGTTGGCGTTTGCGCTGCCTACTATAACACCAACATCTTCGCAAACCCCCGCGACAGGTTTTGCGACGTGCGCACCGAGCGCAAATCTCTCGGTTGTCTCGGTCAGTTCGAGCGGAACTTTAGGTAATGGTGACGCAGGGTTGTGGTACTTTGCCCTGTCGAACAATGCGCGTTATGTCTACTATGTTTCATCCGCTACCAACTTAGTAGCTGGTGACACCAATCTGGTTGATGATATTTTTCGGTTTGACCGGGAAACCTGCCAGACGATCCGTGTATCTACGGATGCGAGTGGGAATCAAGCTAATAATACCTCAAGCATGTTTGGCGTTTCCGAGAATGGGCAGGTTATCGTTTTTGGTTCTAGCGCGACTAATTTGGTTGCGGGAGACCCGAATGGGGGTATCTTCGTCCGTAATCTGACGAACAATACAATTATTCGTATCCCGAATTCGACTACATCGGGTAATCCATCAATTTCTGCTGATGGACGGTACGTTGCGTATACAAGCCCTGCGACTGCGAGTTCCTTCTACGTGATGTTATACGATACGCAAACGGCTCAAAGCATTACAGCCGCTACGACCTCTACTCAAATTCAGTGGGCGAAAATATCTTCAGACGGAAGCACCATTCTCTATCATTCCACGGCTACTACGCTTGGGGTTTATGATCGTGTCGCAGGCGTGAATACTCCACTCAATTTCAATGCTGATCTTGCCTCATTAGCGGATATTTCAGCTAATGGACGGTACATTGTTTTTGTGTCAGACGCAACCAACCTTGTGCCGAATGATACAAATGCCAAGAAGGATACGTTTGTTTATGACCGCCAAACGAGCCAATTTGTAAGAACATCGGTTAGTTCGGCGGGGGCGCAAACAGCGAGTAATTCCGGTTTTGTATCCATATCACCGGATGGTCGTTATGTGTCGTTTGTTTATAACGGTAGCGATTTAGTTCTGAGCGATACGAATAACACCTCAGATCTCTATGTGCGTGATCTGGTGTTGCAGCGTACCTATTTAGTGTCGACAGGGGATAACGGGCAGTTGGGGAATAATGGCTCTGGTGGGTCGTGGCTGCCATTCTCGTCCGACAATCAATATCTTGTCTTCCCTTCCGGTGCGGGTAATTTGATTGCGAATGATCTGAATGTACGGCAAGATGTTTTCATCACAAAGCTCTTGGCGTTCCAAGCCAATGATTTTGCAACGGCGACGGCTGCTGCGCCCATGACTCAAACGGCGGTGGCGCAGGCTACGCAAATTGCTGCTGCAACGGCGACCAAGCAGGCGGAGAATTGTGCTGCGGCGAATAGTGAACCGCTTCAGTGGGTTGATAATGGCACATTGGGAAATGGTTTGTCTCGCAGACCTTATATATCATCTACGGGTCGTTATGTGGCGTTTGAGTCAAGTGCACCTGATTTTGTGATCGGTGACACCAATAACAAATCAGATGTGTTCGTTTTTGATCGTGAAACTTGCCGTATCGTACGTGCGTCCGTTTCGGCAAGCGGAGTCGAAGCGAACAATGACTCGATGTCAGCATTTGTTTCTGCGAATGGTCGCTATGTTGCTTTTGTGTCCTTAGCTAATAATCTCACCAGTGGAGACAGTGATAACTTGTGGGACGCTTATGTCAAGGACTTGCAAACGGGTGCAGTAACACGATTGCAAGCCGGATTTGCAGCGGCATCCAGTTTCACCGGCATGGTGTATATTGCTGACGATAATCACTCGGTTATTTTCAGAACGCCTACTACGTTTACCCTTTATGACTTGCAAAGTCAGCAGCAAAGCGTTCTTGTCACATCAAACGGCCTTCAAACCAATGTGATTTGGAGTCCCTTATCGTCAGACCTGCGCTACTTTGTTTTTAGCGCGTCTGATGCAGCGCTTGTATCTGGCGATACAAATAATGTCTCAGACGTATATCTACTGGATCGTCAAACTAGTACGCTCTCCCGTATATCAGTATCCACGGCTGGTATTCAGGGCGATGATAATAGTGGCGACGGTATCATCAGTGCAAATGGTCGCTACGTCGTTTTCACGTCTTATGCTCGCAATTTCGCAAATGATACGCTCAATAATTCAGACGTTTTTGTCCGCGATCTTCTGGCTAACACAACCACTCGTGTGTCAGTATCGACTTCTAATATTGAGGGGAACGGGCAATCGGGACATGGCTCGGTTTCTGCTGATGGTCGTTATGTGGTCTTTTTGTCGGAGTCCACGAACTTAGTCAGTAACGATACAAATGAAAGCGACGATGTTTTTGTTCGCGATCTGGTGATAGGAGAAACTTATCTTATTCCCAGAAATTTGACGGGGAGTTCAGATAATTACAATTCTGATCGACCAGTAATTTCTGGTTCTGGCGATTACGTTACATTTGCTATCCATTCGAAAGTTACAATTCCACCTACTAATTTGTATTCCCACATATTGGTTGCAAAACGTTCCGCTTTTGCTCCAGCAGATATAATCGCAACTCAAACGGCGGTTGCTCAAGCGACGGCGACGGCTGCTGCACCCATGACGCAAACAGCAGTGGCGCAGGTGACTGCGACCTATGTGGCGGCGACACAAACGGCGGTAGCGGCGAATACGATTGTGGTGAATACGACATCAAGCAGCACGAGTGGGTCATGTAACGCGGTGACCTGTACGCTGCCGCAAGCGGTGGCGCGGTCGAACAGCATGATCGGGGTACAGACGATTACGTTCAATATCCCCGGTACGGGTGTGAAGCAGATTTTTCTGAGTGATTCGCTGCGGTTTACGTCATCAGCCATTTTGGATGCCTCCACTCAACCCGGTTATGCGGGCAGCCCACTGATTGAGATCGTACCGTATAGCGCTACAAGCCCTGTAGATGGCATTGTGGTGAATGGGGCAAACCCCACTGTTTATGACCCTGCAACCTCGGTCACAATTCGCGGGGTTGCTATCGGCGGCTTTGTGGGCGGTGGCATCTTGCTGGGGAACGGGCAAAGCCATGTCGTAGAAGACAGCTATATCGGCACAAATGCGGCGGGTACAGAGGCGAATGGCAATGACACCGGGATTTTCGTCCGCGCTCCCAACAGCATTATTCGGAACAACCTGATTTCGGGCAACAATAACGTCGGTCTCTATATTTACAGCAATGGTGGACGGAACGGCAATAACAACAGCATAGTAGGAAATTTCATTGGCACGGATGTCACAGGTGAGTATCCGCTGCCGAACAGCTATGGTATTCGCCTGACTGAGGGCGCACTGAATAATGTGGTGGGTGGGGCAACGCTGGCGGATGCGAACCTGATTTCGGCCAATCTCAATAACGGTATCTTGATTGACGGAAACAGCAACGCAAACGTGGTGGCGGGGAACATCATCGGTTTAGACGCGACGGGCGATTATTTGCTGGGGAATGGCGGCACGGGCATCTATGTTTCACAGGCGACGAACACGGTCATTGGCGGTGATACGCCCGAAGCTGGCAATGAGATTTGGGGAAACCTCAGCGGTATTGCTGTCATCAATCAGTCGGACAATACGATTGTTCGCAACAATGTGATCGCCCAAAATGGCTCAACCGGGATCAGCGTTCTTGCGAATGGCACCCAGCTTATCGAAAATGTGGTGGCTTTCCACACCAATGCTGGCGTGACAATCGGCAGCGGCACCGGCAACCGTATTTCGATGAACCGTGTTTACTCGAACGGCGGTATGGGCATTGATCTCGGCGGGATTTACTCGGTTTTACCGAATGATGTTGGTGATGTGGACAATGGTGCAAACGGCTTACAAAACTATCCTGTAATCACGAGTGTGGTTACTGGTGGGGGTAGTTCGACGATTACCGGATCACTGAGCAGTAAGGCTAATTCAACTTACCGCGTTGAGTTTTTCACGAATGCCGTCTGTGACGCAACCGGATATGGTGAGGGGCAGACTTACCTCGGCTATACGGATGTGACGACAAACGCGAACGGCGTGGCGAATTTCTCGGTTCAATACCCGCCGATCAATTCGGGCGCGACATTTGGCATTAACTGGTCAGCCGCGTTCTTCGCCTCATCCAACTTAACTGGAACGGCTGTAAACGTATCTGGTATCAATGGGCTTAATTTCAATTGGGGCAGCGGTTTGCCCATTGTGAACGGGAACGCTGTTCCGGGTATGCCAGCCGATAATTTCTCGGCACGGTTTACCTCGACACAATCCTTCGCGGCGGGGACTTACAATTTTGTCGCAAGCTCTGATGATGGCGTGCGGGTTTATATTGACGGTGTGCTGCGGCTCGATAAATTCTTCGGTCGCCCACTGACGACTGACCAATTCTCAGTGACTTTAACCACCGGTACGCACAATCTGGTAGTCGAATATTTCGAGGGTATCGACACGGCATCGTTGCAGTTGAACTGGTCGTTAAATGGGGGTGCGCCGAACGTCGTCACCTCAACAGCGACGGATGCGCTCGGTAATACATCCGGTTTTTCAGCCTGTCGCGCGGTTCAAACCATATTGGGGGTGGGCAGCATCCAAGAAACCAGCAGTGCGCTCATCTATCAGGGCAACTGGGTAAGTTTGACTGGTGCCGGGAATGGCGGCGGCTTTAAATACACGACTGATCCGAATGCCCGCGTCAGTTTCTGGGTGGATAGCAGTGTGTCGCGTGTAACTTTCTATCGCACCATTCATCCTGCCTATGGTTCGACCCAAATATTCCTCGACAACGGCACAACGCCGTTCGCTACGATGGTGAATACGAGTGCGACTATCGCTAATGGGGTTCCGTACACCATTGTCCTTCCGGCAGGCGGGCATCGCATTGAACTCCGTAATGTCGGTACTGCTTATAGCAGCCTCGATCAAATTGATTTGTTAGGCGCTGCTGCCACTTTGCAGACTGGAACCTACCAAGATACCGACGCGAATTTGACCTTTGTAGGCAATTGGGTACATAACCCGATGGCCGGTGCTTATGGTGGCAGCCGCCGTTATACCAATGATCCAAATGGGCGAGTTATCTTCAATATTGATAATAGTGTCGGACGCATCTTGGTCTACCGTACGCTGTACCAGACTGGCTCTTACGGCTCGATGCAAATCTTGGTCGATGGCGCTTTGACCACGACGATGCCCAACAATCCAAGCTCAACGGTCGTGTACGGTGTGCCGTTTGCGTTCGAAGTTACCCCCGGCAGCCATACGATTGAATTCCGAAATGTAGGCAGCACCTACAGCGATATTGATCAGATCGTCCTATTACCCGCGGCCACGCCAATGAGTGTCGGGACGTTCCAAGAGGCAGACGCAGGACTGACTTACAGTGGTAATTGGACGAGTGTTTCCAACGTCGGGGCATTGGGCGGTTCACGGCGCTACACGAATGACCCGAATGCTCGCGTGTTTTTCTATACGGACAGCAGCGTAGGGCGGGTCACGATCTACCGTACTATCGCGGGCAGCACGTTTGGCTCGATGCAGGTTTATGTGGATGGGACGCTGCACAGCACGTTTGCGAATAACACCAGCACTACCGTGCAGTACGGTGTGCCGAACACCTTCCTTGTGACCCCCGGCACGCATCGGATTGAGCTGCGAAATGTTGGCACTACCTTTGGCGACATTGATCAACTTGTTTTACAGCCTGCTCCAGCTTCGCTCGGTGTGGGGGTCTATCAGGAAACCGATAGTGAACTTATTTACATGGGTAACTGGACGAGTATTGCTGGCGGCGGGGCGCTGGGCGGCAGTCGGCGCTATACCAATGATCCGCTTGGGCGTGCGGCCTTCAATATTGACAGCAGCGTGGGCAAAGTCACGATTTACCGGACGGTGGCAGGCAGTTCATTCGGGACGATGCAAGTCTACGTCGATGGTGTTTTGAACAGTACGATTGCCAACAACACTGCGAGTGCTGTGCAGTATGGCGTGCCGTTTACGATCCTCGTAACGCCCGGAAACCACACTGTTGAACTGCGGAATGTTGGTAATAAATTCGGCGATCTGGATCAAATTACCCTAGAAGCGCCTACTGCCGCGCTGGGCATTGACACCTATCAGGAGACGAATGCCGAACTGACCTATATCGGTAATTGGACGAGTATTGCGGGTGGAGGCGCGTTGGGCGGCACACGCCGTTATACGAATGACCCAAGTGCGCGAGTGAGTTTTAACGTCGATAGTACAGTTGGCAGGGTAACCATTTACCGCACCATCGCTGGCAGCACATTTGGAGCGATGCAAGTGTATGTTGATGGGGTGTTGAACGGAACCATCGCGAATAATACGGCTAGCGCGGTTCAATATGGTGTTCCTTATACCTTCCCGATTGCACCGGGTAACCACACGATTGAGCTGCGAAACACGATTAGCAAGTTCAGCGATCTTGACCAGATTGTCTTAGAAGCACCAACGACTGCTTTAGGTGTCAACACGTATCAAGAAACGACCCCGGAACTTTCCTACGCCGGCAATTGGACGAATATCGCGGGTGGCGGGGCGCTGGGCGGCACACGCCGTTACACGAATGACCCGAACGCGCGGGTGAGCTTTAACATCGACAGCAGCGTGGGCAAAGTCACGATTTACCGCACGGTAGCGGGCAGCACGTTCGGGACGATGCAGGTTTACGTCGATGGGGTGTTGAACAGCACGATTGCGAATAACACGAGCAGCACTGTGCAGTTTGGCGTACCTTATACCTTCGCTGTCATCCCCGGAAACCACCTGATTGAACTGCGTAATGGGAGTGCGACATTTAGCGACATCGATCAGATTATGCTGGATGGGCCACCCGCGCCGCTGACAGTCACAACCGGTACCTACCAAGAGTCGTCCAGTGATCTTATCTATGTGGGCAGTTGGACGACGATTTCCCATGCAGGTGCTTTGGGTGGTTCACGCCGCTATACCAATCAACCGAGCGCGCGGGTGAGCTTTACGATTGACAGCAGCGTGGGCAAAATCACGATTTACCGGACGGTGGCTGGCAGCACGTTTGGGACGATGCAGGTGTATATTGATGGGATGTTGAGTGGGACGATTGCGAATAACACGAGCAGCAGCGTGCAGTACGGTGTGCCATATTCGTTCACGGTAGTTCCCGGCAACCATACGATTGAACTGCGAAATGGGAGTAGTACATTTAGTGATCTCGATCAGATTGTGGTCGAAGCGTCATAAGTCAAAAACACCCCTGTCCGCGCCGACAGGGGTGTTTTTAGTTACAGCTTAGGCAGCGGTTTATTCGCTTTCGATCTCAACATCGAAATGCTTTGCCGCCCGCTTGATGCGCTCTTTGATGAGTTTTACCTCATCGGCATCATACTTGGTGGCGTTGTCCTTGTAGTTGATGTAGCTCCACGCTGCCCGCACGTGTTCCTCAGTATCGATGGGATATTTGTTGTTCACGGGATCAGCGAACTTTACGTCGCCGTATTTATGTTTGCCCTCTTTAGGGCTGACATCCTCGCGCCGGTCAATTTTGGTTGCCATCTTTCCCTCCAATTTATTGACACTTTGGATTAGAGATGGCTTTATCTTCTCACCCTTACGGGCTGCGCTGAACAGTAAGTAAGGTAGTATTCTTAGTCCTTTTCACCTACGGCATGACAGGTCATTTTACCTTCAAAGTTAATATGGCGGTGAGCGTCGAATGTGGGGGGGGGCTGGCATTAGCGTTTGCTGCCTCACCCAGCGCAAGATTCGATTATCTCTGGTGGAAGGTCACTTCAACTTTGCCGAAGCGAATAACATCGCCTTCTTTCAGCGGCTCGGCCTGACCCTGCGCCAGCTTGATCTGGTTGACGTAGGTATGGTTCGAACTGCCTAAATCTTCGATGTAGTAGACATCTTTGATTTTGGTGATCTGGGCGTGGCGGTGGCTGACATATTTGCCTTCGGGATAGCCTTCAAGGTCGATTTGCAGGGATGTGTCTTCGCGCCCGACGATGGCAACATCGCCCAAGCGGAAGATTGACCCCGTGCTGCTGAGGAGTAAACGCGGGCCAGTATAGGGTGCGGGAGCCGGGGTGTTCATCGGTTGCAGCGTTTGCGGGGCGGGCGCGGGTATTTCGTGTTCGTCGGCAGAGCGGACGCTGACCTGTGCCGAGGCGGGCTGCTTAACTGCGCCTTCGAGTTCAAAACCACAATCTTCGCAAAAATGTGCGCCTGCTTTGTTCCAATGTTGACAGTTTGGACATTGCATCATGTCGTGAATCCTCCCGAAGCGTACTCTACCACCACAAAAGTTTTTGAATTCCCTAATGACGAGGGGTGTCGTAAAGCATAGACAGGATATGACAAAGCTGGTTATCAAGGCCGTCCACACATTATAGCGCAAAAGCGATTCTCGAAAGCTCTACCTTTAGCGGGATACTCGATGGGTAATCGCAGGGAAAATTGCCCGTAAATCAAGTTTCGATGATAGGCGGTTCATGCTATGATTAAATGATATTGACGTGTCATGAGGAGGCGTAATTATGCCGGCCAATGTTGACGGAATGGTTCGCGAGGGGATTAGTGCCTACCGTGCCGGTAATAAAGAGGAAGCACGGACTTTACTGCTGCGGGCAGTTGAGATTGACCAGTATAACGAACAAGCGTGGTTATGGTTGAGCGCGGTGGTTGAAACACCGGAAGAACAGCGTACCTGCCTCGAAAATGTGCTGACGATTAACCCCAACAGTGAACGCGCCAAGCAAGGTATTGATATGCTTGACCAGCGCTTCGGCAGCAGCCCGAAGGTTAGCCCGACGCAAGCCGACGACGTGATGGCGAGTACGAGTTTTATGCCGCCCCCGGCCCCACTGCCGCGCCCATCAAGTGATGACGAGCTACCGAGCAGCATTGAGTGGGAAGTGCCCGCTACGGCTTCCAGCAGCGCCAGCTCGAACTTTAAAGTGAACGAGCCGTCGGAAAAAGAGTACGACGATTGGGTGAGCAAGCTGAACATCGGCGGCGGCGCGATTAGTGAAGGCATGTTGGACGAAGCCAACCGCTTCATGTCGATCACCGATGACGATGATGAGGAACGGTTTGACCCGAACGCGGTTGATGATATTTTCTCGTCTGGCCCGTTCAGCGCTGATCTTTCCACCCAAACGATGCCGAAGCCGGAACCGATTAAGGCACAAAGCCCGCTGCGGCAGTCACCCACGCCAGAAGCGCCACTCAAGAGCGCGGCACCGATGCCAAAGGCGACGAAGCCCGCTTCTACTCCGTCTGTCGAAAATCGGGTTTTTGCGGGTCTGGATGACGATGATGATTTGAGTATGGGAGCGCTGGTCGAGGACTTTGACGACGCGGTGATGGAGAAGTTGGAAGCGGACGAGTTCTTCCAGTACATCCCGAAGGAGATTAAGGCGACGCGCCTGCCGGGAACCAGCGAACGTTACCCGCTCGTGGCGATCATTGGGCTGCTGGTGCTGGTGCTGGCGAATATCGGGGCGTTGGCGTTCTTTATTCAGAATATGACGGCACCGTAGGCATAATCGAACTAGACAAGGGTGGGGGCGTATGATAATATGTCCCACTACTTAAACCGACATCTATAAACAGCAGTTATTGCTAGAGGCAGAATGGCTAACCACCGATCCGCAGTCAAGCGTTTCCGCCAGAGCGAGAAACGCCGCGTCCACAACCGTATTTACCGTACTCGCGTCCGCACCTACATCAAGAAGGCGCGTACCGAGATTGCCAGCGGCAGCGATTTAGAAGCGGCACGCGCTGCGACCAAGGTGGCTGTTCGTGACCTTGATATGGCTGCCAGCCGTGGTACTATCCACCCGAAGAATGCTGCTCGCCGTAAGAGCCGTATCATGAAGCAACTGGCTGCACTGGAAGCCAAGGGCTAATAACCCCTCGCTTCACCGAGAGAACATGAAGAACCGACTTTAACAGTCGGTTTTTTGTTGTTATTTGGCAGGTATCAAGATGGGTTCTGGTTCAGTGATGATGTCCAGCCGGTAGCCGACACCGCGTACCGTGTGCAGGTATTGGGGGTGGCTGGGATCGGCTTCGAGCATTTCCCGTACCCAGCGGATGTGTACGTCGAGGGTGCGGGTATCACCGATGTAATCGGTTTGCCAGACTTTTTCCATGAGGGTGCGGCGGTCTAGGGTGGTGCAGGGGTTGGAAAAGAAGGTTTCGATGAGTAACTGCTGCTTGGGCGTGAGCTGGGTTTCTTGACCACGGGCGAGCAAGGTGCGGCGGGTGCGGTTAATGACGAACGGGCCGCAGACCAGCAGGTCATCCGATTTGTCTTGTAATAGGGACTCGATGCTGGATACCAAGCGGCGGATGGAAACCGGATGCACGAGGACAATATCGGCGTGACTTTGGACGGTGGACTTCGGCCCCGGATGTAGATGAATTAACGGAACCGAGGGCAGGGCGGCGCGGAGTTCGTCGCAGATGCGGTCGCCGGGGGTACGCATGGAGATGGCATCCAGCACAATGACTCGTACTGGCTCGGCCTGTGCGAGTTTGATGGCGAGCTTGCCGCTGGAGGCGGTGATTAAGGTGTAATGCTTGGACAACGCCGAGGTCAACGGAGCGCTATTTGCCGGGCTGCGTCCAATCAATAAAATACGAGCCGCTTTCACCCAGCACCTCCCCTAATACCCGTTCAAAACGTACCAACCAAGCACCTGACCAAAGGGATGTTATTATAGCTTTAAATGAGTTTGGGTGAAAGGAGTTATCCGGTAAAAGTTACAAGTTTGAAGCGTCAAGTTCAAAGTTTAAAGACAAAAAACGGTTAGGATTTGGTTTAGGCGGAAATTGCATAATTTGCAATTATTCCCGCTGAAATGGCAGGCGGGACGCTCCCGTGTATCCGCCGAACTAACATTTTGTGACGGCGGGAACCCCGGCTGTATCCGCTGAAATGTCACAAGTGCAGCGGATTGCTCCCGTAAATCCGCCGCGTCGCAAATGTCGCAACTGCATAGCGGCGGTGAGCGAGAATGCCGCCGAATTGCGAATTTTGTGATCTAAAGAAATTCAAACCGTTTTCCAACCATTTGGCAGTTTTACGCTGCCAGAAGCACAGCCGTTTTCGATAATGACTTGCAAGGACTGCCCCCTTTTTATTTGATCGGCGGTAATGCCTTGAAGCGGGATTTTGATGCGCTGTACCCATCCACCCGTGTCGTATGCCCAACTGAGATAAAGGAAGCGTGCGCCTTTCGCCCCTTGAACGTGCGAGCCACTGAAATCCACGTCGCTGCCGCTGGTTTTTCCCTCAATTGTGCAGGTAAAGAGGCGTGAACCGTCCGGTTGGGGCTGCCCGATGTCGAGCGCTCCCTGCTTATCCTGCAAACCGAAGCGGGCGGCAGGCATACCGTTAAACTCAGCCGGTGGGCGGTTATAGCAGACGATTTGCAATTGGAGCGGTTGTTTGGTTGGCGGCATGACACAATCCACACTTATTATCCCAATATTGTAGCACAAAATTTCTGAAATGGGGTTTGAAAATGGTTTGTAAAATGTACGAAGTCGGTAAGAGAAAGGCGATTCACCACAGAGAGCACAGAGGACACAGAGAGAGCAAGGCAGAGGGGAGAATACTAACCGCCAAGTCGCCAAGAACGCCAAGAAAAGCGGAGATGGGGCGCAAAGTCATACATTTTTAACCGCAGAGACGCGGAGAACGCAGAGAGCAATGCGGAGAAAGAAGAAATTTAACCGCCAAGTCGCCAAGAACGCCAAGAGAATATTCAAAGAGAACAAAGATGAAGGGGAGCACGCCTGTGCATCCCTTCATCTTTCGGTGGAATTATTAATCGACGTAGCTTTTGACGAGGGGTTTATTTTGCAGGATTTCTTCGATTTTGGCACTGATTTCCGGCGTGATTTTGACATCGAGTGCTTTGAGGTTTTCATCCACCTGCGTCACTTTGGTCGCGCCGGTGATGGCACTGGCGACCAGCGGGTTATGGAGCACCCACGCGATGGCGAGGGCGGCGGAGGTTGTCCCCATTTCGGCGGCAAGTTTGGCGATGCCACGCGCCTTGACGAGTTTGTCCTCGGTGATGTGATCTTTGAACCAGTCGATATTGGTGTAGCGGCTGTCGGCGGGGATGCCGTCATTATATTTGCCGGTGAGGATGCCCTGCGCGAGGGGACTCCAGACGACCATGCTCATGCCGTGGTTGCGGAGCGCGGCTTCTAGGCCAGTTTCGACAAATTCGCGGTCGAGCATGTTGTATTCGGGCTGCTCGACAATCGGGCGGGTGGCGTTGACCTGTTTGACGACCCCGTGACCGTCGTTGAGGTTGGCGGCGTTCCACATACTCGTTCCCCAGTAGAGGATTTTGCCCTGCCGCACAAGATCGTCGATGGCGCGGACGGTTTCGTCGAGCGGGACTTCGGCATCAAAGCGGTGGCAGAAGAAGATGTCGATGTAATCCATATCGAAGCGTTTGAGCGATTTGTTGACGGATTCGATGATGTGCTTGCGGGAGAGACCGCGATCATTCACGTCATCACTCATCGGCCAGAAGGCTTTGGTGCTGATGACGAGATCGCTGCGTTTGTAGTCTTTGGCGACCTTACCGACGAGTTCTTCGCCACGACCGAGCGAGTACATATCGGCGACATCAATGAAGTTCACGCCTTTTTCGATGGCGCGGCGGATGCAGTTCATGGAGGTTTCTTCTTGAACAACGCTGCTGCCGTAAGTGAGCCATGCGCCCAACGAAATGGCGCTCACTTTGAGGCCAGAGTTACCTAGTTTACGGTATTCCATCAGGTATAATACTCCTTGTAAGGATAAAAATGTTATTGCGAGAGTATAGCGTGTCGCTGGATGCGCTACTAAGCCCACTTTATGTGGCAAAAGGTAAACTTTGGACACTGAACGTCGAATCCCGATTTGGCATCCTCTGCCGGGAACACGAACCATCTGCAAAGTGTTCATGCACCTTTTTAGTGACTATCATGTATCCGGTTTAGAAAATATCCCCCAAGCCCCGTATCTGGTGACGAGCAACCATTTTGCTTTTTGGGATGCGCCAGCCATTGGCAGCCAATTCGCAGACACCGTGCCAACCTTTACGGCGCGAAAGTACAAAGGGACGGTGACGGGGATATTTTTTTACTCCGGTTCGCCGATTTGGATTGAGCAAGATTCCCCTGACCGGCAGGCTCTCACCACCGCATTGAAACTGATACAGCAAGGAAACCCGTTTGCGATTGCGCCGGAAGGCACACGCAGTAAAACGGGCGGCTTGATTCCGGGGCATGAAGGCGTGGCATTCATCGCGACGCGGACGAATGTACCGATTGTTCCCGTCGGCGTGTGGGGTACGGATTTGATGTTTAAACAGGCCCGGCCACGGGTCGAAGTGGTGGTTGGTAAGCCGTATAAACTGCCTGAAGGCCGGGTGCGCGGCGAGCAGTTAGGGGAGTACACCGACCGGATTATGTGCGCGATTGCGGCGCTGATGCCGGAACGGTATCACGGGCATTACGCGGGAAACCCGTTGATTGCTGAGATGGCAAAGTTGGTGAAATAAGGGAAAGAATTGAACCGCAGAGGCGATGAGAACGCAGAGAAATCACAGAGGGTTTAACGCAAAGGCGCAAGGTGGCAAAGGACGCAAAGGGGATCAGTCAATAGGGAAGCGCCAAACCGTTTTTAGGGCAGATACTAGAGATAAGGCAGGGAAGAAATGCGCGAATGCAACCCCTTCCGTCGCTGAGGCGACACCCCCCCCGCAAGCGAGGGAGGGAATTCTTGAGCGGTTGAATTTCGCAATATCTACTTCGAACTACTGAGAACATAGAGCTAAGGTAAGGGAAAATGACACAGGAAGTTAAAATTGCCGCGTCGATATTGGCAGCGGATTTTGCCCGAATGGGTGAACAGGTGAAGGAAGCCGAGCAAGGCGGCGCGGGGCTGATCCATATTGATGTGATGGATGGGCGGTTTGTGCCGAACCTGACGATGGGCGCGTTGATGGTGGACGCGGCGCGGCGGTCAACCTCACTGCCGCTGGATGTGCATCTGATGATTGTCGAACCGGATCATTTGCTGGCGGATTTCGCGAACGCGGGTGCGGCGCGGATTACGGCGCATGTGGAAGCCTGCCCCAATTTGCACCGGACGTTACAAGCGATCAAGGCGCTGGGCTGCGCGGCAGGGGTGGCGCTGAACCCGCATACGCCCGCTTCACTGTTGAGCGAGGTGATGCATATGGTGGACGTGATTATCGTGATGAGCGTGAACCCCGGTTTCGGTGGGCAGCACTTTTTGCCGGAAGTCCTGCCCAAGACGCGGCAACTGCGGCAGATGATTAGCGACACCGGACGCGCGATTGACCTTGAGATCGACGGCGGGGTGAACGTGGAAACGGCGGCGGTTTGTGTGCAAGCGGGGGTGAATGTGCTGATCGCGGGGAGCGCCGTGTTCAACCCGAAGTTTACGGTTGAGGCGGGTATCAAGTCGTTGAAGGGCGCGATTGGGGATAAGACGTAACATCATTCATAGACAGGTGTTTAGATTTACAGAATGGGTTTACACTGGTAACTAATGAGTAGGGAAATTAAGGACTAGATTGTGGCTGCTGCACCTAAATTATTGAGCTGCGACGGATATTTGTTGAAACAATTAGCACTCTCCGGCCTGGAATGGCTCGACACGAACCAGGAAAAAGTGAACCAATTGAATGTGTTCCCCGTGCCGGATGGGGACACGGGAACGAATATGTACCTGACGATGCGGAAGGCGTGTGAGCCGCTGGTGGGTATGGACGAGGCGCATGTGGGTAAGGTGTGCAAGACGATTGCGGCGGGTGCGCTGCTGGGTGCGCGTGGGAATTCGGGGGTTATTCTGTCGCAGTGGTGGCGAGGGTTAGCCGAGGCACTGGAAAACCACGCCCAGTTTGACGCGCCGATCTTTGCGCTGGCGTGCCAGAACGCGGTGGAACGCGCGTATAAGGCGGTTGTGAAGCCGGTTGAAGGGACGATCCTTACGGTGACGCGGCAGGCGATGGAAGCGGTGGTGGAGAAGGCGCGGACTGAACGTGACCTGAACCGCTTGATCGACGTGAAGGTAGACGCGGCGTACAACGCGCTGAAACAAACGCCAGATTTGCTGCCTGTATTGAAAGATGCGGGTGTGGTTGATTCGGGCGGGCAGGGATGGACGTACATCATTGAGGGGATGTTGAAGCAGGTGAAGGGCGAGGCGCTGCAACTCTCGCCGCTGGAAACCGTCATGCCCGCAAAACAGCCGGTATGGCAAGAAGCGCTCGTGCCGGAGGATGAAGAAGGCTACGGTTACGATGTACAGTTCTTGATGCGCGGGCAGGGGATGGACGTGGACGCGATCCGTGCAGCGATTGACGCAATCGGTTGGTCAACGCTGGTGGTGGGCGACGCGAACCTGATTAAAGTGCATGTGCATGTGCATGACCCCGGTGTGCCGATCAGCTACGCGATTAAGCAGGGTGCGGCGCTGGATGATGTGGTGGTCGAGAATATGCAGGCGCAGTACCAAGATTACGTGGTCGAGCGTGAGAAACGTGAGACGGAAGATGATATTCATCCGGTCGAGGGGGTGGCCGTGATTACCGTCGCGCCGAGTGACGCGCTTAAGACGATGTTTACGCGCGATCTGGGGGCGACCTACGCGATTGGCGGCGGGCAGACGATGAACCCCAGCACCGAGGATTTCTTACGCGCGATCCAAAAAGTGCCGAACACCGAGATTATCCTGCTGCCGAATAATCCGAATATCTTGCTGGCGGCGAAACAGGCTTCCGAACTGGTGAGTGGTAAGCAGGTGAAGGTTGTGCCGAGCCGGACGCTGCCGCAGGGTATCGCGGCGATGTTCGAGTACGGCAACGAGCGCGAGGACAGCGATTTGATGGCGTTGGCTGAGGGGATGCAGGATGCGATGTCGAACGTTGTGACCTGCGAAATCACGACCGCGACGCGCACCGTTTCGCTGGAAGGGGTGGCGGCACGCGAGGGGCAGTACATCGGGCTAATAGACGACAAGCTGCGGGCGGCGGGTGACCGTTTGCAACAGGTGGCGGAAGATGTGCTGGCGAAAGCAAATGCCGACAAATCTGACCTGATTACGCTATACTATGGGGAGGCTGTGACAGAAAGTGACGCACAGCAGCTTATCGCGAGTTTATCGGCACGGTTTACGAAACCGGAATTCCAAACCGTCAACGGCGGCCAGCCGCTTTATCCCTATATTATCAGCGTAGAATAAATGCCCAATATTCAAATCGTCACGGATAGCTGCGCTCATTTTGTAACCCCTCATTTTTTGCACCAATATCCGATGGTGACGGTTGTCCCGAACAAGATCAGCATGGCGGGGAAAAGTTACCGCGAGGGGATTGACCTTTCACCAGAGGAAGGGTTGAAGCTGATTAGCAGCCAACCGTACGCGCCGATTGTCACGTCGCCGGGTGTGGGCGATTTTAGTGACACCTATTCACGGCTTTCGCGGCACTGCGATGGCATCATTTCGATACACGCCTCGCGCGAGATTTACAGCAGCTATGCGAACGGGTTGGCGGCGGCACGGCCTTTCATCGGGAACTGCCCGATTGCGGTGATCGACTCGCAGAACCTGTGTGCCGGACAGGGTATGCTGGTGAAGGCGGCGATTAAGGCGATCCAGCAGCAGCCGACGTTGGACGACATGGTGCGGACGATACGCGGGGCGGTGGAACGGATTTACTCGGTGTATTATGCCGAGTCGGTCAATTATTTGCAGCAGAATAAGATCATCAGCGCGTCGCACAGCGTTCTGAGCAGTATGCTGGGGGTGAAGCCATTTTTGAGCGTCGAGCATGGGCGGATGCAACTGGTGGAGAAGGTGCGGACGCGCTCGCAGGCGGTGGAGCGGATGGTCGAGTTCGTGACCGAGTTCGCTGACCTTGAGGACGTGGTGATTTTGCAGCATCGCAGTTACATGAGTGAGCAGGCGCGGATGATCCAAGATCGCCTGTCGGTAGACTTCCCCGGCCAGTACTTCCCGTATGCGTTGTACGGTACGGCGCTGGCGGCGTTGATCGGCACGGACGCGACCGGCGTAGTCATTCTCGAAAAAGAAATGGAAGATGACGACGATGACTTCTAAAAAAATACGGTTTATCGCCGACAGTACGTGTGACATTCCACAAGATGTACTCAAAAAGTGGGATATTACAATTATTCCAGCATTCGTGAATTACGGCGGGAACAGTTACGCTGACGACGGGGTTGAGCTTGACCGCGTGGCGTACTATGACCAACTGCCAACGATGCCCGCGCAGCCGACGACCGCCGCGCCACCGCCGGGGTTGACGGAAGCAATCATCTCGCGGGTCGCGGCAGAAGCCGACCATGTGGTTATGCTGACCGTACCAGCGACACTCAGCGGCATCTATAACACCTTCCGGCTTGGGGCGAGCAACTTGCCGCCGGAAACCTACACCTTGATCGACAGCGGCACGACGACGATGGGGATGGGCTTTCAGGTGATGGTAGGTGCAGAAGTGGCGGCAGCGACAGGAAGCGTAGCGGAGGTAGTGAGCGCCATCGAACGGGCGCGGAAGCACATCCGGTTATATGCCGCACCGGAGTCGATGACCTATTTGCGGCGCAGCGGGCGGGTGGGCTGGGCAGCGGCTGGCGCGGCGACCTTATTGCAGATTAAGCCCATCGTGGCTGTATCGGATGGTGTGGTAGAATCAACGGCACGAGTGCGTACCTTTGGGAAGGCTGTTGAGAAGATGGTTGAACTGGCGTTGGAACAAGCGCCAATCGACCGGCTGGCACTGCTGCACACCAACAACCTTCACGGCGCACAGGATATGCGACAGCAGTTGGGGAACGCCATCCCCGCTGAAACTTACACCATTAATATTACACCGGTGCTGGGTACACACGTCGGCCCGAAGGCGCTGGGCGTGGTTACCCTGAATAACGGTTGGAGACAGTAAGACGACACTATGCCATCAGCAATGGAAACACTGGTTAAGATTCTGAAACTTGAACGTGAACAGGGCTGTAAAAACGCGGCGGTCATTGGCGGACTCGCGGCATACAGTGACAAGTGGGCGCAGGATGCCCGCACCCAAGCCCGCCGCCCCGAAATTCATCTGCTCATTGATGAACTCGATAAGCTGCTGCACCAGTACGACGCAGTTGAGAGCAAGACCGAACGGGCAAACACCATCGGCTATATGCTCGACCGGATTACCGGGCGAGTCGCCGCGCCGCCGGAATATCGGCCCCAAGCTGTGGAAACACCGCCGCCGGAAGCGCGACCTGAATCGCCACCGACAGCCGCCGCAGCGTCACCACCGGCTGAACTGCCGCCGCGTCACGACGAGCGCCCACCGCGTGAGGAACGCCGTGACCCGCGCCCACGCCGCGACGACCGTCCGCCGCGTGAAGGGCAGCAAGACCGTGCGGAAGATGCATCAGGTGAAAATGCCCCGCAGCCGCAGGGACGCAGCAGCCAGCAGCCGCGCCGTGAACGGCCTGACCGCCCGAACGAGCGCCCGAATAATCGTTATCAGGGACAGCAAAACCGTTCCCAGCACAACAACCGTAGGCCGCAGCGACAGGATCGGCAGGGCGGTGGTGACGACGAGGATAATGACGAGGGCGGCGAGATGTTCCGCGAACGCGGCGACGACATGAGCTATGACAGCTATGATGCGCCGATGCGTTCACGCGGGCGGGGTGGACAGCAGGAACTAGACATTTCCCCGATGCCGCGACTGGCACGGGTACCGCGTAAGCCTCGCCCACACGTTTCCCCTGAAGAAGCGGCAGACTTGCTGCGCGGGTTAGAGCAGCCGGCGACGGTGCTGCGCGGCGTGGGGCCGGGGATGGCGAAGCTGCTGGAGAAGTTGGGCATCCATACCATCAACGATCTATTGTATTACCACCCGCGCCGGCATGATGACTACACCAATTTGCAAACCATCGCCAAGCTGGTGCCGAACCCCGATAAGCTGGTGACGGTCATCGGTACGGTGGTTCATAGTGAAATCCGCATCGGGCGTGGCAATCGCAAAGACTTCTTTGTGGTGCTGGACGACGGCACGGCGCGGTTGGGTGTCACCTTTTTTGGGCGGCACTTTATGATCCGGCAGGTGAAGCGCGGCCAGCAGTTGGTCGTCAGCGGTGTGATTGCCCTGTTCGGTCGTCAGGTGCAGATGACGAACCCTGAATGGGAACCGTTGGAAACCGAGAACTTGCATACCGTTGGTATTGTTCCCGTATACCCGCTGACCGAGGGGTTAAGCGGACGTGCGCTGCGAAAGATTATCAAGAGCGCGGTCGATTATTGGCAGGAGCGCATTCCCGATTTTGTGCCGGAAGGGACGTTGGAACGGACTGAACTGGCAGACCTCGGTTGGGCGCTCAAGAATTTGCACTTCCCTGAAGGTTGGGATCACCTCGCTCATGCGAAAAAGCGTTTGGCGTTTGATGATTTGCTGACGCTGCAACTGGCGATGCTGGGCAACCGCCGTCAGTGGCAGTCAGTTCCGGCGTACCCGCTGAACGTGAGTGATGAGTACCTCAATGAATTTATGCAGGCGGTGTTCCCGTATCCGCTGACGGGCGCACAACGACGCGCGATTGAAGATGTGCGGCGTGATGTGCGTGAAAGCCGCCCGATGAACCGCCTCGTACAAGGGGATGTCGGTTCGGGTAAAACAGCAGTCGCGACTGTGGTGATCGCAATGGCGCTGGCGGATGGTAAACAGGCGGCGTTGATGGTGCCGACGAGCATTCTCGCCGAGCAGCACTACCGTAACATCGGCGCGACGCTGGCGAAGATGCCGGGTGATCGCAAGCCCGTAGTCGCTTTGCTTACCGGTTCACTGACTACCAGCGAGCGGAAGTCGATCTATCGCGGGATGAGCGACGGGTCGATTGATGTGGTTATCGGCACACACGCGCTGATCCAAGAGGGTGTGGAATTTAAAGACCTCGCAGTAGCCATCATCGACGAACAGCACCGTTTCGGTGTTGAACAGCGGAAGGCGCTGCGTGGCAAAGGTATGAACCCGCATTTGCTGGTGATGACGGCGACACCCATTCCGCGTACGCTGGCGCTGACCCTTCACGCCGACCTTGACCTGTCGGTGATTGATGAGATGCCGCCGGGACGTATCCCCATCCGCACGAAGGTTGTGCAGCCGGTCGCCCGCGAGCAGGTGAATAACTTCATCGTGAAGCAGTTGAACGAGGGGCGGCAGGCATTCGTGGTGCATCCGCTGGTGGAAGCCTCCGATAAAATCGAAGCACCCGCCGCGATGGAAGCCTATGAGCGTTTGCAGCAGGTGTTCTTCCGGCATAAGGTTGGCCTCCTGCACGGGCGCATGAAACCCGCTGAAAAAGATGAGGTGATGGAAGCCTTCGCCAGCGCCAAGTATGATGTGCTGGTGACGACCTCGGTGGCGGAAGTCGGCGTGAACGTGCCGAACGCCTCGGTAATGGTGATTGAGGGCGCGAACCGGTTTGGTCTGTCGCAGCTTCACCAGTTCCGTGGGCGTGTGGGACGCGGTGAACATGCCTCGTACTGCCTGCTGCTGGCGGATACCAACTCTGACGAGGCCAAGCAGCGCCTTGAAGCGATGGAAGAAACCAACGACGGCTTTAAGCTGGCGGAGATGGACTGGCGGCTGCGCGGGGCAGGTGACTTGATCGGCACACGCCAGAGCGGCGGCAGCAAATTGCAGCTTGCCGAGCAGATCACGCCCCAGTTGGTCGATATGGCGCAGCGCGAGGCGCGGACGATTTATGAAGAAGACCCGAATTTATCGCAGCGGGAACATCGTTTGCTGGCGCAGCGCGTCGTGATGCTGCATAATGACCGTACCGATGTGAGCTAACAGCACCGTCAAAGGGAGCCGTTACACAGCGGTTCCCTATTATTCAACGAGATGTTATGACACCGACGACCCGCAAAGTTGTTTATCCGGCATCGCTCGACCCGATACACTATGGTCATATTGACGTGGCTTTACGCGCCGCTAAAATATTTGATGAAGTGATTGTCGCCATTTATGACAAGCCCAAAAAGAATATCTTATTCACGGTGGATGAACGGGTGGCTCTCGCGCAGCAGGCTTTTGAAATGTATAGTAATATTAGAGTTGCCAAATATTCGGCATTAACAGTAAACTATGCTAAAGAGATCGGCGCGATGGCGCTCATACGAGGGCTGCGTGTCTTTTCCGATTTCGAATTCGAGTTCCGAATGGGGCTTGCCAACCGAAAATTGGCACCGGAAATCGAAACGATTGCGATTATCGCCGATGAGAAGCACCTGTACATCAGTTCCAGCACCATCCGCGAGATTGCGGAATTGGGGGGCGATGTTTCGGAGATGACCCCGCCCTTCGTGGTCGAGGCATTAAGGAAACGTTTCGCCGAGTTAAGCGCAAACCAGAGCAGCCCCGGATATAACATCAGCATTCGGGATTAACGGGAGGGTAGCCACATGGATATTCAGCATCTTGTAGATCGACTGGAAGATTTGGTGGATGAGGGGCGGCATATGCCGTTCAGCAAGTTCACCATGATTGACGAAGAACGCGCCTTGGAGTTGATTGACCAGATGCGAATTTCGATTCCTGAGGAAATCGAAAAGGCATCCCGCGTGCTGGCGCAGCGTGATCGCATTCTGGCGCAGGCGAACGAAGAAGCCGCCCGCCTGATCCAAGCGGCACGTGAGCAGGGCGTGCAGTTGATGGATCGTGAAGCAACCGTGCAAGCCGCACAGAGCCGCGCCGCGAACATTATCGAGCAGGCCAAGCAGGATGCCGAAGAAGTGGTGGCGGGTGCGGATACATACGTCGCCGAAACCCTTGCCAAGCTGGAACAGCAGTTGGCGAAGGCGCTCAACGTGGTTCGCAACGGCATCAACGAAGTGAATACGGCTGGCGCTGTGCAGCAGGCTCCTCCGGCACAGTTCCCGGTGAGTATGCGGCAGCCGGTCGAAGTCCGCAAAGAAGAACAGTAAGTAACCTTATTTTGTGATCGCTTTTGAGGGTATCCACGATACCCTTTTTTCTTTTCTGTTGATGTAAGTTATGCGCTTAATTGCCATCGCTCTGGGCTGGGCAGCCGGTATCGTCGTGGCGGCGGGAACCGCGCTTCATGCCGCCGTGCCGTGGTTGGTGCTGGCGGGGCTGGCCGTGATCGTCGTCGGGCTGCTGTGGCGCGGGCAGGGCTATCGCCATTGGACGCTGGCACTGCTGGCGTTCGCGCTGGGCGGGCTGCGGTTCACAGCGGTGCCACAGAGCAGCGATGTCGCGCAATACAATAACCTCGGCGGGTTGACGATTGAAGGCGTGGTTGCCACCGAGCCGGACGTGCGCGACGACCGTGTGGACATCCGGCTGGAAGTGCAGACGGTGACGCGCATTGGCGAGACGGTCGCGAGCGGCGGGTTGGTGCTGGTGCAAGCGCCCCCGCGTACGCCAGTGGAATATGGCGACCGCATCACCGCAACCGGCCTGCTGGTATTACCGTCCGTGTCGGATACCTTCTCGTATCGCGATTACCTCGCACGCAGCGGCGTATTTAGCGTGATGCCGGACGCGGCGGTTGAAGTCGTCAATGCGGGTGAGGGCGGTAGATGGCTGCGGTCGCTGTTGGGCTTCAAACGGCAGACGGCAGACTTTATCGGGCGGAGTTTACCCGAACCAGCGGCAGGGCTGCTGACCGGTATCCTGCTCGGCGACGCGCGGGGACTATCACCAGACGTTTCGGATGCGTTTAGCGCGGTTGGTGCGTCACACATCATCGCCATCAGCGGTTTTAATATGGCGATCCTCAGCGGCGTGGTGATGGGGCTGCTTAAACAGACGAAGGTGCGGCCCCGCGCGGCGGGTGTGATCGGCATCGCGGTGATCGTTGTCTATACCATTCTGGTCGGCGCGTCGCCTGCGGTGGTACGGGCGGCGATTATGAGCAGTATGCTGGTGATCGGTGAGGTGCTGCGGCGAAAGAGTTATGTACCCACCTCATTGGCGTTTGTGGCGATGCTCCTTTCGCTGCTGAATCCGACGGTGCTGTGGGATGTGGGTTTCCAGTTGAGTCTATTCGCGACGCTGGGTTTAGCCTTGTTCGCTACGCCGTTGACAGAACGCTTCAATGCGTGGCTGGTACGTTTACTCCCGCGCCGGACAGCCCGTCGTGTGGGTGATTTCCTCACCGAACCGCTGATCGTGAGCATCGCCGCACAAATCTTATCACTGCCGTTGATTATCTTGTACTTCGGGCAAGTATCGGTGGTATCGCTGCTGGTGAACCTGTTGGTCATTCCGGTACAGCCCGCGTTGATGGTGCTGGGTTTGGCGGCGACGCTGGTGGCGTTCATCGCGTTTCCGGTGGCGCAGGTGTTGTTCTGGCTGGACTTGCTGCTGCTGGGTTGGACAATCGGTGTGGTGAGGGCATTTGCGGCGCTGTCATTTGCCCGTTTCAATATTCAATTTGACCCGCGATTGATCGCGTTATTTTATGTCGTTGTGTTGGGAGGCGCATTGATGGTCGCCACAAAGCCGAAATGGTCTGCTCGTTTAGCGAATGTGATTCGCAGCCGCGCGGTGATGATGGCCTCATTTAGTGCTGCCGCAGGGATTGCCGTACTGATGGCGATGCTGTGGTTCAGCCGACCGGATGGGCTGCTGCATGTGTGGTGGCTGGACGCAGGGCATAGCAACGCCGTGCTGATACAAACGCCGGGCGGGGCGCATATTCTTGTGGATGGCGGACGCTTTCCGTCACAGGTGCTGACGGCGCTCGGCGACCGGATGCCGTTTAATAAGCGCATGCTTGACCTGCTGGTGATTAGCCAACCCGACCCGTTTGATTATGATGCGCTGCCCCCGGTGCTTGACCGGTACGCCGTGAGTATGGCGCTCACGAATGGGCAGCCGAACTTGCGACCCGAATACGTCGCGCTGCTCGAACGACTGCCATCCGAACGCACAGTTGCGGCACGGGCGGGTTACACATTCGAAACGGCTGACGGTACACGTTTAGAAGTGCTTGCGCCCTACAGCATACCGGAGATTGGTGACAGTCTCAACGATGGTGCGCTAGTGCTGCGGTTGACGTATGGCGATGTCTCGGTGCTGCTGCCGTCGGATGCCAGCCCGGAAGCGCAAACCGCGCTGCTCGCGTCGGGCGAGTGGCCGCTGGCGACAGTGATGCAACTGCCCAACCACGGTGGGGTTCGTTCGCTGAATGCCGCGTTTTTGAGCGCCGTGCAGCCGCAGTTGGTAGTTGTGCAAAGCGACGCGACCAACCGACTCGGCGACCCGAATGCCGATACCCTCGCGCTGCTGGGTGAAACCCCGCTGCTGCGAACGGACGTATCCGGGACCATTCACGTGTGGACGAACGGGAAGCAGTTGTGGGAAGCCGGAGCAAAATAAAGCGGGCGCGGTTGATTGGTGCCGCGCCCGACGATTCGATTACATCTAACAGAGAATTTAACTGCGCTGCGAGAAGAACCAGAACATAAAGAAGTAGATAGCCGCCAGCACGCCGCTGATGACCCCTAAGGGCTGCACTTTTTTCGCCCGGCTGATGCCGACCACAATCAACGGCAGGACGAACATCCCCGCGTTGACGATAAGTGAACCGAACGTTTTAGGCGTGAACACATCCAGCTTGGCGATGACGGCTAAAGCTGCCGCGCCACCCGCGAAAATCGTGGGAATGGTTTGCTTATCGGACTGCCCAAACATCAAAATTAGGTTTAGCACGAAAATGATGTACAGAAAAATGTCATACACCAAATTAAACCCATCGGTACGCGGTAGCAAGTTGGCAATAACTTCTTGTATATTTACGTCGGGCATATTGGTATGTGCTTTCTTTGCAGAATGATTACGCAATACATAAATAGTAACACAAATCTATAGCTTAGAGTGTATGGTTCTCTCCACTTTTGCGGTTTGCCCGTGAAGGTGTGTGCTATAGTGGAATATGCGTGGGCAATGCGCTGGTTGGCGTATAGAGTGGGGCGATGTGATTAAGCTACAGCGACAAGTTCAAGAATTACGCGATTGGTGGCAGCAGCAAGAGGAAGCCACCCGTGAACTGCCGATCTATTTCCGGCGTGCTATCGGCAACTTTTTTAAGACCGGTACGCGGCAGGCATCGACGTTGGCCTACTATGCGATCTTCTCGATCTTCCCACTGACGCTGCTGCTGGCTGTTCTGATTAGCCGCTTGCTGGGGCCGGTAAGCGCACAGGCACAGATCGCCAACGCGCTCGGCTTATTTCTACCTGCGGATACCGCCATTTTGCTCCGCCAGAATATCACCGACGCGATGAGCCAGAGTGAATCGTTTACATTGATCGCGATTGGTGGTTTGCTGTGGTCGGCGCTGGGTTTATTTTCCAATATTACCTACTCGTTGGATGAGGTATTTGCCGTGTCCGCGCGGCGCAGCCTGTGGCGGCAGCGGTTGGTCGCGTTGGGTATGACGGTCATTCTGGTGGTGTTAATTACCGCGTCGTTCGTCACCTCGGCGGTGCTGCGCCTGATTTCAGCGTCGCTGTTGGGGCAGACGAGCAGTTGGCTGACTATTGGTACCATCTTCCTGCCGTTGGGCTTAAATATGGTCATTTTCGCGCTGCTCTTTCGCTACGTTCCGGCGCGGGAAGTGCATTGGGATGCGGTGTGGCCGGCGGCGATTGTAGGCGCGGTGGGGTGGGAACTCGCTAAGAGTGGCTTTGTCTGGTACACCTCCAGCGTGGCGAATGTGCAGTTTATCTACGGCGGTATCGCGACGGCGATTGTCCTGCTGCTGTGGGCGTATCTCATCTCGGCAATTTTCCTGTTTAGCGCGGAACTGTGTTCGCAACTCAACGAGTGGTATATCGCTCGGCACGAGCATGAACTGCGGCAGTTGGTCATTGATGTGGAAGCTGAAGAATACGATCCGCCGCTCCTCCCCGACAAATAAAAAGGCGGGTTATCCCCGCCTCGTAGATCCGCTTTATGGTGTAACAACTGTGCCTTCGGTAGCACGCTCACTGGTTTGCTGCCAGCGAGTGACCCACCACCGGCTGACTAAGCCGCTGAGTACGACCATCGCCTGTACATGGGTTGCCGGATGGCTGATGGTTTGCAGTAACCGTTCCTGTTCGGCTGCTTTGATGCGTCTTTCGTGTTCGACCTTGTGCAGCATTTCGTGTTTATAAGGATGCAGCATGATGTTTTCCTTTAGAGGCGTTGTGTTCAAATTGAGTTGACAAATAAAAAGCCGCAGGTTGTGCGCCTGCGGCCTTATGCGTGTTCCCGTTTGACTCGAAGCCGGAACCACCCGTTAGCAGGAGCGTGTCGATTGAGTGAGCCGCCGGTGGCTCCAGCGGGAGCGATACCCGTAAACTTCATAAACATATCTGCGCTGCTCCTTTCTTATCGTTCTAGTGATCTTGTTTGGTCTTTATTGACCCTTTAAGGAACACTATAGCACAATGGGTAATTTTGTGTCAAGACTGTTGATCGTAGTCAAACGGTTAAACTTGATGTAAACTCATGGCAATTCAAAGTTTAGGGTTAGATGTATGGTGCTAAGTTGACAGATTCGTTGAATTTCAACCCGGAAGACGCAGACTTGGTTGAGGTGGTGGAGCATCCGCCAGCCTCGACGGAACGGAGCGCGGCACGGCGGGTTGCGTTGCAGGTTTTGTATGAAGTGGATTGTAGCAGCCACCTCGTCGGTGAGGTGATGGCAGCGCGTTTAGCGGATGAGAACTTACCGCGCCGCGCTGAAAAATATGTCCGTCAGGTGGTCGCTGGTGTGACCGCCAACCGTGACCAACTCGACGCATTTATTCAGCGTTTTGCCTCGGAATTTCCCCTCGACCAAGTGGCGATTGTTGACCGCAACATCCTCCGCATGGGGGTTTACGAACTCGCCGCCCAACAAAATATCTCGATCAATATCATCATTGCCGAAGCGATGGAACTCGCCAATATTTACGGGGCGGAAGGTTCGCTGCGCTTTGTGAATGGTGTGTTAGGCGCTATTGCCTCGGAAGCGACGGCAGACAATCCTCCGCAAATCGTGGTTGCGGATACAGATACGGAGAACGGAGAATAGATCATGCAGTTGCAACGCGGTTCCGCGCCAGCCCCGGAGATTGAGCCAGCAGAAGCGGTGGGTGACGGCGAAGGAGCCGCCATGAGCCTGTGGGATCATCTGGATGAACTCCGGTCTCGCTTGTTCAAGGCCATATTGGCGCTGGTGTTGGGAACGTTGGTGGGGGTGGCAATAGCGACCCCCGTTTTGGAGTTCCTCATTCAGCCGTACGGCCGGGCGCTGGTGGTGCTTGACCCGACGGGCGGCGTGGTGCAGTATTTTCGCGTGGCGCTGCTGGTCGGGGGTATCCTCTCAATCCCGATGATTACCTATCAACTGCTGGCGTTTATCCTGCCGGGGCTGACCAGCCGCGAGAAGCGCATTTTGGTTCTCTCGATCCCGCCCGTCACGCTCCTATTTTTGGTCGGCGTGGTGTTTGCGTGGTTTATCCTCATTCCCCCCGCGCTCGATTTTTTGGTAAACTTCCAAACCGATATTTTCCGCGCCGAATGGACTTCTGACCGCTACTTGGGGTTCGTCACCTCACTCCTGTTTTGGATGGGAGTGGCGTTTGAAACTCCGCTGGTCTTTTTTGTGCTGTCGATTTTAGGCTTTGTTACCCCACGCCCCCTTATCCAAAACTGGCGGATTGCCATCGTCGGCGCGGCGATTGCGGCAGCCATCATTACGCCAACCGTTGACCCTGTAAACATGGGTTTGGTGATGGGGCCTCTGCTCGCGCTGTATCTGCTGAGTATCCTCTTGGTTTGGATCGGGATGCGCTTTAACCGGCCTGTGCCTGAAGGATAACCGATCCCTAAAAAGGAACATCAAATGTCACAAACGGCTAAGGCGATTAGTATTTTTGGCGTGCCGATGGATTTGGGGCAGAGTCGGCGCGGTGTCGATATGGGGCCGAGCGCCATCCGTTACGCCGGTTTACAAACCCGCTTGCAGACCTTAGGCTATTCCGTTCGCGACGCGGGGAATATCAGCGTCCCGATTATCGAAGAACTGCAACACCTGCCGAACAACGTGAAGATGCACAACGCTGCCGCCATCGCCAGCGTGTGCTACACGACACACGATGCTGTACAGGAGGCGCTGGAACGCGGCGAGCAGGTTGTAGTCCTCGGCGGCGATCACAGTGTCGCGCTGGGTTCAGTGGCGGCGACGTTGGATTCGTTCGAGCGGGTCGGGGTGTTGTGGATTGACGCACATGGCGATTTTAACACACCGGATATTACCCCTTCCGGCAACGTTCATGGGATGGTTGTGACTTCGTTGATGGGTAAATGCCCACCGCCGCTGCTGATCGGTGAACGGCGTTTACAAGCCAACCGCATTGTGATGATCGCCACCCGTGACCTTGACCCCGCTGAAAAAGTCGCCATTCGGGATGCCAATGTGCAAGTGATGTCCATGAGCGAAATTGACGAGAACGGCATGGCGCATCAACTTCGCGCGGCCTTGAGGCTCCTAAGCGATGTGGATACCCTGCACGTCAGCTTTGATATGGACTCGCTTGACCCATCGGTAGCGCCGGGTGTCGGTACACCTGTTTCCGGCGGGCTAACCGTGCGTGAAGCGCATCTCATCATGGAACTGTTGGCGGATGATGGGCGCGTACGGACGCTTGATCTGGTCGAGGTGAATCCGATATTGGATGAGCGCAATCGTACCGCAGAAGTCGCGGTTGATCTCGCTGCCAGCTTGTTCGGTCAGCGCATCATTTGAGGGCTTGATGATGAGCGAAGGGCGGATGAGTGATCCGCCCTTTTTGATTCGCTCGGTTAGGCCGCGAACTTAATCACGCCGTTGCGCCGCAGCGCCTTCTCGATTTCCACCCCCACGAACATCAACGCCGCCAAGCCGATTGTAATCAGCAGGTGGCTGATGTCCAAAGTGGTGGTTTCAAACGTTTGCCGCAGGATGGGGATGTAAATTACCCCAAGTTGCAGCAGGAAGGTGGAGATGCAAGCGTAGAGCAGCAGGCGGTTCTTCGAGAACCAGTTCTGGAAGAACGATTCTTTATCGCCCGCGTGGATCGCGATCACGTGGAAGATTTGCCCCAGCGCCAGCACGGTGAAGGCGATGGTACGCGGGGATTGTTCCGCCGCGCCGATCAACCCGCCGCTGCCATGTTCGCCGCTGGCTTCATCCTGCTCGTGTTCGCTGATGAGGGCGCGGTGTTCGTCGAGTGAGAGACTATCCCAATCCGCAGGAATGAGCGCCGAGAGTGTTGGAGCATCAATGAAGGTTGCAAGCTCGGCGGTGTTCATGTATTCCAGCGCCAGCGTTGAACTCAGCGGGTTAAGGTGATGGTCAGCATAACCATACAGGTAGCCGCCGAGGGTAATCGCGGTCAGCAGGATTGATGCCCAGATGATGTGGATGCCCAAGCCCCCCGCGAAAACGCTGTCGGTCGTCGGGCGCGGCTTGCGGCGCATCACCCCTTCTTCGGCGGGTTCAAAGCCCAGCGCGATGGCGGGTAAACCGTCGGTCACGAGGTTAATCCACAAGATTTGGATGGCGAGCAGGGGAATTTTTAGCCCCGCGATCAGCGCGAGGAACATCACGAGGATTTCGGCGACGTTCGAACTGAGCAGGTATTTGATGAACTTGCGGATGTTGTCATAAATGACGCGACCTTCTTCAACCGCCGCCACAATCGAGGCGAAGTTGTCGTCAGTCAGCACCATCGCCGCCGCGCCCTTGCTCACGTCCGTCCCCGTGATGCCCATCGCCACGCCAATGTCGGCTTGCTTGAGGGCAGGGGCATCGTTCACGCCGTCACCCGTCATGGCGACAATTTGATCTTGCTGTTGCAGCGCCCGTACCAGTTGGAGTTTGTGCTGCGGTGATACGCGGGCGAACACCGATGTTTCCTTGATGACCTCTTTCAGTTCGTTTTCACTCAACTTATCCAGTTGTGCGCCCGTAACCGCTTTTTCGTTGGCCTTGAGGATGCCGAGGTCGGTGGCAATCGCTTCCGCAGTGAGGGCGTGGTCGCCGGTAATCATCACCGGGCGGATGCCAGCGGTACGCGCGGTAGCAACAGCTTCCCGCGCTTCGGGTCGTGCGGGGTCAACGATGCCAACCAAGCCGAGGATGGTTAGCTCACGCTCGATTTCGGTGGTTACTTCCGCCGGTATCAAGTCCAACGGGCGGTAGGCGATGCCGAGTACGCGCAGCCCTTGTTGCGCCATCTTGTCGGTTTGCTGGCTGTAAGCGTTTCGGCGTTCGGGTGTCAGGGGTTGTGTGCCATTGGGTGTCATTTCTGCCGCTGCCCATTCGAGCAATTGGTCAGGCGCGCCTTTGGTGATGGCAACGAACGGCGTGCCGGGGAACAATTCTTTCGCGTCAGTGCTATCGACCTTATGGATAGTCGTCATGGCTTTGCGTTCGCTGCTGAACGGAAGTTCCGACTCGCGCGGCAAATCTTTTTCAAGCTGCTGCCGTGTCCAACCGATCTTCTGCGCGGCGACGATCAACGCGCCTTCAGTGGTATCACCCATCACCGTAAACGTGCCTTCGCGGTCGCCATCTTGCAGGTGGGCATTGGTGGAAAGGGCAATCGCGGTGACGAACCGTTTCACCGGTTGGTTGGCTTTCACTTCCAGCGGGTCGTGGCTCTCACCATTATGCATGGTGAACTTACCTTCTGGTGTGTACCCGATGCCGCTGATCGAAATGTCGTTCATGCCGGGCAGAGCGATGCGGGTCGCGGTCATCTCATTTTTGGTCAGAGTGCCGGTTTTATCCGAGCAAATCACCGTGACCGAACCGAGTGTTTCCACCGCTGGCAGCCGCCGGATAAGCGCGTGCCGCCGCACCATACGCGCCGCGCCGAGCGACAGGCTAATGGTGATGAGGGCGGGTAAGCCTTCCGGCACGGCAGCCACCGCGAGGCTGATGGAGGTGAGGAACATATTCTGCACCGGAATGCCGCGCAGCACACCGGCGATAAATACGATCACCACCACGATACCCGCGCCAATCGCCAGTATCTTGCTCAGGTCGTTCAGCCGGCGCTGAAGGGGGGTGATGCCTTGCTCGACTTGGAGCAACATCGCCGCGATGTTGCCGAGTTCGGTCTTTAAGCCCGTTTGGGTGATGACCATCTCGCCACGCCCGTAGGTGACGGCTGTACCCATGAAGGTCATATTGTCGCGGTCGCCGACCGTGACCGTTTGGTCAGCGGGCAGCGCGTCCAGCTTTTTGTTGACCGGCATCGACTCGCCAGTCAGTGCCGACTCGTCAATTTGCATGTTGATGTTTTCGATCAAGCGTCCATCTGCCGGAATACGGTCCCCCTCGTTCAGCAGCACAATGTCGCCGGGAACGAGGTCTTCGGCGCTGATCTGGTCAACTTCGCCCTTACGCCGCACCCGCACCATCGGTACTTGCATCGCGCTGAGTGCCGCGAGCGCTTTCTCTGCTTGGAACTCCTGATAAGTGCCAATGATGGCGTTCAGGATGACGATGGCGAGGATGACGATCACATCTTTGCTGTCGCCGAGCAGCGCCGAAATGACTGCCGCCGCGATCAGGATGATGACCATCAAATCCTTGAACTGGTCGATAACCAGTTGCAGCCAGTTTGTGCCTTCTTCTACTGGAAGGCTGTTCTTGCCGTGCGTTGCCTGCCGTTTGCTAACCTCGGCATCGCTTAAGCCTTGTGCCGCGTCGGTGTCGAGCGTTTTAAGCGTCTCTTCAATTGTCTGCTGGTAGTATTCAGCCATAAACTCGTCCTCATTGGGTAATGACCACCTGACAGGTAGCTTGAATACAGCAAGTGGTCATCTTTCGATAGCTTTGGAATAACAGGGTAAGTCTGCTTATAACTCACTCTACCTGCGCTTCAAAGTGCTAGATTAACGATTCGTTAAAAACCCCCAATTTTGAGGGGGTTCTATCGACCATATGTTTGATTCGTGTCCGTGTAGACACGCGGCTATAATGTGCAGCATACTTATTTTGGAGCATTTTATTGTGGAAGTTGATTTAGAACTCTATCGTGAAGATATTTTAGTCACCGAAAATCCGCCCGTTCGCCTCAGTTATATCGAAGTCGCACCGGAACGCCCCGCCGGAACAATCGTGTTCGTGCATGGCTACGGCGGTTATGCTATGCAGTGGAAGAACCAACTTAAAGCCTTTTCGGATAATTACCGCGTGATTGCTTACGACGTGCGGGGGCATGGTCGCTCGGATGCGCCCTATTCACAGTACAGCATGGCGGAAGCCCAAGCCGATTTGGACGCGCTGCTAGCGAAGCTGGATGTCAAGCTGCCGTTTGTGCTGGTCGGGCATTCGTTTGGCGGCGCAATTGTGACCGAGTTTGCCCACCGCCGCCCACAGGACATCGCGCGGCTCGTTCTCATCGCCACCACAGGCGAGTATCCGCTCATTAAACCGGCTGCCCTCGCGCTGCGGCTGCCGTTGGCGGTTCTCGTCCCCATCCGGCGCTTGGTGCGTAAACAGCTAGCGGCGGAAGCCCATGTCTTGCGTGATGTTTACCGCAATAATATGTCCAAGTGGAACGGCTGGAGCATGTTCCGTGATTTGCGGATGCCCGTGTTGGTCATTCGCGGCGAACGGGATCAGGTGTATCCGACTGCCGTGTTCGAGGAAGTCGCCCGAACGATTCCCAACGCCGAGGATGTGAATATCGGCGTGTCGCGACATCTCGTCCCGCTGGAACGGGCGGAGGCGGTTAACCGTGCCATCAGCCGCTTTATTGGCGAACGTGCCGATGAGCCTAGCTGGTGGGGTAAGCGCACGACGAAAGAATTTACCGTGCTGCGTCCGTGGCTCAAGCATTATGAAGAAGGCGTACCGGTTACGCTCGGCTTGCCCAACCGTCCGTTATTCCGCCTGCTGCACAGTGCCGTTCGCCGCTTCGGCAACCGCCCCGCCACGGTGTTCGGCGGGCGTACATTGACCTACAAACAGCTTGACGCGGAAGCAAACCGCTTGGCGAATGCGCTGCGCTCGTTGGGTGTCGAAAAAGGCACGCGGGTCATGCTGCTGCTGCCGAATACGCCGCAGTTCGTCATCGCCTACTACGCGGTGTTGAAAGCCGGTGGTGTGGTCGTTTCCACCAGCCCGACCAATGAGCGCGAAGAACTTCAGCGGCAGGTTGCCGATTCGGAATCCGCATTCCTGATTACGCTGACTCTGTTCCACGAAACCGCCCGTTTCGTCCACGCAGGGACGGCCTTACGCGGCGTGATCTTTACCAACATCAAAGATTACCTGAATACCCCGAAGAAGCTGGCGTTTACGCTCACCCGTGAACAACGCGAGGGACATCAACTCGCGGGCGGCTTGGGGAAGAACGAGCATCTATGGACGGCGCTGCTGCGGGCGCACCCACCGACACGCCCGCTGATTGAGGTTGACCCCAACAGCGTTGCCGTCATCAAGTACACGGGTGGCACGGTCGATAAGCCGAAGGGAGTGCTGCTCAGTCACCATGCGGTGCTGGCGAATGCCCTACAAACGCGCCATTGGATCACCGGGTTGAAAGAAGGCCATGAAACCGTTCTTGCCGCGCTGCCGTTCTCCCATTCTTACGGTATGACTGCCGCCATGAACGTACCCATCGCCCTCGGTGCGAAAATGGTCATCCTACCGAACTTCGTCACGCAGGATGTCCTGAACCACATCAAACGCTATAAACCGACGTTGTTCCCCGGTGTGCCGACCATGTATATGGCGATCAACCAGTTCAAAGGGGTGCGGAAGTACGGCATCAGCAGCGTGAAGGCGTGTATCTCCGGCGCTGCGCCGCTGCCTGTCGAGGTTCAAGAAGCCTTTGAGAAACTGACGCGCGGACGCTTGGTCGAAGGCTACGGCCTCACCGAAGCTGCCCCTGTAACACATTCCAACCCGCTGCGGGGTGTTCGCAAGATCGGCAGCATCGGCATCCCCATCCCCGGCACGGATGCGCGCATCAACGACCTCATCACCGGCGAACGGCTGCCAGCAGGCGAGATCGGCGAACTCGCTGTACGCGGGCCACAGATCATGTTGGGTTACTTGGGCAAAGCCGACGATGAGCAGCCGCTGACCGATGATGGTTGGTTGCTGACGGGTGACTTGGCGCGGATGGATGAGGATGGTTACTTCCAGATCATCAGCCGCAAGAAAGAGATGATCCTCGCAGGGCAGTTTCAGGTGTACCCGCGTGATGTCGAAGAAGTGCTGTATGAGCACCCCGGCGTGAAAGAGGTGGCGGTGGTTGGTTTAAGTGTGGCGGGACATGAAGGCGAGCAGCGCATCAAGGCGTATGTCGTCCCACGCCCCGGCAGCACCCTGTCGAAAGATGAGTTGATCGCGCTCTGCAAACGCCGCCTCAAAGAATACGCCGTGCCGTGGGAAGTCGAGTTCCGCGAAGAACTGCCCAAGAGTTTCGTCGGCAAGGTGCTGCGCCGGCTGCTGGTAGAAGAAGTGACTTGATCCAACAGCCACCCATACATGATGAATGGCTGTTGGATCGGGTGCTTATTCGTTGATAATGACCGTGACCTCATAATCCGCGCTAACGGTCTCGAAGTTGAAGTCGAACAGCGCCTCACTAACCTTGACAATAAAAAGGTTCGGACGTGACGGTAACGCTACCTGAGCATCACTTAGCGCGTCGCCATTCAGCGTGATAATGCTGTCTAGTCCGTAATAATCGTTAATGACGTTCACAGAAATATCGGGTGCGAATTCGCCATCCGTTTTAGAATACTTGAAAGCAATATCACTGCCTTCGACTTCGACGAGGTAGTAATTTGAACCCCCTGAGCTGCTGATGCTGCCTTCAAGCGGCGAGTTCGCTTCGAGACGTTCCGGGTTGATGAGTGCCAGCGTAAATTCACCAACACTGTCACCCGCCCGCCCATCACTGCGGGTCGCCAAAATCGTATACGTACCGTCATTTTCCAACTGGGTTGTAAACAGTGTCGAACCAAAACTGAAACTGCCGCTTGTATCCCCAACCACATCCCCATCTTCATTCAACAGGATGATTTGTGGGCTGTTGAGATCGCCTAAGTCATCGACCGGACTCATTTCAATGATGATGACATCACCCTCGCTGCCCGTGAAGTCAAACGGAATTTCAAAGTTCCGGTTGGTAATTTCGCCTGTGACCGTCTGGCCGTATTCGATTGTTTCGTTGCCATTTTGGGCATTGGCAAGCATCGGAACAATCATTGTCAAAAGCGCAAGAACGACTAACAAATTCCTTTTCAGCATAGTGTACCTCCAATGAGCCATTATTATTAAAATCTTACCATTGGAGGGTGTCGTGCTTATCTTAAGATAATGCTTCACGACGATTTCCCTATCGCCGCCACCATTTGCTTGATGGTATCCACCTCTTTATCCTGCGCGTTGGCACTGTCGATAATCGCCTGCTGCATGGCGCTGATTTCCGTGTGGTTGGTGTCGATGCGCTCAATGAGTATGCGCTGAATGGCTTCAAGCTGCGTGTTCACATGCTGGCGCAGTTCACTCTGAATTTTGTCGAGCGCGGCGGCGCTGGCGGCAAGCTGTTTATCCATTTCCTGCTGGTGCTGTTGGGCAATCGCTTCACGCCGTTCCATCGCGGCCTTGTCGCGTGCATCAGAAATTGTTGAGTACAACAGCACCGTACTCGATACCACGACCGACATCACATTGAGGTAGCTATTGGCTGCCAGCACGAACACCTCGACGTTCGCAAAGATAATTAGCGGCACCAGCAGGCACAACGTCGCCAGAATGGTAACGCGGTTCGTGAGATACTTAACCGGGTAGGGCAGGATATACCGGTCGAGAAAACGGTTAATCCGCTGCATTTGGCTGCCATTATCTGCGGTACTAGCGTTTGAAGTGGGGGCGTTCTGCATCATGGTTGCTCCTAGACGTGATGACAACATGACTAGCATAATCCCATCTGCTAATTATGACGATTTCAGTCCGCCTGTGTGGTCGCTATAATGCTTGGATACTATTCGCACTAAAGGACATCATCCTGCATGTCGAGTTCCTTCGATGTCGCCATCATCGGCGCGGGTCCCGCTGGCTCATCCGCTGCTTACTTTCTCGCCCGTGCCGGTGTCAACGTGCTGCTGCTGGATAAAGCCACCTTCCCACGTGATAAAACTTGTGGTGATGGCCTCATCCCCCGCGCCTTGCCCATTCTCGCCGAAATGGGTGTGCTGGACGCGATCACCCCGCACGGCTGGAAGCTGGACACGTTGGAAGTCTCCGCGCCGTCCGGTCGCACGGTGCGCTTCACGATCCCACCGCTGCCCCACGCGCCCAATTATGCCGTGGTGATGCCCCGCCTTGAACTGGATAACCTGCTGCTTCAACAGGCGGTTAAAGCCGGTGCGGATTTTCGCGGCGGGGTGCATGTGCGCGGCCTCCAAACCGATGCCCAAGGCGTAACGGTGCAGGTCGAGCAGGGCAACCACGCCGAAACATTCCGCGCCACACTCGCTATCGTCGCCACCGGCGCGAGTACCGCCTTGCTCACCAGCATCGGCATCTCCGCGCCCAAACCGAATATCGTCGCCGCCCGTGCTTACTTTGAGGATATACAATCCCTTCCACCGTATTTCCAATTCCGCTTCGATGGCGTAGTGCTGCCCGGTTATGGCTGGGTGTTCCCGCTGTCGCCCACCGCTGCCAACATCGGCGCGGGTTTCATTCGCACCGGTAAACAGGCGCATCACCAATCGGCGCAAACCGCGTTTAACAGTTTCTTGCAGAGCTACGCCATCAAGTCGCTGCTCGCCGGGGCCAAGCAGGCCGGCACACTCAGGAGCTTCCCCATCCGCACGGATTTCGCGACCGCCCCGACTTATGCCAGCCGAGTTTTGCTCGTTGGTGAAGCGGCGGGGTTAGTCAATCCGCTCACGGGTGATGGCATCGACTTCGCCCTCGAATCCGGAAAAATCGCTGCCGAACACATCAGGCATATGTTAAGGTTGGGTGATGTCTCGCCCGCCCAATTGCAAACCTACGATACAATGTTGAGGGGGCGTTACCAAGACTTGTTCCGCTTTTCCGGTCAGGTGAGCCGTTGGTCGCTGAACCCCCGTGCCTTGAACACACTCGTTCCACTGGCGGCGGCACGTCCCCGTCTGCCGGAAGTGCTGGTGAATATCCTGCTGGGTGCGAAGCCAGCCCCTGAGAAGATGTCCATTTTGCGTATAGTCAAAGGAGTAGCCTCTCGGCTGTAATCGTGATTAACCAAAATTCTTTGAACTCCATCGCCGCTCATCGCCAAGATGCCCACTTTATCAAACCCGCCTACGACAGTTACTGCTTCGCCGCGCTGCCGCAGTTGGTACGCCACTTGCTGACCGGCAAAGGTGAACTCGGCTTTCCCCCGGATGTCCTGAGCGGTTTACCTGCGAATTATGATAAAGTCGTGCTGCTGTATATTGATGCCTTCGGCTGGCGCTTTTTCGAGCGTTACGGAGACCGCTACCCGTTTCTCAAACGGTTTGTCGAGCAGGGTGTCGCCTCGAAAATGACATCGCAGTTCCCGTCCACCACAGCCGCCCACCTCACGACCATCCACCTCGGTCAACCCGTTGGCAAGTACGGCATCTACGAGTGGTTTTACTATGAGCCGCTGCTCGAACGCATGATCTCCCCGCTGATCTTTTCATACGCGGGCGATACTGAACCCGGCACCATCCAGTTACCCCCCGGCATCAACATCGGCAGTGCTTTTGGCTTCCAAACGCTGTATGAGCAGTTAGCGCAGCACGGGGTCAATTCCTACGTGTTTCAGAACGTCGCTTATACTAACGGCGGCTTTGCGGATCTTGCTCTGCGCGGCGCAGAAATTCGCGGCTTTAGAACCATGTCGGAAGGCTTGCTCAACCTCGCCGAAGCGGTGGTAGCGGAGCAGGGGAAAGCCTACTTCTATTACTACTACGACCCGATTGACAGCGCCGGACATAAATACGGCCCCTCCACACCTTACTTTGACGCAGAGGTCGATGCGTGGTTCAGCGCTGCCGAAAAGTTGCTGCACAACACGCTATCCGGCAAAGCGGGTAAAACGCTCTTGCTGCTCACCGCCGACCACGGGCAGGATGACATCGACCCCACCAAGACGATCCATATCAACAAGATCGCGCCGGAAATCGTTCCGCTCGTGCGTACCGATAGTGAAGGCCGCTTGCTCGTTCCGGCGGGTTCCGCGCGGGATATGTTCATCTACATCAAAGAAGGGCATGTCGACGAGGCGTATAACCTGCTCGTCAATCATCCTGCCTTAGCCGGTAAAGCGGAGGTTCGGCGCGTGTCTGACCTCATCGCGCAGGGGTATTTCGGCGCGTCGCCCTCGCCGATGTTCATGGAGCGCATCGCTGACTTGGTGGTCTTACCGTATAACGGCCTCATGGTCTGGTGGTACGACGAGTCGCGCCACGAATTCCCGTTTCGTGGACATCACGGCGGCCTCACCCCTTACGAGATGGAAATCCCGCTGTTGGCCTTAGCCTACTAAATCAAAAAGGACGTGCTGATGAACACGTCCTTTTTATTTATCGCCTGTAAGCGCCGAATGACCTACATGAAGTCCTTCATCAGGTTTTCGAGCGCGGCCTTCGATGGGCGCAGCTTCTCTTCGCCGAGATGAACCAGCGGCGTTTCAGTCAAGCGCAGCGTATCCGCCAGTGTTGCGCGGGGTTCTTCGTAGTACAGTAAGCCGGTCAGGAACTGCTGTTCCATCGTGGCCTTTTCCAGTACCTTGATCGCCGACTCACGGTTGCGCGGGTCGTGGTCGTTATCAACTTTCTTCAGCTTGATATGCGAACCGTCGTGCATTTCGACCTCAATGATCTTACCCGACTCGTATTCATCAACCTTGATTTCTTCACGTGTCGGCACAGCGCTGCGGTCATAGTAGGTGATCTCATGCAGCGGGATTTCATTTTCCTTACCGTAGCTGTAGCTCTTGTTCGAGTCCGGCGCGTTGTTGAAGGTCACGCATGGGCTGATGATGTCCAGCACTGCCGTACCACGGTGGCTCATCGCGGCTTTTAGCAGTGTTTGCGCTTGCTTGGCATCACCGGAGAAGCTGCGGGCGACGAACGTGCAGCCAGCGATAATCGCTTCGAGCGGCAGGTCGAGCGCGGGCAGTTCATTCTTGCCGTAGTACTTGAGAACCTGTCCGGCATCCGAAGTCGCGGAGAACTGACCCTTGGTCAAGCCGTACACACCATTATTTTCAATGATGTAAATCATCGGCACGTTGCGGCGGACGAGGTGCTTGAATTGACCGAAACCGATGCTGCCCGTATCGCCGTCACCGCTCACGCCGATGGCAGTCAAGCTGCGGTTCGCCATCATCGCGCCGGTCGCAACCGATGGCATACGCCCGTGAACCGAGTTGAACGCATGTGCGCGACCGAGGAAGTAGGCCGGGCTTTTGCTGGAGCAGCCGATGCCGCTTAACTTAATGACGTTATGCTGGTTGATGCCCAAGTCATACGCCATGCTGATGATCTGGTTCGCAATCGAGTCATGGCCGCAGCCGGGGCAGAGTGTACTCTTTGCGGCCTTGTATTCTTCGCGTTCAAGACCGAGTGAGTTTGTCTTCGGTGGCATTACTTCTTCTCCTCGCGTGAACTAATGTTGTCGTAGACCCATTGTGCTGTCATTGGCAAGCCATCGCCTAAGGGTAGCGAGGCCATATGTTCGGTGCTCTTGCTGGTTTCCATACGGATGATCTGCGCCATCTGACCATCGAAGTTGTTTTCGATCACATATACATGCTCATGTGAGTGAATGAAATCGTGTACGCTTTGCGACAGCGGCAGGGCGCGGATACGCATGTAATCGGTTTCGATCCCTTCGGCGGCGAACCAATCACGTGCTTCTTGGATAGCCGGATCGTTCGAACCATAGGAGATGATGCCGATCTTGGCGTTCTTGCCGGTTTGGACAATCGGCTGCGGCAGCGTCTCGCGCGTCGAGCTGATCTTCTTGGTGATGCGGCTCAGGTTCGCAACCCAGTCTTCGCTGCGTTCGCTGTAACCGGCGCGTTCATTGTGGCCGGTACCGCGTGTGAAGTATGCCGCTTGCTTATGGTCGATACCCGGAATAGTACGGTAGGGAATACCGTCTTTGTCGTAGTCCTTATAACGGTACCATTCGCCCTTGTCCGCGATGAACTGCGTCAAGGTTTCGAGGTTCAGCGTCTTACCACGGTTCAGCGATTCAGCCGGGTAATTGAACGGATCGCTCATCCAGTTGTTCATGCCGAGGTCGAGGTCGCTCATCACGAACACCGGTGTCTGGTACTGTTCGGCGTAATCCAATGCGCTCCACCCGAACTCGAAGCATTCCGCCACGCTGCCGGGGAGCAGGGTGATCTGGCGGGTGTCGCCGTGGCTCAGGAAGTGGATGAACAGCAGGTCGCCTTGGCTGGTGCGTGTCGGCAAGCCCGTGCTGGGGCCGATGCGTGTCACATCCCAGATCACGCAGGGGATTTCTGCGAAGTAGGCCAAGCCGGTGAATTCAGCCATCAAGCTGATGCCGGGGCCGCTGGTGGCCGTCATCGAACGAGCGCCAGCCCATCCCGCACCGATGATCGTGCCAATCGCGGCGATTTCATCTTCGGCCTGCATAATGGCGACGGTGTTTGCGCCTGTTTCAGGGTCTTTACGCAAATCTTGGTGATCGAACATCGCGTCAACAAGGCTGGTCGATGGGGTAATCGGGTACCACGCCACGACCTGTACGCCGCCGAACAAACCGCCTAAACCTGCGGCTTCGTTACCGGTAATGATGATCTTGTTCGGGTTGCCGCCGGGGATGGCTTCGTATTTGTACGGGTCTTGTTTAACGAGGTTTGCTGCCGTCCACTCGTAAGCCTTCGTCACCATCTCGTAGTTGATCTTGGCTGGCTTCTCTTTACCCTTGAAATTGCTCAACAGGGCTTCCCACACGATTTCCAGCGGAATGCTGAAAAGCTGGGCAACCGCGCCGACGTAAACCATGTTCGCTACACGTTCGCGCAGGTCGGGGTTCACACCGGCTTCTTTGACCATTGAGTCAACCGGGATTTCATAGTAAGTGATGTCCTCGCGGCTCTTGGTCCAGTTCCATTCTTTTGGCAGAATGCACACCCCACCAGCGGGAACTTTCAGCACATCTTCAGCGGCGGTATCGACGTTGAGCGCGACGGTGATGGCTGCCGACTGTTGGCGGGCAATATAGCCGTCCTTGCTGGCGCGAATGGTATACCATGTCGGCAAACCCTTGATGTTCGAAGGGAACAGGTTCTTGCCGTTCACCGGAATACCCATTTTATACAGCGAAAGCACCAACACGTTGTTGGAGGTTTGGCTGCCCGTACCGTTCTTGGTCGCGGCTGTCAGCGAGAAGTCGTTGACAATCGTTTGACCTTCATACTTGGATTGGGTTGAAGTTTGTACATCTAAAACCATAAATTTTTCCCTTTCGCAGTCGCTCTGCGTCAGCGCCTTTCAGCCTATTCGGTGACTTTCGACTCGATTATTTCTGCCCCGTGTTCCATGTCCTGCATCCGGGGTTGATGGTGCAGTAAACGGGTATGCTGCATGAAGGCTTTCTGCGCCGCGTTGGTGTCACCCTCGCAAATCGCGGTCAGTATAGCCTCATGATAATCCCAAACCTGCGTGTGGTATTCGTATTCCGCATAACGGTTCAGTTCCACCGCTTCATATGCGTCCCAGTACGCTTCCAGCAGGCCGATCACAAATGGATTTTCAAGATGTCTAAAAATAGTCAGGTGGAATGCGCGGTGTTCTTCAAAGGGGATGCGTACCCGTGTGCCATGCAGCTTGGCACGCGCCGCGTCCACATAGCTGCGGAGTTCAACCTTGTCCGCGTCCGTGAGTTTGGTAACGGCTTCGTTCCAGAACGCCATCTCAACGTGTGTTCGCAGTTCACTAAACAGTTCAAAGTAACCGAGGTCAGTCGCCAGTGCGAAGAAAAGGCTCAGGCGTACTGCTGGCGTAAAGCTGTAATCTTTGAGGTGTGTGCCAGTTTTCGAGCGCACATCCACCAACCCCAGCGCCCGTGCTACCTCAAGCTGCTCACGCACTTTGCTCACGCTGATGCCGAGGTTATTCGGGTCTTGTAGCTCACTGATAGTCGGCAGGCGGTCGCCGGGTTGGAACCCTTGTTTGATGATGTAATTGAGGAGATCGGACTCAAGCCGTATATCAGCCACAGTACACGCTATTCATCAGATGAATCATATTAATACAATGATCTGAGTCTAGCATGACTTGTAGAGAATGTCTATAGAGATCGCTTAAGTTTTTAGTTAGATTTCATAAAAAGGTGGTGCTGTACCGCTTCATGAATACGCGCGTAGTCGTCATCGTTGTGTTGGAAGTCCGTACCGTCGATCTGGATTCGCAGCACTTCACAGGCTGTCCAGCGGCCTATCCACTCATTATAAAGCCGGTTCAGCCGCGCCAAGTATTCAGACGAGATATTGCGTTCGTAATCCCGCCCGCGCCGCGCGATGTGGCTCATCAGCGTGTCCACGTTGGCCTCAAGATAAATCATCAGGTCAGGCGGTGGTAAAAACGCGCTGATCGCTTCGTACAAACGGCGGTAAGCATCATAATCCCGCGCCGTCATATTCCCTTGCTCGTACAGGTTGCGCGCGAAGATCTCCGCGTCCTCGTATACTGTCCGGTCTTGCACCACGCTCCCCGGATGCTGGATCAACTGGTGATGATGTTCCAGCCGCTTGCCGAGGAAGAACACCTGCGAATGAAAACTCCAGCGCTCCATATCCTCATAAAAATCCGCCAGATACGGGTTCTCCGCGTTCGCCTCGTAAAATGGCTCCCACCCGAATGCCTCACTCAGCATCCCCGTCAGCGTGCTTTTTCCCGCCCCAATATTCCCCGCGATGGCGATGAATAAACCCTGTTGCTCAATCATCGAAGTGGCTCTTTTGTTAACCTTAATTTCATATGATTCCTGTTATACTCAGATCGAACAAAAAAGCCAATCCCAACATATCCCAATATCGGTTTCAGTTTCCCAAGTGCCTTGAAAATCTGTTTTGATTGAAGGCCGAAATAAAAAATCTTGGCGTACTCGGCGGTACAAATGCTTCGTACACTCCCTTCCCCTGTTACTACGGGGGAAGGGCTGGGGTTAGGGGTTCTCAACGCCCGTGCGAAGCCTCCTTTAGAGCTGCGGTTCAAACCCTTCTTTGTCATCGCCCCGCTTTCGCCTTGAGAACCTTGTCCAACGAAGCTAACTCCGCCGCCGTCAAATACTGCCACTCCCCGGGTTTCATCCCCGCCAGCGAAATGCTCCCAATCGCCCACCGCACCAACCGCAGCGTGGGATGCCCGACCGCCGCCGTCATCCGCCGCACCTGCCGGTTGCGCCCCTCCGTCAGCGTCAAGCTGATCCAGCAGTCCGGCACCGTTTGCCGCACGCGGATCGGCGGGTCGCGTGGGGGCAATTCTGGCTCTTGGTGCAGCCGTTCAACCTGTGTCGGCAGCGTCCAGCCATCGTTGAGCTCCAGCCCGTGCCGCAGCTTACCCAGTGCTGCCTCATCGGGTATATGTTCCACCTGCACCCAATACGTGCGCGGATGAGCATAGCGTGGCTCGGTCAGGCGTGTTTTCAGCCGGTTGTCGTCCGTCAGCAGCAGCAAACCCTCGCTGTCACGGTCGAGCCGCCCCGCCGCGTAAACATGCTTAATGTCGATGTAGTCTGCCAGTGTCGCCCGTCCCTGCGGATCAGTAAACTGCGTCAGCACATCATACGGTTTCCAGAATTTGATGATCTTTGGCATCGCCATAGTTGTAATTGTGATCTGATGAATTCAGGTATAGCTCTATCATAAGCGGACTCAGGCATCGGTTAAAGACGTTCCTATAACCAATTGGCGTTTCCTTATGTATTCCAGTGTTTGATTCCGTAGTACGATGAATAAATACGGTTAGCAAAATAAGAGCGACAAAATGGGATTAATTACCCTCGTTTATGTAAGTTTCGCCACTCAGCCTCTCGATGATAACCAATTGAAAGAAATCTTGGCAGTCGCGCGGGAAAATAACCAAAAACTCGGCATAACCGGAATGCTGCTTTACCGTGACGGATTTTTCATTCAGGCGTTGGAAGGCGAGGACACAGTAGTGAACGAGCTTTTTGACAAAATCGCACAAGACCCACGCCATAAAGCCGTCTTAAAGGTCTACTCAAACGCCATTCAGCAGCGTTCTTTTACGTCATGGGCGATGGGCTTTAACAAACTGAACGATACAGCGCCTGACGGCATGGACGGCTATACCGATTTCCTTTCCAACCCGAATACCACCTTCTTCACCGACCAGCCAGATCGTGCGAAAGTTCTGCTGCGTTCATTTCAGGAACGTACATATTTCTAATCTGATCTTGCTCACTCAGTCTTTTTCTGCGCCTGTACCGCCGCCTCAAGGATGGTTAGCACTTCCTCGCTGGCACGCCCGATCACGCCGACATACTTATCAGACTTGCCTTCAACCCCTTTGAGTTCTTCTCTAAGGATTTCGGTCGCCATGATAATCGTATTCATCCAATTACGCACATCATGCGCCACCAGTCGTAAATAGGCCACATCCAGCGGCTTTTCCGAATATTGTGCGATCAGGTCAGCCTTGTTCGTAATATCGCTCACTGCCGCCCCCTTGTGTAGTTCTTAAAGCGATAATCCAGCTTTTTGAGCTTAACTATGTACTAGATAGCGTTTCTAGGGTAAGTGGTGATTTCGTTCGATAAACCGCATAACTACATTTGTAAGGACGTGATACATCGCGTCCGCGCCACCAAACCATACGCAGCACTTACTTCGCAAACCCCATCAAGCACCTTCAATGATACGAGCACGAAACGCATATCCTCAGCCGTAAAGTGATTTAGGCTTCTGAACAGGTTCGCGCTTCATATTTTACCAAAAATAAAATCAGCCTGTACACACAGGCTGATAAAACGAATGCTTACCTTGATTAAAATTCTTAGCGACTTGGCGGTTCAATTAGCCCTTGAGTTTCCGCATCCGTTCGCCAGCTTCTTTCAGTGTAGCGTCACTCTTGCAAAAGGCAAACCGCGCCAGCTTCCCCGCGATGTAGCGGTGTTCTTCACAGTAGAACGGGGAGGGCGGGATACAGGCGACACCGATGTTCTTAATCAGGTGCTGCGTAAACGCCATATCGTCGCCGTCGAACACATCCGAAAAGTCGCCCATCACGAAGTATGTGCCTTCCGGTACTTTCGCCTTAATCCCTGCGCCTGTCAGCGCCTCCATCATCAGGTCACGCTTCGTCGTGTACATCGCTTGCAGGTTTTCATAGTACGACCCATCAAGGTGCAGCGCATACCCGCCCGCGATCTGCGAAGCATGATGTACGGCAAATGTCACGAATTGGTGCGCGCGCATCGCTCCCGCCACAAGGTCAGGATGCCCGTAAACCCAGCCCAGCTTCCATCCGGTCGCGCTAAAACTCTTGCCGAAGCTGCCAATCGTCACCGTCCGCTCGAACATCCCCGGCAGCGTGGCAATCGGCACATGCTTCGCCGGTTCAAATACAAGGTGTTCATACACCTCGTCCGAAATAACGACCACATCATGCTCTTTACACAGGTCAGCCACCAGCGTCATTTCCTCGACGGTGAACACCCGCCCCGTTGGGTTCTGCGGCGAATTCCACAGGATAGCCCGTGTCTTCGGCGTAAAAGCCTTCCGCAGTTCGTCAGGGTCAAGCGTCCATTCCGGTGGATGCAGCGGCACGAACACCGGCTTTGCCCCCGCCATAATCAGGTTTGGCACATAGCTGTCGAAGTACGGCTCGATGACGATCACCTCATCACCGGGGTCAACCAACCCCAGAATTGATGAAAAAACCGCCTCCGTTGCCCCTGCGGTCGCCAGCACACCGCGATCAGGGTCAATGTCGAGGTTGTAAAAGCGGTTCGCGTGGTCTGCCACACCCTTGCGGATTTCAGCCGTGCCGTTCCCCGGCGGGTACTGGTTATGCAGCCCATCTGTCAGCGCCTTCACGCTCGCCTGAACGATGTCGCTCGGCGTGTCGAAGTCAGGGCGGCCTTGCCCTAAGTTGACCGCGTTGTGCTGCGCCGCCAATACGTTAATCTCGCTAAAAATCGTCGTCCCGAATGTCGATACGCGGTTGCTGAAGGTGGGCATCTAACACTCTCTCCGCTGTTAAAAATATCCGGCTAACAATGCTCTGTCTTGATCGCTCCCTTCCCCTGTTACTACGGGCTGACGGTGGAGTGAGCCTGCGAACGTACCGTCGTGGGCTGGGGTTAGGGGTTTTCTCTGCGCCTCTGTGTTCTCTGTGCCTCGGTGGTAAATTCTCTGCCTTGAACTTGGCGTACTTGGCGACTTGGCGGTTCAATTGCATTCTCTCTGTGTTCTCTGTGCCTCGGTGGTTAAATCTTTGTATTCGTATTCCCAGCCCGTTCTACAGCTTTCTTCGCCGCTTCAACCGCCTTCTTGCTGTGTTCATGCTCGAACTTTTCCAAATGTTCCCACTGGATGTTGAAGCCTTGCGTTGCCGTTTGCAGCCGCTTCCACAGCACTTGGTTCTTCACCGGCTCGCCAGCCGCCGTTTTCCAACCGCGCTTCACCCAACCGGCTAGCCACTTGCTCATGCCGTTCGTCAAGTATTCGCTGTCGCTGTAAACCACCATCGGCTGCGGAGAGTGTGCCAGTTCTTCCAGCACTCGCGCACATCCAACTAGAACCATTTGGTTGTCGGATGAGTTGGCCTCGCTACCCGCATACACTTTGACTCCATCCGGTGTCTCCACCGTTACGCCCCAGCCGCCCATCTTCGCCGTGTAATCCATCGTCGAGTACACATAGAGCTTCACGTCAGCCTTCGCGTTGGCTTTTGGGGCAGGGGCAGACATCGGCGCGGCTTCAAATTGTTCACGCGCTGCTGTTGCTAACTCGTCCACGCGGTTGTTGTATTTGCTCGTCGCGTGGCCCTTTACCCAGTGCCATTTGATCGTGTGGTCTTCCAGCGCCTCATGCAGCGTTTCCCACAAATCTTGGTTTTGTACCGGCTGCTTGTTGGCCGTCAGCCACCCGTTGCGAACCCAACCCGACATCCACTGGGTAATGCCGTTCTTCAAATATTGGCTGTCCGTGTGGAAGTCGATCTCACTGGCTTCTTCCAACGCTTGCAGCGCCATAATCGCCGCCATCAACTCCATGCGGTTGTTGGTCGTGTTCGGCTCGCGCCCGCTGATCTCGTCGATCTGCCCGTTTTCGATAATCAAAGCCGCCCAACCGCCCGCGCCGGGGTTCGGCTTCGCACCGCCATCGGAATAAATCGTCACTTGTGGTTTTGCCATAATTGCCTATCTTGCCTACTCGGTCAAAAACGTTTTACTAACCTAATCACACCAGATTCAAACCATTTTCAAATTGACGAATATGAAAATTTGTTCTATAATTGTACTTGTGTTTTCTCGGTATTATCTTGGTGATTTGGCGGTTAAATGTTGACCTTCTCTGCCTTTTCTCTGTGTTCTTTGTGCCTTTGTGGTAAAACGTGTTGCATTTGCTTTTGCATATTCGGCGAAATCCTCCCTCACATCCGCTATGCAACTGCACAAATTGCACGGCGGCGGATTGAACCGAGCGAACCGCCGAAAAAATGTCATTTCAGCGCCGCGCTCCCTCACTTCTGCCGCCACAAAATGACAACTCAGCGGCACTACGGGAGCTTCCCGCCTGTCATTTCGGCGGAAAATATGCAAAATGTGCAAAATCTGCAATTGTTATACACCAATACTAAAACAACCGTCGAAATAACTTTATTGGGGAGAGACACATTTTCTCCCGTGCATTTGCTCCCTTCTACCTGAGGGAGAGGGGCTGGGGGTGAGGGCTTAAAGACCCTCCAAATGAGCCAACTGCCAAAAGCTAATCGCTAACGGGCTTCCTATTCACATCCCCAATCGCGAACGGGTTAAAGTTTGTCCCAATATCGTAGTAATCTTCCTTCTCGACTTCTTTCAACCAGCTCACCACGCGGTAGGTAATCGGTGTGAACAAGACCTCAATACCCAGCTTGAACAAATACGCGGAAACGATCAGACTCAACAACAAATCATTCGTAAATACGCCCCCGAACGCGATTAGGGTAAACACAATCGTGTCCACCAGTTCGCCCGCCACCGTTGAGCCAATCGTCCGCGCCCACAGGTGCTTACCCTGTGTCCAAATTTTCATCTTCGCCAGTACGTAGCTGTTGCTGAACTCACCTGCCAAAAACCCGGCTAAACTCGCGATGACAATCCGTGGGGTCTGCCCCAAAATCGTGTGGAAGCTGTCCTGAAAAGGCCAATCCCCCGCCGGTGTCGCTCCGTCCACCAACATCAACACAATTGCAGTCACGAATAACCAGAAGAAGCCTGTCCAAATCACGCGCCGGCTCGACTTATACCCATAAACCTCGGTCAGAATATCCCCGAATATGTACGACAGGGGGAATAAAAATGTCCCGCCATCGAACGAAAACGGCCCGACTTGAATAATCTTGGTCGCCGCGATGTTCGAGATAATCAACACCGCCACCAACGAAGCCGTGACCGTATCCAAATGCTTATATAATCTGCGGTTGCTCACCGAAGTGTTCATTACTTGGCTCTCCGAAATCAAAAGGGTAGTCACTATTCTATCGCGCTCCCAGAGAAACAAAATACCCGATCTACTACAGATCGGGTATTCCATGAAACGGATCAATTAACCTTGAACCTGACTTTTCACGCCTCTCCCTCGCTTGCGGGGGAGAGGTTGGGTGAGGGGGTTTTATTGCCCGCGAATGAAGTTCCGCAGAACGGTGTGGAGAATACCGCCGTTCCGGTAGTATTCCAGTTCTACCGGCGTGTTGATCTTCGCAATCGCTTGGAACTCCTTGGACGTGCCATCTTCCGACGTAGCTCTAACGGTCAGTTCTTGCCCCGGTTGCAGGCTGTCGTCCAACCCAACAATCTCGTAGGTTTCGGTGCCGGTCAGCTTCAGGCTTTCCCAGCCTTCACCTTCCTTGAACACCAGCGGGAGAACGCCCATCATCACCAGATTGCTGCGGTGAATACGCTCGAAGCTCTTCGCGATAACCGCCTTTACGCCCAGCAGGTAAGTACCCTTGGCCGCCCAGTCACGGCTCGAACCCATACCGTAGTCCGCGCCCGCGAGGATAACCAACGGTGTGCCTTCCGCGATGTACTTCATCGAGGCTTCGTAGATGCTCATCACCTTGTCCGTGCCAAAGTGAACGGTGATACCGCCTTCGGTGCCGGGGACGAGGTTGTTACGCAGCCGGATGTTGGCGAATGTACCACGCATCATCACTTCATGGCTGCCGCGCCGTGTACCGTAGGTGTTGAAGTCTTTCTTCTCCACGCCGTTTTCCACGAGGTAGCGTCCCGCCGGGCTGTCGAGTGCGATGTCACCCGCTGGCGAGATGTGATCGGTGGTGATCGAGTCGCCGAACAAGCCCAGCACCCGCGCACCGGTCACCGGTTGAATGGGCGCGACTGCCGGTGACAGGTCAACGAAGAACGGAGGCTCTTGGATATAGGTGGACTTTTTGCTCCACGTATAAACCGAGCCGCCGCTAGTCGGGATTTCGTTCCACATCACGTTGCCGGTATACACGTTCCCGTACTGCGACTTGAACAGGTCAGGGGTGATCGTGTTTTGAACCGCTTCCATGATCTCGTCCTGCGAAGGCCAAATGTCCTTGAGGAACACCGCTTCACCGTCGCGGTCATGCCCGATGGGTTCATTCACGAGGTCGATGTCAACCGTACCCGCTAGAGCGTAGGCCACCACCAGCGGAGGAGAAGCCAGATAGTTGGCCTTCACCGAGGGGTTGATACGCCCTTCAAAGTTACGGTTCCCGCTCAGTACCGCGCTCGCGACCAGATTGCTTTCCTTAATCGCGCTCGAAATGCGTTCCGGCAGAGGGCCGCTGTTACCGATACAGGTCGTGCAGCCATAGCCGACGGTATAGAAGCCCAACGCTTGCAGGTAAGGGGTCAGTTCGGCCTTATCCAGATATTCCGTCACCACGCGCGAACCGGGGGCGAGGCTGGTCTTGACGTAAGGCTTCACAGTCAAACCGCGTTCAACTGCCTTCTTTGCCACCAAACCCGCACCAATCATGACCGAAGGATTGCTGGTATTCGTACAGCTTGTGATCGCCGCGATAACCACCACACCATGCCCGACTTCAACCGCGCTGCCGTTCTGTCCGATTTTCGCCGTGCGTTCAATCGCCGACTCGTCGAGCGCGAACCCGCGCTTGTCAATCGGTGAGCGCAGACTTTGTTCGAAAGTTTCCTTCATGTCACGCAGCAGAACACGGTCTTGAGGGCGCTTCGGCCCGGCCATGCTCGGCTCAACCGTACTCAGATCAAGTTCCAGTGTATCCGTGAACACCGGATCAGGGGTATCGTCGGTACGGAACAAACTCTGTTCCTTGCTGTAGGCTTCAACCGTCTTGACCAGCGCCTCATCGCGTCCCGTGCGGCGCATATAGCTCAGGGTTTCGTCGTCAATCGGGAAGAAGCCCATCGTCGCGCCGTATTCAGGAGCCATGTTGGCGATGGTCGCGCGGTCAGCCAGCGAGAGTTTGCTCAAGCCCGTTCCGAAGAATTCAACGAACTTATCAACCACACCCTTCTTACGCAGCATCTGGGTGACGACCAGCACAAGGTCGGTCGCGGTCGCGCCTTCGCGCAGCTTGCCCGTCAGCTTGAAGCCGATCACTTCCGGCATCAGCATGTAAATCGGTTGGTTGAGCATCGCGGCTTCGGCCTCAATACCGCCCACGCCCCAACCCAGAACACCCAAGCCGTTAATCATCGTGGTGTGGCTGTCGGTACCGACCAACGAATCGGGCAGCAGAACCGTGCGGCCTTCGTCGTCGGTGTACATCTGCACGGCCTTCGCCAGATACTCAAGGTTCACTTGATGCACGATACCGGTTGCCGGAGGCACGACCTTGAAGTTATCGAAGGCGTTCTGCCCCCAGCGCAGGAACTCGTAGCGTTCGCGGTTACGCTCGAATTCGAGGGTTGAGTTCGCCAGAATAGCGGTGGTCGAGCCGAAACGGTCAACCTGTACCGAGTGGTCAATCACCAGATCGACTGGAATAGTCGGGTTGATCTTCTTCGGTTCTTCATTCATGCGTACCATCGCACTCCGAAGTGCCGCCAGATCGACGAGGCACGCCACGCCCGTGAAGTCCTGCAAAATGACTCGCGCTGGCTTGAAAGGTATTTCAACCTGCTTGACAGCCTTGGCATCCCAGCTTGCAAGGTTATGAATGGCATCTTCAGTGACCTGAAAGTTATCAAGGTTACGCAGGGCATTTTCCAGCAAGATCTTGATGCTAAAAGGCAGCTTGTCGACATGACCGATACCTTTTTCGGTCAGCTTGCTCAGGCGGTAGATCGTCGCCTCCCCATTAGCGGTTTTGAGTGTGCCGCGTGTTCCAAAAGTATCAAGTATTTTGCCCATTATGCGTCCTCTCTTGAATTGTCCGAATACATAAAACCGGATGTCAGCATCCGGGACTTGGTACCAAATTGTTGCCAGCGAACCACAGTTATAGCGTGGACGGGGGATTCTTCATAATTCTACTCAAAACCATCTCATCATGTCAGTCTTAATGAGTCTTAGCCGGAGTAAATTCATCTCAGAACGGCGGTAAATTCAGTTCAGTACTTGTGTTGTATCGTAAGCCTTTTTTAGTTATTATTCAAATGGATGATTTTTATGAAATTCATTGGCTTTGTCAATAAATCCTCATGCTTGATCTTCACCGGCTGCGTATTTTCGTCTATGTCGCGCGTTTAGGCAGCTTCACCCGGGCCGCCAGCCTCTTGAATATGACTCAACCCACCATCAGCCAGCAAATCGCCGCGCTTGAAGGGGTACTCGGTGTGCAGTTGATTGATCGGGATACACGCAAAATGCGTTTAACCCCTTCCGGTACGGTGTTGTATGATTACGGCGAACGGCTGCTCAATCTCGCCGATGAAGCGGTTGCTGCTGTGAAAAATGAAGCCGGATTAACCAAACAATTGTTGAAGCTCGGCGTAGGCCATACCCTAGCCACCTACATCCTCCCCGATTTACTCAGCCGCTATCGAACCCAATATGCCGATTACCGTGTGCGTCTCTCGACCGGTAACACGGGCGAACTCCTATCGAAACTCAGCGCGGGCGACATCGACATTGCCTTAGTCGGCTCACCGGCTGAACATCCCGATATTCTAGTGACACCCTTTATGTACGATCAGGTCGTGGTCATCGTCAGCCCGCAGGATGAATGGGCAGGCTTGGTCAGTGTCACGCTCGGCCAAATTGCTAGCCGCGTCTTGCTAACCCGTGAACCGGGTTCCGCTCTCTATACGACCGTATCGCGCTTATTCGGTGATGAGTCCTTAGCGCAGGTGGAAACTATCTTACTCGGCGAAACCGAAGCCATTAAGCGCAGCGTCGAGCTGGGTTTGGGGGTTGCCCTCATTCAAAAAATCGCTGTCGAGCGTGAAGTCCAGCAGGGGACACTCCGCACCGTCGCCTTGTCGGGTGCCGATGATACCCGTACGTACCTCATCGCCGTTCGCAAACGCTATATCCCCGGTGATGCCGTTGCCGCTTTCATGAACCTACCACCCTTCAACCTGTAATATTCATTGGAGTCGCTATGACTGACGATAATGCCTCAACTTATCATTTGCTGCGCCGCCTGCAAGAGCAAAATGAATCCGATGCGCCTGTTGACATTGCTCAAAAGGCCGCGCGAACGTTCACCCTCCAGCCAGAAAACCAACCTGAACCGGGGCAGGGGTATGTCAACGTCAGCGTCTATCCGCAAGACCCGTTTGTCAGTGAACCCGCCATCCGTCAAATGACCGCCAGCTATATCAACCCCGGTTTGGTCAACGCCCGCTTTCAATTACGTGATCTACTAGCCGCCGCTGCCCAACCGGACGAGCAGGGCAACTATCTCTTTTGGCCCGGTCAACCCCAGTTCGATCAGGTGAACAGCTTTTACTACGCCACCTTCACCCTGCGAATGTATGAACGCTACGCGGGTCGGGTACTGCCGTGGTCTTTTCAGAAACCGCACTTGTTAATCGACCCCCATGCCGGAGTGGGCGGGAACGCTTATTACAGTGAACTAGATGAACTGCTGGGCTTCAATGGCTTTCAGGATGGCACAGACCTCATCCAATCCTCGCAAAGTGCGGACATTGTAAGCCATGAAACCGCCCACGCCATTTTGGATGGAATGCGTGACTTTTATAACGAGTCCTTTGGCTTAGGCTCAAATGCTTTCCACGAAAGTTTTGGCGATATGACAGCCGTCTTGGTTGCGCTCCATGATGACTCGTTGACTAAGCGCCTCTTGGAATGGACCAAAGGCGATCTTCGTATCGACAATTTCATCGCTTCGTTGGCTGAACAGGTGACCAACCGTTTGCAATACCGTGGCGAACCGCTTTCCGGTCGTACGGTTTACCTGCGGAACGCGCTCAATAAATTTACCGACATATCATTTGACCAGCTTCCACCTTCTTCGCGTGAACCTGAACTCGAACTCTCGCGGGAGAAGCATAACTACTCACGCCTTTTCACAGGCGCGTTTTACGATATTTTGGCCGCCATTTACGAGCAGCACCGGCATGTCCCCGCCGACCGCATTGCGATCCATGCCAGCCGTGATGTTGTCGGTCACTTACTCACAATGGCGATTGAATTGGGGCCAGTTTGCGAATTAACCTTCGCGGATATGGCACGCGCTTTTCTAGCTGCCGATCATCTATTACACGGGGGTAAGTACACGGAAATCTTGATTGAGGTGTTCGACCGTCGCCTAATTTTACCCACCGCCGCCGCTCGTGACTTTTGTGCCAGTTTGTTGGCGCTGCCCAATTTGCGAGCGCCGGTTGAAATTAACTCACCGAATGCCGCCACAGTCTACTTTGTCGATCAAGTCATGCCTGCATTAAATCTGTCTGCCGATGAAACGTTCACCCCGCTAGCCGCCTACCGCAACGCGAATGGGCAGGTCTTTATGACCTATGCCTCAACCCGCCGTGTAAACTTGATCGGTGACCAATACCTCTCCTATAACGGCTCCCATATTGATGTTTTTGGAGGGTTATCTCTCGCGTTTGATGCCATGGGTCGCTTACGCAGTTTGTGTTTGCGTCCGGTGAATGATGAGGATGTACGCCAGATTGAAATCTTAACTGCGGATCTCATCCAGCGAGGGCAGGTTGCACCCTTAAGCGCCGAAACCGTGTTAAACGTGTCGCCAACACCGGCTGCTTTTGATGTCTCCCAAAACTTTGATCTCGACCTTCTGCTTAAGAACCCAATTATGATCGACAAACTGCCAGCGTATGTCTCCGATTTCTTGGGATATCTGATGGCATGGGTTAGTCGTCACATCAAACGCTGAGAGATCGCGAAGAAACCGTTGCACTTTACGCCGCACCAAGTAGACTTATGAATTCAGAATGCTTTAGGATGCTAGTCTTCGTAAGAAAGAGGAAAAAATGGGTCGTACACGAACGCTGGAACGCCGTAAAGAACGCGAACAGGAAAAAAAGCGGCAGCGCCGGCTAACTTTTATCATTGGTGGTGTGATTGTTGCGGTTATCGCGGTCATCATTGTGGTACTCATTACCGTACCGGCGGAAGCGCCAATTCCCGCTGAGTCGCTAACGCGCTATGAGGGAATTGAACAAAGCGTCACCGATCAGGGCTTCCCTGTTCTCGGTCGTGACATTGCGCCGGTCAAAGTAACGGAATACGCCAGTTTTGATTGCACGCACTGCCGTGACTTCCACGAAGGCACTTTCTCAACCGTGTTGGAACGTATCCGTAACAACGAGGTTCAATTCACTTTTGTTCCCGTTTTCGGTACGGGCAGCATTCAAAATGGTGAAGGCGCAGCCAAAGCCGCTGTCTGCGCGGGGCAGCAGGGCAAGTTCTGGCAGTTCCACGATGCCTTGTTTAGCTGGCAAGGGACTTACGCCAATACCGCCTTCTCGCAGAACCGTTTCGTAGGCGGTATCAATGAGTTGGGCTTGGATCGCGGTCAATGGGATTCATGCGTGACCGGTTCTTACGCGACGCAGGTCGTAAATGATGCCGTTTCTGCATTCCGCTTGCAGGGTGCATCGGGAACTCCGGCGCTGTTCGTGAATGGTACTGCGGTCGATGTTGCCAGCAACGTCGCGCTGTACGATGCCATCGACCAAGCGCTCGCCGCCGCTGGTGGTGTTCCGGTTGAAGTAACGCCGGAAGCAACCGCACCAGTCGTTGAAGCCACCACCGAGGCCACGACCGAGCCGACGGTTGAAGCCACCGAAGAAGCTACTGCGGAAGCAACTGCCGCATCGTAAGCTGTTCACCAATTGAATCAAAAAGAGGCGGATGTTTATCACCCGCCTCTTTTCATATCTGGTCGCATTAGTCTGCCTTATGCACTAACGGGCCGAGTTTGCGCCCGCCGATCAGGTGCATATGCAGGTGAAAGACTTCCTGCCCTGAATCGCTGCCATTGTTGATAATCAAGCGATAACCGCTTTCTGCCACCCCTTGTTCTTTGGCGACTTGCTTCGCTACCGTGAACAGGTGTCCCATGATGTGTTCGTCTTCGGGCTGCACGTCATTGGTGGACGCGATCTCCTTATTCGGGACGATCAAAATGTGAACGGGTGCGGAAGGATTAATATCCTTAAATGCCGTCACCAACTCGTCTTGGTAGACAATCGTCGCAGGAATTTCTTTCGCAATGATTTTTGAAAAGATTGTCGGCATGATCGCTCCTCACATCGCCATACCGCCGTCCACCACCAGCACGTGACCGGTAATGTACGCCGCTTCGTCAGACGCGAGGAAGGCCGTCGAATACGCCACGTCGTCAATCGCACCCCAACGCCCCAACGGAATGTTATCGTTCAGCTTGCTCGTGATGTCTGCGGGCAGGTCTTTGGTCAAGTCAGTCAGCACGAACCCCGGTGCGACTGCGTTCACAGTGATATTGCGCGATGCGACTTCCCGCGCCAATGACTTGGTAAAGCCGATAATACCAGCCTTACTCGCGCTGTAATTGGTCTGTCCGCCGTTCCCCGCGATACCGCTGATACTGGTGATATTGATTATGCGTCCGTAGCGCTTCCGCATCATCGTTTTGACCGCCGCTTTAGAACACAGCCACGTGCTGCGGAGGTTCGTCTTGAGGACGACATCAAAATCATCCGGCTTCATCATCATAATGAGATTGTCACGGGTTGTACCAGCATTATTCACCAGAATGTCGAGCTTGCCGTAGGTATCAACCGTCACTTTGACCAGTTCGTTCGCGCCTTCTTCTTCGCTCACGTCCGCTTTGACCGCCAGAGCCTTGCCGCCTTCGCTGGTAATCTTTTCGACAACCGCGTTGGCTGCGTCCGGGCTGCTGTTGTAGTTCACCACGACCGTTGCGCCGCGCTTGGCAAGTAACTGGGCGATCCCTGCGCCGATGCCCCGGCTTGCCCCCGTAACAATCGCTATTTTATCGGTCAATTGTGTCATCGTTACCCCTTTCGCCAACACTTCATTGGCAAAATTCCAATAGCATATGGCTAGAACTATACCTTTTTGGCGCGTTCTAGGCCATATTTACTGTCCACCGACCCACCCGATAAAGTTAATCGCCCCTCTTAATGAGCCGGTCAGGTTAACCGTTCCGGTTCCATTCGTGTTCGCAACCAGCACATCGACACGCCCATCTACACGTGGGTTGACCCCTGTGAACGCTACCCATAATCCATCAGCCGAGTAGGTTGGGTTACACATACCGGGCGGTGGATTTCCGCGTGTAATAAAGTTGAACGCTGCGTCTAGCACTCGTGGCCCGTATGGACACTGCCCCCCGACACCCCCAATCGCGATGCGGGTTGCATCGGGCGACCATGACGCGCTCATGCCGTATCGGGCGAAGCTCAATTCGCTGGTGCGTCCAATCAGTGTGCCGTCTCTGCGTACAGCCACAATTTCTGACCCGCTGTCGCTGACGCTCTGGTACACAACCGCGCTGCCGTCCGCAGCCCATACTTCGGATAAACGAATTGGGCCGTCGCTGCCGTCGTTGAGTTTGACCTCTTGCACATTGTTGGTGTTGACATCCGCGATCCACAGATGGCGCTCTGGTGGCTCGCCCAACGTCGGGTCACCCGTTGCGAATGTAACCGTGCTATTGTTCAACCAGCGGGGCGGTTCGCTAACCATCTCATGCGTCAGCTTGCGGGTTTCGCCGCTCTCAACATCCATGATGTAAATGCTGCCGACAACATTTCCCTCTACGGGCTGGGGTGTCAACGAGGGGTCACAGGCATTCGGTTCTCCCGGAATCCAGCTTGGGCAGGTATCACGGTCGGATACAAAGAGGAGTTTTGTGCCGTCTGGTGACCACGCCGGCCAAATGTCATACGAGCCGTGGTTTGTCAAATTGCGTAAGTTGGCCCCGTCGCTGCCAATCGAGAAGATGTCGATGTCGTAGCCGGTTGCAACCGCCATCGCTAATCGTGTGCCGTCGCGTGTCCATACAGGGTCGCTGAAGAAACCACGCTGTACCATCGACCGGATCGGCAGAATACGCCCGCTAATCCGGTTATCGAGGTTCAACATATATAAGCCGCCTGCGTCCGGTGTGGTTGCATCCCGCCCATCATTGAAGTACGCAACCGAATGTCCGTTGGCTGAGAGATAAACTTGGTTATTGGTACTGGCTGCCAATTGAAGCACCGCAACCCGGTTACCCGAATTGGTTGGCGACCCGTAATACAGGGTTTCAACCCCGGTTGCAGGCTGGGGCGTTCCTTGGTTTGAAACCGCATCCCGATCATTCTGGTTGATGTATGCCACCATCGGGAAGTTGAGACTGTTGAGCAAATCGCCCGATGTGGTCAGCAGTTCCCAGTTATCGAAAATAAATCCGACCGTCGCCTGCGGGGTGGGGTAGGGTGTCGGTGTAATACTGGCAGTTGGTGTAATCGTCGGCGTTTCAGTCGGTGTGCTGGTTGCCGTTGCCGTTTCCGTTGGCGGAATTGTTGTTGCCGTTGGTGCCTCAGTCGGCGTGCTTGTTGCCGTTTCCGTGGGTGGAATGAGTGTGGGTGTTGGAGCTGCTGCGCCTGTACATGACGCGCTCAATAGCACTATAACCAGTAGTAAAGGGTAAAATCGCATCATCAGAGTTCCTGCTTGGATGGTCAACGGACAGAAAAGCATACCACGCGCGACATGCTCATACGAATGCCTAAAGCCGACGATTACTCTACGGTCTAAGTCGCTGGCACGGGTGGTTCGGTCGCTTCTGGCGCGACGACTAGCACGCGCACCGAGAATGAAGTCTGCCTTCCGTCCTCATAAACAAGTAATAAGGTATAGGTTGTGTCTGCTCGTGGGCAAACCTGTTGGCTGTTCGTCCGCACTGGCTGCCCTTGGAAATAAACTTGGCTCACACCGGCAACATCCCACCGGATTGTCGTGCATTCCCCCTGCTGTATGGTGCTGCTGTCAGCGCGTAAGTTCGGGTTGATAGCCGTCGGCTCAAGCGTATTTGTAGGCAGGGCGGTTGCCTGCGGTGTCGCGCTTGCTTGGGGTACTGCTGTCGGCAGATCACGCGGGACACGCAAGACTTGCCCAACCTGTATCTGGTTCGCGTCCGTAAGGCAATTTGCCGTTTGCAATTCCGCTGCGCTTACGCCGAATGTCTGCGCGATTCTAAATAACGTATCCCCACTTTGTACCGTATAGCTAAAGTTCCAATCCGCACGCGGCGCACAACTTGTCGCAACAACCGGTACATTTGTGTTGGTCGAGGTTGCGGCTGGCGCAATCGGCGGCGGTACTTGAACTTGCCGTTCGAGTAAGGGTATCGGCGCTTGCCCGACGACTTGCACATCAAACGGTTCAGGCTCGGAAGGCGGGCCGGATACTTGCAGCCCATCTCCACCGCCCAGCGGTAAGCGAACCTGCGCCCCCGGCTGCACGACTCGCGTTATGTTGTTCGCGCTCACCACAGCCGAACCCTCGATGGTCGCGACAGTGAGTTCAGCATTTTCTTCCGCCGTTAAATAGGCCGTCGAACCCAGTGATACACTCGCGCCGTTAATCGTCATAGTGGCTTGGGTGCCTTCTGGCGCTTGCATCAGCAGTGCAGACTTCGGCGCGTTGGTGCAGCTTGTCGTTCCGCCGACACCCGTTTTCAGTACGACTGCCCGCATCTGCGGGGTAATGTTATCCAGCACTGCATTACCGAACAGCAAGAACGTGACATTTTGCCCCGGCAGCGTATCAGGTAAGTTCGCTTGTATTTTCATGATAGCGATTCCCCACACCTGTTTGGTGGTGTCCAGTGGTGCGGTCGTCAGGCGGCGAATAAGGTCAACATTGACCACATCACCTTCTTTGGTAAATGTTACCGAGGCGTTGGGTTGTAGTTCCGCGTCAATCAAGTTGTTGCCGTAGCAGGCTTGATTGCGCCCCAGCGCCTCACAAACTTGGTTAGCGCGGTTCAGTGCGGTCGTGACCAAATCGTCACAGGTCAGTGCCGATAGGGTCGGTGGGGTCGTTGGAGTAGGGGCAAGCGGTGTTGTGTCTTCGCTTTGGGTCAGATTACACCCCGCCATGACCAAAACGAGCAGCCAAATGACAATACGGAAACGCGCCATCATCTTATTCGCTCTCAATCAATTCAGGGGTGAAAACATAATATGATCCGCGTTTTTGCCCCATTTTCCGCAGGATATTTTTCGTCACCAAGTCAGCCAAGTCACGCCGGATGGTTTCAGGGTGAACATCTGGACACAACGACTGCAAGTCGCTGTTCGTAATCCGTTTGCTCCCACCTTCGCGGTTCAAGTACAAGATCGCCTCTTCTTGACGCGGGTTAATTTCGACACCACGGTAAACCCCATTAAGCTGTGGTGCGGGTTTAGCGGTTGGCATCTGGGGTTTGGCTTTGGTATCCGCGTTCCGTAGAATGACACGAAAGCCACCACCGGTTTCCTCGAATTCGGGCGCACTAAGCTGCTGCTGCTGCATCAGGTCAATCACGCGGTCAACGCCGTAACCGAGCCGCTCAATGAAGCCCATATCCGAAAGCACCTGCACAATCGCCGGATTACGCGAAAATCGCTCGTCTTTGATATTGGCGATGGTCACTGGCCCCGGTAATCGTCCCGGGCTGGTGACTTCCATCCGGTTGCTGAAAATGAACAGCCGCACCCCATCGCCATTAATCCGATAATCCCGATGCGCTACTGCGTTCACCAACAGCTCCCGCGCCGCTTCCATCGGGTATTCAAAATTTTCCGCGCGTGCCATTGTCGAGCCAAGTTGAACACCTTTTCGCAGGTGGTCAACCAGAAACGTTTCAGCCCGCCGGATTTGGTCTGGCAGTGTCCCGCTCATGTCCTGCCGGATAAAGGTATCGCTCATCGTCTCAGTTGCAAACCGGGCAGCGGTAATATCCGCGCCGCGTACAAACCGCTGGGGTTCTTTGCCGAATAAGAGAATACCCGCATAAGTCGGTTTAAGCGTCCCATCTTGCTCACGCAAGCATCCGCGCTTGATAAGTATTTTTTCAGGCGTGCTTTCGCCCATACCGCTCAGGCTGGAAGCGTATATCTTGACCTTTTCCCAATCCAGATCACTCACCGTCGTATCGGGAACCACTTCGTTTTCAAAGCTGGCTTCCCCACGCTCAACGATTAACCGGCGCAAATTCGCTGGATTGAGCGGCGTATTGTCAAGCCCTTGCCGTTGAAGATAATGACCTTTTAGCGCATAAACATGGGGCATTCCCACAGGGATTTGCACAATGATGACCGACTTACCACTGAGGCGAACAATTTGCGGCAGCGGAACGATTAACTGCGGCTCGATAGATAACGCGGCTTGCAGCACCGTATCCACCGCTTCACCGGGGTCACGTACACCGACGATATTCCCGTTGTGTCCGGTCACGCCGAGCAGTACGGTACCACCATGACCATTTGCCATCGCGACCAGTGTTTCGGCGAGCATGTCGGTTGCCAGTTGCTCACTAAACCATTCGGTACGATGGTTACGCCCGTTCTTGATGAGATGCCAGAGTTCGTCAATGGTCGTACTCATTTTTCAGCCGCCGTTTCTGCTGGTTCGTCTTTTTCTTCTTCCAGACGGTCTTTATCACGTTTACGACCATCGGGCGGCGGAGCCAGAAGCACCTTGTCGATTACCTGCTGCATGTCGGTTACAAACGAAATGTGCAGGTCTTTAAGTGCTTCTTTGGGAATATCAATCAGGTCTTTCTTGTTTTCGGCTGGTAAGATCACATGCGTGATGCCTGCACGCCTCGCAGCCAACACTTTTTCCTTCACGCCACCAACCGCCAGCACTTTACCTCGAAGCGTAATTTCGCCGGTCATGGCGTAGTGGCTGCGGATTTTGCGTTCAGTGAAAGCGGAAAGGATAGCGGTCGCCAGTGTAATCCCTGCTGATGGGCCTTCTTTGGGAATAGCGCCTTCCGGCAGATGCAGATGCACATCATAATTCTCGAAATCATCACTTGGCAGGTCAAAGTCACTCGCCCGTGATCGGACATAGCTCAGGGCTGCTTGTACCGACTCTTGCATGACTTCACCCAACTGACCCGTCATCAGTAAATTGCCTTTACCCGGCAGGACTGAAGCCTCAATCACGGAAATATCACCACCATCATATGTCCACACTAATCCCGTAACCAACCCTACGCTATTTTCACTGTGCGCGAGGCGGTTGGTAAACAGCGGCGGGCCAAGTAAGTCTACGACCTTTTGCCGTGTAATTTTGTTGGAATACGGCCTTTCCTCGGCGAGCTGCCGTGCAATCTTGCGGCACACATTCGCAATTTCGCGGTTCAAATTGCGAACCCCACCTTCATAGGTATATTCGCGAATCAGCGCTTTAAGTGCTTTGGTGTCGAATGTGATCTTCGCATCTTGAAGCCCGTGTGCTTCTAACTGTGTCGGGATCAAGAACTTCCGGCTGATAGCCAGCTTTTCTTCATCGGTATAGCCGTTGAACTCGATCACCTCAAGCCGGTCAAGCAGTGCGTCAGGCAGCGGTTCAAGATCATTTGCCGTCGTAATGAACAGCACTTGCGAAAGGTCGTACGGCATCTCTAAATAGTGGTCAGAGAAGCTGTTGTTCTGTTCGGGGTCAAGAACTTCAAGCAGTGCCGAAGCTGGATCGCCACGAAAATCCGCGCCGAGCTTGTCAATTTCGTCGAGGATGAAAACCGGATTGACCGTTCCCGCCCGCCGCATGGTCTGTAACACACGCCCCGGCAGCGCCCCGATATACGTCCGTCGATGCCCCCGGATTTCTGCCTCATCGCGCACCCCACCGAGGCTGACACGTATAAACTCACGTCCTAATGCTCTCGCGATACTTTTGCCGAGCGAAGTTTTACCAACCCCCGGCGGCCCAACGAAACAGAGGATTGGGCTTTTCATTTTGTTGCTGGCGAGTTTACGCACCGCGATGTATTCCAGAATGCGGTCTTTGACTTTGGGCAGGCCGTAATGGTCTTCATCCAGCACGGTTTGGGCATGTTTAATGTCAAGGTTATCAGGGCTGGTTTTGTTCCACGGCAGCCCGACCAACCAGTCAATATAGGTGCGGATGATACCGACTTCAGGAGCCATTGGTGGCATCATCATCAAACGCGAAAGTTCCTTAAGCGCCTTTTCGTGGATTTCAACCGGTAGGGCAGCATTAACGATTTGCTCGCGCACATCATTAATCTCTTGCTGAAAAATATCACCCTCGCCAAGTTCAGTCTGAATTACGCGCATTTGTTCGCGCAGGTAAATCTCGCGCTGGCTGCGATCCATCTCTTGCTGAACTTGGTTGTTGATTTCATCGCGCAGTTCCAAAACACTGATCTCTTGATTCAGCAGCAGGATAATTTGCTGTAACCGATCTGCCAGCGTACGGGTTTCCAATAAGCGCTGCTGCTCATTTAACGGCAGCACTAAGGCTGAACTGACAAAATCGGATAGGATTTCCGGGTCTTCGACATCGAGTAAATGGTCCACCACATCTTCGGGTAAGGTCGGGTTGAGTTCGGCATACTGCTGCACCAGACCAAAAACGCGGTCAATCAAATCGGGCGCATCCTCCGAGTCGTAATCCGTTTCCGGCAGCGGTCGTGCCTTAACAAGCCAATGCGGTTCGGTTTGCAAGACCTCAACGATCTCGACGCGCCGCCGTCCCTGTGCCAGCACGTTACGGCTGTCATCCGGCGTGCGGATAATCCGGCTCAGGGCGACTTCGGTACCGACCGTATAAAAATCTTTCGTCTGAATGTCGGTGATACCGGGGTCGCGCAGCGCCACGCCAATCACCGTCTTGCGGTTAACGAGCGCATGTTGAATAGCCGACATGGCGCGGAGGTTGCGGGTGCTAATCGGCGTAACGACGTTCGGAAAGATAACGAGACCACGCAGCGGTATAACCGGGCAAATGATGAAACCATCTTGGTCGGGCAGGGCATTTTTTATTTTCTGGAAATCATTTGCGCCAATCTGATTTGCCAACGCGGTGACCTCTAGGAGTGAATAATATAGGGGAATGCAGTTTACCTCACTATGGCCTTACAGTAAACAGCTTGCTTCTTTTTATAACGCCTACACTTGGCGATGACGTGGCTTTCGGCTACACTTCTGTTTGTCGTACACTGATTTTGGACGGTTTATGCGAGTATCTATTTGGGTAACAATTCTGGTCGCGGCAGTGGTTTTGGTGGCGGTTACGTTGGTTGGGCGGATGTTCATCAACCCCAATTTGCCCCTCATCACGCGAGCGGCTTTTTCACTGGAAACCATCACCCCGAATGCTGACGGCGATGCGGACATAACCGAACTCGATTACAGCATTTCGCGTAATGCGACGATTTCTCTCACACTCGAAGCGTCAGATGGCACAGTCTATGTGTTTCGTCAGGACGAACCCCGCATCGCTGCCGACTATAAAGTAGCCTTTAGCGGTGTGGTGGATGGTTATACGCTCTCCGATGACACCTTTACCGGAACCATCGAACGGCGTTTAGTCCAGAATGGAACCTACACATGGCGCTTGCGAGCGGTGGACGCGGCGACTGGCGAAACGGCTGAAGAGTCCGGCACACTCGTCGTCAGTGATGCGGCATCCCAATTACCAGAAATCATGGGCTTTACGTTAGATCGTCACGAATTTTCCCCGAATCAAGATGGTATCGCCGACCGTGTGATTATGAACCTCAACCTGACCAAAGCGGTTGATTCACTCAATGTCTATTTGGTTGGCGCGGATGGTCAGTCCATTTTTATTCCTGAAATTTTGGGTGGTCGTAAACCCGGTGAAGCAGGACAGCACTTCTTTGACTACGATGGCGGTATCGAGCGTGGCGTAGAACCGCCTGCCGATGGGGAATACACAGTTATCGCGGTTGCCCAAGACTTAGAAGGGCAGCGTACCAGCCAAACCTCCAAACTCGCCATTAACAGCGGCGGTGTTCCACAGGCCGAAATTGCACCACAGCCGAATGGTGTAGATGTCACGTTCGCCTCACAGCCGTTTGATGAAAAGTACTCTCTCAGTCAATCGGGTGAATTGTTGCCGTCACCTGTTTTTGCGAGTGATTTAGGATTTAGCAGTATCACGATGCCAGTTGGTGATATGCTTGTATTCAAGCTCACGATTCGCAACTACGGCAAAGTCGCTATCCGTACCAGCGGCCCGTGGCCCGGAACCGTGTACCAGTCGGACGAAGTTTGGGGTGCTACTGGTGTTTATGAGCAGTCTGGGTCTTTCCGGGTGGGTATTATGTGTTCCACATCCGAAACGAACTGGCCGTGGCGCTGGGCGATTGGCTCGCCAGAATCGCTCATGACCGAAACTGATCCGCAAAATGGTAATACATACTATTACCTGCCTGCCGGTGAGCAGAGCGAAGTTTGGGGTGCCGTTCGCATGACACAACTGATTAAAGCCCGCAACCCCCAGCAGTGTTGGGCAGGATTGATTCACGAAGATGTAGCGGTCGTCAACCAGCGTGTTGGTGCGCGTGACATCACCTTGGTGGAAATGGGTACTGAGGCGGATAGCTAAGTGTTTCGAGCCGATAATCAGATATTATGGAGGAAGTAGCGTGTTCCAACTGAAGCCTTTTGCGTCCATCGGTTCGGCTCGCTTGCTTCTCACCACGGTGATCTTGCTCACCGCGGCCTGTCGCCCACAGGCCGCAGTCGTTCAACCAACGGCTGTCATTACGCTAACGCCGCTGCCTCGCTCCACACCACTGCCTTCGTTGCCAACGGCTGTTCCAGTCGGGCAGGGTGATAATCCGCTTCGTCTCATTATCCATCCGGTAAATGAAGTCTCTGAAGATACCGTGTCTGATCTTGAAACCGCGATTGAAGATCGAACCGATTTAACTGTCAAAATCGAATTGGTTGACAGTGATGCTGAAGCCCTTACTGCCTTATGTACTTCTACCCCTGAACAACCCGTATTAGCATGGTTAAGAGGCATGGCCTATGCAGCAGCGAACGCCAATAATTGTGGTCAGCCGCAGTTGCGTGTTGCGCGTGGAACAGGCTCAAATGCTGCGACTGGAGAAGCCTCTACCGTAATAGCGCGACGAGGCATTGATGCTCTTTCAGCCATTGATGGGCGCATTTTTTGCCGCATCAGCAGCACTGACCTAATCAGTTGGTTAGTGCCTTCGTTGATGATGGAAGCGGTTGGTCTCAGCCCGATTGAAGACCCCCAAACCATTCGGGATTATGAGACACCGGAGGAGATGGTCAAAGCGGTTTCCAGCAGCGCCTGTGATGCCGCCGCGATTGTCGACTCGTCCGTTGCTGAACGGGTTACCGATGATGAAGCGGTGGCCGCCAGAGTCACGACTGTTTTGACCAGCGCCGAAATCCCTTATGCGGTTCTCACGGCCTCGTCTGATATATCGCTAGACACCTTGACCGCCTTAAACGATGAATTCATTCGCTTGTCGCGAGATCGCCAACTGCGCGTTCAGCTTAAAGAGCTGCTCGGTCAAGATGCCCTTCAAGAAGTTACGGCTGAGGATCTACAACCCTTCCTAGAATTTATTGAAAGCAGCGGTCAAGACCTTACGCAGTTAGGTAATTGATGGCTGTTGATCTTGCTGTCGTTATCGTCACGTGGAATGTTCGCGCCCTTGTCTTAGATGCGCTTCGCAGCTTATACGCTGACCTTGCCCAAAGTCGATTGACGGCTGAAGTCTATGTGGTTGATAGTGCTTCATCCGATGATTCGGTTTCCGCCGTGGCAGCCGAATTCCCGCAGGTCAAGTTGATTGCTAGTCAGAATAACCTCGGTTTTGGCGCGGCGAACAATCTTGCCCTCAAGCAAATCGGGTTTGGGGCAGAAAGTCAGGAGTTACCGAAAGCGGTTTACCTGCTAAATCCAGATACCATCACTCATCTTGGTGCTACTCAAACGCTGTACGACGCACTTTTTTCAAATGAACGGGTGGGTTTGGTCGGGGCAAATCTGACCTATGGCGATGGCAGTTTCCAACACGGCGCGTTTGGGTTCCCCGGTCTGCGCCAATTGTGGGTCGAATTTTTCCCGACCCCCGGTCGCCACTTCGAAAGCAGTTTCAACGGTCGCTATCCGCGTTCAGCCTATCAGTCTGAGCAGCGATTTCCAGTCGATTTTGTGCTGGGCGCAACCATGATGCTGCGGCGTGAGGTCATTCAACAAACGGGCATGTTTGATGAACAGTTCTTTATGTACTGCGAGGAAATCGATTGGGCGTGGCGTATTCATAAAGCCGGTTGGCAAGTCTATACTGTGCCTGCTGCCCATGTGACACACCTTGGTGGGCAAAGTACCTCACAAATCCGCCCTCAAAGCCTCGTAAACCTCTGGACGAGTCGTCTTCAACTGTTTGACAAACACTATTCGCCTTTCAAGCGATTGATTGCCCGTGCGATGGTCAAGTGGGGAATGCGTTTAAAGAAACGCCAACTACAATATATAGGGCTGCCGGAAGCGGATCGTACTGCGGTTGCTGCCGCCTATCAAACCATCGCCGAAATGGCCTCATCATGAGCTTATTCGCCATCGTACTGACCTATAACGAAGGCCGTCATATTCACGACTGTATCGAAACGCTGCGTTTCGCCGACCATATCCTCATATTTGACTCTCTCAGCACTGATGATACAGTCCATATCGCGCGTAATGCAGGCGCGGAAGTAACGCAGCGCCGTTTCGATAACTACGCAGGTCAGCGTAATGCCGCCCTTGAATATGTTGCGGATAAGGCCGATTGGGTGCTGTTTGTGGATGCTGATGAGCGCGTAACGCCTGAACTGTCAGCCGAAATACAATCAGTTATCCAAACCACGAAGCATGTCGGGTTTCGTATTCCTCGGCACAATTACATCTTCGGTAAGCTGACGAAAGGGGCAGGGTGGTATCCCGACTATCAAACGCGCTTGCTCCGCGTGGGCAAGACGCATTACGACCCCGAACGTCAAGTCCATGAACTCGTGATTTTAGAGGGCAGCGAAGGCACACTCATCCAACCTTTTATCCACTTCAATTACGACAGCTTGTCCCAATTCCATGATAAGCAAAAACGGTATTCGGACTACGACGCGCGTATTTTATTCGAGCAGGGTATCCGCCCCAAACCACAGAATTATGTGCTACAACCTATCCGTCAGTTTCGCTGGCGCTATATCACATTAAAAGGCTATCAGGATGGTTGGCATGGGCTGCGCCTGAGCTTGCTCATGGCATGGTACGAACTGCGAAAATACCGTGTGCTGCATCAGTTATGGTCGCAAAAAAATAGGGCATGAGGTTGTGTGCCTCATGCCCTAAAAAGTTTAATGAGATTTGCGCTTATTCAACTTGTGGTACGAGAACCCCGTAACCACCACTTTGCCGCTTGTACAAGACGTTGATGCCGCCCGTTTCGGCATTGAAGAACATAAAGAACGCATGTCCGAGGAGTTCCATCTGTTCGACTGCCTCAGCCTCGTTCATCGCGGCGACAGGGACTTCTTTACGGCGGACGACTTCTACCGCTGGCACTTCCATCGTTTCTTCCACAAATTCTTCTACACCGGGAATAGCCTCAGCCACATTCAATTCATCCACCGTCGCGCTAAAACGCTCACGCCCTTTGCGGATGCGCTTGCTCTTAAAGCGTTGAATGCGCCGGTGCATATTGTCGATTGCACCGTTTATGGCGGTCATAATGTCACCCGTAGAACGTTCTTCAGTCCTTAGAATTGCGCCACGACTATGCCGGATGGTGATCTGGGCTGCGACTAAATCTTCACCGCGGCGCGTATGTTCATGGTTAAGGTCAACTCGGGCTTCGATGATGTTAGGCAGATAACGGTCAAACCGTTCTACCTTTTTCCGCGTATACGTTTCAATTGCGTCCGTAACCTTAACATTACGCCCGTGTATCGTGATGTTCATCTACAGTCTCCTTTTTGTGCGTAAATGGATGACCAGCAGCGGTAACTGTTAGGCCGAATACACGCTCGGCACCTGCGTGGATGAGTGCTTCTCCACAGGCACTCAGGGTTGAACCCGTTGTATAAACGTCATCAATCATCAGGATAACCTGACCATTCACAATCGAGGATTGTGCTTCAAAAGCACCGTTAATGTTCGTTAGCCTTTCAGTACCACTAACCGTAACTTGCGACTGCGTTTCGCGAATGCGTTGTAACGCTTCGGGTTCGCAGCGGATGCCGGTCATCGCGGCAACTTGATCCGCAAGTAACTTAGCTTGATTATACCCTCGTTCCGAGAGACGTTTCATATGCAAAGGTACTGGAACAATTATATCAACTGTCCAGTATTGATGTTCTAAGCACGCCGCCAGCCGTTCCCCTAAAGGTTTGGCAATCATCTGTGCATTGTTATACTTCAACGCCTGTACCGCCTCACGTGCGACACCTGTGTGCCATGTCGCAGCCGCGACACCACTTAACGGCTGAACCACGTTGAGTTCGTTCGCGAAGGTAAGTTGGCTCAAAGTTGCTTGGCAGTCGCGGCACCACACTGTATCGATCCGTCCACACCCCGCGCATCGTGGTGGAAATAACAAATCAATAGTCGTGTTTAGAACGCGGTCAACAAGGGATTTAAACGCAAAAAGCCCAGTCGGTGTCCGGGCTTTTGTGTCTTGCGTAAATGAAATTGGATTAGGCGAAAATTCTGTCATATGTCTCGCCGGATTGTATGATCCAATTAAGGGATATTGACTCCCTATCTGTCTCTAATTATACCATACCTAGCGCACCGCTGGTCATCAAGAAAATGACCGCTGGCCCCAAAAGTACAATCCACAGCGAGGGGAAAATCAAGAGAACCATTGGGATCATCATTTTAACAGGCGCTTGGTGCGCTTTTTCTTGCGCCCGCTGGCGGCGTTTCACGCGCATCTGGTCAGACTGTACGCGCAAAATTTTGGTCATGCTTACACCGAGCTGGTCAGCTTGGATGACGGCTGCGGTAAAGCTCGTGACATCAGGTACACCCATGCGGTCAGACATATCCCGCAGCGCTTCGCGGCGCAGCTTACCCAGTTGGATTTCCCGAAGAACACGCCCAAAACCGATAGCAAGGTCGTTATCCCATTTTTCATAGACCTTACCCATCGCTTGGTCAAAACCGAGACCGGCTTCCACGCAGATGGTCAACAAGTCAAGCGCATCAGGCAAACTCTTGAGAATACCATCCTGTCTGCGCGTAATCTTGCCTTTAATCCACAGGCTTGGGAAGTAAAAGCCCAGCGCCGCACCACCTGCTGTATAGAGTAGGGCATTTGGGTCGCGGCTGGGGGATAGCACGAAAAACACCATAAACGCCGCAAGCGCAACACCGACCGTCGCTACAATGCGAATGGTCAGGAATGTTGTTGGCTCCATGCTGCCAGCCAAACCCGCTTGATCGATCTGTTTACGGGTTTCGTCAATTTGTTTCTGTGGCGTAAATCGCGTCGTAATGTCCGCAATGCGCCGCAGAAATGGTACAAGGATACGATCTCTAAACGAAAGTGAGAGTTCGATTTCTTCCAACGACTCTGGAAGTTCGCGTTCGCCGAATTGTGCCAGACGGTCTTGAAGTGGGTCGCGCTTCTTATCGTCGCGCATTGCTATATAGACTAGGCCAGCGACGATCAACAATACGACAATAATCAGAATACCAATACCAAGGTTATCCATATGCTTATCCTCGGCTAGATCTCAATATTAACAATCTTCTGAATGGCAGCCATACCCATGCCAATAAGTGCCAGACCAATACCCAGCAGCGGCCAGCCGCAAAGCCGGTTTTCAAACATGGGGTTCATGAAGCCCGGTTGGATCAGCGACAAGAACAGCGCGACCGCAATCGGTAGGAAACTGATGAGATAGCCAGTGTACCGGCCTTGTGACGTAAGCACACGGATTTCGCCCTTGAGTTTAATACGCTCACGGATGGTATGACCGATCACCTCAAGGATTTCTGCCAAGTTACCACCGACCTCACGCTGAATGTTGACAGCCGTGATAACCAGATCCAAGTCTTCGCTTTCGACACGGCTAAGGAGATGTCCCAGTGCATCTTCAACATCAATACCAAGCTGAACTTCCTGTACCACGCGCTTAAATTCGGTTGCGGTTGGTTCTGGCGCATCGCGCGAAATAGCTTCCATCGCCTGCAAAACGCTGAAACCGGAACGCAGCGCATTTACCCAAAGTGCCAATGTGTCAGGCAGTTGGTTCTCAAACTTGATCAGACGCTGGCTGGTCGCGCGGGAAACATAAATACGCGGGAAAAAGAAACCGATGAAACCGGCAACAATCGACATAATAATGTCGCCGCGGAATAGCAAGAAGAAACCGACTGCGAAAAAAGCAACCGGTGACAGCATTTGCAGGAAGAAGTATTCTGCGACCGTCAGCTTAATATCCGCACGGGCAAGCTGCTGCCTTGTTCTCTGCGCGAATGGCCGCTTTGAAAGCGCTTTATCAATCTGGTCAAGTGCGCGCTTGTCTTCTTTGCGCTCGTCATCTTTAACATCTTCAACTTCGAGGAAAGACTCGAACTCTTGCTCGAAGCGTCCCAGACGTTCCTCGACCAAATCTTTTTCAGAGCGAACGCTCAAAATCCCAACTACGATGACAATGAGCGCGATTACACCCGCTACACCAGCGATGATGGGTATAAGTTGGGGCGGCATATGTGAGCCTCCTCCCTAAAATAGTAACCTTCTGGACACGACACCTACATTGTATGAAAGTAACGGAATGGTCGTCAAGCGATTGTCCCTTCCGTTACCGGAGCTGAAACGACCGTTGTTAGTAGCTGCGGCCGATACCAAAAACCGACGGCGGCAGGTGAATACCCGCTTCTTCGATACGTTCGATAAACTTGGGGCGCAGACCCGTCGGACGAATACGCCCGATGATCTTGCCACCTTCAATACCCGTTTGCTCGAACTCGAAGATGTCCGACATGGTAATGATTTCGCCTTCCATGCCTTGCACTTCGGTAATCTTCTCAATCTTACGTGAACCATCACGCATACGGTTTTGTTGGCAGATCATATCCACCGCGCTGGCGATTTGTTCACGGATAGCACGTACAGGTAAATCCATGCCTGCCATCAAGCACATAACTTCCAAGCGAGAAATCGTATCACGCGGGCTGTTGGAGTGGCAGGTCGTCAGCGAGCCATCGTGACCTGTGTTCATGGCCTGAAGCATGTCCAGCGCCTCGCCGCCACGGCATTCTCCAACCACGATACGGTCAGGACGCATACGCAAGCAGTTGACAACAAGGTCTTGAATGGTGATTTGCCCCTTGCCTTCAAGGTTCGGGGGGCGGGTTTCGAGTGTGACGACGTGTTCCTGACGGAGTTGCAGTTCAGCCGCGTTTTCAACCGTGATAATCCGCTCGTCATTCGGGATGAAGCCTGAAAGGACGTTGAGTAAGGTCGTTTTACCCGAACCTGTACCACCTGCCACCACCGTGTTCAAGCGCGAGATAATGCAGGCGCGCAAGAAATCGGCAATTTCTTTCGTCATCGACCCGAACCGGATCAAGTCGTCGATCACTAGCGGTTTCTTGGAGAACTTACGAATGGTAATCGTCGGCCCAACCAGTGAAATCGGGCGAATGACGGCATTCACGCGCGAACCATCCGGTAGACGCGCATCGACCAGCGGCGAACTTTCATCGATACGGCGACCAAGCGGCGCGACGATACGGTCGAGGATGCGGAGTACATGCTCGTCGTTTTCGAAGGCAACGTTCGCGCGGGAAATATTACCTTTTTGCTCGATGAAAATGTTCTTCGGCCCGTTGACCATGATTTCTGTGATCGAGTCGTCCGCAAGCAAGATTTCCAATGGCCCGAAACCTAAAATTTCAGCCACAATCGCTTCGAAGAGGCTCAAACGCTCTGCACGCGAAATAACAATGCTTTCGTCTGCCAAAATCGCATTGAACAGTTCTTCAATATGCGAGCGGACTTCGTTCTTGCGCGAAACATCCATCGCTTGATGGTCAAGTTCGGAAAGGAGTTTGTTCTGAACGCGGGTTTTAAGGTCAAGGTAATTATTGCTCTTACCGCCAGCGCCCGGTCGTTGTTGCTCGGCCAGCGCTTGCCGGCGCTGACGCATCGCGGCTAACTTCGACTCGTCATTTTCGCCCCCGCCACCGAGGTTGCCAGTGCCGTCAGACCCTCGTCCGCCATCACCACCACCACTATTTCCACCGCTTTTATCAATTCGACGTAATAATGACATCGTTATCCTCCATACTTCCGGTCTGATGTGGGTGCGTCTGGCTCATCGACACGTTAATTCGTACGCCCGAATAACTTACTGCCGAAAATACTGCGTGGAGCCTCTTGCTGTTTGGCTTCCTGCTCGGTTTCTTCACCCATCAACTTGGTATAAATCGTATCGGCGAGCTGCATAAACTCTTTGACAGGTGAACGGCTGCGGTCGCGCTGGGCGACAATCAGAACACCTTTGCTCATCGCGGTAAGTGCCGTGAGTTCATCCTGAGGGATTTCAACTTCCACAGGACGCTTCAGGAACTTAGAGATTTTTTCGGTTGGGATCGCGAACTTCTGCAAGTTGCGGTCTTGGGGAACACGGTTCAGCACAATCGTGGTTTTATCGGCGCTGTAACCCAGTTGGTCAAACTCATCCAGCACGAAGCGCACATTCTTAACCCCCGCGAGGGTAGGGGTAGTCACCAGCACGATTTTGCTCGCAATATCGAATAGCGCACCGAGCGTTTCGTCCATGTGCCGACCGGTATCGACGACGATAAAATCGTAGTGATTCGCGACCTTTTGAATAATCGTCGCAACCGCTGTCGGGTCTTGCTGCACGATGAATGCCTCGGCAGGCCGCGCCGGAGCCATCAATACCTTGAGGCCGCTGTCGTGTGTAACGACGATGTTATCGAATAATTCCGTGTCGAGGTCAGCGACGCTGCGAGCCAAATCAACAATTGTCGACTGCCCTTGTAGGTTAAGGAAAACGCCAACGTCGCCAAATTGCAAATCCGCGTCCACTAGCAGCGCACGTGTCCCTTCGCGCATCAGGCCGGACGCTAAGTTTGTCGCAATCGTTGTGCAACCCGCGCCGCCCTGTGGACTGTACACGATGACAATATGACCAGCACGGTTATCATCGTTGCCTGTACCGGTATTGGCTACCGCTTTGGGCATTGTGCCGGTACCGGCATTGACCATCGTCCGGTATTGCTCGGCAAGCTGTTTGTGCTGCGTGTAAACGCTGCGGATGGTGTTATACAGGTCGTCCATCGAAACAGGTTTCGACAGGAAGAACCGCGCACCAACCAGCATGGCTCGTTGCAAATAATCTTGGTCACTTTGCACCGACATCATGATGACGGCGGTCGTCGGTACAGCCTGAGTAATCTGGGCAGTCGCCTGAATACCATCCATGTCAGGCATGTTAATGTCCATGATGACAATATTGGGCTTCAGCTCTTTTGCCAGTGCAACACCTTCACGCCCTGTTCCCGCTGAACCAACGACTTTCATGTCCGGTTCAAATGCGATCATCTTTTTGATGTTTTCACGCGCTTCGGGAATATCATCCACCAGCAAGATGGTGATGATTTCGCCTTCACCTTGGTTTTGGCTCGGTCTGTTCATATGGCTACCTGACGATTTCTTTACTTACTGCGATTGTTACAGCTTTGACGTATAGAACGAAATTTTCCACGTCTTCTTGTATAAATCCCTCGTTCATTGTGTGAGCGAGGGATTTTGAAGGCGTGGAAATCAGACGTGCAAAAAGATTATTGCGTACCGGCTGTGTTGTTAGTTGCTGTGACACCGGCGATGTCGATAATATCGCCCGTCACCAATTGCCGGATGCTGCGTACCGCTGGTTCAATGGTGTAATCACGCCGCGCCGGAACGTCGATGCGGAATTCTTGCATCATGTAGTCCAGTGTAACCGGGGCTGTTTGCTGCGTGCTGCGGTCGTTTACCGAGCGCAGAGCCAACGTCACCGGTAGTTTCGCGTCAATTGCCCACACCAGTACAACCGCATATTGGGGTGTTACACCCAATGTCACGATATTCGGCGGCGGGACAGGGGTAATGGTTGGGGCAGGTGTTGTATTACCACCACCGCCAGCTTCTTCCGTCGCGGGTACGGGTGTTGGGGTTGGCAGTTCGCCTAAGTAACGACCATCCAACGGGAATTCACCCACATGCACCACCAGCGCATCTTGAATAGTACGCTGCGTCACCAAACGAGGACGCTGCCGTTCCGCTGGCCCGACGATGACGGTACCAATACTCGATTGATCGATACGACCACCAATCGGGTCTTGGATTTGAATACCTTCCTCGGTACGGGTAAACAGCGTAACGAGGTTTGGCGTAATCGACTGGAAAACTTCGTCCACGTCAATGAACAACATCGAAATGATGACATCAACGCGGTCACCGTCTTGCAGCGCGTAGGCCACGCTCGTGATGCGATCCATCGGCAGCGAGACAGCCACACGGTCACTGGGCAGCACGGCTGCTGCGTCTGAACCGACCGCCGCGAGGCTTGTCAGGTCAGTGACCAGATAGGTCGAAAGGATCGGCTGCTCGCGGAAAACATCCGTACGAGCAATCTTTCCCAGAACCTTTTCCAACCCGCCGTCTTGTTCTTTAATCGCGTTAAAGGGAACGGTTTCTTCGGGAAGGGTAGCGTAGCCAACGATATTTTCAAGTTCTTGTATTGAATTCGGGAAGCGGTAACCACGGGGAAGATTTTGTAATGCCTGTACCACGCGCACCAGTGGAATTGGTGTCGGGGTAGGTGCTGCCGTCGCATTAGGGTTCTGCTGCACAACCTCGCCATTATCCGTAACAACCGGAGTAGTGGGCTGCAAGGAAGGTAGAATAACCACAATTGCAACAACAGCTAAAAGTACTATTAAACCAATCAGAATGAGTAAGCGACCACGCATGAAGTCCCTCCGTTAGACCTTCGGGTGTTCCAGCAATTCAGTAAGTCTACTGATGAATGATGGAACCGCAAAAAACATAAAATGGTGCAGCGACATGAATCTAGTGTAGTCGAATAGTGGCGACTGTCAAATAGACTCAAGTACGTAAGGCTTAAGATATTTCACGAAATCACATCATTTCGTCACTGGTCGGTAGTTCGATATGGACATGAGTACCATCCGTCTCACCGCTTGTAACCGAAAGTGTACCCCCAACCAATTCAAATTTCTCACGCAGGGTAATGATGCTTTGGGCGCGGGGTTCGAGGTGTGTTTCATCCCCTGTGAAAGCCGCTTGCGCGTCAAAACCACGCCCATTATCCTCGACATCAACCTTAATCCGGTCACTTGCCATGTCGAGCCGGATCGAAATTTCGCTTGCCGAAGCGTAATCTCGCGCGTGTCCCATCAGTTCCTGAATGCCACGGAACACCATCACTTCACGGTGGCTTTCCAAACGGCGTTCCTCACCCATGAAGTCCAGCTTCGCGTCAATATCGTTCTTATCTTTGAATGAGTCGACATAACGCCGAACCGTTGGGACGACACCGAGGTCATCCAACATCATCGGGCGCAGGTCAAAAATGAAGTCACGCACTTTTTGGAAGGTGACGCTGGCGGTTGATTTCAAATTACCGAGTTCTTCGGCAGCGCGGGCAGGGTCACGGTCAAACAGGCGCTGGCAAATTTCGGTCTGCAAAATGAAGTTGGTCAGGGATTGCGCTGGCCCATCGTGCATCAACCGTGCTAAACGGAGTTTCTCCTCCTCTTGCGCCTGAACGATACGCACAATGTTGATCGCACCGGGTTGAATGCGGGTCGCGGTCGGTTCATCGCCCGTTGTAATCTGGAAGCCGCCACCTTGTACCATTGCCAAAACTTGTGCCAGTAGTTTTTGTTCCGTTTCTAGGTTGTCACGGTTGGATTGGAATTTTTCGAGCTGACCACGCATGGTCGTCAGGCGAAAGCGTGCGTCAATTGCCTCATCATATTTCATCTTAATGTCTTGTCGGGGTACAGTTTCAATATTGTCTTGGATCGTCCGAAGTTCGGTTGCAATATCCGCATTACGCTGTTGTTCACGGTCAACCACCAACTGCGTTTGATCGATCTGCGTTTTAATCTCAGCCAACTTATCTTTCAGACGCTTCATTTCTTGTGAAATGGTATCCATTAATTGACTTTGTGTATCAATCATTTCTAAAGTCCAATCACTATTGAAATTAGTTGTTTGAGGTTGTGTTGTTGTTCAAGCGTACCCACCCGCGCCGGATGGCATTCACAGCCGCTTGTGTGCGGTCTTCAACATGCAGTTTCTTGAGGATCGAGGTCATGTGGTTCTTGACGGTTTGCTGGCTGATGTTCAGCTTAACCGCGATTTCCTTGTTACTCAATCCATCGGTCACGAACTGCAAAATTTCCATCTCGCGGTGACTCAATGGGATGAAATGTTCATCCGCGTCCACGATATACGGGCCGCTCATCGCCGCCACGCTCGATTGAATCCACTCCTCAAGCTGTCGGTCATCCATCCGCTCGCCGTTGACCACATGCTGTCCACCAGCAACATCGCGAATGACCTGTATCAGCTCATCCGGTGTAATGTCTTTCGAGCAGTAAGCAGCGGCGCTCGAACGCATCGCGTGTAAGACTTGTTCCTCATCGTGGTACGCCGTGAGCATGATAATGGAGGTATTCAGCCGGTCGGCTTTAAGCTGTCGTGCGACTTGCATACCGTTGATAAGCGGGAGGTTAATATCCAAGATCAAAATTTCTGGTTCCAACTGCCGTACAATTCGAAGCGCATCTTCGCCGTTTTCAGCATAGCCGATGACATCCAAATCACTTTCCAAGCCAAATGCCTGTTGTAAGCCATCTCTGAACATCGGGTGATCGTCTACGATAACGATGGATATTCTGTGCTGTTTACGGTTTTCTTCCCGGTTAATCATTGATGATCCTCATCCTGAGATCGTTAACTTAGACCGATACCACCCCCTGACTGAGTTCAGGGAGTTGTAATATTCTGCATGGGTTCTGTAGTTTGGGCAAGATGTGTCGTGAAAAACTCTATTCGGCAGTATACACCGGAAATGTTATCACCTGCAAGCGAGCTTCATTTATGTTTGAACGCGGCTAAATCGTGCGTGAAATTTGTTGCCTATCCCTGTAAGATAGATGGAAATTCGGGCTTAATGTTCGGTGAGGATACCTTTTGAACCAAGTCACAAATGCAAATCTGGTTTATTATCAATTTGCTCAGTGGGTAAATATGAAGCATGGCATATTTACCCGTAAGGGTGGCGTGAGTGCTGCGCCGTGGAACGCGCTGAACCTCGGCGGTAATGTGGGGGATGATCCCGCTGCCGTGCGGCATAACCATGATCTCATTTACCGTGAACTCGATTTGAACGCCAAGCAAACCTGTACCGTGTGGCAGGTTCATAGTGCGGATGTCATCATTGCGAACGGCCCCGTGCAGGGCAGGCGTTGGATGGCCTTAGCGGATAGTATGGTGACGGATAAGCCAGATACGCCGCTGTTCATGCGTTTTGCCGATTGCACGCCCATTTTGTTTCATGACCCTGTGCGGCGCGTCATCGGTATCGCCCACGGGGGTTGGCGTGGCACAGTGCAAGGGGTTGCCGCGAACACCGTTCGGGCGATGGTAGAGGGGTATGGTTGCAAGCCGGAAGATGTTCAAGCTGGCATCGGCCCCGCGATTGGCCCGGATTCCTATCAAGTGGGCGAAGAAGTTGTCAGGGCCGTTCAGGATTATTTTGGCACGACCGATAACCTCATTCGCCGTGACCCTAATGATGGGTCAGCCTACCTGAATTTGTGGGAGGCCAATCGGCTTGATCTCGAACGGGCAGGGGTGCGACAGATTGAGATTGCAGGGATTTGCACAGCCACCCACACCGATGAATTTTTCTCGCATCGGGCAGAAAAAGGGCGTACAGGTCGTTTTGGAGCGGTATTATCACTATGACAATCACTGAAAATATTCAAGCCGTTCGCCAGTCGATAGCAGACGCTTGTGCGCGGGTTGGCCGCGATCCTCAGACGGTGACGCTGATCGCCGTTAGTAAAACCTCGCCAGTCGAAGCCATTATCGAAGCAGCCGCTGCGGGTGTGCAACATTTTGGCGAAAACCGCGTAGAAGAAGCTGAATGGAAAATTCCGGCGGTCGCTGCTCAACGCTCTACAGGCGTGAACTGGCATATGATAGGGCATATACAAAGTCGCAAAGCGAAAGATGTAGCTCCCTTGTTTCAGGTGATTCACTCGGTTGATACCTTTAAACTCGCGCAAAAATTTTCAGCGCTCGGCGTAGAACGTCAAGCACCGCTGGAAATTTTGCTCGAAGTGAATGTTTCGGGCGAAGAAGCCAAACACGGATTTGCGGCTGCGAATTGGTCATCCGATTCGGCTGTGAAAGATGCACTCTGGGAACAGCTTATACAGCTAGTCGCCTTACCGGGTTTACGCCTGCGCGGCTTGATGACGATGGCCCCTATTGTTGAGGATGCCGAGCAAGCGCGTCCGGTTTTTGCTTCGCTTGCAGCGTTACGACAGGCCATACAGGAATCGTTTAAGATCACGCTGCCCGATCTCAGCATGGGCATGACCGATGATTATCCGGTCGCGATTGAAGAAGGGGCAACGTTGGTTCGTGTGGGGCGTGCCATATTTGGTGAACGAAATAAGTAGTGAGGTTCCAGTCTCGTGGTCATTTTAAACATCATTGATTTACTGTTGCAATTGTTCCGGTTGGCGCTCCTTGCACGGATTATCCTCAGTTGGTTTCCGAATGTTGATCGCCGTAACCCCATCATACAATTCCTGTATGACATTACCGAGCCTGTCCTTCGCCCCGTGCGTGAGATGCTTCCCCCCGGCGGCATGTTCGATTTCAGCCCGTTGATCGTATTTGTGATTATTCAAGTCATATCGACCGTTTTACACAGCGTCCGCTTTTAATAGCGTTTCCGGTGATTTAGCAGTACAGTTAATAAGCGGAATTTGAAGTAGGTCGATTGAAGTCTTACGCTTATTCTGCAACTTTATCTGCGATAATCTATATCAACAGAGCAAAGGATGTAAGATGTCACAGAACCGGAAATTCGAAATTACCGATGCGCGTGGTGGCGCGGCTTTTGCTGTACGTGTGGTAACCCGTGCCGATGTGTCCGAAATTGTCGGTACGCAGGAAGATGGTGCGCTGCGGGTGCGCTTGGTTGCGTCGCCTGCGGGTGATCCGGCTGCCAACCAAGAATTGTTGAACCTGCTCGCGGCTCATTTGCAAGTGGAGCCGAATCGCATCGAAATCGTTGCGGGCGCGAATGGTCGTGATAAAATGATTAGCGTTGAAGGCATTACCACCGCTGATCTGGATGCCCGCTTTGGTGGGCTGAAGGCTGATGACTAAAGGGAATCAATGGATAGGTTCTGGCGTATAGGGGTCACTGGTTTGTTGTGCTGTGCTGCTGCTTGTACACCGACCGCACAACAAACAGTCGAGCCAACCCAAACGCTGATTGTGATGACCCCGACGGTAACACCTATCCCCATCACCCCGACGATCACCTTAACCCCGCTTCCCCGCGCGGGCGATTTACCCACTCCGACACCGTTCACAGCCGGCGCATCCGATGATTTCTCCCCAGAAGATGATCTCGTTGCTGCCGAGTTGGTTGCATTGGCGCAGCGCCGCGTTGCCGAAACCCTCAATCTTCCGGTAAGGCGTGTCCAAGTGGTTGAAGTGAAATCCTATACATGGCTTGAAACCAGTTTGGGCTGCCCGACACAGGATACAACTTACCCTGAACAGGAAGTAGACGGCTATCGTATCGTCCTCAGTGCGAACGATGAACAGTATATTTTCCACACCGATTTTGACCGTGTAGTCGCCTGTGACCCTGCCAATGAGCAGTTACCGCCATCGAGTGATAGCGAGTAACCACTTTTCGCTAGACAGGTGTCGGCAGCGGTAAACCGGTTTGGGTTTGGAAGTCCGCCAGCGAACGATAGGCCGCATCCCGTACATCTGCTTTTTTGTCGTTGAGCGCGTTGTACAGCGCCTTGACCATCGTCAATTCGCCAAGCTGACCAATGTTCCGTGCTGCCAAGCTGCGTGTGAGGTCATCGCCCTCTTGCAGCGCTTTTATCATAATCAGGCTGGCATCCGCCCCCGGTTCGATATTTTCCTCGCGTTTGGCTGCCCATTCGTTAAGCCATGTAATCGCTTCCGGCGGTGGATAACCGTGTGGTCCGTTGCCTTTGCCATAGCGCATCTCTTGGAACGCGAGTTGTGCTGCCGACCGTACGTACCACTGCGAGTCTTCGAGGAAGGCGCGGTAGATTGCCAAGACTGCCCAATCCGATTTGAGCCGCTTAATGCCGAATACCGCCGCCCGCCGTACGATCATTTCTGCATCCTGTATCGCATCGTACAGCGTCGGATAACCTTCTGCCGGAATATCCGCCAGCGTTTCCGCAACCGCCTGCCGCAGCGACTCCGAACCTTCGGTCAGCGCATCAACCAGTGCCGTCAACGCTTCTTCGGTACGAATAGCGCCGAGCGCCAGTGCCGCCGCGATCTGTACATCGCTCCCACCATCCTGAAGCAGCGGGGCAACAATTGAAGCGGCTTCCGGTACGCCTATTACGCCGAGCGAAAGACATGCCAACTGGCGAATTTGCGCCACGATACTCTTGGTCGCTTGGGCAAAGATTCCGGTAACACCGGGATCATTCGTGACCAGTAACGCGGCGGCTGCGCGTTCACGCAGCAGGGGGAATTGGTTGGGGGCGCTGAAAACTTTGCCCAAATAATTGATATACGTGTCACGCCAAACCACATCATCCGGCGCTTGCCGCAGCCAATGTGCAATCTCCATGATGTTGCTCTGCATCACATCGGTGGGGCTGCTCATCCGCGTACTGACAATATTATCGAGTTGAACCTGAGTGGCGCTGTAGGTGATCGCTTTCCGCCACATGGACAGAGCGATTTTTTCATTGAGCAGCGCTTCATTTACGTCACGTAGGCTCAAGCTGGCGAAGTACGATGCGATTTCAGGATGGCGGAACCGGTAGCGCCCGCCTTTGTAGCGAACCAATAAGCCCGATTTGCGAAGCACGGCCATAAATTTATCAGCCGGATTCACTTTCTTCTCAGCTTTTTTGGCATCCGGCTTGGCAGGTTTTTCCTCGGCTGGTGTGAGATCTGCTAACGCCAGTTCAGCATCCCCCAGTAAATCATCGGCTGTTGTAGTCGTTGATGGGGGTGCTTGCTCGTCTAGCAGCGTGGAAAGGCGCACACGGGTGATATAACCCTCGTCCAGTTGGAGAACGGCGGCTTTAATCAGGTATTCGGTTATTTTGTCATCTTTGTAGTCAGCCGGTATATAGCGGCTGACCAAGCTGTTGACCCATGTATCAACGCCGTTCGCTTCCGCCCCGCTGGAGAAGTGCGACCACACCTTGAGCGTAAATTCTAAGGGAGACAAACTGCGGGTATTATTTTTGACGAGAGCCACCAATTCTTCTGCTGGGGGCTGCATCCCGATCCGGCGTTTCGCTGTTTTCGTCCAGTTTGTCGCCCAATTATCCACGTACTGAGCGCGGTCGGTGTCGCTCCACGGGCGCAGATAAACGGGTGTCAGCCCAATTTCTTGGGTCAGTACGCCATGATGTTCCGGCGCACCCGTAAGGATGAAAAAGTTCTGGCGATAATGGGTAATCAGCGCCCTTAACCAATCGAGTTGGTCAGCATGTTCTTCCGAAGTGAGTTCGTCATAACCATCGATCAGCAGTAAAACTTGTCCCTGCTTAAGACGTGTGTATAAGTTTACCGGCGTGGTGCTAGCCGCGATCCGCCCAAGCTGCCGTTGAACAGCGCGTACCAATGGTTCAGCCGGATCAATCTCCGAACCGTATGTTGCCACATCAGCCTGAATATCTGAGAGATGAATATAAACGGGCATCAAGCGGTTAAAGAGAGGAATCCCAACTTCGTTTTGTGTATCGAGCGCCATACCGCGTTCTTCGGCAAAGCGTTCTTTTGCCCGTTGTTCCAGCAGCACCCGTTCTTTGATGCGTACCGCTCGCTTCTTTTCATCGAGTGCCGCTTCTTCAGCATCGAGTTGCTGTTGTACTGTATCAACCGGCTTCTTAAAATGCGCCCGTCCTAATGCGCGGAGAATGATGGTCATCAGGGCGGTTGTCCGGCCACTACCCGCTGGGCCAAGAAGCGCCAACGCGCGGTCGCCCGTGCCGAGTTCGTCTATTGATAGGGTATGGACGTTATAGGGTGCTTGTATGAGTGGCAGATCGGGAATGTGCGGCACGACATGAAAAACACTGTGGGTAACAATGTCCTCTGCTGGCGCGGCAAGGGGAGGGGCAGTCAGAAAGCGCGGCTCGACCACAATATCGGTCAGGTTAATCGTGCTGCCAAGTAGGTGGCTGCGCTGCACCATCCAGATCAAGTCGTTGATATAACGTGAATCCGAGCTTTGGGTGGCATAACTTTGGGCGCTGCTCGCCTGCTGGTTGACGGATCGTATCGCGCTGCCGATCAGATGCCGCGCACGGTACACACCATAAGCGGATGCCCAACCCGCCACTAACCCGATTCCAAAATTCTGTACATCGAATCCCATCTTGGCTCCTCCGCCGGTTTAGCCACTACGGTAGATTAGGATACGCCCACAGCTTGAGCAATAAGTCAAGCCTTCCCCTTTACGCACGGCTTGAATGACGTTCATGTTTTGCTGAACCCGGCAAACCGAGCAGCTTTGATTGTTGAGTACGGCGACGGCATGGTTATTTTTGGTGCGGCGTAAGTTGTTATAGATGCGGAGAGTCTCGGCCTCAATGGTCGGCAGGAGTTGTTCGCGGCTCTTAAGCAGTGCGCTGCCTTCAGATTTCAACCGTTTTTGTTCGTCGATCAAACTCTGGTTCGCCAGTTCAAATTGTGCGCGTAAGGTGTCCAGCTTTGCCGTACTCGCTTTGAGTGCGGTGTCCGCCTCGTCTACCGAGAGCATCGTTTCCAGCAGTGTATCCTCAAGCTCTTGGTTGCGCTTCTTCAACGATTGAATCTCATGCTGCATATCTTGGAGTTCTTTCGGGTTCTTCACCCGACCACTGTACAGGGTCTCATCTGTATCTCGCACTTTGGCAGTGTTCGTTTGGATTTCCCCCTCCAGCTTGCGAACTTTAGCTTGCAGCGGTGTTAACACCTGTTGGTCAGCCTCAACTTGCGTTTGAGCCTCGGTAAGGGCTTTATTGTCGGCAAGCTGGGCGGCAATTTCTTCCAGCCGTTTATGCTTTTGTTGAACTTGTAGATCAATTTCTTGGAGGCGGTAAAGTTCGGACGCTTGTATCATAAATAGGTCGTCTATCTCATCTGCCAGCGATTGAAACCGTTATAATGGCTGGCGTAGGTGATGTCTTAATGTGTTAAAGAGATTATTTCAGTTTACAGTTTAAGTATACACTGGGCTTACTAATCCGTGTAATTGATCTTTCGGTTGGATACCTGCTTTTCAACCGGATCCTAATGACGCTAACTACACTCCGTGGCAGCGAAGGCGGTTTCAATGCAACCAACTCGTGATAATGTTTATGTCACGCCCGCAGAATGGCGCTGGGTCATCATAGTTGCCAGCTTCTTGGTCATCCTCGCGTTTGTCCCTTTCTTGTGGGTTGGGTTGTCGGGTTCCGGCGGTGAACAGTGGCAGTTTATGGGTGTCCTCAATAACCCGATGGATGGGGCAACCTACCTCTCCAAGATGTTGCAAGGTTATGATGGCTCATGGCTCATTCACTTCCAGCACACGCCGGAAGATCATAACGCCATGCTGCTACAGATCCTATATCCCTTCCTCGGTCAATTATCACAGGTCGTCAGCATTCCGCCGATTGCATTGTTCCATGCCGCGCGTGTTGTAGCCTCGCTGATTATGTATATGGCGCTCTACCATTTTGCTGCCACGATTTGGCCGCGTCGTCGTTCACGACAAATCTTTTTCATCATCGTTTCTATTGGTTCAGGGTTGGGGTGGCTGTACACGATTTTGGCTGGTGATGTGGGTGGTGTACCGGATCTCACCATCCCTGAGATGTTCCCGTTTTACAGCAGTTTGGTAAACGTTCACTTTCCCTTGACGATTGCGTGCCTTGCCCTCATGAGCAGTATTATCGTCATTACATTCCGTCCCGGTTGCACCGATGACCCATCAATGGGTAATGGTGGTTTACTGCTTGCAGTGCTTAGTTTCGTGCTATCACTCTTATACCCCCAGTCATTAGTTCCATTTGGTATAGCTGTTGTTTTGTTGGTGGCTTATCGCAGCTTTCACGCCCGCAAGTTCAAAATGCGTGATGTGCGCTGGTTACTGCTTCTCGGTTTACCTGCACTACCACTGGCTGTCTATTATGTGGCTTTGGTCAACTATAATCCCGCCGCTGCCGAGTGGAATCGCCAGAACATCACGTTGTCGCCTTCGATTATTGTGTTCTTGTTAGGGCTTGGCGTTCCGTTACTGATGGCGCTGCCGGGTATTTTACGCAGTCTCCGCCGTTTCGAACCGGACGGTGATCAATTCGTGATCATTTGGTTAGTCGTCATTTTTCTCGCCATGTTCCTGCCCAATAATACGCAGCGCCGTTTCGGGGCAGGATTGATGATGCCCATCGCCTACTTTGCGACCCGCGCATTAGAAGGATACTGGTTTAACTTTGTCAATCGCCGTTGGCGCTACCGTTTACTGATCGCGGTTGCGCCAGCCATGACGATGAGTTATGTGCTCGTATTACTCGGCAATTTGACCGTGACCAGTGGCCCCTTCCTGCAGAGGGATTATGCAGTCGCTTTCCAATGGCTCCGCCAGACAGCTAAATCTCAGGATGTGATATTGGCTGCACCTGATGTTGGTTTGTGGGTTCCAGCATGGACTGGCGCACGGGTTGTAGCAGGTCATCCATTTGAGACCTTGTATGTAGAAGAAAAGCTTGAGCAAACTTATGGTTGGTACGAAGGACAGAACTGCGCTGATGTGATCGAACAATATGATGTTCGTTACATCATCGTTGGGCCTCAAGAACGTGATATGGGATCTGATGCCTGCACTAGCGATCTCACACCGGTATTTGAATATAATTCGGTGACTGTCTACTCACCGTAACCAGCGTATGTTGATTAGTTGAATAACGCTCTCTAGCTAAGGGTTGACACTTGAACCGTCCATCAAGCCGTAATGCATTCCCGCTGCTCGTGCTGTTTATCACCCTCATGGTGATTTTTCACCGCCTGTTATTAGGTGAAGTATTCGTATGGGGTCTGCCATCCCTTCAGTTTTACCCGTGGCGGGAGTACGCATTTGATGCGCTCCGCAGCGGTTCCCTGCCATACTGGAATCCGTACAGCGGTGCGGGTGCGCCACTCCTCGCGAACTACCAATCGGCACTGCTTTACCCCCTCAACTGGTTTGGCCTCATCCTCCCGTTAGCATGGTCGATGAGTGTGACTGCCGTCCTGCATCTGTTCATCGCGGGCTGGGGCATGTGGGCGTTTACAGGCGAACTGGGTGTGCCGGCCTTAGGGCGTGGCATCAGCGCCTTAGCCTTTGCCCTTACCGGTTATCTAGTCGCGCGTTTAGGCACTTATCCGACCGTGTTTACCGCCGCGTGGATGCCGTGGCTCATGTGGGCGGCGCTCAAAGTGATGAGCGATAAACACCGGCGCTTCATCGGCTGGCTAGCGGTATTCACAGCGTTACAACTGTTAGCAGGCCACGCCCAAACGACATGGTACAGCCTTTTGCTAGTTGGTCTATTCTCGGCCTATTGGGGCGTAAGTCACCGCGTTCGCTGGCAGCGCATGGTGATCTTAGCGCTGGCGGTTGCGTTAGGCGCGGGGGCAGCCAGCGCCCAACTCCTGCCCACGGCTGAACTCTTGGCGCAGTCCCAGCGGTCGAGCGGCGTGGACTACAACAAGACGATGAACTTCAGCTACTCGCCGGAACGGACAATGAACTTTTTCGCGGCGAACGTGTTTGGTACACCGAGCGATGGATCGTATTCGACACAGGGCGCGTTCTTTGAAGATGCGGTCTACTTCGGCTTTATCCCGCTGATTTCTGCGATAGCTGCCATTTTGACATGGGCGTGGGGCAATCTCCGGCGGCATGAACGTCCGGCATATTTCGCCTCCGTTCCCTTCTGGTTGGTGATCGTGGTTGTGGCGTTTGTGCTGGCGCTCGGTAACAAATCACCTGTATTCCCCTTCCTGTACGAGCATGTTCCGACCTTTAGCATGTTTCAAGCGCCGGTGCGCTGGCATATCTGGACGGTATTTGGTCTCGCAGTGCTGGCAGGTATTGGTGTAGGTATGTGGACACGCGGTCATTGGGTGCTGTTTGGTACGCGCCTTGCGACCGCAGCCGGTATTGGCGCGGCACTTCTCGCGTTGGTCGCCCCCCGGTTTCTCCCGCCGGAACTCGCCCAGAGTAAGGCGTTCGCACCCCTTTTGTTGGCTGTTGTTACGGTCAGCATTCTAGGGGCGCTGGCAGGGGTTCTAACGCTGACACAGCCCGAAGCGAAGTCTAGCTCGCGTTACCCGTGGTGGATGCTGGCAGTGTGGATTGTGACCGCGGCGGATTTGGCCTACGCAGGGTGGGGCTTGAACCCGACTGCTCCCGCCTCGTTTTACGACCCTGTTCAACCGACTGATGAACCGGCAGGGCGTGGATACTGGCCGGAGCAGTTCGAAACGGATCTCAAGTTTGAGGAGGGCGGCTTCCTTGAGTTTGCCGACTACCGGATTTTGCTCGACCGTTTAGCCGAATACCGCGCGAGTGAACTGCCTAACCTCAACATCATTGACCGTATGCCTTTGCTCAACAACTTCGAACCCTTGTTAGTCGGTTCGTTCATGCGCTATATCACATTGGTCGAGCGTTATCCGGCGCAGCGCGATACCCTCTTAAGCGCGGCGGGCGTGGGTTACGTGTATGATGAGCAGGGGCAGCGCGTCATGATGAATGAGACCCCACAGCGGGCGTGGTTTGTGGACGCGGCGTGCTGGCACACAGACACCCAATCCCTTGAGCAAGCCCTTATGGATAATTGGGACGCGGCGCAGCTTGTTCACCTGTTGGGTGAAGGCGACTGTGCGGGTGAGATACTCAGCGAGCAAACGCCCAACAGGGTCGACAGCCTGATTGATAACGGCGACAGTGTTGTTATCAGTACCTCGGTCAACCATGATGGCTGGTTGGTTCTAGCTGATACCGATTACCCCGGTTGGTCGGCGCGGGTTGATGGGCAGCCAGCCGACATTCAGCACGCCAACGGCATGTTCCGCGCCGTGCGGGTTACGGCAGGAGCGACTGAAGTCCGGTTTGATTACCAGTTCCGGTGGTTCTGGCCGAGTATTTTAGCGAGTGTGGTTTCAATCTTCATCGTCGTGGTATTGTTCCGTTCACGGGAGCCGCAGGTTACGGAATGACCAAATTTACAAGGACACATGATAGTATGCTGTTTTCCCCTTCCACACAGCGCAGACGGCTTCAGTTGCAGATTTCCGAACGCCGTCTGGTGTTGATGGCTGGCGATGTGTTGGCGGTACTGTTTTCGGTGACGATTGCGCTGTTCGTCTGGTCGGTGGTGGCGAGAACGGCTTTTGATTTTGAGTTTATTTTCCCGCGCAGCCACTGGTATTTTATCCTCACCGGGATATGGCTTCTGCTGGCGAGTGCAAATGACTTCTACGAACTGCGTGTGGCGGCGAGCAAGCGAGCAACTTACCGCCATTTGATCCTTATCACCTTACAGATGGTGGTTTTGTATCTCATCGTGTTTTTCTTTGCCCAACCGCTGGCGCTCCCCCGTTTGTTCATCCTGTACTATGCCGTAGCCTCTTTCCTGCTCATCGCGGTTTTCCGGCTTCTTAACCCGGCACTGGCAGGGTGGATTAGTACTCGTCGGCGCGTTTTGATCGTCGGGACAGACTGGGCGGCGATGACAATGATTGGCGCGATTGGTCGTCATGCCCATGATGTATACGATATTCGTGGTGTGATTGCCGAGCTAGACGATACCCTGACCGATATTTGCGATGTGCCAGTGGTGGGACGGGGTAAGGACATCGCGCGATTGGTCTTTACCGAACAGATTAGTGAACTTATTGTGACCTCCACCCGCGAGATGAGCAAAGATATTTTTCAAGGGGTGATGGATGCTTACGAGCAGGGCGCGACGATTGTGCCAATGCCCCTGTTATATGAGCGGATTACAGGGCAAGTGCCAGTTGAACACGTCATTAACAATTGGGCGGTGGTTTTACCCATTGACGGCGGCTCGATTTTTAATCCCTACCAGACCCTTAAACGTATTCTTGATATTCTGATCTCGCTCGTGGGTGCTTTAGCCTTTCTTGTCCTGTTACCCTTTATCGTGCTGGCGATCAAGCTGGATTCCCCCGGCAGCATCTTCTACTCGCAGGAGCGCATGGGCTTAAACGGGCATACCTTCCGCATCTACAAGTTTCGCTCGATGCGGGCGGATGCCGAGGCCAAGACCGGCGCGGTATTCAGCCGGCAGGGTGACGACCGCGTGACGCGGGTGGGGCGGTTTATGCGGAAGACGCGCCTTGACGAACTGCCCCAAATCCTCAACATCTTACGCGGCGACATGAGCATCGTTGGGCCGCGACCGGAACGACCGGAACACGTCAAACGCTTGACCGAGAAAATTCCGTTTTACCGGACTCGCCTTGTGATCCGTCCCGGCCTGACCGGATGGGCGCAGGTGCGGTACAACTACGGCTCGACGGACGAAGATGCTCTGATGAAGCTCCAGTACGACCTGTACTACATTCGTCACCAGTCGATTTTGCTTGACCTCAATATTATCCTGAGGACGGTGGGTAAGGTCATCAAGATGAGTGGTGTATAGGCAGTCGATAGTCTTTAGTCAACAGTCGTCAGTCAATACAAATCGCCAAGAACGCCAAGAAAAATCACAGAGTTTTTAAAGAGGGAAAGAGTGTTTTCTACCCTCTTTTGATTCGCAAACTGCACAAAATTCGTCAAATTCTGCAAATTGTGCAAATATCCCGCCGAAATGGCTGGCGGGACGCTCCCGTGCTGCCGCTAAAGTGACATTTTATGGCGGCGGATGCGAGGGAGCGCGGCGCTGAATTGGCGTGGCTGCGGCGGATTTACGGGAGCAATCCACCACCGCGCAATTTTGTCTGCCGCCGCTGTCATTGCTGCAAAAAGCAGTCTTTAGTCAGTAGTCGACAGTCGTTAGTCAAAGGCAAATGTGGAATACAGGTTAACCGCCAAGTCGCCAAGAACGCCAAGATCAATGCAGAAAGGGTTGAGCACAAAGCACATATAGATATAAATTCCGGTATAAAAAGGGTGCAGGTAAGCACAGAATAGCAGATTTAAACCCAGAAAGGGTGAACATTTGTCAGAACATTTGGTCGCTTTTGAGCAGGGTTGGCGCTAACCATTTTGAGGGAAAAGGTGTGCGATAAAAGTTAGTTGATGGTTGGTAAATGGTTTGTCGGGTTAACCGAAAATAAACTTAAGTAGTAACAAGTTTCAAGTGGCAAGTTTCAAGAATGCCGTTAGCTATTGCTCGCTCATCATTTAGCCAAGCGAGAACAAAACTGTTCATTTTTCAGATGGGTTTTGATGTGGCAGAATAGCGGAAACTCGTGAGTAGTGAGCTAACCACTGATGCAAGACTCTTATAACCAATCGCAATCGCATATTCCGTCTACTGCCGATTTACGACCATCTGATGTGAATACAGCGATGGTGCATCTGTACCGCGCCGAAATGACCCGCGCGAACAGTTGGCGCAGCCGTTTGGATGTGACGACCAATTGGGCGCTGATCTCGACGGGTGCGGCAGTGAGCTTCGCCTTCAGCCAAACGGTGACGCACCACAGCGTTATTATCCTGAATACCCTTTTGATTACCTTGTTTTGGGTGATCGAAACCCGCCGCTACCGCTACTACGAGTTATGGAGCTACCGTTTGCGGTTGATGGAACGCGACTTTTACGCGCCGCTGCTGGCGACTGCCACCATGCCCAACCCTGAATGGACGCGAAAGCTCGGTGAAAGCCTGCTGCATCCACAGTTCACGATCTCGAATTGGGAGGCGCTTGGCCGCCGTTTGCGCCGCAATTACCTGTGGATTTATCTGGTGCTGTTCGGTTCGTGGTTCGCCAAGTTGATGTTATATCTCGAAGGCATCGAGTCGTGGGGACAGCTTGTCTCACGCGCCCGGATAGGTGTCGCGCCGGGGTGGTTGGTGATGGCGATAGTGCTGATCTTTTACGCGGGGCTAGTGGTTATGGCAGTCGGCACCTATCACCTGCGACAGTCGGTCGGCGAGGTGTTCAGCCACAACGCAGGCGAGGTTGAGTAGCGCTAAAAGCTGGCAGTTTGGTTGGTAGACGGTTTGTGTATTCAAACCGCAGCTTCATAAATGGCACAAAAATAGACCCTTTTTGCCTGTTATCGCCTGTTTTACAGGCAAGTTTTTAACTGGTGACCAATGTCAGCACGAAGAACACGGTCACAATCCACAGCGTACTGTTTCGCAATACTCTGAAGCGTTTATTTTGTGCTGCAAATAGGATGACCGCAATCTGTAAGCCGACAATAAACCGCAAAATGCCAATCGGTTCACGGTAGGTTGAAAACGGCACGAACAACATGACCGCCGCGTTCACCAGTAGCAGACTCGTTTCGGCTGACCATTTGCCCCGCTGAACCGCTTTGATGCCTGCCCACAATGCCCAGATGGTTGGTATCAGGACGAAAATCAACAGCATCGGCCCTAAAATCAGCAGGATTGTTCCTCTCGCTTCGGCTGGCGTATCCGTCCAGATTCGGGCTACCCCCGCAAACGGGATGATCTCGAAGGATGTTGCCATCGCCCCACCGGAACCAATGCCCATTTCCCCCAATGTGGAACGTAAAATCAACTGCCACATGGCAAACGGCACGACTGCAATCATGCCTAGGAGTAAGGCATTTTTGATGTCACGCTGAGTCAATAGGTACAGGCCATATGCCCCGACGAAGATCAGGGTTGTCTCTTTGGCTAAGGCTGCTAAGGCCAAGACGACTGCCGCCCACAGCCAGCGTTTCTCCCGTGCCAACAGGATGCCGCCGATGACCAGACCATAGGCTAATGGCTCGGACAAACTCAGCCGCACCGAGCCAAAGATGCCCAACGTCAAGCCGTAGGTAAAGGCGTACCAACGGCTGACCCCGAAGCTGACGAGCAGCTTTTCCAGTAAGGCTGTGCCGACGGCTAATGACACCAAGTTAATGAGCAAAAACGCCCACGGGATCAAATCCGGCTGACCCAACGCCAGTACCCGCCCCAACATTGGGAACAAGATGCGCTGAAAACGGTAGGCTGGCACATCTAAGAATTGGCTGGCCGTCGATGGATCACGGGCAATAAAATAGTTGAACTGCCCATCGTAGCCTTCCGTGCCGTCTTGCTCTGCCGGAATGTGTTCACTGAACCGTGTACCGATGGTGACTAATGCCATCGGATTACCCTTATTGTTCAAAATGATAATGAAGACGTAGACTAGACAGAGTAAACAAGAGACGAACCACGGCCTGAACAGCCGCCGTGCCTGAAGCATATTGTTATCCTTCGTTGTAGAAGCCCGATTTCTACTATACACCGGGAAGGTTTTCTCGTTGAAGAAACGTTCTGACTTCTTTGGATTGGCGATTCTGACGGTCGTTTTGAGCTACGCATTGACCGTTGGCGCAACCTTTAACGGCATCCTTGACCCGTCATTTCATCCGCTGTCACTCGGTCTCATGAGTCTTTTAGCCGGAGGTTGGCTGGTGCTGCACTGGCGGAATAAATGGCGCTGGCATCGAACCTCGCTCGACACGGTGTTTTTGCTGTGGATGTTGGCCTTTGCGGTGTCGCTTGTTGGTAACACGGACGCATGGCGACGAATCGCTATCGGCTTGTGGTACGTTGGCTTGTATATCGGCATCTGGTACCTGCTGCACGACCTGTTGGCGAACCGTGCTATCAACCGTGTGGTAATTATTGATGCGCTGCTGATTGCCGGATTTGTCATTACGCTGCTGGGCTTCGTGCAGTTGAAAATGTGGCTGCAACAGGTGGCGGCAAGTGGTGCATTCATCATGCCGCCGCGTCCGGTCAGTGTGTTCGGCAACCCGAATTTCCTCAGCGATTTCTTGATCGTCATCATACCACTGACGCTTTCGCGATGGTATATGGCACGGGCAATGCCGATTAAAGTGCTGCTGGCTGCGTATGCCCTGATGCAGCTTGGACTTCTATTCCTCACCAGTTCCCGTGGCGCATGGATTGGTATCGCTATTGGCTTGGTGCTATGGTTCTGGTTGGTTGCCAGCCGAAACGAACGGCTGACACGCACTCGCATTCGAGCATGGTGGCAAGATCAGTCACCACGACTGAAAGGTTTTGCCGTAGTTGTGGCTGTCGCTGGCATCCTTGGCGCTGCTGGTATTGGCCTATACCTGCTGCGGTCACTGAATGATCCCGGTCGTTCCAGTGATTTACGCGGCGAAATTTACACGGCGGCTGTCCAGCTTTTCGCTGAAAAGCCGCTGACCGGACAAGGGTTGTTTACGTTCGGTCGTGGTTTGGTTCGACTGCCAGGTATCAACCCCGATAAGCCGCACAGCCACGCCCACGATTTACCGCTGCAAATTGCCGCCGAGCTGGGTATCGTCGGTTTAGCAGCGCTGGTTATCACGCTGTATGTCGCCTACCGGACGACCCGGCGCAACTGGCAGGCTTCGACGGCTCAAGGTCGTTTGCTGCTGGCTGGTTCGCTGGCTGCGGTGGTCTCGGTTGGTGTGCATCAGTTGACGGATGTGCCGATCATGATGCCCGCGCTTGCCCTTTCGGGGTTAATCGCATTGATACTGGCACTGGCCCCTGCCGAGCCGGAAGCTGTTGCGCCAAGCTGGTCACGCTTCGGGCATCCGGTGGAAATGGTTGGCATCTGGGTGCTGCTGATCGTCAGCGGCTTCTGGAACAGTGGCGTTTACCAGCAGTATGTCGATGTGCTGGCTCAGGCCGAGAAAACGAATGAATACCGACAAGCGGCTGAGGATTTACAGCCGGTCATCGATGCTGACCCTAACCTGAGTTTGTACTACCTTCAGCAGGGCATGTTATACGGTATGGCTGCCAGCCGAGGTGATACCCAAGCGGCACAATCGGGCATTGCAGCCTACGAACAGTTCATCCAGCTTGACCCCGGTTACGCGGTAGCATGGGCCAATTTAGCGGTGCTGCACTGGCAGCTTGGCGACCGTGAAGTGGCGGTTGACGCGCTGCAACAAGCAACACGGTTGGACGGTGCCGAGTGGAATTTGCAAGCGCTCCTCGGTCGGTATGCCGCATCTATGGGGAATGAAGATGCTGCAAATGCCGCATACACCGAGGCTTTACGCTTGTATCCCGATGCCAGCCTCTATACTGAGTTAGAACCGTTTGCCGAAGCGCACCCTGAAACGGTCGATGCGACGAAGATGACCGTCACTGCCCGCGTCGTTCACCTGTTGGCAGAAGGGCAGGTTGATGAGGCGAAAATGGTTTGGGCAGCCCAACCGCTGCCCGCCTCCGCGCCCAAGCTGGTGATCGACAGCCTGCTCGCCCTCGCCAGTGGTGATGTGGATATGGCGGCAACGGCACTGAGCAAAGCGGAACTGCTGGTTGGCACGCCGGTAGAGCAGGCATGGGTACACCTCGGCAAGGCGCGTATGGCACAGGCCATCGGCAGTAGTGATTTAGCCGACCAAGAACTGCTGGCGGCGGAACAATCGCTGGTTCAGAAGCCGTTGGCTACGGACGATATAACGCTCATCAATATCGCGTATGCCCAATTCTTGCAGGTGGCGCTTGAACGGCAGTATTTACCACAGGTGGATTACCGGACGGATCCGGTGCTGATTTATCTGTTGGATCGCAGTGGTTCCGAATAATTTGTCGAGGCTATTCAAAGCGGGTTTGCCAGCGGTAAACCCCTACGTATTGTGTTGAGGGGATACATGCGCCAATTAACCATCGAACGTGCTGCGGCGATTATCTTATTTGCCTTATTGTTCGCGCTGGCAACCCGCATTCCGGTGGATACGGATGTGTGGTGGCACCTGCGTTCGGGGCAGTATATGTTGAGCAACGGCATCATTCATGCTGACCCGTTTTCCTTCACCAAGTTCGGCGAAGCGTGGATTAACCACAGTTGGGGTTCGCAAATCCTGCTCAATGCCGTGTGGCAGGTTGCTGGCAACTTCGGGTTGGCGATTTATGTGGCGGCGTTGGCGACCGGCGGCATGTGGTTCGTGTACCGGATGTCGGCAGGGAACGTGTATCTGAAGGCGTTCGCGCTGGTGATCGGCGCTTCGACGGCGGCGGTGTTCTGGTCACCACGCCCGCAAATGCTGTCGTTCTTCCTGAGCACAGTGGTGCTATACCTGCTGTACCTGCACAAACGGGAGAAAATTGACCGGCTGTGGTTCATCCCGCCGATTATGTGCGTGTGGGGTAATTTACACGCGGGGTTCTCCATCGGGTTCATTTTCATGGCGGGGTCGATTGCCGGCGAAGTACTCGGTCATTTGTTTAATCCGACCGGTGAGCATGTTGTACCGTGGGCTGGCATCCGCAAGTTGGTGCTGGTGGCGGTGGTTTCGGCAGCGGCGCTGGTGATTAACCCGTATGGGTTGCAGATGCTAACAGTACCTTTCCAGACGGTGAGCATTGGCGCACTGCAAAACTTCATTCAGGAGTGGAATTCACCGAACTTCCACGAACGGCAGACGTGGCCTTTCGTGTTCCTGCTGCTGGGGCTGCTGGGTGTGCTGGGTGCAAGCAAGAAGCGGCTGGACTGGACGGACTTCGTGCTGACGACCGGCACGGCATTCATGGGGCTGCTGGCAGGGCGCAACATTTCGGTGTTCGCGGTAGTGGCAACGCCGGTGCTGACTTATTACCTCGATGATGTGCTGCGAGAACGGGGATGGGTGGTGAATCCGGTGAAGCGGGTTACACCCCGTCAGGCACGGTTGAACGCCATTTTGGTGGGGTTCATCCTGCTGGCGGCGTTGGGGAAGGTGCTGCTGGTGCTGGATCGCAAGTCGCTGGATGAGGCGCAGCGCGAATACCTGCCGGTGGCGGTGACTGAACACCTGAAGACCGCGAACCTCAGTGGGAATATGTTTAATACGTACAACTGGGGCGGCTACTTCATTTACTGGCTGCCGGATAAGCCTGTTTTCGTGGACGGACGAACGGATTTGTATGGGGACGCATTCTTGTCGAAGGACTATCTTGATACGGCGACCGGCGCTCCGGGGTGGGAGGCGACCCTCGACAAGTATCAAATCGCTTATGTGGTGATGGAAGCCGACAGCGGCTTGACGCGGAATTTGCGAACGGCGGCAGGGTGGCGGTTGGATTACGAGGATCAGCAGGCGGTGGTATTTGTGAGAGAGGCGGCGACCAATGGCTAAGGGGAAGGGCAGCAGCGCACCGCTGCAACTCCACGCGATACTCGGTGATTTCCAACTGCTGCTGATCTTGTTTATCAGTCTACGTGTTTTGCTGCTGTTGGTTTTTCAGCCGTTTCTCCTGCAAGGGGTAGAACGCGGGATTACGGCGGGCGGCGATTTTCAGACGTATTTCCAGATCGCATCCCTTTCCGACAGTGCAGGGATGCCGCTGCGGGATTGGTGGAGCGAGTTCCCACCGCTGTGGTCGTATTTCTCGGTCATTGTTTATAAGTTGCAACCTAACTTCACCGGATTTTCGATGCTGTTGGGGATCGTTTTCCTCGTGTTTGACATCGGGAATCTGGTGCTGATCCGCAAAATCGCCTCACAGGTTTATTCGGCAGAGACGGGGCAGGCATTGGCGTGGGTTTACGCGCTGCTGCTCGCGCCGCTGGTGTTCGTGTTCTGGACGTTTGAAGTAGTCGTCGCGTTTTTTATGCTGCTGAGTGTGTGGTGGCTGCTGCGGGAACGGGATCTGTTGGCGGGTATTGGGATCGCGATTGGCACATTAGTGAAGTTTACGCCGTTGGTGCTGCTGGGGAGTATGTGGCGTTACCGGAAGACGAGGCAAGCCATTTTGCCAACGGTTGTCTCGGTCGGCATCGTGGCGGCAGTATACGCGGTTTTCTTCCTGCAAAATGCGGCGATGACTATGCCTTCGCTGACGGCGCAGTTTTCAAAAGCCTCGTACCAAACGGTATGGGCGCTGATTGATGGTAACTATCGCACCGGCAATTTTGGCCCATTAGAAGACCGTCTTGACCCGCAGCGTGCGACCATTGTTCAGGGCAATCCAGCAGTCATTCCGGGGTGGCTGCGGTTGGCGGCGGGTGTCGTGATCGGTGTGTTTGTGTTCGTGCGGACGCGGCGATTTGACGCAAAAGGGCTGCTGGCGTTTGCCGGTATTTCGCTGTTGATCTTTTTCCTTCAAGCGCAGGGGTGGAGTCCACAGTGGCTCGTCCAAATTATCCCGTTTATCCTGCTGTGCTTCCCGACGCGAGATGGTGTCATACTGGTTGTGCTGCTCAGTCTGGTGACCTTTGTCGAATATCCGTTTCTATTCATTCGCACAGGGGATACGGGTGGCGAAATTACGGGAAGCCTTGTTACGCCGTTTGCGACATTGGTCGTCGCGCGAACGGTTATTCTGGCGGGTATTTGTGTTGGGCTATATCGTATTCTGCGCCAATCCCGAGATCGTCAAGGTCTGGTTACGTGAATTCATGCTAATCTGAATTTATCTCATGATTATTTGTCGAGGAGCATTATCGAATGGCGCGGCAGGAACTTGAACTGGCGAAGGAATTGATTTCGGAAAAGCAGTATGACAAGGCGCGAATGCTGCTGATGAAGGTTAAAGATGACCCCACCGCGCAAAAGTGGCTCGAAAAGTTAGACGAGCTTGCCCCAATAAAGGCTCCTGAGACAAGTTCAAATGGTCACCATGGCGACGGTGACGTTTCACCGTGGCAATATGCGGCGCTGGAAGTGAAGCGCGCGTACGGTATTCAGTACAAAGTGAATGGCGAGTCGCGCCTTGAGTGGAAAGATCAGCCTATATATTTTGCCCTGAACCAATTGGGGCGCGAGGGCTGGGAAATGATCAGCTTCGAGTCGATCAACGAATTTTCGGTTTATATCCTTAAGCGTCCGGGCATCGCGGCGGTTAAGAAAATCGACGTTTGGGATCAATGAGTTCATTATTCAGCCGCCGTCCGTGGCTGCCCCTTACCCTGATCTTCGTGCTGGCTATCGCCCTCCGACTGATTAACATCGGTGGGCGAGCTTTGTGGTACGACGAGGCGTTTGCGGTTTTATTCGCTGAAAAAGGGTTGAGTGCTATGCTGTATGGCACGCTAACACCTGTGGCTGGCGGCGCGGCGGATATTCACCCACTGCTCTATTACAGTTTGCTCAATGTTTGGATGAACGTGGTTGGTCAAAGCCCGACTGCGGTGCGCTTACTCAGCGTCATCTTCGGTGTGGCAACGGTGGGGTTCATATATCTGCTGGCAAAAGAACTGTTTGACCGCAAAATGGCGTTGTTCGCAGCGTTGATTACGGCAATCGCTCCATTTCATGTGCAGTATTCCCAAGAAACGCGGATGTACGCGCTATTAGGGCTGCTGCTCACGGTGGCGACGTGGTGCTTCGTCAAAGGGTGGTGCGGGCGAGGGGCAGGCAGACCCCTTCAACGTTGGGGGTATTGGATAGCGTTCGGCGTGCTGGCGGGGTTGGCGATGTATACGCAGCAGTTGGCAGCGTTTTACCTCGTCGCGCTGGGGCTGGTGCCGTTTGTGGCGCGGCGGCGACAGGCGATTGCCGGTGTTGTGGCTGGCACGGTTGTGGCGGCTATTGTGTATTTGCCGTGGTTGGTGAACCTGCCGGGGCAACTGGCGAAGGTGCAGTCGTATTATTGGCTGGAACAGCCAACGATTGCGACCCCACTCTTAACCATTCGATCTTTTCTTGTCGTGAACATGGATCTGCCGAGTCCGGCCTCCATGATTGCGTTTTTCGGCGGTTTGTTCATTGTCGTGATGCTGGTCGTACAGACGTTGATGTTTATGCGGCAGCCGCGAACGCGGACACAGCGGAAGCCCATATTGTTCGTGCTATGGTTAGCTGCTATGCCCGTGCTGTTGATGTGGTTGGTGTCGCAGGTACAGCCCGTTTATTTAGAACGGTCATTACTTCCTTCGGCGCTCATGTTATATATGGCCTTGGCGTGGCTGCTGACCCGCAGCGGTATGCCAAAGGTGATCGGTGTGGTTATTGGGACGGTCGGCTTGGTGCTGGTCGGCATCGGGTTACGTTACCATTACACCTATGCTAACTTTCCGTACTCACCTTTTCAGCAAGCCGAGCAATTTATTGCCGACCAGTGGCAGGAAGGAGATGTCATCGTTCACCAGAATAAGCTGACGGCGCTGCCGGGGATTTATTACCAGCGCGATCTGCCACAGTATTTTATCGGCGATAAAGCGGGGAGCAGCGACGACACGTTAGCCCTGCCGACGCAGCAAGCGCTGAACATTTTCGCCGATGATTGTGTTCAGACGGCGGCACATGGGGGGCAGCGCATCTGGTGGGTGGTGTTCGCGCGTGCCGAGGCGGAGTACGCGGCGGCGGATCGACCTGAACTGAAGGACGCACTAAGCTGGTTGGATGAGCATTATACTGCTGGCGCGACCACTACCTACAATGACCTGAATATTGTCCTGTATGCCAACCCGCGCGGCGAGTTAACAAGTGGATGTGCTAACTAACAATAGGTCTGCATTGACGGCAAACACTGTTGTTGACTAAATAAATTGAGAGGTATTGTGGCAAACGGTCGCTTAAGAATCTTCATTCTAGTAGGTCTCGTGTTCTTCGTGGGCGCGGTTCTGCTTATCCACAATATGCTGACGGCACCATACCCCGGACATAACGATTTTATGTCGCGGTGGGAAGGCGCACGCTCATTCTGGATTGATGGGCTGAACCCCTATGGCGAACAGGCGAGCCTTAATATTCAGGAGCAAATCTACGGGCGGCCTGTAGAGGCTGGCGAAGACCCCGGTTATTTCGCTTACCCCATGTATACGGCGATTCTCGTCTGGCCGCTGGTCTACATGGACTATGCGTGGGCTTCCGCGATCTGGATGGTGGTCTTAGGCGCGTGTCTGCTGGTCTCATTGTTTATGCTAATTGACCTGTTCCAGTGGCGGGTGAAACCGTGGCTGCTTGGCCTGTTGTGCATCTGGGTGTTGTTCTTTTACTATTCCGCGCGCGGGCTGATCTTGGGGCAGGTGGGTGTTGTCGTCTACTTCCTCGAACTGCTAACGTTGTGGTCACTGGTGAAAAAACGCGATGGGTTAGCAGGGGTGGTACTGGCGCTTTCGACGGTTAAGCCGCAAATGGGTTTTTTGATTGTGCCGTTTTTGCTGCTGTGGGCGCTGCGTTACCGGCGGTGGCGGTTTATCACGTGGTTCGTTGGCGCGATGGTGCTGCTGCTTGGGGTGTCGTTCGTGCTGCTACCGTCATGGCTGAGTGACTGGCTGGGGCAGTTGGGGTTGTATACCTCGTATACGGCGCTGGGTTCGCCGGTGTGGATTATCACCAGCTACTATTTGGGGTTGGGGAATTGGGCGGAACTCCTTGTTGCTGGATTGATCGGCTTGACGATGCTGATGTCGTGGTACTGGCTGCTAAAAGACCGGCCTGAGCAGTTCATGTGGGCGGCGGTTCTGACGCTGACCGTGACACATCTGATCGCCCCACGTACCGCCACACCGCATTACGTGGTGTTTATTATTCCGCTGATCTTTTATTTCGCCATTCTTGTGAAACACAACCGGCGGCGTGGCAACTTGTGGGTCGCGTTGATCCTGCTGGTGTCGCTGGTTGTGCCGTGGATTCATTTTTTGCTGACGGTGGTTGACCAATTTGAACACCCCAGTATTTACCTGCCGCTGCCGATTATCATGTTTGTGCTGTTGTGGTGGACGCGGGAATTGTGGTGGCGTTTTGAGACCAATCCAGCTTTAACCAGAGAGTGATGTGTGGTTATTTCAAATCGTGAGCGGGTTTTATATGTACTCGTGGCGGTCATCGGCGCGTTCTTGCTAACGCGCTTGTTCGTCGCGGGGCCGGGTTACACCGACGTGTTTTATCACCTGAACGCCGCCAACCGTTTGGTGACAGGGCAGGGCTTAACTGACCCCTATTATTGGACGTACATCGGGGCGACGGATGCGCTGCCAGCACCATCGCACCTGTATTGGATGCCGCTTACGTCGTTGACTGCGGCGGCGGGGATGTGGCTGTTTAACGCGCCGGGAGATTACGCGGCGGCCCAGTTCTTTTTCTCGCTGATGTTTGCCGGTGTGGTTCTGGTCGGGTTTTGGCTCGGCGGGCATTTAGGTGGCACACGGCGGCACACTTGGGTGGCTGGATTGCTGACGCTGTTTAGCGGCTTCTTCGTGCGCTTTTGGGGGGCGATTGATACCTTCGCGCCATTTGCGATTGTGGGCGCGTTGTGTCTCGTGTTTCTCGGCCTTTCGCATCAAAGTGGTGTCACGCAACCCCGCCGTCTGGTTTATGCCGCGCTGGGGGGAGCATTCGCGGGTGCGGCACATCTGGCACGGGCGGACGGCTTGCTGTTCGTGCTGGTGGCGTGGGCGGTTATCCTGTGGATGAGTTTGTTTGACCGTTCCGGCAAGCGCTTGAGTATGAGTATGTTAATCACAGGCGGGATTGTGACAACGGTGGCTTATATCCTTGTGATGCTGCCGTGGTTCGTTCGCAATCAGGGTTTAATTGGCGCACCGATGCCGTTGGGTGGCACACAAACCATCTGGTTTACGAGCTACGACGACCTGTTTAACTACCCACCTGATTCAAGCCCTGCGACCTTATTTGCGAATGGTGTAGGAGGCTTCATCGCGTCGCGTTGGCTGGCGCTCACCAACAACCTCGGTACTTTCGTGGCGGTCGAAGGGTTGATCGTCATGACCCCACTGATGCTGGCGGGGTTATGGCAGCGGCGGCGTGAACGTTTCCTGCAACCGTTCTGGATTTACGCGGTCGGGCTGCATCTGGCGATGACGTTCGCCTTTCCGTTCCCCGGTTATCGCGGCGGACTGCTGCATTCGGCTGCCGCGCTCATTCCATTTTGGGCGGCGCTGGGTGTGGTCGGGCTTGATGACGCGGTGATGTGGATGGCTCGCCGCAGACGACGCTGGAATGTGAGTGCGGCGAAATGGGTATTTTCGGTCGGGTTGGTGGGGGTTGCGGTGCTGCTCAGTTTGATGATTAGCTTGCCGAACCGTGTATCACCACAGACTGCCTCCCCACTTCACACTGCATTACACGATACCTTGCCAACCGATGCGCGTGTGATGATTAATGATCCGGCGCAGCTTTATTACTTTACAGGTTTGGGTGGTGTCGTGCTGCCGAATGAATCGCCAGATGTCATTGTGGAGATCGCCCGTAAGTACGGTGTGCGGTATCTGGTAGTTGAAGGCATCGCCACCGATGGGCAAAGCTCCGTTGCGCTGACGGAACAGTTGCAGTCCTTATTAATCACACCCCCAAATTTCCTTATTGAACAACCTTTCAATGTTCCAAATGCGAGACTTTATGAGATTCGTTACTAAGTGGTTTCATCGGAATGATGTCATCCTTCTTGTGGTGTCGGTCATCGTCGTTGTTTTTTATGTACTAACTGCTAACGGTGGGTTCCCGCTAGATGACAGTTGGATACATCAGGTGTATGGACGCAATTTAGCCGAAAGTGGCATGTGGGCGTTTGTGCCGGGTGTGCCGAGCGCAGCTTCGACCTCTCCGTTATATACGGTGCTGCTGGCGACAGGCTATAAGTTAGGTATCGCCTATAAGCTCTGGACGTATGCGCTCGGCATTGTGGCGCTGTGGGTTGCAGGTATGTGCGCCGGACGGATGGCGGAACGGCTGCTGCCAAAGCACAAGAACGCCAGCTTGGTCGGCGGGTTAGCGGTGGTACTGGCATGGCATCTGGTGTGGGCAGCGGCCTCCGGCATGGAAACGATGTTGTTCAGCATGTGGACGCTGGTGCTGATCGTTATCGGCTGGCGCGAACTGGATGATCGGTCGGCGAAGACTGCCCATATCCTCGGACGTGGTGCGGCGTTTGGGGTGGTGGCTGCGTTAGCGACCATTACACGCCCTGAAGGGATTGCATTGGCGGGCATCATCGGTTTGGCGATGCTGGTGGCCCGTCCTCAGAAAACGTGGCGGGAGGTTATCCTGTGGGGTGTGGGTGCGGCGGTCGCGTTCATGATCGCCATTAGTCCTTATTTCGCGTTGAATCTTAGTTTGACCGGCGGTTTGCTGCCGGATACGGCTGCGGCCAAACAAGCTGAGAATGCACCGCTGCTTCTGGATAGTTATCCCGTTCGCTTTTGGAAGATGCTCGAACCGCTCATCGCCGGGGCGCAGTTATTCTTCCTGCCGGGCGTTATTTTCTTTGTGGCGGGACAGCTCAAGTCGCTGCGTGAAAACCGGCGCGGGTTATTGTTCGTCGTACCGGTGCTGTGGAGCATCACTTTGATCGCGCTGTATGCCGCACGTCTGCCCGCCTACTATCAACACGGGCGTTATGTCATTCCGGCGCTGCCCGCGTTTATTGCGGTCGGTGTGGTCGGCACGTGGCATCTCGTCCAAGCGGGGCGGCGTACCGTCGGCGGGCGGGTACTCAGCCGTTCACTGGCGATTTCGGCTGTACTTGGGCTAGCGTTTTTTGCCGTGCAGGGTGCAAGTGTTTACGCGCGGGATGTACGCATTATTGATGAGGAAATGGTCGCCTCGGCAAATTGGATTCGCGAGAATATTCCGCTGGACGAAATGCTTGCCATTCATGATATTGGCGCGGTCGGTTATTTCGCCCCGCGACCGATGCTCGACCTAGCGGGTTTGGTCAGCCCTGAAATTATCCCCTTCATTCTGGATCGGGACCTGCTGTGGGCATGGTTAGAAGCGCACGATGCGCGTTACCTGATGGCTTTCCCCGACCAAGTACCGGGTGACGACATTACTGATTCTCGTTTGTGCCCTGTGTTTACTACTGGCGGAACCGCTGCCACGGCCGCAGGTGGACCTAACATGACCGTGTACCAATTGGCGTGGGATGGCAACTGCCCTTAGTATTAAGGGATCGCCTGTTGCATCATAAGTTATGAAAACTGTAAAATACGAATATGGATGATTTATTCAAAAAACTCAATGTCGTTGTAAAAGCCACCCTCAACGATGTGCTGACGGGTGATAGTCGTCGTTCCAAACTTCCGGGCGATAATCCAAATGAGCGTATTTCGACTGCGGATGCGGAAGCCCAAGTGGTGCAACTGCGAAAGCGGATTGAGGAAACGCTGGCGTTCGAGGATGAGTTGCAGCGGCAAATCGCGTCATTGGAGGCGGAAGCGGCGAGTTTTAGCGACCAAGCCGATGCAGCCGTGAGCAGTGGGGATGATTACACGGCGCGGCGGGCGGTTGAGCAAATGCAGCGCGTCCAAGAACGGCTGAATATCGCCCGGTCGGATTTGGCCGAACATGAACGTGTGACACAGGAATTGATTTTTCATGTGAATACGCTGGATGCTGCGGTCTCCAACGCCAAGCAAAATGAAGCAACCGCAAATCCGGTCAGCTCGTTAGACGCGAAACTTGGCACGGTATTGCAGGACATGCGAAATAAAGTGGCTGAACTGCGCGATCAATTAACCGCCCGCACCGAAGTTGCGGCAGCCGCGAATGAAGTACCAACGGAAACTGAAGCGGAACCCGAAACCAAAACGAATGCGGTGGATGACGATTTAGCCAAACGTCGTCAGCGCCTCGCAAAACCGGAGTAACCTAAAACCACAATATGACTCAGATGACGAAGAAAATCCTTATTGTTGCTAATGATTTTGGTTTGATACGCACCATTCGTGGTGTGCTAACGCATCCGAATATTAGCCTTCAAATCGGATACAGCCATATTGACGGTTTATACGCGCTCGAAAATGGCGAGTTTGATGCGGTCGTCGTTGATGCGGCGCTTGCGAACCATCGTGATGGGCGATTGACACTCTCAAGCCTCGCGCAGATGAACCAAGCTATTCCGATTATCGGTGTGGCGGCTGAACCCGGTGCGCTGCGTGATCTGGGGCTGCCCGCCAACGTCTCCCTTGTAACACCGACGGACGTGAGCATCCAACAATCCGCGATGCTGGCGGTCGGACTGGAAATGGTCAATAAGGTTGTCCCCCCGCCCGTAAAAAAGATCACGAAACCGTTGGGAAATGTCGTGGCGGCAGTCGCGGCGAATCCTCTGCCGGTGACGGCTGAACTGCCGGATGTGACGGGTAACTCGGTGGACAAGCTGCAAACGCTGTTTGCACTGAGCAAGTCATTAACCGAGGTTCTCGACCTCAGCGAAGTATTAAACCGTGTGGTCGAAGCGGCTCGTCGCCTGACGAGTGCCGAAGAAGGCATGATCTTGCTGCCGGGTGATGAAAGCGGACAGCTTTACCTACGGGCGAAGGTCGGTATCGATGTCGAAGTGGCGCGGAACTTTCGTGTCAAGACCGAGGATACACTCGCGGGGCAGGTATTCCGCAGCGGGCAACCGGTTCTCATCGGCGCTCAAGGCCCGCAAAAAGTTAAAACCGAATACTTGGTGAACGCCTTGCTGTATGTGCCGATTAATTATGAAGGCAAGTGCATCGGGGTGTTGGGCGTTAACAACAAATCGACTGAGGCGGTATTTGACCCGCGTCACCAAGATTTGCTCATGAACCTTGCAGCCTTCGCCGCGATTGCGATTGAGAACGCGCGTATCCATGAAGAAGCGTTAGAACGCACACGCGAACTTCAAACGCTGGTCGAGGCGAGCCAAGTGCTGAATTCATCCCTGTCGCTGGATAAAACCCTCCCGAACATCTGCGAGCAGTTGCTGCGTGTCGTCAATGTGAACTATGCGGCTATTCACGAATGGGATCGCGAGAATAACCAGCTTAAAATTGTCGCCCGCTGCTACCGTACACTGTGGAGTCAAGGGCAGGGGCCGCTCATTGATTTGAAAAGCCGATTGGTGGTTCAGTACGCGCTGGATAAAAGCGCCTCTCCCATTATTACGCGCCGCGATGCCGCGACACCCGATGGCGAAATCGCTTTCTTGACCCAATCGGGTGTGGATACGATACAAGTCGTACCGATCATCGGCGGTGAGCAGGTACTCGGCATCATTCAGTTTTCGTACGTGCGACCGCCGCTGGAACTGCCGACTGCGGAAACGATCCACCGCGTACAACTGATGACGCTTGAGGTGCTGGCGATGCTTTCCAGCCAGAGCAACCTCTCTAAGCCGCAGGGCATGTTCCGCGTGTTGGAAAACGCCAACCAATTGACAGGTGCGGATTGGTGCGAAGTCGCGCTGCTAACCCCGGATCGTCAGTCGTTGGTCACACAGGTCGCCGTCGGTATTGGTGTGTGGTCGGATGGCAATCATCCGCGTATTGATCTTAACAAGTACCCTGATCTGTCGGAAGGTCTCGAAACACAACCGGTTTTGTCACGGTTGGGGGATAACAAACCGGTGTCAGGCGGTATTCGTCATCTCTTTGACTCGACGAACTGCCGCTCGGTCGTCGTGATCCCGTTTTCACGTCGGGGGCAGTCGCAAGGTGTTGTCGTTTTTGCGGACTCCCGCCGGAGCCGGACGATCACCGAACGCGATATTGATATGGGACGCGCGGTCGCGGCTCAAGCGGCGACGGCATTGTCGAATGCACACCTGCTGCATGACTTGGAACGCAGCTTCACCGAACTGAAGGATACGCAGGATCGGTTAGTGCAAACGGCGAGACTTTCCGCGATGGGTGAGTTGGCGGCTGCGGTCGCGCACCAGATCAATAATCCACTGACGACGATTATGGTGGATTCGGAGATGATGCTGCTTGATGAAAGCCCTGACTCGCAGAACTATAAGTCGCTGCAAGCGATCCACCGTGCTGGTAAACGTGCGTCCGGTGTTGCACGGCGTTTGTTAGCCATCTCACGTCCCGATGATCCCGAAGCGCCGCCCGAACGTATTGATGTGGTAGAGACCATACAAGGGGTGCTGTCGTTGGTGAAGGCGCATATCGAGCGTGACAACATCGTCATCGAATCCGATTTGCCTGATGAACCACTCCCGTCAGTTTGGGCGGTACAAGGGCAGCTTGACGACATCTGGCTCAATTTACTGTTGAACGCCCATGATGCCCTGATGGGAACGGATGGTGCGAAGTTAGGGATTTCGGCCTCCTATACCCTCAATGCTGATTATCTACAGGTGCTCGTCTGGGACAATGGGCCGGGGATACCCGCGAAAATCATTGATAATGTCTTTAAACCGTTTTTTACAACCAAGCCAGTTGGTGAAGGGACAGGTTTAGGATTACATATTTGTAAGCAAACAGCCGAACGGGCAGGTGGTAGCATTACAGTAGACAGCAAGCCCGGTCAAGGAGCGCGTTTTTTGGTTTTGCTCCCGGTTAAACGAGGAGGATTTGACGAATGACCCATATCATGGCGGTGGATGATGACCCTGAAGTGTTGGATACGCTGGGGCGCGTACTGGAACGCGAGGCATATGACGTATCCCTAGCGAAGTCCGCAGCCGAAGCATTGGAACTGTTAGAGCGCCGTGTACCGTCTGCTCTTATTCTGGATATTATGATGCCCGGCATGGATGGTATTACGCTGTGTCGGCAGTTGCGGCGTGACCCTCGCTTTAGCGCACTACCTATCTTGTTTTTGACAGCGAAGGGCAGCACCGAAGATGTTGTCGATGGCTTGGATGCGGGCGCGGATGATTATGTCGTGAAGCCGTTTGAACTGGCTGAACTGCGGGCGCGTATCCATGCGCTGCTCCGGCGAAGTGTTCGGGATGGCAGCAGTGGCGCGGTTTTACAAGTGAATGATCTTAAGCTGGACTCCGATACGTATCAGGTCACGATTAAAGGGACACGGATACAGTTAACCTCGACTGAACACCGGCTGCTGCGCTATTTGATGGAAAACCCGAACCGTGCGCTTTCCCCAAGTCACCTGCTTCAAGTCGTCTGGGAATACCCGCCCAATACCGGCGACCCGGATTTGGTTCGGGCGCATGTCCGAAATTTGCGGTCAAAAATTGAGAAAAATTCTGATCGGCGCTACATTCGCACCATCCACGGCGTTGGATATATGATTTCGATATAACAATTATTGTCTGTCGATGAAGAGCGTTGATTCTCAGCGCTCTTTTTATTTGTTGGACTCTTACATGCCTCGTGGATAGTGAGACAAATTCACAAAAGTTTCAGACATAGACACGGCTTTTTTACGTTTTAGAGGGCTATACTGAAAATAAGCAATTCGTATAACTCTAACGGGTAGTCAAATGTATAAAATCTTGGTCATCGATACGGACTTTGAAACCGTGAATATGATTGAACATTTCCTCCGGCGGGAAGGGTACAAAGTCTTATCGGCATTTAACGTTCGGGATGCTCTCATTCACCTTGAGAAGAACACGCCGGATTTATGCATTGTCGATACGGCTGCGATCGGTTTTGATGGCTTGGCACTTTGCCGGAAGATACGATCCTCGAATCGGACATCGAACCTGCCGGTACTGCTGACGGGTGCCAATGGTCAGTATTCCGTCACGAGCGCCTTGGAAGCCGGTGGTGATGACTTCATCGCGAAACCGTTTGCGCTTCGTGAACTGGCGGCGCGTGTTCGAGCGCACCTCCGCCGCGTATCGGGTAACTTGAATGATGCCATGCCGATGCTGCGGATTATGCCGGAAACCCAAACGGTCTTTATTAACGACCGTGAAGTACCGCTGACCCAAGTCGAGTTTGAATTGATTGCCTTCCTGTGCCGCAAACCCAACCAACTGCACCGGACAGAGGACTTGTTGACCGGTGTCTGGCAGTACCCGCGTGGGGCAGGCGATGCTGCACTCGTTCGTAACCACGTACGGAACCTGCGCCGTAAAATCGAAGATGACCCCGAACGTCCGGCGATCATCCAGTCGCGTCATGGGCGCGGCTACGCGGTTCGTGCGAGCATCCGCGTCGAAGGGCCGATGGCGGTTTGATCTTAATGCTTGTTGGTATTCTGTATGGACGAATGCAGGGCGAGGCGACAACCTCGCCCTGTTTGTTTACAAAACCCTATCAACTTCTTATCACTCCCTGCGTTCTGGCACAAAAACCTTGTGGTATGATAATTTTGTGGTCATTCATCAAGTTTTTATTTATGTGGTTCTGAGGACGTACTATGTACAACGTTCCACGGAAGATTTTGCGAATTCTCGATGGAACCCCGGCGGTTTACGGGCAGCACACGCGGGGGCAGAGTGTAGTTGAATTGGCGTTGGTGACTCCATTGCTGATTATTCTATTGATGGGGTTAGCCGAAATTGGCTGGTTTGCCAACAATTACATGATTTTGCTGGAAACAACCCGTGTTGGCGCTCGTTATGGCGCGATTCAGACCGGTGATACGTCGCCTTTAGCGTGGCCCGCGGAAGGCAGTTTAATTCCCGGGTTGCTCACATCCGCCACCGACCAAGCCAATTCACTGAAGTTTCGTAATTGCGCGAACTTAACGGCGTTACCCGAAACGCGGCGCTTCTACAACACGTTAGTCTGCCGTATGTTTGATGCCATGTCCCCGCTGCCCTATGATGGCGGCGTACCAGTGGATGCAGATCCGCTGAACCTTAGTAACGGCGTGGATGATATTATTGTGTCGGCTTTTGCGCTCCAAACCATCAATCCGCAAGATTCGAATATCCCTGCTGCCATGCGGAGTACGATTGATTTAATTAGCGGCTATCCAACCGATCAGCAGCAGGTGATTGTCATAGGTCGTTATCCAACGAATGCCAATGAATGTACGACTGAAACGGGTGCAGAGCGTGATCCGTTTAACTACATCAGTTATACGGGCGCAGGTTACACGGCTGGCACACGTAACTATGTCGTACCAAGCGGTGCTGATGTCGAAGAAAACCGCTTGTACTATGAATACCCCGGTGATGATAGCGGTACGGAACGGCAGCGTGGATTTGCTTTTAGCGGTCAGCATGTTATTGGCTCAACACGCGGATTGGCGACGAACCTTCAATGCTACGGTTCTGAATGGAACATTGACCGCATTGAACGCTTGATGAATGTCACCGGTTTTACATTCTTAAACAACGCTGCGGTGAACAAAGCCCAGCGTGCTGCACTCCCCAGCGAGGGGCTTGTTCTTGTCGAGATGTTCTGGCAGCACAATTTACTGCTCAGAAATCCAGTATTTAACCCCGTGTTTAATATCTTGAATGACCCCTCGAACCCGAACAATGGGGGGACGATCATTTCTGTTTGGGCAGCATTCCCGCTGCCAACCGTCGAAGCGCGTATTAAATACGCTGTTGAGAATTAGGAGAGAAGGAGACACGATGAGACAATCTCTCTTATCCCGCATGGCTAAACGTGCCTTTAAACAGGGGCAGGTTGGGCAAACCATTGTCATCATGGCATTTGGGTTCATTGTGCTGTTGGCATTTGTGGGTATCGTGACGGACGTATCACTCATGTTCGTGCGTTACAGTACATTACGTCGGGCGGTAGACGCGGCGGCGGTAGCGGCGGCAGGGCAGGTTCGGCGTACGGTATACACCGCTGATGAATTGGCTGCCGCTGGCAATGATAAAAATAAAGCCAATGGTATGGCGTTCGCGCGGAATATTGCCAACATTAACCTTGCGGCTCGCCAGTTTATCGAGTTTTATGGGCTAAGTCCTTCCAACGTGGTCGTCGATAGCTGCGACACGATTGAACGCAACTCAGCCTCGCCGAACTATAACGCTAGGCTTGCGGAGTTATTGGAATGTAGAGCGGACCAAGCACCGCGTAAATTGGTGCAGGTCACGGCGCAGCTTCCTTCACCAACTATCTTTTTACGCCTCATCGGGTGGGGAACCGTCACGCTGGAGGCCAGCGCGATTTCCGAGACGGCGGTATTGGACGTTGTGCTAATCTTTGATACGGCTGAATCCATGCTCAAGCAGACCACCTATAACGAGTGGAAGAAAGTTCCAGTCACCGGCGCTGGTGGTGCCGTTATCTACAACTTGGATGGCTTTACCCCCTCAAGCTATGTGGATCAAAGCGTGCGTTATCTGCCCGTTCGCGTGAATTTTTCGCCGAATTGGAACTATACAAACCCGCTGTATCTTTCGTGGACTGCTGCTAGCGGTAAATTTACGACTGCATGGCAGACGCTGCTCAACATGACGCAGCAGCAAATTTATAATGACACAGCAAACTTCCCTGAGATTCCCTTTACGTGGAATGGAACCACCGCAACCTATGTAGCGAATCCAGCAACACCGCCCCGCAAAGACTGTCGTGTGCGCTTCTTCCCCTATGCGGAAACTGTTGCTGAACGCGCTATGTTGTGGTTACCAAGCGATACCGTTTCAATTGAGGACGATTTGCGGAAATCTTATACGTCGCTCTTAACCAATCCAAGTAAACCCGGTGGAGCCACTTTAACGGGTAATTATCCCGCTAAATTTGATGGTTTCTTGCCGGCTTACGATTTCTACGGATGCTGTAACGACCCCAACGGCGATTTCAAGTTCGATGACCTGATCTGCCAGCCGTTCCAGAAAGTTCGTAATGCGACCGAGCGCTTCTTGCAGCGGGTTGACTTTGTGCGTGGTGATCGTGTCGCCTTAGTGACGTTTGACCAAACGGCGCACTTGATCGACCCTGATGGGGATACGCTTACCGGGACAACATCGCAAACCCCCATGATTACGTCTGAAGCATATGCTCTTGCGGCGCTGCGCCGTATTGTGGGTGTGCGTGCCGAACCAACCTATTATGCTGATACGGGACCGATTAAGGACGGTGTGTGGGACGCATTTGTCAAAGGCGGCGTGCCATATGATGGTACGGCCAATGGCGGTATACCGGTCAGATATAACGAATCATACAGTTTTGTAAGCCAGAGCTGGCATACGGCGACCAACGTCCCGACTGATAACAGTTTGAATCAATCGCCGCTCGGTACACTGAACTATTACGGCGTACGTTATGATTGCATTTTCAATAATGCAACCTTGTCTTACCCTTTCAGCCTTTATAGTTCTCAGGCGAATCAGACAGACTATAACACCTATTATCCCTCGCAAATTCAGTATTTCCCCTATGATTCGACACTCCCGTATCTAGCGTCACGTTGGCCCACACCATTGGCTGCGATGACGGGTTCGGCTCTCATGAACCCGGATTTGAATTTGTCCGCTTGGGATAACAGTATGAGCGCGGGTTACGACTCCAGAAAGTATGCGCGCCAAACCAATAAAGGTTTGTTTAGCTACGAATTCCGCGCGGCTTGCGGTGGTAATAACGTCGGTGCCGCCCTTCGTGTCGGCAGTAACGCGCTCCTCGATCCCGCTACCGTTCGTATCGGCAATACCGGTGCCGTCTGGGTTATGGTGCTGCTCGGCGACGGTGCGGCCTCCGCCAGCGATCCGGTGCAGCGGAATGGCGTGGGTATTGATGTCAGCGATCCTTATGGCGATGGCCCATTGACGAATCCCAAGAAGGGTTATTATGGTGGGCTGGGTCTCTGCCCCTACGGTTCACCGGACGATCAAATGGGTTTGACTGCCGGTTGGCAAACACGCCCGCCGCGTTGCAGTGACGATGGCAGCGAGGCTTCGAATGGCGGTGTACGCGGGTATAAAGGGCCTGCTAGCCGTCATACCTGCACCGGTGCGGCTGTTGGTGCGAACAACAACGCGACGATTGACATTGGGAATGTCGGCTGTGAAGCCAAATACGATGTCGATGATTACGCTCGCGATTGGGCCGACTTCATCGGGTTGACCGAGCTGCCTGCTATTAGCCCGTTCAAGAATTTGCCGGGCGCTCAAACCGGGCGCAGCCTGCTGCAACTGCCGACCATCTTTACCATTGGTTTCGGTCTGGACTTCCCGGAAACAGGTGGATGCGGTGGTGAGGCTACCAAGTTTACCAACATCAATGACTGCCTCGGTGAAGAACTGCTGCGTTATATTGCGGACGTTGGCGATAACAACCGTGTTGACACCGACTACCAGCAGGATTATCTACCCGATGGTGTCATTAACGGTGTAACGACCGAGGGCCAATACGAATATGGTGATCGCGGCCCGTGTGAATTGCCAATCACGAACTATTCCAGCGCGGCTGCGGCTGCGGCTGCGAGCGCATACCATGAGCTAATCAATAATGCCTATACGATGGGTGATAGCTGCGGCAACTACTACAATGCTCCAAACGGCGCTGCGCTAACCAAAGTATTCGAGGATATTGCGTCCCGCATGTTCACACGTATTACACGTTAAGTTTATTCAAGCGGCTCTGCCCGTACTGCGGGCAGGGTTCGCTTAATAGGTGACAAACAGAAGTTGCCAGCAGAGATAAGTATTAATTCGTTCCCTGTTGATAGGGGGTGCAGATGGATACCGTGATGGAGCAACCAAATAACCGAAGACGGCGGCAGGGGCAAACATTAGCTGAATTTGCTATTACCCTGCCCACCTTGTTGATCTTGGTGTTTGGCGTTATTGAATTTGGTCGTGTGTTTCAGGCTTGGGTCTCCTTGCAAAATGCTGCGCGTACAGCGGCGCGTTATGCAAGTACCGGTCAGTATTTTGAAGACCAATTTGTCTTACATGATGATCGATATAATGATCCCGATAGTATCGTTCCGTGTGTTGATGACGGTTCGGCATCCGGGTATACAGGCGATGGCCTTCCCGCTAATGCAGATCGTCGTGGTACAAAAGTGACTATCGAACCGAATGGCACGGGCAATGGGATTGTCAACGTTTATACCGGCGGTGTGGAGAGCTTGTTTGCCACATGGTATGACGGCAAGAACTGTGACCCCCGCGATAGAGATGACCAAGAACGCCGTAAAGATATGGCGCGTATTCTCTCGATTATGCTCGAAGCCCGCCGAGGGGCCGCCGGTTTGCAGCTTGAGAACAATCAGTGGTCTGTTCCTGCCGATCTCAAGACAATTCAAACCAACTGGCAGCAGTTCCCGTGGTTCCAAGTGTGGCAGACTATCCCTCGTCCGCCGCGCTCTGACCAGCGCTATTGGTTCAATGTTTCCATTTGCAGCGACCGTCAATTTGTCTATCCAGATTCAACGCCGACCTACAGCGTGAATGCGGGTGCGGGCTTTTTCCCTGCGGATGGGGTTCGCTTTATCACATATCAGCGTGAGAACACCCTGCAAGTCAACGGGGCTGTGGTTGATCCGTGGGCACCATCGTGCTTGCTCAACGAAAACCCTGATCCAATGCCTGTAGGTGGCTTTAACAATGCTGGTACTCCGTGGATGGACCCGGGTGGTCCAGAAGACACCGTTTTCATTACGGTGTCATTCAACCATCCGTTGATTACCCCCTTAGGTATTGCGCCCTTTATCCCGCTACAGGCGCGGCGTTCGGCGATTGTCGAAACCTTCCGCAGCGCGGGTAATCGTCAAGGTGTGATTTTTGGCCCGCCCATTGGCGCGAACGTACCGACTGCGACACCCCAATATACGGATACGCCAACGCCTACATTTACCTATACGCCAATTTCGACGCGCACTCCGACCGCTACCTACACGCCGTCACCGGAGCCAGATCTGCCGTTTGACTGCACCAGACTGACGCTCGCCAATCGGCGGTTGATAAACAATAACTTCGTGATCGATGTTCAGAATGATAATGTCCAAACGACCTATATCACGCGCGTGCGGCTCACGTGGCCGAACATTCCTTCCGTTGCCCAGATGGCGCTAACACAGATGGCGCTGAATGGCTCGCAAAACTGGGTGGGAAATCACGCGCAAGGGTCTGGAGCATCCACAACGACCGATACCGACAGTATTCCGGGTAATCCGCCGTTTGCCAGCACATCCACCTCTATTCGTGAGTTGACCGGTGGGGATGTCACAATCTACTCAGCGGCTTTCAATTCGGGCGGAGCGTTGTCGAACTATGTCAGCGTGAATTCCTACGCTGTCACCCTGAGCGTTTTCAATCCGTTGAATGCTGCGACACCCTGTATCTTGACATCACCGGCAACCATACCGACCGCGACACCGACCATACCCGGTCAACCGTCTCCGACTCGTACACCGACTCCTGACTGCGCCAGTAGTTTGATCGGTATTCGTTTCAATTCGTTTGATAACTTTGGTCTTGTGCGCTACGACATTCTAAGCCAACGTACCACCACATCGACTTTGGTCAGCTTTATCATCAACTGGCAAAAGTATGTCAACAGTCAGCGTTTGGTCAAAGTCAGTTTGGGCGCACCTCCCGGTCAGGCCGGCGCTGTCGTGGTGTGGGACTCGGCGAATGTCAACCAAGACTCGACCCCACCAACCAACAGCCGGACGGAAGGTACATGGCTGACGAACTACACGCTTCCCGCTGGTAGGCCGGGGAACCCATCGATCACGCCGATCTACTTCGACTTTGAAGGTATCTATCGGTACGACGATTACACCGGTTCAACCAGTCCGAAGTACGGCGGGCCGAGCGACTTTAACTTCTCGGAATTTGAGTTGACCTGTGGTACGCCGGGTGGTTCGGCTGGCAGTACCAGTGGTGGTCAGCCAACCGGTAGGATCACGCCGGAAAATAACCCGACACCGACCAACGTACCGACGCAGGGGCCGACGAATACGCCAAAGCCGACCAACACGCCTGCGCCGACGCTCACACCCTCTAGGACACCAACCAGAGGGCCGAACACGGCCACATTTACACCGCGACCGCCGACAGCGACACCGCCGCCGACAAATACCCAAGCGCCAATGGGGCCGCCCACCGCAGCGACAGGTAATTAAAAGCGACTAAGATGGTTGTAAAAGCTCTCTAGGAAACTAGGGAGCTTTTATTTGTGGTCTATTCCCTGCACGACTTCCGCAAAGCGTGGTTATTCGCTAGTATAGAGAGATACTTAAATTGTTCTGATAACCGCGAGGCTTATTGTGATTTTTTGTATTTCGCCCAACCCTGCGCTCGATCATACCCTCGTTGTGCCAGCCTTTAAGGCGGGGACAGTCCTTCGCGCTCAATCATCACTGGCGGCTGCGGGTGGCAAAGGGCTAAATGTTGCGCGCGCTGCTCAGATATTAGGGGCGCATACGCTCTCTTTTAGCTTTCTTGGCGGTCATACCGGTCGCCTAATCGCCGACTATGCCCAGCAAGAATCGTTAGAAGGCGATTGGACGTGGATTGATGGTGAAACGCGCACCTGCGTCATCGTGACGGATGCCCAAACCGGCGAAGCGACCGTCATTAATGAGCAGGGGCCGCAGGTTACGGATGGCGATTGGGTACGCTTACACGAAACGGTTCTGCATCAAATTGCTCAAGCAACCGATATATGCTTTAGCGGAAGTTTGCCCCCGAATTCACCCATCGAACGCTATGTCGCGCTGGTCAGTGCCGCGCGTGATGCTGGCAAACGTGTTTGGGTTGATACGAGTAGTGCGCCGTTGCACGCGGCACTTCCCATCACGGGCATCACCATCAAAATCAATGGTGATGAGGCCGGTGGCATTTTGGGTCATACCGTTAGCACACCCGAACTTGCCGTTGCGGCGGCGTATGAATTTCAAAAGCGCGGCACTGGCAATGTTGTCATTACACTCGGTAAAGATGGTGCGGTCATGGTACATCCGAGTGGACGTTGGTGGGCGAAACCACCAGCGGTCGTCGTACAAGACCCGATTGGCAGTGGTGACTCATTTCTGGCGGGATTGGTAACGGCCTATTCTGCTGGCTTAACACCGGACGTTGCCCTTAAACATGCGGTAGCCGCTGGCGCTGCCAATGCCACAACCGTCGGTGGGGGAGATTTTCCACTCGAAACCTTTAAACACATACTCGCCGAAACCACCATCAAATCAATCTAATCCCAAAATCGATTGGGTTTGAAAACTCTAACTTGCTAAATAGAACATAATTTCGTATAATGTGGTTGGTAGTAGTGATGCTACCGTAGTGATGATAGTACCACCTTAATGTAGCCCTACCGGGACACTATGGTGAATCGCCTTTGTATTTCTCTTGCGACTTGAAACTTGCAACTACTATCGACTGGTGACTTTCTTGCAACTATTCTCAGCACTCTGCGATCAATCTGTAGTTGCACTTCTCCACTTTTCTTTGTGCCTTTGTGGTAAATGTATTGGCCTTAGACTGGAGACTGATAGCTGGCGACTGGTGACTTTCTTGCAACTTTTGCACGGCGGTGGCTCGCTCCCGTAATTCCGCCGAAATAGTGTCAATTCAGCGCCTTGCTCCCTCACTTCCGCCGACACAAAACGCTCGTTCAGCGGATGGACGGGAGCATCCCGCCCGCCATTTCAGCGGGAAAATGTGCAAATTGTGCAAAAACTGCGAAATTTGTGCAAAATTCGCATCTTTAGGAATAGTTGGCAGGATTTAAGGGGTGCAGGTCGCTGCCGTACACTCAGGTGTCGCGAGGCTAATAATCTGAGGCTTTTGTAAGTAGCGTTCACGAATAGGTTTGGTGCGTTCCAACTGTTCCGGTGTCAGCAGCGACCAAAAATCTTCCGGTGACATTACACGTCCACTTCCGGTACTGGCATAGCGGTTCAGCCACCCGAAGAAAACATCATCACCCAGCGTCTGCCGCAGGTCATGCAGCATCAGAACCCCACGCAGGTAAATCGCGTTGATGTAAGCGCGGCGGCTTGTAAACTCGTAAACCGTGCTGTCTACGAACCCCTGCGGCAGCAGCCGGTTCACGCGGAAATCCCACCACCAGTCGGTGAGGGTAGGGTAGAACTTCTCGATAAAGATGAATTCGCTGTAGGTCGCCAGCGCTTCATCGAGCCACGGGTGCAGCGCTTGGTCATTCCCCACACGGCTGTACCACCATTGATGGGCAATCTCGTGAACCGAAATCAGGGTCAAATAGGACTCAACACCGCTTAACCCGCGGAAATATTCTCCACCTACAAACACAATACCACTAAACTCCATCCCATCCGGGAAGTCAGCCTCAACCATCACCAGTCGATCAAGAGGATAATCACCGAAAACCGCCTCGTATAAGCTAAGACTCTTCAATGCCGTATTCAGCGCGTAAGCAGCCGTATCCATCGAACCCGTATCACTAGTGATGATGGCATCATCAAATGTATAGAGTTCCACGGTAACGTTATCCGGCGTGACCGCTTGGTTCAGCCGGTAATTTTCGCCGATACTCAAGCTGTAATCCCGTGCGTTTAGCATCGTTAAATGCCACTCGCTGTCACTGATTTTCTCGACGCTTCCGGGGGCGGCTACCCGCAGGGTGTTGGGCGCATCCGTGATACTGAGCCGAATATCCCAGTTCGCGACATCAAGTATTTCTTGTTCACCAATCGAGACTTCCTCATGGGTAATCCATGAATCGCCTTGCTTAATGGCGACGACAGGCAGCCATTGACCGAGGTTCGTTTGACGGTCGCTGTAACCCAGATACCCCTGATAAGCGCGCGCACCACCAATATCAATCGCTTGAAGCCGAAGGTCAAAGTTGAGACTGATTTCCAGTGAACAATCAGGTTCAAGCGCTTCCGGTAAGGACACTTCCATCCGTTGTCCGGCGAGCGTGTATTGAGCCGATTCACCTACAATAATGTTGATCGACTGTAGGCTGAATACACCGGCTTGCCCATTTGGTTTAACACTCAGCACCAACGATGTTAACGATTCCTCGCTAGCATTGGTGTAACGGATGCGCTGCGAAACCTTGAGCGCACGTTTTGCGTAATTCAGTTCGGCTCTAACTGTGTATGTCGGAGGTGCGTTTTCAGTTGTACAGCTCATCGGCTGGTCAAGAGTTGGCTCCACAGCCGCTTGGCTCGGCGTTTGTATGGGATGCAGTTCGCGCTCACGTGTAGGAACCGGAGTACCTTGTGGTAACGGAATCGGTGTTTGGGTTGGGGTAAGGGTTACTTGCGTCCCTTGCATAAAGGCGCAGGCCGTAAGCATCAAGAAGATGAGCGATGAGATGACCCTTGAAATTCGCATAAGCGCCATGTTACCGTGAGGCGTTGCGCTTGCCAATAGGCGATTACCCAACGCTCTTAAGCTGATCTTCGAAGCGTTTTTGCTTTCGAGGTGTTATTATTAGTGTCAGATGAATGTCTCGGTTAGATGGGGAGGTAAAATGTCAGTACGTTCACAAATTAGGGGTTTAATTCGTCTAACCCGCTGGAAAGAATACGTTCCGTTTGTGATTCCACTAACGGTTCTTGGTGCGCTTTTAGCTGCACGTCCAAATGATGCCTTACTCGATTGGCGGTTGGTTGTGGTCACGCTCGCCAACATCTTGGCTGTGGCTTACGCCTTTATGATTAACGATATTGAAGATGCGCCCGATGATGCGCGTGATCCTGATCGTGCTGCCCGTAACCCGATTACGATGGGCGAGATCGAAGTGCGGTTTGGTTACGCGGCTTGCCGTGCTGTCGCGGCAGTGACCCTTATTTTGTATGCGTTGGGCGGTTTCTGGGCGCTTATAATCGGTATCGCCACACTCCTCCTTTCCCATCTCTATTCATGGCGACCGGTTCGGCTGAAGGCGTGGCCGATCACTGACATTGTTTCGCACTCGTTGATGCTCAGTGGATTGCTGCTGCTCGCAGGGTATTTCACCTATCATGGTGAACCCGGTATCGTCTGGTTTGTGGCTGCTGCTGTAACCTTAATCTCGGTTTACGGTCAGCTTTACAACCAACTGCGCGACTATGATATGGATAAAGCGGCTGGCCTCTACAACACCGCGATTGTTTTGGGCGAGAGCAACACCAAGATTGCGATGTACGCGGCGGTTGCGTTGGCTGGCGTGTGCTTCCTCACCGCTATTGTTCAGGGTGCGTTCCCGCTGTGGTTGGGCTTGGTCGTTCTGATTTCCATTCCCATTAGCATCGTGCTGAGTCCCAAAACCGATATGCGTGGTGGTAAGGCCGTTGATGTCAGCGGCGGTATGCAGGTGCAGAGCTTGATGGTTGCTAACCTGACCGTTGGTGTTTGGTTGGTATGGGTGATCGCGACCCAACTTAAGCTGTTCTAGCCTCAACTCACAATTTAGATTGGTAATCAGGGGTGCATTGTCACCCCTGATTTTATTTTTACAGCGCTGCAAATTTACAGTTTTGCTCCTAATTTCATGGCGTATGATAGGCGCTTATCCTATAATGAAACTATTCCGCTGTTCCATTTACATAGGCGATGGGATGATCTTCAATGGTTAATGGTAGCAAAAAGCCGACAATTCTTATTGTTGATGATATTCCCGATACCGTACAACTCCTGCGTGACTGGCTGGAAAGTCACGAGTTTAATGCAATCGGCGTGACCAGCAGCTTAGAAGCACTCGATATTGCCGAGGAGCAAAAACCAGACCTCATCCTTTTGGACATTATGATGCCTAAAATGGACGGGATGGAAACCTGCCGCCGTTTGAAAGCCAACCCGCGCACATCGAGCATTCCAGTTGTCATTGTCACCGCCAAAAACCCCAGCGATGCACGTGCGGAAGGGATGATGGCCGGCGCGGTCGATTACATCACGAAGCCGGTAAACCTCACCGATTTGATTAAGCGCATCGAAACCGTTCTGTCGACCACAACCCAAGAACCGGCTGATGTCCAACGCTTACTTGAAGAAGTCGCTCACTCCGCGTTGACCATTATGCCGAGCGATATGGTTTGGCTCTTGGGTGTGGATAGCGAAGAACAGGTGCTGAAAAGCCGCATCCTAGCGACGACCGGCGGGGCGCGTGTCGAAACCGAGTTTTTACTCACAGCGGCGAATGGTCAATCTGTTCCCAAGTTCCCACTTTCGGATAATGTCAATCCATTCTGTTCGACCTTAGCGACTCGCAAAATGCTGGTCAACCTGACCACCGACAGCCTAAAAGACGACCCGCTAACCGCGCCTATTTTCCGCGCGACTGAACTGCTCCGGCTTAATTACCTGACGGTTGTTCCCTTGACTGCTGCTGGTAAGACCCCGGGTGTCATGGTGTTGGGTGATCTGCAACCGCACGATATGGAAACCCCACGTGCGCGGCAAATCCTAACCTCGTTGGGTACGCAGGCCGCAATCGCGCTCGACTATTCCCGCCTGATTAGCGATCTGACCCAGCGTGAAAACGACATGCGGCGCGAGCAAGCCTTCCGCCAGATGATCTTGGATACGATGAGCGATGGCTTGGTCGTTATCGACTCAAAAGGCACGATTAGTTATATCAATCGCCGCTTTTTGCGGATGACCAATTATCCGAAGGGCTACTTGGAAGGGCGCTCGGTTGGTGAACTGTTTCACCCTGATGACCGCGTGGAGGTGATGGTCGGTTTGCTGCGTGAAGGCATCGCCACCATGAAGTTCGAGCAGCGCCTGATTACCCGCGAAAACCGCGTTATTCCAGTGTGGCTCACCCGTTCACGAGCGCAGTCCGAGGATCTACAGGTTATTGTCCTGAGCGACATGACCGAGCAAAAACGCCGCGAGGACGAACTGGAACGTCAGACAGGCCGTTTGTTAGCGCTCAACCAAGCCGCCCATACCATCACCGCAAATCTCTCGCTGCACGAGACGCTTAGAAACATTCTCAACTCGGCGCGGAAGGTTGTGGAAGCCGAAGGCGCATCGCTGTTTCTGATTAACAAAGATAACCCCGACGAACTGATTGTGGTCGCCGCCGACGGAACGGGGTCGGACATTCTGCAAGGCTTACGTGTGCCAGTGGGCGAGGGTGTTGCGGGTTATGTCGCGCGGGAGGCCAAGTCCCAACTGGTGGGTGATGCCGAACTCGAACCCCGTCACTATAAAGGCGTGGATGAACAAACCGGCTTGAGTACCCATGCGTTGATCGCCGTACCGCTGATTAATGCAGATCGCGTCATTGGCGTATTGGAAGTCGTCAACAAACTGAACGAGAGTTACTTCACGCAGGATGATGTGCATCTGCTCGAAAGTATGGCGGGTACGGCTGCTGTTTCGATTGTGAATGCCCGCTTGTTCGATGAAACCCAGCGTCGTGTGAACGAACTCGCGACGATTTTGAATGCCAGCGGTGCCGCTTCGTCGACACTGCAATTCTCCCAAGTGTTAGAGGGTATCGCGCGTAATCTATCCGACGGTTTGGAAGTTGGGCGCTGCACCATCATGTCGTGGAATATGGGCAAGAAACGTCTGGAACCGTTGGCCGAAATTGGCGACTCAACATGGACAGCGGAAACCGCGCCCAAACGTGATTTCGTCAATGAACCGTTCGTGCAAATCATCCTCGAAAATGGTTCGATGGTTCATGCTTCTACCCTTGAAGCTGATCTTTTGCCTGAGCATCGTATACGCCTTGAAGAAACAGGCATGGTGAGCATCATCGCCCAGCCGATTTCGCTGGGTGGGAACATCGTTGGCGCTGCTACACTCTATAGCAATAATCCGCGTGTGGCTTTCAGCGATGAAGATACAACCGAGGTCAACGCCATTGTTGAGATGTGGCAGCAAAATATATCCAGCACCAGTTTGTTCGAGGTTGATGCTGCTCAAATTGATGATTTAGTCACGCAGCTCATCCGCGTTCAACATGCCTGTTGGATTACGATTCGGGCGTGGCAGCCGGGGGATGCTTTCACGTATCTGCTCCGCGAAAAAGGCTTCGCCGAATGGACGAAACGGCCCGGCACAGCACTGGAGATTGAAAATTACCCGACGATGCAGGCGGTGATTGAGCATCAAGAAGCCCGCATGGGTTCGCGTATAGACGTTGACCAAGATTCGTCAGAAGTGGAATGGCTGCTGCATCACGGCGGGCAATCGTATCTTGCAGTGCCGCTCATTGAACGCGGATCGACTGTTGGGATTGTCAAGCTCGTGAGCCAAGAAGAACGCCAATTTGACGATGATGAAATCCGGTTGGCGCAGGGTATCGCCAATGTGGTGAGCAGCGCGATGGAAAACGCCCGTTTGTATCAATCGCTAGACAGCCGCGCCCGTGCGCTCGAAAGCGCCTATAAAGAACTACAAGAAGCCGACAAAGCGAAGGATGAGTTCATCCAGAACGTTTCCCACGAACTTCGCACTCCACTAATTTCGGTGATCGGATACGGTGGGTTGTTACAAGAAGGGGAGTTCGGGCCGATCAATGAGGAACAGCGTGAAGCCCTCGGAACGATCTTGCAGAAATCGCAAAAGCTGGCGGACATCGTTCAAGATATTGTCTCTGTTCAAGCGCTTGAAACACAAACATTCAATCGTCAGCAGGCTAATCTCGTATCAATAGTGACCGAGGTACTCAATAAGTATAAAGATAAGGCTCAGGAATCGGGTTTACGTTTCAACCTGCGTGTCTCGTCTGATATGCCTTCCGTGATGGTTGATCCCAAGAGCATTGCGGATGTATTCGAAAAGCTACTCGACAACGCCATTAAGTTCGGCAGCATTGGTGGGGTCGTTGATGTTGTGCTCCAAGATACCAACGGGGCGGTTGTTCAGGTGGCTATTCGGGATTATGGTATTGGTATTGACCCATCTGAACATCAGAAAATTTTCCGGCGGTTTTACCAAGTCGATGGTGGCACAGCACGGCGTTATTCTGGCACCGGCTTAGGCTTGGCAATTGCGAAGGCGATTGTCGAAGGTCACGGCGGTCGAATCGGCGTAAAGAGCAGCCTCAACGACGGCGCGACATTTGTATTTACAGTTCCTAAGGACTCAGCATTCTAAAAGCAGCATAACATGACACTCGAAGCGATACACACTATTCTCTTTAACATGCACATCTTCTATTCGCTGGCGTTGGCGATCTGGGCTGCCGTCATGGCGGGGCGTAATCAATCAATCTCCGGTAACTACTGGGGCGCGGTTGCAGTTTCAGCAATTTTAGCGGCGGTCGTTCTGCTGCTCGGTATCATCATGACCGCGCAGGGCTTACGGTTGGTACGGACGACCGTGTACTTCTTGTATATGGCGTGGCTCGTCGTCATTATGCCCGGATTGTACTCCCTGCTGCGCGGTCGTGATGACCGCAGTGCGGCCATCGCCTTCTCGTTGTTGAGCTTTTTTAACGTGTTTACGTCTATGAGCATGTTCCAACGCGGGCTGATCGGACCGTGGTTGCCGGAATAGCCGCACGTTCTCCAAATTATGGTTATACTCTGTAACAGCGTTTTGATTTGGAGGATGTAACACTGTGGTACACAATGTAAAACTAGCAGAAGCAGAACTGCCAGAATTTGGCTTACCCACCGTCGAGCCAACAATCCCTGCAGATACGTACTTAAAGCGGATTAAAGTCGCCCAAAATTTGTGGTATTGGCGGCGTTTGAGCGCGGTCGTCGTGTATGGTGATCGTGAACACTCGCCTAACTTGGCTTATCTGACTGGCTATGATCCGCGTTTTGAAGAGTCGCTGCTCATTTTCAACCTTGAGCCGGATGCCGCTGAAGGTGAAGTCACGCGCACGGATATGATCCCGCTGCGTGTTCCTGAGCGTACACCGACTTTGTTGGTTGGTAATGAAGGGTGGGGTTACGCGGATTTGATCCCGATCCCGATAAAAAAGGTTTTATACCAGAACTTTAGCTTGCCGGGGCAACCACGTGACCGAAGTGATTCGCTGGCAGCGATTTTACGCGCGGCAGGGGTCAGTGAAGGTGGGCGCGTGGGGGTTGTCGGTTGGAAGGCGTTCTCGGAAAAAGACTCGGAACAATACCAGCATATGCTGGATGTGCCTTCTTATATTGCCGATACGTTACGGTCGTTGGTTGGCGAAAAAGGTGAAGTTATCAATATTACCGATACGGTTATTGATCCGGTAGATGGCTTCAAAAATATTAATGATGTTGACCAACTAGCTGCTTTTGAGTTTTCGGCCACTCACTCATCTCAGGCGCTGCGGAATGTGATGTTTGGGTTGCAACCCGGTATGACCGAGTATGATGCTGTTCGCTTGATGGAACTTAACGGGATGCCACACTCTGTTCACCTGATGCTCTCCAGCGGTGCGCGGGCGAAATACGGCTTGCCCAGCCCCTCGCTCAAAGTGATTGAGCAGGGCGAACCATTTACGATGGCGGTTGGTCTGTGGGGATCGCTCAACGCACGGGCTGGTTTTGTGGTGCATGATGAAAGTGAACTGCCGGCAGGCATTCGCGATTATGTCGCTAAACTGGTTGCGCCCTATTACCAAGCGGTCGTCGATTGGTACGAGCATATTGGGATCGGTGTGACGGGTGGTGAGCTTTACGACATTATCCATCGTCATATCGGAGATGCGTTCTTTGGGGTGAGCCTGAACCCCGGACATCTTATCCATTTGGACGAGTGGGCGCATTCACCCGTTTATAAAGACTCGACTGTGCCTCTAAAATCCGGCATGGCGCTGCAAGTGGACGTGATTCCGGCGACCGGTGGTGAATACTATACAACGAATATCGAGGACGGCATCGCGCTCGCGGACGAGGAACTGCGGGCTGCGTTTGCCGAGCAATACCCTGAAGCATGGGGACGTATTCAAGCCCGACGTGACTTTATGCAGAATGTGTTGGGTATTACATTGAAGCCGGAAGTGCTGCCGTTCAGCAATATTCCAGCCTATTTACCGCCGTATTTGCTCAGTCCGAAACGTGTGATGCAAGTCGTCAAGTCATAGCTCAGGGTGTGTCGTGGACATCATCCTTACCCACGAAAATGCTGATTTTGATGCAGTAGCCGGATTACTGGCTGCTGCACGTTTGTATCCTGACTATGTTCCGGTCATTTCCGAACGGCTCAACCAGAATGTAGCACGCTTCCTCGCACTATATGGCAGCGCGTTTCCGCTTGTGAAACAGGCCGATCTACGCGCAAAAACCATCAATAAGATCATCCTTGTTGATACCCAACGGCTGCCGCAACTGAAGCGGTTACACAAAGATGTTGAGATACAGATCATCGATCATCACGCCCCCGGTGATGATCTCCCTAAGAACTACCAACTGACTTATGAAGCGGTCGGTTCGATAACCACCTATTTGGTTGAGCAATTCCAACTCAAAGGCATCAGTGTAAGTTCGCTCGAAGCGACACTGCTGATGCTGGGGATCTATGAAGATACGGGCTTACTCTCGTATGGCACAACGACCCCGCGCGATTTAGAAGCGGCAGCATGGCTGCTCGAACAGCAATCGGCGCTGGATACAGTACGGCGTTTCCTCGCGCAGCCGTTGAGCAGCGAACAGCAAAATCTGCTCGAACTTTTGATGAAGGGAATGGTCAGCCGTTCGGTTGAAGGATATACCGTTTCGTTAAGCGCGTTAACTGTTCCAGAAACCGTATCGGAAATTAGCGCGGTCGTTCACCGGCTGCGGGATTTGTTGGAATCCGCAGCTTTGTTTGTGGTTGTTGAAATGCCTGCAAGTACGTTACTTGTCGCGCGTTCGGTGGTGGATGCTATTGATGTCGGTGCCGTCGCGCGTTTGATGGGCGGCGGTGGACATGGGCGGGCAGCAGCGGCAACCATCCGTGATCGTAAACTCGATGACATTACAAAGCGTATATGGGATGAAGTAGAGTCCATTGTCACACCTGTAGCGAGGGTCGCTGATTTGATGTCGTATGGTGTTCAGACCGTCGAAGCCTCTCAACCGTTGAAAGATGTCATTCGCCGTGTGCGGCAGATCGGACATGAGGGGTATCCAGTGGTTGATGCGGGGCAGGTCATTGGGTTGCTTACTCGCCGCGACCTTGACCGCGCCGATGAGCATCAACTCCGTGAATTAACCGTGCGAGATGTCATGTCATCAGGGGATATTGCGGTTAAGCCTGACGGATCGGTTTATGAATTGGAACGGCTGCTCTTGGAGAGCGGTTGGGGACAAATTCCGGTTATTAATGATGACAAGCATCTCATTGGGATTGTGACACGTACCGACTTGCTCAAATATTGGTCAAGAGTTCACCCCAACGCCGGACGTGATGAACGCCTGCTGACCATGCCGGAAATAGAAACGATGCTTGGACAGAATGCCGCTTCGATTATTCAGGCAGTTGCGGAACAGGCGCAGAAGGAAGCAACAGAAGTCTACCTTGTGGGCGGAGTGGTGCGGGATTTGCTGCTGGGGCGGCCAAACTTTGACATCGACTTTGTAGTTGAGAGCGACGCGATTAGCTTTGCCGAAACGATCTCAGCGGCATATGGAGGCGAAGTTACAGCCTTCAAGCCGTTTGGTACGGCTAAGTGGAAACCTAAAGCTAATGAACAGGCGCTAACGAATACGGTCGATCATGTTGATTTTGCGACGGCTCGTTTCGAGTTTTATGAACATCCAACCGCGCTGCCAACGGTTTATAGCAGTTCAATTAAGCTCGATTTACAGCGGCGAGACTTCACTATTAATACCCTCGCCATACAACTCAGCCCTGCTTCGACCTTCGGAAATGTTGTCGATTTTTACGGAGGGCTGCGAGATTTGAAGGCGAAGTTGATTCGTGTTCTGCACAGCCTAAGTTTCATTGATGATCCCACACGCATCTTAAGGGCAATCCGTTTTTCGCACCGCTTAGGCTTTGAGGTTGAAGCTCGAACACTCGAACTGATGTCTACGGCGCTGCCCATGTTGGGGCGCATTACAGGCGAACGGTTACGGAATGAACTCGCGCTGATGTTGCGGGAAAGTGAGCCAGAGAAAGGCTTGTTAATTTTGCAACAACGGGGCGTATTAACGGCGATTACCCCTGTATTCGAGATACCTGAGGAAGCGCTAGAAACCTTCGCGCGTGTGCGCTTGGAAGCAGCTACTATTTTTAAGCAACCCGAAGAAGTTGATGAGTTTTACTGGCATATACTGGCGGCGTGTTTGAAACCAAGCGCCGTTGAAGCGCTGTGCGAACGTCTCTTATTCGGTCGTAAAATGGCCGAGTCGATGCTTCAAGCCTCCCGGTTGGTTGAACGTGCCAGTGAGCTAGCACAGGCTGATCTGCGACCCAGTGCTGTTGTGTCGCGGTTAGAAGGGATGTCAGAAATCGCGCTCGCTGCTTTGTGGTATGTGGAAGACAATACCACGGTGCGGCAGTGGCTTGAACGGTATTGGGCTGAACTGCGCCAGCGCCAACCGATTGCAACCGGCGATACTTTGCGCGCGAAAGGGTTGAAGCCCGGGCCATGCTACAGCCTCATCTTACGGCGGCTGCGGGACGCATGGCTGGATGAACTCGTAAAAGATAAAAAACAAGAAGATGAATTGATTGATCACTTAATTTTTGATGAGAGAATTTGTGATGGCAATTCTTGAGCAACCACCAATTTTAAATGTTTCGATGCCGGTTGTTATTCGGCCGGCGCGAAAAGAGGATGTGCCGCGTTTGGAATGGTATGGTCAATTTGCTCACTTCCGTAACCTGTTCCAACGGGCTTATCGCGACCAACAACTTGGGATACGGCTGATGTTGGTGGCCGATTGTAACGGTTTCCCAATTGGGCATGTATTTATTTTGTTTATGGATGACGAAGCTGAGAATCGCCAAGCGTATTTATATTCTCTGCGCGTCATGGAGATGTTCCATGCACAGGGTATTGGGACGCGGCTCATGCTGGAAGCCGAGGCACAGATCGCAGCACGTGGGTATCACGAAGTGTCTATCGCGGCTTCAAAGACGAACCACGCTGCTCGTCGATTGTACGAGCGTTTAGGTTATAAAGTCTTTACGGATGATACCGGCGAATGGAGTTATACTGATCATCTGGGAAAGGTGCGTCATGTTAAGGAGCCATGTTGGCTGTTGCATAAAACAGTCACGGTGCGGTAAAATGCGCCCCCATCCTTAGTAGCTAGGAATCGTGTCACTTTTCACAAGTGAGTTCACGGCGCTACTGTTTGGTAAATGTCTCACGAAAGGGTGTTCCGAGTTTTATGAGTATTAAGCAGCAATCTTCCGTCCGCGTAACTCGTTGGCATGGCAGCCAACATCCTACGTTCTCCACCATTACCCGTGATATGAAAAAAGAAGGACTGCGCCCCTATATGTGGGTTAACGCGCCTAATCACCGGTATGGGGTTCGGACGCACGGTTACGATAAGGTTTTGTATGTGGTAGAAGGTACTGTCGAAATCAGCTTGCCGGACTCGAACCAGCGCATGAATTTGCGGGCTGGTGATCGGGTCGATATTCCTGCCGGAGTACGGCATGGCACGATTGTAGGATCGACCGGAGCAAAATGCGTTGAAGCCGCAGTAGCCCGGTAAACCACCTGATTGTCTAGGCTAATTTATAGGGGGCTGCCCAATCTGGGCGGCTCTTTTATTTGGTGTTGCCAGTAAAGCGGTAGCTGACTATCGGCGAAGTTGTATTCCCAACTATAATGCACTTTGGTGAGGTAATAACCACAGGTGTTTTATCTTCAGGAGGTTAGGGCTTTTGCGTGAAAGTGATAAACATCAGACTCGATTTACACGGCGACAACTGCTAACCATTTCTCGCAAAGGGCAGGTTCGTTCGGAGATTAGCAGGTCTGGGGGAACACAACCCAACTTGCCTTATGCTGATGAAGTGGGGCAAACTCCGACTGCACACTTTTTCAACCCGATTGGGCATATTGCGCCTGTCATTGACTTGGAGCGTTGGCGGCTAAGATTTGGCGGGTTTGTGGAACAGCCGATAGCGGTCACGGTTGATGATTTAAAGGCGATGCCGACTTCTCGTTTATCAGCGACGGTTGTGAATATAAAAAGCCGCCCTGACCAATTTATGATGGGTCATGCCGTTTGGCAAGGGGTAGCGCTTGAGACTTTATTGAAGTCTGTTCAGGTGAGTTCTGAGGCGCGGTTCGCTTCGTTTCGGAGTGTGAACGGCTATACAACGTATCTGTCAATTGAACAGCTTGAAGGCGCTATGCTTGCTACTGAAATGAATGGGGAAACCTTGTCGATGGAGCAGGGGTATCCGGTGCGACTGATTGTGCCCGGGGTTTATGACTACAAGCTGCCCAAGTGGCTAGAGTATATTACTTTCACCGAGGCACAGCCCACAGGCTATTTTGAGGGGCGTGGATATTCGTCAACGGGCGACGTTCAAACCGCAGCGATGATTTTCTCACCTCACCAGCGTGAAATGGTAAATGGATTAGTAACATTCAATGGGATGGCGTTTGGTGGGAAGCGGGATATTCAGCAGATTGAATTGAGTGTTGATGACGGTGAATGGATGCCTGTACCCTTTGAAGCCGCAGAACATGGAACTTGGACGCGCTGGCAGATTGACTGGATGCCGCCCGCCGTTGGTGATTATCTGGTGAAGGTGCGGGTTAGCGATACTACTGAACCTACGAGCGTGTTTAGTGCTTTCCACAGTGTTGTTTTCCGTGTCGTTCGATAACCGAGGTTTTATCTATGTTGCTCACACGACGAACATTCTTGCAATTGGTTGGTGCCTCGGTGGCTGCGACGACACTGCGACCCCTGACGGGATTAGCGGCTGCGGTTGATGCGGATACTTACTGGGGGCGAGCATTTACGGTTGTACCTGTGTATGCTACACCGGACGCAGGTAAGTCCGCTGTTAGGCAGCTTTGGCCTGACAGCATGGTCAGTATCGTTGACCAGACCGACAATTGGTACCGACTCGAAAATGGTTGGGTGCGGCGAGTGGATATTCAGCCGATGCTGCCCTATAAAGTGGACGAGTACGTGTTTCAGGCTCAAACGCCATTTTGGGCGGAAGTGGCCGCACCTGTGGCTTCAGTTCGGGCGTACTGCTCGGCTGACGCGCCATTGATTACACGGGTGGGACATGGCGGCGTGATGCAGGTGATTGATGCTTTACCCGGTGAGCCGAACGGTTGGTACGGGGTGGCTGATGAAAATGGAGTGCTGCTGGGTTGGTCTCAGGGCGTGTTCTGGCGGCCTGTTACGGTTGATAATGGGAGCAGTGAAGGACGGATGCTGCGATTCGACCGTCAAACATTTTTGATGTCGGCTTTTGACCATAACGACCTCATTCTCCAAGTGCCATTTTCCAGTAGGGAAGCGCTTGAAGCAGGGCAGTATCAAGTGAGGCGTGGTGCTATAGGCGGGGGCAGCTTGTCTGGATACGCAGCCGTGCCGTGGACGATGAAGTTTGGGCAGCACCAAGCGATTGCCGGGGCGTATTGGCACAATCAATTTGGTCACACTGTCAGTCAGGGTTCGGCTATCCAACTTACACCCGTGCTGGCGCGATGGGTGTATGGGTGGTTGGGTGATAATGGTCACATTATGATTGAATGACAGTCCGTTCTCATGTAATAATCAGGCAAGATTCGTATTCTATCGTTACAAAGATGTATTTGGGTTCGGTTGGGAAAGGCTCCGACTGTGAACGTTGATAATATCTCGTTCGGTTTAGCGTTTATCGTTGGCATCATCTCGTTCTTATCGCCCTGTGTGCTGCCACTTGTACCGGCTTATATCGGTTATCTAGGCGGACGGCTGACGAGCAAGGTTTCGTCACAGGTGAGTGTCGGTGCGGGTGGGCAAGCGGTTTTGCAGCCTGCCGGTCGCAACCGTTTTACGATTGTGGCGCATGGACTCTTTTTTGTGCTGGGGTTTACGTTTGTTTTCGTCACAATCGGGCTACTTTCAACGGCGTTCGTTCAACAGGTCGGTGGACGGAATATTAATCTGGTCACGGATATTATCGGGCGTTTGGGCGGCGTACTGATTATTTTCTTCGGGTTGCATTTTATGGGGGTATTGCCCACCCTATTTAACCGATTGTTGAGTGATAAAAGTACACTCGCTAATCCCCTTGTTAGCATTGTGATGGCGCTCGTAGGGGCAGCGTTCTTTTTATGGGGGTTTACAGGCGGGTTACTCCCTTCAATCTACAGTCAGTTACAGACGACAGCCGGAACGGTAACGCAGCTTAATTGGCCCAGCGTGATCGGTTTGGTGCTGGCAGTCATCTACTTGTTGTGGTTGTTTTTAGGGGGTGCTTTCACTAACCCTGTTCGTTTTTGGAGCGGCATCATTGTTAGCCTACAGAATGGGTTTTATGCGGATACGCGCCGCCAAATGACGACACGCGGCGAGGGGTACGCTGGCTCGGCGATTATGGGCGTGATTTTCTCGGCGGGGTGGACACCATGTATCGGTCCGCTGTATGGGGCTGTGCTGACTTATTCAGCGAATACGGGCGATGTGGCGCGGGCAGCACCGTTGCTAGCGGCTTATTCGTTAGGGTTAGGCGTGCCGTTCTTGCTGACGGCTTTGCTGCTGGATAACGCTCAAGGTATCCTACGGCGGCTTCAACGCCATATGGGAACGATTAAGCTTGTGAGCGGCGCGTTCCTCGTCCTTATTGGTTTCTTGGTGGCGAGCGGGCAGCTTCAAAGCCTGAGTGTATACCTGAACGGGCAGTATTCCGAATTCTCAATTAACCTTGAAGAACAAGTCGTGGGGTCGATAAGTGGTAATACATTGGGGCAGGGCGCTCCCACGGCTGTTCCGACCGCAGCAGGTATGCTGGAGAGTATTTCGGGGGCGGCTGCGGCAGCGAGCGGGCCAGTGACCGGAACCGATATTGGTGATGCCGCGCCCAATTTTGAGTCGGTGACGGATACAGGTGAGGCGATTAAACTGGCTGATCTGCGGGGGCAAGTGGTGGTGTTGAACTTCTGGGCGACATGGTGCGCCCCGTGTAAGGTGGAGATGCCGGAGTTTGAGGAAGCCTACGAAACGAACAGCGACAAGGGCTTTACCGTACTCGCGGTGAATAACTCGGAGACGCTGGAGCAGGTGACAACTTTCCGTGACCAGTTGAAGGTGACATTCCCGTTCGTAATGGATGAGCAGGGCGACCTTCAACGGTTGTACGGGGTGGTGAGTTACCCAAGCACCTACATCTTGGATAAGGACGGTGTGATTATCTATAAGCAGTTTGGGCCGATGACTGCGGAAAAGATTGATACGATGATCGCACAAGCATTGGCTTCGTAAGCGCGAATGGTTCGTTTACGGCGAGAACTGTTGTTAATTGGGGCTGTGGCATGTTTGACCACAGCCTTTTTGATTGTATGGTCGGTTGGGCTGCCAGAACGGTCGGCGTATACCGGGTTCATCGCGGCGGGGGAACGGTACGCGCCTGAACTGAATGCGTTAGCGCCGTTATTTGAGGCACAAACCCTCGATGGACAGGTGATGGGGTTAGGCGATTTACGCGGGAAAGTGGTGCTGATTAATTTTTGGGCGACGTGGTGCGAACCGTGTAAAGCGGAGATGCCAGATATACAAGCGGTTTATGAGGATTATCAGGGCAGGGGGTTGGTCGTTTTGGGTGTGAACTTGGATGAGGGACAAGCCGACGTTAGCCGATGGGTGGAGCAGTTGGGGCTGACATTCGATATTCTGTTGGATGAGGGGCAGCAGATCGCGGGGTTATACCAACTACGCGGGCAGCCATCGAGTTATCTGGTCGCGACGGATGGGGTGATTAAGCAGATTTATTATGGGCCGACGACGCGGCAGAGTTTAGAGGCGGCAATAGCGCCGTTCCTCGTAGGCTGATACACTTGGGCACACTTTTTGATTGACCGAGTTAGGTTGTTGATATGACTTCTTTGACCCCACCGACGAACAAACCGGTTGCGCTGCGCCTGAACCTATGGGTACTAAGGCTATCCCGTCATTGGCTGCGTGTTGTGCTGGTTCTCCTGTTGATTTATTCCGGTTTGCCTGTGGCTGCACCCATCTTAATGAAGGTGGGACTCACCGGGCCAGCAAATGTGATTTACACGATGTACAGCGCGGTTTGTCATCAGTTCGCGTTCCGGTCGATCTTCTTATTTGGTGAGCAGCCGATGTACCCGCGATACAATACGGGCAGTACCTTGAAGCCGTTTGAGGCGTTTGTTCAGAATCTGCCGGAGTTCGCGCCTGACCGCATACTCCCGTTCCCTTATGGGCCGGTGGGGGATATTTATGCGTTTACGGGCGGCTACCAAGGGGCGGCGCGGGAGTTCCGTGGGAATGAGCAGATGGGCTATAAGATGAGCATCTGCGCGAGGGACATTGGGATTTATTGGGCGCTGACGGCGGGCGTGCTGATTTACAGTATTCCGGTGGTACGGCGACGGCTGCGGCCGGTTCCGATTTACATCTATCTTATTCTCGGTATCGCTCCAATCGGGATTGATGGGTTAAGCCAACTGCTGGGTTATCCGCCGTTTAACTGGTGGCCGCCACGGGAGACGCTGCCCGCGTTTCGGGTGGTGACGGGCGTGTGCTTCGGGCTGATGAACGCATGGCTGGGTTTGCCGTATTTAGAAGCCTCGATGCAGGAAACGCGCGAGCAGGTTGAGGACAAGCTGCGACGGGCGGGATTTGGGAGTAAGTTGTAAGTAAGTTTAAAGTTAAAGGTTTAAAGTCGAAAGTTTCCAGTTTTCAGTTGTCAGATTCAAGTTCTGCGTCATCGAGATTGTGTTGGATATTAGTAGGCTATAACTGTTGCGGATTTTGCACAATTTGCACATTTTCCCGCTGAAATGGCTGGCAGGAGTCTCTCGTGTGGTCGCCGAAGTGACATTTTGTGGCGGCAGGAGCGAGGGAGCGCGGCGCTGAAATGACACTATTCCGGCAGATTGCTCCCGTAATGCCACCGCCGTTGCCATTTTGGCATGTGCATGGCGGATGTGAGGGAGAATGCCACCGTGGCAAGTTACAAGTGAAAGACAAAAGCATTGAACCGCGGAGACGCGGAGAACAGTGGTTTGTTATTCAATGTGTTTGCAAGCATCACTAATCACCCCAAGTTTACTTCTTCAGAATAGGGACAATTGAACAGCGGGTTTATGACCATCAAGCAGGATGAAGGGCGCGGCTTGTTCGGGCGCACGGATGCCGAGGGCGCGGAGGTGCGAGAGTTCGGTGAGGTGCCCACTACGGCGAGCCTTCATAATGCTTTCGGCGGCTTTTGGCCCGAAGCCGGGGATACGCATGAGTTCTTCGCGACTGGCAAGCATGAGTTCGATGGGTGCGTGGGTGAGGTGCGCTTCCGCCCATGCGCGTTTGGGGTCAATGTCGAGGCGCAGGTTCCCTGTTTGCTCGAAGGGTAGTTCTTCGACATTCCAACCATAATCCCGCAGGAGAAAGCTGGATTGGTAGAGGCGAAATTCGCGGGTTGGCAAGGCAGACGGCAGGTTCTCGAAAGGTGTATCGACAATCGGATGAAACGCCGAGAAATAGGCACGGGTTAAGCCCATCTGACGGTAAAGTCGCTCACTGGTCGAGAGCAGTTCTACATCGGTATCGCCAACCGCACCGACGACAAATTGGGTGACGGTGCTGGCACGAACGCCGGACTGCCGGATTTGATGCGCCCACGCAAGGCGCTGTAAAAGTTCTTCGTTGAAGTTTTTCTTGGGCGCGAGGGCCGCTAAACGATCTTCGGTTGCCCCTTCGAGGTTGATGGATACACGGTCGGCAAGCTGCATGGCGCGGTAGAGCTGATCGTACTCCGCACCGGGCATAATCTTGAGATGAACATAACCCCGGTACTGATACCTCCGGCGGATGATTTCAACCGTATCGAGGATTTTATCCTGCGTGGTGACGCTGCCTTTGATGATGCCCGAACTGAGAAACAGGCCATCAGCGATTTTGGCACGCTGCAACTGGTCGAAGGAAGCCGCCATTTCGTCTGGTTTGAAGGTGATGCGCTGCGTTTTGCCACGCCCGGCACGGAAGGGGCAGTAGTAGCAGTTGCGTTCACAGGCGGTCGTCATCATGGTTTTCATGACCGGTTTCGCGCCGGTGGGGGTTGAGACATTGGTGATACAGGGCAAGTCGTGGGCGAGGCGTTTAGGCGCATGCTCGACTTGCGGTTGGTCACCGACTGGTTCGAAATCGGTACTATCACTGGCGATTTTGAGCTTCTCAAGCGTGTTGGGGTTAGAAATTATGTTCATAACTTTATTATATGAAATTTTGTTCTAATTTGCAAGTTAGAGTTTACGGTGATGCACCTCTAAAGAGTTGGTAGTTATTGTTTCGAGTGAGAACTCGCTGATAATTTTCTCGCTTACCAATTCTCTAGCAGGGCATGACCGAATTTATAAACTATTGGACTTAATGAAAGGTCAGCGAATATGGGGTCTACTTAAAAGAAAAAGGATGCGATATGAAGTATGTAACGATACCGCAAACGGAGTTGAAGGTTTCACAGATTTGCCTCGGTTCAGCGGACTTTGGAGCCAGCATACCGCGCAAGGAGACCTTCGCCCTGTTGGATGCTTTTGTGGCGGCGGGCGGGAATTTTATTGATACCGCTCATGTGTATTCAGATTGGATACCGAACACCAAAAGCACCAGCGAGAAGACAATTGGTTACTGGCTGCGGGACAGCGGGATGCGACAGGATGTGGTAATTGGGACGAAGGGCGCACATCCGCTGCTGACGAGCATGAACCAGTCCCGCCTTTCACCAGAGGACATCCAAACCGATGTGAAGGAAAGCCTTGAGTATTTGCAGACAGGGCATATTGATTTGTATTGGCTGCACCGCGACGACACCGCGATTCCGGTGGGTGAGATTATCGACGCTTTGAACGAGCAGGCTGATAAGGGACGGATTACGCAGTTCGGCTGCTCGAATTGGCAGTTTAGCCGCATCCAAGAGGCGCTCGATTATGCGGCACGTAAGGGTGTGCAGAGTTTTGTGGGCAACCAACCATTATGGAGCTTGGCAGCGGTGGATATGAACGCGATACCGGATAAGACGCTGGTGGGGATGGATGATGAAGGGAGTGTATTCCACAAGCGAACAGGCATGGCGGTGATTCCATATACGTCACAGGCGAAGGGGTTCTTTAGCAAACTTGATGCCAAAGGCGCAGATGGCATCACCGAGGGCGACAAGAAGGTTTACCTGAGCGAAGCTAATCAACAGCGGCTGCCGAGGGTGCAAAAGTTGGCGCGTGAACATGGTGTTGGTGTGAATGAAATCGCGCTGGCATATCTGACGAACCAACCGTTTGTGACCGTGCCGGTCATCGGCCCGAAGAACGTAGGCCAACTCCAGTCGAGCTTGAAGGCGGCGGATGTGAAGCTGACGAGTCAAGAACTCGCGTACTTGGAAAATGGTTCATCCTACTGAAGTCTGTGCAGAATGATGCAAGTGAGTCATAGTAGTGTTCTTGTGCAGCTTCACAATTAGAGGTCTGAGGAGGTTATTTTGGCACAACCGTTTACGTTAGGCGTGAATTATTGGCCGCGGCGCAAGGCGATGTACTGGTGGTCGAACTTTGAAGCGGAGGAAGTGCGTGAGGAGTTCGCGATCATCCGTGACATCGGCTTGAACGTGGTGCGTATCTTTCTGCTGTGGGATGACTTCCAGCCGACACCGGATACGGTTTCGGAAGAACGGCTAAAGGACTTGACGACGGTTTGCGACATCGCGGCGGAGAATGGGTTAGGGCTGGATGTCACCTTTTTCACGGGACATATGAGTGGGCCGAACTGGTCGCCCGGCTGGCTGCTGGATGAGAGCGCTCCCATCCCCGGTAAATGGGTGCGACAGGTGGTGAGCGGCGGCAAGGTGGTGAAGGGCGGCTACCGCAATCCTTACCATGATGAGATGGCGCTGAACGCTCAACGGCTGCTGCTGAAGACGGTTGTGAGCCGTTTGAAAGATCATCCGGGGATCTGGATGTGGAACCTCGGCAACGAGCCAGATTTGTTCGCCATCCCGAACAGCCACGAGGACGGGCAGGCGTGGGTGCGCGAGATGACCGGCATCATCAAGGCGATTGACCCTGTGCATCCGGTGACGTGCGGTTTGCATACCGCCAGCGTGAATGACGACGTTGGGCTGCGGGTGAACGAGGTGTACGCGGAGACGGACGTGGCAGTGATGCACGGCTACCCGATGTACGCGGAGGGATGGTCAATGTCCGACCTTGATACTGATTTCGTGCCGTACTTGTGTGCGCTGGTGACGGCGCTGTGTGGTAAGCCGACACTGGCGGAGGAGTTTGGTGGATGTACCGCACCGGACGGTGGTGCTTCCCAGTATTGGGAGTGGGTATCGTACGGACGACCGAAAAAGCAGTTTATGGCCTCCGAGCAAGACTTGGCGGATTACCTGCGTGCGGTGCTGCCGAAGCTGGTGGAGGTTGGTGCAACGGGCGCGATGACGTGGTGCTTCGCCGATTATGTGCCTGAGCTGTGGGACAAGCCGCCGTGCGAGGAAGCGCGACATGAACGGTTCTTCGGACTCGTGCGTCCCGATGGTTCGCTGAAGCCGATTACGCAGGTGTTCAAGGATTTCGCGGCGACGGAGCCGACGGTGCAGCCCGCGACGAAAACGGTGACGCTGGACGTGACACCGGACGAATATTATCAGGAGCCGATGCGCCACGCGATCCGGTTGTACCGCGAGCAGTTCTTGAAGTAAGGTGTAAGTGGTCGCAGATTCATAGCGCAAAGGGGAAATTGAGCCATGCAGTACACACCGATGAACGCGGCTGACTGGCTGCCGGGAACATGGACTGTACAGGCGACCAATTTCCCTCTGTGGTTGAAGGGTGATAAACTCGCGCCGACATTCACCTATACGGCGCTGGATGATGGGCGTTTGCTGGATGAAGTTCGTTATCAACGGCAAGCGGATGGTCGTACCCAAACGATTACCGGATATGACCGGTTTGATACCGTGACCGGACGGTTTATCTGGCGGGGTAAGGGGCTGCTGTTCATCGCGCGGAGCGAGTGGCGCGTGCTGACGGCTGCCGACGATGGGCAGACTGCCATCATCCTATTTAGCAAGACGTTGTTTACGGCGGCGGGACTGGATGTTATCGCCCGCTCATCTGATTACGATCCCGCCATCGTCAGCTATACAACAGCCGCCTTAGCCGAACAAGGCTTGAAGCCCTCACCGCCACTAAAATGGTTAAAAGAGTCATGAAAACCTGACCAGTCAGCCTGTGACGGCGCTGCAATCCGCATTATAAAACATTCTATATTCTCGAATGACATTATGGAGAATGCAAATGGCTAGCCCCGAAAGCGCCCAGATCCGTAAAACACTAGTGAAAGATTATCCTTCCAATACGCCGTTGGCTGTTCAACGGCAGGAGTGGGAGACCGTCGCGCTGCAAGCCCAACTGCCGCCGAATATTGCCATCGAGCCGATTGAGGCAAATGGTGTCGCGTGCGAGTGGGTGATTGGTTCGCGTGCTGACCGAAATAAGGTTTTGCTGTGGGTACACGGGGGCGGGTTTAGCAGCGGATCGGTGCGGACTCACCGCGAACTGGCAAGCCATTTATCCGAGGCGACTGGTGCGGCGGTACTGTTGCCGGATTATCGACTTGCGCCAGAGCATCCATTTCCGGCGGCAATCGCGGATGTCATGGCTGTATACCAGTGGTTGATTGCACAGGGTAAGGATGCCAAAGCGATTGTTATGGGTGGCGATTCGGCGGGGGCGAATTTGGCGGTGGAGAGTTTGATCTCACTGCAAGCCAGCGGACAACCGCTTCCCGCAGCAGTGGTGCTGACTTCGCCGTGGTTGGACTTGACCCAAAGCGGCGAGACGATAACGACGAATGCCGAAGCTGACCCGACGACGACCCGTGAAGCGCTGGACGCGGCGGCACAGCTTTACGCGGGGGGTAAAGACACGGCAGACCCTTTGATTTCCCCGTTATTTGCCAAGCTCCATGATTTGCCGCCGATGTTGATTCAAGTTGGCGGTGATGAAATACTCCTCAGCGATTCAACCCGTTTTGTCGAGCGCCTTGAAGCAGCGGACGTGGAAGTGGCGTTGGATATCTGGCCGGAGATGTGGCACACGTGGCAGGGGTGGATGGACACGCTGCCAGAAGCGCGGCGGGCGATTGAGGGCATCGGGCAATATGTGAAGCAGAGACTCTAAAAACTAATTCCCTCCCACATCCCCTACTAAAGGGAGGGGTGTTTCGATGCGCGAACCGATATATTTGCTATTCAGGTGATTGTTGATACGTTCAGTTTTCAATCGATTCGTCATGGTTACGCAAACCGTAAAGCAAGATGTGATTTGAACCTCTTATTTGGCTTTATGGTAAATGTCGTTATGCCTATAGCTTAAGCGAGAAAACCTATGACCACAGATGCAGTCCAAACCTTCATTAAACGGTACGATGAAATGTTCAATAAGCCAGATCTGGATATTGTTGATGAGATTTTCGCACCGGATTTCGTCGCGCATCGACCTGTCGCACCCCTGCTGAACCGGGCAACCTACAAAAGTTTGCTGCACGGTTTCTATCTGGCGTTCCCCGATTTCCGGCTGGAAATTAATGACAGCCTCGTGACCAGCGACCGTGTGGTGCTGCGGATGACCTATTACGGCACCCATGCGGCACAGTTTATGGGTATTCCCGCAACCGGCTGCAAGATTTCGATGCCCGCAATCGCTATCTTCCGCATTGAAGGCGGGCAGATTGTCGAGAACTGGGAAGAAGTTGACTTACTCGGTGTCGTGCGGCAAATCAGCAATATTTTCTGTCTGAACTAAAGCGGTGTTTGGCTAACCCACCACAACAGCACGATCAAGATGATTTGGAAGGGCAGACGCACGGCGACCGAGGGATGCGGGTAGCCGCGTATGGGGATGCGGTGACGTGCGCCGTAGATGTTGGCTGGAAAGACGGCGATCAAGTACAGGATAAACGCTATGCCCGCCCAGCGCGTCGTCTGCGGCAGGAGAAGCCCAACACCACCGAGGATTTCCAACAACCCTGTGAATAACACGATGGCATCTTTGTAGGGGAGAATGGGCGGGACGATGCGGGCGAAGTCGCGGCGCAGGAATGTGAAATGGGCAACCCCTGCCACTATGAAAACGGCAGCAAGCAGCCACAGCACGAGGGTTTGAACAGTGGTCACAGTGGATTACCTTCTGAAGATTGGCGGATGACGAGGTGGGTGGGTGTTTGTATCCGAAGGGCGATGACCGCCGGGTCTTCGATGCGTTTCACCACCCGTTCTACAGCGAGTTCACCAATGAGGTGTTTGTGAACATGCACCGAGGTGAGGGCAGGGGTGGTAAAGGCTGATTCGGGAATGTCATCAAAGCCGGTGACCGCGATGTCATTCGGCACGCGGATGTTATGCTGGTGCAGCCATTGAATCGCACCGATGGCGATGAGGTCAGACGCACAAACAATTGCGTCCGGCGGTTTTGATAACTTCAACAGGTGTTCAGCACCGAGATGGCCTAATTTGGGTGTCCAACCGTCGTCCCCGAATGGAACCGTAACGCACAGTTCAGCTTCGGACGGTAGGGCATGGGCTTTGACCCCATCAAGGAAGGCTTTACGCCGGAAGTCGTGATGTCCGGTGATGAAACCCAAGCGCCGATACCCCGATTGCACGAGATGATCGACTATATCGCGGATACCGTGATAGCCATCAAAGGTAATGGTGTCATATTCAGAGCTGATTGATTCTGTCGTGGCTACGAGTGCGTGCAAATTTTCCTTCAGATACGCCATACTATCGGCTTTGGGGAGTGGCCCGAGAAAGATAATGCCATCGGTGGGATTGGCTTTGAGCAAGTCGCGCGCCTGAGCAGCCGTGTTTAACTCATTATGCGGCTTGATGTAGGCCAAGCGGCAGCCTAACTCCTGCAATTTGTGATCGACACCTTCCAAAACCGCGTTGAAAAAAGGATCACTGTATTTGCCTTTGATGAAGGCCAGCAGGACACCGATTTCACGTTTCTCTTTTAAGACAGCCGTTGCACTCTGACTGACCCCGCCGTGCTGACGCTTGACCAAGCCTTTATACGAGAGTTCTTGAAAATCGCGCCGGACGGTCATTTCGGACACGCCGAATTGTTCGGCAAGGTGGCGTGTTTCGATGAGGTGTTTTTCAGGCGACTGCTCGATAAGTTGAATGATGTGATTCTGCCGCTCTGTTTTATTCATGTTAGAAAATGTTCGAACGAACACCCCGTATGTTTGAATGGATAAGTCTTATTTGACAACCGCACAAAAGGATGATCTAATTAACCCTAGTTAATTTTATATTGCATAAGTTGCTTTTTTACAAATATTACACAAAAGTTGATGCTTATGAGCGGCTTTCTTACCTGCCTTTCTATTTTATCACCAGAACATCCTACTCTGCACCTCACTTACCATCTGGATTTGTGTCCTTTTGCTTCTCGCTACAGATTTTATTTGCATCCAACATTAAAAGTCTGAAATCGACTTGAATGAAGCGGTTTCGGGCTTTTTTGTTCGTTCGAACAGTTATTTACCAAACAAGATTTAACCTGTAACACTACTTAAACAAGCTGCATTTTTGTGTATAGATAGGGGATTAATTTTAGAATGTCGTCATTATCTATTCCTGCATCCGACCCCATTTTAGAAATTAAAGACCTTAAAACTTATTTTTTCCTCGAAAAGAGTACAGTCCGAGCGATTGATGGGGTGAACCTGACGCTACCGCGCAAGAGTACGCTGGGTCTCGTGGGCGAAAGCGGCTGCGGCAAGAGTGTCATGTCGATGTCGATCATGCGCTTGATCCAGTCGCCGCCGGGGAAGATTGTGAACGGTGAGATTAAGCTGCACCGCGATAAAACCAATGAGGTCATTGACATCGCAAAGCTCGATCCACGCGGACCCGAGATGCGGAAAATACGCGGTGGTGAGATTGCGATTGTGTTCCAAGAACCGATGATGTCGTTAAACCCGCTCTTTAAGATCGGCGAACAGATCGCGGAAGTGGTTGAACTGCACCAAAAGGTGAGCCACAAAGAAGCGCTTGACCGTGCTTTGGAAATGCTGACGAAGGTGCAGATTAGCGCACCGAAGCAGCGGTTGAACGAATATCCGCACCAGTTGAGCGGCGGTATGCGGCAGCGGGTGATGATCGCGCTGGCGTTATCGTGTAATCCATCTATTTTGATCGCTGATGAGCCGACGACGGCGTTGGATGTGACAGTCCAGTCGCAAATCTTGGATTTGATGTCCGAACTGCAAGAGGATGCCAATGCTTCGATCATTCTGATTACTCACAACTTGGGCGTGGTATCGCAGATGGCGGATCAGGTCGCCGTGATGTACTTAGGCAAGATCGTGGAGTTTGCGGACACACGCGAACTGTTCCACAAACCGCTGCACCCGTACACCGTCGGGCTGCTCAATTCGGTTCCTGTTTTGGGACGTAAGGGAGAGCAGCATCTCGAACCGATTAAGGGCATGGTTCCACTGCCGACGGACGCGATTAAAGGTTGTGCATTTGCGCCACGCTGCCCGCACGCGATGAAAATTTGTAGTGAAAAACAACCTATCTTGCGCGAGGTAATCCCGGGGCATCAAGCGGCTTGTTGGCTGCATGACGAACCCCAGTAGAGCGCCTGTCATCATTTGTCTATCACGATAAGGGGGTGAGGCTTATTCAGTGACGGAACAAGTAATGAACTACCTTTAATGGCTAGAAATTGTTTTTATGAAGTCGAGGAGGACTAATAATGAAGGTCCGTAAAATGTGGCGTTACGCGCTTTTAGCAGCGTGTGTCACACTGATTTTGGGCGTGGCGCTCAGTGTACCCGTCGCCGCCCAAGGGACAGTCGCACCACCGATTCCCTATCCCGAACCGAATGACCTCGGGTTGGGCGGTGGCGAAGTTACTAAATTGCCGATGGATCAAATTGTTACTTACCAAGCACTGCCTGAATATCATCAATCGCCATCCTTAGATCAATTTGTTGCCGATGGCAGCTTGCCGCCTGTCGAAGAACGCCTGCCGAAAGAACCGGCAGTTATGATGACGACCGGTATGCTGGATGGTATTGGCGAGTACGGCGACCTGTGGCGCGGCTTCTCGGCCTGCCCGACCGCTGGCTATAACTATATGGCGAACGTGTCGATGGGTTGGTTCGGTATTGAATCGTACACGGTTCATTATGGTGCGTTGGTCAAGACCGGCCCGCTGTTCCGCGCTGAGTCGGACATTGAACCGATGCCGGAAATCGCCAAGAGCTGGGAATGGTCTGAAGACGGCAAGCAACTGACCATGCACCTCGTTGAAGGCGCGAAGTGGTCGGACGGCCAACCGTTTACAGCAGATGATGTGATGTTCACATGGGATGGCTACATCCAAGATACGAACATCAACGCCCCCCGCAGCAAGGATGCGTGGTCATGGAACGGCGAGTACGCCACCCTCGAAAAGGTTGACGACTATACCGTCATGTTCACTTTCCCGGTTGAGAAACCGTTTGACGCATTCTACCTGATGAATGAAGGTAACTTCGATGTGATGCCGGCTCATCAACTGAAGCCGCTGCATCCGCTGTGGAGCGAAGCTGATCCGAAGCCGACTTATAAGGACTTCACCAATGCGCTCGCGCCGGACACGCTGCCTTTGGTCACGATGGGGCCGTGGGTTGTCACTGAATATAAGACTGACGAACTCATGATTATGCGCCGTAACCCGTACTACTGGAAGGTTGACGAAGCCGGTAACCAACTGCCGTACCTTGACGAAGTTCAATATCGTAAGGGACCAAGCGGTATCGGGCGTGATCTTTGCACCATCGCGGGTGACTGCGATCATATGAACCTTGAGAACCCCAGCACTTTCGTTCAGGCGATGACGGCTGCTCAAGACCCGAATTCGTCGTTCAATGTCAACTGGGGGCCGGAACTGCTCGGTTACGGCGTTCAGTTCAACTATGCGATCAATTTCGGTATCACCGATGAGAACCGAGATGTCGCGATACGAGAATTGTTCCGCGACCTGCGTTTCCGCCAAGCGTTGAGCTATGCGACCGACCGTGATGGTATTGCTCAGTCGATCATGAAGGGGCCGTTCCTTCGTGGTTGGGCAGGCGGTTTGTACCCCGGCGCACCGGACTTTGACCGCGAAGCCGTTGTTTACTATCCCTATGATGCCGCATCCGCGAACGCCTTGTTGGATGAAATGGGTCTGACTGATTCGAACGGTGACGGTGTTCGTGAATGGTCGACTGGCCCGATGGCTGGACAGCCGATTGTGGTGCAGTTGGGCGCTTCGCAAGACGCGAAGGAAACCCAGAGCGTCGCTGAAGCCCTTGTCAACCAGTGGGGCACGATTGGTATCAAGGTCAACATGAAAGTGATTGACAGCCAGACATGGACGGATACACAGGCCGCCGGTACATGGGATCTGTATGTATTCCGTGGTGGTCAGGAATTCGCTCTGCCGTTCGTAAACCCGAATGGTTTGGCTCCGTTGACCAACAACTTCAACTGGCATCGTGATACGGATACGACTCCGCGTGAAATGATGGACTTCGAAACTCAGTTGGCCGGTATTATGACCGAGTATAAGTCAACGTTTGATGCGGCAGCCCGTAAAGAACTGCTGACCGAGTACAACCACATCTTCACTGAGAATGTTTACAACCTCGGTGTGTTTATTGGTCGTTACGGTTTGGGTACCGCCAAGCGCGTGAAGAACATCGCCAATGGTACACCTGTGTTCATGTACACATGGGTAGAGGATGCGATTTTGCTGGATACGTTGTGGACTCCTGCAGACCAACAACTGCCGCAGAACCGCCCGGATACTATCCCTGTTTACGGCAACTAAGTATTGAATGAATAGGCGAGGCCGGGGTTTATAGCTCCGGCCTTACCTAAAAAATTTTGCGGCAGATATGAATTACAGTTTTTAACGAGCTGTTGATGGAGCCGGAATGCTAAATTATATTTTTCGTCGCCTCATTATTGCGTTTTTCATGCTCATTGGCATCGGGATTGTGTCTTTCGTCGTCATCCAACTGCCGCCGGGAGATTATGCCAGCGCTTATCAGGGATATTTGCTGGCCCGAGGCGCAACAGCAGACGATGCTGAACGTGCAGCACAGAGTCTGCGCGTCCAATATGGACTTGATAAGCCTGTCGCCGAACAATTTATTAATTGGGTGAAGGGAATCGTGACCGAAGGAAAATTTGGTTATTCCTTCGCGTATGGCAAGGACGTGGGCGAGCTGATTGCCGAACGGATGCCGATGACGATTTTGATCGCCATCTTAGCCCACACTATTTCGACGATTGTCGGTGTAGGGTTAGGTATTTATGTCGCGCCACGAAAGTACGGGGTGGCGGACAATGTGTGGGCGATTATCTCTTTTATCCTGACCTCGGTGCCACGTTTTTCGCTGGCCGTTATCATCTTGTATATCCTCGTTATCGACCTCAAGCAGCCGAGCGTGTCGTCGTTCTTCTCACCACAGTATGTATTCGCGCCGTGGAGTATCGATAAGGTTTTGGACTTATTCCGGCATATCTGGCCGGTTTTACTCATCGCTGGTTTGGGCGGTGTGGCGCGTAACATGCGCGTGATGCGTGGGAACTTGTTGGATGTGCTTGGTTCACAGTATGTGCAGACGGCGCGGTCGAAGGGACTGACCGAAAACAAGGTCATTATGAAGCACGCTGTACCAAATGCGCTGCATACGATTGTGGCGTATCAAGGGACGGTGCTGCCGTACATGCTGCAAGGTGAGCTAGAGGTCGCTATCGTACTGGGTTTGCCGACGTTAGGCCCGTTGTTTTATGACGCGCTGGTGAACGGCGATATTTACATCTCCGGTTCGCTGCTCCTGATTTACGGCGTATTGATTTTGGCGGGCAATTTGTTGGCGGACATCTTCTTGTCGATCTTAGACCCACGTATCCGATATAGCTAGGTGAGGGAGAAAAGGGTAATGACTGCTGAACAATCCGACAATTTGACTTCAGGCATCAGGCCACAGGATACATCGGGCGAGGGAACGGGCGTGGCGGTTATTGGTCGAGGAACCAATGACGCACTTGATAACGAGAGTTACAGCCAGCTTGTTTGGCGACGCTTCCGCCGCAGTAAGGTTTCGATTGTCGGTGGGATTATGGTGCTGACTCTGATTTTCCTTGCTATCTTTGCTGACTTTTTCAGCCCGACAACGATTTACGGCATCGACTTACAAGCCTCTTTTATCCCGCCTCAAAGAATACATTTTTTTAATGACGCAAATGGTAATTTTCACCTCGGCCCATTTGTTTACAACATGGAATATACGCTCGACCCCGCGACATTCCAAGTAATGTGGGTGGAGGATACGAGCAAAGCTTATCCCATACACTTCTTTGTGCAGGGTTCAGAATATAAGCTGTTGGGGTTTATACCAATGAACTTGCACTTTTTCGGTGTCGAGGAGGGGGGGACGGTACATATCCTCGGCACGGATAAGTTAGGGCGCGATTTATGGGGGAAGGCTTGTGAGGCGGGGCGCATCTCGCTCACGATGAGTTTGTTCGGCACGATCATCAGTGTCGTGATCGGTTCGGTGCTGGGTATCGCTTCGGGATACTTCGGCGGGTGGGTTGATAATGTCTTGCAGCGTTTTACCGAGTTCGTGACGGCGTTCCCGCAGCTCCCGTTGTGGATGGCGCTGGCGGCGCTGGTACCGAAAACGGCGGATTCGTTCAGCGTGTTTGTGATTATGGCGTGTATCTTCGCGCTGCTTTCGTGGACGACGCTGGCGCGTGAGGTACGCGGCAAGGTGCTTTCGCTGCGTGAGTCGGACTTCATCATGGCGGCGAAGGAAATGGGTGCGTCGAATTCACGCATCATTTTCCGCCACCTGTACCCGAATGTATTGAGCCACGTCATCGTTATCCTGACGCTGACGGTTCCCGGCATCATCCTCGCGGAGTCTTTCCTGAGCTTCTTGGGCATCGGCATTACCGAGCCGCTGATTAGCTGGGGATTGATGATGCGGAATACGCAGGATATTCAAACGCTGGGGCAAAATTCGTGGATTTTAGCACCGATCATTTTTATGGTGTTAGCAGTATTGGGCTTCAACTTTTTGGGAGACGGTCTACGGGATGCTGCTGACCCGTACGCGACCAAGTGAAAGCTATTGACAGATGCATGATCTAAAACGTTCAGCCATTATCACTTTCATTGTCGGCCTGCTGTTCATTTTTTCAGGATTTGCGGCGTTGGTTCGTGCTGGCTCAGGGCAAGTGGTCTCGGCAGTACGCTTACAAGCCTCGTCTGTTAGCCCTGATGAGCTTCCCAACATCATTAGCGGAACAGTGGTTAATGAGCGTGGGCCGGTAGCCGGTGCAATTGTGCAAGTGCAGGCGACTCCAAACCAGACGACAACCACCGAAGATGGTACATTCGAACTCAGCGGCGTTGACTTTGCGAGTCCGGTTGTCGTGACGGCGTGGGCAGCGGGGCATTTTATTGGCTTCCAGACGCTTGACCCAACCACACCTGATTGGGCGGGGGCGAGTGACATCACGATCTCACTGACTCCATTGGTGATTAATGACAACAATGAGTACGAGTGGTATTCGTTGGACGGCGTGGAAGGCTCGGCAGCCTGTGGATTATGCCATCGCGAGTATACCGAGTGGAAAGAAGACCAGCATTCCCGTTCAGCGATTAATCACCGATTCTTGAATGTTTATATGGGGACGAATGTGGATGGCGAAGTCGGGCAGCCGGTTGAATACGGGCTGGATGGTATCCCGCTGCCGCCTGACCCGGAACAACCATATCATGGGCCGGGTTTCCGGTTGGATAACCCCAGCCGCGCGGGTAACTGTGCGTCGTGCCATACACCGCTCGCATCGTCGGTTGAGAACACGCAAAACTGTACTTGGTCAGGCTGCCACACAGGCATTACGGTGGAACGGTCGAACGGGTTGCTGCAATATGCACCGATCCCGTCTCCGAACCTGAAAGGGGACGCGGCGGAAGGGATTAGCTGCGAATTCTGTCATAAGACGGTGAATGTCATCTTAGACCCTGAAACCGGAATGCCGCTGCCGGATATGCCGGGCATTATGTCGATTGAACTGGCACGGCCTCACGATGAAAGCCAGCAGGTATTCTTCGGTACGCTGGTGGATGTTAGCCGCCAAGATAGTTACCTGCCGCTGCTTTCCAAGAGTGAGTACTGTGCAAGCTGTCACTTTGGTGTGTTTGGGGGCGTGGTCGGGATGGGCGAGGTGAAGGACGGCACGATTATCTATAACTCGTACGGCGAGTGGTTGAACAGCCCATACAGCGACCCCGAAACGGGAAAGACCTGCCAAGACTGCCACATGCCTGTTTCCGAGGATAACTGGTTTGTGCTGGCGGAGCAGGGCGGCCTGACGCGCGATTACACCGAACTGCATAACCATACGATGCGTGGGGCTTCTGACGAAACGCTCTTGCAAAACACGGTGACGATGGTGACGGATGCCGAGCGCGGCGATGGTACGGTTCAAGTGCAGGTGAGTATTACCAACGATCAAGCCGGACATGACGTGCCGACCGATGTGCCGATACGGTCAGTGATTTTGGTGGTCGAGGCGGTGGACGCGGCGGGGAACACGCTGACCCTAACGGATGGCTCTACCAATCCAGACTTTTCTGGCGACTATGGTGGTATACCGGGCAAAACCTTCGCGAAGGTGCTGAAAGACAATTGGACGGGCGAAACCCCAACGGCGGCTTTCTGGCGACCTGTGACGATTGTCGAAGATAACCGTATCTCGCCGTTTGAAACGGATACGTCAAATTACACGTTTGCGATGCCAACGAGCGATGCTGTTACGATCCATGTGCGGCTGATCTACCGCCGCGCCTTCTACGATTTGATGCAGCAAAAGGGTTGGAATGACGCAGACATCATCATGGAAGAAGCAACCATCGAATTACCCGCTCAATAATTTTTGGAAAAGAATGATTATGACGGTTCAAGACAAAACGATACTCGAAGTGAATAATTTGAAGCTGCACTTCCCGATTTATCAGGGCATCCTTAAGCGGGTGATCGGGCATGTGAAGGCGGTCGATGGGGTGAGTTTTAAACTCCGCGATGGCGAAGTGCTGGGGCTGGTCGGCGAAAGCGGCTGCGGTAAGACGACCGTCGGACGTACGATTTTGCGGCTGTATGACCCGACTTCCGGCGAGATTGTGTACCACCGACCGAACGGCGAAAAGGTTGATCTGGCGGGGATTAATCAGCGGCAGATGAAACCGCTGCGGCGCGAGATGCGAATGATCTTCCAAGACCCATTTAGCTCGCTGAACCCGCGCTTGACCGTGCGGGACATCATCAGCGAGCCGCTGGAGATTCACGGCATCGCACGAGGGAAAGAAGCCGAACGGCGGGTAGCAGAACTGATGGAGTCCGTCGGTTTAAACCCCGCGTTGATGCGCCGCTACCCGCATGAGTTTTCCGGCGGGCAGCGGCAGCGTATCGGTTTGGCGCGTACACTTTCCCTCAACCCGCGTTTAATTGTGGCGGATGAGCCGGTGTCGGCGCTCGACGTATCGGTACAGGCGCAGGTGCTGAACTTGCTGCAAGAGTTACAGGCGAAGCTGGGGCTGACGCTGATCTTCATCGCGCATGATCTTTCGGTGGTCGAGCATATTTCTGACCGTATCGCGGTGATGTACGTCGGCAAGATTGTAGAGATGGCGGAAACCTCCGAACTGCTGCAAAAGCCACTGCACCCGTATACAGAAGCCCTGCTTTCGGCAGTACCGCCCGCAGACCCGGATATTCAAGTCGAGCGTATTCAACTGAAGGGTGAAGTGCCGAGTCCGGCTAATCCCCCATCGGGCTGTATCTTCCACCCACGCTGTCGATATGCCCAGCCGGAATGCGCGACGACCGAGCCGAAGCTCACCGAAGTTGAACCGGGGCATTTTGTTAGCTGCCACTTTGCGAAAGAACTACACCTCAAAGGAATTGGAGCGCCAGCATGAATCGACCTTCGCCCATTCCTGCTTTCATTGCTTATTTGCTTCCGGTTTTTGGTTGGCTTTATGTTTACTTGTTTCAGCGGGGTAACTCGTTCGCCGTGTTTCACCTGCGCCAAGCAATTGGGTTGGTGTTATTTTTGATCGGTACGCTGCTGACTTGGATGGTCGTGGCGTGGCTGATCGCCCAAATTCCGTTCGCGGCGATGTTCAGTGTGGCGACATTTTCCGTTGTCATGGCTGCATATATGTTTGGTGTGGTCATCTGGGTACTGGGGATGATGAACGCACTACGGAATAAATCGGCGCTGCTGCCTTTAATTGGTGAATGGGCAAACCGCTTGCCCATCGTATAAACATTATTCTCTAAAGGATAGGTCATCAAATGGCTAAAATTACATTTATTGGGGCTGGGAGCTTGGTTTTTACGCGCAATCTGTGCAGTGATATTCTATTTGTTCCCGCGCTGCAAGATTGTACGCTGACGTTGATGGACATCGACGCGGGGCGGCTTGAGCAGTCGCGTAAGGTGGTGCAGGCGATTATTGACCTTCGCGGGTTGAAGGCCAAGATTGAGACAACGACTGACCGGCGGGCTGCTATTAAAGGCGCGAACTACGTGGTGACGACCTTCCAGCAAGGTGGGTTGGATGCTTACCGGCTTGATTTGGAAATCCCGCAGCGTTACGGTGTTGAACAGTGTGTCGGCGATACGTTGGGGCCGGGTGGGGTTTTCCGTGCGCTGCGTACGATTCCGGTACTGCTCGACATCGGTCGAGATATGGACGAACTCGCGCCGGATGCGCTGCTGTTGAATTATGTGAACCCGATGGCTGCGAACTGCTGGGCATTCGACCGTGGTACTGGTCGGCCACACGTTGGGCTGTGCCACAGTGTTCAGGGGACGAGTGAGATGCTCGCCCGCTGGATCAATGTGCCGTATGACGAGGTGACGTACCGCAGCGCGGGGATTAACCATCAAGCGTTCTTCCTTGAGTTTCAGCGGCATGGCGAGGATTTATACCCGCTGATTTGGAAGGCGATTGCCGACCCTGAAATTTACGGCGAGGAGCCGGTTCGCATCGACATCATGAAGCATTTCGGCTACTTTGTGACCGAGTCGAGTGGACATGCCAGCGAGTACATGCCGTACTTCCGTAAGACTCCGGCGATGGTCAACAACGAACTTGTGCCGAAGTTCAAGAGTCCGAATGACCACTGGTTCGATTGGGGGCGTTCGGGTGGTTACCTCAAGCACTGTATCGAGCGCCAAGACAAGTTCAACAGCGAGTACGAGGCGATGATCGCGGACGGCTCGGTCGTGCCGAAGGAACGTACCCACGAATACGGATCGCACATCATCGAGGCGATGGAGACGAATAAACCGACGGTGATTGCTGGCAACATCCCGAACCACGGGTTGATTGATAACCTGCCGGATGGCTGCTGTGTCGAGGTGCCGTGCCTCGTCAATGGCAATGGCATCCAGCCGACGCGCATTGGTAAAGTGCCGACGCAGCTTGCGGCGCTGAACCGCACCAATATCAACGTGCAAGAGCTGATTGTGGACGCGGCGCTGACAGGTGATACTGAAGCGGTGTACCATGCGGTGATGCTCGACCCACTGACGGCGGCGGTTTGCACCCTCGACCAAATACGTGATATGGTGGGCGAACTGCTCGCAGCAGAAGCGCAGTGGCTGCCACAGTTCAAGCAGTTGGCACAGGCTGTACCTGCATAATTACCCTTTAAGTGTTTTGTGGCCGGGGTCTATACTGTAGGGCCTCGGCCACATGTGGCACTTCGATCCGGCGGCTTTCACCCAGATCCGCGATGGTGCGGCTGAGTTTGATGACGCGGTGATAAGCACGGGCGCTGAGTTGAAGGCGCTTGGTGGAGACTTCGAGCAGTTGTTTGGCCTCCGGTGAGAGGTAGCATAACTGCTGAATTTCACTGACTCCCATATCCGAATTAGCATATAACCCCGCGCGGCCTTCAAAGCGTTTGCGTTGATGCTCACGGGCGCTTTCGACGCGCTGGCGGACATCAGTTGATGATTCGGCGCGTTCGTCGCTCATCAGGCGGTCGTATTCGACGCGCGGCACATCCACGTGTAAATCAATACGGTCGAGCAGGGGGCCGGACAGCCGCCCTTGATAGCGGGAAATCATGGTGGGTGAACAGGTGCAGGCACGGGTGTTGTCGCCATAGTAACCGCAGGGGCAGGGGTTCATCGCGCCGACCAGTAGGAAGTTCGCCGGAAACGTCATGCTGCCCTGTGCACGGCTGATGGTTACGATTTTATCCTCGATGGGCTGGCGCATGACTTCCAGCGTTTTGGGGGACATTTCCACAATTTCATCAATGAAAAGTACACCGCGATGCGCCATCGAGATTTCACCGGGCTTGGGGGTTGACCCACCACCCACAAGGCCGGCTTGAGAGATGGTGTGATGTGGCGCTCGGAACGGGCGAGCTTGTACCAGTGGGCGTGACCCTTGAAGTGCGTCGGCGACCGAGTAGATACGGGTGACTTCCAGCGCTTCGTCAATGGTGAGCTTGGGCAGAATTCCGGGCATAGCACGGGCAAGGAGTGTTTTGCCGACCCCCGGCGAACCGGATAGCAAGATATTGTGATTGCCACCGGCAGCGATTTCGAGCGCTCGTTTGACGTGCTGTTGGCCTTTTATATCAGCGAAATCGACGATGCCATCCGGCAGTACACTGTCATCAATGGTGAGCGGTGGCGGGACGTAAGGCGGGATGGTGTTCAGACCGTAGAGATGTTCCACTAACTGACCGAGTGTTTCGAGTGGAATGATCTCGATGCCGTTGATGAGGGCGGCTTGCGGGGCATCTTCAGCGGCGACATATATACGTTCCATGCCTGCTTGATAGGCAGCGTAGACCATCGGCATGACACCTTTGACGTGGCGGATGCTGCCGTCTAATGAAAGCTCACCGATAAATAAGCTGTTTTCAATCGTGGCAAGCGGAATTTGGTCGGTAGCGGCAAGCACACCGACCGCAATCGCGAGGTCGTAGGCGGGGCCGTGCTTAGGAATATCCGCTGGCGAGAGGTTGACCACATAGACCTTGTTCGGGAATTGAAGATGCGAGTTCTTAACGGCGGCACGTACCCGCTCACGGCTTTCCTTGACCGCGCTGTCGGGTAAACCGACGATGGTGAACATCGGTATATTGGCGCGCGGGTTAAAATCAACTTCCACTTCAATGATGCAGCCATCGAGGCCGATGATTGCACAGGCGCGAACGATTGCAAGCATAATTTCACTCAAATATTGTTCATTATATATACCAGTATATAGGGCATCGTGGCTAACGCGCCATTTAGAAACGAGCCAGTCTAAATGGCAGAACGTAGAGATGCGTTCTGCCTTTTGAGCCTAGCGATTAAAGTGGACTTTTACACGTTTGGGATCGGTGGCGGCGACATCCAGCGCGTGCGTGAATTCATCGAGGGCGAACCGGTGCGAAATAAGCGGCTCGACTTGAATGGCACCACTTTGAATAAGCGCGATGCTTTGCGGGAAGGTACGGTTGACCGCGAAGCTGCCGACGATCTTGAGGTCACGGCGGAAGACTTCGTAGGATGGGAATTTAACGTAACTGCCCTGTGGTGTCACGCCGAATACCCAAATTTTCCCGCGCGGGGCGGCATATTGGAAAGTGCCTTCGAGGACAGCGGGAATGCCGGTGGCATCGGCGACAATATCATAGCCATCGGGCGAGATGGATTTCAGTTTGGCGTGCTGGGTGGCATCGGCGATGACGGTGTGGGTCGCGCCTAACTGCTCGGCCATTTGTAAGCGCCACGGTACAACATCGGTGACGACAACGCGCACGGCTCCCGCTTGCTTGAGGGACTGCGCGACGAGGATGCCCATTGGCCCCGCGCCGAACACTAAGGCCGAGTCGCCGGGGCGCACATTGATTTGCGTCATGCCCCACGCCACACAAGCGAGCGGTTCGATGAGGGCAGCCGCGCTGTAGGACATCTCGCCGATGGCGAACACGTTGCTTTCGGGCGCGACAACATAGTCGGCGAACGCACCGCTGCGCGTTACCCCGATGGCGCGGAGATTTTTACACTGATTAGGTTCGTTACGCTGGCAGTAGGCACAGCGGTTGCAGGGAATGTTGGGGTCGGCAGTCACGCGATCACCGACTTTGAAGTTGGTGACGTTCGCACCGACGGCTACGACCTCACCGCTAAATTCGTGGCCGGGGATGATGGGGTACTCGGCCTCGTATTCGCCTTTGAAGATGTGCAAGTCCGTGCCACAGATGCCTGCCGCGTGAACTTTGATGAGGACATCATCCGCGCCGGGAGTAGGTTCTGCGACGGTGGTGACGATGCCTTGACCCGGTTGGACGATTTGAGCGGCTTTCATACGCGATGCTCCTGTAAAACCTTACTATGACCCTTATTGTAACGCGGTTGGGCGAGGGCAGGTATCAATAGGCGAAATATGCAATACTTCCGCCGAAATGGCTGGCGGGAGTCTCCCGTGCATCCGCTGAAGTGACATTTTGTGGCGGCAGAAGTGAGGGAGCGCGGCGCTGAAATGACATTTTCCGGCGGCTTTAGCCGAGTAATCCACCGCTGTGCAAATATGGTGCTGTCGCAGCGGATGTGAGGGAAGTTGCCGCTGAATTGCAGTTACAAGTTTCAAGTGACAAGTTACAAGAAAAGACAAAGGCAGATTGAACCGCCAAGTCGCTAAGAACGCCAAGAGAAGAATAACAAAACGCAAAGACGCAAGGAAGGTGCAATACAAGTCGCCAAGAACGCCAAGAAAATGCAGAGAAAGAAGAGAAAAAGGGATTAACCGCAGAGAATAACAAAACGCAAAGGCGCTAAGAGGCAAGGGCGCAAAGATCTTTAACACAAAGACTCCAAGACTCAGAGACACAAAGGTGAGAAGCCATTTGAAAATTTTTTGTGGTTGGCAGCGGACGCGCTGTCTCGCGTCCCTACAGCCAATACGAGCTACAACCCCACGTTTGTGTAGGGACAGCAGACAGGCTGTCCGGCATTTCTGTGACTTCTCAAATGGTTTCTAAGAACAGCATAGCATAAAGTGAAGGGTTTAGGGTGAACATTTGGTCTCTTTTAAGCGGCGAGTTCACCAACCTTTTTGAGGGAAAAGGATTGTTAAGAGCGTTAGTGGATGGTTGGAAAATGGTTTGTGTGTGTTTGGGAGTGGGTACGTGTGGTGGTTGAGGGCGGAAGTGGGGGCGCAAGCCTTGCGCCCCTACAATTCGTATTTTTGGGGTTAACCCTTCAAGCCGCTGGAAACGGATAAGCCTTTGATAATCCAGTTTTGGGCGAAGAAGTAGACGATTAAGACCGGAATAAGGGCAACGACTGACCCCGCCATAAGGAGTTCCCAGCGGACGGTGAACTGACCCTGAAAGGTGCTTAAGCCTACGGGAAGGGTTCGCATGGATTCCGAATTGGTGACGACCAGCGGCCAGAGGAAGTCGTTCCATGTGCCGAGGAAGGTGAACACGGCTAAGGCGGCGAGAGCAGGACGTGAGTTCGGCAGCAAAATGCTCCACCAGATGCGGAGGGATGACGCACCGTCGATGCGTGCCGACTCGTCATAATCCAGCGGGATGCCGCGATAATACTGGCGCAGCAGGAAGATGCTGAATGCCGAGAAGGCAGGTGGGACGATCAGCGCAAGGTAACTATCGAACCAGCCAAGCTGACGGATCATCAAGAAGTTTGGCAGCAGTAGCACGGGGAAGGGGATCATGAGGCCGATGAGATACAGGAAGAATATCGTATCGCGCCCCTTGAAGCGCAGCCGTGCAAAGGCGTAGGCAGCCAAAGAGGATGTGAGGAGTTGGAGTAAGGTCACGCTGGTGGCGACCAATAAACTGTTGAAGAAGTAGCGGTCAAAGGGCAGCGAATTGAGGGCAGTGGCGTAGTTGGAGATCATGAAGGTTGACGGGATGAGACGTGGTGGAAATTCCCGTAAGATGTCGGTCGAGGTTTTTAGGGATGTGCTGACCATCCACAAGAAGGGCAGCACCATGATAAACGAACCCAGCAGCAGCACGATATGCGCCGCCAGTTTTCCCCACGGGATTCCGTTTGATGGGCGCGGTTTGTCGTATAGGGTGTCGGTCATGTTTGCGCCTCTTATTCTGTTTCGTAGTAAACCCAGCGCCGCTGCAAGTAAGTTTGGAGGATGGTGACGGTGAAAACGATGCCGAACAGCACCCATGAGATCGCGGCGGCTTTACCCATGCGCTGAAAGCTAAACGCATTTTGATAAATGTAGGTGACGATGGACGCGGCGGCGTTGGGGAGCTGACGCTGTGTATTGGCGGACATAATGATCGGCTCGGTGAAAATTTGGAACGCGCCGAGCATTTGAATGACCAGTAAAAAGAAAGTGGTCGGGCTGACGAGCGGTATGGTAACAAAGCGCAGTAATTGGCGGCGGTTTGCGCCATCGACTTTCGCCGCGTCATACAGGACTTCGGGAACGGCTTGCAGCGCGGCTAAGTAAATGACCATCGTGAAGCCGACGTTTTTCCAGATGGTAAAAATGGCGACACTGACCAGCGCCCAACCCGGCCAAATGCCCCCGGCGGAGGCATTTAAAAAGTCGGGCGGCGTGATCGCTTTGATGGACGCGAGGAGGTCTGGCGAGTTTTGGACGAACGATAGGCTGAGGAGAAAACCCTTTAGCTGCCAGACACTCGCAGCGATGACACCGGTTTGCTGGTTAAACAGGAAGCGGAATACCATCGCCGCCGCGACGACGCTGGCGACGACCGGCATGAAGTACAACATCCGGTAGAGCTTCGCGCCGCGCAGACCGGAGTTGAGAATGTTCGCAAGAATGAAGCCGAGGATCAGTTGTACTGGAACGATCAGAACCGAGTACCAAAACGTATTTTTAACGACGGTTCCAAAAAGTGGATCGGTGGTAAATAACTCGACATAATTTGCAGGGCCAATATATTTAGGCGGGGTGATTAAGTCCCACTGCTGGAAGCTGATGAAGAATGAAACAGCAATCGGGATAAGAACAAATATGGTGAAGCCGATTAAGCTGGGTAGTAAAAATAAGTAACCTTCGAACTGCTGATCGGCACGCCACACGCCAATGCCCAATCTAAAGCTGAGTCGCTGCCGGAGGGTGGAAGGCTGAGGCGTTCTTGGTGATGATAAATTACTGGCGCGATCCATAATGCCGTTGTCTCCGTTCAACCTTGAATGAAACGCGGGGCAGAGAAAATCCTCAAGCCCCGCGTCGAATGAACCTCAGACGGTTACACTTCTGAGACTATTTTGGATAGCCTTTGTCGGTTAGGAATGTGTTCACGCTGTCGCACAAACCCGGCAGAACATCGGCAGCTTGCGCTTCACCCGCCCAGATTGAAGTCAGAACCGGGCTGATGATGGTGCTGTTGAGTTCGCCCCATTCCGGGAACCAACCGTTGCCGTTCGGGGGGGCTGATTCCGCGCCGACCAACCACGCCTGCTTGTTGGCAGGGGCGCGGCTGTCATCCAAGAACACGGGCGAGTTCGCGCCGGATTTGGTTGGAGGGAAGGCATCACCCGCCGAGAAGTAAACAGCCTGACCACCTTCGGGCGATTGCAGGAATTGCAGGAATGCCCACGCATCTTCCGGTTGGTCGCTGAGGGCGCTCATGACCCACGCCGCGCCGTTGGTACTGCCAGCTTGGCGACCACCACTCGGAGCCAGCGGGACGGCGGCGACATCATAGTTCACACCGGCGGCATTCAACGCCGGAACGCGGCTGGCGTTCTGGATGAACATCGAAGCCTGACCGGAGAGGAATACCGCTTGGTCACCACCGGCTTGGCCGAGGTTAGCATCGCGCCATGCGATTTCGTCATTCATCAAGCCAGCGAAGAACTCGACACCAGCGATGGATTCGGGGGTGCTGAGGCGGCATTCGCCGGGGGCGAACATATCGTCCAGAATTGCGCCACCATTGGCACCGACGAAGTTGAAGTACTTGCCACCTTCCGCAGCCAGACCGTAACGGGTGACGCGACCGGTGTCATCCTTGATGGTCAGGGCTTCAGCGGCGGCACGCAGGTCATCCCACGTCCATTCGTCGGTCGGGTATTCCAGACCTGCTGCGTCGAAATCATCTTTGTTGTAGTACAGGGTTTCCACGGCGCTGTCACGCGGGAAACCATAGACCACACCGTCGAGCGAGGTGCTTTCGAGCGCACCCGGCCAGTAATCTTCACGATCCAAGCCCGCTTCTTCGATGAAGGGGTCGAGGCTCTGAATCAAGCCACTGGCGGCGTAGCGCTGAATGGGCGACATGAAGAACACATCGGGGATAGCGGTACCGTCACCGGCTGCGAACAGAGTGTCCATCTTCGTGAAGTAATCACCCCACGGCTGCGACCACAACTCAACCGTGACGTTGGGGTTGGCTTCCATATAGGCATCGGCCACTTTTTGATGAACGGCGATTTCTTCCGGGCTGCCCCACATACCCCACAACAAGGTGGTTTGGTCTTGGGCGACCGCGACGTTACTAAATGCTGCGAGTACCAAAATAATCAGTAAAATACCTGTAAGCCGTTTCCTCATATTATCGCTCCTATGCTTGATGAAACGTGCGAAACACTTTCCAGCAAATCGGATTATAACGCCTTCGTGACGTTATGCCATTAGAACCATGCCGTGTAATTCTAGACCGGGCCACCTCCAGCGTGGATCGCAAAGTCGTTCATTTCGGTGAGCCGTGCGGCTTCTGGTTTGGCGGCTAAGAGATCGTCAAAGAGCGGTAGCTGCCCATTTTGTACCGCGTTTTCGGCATAGATATACATGGCGGCTGACCAACCTTGCAGTTCGAAGCCCATCGGATGCCCGCTTACACCATGCATCCATTCGTTGAAGCCTTCATCGTCCCGCGAACCCTGCTGATTAGCGTTGGCAAGCGAGAGCAGCAAGCGTTCGGCTTCGGAATGCCACTGATGACGCACCAGCGCCGCGACGTGGAAGCCGCCGACCATCGGCCAGATGCCGCCGTTGTGATATTGGTGCGGCAGGTTGAGGTTACGGCTGCGATAGTACGAACGCCAGTCACTTTCGCCGGGGTGAATGGGCGGGTAGATGGCTTTGCTGGGGTAGGGTTCGGCGATGCCGACTTGATACATATAGCGCAGGATATGTTCGCGCCGGTGGTAATCGGCGATGCCTGACAAAATGGCGAGGCAGTTACCGAGCGTATCACACCAGTCACCATACTCGCGGAAGGCGACCCACGGCAGGTAGTAGGGGCGGCTGGAGATGGTACCGATGTTGTGGTATAGCATGTACCATTCGAGGCGAATGGCTTTGAGCCGTTCGAGCTGCTCGGCAAAGTGTTCGGCCACCCAGCAGCGGTCGATCCACATGAGTAGGTTGATGCGTTCGTGAATTTGGGCGGCGTTGACGTTCATGGTGTGGCGCGGTGCCGGTTCCGGCAGGCGCTGGTACATGAGGTCGTAAGCGAGCGCCGCTGCATAGTAGAGCGAATTATCGTATAGGGTGTTATAGCGGACGGCGATTAAATCCATCCAGTTACCGGCCTCCGGGATTTCCAGCAAGCCGCATTCGTTCATATCCTGATATTCAAGCCACTTGAGGGCGTTGGTAATCCTATCCCAATTGTCTTTCAGGAAGTCCATATCGCCTGTGGTTTGTAGGTGGGCGAAGTGGAGCAGGATGAACCACAAATTCGCGTCAACTGCGCCCGCGTTTTCGGTGCTGATGTAGCCGTTGTCGGGGTTGACATTGAGGGGAATTAGCCCACGTTGCGACTGGTGTGCGCCGAGGGTGGCAAGCCCCGCCCGAACGGTCGCGATGAGTTCCGCGTCACCGCTGGCGAACGCGCCCAAAGCAATCACGCCGTTATCCCGCGCCCAGACCTGAGGGTAGCCCGCCGTTAAGCCGGAAGCGCGGAACCCGCTTGGTGTGACGCAGCGGCGCAGCACTTCTAATGCTCTTTCATGCGCGAACTTGAGTGTTTGGTTGTCAGTTTGCATGTTTTATATCCTCGCCTATTGCCCATATTTTAGCACTTTCGTCCGGCGTTGTATGCAAGCCATTGGCGTTTATTTGGTCTGGGCAACCGGCGCGACATTCATCTCTCGATATGTTATGCTTGGGGCAGGCTCTGTACCATTATCTTGAAAAGTAGATCGTACACCGAGTAAGCCAAACTTCACTATGCCCCTTACCATCACTCACCCGTTAGCCCGCTGTGCGGTGTTTGTCTGCCTCATGATGGGTTTCAACCTCCCATATCAATCATTGGACGCTGCTCCATCTATTAGCGTTACAACGACCTCATTTTTGCGGGATGAACGTCAATGTTCAGGCACGTTTATTCGGCATACACTCGACCACATTACGACCGTCCCCAGTGGCAACCGGGTGCGTATGTTCGAGGCGAACGGCGGCGGAGTTGCGATTAACGACCTCGACAATGATGGTGACATGGATATTGTGCTGGCGAACCACGCCGGTAAAAATACGATTTTGTGGAACGAAGGTGGTCTAGCGTTCCGCACCGAGCATTTGCCGCATGGTGAGTCCCGCGCGGTCACGGTGGTCGATGTGGATGGCGATGGTTGGCTGGATCTCTTTTTCACACGCACAGAGATCGCCCCGACGTATATGCACAATGACGGGAAGGGCGGCTTCTTGCGGGAGTTCGTGGCGGGGCTGGCGAAGCCGCTGTACGCGATTAATTGGGCGGATATGGATGGCGACGGCGATTTGGATTTGGCTGGGGCGACGTATGATGCCAGCTTATTGACCGACTTCGGGCAAGATTTCTTGATGAGTGGCAACGGCGGTGTCTATTATTACGAGAACGACGGGGGTAGGTTTCAGGTGAACGCGCTTGCGACCAGCGCTCAAGCACTGGCGTTGGCGCTGGTTGATGTGAACGGTGATGGACACTTGGACATCTGGGTGGGGAATGACTTCGCTGTGCCTGACCAAGTTTGGTACTGGACGGAAACCGGATTTGAGCCAGAAACGCTGCTCCAAACAATGAGCCACAGTACGATGAGCCTCGACTTTGGCGACATCAATAACGACGGTTCGGTCGAAGTATTCTCAACGGATATGAAGCCTTATGAAGACGACGCGCAGGGGCAGGTGGTCATGCCCGATATTACACGGTCGATCAATGAAGGGCGCAACTTGAATACCGACCCCCAAGTGACCGAAAACGTTTTACAGACGATTGGCAGCTTCACGAATACGGCGCGGACGGCGGGGGTTGACGCGACCGGTTGGAGTTGGTCGGGTAAGTTTGGTGATCTCGACCAAGATGGTTACTTGGATTTATACGTCGTGAATGGGTTCGCCGAGATGGGGACCTTCCCTGATTTGCCTAATCATGAATTGGTTGAGGCGAACCAAGCATTCAAGAATACAGGTGATGGTCAATTTGAGCTGATGCCTTCGTGGGGGTTGGGGTCAGACAGCGGCGGGCGCGGGATGAGCATGGCGGACATGGATGGTGACGGCGATCTTGATATTGTCGTCAATAACTTACGTGCGCCAGCGGAACTGTTCGAAAATCAACTGTGTGAAGGCAGTCGTTCAGCGGTCGATTTGCGATGGGTGGACAGCTTGAATACCCGCGCAATTGGCGCGAACCTGACGCTGACTACTGATGCGGGCATTTACAGACGCACCGTCAAGGCGAGCAGCGGTTATCTATCCGGCGATCCGTCACAGATACATTTTGGCTATCCGACCGGAACTGTGTTACAACAACTCACAATCGAGTGGCCGGATGGAACGGTATCAGAGATGGTTGATCCGGCGACGAACGCGCTGATTGAGGTTACAAGGACGGATCGTGAAACCACAGTGGTTTTGCATGGAGCGCATATGGATGATACTAATCAATGTCTACATGCACAAGTTTACGGGCAGGTGCAAGGGGTTAGCTTCCGGTTTTATACACAGCTACGTGCTAAAGCGCTTGCGGTAACAGGTTGGGTGCGTAACCGCAGCGATGGCAGTGTTGAGGTGACGGCGAGAGGCAGCAGGAAGCAGCTTGAAGAACTGCTGGTGTTTTTGCAGCGTGGATCACCCGCAGCGAACGTTATCCGTGTTGAGGTGAATTGGCTTGTAGACTGTGAAGAATTCTCGGAATTTAGTATTCGATAATTCAACCGAATGAAGGCGATAGGTTATGGAGAAGCTGAATCGAAAAGCGTTAAATAAAGCAGTTGTTGAGATCGCGAATGCGTTAGGCGAGACTGAGGATATTCCAATTGAACAGATCCGCAAGATTATCCAACTATTCGGAGTCGAGTTCGCACGGAAAATACTTGATGAGACCATGACGGTTGAAGCGCAAGGTGGTTTGATGCTGATGGATCAGTCGCGTCGGCGCAGCACCGGCGGGGTTTACTTTCGTCTTATCCGCGATAATATTTCGCTCGAACAACAATTCCAGATTTTCCCGACACCAGATTGGAAAAGGAAAGCCCTCATTCCGAAGCCCGTATCCGTGCCGCTTTTGGATTGGACGGAACGCTTGGCAATTATCGAGAGGTTACGTGTTCATCAAGGAGAGATTGTTTCCATGAAAGTACAATTGGTGGGTCGCCCCGGTTCAGTGGTCAAGCGACCGGACGTAGTTGTCACCACCATGTCTTATGTCGCCTCAATGCCGATTCTTCCACACGGGATTCCCATTCCGCCACAAGCGCCCACGCTCTATACGGTTTACATGACCCCTAAACAATGGTCATCGGTTGAGAAGCCGCTCGAAAATCCTGAAGACCGGCTCTATATTGAGGGGGTTTGTGCGCCTGACCCTGAGTCAAACGGAATGGCGATTTTCGTTACACTCATTCGTAACGAGATTAAACCCGTTAAATTATTCCCCACCCCCAAAGAGCCTGCTGCTCCGAGGACGACTTCGGATGCACCGACCGATACGCAAGGTGCGGCGAAACCGCCCAAGAAATCCCGATTTGATGACCTGCCGTCGCAGTCTGGTAGCCCGCAGGCTAAGGCTAACGCGAAAGGAGAGGGCGGTATTCCCCCTGAAGCAGCAGCAAAGCTGAAAGAACTCTATGCCTCAGCCTCGGTGTTCCGGCAGAAGCTAGAGGCGATCTTAGCCAAGCCCAAGGGACAGCAGTTCGGGTTGGAGATGACCCAAAAGCTGCTAAAAAATGTTCAGGATGAAATTGCGGTTATCGAGGGCAAGCATAAGCGGTAATCCGAAGCGAGTTTGAGGGAACGGGCGGGATATGCATCCTGCCCGTTTTTGTTTTTAAGCCTGTGCGCTGATGCCGATTTTGCGGGTAACGCGCTGCACAATACCCCTGATGAGCGCCCGTTCCTCGTCAGTGAAGGCTTTCGTCAGCCAGATGAAGGCGAGGTAGACGACTACACCGAGGGCGATGGTGATAAAGAGATTAATCCCTAGTTCATGCAGAATAACAATCACCGCACCCATGCCGATGGCAGAAGCTAACACCCGCAGCAAATGTTTGAAGCCCAACCCCGGCCCGAACTCCCGACGGAACAGCAGGTAAAAGAGCGACGCGGCGTAGGTATCGCTGATGACGGTGGCGAAGGCCGCGCCGATCATGCCCAGCGGTCGGATGAGGACGATATTCACCACAATATTGACGATAGACTGGGTGACGTTAATGCGTGCGGCTGCCCGTTCCTTGACGATGGCGGTGGTCATATTGCCGCAGAAGTTGTTGTACAGCACGGCTGGCAAGTCCCAAATAATGATGAAGAACGCGATATATGCGGCACGGTTTTGCGGCTTGTAGAGTGTGCTGATGAGTGGTTCGGAGAGCAGCATCCCACCGATGGCGATGGGCAGCGCAAGGAACAGCATCATCTTGACCGAGCGGAAGTACCAGCGTGGCGCTTTGGTGGGATCGCCCGCGTGTTCACGGGCGAGGGTGGGTTGGAAGGCATCGTTGAAGGCTTGCGCCAACGTCGTGAAGTTCAGCGTGAGGTTATAGGCGATGCTGTACCAACCGATTTCGGCGGCACTGAACTGGAATTGATTGAGGACGATACGGTCGGCAAAGCGGTTTGAAGTGAGCGCGAACTGAATGAGGCCGAAGGGTAAGCCATATTGAAGGATGCCCCACCACATACTGCGGTTAATGTGAAAGCTCGGCGGTCCGAAATTATTGCGCTTAACAACGCGGTAGGCCAAGAAGATCAGCACCGGAATGTTGATGAAGCCAGCGATGATGAGCCAGAAGAAGCTCTTGCTGATGCTGACGAGAATAAAACCGGCGATCAGGATGACAATCTGCCCGATGACGTTGAACATTTGGGAGATGTCGACACGTTCGTTGCCTTCAATCACCATCAACAGTGGATAGAGAAAGGCTTGGAAGAAATAAGTGCCGCAGAATAGGGCAATCGCAAGCAGTTTTTCCGACGAGTAGGGTGTGAGGAATATGAAGGCTGAACCAATGGTGACGATGGATGTGACAACCGCCAGCAGCAGCCGCAGCACCACCATATCCCAGAAGTAGCGCCCGGTCGCACTGCGGTCACGGGCGATTTCGCGGCGGAAGTACTGGGTAATGCCCAAGTCGCCTAGGACTTGGAAGTATGACACCCACGAGATAATGACGTTGTAGGTGCCGAATTCCGCGTCGCCGAGGGTGCGGATGACGAAAATTTGGAACAGGAAGCTGACAATACGCAGTGCAATTTGGGAACCAACGCCGAAAAGCGTATTGCGGAGAATAATACGACCAGCGCTGCGATTTTCGGTGGGCGTGTTGTTATCATTGGTCATATGGCTTGCCTATCATTTGAGAGGGAATGCTGCGGCGTAACTGTAGACGAAGCGTCCCGAAAAATCCATATTAAGACAATGCTTGCATGTGGTGCAAGCATCGCGGGTTAGTATGTCACCTTAAGCTAACAGATACCTTGCGTGACCCTACCTTGACTTCAATTAACGCTGACTTTATAATCGCTCCACTGTCGAACAATGTACTGAGGAGAAACATCTCGTGGGTCCGCTGCCAAAACGTAGACATTCCCCCAGCCGTCGTGGCAAACGCCGTTCACACGACGCACTGAGCCTCAACCACCTCGTCGTGTGCGAAACCTGTGGTGATTACCACGTCGCCCACCATGTTTGCCCCAAATGCGGTACGTATAAGGGTGAAACGGTTGTTGAAGTCAAAGAAGCGTAAGCATAACTGCAAACGTGAATAAGAGCCGCGCTGCGATGAACAGGGCGGCTTTTGTTTTGTTTGGGCGGTAGATTTTGCAACGCTTGGCAAGTGGATGTGTTTTTAAAGATATATTCATTCGTGTAAGGATAAGAGCAAGATGGACTGGAAGAAAACCGCGTTCGTATTTCCGGGGCAGGGGTCGCAAACCGTCGGCATGGGCAAAGACCTCGCCGAAGCGTACCCGATTGTGCGCCAAACCTTTGAGCAAGCTGATCGTATCCTCGGTTTTTCGTTGAGCGACCTGTGCTTCAATGGGCCGGAAGATGGGTTGAACGACACTTACAACACGCAACCGGCACTGTATACGGTTGGCATCGCGACCTTACGTGCGTTGCAAGCTGAACTGCCTTCCGCTGTACCGGTATTCGTGGCAGGTCACAGCTTGGGCGAATTTACGGCGCTGGCGGCAGCAGGCGCGGTGTCCTTCGAGGATGGGCTGCGGTTGGTGCGGGAACGCGGTCGCTTGATGCAGGCGGCAGGGACGAAAAGCCCCGGCGCGATGGCTGCCGTGTTGGGCTTGGATGCGCCGCAAGTCCGCGAGATTTGCGCGAACGCCAGCCAGCAGACAGGCGGCGTGTTGATCCTCGCGAATGACAACTGCCCCGGTCAGAATGTGATTTCCGGCGATGCGGCGACACTGGAAGTTGGGATGCAACTGCTGACCGAAGCGAAGGCCAAAAAGGTGGTGAAGTTGGCGATCAGCATCGCGGCGCATTCACCGCTGATGGAAAGTGCGTCGGCGGAATTCCGGCAGGTCTTGGCGGCAACTCAATTTACCACGCCGACTGTGCCGGTATACGGGAACGTGGATGCTGCCCCGATTGCGGCCGTGGATGCGATACGTCGTGAACTCGATTTGCAGCTTACGAATTCGGTGCGCTGGACAGAATCAGTACAGGCGATGGTGGCGGCTGGGGCGGAAACCTTCATCGAGCTGGGGCCGAAGGATGTACTCGTTGGGCTGCTTAAGCGTATCGACCGTTCGACTTCCGGTAAGGCGATCAACAGCGCGGAAAGTTTGCAAAAATTGGTGGCCGAGAACCAATAAGGCAGTTTGCACAACCAATTGCGCGAACCATGCTGCAACCTGCCACATTGACAGGCGCTTATGGAAGAGTCACAATACAGACGCAAACTTTTACTAAGGAATCAACAAGCCATGTTGACGGCGATTACTACCACTAATATGGATACTATCTGCATAACATGACCCGGTGGGGGCTTGTCCAGTTTGCTCCGTTTCGTTGACACAGCACCCCATCAGGGGTGTTTTTGTTTGTTCAGGCAGAATAATTGGAGGTTATTTTTGGTTACGCAAGACTACACACAGGTCAATTTGGATACACCACAGTTCGTTGTGCCGCCAGCCAACCGCATTCCGGTCAATCATTATCCGGCGGAGATGCTGGCAATTCCACCGTCACGGATGTTCCTCATTCGGGATGCGCTGAAGAAGTACAAGGAAGTCGCTGGAGCCGATGCGCCAACCTTCGATGCGTCGCAGGGTGATGGCGGGGCGAGCCTGCCGGGTGTTCCGGCGGAGATTTTGCAGCGGGCAGCCGAAATCCAGATTAAGCACGGCACGGCTTACGACCAACCGTGGGGGACACCGATGTTCCGCAAGGCGGCGGTCGAGCAGTACTGGAAGCTCGATCCAGCGACAGGGTGGGGCGAGCCGAATGTGTGCTTCGTGCAGGGCGGGCGTGATGGCCTCCAAAAAGCCTACGGGGCGATGTTGGCATTGGGGAACAAGGAAACCGGTGATGCGTTGGTCGTCAGCCGTGTGCCGTGGATTACCTATAACTGGGGGCCGTACATGGCGGGGCTGAACGTGCTGTTGGCTCCGGGTAATCCGGCGGAAGGCTGGCGTTATACCTCGGAGTCGATTAAGGCGACGGCTGAGTTCGCGGCGAAAGAAGGCCGCAAGGTGGCGGGTATCGTCATTACATCGCCGGATAACCCAACAGGGCGTACCATTCCGGTTGAAGAACAGATCGAGCTGGCACGGGCAGCGTTGGAAAGCGGTTATGCCTACGTGCTGTTTGACTGGATTTACCACTGGGTAACGGATGGTGGGCCGTCGGACATCAACATGGTGCTGAACGCATTTCCACCGGAGCAGCGTGAACGGCTGATTTTCTTAGACGGCATTACCAAGAGCTTGGGTGGTAGCAACGTTCGGAGTGCTCATCTGGTCGCCGGTAAGAAGGTGATTGATTACATTACCAGCCAAGCGTCACATGGCGTTGTGCCAGCTTTCTATGCACAGGCCGTAGCAATTGCGGCTTATGAGATGGGCTTCGGCAAGGCGGCAGCCAGCATTATCGAGCCGTGCCGTGAAAGCCGGAAGATACTGCGGCGTGAACTGGCGGCAACCGGCGTGAAGGCCATTATGGGTGACGGCTACTATGCGTTCATTAACTGCGAGCCGTTCATTAAGGCGGGCGGATTAGCGGACAGCGAAGCCTTGATGACGTACTTATCCGAGCAGTATGGTGTGGCGGTTGTGGCGGGGATTTACTTCTCAGATGCGGGTAAGAACTGGGTACGGTTTTCGTATGCGTTGCCACCGGAAAAGACGGAAAAAGCCTACCGGCGGATGTACGAAGGCTTGAGCAACTTGGGCAAGTAGCCTAAGCGGCTGGTGATGAGACGTAAGGCACATCGAAGGGTGTGCCTTTTAATTTGTGCAGTTACCTGATAAACAGGTGATAACAGGTAACATTAAGGAGATGATTAATTAACTTAAGTTAGGATTATGTCGCGTTCGCCGGGTTTATTTTCTTTGTCTCCGTATAGCGCGGTTTGAGTTTTCTTTGTAAAAGGCTGGTCTTTTATTTCTACACGTTTATTTGGAAAAATATCCTTTAATACGGATAACGTTGTTTCAAAGGTAAATGGGCGTGCATCAGTTCTTATATAGATCTTAGCATTTTCTGCCATTAGCTCACTGCAACTTTTAAATACTTTGTATAACAGATTTTGGTAGGTTGGTTTTGATTCAAATCGAGTGAATCTTTTATCACCATTTGAAACAGGCTTTGTTGGGCCGCCAAGCACCCAAAGACGTATCCATTGATCTTTGAGGTAATTTGAAATACCAAAATAAGGAGGCGAAGTAAAAAGTAAACTCACTTTTGGCTGTTGTTTTTGATCTAACTTTTCTTGTAAACGTGGTATTTCCTCTATGCTATCTCCTAAAATCATTTCAGATGTTCGCAATTTTGGGATACCCTTATCATATCGCCAAACAACTTTTTTAGATAGAAATTCTATTGGATCACGTTCCGGCGGATGCAAACCACGATCTTTCCACCAACGAATTGAATAATCAGGACTCATTGCCTTGCTTTGACGCATTTGATTTGACAATGAGCTTCGAACTTTGCCATGTAAATCCACTAAAATAATAGCCATTACTGTTGCATCAACTCTATCATTCTTCCAATTTAAAGAGCGACGTGCTGCTAGTAAGTAGCTTAATACGTTTGAAGCGTAACAAGAACTAAAAAATTCAGGTAAAGATTCAATTTCTTCTTTGGAAATACTTTCGGCATCTTTTTTAAGAGACTGTATTCTCTTTAGGACTTTGTCCTTTGGTGCTGGGTTAAGTTTAACAAATCCGTAAAGCCATCCTACGGGATTGATTTCGATACCATACCCTATACGATTAAGAGCGGCTGCTGCGTAAATACTAGAGCCTCTACCTGCAAATGGATCAAGAACTATAGAATTTGGTTTTGAGAAGGTTTCAACTATCTCGAAGGCGAATTTAACGGGAAACATCGCATAATATGGCCCTAGCCCAATCCATCGTCCTAGAGAAGTAGCAGATGTGAGTTTATGTGCTGTTTCCGCCTCGTTCATGATGACTCTTTTGATGTGAGTTCTCTTGCAAGTCTCTCTAAAACTTTAGTGCCAAGACTTAGCGGGATTGCCGCTTCGGCATGAGCGGCGACAATAGGTGTTAGAGCGTTTTCATATCTTGATGATATTAGTTTATTGAGTAAATGGACCGTATCAGACAAACGCGGATACTGAAAAGGTTCAGCAGTTTTAGGATTGCGTTGTTCGTTAGAAAAAAATGGAAGCGAAGCCACGATAAAAGCGCCTGAGTTGCTTTTGAGCAAAAACTTTCTCCCAAAATAGGTACTATGACCATAGTCCCTTTCACTGTCGGAGAAAATTATGTTTCGTTTTATATATTCATCCGTGATTAATGCGACTGATCCTGTTGGAAACCGACCGCTTTGCCCATCTTTGAATCGATCCAAAAGCATAAAATGATCTGCAAAAACACCGCTTTTTTCGATTCCTATAAGTAATAGATCTTTGCCAGTAACCTTTTTAATCCCTGTATTTAGCCTTGATAGTTCTTTATAAATTGCTTGACTAATCCAAGCTGGTTGACCAAAAACGGCTAATGGACCATCCAAAATGATTACTAATTTTCTCAAAGACGAAAGCCATTTTTTTGCCTCAAATGTTCTTAGAATATGAATAATCCATACTCGTTCTATTACCTGCATAATCTCGCCAAAAATTGCTCCATTTGACCCCATCGGATTAAATCGCTCATGTAGTCGCAATGCATCGGTTGAGTAAAGATTTTTAGATGCCAAACAACCACAAGTATAACATCCTCTCCCTCTTAAATATTCCCCCATAGTGTTAAAGCAATCCTCACCGTAGGGACAGTTTTGCGCTTGGTCCGCTGGTTTATAACTTAGTAATGCTTCGTATGTATCAAGTAAGGATTCACCTTCAACAGACATACGAATGTCGCCAAAAAGTTCAAACACAGACTTTCTAAGTGAAGCTGTTGCTGATGTTTCACCTTCAGAAATAACATTACAGCCGGGTAATGCCCAGTCGATAGAATCTGCTTGTTCGAGTTTGCGAAATTCCTTGGGGTCAACTGGGCGTTGTTTATCCAACTCATATGTTTTTGCTAAGTTTATAAGCACAGATGCAACTGTAAGATAAGATGCCTCTGCACCTGGAAAACCATTTTGAACATCTACTTCGGCGTGGCTCCCATCTATTGCCAGTATCCAGTCAGGTGTCCAGCCATCGTATTCAAGGTCTGAAATCGGAATAGGCTGTAATTGCTGAGAGTCTTGTTCATCCGCCTCTCGTATTTTATAGTTGCCAAGTAGTTTGTTTACTCGTTCATTTTCAACAAGACGTTGAAGAGGTTTATATTGAGCAAATTCACCTTGATAGGGCATTTTATTAAACCTCAAATTTTTTTACTTGTACAGGAACTACGAACAAGTTACTCATTGTCTTGACGCGAAGAAAACCCTTGTCTTGTGCGCGTCTGATTGAGGCTTCAAAGTCGGCAAAGTCATAATATTTACATAATTCACGGGTTTCATCGGTATTGTTCAGATGCCCAATAAACCAATTGGAAGTATTTTTGAGAATATTTCTTTGAATACTACTTACTTCTTGTGTCGCATAAACCATGCCAAGTTGATATTTTGCGCCTTCTTTTGCCGTTCGTACCCAGACATCTTTCAAGTCCATATCGTTTCCTGCTGGTAGTAAGTTGTGCGCCTCTTCGATATAGATAATGATCTTGGGTGGTTCATTCCCTTCACGAAATCGCTGCTGATTTTGGTGGAAAATATACCACATAATTCTTTCGGCTGACGCTTTGTTAATTTCTGGATCGCCACTTGATTGGTCAATAATCACTAACCGACCAGCAAACAGGTCATTATAAATCTCAAGAGCATAGTCTGAAGAAGTACTTGCTGTATGTTGCTGGTGTACTTTGCCAATTAACTTTACGCCGTTTGAGTATTCAAATAGCCCTAAGAGTTTTTGTAAGCCTTCGTCTGCCCAAGGATCGCCTGATCCGTCAGGATTATTTACATAAGCCGTATCAAAATCCTTATATGCTTTATCTTTCATGAATTTCTCAAGACTTTTCAGTGCATTCACCAACTGTCCCCAAGTGGGGGTCAAATTAGCGAGAATTCGCCCTGCTGACTGATACTCTGTTTCATCATGCTGTTGCATAGCGTCTAATAGCTCTTTTTTAAATAATCCTTTAGTTTGAGGGTTCATTTTATCTGAAGGTTTAAAACCTGCTGCAAAGAGGATTGTTCGATATACTAGCACTCGTCTATTAAACCGTGTGATAGCACGTCGATCTGTAGAAGCAGGACGGTCAAAGGAAACTTGCTTGAAATTACGAACGTATATTGCCGTTTCTTCCGAGAGTGCAGCATCAACAATCTCTTTACCAATTTGCAAATTGTCATCTTCAAAAAAATTGAGTAGCATTAACTTTCGTCCTGTATCTTGCGGATGCGATGTAATGCCATAAGTTACTACATCTTCTGGAATTCCTTGATTTGCTCCGATATTCTTAATTGCAGTAGCAATTTGTTGATTATTTTGATCTTGGACATTTTCGTTGGCATATTCGCCATTCGGATCAAAAACTATTTGTCCAACTCGAAAAGGATTTTCTTCCTGAATGCGTAGATTAAATACAGCTTGAAGCATTACCTTTGTGGTATTTGACTTACCCGTTCGTGTCATACCAAAAAGAGCTGTCTTTTGAGCAATAAGGTCATCGGGCATAATATTAACAGGTACATCAGCTATACCTTGAAAACTTCTATTTGTAGAAGCATAACGTATATTGCCTACATTTACAGGATGAGTAATTGCGTTCCGCGACCGCTCAGGATCACGGTAGTTTACAATACGCCATAAAGCGCGGCTGCTAGGTTTATAGACTTTTAACCCTCTATTTGGATAGTAGTTTGATAAATCACTACCGAAGCGTAATTCTAGTGCGCTTTCATCATCACTATCTGGTACTTGATCTAGGAAGAATGTTCCGATAACTCTGCACTTAACACCTGCGAACGAAAGTAAATTGTGTGTTGTGGGGTCCATTGAACCAGCATCGTCCCAATGCGAATCAGTTTCACCACTAACTCTTTGAGCAGTTTCAACACGAATTCTTTCAGCTTCCGAAGCATTAGGTAAAGAGGCAGCGTCCATGACACGTAATAAGAGAATTGAAGCATCTTCAAGTTTGTAATCGGTTGGAACATCAGGGTTAATACGAGTTGCAATCAGGAAGGACAAACTCGGGACACCGCCTACTTGCTTGCGGTAATGATCGTGAATTAATACTAGCGATGATTCATATCCAATTGAGTAAACGTCACCAACATACTGATTTTTCTGAATTAGTTCACTAAAACATTCTCTTGCTGCTATTTCTGCTTTATAGCGCTGATCATCCTCGAAGGTATTGTAAATATTAGATGTCATATAGATCTCCTTCTTATTGGTAAGAGAAAGTATTTATATTTTAGCACACGTTTTTCATAGAAATGAATATCGGGTTGGAATTTATACAAAATTCATAAATTTGATTTGATAAGTCTTATGGTTAGGCATTTATCATCCTATGATTATTTGTATGAACCTGTTTCTATGCTTGAAGACAAAAGTTTGCTGTGAATTATTGATGAAATTCACGATTGGAAATTAGAATAAATGCTATACTTAGTAATAAAATGTAATGTCTCGTAACCTGCTGTAATTGAAGGAGTGTCTATGTCATTCGGCTTTATCATGATTTCCCTCGGGATTTCAATGATTCTTTCAATTACGCTGATTGTGCGTGTTTGGACGCAGCGACAATCTTCTGGGCGTTCGGCTACGCTTATTGCCGCCTTGATGATTGCGGTTTTATGGTGGACGGCTTGTTATGCGTTCGAGATCATCACCCCAATTAATGAACTGAAGTTACTGAGTAACAGTTTGAAATTCGTGGGGGTTGTGTTCGTACCGGTTTTTTGGTTGTTGTTCGCCCTTCAGTACACCGGGCGTACCGCGTGGCTCGTGTTAAACCGTATCCTGCTGTTATGCTTTATTCCTTTCGTGACCATTGGTCTCATCGCCACGAATGCCTATCACCAGTTGTTCTGGCAAAATATGGGCATCATCAACTTAGGCGATTATTCGGTCACAGATGCCATTTATGGCATCTGGTTTTGGGTTCATTCTTTGTATTCCTATGCGCTCATCATGAGTGCATCGTATTTTCTGTTCCGGCAATTTGTTGGTTCACCAACGCTCTACCGTCGCCAGCTTGTCGCTTTGCTGGTGGCTTTTGCCGCACCTATGATTGCGAATGCGATCACGATTTTTGGTAACCAAATCCTCGATATAACACCCATTTCATTCACCATTACGGGGCTGGCGCTGACGTGGGGCTTACTCCGTTTTCAGTTGCTCAACCTAGTGCCGATTGCCCGAAACATTATTGTCGAGAGTATGGGGGATGGCGTACTCGTGCTTGACGCGCATGACCGCATTATTGATATTAACCCAGCGGCGAAGCAGGTGATTAACGCACAGACGAGCGACCCGATTGGCAAATCGGTGGCAGAGGTGATCGACCTCGTGACGGAAAGACCGGACTTAACCGCCCAGATACGCGCGTCCGGCGGCTGGCAAAATGAGATCGAAATCATGCGGAAGAATGATAAGTATGTTTTGGATGTGCGTATTTCGCCTTTGTATGATCGCAATCACCAAGTCTCAGGCCGTATCATCATCTTTCGCGATATTACGGATCGTAAACGGGCTGAACAGCAAATTCGTTCTCAGAACGACGAACTGATCGCCGTGAATCATGAACTGGTTGAGGCGCGTAAGCAAGCGGAATATTTGACCCAGCTTAAGAGCCAATTCCTTGCCACCATGTCGCATGAACTACGCACACCGTTGAACGCGGTGATCGGTTACACCGAAATTCAACTGGCAGGCATGACTGGAACGCTAACCGACGAACAGAACGATTATCAAGAACGGGTGCTGGCGAACGCCATTCATCTGCTGGGCTTGATTAACGATGTGCTTGACCTTTCCAAGATTGAAGCCGGACGCATGGACTTAATCCAAAAGTCCTTTAACTTGAAGAAGTGGCTGGATGAGATTGTGATCCAAAACCGCGTTTTGGCCGAGAAGAAACAACTGCGTTTTGAAGTCAGCCTTGACCCGCAATTACCGGAGACGGTGGTTGCTGACCCCGAACGCTTAAAGCAGGTGGTCATTAATCTACTGTCGAACGCATCTAAATTCACGGATACAGGCTATGTTAAAATTGAACTCGCACGTAATGATGCGGATACATGGAAAATAAGTGTTAGCGACAGTGGGCTTGGGATACCGTCTCACGCGCAGGAAACGATCTTTGAGGAGTTCCGGCAGGTGGATGGCAGCACGCGCCGTCAACATGGTGGCACGGGGTTGGGGTTGGCGATTGTTCGCAAATTGGTGTTGATGATGGGCGGGAACATTCGACTCAAGAGTGAGGTGGGGGCTGGCAGCACGTTCACGATTATTATGCCTTATCTCGCTGATCCCGCGCGATCAGCCGTTTCTGCTGTCGCCATAGGCATGGGGGAGGAAACTGTATGAAGAACACATTGATGATGCCGCATTTCCGGGAACTGGCGTGGGGCGAAACGAGTAAGTGGACTGTTTTGCTGGTTGATGACGAGCCGGATAACCGCGTGATCGCCGAAAAGGTCTTGATGTTCGGCGGCGCAAAGGTTTATACCGCTGTTCACGGAGCCGAAGCCTTGACGCAGCTTGAAACGATCAGCCCGTCATTTATCCTGCTTGATCTTTCGATGCCTGTGATGGACGGTTGGGAAATGATAAAATTGATTCGCAGTGATGAGCGAACGGCATCCATGCCGGTTATCGCCTTGACGGCTCACGCGATGGCTGGCGACCGCGAACGGGTCATCGATGCCGGATTTGATGGCTATATCGCCAAGCCATTTCGACTGGGTACATTCATCAGTGACATCAAAAATTGTTTTAGAGAGTTAGTGACGGCAGAGGAGGGGCAGGCAACCTAATGCAGAGCAAGGATTGGCAAGTCGTTGTTGTCGAAGATGAATATGACAGTGTGCAGATGATTTCTAAGATACTGAATTATCATGGCATTCGGGTGCTGGTCGCCCATAATGGGAAGGAATGTGTGGAGCTGCTCAAACGTGTGCGCCCGACTTTTGTCGTGACCGATCTAGCGATGCCGGAAATGGACGGCTGGGAGACCTTGAACGCGATACGGGCAAACCCCGAAACCGAGCACATTCCCGTGATCGCGATTACAGCCTATCATTCCTCAGACGTGGCGGATAAAGCCTTGAATGCCGGATTTGATGCGTTTTTCCCCAAACCCATTAGTCCCAAGTATTTTGTGGAAAAAATCGGTAAGCTCCTCGAAATTATGTGAGTGACCCGTAATCAAGTGCCGCCTGTCCACAGGTTCACGCACTGCTTTAGGCGCTTTTAGCAACCGAACCGTAATAGGTCTGATTGTCACCCTCGCGCCCGCGAACGACACGCTTGCCTTTGAGCGTCCCTTTCGTCTCGGTGACGACGGTGTGCTGGTGTTCCGTGCCGCCGCGCTCGAAGTAGATGACGACCCAATCGTCCGTTTTACCGAGCTTATGCGCCTGCGCGGTATTCGAAAACATGGCGGTGAACTTCCAGTCATCGTGCTTGGTGTTCAAGATCGACAGCCATGCTTCACCCTTGGGGTTAAAGCGTTTGGGGGCGATCTTAGGCAGCTTTCCGGCTCTGGCTTGTTTCCGGTAATCCGCGTCAATCTCCAGCAGGAGTTCAACGCTCGGTTGGTCTTTCGGTGCTTTGCCCGTTGAAGTTGAGGTTCGCTCTTTTTGACCGGCGCGGGCAGACCGACTGAGCATACCTGCTAGCGCCGTTTTGACCCCATCAAGCCGTTTCGTGCCGAAGCCTTCCACACGCGCCAAATCGCCATTGTGTGCGGCTTCTTCCAATGCCGGGAGTGTCGTGATGTGCAGTTGGTCAACGATGCGGCTGGCGAGTTCTTTGCCGATACCGGGAACATTCGAGAAGAGCGCTACGGGTGTGTTCGCAGATTCGAGTTCTTCGAGCAGGGAGGATTTACCCAACGTGATATATTCACCGACCACGGCGATAATGCCGCTGCCAATATTCGGTAGGTCATCGAGTTTTCCCGTCTGCCCTTTGTGGATCAGTTCAGCCACCGACTGCTTCGTGGCACGAATCGTATCCGCACCGTCGCGGTAGGCACGCACACGGAATGGGTTGGCATTTTGGGTTTCCAGATGGTCAGCAATGGTTTCTAAGACGTGCGCGATCTGGGCGTTCGTTTCACCTTTTGCCATTGGAATCATCCTTATTCTCGTTATACGCCTGTATCTATTATCGGAAATCTGTTGATACTGTGCCTGAGCCAAGTAGGCACTCACGGCTGAACACATGGCCTACTCGCTGGCGAACCCGTTCTTTTCATGAAATTAGTATTGATTTGCGTAAAAATAAAGGTGATTTGTCTAAAGGTACTACGTAATCATTCACATATCGCCTTATAGTAAATGCACTCTATTTACGACATTGGACTACCGTAGTTTTAGAGGGTAAAAGCATGAATCGACCCACCCGACGGATGCCGAACTTAGATAGTAACGACAACGTGATTCGCTGGGGAACCGCATCGCTTGGAACCGATTCACAAATACGGGTTCATATCTCGGGCGCGGCTGACCCGATCACGATTTCGTTGGAGCGCCCACTCATTATCGGGCGGTCTGATACCGGCAGCACGGATGTTGATGTTGATTTGTCACCGTATAACGCGGCGGCGCTCGGTGTGTCACGTCATCACATGACGCTTGAATTGCTGCGGAAAACGGTGATGGTGACCGATCTCGGCAGCACGAATGGCACGTTCCTCAACGAGCAGCGGTTACTGCCCCAGCAGCGCCGTGTCGTGCGCGATAATGATGAGCTACGACTGGGGAAGCTGGTGCTGCATATCTATTTTTGAGTTTGTGCGAGATCGGATTACCACTCAAAAATCTTGGTTGTATCAATCACTGCACCACCCAAAACAGGTGATGTAAACTGTTTACCTGTTGCATAAATTCCTTGCCGTATAAAAAGGTTGTTTACGAGGGTAAAAACCTCTATATATTCCTCACTTGGGTCAATCATCCAATATTCACGTACCCCGTAGCGCTGATAAAGATCAAATTTATCTCCACGATCATTGACCACGCTTCCGGGTGAAAATATTTCAACGACTAAATCTGGTGGCCCCATGAGGCGTTTATCGTCAATAATGCATTTACTATCAGGTGCAATCCACATTACGTCTGGTTGAGGTATCTGGCCTTGGCCAAGATACACTTCAAGTGGCGCTGCAAAGACCTTTCCCCCAACTATAGGCAGTAAGTCTTTGAGAACAAACGCTGTATTGAGCATCACATTTTGGTGACGCGGCACAGGGGCAGGATTCACGACCAGTTCTCCATTAATCAGCTCAATAGGCTGTGATTGAGGAGGTAGCTCGAAGTACTCAGCATCAGTCATACGGATTCGTGGTACATCAATCATGCGATATGACCTCTCTACTTGTAACGCTATTATGCCATATCTCACTGGAACCCGTATGACTTTCTGATTGCTTTTTACTCGACCGTTACCGACTTCGCCAAGTTGCGCGGCTGGTCGACATCCGCACCTCGCAGCACGGCGATGTGATAGGCTAACAGTTGCAGCGGGATGACGGCGACGACCGGACTGAGCAGCGTCGGTGTTTCCGGCACATACAACACATGGTCGGCTTTGCTCGCAATCAGTGTGTCACCCTCGGTCGCGATGGCGATGACAATCCCACCCCGCGCCTTTGCCTGCTCGATCTGACTAATCATTTTCTCGTACAGCGCATCCTTGAGCGCGATACACAGCACCGGCATCTGGTCGTCGATCAGGGCGATTGGTCCGTGCTTCATCTCACCGGCGGGATAGCCTTCGGCGTGGATATAGCTAATCTCCTTGAGTTTGAGCGCCCCTTCAAGCGCAATCGGGTAGTTGATGCCGCGCCCCAAGTAGAGGAAGTCACGATAATGGTGGAGCAGGGCAGCCAATGCTTGCACCTGTGCTTCGGTTTCGAGCGCCCGACCAACCAAATCCGGTAGGCGACCGAGGTCGAAGGCGTACTGCTGCCGCTGTTCGGTGGTCAGCGTGCCGCGCAAGCTGCCGAGGTGCAGCGCCAGCAAATATTGGTCAACGATGCTGGCGGTAAAGGCTTTGGTCGAGGCGACACCAATCTCCGGCCCGGCGTTCATGGTGATGGTGCCGTCGCTCACCCGCATCGCTTGGCTGCCGATGTTGTTGACGATGCTCCACAGCGTCGCGTGTTTGGCGCGGGCTTCTTCCATCGCGGCGAGCGTATCGACCGTTTCGCCGCTTTGCGTAATGGCGAGTACGGCGGTGTTTGCGTCGATAATCGGGTCGCGGTAACGGTATTCGCTGCCATAGTCGACCTCCACGTTCAGCCGCGCCATCTGCTCAATAAAGAACTTACCCACAAGGCCGCTGTAGTAACTGGTTCCGCAAGCAACGGTGACGATACGGTTGAGCGCCTGTGCTTGCTTTACGGTGAGGTTGAGGTCGGGCAGCAGCGCCTCTCCACATTCGAAGTCGATCCGCCCGCGAATGGTGTCCGTCAGGCTGCGGGCTTGCTCGAAGATTTCCTTCTGCATAAAGTGTTTGAACTCACCCTTTGCCGCCGTAACAGGGTCGTAGGGAATGTCTTGGATGTCAACTTGCACCGGCTGACTGTCGAGGGTTTGGATATGATAACTATCGGCGGTGATGGTCGCGATTTGCCGTGTTTCGAGGAAGATCATGCGGCGGGTATGTTCGAGTATAGCGGGAATATCCGAGGCGATGAAGTTCTCGCCTTCGCCCAAGCCGAGTGCTACACCCCCCGCGTTACCGATGCGAACCGCCACCATCTCATCCGGCTTGGCGCGGCTCATGACGACGATGGCATGTGCGCCGCGCAGGTAGCTGACTGCCTTGCGCGTGGCTTCTGTGAGGTTGCCGTGTGCGCCGTTGTAGGCAAAGCGTTCGATCAGTTGTACGATGACTTCCGTGTCGGTGTCTGATTGGAACTTTACGCCTTCCGCCATCAGTTCATGCTTCAGGTCGAGGTAATTTTCCACGATGCCGTTGTGGACGACCACAAACTCGCCGTCCATGCTGATGTGGGGATGCGCGTTACGCTCGGCTGGTGCGCCGTGGGTTGCCCAGCGCGTATGCCCGATACCGATGCTGCCGCTGAGAGGGTCGGCCTGTACTTTATCTCGCAGGTTCGAAAGTTTGCCCACATCGCGGCGCAGGTGAATGTGTCCGTCGTGGATGACCGCCACACCTGCCGAGTCATAGCCGCGATATTCAAGGCGGCCTAACCCGTCGATGATGATGGGGGTCGCATCTTGCTTGCCAATATAACCAACAATACCACACATGATGAGTGTCCTCCGTAGTAGGGGATAGGCGTGTGCCTTCCCGCGCGTGTATAACAGGATGCAATCGTCCCCTGCGGCGCAGGCACGAGCCGATTACGCGGAGCCTTTCTCTGGTGAGACGGCATCCTGTCCACACGCTGCCACCTGTCCCGATATTTACACATCGGTTTTCGTGGTTCGCTTTTTTTGTACGGAGGGGTAAGACAAAGGGATGGTGGAAGCACCCCGGCGGCATCCGCTGATCTTTCGATTTTCTCCCCGTGTTGGGGATTAAGCCCGCATCGCTGCAAGCAACCGCCACCTCGTCACCCAGCCAAGCTGGGCCGTGCGCTATCTATGCCCCCGATCAGTTCGCGGTGTTGGCCTCCTTAAACTCGTATAGACGTATTATATATCGCTATCAAGGCTATCGTGCCTTAACCTGCCTAACAGCGCCCTAAACGTTCACAAACTCGATGTACTCGGTTGTGGCTTTGCTCAGGTCGCTGTAGAAGCCGCGCTTGGTTTCGTCGGTGACTGCCATCGCCAGTTGGTACATGGCTTCGTGGCTCATGGTTGCCAGTACCTCTCGCGAGACGCGGGTTCCGCCCGTTCTGAATTTGAACGGACGACCGAAGTTGACGTTGATCTTCGGGCGCTGAAACCGGAACAGCTTCTTGTTCCAGCCAATCGCGCCGGAGATGGCCGTCGGGATAATCACCGCGTCGGCTTTGGTCGCCACGAACGCCAGCCCATCCTTCGCCTCAGCCAGTCCTTCGGGGTGGCGGTGGCCTTCCGGCGCGATCAAGATCAATTGGCCGTTCTTAATTAGCTCAATTGAGTTGGTCAGCGCCTTGCGGTCTACCTCGCTGCGGTTGATGGTGTACGACCCCCACCAGCGCACGAACGGGCCGATGATGGGGTTCCGCATATTCTCGATTTTGGTCATTGGGATGACAAAGCGGTTGGTGACCGCGCCCATGCACAGCACCGGATCGATCATCGAGATGTGGTTCATCATGATGATGCACGGGCCGCTGTCGGGGATGTTCTCTAAACCGGTCACGTTGACATCCCAGATCACTTTGAAGCCCAGCGACCGGATCAGGCCGCGCAGCAGCACACGCCGCCAGCGCAGGCGGGGCTGCCGGTCGACATAGGCTTGCACATCTGCCGAAACGCTCATCTCGCGCCTGTCCTCTGGTTGCGCCGTCCTCCCGGTGGCGGACGCTTTTTACGCTTGTCTTTATCTTTGCGCGGTGGGGCAGCCGTGCGCCGTCTCTTGGTTGGCTCCGGGTTTTCCACGAACGGCTTACCACTTTCGCGGCGGGCAGCGCCCTTGCCTTTGATGTTACTCAGTTCGTCGGCTGGTGCTTTGAGCGCCGCCAAATCTTTCGCCATCAGTTCGCGCCATTCGCCGGGGCGCAGTGTGCCGAGTTGCAGCTTGCCCATCTGTGTGCGGATGAGCGAACGCACCGTATGACCGAATAGGGCAGCCGTCCGCCGGATTTGGCGCTTTTTGCCCTCGGTCATCACGATACGCAGTGTACTTTCCTTCGGCCCGCCTTCCATCATATGGATAAAGCAGGGGCCGGTGTAATCAATCGTGCCGTCCTCATTTTCGAGTTCGACACCCTTCTGCCACTGGCTGAGGGTTTCCTGCGTCGGCAGGCCGCTGATGACCACCTTATACGTCTTGGTGTGGCGGTAGCGTGGGTGGGTAAGCATGTTCGCCAGTTCACCGTCATTCGTCAGCACCATCAAGCCTTCGCTGTCCGCATCCAAGCGCCCTGCGCTAAAGAGATGCTCTTTGAAGGGCAGGAAGTCGCTGATGATCTTGCGGGTATCGCCTTCGTGCGGCTCGTCGGTGGAGAGTACATACTTCGGCTTGTTGAAGGCGATATACAGCTTTTGATCGGGGAATGCCAGCTTCAAGCCATCCACCTCAATCACATCGCGCTGAGGGTCGGCTTGGTCGCCTAGATGGATCACCTTGCCGTTGACGCGCACGCGCCCCTGACTGATGATGTCTTCACAGGTACGGCGGGAGCCAACGTTGGCTTGCGCCATGAGTTTTTGTACACGTTCTTTCACAGGACAATCGTTATTCTACTCATTGAATCAGTCATTACATTATAGGGAGATAACGCCGATTCGAGTAGGCGGAACTTAGCCTTGTTCCTTCAACCACGCTTGGTGCCGTGCCCACACCCGTTCCCAGATGCGCTCGGTATCCGGCACGCGCAGGCCAAACACATCGGTGAGCAGTGCTTGGTAGTGGGTGATGTTATCAACCGTTTCTTCGGTCATTCCCTGTGGGCTTGTCGCCTTATACACCGCGCCCCGCAGCGCCAGCATCCCGTCCGGCGTGAAGCGCAGGCAAACCGTGTTCTTGACAAAGCCCGATTCCGGTGATGTTTGCAAGTGGTTCGATGACGGTGTGAAATCGGTGAGTTGGTGCGGTTGCAGGTCGAAGTCGTACCCCGGCCCTGCGTGATTTTGGAACCACCAGCGTCCACCCTTCTGCGCCAGCTTGTAGGTGAATATCCCCTGCTGATATTCGCCCTCCGCCAGTGGTATCGGTTCGAGGAAGCCGTTGCCAAAACCCGCGTCGGCGAGGTACGGCTTATCTAAATCCACCCGCAAAATCAGATGATCGCCCGCGCCCTCTGGAACCGGCTCGTCTTGCCCGCGCCCAACGCAGCTCGACAGCAGCGTGACATCAAAACCCACTTCGCACAGCGCCCAACCGAGCAAACCATTCATTTCGAAGCACCAGCCGCCGCGTCCGTTGTTGACGATCTTCTCGTAAATCTGCGGCAGGTCAACCGTTACGGGGCAGGCGCGGTGAATATCGAGGTTCTCGTAGGTAATCGCCAGCAGGTGCGCCCGATGGATCGCCGTCAGTGTGGCTAAATCCGGCGTGAGCGAACCCTTGTAGCCAATCCGGTTGAGATATGCGTCAAGCTGCATTTACCGCTCCAGTGAAATTTAAATGCAAATGTTTGTTTTGTTCCCCTCTCCAACGCTTTGGGGAGGGGCTAGGGGGTGAGGTTACTCGATACCGCCGAAGGTTTTATTCTCGCGGGTCTTTTGGATGAACTTATCGAGCCGCTTTTGGAACTCGTCCGGCTGCTTCCGCGCTCCGTCGATGTAGCTGACGCGGATGCGCTGGTATACGGGTGGGAAGGCTAGGTAATTCGCCCAGACAAGCGGGTCTTGTTGCAGCGCGGCGATAATATCCGGCGGGAACTTGTACGCATCCGGTGATAAATCCGGCAGCGTCGCGCGTCCGGCATCCGTCATCAACCCGCGCTCGATCAACCGCCGCGCCCGTTCGATGTTGAGCTGTGTCCAGTTGCTTTTCGGGCGGCGGGGTGTATAGCGCTGCGCCGTTCGCTCGGTGTCGATCTTTTTGGTGAGTCCATCAATCCAACCGAAGCACAACGCTTCCTCGACCGCTTCCAGATAGTCCACACTGGGTTTGCCCGATTGCTTGGAATAGGTGATCAGCCAGATTTCACGGGTGACCGCACCGTTTTCCATCAACCACTGCCGCCATTCCGCCCGTGAGGGTGCGTAAAAGGTTTCGGTGATGTCCATCGGCTTTAGCCTCGCGTGTTATGGGCAGGGGCATCGCTGCCGGGGAAGGACTCCAGCTCCGCTTCTTCCACCGGATCAATCGGTTCCGGTTTCGGGCGCAGCGGCTCATCCAGTTTGATATTCGCCAACTGCTCGTACACCCCGATGACCGCGCTGTTGTCGAGGTCATGCTGCCCGTGTTGCAGCATCGTCGTATACAACTGCTGGATGACAGCCGTAAGCGGCATGGGGATGCCGTAAGTCTTGCCTGTATCGAGGCAGATACCGAGGTCTTTGTGCTGCATATGCGCCTTAAAGCCCGGCCCACGGTTGCCCGCGAATAAACGCGGCGGCTTTACGTCCAGCGTCCACATTTGCGCCGCGCCGCCCTTGATCGCCTCCACCACGCGGCTGGGGTCGACACCCGCTTTCTGCGCGGTAATGAGCGCCTCGCCCAGCGCCGCCATTTGTGCGCCAACGATGATCTGGTTGCACACCTTTGCGATTTGCCCCGCGCCGCTGTCCCCCACCAGCACCCATGCCTTACCCATCGACTGGAACAACGGCACCGTTTTGTCGAACGCTGCTTGCGGCCCACCGACCATAATCGTCAGTGTGCCGTTCTTCGCCCCCACGTCACCACCGCTGACGGCTGCGTCCAGTGCAGCGATACCGACTGCTGCCAGCTTCTCGGCGATCATACGCGCGGTTTCCGGCTTAATCGTGCTGTTGTCGATGTAAATGAGGCCCGCGTGCGCCCCTTCGATGATGCCGTTTGCACCCAGCACGACCTTTTCGACATCCGGCGAGTCGGGCAGGTTCGTGAACACAAAATCGACCTGCTGCGCCACTTCTTTCGGGGAAGAAGCAGCTTTCGCGCCTTCACTCACCAACTGTTCGACGATCTTCTGGCTGCGGTTGTGGACGACCAACTCATTTCCAGCCTTCATCAGATTACGAACAATCGACGCGCCCATGATGCCCAGACCGATGTATCCGACTTTCGCCATGATTTGCTCCTATTCAATGCTTAACACAGAGGCTCAAAGTCACAATGGCACGAAGAATTTATCTCTGAGTCTTTGAGTCTCCGTGTCTTTGTGTTAAAGAATCAAATCTTCTTACTGACTTGGAAGCGCAGCGGAATCCCCACCATTAACCGTGTTTGGGCTTGCAGCACCGGAATCGCCACCACGATCAGCGTCAAAATCGGCAGCAGTGGAAAACTCAGCAGTGTAAAGATGCGCTCCATGAAGGTCTGCTTACGGGTACGTGGTGGGCGGTTGATAACATCCTGATACCAGAACACAATGCCCAGTACCGACACCAGCAGGAATGACACTTGCAGCAGCATGTACGATGGGTTGCCTAAGCCTTCCGCCACCACTTCCGGCAGCAGCGTCGGGTTAAACAAGAACGGTAACTGCGCCCCCGCCGTGATGATAACCCATCCCGCGCCCGCTAGTAGGATGTCGTGGGCGACGCGAAACAACAGCTTGAACGACACGTTAATATCGACTTCTGGCTGTTCCAGCATCTTGGCAACGATGTACCCGACTTCCTTGCTGCCCCATGCATGGCGCAGCGACTGTTGGTAGCGGTTCTTGATCGCCTGCCACAGCGTCTCGCCTGTGACCGCAGTTGCCGAGAAGGGTAGAAAAATCCGGTCGAGCATGACCGCGCCTTCCCGCGCGAAGTACGATTTGATGAACATATGCCACTCGTCCGCGATCACATCCCCGTCCCAATAACCGCTGTTATCCAGCAGCTTGAGGCTGAGAGAGTACGACGAAATCGGCATCGGTATCCACCACGGTGCGGCGAGGTATGCCAATTCAAACGCGGTCGAATATGCGTTGACGATCCGCAGCAGCGGGTTAATATCCCAAATGTTGGTGTGGTAACGGATAGGCGCTTGCCAGAAGCGCAGGTGGCGCTGCGGCGTGATGGCGAATAAGTAGGTTTGCGCGAGGAAATGATCTTTATGCCACAGGGTATCCGCGTCCTGCGTGGTCACGCAGATGTTGTCGATATTGTAACCAAGTTGGTCGACCAGCTTGCGTTTAATCCAGCGTGCCGCCCACGCCTCGTTCGCCGATTTACACTGCATTTCCCCCGGCAAACCGCGTGGGTGTACCGCGAAGAACAGGTGCGCGAAGCACGGTTGATAATCTTTGAGGAGACGTTCAGCCTTTTCGACACAGCCATCCTCAGCGGCTTCCATCGCCAGCATCACCGTCATGCGCTGTTTAGCTTGATACTGCGCCGCGAGGTTATCCAGCGTCTTGCGGAGGATTTCATCCGGTTCTTTATAGTTGGGGATAATGACGACGTGGTGAACATCATCCCACGGCATCGACTCGTCATTGGCTTCTTCTTGGTAACGGGCGTACCAGTCGGTTTTCTCCCATGTGCGGATTTTTCGTAACCCCATCACATTGGCGATACCGGCGAACAAGAAACGAACGGCTGAGTAGAAACCCAGCAGCGCCGCTACCAGTAATAACATGCGGGGGAAGGCTAATGCGCTGGTAATGGCGAACAGCAGCGCCAACCAAGCAAGGCATCCGGGGATACCATCCAATGCGCGTTCGGGAATGGCGGGGGGTGGCGTACCCGCCCATACGGAACGACCGACTCCAAGTTGTACGTTGTTACGACGACCACCATTAGATTGATAAGGCACAGTCTCATCCAAGCGGCTTACAGGGTGAACGGCTCAAGCATAGCACAGGTCATATGGGAATTGCATCTGCCTTGTGCTGGATATGTCAATTCTTAACTTGAGCGTTTGCTCCCTTTAACTCCCTTAAGCCCGCGTGCATCCACCAGATTGATTAAGTTCGTCTGGTAGTCGTAATTATTTTTGCGTTTTTCGGCCTGTGCGTCCCGCGCAATCTCGACCAGTTTATGCACCAGTTCGCGCGGCGGCATTCCTTGTTCCTGCCACAGGTAAAAGGCAATCGAACCCGGCATGGTGTTAATCTCGTTGAGGAATACCTCGCCGCTTTCCGGTTTGACGAGGAAGTCAATCCGTGCCGTGCCGCGTCCTTCAATCGCGCGGAAGGCTTGAATAGCGATACCCTTGATTTTGGCGGTTAGATCATCATCCAGCGGGGCAGGGATGATACGCTCGGCGCTTTTCATACCTTCGCTGCCGCGTGTGTACTTTTCCTCGAACGTCAGGAAGGGTGCTGCCGATACGGGCTGTTCCAACACCGAGGCTTGAATAGCGTCATCCGCACCCAGCACGGCACAGTTAATCTCGGTCGCGTTTTCGACGGCTTGCTCGATCAACACCCGCCGGTCAAGGCTGATTGCCACTTCGATATGCGCCCGTAACAGGGTTTCGTCGTTGGCCCGTGCCACACCGATGCTCGAACCGAGTGTGGCCGGTTTCACGAACACTGGATAATGCAGTTCGTGGATGATGTGGCTGATGACCTTATCCGAGGACTCCAGCCACTCGGCACGGCTGAACGACACGCCATCCACTATCGGTACACCCTGTTGGCTGAGGACGATCTTGCTCATGATCTTGTCGTTGGCAATCGCCGAGGCCATCACCCCGCAGCCGGTGTAGGCAATATCCGCCAGTTCGAATAACCCTTGCAGGGTGCCGTCCTCGCCGTGCGAACCGTGTACCGTCGGGAAGATCACATCCAGCCGCTTCATCTCGGCCTTTTCGAAGCGCCCCGCCGTTGGGTTAATAATCAAACCGTGATGCTGCACGCTGGGCGAGAGGATGACGCTTTGCACGCCTTTGATGCTGACGATCTCGTTCTTAAAGTTTTTCAGGTCGTTCAGCGGCTCACCCGTGAACCACTTTCCCTGCCGGTCGATGTAAATCGGCACGACCTCGTAGCGTTCGGGGTCGAATGCTTTCATCACCTGATGTCCGGTCACAATTGAAACATCGTGTTCCACACTGCGCCCGCCGAAGATGACCCCCACGACCGTTTTACGATTTGCACTCATACGTGTGTTTCTCTCTGCGTTTAGCTGAATCAACAGTGCGGTATTCTACCGTCTAAACGCCTCCAGCGGGATAGGCAATCCATATCGGGCTAGGATAGGAAGACCAGATCAGACGGCGATTTCGTCATCCGCAGGGTATCGCCCTTGATCTCGAAAATGTCACCCAGCCGCACGAAATCTTGGTCGCTGATAACGAACACATACGGGTTCGCGCCGTCAAATAACTTGCTCAGTTCGAACCCGTTCGGCGGCGTGACATTCGCCGCGCCGCTGCGAAGTGCCGCCCAATAGGCGTTCATCTGCGTGATCTGGTAATGCCGCAGGACGCGCCGGAACAGGTCAGGATATACTACTTGTTCCTCGGTGATGTTGGCGATGGCGGCGACCGTCACGCCAGTGGTCGAGCGGTCAAGCTGCCAGATGTTGGTTGGCGGCACTTGCGGCTTGCTGCCGAGCTTCTTGGCGTTCTTCTGCGCTTCCTTCACCGCCGCGTCCAGCTTGCGCCGCAGCTTCCCCGCCAGCGTCATATAGTACAGGGGGTAAATCATCCCCGACCGCAGCAGTTCGTAGTTCGCGCTCTTGTCGGCAATGTCCGCAAGCTGGTCGGTCGCGATGTTCGTGCCGTCAGGGATCGGCGTTTCGCCGGGGAATACCCACGAAATCGGTCTGCCGTTCTTCTCAATGTCGCTCGTCACGATGAACCCCGGCACGCCGTCCTTACCCTGTTCCTTCACCACCGCCGTCGCGTTGCCGACCGTCATCCGCGCCTCACTGATGTACGAGCCGCGCGGTGAGTTGCGCCATTTCACGTCGGTGATGCCCATGAACTTGAGAAAGTATTCCGCCGCGCCTTTTGCCATCGCTGACGGTTGGCTCAGGCTCAAGTACGGCGGCTCTTTGAGGGTTGCGCTCGTCTTACCTTTCAGATCAGCCGGAACGGTGGGCTTCGGCACGGCGTAGTGCGTTTCCAGTGCGTCCACCCCTTGCAACCGCAGTTGGATCACGCCCACGTTTGTCGTGAAGTTCTGCTCGAACTCTTGTTTGAACTCACTGTCGATGAGCTGCCAGTTCGCAGGGTTGGATGCCTTAAACTTGATCGAATCGCCGTCCGGTGAATGCCCGACTACATAAAATATGCCCTTAACCAGCGTGTATTTCATAATCAACTCTTTTCGGTGTGTGTTATGTTCACTCGAAAAGTGTAACAAATCTCCGGGTTATGGGCTACTTACCCCGTAGTCAGCACACTAATCACATACACGATGAAGATCGCCACGCTGATCGCGATATTGAGTGCGTAGCCGACCACGAACAGCTTCAGCGCCACTTTCCCCGCGCCCATCGCCTTCTTCAAGTCGCCGAACTGCGCCAGCTCGATCACCAGCGCCCCTGCCACCAACCCGATCACCGTGCCGAGCAGCGGTATCGGAATGAGGAAGGTGCCGATCACACCGCCCGCGAAGCTGCCGAGCGACGTTTTACAGCCCATGCCGGTCGCCTTCGCCCCGAGCAGTGGTCGCCAGTAATCCGCCGTCACGCCGATCACCATCAGCACCGTCATCACCACTGCCGCCAGCGGGGTAATCCGCGTCCATCCGGCGATCACGCCGTACACAATCGCCACCGCCCACGGCATCAGCGGCCCCGGCAGGATCGGTATGAATGCCAGTACCAGTGTGACCAGCATCATGACAGTAGCAACAATCAGCAGCAGAGTAGGGTCAAGTTGGAGCATTGGGTTTGTCGGTTCTCGTTAACTTGTGTAAAGTGCCTGCCAACATAAATGGTTTCTGTTGTAGGGATGTAATACATCGCGTCCGCCACCATAATAACCACATAATGATAGACATCACTTCTTATACGCATTTCCCCATCATTCGATGCGCCTCATCCGGCGAACGTGGTGTCATTGGCAATACCCATCGGTCACGGCTCTCGCTGTGGCTCATCAAGTTATCCTTCGGTTGGTTGAGTTGTGTGTGCACGTATTGTAGAAAATAGGCGAGGGAAATACAAAAAAGGTCTACCATGCTATAATCGCGTATCTCGATAAAGCTGGGAGGATTGTGAGATGTTCACCCTACAACTTGACGATGAAACGGCTGCCCGCTTACAGGCACTTGCTCGCCAGCAGAACCGTACACCCACCGATGTAGTACGTGACCTTGTAGAGCAGATAGATATACCTGAGCCGACCGGTAATCCGAATTGGTTAAAGCGCATTGCGGAATTAGCAGAAAAGGATCGGGGTATTGCTTGGAATGACGAAAATGATACAGCCGAGCGCAGTCGAGAAATTTTGAATAACGAATTTGCTGACTATCTTCTAAGCCGTATGGAACGCGGAGACAATGAATCAAAGTAACTTGGTTTTGATCGATACCAGCTTTATGGTTGCATTATATCATCATAATGATAAATATCATCGCGCTGCTTTGAGCTTTGCTTCTCAATCGAATTATCAGGCGCTGCTTCCAGAAGTTGCTCTCACTGAAACTGCGTTTTTGCTGCAACGCAGCGGTGGATTGCGTAGTGTGCAATATTTTCTTGATGACTTGCAGATCGGAGGAACAGTAATTCAATCATTGACATTAAGAGATATTGATCGCGCCAGAAACATTATGACAGAATATGCCTCTGCCAACCTCGATTTCGTCGACTGCTGCCTAATGGCTCTCTCTGAACGTCTAAATGTTACTCGTGTTTGCACCTTTGATCGCCGCGACTTCTCAATCTTTCGGCCTAAGCATTGTGAATACCTTGAACTACTGCCATAACACGATCTTTATTCGATTAGAGTATTGGCTTTTAAAATCTTAGCGACTTCGGGTTCGGTATTGGGCTGGTGTAGAAGTTGTGCTGAGAGAATATATTTTGAAAATGGCGCATAAAATATTGTGTAAGCTTCACCGTAATCGAATCCGTAAAATCGGTCACGGCTATTGGTACGGAAAATTTGATCCCCTATGCGTATAGCTGTTTGTCCTCGTTCGCCTGAATGATATTCTGTGATGATCCCGCCAACTCTAACGATATCCCCCTTTAGTAAATCACGGTTGTAATTACGCACTTTTGAGTAGGAATAAAACGACTGAGCGCCACCAAGCACGAGGATTACTAGGCAAACCCCTATACGGCTGCTTACCGTATCCTGAATGCGGATACCATCTAAAATGGCGACTACTATTGCGATTAGAGTACTTATAATCGCTGCCCAAACTAGAAGTCTCCAAACACGCCGATTTTTGCTGAGCGTATTGCGTTGCTTCTTAGTCATATAACCATATCGGTTGGCATCTAAATCTTCGCTGTCAAACTCCAACGCCGCCATCAGCTGCTTTTCATGGTCACGTCTATCGTGTTCCGTTCGCAATTCTTTATCTTAGTTCTCCCTCTGATCTCTGTGTTCTCTGTGCCTCTGTGGTTAAATCTCTCCGTATTCATCTGCGTTCTCCGCGTCTCTGCGGTTAATCGCTTTCTCCTACTCCACAATCAGACTCATGCACGTCATCGCCGCCTCGGCCTTTGTGAACTCGGACGCATCCACCGCGCACACCTTGTAGCCGCGCCCCTCAAGGATCGCGTTCGTTTGCGTATACTGGCTGCTCGCTAAGAGTTGCCCGTTTACGCGCACCACGTTCCCCGCGTTGTCTTCACCCGCCGCCACATCAACCAACGTGTACCCCTCAAACGCGCTGGTATCCACCCATGCGCGGTTGAGCAGCACCGTCTGGTCATCCAACGCTGTACAGGCGGATTTCAGGTGCAGGCAGTCGTGCAGCACCACGGTCGTCACGGTATAACCCAGCGGCTCGGCGAGTTTTTTCAGTGCTTCAATCCCCGCCTCATTCGTCCGCGTCGATAAACTGACGAAGATCGCTTTCCCCAGCCGGAACACATCGCCGCCCTCAATCGTTGCGGGTAAAGTGATATGCGCCAGCGGTCGGTAACGCGCGACTGCCGCTTCATTCCGCAGTGGTTCGGCTCGGCGCGAGGCAATCCCCATCGGCGTGATAATCGCCAACTCGTCCAAAATAATCGCCGTATCCTCTACGAATACGCTGTCCGGCAGTTCAGGTGTAGGGTGCATTTTGATGACTTCCGCGCCGCAGGCTTCCAACGCCGCGCAGTACGCCTCATGCTGTTTAAGTGCCTTCGTGTAGTCAATTGGAACACGCTCGATGTACGTCAGTTCGCACCGCGCAATCGTCTCCGCTGGTATCCGTGTGATCGCAATCGTCATCTCAACTCTTTCTCTGCCTCCGTCTTGAACTTGGCGTTCTTGGCGACTTGGCGGTTCAATATCTTTCTCTGTATTCCTCTGCGCTCTTTGCGTCTCTGCGGTTAAAAACATCTCTGTATTTCTCCGCTTTTCTTTGTGCCTTTGTGGTAAAAATGTATTCCGCCTTACTCCGGCTTCACGTATTCCCGCCACGAATACTGCGGCGCATACCCCAGCACGCGCTTCGCCTTGTCGATGCTCAGTAGGGTAGTGGTATCACCAATCTCGCCCCGTAGTTCCACACCGGGGAAAATCTCCGCCATCAGTTCCCTATTCGCGCGGCTCATGCACGTATCCGCCGCCGCGATGATGTAATGGTCAGCGTTTGTCACCGCCGCCTCTAGCCCCAAGCGGCAGGCTTGCGCCACATCCCGCGCGTCCACATATCCCCACAGGTTCCACTTTCGTATCTTGGCATCTTTGTTAAACGAGGGGAATTTCTGATAGTCATCGGGTTCCATAATGTTCGAGATGCGGAAGCCCACAAACGGGATGCCCGACCAGCGGTTGAACTGACGTGCCATCTCCTCACCCAGCACCTTCGACATCGCATAGCTGCTTTCGGGGTAAAGCGGATGTGCCTCGTCAATCGGTGCATAGGCCGGCTGCTCCTTGTCGAATGGCAGCCCCAATGTCGTCTCGCTGGATGCCCACACCACGCGCTTCAACCCCAGCTTTACCGCTGCGCTGAACACGTTGTAGGTACTTGCCATGTTGATGCGGAAGGTAATCTCGTCCGGCAGCAGTTCCGGCGCGGGGATCGCAGCCAGATGCACCACCGCTTCTGCCCCCGCCAGCGCCTCAAACGTTTGCCCGAGGTCAGTCAGGTCAGCCTTCAAAAAGCGGGTGATTGGCTCCCGCGACGGCGCAACATCCACGTTCAGCACGTTGTAGCCGTGCTCGACCAGATCCCGCACCACCGCCCGTCCCGCCTTACCGCTGCCACCCGTAACGACGACGTTCTTCATGGTTGCCCCCGCTAAAATTGTTTATTAAAAGGTTTCTTTCAATGACACCCTATCTTACCGCATTTCAAACCATTTTCGAACTTGACGAAATGGAACTTTTGTGCTAAATTTAAATTGATAGTGGTTGCAGAAATAGGTGTTGTTCTAATATGACTCCCCTCGCCATGAGGGAGAAGGGCTGGGGGTGAGGGTTGCACCTGACATTTCTGCCACTGACGCCACTGACGACATTTGTGACAAATAAAGCCGAGTTGCAACTGCAACAGTAACAACAACTGCAACATTTAAAACATTTGAGGTATCCAATGTTCGGCAGTAATCCAATGAATGGTATTGATGCTTTGAACTGTCAACTGTCAACTGTTGACTGTCAACTGAAAACTATTTTTGCAGCAACGACAGCGGCGGCAGCCCTTTTGCCAAGATTGCAGCAGTTCTAGCCGAGCCATCCGCCAAATCGTCACCATTTCGCTGAAAATTGCACTGTGAAAATGGCGAAAATGAAGAATATTGCCAACTTGGTTTTGACTGTCACCTGTTGACTATAGACTGTCGACTTAAGAACTATACGTCTCCGGTAGATCGTTCAAGAACAACACCGTATCGCCCGCTTTCAGGTTTGTCTGATACCAGTCCACCGCCTCGGCTAGCTTCTCCACCGTTTGCAGGTGGTCTGCTGGGAAGTTCGCCTCACCCAATCCGGCCTTGATCGGTGCGGTCTGTGCCGCCCCCACAAGGATAATATCGCTGGCATACTTCGCCGCCTCGATGCCCAGCTTCTTGTTCTCGGCTTCGTGTAATGGGCCAAGCTCCACCATGCCGGGGGTAATCAGGAGCCGCCGTCCGTTCTGGTGGAGTGCCAGCGCCTTCAACGCGCTCACCACGCCTGTCGGGTTCGCGCTGTAGGCATCGTTGATGATCGTGATACCCTGTGCCGTCGTCTGCCGTACCAGTCGGCTCTCGGCTGGCTTAAGCGCCCGCACGCGGAACGCCACATCGCGCAGTTTCATGCCTTCATGAACTGCTACCGCTGTTGCCAACAGCACGTTCGTCACGTTATGTTCACCGAGCAACGTGGTATCAAATAGCTCGTGTTCGCCCGTTTGGTTATCCGTTACCGTGAACTTCAGGCCGTTGAGCGTCTCACTGATCTCACTCGCGATAAAACGAGGCCCGTTCGTCGGTACATTCGTGGGGTCAACCACTCGGCTGACTGCTAACCGCGTTTTCGGGTAGCCGCGCTCGTACATCTCTCGGACGTGTGGATTATCCCAGTTGAACACGCCCACGCCGTCAGGGGGCAGTGCCTTGATAATCTCGTACTTGGCTGTCGCCACATTTTCGAGCGTTCCAAAGCGCTCTAAATGCTGTGGCCCGACCTCCACCACGATACTAATTGTCGGGTGGGTCAGCTCCGCGATTTGCTGGATTTCGCCCTGAATATAAGCCCCCATCTCGCAGATGAAATACTCGATGCTGTGGTCGTTCGCCATGTCGTTATTGATCGCCAGCGTTACGCCCATCAACGTGTTATAGCTTTTGGGTGTCGGGTAGGTCTTATACCGTCCGCTGAGGATATGCGCGAGGTAATTTTTGGTGGTTGTTTTCCCGTAGCTGCCTGTGATGCCTACCACCACCGGATTAACCTCTGCCAGCACCTGCCGCGCCTTATTGACGAAGCGCCGCCGGAAGTAAGCCTCTACCGGCTGCATCGCCCAATTCCCCGCGATCAAAAACAGGGGAGCGCTCAGGAAAATGCAGAGGCCAACGAACGAATAATCGACGAGGTAAACTTCACCAATATCAGGTAACGGTAAACGCCCAACGATGACCAGCAGTATCGCCATCACCAAACCGCTCATCACAAAGGCCGCACCCAACATGCGCTTCGCCCGTGCGGTCGCCTTGAAGCCTTTCTTAACCTCGCCCTCGCTTGCCGGCCACACGCCCACAACCGCCGCGATTGACCCGATCAGCACCAGCATGAAGTTACCCGGCGCTTCGCTCATAACCACGCCGAGAAGTACACCACCTACCCACGCGATTAGAGTGCGCTTGGGCAGCCAGCGTTCGCGCTGGGCGAGGCACCACCGCAGATAGCGCCCGCTCATGTATTCTTCGATCTGGTAAAAACGCGCTTGCTTGTAAATTCGGTAGCAAGTACCGATGAGCCAGATCAGGGCGATAATCAGAAATTCCATAAGCCTACCGCTTTACTGCCTGTCGATAATAATGACGTTCTGGTCACGCTTGCGCTTTCCACCACCGCTGTTGTCGTCGTTTACGCCCAACACCCGCTCCAAAATCATCGAAATGATGCTCATGACGATGCCTCCCCAGAACGCCGGCCAAAAACCGTCGATCTGGAGCCGCTCTGGTATCAAACTCGCCGTAATCAGGAGCATCAGGCCGTTGATAACCAGCACGAACAAGCCGAGTGACAGGATAACCAACGGGCAGGTGAGAAAGGTGATAATCGGTTTGAGGATGGCGTTAAGGATGCCAAATACCCCGCCGATGATAATCAGCGTCGTAATCGTGTCGTTCGGGATATTGATCCCCGGTACAAGCTCCGCCACCAGCGCGATGCCGATAGCATAAATAATGACGCGCAGAATAAAGTTTCGCATGACTCCCCCTACTACTTAAAGAAATGATCCATCACGCGAGCCGTGTCCGCTGCTCGTTCAAGATAGCTGTAGTGTCCTGCGCCCTCCCAAACAACCAACCCTGCATCCGGTATCGTTTGTTCAAGAAGCTGTCCCTGCCACAGTGGCGTATCCTCGTCCTTATCCCCCCAAAAAAGGATGGTCGACCGTTTCACTCGTGCCGCGTAGGGAAGGAGGTCTTCGTTGACGACTTTCACCAATGTTTCTCGCATCACACCTTTAGCCGCCTTGTAATCGGCTGATCCGTAACGCTCGCTGTACCATGTACGTAGTTGCTCGGCTTGGGGTTTCATGCCGACCCGTTGTAAGGTGTTGAGCGCGAACCGATAAGCCCTTAATCTTAGCTGCCCGTTAGTCGAAGGCTTGGGTTTCACACCTGCCGCGTCGGCTAGAGTCATTTTGAGTATACGGTCGCTGTGTTCCGCGCCTAATATCAACCCCAATCGTCCACCGTGCGAGTGCCCGAATAAATACACGTTGTCGAGTTGGTGTGCGTCGAGGTAGGCGATGACCCATTTTACGTAGTCATGTACCGACCAGCTTATGGTTGGCGCTGCTGTTTGCCCAAATCCCGGCAGATCGGGTACATAACACTTGTACCCCATCAATGCGAGCTTCTCTGCCAAAGGGGTAATCAAGCCGCTGTTTGCGCCCCAACCGTGAAGCATGACAATCGGCTTGCCTTCACCGTGTACCACCTCTGCCGTTTGGATGCCCTGTATCGTCGTGAATGTGACTGGCGTTTGACTCATGAGTATGAAAGGGGATTAACTAGTGTAGAGTATCCGACAGTTACCGATGGTTTGGTTTTCGCCTCTGCATTTTCTTGAAACTTGAGACTTAAAACTTGCAACTGTCTATTCACGCTTCAATCCTAATCTGCGCCCCCAGCGCTTGCAACTTGGTCAGCACGCCTGCAAACGTCCGCTCGATCACCTGCGCGTTATCAATCACCGATTCGCCCTCGGCCACCAGCGCCGCGCCCAGCATTCCCAAGCCCGCTCGAACATCCGGCGTATCCATATAAATGGCATGGAGCGGGGTAGGGCCGACGACAATCGCCCGATGCGGGTCACAGAGCACGATTTGAGCGCCCATCGCTTTGAGCTTATCCACAAATAACAGACGGTTATTAAACAGTTTTTCGTGAATGAGGACGGTACCACGTGCCTGTGTCGCGATCAGCGTGGCAATCGCGCTCAGGTCAGAAGGGTAGGCGGGCCACGGTGAGGTTTCAACCGAGAGGTCAACATCTTCCTCTCGGCTGGAAAGCGTAAAATTTTCGTGTTTGGGGACGTACATAAACTGCTCGTCCACCTCAAGCTGGATGCCAAGCTGTCGGTACGTTTTAGCGATCATTTGCATGTCTTGGCGGTGCGTGCCGTCCACTTGCACCCGCCCTCCGCTCAACGCCGCGATAGCCGCCACACTCGCCGCCTCGATATGGTCGATGCCGATGGTCGCCTCGCCGCCTGTGAGTTCGGGCGGTGCAATAATCCGCAGTACATTCGAGCCGATGCCTTCGATATGTGCGCCCATTTCGCACAGCAGGTCGGCCAGTTCCTCAACATGCGGTTCACAGGCCGCGTTGTGGATAATGGTTTCTTTGCCGAGGCGTGTCGCCAGCATCATGACCATGCCGGTGGCTGTGACACTTGTTTGCGAAAGGATAATCTCACGTTTCTCCCACGTTGCGGCTTTGCACTCCAGTGCGCCGGGTGTTGTCACTACCTGAATGCCGAGGTCATTGAGGGCTTCAAGGTGTGTACGGATGCGGTTGAGTGGGAAGTCGATCTCGACGCGAATGTGCTGCCGGCGTGTCAATATTGGGGGCAGGAACAGCATCATACCGACTAATCCACCGGTTTCCGCCAGCGTCAGTGCCCGCCGTGTAATTTGTTCGGCTTGGATGACCAGTGTTTGCTCGTCCGTCCATGTTAGGTGTGCGCCAATCTTTTCGGCCACCGCTAACATCGCCTGCATATTGGTTGTTTTAGGCACGTTATGGAGCGTCACCGGTTTATCGGTCATAAGGGCTGCCGCTAGCAGAGCCATCGCCGCGTTGGTGTTACCCGCAGGGCGGTAGCTGCCATTTAAGGGTTTGCGGCCTTCTACGCGAATTCGCATGAAATCCTCACCTTTCCGAAGTGGGCGGGATTATAACAGGTTTGTTGATCAGGGTTACAGGGTGTAGGCAAAAGGAGACATCCTGAAAGGGCGCATTCTAAAATACGCCCTTACTCGTCGAAAATAGACGTTAGTTGATGAGCGCCACATTCGGTACGCGGTCGTCTCCGCCGCGTTTGCGCTCGCCAATTGGTTTCACAGGCGGGCATTCCCACGCCATCGGCTCGGTTTGTGAGCGTTCTTCCTTGAACTTGGGCAGGATACCACAGGCGAAGCACTTATCCCGGCAGTCCACCCGCGTTTCGCCCTTGATGCTCATCAGGTAATCGTCCTTCAAGAACTTCTTGTGGACAGCCGCGTCGATATGATCCCACGGGAACACTTCATCGAGTCCCCGTTCACGGTGGGTATAGAATTCCGGTGTAAGTCCCTCGTCAGTCATCGCTTGCAGCCAGCGTTCGTGATGGTGGAATTCCTGCCACGCATCAAACTTGCATCCTGCCTCCCACGCCCGTTGGATGACGCGCCCCATACGGCGGTCAGCCCGCGACATGATGCCCTCGAACTGGCTGTCGTCGATGCTGTTGTAGCGCAGGTGCAAACCATGCCCCTTCAACTGGTGACCAAGCAAGTTCAGCTTTTGGCGCACTTGGTCGTGGTTATCCTGTGGAACCCATTGGAATGGTGTGTGCGGCTTCGGGATGAAAGTGCTGATCCCTACGTTGACGTTCGCCTTGCTCCCCATGATCTTTTGACCTTCACGCAGTACAGCTTTGCACAGGTTGGCAATCGCTTGTACATCGTCCAGTGTTTCTTCGGGATGTCCGATCATGAAATATAGCTTAATCGTGCGCCAACCGCGCGAGTAAACCGCACGAGCGGCTTCCAACACCTGCTCATCGGGTACGAATTTGTTGATGATGTCGCGCATCTTCTCTGTCGCGGCCTCCGGCGCAAACGTGAAGCCGCTGCGCCGTGTATCCCCCAGCTTATCGAGCAGGTCGGCACTGGTGCTTTCGATACGTAAACTCGGTAGGCTCAGGCTCAAACCAGACTCGGCATATTTTTCATGGACAGCATCGGCTAGTTCATGTACGTAAACATAATCGGATGACGACAAGCTGAGGAGACTGATTTCCTCAAAACCCGTGCTGGTGATGATTTCCTGAATAGCCGCCATCACCTCGTCTACAGTGCGTTCGCGTACGGGTCGGGTAATCATCCCCGCGTGGCAGAAGCGACAGCCGCGCGTACAGCCGCGCATGATCTCAATCGGCGCACGGTTATGCACCGTGTCAATGTTGGGGATCAGGAACTTCGTGAAGGGCTTGGGGAGTGTCGGCACAATCCGTTTGAGGACGCGCTTGGGTGCTTCCGGCACATTCGGGGTCGCACCAATCACCACGCCGCTTTCGTCGTAAGTCACATCATAGAAGCGCGGCACATACATGCCCTGTATATGTGCAATCGCTCGCAGTTGATTGAGGCGGCTTTCACCCCGCATCGCTTGCAGGGTGCGGGCTACCTCGACAATGATTTCCTCACCCTCACCAATCACAAATGCGTCGACGAAATCAGCCATTGGTTCAGGGTTATAGCAGGAATGCCCACCCGCGATCACAAGCGGATAGCTTTCGTCGCGGTCTTGGCTGCGTACCGGCATTCCCGCTAAATCGAGCATATTCAGCACGTTCGTAAAGAGCTGTTCATAGGGTAGGCTGATGCCGAGCAGGTCGAATTCGCGGATCGAGCGCTTGTTTTCCAGTGAGTAAAGGGGAATACCCTCGGCACGCATGAGTTGTTCCATGTCGTCCCAGACGCTAAACACCCGTTCCGCCAGCATATCCGGCTGGTTATTGATCTGTTCATACAGGATCATGATGCCCAAGTTGGACATGCCGAGGTCATAAATATCGGGGAATGCCAGTGCCACTTTAAAATCGGTACTATCCCAATCCTTCACAATGCTGTTAAATTCACCACCAACATATCGTCCGGGTTTGGTGACTTTGAGTAGAATACGCTTAAGCTGTTGTTCAATCGTTTTGGGTTGCATACCGTTTCGCCTCATCACAGTTGACCTGTGCATTATAGCGAACAATAGCCGAAGATAGGAATGGTTCGAACATGCGAAAGTTGATTGTCCTGCTTTTAACCCTGTTTCCATTGGTCGTTACCGTTTCCGCTCAGGCTGACCTTGAAGCCATTACTGCTGAAAATGTAGAACACCTTCAGTCGGTTCAACAGATTAACTTTGCTGATGAAACTGCCGGGGCGGGTGTAGTCGAAAATGGTTGGTTCGCCGTTGATGCACAAGGCAAGCATATCGCTGCCATGAACCGCGCGGGAGATGTTGTGGTTTGGGATGACACAGGAAACCTGATCGACAACTATGGTATTACTGGTGGAGATGATTTACTGAGTACTGTTCAAGACATTGCCTTCCGTAAAGATTCACCGGAAGTCGTCTCGGTTCATATGGATGGTACGTCGTATTATGTCGCCTACCGGAATTATGAAACGCACGAGTTGGAATACTTTCACTTCTCGACAGCGGACGTTCCACTTCGTATTTGGGACACCGGTAATACATGGCTGGAAGTGTCACCTGCGGATTACCTCCGTACCCGTTTTGTTCGCGAACTGCTCCCCGAAGCATCCGACAACTTACGCACGAATGCTGAATTAGCCCCCTCAGAATACCGGGAGTTGGAGTCGGGGCCGGAAAACGACCCGGATGCGTTCTTCCGTATCGGGCGGATGCGGCTGCCGTATGCCATTACCGCCACCCAAGAGTTCTTTGTTAAGCGTTGGAATTTGGAAACCGGTGAAGTCACCGCCACCGCACAGCTTGATGGGATGCCGGGAGTCGGGCAGATTACACCGGACGGACGCTATTTTGCGTGGCGCGATAGTGAGTCAGAGGCTATTCACCTGCTCGATTTTGAAACCGGCATTGATAAGGTTATAGCACCATTAAATGGAAGTTATATCCCCTATCTCTTGCTAAATTCCTCGGCTAGTGTCATCATTGGTGTTAATGTAGATTTAAAGTCTATTGTTGTGGCGTGGGATGTGTCAACAGGCGAGCGCATAGAGTTGGGTGAATACCGTTCGTGCAACCGCCAACCGGATATGGTGCGCCTGAGCGTTGACGATACCACACTGGTCATTGGCTGTGACACCGGACTTGATATATGGCGGGTTGCTCTCGACTAAGGGTGTGCTGATAAATATTAGATTCATTGGAAATTGTTTTTACAGCGCTGATTTTTAAGAAAGTTAGAAGTACTGTCTGAAATTAGGCTATGTGGCTCATGATGCCGTTTCGTTTGAATAGGATAATCGTCCTATCTGCGCGAGCTTCACTGTTGTCTGATCCAGCCTTACGTTTACGTTTTTAATGTTCGACCTATAATGAGTTTTATGGTCAACTTTTAGAATTGAGTTTTAACTTGACTACCCTCAAAAACACATCGACATCAAACTCAATAAGCAACTCGTCTTCCATCTGTGCTTGCCCCTACTGCCAACGGCGGTTTGGCAGCATGGAACAACTGACCTTGCATATCGTTACGCGGCATACCCAAACGGGCAAATCCAAAAGTCAAGAACCTGCTGTTAGCGGGAAGTAATGCTGGTTTGTCGCAGTTGTTGGCAGCGTAAATTGCGTTCGTCGTGAGAGACATATTGGGGTTCCGCGATTCCAATTTGCTCTAAGCAAAAAGAGGCTGAGACAGCACCCATTATTGCTGCCTCGTGAAGCGGCTTGGATTGAACTAGACCTGCCAACAGCCCGCCACAGTAGGTATTTCCTGCACCGGTTTGGTCAACGATATTGGTGGCTTTGACCGTGCCAATATGGACGCGCTGACCCGTTTGGTCTGCCACGATTGAACCTGCCTCGCCCATCCGCAAAGCCACTATTTGAGCGCCATCCGCTAACATCGCCGTAACGAGTTCGTCGGGTATTAAATCCCCGTAAATCGCTTGTGCTTCAATGAGATTGGGCGAGAGAATATCAATTCGGCACTCGCTCAATAACCCCCGAACCGCCTGTGCATTTTCAGGAATCATAATTTGCTGGAGCGGCTCCCAAAGCACCAAGCCTTTGAGTACGCTGCGCCATGTCCGCATCTCGGCTACACCTTGCAACAGATAGCAGCCTTGACTCTGCGCGTACACAGGCGGGAAGTGTTCGGGTTGTGCGCCGCGTGTGAAGGGTAGGGTTTCTTTGACACGATAGAGTTCGCGCCGTGTGCCGTCTTCCTCAAACAACTGCCACGCCCGCATCTGCGGAATGGGTAAACATACCAATCCGCGTGTGTCTAGATAGCGGTTGAGGATAGCAGCCGATTCAACGGGCAGCCCTTCACCAACGGTCGCGACGATACCGGGTCGCTCATCCCAAATGGCCGCTCCCATGAGGGCATGAACGACACCGCCGCCCATGCGCCCCATGTAGGTTTGACCCGTTGGTTTTACGATGTCGTCAATGAATACTGAACCGATGCCCACCAGTTTCGGTGTATCGCCACTCATAAGCACTACTGGAGTTGGCTGAGTGCTGACGCGATGATGCCGCCCATCCGTGCGTTGTTCACAAGCAGGGCTACGTTCGCTCGCCTTGATTCGCCTTCAGTGAGTTCGGATACGCGACCGAGGACAAACGGTGTAACGGCTTTCCCGTGGATGCCCTGTGCGGCGGCTTCCTCTGTTGCTTGCAGGATCGCTTTTTCGCCAATGTCGTTGGGAAGGGCATCGGCTTCTGGAACCGGGACGGCGATCAGAATGCCGTGTTTGGCCTCGATTTGCTGGGCAGCCTTGATAATTCGCGCGGCTTCTTCCGGTGAATTCACGCGCACATCAATCGGCAGGCCGCTGCTGCGGGTATAGAAGGCGGGAAGAGTGTCGGTTTCAAACCCTAAAACGGGTACGCCCTGTGTCTCTAAGACTTCCAATGTCAGGGGCAAATCCAAAATGGACTTTGCACCAGAACTGACGACTGCGACGGGTGTACGCCCCAGCTCGATCAAATCAGCCGACACATCATGGGGTGCGCCGCGATGCACACCACCGATACCGCCAGTTGCAAATACGCGGATGCCCGCCATATGAGCGACGATCATGGTTCCGGCGACCGTTGTCGCGGCATCTTCGCCCAAGCCGACCGCAATCGGTAAATCGCGTCGGCTGCATTTGCGGACGCTGGAGTGAGGCAGCGAACCTAAGCGTTCGACTTCTTCCGGCGAAATACCGACGGTGATTGCGCCGCGCAATATGGCGATGGTGGCGGGTACAGCGCCGCTTTTACGAACGGCGGCTTCCATCGCCAGCGCGGTTTCCACATTGGTCGGGTAGGGGAGACCGTGCGTAATCAGCGTGGATTCAAGGGCGACCACGGGCCTATTTTCAGCTAAGGCTGCTTGTACTTCGGGGGATAGGTGTACGTTTGCGTTCATCGTTATGATCTTTCTGTAATTACGCGGTTATTCAGGGTCAATATGCAGTTGAAAGCGATGGATACTCACAACCGCATCGCCGAGACCTATTTCGGTTAAGATTTCTTGTGGGCGCACATTACCCCGGTCGCCAACAGCGAGATGCGCGATCAAATCGCCTTGCTCGTCAATATGCACATCATACACCAGCGACCGGACATTCACGTCTACTGCCTTACCTTTGACCTCTTTTTGTTTGTTCAGGGTATCTGAACCCAGCAGTTTATCAATTCTCGTCTGTAAATCAGCGCGGTCGATAGGATCTTCGAAGTGAATACGGTACTCACTGCTGCGAACACGCGGGGTAAGTGAAGCACTTCGGGGCGGAACTTCGTATATATCATAGATACGCAGACCGCTGGGGCTGGTGGCTTGAATACGCTCGGCTAAACCCTCAATGGCGATGGGTTCTCTCATGGATACATCAAGGATTTCGCAGTCGCTCGAAATGCCGAGGGGTAGAGCAGATGCAAGAGCAATTCGAGGGCGGGTATTGAAGCCTTGCGAGTACAAAATAGGAAGATTTGCACGGCGCAAAACTCGTTCCCATGTTTTGGCGACATCGAGGTTGCTGGTATAGATCAATGCATCGTGCTTGCCAAAACGGATATAAAGGCGCTGCTTGATAGGAAGGTTGTCGTCCATGAACTATCCTGATGGATGTTGAGATTTGTGTGCGAGACAGCTACAATCGGAACATGACTCAAACTGGAGAAAGTATGTCCACGTCACCTGCTCAACAGGAACACTTACGTCAACATCGGCGTGAAACTGTAATGTATATGATTGTACCGTTGGCAGTGACTGTCTTCATAGTCCTGCTTGGTGTTGTCGTCATCTTTTTGCTGCCCCGGCAGCCCCAAGTGAGCATTCTTGCGGACTGGATGATGATGGTGATGGTCTTGTGTCCCGCGCTGCTGTGTACGACCGCTGTTTGTATACTGCTGATCGTGGCGGTGGCGCTGATGGGACGAGCGAATCGATTGGCTGAACGTCCACTCCAACAATTGAACGAGATGACCCAAAAAGTGGCGGATCAAACGACGAAAGCGGCTGAGACTGTTAACGCCGCGACGATTAATGCCGCTTCACGTTTCGCGTTCCTAGATCGCCTTTTCAACCTATTTGATATGCCGGATAAAGACACGAAAGCGAATCACCATGAGTAATTTGTTACCGAATAATGAAGCGGATTCTCGTCCTCAGCGTTTGATTACCGGTGGGCTGGTTGGCGGCTTCTTCGGACTCATTGCGGCTTACTTCTATTCCCGTGCGGTTGAAGATGATGTCCGCCAGAATGGACTCCAACGTAACCCGATTTCAACCGGTGAGATCATCGGGGTAGGGCTGGCATTACTGGCGCTGCTGCGTCAAGTGAGCGAAATGGGACGTTCGCAGCCGAAGAAAAAATAAACGTTAGCGGCAGTTGATTAACCTCCTTAAATTGCGAATTGATGCCGAAACAAATTTTCTATATAATAACTACCCATATCGGACGAGTGATAGGGAGTGCCTATGTGTGGCCGTTTTGTTCTCGCCGCGAACCCGCAGGTTGTCCAGCAATCCTTTAACCTGACTGCCGCCCCAGCGCAAATGCAACCCCGATACAACATTGCGCCAACCCAGCCCGTGATGGTAATTACCAACGAAAACCCCAAAGAAGCGACCTACCACAAATGGGGGCTTATTCCCTCGTGGGCTAAAGATATGACGATGGCCGCGAAGATGATTAATGCACGGTCGGAAAGTGCTGCCGAGAAACCGGCTTTCCGGGCTGCGTTCCGTCGCCGGCGCTGCATCATCCCGACGGATGGCTTCTACGAATGGCAGGAAAATGGTCCCGATAAGAAGACCCCGATGTTTGTTCACCGCCCCAACAACGAGTTATACGGGATGGCTGGTTTGTGGGAAATCTGGCATGACCCCGACGGTGGCGAACTCCGCACTTGCACGATTTTGACGACTGAAGCGAACGAATTTATGCAGCAGTATCATCACCGGATGCCAGTTATCCTGCATAAGGAAGATTACGATCTGTGGCTGTCGCCGGATGAAGAACCGCTGCCGGTTTTACAGGGACTGATGAAGGCGTACGATCCCGATGGTTTGCAGGCTTACGCGGTGTCGAAGGCGGTGAATAAGGTGTCGAATGACTCGCCTTCATTGATCGAGCCGTTTAACCAGCAGTATTTGCTGTAGTCATCCCAACTGCGAAATTGATTCGCAAAATTCGCATATTTCTCATTTATTCCGCCGAAATGGCAGGCGGGAAGCTCCCGTGAATCGGCTGAATTGACATTTTATGTCGGCGGCAGTGAGGGAGCGCAGCGCTGAAATGATACTTTTCGGCGGATTGCTCCCGTGTATCCACCGCTGTGCAAATTTCGCAGTTGCATAGCGATTGTGAGGGAGCATTTCGCCGAAGGTGCAAAGCAGATTTAACCGCAGAGACGCAGAGAAAATACCGAGAAATATAAATACATATTAACCGCCAAGTCGCCAAGAACGCCAAGAAAATACGGAGACAATTTTCACCACCTAGACACAGAGGAATTCATTTGAACCGCCAAGTCGTCAAGAGAATACCGAGACGGTAACACCACACTAAGCGGTGGAGGGTAAATTCGACCCCACCCCAAGACGGTACGTTCGCAGGCTCACTCCACCGTCAGCCCTCCCCGAATACAGGGAGTGGCTTTAAAGGCCGCAAAGGTTCATATTTGTGATGAGAAAGTAATCAATTCTGTTTCCACCGTTTAGTATGGTGTTACCATAGAGAACTACAAAAGACATTATAGCACAAAAGTTCTCCGGTGATGGTTTGAATATACAAACTTTCAATAATTGGCGATTGTCTCAGCGATTGACCAAGAGTAGAGCGATAATAACTAGTGCGAGGATGAAGATTAAGGCAGCCATATAGTTTGGCTGTCTTTTTGTTTGTTGGGGGCTGACGGGCTGCTGCTGTACGGGTGGCTTGATACGTGCTAGGTACGTGGCTACAGCCGTTGGGGTGATCGCCATATAATCGGCGACTTCATCGGCTAAGGTTCTATCCCGTTGATGACCGATGCCTGTGACTACCGGAATGTTTGACCGGCAAATGGCTTCCGCTATTAACAGACTATCGAATGTTGCGAGTTCGGCTGATCGACCACCGCCGCGTGTTAAGACAATGACATCGACCTCACGACTATGGCTGAAGCGTGTAATGGCGTTTGCGATTATTTGAGGGGCTTGTTCTCCGGTTAGGCGTACATCACTAAGGCGAACCGCAGCCGTGCCGCCTTCGGTACGGTAGGTGTCTTCAAAGTCGTGCAGGGCATCACTTTGTTTGCTCGTCACCAAACCGATTTTGGAAATCATCGGCGGCATGGGTTTTTTGCTGCGCGGCCAAAGTCCTTTTGCGGTCAGTTGTTCGAGCAGGGTTTTATCAACCGTTTTGGATTGACTTTCGAGAACCCGAACCTGTGTGACATCAATTTGGATTTGAGCCTTTGGTTCGTAAACTTTTACGGTGCCATAGACTTCAATATCCATGCCGTTACCGAGCGGGAAGGCGGGCACATTTTTGGTTCTGATGATGCAGCTAATCGTGTATCCATCATCCGTGAGATCGAAGTAGAGATTACCCGGATTGGATTTGTAGAAGCGCGTCACATAACCAGCCACTTTGAATGGATAATCCAGCGTTTCAACTTCCACTACGCTGCGAATGAGCGCGTTTAGGGACGGAATATTGCGCTGGTGGGGTTCCGGTTGTGTTGCCATAATCTCACTTCAAAACGTAATACGTTAAGCCCATTAACTCCGGCGTTTGGCGCGTTTTTCGAGTTCGGCCTTGAAGGGGTCTTCACCCTTCTTAATCAGCACCTTGCGTGACCGTGCGCCGGCTTCGGCTTCGCCAATGATACCCAGTTCCGCCATCAAATCGACAATACGTGCGGCACGCGGATAGCCCAAACCGAGCTTACGTTGAATGAGTGACGCGGATGCTTCACCTTCGCCGATGACGAGTTCAATCGCCTGTTCAAGCATGGGGTCGGTTTCGGCAAGCACTTCACGGCGCGTCATGCCTTTTTCCCACGGGCCGCTGCCCACGTCTTCGAGCTTGCCTTTCGCGATTTGTTCGGCACTCCAATTCTTCCAGTGGTCAACCACCATTCGCACTTCATCATCCGAGACAAAGCAGCCTTGAATACGCTTCGGCCCTGCCGCATCCGAGGCGAGATACAGCATGTCGCCGCGTCCCAACAAGTTTTCCGCGCCGACGGTATCCAGAATGACGCGCGAATCGGTACCGGAGGCCACCGCAAACGAGATGCGCGATGGGAAGTTGGCTTTAATCAAGCCGGTGATGACATCGACGCTGGGGCGCTGGGTGGCGATGACCATGTGCATACCCGCAGCACGGGCTTTTTGTGCCAAACGGGTGATGGTGCGCTCGGTTTCATCGGGGCGTGAGAGCATAAGATCACCGATTTCGTCAATGAGGATGACGATGTAGGGCATATATTCATCTTTTTGGCGGCGACCCAAACGGGCGTTGAAGGAGTCGATGTTACGAACGGCATATTCTTCCAGCAGCTTATAGCGACGATCCATTTCGCGCGTACACCACTGCAAGACCTCGATAATGCGTTCTTGGTCGGTTTCGACCGGCCCCAACAGATGCGGAACGCCGTTGAAGCGGTTGAGTTCCACCATTTTGGGGTCCATCATGACGAGCTTGACGTTATCTGGCGTGTTGTTCAACACCAACGCGGTTGCCAGCGCGGCCAAGCAGACCGACTTGCCGGAACCGGTTGTCCCCGCGATGAGCAGGTGGGGCATAGCGGCGAGATCAACCCCAAGCGGTGCGCCGGAAACGTCGCGTCCGAGGGGGATAAATAACGGCGACTTGGCTTTCACCATTTGATCCTGCATCATTTTGCTCTCGATCACCGAACGCAGTGCCACGACGCTGGGGTTACGGTTTGGCACTTCGATGCCGACATAGGTTTGACCGGGTACAGGCGTTTCGAGGCGCAGGCGTTTTGCCGACAGACCGAGCGCAAGGTCACTCGCCAGTGCCGCGATTTTATTGATGCGGGTGCGCTGGACGACGGTTTCACCCTCGCTGTTGGTTTCGCGGAAGGGTTGAACGGCGAATTGGGTGACGGTTGGCCCCACTTTGACATCGACCACATCGACATCAATTTCGAATTCGAGCAGCGTGTTTTCGATCAAGACGACGTTGTTATTGATCTCTTGCTCGCTGGGTACGGTAAGTTCGATGTCGCGGAGCATTTCGAGCGGCGGGAGGTTCGGATCGCGCTTCATCGGCTTTTTGACTTCTTTCATGTCCGATACACTAAAGAAGCGTTTGATGCGTCCATCCGGTCGCTCGACGATTTGATAGCCTTCTTTGCCCTTCTTGCCTTTCACCGTACCGATGGCGTTAAAGTTGGCTTTGAGGTTATCCAGTGTGAGCAAACTCGGTTCGCTCAGGCCCAGTTCCTGCGAAAGACTTTCTTTGGCGGCAGGGGCAGCACCGGGGCGCATGGATGGCGGCAGGTGTTCCAAATCAGGGCGGATACGCAGGACATTTTGAGTGGCGCGTTTGCTGCTAGCCGCGTCGGTCGGCAAGCCAACGGTAGGCGGTGTTAAATTCAAGGCGGCGGGTGTTTGGGGGCGGTTGGCACGCTTTTCGAGGACGGCGTTGGCTTCGGTTTGGAGTGTCTGCCCGTTAACGCCTAATTTTTGGCTGGTATTCTGTAACCATGTTTTCAGATTGGATACGCGGAGGCCGAAGACCACGCCGACGCTGATGATCAAAATAATCACATAAAAGATGATGGCCGGTACGTTGCCGATGAGACCGCTAATAATGTAACTGAGAACCCAACCGACATAGCCGCCACCTTCGCCCGCGCGTGCCAACGCCCGCAGCTCAGTATCACCGTTGAGCAAATGGAGTAGGGCGAGCGCGGCGAGGAACGATAATTCGATGGCGAGAATGCGGCGTGTGCCGAGCTTGATGACCACCCCCATTTTAGGCAGCAGCAAGACAATGCCGAGGGCAAGGATGCCGCCCGACACGATGACGCTGCCGTAGCCAAACAGTGAGCGTAAAGCGTTCGCCCACGCTGTCGAAAGGGTGGCATCCGCCGAGACATTCACCAGCGAGAGAAAAGATACGATGCCAAAGACAATCAGAACAATCGCCGCAATTTCATCACCCCACGGCGGCAGACTGTTGAGCACCGATTCCCAAAATTCCTGCTTCACAGTGTAGCGTTCAATCGGTTTTCGGGGGGCAGGGGCGGGTGTGGTGGGTTTATTCGTGCGGCTGGTTGCAGCCGGTTTCGTCGTAGTTGGTTTCTGTTGTGCCACTGATGCCTGAAACCTCATCCTTTACCAGTAAAAAGTAACCCTTTCATTATAGTCGTCTTTTGCTGCTGCGCCTATTGATAGCCAAATTAAAAAGGTCAGGTAACATGCCTGACCTTCTCATCTTGAGTACAGGTAATGGTCACGAACTGAGGCGCAGACTTAGCCCTAAACGGCGGGCGCGGCTGTCGATGCTGAGGACTTTCGCATTGACCTGCTGCCCTTCGCTGACCACGTTGCGCGGGTGCAAGAAATGCCCCTCGGCCAACTCGGACACATGGATTAAGCCTTCGAGACCTTCTTCGATACAGGCGAACGCGCCGAAATCCACCACGTTGGTGATGGTTCCAACGACCGTTTGCCCGATCTGGTAGCGGTCGTTAACGGTTGCCCACGGATCAGGATGCAGGCGCTTGAGGCTAAGGGCTATTCTGCCCGCGTCGCGCTCGATTTCGAGTACGTGGACACGCACCTCTTGCCCACGCTGTAAAATGTCATTCGGGTGTCCGACGCGCCCCCAACTCAGTTCGCTAATGTGGATCAGCCCTTCGAGGCCGCCCAAATCCACAAACGCACCAAAATCGCACAGGTTGGTGATGGTTCCAATGACACTATCGCCCCGTTGGAGGCGCTGTAAAATGCCCGCGCGTTCACCGGCTTCTACCTGTGCGGCGCGTTCGGATAAGATGAGACGGTTTTGTTCAGGGTTGAGTTCGATCACACGCAGTTTGAGTTTGCTGCCGACCATATCCACCAGCGCGTTACGGCGGAGGGTGCTGTTGGCGGTTGCCGGAAAACTGGTGAGCTGGCTGGCAGGTACGAAACCATGCAGCGAGCGCCATTCAACGAGTAAGCCGCCGCGGTTGTAACCGATCACATGTAGTTCAACAACTTCGTCATACTGCATGATCTGTTCGATTTCTTTCCAGTCGGCATCGGTCGTTGCCGTCCGGTTTTCGGAGATTATCGCCGGATTGGGTATCGCTTGGTCTGATACTTGTTCCTCAAGAACCTCTTGTTCGGTGACGGAAGCCGAAAATTCACCCTCCTGCAAGAGCGCTGACCAATACCCCTCGTCCATCGGCGGCGGTGACTGATCCTGACGTTGAATATTTGAAGACATCCTAATTCCTTAACAATAAAAAATACACGATGGCTGCTTTTAACCATAGTGTAGAAACATTATGTTTATTCGTGATTCCGACTCACTTCCCAACAGCCATTATATTTCGGGATCAGATGTCTTGCAAAGTTTATTTCGAGGTTTCAGGCTGGTTAAGATCGTCATTTCGGTTCTGCTCCATTTCGAGCAGGGTATTGGCAATGGCGCTAATGGCAACCTTCTGCTTGCGGTAAAAATCTGGCTCGCTGAGGGCGAGGCGATTGGCAGTATCGCGAACCTTAAGGCGTTCGATAAAGCGCTGTTCGAGGATGTTGTAAACCATCCATTCGGGACTGAGGAGTTTGCGTTCGCCCTGTGGACGCTGGTGTTCAATGGCTTTTTGGATCACACTCCGCAGCGCGCGCGCGGGATTGTCACCATTTTCGCGCATGGCGTTGCGGACAATTTTGAGATCTTGTAGGCCGCTGCTGGTAAGGCCGGGGCCGCCCCAATAATGTTTGAGGGCTGCCTTGACCTGCTCGTTGAACTGTTCTTTGTCAATCGAATCGGTATCGGCTTCGACATCCGCCTGCCGCCCCGGTTTGAATTCGACTTCGGCGGCGCGGGAGCGGGTGATGCTGATCTGTGGCAGCAAGCCTTCGAGGGCGGCGTAGATTTCGGACTGGAGGCGCAAGTCCTCAAGGGTTTCGGCGGTGCGTTTGATCTCCTTGCGGAAGACGCTCCATTCTTCTTCGGTCAAGTTGATCTCGTTGGCGCGGGATTGAATGCCCAGCACGCCGATGAGTATCGCACTGCCAAGCTCATCGGTGCTGCGTTTGCTCCACAGCGGCACAATCCAATACTGGTGCCAGACTTGCAGCGGTTGCGCGGCATCAAAGGTGCTTTCACTCAGCTTGGCGCGGAGTGAGCCGGCTTCTTCATCCAGCCAACTGGCTTTGGGCGCGGTTGAACCAATGATGGCAACCGTTTCAACTTCGGTGGGGGTAATGGCGGCCACGAAGGCGGCGTTGACCTGAAGATAGTCGCAGGTGGCTGAAAGAATTGCGTCCAAGAGTTGCAACAGATCGGAACGGGTGAGTAAACGTTCGCTCATCGTCTGCAACTTTTCGAGCTGGTCGTCATCTTCGTCAGAGAAAATGAGGCGCTTTTCCAGCAGCGGCAGCAGCAAGGCAACCGACCACTGCCAGAGCAGCACGACCCCGACGACCGCGAACTGGATGAAGCTATCACTCGGCAAGCCCACAATGCGGGTCGCGGGGGAGACAAACAAGATTACGGCGAGCGCGAGCAAACCGGTTGCGGGGCCGCGCAGCATGAAGCGCAGTAAGTCGGTTTTGACCACGCGGTCGGGCTGCATACTGCCGAAGAAGGATAGAGGATAAGACAGGAACAGCAGCATCATAATTAAGGCGGCGTTGGCGATGTTGACCATGATTAACATGCCGACGGAACCGGTTTCGCTGATGCCCGCTAGGACGGAGTAGGGAAAGACACCTAGCGCGGGGGTCAACATGGCATACTGTAAGTAACCCATTCGCCGCCGTGTATCACGAGTTAGGCAGCGCTGTTTCGCCCGCTGGACGTTGATGTACGCCGTACCGACTGCGGCTAAAAAGTAGGCGACGTATACCCAGAATAAGGTGCCGCCGGTGATGTTGACGAGTTCCGTCCCGCGAATCGAGGGCTTAATGATCAGATCGCTAAAGGCAGCCGCGATGATGAACAACACACCGATAAAATACAAGAAGCGCGTGACACGCCGCCTCCGACCACGTGAGGGCAGGCCGGTTGACGCAAGCAGCGCATCCGAGAGATGAAAGGTCGCGGCAGGGATAAACGCGATGCCGATCCACTGTGAACGAATGATATTTTCCAGCGTGTCGCGGTTTGGCCCCAGCGAGATCAATACATCGCACATCGAAACGATGGTTACGCAGAGCAGCACAATACCGGATGTTCGCGCGACCCGATTACGCAAGTTGCGGCTGAGGTTGTAGAGCAGCATGGATGCGCTTAGGACAACAATCGCCGTGGTCAGTGTTTCGTTTACAGAGTTCAGCAGTGTTTTAAACACAGTGTCCATTGTCTATTCCTACAACTAGGACAAGGCTTGGCTAAAGAATACCGCAATGTCCTGATTGGGAAAGTAATGGTCATTATATCCACAGAATTTGAAACCACTTTGCTGGGCAAACACGATGCCGGGGTAATTTTGGGTTGCGGCTTCGAACATGAGCGTATGCAGGCCGTGTTCTTTCGCCCACTGCCTCGCGATGCCGAGCAAGCGTGTGCCGATGCGCTGACGGCGATAGGGCATCGAGACGACTAAATCGTGAATTTGGGCAATCCCATTCACCGGGTCACGCTGCATGGCGAGGTAGGCCATTAACTCGTTGGAGTCACGGGTGGCGGCGACGAGGAAGCATTGATCGTCTGGCAGCGAGAGCAGTAGTTTGTTCCGGTCTGGTTGGTAACTGGTTTCCAGCGTGCGTGGTAACTGCTGCTTCTGGAAGCCGATATGCCACTGTCCGGGTTTCTCATCCACCGTCATTTGCCAAACGAGATCGGTTTCATAGTGGTGGTCAAGTAAGAGACAAGCGGAAATATCGCTTTCCAAACCGTCCCGAATGAGGAAGCTCAGAGAGTTTGACATCGTGGGTTTAACTTTAGGTCAGGTAAAGATCGCCGAATGTGCCTGTCACCGAAATTTCGACCAGCGGCGCATTCTCGGCAGCGTCGAGTGAAGTGAAAATGTTGGGTTCGGACTGCGTATAGCGGTTTTCGTCGGCATGAATGCCCATGAACCGCCCTTGCTTCACCTGAATGCGGCAGTAATAACCGAGGGGTGTGATGAGGTGAATGTTGCCTAAGGTTGAGGTGATTTGAAGGTTCCCAAGTGCTTCGTGAGGGGCGATGATGCGAATATCGCCGATACCGGTGGCGATGATGGCCTCACTCGTGATGACATCCGCGAGGTCAAGGTTGACTTGGCCTAAGCTGGTGCTGACGAATACCTGCCACGGTAAGTCGCGGGCGAGTCCCATTTCCCAACTGCTCAGGGAGTACCACGGTGTCGCGGCACGGTTCATAACAAGATGGGTATGCGTATCGCTGACGCGCATGACCGGGCGGGCAGAAAGGGCGTATTGACCGGCGATCAAACGCCCTTCTTGTTGCAGTGCGCGCATTTGAACATCGACTTCACCCGCGCTAATTTCGAGCGTGGCTGACTCAACACTGCCGCGTGTGATGCCGAAGGTGCGCCCATCACCACCCGCCAGTAAGTCGCCGCGCAAGAGGATGACCGCCCCAAGGATGACCAGCGCCAGCGGCCAAAGACTGGTGGCGTTGAAGTCACCCAAGAGCAGGAAGTTGTTCAGTAGTAGTACGATGCCAAAGGCAGTCAGCAGCAGCGGCCATAACCACGGGCCACGAGAACTTTTCGCAGGCACAGCCTACTCCTCGTACAGATAGTCCCTCAGGATAACGTGTGCCGACGACTGACGCAGACGGTTCAAGGCTTGCGCTTCTAACTGGCGTACACGTTCACGTGTGACACCGATTGTCTGCCCGACTTCTTCGAGGGTGTAAACACGCCCATCTTCAAGACCATAACGCAGCTTCAAGATTTGCGCTTCACGAACGGGCAGCCGCCCCAACGCTTTTTCGAGCTGTTCATGCAGCAGATGTGTCGCCACTTCCTCGGTGGGGGCAGGGCTGGTCACATCTTCGACAAAATCGCCAAAGGTCGAGTCGCCTTCTTCGTCAATCGGTGTCTCAAGACTTACCGGATGACGGGCAATCTCCAGCAGTGTTTCGATTTTATCCGGCGTGGTTTCCATCCCCAGTGCGAGTTCGTCAATCGACGGTTCGCGACCAAGTTCCTGAATCAGGTTGAGCTGCACGCGGCGCATCCGGTTAAGCTGGTCGCCCATATGTACCGGTACGCGAATGGTACGCCCCTGATCGGCGACCGCGCGGCTTACCGCCTGCCGAATCCACCATGTCGCATAGGTGCTGAACTTATGCCCACGCTGGTACTCGAACTTGTTGGTTGCCCGAATGAGACCGATATTCCCTTCCTGAATGAGGTCGAGGAAAGGCACACCGCGCCCGATATACTTTTTGGCGACGCTAATAACCAAGCGGGCGTTCGCTCGAATCAAATGTTCCTGCGCGACTTCGCCATCAGCCACCAATTCGCGCAGCGTGTAAACATCGTCCATCGGCAGGTCTTCGCCCATTTCCTCAAGCTGCTCGGTCGCAATTTCCGCCGATTCCATCCGCTTCGCCAGCGAAACTTCTTCTTCGGCAGTCAGCAGTGGGACACGCCCTGCTTCCTTGAGGTAGAGGCCAACCACGTCATCGGTATCCAACGCCTGCTGGTAACCTGCATCATCGGTCAGATCATCATCAATGTCGGACATCACGAATTCAAGATCCTCGTCCATCTCCATCATGATTTCGTCCTGAGGGGGATGATCGAGGTCTTCTGGCAGATGTACGCCCATTTGTGCGCTGGCAACGACTTCTACGCCAGCATCCATCAATTGTTCCATAACTTCATCCAACAAACTCAGCTCGCGTTCAGCTTCCGGCAGCAACGCCAAAATATCGTCATAGGTGACCACACCTTGACTTTGCGACTTCTGGATGAGTTGAGCACGAATTTGCTCTCGTTTATCTTGTTCCATTACCATCAACATACGCTGTTTAACCTAGCCTTGATGAAAACTATCAGGCTTAGATACTCCTAGTATACCTTGTATTCAGATTGACGACGAAAAAATAGACCCAGTTGTTGATGTGGCGAGGTTGTTAGCGGATTCTAGCGAACCTTAGACCCACACTGCACTAGCGTATTTGATACATTAACGGGGATTGACAAACTTGTCAAGTTAATGGTGACTTATTTAATTTTTAACCGGTGCGTTCGGCTATGAACTGTACATTCTATAGAAGCCTTTAGCCGAGCTAATCTTACCGTAAAGTGCCAACCAACCTCTCAATTTCGAGGTTCTGGGCGGCTTCTAAATCTTGGGGTGTACCAATTGGAAACCAGAAGCGTGATTCCACAACGGTTACATCCGTAAGGTTCGCTAAATAGCTGACATAATCGGTGATTTCGTATTCCCCACGTATGGAAAGGGTGAGTGAATGATCGAATATGCGGCGGTCGAATTTATAGGCTCCGGCGTTCACCTGAACGGGCAGGGGATAGGTTCCTTCTGGCGGCTTCTCGTGGATATGGTCGAGGTTGTGGTGGTCTCGCGTAACTAGCACGCCCCACTTCGCCGAATTATCCTGTGATGCGCCTAAAATGCCGAGGGGTTGCGCTGCTAAATCACTCAAGGAAGTCGCGCTGTATAAGTCATCGCCGTTGATAACCATAAACGCATCCGAGTGCAGATGCGGTTCACACATTTGGATGGCATGGCCGGTTCCGAGCGGCTGCGGCTGCTGCTGTACCAGTAGATAATTAGGGAAAATATGCTGCGCTTGCATGTATGCTTCGACCTGCTCTTGCAAGTAGTTGATGACCACGATCACGCGGTCAACGACTGGCGGCAAGCCGAGCAGCGACCATTCGAGTATCGGTCTCCCCTGTACTTTTAACAGCGGTTTCGGTGTCGTGGCAGTCAGCGGCTGCATCCGCGTGCCTTTGCCCCCGGCGAGTATGATGGCATCCATTTGAGCGCCTACCTTAAACGTTAAGATCATCGCGTTGGCTTGACATTCAAGCATTCACTAGGCAATATTGCGTTATCTATTCTAATTTGCAGTTTGCCAATGTGAATATCAACTTGTCGCGGTTGTCGATTCACGGTTGTGCTGCCGGAAATAATATTACTATGCTTATCAGCATCGTTATTCCAATCTTTAACGAGGAGGATGCTCTACCCGCTTTCAATCAATCTTTGGTAGAGCTGCTTGAATCGCTGCCTCATGATTATGAAGTCTGGTACGTAGCCGGTGGATCGACCGACCAGACTTCGCAAATTGTCCAGCGTTTGCACAGCGCGAACCCACGAGTCAAGCTGCTTGAACTCAGCCGCAACTATGGACATCAGGCCGCGCTCACGGCTGGCCTCGATTTTGCTAAGGGCGATGTGGTCATTAGTATGGACGGCGATGGTCAGCATCCACCATTCGTCATTCCTCAACTGATTGCCGCGTATGAAGCGGGGAATGATGTTGTCCTGACTCAACGCCGTACAACGGGTGAGATCAGCTATTTCCAAAAGTTGTTTTCGAAAACTTTTTATCAGCTCATCAACAAACTAAGTGAGTCGGAAATTGTGCCAGACTCGGCGGATTTCCGCTTGTTGAGCAGGGAAGTTGTCCAAGATTTACGCGGCCTCAATGAGCAGCATCGTTTCTTGCGCGGCATGATTAGCTGGATGGGTTTTCAACAAACCATTGTGTCATTTGATGCCCCACCACGCTTGGCTGGACGTTCAAAGTTCAGCTTACGCAAGCGGCTGCGTTTGGCTGCGGATGCCATCTTCTCGTTTTCGATTGTGCCGATTAACCTTGTGATCGCCTTTGGTGTCCTGCTGCTGATTGCCGCCGTCGGGCAAATTTTCTACGTCCTGCTGACACTCATAACGGTGGGCAATCAGGGTATACCCCCCGGATGGACTTCGCTCATGCTGGCGGTACTTATTATTGGCGGAACCCAGATGCTGACACTTGGCCTCATCGGGTATTATGTGGGTATGACCTTTCAAGAGAGCAAACGCCGCCCGATCTATTTCGTCAATCGCCGGCTCAGTACACTTGATAAAACACCCCCAGCCGTCGAAGCGGAACAGCCCAATGGCTCACCTAGCGAATAAAGGATTTGCAAATTGATTGATTGGAAACAGCGAAACGTTTTAGTCACAGGCGCAGGTGGTTTTATCGGCAGCCATTTAACCGAGACACTGGTAAAAGCTGGTGCATCCGTACGCGCTTTTGTCCGCTACAGCTCGCGCGGTGATCTGGGGTTTATTGGCTCTTTTTCGCCGGAGGTGCGTGAAAAGATCGAAGTTGTTTTCGGTGATTTGACTGACCCACAAGCGGTCTCAAATGCGGTTCGGGGTATGGATGTGGTGTTTCACCTCGGCGCACTCATCGCCATCCCGTATTCGTATGTGAATCCGGTGCATGTGGTACAAACCAATGTGCTTGGCACGACCTATATCCTCGAAGCAGTACGCCAGCACCAAGTAGGCTATACCATCAATATCTCGACCAGTGAGGTATACGGCACGGCTCAATATGTTCCAATCGACGAAAACCATCCGCTGCAAGGGCAGTCACCCTATTCCGCTAGCAAAATCGGCGCGGAAAAGATTGCCGAGAGTTATTACCGGTCGTTCGGCACGCCGGTGGCGACGTTACGCCCATTCAATACGTATGGACCGCGCCAGTCGGCTCGCGCGGTTATTCCGTCGATCATTACCCAAGCCCTCACACGCGATGAAATTCATCTGGGCAGCCTGACACCAACCCGTGACTTGAACTTTGTCCTCGATACGGTCGATGGTATGATGCACGCCGTTGGGGAAGAAGGGTTGCTGGGGCGCAGTACTAATATTGGAACGGGTACTGAAATTTCGGTCGGCGATCTGGCTAGTAAGATCGTTACGATGATCGGGCGCGATGTCCGCGTTGTGCAAGATACCGAGCGCCTGCGCCCAACCAAGAGCGAGGTTGAGCGGCTGCTGGCCGACAGCCGTATGATGCGCCAAGTGACCGGTTGGAGCAGTAAAATATCGCTGGATGAGGGTCTCGCCCGGACGATTGAATGGATTAAGGGCAATATCGCCCTTTACCGCCCCAAAGAATATGCTGTCTAAGGTTCAAATGCACCCTGTAAGCATGGAGAATGCCAATCAATGAAGGCTGTTTTACTCGCGGGCGGTCGTGGTACCCGCCTTGCACCTTATACCAATGTCCTGCCGAAGCCGCTGATGCCTATCGGTGATATGCCCATCCTCGAAATTTTGCTGCGGCAGCTTAAGGTTTATGGTGTCACGGATGTCGTGATCGCTGTTGGTTATCTCGCCTCGCTTATTCAAACCTATGTCGGGGATGGTTCCCGTTTTGGCCTCAACGTCACCTATTCGATGGAAACGTCACCGCTTGGAACGGCAGGGCCTTTAAAGCTGGTGAAAGATTTAGACGAAACCTTCCTCATTATGAATGGCGATTTGCTGACTTCACTCAACATGGGTGATCTGATCGCGTTTCACCGCCAGCACAAAGCGGCTGCGACGATTTCAACCATCGTGCGCCATACCCAAATTACATTGGGTGTCATTGGCACGGATGATGATTTTAATGTAAACAGCTATACCGAAAAACCGAGCTACGACTTTCGCGTGAGTATGGGGATTTCTGTGTTGGAACCGGAAGTCTTGCAATATATCCCTGATGGCAAGCCCTTTGATGTGCCTGATCTCATCAAAGCCTTAATCGCCGACCAAAAGCCTGTCAAAGCTTTCCCGTTTGAAAATGGCTATTGGCTTGATATTGGTCGCCCAGAGGATTACCAGAAGGCAATGGACGAGATTGACCTTATTAAGCAGCAAATTTTGCCGAACGCATCCAGCGATAATCAAGCATGACCACTCGTGCGTTGGTGACTGGCGCGGGGGGATTTCTGGGCAGCCATTTGTATGCGAGGCTGTCTAGTCTCGGTTGGGATGTTGTTGGCACGGCGCGGAAGCCAAGCGACCGGTCGATGCTCGAAGCTGATGTGATGGATAAATCGCGTTTGCGTGAGATTGCTGCCCAACATCTACCGCAAATTGTTTTTCATATCGCGGCGCTCACACCGGCGGCGGCTCCTAAAGCGATACTCGAAGATTATCTGCGGGTGAATGTGATTGGTACAACGAACGTGTTGGATGTTGTCCGTGAGGCTGCGCCAAACGCGCGTGTTGTGCTAGTCACCTCAAGCGCTATGTTCGGGCAAACGAATGCGCCTGACGGTGTAATTGACGAAACCAGTCCCCTTAATCCTGTGAATCCGTATGGCGTGAGCAAAGCCGCGCAGCATCACGTCGGCTATCAATATACGATCCAACATAAACTTGATGTGATTCGCGTCTGCCCATTCAACTTGATTGGCTATGGTTTGCCGCTTGGTCTGGTCGCGTCGGATTTTGCCCGCCAAATTGTCGCGGTGGAACGGGGTGAGCAAGAACCGGTTATCCGCGTGGGTGACCTGAGTGCCAAACGGGATTTCTTGGATGTCGAGGATGCAGTTCACGCCTTAATCGCGTTAGTCGATAAGGGAATTCTTGGTGAGTCGTATAATCTCGCTTCCGGTTATGCGATTCCGGTGGCTGATCTGCTCAATAAGCTGATTGATCTCAGTTCAACGACAGTCACTGCGGAAATATTTCCGAATGCGGTTAAAAATACAGTGCCTATTCAAATCGGCTCTTATGCCAAATTAGCAGCGGCCACCGGTTGGCAGCCGCAAATCTCGCTCGAACAATCACTCGCCAATGTACTCGCTTATTGGCGTACCGTCAAAAATGAGGAAATTGTATGAGGGCCTGTCCGGTCTGTGGAAACACTCAAAACCAAATGGACCTTTGGGGCATGTCGAATATTGCCCTTTGTTCCGTTTGTGGTTTAGGTTACGTCAAGCATCTGCCCACCTTAGAGGAACTGGCGGCTATTTATGCGGCTGACTACTGGAACGGACGCAAGGCCTATACGGATTACCTCGCGGATAAAGTAGGCACACAGCTTCACTTTCAGCACCGCATCAAAAGTTTGCGTGAATTCAGTTCGGGTGGGCGTTTATTTGAGGCCGGCTGTGCTTACGGTTTCTTCCTCGAACTCGCCCAAAAGGTTTGGACAGTGAAAGGGGTTGACCTTTCCGAAGCCGCGATTGCCTATGCCCGCGACACCCTCCATTTACCAGTCGAGCAGGGCGATTTCGAGAGCAATCCACCTGAACCCGATACGTATGATGTCGTTGCGATGTGGGATACCATCGAGCATCTCTACGATCCGGCGTTAGCCATCGCCAAAAGTGCCGAGGGATTGCGCCAAGGGGGTTATCTCGCGCTCACCACAGCGGATTTAGAAACCCTGCTGCCGCGTATCCAAAAATCGGCATGGCGCATGTTTATTCCGGCGCACTTGCATTACTTTTCGCGCCGTTCCATCACCTATCTGCTAGAGGCGCACGGGTTGAAAGTCGTTCACTTTTCCCACGTCAGCTACTACCGCAGTTTGCGCCAAATGGCTCAGATCATCACGTGGAATAAGCCGGACTCGGCATGGCGGCAGCGGTTACAAAGCGCCGTCGAGCGTCTACCATTCATGAACACCTATATTCCCCTGAATTTGTACGATCTCATGTTTGTGATCGCCCAAAAACAGTAGACATGCTGCTTAACTAACGGGCGGGGTTTTAAGCTGGATGAGCAGGAAATCAATCGCCCGCCGCTCGAAGAGATAAATTTCCTCTTTGCCGTCCACCAGCCCATAGTAGCTTTGCTGCGTGGGCGTAAATCCTCCGATGACGACGGCATGTGTTTGATTGTCCTGTAGCAAAATTTCAATCGAAAAAATGCCATCCGGTATAAAGCCGTAATCACTCAGCGCCGTATCCGCCGTTACCTCAAGCGTGCGCTCGTATGGCAGCAGCACCACCGTTTTCGCGATATTTTCCGCCGCCGTTGCATCGAGGGTGCCGTCACTTTCAGGCGCTATCCAATTACCGCCGGGATCGCGGCTAATCGCAAAGGTTTGCGTGGTTTCCGGGTCGCGCAGTCTGATCGCCACGATGTCATCAATCGTCACGCCCCATCGCTGACTGATGAGTTGATAGCCACTTAGAAACTCGGCAGCATTGGTTGTGGGTGTTACAACCGGATCAACGGTTGCTTGCATGGTTTGTACGGCAAAGGGATTCGACTGCTGGAGAGCGATCATCACCAATACCGCAAAGACAATAACGAGGATGATAAATGTTCGACGGTTCATGCCCGCATCCGCCTGACCCACAAGATAAGCCCGATTGCAAACACGACCCCCGGCATCAGAATAACGGTGACGAAGGCAATGAGATCCAGCATTTGCCCATCAACGAAAATGACCGGGCTACCCGTGCCGTAAGCCTGCGGTGAGAAGGTCACTTGATCGCTAAATCCGGTTAACCACGACAAGCTGTCGGTGAATAAAATCGCGTTACCACTGGTATCCACAAGGCTGTTGGTGGCGAAGTCGCTGTCACCTGTGAGTACGATTTTCGCGCCGGTTGTGCGGTTATACGCCCACGCCACGGTCGTCAGCGGCCCCGGAATATCTGCATCTTGATCGTAACGATAAGTTTCGGTTTCGCCCAAGAGTTGTAGATTCGTTTCGCCGTAACTTTGCGTTGAGGAGGTAATCACTTTCCCGTTGAGGACATCAGCACTCGCGGATTGGATCACCTCAAGCGGACGGGTGATGCGGAACAGAGTAGGGGCATTTTCTTCATCCAGCCGTCGGGCAATATCATTTTCAGGGTAGACGGCTGCGCTGACGGATTCGAGCAGTGTTTGCCCGTGTGAAACTTCATCGACGACTGCCGCGTCCAATGCGCGTATGCCGAAGTTTTCCCATAAATAACGGCTGAATAATCCATCCTGCCGTAAGAAGGCGTTCTCGTTAAACAGCACATCGGACATGATGAACAACCCGCCGCCTTTACGCAGGTAGCGGTCGATCACCGCGATTTCCGCTTCGGAGAAATCCGTCGTCGGTCGGGCGAGAATGAGGGCTGAAGCGTCATCGGGTATATTGCCGCCGACGGCTGCTAAGTCGATGAGGCTGATCGGAAATGTAATCAAGCCGCTCGCCTGAATACCGTTATTGATACCGGACATCCCCTGCGGTTCGGCGCTGAGTGGGTCACGTTCTTCGTGGCTCTGGTCAAAGTAGACGGTGAGCGTACCGGAGATGAGCAAGCGCGAAATGGCCTCGGTGATGTCGCGTTCTTGGCTCTCACTGCGGGGCAGCGCTGAAAGACTTGTGAAATCAACTGAGCCATCCGCATTCAAAAATGAGAGAAACACTTCGCCGTCATACGTCAATCCATAGCGCTCCGCCTGTGCGGGCTGCTCATCAGGGTCGATATAATTCCGCGAAATTTTGCCGTCGGTTGCGATCTCATACAACCGGAAGAACTGGTCGTCAATCTCGCGCTGCGCCAGCATACGCGGGCTGTAAAAGCCGGTTATGCGAATCGGGGTCGAAACCTGCCGCAGGATGTTGCGCGTTTCTTCACTGATGCTAAAACGCTGTCCCTCGGTCATATCCATCACAATGACCGCGCGTTGCAGCACCACATAAAACAAGGCCACGATGCCGAGGAGCAGCAGCGTGCCGAATACGGCTGATGTGCCGTACCGCGCCTGCCGACCCGAAATGAACGCGCGGAATTCGTGCGGAGTCAAGGCTGCCCACAGCACAATCCCGACGAGGCCAATGCCGAGCGCCGCAATGATGATGTCAGATAGGCTGCCTTGCCATATCCACCCGATGATACCCATCAACAGCGCTGTGCCGCCGATGATGCTGGCGAGTTGACCGAGATGTGAGCGTGTAATGGCGATATTGTCATTTTGCATGGATTAACGCCACCTGTGTGATTCAACAACGCGAACGGCGATGAACAGCATAACCGCGATAATGCCGGCAAAGTAAGCGATGTCCTCGGCACGGACGATGCCATAGGCGAACGAGTTGGCATAATGTCCGGTAAGCGAAATCTGCCGGATTGCTGCTGCTAGATTGAGGTTCGTCACGATTTGCCCCGCTACATTCCCCAAATATAGGAACGTCAGGGTGGCGATGCTTAAAAACGCCGCCACAATCTGATTTTCAGTTAAGGATGAGAACATCAAGCCGATAGCAATCGACGCACCGCCGTACAGCCAGATGCCGATATACGCGCAGATGGTATGTGCCATATCCGGCTTCGAAATATTGACGACGATAATTTGATAGGTGAAGGTGAGTGCCAGCAAGATTGTGTAAAACAACCACGCGCTCAAGAACTTGCCGATCACAATGGCGTTGTCATTCACCGGAGCCGTGAGCAGCAGTTCCATTGTGCCTTCACGCTGTTCTTCCGCCAGCATCCGCATCGTGAGCAGCGGGCCGAAGAAGATCATGGCGGTTGCCATAAAATCGGGAATGAGTGACGGGTTGATCGGCTTGACGGTGAGGCTAAATGTCACATCACCGTTGAAGTATAAGCCTGTCAGCAGCAGCAGCGCCCCTGCGATCACGTATGAGATAGGCGAGGTAAAATACTGCCACATCTCCCGCCGAAAAATGTGTACTGTTCCGGTCATGAATCCTGCTCTTTGGTTACAAGGTCGAGGAACATATCTTCAAGCGTCATGGCTACCGGTCGTAGTTCCAACAGGCGGTAGCCGCCTTCAATCACCTTTTGAGCCACCTCGCCGCGCACTTCTTTACCCGGTTTTACTCGAATGGCATAGCCTTCACCCTGAGGGCTGACACCTTCTACGCCGGAGATCGTACCTAATAATTTGCTGGCGGCTGCCGCGTTCGCGCCACTAATCTGCGCGTATAAGTGGTCGCCCTTTTGCAACTGCTTCCGCAGGGTATCCGGTGCGCCTTGAGCGATGATTTTGCCCTTGTTGATGATAATCACGCGGTCGCAAACTTGTTCGGCCTCAGAAAGAATGTGCGTGCTGAACAAAACGGTATGCGATTGACCGAGTTGGCGTACACTATCCCGCACCTCGATCACCTGCTGCGGGTCGATACCGATGGTCGGCTCGTCCAGAATGACGACTTCCGGTTGGTGGACGAGGGCTTGCGCTAGTCCGAGCCGCTGCCGCATCCCCTTCGAGAGATTGCGTACCAGTGTACTCCGGCGGTCATACAGGTTCACCGTTGTCAGGACGTGGGCTGTTTGCTGTTTGGGGTTTTTGACACCGCGCACCCGCGCCCAAAAGAGGACATAATCGTTGACGGTCATATCAGGGTAAATGGGTACCCGTTCCGGTAAATAACCGACCCGCTTACGGACTTCAATCGAGTCTTGCTGCACGTCAAAGCCAGCGATCTTCGCGCTGCCTTCCGTGGGCGGCATAAATCCGGTCAGCATTCGCATCGTACTGGTCTTGCCCGCGCCGTTCGGCCCCAGCAACCCCACGACTTCACCCGATTTTGCCGTAAATGAAATGTTATCGACTGCCAGAAAGTTACCATACCGTTTGGTGAGATGTTGGACTTCAATCATAGTTGCTCGGTTCGCAAAATGTGCTGATCTCTATTTTGCATCCTACGATGCCTCTCTCAAACTCGCAAGTGAATGTTAATGCTTTCGCACAAGGAAGGCTGATCCCTTATGTGGTACGGTGAATGCTGCCCGGTAAATAATCATCCAGAATCGACCCGCCGATGAATTCGCGGATGAGTGAGGTATCGGGTATCAACCCTTGCTGCGCGGCAGAAAGGGGCTGCACCCAACGCATGAACGACAGCAGCCGGTTGGCTTCAAGGTGGGCGGGTGTCGCCGGTTCGACTTGCAGCAGCAGCGGCTCGGCTAAGGGGCGCAGTGCCGCCAGTTCATAAACCAAAGCCGAATTAAATAGGGCTTCGGCGTTTTCTTGGTAGGGGAAGATATTCTGCTTCTCCCCGCGCCGTACGCTCGGCCAGCGGAGGATGGTATCGGTTGCGCTGTACCCGCGATGCTGGGCATCCCGCACGATGCGCCGCAGCAGCCGAACATCGGTGGTCGATACACGGTTATGGATGTCCGTGTTCAGTTGGGTCAGGGCGGAGACATAGATACGGAAGATTTTCTCGGCTGGAATATCCGGCACTAAGCCCGGATTCAGCCCGTGAATACCCTCGACGATGATAATCTGGTTGGCTTTCAACTGCGCGAGTGGGCCTTCGCCACTCTTACCCTTAATGAAGTCGAAGTGTGCCAGCCGCGTTGCCTCCCCGGCCATCAACTGCAAGAGATCGTGGTTAAAGGCGTGCAGGTTGATCGCGTGGAGGGACTCGAAATCATAATCACCATTAGCATCGCGCGGGGTTCGTTCGCGGTCAACGAAGTACATATCCATTTCGAGCGTGAAGGGCTGTAACCCATGTGCCAGTAGTTGAATTGCCAGCCGCTTGGAGAAGGTTGTTTTACCCGAAGATGACGGCCCCGCAATTAAAACTAACTGAACACCCGCGTCATGGTGCTTCGTCCAAACATCCCGCGCGATCTGGGCGATCAGCCGTTCTTGCAGCGCCTCCGCCACCAGAATGATTTCCTGTGCGCGGTTTTCGCGTACAATCTGGTTAAGCCTGCCGATGTCTTTCACACCCATCCGTTCCAGCCACACGTTCGCTTGGGTGAACACTTGTACCAGCTTGCTAAACCCCTCAATCGGTGGGAGTTCGGTCGGGTTTTCCTTGCGCGGATATTGCAGGATAAAGCCTTCGGTGCTTAAGATGAGCCGGAAGGTGCGGAGGTATCGGGTAGAGGAAAGCATGTAACCATAGTAGTAGTCTTCACGCCCTCGCAAATCATACAATGTGAGATCGGTGCGCCGCCGTTGTTCGAGCAAGCGCACTTTGTCGTCCTCATCGCGGGCTGCAAAGAGTTCTGCCGCTTCGTCACGCCCGGCGATGCGTTTGTTAATCGGGTCGTCCTTAGCGACGATCTCGCGCATCTTCTGGTCGAGCTGTTCCAGTTCGGCTTGATCGAATGGTGCGCGGTCAATCAGTTTGCAGTAGAATCCGCCTTCGGGGATGGCGTAACTCACGCTGACCTTAATCCCCGGCCACAGCTCATCGGCGGCGGTCGCCATGAGCATCACCAACGAGCGCCGGTAAATGCGTCCGCCGTCACTGCTACTGAGCATGACGGGGGTCAGGTTCACATCACGGGTAATGGGGAAGGTGAGTTCCCGCAGCTTGCCATCGACGATACCGCCCATAATGATGTCAGCGTTAATGCGTTGATCGATTTTACTGGCTTCAATTAAGAGGGCTTCGATAGTCGTGCCGATGGGGGCTTCGAGGATCAAATCAGTTCGAATGGTTGCTTGAACCGTTTTGCGAGCCTCTACCCGGTGGATACCCGCCTGTTCTGTTTCGATAATCGTCATAAGAGTCTTTCATTATCACAGCTTACAATCGTCATTATAGTTCACAGGCAGTATCTGAAAACCCTTAACCTCTGTGCGATGTTGGTTAAGAGAAGGTTTCAATCAAGTTTGAAAAACCTAACCAAAGTTGGCAAAAAACCCGCATTTTGATGCTTTTTATAGCGATGCTAATAGAATGAAGAGCCGTGCCTATCTGGTTTTCTTCGGCTGCTTCGGTCTGAATGACCCTCATTTTTGTAATAATTGGCTTAATGTTGCCTGTTATCACCTGTTTAACAGGTCAAGAGGCTCTCCCTCGCCAACTTAGTGTTATAATCCGCCCATTCATGTTCACCACAAGGAAAACCCATGCCTGCATATGACCAATACCTCCAAGAAATCCTCATTGATGCAGTAACCCTTCAAAATCGTGTCGCTGAACTCGGCGCACAAATTTCGGCTGAATATGGTGAAAATGACGACCTCATGCTCATCTGCATTCTCAAAGGTGGTGTCATGTTTATGGTTGACCTCAGCCGTCACATCACCCTGCCGCACGAAATGGATTTTCTGGCTGTCTCTAGTTATGGCAAAGGGGTTCGTGAATCGAGTGGTAATGTCCGTATTGACATGGACTTGGGCAGCAACGTGACCAACCGTCATGTGCTGATCGTTGAGGACATCATTGATAGTGGTGAAACGCTGCGCTTCGTAATGGACGTATTGAAGGCTCGTCACCCCGCCAGCCTCAAGCTGTGTACACTGCTCAACAAACCGTCCCGCCGCAAGGTGGACATCGAAATCGATTATGTGGGATTTGAAATCGAGAATAAATTTGTCTTCGGTTATGGCCTCGACTTGGATGAGAAGTTCCGTAATCTGCCCTTCGTCGGTGTCGTCAACTTGGATGCCTTGCCTAAATGATGGATACCGCACCCCGTCAACCGCATCGTCCGCTTTTCTGGCCGGACTTCATATTGGACTTGCAAGAATTTCTTCACGACATTCCCGACGAAATCTATATTGTTGGTGGTGCTGTTCGTGACGCGCTGCTGCACCGCCCCTTGCATGATATTGACCTCGCTACACCTCAAGATGCCGTCAAACTCGCCCGTAAAATCGCCAATCACTTTAACGGTGATATTTTTGTACTGGATGCTGAACGGGATGTCGGTCGTGTCTTGCTGGATTTGCCCGATGGTCGCCTGACACTCGATGTTGCCCGTTTCCGGGGTTCATCGCTGCTGGATGACCTGCAAGATCGGGATTTCACGCTGAACGCCATGTCGGTCGATTTACACGGCGACCTCAGTTTGTTGGTTGACCCCTTGAATGGCGAAACGGATGTTAAGCATAAACTCCTGCGCCGCTGCGGCGACCATGCCCTCTCAGATGACCCGATCCGCGCCTTGCGAGCCGTTCGCCAGAGTACGCAGTTGGGTATGCACATTGAGTCTGAAACGCTTAAAGATGTCCGACATGTTGTGCCTGAATTCGCTGCTGTATCGCCCGAACGCTTGCGTGATGAATGGTTTAAAGTCCTTGACTTACAGCGTACAGCCGCTGCTCTGCGTGTTGCCAATTCCCTCGGCTTAGTGGATACAATCCTGCCCGAAGCCCAAGCGCTGCAAGCCGCTCCTGATACTATTCTTCCCGGCGTGAATGTCTGGCAGCACACTCTGACGGTCATCGAAAACCTAGCAGGGATACTCAATTCGATTCACTACACCCGTACTGACCAAACGGCGGCATCCTTCGGCATGGGAATGATCGTTATCCAGCTTGACCGTTACCGTACTTCATTGATTCAACATCTCGGCAAGCTGTGGCCGAACGAACGGACTCACCGTGCCTTGATGATGTTGGGTGCTTTACTGCATGATGCTGGTCGTGTTGATGGGAGCAAGAGTTCTGAAAAGCAGAGTGCTGAACTGGCTGCTGCCCGTGCGGATGCTCTGCGGCTGAGTGTGCCGGAACGCGACTATCTCGTCACCCTCATTCGTCAGCAACAGCTTCCGTTGATGTTATCCGATACAACCCCTCTCAGTTTGTACCAATTTTGGAAGCAAACGGGTGAGGTTGGCGTGGACATTTGTTTGTTGTATCTAGCGAACTATTTGGCGACACAAGGAACCTATTTGCGCCAGAATGACTGGTTGCAAGTGGTCGAACGCATCCGTATCTTGCTCGAAGCGTGGTTTGAAAAGCGCGATCAAGTGGTGTCACCGCCTGTATTGGTGGACGGTAATCAAATCATGGCGGCTTTTGACCTCAGGCCGGGGCGTATCATCGGGGAACTATTGGAACACATTCGGGTCGGGCAGGTGACCGGTCGTGTTCACAACGCGGATGAAGCGCTGCTGCACGCGAAAGAATGGCTCACCGAAAAGCGTTAGAGTTTTTCGGCAACTTCATCGAGCCGCAGCCGTGCATCTTCTTCCGGCACTTCAAAGTGCATACTCATAGTGATGGGTGTTCTGGCTCCGATACTCAGCTTCTGAATCATTTCAAGCGGCATGATGAGCATTCGAGCAAAGGCTTGGATGATCTCGTCTTTTTTCGGATCTTTGAGGACTTCTTCTAAGCCACGGTCGGCCCCCCATTCGCTGCGGACGATGTGCCGCGCCAACAAGCGGGTGAGGGACATGCGCGGGGAATAAGGGCCGCCTGTCTTCAAAAAGCTGACGGAAAGCTGTGTAATATCCACCTCGTCCCACATGCCGTCTTTCGGACGCTGCAACATAATCTCAATCGGGATAGGCGGGTCTTGAATCTCGAATGTTCGGATCAATTCGGAAGCGATGGCTTCGAGTTGGTCATTATTCATCCTGCACTACTCCTCTTGTGGCTGCCCATCCGTTGATTGTAATTTGCTGCCCAAAAACCACAGTAACGTATTGCCATAGCGTCTCTGATCGGTCGTTTCCATGTGCTTCAGTTCGATGGTGGTTTCTTCATTGGGGTCGATCTGTACGATAAACTCGGTATCATCATGCAGCCACAGCGGATTGTTATCCAACGTCTGGAGTACGGTACTCCACAGTCCCTTATACTGCGGCGGTGCGATGTAGACATAATGAAAGTGGTACGTCGGTGGTTGAGCCACAACCTTGAGCGCATCCCCCTGCCGGACAGTCGCTTTATCAGCCAGCTTGGCGATTGCGAGATTTTCGTTCACCGTTTGTACGGCCTTGCGTTCCATGTCGATGAACACCGCGCGTTCAGCACCTCTACTCAACGCCTCAATGCCCACGCTGCCGGTACCCGCGAACAAGTCTAAGAAGACCGAGTCGTAAATATCGCGCCCGATGATGTTGAACAGCGCTTCCTTCACCCGATCCATGATGGGGCGTGTGGTGTCTCCGGGGACAAGTTTCAACTGGCGACCCTTCGCTGTGCCGCCAATCACCCTTAATGGCATATTACCGTCCTGCTCCGAGTATTATGTCCTGTACCGCACGAATATTTGAAAGGGGAGTCGTCGTTAATAACGTGCTTCCGGTCGCGAGAATAAATCGTCGATTATTGACCTGTGCGGTCGCGGCGCGAATCTGCTCACGGATCGTTGCCGGTGTCCCCAGATGTAAATGGCGTTTGTGAGAAAGTCCGCCGCAAACCGCGCCGTTGAAGATCAACTTCGCTTGCGATAAATCAGGTTCGACCTCTTGATCGCGCCAATTCATCGCTTGTGCCGGCAGCGAACTGCACAACCGGAACATCGGCGACTCTCCTTCTAACTGTAGCATATTAAACCACCATTTGTCGGGGAGCGCTTCCAGAATTTTGCGGTCATAAGGAATGCCAAAGACGCGGTATTCCTCTTCAGTGAGTATTTCATGGGTGGCGATCTGCAAACTGAAGTAAATACCGTCTATCGGGTATCGCCTGATCGCTTCGATAAACCGCAGTGTGCTTTCGGTAATGGCATTCAGCGCTGTTTGGATACGGTCAGGGTTGGTGCGGATATGCCGGACGAGTAAATCGCGCCCACCAATCATTGCAGCTTGCGTCAAAGGGCTGTACAGCGTTTGGATAATCGGTGTCTCATCGTTCCGCAATCCATCCGTGATGAGCCGGATAGCTTCGGTTTGCCGTCCTAATGCCCCGCGTGAAGGGTCTAAGGGACGCAGCGTTGTCCAATCAAGCGAACGGGTTACGGCGCGTTTCGTGCAGACGCGAGTGCCTTCAAGGTTGCCTTCCCATTCATCTTGGTATCCGTAATCCAAAACGCTAAAACTCTCTGCGGGTGTAATTTTAACAAAATCCCAGTTATAGGTTTGTTGGAATTCAATCGTTGAGCGTGCCAAGTCCGCTGCCCGTTGGTCATCCCCCGGCCAATGCCGCCATAAAGCGATGGGAGTCCGGTCTGTTGCCTCACCGGCAAATGACTTTTCGAGCCTTTCACGTTTATTCATGATTTACAAGTAATACTTTCTTGACACCAGTCACAAGCATACCGATCAATTAGGTGGCGGAGCCTCGATCACTATCGGAGTCAGTTGCGTATGCTGATCCGATTGAGTTGCAGGCAGGGGTGGTATGTCGATCTAATTTTACTTGTCGTTCGCGTGAAACACAAAAATGAATACTGTAAGAAAGGCACGAGGTAATATTGAGTTATCGAATACTAATCAAGGTTGGCAGGATAAGGTCTGTACCCAAGAGATTTCCGGTTGAATCGTAAAAGCTGATCCGGTCATCGGCTGTACACACGTCACGGCAGACATACGCTTCAACATGAATCTGGTAATTGCCCTCCAGAATGCCGTTTTCGAGGACGAAATCATAATAATCCACTACATACTGCTGGGTATTCCAGCGTTTCGTCGGGTAAAAACCGGGGCTGTGGAGTGCCGTTTCATTCCAGCGGCTTTCGTCACTGTTATTCACGAGGAACAGTTTGACGAGGTAATTGTCAGTCAGAAACCGCTGGGTTTGCCAGAACAGCGTCAGATCCAGCGGTTCGTTAGCATGGTAGACATTTTTACCCAACCGGAATGCACTCAAGTTTAATCCGGCGGTGCTGCGTATTTGCGTCGAAAAGCTGCCCTGCAAACCGGAATTCGGCAGGGGAGTCAGGTCGATAAGCGGGTTGTTGGGCAGTAAAACAAGAAGGGCTGCAATCCCGAAACAGACAACCGGCAGCGCAATTAAGCGTGCCTCTTCAAGTTTTAGGAGCATGACATCTTCTATGATGGTTTTGTGGGTACGGCGGATTTTTCCCCAAGTCCAAATCAATACCATGATGAGTATGATGCCAGAAAGTGTCCAACTGCCGTTACGAACGTCGGTCGTTCCTAAATGGATGGAGAGTTCCGCATTGTTCGCGTTTAAAATCGGAACTTCGACCTGAATAAGCCCGGTGGTGGGGTTAGCCTGCACACTGAGACGTTGTTCACCGATGTTCGCGCTCCAACCGGGAAAATAAGCAGTGAGGATATTGAGGGTGGTGGGCGAGGTTGTCTGAATGAGTTGAAACTCGTCCGACTGTGAATCATTGGCGAGCGGGCTGGCACGAAACCCGCCTGAAATTTGCCCCGGCGCGAGTTTGTTGATCGTACTGCTGGTGTAGCTGTCAATGAGGGAAGGGCTAAAGGCAAGATCGTTAGCCAAACTGGTTGGCAGTGCATCACCGCTTGGCAGCACCGCGATACCATATCCCTGCTGCTCATATCGAACCTGCGCTGCCCCATTTGCGCTGCCAACATTTTCGGCTGCTTCGGGGGGTGACCAGATATTAATGGAACCAATCCAAATAGTAATCATCAGGACAGGTAGTGTTAAGCGCTTCGGGCGGCTTGAGAGACGCAGCCGCAGACGTAGGATTTCGCTGCCCGCCACCGCGCCGCACATTAGGATGAGGCCGAGCAGGTCGGTTTCGGTCGGCATGAGGAGCAAACCGGTGGCTGTGATAAATAAACCGGCAGCGATGAAAAACTTGCCAAAGTCAATGCGTTGGCTCAACAGTAGATTGGTTGCCGCACCGCCGACCGCACATAAAAATACGACAAGCCCGATGGTCATTTGTGGGTAATGCACCATTGCCGAAGGATCAATCGCTTGTATGGGCGTGACGATTTCGTTGAGGCTCAGTCGCAATAGTGGGCTTGTCCCATTGGCTTGCCAGTGGATCGCGGTTTGTTCGAGGATTGCGGGTATCCAATAAAACCCCGCTGCGATGACACCTAGAAAAACACCCGCTACCAATCGCCTGAATCCCCTGTAAGAACGAAAGCTGATGGTGAGCCAGAGCGCATAACCCAACGCCAATAGATAAGCCATGAATGCATTTTTGACATCGGTTAATAGCAGTGCCGCTGCCAAGCCAACCACCAATAACAAGTTCTGCGGTCGCTCATTCCGCAGCGTGCGGTCTGCTGCCCACAACAGCGCGGGTGTGAGCGCTAATGCCAGCATGTGGGGCATATTGCCCTGTATGTGCGGTGTCGTATAGCTGACAACCGGACTGTAAATATAAAGCATGGCTGCGAGAATACCCGCCGCCGCACCCGAACGGCGGGTCACCAGCGCGTACATCGCCAGCCCCGCCACACAGGTTGCAACCACATAGAACAAGCGCACGGCAGCGACCGGATTGTTCGTCAATAAGACTTGGAAAACGGCGGCTGTGTACGGCGCTGCTGGCGGATAAAAGTTGGGTATTGGAGCGCCGTAGCCACCGAGGACGTGTGGCGACCAACGCGGGTATATCCACCCTTGTTGGATGGCGGTCGCATAATCGTTTGTCCGGTAGACATAATTCTCGCTGGCATTCGTCGTTGGTAAGTCACCCCGCAGCAAAAAAGGGGCGGCAACAATCAAGCACAGGGCAAGCACAAGCAGCAGCCCCCAATCGAAACCGCGTCGGGCGAGCCGCATCCAATCCGGTAGGTCGTGCTGTGGTAAGGGTTCAGTCAGGCTGCTCATAGTCTCGATTGTACATGATGTGCTTGATTTGCGTCTTGCTCGGTGCTATGCTCAAATCCATTATGATGAAGAGACAATATGCAATCCATGAACGTTCAGCTTGCGACCTCAGATGATCTTCCCGCTCTTGCTGACATCTGGTATGAAAATAAAGTCCTGAACCAACAATCCGATTCCGGCTTAAAATTACTTCCAGATGCTAAAAATTGCTGGTCGGAGGACGCGCACGGTTGGCTTGAGAATCCGCGCTGCCGCATATGGGTTGCTACGCGCGAGTCAGCCGTTATCGGCTATATCATCGGTTGGCTACAAGACATGCCTTCTGGTTTTGAACCATCAACAGTCGGCTGCATCACCGAAATGGCGCTCGATCTGCATACATCGTCGGGTGGCGCAGGTCGTGATCTACTGGATGCCGCCCGTGAATGGTTTGCGACTCAGCATATTGAAAACGTAATCACACACGTCCCCCATCGTCAAGCAGTGCAGCAGGCATTCTGGCGAGGGCAGGGCGCACGAGATTGGGTGGATTTAATGTGGCTGAAGTTATAATTCGCCCGGTTACGAGCGAGGATGCCGACGCGCTCGGTCAAATGTGGCTTGACTTAGTTGCTTACCACCGGCGGTTGAGCCGTGATCTGCCTGCCGCCGCGCGTGGCGGTCAGCACCGTTATGTGCGCCGCATTCTCGACCGTCGTGATGACCCGTACACCTGTGCTTTGGTTGCTGAAGTCGAGGGGCAGGTCGTTGGTTTCGTACTCGGAATGGTGGTCGATCTCGTGCCGGATATTTTCGAGCAGCCTCCCGCTGGCTTTTTGGCAGATATTTTTGTGGAACCCGATGCGCGGCGGCAGGGTGTCGGTCGCCATTTGGTTCACGCGCTAAGTGACTGGTTCCGTAAATGTGGGATTAAAACATTTGATTGGCACGTGTCATCGGATAATGCGGAAGGGCTGGCTTTCTGGCGTTCGGTAGGCGGGCGCGATGTTATGATTCGGATGCGTGCCGATGTGGAGACTAAACATGACTGAACTTATTTATCAAACCGATAGTTACGCGAAAGAATTTACCGCAACCGTAACTGGTTATGCTGGCGAGCAAAACGGTGTCTTGCTCGACCGTACAGCCTTTTACCCCGGCGGCGGTGGACAGCCCAACGATGTGGGGCAGTTGGTAGTGGATGGTCGCACGTACAACGTCACCAGTGTCGTTCGCGGCAATATTCACATCGTCGAAGGTGAACTCCCACCGGTTGGCGCAGCCGTCACGGGGATTTTGGATTGGGATCGCCGTTATAAACTCATGCGTACCCACACCGCCATGCATATCCTTTGCGGCGTGGTCTGGCGCGATTACAGCGCGAGTGTGACCGGTGGTAACATGGAACCCCTAAGCGGACGCATGGACTTTGAGTTTGAGCGGATGCAAAAGGAACTCGTGACAGAGATTGAAACGCGGATTAATGCTGAAGTGCAGGCCGCCCGTGATATTCGCGTCAATATCCTCCCGCGTGAAGAAGCCTTCAAAATCCCCGATCTCATTCGCACCAAAATCAACTTGCTGCCCGAAGGTATCCCCGAAGTCCGTACGGTCGAGATTATCGGCCTCGACTTACAGGCGGATGGGGGAACACACGTTGCCAATACCCGTGAAGTCGGCACGTTGCGAATTGCCGACTACAAAAGCAAGGGCGGCATCAATAAACGTATTTATCTCGAAATCAATAACTGAGGTTGTGTATCAGTCTTCATGATTAGTCGTATTCAAATCTTTCTGGGTCCGACCTATTCGCGCATTCTGGTGGCCTCACTGGCTATCACGGGTCTTATTAGCCTCGCGCTGAATGTGGTTGTCAATCAATATGCATGGGTACGCCCCGTTCAATCGCTGATTGTCGTTCTGTTTCTGCTGGTTGTGGTCGTGGTCTTCTTTATTCGCCTGTCGCCGGAAGAACGTGGTCATTGGGCGGCTGTTCTGATGCCGCCGATCATCGCGGTTTTAATCGGCCTCCTGCTCGTTCCGCACCTCGCGTTGTTGTTTGCAGGTTTGGCTACCGGGTGGCTGGTTGTCATCCCCTTGATAACTCGTAACCGGATGCCGTTGGAATACCGTCAAGCGGTTAAACACCTGCGTAAGAGCGAATATGCCGAGGCCGTTAAAGTGATGGATACTGTCATCGCGGGCGACCCGAACCACGCTTACCACTACAAATTCCGTGCTGAAATCAATCGCTTGTGGGGCAAATTGAAACCTGCCGTCCGCGATTATCAAAAAATGACGCAGTTGTCACCGGATTCACCTGTCGCCTTCAACGGTCTTGCGGAAGTCTATCTGCAAAATCATGATTACCAACTGGCACAAGAGGCTGCCCACACTGCCAACAAGCTCGCCCCTGATGATTGGGTGACGTTCTACAACCTCGGTATGATCGAAGACCGCCTGAAGCAGTCGCCAGAAGTTGTACAGCACCTTCAACAGGCGTTGGGCTTAAAAGTACCGGATACGCGCCACCGTTTGCTGATCTACTTCTATTTGCTGCGGGCATACGCGCGCTTGGGGCAGGCCGATAAAGCCGCCGAGATGCTGGCTCACCTGAAAAAGCACACGAGCGGGTTGGAAGAATGGCAAACCATTCTCAAGAGTGAACAAGCGGGTACGCTGCGCGATGTGATTGGGGATGATCTCCAGACGATTTTTGAATTGTTAGAGGGTGATTTGAAAATTGAAGACATGAGGTTGGCGTAATGCGTCGCCGCTTTCAAGTGCTGCTGATCTATCTCTCGCCGATACTGGCTATTTTGGGCGGCATCGTCTTTGTGGCAGGGCTGGTCAACGAACTGTCGTCTGACCGCACCTTGCGCGGGGGCATTTTGTCGCCTTCCATTCAGGTCGCGTTGGGCGGTCTGTGTGTTGCGGCATTGATGTTCTTGATCTGGTTCATGCTGGTGGGCTGGTTGTTGGTGCGTCAGTCGCGCAGTCAGGGGTCAGGTTACGGTGATGCCTATCGCTTGATCGAGGAATTTCGCTTCCGCGAGGCGATTCCGCTGCTCCAGCGCTCCATCAAAGAAGGTAAAGAAACGCCTGAAGTACTTATGCTGCTGACGAGCGCCTACGCCTACGCGGGGCAGCTTGGGAACGCACAGGCCACCGCAGACCGCGCGGTTCGGCTTTTCCCGAATGACCCCGGTTCATACATCACCCTCGCTAATGGTTACCGGTTGCAAGCGACCTATGACGAAGCCGCTCGTGCGCTCATGAAAGCCTCCGAATTGGAACCGGATCAGCCGGTGATTTGGGCAGAACTCGGCTTTGTGCAGCAGTACGCGGGACAGTCGCAGGCGGCGCTGGAATCCTTCGAACGAGCGGCGCAGTACTCCATGCCGCCGATGTACACCGTGCGCGTTTATTATCACCTTGCTCATGCGTATACCGCAGCGGGTGATGTCAAGAAGGCTGTTCGCGCGATTGCCAAGATGTTGAGTGCGCGGGAAGGGTTAGCGGCTTGGCAGTCCGGCCTCGCGGCGCTGGATGGCACGGCCTATGGGCAAGCGCTCCGTTATGAAGTCACAGCCATCCAACAAGCGCTCTCCGATGCTGATGCTGGAAGTGTAGGCCAATAAGCGCAATGGGTAAAATAACCGCATATCTGTTTTCCAGGTTTCGGGCGTGGGAACGTTCGACTCAGGTCGCTTTTATTCTCGCGTTGATCCTCTTGCTGGTGTCCTTTGGAGTATTCTCAACCAGCTCCGAAACGTTACGGCAGAACGCGCTGATAGGTGTCGTTGGGCTGATTTTCGCCCTCCAAGTGATATTCATGTGGGGGAACCGCACGATGGTCACCGCCTTCACACAGGCGCAGCGCCGTTATTTAGCGGGCGATTTCGCTGGCACGCGCCAAATATTGGAACAATTTCACGACACTGGCAAAGCAAATATGTCATCGTTGACGCTCCTCGCCAACACCTACCGCCAACTGGGCGACTTGGAAAAGAGTGAAGAAATTGTAAAAAAAGCTTTAGCTTTAAGACCTTTTGACCACTTTCCTCTCTACAGTTTTGGGCGTACACTTTTGATAAGGGGATTATATACACAGGCGGTTGAGGTCATTCAACAAGCCATTGATGCCGATGCCCCCACCATTGTGTATTTTGATTTGGGCGAAGCGTTGTACCGTGCAGGAAATATGGAAGCCGCAGCCGCTGCGCTTCAACGCGCACAACATGAAGATCAGGAACCGTTTCGCTTGCTGATGACCGTTTATTTACTGTATAGGATGCAGTTGGGGGATGCACCCCCCGGCCAACTCGTGAACGCGGGGATTGCTTATTGGGCAGAATTGGCCTCGCGCTTTCAGAACACACCCTATGGTCAAACCCTTGCGGATGATGTGGCTTATCTGCAAGCATATGTGGAGGAAACATGACAATTCTTGGACGTGATGGCAATGTTTCGTTTATTCGGCTTGGTACACTCGCAGCGATAATCGGTGTTCTCATTATTTTGGGTGGTCTTGCATTGTTTTTTGTGGATCGTGCCAACCATCAGCGTCCTTTTGATATTGAGCCGCCTGCTGGCTCGGCCTTATGGTTTAGCGCCGATAAGGGCGGAAATGCGCGTCAGGTCGTGTACCGGGTACAAGGTGCAAATGCCGATGACATAGCTGCCTACTACCAGCGCAAGCTGCTTGAATTCGGCGGGAACAATGGCGATAAATGTGTTCGTTTCCCTAGTATAGGCAACTACACCGAATATGACGGCGGCAATCGCGAGATCCCGCCCTTCCGCTGGAGCTGTATGTTTGATAACTCTGGTTTTCAAATATCGCAGTCAACCCGCGTGAACATCGAACCCGGAACCGAAGCCAATGATTCTGTAGGCATGGTCGTCATTGAAAATGAACAATACTGGCAGCGATAATCCCACTGCTCACGATCAACCCGTACCTGAGACTAAATCTCGGACTGTACCGGTGAGTATTCTCATTCTGGGTGCGGTTGCGGTTCTCTTAGCGGTGGTTATAGGCAGTCAGGTGATTGGTGTGCTCTATGCCATCTTCTTCCCGCCTGTAACACCGCTGCCAGAGCAGGTGACACTGGTGAGCCATACCAGCGCGGATTATGGAGTCGATGATTGGCTGTATTCATCGACTGACCCCGCCTGTGACATTGTGCGGTTTTATCAGGACAATGGGGCGCAGTGTCGGGTGGCTCCACTTTACTGTACGGGTGAGGGGCAGGCTTCGGTTGTTGTTCCCAACGAGCGCACGCAGAATGTCGGTCGCTGCGAAGTGACCCAAACATTCTCCATTTTTGCGCTGCGCTACGAGGTGATTGTTGCAACCGGTTCAAATTCCGATCAAGCGAGCCAGTTCCGCCTCAACCGCGAAATTTACTGGACAGGTGCTGTGCCGCCGTATAATCCGCCGTCACTCGACTCGGATTTTACTGCCGGTTAGCAGAATCCACGCCTGAATAGCATAACCGCTGTCCGAAGCCGCGAAGTCTTAGCTTGAACTTTCCCTACCGCATTCGCCGTTTTTGCGCGATAATGATGCTGTTCTCTGTACATACTTGATAATGCCCATCAATACAGGCTGATGTTACAAGGAGGTGTCCCCGTGAAGGAGACAAAACAATTGCTCCTATCGCGGCTGATTCCTCGTTTGGGGCGTATAGCATAACTTGTCTCGGAAATTTCGCTGACCCGCTTCCCAAACGATAACTCGATGGAGAATTCTATGTTCAAGGCAGTCAACGCCAAAGTTGATATTCAAAAGCTCGAACGCGACCAGCAAACCTTCTGGCGCGAACGGAATGTCTTTCAGCGCACCATGAAAGAGCGCGAAGGCGGCCCGGAATATGTGTTTTACGAAGGCCCGCCGACCGCCAATGGTAAACCCGGTAGTCACCACGTTCTCGCCCGCGCCTTCAAGGATATGTTCCCGCGCTATAAAGTGATGCGCGGCTATCACTGCTTGCGCTACGGTGGCTGGGACACGCATGGTTTACCCGTTGAAATCGAAGTGCAGAAAGAACTCGGCATCAAGTTCAAGCACGAAGTCGAAGAATACGGTATCGCGGAATTCAACAAGAAGTGCCGCGATAGTGTGCTGCGCTATCTGACCGACTGGGAAAAGATGACCGACCGCATCGGCTTCTGGGTCGATCTGGATAACGCCTACATCACCTTCAGCAACGACTACATCCAGAGTGTGTGGTGGATTCTGAAGCAGTTCTGGGAGAAGTCGCTGTTGTTTCAGGGCTATAAGGTTGTTCCTTACTGCCCGGAATGCGGCACGCCCCTCAGCAGCCATGAAGTCGCGCAGGGCTACGAAACGGTTGAAGACCCCAGTGTGTTCGTCCGCTTCCCGCTGAAGGATAAGCCGGGTGTCTATTTCCTTGTGTGGACGACGACCCCGTGGACGCTGCCCGCTAATGTCGCGCTGGCCGTCGGCGAAAATATCGACTACGTGCAGGTCGAAGGCCCCGCGCAGGATGGCGACGGTACCGAAAACCTGATCCTCGCTGCTGGCTTGGTTGAAAAGGTACTCAAGAACGCCGAACAGTACAAGATCGTCAAGCGCTTCAAGGGTAAGGAACTGCTGAACCAGCACTATAACCCGCTGTATACCTTCCTCCCCGTTGAGCAGGATTATGCCTATGTCGTCGCCGGTGACTTCGTGAGCACCGAGGACGGTACAGGTATCGTCCATATCGCCCCCGCGTTCGGCGCGGACGACTTGTCGACCGGCCAGAAGTATAAGCTGCCCGTGCTGCGTACCGTCGCGCCCGATGGCAAGATCATCGACCAAGTGACCAAGTTCCGCGGCATGTGGTTCAAGGATGCCGACCCGGAAATCACCGCCGACCTCAAAACACGCGGCTTGCTCTACAAGTCCGGCAAGTACGAACACAGCTACCCGTTCTGCTGGCGCAGCGGCACACCCTTGCTGTACTACGCTCGCGAAACGTGGTTCATCCGTACCACCGAATACCGCGATAAGCTGGTCGAACTCAACCAGACGATCAATTGGGTGCCAGATCACATCAAGGACGGTCGCTTCGGCAACTGGCTCGAAGATGTGAAAGATTGGGCGCTCGGTCGTGAACGCTTCTGGGGTACGCCGCTGCCCATCTGGGTAGACGACCAAACGGGCGAAACCCTGTGCATCGGCAGCGTCGCTGAACTGTCGCAGTTAGCCGGTCGTGAGCTAGCTGACCTCGATCTGCACCGTCCCTACGTGGACGAAATCACCTTCTCGAACCCCAACGGCAAGGGTGGGACGATGCGCCGCGTACCGGAATTGATCGACGTGTGGTTCGACAGCGGTGCCATGCCCGTCGCGCAGTGGGGTTACCCGCACAAAAATCAGGACGAGTTTAAGACGCACTTTCCGGCTGATTACATCTGCGAAGCCGTCGATCAAACGCGCGGTTGGTTCTACAGCCTCCACGCCATCAGCACGATGCTCTGGGGAGAAGTCGCCTACAAGAATGTCATCTGCCTCGGTCACATCTTGGACGGCGAAGGTAAGAAGATGTCCAAGAGCAAGGGCAACATCGTTGACCCGTGGGACGTGCTGAATAAACACGGCGCGGATGCCTTCCGCTGGTATCTCTATACGTCCAGCCCGCCCGGTGACCCGCGTCGCTTCTCGGTGGATTTGGTCGGTGAAGTCGTCAATAAGTTCTGGAGCACGCTCTGGAACACCTACAGCTTCTTTGTGACCTATGCCAACCTCGACAAGTGGTCGCCGCTCGATAAGCAGCCCGCCGTTGCTGACCGTGATCCGCTCGACCAATGGGTGCTGGCTGAACTGAACCTGCTCGTCAAGGAAGTCACCGAGGCTTACGAGGGTTATAACGTCACTGATGCGACCCGTCCGGTGCAGGTGTTTGTCGAGCGCCTCAGCAACTGGTACGTGCGCCTCAGCCGCCGCCGCTTCTGGAAGGGCGAAAGCGATGCCGACAAGCAGGGCGCATATGCCACCTTGTATGAATGCTTGACTACTATTGCCAAGCTGATCGCGCCAGCCATGCCGTTCCTGAGCGAGTCGCTGTATCGCAACTTGGTTGCGTCGGTTGACGAATCCGCTCCTGATAGCGTCCATCTCGCCGCGTGGCCGGAATTCGATCCCGCGCTCATCGACATGGAACGCATCAATGAGATGAACACCGCTGAACGCTTGGTTAGCTTGGGACGTTCGGCTCGCGAGAACGCCAACCTCAAGGTACGTCAGCCGTTGGCAAGCGCCCAGTTCGTCACCCGCGACGCGAAGGAAAACGCTGCGGTCAAGCGCCTGACACCGCTCATCCAAAGTGAACTCAACGTCAAGCAGGTTGTCGTCCTCGAAGGCGCATCTGACGTGGTGGCCTATGTCTTGAACCCGCTGCCGAGTGTCCTCGGTAAGAAGCTGGGTAAAGATTTCCCCGCCGTCCAAAAGGCGCTGCGCGAAGGCGCACAGACCGATGTAACCCGCTGGGCGAAGGCACTGCTGAACAACGAAACCGTTTCGGTCGAGGTCAATGGGACTACCTTTGAAGTCACGGCTGCCGAAGTCGAAGTCAAGCAGAAGTCTGCCGAAGGCTTCACCATCGCCGAAGAGGGCGGTTATCTCGCCGCGCTAGATACACGCTTGTCCGAAGACCTCATCCTCGAAGGCTTGGCGCGTGAAGTTGTTCGCCGCATCCAGACGCTCCGCAAGGAAGCCGACTTTAATATCGACGACCGCATTGTGGTACGTTACACCGCTGGCGATCAGATTGCGAAAGCCATCACCAGCTTTGACGAATACATCCGCACTGAAACGCTGAGTGATAAACTTGAAGCGACCAAACCGGCTGATGGCTTCTTCAGTAAGGACGACACGCTCGAAGGTGAAGCAATCGCACTCGGCGTAAAGCGGGCTAAAGCCAAATAAAGTGTGCAATCGCTCGACTTTGAGTGAACATGCACACATCATAATGATACCCCTCGCCCTGAGGTCATTGGCGACTGAGCTTGTCGCAGGGTAGCCAATGAGGGGCTAGTGGTGAGGGTTGAAATCAGAAGGGCGCAGTCATCTGCGCTCTTTTTATTGGTGATGTTGTCTAATTGGGCAACCTGAATAAACGAATATTGGTTAAATTGACATTGTTGTTCTGCTTGCCAATGCTGTAATATTTGGTTGTAATCACTAAATAGAGTAGGCTTTGATTGTTGATAATGCTTTATCGCTGTGGAATCATCCTCATCTCACAATCAGAAGGTAGGTGATTTTGACCGAAAATAATACAACAACGCTGCAATCACTGTTGCAATTTGCACTGCCACTCGGCACGACCCTTGCGGCAGGCTCGCCCGAAATGAACATCAATTGGTCGGTGACTGTCCGCGCCCAACCCCCGGCCTTCCCCGACGTTTACGGTGGTGAACTCGCGCTGGTGTCGATGGATGTTCTTCGCAGCTACAACAGCCGCCTAACGTTAGGTGAAGTTGTACAGGGGTTAGCGCAAGTAGGCGTGAGCGCCATCGCCGCGATTGACGATGTGACCGATAGCGCCATCGCCATCGCCAACGATTGTCAGGTCGGCCTCTTGGCACTGCCGGAAGACAGCAATCTCACCCGCATCGAACGCGCGGTGAACACCCTGATTGCCAATTACTCGGCGCAGTTGAACCAGCGTGCGATGGAAATCCAGCGCCAGTTGAGTCGCCTCGCTGCCGAAAACCGCGACCTCAACAGCCTCCTGCAAATTGTTGCCCGTGCCACCGCCCGTCCGGTCGTCGTGCATGATGACGCGGGTGTCTTGATGGCGCAGGTTTACCCGAATGTCTCGCGCCGCGTCGGTGGCACAGGCCGCTCGATCTTGCAAAGCCTTCCGTACGGCGCGTTCCAGAATTGGCTGGAGCGTGAAGCGCCGCAAGCGGAAGGGGCGATTGTCTCCAGTCCGCTCGGCTTCACCACCGTACTCAAGGTTGAGAAGCGCGTTGCCGGTTATCTTTCGCTGGTGGATAAGCAAACCCCGCTTGATGAATTCGACCGCCTTGTTATGACCTATGGTGCGGATGTGTGCGCCATTGAACTCGCGAAGAACCGCGCCATTGCCTTCGCCGTTGAACAGGCGCGTGGCGACTGGGTTCAGATGTGGCTCAGTGGCACACCTGCCGATGATGATCTGCTCACGACCCGCGCCCAGCAGTCCGGCTTTGACATCACCTCAGCCTTTGTGGTGGCCGTATTCCGTGCCTCCACCAAGTCCGGTGCGCCGCTGCCGCTCGAATCCCTCATTTCGCTTGTGCGGGATGATATGATTCGCCGTCAGATTAACGGCGCGGTTGGGCAGTATGTCGATGTAATCGTCGCGCTTTATCCGCTCGAAAATGCCGCCCAGCCGCAGCGTGTTCGTCGCTTGGTAGATGAGGTTCGCGAACAGTTGGCTTCCCGTACGCCCAGCGGTCTTGTTGGCGCGGGTATTAGCCGTCCTGCCCTCGGCCTCTCGACTCTGCGCGAAGCCTACCGCGAAGCCAAAGATGCCGTCAGTATCGCCAACGAACTCGGCGACCGTGAACTGGCGACCTTTTACGGCGACCTCAAGCTCTTTCAGCTCTTGCTCGCCCTCAAAGAACGCAACCTCGATCAGATGCGGCGCTTTCATAAAGAAACGCTCGGCTTGCTGGTTGACCATGACGAACGCAAGCAGGGTGATTTGCTCCGCACGTTGAACGGTTTTTTCGAAGCCAACGGCAACCTCGCCAAAGCTGCTTCGGACTTGGATGTGCATCGTAATACGCTGGTTTATCGCTTGGAGCGCATCGCCGAGCTAACCGATATGAATCTCGATGATCCCGACAACCGCCTGATCCTGCACCTCGCCCTTAAAATCCAGCGTGTGCTCGCAACCCTCTCCGGCGGTTGATGGTTACTAAACAATAATAAGCCACAGGTATTTATTCCCTCCCTGTTACTACGGCTAACAGCGGAGGGAGCCTGCGACCGTGCTGATGTGGTTAGGGTGGGTCTGACTTGGCACGAGGCTAAAACACTTGGCGCTCTCCGTTCTCCTTGGCGCACTTGGCGATTTGCTTTTATCTCTGCGGTTTAAATGTATTTTGCCTTGAGCTGGTGACTGGCGACTGGCGGCTGTTTTGTCTTTGCATTGATCTATCGACTAAAGACTAATGACTATCGACTTATTATTTCCTACGTTTGAATCAGGTTTGTCGGCAAACCATTTTCAAACCGTCCACCAACATTGAGCCGCTGATTCTCCCCTGCAAAGTTAGTGCCAACACCCCTTAAAAGTGACCAAATGTTCTGACAAATGTTCACCCTTTCTGCGCCCAATTCTGCTACCCTATGTTTACCGTTGTGTTATGGTGCCTTGAGGTATCAATATTGAATCGCTCTCTTCTTTCTCTGTATTTCTTGGCGTTCTTGGCGATTGGTATTCCTATATTCCTCTGCGCTCTTTGCATCTGTGCGAAGCCTCCTTTAGGGCTGCGGTTAAAAATGTATGGCTTCTCTGTGCCCTCTGTGTCTCTGTGGTTAAATCTTGTATTTGCATTTTCGGCGGCATTCTCCCTCACTCCCGCCATGCAACTGCACAAATTGCACAGCGGCGGTTTACTCCCTCACATCCGCCGCACGTGCGCCATTTCAGCGCCACGCTCCCTCACTTCTGCCGCCACAAAATGACCATTCAGCGGCAGCACGGGAGGCTCCCGCCAGACAATTCGGCGGGAAAATATGCAAAATATGCAAATTGTGCAGAATTTGAAGAATGGGGTGAAGTGTTACCCACCGATGACCATCAACCACACGATGCCGACAATCAAGGTCAAAATGGTAATGGGGACACCGGCCTTGAGATAAGCCATAAAACTCAACTTGACTCCCCTCGTCGCCGCCACCTCCGCCACGATCAGCGTAGCCGCCGAGCCAAGCAGCGTCAGGTTGCCCGCCAGCGTCGAGGACATCGCTAAGGTCAGCCACGCTTGCTGCGCGTTCGGGAGTGTCCCGATTTCAGGCCGGAGGAGTAGAACTGCGGGTACGTTCGAGACAATGTTGCTGAGTGCGCCGGTCGTCAAACTCAGCGCCGGAACACCGCCACGAATGAGGGGCGACACGACCTCGAACAACTGCTTGCTCAATCCGGTGACCTCAATCGCGCCGGTCACGATGAACAAGCCCGCGAAAAATGCCAGCAGTTCCCAGTCAATTGCCAGTAGTTTGGTCGGGCGTATGCGGGAAACGAGAAGCAAACCCGCCGCGATACACGCTGATGAAACAATCGGCAGTCCCACCAAAAACGCGATCATCAACCCAACTACCACGATCAGCGTTCGGTTGAGTAGGGGCGGGTACGTTTGAAGGGGTTCATCCACCTGCGTGGGTGATTTTGTATCAAACGGCTTCTTAAATTCGGACGGATAAACCACCACGATAATGACCCAGCAGATTGCTAAACCGATGAGCGCCACTGGCCCCAGATGCGCGAGGAACGTCAAAAAGGGAATGCCGCTTGCTTGCCCGATGATCAGGTTTTGTGGGTTGCCCGTAATCGTCGCGGTTGAACCGACGTTCGCTGCCGCCCCCAACCCCACCAGATACGGAATCGGATCGCGCTTGAGCGTGATGCATAAATCAATGACCAATGGAGTAAACAGGATGCAAACCGGATCGTTGAGGAAGATCGCCGATAGTACACCCGACGCAACAATGACCAGCCCTAGTAGCATTCGCGGGCTTTTCGCCAGCCGTAAAACGCTGCTGCTGACCACGTTGAAGAAGCCCGCCATCCTGAGGTTCGCGTTGATGACCATCATCGCAGCCAACAGCAAAATCGTCCCCATGTCGAGCGCATGATAGGCTTGCTCCTCATTGATCGCGCCGATCACGACCAAGATGGCCGCGCCCACCAGAGCGATGGTCGCGCGGTTCATCCGCAGCCCCGGTACGCGCCCAACCGCGACTCCGGCATATGTGGCGAGTACAACGATAGTGGTAAAGATGTTGAGTGGTGACATGAAGACTCTCGATGGTGAAGGTAAAGTGCAGGGATATTCTACAAGGCGGCCTAACGTCCTGAAATCCTATTCCCAAACAAAAAGGCGAACCGCGTTCGCCTTCCTGCTAAGAGTGTCTTGGTGATTAGTTCTTCCGCATCGGCGGGGCAACCTTCACGAAATGGTCTTGAGGCCGCGCGACCAAGTTGTAGAGGTGCTGCGCCGTTTCCGGTTGGTTGTTCACTTCCAGCGTCTGGATGTAAACATTCAGGAGTTCACGTACATCAGCCAATCCGCGCTCATCCAACGGGAAAATGTCGACTGTCGCGCCTTCCGCGATGCGCCGGCGAATAGCATCAACTGTCAGGTTCATTTCTGGCTGAATACGTTGGTAGATCACGCCGCCGGACATCCCCGCGCACATCCACGGGCCGGGGTCGCCGAGGATTATCACGCGACCGGAAGTCATGTACTCGCAGGCATAACCCTTGATGTTGGCGCGTCCAGCCAAGCCACCGAGTTCATCTTGGAGAGGCCGGGTGACTTCACCACCGAAGATCACATCCGCGCCGCTCAAGCGGATGCAAGCGCGGGTATCGGCGTTCCCTTGAACGATGAACCGTCCGCCCTGTGCGCCGTAAGCGAAACTCTTGCCCACCGAACCGTCGAGGCGGATACCGTTGTGGTTCAAGCCCTTCAGGATGGTGACGTTACCACCACGAGCGCACTTGGCAACACCGTCCTGTGCGCCACCTTCGACCATGACTTCCAGCGGCGCGTCGAGGAAAGCAGCCAAACCGTTACCCGGAATAGCCGAGTTGCTAAAGTTCAAATGGATAGCAGTTATAAGGTCGGCATTCGCGAAGTCGCCGCGCTTGATCGCCCCGTTCAGGTGCGTACCGAGCGCTCGATCCATCGCCATCACCTGTTCGTCGTCGTAGGTTAGTTCACGTTCGCCATATTCTACCTGCTCGGCAATCGTCGCGGTGATCTGCTTGGTCAGGGTATTGCGTGGGCGTACCAACCGGACACCAACCCCCGGTTGCAGGGCTTTCTTCATGTTTTGCGGGGCGCGGCGCGTCAGTGGGCTGAGGTCGATGCGGTCGTGCATCGCGATTTGTTCGAGCAGATCAGCACGCCCGACCACATCTTGCGTGCGGGTGAAACCGAGCTTCGCCGTCCACTTGCGGATGTCGTCCGCCAGCATGTAGAACACGTTGCAGATGCCTTCAACGGAGGCTTCGTAATCACGCGGGTCAAAGTGCTTGATGCCCTTGAGCAGTGCTTCTTCTTTGGACTTGATGTGGGTTGTAATACCAACGTGGCAGGTTCCTTCGTGGCACTTCCGGCAGATCGTACAACCGACCGCCACCATCGCCAGCGTCCCGAAGCCCACACGGTTCGCGCCCAAGCACATCATTTTCAGAACGTCACGACCGCTCTTCATACCGCCGTCGCACCACAGTTCGACATCATCCCGCAGGCCGCTTTCACTCAGCGCACGGTGCGCCAGCCAAACGCCGATTTCCGCCGGAAGCCCGACATGCCGCAGGGAGTGGGCGCGGGCTGCACCCGTACCACCGTCATAGCCGGTAATGTTGATAATGTCCGCGCCAGCCTTCGCCACGCCAACCGCGATCACGCCAACCCCCGGCACAACCGGAATCTTGACCGATACTTTGGCATTTGGATTAGCGGTTTTTAACTCGTCGATCAGTTGGGCGAGGTCTTCAATCGAGTACAGGTCATGGTTGTTGCTGGGCGAGATCAGGTCTACGCCCGGTGTCGTGTGCCGTGCGGCTGCCACCTGCTCGGTAACTTTGTAACCCGGCAGTTGACCACCTTCACCCGGCTTCGCACCTTGACCGATTTTAATCTCAAGGTAGTTACAGGAATTCAGGAACTCGATATTCACGCCGAAACGTGCCGAAGCTATCTGGTTTCCGCGGTTGCGCGGGTAGCGTCCCATCACGTCAGCTAATTCGCCGCCTTCACCGTTCACGCAGATGATGTTCAAACGGTAGGCTGCCTCGCCGTAGGACTTATAAGCCAACTCACCCTGCGAGCCGAAGGACATCGCGCCGATCACCACCGGCATGGTGTGATCTTTGATGGTGATGTCAACGCTGTCGGGGTCGATGACTTCCTCAACCTCTTCGGTTTTTAGACCCATGATATGCCGCAGGGCAACCGGAATTTCGTTTTCGAGTTCGAACATCTCTTGAGTATATTCCTCAAGTGTAAGTTCATCGCGAGCAATGTCTTCGATCTTCTTCCACATCTTCGGGTACAGGCGGTCAGCATTTGCCAGCTTGCCTGTTTTCTCGCCGCGTAGTTCCGCTGCGCGTTCTTCAGCATCAGCCTTCATGTCGCTCCATGTCAGGCCGCGTGCTTCCGAACCGAAATAATTGGGTGTGCCAAAGTAGGGTGTTACGTTAATCGCCAAGCCAATCGAGCTGAACGAATGCCCGTAGCCGCGCAGTTCGTGGCAGCCGATGGTCGAAATGGCCTTTTCGATACCGCCGTTGAGAACCTTCACCAGTCCGATCAACTGCTTGACGCGCATCTCCGGTGTGAGTTGTTCTTTAGAAGCTTTCGGCGCAAGCCCCAGCGCGACCGCATACATCGCATAAGGAACGACACCATTCGCACCCAACGCGATGCACAGAGCCAGATCGTGCAGATCACGCAGCGCTCCCGACCGGACAACGATACCGACCTGTCGGCGTAGGTTAGGTGTGTGCGGCGCGTTGCGCAGTGCTTGGTCAATTGATGAAGTCAAAAGCAGGGGGTCGATCCACAGCTTGTCACCTTTGAAGACTTCGCTGTCATCAATGACGATACAGATTGCACCATTGAGCGCCGCATCAATCGCTGCTTGTTGTAAGCGGTCAACCGCTTCTTGAATGTTCTCATCCATCGCGGCTGAACTGGAGAACACGACTAACTGCTCACCAAAGGTTTCAAACAGGTCTTCGAGTACGACCGTTTGCGTCTTCTCTGCTGCTTCACGGATTTCATCCAACGATCCCAAATCAGGGTAACCACCGAGCAGCATCGGACTGCCAAGTTGGAGCAAGGAGGTTTGTGTATCCAAAGGTGCGGCAATCGCAGGGCGCGTGCCGATCAGCGACTTTACCGAGAACTGAGCTTTTTCGCGTTCACGGTCAATCGCGGGGTTGGTGACGACCGCTACCGTTTCCTTGAAGTAGTCGGCGATGTTCACGCGGGTTTGGCTGAGTGCCGCGAGCGGGCCATCCCAACCGAGCGAGCCAACCTGCTCTTTGTGGGACTCGGCAATCGTCTCCATAAAGTTGACGTGGTAGCGTTCCCAGCCAAGCGCGGCCATGGTGTTCGCGTTCACCGGCGTTTTGAGTTGGTTCCACGGAATGGGAAGGGCAGTACGTACAGGGGCAGGGGCGACTTGTACTGCTTCGGCGACGGCTACCGGCTCGGCAACTGCGATATGCCCGTTACCGTTGCCAATACTATGACCACCGTTCAATCCTGCGAAGCCCAAACCGTTGCTGGGCAGGTCATTGATCGACCACATGCTGCTACCGTTATTCGGCAGGTTTGCATGGCGTTCGCGTTGGGCATTCAGCACATACCGTTGGATGGCAGGATAGTCAAGGACTTCCAAGCCTTGTCCGGCCTTTAGTTTCAGCGCGATCTTTTCGCCGGGGGCAAGTGGTTTCGGCTCGGATGACATCATATCGAGCGAGTAAACACCGCGTTCGGAACTCGCGAAGTATTCTTTTTCGCTCTCACCGAACCACAACGGGCGCAATCCCAAAGCATCGACGCTGAATATGCAGACATCACCGAGGCGACCTGCCACGGCAGCAGGCCCTTGGGCAAACGGCCCGAACGACTTGCGGATTTGATCGTACATCCCGTGCAGTTCAGGATTATTTTGAATGAGATCATGACCATGAGGCGGGAATACGTACTCCATTGCCTCGATCAAGTCCATACCATATTCGACGCACAGCGCTTGCAAAACGCGGTCAACATCCTGCGAGTCGGAGTTGTTTGCGTCCAACGGGATACCGATCATGCCGGCTTCCATGCGGAAGCGGGAGATGGTATTGAATTCGCCATTGTGTCCCATCACGCCGAAGGGTTGCACACGTTCGAAGTTGGAATTGGTGTTGGTGGAATAACGGGCATGTCCCAACGTCACAACCGAGGCGTAATCAGGGTCGCGCAGTTCAGGGTAGTAGCGGCGAAGGATTTCAACCGTTCCCTGCACTTTGTAGACGACACTGTGCGACGAGAACGATGGGAAATGTACACCCAGTTCTTTTTCAAGCTGTGTTTGGAGGCGGAACAATGTGCCTTCAAGTTGTTCGAGCGCCACGCTGCCGTTGGTTCCGGCGATTTGCCAGAAGTCCGGTTCATTTTTTTGGGCGTTGGGACCAAGCATGTGGCTGTTGACGACACCGGGTTCTTCAAGAATGACATCCAGTCCCGCTGCCATAATATGACGGCTGATGCGTTCGATCAGGTTATGCGAACGACCGCGCGCTGCCGCCGGAATCATCACATGGGCAACCCAGAAATTGCGACTGCTGGCGATTGACGAGCGCAGACCGGCGCGAGCGAGGCGCTTAATCCAAAGTTGGCGTGGAATATCCGTTAAGATACCCACACCGTCGCCTTCACCATCGACAATACCGGTACGGTGTCCCATACGGGTGAGCGCTTCGATTGTTCTTTTTACGTTACCGTGTGTGGGCTGACCACCTTTGCGGACGGCGCAAATCAGAGCACAGGCATCATGTTCCTGTGTATCAATGCGATGGAGGGGTAAGTCACTACATTCAGAGGCCGATTCTTGCTGCATTGTTTGATTGCTCCTTGTTGCCGCGTTCCTGACAGACGCTTATTTTAGTTAAACCACCTAAAAATAAATGATTCTTTATTGGTGATAATTTATCCTGTGCGGGTCAAGAAACATACGGATAATTTACTTGAAGCTATCCCCCCATAAATCGTGCAAATTGCATAGATCGTCTTATCATCTCTGAATAAAACGTGTTTTTTCGGCTGAATTGAGGCTTTAAACGGTTCATCTCAGCTTAATATTTGCTGATATGGGCAAAACAAAAAGAGTGCTGCCGCACTCTTTTATGGGATTTCGTTGATAGTTATGCCAATTAATTCATCGTTAACAGTCGTCGAATGGTCAAAGCAAGATGTAAAGCCAAGCGGATTTCGGGACGATCCAATTCGATTTGTGCGATGTCGTTAATGCGGTTCATGCGGTAGAGCAGGGTGTTCCGATGTACGATCAGCATGTCCGCCGTTTGGCTTAAATTCCCGTGGCAGGCAAAGAAGGCTTCAAGCGTTTTAATCAAATCCGCATTCTGGCGGTGGTCATATTCTTCCAGTGCGCCGAGCGTCTTTTGGCAGAACGACAGTAGCTTGTCCCGATCCGAAAGACTCAATATCAGTTGATAGACCCCTAAGTCCCCAATATATAAAGGCGTATCGGTGTGCAGCCTCGACGCGAGTTCTAAGGCTTGCACCGCGTCACGGTGGCTGTTACGCCATGCCGTAATATCTCGTGCCGCTTGCCCAACGCCGACTGCGACCCGTGCGCCGGGGTACTGCCGCTGGACTTCCTGCGTAAAGGCTTTTGCCAGTTTGATGCTGCCCTCGACCGTTTCCTTGCTATCCGATGAAGTCGCGTGGAAAACCAGTAGTTCATTTTCACGTTCGCGCTGCCACACCAGTGCGCTTGCCCGTTGGCTTGCCACGACACCATTGACGAGAGTTTCCAACCTGCGGTTCGATGGCTTTTTGTCGCCTTGCCACGCGAGGACAATCGCAAGGTGCGTTTGGGTCATATCATGTTCGAAACGCTCCCCTTGGCGTATCGCTTCCTGCAAACTCACATCCCCGATAAGCAAGCGATCTAGGAACGTGCCGCGCAGTCTCTTTTCGGTGTCGCTGATGGCTTTGGCTTTCGCCATTTCCAGCGCACAAGCGGCCGCACCATGCTCGGCGACCAACAAATCGATGTCGTCCAGTTCCGTATCACGCCCGACGATGGAAAGATAACCGCGCCCGATATTTTTGGTGATAATCGGCGAAACCAAGCGTGCTAGGCCGGGAGTTGGCACCGATTGGAGCAGTACTGGATTGTCAATCTCGGCGACACGCTGGCGATCTTGCATCTCGACGGGCAGGTTGTAGACATTTTTCAAGAACTGCTCGATGTCGTCCCAGTTACCGATAAACTGTGGCTGTACCGTGCTTTCAATAATACGGAGTCGTTTATCTTGCACAACAATGGCTTTATTCGTCAGCCGCGCCATCGCGCTCACGAGTTCTGTCATGCCCTCATTACGCGATGAAATCTGGGTGAGTTGGCGATAGATTTGGGTTGCTCGGCGCTCAATTTGGCCTTTCCGGTCAACCAGTAAACTGATGACCGCTTTTTCAACCATGCGGATGCGGCTTCCCGGCGGCAGTACCATGATCGGCATTCCGATGGCGTTTGCTTCGGCGATGAGTGCTGGCGCGGCATTGTCACTGAGTACGATTGCAGCCGCTTGTAAGTCCGCTGCCCATCGTAAGATTTCGGTTTCGCTGACGGTACTTTGGCTTTCCATTTCCGGCGCAGAAACCAGTACGATCTCACCTTTTTGCAGCGTTTTTGAACCAATCGGTGTTTCAGGGTAAAAGACAGTTGCCCAAGCGACAGGTCTGTTCAACAAGCCGTCCCCCGCGACCACTTTTGTGCCTAACGGTAAGCCTAACTTGCGAACATCTTCAACTGTTGTCGTGTGAGTACTATCTGCCATCTTTAATCCGTCATTATTTTGAAGAACAAAACCTTTTCGTTGAGATGATTCGTTTTAGGTTTCGCCCGTGAGTAACCCGACCAAAATCACCGCCGCAAATACGACCAACGAAATCCCCAAGAAACTGCTGCCGGGACTGATATAGAGATTAACAAGTGCCAAACCGACCAGCAGCGCACCCGCTAACCACGTCGTCGGGCTGACACGCCAGCGCCGTGAATATTGATACATGCCAGAGCCTAATAAAACGACACTGCCTACAAATGGCACTGTCCAATTCGGCACGGCCATACCACCCTGTTGGACAATTTGCACACCTGCAATTGCCAATACAAGGAAAAACCATGTGAGTCGTTCGATCCGCTCCTCAGCATAGCTTTTGTTACGGCTGTAACCATCACTGCTGCGCGAACTGCTTCGGCGTGAATAACTTGACTTGCGTCTTGCCATTGAGACCTCATTACTTGAACAACATAATGCCTATAAGGATACACCCACGACCCTGTTTAAGCCAATTGCGTTATGAGCCGTTGACGCATACAATCGAGACAGAAATGAAGGTGCTTGATGAGGAAGTCAGCATGGGCAAACGCCCGCTAGTTGCCATCGCAATCATACTGTTAGTTATTGCCGCGTGCAGCCCTGAACGCAGCGCATTGAATAATGGCCCGTTGTTGGTTCAGGAAGTCACGCTCGCGCCGACGACTCCTGCGCCGACCCGCGTATTAAGCGCGACCCCTTCTCCCATCGTCTTGGAAGTCTCAACCGTGGAATTGGGTACGCCGATTACGACATCAACCGTGCGCGCGAACTTTGTGCTGGTTACACCAACGCTGCCGCCGAGCAAAACACCGACGCACACGCCTACGATTACGCCAACAGCGACCCTTACACCGACTTCACGACCGACACAAGCCGTCACTAATAACGGGGTCGTTTATATCACCGCTGCGCCTATAGGGGGTCAGCCCGCAGGTGTGGTTCCCATCCCGACCGCGTTAGGATTGCCACCCGCTCAAGTATGCAGTACACCGTGGTTTTTTACGATGTTGCAGCCGGTTAGCTGCGCGATGAACCCGCCACTCGCCAGCGCAGGTTCATTCCTGCAATTCCAGAATGGCGCGATGCTGTGGATCGAAAAGCAGGACGCGATTTACGTATTCTACGACAGCGTAAACTCGCCACGGTGGCAGGTTTTTAATGATAAGTTCGTTGAAGGGATGGCCGATATTGACCCGGCCTTCAATAACCCGCCGCCGTTTACGTGGCAGCCGCGCCGAGGCTTCGGTTTACTCTGGCGTAATGAAACAGGCTTGCGCGACCGGCTGGGTTGGGCGGTGACGGAAGCCGAGATTCCGTTTACCCCACAAGTGCAGCTTGGCTCGGATGGGATGATTTTTATCAGCGATATGCGCGGCGGCGTTTACAGCCTGACACCGGATAGCAGCGATTGGAAACGCTATTCTTAGTGAATTTGCCAAGAATGAGGTGAAGGTGTCCAAACGTATTGGAATCCTCACGGGCGGGGGTGATGCTCCCGGCCTGAACGCTGTTATACGCGCCGCTGTGCTAACTGCCCAAAATCACTACGGATGGGAAGTTGCAGGTATCCTCAAAGGGTTTGATGGATTAAGTGCAGGTGTTCCACCTATACCCCTAACGGAAAAAGATGTCCGCGAACTGCTGGCTCGTGGCGGTACGATTTTGGGCGCTGCAAATCGTGGCAGTCCATTTGCCCAACCTGTTCAGCGACCCAATAGGAAAATCGAGTATGAAGATGCCTCGCATATCGCCCTTTCGCGCATGGCAGAGCAGGGCTTGGATGCGCTGATCGTCGCCGGCGGCGATGGTACGATGGCAATCGCACATCGTCTCGTGAAAATGGGTGCAGCCGTCGTGGGTGTTCCAAAGACGATTGATAATGATCTCGGCAGCACGGATACGACTTTCGGTTTTGACACTGCCATCAACACCGCGACTGAAGCGCTCGACAAGCTCCAAACGACTGCGGAAAGTCATCATCGGGTGATGGTGTTGGAGGTGATGGGGCGCGATGCCGGATGGATTGCTTTACACGCTGGTGTCGCGGGCGGCGCAGATGCCATCCTGATCCCTGAAATCCCGTTTAATATCGAGGTGGTCTGCCAGAAAATCCGGCAGGCGCAGCTTTCAGGGCGCAACCACAGCTTGATCGTGGTTGCCGAGGGCGCTGCACCAGTAAACGGTCAACAGCAGTATAAATCGAAGGGTTCTGGACGTGCTGATCTCCGGTTAGGCGGGGTAGGGCATACCGTTGGTAATTTGCTGGCCGAGTGTGTCGCGGCTGAAGTTCGGGTGACGGTGTTAGGGCATGTGCAGCGGGGTGGGCAGCCTACGCCGTACGACCGCTGGCTCGCGACCCGATTCGGTTCGGCTGCTGTTCATCTTGTCGCCCAAGAGAAGTGGGGATATATGGTTGCCCTTCAGGGGAATACGATTGTTCCTGTCAAAATGGAAGATGCCATCAGGATGAAGTTTGTAGATCCAACGGGTGAAACCGTGATGATGGCACGAGATTTAGGAATCGTTTTCGGATGAATTATTCTGCTCCTACGCCGCCTTCCCCAACCACCCGCGTGATATTGGCGCAAAAATCACGCCGACGTAGATGGCTGGTCATCCTTCTCGCGTTATTTTTTGTGCCGTTGTTTTGCTGCGGTACCTCACTGCTGATTTATCTGATTATCCCACCTGCGCCGGTCAATATTCTGGTACTGGGTACCGATGGGCGGGCAGGTGAGGGGTTCTTCTCGCGCACGGATAGTATGATGGTCGTCGGGGTAAAGCCTTCTCAGTTACGCCTATCGCTGCTATCTATTCCGCGCGATATTTTTATCGAGGTTCCGGGCTATGGTTCGCAGCGTATCAACACAGTTAATGTGCTAGGCGAACAAGCACAGGCGGGCAGCGGCCCACAGCTTGTCATGAGTGCTATTAGCCAAGACTTTGGTATTCGGCTGGAGCGTTACATTCGCCTCGACTTCAACGGTTTTGTCAAACTGGTTGATGCGGCCGGCGGGTTGACGATTGATGTGGAGCGGACGATTATTGATGACTCGTACCCGACCGAGGACGGTGGCTACCAGTACATTCAGTTTGACGCAGGTGTTCAGCAGATGGATGGTGAGCGTGCGCTCATTTATGCACGTACTCGCCACGGTGATGATGACTACCAACGGGCGGCGCGGCAGCAGCAGGTGATTTCAGCCTTATTCGGCAAATTGATAAATCCACTGCGTTGGCCGGCAGCTTTGGGGGTTATTCAGTCATCGGTAGATACGAACCTAACCCCGTGGGATATGTTTACCATCGTTGTGCCAGCGGCGCTTAACCGTGGGCGGTATGAGCAGCTCGTGGTTAATCGAGATTACATCTTGGGTTCACCGGGGGGTAACGCGGTTCCGAACTACGACCTTCTGAACCCGTGGATTCAAGAGCATCTCCGCTGAGGCAAAATAAAAGCCCTACTGTTATTGGTAGGGCTTTTAACTTTCATACTTAGTTAGCCGAGTTAGGTTTCTCGCTCATCAGCCTGTCGTAGGCACCTTCCCACATCGATTCACTGCGTGTCATTTTGGTGATTTTGATGTCGGCGACTTTGGGCAAGAGTTTGAGCATAATCGGGGGCAGCAGTGTCCACTTTTCAGAATAGATCATCACGCGCAGTTGGTCAGCCATATCGCCAACCCACATCCAACGCTGACGCAGTTCTTCGGACTTCACCCAGTAATCCCGCTTTTCCCACGCGGTCGCTGATTGTTCGATACCTGCTTCGATTTCGCGGAACAGATAGACCAGCATAGCGGTCATATTGCGTACTTCATCATCCACAACTTGTTTCTGGCTCAAACGGCGAAGAATTTCCGCCACGGTACGCATAATTTGACTGCGCTGCTTGCCGGTGCTGTCCGTATTAATCACACTACCCATCGGTATCTTTCCCTTTGGCTGTTTTGACTATAGAAGCGCTCGAATACCTTTATAGACTTGACCCCCACTCAGGGTTTTCAAGATTGTGTTCGCCGAGCGACCCGTACGTTCGGCTAGTTCAACGGGCGTTAGGGGTACGTTACCGTTCGCCAGAAACACACGGAAGATACTATCGACCAGCGAGGTTTGCTGATTAATGAAATTGGTGTCTTCGGCAGCCATTTGAATGGCGAGGCCGAGTTCATCCAACTCCATCACTTCGCCCGTATCAGGGTCGATATAGTCAACTGTCCGCACTTCATCGGTTTGGCTCAAACGCTCCCGTTGTTCGGGCATGAGATGGCTAAGTAAATAGGTTCGTAAATCTTCTGAGCTTTTTTCCCACCAGCTATAATCAACACGGAATTTCGTTTCCAGCGTCGGCTTTATGAGAAAGCTAGGTTTACCGCTTGGGGTGGTCATGACCTGCTCCCTTATTCATGGCTGAGTTTCCAATAATCCCCGCCTACATTTTGAAAGTCGGGGTTTGCTACCAAAACCGCAAAAATCGGCCCCGGCGGGCAGCGGCGCAGCACATTTACAGCGCTGTAAATGGTTTTCGCGTGTACGGTGCCTTGCGGTGTCAGGCTGCCAAGCGGCGGGATGATACTCCGCAGGATGGCGACCAGACTCTTCTTTTGCTGCTGTGCGTTGGTGAACAGCGCATCAACGCCGGCCAAATCTTCTGCGCCCAAAATCATCAAATCGTCGTATTCTGCACCGATGGCTCGTTTGTGGTTTTCGAAGTTGATCTGATCACCTTTGGGGACGATCAAGCGAATCCATTCGGTACGCGGCTTATGTGACTTGAAATCGACAATGACCTTGCCGCTGTCTTCGCCCTTGCGGACGCTGACATAAGCCCCAATCGGCAGCTTGTGTTTGCGGTAGAACTTGGCTAATCCGTAAACGTAGCGGTCTTTGCGGACAACCCAGGCCGGATACTCTTCACCGTCTTGTCCATCGACCAACGTGAATGCAACGCGGGGTGTTTGACGGGCAGTTGGGAAAATGAGCGCCGTGCGGTCGCTTAAGGGCAGGGTGCCGAGGCGACGGTGCGGGTAGGTGAGGGTGATCTGTGTTTCTTGGAGATCATCGGGAATGTCGATGTCACTTTCATTCGAGAACTCGTCGTCAAGTTCGGCTTCAATCGTCATCAGTTCTTTTGAGAGGAGATTACGATCATATTCAATCGGCGAGTAGCGCAGCATATTGGGCGTGTGCTGAACTTCTTCTGGCTCTAAACGTGTCAGATGCCACAAGACTTCGCCCGTTGGCCCTACCTCGTCGAAGCGATCATCTTGATTGAGGCCGTAATTCATCGAGAATACTTGCAGTGCCATTGGTGCTTTACCCAGACCGCCGATTTCATTCAAGATGGCTTCGGTTGTCATTGGTCCGCCGCCAGAAATATCCAAGACGGCTTCTGCGAGGTTCAAATGACCGACATTGACTTCCATGAGAAGATCGCGCGGGAACCATTTACGTGCCATATAAATCAAGTCTTGGGAGGCCCGCAGCTTGTCTTCCAGCTTTTTGGTGATCTCTTTGCCGGAGGACGAAATGATTTCATCGGCGTTCAGGTCATTCGCGGAACCCACACCGTCTTCGGCTTCCGCGTTATTGAGGTCGTGTTCAAGGGTTAATTCAGTGGCAAATTCACGGTTTTCGTCGTCGGCATTCAAATCGTCATCATCGAATTTAACAGCGATGACGTTGAATGATCCGTAGTCGGGGTTATTGCCGGGACGGATGCCGACCACAACACCGGTTTCGTAGTCAAATTCGGTAAAGATTAGTTTTTGTCCGACTTCATAAGCGCGTGCGGGATCGTAGATTCGGGCATCTTGGTATCGTTGACGTAAGGTAGCTACTTCGTCGCTAATGCGTGATTCAACGAGTTCACGAGCAAGTGTCTCGGTGTCGAGGGGGGTTTCCCGTTCGAGTAGTAGATTCGTCAGATACTCAATGTCGTCTTTATCAACAGCGAAATTACGCGCCCAGTGATGGCTTGGCATCATCAAGGTTTAGGCTCTCCAGATGGTTACGCGGGGGAAGGTTAGAAAAGCTATTTTCAGATTGAAATTTTATTATACTTTACTTGGCTAACCCCTTGCAAGCGTTGGGTTGACCGCCGCATACCCGTAGTATATACTTACCCCTCAAATTGATTTTGATAGCATAATGATGAGGTATAAACCGCATGTCAACCAAGCGGACATGGCAACCCAAAATCCGTCGTCGTAAGCGTGTACATGGCTTCCGCCAACGGATGCAAACCGGCAAGGGACGACAGGTTCTTTCCCGTCGCCGTCGTGTGGGCCGTCACTCGTTGAGCGTTACGCCCAACCATGTGAAGAAGGTCAACTGGAAAGCCTAACTGACTGAACTATGGAACGGCGCTTTCGACTTCGCCGCGCAGAGGACTTCGCTCGTCTCCGTCAATCTGGAAAGACTATCCAAAACCGTTATATATTGTTGAGTCATTCTTCAAATGGACTGGCACACAATCGTTATGGATTAGTCACTTCAGGGCGGGTCGGTGGGGCTGTGGTGCGAAACCGAATGCGCCGTTTGCTGCGTGAAGTCATCCGCGCGTTGCAACCGCAGATGCGCGAGGGGCATGATGTTGTTCTGGTGGTGCGTACGCCGCTCACCCAGCAACCTTTTGACGGCATAGGTCGTATAGTGACTGATTTGTTTCGTCAAGCAGAGTTAATGATAAATGATAGTGGAAAGCAGTGAAGGGTGAAATTCGTAGCATTAGCGTTGATTCGTTTTTACAAGCGCTTCATCTCCCCGCTTTTGCCGCCGTCCTGCATTTATGAACCGACCTGTTCCATGTATATGTACGAAGCAATAAACCGTTTCGGTGTCGTGCGTGGCGGTTGGATGGGTCTCAAACGCATTGGTCGCTGTCACCCATTTCATACAGGCGGTTATGACCCTGTACCTGAGCTTGAGGAGTAATGTGTTGAATATGCGCCAGTTTCTCGCGCGCCGTACACTATGGGGCGCTCTTGTGTTGTTTGCGCTGGCAGTAGCAGCCTGCGGTCCTGCGCCACTCGGTACAGGTTGGCCGTCGGTTAGCCTGTTTAACAGCGTCTGTAACGGTACGACCTCTGAAAGTATCCTCGTTGCCTATACGGACCGTATCGTACAGGTGAACCCTGTTGACGGTAAAGCAGTTGTGCTCAAGAATGCGGATTGCGAAAACCGTCCGCCCGATTCGGAAGGCAAACTGCGCGCGTGGGATTTCCGTCCATCCGGCAAGCAGTTTTACTCCGCCCCGGTGCCCTATGACGATACGACCATGCTGGCTATTGCCTACGATCAACATATTTACAAGATCGACAATACCTTAGCCCAAGCGAACGGTGAACCCACAGCGATTGATGGTATCACCGGACACTCCGTTACGGACTTGGTTGCGTCGGATGACCTCATCTACGTCGCGCTGAGTGCAAAAGATGTGGTTGCGCTTGACCGCGATACGCTCGATGTGAAGTGGAAATTCACCACCGAACATGGCGTGTGGGGCAAACCGCTGCTGCAAGACGGCACACTTTACTTCTCCTCGCTTGACCATCATCTATACGCGGTAGATGCTGATAGCGGAAGCGAAAAGTGGAAGCTGGATATTGGCGGCGCGGCGACTTCTTCGCCTTTGTTCTACGAAGGTGAGTTGTATATTGGCAGCTTTGCCCGTGCCGTGTTTGAGATTTCGACCGATGGTCAAATCCTCAACCAGCAATCGACGGTTGATTGGGTTTGGAGTACGCCAGTTGTTGCAGACGGCATTCTCTATGTTGCTGATTTGGGTGGCAGTGTATATGCTTTTGATACTGCCGAAAACTTGCAACCGGTGTGGCAGCAAAAGGTCGCTACTCGTGCCATCCGTGCCACGCCGTTGGTTGTCGGCGATGTGATTTTGGTCGCCTCGCGCGATCAAAAGCTGTATTGGCTCAACCGTGCCGATGGTACGTCGATTATTGAAGCCGATGGGAAGCCGTTGGTGCGCGAGTTGCAGGGCGAAATCCTTTCCGACATCTTGCTCATCGAGCCGGGAGAGGGTGTGGATATTCCCAAGCCGTATGTTGTTGTCGGTACGACCTCGACCAGCCAAATTCTAGTGGCTTATGCACTGGATAATGGCGAGTCGAAGTGGTCATACAGTTTCCAGTAAGGACTGAGGGAGCGCTTTACCCATGTGGGATATTATCCTTAACCCGTTTATCACGGTTTTGACCCTGCTTTACCAGTTGTTCAACAGCTCGGTGATTGCGATCATTCTGTTCACGGTTTTGATCCGCTTGATTACCTTCCCGCTGACGGCACAGCAAACCCGTGCCTCAAAGGCGATGGCCGAGCTTCAACCGGAGTTGAAGAAGATTCAGGATAAGTACAAGAACGACCGCGAAAAGCTCTCGCAAGAGCAGATGCGTTTGTACCGCGAAAACGGTATTAACCCGTTGGGTGGTTGCTTGCCTCTCATTATTCAGCTCCCGATCTGGATTGGTCTGTACCAAGCGATTAACCACGCTTTGGCAGCGACCCCACTTCAACTGCTGGATTTGTCGGGGCGGTTCTTGATTACGGGACTTGACCGGTTGGTTCCGCTGAATAACGTTTTCTTGGGCATGGACTTAACACAGTCACCATCCGCAAATCCGACTTATGCGCTGGTTTTCCCGGTGCTGGTGTTGATTACCTCATATGTACAGTCGAAGATGATGACCCCTCCCGCTGCTCCGGCTGACCCTGATGGCCGCCCGAACCAAGCGGCTGCGATGACCCAATCAATGACGACGATTATGCCCCTGATGATGGGTATGTTCTCGCTGTCATTTTCGGTCGGTTTGTCGGTGTACTTCATCGTATCCAACATTATGGGTATCGTGCAGTACGCGATGGGCAACAAGGATAAGAAGTTTGACTGGCGTACGCTGCTGCCGTTCTCACCGTCGCCCCGTGGTGCCGCAAAGCCCGTGGTTGTACCCGTCGGCCCCGGTGGAAAGTCCACGTTGAAGGCCAAGCTGGAGGCTGAACGTGCCGTCGGCCTAAATTCCGGCACGACGATTACTGACGAAACAGCGTCAGAAACCAAAGCAGATGCCAAAACGAATGGCAAACAGGGCGATTCAAAGGTAAAGTCACCTAAAGCGAAGCCCGCTAAATAAATTGTTATACGGTTGCATGGCAGCCGTGATCTTGTTTGCAACAAGGATTTAATTCATGAGTTCTGAACGCTCCATCGAAACGACGGGCGAAAGTGTCGAGGAAGCCATCAGCAAAGGATTGGCTGAACTTGGTGGCGTGTCGCCCACGGACGTAATTGTCGAAGTGCTGGAAGAACCCAGTCGCGGTATGTTTGGTTTGGGCGCACGACCGGCCCGTGTGCGGTTGCAGTTGTTCCGCACGGCGGCAGCCTCTACGCCCGTGCCAACCCCCACTGCGGAAGTTGAAGAGGTGGATGCAGAACCTAGTGCGAAAGCATCCCAACCGTCGGATGAATCGTTTTCAGCCGAGGTTGATGAGGACGAAGGGGTTTCGCTGCTTGAGGAAATGCAGGAAATCACGGACGAGTCCTTAATGGATGAAGATGTTCGCGTGGCGAAGGTTGTGCTGGGGGAACTCCTCGAACGGATGCAAATCCTCCGCCCTGAAATTATCGTGCGCCGTGCGGTCAACTCCCGTGAAGGTGAAGGCGACCCGTGGCTACTCGATATTACCGGCCCGAACCTGAATTCGTTGATCGGTCGGCGCGGTGAAACCTTGAACGCGCTCCAATACATCACGCGATTGATTTCCAGTCGCGAATTACAGCATCGCGCCAATATCGTCGTGGATGCTGCCGGATACAAGGCCAAGCGTTCCCGTATGCTGCATGACCTTGCGCTGCGGATGGCTGACCAAGCATCGCGTACCAAGCGTACCGTTGCTCTTGAGCCGATGCCGCCCTACGAACGTCGGATTGTGCATATGGCGCTGCGGAGCCGTAATGATGTGCAGACCAAGAGTGTGGGCGAGGGTAATTCCCGCAAAGTTACGATTGTCCCCCGGTAGCTGCTGCCATGAATGCCGCGCCGGACTACTTGCTCATTGGTCATGCAACGGCTGATTTGACCCCCGCCGGGCGCTTGCTCGGCGGGACTGTTTCTTACGCCGCCCGTGTTATTCACTCGTTTGGCTTGTCAGTCGGAGTACTGACGAGTGCCGCGCCGGACGAACCTCTACTCGCCCAGCTTACCCCTTTTGTGAATGATCTGGTTGTATTACCGGCTTCCGATACCAGCACATTTGAGAATATCTATGAGCCGACCGGTCGCATTCAGTATTTGCGGGCGGTTGCTTCTAAGATCACACCGGCTGATATTCCAGCGCATTGGCTCGCCGCTCCTCTGGTTCACCTTGCGCCGCTGACCGATGAGGTTGATCCGCAGATTGCCCACCAATTTAAAGACGCGACAGTGATGCTGACGCTGCAAGGTTGGCTGCGGAAGTGGGACACAGACGGTCGTGTTCGGTTTAAGCGCTGGTTTGATGCCGATGTGTTGAATGACATCGACATCGTGGTATTTAGCGAAGAAGACATCGCCGAAGCGCCGGAACTCGAACAGGAGTTTGCGGGTGTCGTCCGGCATTTGTTCGTGACCCGTGCAGAAAAGGGCGGCACTTATTACCACACCGGCCAGCCGACGCGCTTTAGTACGCCGCAGGTTGAACTGGTGCATCCGACCGGAGCAGGGGATGTTTTCGCGGCAAGTTTACTCTCGGCGCTGCACGCGACTAATTATGATTTTAAGGCTGCTACACAGGTAGCGGCACGTTTAGCTGCTTATTCTGTTACCCGTGTTGGCTTAGACAGCGCCCCCGGGGCTGAGGAAGTCAAGGCGGCTCTCATTGAGGTCGGTAAAAATGCGGCTCATTGATCGTGTTATTTACAATGCGAACATCATTACCTTAGATTCGCGTCAGCCACGCGCTTCGGCGATTGCTATCCGCGACAATCGTATTTTCGCGGTTGGTTCGGATGACGATATGCTGTTACTCGCCAGTGCGGAGACGACACGGGAAAACGCTGGCGGGGCGACCATTATTCCCGGCTTGACGGATGCCCATATTCATTGGGAGCAGACCGCACGGGGGTTGCAGCAGGTCAACCTGTTTGAAGTGCCGCAGAAGTCAATCGCGGTTGAGCGGGTGGCGGCACGCGCGGCCACAACGCCAGCCGGCGAGTGGGTAACGGGATATGGCTGGTTCCAAGATATTTGGGACGGCGCGGCATTCCCCTCAGCAGCGGATTTGGATGCGATAACGCCAAATCATCCGGTATTCATGACCGCGAAAAGTTTCCATGCCGGTTGGGTAAACAGCTATGCGTTGCGGTTGGCGGGTATTACTGCTTCCACGCCCGACCCTGATGGTGGGCATATTGTCAAAGATGCTGATGGGAACCCGACTGGCTTACTGCTTGAGCTTTCCGCAATGGACTTGGTACGCGCCTATATTCCGAAGTTCACACCGAGCCAAGTGGCTGACCAGATGAAATACGCGCAGGAATTGGCGCTGTCATACGGGCTGACAGGTATTCATGACTTTGATGAACCTTCTGCATTGGTCGGGATACAAATCTTGCGCGAGCGCGGTGAACTCGGCCTACGGACACTGAAAAACATTAACAAGGATTGGCTTTCGGCTGCGCTCGACTCCGGTTTACGGGTTGGGTTTGGTGATGATTGGATACGTATCGGCGCGTTGAAGATGTTCGCGGATGGCGCACTTGGCCCGCATACGGCACTGATGATCGACCCGTATATCGGTGAGCCGGAGAACTACGGCATCCGAACGATTGAGCCGGAAGAAATGACTGAATTGATGAGCCGTGCCAGCGCCGCCGGATTGCCATCGACTGTTCACGCCATTGGTGACCGCGCGATCCATGACGTACTGGACGCGATAGAAATTGTTCGTGGACAAGAGGCGAAACGTGGTGAAGCACCATCGACCCGTCGTCATCGTATCGAGCATGTGCAGGTTATTCACCCGAAGGACGTTCACCGTTTAGCCGAGTTGAAAGTGATCGCGTCGATGCAACCTCTGCACGCCACATCCGATATGCTAACCTCGGATAAGGTATGGGGTGATCGGTCGCGGTTGGCTTATAACCCGCGTGTTCAGCTCGATCAAGGGGTTATCTGCGCCTTTGGATCGGACTCGCCTGTCGAGCCATTTGACCCGTTTACCGGTATACACGCAGCCGTAACCCGCCAGCGGCCTGACGGTTCGCCGGGGCCGGACGGTTGGTACCCTGAAGCACGCCTGACCGTCGAAGAGACGCTGCACGGCTATACCACAGGGGCGGCGTACGCGGCGGGTATGGAAGACCGCTTGGGTAAATTGGCACCGGGTTTCCTTGCTGACCTCGTGGTCATCAACCATGATCTCTATAACATCTTGCCAGCCGAGATCTTGAAAACCAAAGTACACGGTACGATGGTGGATGGTGTTTGGCGGCATGGCGGCCTTTAGCTCAAGCGGAGTTCTGCCGTGCTGAAAATTACGTTATAGGGTTGAGAGTAAAGCACTAGACCGCGATAAGCACTTAAATCGACCTCGGTTGGCACGGGATAGTTTTGATTCCCGACGTTGGCTTGTATTGGCCCAAGGTCGATGTAATCCGTGCCGATGTCTTTGCTTTCCTCTGGCTTCGGATTGCGCGTCATGTAGAGATGCAAGTTCGGGGCGTTGGTCACTTTGAAGTTTTCCAAGCGCAAGATACGGGTGTTATCCGGCAGTTGATAAATAGTGGCGGTTCCGGCTGCGGTATGGACAACATCAATTTCGGTGAATGTGCCACCGGCGACGACTGTTGGGTTGGTCATGGCTGGCATTCCCTGCTGCTCGGTGGGGATGATAATGTCTGGACTGGTGCCAGCCTGAGCCATGGCGACAGCCATCGTGACATCCACATCAAGCATATCGTCGTAGATTTCCCGTTGGTCATCGGAAAGCAGCAAGAAGGCGTTTTGCTGTGCCGCGCTGAGGCCGGGGAACACATCAGTAACGACGGTACGCACAAAGAAGGGTCGCCATAACGGGAAGGTGAATACAACGGCGACTAGAAGGGTTCCGATGAAGATGATAAACGCACGAAGCCTGATATTCATATCAATAATCTCCTGACAACACACATTAATTTGCCCTGAGTGAATAGGCGCAATCGTTTCGACTTGATGCCACGACTTGCTATAATTCCGCCAATCTACTTACAGGAAAATCTGAGACATATTGTAACGCTTTAAGGAGCCTGCGATGGAAACGCGAGACGGTATGGCGATAGGAACACACGAGTTTGCGGTTGTTAATGACAAGCTGAAGGTTGGTGATGCCGCGCCGGATTTTAAGCTGACCGCGAATAATTGGACTCCCAAAACCCTCGCTGATTATACGGGCAAAGTCAAGATTTTGAGTATCGTTCCGTCGCTGGACACCCGTGTTTGTTCGGCGCAAACGCATCGTTTTAACCGCGAGGCTTCGGCGTTGAGCGAGCATATCGTTGTGCTGACGGTGAGCGCGGACTTGCCCTATGCTCAGAGCCGGTGGTGCGGGGTGGAAGGGGTTGACCGCGTGGTTACACTTTCTGACCACAAGGATATGAACTTTTCGAGCGGCTATGGGGTGCATGTTTCGGACTTGCGGATATGCCAGCGGGCGGCGTTTGTCGTCGACCAGCATAACGTGGTTCAGTACGCGGAATACGTGCCTAATATTGGTGATGAGATCAATTTTGATGCGGTTTTGGCGAAAGTCAAAAGTTTAGTTTAATTTTTGAGGGGGAAGATGAAGAAGTTACTCGAAAGTTCGAAGTATTTGATGCTGATACTGGTGTTCGCGAGCTTCGTGGCGACCATCGCCTCGCTGGTTTGGAGCATCTACGAGACGGTTTACGTGGTTTACAACCTGTTTATCGAGTATAAGGGTGCGTCCAATACCATCACATCGCTGGCGCAGTTGATGGATATTTTCTTGCTGGTGGCGGTGTTGTATATTTTCACCGTTTCCATTTACGAGTTGTTCATCGGCGAACTGGATATGCCAGAATGGTTACAGATCCACAGCTTCGATGAACTCAAGACGCTGCTCAGTAACTTGGTGGTGTTGATCGGTGGCATCTCGTTCTTGAAGTACTTTCTGGAACGCAACGACCCGACTTCGACCTTCTTTTATGGGGCGGCGATTGCAGTGGTTTCGTACGTTCTGATTTTGTATCGCAATCATGGGCATAGTGATAAGCCTCACTGATTGTCATGAAGGGTGGTAAAAGATGACAGATATTCGGTTGCAGCGGTTGGCGAACGTCTTGGTGGATTATGCGTGCGATGTGAAGCCGGGCATGTGGGTTGGTATCCTCGGTGATGTGGTCACGCTGCCTGCACTGCGGGCGGTGTATGCCGAGGTTTTGAAGTACGGCGGTAATCCGTCGCTGTTCATCAGCGATGAGGCGATGACGCGGCACTTTGCGCGTGAGGCGAGTGATGACCAGATCGCGTGGCTTGACCCCAGCATGTCGCTCTATTATGAAAAGGCGGACATCTATATTCGGATCGGGTCGAGCAACAATACCCGCGCGATGACCAATGTTGACCCGAAGCGAGTACAGAAGATCGCGGCGGCGCGGAAGTCGTGGTTGGATACGCGGTTGACCCGCAGCGCTAATCTGGACTTCGAGTGGGTGGGGACATGGTTCCCGACAGAGGCCAGCGCCCAAGAAGCGAACCTGAGCTTTGAGGAGTACGAGAACTTCATTTACGGGTCGATGTTCCTTGACCATGAGGATCCGGCAGGGGAGTGGCGCAAACTCTCGGCTGTGCAGCAGTTGAAGGTCGATTGGTTGAAGGGCAAGAAGCATGTGAAGCTGCAAGGGCCAAATGCTGACATCGAGCTTTCGATTGAAGGGCGGACGTTCATTAACAGTGACGGGCATAAGAACATGCCCAGCGGTGAGATTTTTACGGGGCCGGTCGAGGACTCGGTGCAGGGGTGGATACGCTTCGATTATCCGAGCATCGTGGCGGGTCGGGCAGTCTCTGGCATCGAGCTGAAGTTCGAGGACGGGAAAGTTGTGGAGGCGAAGGCAGAGACCAACGATGACCTCCTGCAAGCCCAGTTGAACACAGACGCGGGCGCTCGTTATCTGGGCGAGTTCGCGATTGGTACGAACTTTGGCATCAACAAGTTTACCGGTAACATCCTGTTCGACGAGAAGATCGGCGGGACGGTGCATATGGCTATCGGGATGGGTTACCCCGAAACCGGCAGCCACAACCGCAGCGCGGTTCACTGGGACATGATTTGTGATATGCGGAACGACAGCACGATCCACGTGGAAGGCGAGTTGTTCTATAAGAACGGGCAGTTTGTTGTTTAGTTAACCCCCTCATCCCCAACCCTTCTCCCCCGCAAGCAAGGGAGAAGGGAGTCATACTCGCCGAACTAGGCAGCAGTAAAAATGGCGGAACTTGAGTTAGAAATTTGAAGGAGTTTCAAACTCGCTTTATCCATTCCCTATAATTAGTTATAAAAAGGCGCGGTTATTGGGCTGCGCCTTTTTATTTGGTAAGCGTCAAAATATTCGCAAATTTCGCCGTTTTTGCACATTTTCCCGCCGAAATGACTGGCGGGAGTCTCCCGTGTATCCGCTGAGTTGTCATTTTGTGGCGGCGGGATGTTCGGCTGTTTCCGCTGAAATGACACAAGTGCAGCGGATGGCTCCCGTGATACCGCCGCGTCGCAAATGTCGCAACTGCATGGCGGAAGTGAGGGAGCCAGCCGCCGAAAATGCAAAAGAAATACGATTTACCACAAAGGCACAAAGAACATAGAGAGAAAGGCAGAATACAAATCGCCAAGAGCGCCAAGAAATACAGAGAAAGAAGCGAGGGGTTCAAGATGGACACCTCAAGGCATAATGACCCAACGGTAAACATAGGATAGCAGAGTTAGGAACGCAAAGGGTGAACATTTGTCAGAACATTTGGTCACTTTTAAGGTGCGTTGGCGCTAACTTTGTGAGGGAAAGTTGATGGGGCAGGGTTGGTAGATGGTTTGAAAACGGTTTGCCGACAAACCAAAAGTAAACGTAGTAAATAGTTTCAAGTGGCAAGTTTTAAGTTCAATACAAGAAAAATTTTATTGAAGTGGCAGCGCGTAACTCGTGTTAGTATGGGAACAAAAAACCCTCGTATGAGAGGGTTTGGATGTCCATTAATGATATGGTGGTGATACCTGGACTCGAACCAGGGACCTATGCATTATGAGTGCATCGCTCTAACCGGCTGAGCTATATCACCATGAGTAGCGGGGACAGGACTCGAACCTGCGACCTCCGGGTTATGAGCCCGACGAGCTTCCACTGCTCTACCCCGCATCGTATGACAGGCATCATATCAGCCGGATGCCCCCTCGTCAATGGTCAACCCGTTAGAAATGTCTTAGATTGCACATTTTGTCACTGTTAAATGCCCTTTAAACCCGCCGCATTCTCGGCTGAATTACCCTTTGTTGTGGTTGCGTTTTCCGCTATAATATCTCGTCCTGTCCGAACTGACGTTCTGAAATGGAGCGTGACATGCCGCCCTTCCAAATTGTGTCGGAGTTCCAACCTACAGGTGACCAACCCACCGCGATTGAAGGTCTTGTCGAGGGTCTCGACAAGGGACTTCAACACCAGACATTACTCGGTGCAACGGGTACCGGTAAGACATTTTCGATAGCGCAAGTTGTCCAACGGGTGCAGAAGCCAACACTCGTGCTGGCACACAATAAGACGCTGGCAGCGCAGCTCTACGCCGAGTTCAAAGAGTTCTTTCCCAAGAACGCGGTCGAATACTTCGTCAGCTACTATGATTACTACCAACCTGAAGCCTATGTGCCGCGTATGGATTTGCACATTGAGAAGGAATCGCAGATCAACGAGCAGATTGACCGGTTGCGGTTGGCGGCTACGGCAGCGCTGTTTTCGCGGCGTGATGTGCTGATTGTCGCGTCGGTATCGTGCATTTACGGTATCGGCAGCCCGCAAGCGTGGGGACGGTCGATTGTTGAACTGCAAGTTGGCGAGACGATCCGGCGTGACACGATTTTGCGGAAGCTGGTGCAAATCCAGTACTCACGCAACGACCTTGACCTGCATCGTGGGACGTTCCGTGTGCGCGGGGATACGCTGGAAATTGTTCCAGCGTATGCGGAGACGGCGTATCGTATCCAGCTATTTGGTGACGAGATCGAGCGGATTGTCGAGTTTGACTCGTTGACCGGTGAAATCCTCGAAGAACATACGTCGATCAAAATCTTTCCGGCGAAGCAGTTTGTGACGGATGAAGAGAAAACGAGGCAGGCACTTCATGATATTGAGGTGGAACTGCAAGAGACGATCTTGAACTTTAAGCGCGAAGGCAAGCTGTTGGAAGCCCAGCGTATCGAACAGCGCACCCGCTATGACCTCGAAATGATTCGTGAAGTGGGTTACTCGGCTGGTATCGAAAATTACTCACGGCATCTTGACCAGCGTCCGGCGGGCAGCCCACCATCCACCTTGATCGATTACTTCCCAAGTGATTACCTGATGGTGATCGACGAAAGCCATATGAGCGTGCCGCAGCTACGTGGTATGTATAACGGTGACCGGGCGCGGAAGACGACACTGGTGGATTACGGCTTTCGTTTGCCGAGCGCGTTGGACAACCGCCCGTTGAGCTTTGAGGAGTTCGAGGCGCGGATGGGGCAGACGATTTATACCTCGGCGACCCCCGGCCCGTATGAGCGTGAGATCAGCGAAGGTGTCGTCCAGCAGATTATCCGCCCGACGGGTATTCTTGATCCCGAAGTGAGTGTACGCCCGATTGAAGGTCAGATTGATGACCTGCTGCAAGAGATCGCGCTGCGCGTACAAAAGGGTCAGCGTGCGCTGGTGACGACATTGACACAGCGCATGGCGGAAGAACTGGCAGGGTATATCAACGAAATGGGTATCCGCGCACAATACCTGCACGCGGAAATCCAGACTATTGAGCGTATCGAAATCCTGCGCGATTTGCGCCTCGGCGTGTATGATGTGCTGGTGGGTATTAACCTGCTGCGCGAAGGTATCGACCTGCCGGAAGTGTCGCTGGTGGCAATTTTGGACGCGGATAAGGAGGGCTTTCTGCGCTCGGAGCAGGCACTTATCCAGAATATTGGTCGGGCGGCGCGGCATGTTGAGGGCAGCGTGATTATGTACGCCAACCACATGACCGACTCGATGAAGCGGGCGATTGACGAAACGAACCGCCGCCGCAGTATTCAGCAGAAATACAACGACGACCGGGGCGTAGTGCCGATGGCAATCGTCAAGGCAGTGCGCGACCTGACTGACCGTGTGAAGTCGATGGTGGAGGCTGAAACGCAGGTTGATGGTGCGGTTGATCTGTCGCTGCTGCCGAAGGAAGACATCCACAAGATGATTAAGGAACTGGAGAAGGAAATGAAGTCGGCGGCACAGGCGCTGGAGTTTGAGAAGGCGGCTGCGCTGCGTGACCAGATTACCGAGCTGCGTGGAATCGAGATGGATAAGCAGGTCGAGGGCAGTTTGCTGTTGAATTAGGAAGGATTTAACGCAAAGGCGCTAAGATGCAAAGGCCGCAAAGCCATTGAACACAAAGGCGCAGAAGATTTAACCGCAGAGACGCGGAGAACGCAGAGAAAAAGGGCGCATAACCATGCGCCCCTACAAGGTGGGAAAAGAGCGCGAATCGAAGGGTTCGCGCTTTTTGATTTTAGGCGGTGGGGAGGTAGCAGACGAGACGGAAGCCGAACTCGTGGTTACGCTCGTTGGGCTTGGCGAGGTCACGGTGGCTGAGGCGAGTGATTTCGTCTTCTTCCAGCGAGCCGACGCGCACCACCCGCTCGACATTGCCGCCCAAGACGACGTTATCCGAACCCCAACCCGTCATGCACCATTCGAGCACGTTTCCGCTTAAGTCCATCCGTTCTTTGTCGTTCTCGATGGCGTGCTGCCACTGCTGCTCGGTGGGCAAGGCGATGGTGGGAATGGTTTCAATCGGCTGGCGGCGGCTGGGCATATCGCGGTTTGCCATCGCTAAACCGGGGCGGACACGCACATTGAGCCAGCGGCAGAAGGCGACGGCCTCGAACCATGAGATACCGACAACAGGCTTGGATTCGTCCGGCGAAACCGAGGGCGGTGTGGGGTTATCGGCACGCCATGTCTTCGCGGCTTCGGAGAAATCCCACCAGCGGTCGGCGCTGTAGCCTTTGGTGTCTTCCATAAAGACACGGTACTGCGCGTTGGTAACGGCATACCGGCCTATCGCAAAGCGGGATAACCGGAACGTGCCACCCTGCGAACCGCCATCCTGACTCGCATCTTTGAGCGTAACTTCGCCCGCCGGAATATCGAGCCACTCGAACGGCGGTGGTAGCAGCGCGAGGATATCCGGCAGTAAGGTGCGGCGCGGCGAGTTGGCGCGGCTGATGTCGACGCTGCCCATCGCCTGCGCGGGGATGCCACCGGGGGCGGCGGGCGCGGGTACGGCCTGCGCCGAGTTGACCACATAAGCCGGTAAATTGTTCAGCGCCTGCCGGAGAGCTTCCTTATCCTGAACGCTGAGGCCGCCCGCAAAATCGACGAAGCTCAGGGATGCGAGGGCATCGGGCACCGATGAACTTTCGCGAATGAGGGCAGGGATGACCGGTTTGCCCTGCTGAATGGCTTGCGCCAAGTTCCACTGGCACCATTCGGCAGCCAGCGAATCGGGCGTGAGGGCGTAGATCATCACGTCGGAGGCGGCGATTTGTTCAGTCAGCTTGGCTGCCCAATCTTGTGTGGGTAAGAGCTGTGCTTGCGACACAATTTCGTGCTTTTCGTCGGTCAAGAACGCGGCGATGCCTTCAACGGTACTCAGGTCAACATGAGCATAATTGAAAAATATTCGCATTTTACTCACCTAGGTGTAATGAGAAAATATATAGACAGTATAGCTGATTACGGCATTTGTGCTTGGCCTGCCCAGCCTACTTAAAAGATTTCGGTTGCAGTCAGGTCTTCCCATGTTTCGCGCCGCCGTGCCAGCCGCCATGATTTGCCATCCGTTTCGACCACGACTTCCGGCGGACGTAAGCGCTGGTTGTAATTGCTGGACATCACCATGCCGTAAGCGCCTGCTGTTAAGACCGCCAGCAGTGACCCCGGTTCCATCCGCGCGAGGCTGATGTTGTGACCGAGCGCGTCGGCACTTTCGCAGACGGGGCCGACGACGTGGAAGTTGAGATCGGTATCCGGCGAGGGTGACTTGGTGACCGGTACGATTTCGTGGTGCGCTTCGTAAAGTGCAGGGCGAATGAGTTCCGCCATGCTGCCATCGGTGATGAGAATCGGTTCGCCGCCTTGCTCCTTGAAGTACAGCACCGAGATAGCGAGGATACCCGCATCCGCCACGAGTGAACGCCCCGGTTCGAGGATGACGTGATAATTCTTGAGCAGCGGGCTAATCGCCGCACCAAAATCCTCCCACTTGGGAATATCCTCATCGGTCGAATAGCGGACGGCCATACCACCGCCGATATTGACGGTGCGGATTTCGGGGTAGGGGGCGAGGCATTCGAGCGCGACCTCCACGGCGCGGCGGGTGGCGGCGGTGTTGTGCAGTTGGCTGCCGATGTGGATGTGGATGCCTTCGAGCTTGACGTGTGGAAATTGACTGCGTTTTTTGAGCAGGTCTTTCACGGTTTGGATAGAGAGGCCGAACTTGGCGGCTTTGTGTCCGGTGGCGATGTAGCGGTGGGTGGCGGCGGTGATGTCCGGGTTGAGGCGCAGGGCGACCCGCGCGGGTTCACGCTTGAGTTCGGCAGTGAGGTCGTTGATATGCTGGAGTTCGAGCGCATTCTCAACGTTGAACCAGCCGACGTTTTGCTCCAGCGCGTAACGGATTTCGTTGCGGGTTTTGCCCACACCGGCGAACACAATGTCTTCCGGCTTGGTTCCAACGAGCAGCGCCTTATGAATTTCGCCCGCGCTGACGGCATCAATACCCGCGCCAGCGTTGATGAGCGTGCGGAGGATGGTGAGGTTGGCGTTGGCTTTGGCGCTGTAGTGAATATGGGGATTCACGTCGGCGAAAGCGGTGCGAATGCGCTGCAAGTTGTCGAGAATACGTTTGAGGCTGTAGATGTAAACAGGCGTACCGATGTCGGCGGCGATGGCACTCACCGGCACATCGTCGCAGTAAAGTTCACTTTGGACGTAGTGGATTGAGTCGTTCAACATGGTTGGTCGGCCTATCGTATACCGAGAACGGCGTAGGTTTTGCAGGGATGAATGATGCCCTTGAAGCTCAGTTCGCCGAGAAAATCAACCTGAGCGAAGGGCGCGACCATATCATACGTCGGGCCGCTGATGAGGATTTGCTTGGCCTCGGCGGTGCTGCACAGGCGGGAACCCAAGTTGACGATGTTGCCGAGCGCGGTGAACTCGCTGCGGATGGAGTGACCGATTTCGCCTGCTATCGCCTCGCCAGAACTGATACCGATGCCCATATCGGGTACCGACTGCCCGCGCTTCTCAAGCTCAGTTTGCAGTTCGTGGTGGATGGCTTGCATCTTCAGCGCGGCAGAGGCAGCGCGGTAGGCGTGGTCATCCATTTGGACGGGCGTGCCGAATAAGCCGATCACTTGGTCGCCAACGAATTTATCCAGCGTGCCGCCAAATTCGAGGATGATGTCGGTCATCCTGCCGAGGAATTGGTTGAGGATCGACACAAATTCTTCCGGCGGGATGCGTTCCGCCCACGCGGTTGACCCGCGCAGGTCGGCGAACAGCACCGAGAGGTTTACCCGTTCGCCGTAGAGGACGTTGAGGTTGGCCTGTTGCAGCAGGTAATCCACCACTTTGGGGTCAACCGAACGCTGCAAAATGGTACGCATCCGGCGCTGTTCGAGGCGCTCGAAGATGGCGGTATCGACCTGACTGGTGATGGCGTGCATCATGTGGCGGTCTTCTTCGGTGAAGTGGTCGCCTTTGCTGCTGTTCACCATACCGATCACGCCGATGATTTTTTCGTTCAGAATAAGCGGCGCGGCGATATACGAGCGGATTTCACCTTCAGGCAGGTTGGCGTGGATCATCCTGCCCTGATTCAGCGCGGTGCGGGAGATTTGCTGCACATTTTCCTTGTAGGCGGCAGTCGCGATTTTGCCATCGGCGGTGACGGCGCGGAGTTCGAGTTCTTCCTCTCCACCCGCGTTGTAAAGCATGATGTAGCCCATCTCGCTGGAGATAGACTGCGTGAGTTCATAGAGTACCGATTGGAGCATCGTATCAAGGTCTTTTTCTTGGTCACGAATGCGGTCAATCTTATAGATGATCTCTAGCTCGCGTTTGCGCTGCGTCAACTGCTGCAACACACGCACGTAAACGACCGCCGAGTCCATCTGCGACATCATGGCGTGCAAAAGGCGGTGATCGCCTAGCGTGAAGTGTTCGGTACGCCCGACCACGACCGCGCCGAGGCGTGTACCTGCGACCATAAACGGAGCCGCCAGCAGCGCGAGTTCGGGGGCATCCTTCGGCGTGGCGATGACCTGCGGAATGGTCAGTGTTTCGGCTTTGTGTTGAATTTCTTTGAGGGCGGCGGGTGATAAACCGTGCTTATCCACAATGCTGTAGACGAGCAGGTTGTCACTGCTGCTGGGGGTCAGTAGGATCAAGCAAAAGTCGGCGTTAAAGTAGCTGTTGGCGACCGAGGTGAAGTCGCGCATGAGTTCGGATTCATTGGCGGTTTTGTCGCGCAAACGGTCGATTTCATAGATGGCTTCGAGTTCACGGTTGCGCTGCGCCAGCTTCCACGTCATTCGCGCTTGCATCACGGCGGAGTCGATCTGGCTTTCTGCCAAGTCGATTTCGGTCATATCACCATCGTCAAAGGGGTGGTCTTCACGGGCTAAGATCAATGCGCCGAGTGGATAGTCGTCTAATACGATTTGTAGGCCGAGGGTATGCGCCCACGGTTCGATAGCCGTGAGTTTTGCTGCGGATTGGGCGACAATTGTCTGGCAGAGTTCGCCAGCGATGGGCGAGGGCATTCCAACCGCAGAGACGAGTTCAATGTCGTCGCTGGTTTCCGCCACGAGGACGATGGCAACCGCCGCGCAGTCAAACCATTCTTGAAGTAAGGTGACGAAGGCATCAAACATACTTTTGGGGTCGCCATCATCGCTGAGTTCATCGCGAACTTGATCCAAGCGGGTGATGAGATCAAGCTGGTGTTGTTTTTGTTGCAAGGCATCCATACAGGTATTGTCCCAGTGTTTTCGGTAAGGTTGTCCTATATTTTTCTGATCGTGATATGCTATAGTGTTGTTTGCTATAGCGGGGTACACTCATGTACCGTAGTATATCAAACAAAGTGCTTGTCGGCTTGTAATTTAGGAATAGGGTAAAGCTACTTGGCACTGGTAAATGTTGAAACCAAATTGGCGACAGAATATGAAAATATCCGCCGCCGCGAACATGACTTGATTACGGGAATGCTGGATGTCCTGCCCAAAGTGGACAACTTGGGTGAGGAACGCATGGGACAGATGCGAGATGCGTTGTTTCATGCCGATCATCCGTTTTTGATTGTCCTCGTCGGGCCGTTTAATTCGGGTAAGTCGAGCATGATTAACGCACTGCTCGGCGACCCTGATGTGCTGCCGATTGGCCCCGTTCCAACAACCGACAAAATTACGATTTTACGGTGGGGCGAACAGTCCCAGCGGTTAAGCGGGGCGGATGGAGCGGACACGCTGCTTTACCCTGCTCCGCTGCTGCAAAAGGTCAGCCTTGTCGATACCCCCGGCCTCGAATCCATCTTCCAAAAGCACGAACAAATCACTCGCCAGTTCTTGCACCGTGCCGATGTGGTGCTGGTCGTCATGCTGGCGACGCAAGCGATGACCGCGAGCAACCTCGGCTATATTCAGCAGCTTAAGGAATATGGCAAGAAGGTGATCCTCGTCATCAATCAGGCGGACTTGCTTTCGGCGGAAGAAACCGAAACGGTGCGCGATTATGTGATGGATCAAAGCCAGCAGCGTTTGGGCTTCAAGCCGGATGTATGGATTGTTTCTGCCAAGCAGGGGCAGGCCGCGCGGCATAATGGTGAACTGGATAAGATGGCGTGGAAATCCAGCGGTTTGAGCCGTATCGAAGAATATCTGGATGACCAATTGAACGATGTGGCACGGCTGCGGCAAAAGCTGCAAACACCGCTGCAAATTGCTAAGAACGTCAACCAAGCGGCACTGACCGCCGTGCGGACGAACCAATCCGCGCTCGACCAGTATCAAGGGATAACCTCGAATATCGAGCTGCAATTGGCGGCTCAAAAGCGCGACCAAGATAAATCAGTTCGGGACATTAATACCGAAATCACCGGTTTATTCGACTCGATCTCTGAACGGGGCAGCGCGGCTATTCAAGATACCTTCCGCTTCAACAATGCGTTCCGGTCGCTTGCCGGTGGCATCTTGGAACTCACGGGGTTGGCGCGTATCTTCCGACGGGGTAGTTCATACACGAATGTGGCTTTTGAGCAGCACAAGGCGTTTGATCCTGTGCGCGAACTGCCAGCAGTTGCCGATAAGCTGCCACCCCGTTTGGAAGGCAAGGACATTCAGGATATTGATGACCTTGTGAAGTATGCCAAAAAGGAAATCGAAGCCTTACCCGGTGCGATTAGCAGCAAGGTAATCGGTAACATACAGGCACCTGTGAAATATGATCGAGTGACGCTGCAAGAAATACGCCCGACACTTGAGGAAATTGAAGACGAGGCGCGTAAGGACGAAACCGGTCGGCTTGAACAGACGCTGCGGAACTCCATGTTGTACCTCGCCGTCTTTGAGATACTGCTGATTATTTTCGGCATCGTGGCGCTGAGTACCCAATGGGAAGACTCACAGGCTAAGATATTGGTGCTGCTGCTGTTGATCGGCTTGGGTGTGGTGGCGCTGTTGTTCATGCCGCTGCGGGGGCGTATCCTCCAAACCGGATTTACCAACCGCATCCTTAAACTGCGCGGACGATATATCGAAACGCTGTCAAAAGCGGCGGATAAGCAGATTGATTACGGGATGCGCTTGCGCCAAGACGCGGTGCAGCCCCTCACGCGGCTCATCAGCGCCCAAACACAAATTCATACCGAGCAGCTTGCGAAGCTACAGGCTGCCGATCAAGAGATTGTCAGTATCGAGGCCGCACTGGCGAAGATGGGCAAAAAGGGCATTCTCGGATAGAAAGGTCTAACACACGCATGATGTCCAATACTTTGGATGGAACACTCGCCGCGCTGCGCGAAGAGGAAATTCGTCTGCTGACGGATATTGGTTCGACGCTCGCGGAAATGGGTGATGCCTCGCAGGAAGACCGCCAACGCCTGCTCGACGTGGCGAACGATTTGCGCGAAATGTTTTTCTTGGTCGTCATCATCGGCGAATTTAACGCGGGGAAGTCGTCGTTTATTAATGCGCTGTTGGGCGATACGCTGCTGCCCACCGGCATTACCCCCACCACAGAAGCCATTGAGCTGATCCACTATGGTGATCTCGACCGCAAGCCGACGATGCGCGAGGATGACATCCGCGTATGGTCGCACCCGAACACGGGCGCACCCGGCGTGGCGCTGGTCGATACCCCCGGCACAGGTTCGGTATTCGCGAAGCACGAGACAACGGCGAAGTCATTCTTGCACCGCAGTGATTTGATTATCTTCTTGATTTCGGCGAAACGCGCGTTTGCCGAAACCGAGCGCATGTACCTTGAACTGGCGAAGAAGTACGGCAAGAAGATTGTGCTGGTCGTCAACCAGATTGACCTGCTGCAACCAAAAGAGCAGGTGGAAGTCCGCCGCTTCATCGAGCAGCAAGCCTCCGAACTGCTGGATATGCGCCCGCTGATGTTCATGGTATCCGCGCGGGAAGCGTTGAACGCCAAGTCGAATGGGAATGTCGTTGGCGACCCCGGTGGCATTGATGCGGTACGGGCGCACCTGCGCGGCGTACTGAACGAAGCGCCACCCGCCCAGCAAAAACTGCTGGCACAGCTCGATATGGCGACGCACTTGGTAACGACCGCGCAGACCGGCATTCAGCGCAAAGCGGATGTGGTGAATATCGACACGATCAAGGTGCGCGAAGTGCAGAAGGAACTTGAACAACAGTCACTCGGCTTGGAAGGGCAGTTGAAGGCCGCCCGTGCCGAAATGGACTCAGTGTTCGAGGGGATGCGCCAGCGCGGGATGAACTTTATCGACACCAACCTGTCGTTTCGTAAGATCGGGCGCACACCCAAGCGTGAAGTGCTGCAATCCGAGTTCCAAGAGGTGGTGATCGGGCGAGCGCTGCGAGACATCAACGACGCGACCAACGGTTACATCAACGCCGTGGTGGATAGCAGCCGCCTGTACTGGCGCAGCGTGATCGACCGCCTGAACCAACTGCGTGAGTTGATGGAACAGGAAGTCACTGGCCTCGATTCGGGGGTGTACGCTGAACAGCGCGAAGCCCTGCAAGATGCCATCCGCATCGCTGAGTCGGAGTTAAAGACCTATTCAACGGGCAAGCTGGTTGCCGAAATGCAGGACATCTTTGAAACCAACAGCGCCGGTTTTACCACCAGCGTGCTTGCCAGCGTTGGTGGTCTCATCCTCATTCTGCTGGCGCTCGCTCCCGCTGGCCCGATCTTGGGTGTTGGCGCGGCTCCGTTGGCGTTTCCAGCGTTCATCGTCGGTGCGCCGATAATGGCAGTCGGTGGTATCTACGCATACCGCTACTTCCGTGGTGTGGTCAACGACACTAAGGCCGACCTGCACAAGCGTATTGACGACTTGCAGAAATCGTACCAAGCCTCGCTGGATGAACTCACACAGAAGGAACGTAACCGCCTCAGTCAGTACGGTAAGCAGGTGCTGATCCCCATCTACAGCCGCTTAGAAGTGCTGTCACAGCGTTACGCCGCGCAGCAAGCCGCCCTTCGCGCCCACATCACACAGTTGGGCAGTCTCCGCGAAAACATCGAACGGGCGAAGTAATCCCCCTTCAACCCCCAGTCTAATACACACAACCAATCAGGGTGAGATGATCGCCCTGATTTTTTCATCTGCTCATTATCTCGCTGCGGTATCCTTTGTCTTGTATTAATATACCGAAGGAAAATTAAAGGCGATGACGCTCGAAGCACAAGTACAAGTGATTCTCGAAATTATGCTAGCGGCCTTTTTAAGTACGATCATCGGTTGGGATCGGGAAAGCCGTCGCCAGCCCGCTGGCTTGCGGACGCACATTCTGGTCGCGGTTGGCGCGTGCCTGTTCACCGGATTGTCCGTTCACGCCTTTCAGGGGGATACGGGTCGCGTAGCGGCACAAATCGTCACCGGGATTGGCTTCCTCGGTGCGGGAACGATCATCCAGAAGGGCGGGCAGGCGCACCACCTGACCACCGCCGCCAGCATTTGGTCAACCGCCGCCGTAGGGATGGCGGTTGGGGTAGGGGCGTGGTTAGTATCCATTGGCGCGACGGTCATCATCTGGAGCGTACTGGTGATTATGCGCCGCCTCAAGAAAGAGGACAACATCATTCCCGATAAAGAACAAATCGCTAAAGAGGAAGCTAAGGGTGAAGACAATATGGATGACCGCGTGGTCAACGATTACAACCGGTGAATCTGCTTGAGATGGCGGATGACTGGCTCAATATCCGGTTCACGGCTGTCTTTGGGCGGGCCGAGCGGGTCGCTCACCGTGTCGTCGCCAAGCAGCGCGTGGGCGATATTGACTAGGCCGTGACTAAGTGCGTCGAGGTTATAACCACCTTCCATCGCGAAGACGATCTTCCCGCCGCAGAGTTCGTCCGCCATCTTGATGAGTTCGCGCGTCAGATGGTCATAACCCCTTAAGCTCAGGCGCATACCGGCAATCGGGTCAAGCCAGTGCGAGTCAAAACCTGCTGAGACGATAATCAGTTGCGGCTTAAAGCGCCGCGCCGCCGGCCAAATAATCTGCTCGTAAAAGGCCGCATAGCTCCTGTCGCCGTGCCCGCCCGCCAGCGGAATGTTGATTGTGAACCCTGAGCCTTTGCCTGAACCGGTATCTGTGATGGCACCCGTACCCGGATAGAAAGGGTATTGATGGGATGAGATGAATAGGGTTGTGGGGTCGTCATAGAGCATGGCTTCCGTGCCGTTACCGTGATGAACGTCGTAATCCACAATCATGATTTTCTCGATGCCGAACTTTTCTTGGGCGTAGCGAGTAGCAATCGGGACGTTACCCAGCAGGCAAAAGCCCATCGCGTGGTCAGGCATGGCGTGGTGTCCCGGTGGGCGAACCGCCGCCAGCGCGTTCTGCGCTCGACCACTCAGTACCTCGTCAACCGCTTGCACAACCCCGCCCGCCGAAAGCCGCGCGATTTCGAAGGCTTTTGCGCCTGCGTAGGTATCGGGGTCGAGGTGGTGTACCCCCTGCGGCGGGTGCTGTTCAATCCAATACAGCAGTTCAAGGTACTTTTGGGTGTGAACTTTCAGTATCCACTCGTCGTCCACAGGCGGCGCTTCGATCTTGTTCATCCGTGCGCTTAAACCAGCCTTATCTATCTCCGCCCACACCGCGCGGATACGACCTGCGTGCTCGGCATGACCGGCGAGATGGTGTTCGGTGTAGCGGGGGTGCGTGAGGTATGCTGTGGTCATGAGTGTCCTTAAGCGGTTATGAAGCGTTACAAGCCCATTTTCCCGACAAATAGGCTTTCCTGCAAGTACCCTACCGAAATTTTAAAAAGGATTTATAATGTCCAAACACGATTGACTGATTTTATCCCTCGTGATGGCGCTGTTTGGCGCGTAAATTCCCACATTAGCCGAATTGTATACGCATTATTGGGTAGGAGCATCGGGCGAAGAAATGCAGTATGAACGTTTGGTGGAATGGGCAAAAGGTGTCTGGCAGCAGCGGTGGCCCGGTCGCGAATATGTGACCATCTGGGCATCGGCTGAATGCAGCAATATGATCGCCCAAAACCAGATCCGCGCCGGACGTAAACTGCGTGGCAAAGCCCGTTATGACGGCTTGCAAATGCTCGACTGCCCTGTGATCGTGCCGATTAGTGATTACGGCACACGCGGCAAAAAGATGGTGCTGACCGCGACCTCTGGCGCATATGCCTTTAAATTCTCCCAAGCGGATTCTGACCCGTTTGAAGTCATCTACGCCAGCTCGTATTTCGATGACGAAGTGCAAGACTTAACGGCGATTGCGATTGTCCCCATTGATAAGTTGGAAACATGGGCGGCGTTTGAATTCGCCTGCACACGCGCAGTACGCCCCCGTATCCGTCGCCGCCGTGATGTGTATATCATCGGTGGAACCGATGCGTTTTTTGACCCGACCGTTGATTGGGACGATGTAATCCTGCCGGATGACCTCAAGAGCGAACTCGCGGGCGATATGGAAGCCTTTTTTACGAAAGGTGTCGATATTTACCGCCAGCTCAAGCTCGCGCCCTTCCGCAAACTGCTGCTCGCGGGTGTTCCCGGTACGGGCAAGACGATGCTGTGCGCGGCGATGGCAAAGCTCGCCATCAGTCACGGGCGTATCGTGGTGTATGTCTCCGGTTCTGACCGTGATGGCGCGTCGTTCGAGAAAATCCAACGGGCATTACAGGCGGTGACGGCGGCGCGGTATCCGGTGCTGCTGATTGTCGAAGAAATCGATGCCTACTTGCAGGGTGATGATAAGGCGCGGGTGTTGAACGTGCTGGATGGGGTCGAGTCGCCGAACAACCCCGAAGGTGCGCTGCTGCTGGCGACCACCAATTACCCTGAGGTGATTGACGAACGCATCGCCAAGCGCCCCGGTCGGCTTGACCGTATTTTTGTTATCCCGACCATTCAGGACGATGACCACGCCGAACAAATGCTGCGGCACTATATGGCTGACCAGTGGCAGGACGATCATATCGCTGTCGTGCCGGAACTCATCGACCAGCCGGGGGCATTCGTGCGCGAGGCTGCGCTGCACGCGCGTATGCTGGCGGCGCATGAACACCGTACCGAAGTGACGCTTGAATTCTTGAAGCAGTCGGTTGACAGCTTATTGCGCCAACTCCGCGCGGGGAATGATTTCCTGCGGGATCGCCGACCGATTGGCCTCAGCAACAATGGTGGTAAAACCAAGAAAACACCCCGCCAAAATCCCTTTGGTTTTCGCGACTAACACTCTTTAGCCTTATATAACACTCCTAAAAAATCAACACTTCCTTCAAATGTAAATATTTGTAGCGAATGTTTGTTTTTTCTAACATTTGTTTCTCAGACTGATTGACGTGAGTGTTGCAATTCTGTTACACTCTTAATTATGAACAAGATTTTGTTGTTCAAAATTGTTCGTAAAAATAGGAAAAGGAGACGCACAGTGAGGAATTTATCTGTAATTGGTGTCAAGCCGGGAATGCTCCGGGGAGGGCGCAAGATGCTGGCGCTCCTCTTGCTGGTCGGGGTATTGTCGCTGGCAATCGTACCGGTAGCGGTCAACGCGCAAGCGTCCGCCACCGCGTCTACCTCTGGTTTTGGCGCAGCTTTCGGCTATGCCCAAACCATTGGCCCGATTGCTTACACGCAGGCCGGTTCAATTGGTGATGGCTTTGCTTCGGCGACCGCCTTCACACCGGTTTCGTCCTCGTTCTCGACCGTGTTTACCAGCGGCCCGTCGGCAGCTTTTGCCACATCCATTGGTACACCGTTCGGTTCGAACGCCTTCGTACAGGTCGCCTCGTTCTTTGGCGGCACGGCCTTCGGTACGGCTTTCGCTTCACCGTAATTTTTTGCAGATCACGTAGGGGGCATTCTCGCGGGTTTGCCCCCGCGTATGAAAGTGACCAACTTGACTCGACTGCATCCTACTTTGCATCGGAAGATTTGTTTCCTCACTGTGCTGTGTTTCACCCTCTTGCTGCCCGCGGTTGCCAGCGCGCAGCAGGGTCCGGGTGCAGCCTTCTTTAGCTATAAGTGCGGCAGTGCCTCAATTAGTTTTTTCATGTATGGCACGCCGGTTTTACAAGTCTCGTTTTCCGAGATTGCCTCGCCGCTTTCAACCGCGCTGGCGACGAATCAAAATCAGCTCATTAAATCAACCGATGAGATTGCGCTGTGGGCGCTGCATTCCGATGAACTGCAACTCCACCAGATCAAAGATCCTGATCTCACCCGCTTTGTACTGCCGTCTACCGTTTGCGGCCCATTGGGTGCAGCGCCAGTTTCCGCTGGCAGCACATCCGCGCAGGCGATTGCGATTGTGCAGTTGAATGGGCCGGGGCAGGGGATTGCGGTAGCGCAGGTCAACGCGGCAGGGCAGGTGAGCGCGTTTGCCGCCGTAAATGGGAACGGTATGGCTTTGGCGGCTGCACAGTCGGCAACGACGGCTAACGGCAGCACGCCCGCAGCTTCCAGCGGTGCGTTTCATATCGTGGCGAAAGGCGAGAACTTGTTCCGCATCGCCCTCAAATATGGAACGACGGTCGCTGTTCTCGCCCAACTCAACAATATTACCGATCCAACCCGTATCTTCGTCGGGCAGAAAATCGTACTGCCTTAAGCGCCCGGTGTCGGGGTGATTTCGAGGATTGGCGCGGTGACGGTGATGAGGCCAAGCTGTGTTAAAAAGCTCAAGCTGTCGTAAACCTCAAAACTTTCGGCGACCAAGCCTTGCTCATCAAACCGGAAGAAGGTGATCGCGGGTAAATCCAGCGGCTGCCCTGTCGGTGGGATGGATGAACCATCGGCGTTCACATACTGCCCTGTGAAGGTGCCTTTTATTGTGTACAGTGCTGCCGTCCAGTTGCCTTCCGTCACGACTTGGGTCACGGTTTCTGTCAAATCAGGCAGCGCCCCGCGTAACCGCTGCAAGTCGGCGGACATCCCCGCGCGGTCGAGCGTGCCAAACGGGTTATGGGCGGCGAAGTCGGCTTTGAACGCTGTATCGATATAACCCCAATTGGCCTGATTAAACGCATCAAAATAACCCTGAACCAACTGCTTATTCTGTGGCGACATGCCTACATCCACCACCGCAGGATACTGCATGGGCGCAACCGGGGTGAAACCGAGAGACGGTAGCACACCAAGCTGACCGAGGAAGTTGAGGTTGTCGAAACCATCCCACTCCTCGGCGATTTTACCAGCTTCATCGAATCGATACAGCAGATGTACCGCAAACTCAATCACCTTGCCATTCGGCGCAATTGGCAGCGCGTTCGGCGAGACGAACTCACCGGTAAATGTACCGGTCAACCGTACCCGTGCCGCCGCGAAGCTGCCTTCAACCAGCACGATTTCGGTCGCCGCTGTTAGGTCTGGCATGGCCGCCCGCAGCGAGAGCGCCGAAATCTTGAGCGCGTTAATATCGGTTTCCGCCGGATGCCGCACGAAAGTTGGCGCGAACTGGGTGTCGATGACGCTGATGTCACCCGTGGCGTAAATACTATTGATGATGTTCGTGACCGTATCTTTAAGTGTTGGTTGGGCGTTCGCGATAGGCAGGCTGAACACCCCGACCGCCACCATCACCAACAGCGTTACCAATGTGAATTTGCGAAGCGACATACGCATGACCTCTCTAGCTATTAACAGGTAAGCAATTTACTGGCAGAACTGGTTGAATAAGTCTTGGAACGTGGGTGGCGCACCGGGCGGTAGCTGCCCGTTAAAGCCGGTGCAGTCAATCGTCATCCCCGGCCCGACCGTTGCGGGCGGTGGCACGGCGGTGGCTTCCCCGCTCGGTTCGCTTGTTGGTTCGCTGCCCGTGTTCTCGCTCCCCGGCGCGACACTCGAACTACCGTTGTCCACGCCGCAGGGAATGACCAACGCTTGCCCGACCACGATCTGATTAATGTCGGTAATGCCGTTGGCTTGCGAGATTGCATCAATACTTGTGCCGTAGCGCAGGGCGATGCGGAACAGGTTTTCCCCCGGCTGTACCACATGCGTCACCCCGCTACCGCAGCTTGCGCTCGGTAGTGGCGTGCTGGTCGGCAGGGGTGTCGCCGTGGGTGGTGGCACAGGTGTGGCCTCAATTAAACCCAAGCGGCTCAACGCATCTGCCGCCACAATCAACGTGCGTGTTTCCGCCTCGGTGCTGGGGCGCGCCGCCGACCAAAACAAGATGGTGCCGTTGTTATCCATCACGCCCGCCAGCGTTTGCCCACCCTGCGCGGTCGCTCCACCGACAACCGTCAGCGAGCCGTTATACACCAGCGCCTTTATCGCATTGGCTGACTCTTGCTGGAACACGACTAAACCCAGCGCGTTCATATCCACGCCGTTAATTTTGAGGGATGCCACCGTATTCGGCTGGGTCGCAATCGCCGCCACAGATGGGGCTTCAGCGCATCCGCTCCCCCCGAAGCCGCCCTTCAGTTGCAGGCTGGTTGGCACGGTCGGAGCGAGGGACATTTCTGCCTCGCCCATCAGGATAATGTCGACGCTTTCGGTTGTATCGGCAGGGATCATATTCGCCAGCGCCAAGCCCCATTCGCCGGTTGCGGGGTTCGCGCCGGTTGTGGCTAGGCTGGCGACCGAACTGAGCGGGATCTGGTCGGCAGGAGCGCTAAAAGGTGATGTGTTCGTGCTGTTGGTCTCGGCTTGGACATTCTGGTGTCCGTAGCAGGTCATCCCGCTGTCGAGGTCAGCACAGTTCGTGCCGAAGCTCGTCAGCGCTTGTTCAACCAGCGTGATGCAATCCAGTTCCGCTTGGGCGAGAAGGGTTTTTGCGGACAGGAGCAGAACACAGACTGTAATCAAAAACGTGAATCGTGTAGAACGCATACCGTATCGACATCCTCTACATGGCAACTATGCTCAGGATATAACAGCCTGCATATTGGCGCAAATGAGAGGGTTAGTCGGTCGGTTTCGGTTCGAGGATCAGGTAATTGAAGCCGTTCATCGTAATCGTATCAGTCTGCGTGTAGGCGCGGCTGATGGCTTGCAGCACCACATCTGGGTAAAACTGCGCTCGAAGGATGATGAGGCCGAAGGCGCGGTCATCAATCATCTGGACGAGTTGGCTGCCATCGTATAACCCCTTCTTTTCGAGGTTGAGAAGCTGTGTGGGGTTGGTGATGGCGGGGCGGTCAGCCAGCAGCGTGAAGGCTGCATCCTCGCTGATAACCGGTTTCTCACTTGCGCGTACCAGCTCAACGATGCGCCACCCTGCGTCAATATCGGCTTGCGTGGTCAAATGCCCGATGTTCGCGTAGCCGGTGGCGTACTGCCCATCCTGTGTGCGTGCCGAGTCGTAGAAGCCGTTCATCGCGTTCGGCGTAATGTTGAAAATACCTGCGATTTGCTCGAACACCGGCATATTGGTCGGCATGTGCAGCACCGCTCGCCCGTAACCGAGGTAGAGCAGCGGAACGACCACCAGACTCGCTGCCAGCAAACTCGCGCGGTAACGCTGGAACGGCACGACCAGCCAGAGCGTCAGGTAGTTTGTGGGGAACTTCCACCCCGCCACACTCCGCGCCGCGAAGATACCGCTGAGGATGCAGGTCGCCGCAATCGCCGTGCTAAAGTAGCTGTCACCGCCGCCCCATGTGCCGGAAGCCGCCCCATTAATGCCTACCGCCACCACAAACCAGATGGCATACAGCGACAGCCGATCCCAATACAACTCATAGATGACCAGCAGCACGGCAGGGACAATCAGGAAGCCGTGCAGCCCGAACCACTGTTTGAACAGCGCAATCGTCTGGATGATCTTGAGTTCATTAACGTTCGCCAGAATCGCCTGCCGCCACCACTCGCCGTTCGTCACGATATTGATGCCGACGAAGATCGCAGCCCCCGCCACGGCCGCCATCAACCCCCACACAACTGCCCGTCGTGGCTGACGGATGAACAGGAACAACCCCGCCGCGAGTGCCGTAACGATAGCGAGCTGCTTGGTGTACCCCCCCGCGATAATCAACCCTAAGCCGAGTGCCAGCCGCCACCGTCGTTTGCGAACATCAGTGATTTCGTTGGCGTGTGCCAGAATAACCACCGCCGCTACCTCAAACAGTACCATCGTCGCGTGCTGCCGGAACAGCGGCCCAATGTGGTATACCGTGTTCGAGGCTAAGAACGCGAGGCCGGAAACAATCGCAAGCCAGCGGTTTCGCCCTTCGCGGTAGACGGCATAACCAATCAGCGAGGCGGTAACCAACGTGCCGAAGAAGCCTAAGAAGCGCCCGTAAGCATAATTCGTGCCGAACACGGGAACCAGCGGCGCGGCGATAATATGGAACAGGGGTGGGTAGTTACTGGAGTAAAAAGGAAAGGCTTCTGTATTGCGGTAAGGCCACTCGCCCTGACTGAACATGATTGTGTCGACCAGTTCGAAGCCTTCGCCCTGATCGTAATCAAACGGGAACTGCATCAAGTTCACCGCGTACACCACATACACGACGAAATAAAAGCCCAGCAAGCCGAGCGCTAGCGCCATCAGGACGCGGTGAATACGTGTGTAAATTATTGGGGTTGTGGGCATCATGCGGGGGAATTACCTAGTGGAATGAGCGTTGCACCAATCAGCACCACTACGACACACAGCGCGAAAACCAACTGCTGCGCGGGGCCGATTTCGGCGATGGGCTTGTGCCGCAGAATGTTCAGCACCATGATGCTGGCGAAGCCGCCTACGCCGCCCAACACCATCAGCCAACCGAGAAGTCTTTTTGTAAACGTGAAGTCATTTCTAAAGAAGCGCACGTATTTCCTCTGTGTGCTCTGTGTCTCTGTGGTGAAATCTTATACTCGCGGCAGTATATCACATTCGTCGCGCAACCCTGTATCATTTCGTGCGTATTAAGAGATATTCTGTAATGTGTTCGCTGAGACTTGTAGACTAAAGACGTTGAAATGCTCCACGAGGATGGGTTTAGAATGACTGACGATCCGATGCGCCCCGCTGATGACGAGCGTGTGTCGCGCCTTTCCAGCGCTTCCCGCGTGCAGACCGAAGATGAACTCGTTTACGAATACGAGATGCGCTATCAAGAGCCTCGCAAACGCAAGATGATGCCGCGCAGCTACAGCACCATGAACGTGACCGACGAGGAAAAGCTCTGGGCTTCGATTGCCCATGCCAGCATTTGGGTCACCATGTTCAGCGGCTTTTTCACGGCAGGTTTCACCATACCCATCAGCATTTTTATCCCGCTGGTGATCTACCTCATTTACCGCAAGAAGTCGGATTATGTGGTCTTCCACGCGCTGCAAGCCTTCGCCCTGCAAATCATCGCCACAGTTGGGGTGATCGCGCTGGCTGTCGTGGGTGGTCTAGCGTGGGGTATCGGCATGGTGATTGCCTTACTCGCGATCTTCGTCCTCGCGGGCATCGTCCTTGTGCCGTTGTGGGGGATTGTTGGCATTTTGTTGGCGCTGGTGGTGTTCCTCGCGCCGTTGGGTGCGCTCCTGCTCGGCACGATTGCCGCCTTCCAAACCTACAACCGCCACGACTACCGCTACCCGTTCATCTCGCGCTGGATTGACCGGCAGCTTGCGGGTGGCTTCCTGAATACCGCTAGCTAAAACTCTCAATATCCGTTTGACCAATGCCGGAATTCATTTCCGGCATTTGATTCCCCCAACCTTACTATTTGTTTCTAGCAGTAGTCGTGCTATCCTTTCCCGACTGCGCGATGAGTTCATAACGGACAACCCCGTTCACTCACCGCAGCCCATTCTTATTTATTGCGTATTAATCGACGTATCGGTTCAGGAGTAGCTACACTCATGTTGAAGTCACATACCTGCGGGGAATTACGCGCCGAACATGCCGGGCAAGCCGTAACACTGGCTGGTTGGGTCAATCGTCGCCGCGATCAGGGCGGTCTCATCTTCATTGACCTGCGCGACCGCTGGGGAATTACGCAGGTGGTGATCAATCAGGAAACGTCGCCTAATGCTCACGCTATCGCCAGTGAAGCCCGCAGCGAATTTGTGCTGCAAGTCAGTGGCAGTGTTCGTCCGCGCCCAGATGGCACGAGCAACGACGAATTACCGACAGGCGCAATTGAAGTTGTTGCCGACGAGTTGAAGCTTCTCAATCCGTCGAAGAACCCGCCGTTCTACATCAACAAAGAGGAAAATATCGAGGAAGTACGCCGCATGGAGTACCGCTACCTCGACCTGCGCCGCCCGCGTATGCAGAACAACATCGTGCTGCGTCACCGTATCATCAAGTTCGTGCGTGACTATCTCGACAACCAGCGTTTTGTTGAAATCGAAACGCCGATTCTGTTCAAGACCACGCCGGAAGGTGCGCGTGAATTCTTGGTTCCTAGCCGTTACCATCCCGGCAAGTTCTATGCACTGGCGCAAAGCCCGCAGCAGTTCAAGCAGTTATTGATGGTGTCGGGTTACGAACGCTACTTCCAAATCGCCCGCTGCTTCCGTGACGAAGACCTGCGCGGCGAACGCCAACCGGAATTTACTCAGCTTGACCTTGAAATGAGCTTTGTCGAACGCGAAGACGTGATGCAGCTCATTGAGAATATGATGACCGCGCTCGTGGAAACGGTGGGTGACAAGAAGCTGCTGTTCAAGCCCTTCAAGCGCATCACTTTTACCGAAGCGATGGAAACCTACGGCTCCGATAAGCCTGACCTGCGCTACGGCCTCGAAGCCATCGACATCAGCGAACTCGCAGGCAAGAGCGCCTTCCCGATTTTCCAGAGCAACGTAGCCGACGGTAAGCCAGTGAAGGTCATTTGTATCCCCGGCGCTGGCAAGGTCAGCGGTACGCAGTTGCGTAAGGATACTGCCGAACTCGAAACGCTCGCGCGTGGGGCAGGGGCGAAAGGCTTGGCGTGGATGGCGCTGCCGGAAAACGAAGCCGACGAGGTAAAAGGGCCGATTGGCAAATACTTCACCGTTGACCAGAAGTTGGAACTCTTCGAGAAGGTCAACGCCAAACCCGGTGACATGCTGATCTTCATTTCAGACTCGCGCAAGGTCGTATACGCCGTGATCGACGCGGTTCGCCGCACCATTGCCGCCCAGCAGAACCTCGGCGACCCGAATATCTTGGCCTTCGTTTGGGTCTACGACTTCCCGCTGGTCGAGTGGAACGAAGACGAAAAGCGCTGGGACCCGTCGCATCACTTGTTCACCGCGCCGGTTTGGGACGATGTGCAGTATATGGATACCGACCCCTCGAAGGTGCGCGGCCAGCAGTACGACCTCGCTTGCAACGGCTACGAAGTCGCGGGTGGCAGCATCCGTATTCACAAGGCGGATTTGCAAGAGCGTATCTTCAAGCTCATCGGTCAAGACCTCGAACACGCCCGTAAGCTGTTCGGGCATATGCTCGAAGCCTTCCAGTATGGTGTCCCGCCGCATGGGGGTATCGCGTGGGGTATCGACCGTCTCGTGATGTTGATGACCGGCGAACCCAACATCCGCGAGGTGATTGCGTTCCCGAAGACCCAAAACGGCTCAGACTTGATGGTTCACGCGCCATCACCCGCGACGCAGAACCAACTGGACGAGGTACATATCGGCGTGGTGCTGCCGCCGGAAGAAGACGAAAAAGCCTAATCAGGCAACCATCGTAAATCAAAAGGGACGGTTATCCGTCCCTTTTTTGTTTCGATTTAGAGCAAAGCTTTGCGCCCTCTAACTCGATCTGCTGCGAATTACGTCAGCGCCGGTACCGACAAGCCGATGCGGTTCGCGATCCCCGCGCCGTATGCCGGATCAGCTTTACTGAAGTGTCCCAGCACTCGCACCAGAATGAACTCTGGCACACCCTTCATTGAACCCGCGATGTTATCCATCAGGCGTTCTTTTTCCTCGGTGGTCAGCAAACGGAACAGGTCACCGGCTTGGGTGTAATCATCGTTGCCGTCGCGGTGGTTATAACGCGCACCATCGCCATCCACCGGGAAGGGCGCTTGGTCATACGACGCATCCGCTTGCTGCGGCCCGTTGAAGCTGTTCGGTTCGTAATTCAACTTGCTGCCGTGGTTGCCATCATGCCGCATAAACCCGTCCCGCTGGTAATTTTCTACCGAGGAGTGCGGGCGGTTGACCGGCAGCGTTTCGTGGTTGCCGCCAAGCCGGTAACGGTGCGCGTCCGTATAAGCGATGATACGGGCTTGCAGCATCTTGTCCGGCGAGAAGTCGATACCCGGTACAACGTGCGCCGGTGCGAACGCCGCCTGTTCGACTTCCGCAAAGAAGTTCTCAGGATTGCGGTTCAGTTCCAGCGTCCCAACTTCGATCATCGGGAACTCGCCGTGCGACCACACCTTCGTGATGTCAAACGGGTTGTAGCGGAAGGTTTCCGCCTGCTGCTGCGTCATCACCTGAATGTAGAACGTCCACTTGGGGAAGTTGCCTTCATCAATCGCGAGGAACAGGTCTTCCGTCGCGTAGTCCGGGTTCTGCCCTGCCAATAACTCCGCCGCTGAGGCCGAGAGATTCTGGATACCCTGCTGAGTCTTAAAGTGGAACTTGACCCACACCCGTTCGTTGTTCGCGTTGATGAAGCTGTACGTGTGGCTGCCAAAGCCGTCCATGTGGCGGTAGCCATCCGGTGTGCCGCGGTCGCTGAACAGGATCGTCACCTGATGCAGTGCTTCCGGCGAGTGCGACCAGAAATCCCACTTCATCGTGCCAGACTTCAAGTTCGTCTGCGGGACGCGCTTCTGGGTGTGGATGAAGTCAGGGAACTTCAGCGGGTCGCGAATGAAGAACACGGGCGTGTTGTTGCCAACCATGTCCCAGTTGCCCTCTTCGGTGTAGAACTTGATCGCGAAGCCGCGCGGGTCGCGGTCAGTATCCGCCGAACCCTTTTCGCCGCCGACGGTCGAGAAGCGCAGGAAACAGGGGGTTTGCTTGCCCACTTCGCTAAAGACCTTCGCTTTGGTATACCGGGTGATGTCTGCGGTGACCGTCAGCGTGCCATAAGCACCTGCGCCCTTCGCATGTACCACCCGTTCAGGAATGCGCTCACGGTTGAAGTGCGCCAGCTTCTCGACTAGGTGGAAATCCTGAATGAGTACCGGGCCACGCGGGCCAGCGGTAACCGAGTTCTGGTTGTCGCTTACGGGATACCCCGACGCTGTGGTAAGAATATTGGGATTTTGGTCAGACATACGTTCTTTTACCTGCTTTTCTTTTAGCTGATGAAACTGTAAATGTTGATCGACTGTCGCATCCTGATCAACGCTCAAACATCGATATTGCGGTGATTATAACATGGAGTTTTTGCCTGTCATTAGGGACGCTTTATCAGCAGGTTAAGACCCTGCCTCAGATTAAGGTCAGCCTTTACAGTAAAGGGTACCTCTGGTATAAAAGATACTAACCTGCTGTGCCCGTGATGGCGCAATGCGTTTGAGCCAACACCCATATGACGGGCATCAAAAGTCTGATGATTCGGTGATAGACCTGCGCGGTTAAGACCAAGTTAGCAGTCAGGTGCCCACCCTGCGAAAGCAGGTTCAAAAACATCGCGGCACACGGCATAGCGGGAACCTTGAAAACAAACAGCTTACGACATCAGTAAGCTGTTTTTGATTCATCCATGCCCTTGTTATGTGTGTTGTAATGATTCCCTCTCGCCAAACTATCGGCAAGAGGGTTAAAGACTACTGCGAGTAATTGCTGCCGAATATCTCGACCATCAGGTCGCCCAACCGCGCACGGTCAGGCACCAGCACCGCCGCGCCGCCCGCCGTCATGTACGGTACCGTGTAGGCGTTGTCGATTACACCCGCCTTGATATTGTCCTTTTCAATGTCCTTCAAATACCACACCAGTTGGATCATCTGGTCGAACGTCAGCCCCGTGCTGACCCCTTCGCTAATCGCGTTCCAAATTGTCGGCGACTGGGCGATCAACTGCGGCATCATATCGAGGCTTAACACCCGGTCGCGGATGGCGTACAACACCGCTTGCTGGCGTTCGGCGCGGTTGAAGTCGCTGTCACCGTGGCGGGTGCGGGCGTATTTCAGCGCCGTCTTACCGTCGAGGTGTTGCAAACCCGCCTGAATATAGAATGGATCGTAACCGTAGTTCATATCGGGGTAGCTCGTGTCGCTGATCGCATACGGCACATCAATATCCACCCCACCAATCGCGTCGATAATCGAGATGAACGTGTTGAAGTCAATCGCTATGTAATCATGGACGCGGATGCCGAGGTTGTACTGTACCGTCTGCATCAGCAGTTCCGGCCCGTACCCCGGTCGTTGGAGTTCACCCAGCACCATCGGCGTGTTCACGCGCTGCGGTTCGCTGTAACCCGGAATCGCCACATAAAGGTCACGCGGAATGCTCAGGATGCCGAGCGTTTTGGCAATCGGGTCAATGCTCACCAGCATCATCGTGTCGGTGCGGTAGGCCAGGCCCGTTTCACCCGGTCGCCTATCCAACCCCACCACCAGCACGGTAAAGCGCGTTTGTCCATCCCACGCCGAAAGCGTCAGGTTGCGCCCGTCGCTCAGTGTAATTTGCTGTCCGGTCTGGACACCGTTCGCGCTCGCAACTTCAATCGGGGTTGGCAGGGCTATCACCGCCGTCGGGATCACTTCCTGCTCACTTTGCGAAGCCCGCAGTAAGACGAAGCCGCTAAAACCCATCACCATAACGATACCGAATATCGCGACGGCGATCACCACCCACGCCCACTCGCCACCTTTACTGCGTGATGTAACGCGGCGGCGGCGCATCCGTTCCCGCGCAGCCGATTCACTCATCGGCGGGGCAGGGGGCAGCGCCTCGTTATAATAGGGCTGCCGTACTGATGGTGTGTTGGGCATCGTCGGTGCGGGCGGCGGTTGTGAAGGTCGAGAGACATAAACCGGGCGATTATTGACCATCGTTTGCTGGTCATCCTGCGTCGGTGAGTTTTGCATAGGTATCCATACTCATTAGGATTAGTGAACATTGCATAAGTAGAGTATAGGGCGGGTAAGAATATGCGTCAATGGCGCTTGATATACGATAACCCTGCTAATGGTGCGTGGAATATGGCCGTCGATGAAGCCATCATGGAATCGGTCGGCGCGGGCAATTCACCGCCAACCCTCCGGCTGTATGCGTGGCTGCCATCGTGCCTATCGCTGGGCTACGGGCAGCGTGTCGCTGATGTTGATTTCGCGCGTACCGATTATTATGGGTGGGATGTCGTTCGTCGCCCCACCGGTGGCCGCGCCATCCTGCACGCCGATGAGCTAACCTACAGCCTTTCTCTCCCTGTTGATGACGATCTTGCTGCGGGTACGGTGGTCGAAAGTTATCAACATATCAGCGCCGCGTTGGTAACGGGTCTCATTCGCCTCGGCGCGGCTCCGCAGGCCGATAAACGCGCGGAACGGATAGAAAGCGGCCCCGTCTGTTTTGAAACGCCGTCACATTACGAAATCACGCTCAACGAACGGAAGCTGATTGGCAGCGCCCAGTTGCGCCGTCGTGGTGCCGTTTTACAGCACGGTTCACTGCCGTTGTGGGGTGATATTGCCCGCATCTGCGAAGGCTTGATTTTTCCCGATGATACCGGGCGTGAGTCAGCCATTCACCACGTCCGCCAGCGGGCCATCACATTGGAAGAGTCACTTGGTTACGCGGTCACATGGGAGGACGCAGCAGTCGCGCTCGTCAATGGTTTCGCCCACACCTATGCGGTTGATTTCTCAGCGTATCACGCAGCCCTGACCGATGACGAATATAACCGCGCCGTACAGCTCATGACCGAAGTCTACGCCACCCCCGACTGGACTCACCGCCGATAACTTCTAAACCGCATCATTGTAAGGGCGCAATGCTTTGCGCCCTGTCACCGACCACAACAATGTCTTTCGTAGGGAAGGGTCTCAGACCATTCCGTTCTTCTGCAATGGAGATGACTTTTAAGCCCCTCCCTGTTACTACGGCTAACAGCGGAGGGAGCCTGCGACCGTGCTGATGTGGGGTTGGGGTGGGGTCGAATGAACTCTCCATCACATAATGCGTCCCACTTTCCCCCAAAAACTTGACAAAAACCGAACAAATGTTTACTATCTTGGGGTTGCGTATAGTCATTAAGGAATAATATCATGACCGACTTACGACAGATTCCCTTATTCCAAAACCAACCGGCTGCACCCGCTGACCTCAATATTCATACCGAACTGCGCTACTCCATCCCATTGTTCCAGCAGCACTTACTGAAGGAAGGTAAATCACAGCACACCGTCAATGCCTTCACTGCCGACCTCCAACTCCTCGCCGAAAATACGGGCGGCGAAACACCGATAGGGGAGTACACCACCAACAAGCTCAATGACTTCCTCGAGTGGCTCGAACACGGTCGGGGTGTGCCGTGCAGCCGCAAAACCTACGCTCGCCGCGTGACCACGCTCAAAGTCTACTTCAAGTGGCTGCTGAGTATCCACGCAATCGCCCACGACCCGGCGAAGGCGGTTCTCCAGCGCTCCGGCCCCGCGCCGCTTGCTTACGCCTTATCGCCGCATGAAATATCAGCCGCGTTGGTTGCCTCGCGCGGCATGAAAAAGGGCGATGAAGTCGATACCCGCCCCGAAATGCTGTTCAGCCTCATCCTCGACACCGGCATCAAAAAGGGTGAAGCCGTTGCTCTCAAACCCTCAGATATTGATCGTTCGAACCGTGAAAAGCCGGTGCTGATGGTCAAGCATAAGGTGAAGAACGTCTATAAGGAACGCCGGATCGACCTTGATCCCGATTGGGTGCGCCTGCTCGATGAGTACCTCAGCCAGTATGTCCCTAAAGAAACCATCTTTAACTGCACCGCCCGTAACCTTGAATACATCCTCTCGGACATCGGCGAAGCGGCAGGTGTTCCCGCTAAAATCTCATTTGAAATGCTGCGCTGGTCAAGCGCGGTGCGCGATATGAGGAATGGGCAGGAAGAGGATTACATCCGTGATAAGCTCGGCCTTAGCCCTATCAGTTGGGCAGAAACCGGTTCCAAAATCAAACGCTTGCTCGAACTTCAATCCAAGTCGTAATTCATATCAGGGCGCATGTCTATGCGCCCTGATTTTCCTCTAAACGCTTTGCGTTCTTTGTATCTTTGCGCCTTTGCGTTGAAGGCTCTATTCCTTACCCATAATGGATAATCGCCGCCCACTCGCCAACCTGATGCTGCAAATAACGGTCAAGCTGCCCCAGATTTTGCCGCAGCACACCACTGAGTACCTTGTTCATCACCACGCGCTCAAATAAGCGGCTCGCTTTGCCCCAATGGGGCATAAACCGGAAATCAACCGAGAATTTCACCAGTGTTTTCCCATGAATGGGTTGTAGTGTCAACGTCATGGTTGAAGGTAAATTGACCGACTCGGAAACGTGAACCTGTCGTGTCATCGGCTCAAACTCGGTAACATGCCACGGGGTCACCTGAATCGCCCACGGCAGTTTGTTGTAATCGGTATAAATGCTGCCTTTGCCAAATGCGCCCCGCGTCACAATCTCAGCATGTTGCAGTCCCGCAACCCACTTGGCGGTGTTATCAATATCGTTGAGCGTATTCCACACCGTTTCAATCGGCGCATTGATGATTTGACTGGCTTCAGCGTATCCCATGTTTCCCTCCACTGTTTATACCTAAAGCATAATCAATTTCCCGCTGCCTCTCGCCCGACATGCAGCGTAACTCCCCCTCCGTCAAACGACTGAGAGAACTCTTGTCGAGATAGCGATGTAATTATTGTAGGGACGCGAGACAGCGCGTCCGCGCCACCTACCATCAGCATAACTAGCTACCGGACACCAAACAAAGGTTCGAAGGATGGATAAGAGGGATGGGGTCAGAGAGGGCTAAGCAGCGCTCAATGAAGTCCCAGCCCCAGCGAAAGATGCTCAAGTCGTGGCGGTCATGGCGATCGACTAAATCAATCAGATGGCGGATTTCGACCTGACGACCGACAGCCAAAAGCCAGAGATACAGCAAGCAGACAATGAGGGTCAAGCGTCCAAGACGGAGGAAGGAGCGCAAATGGCTGCTTTCCAAATCGAAGCCATGACCTTTCAAGTCAGCAAACATTTGCTCGATCCACATACGGCGGCGATATAAACGGACAGCGGCTCGAACCGTCCTTTGGTTGGTTGCTAGAAACCAGGGTTGTTTTTCGCCTTTACGCCAATAGACGACCAAATGGGTGAGTTGGTCATGGGATTGGGTCAGCCAGGTCCAACCGAGCCAGCGACAACCGGGCGCGTCCAGGAGACTGTCGAGACGTTGCCATTGACCATTGCCCTGCCACCACAGCAAATGGTCACCGGGTTGACGGAGGGCATAATCCCAACCCCATGCCTGTAAGTGGGCAATCAGAAGGGATCGTCCGAATTCACTATCACCGACTAAGGAGGTTCGTACCCCGATGGGTAGCAACTTCCGAACATAGGTCAGGAGCGCGATTTGGACACCGGTGGAGGTGTGTCCGCGTGTCCCAATCGCCCACATCCAAGCGATGGGCAGACTGCGTCGTCGATAGGCCACGCTCACCATCACCAACCGAAAACCAAAGGCGATTTTGGTACTGTCGATAATCAGGTGAACGGCTCCACCGCTAGCGGCTGACAGTAAGGTGAAACGCGCAAACGGGTCATACCATGCACGCACTTGCACCAAGGGATTATCCAAAAAGCGTCGAAAGCGTTTGACACTGCTCAATTTCTTGGCGCGTGACGGCATTTTTCGGGCGATGTGATCCAGTTGGACACTGCGTGCCAGAAATAATCCGCGCATCATGAACAACAGATTGGCTAAGCGTGTGTCGCAGCTATCGGGTAAGGTTTGCATGATGAAGCTGTGAAGGCTACTATACAGTTGAGGAAGGCCGATGGATGTCATGGCTATTTCTCGCTTAGTTGTTTGTTGGTAACTTCAACCTTAGCGACTTTTGCCTCTCTTTCCAACCCCTTCCTCTTCGCTCTTTTGTTCAGTGTCCGGTAGCTAGTCAGCATAATCTTCTTGCTTGACAGTTTAGAACTTATGAGCTAAAATTGGAATCGGGTGAATACAAAATGGGTTGTGACCCGTCTACTGGGTTGCAACCCACCTTTGAAACTTAGAAATGGTTTATAGTCAACGTTAGGAAGCTAAAAGCAATGTCCTACTTCACCTTAACGCCCATCGAAAGCGTACTCCAAATGCAGCAGCGCTTTTGGGCGGCTTTGCAAAATCAATCGGCTGAAGAATTTGAGTCCGTCTTAGCCGAAAACTATCGCTGCGTCTCACCCCTCCATGCCGATCAAGGCCGCGCCGAATTTATCCACACACTCGTGTCCATTCCGGTCACGGTCGAATCCGTCACGTGTGATAACTTGCAAGTCGATGTGTGGGATAATGTTGCGGTACTTACAGGAATACAAATCTCGCGCCTGTCCCTGCCGAACGGCGCATCCGTCAAAGATAAGATCGCGATAACCAATATTTTCCATCGGATCGGCGAGGATTGGAAAATGGTTTTGTCCCATGCGGTTGCGCTGCCGGATGCCGAATGATACGCGGCGAAATTTGCACACCCGGCGGCTCGCTCCCTCATTCCCGCCGCAGCGGCACCCCTTTATGCACGGCGGCGGTATTCTCCCTCACATCCGCTGCACTTGTGTCATTTCAGCGCCGCGCTCCCTCACTTCCGCCGACATAAAATGTCAATTCAGCGGATGTAGCCGAGCGTCCCGCCAGCCAATTCGGCGGAATATCGTGCAAAATGTGCAAATTCTGCAACTATTATAACAGTCGAATATTCTTAACTGTTGATCCTCAATAGCTTTTGCCTTAGCTGGAGACTGGAAGCTGACGACTGGTGACTAAAGACGATCACCTAATACACCTTAAGCAGTAACCCCTTCAAATACGCCCCCTCAGGGAACGTCAAAGCCACCGGATGGTCACTCGCCGGCCCTAAATGCTTGAGGATTTGCGCCTGCCGTCCACTGTCCGCCAGCGCCCCGAACACGATCTTCTGGAACAGGTCTGCGCTAATCGCTCCAGAACAGGAGAACGTCATCAAATACCCGCCCGACTTCACCACCTTGAACGCATTCAGGTTAATGTCCTTGTATCCCCGCGCTGCATTATCCACCTGTCCCGCATTGTGCGCGAACTTGGGCGGGTCAAGTACCACAATATCAAACTGCTTCTTTTCGTTCACTTGGTCGTGCAGGTATTCAAACACGTCCGCCTGAATAACTTCATAGGCTTCGCCGTGTGCGCCCTCGTCAAAACCGTTCAGTTGAATACTCTGCTCCGCCAGTTCGAGCGCTTCATATGACGAATCGACATTCGTGGCTTTCACTCCGCCTTCTGCCAGCGCATGAATACTAAATCCGCCTGTATAGCTAAATAGGTTGAGTAAGTCACAGTGTCCGCTAAAATCTTGGGACAGGACATCCCCCAAAAGCTGTCGGTTTTCGCGCTGGTCAAGGTAAAAGCCAGTCTTATGCCCGTGATAGACATCGACCAGCATTTGCTTACCATATTCCTGAATTTCAAGAGGCTTGGGTGGGCTGTTACCCCATAGGACACCAACCGAGTCTTTTAAGCCTTCTTTGCCACGCACATCCACGTCACTGCGCTCAAAAACCCCGCTGGTCTTGGTAATCTCAGGGATCATCTCCGCGATCATTTGTTTGCGTTGGTCAATACCCAGCGTCAGCGCCTGTAGCACCACCCATTCCTCATACCGGTCAACCACGAGGCCGGGGATATAATCACTCTCGGCGTTCACCATGCGGTACGCCCCACCATCGTTATCCCCGCGCTCGTAGGCGATATGGTCAATCCCACGGCTGTCAATCGCCCGCTTGAGCATCTTGCGCCACCACGCCTCATCAATCGCTTCATCATGCCACGTTAGGATGCGTACCTGTATTTGGGATTTCGGGTTCCAATACCCCCGCGCGAGGAATCGCCCCTTCTTATCCGTCACCGTCACAATCTCGCCGGGGGTCGGGTCGCCCTTCACTTCATCAATCGCCCCGCTAAAGATCCACGGGTGTTGTTGGATAATCGGCTTCTCGCGTCCGGCTTTGATAACGATAGTAGGGGAGGTCATAGGTTGCTTTCTCGTGGGATAATTCAAAACGTGAGAAACCAGCCTAACACAACCATGTGGGAAAATGCAGGGCAAATGTGGGATTCGCCCTGCGGGATAAGCGTGGGATTATGCGGGATTTTGTGGGTTAGGTGTTGGATTGTGTGGGATTTCCACCAATCATTTCCAACAACTGCTCCTCGCTGATGATCGGTACACCCAGCGTCCGCGCCTTATCGGCCTTGCTCCCCGGTGTATCGCCCATCAGGACGTAGCTCGTTTTCTTGCTCACGCTGCCGGATATTTTCCCACCGTGGGATTCGATCAGTGCTTCCGCCTGTTCGCGGGATAATGTGGGTAATGTCCCGGTCAGCACGAAAGTTGACCCTGCCAGTGAGTCTCCTGCAACCACTTTCTCAGCATTTTGTGGGTTAATGCCCGCTGCTTTGAACTTATCCAACAACTGCTTATGGCGCGGTTCTTGGAACCATCCCGCGATGCCAATGGCTAAGATCGGGCCAATGCCTTCGATGTCATCAATCGCCTCGACCGAAGCATTTTCCAACGCCTCAAGCGAACCGAAACGGTCAGCCAATACACCCGCAACCACACCACCGACACCCTCTATCCCCAATGAACCGATGAGCTGCGCCAAAGGTCGTTGCTTGGCCGCCTCAATCGACTTCATCAGATTATCGATCTTCTTCTCGGCAAACCCCTCAATCCCATCGAAAGACTCACGTGCCAACGTGAAAATATCTGCCTCATCGTGAATGAGTTTCCGGTCGATGAGTATTTTGACCGTCTGTGGCCCCATACTCTCAATGTCCATCGCCCCGCGTGACACGAAAAACTCGATACTGCGGAAAATCCGTTCAGGGCAGTCAGGGTTCGGGCAGATGTAATCGACAAATCCTTCGGGCTTGATGATGCCTGTGTTACAACTGGGACAGTTCGTTGGAGGTGTAATCGGGGTTTCGCTGCCGTCCCTCGCTCCGATGACTGGCCCGATCACATAGGGGATAACCTCGCCTGACCGCTTCACAATCACCGTGTCGCCCATGCGAATATCCAACTTGGCAATCTGGTCGTAGTTGTGCAGGCTGGCATTCACCACCGTCACGCCACCGATAAATACCGGCTCAAGCTGCGCGGTTGGGGTAACGCGCCCCGTACGCCCGATGTTCGGCGTAATGCCAAGCAGTTTCGTCGTCATTTCCTCGGCTGGGAACTTATAGGCAATTGCGCCGCGTGGATCTTTTCCCGCATAACCCAACTCGGCCTGTATCTTCAAATCGTTAATTTTGAGGACAACGCCGTCGATCTCAAAATCCAACGTCGCCCTGCGGGATTCCCATGTGGGTAACTGCTGGATAATGTCGGATAATGTTGGATAGTATGCAGCTTGTGGAGCCGTTGAGAAACCAAAATCCCGCAAACTATTGAGAATATCCCACTGTGTATCCCACTTTATCCCACTGACCGCAACCACTGAATACAAATAGGCGATTAAGGGGCGAGCAGCCGTAATCCGCGAGTCCTTCTGCTTGAGCGTGCCGGACGCGGTATTACGGGCATTCACATACAGGGGCAGTTCCGCCTCCGCTTGCTTCTTATTAAGCGCCACGAAGTCCTTTTTATGGAACATCACCTCGCCGCGCACCACTAACCGTTCTGGCGCTTTTGGCCCGTTTGGATCAACCGGAATTTTGAGTGGTACATTGCGGATGGTGCGGACGTTTGCAGTTACGTCATCCCCTAATTCGCCATTGCCGCGTGTTGCCGCCTGCACCAGATACCCGTTCTCGTAGGTAATGACAATCGTCAATCCGTCGAGCTTGGGTTCGAGGGTATAGCCAAGCTGCGTTCCGGCGGGCAGCATACGCAGGTTGCGTTCTTCCCACGTCTGTAAATCAGCTTCACTAAAGGCATTCGCGAGGCTCAATATGGGCGCAGGATGCCGCACCTTAGGGAAGTCTTCACTTAGGTCACTTCCAGCCCGTTGGGTAGGGGAGTCGGGTGTAATGAGTTCAGGGTGTTCCGTTTCCAACGACTTCAGTTCATTGAACAACTTGTCATACTCGCCATCGGTGATGACCGGGCTGCCGAGGACGTTGTAACGGTAAATGTGGTAATTAAGTTGGTCGCGCAGTTCGCCTGCGCGTGTGCTGAAATCAGACGACATTCTATAAACCTCGAAAGCAATTAGGCGAAACGATTTAAGACACAGGTTAGGGCGTTATGACTTGATAAAGATCGGTCGTTCCGTCATTTTCGGCTGCCCATCCGGTAACACCGCTTCTGGGGTCGCTCAACTGCCACCAATTCAAGCCGTTGGATTGGCGCGGCCCATCCATGATGACATATTCCTCGCCGGGGTTGGCGACCTTGACCACACCGCTCTCCGTACCGTAGTTGTTCCGAATATTGATTCCCTGATTACCAACAATAACGACGCGGCTGCCAATCGCGATTTCGGGTGGTTGGGTTGGTGTCGCGGTGTAAACAATCGGTTCAAGGGTTGGCCCCGATAGCATCATGCTTCCGGCTTCTGACTGTACAAATTCCGGTGGCAAGGTTGCAGTCGCCAGCAGAGAGGGAATGGTGACTTCGGGCATGGTGGAAGGCACTGCCGATACAACCACAAACTCCGGTGGTGCGGTTGGTGCTGAACGCCCGCCTAACGCCACAATCGCCACCACGATACAGGCGACCGCCCCGACTACACCCACGAGCATCAGCAAAACCGACCATAACGGTAATCGGAGTGGTGAGTTCTGTCGCGACCGGGCAACGTTCCTTCTTGCCGGTGGTGGATAGACTGATGGCTGTTCACGTTTCGCCTTCTGCGGCTCGTTCATTACGGGTTGAACGTGCTGGCGTGGCGCGAGTGAGCCGGTATCACGTTTAGGCTTCTCCGGTGGGGTCGTGTCTGGGGTGGGGTTCAAGCGTACATCCTTCACAGGTTGCATATAACGGGTCTGTTCTTGAACGGTTTGTACCCGCGTCACCTCATCATCCGGTAACTCAGGCGGTAGAAAAGGCTGAGTTGGTTGATTATCCCCTGTATCCTTTTTCGGCTGCGGAGTTGGTTCATCAGGTATGCGCCGTCGTTCAGGCATGTTTATCGCCCTCGGTTTTGTGTCCAACTGATAAAACGGTCGACGGGCCACGTATTGATGACCGATTCGGCTGTTACCCAGCCGCGCCGCGCTGTCATCACGCCGTAAATCATCAAGTCCATATGATCGGGTGAGTGTGCGTCCGTATTAATTGACAGCGGAATACCCATTTCCACCGCCCGCCGCGCGAACTGCGCCTCAAGATCCAGTCGGCGCGGGTTTGCGTTGATTTCGAGCGCGGTTCCATTCGCCTTCGCTGCTTCGAAAATCGCGTCCATGTCTAGGTCGGCTGGTTCACGGTCAGGAATATACTGCGCCCGTGGATGCCCTATGAGATCGACATGCGGGTTATTAATCGCGTTCAACATGCGCTTGGTCACTTGGTCGCGCGGCTGCCTTAGGCTGACATGCAGCGAGGCAATCACGAAGTCCAACTTTTCTAGAACATCATCTGGGAAGTCGAGGCCACCATCGGCGTTCATGTCCATCTCGGTGCCATGAAACACACGGATGCTGCCGCCGAGTTCCGCGTCCACTTTCCGAACGTCTTCCTGCTGGGCGAGTAGCCGCTCAATCGACAACCCGTTCGCGATACCGAGGCTGTGGGAATGGTCAGTAATGACAATATATTTCCGTCCCCTCTGCCGTGCTTCCTCTGCCATCTCGCGGATGCTGCGTGTGCCATCGCTGGCGGTGGTGTGCATATGCAGGTCAGCCTGCATGTCGTCAATTGTAATCAGTTTGGGCAGCTTACCTGCTTGCGCCGCTTCGATCTCGCCGTTGTCCTCGCGCAGTTCAGGTGGTATCCACGGTAAGCCGACCGTCGTATAAACTTCTTCCTCGGTCGCGCACAGGATTTTCGGCGCATCCTCGATTATGTTGCCTTCTTTGTCCACTGGACTGAAGGCATGTTCATTGAGGCTGTACCCTTTTTTAAGCGCGATTTCGCGCATCCGAATGTTGTGGGCTTGGCTTCCAGTAAAGTAGTTAATCGCTGTACCCCACCGTGCTTTTTCCAACACGCGCAGATCAACTTGTAACCCATTCAGCAGTTCGACGCTGCTTTTGGTCGGCCCGTGACCGAGGATACGAGCGACTTGTTCCATCGCGACGAAAGCATCCATAATCGGCGCGGCGTTATCACTGGCGACCAGCAGGTCAACATCGCCAATGGTCGGTCGGGCGCGGCGGATGCTGCCCGCAATCGTCCCTTCGATTGCTCCCGGTATCGCGAGCAATCGGTCGAGGATGGCTTGGGCAGCGGGGAGTGCAACACCGAGCGGTGCGCGTCCCGTTTGCCGACCGAGCGACTCAATGCCTTCGATGATTTTGAGTTCGCTCTTTTCACCCATTCCCGCCAGCACCCGCAGCTTACCCTCACGGGCTGCCGTTTCGAGTTCGGGAATGGTCGTGATGTTGAGTTCTTTCCAGAACAGCTTGGCCTTCTTTGGGCCAACGCCGTTGACGTTCACAATATCGACCAAACCGGGCGGGATTTCTGCCGCTAGTTTCTCGTAAAATTGCAGCTTACCCGTTTCCAACATTTCGTTGATTTTCGCTGCCAGTGTATCGCCGATGTTGGGTAAATCCGTAAGCGTTCCCTCGGCTGAAATAGCGTGGAGGTCACGCGGGAGTTCGCGGATCGTCTCTCCCGCGCGGCGGTAGGAAAGAACGCGGTGAATAATCTCGCCCTTAATCTCGAGCAGTGTCGCGACCCGTTCAAAAGTATCAGCAATTTCGCGGTTGGTAAGGGACATAGGAGTCCTTAGTTTGTAGTCAGTAGCCGATAATGGGAGACAGGTAGCATCACACTAAACGGTGGAACTGGTTTTCAAGCGAAAAAAATCGTTACAAGCCAACTTTCGGCCTTTTCTCCCCTCGCCCTGAGGGAAAGGCTGATGGTGGAGTGAGCCTGCGAACGTACCATCCATCGTGGGGGTGAGGGCTTAAAATAATCATCCACCACTTAATATAATCCTACCGGGAGACAACTTCTGAATGGCAATAGAATTTTTGTCTCATGAGGATTATAGCGCAGAATGAAAACCTGAGCTATAGGGCTTGCACTTCAAAACAAGCCCTATAGTTGCTTCGTTAAATTTATGCTTCGCTTGACGTGTCGAAGAATTCATCGCCGTAAGAACCGAGTATGGTTGAAACGTAATCGGCATCCTGTGAGTAAATCAGGTGACCATCTGCAAGCCCTGTAACATCGACCTTAAGTTCAATGCCGCCGTCTACGAACGCGCCGTCACCTGTCATGATGAAGCCCTGCGAGAAGGCGCATTCGGTTAGGCTGATCTCCTGCGTGCCGTTATCATCGACTTCGCCAACGCTCACGGTGCCACCATAAGGGCAGCCAATATCAACCACCTCACTGCCGTCGCTGTAGTAATATTCGGGCGTGTAGAACAGCTCGACATAAACCGAGTCCAGCGCGTCCATTGGGGATTCAAAATCGCTGGCATCCGTTGGCGCAAGTTCGACGTACGGTTCGGATACATAGCCCTCGCACGTTGTTTCGCGGTCGCTCGGCATTTTTTCGTCGACCAAGAAGTCTGTCACCAGATCATCGGGGCAGGCATTGCCGCGCCCATAGATGACGTGGGGGCCGCCTCCCATCGTAATCAGGTAGCCGTCACCCAAGTTCTGAAAGACTCGTTCGCCATTTTGTACTGGTGTAGCCGGATCAGCGGTTGCACCCAGCACCAGCGTGGGAACATTTTTGAGTGTCAATGCTGGCGGTCGTTCCGTAGGCGGATTTCCCGGCCAGAACGCGCACGGTAAATCGCCATAGAAAATAGAGGCGAGATCAGGCAGTTCGTTGTCAATCGTGTCGCCAGCCCGAACGTAATATTCGGCTCGTGCTTCCGGTGTGTCGCCGGAGATGGCATAGTCGTTGCACTCAACAGCATAGTACAGGGCATCCGAGTAATCGTCGCTGCTGCCGGGAATAGCCTCTTCGGTTTCAGGGTCGATGCCGAGGTTCACATAAAACTCGCGCATGAGGGGAACAAGATCGCCATGCGAGGCGGCAGCCAGCGCCCGTAGCAGCATCATCCGGTCGCCTTCGCTGTAGCCGAGGCTGGCGACAACCGTTTGGAGTTCGCCAAGCCCGAACTGGCGTGGCGCTTGTGTACCATCAGGTAGCGGGAAGTCTACCGCAGCAGGGTTACTGACGAGTTCCGCAACCAGCGTATCGTAGAAGTCAACCGCGTCACCTTCCGCGAAGTCATCTTTACAATAGTCATCGTCGTTGCAGGCTTGCAGCGTGGCTTGGAGCATATCGCTGAACGCTTGCGTTTGTTCGGTGTAGTATTCGGTCAGGCCGTTCGTCAAGTCAACCGTGCCATCGAGAATGAGTGCTGCAACATGATCGGGATAAGCCGCAGCATAGGTTTGAACATATTGTGTCCCATAGCTTTCGCCGTAGAGCCACATTTTTTCATCGCCAATCGCCTGCCGGAAGGCTTCAAGATCGGCTACCGCTTGGTTAGTACCATAGAACGGCAAGGTCGCCGGGTCGACACCCATTTCGGTAATGCAATCCTCGCTGAAGGTTTTCGCTGTCTCGATGAGTATTGCTTCTTCTTCCGGTGTCGCGGATGCGCCATTCGAACTGTAGAAAGTCGCGACCGCGTTCGGGCATTGAAGGTTACCGGATTGGTAAGCGCCGCGTTGGTCAAAGAACACGATGTCAAAGTGTTCAGTGATGGACGGATCAAACGCTGCCGTATAACCATCGGCGGAGGCTAAACCCGATGAGCCGGGGCCACCGGTCGCCGTGATGAACATACCTTTGCGTTTGCCCGTTGCGGGTAATACGCCAAATACCACATCAATCGTGCGGTCGTCGTCGGCTGTGAAGTGATCGAGTGGCACTGTGAGCTTGACACACGTAAAGTCGCTATCGGGGCAGGTATACCCGCCGAGGTCGGATAGAATATCCTCGGTTGTGGATTGGGCGTGCGCTGCACCTGCAAATCCCAACGTAAAGAAGACGCAGCACAACAAAACACTTAAACGGATTACAGATCGCTTCATAGTTGTCCTTTTCTCGAAATGGTTAGGCTGCTGCATCAGGGCGCGTTTCGGAAAGATTAACGACTTCCCCTCCATATTCTCCGGTAACACTGATGTTTCCATCGGCATCTTGCGTATACGTGAGCGTTCCACTTTCATAGCCGTTTATGTCGACGGTCAGGGTAAATGTCCCGTGGTAATAGGTACCCGTTCCCGACATGACAAAACCATTGAAGAACGAACAATCGCTCAGGCTGAATTGATCGCCTACACCGTGGTCATCTGCAAAACTCATGACACCCGACATTGAACAGGCCGTCATCACCAGTTGGTATCCGTCCCAGAAGTAGTAGTCCGGTAAATAAGCGATCTCGTTATAAACCGCGTCCATGATCTGTAGGGGTGTGTCAAACACACGTACACTTGAGGGTGAAAGCGGGATATAGGGATCGGCGACGACATCCGCGCAGCGTGTTTCACGGTCAGTCGGTAGCGTTCCATCAATGAGGAAATTGTTGACGAGATCATTTACACAGGTGTTATTGCGGTTGAAGATGACGTGTGCGCCGCCCTCCGCCGTGATTAAGTAACCATTCGCGAGACGGCTGTACACACGTTCACCGTGCTGTACCGGGGTCGCGGGGTCAGTCGTTGCACCGATGACGAATGTTGGAACACCTTCGGCGGTCAGGGGCGCTGGTGACTCGACAGGTGCATTACCCGGCCAGTAAGCACAGGGTAAACGCCCGTAGAAGCCATTTCTAAGGTGGAGTGCTGCGGCTTCGATTTCGAGGCCCGCCTGTTCATAAGCAGTAAACTGTGCTTCCGGCGTGCCATCCACGATACGGTTGTCCGCACAAGTCACAGCAAAAAACAGGGTGTCGCTGGTCGGATCACCTAGACCATGCATACGGGATTGAGAAAGCGAACCTGTTGTCGTGTAATATAAGCGTGCGAGCGGCACAAAGTTATTCTGGGCTACCGCAGCCAGCGCCCGTTGGAAAAGCATTCGTCCTTCTGTCGTATACAGGGCATCGGACGCTAGGCTTTCCAACATATCCAGTGTGAAAGTGCCGATTACTAAACGACCGGATGCAAGTGGGAATTGATATTCAATGCCTTGGCGACCAAGTTCAACCGACAGGCTGTCATAAAGCCCTAAAGTGTCACCGCCAACATCAAAATTGCAAAGGGCATTGCGGTCACAATCTTGTAGCGTGGCGATCAGAACATCGTTGAAGGCGTACGTTTGTTCCTGCTGGAAATCAAGGAACGGCGTGGTCAGGTCAATGGTTCCGTCAAGGAACAGTCCAGCAAGATGGTCAGGATGGGCAGCCGCGTAGCGTTGGGCATAATCGGTACCATAGCTTTCGCCGTATAGCCAAATTTTGTCATCACCCAGCATGACACGAAAGGCTTCGAGATCTTCAACTGCTTGGCTGGTCGAATAAAATTGAAGGGTATCTGCTGGAATGCCATTTTGAGCGAGTTCCTCGACACAAGCCTCCACGAACGCCTGTGGTTGGTTGGTGGTTGCGGATGCGACCATGCTATCGGGTACGCCGATACCGCCGTATCCGAAACTGTCTAGGGCGTTCGGGCATTGTAGATTGCCGGATTGTTTCGCCCCGCGCTGGTCAAAAAATACGAGGTCATAATGCTCAGTGATAGCAGGGTCAAAGTCAAACACATAACTGTCCGCGTATTCGAGGCCGGAAGAACCGGGGCCGCCGGTCGCTGTAATGAACATGCCTTTGCGCTCGCCGGTCGCAGGCAGTACACCAAATACCACATCAATCGTGCGTTTATCGCCGGGTGTCGTATGGTCAAGCGGTACGGTGAGCTTGAGGCAGGTGAAGTCACTATTGGGGCAGGGATACCCGCCCATACTGGCGAGTTTTTCGGCTGTGGTTTCGTCCGATTGTGCTGCCAACGGCGCTAAGGTGAGGCTCAATACAATCGCACAGCCGACGAGTAGTAAAAGTGATTTTAAAGATGGCATAATGACCCTTCATCATTGACCCTACTTCACAAACCAGTATAACGGAGAATGAGGCAGGTGAAAATTGGTGTTGTGCCTCTCTCATGTAGTGCAACACCTCTTTCAGTTTAAAATATAGGTCAATGCCGTAGCTGGATATACTTATTCTGTTAGTCGAGCGCTTTTCGTAATGCGGAAGCGAGTTCGCGTACGGGTTCTGCGCCGTTTTTACCGGCTCGCACCAGCGCACTGCCAACGATAAAACCTTCTAATAAACCATTCATACTTCGTGCTTGTTCCGGCGTGCTGATGCCAAACCCCAGCACTAAGGGGGTATCGGTATATTCTTTAAGGCCAGCGATGAATTGTTTAAGATCAGAGGGCATTTCGCGGCGTTCGCCTGTGACACCTGTGACTGTGACGACATAGATAAAACCGGTCGCTTTTGAAGCCACGAGTTTGATACGTTCAGGATTGCTGGTCGGCGCTATGAAAAATACAATCGCGAGGCCGGCCTTTTCGCACGCCGCGATGATGGAACCCGCTTCATCCGGCGGCAGATCAGGAATGATGAGGCCATCAGCACCGGCTTCGTAGGCATCGTGGATAAAGCCTTCTACTCCGTAGGCGAGTATTGGGTTGACATATCCCATCAAGAGCATCGGTTGGGTAACGCCCCGTGCGCGTAGGGTGCGGATACCATCAAGGCATTTCTTGACGGTGATCCCTTTTTCAAGCGCGATCTGGGTCGCGGCTTGGACGACCGGCCCATCGGCCAAGGGATCGCTGAAAGGAATGCCGATTTCAAAGCCATCAACGTCCAATTCTGCCATACCGACAATCGCTTCAATGGATGTGTCGTAGTCAGGATAGCCGATGGGGAAGTAGGGTAGGAAGGCGGCGCGGTTTTGTCCTTTGGCTTTTTCAAACATCGCTGCAATCGCTTCGGTTCCGTAAAGTGATTTTGTAGTTGTCATCATAATTTCTCTTTTAACTTGGCTGCTTTTGAGGAGTGACAATGGGTCGGTTCAGTGCGTCCATACCGGCTTCGATAATCTCATGGGCGATTCTGACGCGGTGCGCCCAGTTTTCAGCATCGGCATCGTATTCATTACGAATTTGCTGCTGACGGTTACTATCGGCGGCTGTGGTCTGGTAACGGTCAGCGATTTCCCAGTCAAGCCCATCAACTAAAAGGCTTTCAATTTTGAACCCCGCCCGCTGGCAAATAATGACCCATTCGGAATCAGCGCCAATTGCCCGTTCCGGCTGTGTATTTGCGAGTAAACATTCGACTGCTGCCCGATTAAAGCCTTTTGAACCGGCGCTCAAATCGAGTTCTTGACCAATCAACCGCGAGAATAATCCGCTCGAAATGGCTTCGGTTTGGCGCATAGCCTGCGGGTGGGTTTCCCACGCTGCCTCTGTTCGCCCGATGACCAAGCACTCGGACGATTGAACCTGATTGATCGTTTGGCGCAGTTCATCCGGCTGCGTTTCAATCCAGCGCAGCAGACGATCCATATCGACATAATGGATGTAGTCAGCCTGTGTTTGGTACGCCAGTTGCAGTGCCATGTAACGCCCATGCGTCCAATCATCGTTCACATGGATGGAGGCTCCATCTAAGCCGCGAATACCCATTGCATCCTCAAGGACGATTGAGGGCGGCAGCGAGATAACCACCGCGTCGTAAAGTGCTTGAATATCCGCCCAAAACTGCCGTAAGCGTCCAGTTTCGCCGCGTGGGTTAAAGGTTGTCGCCAGTACGATGCTCATAGTCTGTGAAGAACGCCTTAAATATGGTTTCTAATCCGTAAGCGATGGGCAGCGCGTCAATTTCGTGGGCGGCGAATGCACCCAACCGCTGACCTTCGTACAACTTCATTTCTTCTAACCGGAGCGGCAGGTTGCCCACGTAAACATGGTTAGCGACCATCCGCTTTTCGCCCCGTGCTGTGAAGAAATGCTCAAAGTACCGCCAGAAGGTGACAGGCGGTGCCGGTTCGACTTCCTCGGTGAGTTCGCGGCGCATTGCTTCTTCCGGTGTTTCACCTTTTTCAATGCCACCACCGAGCGTTGCCCAATGTCCGGGAAACAACAAACCCGGTTTGTTATCGCGGAGTTGGATAACTAACTTGCCAGCATCATCGACTAATAGCGCACTTACGCACTGGCGCACGAGCATCGCTTTAGTCAATTTTGAGTTCTTTCATGATAGTGCCTAAGTCTTTATCACCACGCCCTGAAAGGTTGACGAGGATAACCGAGTCTTTAGACATGCTCGGCGCACGTTTGACGGCTTCGGCGACCGCGTGAGAACTTTCCAGCGCGGCAATAATGCCTTCGGTTTGGGCGAGCGTTTGGAGAGCGGCAAGCGCTTCTTGATCGGTTGCCAGTGTGTAAAAGGCGCGTTCTGTATCCCGCAAGTAGGCATGTTCCGGCCCAACAGAGGCATAATCCAACCCTGCCGAAACACTATGGGTGTTCATAATTTGCCCATCCGCGTTTTGCAGCACGTATGAGCGCGTGCCTTGCAGCACACCGGGGCGACCGTAGCGCGGGTCGGCGAAGCGGGCGGCATGTTCGCCACTTTCGATACCGTGACCACCCGCCTCAACACCGATCAAATCCACGTCATCATCGCGGAAGCCGTGAAAGAGGCCAATCGCGTTGCTGCCACCGCCCACGCAGGCGATGGCGACATCCGGCAGGCGACCGGTTTGGTTGAGCATTTGCTGGCGGGCTTCCATACCGATCACACTCTGGAAATCGCGCACGATCATCGGGTAAGGGTGTGGGCCGAGCGCCGAACCCAGCAGGTAGAAACTGCTGCGGACGTTCGTTACCCAGTCGCGCATGGCTTCGTTGATGGCATCCTTGAGCGTTCGTGTGCCACTTTCGACGGGAATAACTTCCGTGCCGAGGAGCTTCATGCGGAAGACGTTTGGCTGCTGCCGTGCCATATCAACGCTGCCCATATAGACGTGGCATTCCAAGCCGAGGAGGGACGAAGCAGTCGCACTGGCGACCCCGTGCTGACCCGCGCCGGTTTCGGCGACGATCCGCTTCTTGCCCATCCGCTGCGCGAGCAAGGCTTGACCGAGCGCGTTGTTGATTTTATGTGCGCCGGTGTGCGCCAAGTCCTCACGCTTCAGGTAGATTTGTGCGCCACCCAATTGTTCGGAGAGGCGTTTGGCATAGGTAACGGGTGTCGGGCGACCGGTGTAGGTTTGATGCAGGTTCATGAGCCGCTGCTGGAAATCGGGGTCAGCCATCGCTTCTTGATAGGCGACGGTGAGTTCGTCGAGCGCGGGAATGATAGTTTCAGGAACGAAGCGCCCACCAAAGTCGCCATAATAGCCACGTTCGTTGGGAACGTTCGCCGTGCCGGTCTTTATAAATTCTGTTTTGAGTGTCGGGTCAGCCATAAGATCGCTGCTTTCAATTGACTTTTAAAGTTTAAGATTACGTTCGCCGTTCAAATACTGGATGGCGAGCTGCATCACATGGATAATGTAGTCGTCGGTTCGCGGTACGAAGTCCGCTTCGGATATGTCGAGTTTGTCGACCCCTAATCCGGCAGCGCGGGCAGGAATACTGGTCACTTGACCGCTAAACAGTTTTAACCCAGCGGCTATCGAAAAAACCACCAGCCCATCGAGTTCTTCTTTTTGGAAGTTGTAGTCGTTGATGTCCTGCTCGTGGATGAGTAGAAATACGTCGCAGAACTGCCGGTCGTCAATATCATCGTATTGGATGGCGCTAGTGTGCTGCCCAAGTGGGACTAACTCGTCGAACGACACAGCGATGCCGAGTTCTTCCTGCACTTCACGGATGCCATCCTCAATGGTTTCACCCGCTTGATAATGCCCAGCGGCGGATATATCAAACAGGCTCGGATAGGTGTCTTTATCCGGCCCGCGCTTTTGCATGACGATGTAGTTGATGCCGTCACTACCACGATACACGACCCAGCAGTGGAAGACTTTATGCCAGTCGCCGTCATGGTGAACGGCAGCGCGTTCCTTCACGCCGATGTGAACTTGATGTTCGTCGTAGATGTCGAAAAGCTCGGTCATGATTGGCGGACTGCCTCGATAAATGCGCGAACTTTAGCCGCATCTTTGACACCTGCTTGGCCTTCAACTTCGACACCACTGGCTGTATCGACCCCCCACGGCTGAATAGCTTGAACACGACTCGCCACGTTTTCCGGTGTGAGGCCACCCGCCAACATCAGACGCGGAACCTGTGCCTTGACCGCGAGCGCCACCTCGGTGCTGGCTTGTTCACCGGTACCGCCGTAGAGGTTAGGGTGATAGGCATCCAGCAGCAGCGAAGGCCAACGGTCGTCGGTTGGGAACTGCGGCTTAAAGTAGCTGACATCATCGAGTGCCTGCGCCATGTTCATCGGGCGGATGGCTTTGAAGCCGATGCCGTAGAGTTCCTTGAGCATGGCTTCCGATTCGTCACCATGCAGTTGGGCGCAGTTGAGGCCCGCCTTGCGGGTGATCGCTGAAATCACGCCTACAACTTCATTGACGAATACACCCACCAAGATCGGGCAGGCGCTGCCGACCTGCTGGCGTAGACTGTCGCAGATAGTGGCGGCATCTTCGGGTGAGATGTAACGCGGACTTTTCTTGTAGAAGTTGAAGCCGAGTAAATCCGCCCCAGCCTCCGCCGCCGCGAGTGCATCTTCAAAACGGGTGATACCGCAAATTTTGACCTTGACCACACCGACTCCTATTCCAGTATGGGCGTGACTGGCTGGCGCTGCTGGCTGCTGTAGAGCCGTACTTCGGCTGCCATGTCCTTCGCCTTCACCAAGCCTTCGCCGACGAGTACCGCTTTCGCGCCGGATGCGCCCATACGCTGAACATCCTCGACACTGCGGATGGCACTTTCTGCTACTAAGGTTACATCAGCGGGGACGAGGGCGGCAACCCGTGCTGTCGTGGTCAAGTCCTCTTGGAAGGTTCGCAGGTCACGATTGTTTACACCAATTAAGGAAGCCCCAACGGCAAGCGCCCGTTCAAGTTCAGCCTCGTTATGGACTTCCACTAGCGCAGACATACCAAGTTCGGTAATCAAGGTGTGTAAGTCGCGCAGTTGGGCATCTTCGAGCGCCATCACAATGAGCAGGGCAGCATCCGCACCGGCAGCACGCGCCTCGTAAATCTGGTGAGGGTCGATGATAAACTCTTTACGCAGGATCGGGATGCGGACGGCAGCACGCACGGCACGCAGATCATCCAAGCTGCCCTGAAAGAACTTTTCGTCGGTTAGGACTGAAATGGCAGCCGCGCCGTTTTCCTCGTATGTACGGGCGATGCGTACCGGATTGAAGTCTTTAACGAGCAACCCTTTGCTGGGCGAAGCCTTCTTGACTTCAGCGATCAACGCGACGGTTGGGCGGTTGAGGGCAGCCCGAAAGTTGCGCGGACGAGATGCGGCACGAGCGGCTTGCTCGGTTTGAGCGGTTAAGCCCGATGTCGTGTAGGCAGCATCCAACTCGATTTGCTTTTGCGCCAGAATTTTGTCGAGGATCGTATCGGTTTTAACGAACACGCTTCATCCTTTTACTCATTCAATAAGGGAATTAGTTGGCAACAGGCGTTAATTGTTTGCTATAGGCCACCAGCGCATCGAGCTTTTGCAATGCCGCACCGCTGTCAATAATCTCTGCTGCTTTTTGGATTCCATCGGCAATCGAGGTGGCATAGTCAGCCGCCATGAGAGCCGCCGCAGCGTTCAGCAGTACGACATCCCGCTTGGCATCTTGAATGTCGCCAGTGAGGATACCGCGCAGGATACCTGCATTCGTGGGTGCGTCATCACCGAGTAATTCGCTGATGTTCGCGCCACGGAAGCCGTAGTCCTGCGGATTGATCTCGTAGCTGTTTACTTTGCCATCTTTAAAGTGGCTCACGCGATTTGGCCCCGTGGTAGTCAGTTCATCAAGTCCGCCGTAGCCGCTGACGACGAGTGCCGATTTCGAACCCAGTTTGCCGAGAACATGAGCTAGAAAGTCGGTAAGATCGGTTGCAAACACGCCCATGAGCTGACGCTGTGCGCCAGCGGGATTGGTCAGCGGGCCGAGGATGTTGAAAATGGTGCGGATCGCCATTTGTTTGCGTGGTCCGATGGCGTGTTTCATGGCGGGGTGCATTTTGGCAGCGAACAGGAAACCGATGCCGACTTCGTCGATACACTCGGCGACTTGTTCGGGTGTGAGGTCGAGACTGACCCCCAACTGCGCCAAAACATCGGCACTGCCACATTTACTACTAGCGGCACGGTTGCCGTGCTTGGCGACCTTGATGCCCGCGCCAGCCGCGACGAAGGCTACGGTGGTGCTGATGTTGAACGTGCCGGAACGGTCACCACCGGTGCCGCAGGTATCGAGCAAGTCGCCCTCGTATTTGGCGTGGACATGCTGCGAGTTGGAGCGCATGGCACGAGCGCTGCCGGTAATCTCATCCTGCGTTTCGCCCTTCATACGGAGTGCCATCAGGTATGCGCCGATTTGCGCTTCGGTTGCGCCGCCGGTCATGATCTGGTGCATAACGGCTTCGGCTTCATCCTCTTGGAGGTGACCGAAGCGGCTGAGTACATCAAGTGCGCGTTGTATATCCATATTATCCCCCTATACCCCGACTAATTTCCGAACATCGGCGACGGTTTGGTTCGCAATAACACTGGCTCTTGTCGCGCCTGTGCTTAACAGCTCGTCAAGCTGCTGGTCGTCGCTCATCAATTCGTTAAACTTTGCCTGAATCGGTTCAAGTGTGGTGACGACTAAATCAACCAGTTCTCGTTTGAGCGCTCCATAGCCTTTACCGGCGAAGTTGGCTTCGATGGCTGGGCGTGATTGACCCGATAGGACTTCATATAAGACGAGCAGGTTCTTAACGCCTACCGAGGCGCTCTCAAACAAGATGTCGCCACCGGCATCCGTGACCGCACCCATAATGGCTTTCTTGATGACGGCCGGAGTATCGAGCAGGGCAATCGCGTGACCTTGCTTCTTAGCGGCGATGCTCTTGCTCATCTTTTGAGTTGGGTCGTCTAAGCCCATGACCCGTGCGCCGCTGGTGCGATTGAGTGTCCCCGGCAGCGGAAAATACTCGCCGAACAGGTGGTTGAAGCGCTGGGCAATATCGCGCGTGATTTCGAGGTGCTGATTCTGGTCATCCCCAACCGGCACGAAGTTCGCTTTGTATATCAAGATGTCAGCGGCTTGTAGGGCAGGGTAGTTGAGTAAACCACTACCGACGGTTTCTTGAGCCGCCGCTTTGACTTTGTACTGTGTCATGCGTTCGAGCCAGCCAACAGGTGTACAGCAGCCGAGTATCCACGCGAGGTAGGTGTGAGCAGGTACATCCGACTGCAAGAAGATAATCGACTCGTCAGGGTCGATGCCACAGGCGATGTACAGGGCAGCGACTTCGCGCGATTTCTGGCGCAGTTCACGCGGGTTGATGGCTTCCGGCACGGTCAGGGTGTGCAGGTTGGCAACCATAAACAGGTTGTTGTACTGGCTCTGATTGGCTGCCCATAAACTGAGCGCACCGATATAGTTACCAAGATGCAGGATGCCCGTTGACTGAATGCCCGAAAGCACCGTCGGGCGTTCTTTGGCGGCAGTGTTCGTTACAGTGTTGGGTTCGGCGAGCGCTTCCATTGTTATACACGCTCCGGTATACGCACTTTAAGGAAATTTTGCAGGATACGCGGGCCGTAGGTCGTCAGGATGCTTTCAGGGTGAAACTGAACGCCGTAGACCGCGAGTTCTTTGTGTTGTAAGCCCATAATCAGGCCGTCCTCGGTGCGGGCGGTGATGGTAAGGCAGTCGGGTACTGTATCTTCGAGGACGATCAGGCTGTGGTAGCGGGTGGCTTCGAAGGGGTTGGGGACACCCGCGAACAGCCCCCCGTCATTGTGGTAAACCATACTGGTTTTACCGTGCATGAGGTGCGGCGCACGAGCTACCACCCCCCCATAAACTTGACCGATGCATTGGTGACCGAGACATACGCCGAGTACCGGCGTGGTTTCGCCCATGTGGCGCAGGACATCCAACGAGACACCACTGTCATCGGGGTCGCCGGGGCCGGGCGAGATGACGATGTGGGTGGGCTGCATTGCGCGAACGTCGTCCAGCGTGATCTGGTCGTTGCGTTCGACGTGTAAGTCCGCTCCCATTTCGCCCATCACCTGTACGAGGTTGTAGGTAAAGCTGTCGTAGTTATCGATCACCAATATCATGATTTACTCCTCTAGTTCTTGAACCTTTTGAGCAGTCATACCTTCTAAGTGTGTGATGTCATCGGCGGTGACCAGTTCCCATTTACCGTCGTCACCACGCTTGATGGTGGTCACAGAAGTGTTGCTGACATCGACTGAGCCGAACTTTATGCCCGGAATGATTTCGGCAAGCAGGGCGTTGATGGCGGTTGAGTGTGAGAGAATGGCAATCGTTTCACCCTTATCAGCCGCCAGATATTCGTTAAAGGCCGCGAGGATACGTTCGCGCACATCTTTGCGAGATTCCCCATTCGGTACCTTGTAACCGTCGGGGTCAGCGGTGAACTGCCCGTACTCGGCGGGATACCATGTTTGCATCTCTTTTTGGGTTAGCCCCTGCCACGTCCCGATGTCTCGTTCACGCAGGCGCTTATCGGCAACCGGTTCAGAGCCGAGTTTTTCCGCGAGCAGTGAAGCGGTTTCGGCTGCGCGTTTGAGATCGCTGGTATAAAGGGCGCTGACCCCGATATTACGGATGTAGTTCGCCAAACGCTGGGCTTGACGCTGACCGTAAGCGTTTAGCGGAATGGCGACCCAACCCTGATAGCGCAGGTCGCGGTTCCAATCGGTTTCGCCGGGGCGAATGAAAATGACACGTTTGACAGCCATGTTGCCTCCTAAAGTAGACCTTTTTCCGCGTATTGTATCGCGGTAGCGACTGCTTTGGCCTTATTGAGGGTTTCCTCGTATTCGCGACGAGGATCACTATCGGCAACGATGCCGCCACCAGACTGGAGGGCGACCTGATCGCCACGCATGAGTACCGAGCGAATGGTGATGCAGGTGTCCATCGAGCCATCAAAGCTGAAGTAACCGACCGCACCCCCGTAAGTTCCGCGTCGTGTGCCTTCCAGTTCCTCGATGATTTCCATCGCGCGGACTTTGGGCGCACCACTGAGCGTACCAGCAGGGAAGGTGGCGCGGAGCAGGTCGAAGGCATCCATTCCGGCACGGAGTTTGCCTTCAACCTGGCTGACGATGTGCATGACGTGGGAGTAGCGGTCAACATACATCATGCGGGGGACGCGAACGGTACCGTAGTCGCAGACACGGCCCAAGTCGTTGCGACCGAGGTCAACCAGCATGACGTGTTCGGCACGTTCTTTGGGGTCGGCAAGGAGTTCTTCGGCGAGACGAACATCTTCTTCCTCAGTTGTGCCACGCGGGCGCGTCCCCGCGATGGGGCGAACCATCGCCTTCCCATCTTCGAGGCGGACCATGACTTCCGGTGACGCGCCGATGAGGTTAAGTTCCTCGCCGAAGTTGAGGAAGAACATATAGGGCGAGGGATTGAGCATCCGCAGGGCGCGGTAAAGGGCGAGTGGGGAGGCGGTTGTTTTCCCACTAAAGCGCTGGGACAGGACGATTTGGAAGGCATCACCAGCGGCGATGTATTCCTTCGCGGCGTTGACGGAGGCTTCGTACTGTTCGTAGGTCATGTTGGATTCGAGTTCACGACCTTCCGATGATGTGTTTGAAGGTTTGGTTGATGTGACTGGAACCGGTTGGTAAAGGGCAGCGATGACCTCATCAATGCGATCAACGGCATCGTTGTAGGCTGCGCCGGGGTCGCCCTGATTGTGGGCGTTGGCAAGGACGAGCAGTTGGTGACGGGCATGGTCGAAGATGACGAGTGTATCCGGCAGGAGGAAGGCGGCATCCGGTACATACAGGTCATCTGTAGCGGTGGCGGGAAGGCGTTCGAAGTAGCGGACGCTATCGTAGCTGAGGTAACCGACCGCGCCCCCGACGAAACGCGGGAGACCGGGGAGACGAACGGGTTTGACGCGCTCGAACTCGGCTTTGACGGCATCCAGCGGGTCTTCGTCAGCCGCGAGGGGGCGGGTGGTGGTTTCACCGTGTAGGGTACGGCGCACCTGACCATCCTGAACGATGACCGAGCCTTTGGGGTTCACACCGAGGAAGGAGTAGCGACCGACCTGTTCCCCACCTTCGACACTTTCGAGCAGGAACGAGTACTGACCGGATTGGGCGAGTTTGAGGTAGACGGATACCGGTGTTTCGAGGTCAGCCGGGAGCATCCGGTAGACGGGAACGAGATCACCCTGTTGGAAGAGTTGGGTAACGCGCTCACGGGAGGGGCGGATCGTATCTTGGGTTTGGGTGGCGAACATGACCATGATTAGCGTCTCCAATAACAGACTTTAACCAGCCAACAAAAAACCCCATCTCCATATCAAGGACGAGAAGGGGTTCCCGTGGTGCCACCTTGGTTAAAGCCGTCAGCGAGACAGCTTCACTTTGCGGGTACGCTGGTGTTCGACACTTTAATACCCTGCGCTCTGATGACGGTGCGCCTCCGGCGTGGGCTACTGTTATTCGACCACGCAACTCCCTAGCCCATTCCACATTACCGTTTTGTATCGCCATCACACCAGCCGGCGACTCTCTGAACAGCGTGTTGATGTGTACTTATCTAGATCAACGTTTTTCAATATTTAATTAAAAACGAGAGTAACGACATTTTTTATGTTTGTCAAGCAGTTGGTAGTCGATAGTCTTTAGTCATCAGTCGATAGTCAATACAAATACCTAGAAAATAGAAGTGAGTTATAAGAGTTGCATAATTCGCATATTTCCCGCCGAAATGGCAGGCGGGAATGAGGGAGCGATCCGCTGAATTGACATTTTGTGGCGGCAGAAGTGAGGGAGCGCGGCGCTGAAATGACACAAATCGGCGGCAGTACGGGAGCAATCCGCCGCTGTGCAATTTGTGCAGTTGCATAGCGGTAGTGAGGGAGCAATTTGCCGCGAGTAGTTTCAAGTTTCAAGTGGCAGGTTACAAGTTTAGTCATTAGTCGTCAGTCTCCAGTCACCAGCTTAAAGCAAAGACAGAATACAAATCGCTAAGAGAGATAATTGTTAAGATGCGAGTTTATTTGCAGCGGTGGATGAGTGGTTCGCCGCTGCAACGGTTGCAGCAAAATAGTTCACAGTTTTCAGTTGACAGTTAAAGGCAAAAGCGAATACAAATCGCCAAGTGCGCCAAGGAGAGCAGAGAAGATAGACCGCAGAGGCGCGGAGGGACGCAGAGAGCGCGGAGATAGTATTAAGGCGATTCACCACAGAGAACACAGAGATCATAAATATTGAAATTCCAAGATCACTAGGCTGCCCATAACCACAGGATAGCAGAATTAGGAACTGAAAGGGTGAACATTTGTCAGAACATTTGGTCACTTTTAAGGGGTGTTGACACTAACTTTGTAGGCGAGGAAATGGCAGGTGAAGTTGGTAGATAGTTTGTAAATGGTTTGTGAACAAACTTAAAATAAACTTTCTTTATAAGATTTTTGAATGTTGAGGCTAAATGTTATGTGATTAGTGTTGAAGTATGTAAACATTGTTAAGCTGTAAAGGAACATTTAAAAAATAGGCCAGAAGGTTAATCTTTGGCGGTATGAAGGGCGCTTGCGGCGGGTATTGGCTCACGTTATGCTGACAGCTAAAAGAGAGGTGACATGATGATTGGTAAGCCAGAAGAAAACGAGTATGCAGCGTTTTACGCGGGGTATGTGCAGCGTGTTCCGGCGGGCAGCGACATCCTGACGCTGATGAGCGCACAGCCGGGGGAACTGACGGCCAAGCTGAACGGCGTGAGCGAAGAAAAGGCGGTTGAGCGACCAGAGGCGGGTGAGTGGAACATCAAAGAGGTGATGGGGCATCTTTGCGATACCGAGCGCATTTTCGCGTATCGGGCGCTGCGGATCGCGCGGGGTGACGCGACCCCGTTGGCGGGTTTTGACCAGAACACGTATGTGAGCGGGACACAGTTCGACCGCCGGAGTTTAGCGGATTTACTCGAGGAATTTGTGGCGCAGCGGAAGTCGAATGTGCTGTGCTTTAAGGTGCTGACGGACGACGAGTCGAAGCGGATGGGGACGGCGAGTGATGTGCCGATTACAACGCGCGCGCTGTTGTACTGTATGGTGGGGCATGTGATGCACCACATTGAGAGTTTGAAGCAGGATTACCGCGTGGGGTAAGAGAAGATTTTAACCGCAGAGGCGCGGAGAAGCAAAGGACGCAAAGAATTTTTAACACAGAGGCACAATGACACAAAGGCGCAGAGGAGTACGGAGAGATTTAACCGCCAAGTCGCCAAGTACGCCAAGATCAATGCGGAGAGCTTTTAACACAGAGGCACAATGACACAAAGGCGCAGAGAATACAAATCGCCAAGGTGTAAGAGAAGCCTTTAACCGCAGAGACGCGGAGAATGCAGAGAACAATGCGGAGAAGAATACCAAGGCGATTCACCACAGAGGGCACAGAGGAGTACGGAGAGATTTAACCGCCAAGTCGCCAAGTACGCCAAGATCAATGCAGAGCGCAAACGGAGTATTTGACAAATCTTTTGAGGGCGTGTTATGCTCTCGTGCATCGGTGAAGGAAACCTGTTTTTAACCATGCAACCCAACGTTTCGTACGCACGTTCCTATTATTTTTACTTTACATGCGACATAGAGCATTGTAGAGCGTTGCGTGCTGGGTTAAAGCGGTAGTTTAAACCGAGAAAACTTGAGGAAACTCAAAAGGCGCAGAGTGTACGCTCCGCGCCTTTTTTATTGCGAATCGCCGAACCTACGAAAGGGGAAAACAACGATGGCGGTAAGAGTACGGGGTGTGCGCGGGGCAACGACTGTTGACCATAACACAGCGGAGGAAATCTTAGACGCGACACGAAAATTACTTGAGGCAATTGTTCATGCCAACGCGATTGAGGAAGATGATGTCGCCAGTGTGATTTTTACGACAACGGGCGACTTGAACGCCGTGTTCCCAGCGAAGGCCGGGCGCGATATGGGATGGCACCGGACGGCGCTGATGGGGGCGAAAGAAGTGGATGTGCCGGACGGAATCCCGATGTGCATCCGCATCTTGATCCACTGGAACACGGAAAAGACGCTCGACGAAATTCAGCATGTTTATATGCGGGGTGCGATGGCGCTGCGACCGGATTTATACCCCGATAATAAAATCGTTTTGAAAGAAGGAGAAGAAGTATGATCGTCGTGATGAAACCCGAAGCAGACTCGAAAGCTATATCAAGCGTTATCAGCCGGATTGAGGCGGATGGTTACAAGGCGCACCTTTCCGAAGGTGAGCAGCACACGATTGTCGGGGTGGTGGGGGAAAGCCCGACCCCGCTGCGCGAGGAAAATTACAGCTCGATGGACGGTGTTTCGAAAGTGGTGCGGATAACAGCGCCGTACAAGCTGGCAAGCCGACACTTCCACCCGAACGACACGCAAGTACCGCTGAACGGGTCACATATGGGCGGGAACAAGGTGTTGATTATCGCAGGGCCGTGTTCGGTAGAGAGCCGCGAGCAGATTATCGAGATCGCCTGTGAGATGAAAGAAGCCGGGGCAACGGCGCTGCGGGGTGGGGCATTCAAGCCGCGCACGTCACCCTACAGCTTCCAAGGGCACGGCGAGAAGGGCTTGCAGTGGATGGCCGAAGCACGGGAACGCACGGGGCTGCCGATTGTGACCGAAGTGATGGACACAGCGCAGGTTGAGATGGTGTGCGAATATGCGGATGTGCTGCAAATCGGCGCACGGAATATGCAGAACTTCAGTCTGTTGAACAAGGTGGGCGAGAGCCAACATACGATTTTGCTGAAGCGCGGCATGAGCAGCACGGTTGAGGATTTGCTGATGTCGGCAGAATATGTACTGTCGCACGGGAACAACCGTGTGATGTTGTGCGAACGCGGCATTCGCACGTTTGAGAAGGCGACCCGCAACACATTCGATGTGAACGCGATTCCGGTGTTGAAGGCGCTGACCCATTTGCCCGTTTTAGCTGACCCCAGCCACGGCACGGGTTACTCGGAATATGTGCTGCCAATTGCGAAGGCGGCGGTCGCAGCAGGGGCGGACGGGGTGATCGTGGAAGTGCATCCTGAGCCGGAAAAGGCGTACTCCGACGGGCGGCAGAGCCTCCGGTATGATGCGTTCCGGCAGATGGTACAGCAGATTCAACGGATTGCGGCGGCGGTTGACCGCACGGCATAAGGTAAGCGAGGGGTTAAAGTGAACATCAGACAAGCGACACTGGATGACGTGGGATTGTTGGCGGGGTTGAACGAGGACGTGCAGCGGATTCACGCGGCAGCCTATCCGCATCTGTTCAAGCAGCCCGATTATCCAGCAGTCGCGGCTGATTTCGAAACCCGCATTTTGGGTAACACGCAGGGGCAGGTATACATTGCAGAAGTGGATGGCGAGGCTGTAGGATATATCTACGCGCTGAAAATGGAACGCCCAGACAACCCGTACACGTATGCCCAGCGTTATATGCTGATTGACCAGATTTCGGTTAGGCCAAGCGAACAGGGGCGTGGATACGGACGTAAACTCATTGAGGCCGTCATTCAATGGGCGGCGGATTGTGGGATGGGGAGTGTGACGCTGAACACATGGGGATTTAACGTCCACGCACACGGTTTTTTCGAGGCGATGGGATTTAAGCGCTTGAAATATTCAATGGGACTCGATTTGAACTCAGGGAAAAGGTAGAGGTAATGATGGCCTCTGGTGGCTTTAGGACCCGACATCTGGCAGTGGTTGGATTAGGGCTGATGGGTGGGTCGCTGGCGCTGGCGCTGCGCCCCCACGCCGACAAGATTACAGGCATTGAGTTGGACGCGGCATCCCGCGAGTATGCGCTGAAGAACGGGATTGTGGACGCGGCGACGGATGACCTGAAAGCGGGTGTTTCGGAAGCGGATACGGTGATTTTAGCCGCGCCGGTGCAGATGATCCGCAACATGATCGAGAAGCGGATTGGCGCGTACTTGCGGTCGAACACGCTGTTGATCGATATTGGTGGGACGAAGCAGGATATTTGCGAGGCGATGGGGCGTTTGCCAGTGGGTATCCACGCGATTGGCGGACACCCGATGACGGGTAAGGAAACCAGCGGGGTACAGGCGAGTGACGGCAACCTGTACAAAGGGCGACCGTTCGTGCTTTGCCCGACGCGGCGTACCACACCGGCGACACGGCTGCGGGCGCTGGAACTGGTTGAGGCGCTGGAAGCGGTGCCATTCGAGATGGAAGCCGAGCGACACGATCATCTGGTGGCGGCGATCAGCCACATTCCGTACTTGCTCAGTTCGGCGCTGGTGGCGACGGTGGCGAAGGAAGGCGAGGCTGACCCGACGGTGTGGGAATTGGCGGCGGGCGGCTTCCGTGATATGTCACGGTTAGCAGGGCAAGATGTGCAAATGATGGGCGATGTGGTGAGTACGAACACGCAGGCAGTGGCGACGCTGTTGGCGCTGTTCCGTATGCAACTGGCGATGCTCGAAGCGATGCTGATCTCGCGGGATGACCAGAAGCTAGCGGAATTCCTGCGTCCGGCACGGGAGGCACGCATTAATTGGTATCAAAAATACGAAAACGGGTACAAAAATGGCAAATGATTGTTTCAAGGTCAAGCCGACAACGGGCTTGAAGGGCAAGACGACCGTACCGGGGGATAAGTCGATTTCGCACCGCGCGGTGATGTTCGGGGCGATGGCCGAGGGCGAAACGCAGGTGCGCGGCTGGCTGGCGGCGGGAGATACGGAAGCCTCGCTGGCGAGTGTGCAAGCGCTGGGGATCCAAGTTGATCGCCACAGCAAGAACGAACTGACGATCCACGGGGGCAAGTTCACGCCGCCGAAAGATAAGCTGAACCTCGTGAACGCGGGAACGGGTATCCGGCTGATCGCGGGGATTATGTGCGGGCAGCCGTTTGAGAGTGTGCTGGATGGCAGCGAGCAGCTCCGACGACGACCGATGAAGCGGATATTAACACCGCTGCAAATGATGGGCGCAAACATTACGGCGACGAACGACCGCGCACCACTGACGATTAAACCGGCGCAGATGCAGGGCATCAAGTACGATATGCCGGTTGCCAGCGCACAGGTAAAAAGCGCCATATTGCTGGCGGGGTTGTTTGCACGGGGGGCGACGGCGGTGGTGCAGCCGGGGCCAGCGCGTGACCACACCGAGCGGATGTTGAGCGCGATGGGTGCGGACATCAGCAGCGATGGGACAACGATTGTGCTGAAGCCGAACGGCGCGTTGAAGCCGATGGATTTGACAGTGCCGGGGGATATTTCGTCAGCGGCATTCGTGATTGTGGCGGCGCTGGTGGTACCGGGGAGCGATATTACGCTGACAGGGGTTAATCTGAACCCGACGCGCACGGGGATTATCGACGTGTTGAAGGCGATGGGTGCGGATTTGACCGTGATGGAAACCGGACTCGAAGCGGGTGAACCGGTTGGTGAAATCCGTGTGCGGCACAGCATACTCAAGGGTACAGAAGTGGGCGGGAAGGTTGTGGTCGAGATGATCGACGAGTTCCCGATTTTGATGGTGGCGGCGCTGCTGGCAGAGGGTAAAACAACCGTCCGCGATGCACAGGAACTGCGCGTCAAGGAAACCGACCGCATTTCGGTAATGGCGGGTGAACTGGCGAAGATGGGCGCGAAGATCACCGAGACACCGGATGGGTTCATTATCGACGGGCCGCAGCAGCTGCAGGCGGCGACAGTCGAGGGACATGACGACCACCGTGTTTCGATGAGCTTGAGTGTGGCGGGGTTGGTGGCGCAGGGTGATAGCACAGTGATGGATGCCCGATGCGCGGGGGATTCGTTCCCCGGTTTCGCGGAGACGATGGCGGGGTTGGGCGCACAGATCGCGGTTGAGAATGTGTAGGTGGTTGCAAAGCCCAGCATGACTGCCGAGATGCAGCCTTCGAAACGGATCATATGCCCAGCTTGCGCGGGTAAGGGGCAAGAGGCTCATATCTACAGCTTTAAGTCCCGGAGGCGGAATGATGCACCGGAAGGACAGCTCCGACGGCTGCAAACGTGCGCCGTGTGCGGGGGCGAGGGGTGGGTTAACCAAGCAGCGCTCGATGCGTGGACGCAGGTACAAGCGCTGCCGGAATGCCCTGTATGCAAGGGGCAAGGCGGGAAGTACTACTGGGAATGGGTCGAGAGCGAAACCGGAACACGCAAGCAATTTTACTTCGAGGCGTGTTCCCTGTGCGGCGGTGCCAAGCACGTTAGGCCAGAGCAGATGGCGGCACACGAGCGCGAACGGCGGAAGATACGCCTGTGGGGCGTAGGGTGCGCGGCAGTAGCGGTGGTCGGCGGGTTATTCGCGGTGACGCAGGTGGTTTCGTTGGTGGTGTACCAAACGCCGTGGGTGCAGTGCTGCGCCCCGCCGCACATTGTTTTTGTAAGCAGCAGCTTGTTGATGACACGCGGGATAAGGTGGCTTCGTTGACGAACAAAGTTGGGGTGATCGGTTGGCCGGTGACGCACAGCATTAGTCCGGCGATGCACAACGCGGCGTTTCAGGCGTTGGGGATGCGCGATTGGCAGTATGAACTCGCGCCGGTGCCGCCAGATATTGTGCCGCAGAGTTTGCGTATCCTGCGGGACGAGGGCGGGTTTATCGGCGTGAATGTGACCGTGCCGCTGAAAGAAAAGGTCATGCATTATGTGCTGCCGGATGAACGCGCACGGGCGATTGGCGCGGTGAACACGATTGACTTCCGTACGAATGTTGGCACGAATACCGATGTGATTGGCTTGGTGGATGACCTGACCGCGCATGGGGTTATGCTGCAAGGGTCAAAGGTGATTGTGTTGGGCGCAGGTGGCGCGGCGCGGGCGGCGGTTTACGGGTTGGCGAAGGCTGGCGCGACGGTGATTGTGGTCAACCGGACGCAGCAGAAGGCACAGGTGATGCTGGCGGATCTGACGATTTCGGCGAATATCCGCAGCGCCGACGTGAAAACGCTGGATGAGGCGGCAGAGGAAGATGTGTCGCTGGTCGTGAACTGCACGTCAGTCGGACTGTGGCCGAACGTCGATGAAAGTCCATGGATTACGGGTGTGCCGTTTCCGAAAGGGGTGACGGTTTATGACACCGTGTACCGACCGGAGCGCACACTGCTGATGCAGCAGGTGGAGGCGAACGGTGGACAGGCTATTGGCGGATTGGGTATGCTTGTCCGGCAGGGCGCGGCGGCGTTTAGCATCTGGACGAAGCGAGAAGCGCCTGTCGAAGTGATGTTCGAGGCGGCGAAAGAGGCACTGGCGAAGCGGTGAGTAAAGTCCAAGTTGTTGAACAGCCGAAGCTAGGAGCAGAACACCTTCGCTCATGTCTTATCGTTTTGTTTATGGCGATTGCAGTATGTACACTTCCAATTTGGTTACCAAAAGTTATTCTCATTGGAAATCAGGCAAAGTGGCAACTCAGTGGTGTTAAAAATTATACTTTGGCTGTCCATCCAGTAGGCATTCGCCATTGGCCGGAGTATGAGTTAAAGCAGGCAGGCAATATGTTGTTCCCGCAAACGCGATCTGATATTCGGGTTGAAGAATTGTTCAATGAAGCATGGTCGTGTGTTTTGTTTTGTCTTGCTGAGTACGATCCTCAATATGGATACCCAACAAAAGTTGGGAGCTTTTTTCTTGAGGGCGGATGGCTTGAAATTTCACTACAAGTAATTGAGCCATAGCTGGGGTTTGGAGGTGGTGATGGATTGGCAAACTGTACGCGAACAATATCCATATCAGTGGGTGGTAGTTGAGGCTACTGATGCCCACACGACAGGCGGAAACCGGATTATCAATCAGATGGATGTTATTGAGGCATTTGGAGATGATTGGAAGCCTGCGTGGGAATGTTATAAACGTGTGCATCACCTCGATAAGAAACGGGAATACTATATGCTGCATACCAAGCAAGCCGAGTTAGAAATTCAAGTCGTCGATGCTTTTAGGCGCAAAGTCGCACAATAATGCCTTCGATAACTCTAATTGATGAATTGCCATTTGTATCAGTTGTTGTTCATGGTAATGGGGAAACGATAGCACTCCACCGCGTACTTCTTGATACTGGCTCCGGTGGGACTGCATTCAAGACCGATGATATGGAGAAAATCGGTATTGTTCCAGACGGGGATGATAAGCCTGCAACAATGAGCGGCGTTGGAGGTGACGAGTATGTACTCCAAAAGAAAATTCCTGCCATCGAAATTGGTGACATGCAAGTTTCGCAGTTTGTGATACAAATGGGTGCGCTCGACTATGGGTTTGACTTCGATGGAATTATTGGCGCAGATTTCCTGTTGAGTGTAAAAGCAATTATAGATTTTTCATCGCTCGAAATTCGTAAAGGTTAATGTAAACAATGATACGTTTTTTGACGGCGGGTGAATCACATGGGCCGATGCTGACGGCGATTATTGAAGGGCTGCCAGCGGGACTGCCTTTGACACCGGAAGACATCAACAACGAACTGGCGCGGCGGCAGCAGGGATACGGCTCCGGTGGGCGCATGAGCATCGAGCGTGATGAGGTGCGGATTACATCCGGCGTGATGAATGGCGTAACGACTGGTGCGCCGATTGCGCTGCTGGTGGAAAACCGCGACTTCAAGAACTGGAAAGAGAAAGACATCGAGCCAATGGCGATTCCGCGCCCCGGTCATGCTGACCTGACCGGGGCGATCAAGTACGGCTACCGCGATATGCGGGTGGCGCTGGAACGGGCGAGCGCGCGCGAAACGACGATGCGTGTGGCAGTGGGCGCGATTTGCAAGAAACTGCTGGCGGAGTTTGGTATCGTCATTGGTGGCTACATCGTGCAGGTTGGCGATGTTAAGACGGCGGTTGATCCGGCGGTCAGCTATGAGGAACGGTTCAAGATCGCCGAGGAAAATGATGTGCGCTCACCGGTGATTGAGTCGGTGGAAGCGATGCGTGAGGCGATTCGCCAGATCAAGATTAATAAGGATACACTGGGCGGCATCTTTGAGGTGATCGCCTTGAATGTGCCGCCGGGGTTAGGCTCGCATGTGCATTGGGATCGGCGGTTGGATGCGAAGATCGTCTCGGCGATGGTCAGCATTCATGCGATGAAGGGCGCAGAGATCGGTGAGGCGTTCGACAACGCGGGTAAGCCGGGTTCGCAGGTGCATGACGCGATTGGTTTGAGCGAGGACGAGGACACGCTGATCCGCCGCACGAACCGCGCAGGTGGTACGGAAGGTGGTATCTCCACGGGCGAGCCGATTGTGGCGCGGGTGGCAATGAAGCCGATTGCGACCATCCTTAAGGCGATGGAGTCGGTAAATCTGGCGACGGGTACACGCGAGGATACGAAGTTTGAGCGCAGCGATTTCTGTGCGCTGCCGCGTGCTGTGCCGATTGGCGAGGCGATGATGGCGATTGTGATTGCCGACTCGCTGCTCGAAAAGCTGGGCGGCGACAGCATCAGCGAAATGAAACCGCGTTTTGCCAGTTTGCGGCAGGCACGTTTGAGCGATCTGCCGATGGATAATGTGGAGTGGCGCTTTGGATATAGCTAACGACCGCAACATCATCATTACGGGTTTTATGGGAACGGGTAAATCGACCATCGGGAAACTGTTGGCGGAAAAACTCGGTCGCCCGTTTATGGATACGGACGAAGAAATTGAACGCCGTGTGGGGATGACCATCCCTGAGATTTTCCAACGTGACGGCGAAGCTCGGTTTCGGCACATCGAACGCCGCATGTGTCGTTTCTTGGCAGCGCAGAATGGGTATGTCATCTCGACGGGCGGCGGGATGCTGGTGGATGAGAGCAACCGTGATGTGATGTTGGCTTCGGGTTTCGTGGTGTGCTTGAATGCCGCGCCCGAAGTGATTGCCGAACGACTGAAAGCCGATAAGGCAGAACGCCCCTTGTTGAAAGGCGATTGGCGTGGACTGCTCGACAAACGGCGTGATGCTTATGCCGCGATCCCACATCAAGTAGATACAACTGGAAAGACCCCTGACGCTATTACAGACGAGATTATCCAATTATGGCAGACCGTATCCGTGTAGCCGCGCCGAACGGCGATGATTATGACATCCACATTGGCGCGGGGATGCTGGAGCAGGTCAGTTCGTTTATTCGCGGCAAAGCAGTCATTATCACGAATACGACGCTTGCACCCCTCTACGGCGAAACGTTAGCAAGCCGTTTGCCGGATGCGGCAGTCGTCACCATGCTGGACGGTGAGCAGTACAAGACGCTGGAAACTGTGAGCCAATTGTATGCGGATTTGGTCGCGGTTGGCCTTGACCGTTCCGGTACGGTGATCGCGCTCGGCGGCGGGGTTGTTGGGGATACGGCAGGGTTCGCGGCGGCGACTTATATGCGCGGCGTGAACTTGATACAAATTCCAACTAGTTTGCTGGCGATGGTCGATTCGAGTGTCGGTGGCAAAGTGGGTGTGGATTTACCACAGGGGAAGAATTTGGTTGGCGCGTTTAAGCAGCCGAATGCAGTGCTGATCGACCCTGATGTGCTGGCGACACTGCCAGATCGTGAATGGCGCTGCGGTATGGCGGAACTCATTAAGCACGGGTTGTTGGCGGACGAGGGGTTGTTGAACCCTGATCTGTGGACGAAGGACAACGCGGCGGAACTGGTACGCCGCGCCGTGCAGGTCAAAGTGGATGTGGTGCAGCAAGACCCTTATGAACGCGGTATACGGGCGCACTTGAATCTGGGGCATACCTTCGCCCATGCCATCGAGCGCGTGACCGAGTACCAGTGGCTGCACGGTGAGGCGGTAGGTGTTGGATTAGTCGCGGCGGTACGGCTTTCGGCGGCGCTGGGTTTATGCGACTCCGGCTTGGCGGAAGAAGTCGAGGACGTGGTGGGCAATATCGGCCTGCCCACGCGGTTGGGGAAGCTGGACGCGGAAGCCTTGTATGCGGCGATGGGAACCGACAAGAAGTGGCAAGCGGGACATTCGCGGTTTGTGCTGCTAAAGGGCATGTGCCAGCCGGTGATTGCTGAAGATGTGCGGAAAGAAACGGTTATTCAAATTTTACGAGAAATGGCGGATGTGCCATGATTATTTTTGGGACGCGCAACAAATTAAAGACGGTTGGAACCGGACAATTTTACTGCCCGCGCTGCCAAGCACAGCGCACGTATGAGCGAAAGACAGCCAAACGTTACTTCGCGCTGTACTTTGTGCCGTTGATCCCGATGGGTGATTTAGGCGAGTTTGTCGAATGCACGACCTGCCACATGACTTATAACGTCGATGTGCTGAAAACGAAAGCGCCTGTTCAGCAGGTGGGCGCGGTCGAACTGCTGAACTCGGTTAAGTCGCGTCTGGTAGGTGGGGACCCTGTTGAGTACGTGGTGAGGGATTTGACGGCAGCAGGTATCGAGCGTGATATGGCGCTCAGTCTGGTTCAATCCACGATTGGCGACAAACGTAAGCTGTGCGCGACCTGTAACTTATCCTACGCCACTGATATTACGCGCTGCCAAGAGTGCCAGTTACCACTGCCGGAGAGTGCTTAGATGACCCTTCAAATTTTGCTGCTGAATGGGCCAAACTTGAACTTGCTGGGTACGCGCGAGCCGGGGGTATATGGCAGCGTGACGCTCGACCAGATCGTGACATGGGCGACGGCACACGCCCAAACACGGAACGCTGAGTTACAAGCGAAACAATCCAACCACGAAGGTGCGCTGATTGATTGGCTGCACGAGGCGCGCGGTTGGGCAAACGGCGTGGTCATCAATGCCGGAGCGTACACCCATACCTCGATAGCACTGCGCGACGCGATTAGTTCGGTGGCGCTGCCAGTGATCGAAGTTCATCTGTCGAACATCCACGCGCGGGAAGAATTCCGGCACAAGTCGTTGATCGCACCGGTTTGCGTGGGGCAAATCTGCGGCTTCGGCTGGCGCAGCTATCTGCTGGGCATTGACGCGCTGTTGGGGCATTTGGGTGCTTTGGGACAGCCTATTTAATTGGTGCTGATAACTAAAGCCACAACCACATGATTTGGTAATGTCCTCTGTAGGTTAAGTTTCATAATCTCCGATATACTCATACAACGCAATCCTTGTTTACGGTATGCGCGTCATCACCGCGCTCCTTGCTGAAAAGGCTGGTCGAGATGCCAACAAAAGAGGCTGTTTTTGCCACAATCGAAGAAAATCAGGTGCAGTTTGTTGACCTGTGGTTTACCGACATCACCGGTATGGTGAAAAGCGTGACGGTGCCGAGCGCCGAACTAGAAAGTGTTGTTGAGAACGGGCTGCCTTTTGATGGGTCGTCAATCGAGGGGTTCGCACGGGTGGCGGAAAGTGATATGACACTCGTGCCGGATTTGAACACGTTTGTGCTGTTCCCGTGGGATGAGCAGCACCGTACCGCGCGGGTGATCTGCAATGTGCATACGCTGCGCGGCGAGCCGTTCATCGGTGACCCCCGTAACGCGCTGATTAAGGCGCTGCGGCAGGCCGAGGAGATGGGCTTCAGTTACAAAACAGGGATGGAACTGGAGTTTTTCCTGTTCAAGACGCAGGATGAGCGCCTGCTGCAACCGCTAACGCCGTTTGATAACAGCAGCTACTTTGATATGTCCATGCATCCGGCGAAGGCTGCGGTGCGAGAAATGGTTTCGGCGCTGGGCAAGATGGATATTCCCGTAGATTCGCTGCACCATGAAATCGGAGCAGGGCAGCACGAAATTGACTTCCAGTATGACGATGCACTGGCGATGGCCGATAAGGTGCTGACGGCGCGAGTGGCACTCAAGGCGGTCGCCAATCAACACCAATTACTCTGTACGTTTATGCCGAGGCCGGACGCGAACTTGCCGGGGTCAGGGATGCACACGCACCAGAGCTTGCACCGTAAGGACGGCGGCGAGAATGTATTCGTGGACGGCGATAATGAGTACGGCCTATCGCAAACGGCGAAGTATTTCCTCGCGGGTCAGTTGACTCACGCACGGGCGATGTGCGCCATCCTCGCGCCGCTGGTGAACTCGTACAAGCGTTTAGGGACGAGCTTTGAAGCACCTGTTTATGTGACGTGGGCGCATATTAACCGTGGGGCGCTCATCCGGGTGCCGCACATCAGCCCCGGTCACGAGGCACACACCCGGCTGGAACTGCGCTGTCCTGATCCGAGCATTAACCCCTATCTGGCGAGCGCCGTGATGCTGATGGCAGGGTTGGATGGCATTCGCCAGCAGTTACCGCTTCCCGAACCGCTGGAAGAAACACTGGTGCGCCAAGATCGCAGCCGCCTGCGCCAACTCGAAATTCTGCCGTCGTCGTTGGGCGAGGCGCTGGATGTGCTGGGGCAAAATGATGTGGTGCTTTCGGCGTTGGGGCCGTTCATCAGCGACCGATACATCGCGGCGAAACGGCAGGAGTTTGAGGAATACAGCCGTCAGGTGACTGCGTGGGAGTTGGAACGCTACCTCAGCCGCTATTAAGCACTGCTGTTAGCTGTTTGGGTTGATGATGAAGCTGTGTACCGCGTGCAGCACATCCTCAGCATCTTTGTTTTCGACCACCATCGTTAAGCTGGAATTGGATGGCCCGTGTGAAAGCGCAAGTAACCGAATGTTACTGAGCGCTTTCAGCAGCACGGCGGTTGTGGCTGACCAATTATCAATCGTGGCGCTGATGGCAGTGATGAACGTGATATTTTTCACCGTCCACGACTGCGTTTCTGCCGAGGCGTGTAAGTTTTCTTCCAGCGCTAGCCGCGTCGTGTGGATCGCATCCGAACCGGCTGTGGTGGGGATGAGGAAACAGGCGATACTGTGCGTCGCGGATTGCGATGAGGTGATGAGGTCGATCTGCGTGTTCGGGGCAGCGGCGGCGGCTTTGGCATAAATACCCTGTGTCGAGACCCCTTCGCCCGTGCGCTTGGCCTCCACGGCGAGGCCGGGGATATAAGCGATGGCTTTCAAGGCTTGTGACCGTGGGCCGGATGTATCTTGTATCAGCGTCCCGACCTGCTGCGGCTTATAGACATTTTTCACCCGCAGCGCGATTTTATCCTCGCGCAGGGGGCTAATCATGCGAGTATGCAGCACCCGCGCCCCAAAGTAGGCCATCTCAGCCGCTTCGTCGTAGGACAGGATTGGGATGACACGTGCTTCGGGAAAGTCGCGTGGGTCAGCCGTCATCATGCCATCGACATCCGTCCAAATCCAAATCTCTGAGGCGTTTGTACAAACAGCCATGACCGAGGCGGTATAGTCGCTGCCGCCGCGACCGAGAGTAGTTGGTTTGCCGGTACTGGTCGCGCCGATGAAGCCGGTTACGACAGGCACAATCTTACGTTCCAGTAGGGGGAGCAAGTTTTGGGCGATTTGTGCGCGCGTCAGGGCGAGGTTGGCGGTGGCGTTCCCCGGCACATCGTCGGTCACAATCAATGATGTGGTGTCGAGCGCCACGCTGCGGAGGTTGTTTTGCCGCAGGAGCGCCGCAACGATACGGGCAGCCAGTTTTTCACCTACGCCAATCGTCGCATCGACCGCTTCGGGCGTAACTTTGCTGGTGATCTGAGCCATGCCTTGATAAATATCGAGCATCTCGAACAGCAGACGATCAATATCCGCATAGAGGACAGCGCGTTCAGTCGTGCCGAGCGGGAGTTCGTCAATGAGGGCAAGGTGGCGCGTGCGGAGGTTGGCGACGATACGCCGGTAGCCGCGCTGCTGCCCCAACTGGGCAAGGTGCGCCGCTTCGATCAAGCCATCGGTTACGCCTTCAAGGGCTGAAACGACCAAAACAAGTTGATTCCACTGCTCGCTTTCGTGCAGCACAATACTCAGCACTTGGGTCAATGCATCAGTCGTTCCGATGGACGACCCACCAAATTTCATAACAAGGGTATTCATGGGCGACCCTAGAATAAGCAACCACTACCCATAGGCTAAACCTGCATGGTAGTCAACAGTCTTAGGTGTAAGTTTGCGATTATTACGGCAGGTTGAGACTAGCATTTTGAGTGAAATATGTCAAATTCTTTGCTAGAATGCGGGTGTTTGACTTATCATTAAAGTTGAAGTTTGGGCATAGTAGAACATAGGGCTAGAAAAAATGACTGAAAATATCATCGAGCAGCAGCGCACAGTCGCTGGTGTTCGGTTTCACAAAGTCGGAAAGTTGTACCACTTTGATTACGCTCAATTCCCTGAATTGCAGCTCAGTGACCATGTGATTGTTGAAACCGCGCGAGGTCGACAGATGGGGCAAATCGTGAGCTTCACGAAGGTCGATGAAGCCGTACGGGATTACAAGCCGATCTTGCGACCGGCAACCCCACGTGACCTTACCCTCAAACAGCATTGGGAAATGCAGCAGGATGAGGCGCTGGATAAATGCAAGCAAAAGGCGCGGCAGGTTGGTGGCTTCCATGAGGCGAAGTTCATTGCCGCTCATTATAACTACGATGGCAGCATGATTACCTTCTTGTTCACGGCTGATGAAAAGCTCAACACAGGCAGACTGCTGCATGAACTCGGTCGGCAGTTCACGGCGCAGGTGGAAATCCGGCAAATTGGCCCGCGTGATGTCGCCAAGCTGTTGGGCGGTTTTGGTGCCTGTGGTGAAACCCGCTGTTGCAGCACCTTCCTGACCGATTTCAGCCCGATCTCGATCAAGATGGCAAAGACACAGGGGATTTCACTCAATCCCTCTGAAATTACGGGGATGTGCGGGCGCTTACGCTGCTGCCTTGTGTACGAGTACGAACAGTATGTTGAGGCGCGGAAGCAGCTCCCCAAGCGCAACAAGCGCATTGGAACCCCACATGGCGAAGGTAAGGTACTGGATGTTCATCCCTTACAAGACGCGGTTACGGTTATGGTTGAAGATGCGCGTTATTTCCTCAAGCGGGAAGAATTGATACCGTTGGAAGAGTGGGAAGCGCTGCAAAAGAAGGCGAGTGAACCCTGTACCAAGCATGGCGACGGCCCGTGCGAATGTGGTGCGAAACCGGGGAAAAATCAGTCGCCGCCAGCCGATTAGCTCTAACGATGGATATGGTTACTTTTCGGGCGCATCGTTAAAGTATGCGCCTTTGTTTGTGTAGACAATAGGTTAAACATGGCAGAAGCAGTTCAAGCACAACCTGTCAAACGGGTACTCGGTGTATTCGCGCATCCAGATGACCCGGAATTTTTTTGTGGTGGCACGTTCGCACGTTGGGCAGCCGAGGGTGCGGATATCTCGTTTATCATTGCGACCAATGGCGACAAGGGCAGCAGTGACCCTGAAATGACTTCACCGCGCTTGGCGGAAATTCGTGAGGTAGAGGAACGGAACGCGGCTGCCGCATTGGGTGTCAAAGAGGTGATCTTCCTGCGCTACCCTGACGGCGAACTCCAGCCGAACTTGGAACTGCGCCGCGACATCGTGCGGATTATTCGCTTGAAGCAGCCGGATATTGTCGTAACCTGTGACCCGACGGTATTCTGGTTCGGCACAGGGTCGATTAATCACCCCGACCACCGCGCGATTGGGGAAGCCACGCTCGACGCGGTTTACCCGACGGCACGTGACCGGTTGAACTTCCCTGAACACGAGCGCGACGAAGGACTTGCGCCGCACAAAACCGGACAGCTTTACATCTGCGGCACACAGTCGCCTACGACGAAGGTGGATACAACTGCCTATATTGAAACCAAGATACGCTCGTTATATGAGCATAAGAGCCAGATCGCGGATATGGAGGCGATGGCTGAACGGATTCGAGCCAACCGTGATCTGGAGTCGCCTGTTGATGCCCCTCGTTATATGGATTCGTTCCGAGTCATTACATTTAGCCGGTGAACAAATATGATTGATTTCAAAGCTGAAGCAGAGTCGCTGCGTGATGAACTGATCGCCCGTCGGCGTGATTTTCATATTCATCCTGAGTTGGCGTTCGAGGAATACCGCACCTCAGGCATCGTTGCCGAAGAACTGAATAAACTCGGTTTAGAGGTGCAAACGGGTGTTGGTAAAACCGGCGTGGTGGGCATTCTGGAAGGGGCGAAGGACGGCCCGACGGTGCTGGTACGCGCGGATATGGATGCGCTGCCAATCTTAGAAAAAAACGCGGTTGAATACGCCTCGCAAACCCCCGGCAAGATGCACGCCTGTGGGCATGACGGTCATACCACTATTGGGCTGGGCGTGGCGAAGCTGCTGTCGAAGCACCGTGATGAATTAGCGGGCCGGATTAAGTTCGTGTTCCAGCCCGCCGAGGAGATCGTCGGTGGGGCGAAAGCGATGGTGGCAGATGGTGTGCTGCAAGACCCGCGACCGGATGTGACGTTAGGGCTGCACCTGTGGAACTCGATGCCGATTGGCAAGTTGGGTGTAGGTGATGGGCCGGTGATGGCCGGTTCGTCGATCTTCACGATCAATCTCACGGGTAAGGGCGGTCACGGTGCGCTGCCGGATGTGTCAATTGACCCGATTGTCTGCGCCGCGCAGGTGGTCACGGCATTGCAGTCGATTGTCAGCCGCAACGTTGATCCGCTCGAAAGCGCGGTCGTTTCGGTGACGCGCATTCAGGCGGGTACAGCTTATAACATTATCCCGCAAGACGCGGAACTCTGGGGAACCATCCGTACCTTCAAGAACGAGGTGCGGGACAGAGTTGAAAACCGGATGCGAGAGATCGTTGACGGTATTGCTTCCGCGATGGGCTGCACCTCGACCGTTGAAATCGTGCATAAGAGTGTGCCGGTTCGCAACGACTCCACCGTGACGGAACGCGGGCGTGAAGTGCTGCGTCAGTTCGTGGGCGATGAGGGGATTCTGACGACCGAGCGGACGATGGGCGCGGAAGATGTTGGCCTATTCATGGACGATATTCCGGGGCTGTATTTCTTTGTCGGTGCGGCGGTGCCGGGGCAAACCGAATATTACGGGCATCATCACCCGCGTTTCGACTTTGATGAGAACGCGCTGCCACTCAGCGTTGCTTTGTTAGCAAGTGCTGTGGCGGATTACGTCATTCCAACAGCGACAGGGGCATAATGGCGATTGACTTCCGGGTATTGGCAGCAGAACTACGCGACGAGTTGGTGATCCGCCGTCGCGATTTCCATATGTACCCGGAGTTAGGCTTTGAGGAATTTCGGACATCTGGTCTGGTCGCTGATGAACTCCGCAAGTTGGGGCTGGAAGTGCAGACGCAGGTCGGGCGTACCGGCGTTGTCGGGATGCTGGAAGGCGAGCATGACGGCCCGACGGTGCTGGTACGGGCGGATATGGATGCTTTACCCATCCAAGAACTGAACACCGTCGATTATATCTCGCGCGTGGGTGGCAAAATGCACGCCTGTGGGCATGATGCCCATATGACGATTGCGTTGGGCGTTGCTAAAATATTGTCGCGCTTCCGTGCGGATATTCATGGGCGTGTGAAGTTTGTGTTCCAACCCGGCGAAGAAGGTCACGGCGGCGCGTTGGAGATGATAAAAGACGGTATTCTGAAAAATCCTGTGCCGGATGTGGTGTTGGGGCTGCACGTTTGGGCGGAACTGCCCATCGGGACAATCGGGGTCGCCAGCGGGGCGGTGATGTCCGGTTCGTCGGTGTTTCGCATCGTGGTCGAAGGCAAGGGCGGTCACGCCGCCATGCCGTATACGACGGTCGATCCGGTGGTGTGTACCGGCGAGCTGATTATGGCGCTGAACACGATTGTGGGACGCAAGATGAACGCGATGGACGGCGCGGTTGTCCTTTCGGTGACGGGCGTGCGGACGAGCAGCGATGCCTTCAACGTCATTCCGCAGTCGGTGGAAATTAAAGGCACGTTTCGAACGTTTAATGCCTACACCAGCGAAATTATGGAGCAGCATATCCGTTCCGTGAGTACATCCGTATGCGCGTCGGTTGGCTGCGAGGCAAAAGTGACCATCAAACACCTGAACATCCCCGTGGTGAATGATGTGCGCGTGGCGAAGCGGGTGCGGAAAGCGATGAAGCAGGTCGTTAAAGCTAGTGCGCTTGACCAGACCGTTCGCACGATGGCTTCCGAAGATGTCTCGTTCTTACTTGAGCAAATCCCCGGTATGTACTTTTTTGTGGGTATGTCGAACAAAGCGAAAGGCATCATATACGGGCATCATCATCCGCGCTTTAATATTGACGAGGATGTGCTGCCGTTGAGCGTCGCGTTGATGAGCGCCTCGGTTGCCGAGTTTGTGATGCAGGTGAAATAAGATTATGGCTCAGAACAATATTCTACATTGGCTCGATGGGCGTGGTTGGCTGGTGCTTTCCGGCGGCAACAAGCCCGACAGTGACGTACGCGCCCAAACCATCGGGCATATTGCGGCGGACGGCGGTGTAGCCTACGTGACGTTTGGCAGCAGCATCGAAACCACCGAAATGCTGATGAGCGATCTGCAAGACTTAGGCGCACCCCCCGGTTATTTTGTCGATGTGCTGACCGAAGATGATGACACGATTCGCGCGAAGCTCGGCGAAGCGAGTTTGATCGTGGTCGAGGCGGGTGATGATCCGTCGCAGACCCGTTCCGGCTTGCTCGGCGCGGCGGTCGAGGGGATGCAAAAGGCGTTCGAAAACGGCGCGGTGGTATTGCTGGAGGGCAGCAGTGCCTCGGTATTCGGTACATGGATTTTACTCAACAGCGGCGAAATCCGGCAGGGGATCGGCTGGGTGTCGCAGGTGTTTGTCCTGCCGGGGGTGACGGCGGTAGCGCAGTCGGAGGCGGGACGTACAGCCCTCGCCGAAGAATCCTCCGCGCTGGCGATTGGCATTGGCGAAGGTTCGGCGCTGGCGCTGGGGCCGGATGGCGAGGTCGAGCCGTGGGGCGGGCGGGAAGTGACCGTCGCGTTAGGGCGGTCGTTCACTAGTTCCAGTTCAACTTAAACAAATAATGGTTATAATTGCGAGTTGCTAAAAATTTCTTGAGAGGACTATGAAGTGCCTGCAACGATTGTAATTGGAGCGCAGTGGGGCGATGAAGGGAAAGGCCGCGTCGCCGATTGGTTGGCGGCGGAGGCAGATGTCGTCGCGCGGTATGCTGGCGGCGATAACGCGGGTCATACCGTGGTGGTTGGTGAAAAAGTATTTAAGCTGCATCTGGTTCCATCCGGCATTCTGCACGACCATGTGGTCTGTGTGCTGGGTAACGGGATGGTCGTAAACCCTGTGAACCTGCTCAAAGAGATGGATCAGATTCGCGCGATGGGTGTAGACGTGTCGCCGGAGCGGTTTATCATCAGCAGCCGCGCCCACTTGATTACTCCGGCGCATGTGGCGCTCGATAGCGTCTCGGAGAAGGCGCTGGGCAACCAAGCCATCGGCACGACCCTGCGCGGTATTGGCCCGGCGTACATGGATAAGACCGGGCGTAAGGGTATCCGTGCTGGACAAATGCTGCGCGTCGAAGACTTCGCGGAAGCGCTTTACAACATGATTGAGCAGGCGAACGTGACGTTAGCGCGGCAGGGTGGGGTCACGCTCGACCCGAAAACCGTGACGCTCGATTATTTGGATGCTGCCAGCCGCTTGCAGCCGTATATCAAAGACACGACTGTCTACTTGAATCAGCAGTTACAAAAAGGCGCACGTGTGCTTTGCGAAGGCGCACAGGGTACACTGCTCGACATCGACCACGGTGATTACCCCTTTGTGACCAGCTCATCCCCAACCGCCGGTGGCGCGATGACCGGCTTGGGCATTGGGCCGCGCTATATCGACAAGGTGATGGGTGTTGGTAAGTGCTTTAGCACCCGCGTCGGCAGTGGGCCGATGCCGACCGAATTGGAAGGCGAACTCGGTAATCGGCTTCGCGGCACGGGTGAGAACCATTGGGACGAGTTTGGTACCACCACCGGTCGCCCGCGCCGCTGCGGTTGGTTGGATGTCGTCGTCTTGCGCTATGCGGCAGCCGTGAATGGCTTTACTGACTTGTTCTTGACCAAGCTCGATGTCCTCAGCGGTTTCGAGGAACTGAAGATCGCGGTTGCCTACAAGATCGACGGTCAGCGCTATGAGTATCCGCCTGCGACTTTGGCCGAGCTGGAACGGGCAGAAGCGGAATACATCACGCTGCCGGGGTGGTCAGAAGACATCAGCCGCGTGAAGGATAAACACGATTTGCCCGAGGCGACCCGCGCTTACGTGCAGAAAGTGGCGGAACTCTGCCAGACTCCGATCTCAACCATCAGTGTTGGCCCGGAACGTGACCAACTGATTCACTTTTAGTCAATGACTGGTACGAAAGCCTGAGTGCATGATGACGGGCGATACATATACCTATTCGATGGACGCACCTGTTTCGCGACCGCCGCAGCGGGTGGTTTCGCTCGTCCCCAGCGTGACCGAGTCGTTGTTCGACCTGATGCTGGGGGATCGACTGATCGCGATAACCGATTACTGCATATACCCCGTAGAAGGTGTAGCGAAACTGCCGCGCATCGGTGGCACGAAAAATCCCGATGTCCAGCGGATTATCGACATGCGACCTGACTTGGTGATCGCCAATCAAGAAGAAAATCGTAAAGAAGATGTCGAGGCATTGAAAGCCGCTAAAATTCCGGTGTGGGTTACGTTCCCCAAAACGGTAGCGGATGCTTTTAACCTGCTCTGGAACATTATGCACGTATTCGACGAACCAGCGATGGTTCCGCGTGTGCGCTTAATCGAGCAAACGATGGATTGGGTATGGCGCATCAGTGAAAAGCGTGTTGAGGATGCGGTGTGCCGTGTCTTCGCACCTATCTGGCTTGACCCGCTCATGATATTTAACGGCGATACCTACGCCAGTGACTTGCTGCGAATTTGCGGCGGTGTGAATGTGTTCGCCGGACGTGAACGTCAGTATCCTCTAGCCGCCGATTTGGGTGAGGCACAGGCCATCCCAATGGACGCAGCGCGAGTGAGTGGGCGGGATGTGCGCTACCCCCGCGTGACGATGGATGAGGTCGTTGCCACGCAGCCGGATGTCATTTTACTGCCGAGTGAACCGTTCCACTTTACCCAAGAACATATTGCTCTGTTTTCGGGGTTGGATATTCCGGCTGCACGCGATAAACGTATTCTATTGATCGACGGCTCGCTGCTGACATGGCATGGCACACGAATTGCTTATGCATTAAACTCATTACCGGATTTGTTATTCGCAACCGGAGATACATAGTTTCATATGACAAAAGCCGATGCAAGTAATGAGTGGTTAGAGACGGTCGCCCACGACCTGAGAACGCCGATCAATCTGGTGGCGGGCTGTCTCGATGTCATCCAGAGCTTAGGCCCCCTCAATGATAAGCAGCAGCATTACCTGAACCGCGCTTTTGCTGGATTGAAGCGTATGGAGCATTTGATCGGGCGCTTGAAAGACATCACATGGGTTGATTCCACTGCTCCGTTAGAAGTGGGCAACGTCAACATCAGCAACTTAATCGCCGATGCGGTTGACCTGCTGCTCGAAGCGGCTGAACAGCGCAGCGTAACGGTTCGCGTGCATGTCGCGCGTGATGTCGAGAGCGTACAGGGTGACACGGCGCGTTTGGCACAAGTCATGGATAATCTGCTCAGTAACGCGATTAAGTATAATCGACAGGGTGGAACGGCGGTGATTACTGCGAAACGTGAAGCTGACCATGTGCAAATCATGGTACAGGACTCCGGCATTGGCATTGGTATTGACGACCAACCGCACGTTTTTGACCGTTTTTTCCGTGCGCCGGAAGGTGTACGCTTAAAGATCGAAGGCAGCGGCTTGGGGCTGGCGATTACAAAAGGCATCGTTGAGCGGCATGGCGGGCGGATTTGGGTGCAGAGTGAATTGAACATCGGCTCGACATTTTTTATCACGCTGCCATTTTCACCACCGGCTTCAGGTACGGATGCCGGTATACAACTCTCCATTTAATGATGAGTTATCTTGCAGTTGGTTGTGAGAAATAGTACAATCTTCTTACTTTAGGTGGCTTTTGAGGAGGTTTGCGGTGAAGCGTTTATTACTGATTGCGGTCGTCATCGTCATCTTGATTATTGGTGGCGGTTTATCATCACAAATTGCTTCCAACGGCAACCAACTCCCGATTCCCGGCCTCATTCGCCAGACCACCGATCCTGATGCCTCGGCGCTGGATATGGCTCCGTGGAAGGCCGAACAACTTTTCCTATTCGTCGGCTTCATCATCTTCAATCTGGTGGGCATGGCCGTGACGATTATGGCGATTGTGTGGTTCTTGAACTGGCAGGTTAAAAGTGCGAATGCCATAAAGGTCAATCCGTCTACTGCCGTTGTGACCACTACAGAAGAAGCGACCTAGTTGAAGTAACCTGAGCATGATTCAGGCGTGGGGTTTGTATGGGACAAAACGTTAATCCTCCGCGTGGTTTTCCACGTTTGGCGCTGGCGACAACCTTATTGACACTGGGATTAATTGTATTCGGCGCGGTTGTACGTGTTACGGACTCCGGTTTGGGCTGTGGCGAACATTGGCCGCTGTGCAACGGTACGATTTTCCCACCATTGGACAATGTGACGGCGTGGATCGAGTGGCTGCACCGCCTATTTGCCGCGTTGATTGGTGTACTCGGCATTGCGATGCTGGTGGTTGCGGTTCGCGCGTACCGCACGCGCAATCCACGTGTACTAACCATTACGGTGATCGCAGCCGTATTGTTCGCTGTGCAAAGTGCGCTTGGCGCAATTGTCGTGCTGCGGAGCTTGCCGGTACTCGCCGTTACGCTGCACCTTGCGACTGCGATGCTGCTCTTGGGCGCGTTGTTACTCGCGGCGGTGGTCGCGGCCTATCGACCGGGTATTGCTTCCCCTTCGAATACCGTGTCGATGTTGGCCTATACGACTGCGGCGCTGGCTTTTGTCATCATCCTTTCGGGCGCATTGGTTCGCGGCAGCGGGGCGACTTTAGCTTGTACCGATTGGCCGCTGTGCTTCGGGCAAGTCCTGCCGACCGAGCATGGTTCGTTAGCGATCATTCATATGTTCCATCGCTTCGCGGTGGTGGCATTGGGTATCAGCATTGTGCTGCTGGCCTATTATGTTTTCAAAGAACGCCAAGATCAACGCTTGCGGACGTTGGCAATCGCCGCCTTGATTGCCTACTTTGCCCAAGCCGGTGTGGGCGCGATGTTCGTGATAAGCCGCGCACAAGCGGTTTGGGGTGCGGCGCACGTCGGCCTCGCCGCGACGACGTGGGCGCTGCTGGTCGCATTTTCGGCGATTGAATGGTTAAACAATCATACGAGTTTTAGTGAGATAACCAATAAAACATGGGATCTTCAATCCAAAGCGTCGAAGTAGAAAAGTTCAATATACGGACGCTGGTCAAAAATTATCTCGAACTGACCAAGCTGCGGATTGTGCTGCTGCTGTTGTTCACGACGGTCACGACGATGGTGATCGCCGCCAACGGCATTCCCGAACTGAGCGTCCTCATCCCAACCTTGATCGGTGGCGCGTTCGCTGCTGCTGGCGCGAGTGCGATCAACCAGTATATCGACCGTGATATGGATGCGCTGATGTCACGCACGTCTCGCCGTCCCATTCCATCGGGCCGTGTTGCACCGACGAATGCGCTGCTCTTTGGGATGGGTTTGCTGGCGTGGTCGGTGCTGGTGCTGGCGATGTGGGTGAACTGGCTGACGGCGGTTCTGGCGCTGTTCGGCGGTTTGTATTATGTCATTCTCTATACCATGATTTTGAAGCGCAACACCGTCGTCAATATCTTGATCGGTGGTGGCGCGGGTGCGGTGCCGGTATTGGTGGGCTGGTCGGCAGTGACTGGAAGCCTGTCCTTCCAAGCGTTTATCCTGTTCGCCATCGTCTTCTATTGGACACCGCCTCATAGTTGGGCATTAGCACTGCTGGTTAATAAGGACTACACACTGGCGAACGTGCCGATGATGCCCGTCGCTCACGGCGAGGAAGCGACACGCCGTCAAATCCTGCTCTACTCAGTGCAATTGGTGCTGATTACCTTGCTCCCGCTGCCGTTCCGCTTTTTGGGTCCGGTGTACATTGTGACGGCGGCGTTGCTGGGCATCGGTATGCTGTACATGGCGGTCAAATTGATCCAAAAGGCTGATGGGGCTGCGGCACGTGCTATGTATAAGTACACCACCTCGTATTTGGCATTCCTGTTTCTGGTCATGATTGTTGACCGTTTGCTTTAATAGGTAGGTTGTTGTGGCAGTAACGTCTAAGAAAAGCCGGTTACCGGTTTATATTGTGATTGGCCTTTTTGTGGTGTTCTCGGTTGCATTCGTGGTCATCCTCGCGTTGACGACGGAAAGCGAAATGACGGCTGATCCGATTGATTCGAACGAGCTGACCGCCGATACCTACATGACCGAAGTATCCGCGCTGCTCGAAGGAGCGGATGCGGCTAACGGAGCGATACTGGTGGAAAAGTATGGTTGCATCGCCTGCCACCGCGGCGAAACCGTTGCCAAAATCGCGCCGCCCTTTGTCGGTGCTGCGGAACGCGCTGCGACCCGCCGCCCACCGCTCACGGCTGCCGCCTATATCTACGAATCGATTGTCAACCCGACGGCTTACATCGTGCCGGAGTTCAACGCGGTCATGCCGCTCGATTACGCCAATCAGCTCTCTGAACGTGACCTCGGCGATGTGCTGGCTTACCTGCTCACGCCGGACGCGGATTAACCGCAGCGCGTCTATCCCATTATCATCGTTTGGAAAATAAAATATGTATCTCGATGCTTTTACCATCGCCGCCCTAGTTGACGAGTTTATGGATGTGCTGGTGGGTGGGCGCATTCAGGATGTGCTGGATGTCGATGATACCGGCATCGGTATGGAAGTCTACAGCGAGCGCAAACGCCGCTACCTGTACTTAAGTGCCGACCCTCAAATACCCCGTATCCAACTCTTAGACGAAAAATTACGGCGTGGGTTAGTGAAGCCCACACAAATGGGTTTGCTCTTTCGCCGCTACGTCGAAGGCGGTGTTATCGAACACATCAGCCAACCGCCGTGGGAACGGATCATGCAGTTCGATGTGACCGGCCCCGAAGGCGCGGTGAGCATTGTTGTCGAGCCGATGGAACGGCGCAGTAATTTACTGTTGTTGCAAAAGGGAATCATCGTCGACTGTATGCGCCGCGTCGGGCCGGATGAGAACCGCTACCGCCTGAGCCTCCCCGCCCATGAATACAAGCTGCCCCCGCCTATGGTCGGCAAGAGCGACCCCAACCATGTCATTCTGGAAGAGGTTGAAGCCTTCTTCGAGCAGAACGAAGACCCGAAACGCAAGACGCAGCAGGTTTTGGCTTCCCGCTTGCTCGGTGTAAGTCCGCTGCTGGCAAAAGAGATCACCTACCGCGCCAGTGGTGACGTGAACCAGAAAGCCGCCGACGCTGACCCCGACCGTATTTTCGCGGCGCTCAAAACGTTGATCGACCCGCTGGCGAAGCGTAATTGGTCGCCCGGTATCGCCGAGAATGAAAACGGCGTTGAAGCCTACAGCGTGTATCCCATCGAAAGTTTGGCAGGCTGGCACTCCAGCGAAACCCTCAGTGAAGCCATCACCGCCTACTATGGCGCACCCGTTGGCGAAGATGCCTATCGCGCCGCCAAAGCCCCTGTGTTCGAGGCGATCCGCGAAGGGCAGGCCAAACTCGGCGCACGGTTAGCCGCGCTCGAAAAGTCGATGACCGATGAGGAAGACCGTGAAGTGCTGCGCCAGAGTGGCGAATTGATCCTCGCCTATCAATACGGCCTCGCCAAAGGGCAAACTGAACTGAAGGCACAGTATGATGCCGATGCGCCTGAACTCGTCATCAAGCTGAACACTGAGCTGACACCGCTCGAAAATGCTCAAGCCTATTTCAGCCGCTACGACAAAGCCAAAAAGGCGTTGGAAGATGTGCCGGGGCTGATTGCCGAAACGCGCAATGGGCTGAACTATCTGGGCCAATTGACCACTGACCTTGAATTCGCGACTAGCTGGCCGGAAATTGACGAGGTGCGCCAAATCTTGCAGGCCGAAGGGCATTGGCGCGGGGCTGCGGCCAAGAAGATCGCAGGCAGTGGGCAAAGTGCGCCGCTCAAAGTGGTGACGGGGGATGGGTTCGTCATCTGGGTCGGGCGCAACAGCCGCCAGAACGAGAATGTCACCTTCGGCAAAGGCGGTGGGCAGGATTACTGGTTACACGCGCGGGGTGTGCCGGGGGCGCATGTTGTCGTCAAGTTTGATGGGCGTGCCGTTCCACCCGCCGTTCTTGATTTCGCCGCATCTCTCGCCGCCTATTACAGTTCGCGCCGCACTGACGGTAAGGTTGAAGTGGATGTTACCCGCTGCCTTTACGTCAAGAAGATCAAAGGCGCGGGGCAGGGCATGGTCACCTACCGCAACGAGGAGACTGTCTCGGCGGTGCCACGCAGCGATAAAGACATCACTGTTTAGACTCGCTTAACCCCAATCCCGCGCTCAAGGTATGGGGCGACCATCGCATCGGTTGCCCCGCTGTCGGTAATAATCAGGTCAATCTCCGCCAATCTGCAAATGAGCGACTTGCAAATCCGCCCGAACTTCTCATGGTGCGTCACCACCACTTTTCGCCGTGCATGTGCCACCATCGCCCGATTAACGACACTTTCCTCTGGATAATGGGACGTATACCCGCGTTCAGCGTCGATGCCGTCCACGCCGATAAACGCCCAATCCACAAAAACATCATGCAGCGAGTCGGCAGCTTTTTGCCCGACCAGCGAAAACCAGCTTCCGCGCAGGTCGCCGCCGGTCACTTGAACACTAACGCCACTTTGGTTGCTCAGTTCCATCGGGATATTGACCGTGTTGGTAATAATGGTGATGTTGTCGCGGTTGCGGAGGCTGCGTGCCACTTGGGTCGCGGTTGTTCCCGCACTAATCGCCAGTGTTTCACCATCGTTGACCAGTTGAGCAGCCGCCAGTCCAATACGCCGTTTCTCCTCGCTGTGCCGCTGCTCCTGTTCTTGGAACTTCACATCATGCCGGAAGGGTTCATAAAGCATCGGCTCGACAGCCACCGCGCCGCCGTGCGTCCGTCGCAGGAGGCCGCGCTGCTCCATATCCGCGAGGTCGCGCCGTATCGTCATCGGGGTCACATTGAACAGGCTGGCGAGTGAATCGACGCTGACTTCTCCCGAACGGCGGAGTTCTCGAAAAATGAGTTCGCTTCGTGATTGCATTAATCCCTCGATCAATGAAATAGCGATACGGCGCGAAAGGCTTAAGGCGCGATGTTGACACGCTGTCCGGTTTCGTACGATTGAATTGCGGCATACGCCAACGTCAGCGCTCGCCGTCCGGCTTCCGCGTGGATCGGTGGCGGCTGCCCTTGTTTGAAGGCGTTGAGCAGTACGTCCATGTACTTGTCGAACGTGCGGTGGAATTCACGGTCAATATCATTGAAATATCCCGCTTGCCACACTTCCGCGACTTCGTTTCCCACTTGTTGGAAGGAGTAACGCCGTACGGTGTCTTCAACCACGACCCGCCCCTTCGTACCGTTAATTTCGAGCAGATGGGTATCTGGGTAAGCATACGACGAGTCATAAGTACCAACGAGGCTGCCCACCGCGCCGTTGGCAAACCGCAGCGCCAGCACCAACGTGCGGTAGCCGCCGCCTGTCATATCCGTCATCTCCGCCATCACCGACTCAATCGGGCCGCAGAGATATTCCAGTTGGTCGAACGCATGGCATTGTGTCTCGATCAAATTGGCGTGTGGGTGGTCGCTCGTGCCTTCACCGCCGAAGCGCCACATCGCAAAAACCACATCGCCTAAACGCCCTGCTGTAAGCGCTTCCTGTGCCATTTGAACAGGCCGCGCATAACGGTGATTAAAGTTGATGGCGAAAAATAGATTACGTTTAGCGGCTTCGTCCAGTAAGGTATCTGCTTCTTTTAAGTCGAACACCAGCGGCTTTTCGACCAGCAGCGGAACACCCGCTTGGATAACCTCCAACGTCGCCTCGAAATGCCTTTGATTCGGCAGGCTCATACTGACCAGATCAGGCTGTTCCTTATCGAGCATTTCCTGAATATCGAGGTAGTAGCGCGTTCCGAATTGTTCCGCCCGCTGCCGTGTTTTCGCCTCGGTTCGCCCGACGACCGCACAAAAATCGACATCTGGCCGAGCCGCGAAAATACGCGCGTGTTGGTAGCCCCAGCCGCCCGCGCCGACGAGTGCAATCTTGATCGGTTTGTCGCTCATTGCTCAATCACCACCTTCCCCGTTTCACCTCGGAAGAACAGCTCGAATGCCGCCTGAATATCGCCTACAGGATACCGGTGGGTGATGATTTGGCGTAGATAATCACCATGCACGCGCAGCCGTTCCAGATTGGCTGGGAACTCGTTGTAACAGAAGTATTCGCTGCCCAGCACCGCCCGTTCGTTAGCGATCAAATCCGGCGATACGTCCAGCGTCAGCCCTTCGCCATGTCCGATGCAAACCAGCACACCGCGTTTGCCCAGCAGTTGTAAACAGGCTTGCCGCGCCGCACCTTTACCACTGGTATCGAATGCCGCATCAACTTCTGTCAACCCGTGGAACCGCATTCCTTCCTCAAAAGAGCGTTCTTTCAGGTTCACCGGCAAACCGCCCTGTTGTTCCGCCAATTTCAACCGCCACGGCACAACGTCCGAGATGAGCACGGGTACATCTTGACCAAGAATAATCTTCGCCATCGCTAACATGCCGAGGCCAATCGGCCCTGCACCTGCTACAGCAGCCGACTCAATGTCCGGCCGTACCAGATGCGCCCGCGCGATGCCGTGTGCATTCGTCCCCATCACATCGAGGAGCAGGGTAGCATCGGTCAGTGAGATGTCCTTGTCGACTGGAAAGAAAATGTTCTCATGGACGAGTTCATATTTGCCGTAACCACCGTCGTGGCTAAAACCCATATCGGCCCGTTTATCTAAGCATTGGTCGGTATAACCCCGGCGGCAGTTGCGGCAATCACCACAAAAGTCCATCAGGAAAACAACGCCGTGCGTACCGACAGGTGTTTGGGTGTTCGCGCCAGCCGCCACTACGATTCCTGCGGCTTCATGCCCCGGCGTAACCCCGCTTCCTTGATAAAATTGTCCGCGCTCGGAGCCGCACAGCGCATTCATAGGCATTAAGCTAAGCTATTTTGACGAGGATATTCAGGTAACGAGTTGACTGTTTGCGCCGCATGAGGCTAAAGCCATCATGCTACCAACCGGACAAGCGCACTCAAGGCGCTCCAAAATTCGACTGCGAACAGCATTATTGAGTGATTTTGTCCCTGAAAATTCCTTAGCTTAATGCCTATGCACAGCGCATTCGCCTTGACCTCGATCAAAAGCTGCCCATCACCGGGTTGTGGTACCGGCTTTTCGACAGTAGTAATTTTCCCCTCACCAATAAAGTGAGGAACACGCATCACTTCAGGAATACTCGACACAATTGACTCCCTTATAAACACAAACCTGAATATAACTTTGCAGAGTGATTTTAGGAATTGATGTCTGTTTTAGCAACTTTTGCAAACGCTACATGTTTAAATTATCAAGAAATGAACAATTTTCTTATCTTGATTGCTGTCAAAAGTTAGAAAATTCGAACGATCAAATAAGAAAATTTGTGCTATAATCTCTTGTGTTTCTCTGTGCGGTAGCACCACACTAAACGGTGGAACTGGTTTTCAAGCGAAAAAAATCGTCATAAGCCAACTTTCGGCCTTTTCTCCCCTCGCCCTGAGGGAGAGGGGCTGGGGGTGAGGGTTTAAAACCAGCATCCACCACTTAATGTAGTCCTACCCTCTGTGCCTTCTGTGTCTCTGTGGTAAAAATGTTTTCTCTGTCTGTTCTGGGCGGTTTAAATGAATAGCTTTGCGTCTTTGCTTCCTTGTGCCTTTGCGTTTTGTTATTCTTGTCTGCCTTTCTCTGCGCCTCTGGGTTCAACCGTATTGCAATGACAGCGGCGGCACCCAAATGGCACGGCGGCGGATTGCTCCCTTACTACTGCTGCAAGTGTGTCATTTCAGCGCCTTGTTCCCTCACTTCCGCCGCCATAAAATGTCAATTCAGCGGCTGCACGGGAGCGTCCCGTCTGCTATTTCGGCGGATTATCTTGCAATTTATGCAAAAATAGCGTTTAAATGGCAGTATTCGCCGAATGGTAAGCGCTTAAAGGAATGGTATGGCAAAGTACAAGGTTACACCGAGGCCCGGCAGTAAAGTTCAACTTACTCAATATGACCCCGACTATCACGAGGGGTTTGATAAAGCCTCCGCCGAGGCAGAAGTCGACAAACTCAAAGCGAAGATCGAAAAGCTACAGGAACGCCTCTACGCTGAAGGGAAACAATCGCTCTTAATCGTCTTTCAAGCGATGGATACCGGTGGCAAGGATGGGGTCATACGCAGTGTGTTCTCCGGCGTTAATCCACTAGGCGTACAGGTCACATCTTTCAAAGCCCCCACGTCCGAAGAACTTGCCCATGATTTCCTCTGGCGTGTCCATAAACACACACCGGGGAAGGGCTATATTGGTGTGTTCAACCGCAGTCATTATGAGGATGTGCTGATTGTTCGGGTCAACAATCTCGTTTCGAAGCCCATCTGGAAAGCCCGCTACGACCATATCAATAACTTCGAGGCGAACCTCGCTGCCTCCGCTACACGCATTTTGAAGTTCTACTTGCACATCAGCAAGGAGGAACAGAAAGAACGTCTGCTGGCGCGTTTGGCTGACCCCAAAAAGCATTGGAAGTTTTCCTCTGGCGATTTACCGGTGCGCGAGCAGTGGGCTGCCTATATGGAAGCCTACGAGGCCATGCTGGAAAACTGTAACACCGACAGCGCTCCGTGGCATATCGTCCCCTCCAACCATAAATGGTATCGGGATGTGGTAGTAGCCAGAGCAATCGTCGGTGCGTTGGAGGACATGAACCCGCGTTATCCAGTACCTGAAGCCGGATTAGATAAAATCGTTATTCCTGATTAACGGTCGTTTGCAACCCGCCGTGCCGCGTCCAACACCCGCGCGACGGTAATCTCTCGTACACACGGATGGTTTTGAAGGTCGTCGCCTGACCAGTCGATGACACGGCAAGGCCGACAACCAATACTGGTGGTGAGTACGATATGTTCGTCGGCTGGCCCCCACGGCGCGAATTCAACGGGGTCAGCCGGCCCAAATAATGTCACGGTTGGGGTGCCGACAGTGGTCGCAAGGTGTAACGGGCCGCTGTCCGGCCCAAGTACCACTTTAGCCCGCCGGAACAACGCCGCGAGCTGCCCAACCCGTGTGTCGCCCGCCATAATGATCGCCTGCTGCTTCATTTGGCTCGTGATTCGCTGTACCAAACCAAGTTCACTATCTCCACCCGTAAAAATTACCTTTGCGTTCAGTTGCTCGGTCAGGATGTCTGCCACTTGTGCCCAGCCTTCCTCCGTCCAGTGTTTAACCGCCGTACCTGTGCCGGGGTGGATACAGAAGATTGAGGCATTATTGTCGATACCCCATCCACTAAGATAACCGTTGATATACGCTCGGTCGGTATCGTGTACCTCAAAGTTGCTAGAAAGCGTTTTGATGTCGTACTCAGGAACCCATTTCTCGAACAGGCGCATATTTTGGATAACGGCGTGTTCATGCTGTGGGGTAATGGCTTGTGTGAGATACGGTTTCACATCGGGCAGGTCGTATCCAATCCGTTCGGGAATGCCAGCCAGTTTTGCGACTAATGCTCCCCACCAGTGGTCAGGCCGCATCAGAACCACACTCCCATAACCGAGCCGCCTCACATGGTTAGCTGTGGACATCGCCAGTTGATATGGGGATCGTATGTTAGTTTTAGGGGTGCGGCTGAAACCGGGAAAGGCTAAGGTGAGTACGAGGTCAATCTCATGGAAATTGGCGATTGCGTCCGCTGCCCACGGCCCAACCAGCGCGTGAAGTTCAAGCTGCGGTTGAGCTTGTTTTAACGCCCGTATTGCTGGAGAAGTAAGCAGTACATCACCAAGATGGTCAGGGCGAATGAGCAGGACACGGTTCGAGTCACTGTGCCGCGCATACGGAATCGGAATATGAGAAGCGAAGTTGAGCAGTGCCCGCCTTGCTTGGTGCTTAAGAGGTGTGCTGTGAAAGGCTTCTGCCATCGTCCGGTTGCGGATGACAAGTGCTTCTCTATCCACTGTGTATGGCCTCATACGCGGCTAATAAGTTCGGGATAATCACCGCCCAATCGTAATACTGCCGGACGTATTGTTGCGCCGCGCTGCCGAGTTCAGCCCGTCTCAGAGGATCGAGCAAAAGTTGGTTGATATTCTCGATCATCCTATCCGGCGTATCAGCAACCTGAATACCGGAATCCCTTGTTTGTTTTAACCCGCTGGCTGCAATCGAGGTCGCGACAATAGCCGCCCCCGCAGCCATCGCTTCGAGAATTTTGAGGCGTGTTCCGCTGCCCATACGGAGGGGTGCAACATAGAGTTGGGCATTCTTGAGATAAGGCAAGACACTTTCAACCCAACCGGTGACAACAATCGTGGGGTTATCACGCAAATTTTCCAACGAACGGTGGGGTTGCTGCCCCACGATATAAAACTTGGTGTCGGGTATTTTCTGTTGAACTGCCGGTAGCACCTGCTCCGAAAACCATAATGCCGCATCAACGTTCGGTCGGTAATCCATTTTTCCGGTAAACATGAGCGAATGTTCACCCAAATCGAGTTCGGATGGCGCAGTCTCATAGTCGCTGACAAAAATACCATTCGCCACAACAGGGATACGCTGCTTCGGGCTATAGTGTTGTAGTTGGGCTGCGTCCTCTGGCGATACCGCAATTACGAGATCGGCTTGTTGGCATAATATCCGTTCAAATTGAGCAATCCGGCGCGATTGGACGAGCGAATAGGCTGCGGCAGGCCAGCGTCGTGGATTTTGACTATCGACTTGGTAAATCGCGTACTGCATCGCAGCTTCGGCATTAAAGGCATCATAAACCAACTTACTTTGGACACCCATTTGTCGAACGATGGGCAGGTAACAAGCGACTTCGATACCTTCAAACTGAATGATGTCAAAGTGGTTGGCAGTAATAATCTGCTTGAGACCTTCAACAAATGGTTCGCTATATAAACGTCGAGCAATGTCCGGTTGTGTGGATAGAAACAAGTCCCGTATGCGCTGTGTTTTGGTACGTTGCGGTGCTTCAATAATCTCGATTTGTTTGCAAAAGGCCGCGAGCGGTGTCTCGCTTACGGGCGTATTCACAGAACTGCTGAAACTAAGTAACGTTAGTTCGTGCCCCGCTTGGTGTAAGCCGTGCAGCAGGCCGTAAGTGCGGAGTGCGCCACCTTGCTGTGGAGGGTAGGGGAAACTTGCTGTAACGAAAAGTATCTTCATCCGTTTGCTGCCATGCGGTAAGTATTGAGTGCGATTTGAGCTGTTGTTTCCCATCGAAAGGTTTTTGCCCGGGCTAGCCCTTGTTGGCGTTGATCTTCCCGCCATGTGTCATCCGTCAGTACGCGGTACATGGCCTGTTTGATAGCGAACGGATCATCAGGGTCAAATTGAAGGCCAACATCGCCGACAACTTCCGGTAACGAAGAACGGTTGCTAACAATCGGTACTGTGCCACAGGCCATCGCTTCCAGCGCCGGAAAGCCAAAACCTTCGTAGAAGGAGGGGAGCACAAGTATCGAGCCAAGATTATAGACAGCAGGTAAATCCTTATCATCAATATTTTCGCGCCACAAAATGTGCTTATCTAGCCCTAACTCAGCGATTTTTTGCATGGTTTCGTCAAATAACCACCCGCGCCGACCAACCAAAACTAAAGGCGGTGCATCTGGTAAGTCCGTACGCAAGAGTTTGTATGCGTGTAGCAACCCAAGGATGTTTTTTCGTGGTTCGAACGTCCCTACAAACAAGATGTATTGATCGGGAAGGTTGAATTGAATACGTGTCGCTTCTAGAGTTTCTTTGCCCAAAACTTGGAAACGTTCATCAACACCGAGCATATGTACCGCAATTTTTTCGGCTGGCACGTGCAGCATCGTCACGAGGTCGGATTTTGTCGCCTCGCTGTCGGCCAGAATGTGAACAGCTTGTTTTACAGCAGACTCAATTTGGTCGTTGTAGTAACTGCGGGCATCGGCTGTCAGATGCTGAGGGTAATGCATAAACGTCAGGTCATGGACCGTGATAACATGATGCCGCGCACCCCGCAGCGGTGGGATAAAGTCGGGACTGTGAAGAACATCTAACCCGAAACGGGCTAACTCGACCGATAGCGCAACTCGCTCGAAGCGATGGTGACAGGGTGTCCATAACTGCACCGTCTGGAAGCGCTGTGCGATGCTTTCTCGTGACTTGCGGCTTTGGAACACCGTATACTGGTTTTCAAGATCAAGTGATTCGAGCGCAGTCACCAGCCGCCGCATATACGTGCTGATGCCGCCAGTGCGGTAATAAGTGAGGCGTGTGTCAATCCCAATATGCATAGTTCGCAAAGTATAATGGTTCATAAGCCAACAATCCAGCCTTTTGGGGTATAATCGCTTTTATTCCCTCTTACCATTTGGATGTGTGCGTGACCCAGACAATTGCGATTGCTAACCAAAAAGGTGGGGTAGGCAAAACCACCACCGTGCTTAACTTGGGGTTGGCACTCGCCAATCGCGGCAAGCGCGTTTTAATGGTTGACCTAGACCCCCAAGCCAGCTTGACCACGTTTATGGGCTTTGACCCCTACCGTTTGCAGCGCAGCAGTTATTCACTTCTGATGTACCCTGAGATCTCTTTGGTGCGGGTCATGCAAACGATTAGTTCGTTGGTTGCGCTACTGCCCGGCAGCGTCGATTTAGCCACAGCCGCAATTCGCATGGTACAGGAACAGCACCCATTGGGTCGTTTGCGTAGTGGCCTACGAGAACACCAATTTACGTTCGATTTTATTCTAATCGATACGCCGCCCGGGCTAAATGTTTTGACGGTTGCGGCGTTGTTTGCGGCTGACCAACTGATTATCCCCGTTCAATGCAACTACGGAGCGATGCACGGCATCAAGGCCATACAGGACATCATCCGCCATGTGCGTGAAGGCATGGGAAATTCGGATTTGATGCTGCGCGGGGTCTTACCAACCTTTTTTGATCGTGAATCAGTATTTACGGCGAAGATTCTTGCGGATATGCGCGTTTTACTACCGGGGCAGGTATTTAATACCCATATTCCCTTTGATTCGCATGTCGCGGATGCTCCCCATACTGGAAAGTCGGTCATTGATTACGCGCCGGAAAGCCCCGGTGCCGCTGCCTATCGACTGCTGGCGGAAGAGCTGCTTACGCCTAAAGCCACCGATTGAGAATTTCATCCACTCGTTTAGCGTCGATCATTTCTTTAAGGGCTTCGTTGACGGTGCGCCACGTATTTCCACGTTGTGTGCTGAGGGCGATTGCGAAAAGAGTATCGCTCACCTGTGTTTCTACAGTTTCAAATGCCTTATGTTGGCGTAAATAAAGCCGACCGCTGATCGCGTCCACCAATGCGGCATTACTGTCGCCTAAGCGAACAGCATCAAGGGCGATTTCAGGGGTCTCATAAGGCATCAAAACATAAGGGTCAATTCGCCGTAACCAGTCGCGGGCGAACAAATTCGCGTCCGAGCCAAATTCAAACGCTAATGAATGCCCGCTTAAATTATCCATTGTTGTGATCGGTTGTACTTCAGGGGTGATGAGCATGAGACCGGCGTTAAAGTACGGTACTGTATAGAGGACATCGCTGCTGCGTGAGTAGTCGATGGGCAGCGCGGAGATGAGCATATCGACCTGATCGATCTTCAACGAGTCATAAAGCCCATCATAGCCCATATTGATGAAGCGAACCGGAATATTCAATTTTTCTCCAAGTGCAATCCCAAGATCAATATCAACCCCAAAAAGACTGTCGGCTGTAGCTGTAGCAAATGGCGGGTAGCTGGCATCTACACCGATCCGAATTTCACCGTAGGGGAATAGTTCTTTAACAGGCGCACCGGGGCGAATAACTGAGTGCCATCTCAACACGAAAAGGGTACCCGCAAGCACCCATATCCACAGCAAGAGACTAAGAGCTATCGCACCAGATGTTATTGTACGGGCGCGGGTAGCCACAGTTGACTGCTTTCTTCTTTTCCCCGCGCGTAGGCTTGAACAGCGTAGTAAATAGGGGTGAGTTCGAAATCGGGCGTGATGAGTGCGAAGTTATCAGGGTAACTGCGAGTATTTGCCGGATACCGCAAAACCCATAGACAAAGTTTATCTAACCACGGCCAATTATTTTCTGCCCACTGAAAGGCATTTACCGTATAAGCTACCCGCTGCGAGGGACGCACGGCTTTCGTCCAGCGGGGATTGTCGTTCCAACCACTTTCGGTGATATATACCGGTTTTTGCGGGTCATCATGTTCCAACATGACCTGATGCAGGAGTTCTGCCCGCCGGAAATTAAGGTCAGTCGCTGATGGAATGGCTTCCGGTGCTTCGGTAAAGCCATAGGTATGCATCGCTAAAGCATCGAAATAAGGTGCGGCACCTGCCTCGTAAAGATTTTTAAGATATAATATATCGTTTAATCCATTTGGGCTGCCCTCTGGTTCAAGGGTTGGCGCTAATGGAGCGGCTAAAATGACGATGTTTGGATTCGCTGTGTGTGCGGGTACGTAAACGGCTTCTAACAGCTTTGCATATCCGGCAGCTTCAACTGGACGATACCCCCATTCGAACGACAGGTTCGGTTCGTTCCAGATGATGATATGGTCAACCGTCCCTGCATAACGTTGGGCAAAGGCAGCGACAAAATTACTGAAATCTTGAAAAGATTTTTCCGGGAGGTAATTTAATGTGGTTTGGACATCATCTTCTTGGCGCGCCCATTCGGGTACAAGTCCCATACGAGCAATGATTTGCAGTCCTTGATTTTTCGCGTGGCGGACGATGCGGTCGAATGATGCCCAACTATATTGTCCCCGAGCTGGTTCACCATATGCCCAAGGAAAAAACTCAACGATGGTTGTCGCTCCCATTTCCCGCACAAGTTGTAATGAACGCTGAATTTTCCACTCATAGACTTCATCGATGAGGCGTGTGTGAACACAAACCATTGGCTTTAGGGTTTCAACCGTTTGTTGAGTCTCAAGCGGCGCACGAGCTGGTACTGCCGAAAGAGAAGACAGACATAAATAAACAGCACAAATACGAAGAATCCATGAAAAATTCCGGCCTGTGGGATAAAAGGCGCTTCTTAACCACTGAATAGTTTCGACCATAGTATGATGAGAATAGCATGGTATATCACAAAAAGCATGAGGTAATGAAATATAGGGTTACAATAATGTAATATACCTATTCTTAATACCGTGCATAAAAGTAATAGACCTACAGTGAGAATGAGTGCTTTGAATACGAGCGATACGATATGCGATTATTTGTAAGCTATGCAAGGGTGGATAAATCTTTTTGCCAGCAAATCATGGAAACCCTAGATGTTCATGATGTCTGGTACGATCATCGAATCGCAGCCGGTCAGAAATGGTGGGAAGAGATTCTCAAGCGGCTGACGTGGTGCGATGGTTTTGTGTACCTTCTGTCTAAAGAGTCGGTTACATCCGAATATTGCAAGCAAGAATTTGAAATCGCTCTCCGCTTAGGAAAGCATATATTCCCCGTCCTTATTCACCCGAATGCACCGCTCGAAGGTGATTTGAAGGACATCCAATATGCCGACTTTAGTCACGGTATTGATGTTCGTGCAGTCAAACAACTTCTGAATGCGATCCACTTAGCCGAACGTGATCCTAAACCCTCACCTGCGCCTGTAGCAGCATTACCCGGTGCGACTACCCAACCGCCAGCACTCGATGAGGAAAATGTTATCGACGAAGCTGCGGAAGCGCTTGAAGTGGGTAATTTTGACCGTGCGGTCTACCTCCTAAAGACTGCACAGGAAAGTGGCTATGCTTCTAAGTTCATCGACTTAAACGCGGTTATTAAGGAAGCTGAGGCGGCGCTCGAAAAGCAGGCTTATCTCCGTAACGCTGAACGCGAATATCGCCCGATTGTGGCATTGATTAAGCGGCAGCGTACTTTTCATATCGGTTGTAAAGCGTTCAATGATTTTCGGAAAGACTTTCCTGACTACGACCCTGATGGTTTAGCTGCACTGTGTTTGATGCCGACCGTTCCTGTTTGGTGTGATATTCCGGCGGGTGAGGTGGTTATCGAGCGGGAGCGCAAGCGGGTTATCTATCATGTTGAGTCTTACAAAATTAGTAAGTTCCCGATCACAAATGAGCAGTATCAGGCCTTCATTGATGCTCCAGACGGATATGTGAACGACAAATGGTGGAATTTTTCGACAGAAGCCTGTGAGTGGCATAAGTCGCACCCTAAACCGCTTGCCCCGAAGTTCGCGGATAAGAAGGATATGCCTAGAGGATATGTTTGCTGGTATGAGGCGATGGCCTTCTGCTTGTGGCTCAGTGCAAAGACAGGACACAAAATTACACTGCCAACCGAACAGCAGTGGCAGCGTGCCGCACAGGGCGATACGAACAATCGCTACCCGTGGGGATCGAAGTTTGATAAGACTTTTTGCAATACCAGCGAGTCCGGTATTAAGGCAACCACACCTGTCGGCCAATATCCACAGGGCGCAAGCCCTTACGGGGTTTATGACATGGCGGGCAATGTTTGGGAATGGTGCCTAACGAAACACGTTGCTCAACCGCCTAGCACAACAGGCATATTGCCGGCTGCTCCACCTACCAACAATTACATTGTTCGTGGCGGTTCATTTTTGGGTTCGTCTGAACGCGCTAAGAACACGTTCCACTTCAAGTTAGACCCCGTGTATCGTTACTTCACGATTGGTTTCCGGGTTGTGATGCTCAATTCCTAACTAACTCCATTCCTGACGGTTTTACGCTACCTACTGGTTAATTTTGCGAAAAACGAGGCCGTTTAGGTTTTTCCTGCGTTGTAACCTGTTCAGGTTGCTGAGGTGCCGCCGATTGAGGCACTTCGGATGGGGCTAGCGCTTCTAAGGCCGACCATAACATGCTGGAAAGCATTAAGAAATCAAAGGGAAGTAGGTGAAGCCCACTTTCACCTACCCAAAGCTCAATACAGCCATCATCGGTTTGTATAAGCCGATTTTGATCGCTGGCGATATTCATATTTTCAAGCGTGGCTTGGCTGATGAATTCGATTAGCTGCATGAATCTTGGCTCATCAAAACGCAAGGTTGTATTATTCCATATCACACGGACCATCTGATGCTGCGGGTAGTGCAGTACGGTTCGATATTGGGAGAGTTGGGCAATGATCTGAAAACAGGGTTGATTCATGACACAACCTCTTGCTGGATCTTGAATTCTTTCAGCACCTGCACTGTCCACTGCTTAATTCTTGAGGTGGTGAGTTCCGGTTGCCCATCTTCATCAATCCCCAGCCCAAGAAATTTGCCCTCATACTCGGCTAGTGACTCGTTGAACTGGTAGCCGTCTGTTGACCATAACCCGATAATATCCGCCCCTTTTTCAAGAAAAGCTTCTGCCAATAGGCCCACTGCATCCAAAAAGTTGAACCCGTAGCCGTTTTGGTCGCCCAACCCGAAGATTGCGATGCGTTTGGTTGTCATGTCGGCATCCACGATTTTAGGCAGGAAAAACTCCCAATCGTCTTGCAGTTGGCCTGTGTTCCATGTGGGGATACCGCAGATTAAATATTCATAGCTCATGAACTGTTCAACGGATGTTGCACCAATATTATGAATGTCCACCAGTTCAGGATTCAGTTTGTCGAATTCTGTTTTCATCTCGTAAGCCACGTCTTCGGTGTGTCCGGTACTGCTGCCGAAGAATAATCCGATTGCTGCCATTGGTTTGTTCCTGCTGTGATATGCAAGTGAATAGATGAGGCAGATGGTATCGGAAGATTAGGGAGTGGGTCTACACGTTTGATTAAGTGTCGATTTTCCCCTGATTAGGATTTGATAGAGGGCGAGGGTAAAGGTTGATTGTAAGAGCGGATAATCTTCTGGCTATCGCTTCGACGAAAGGAAAGTGAATAGGCATTAAATAAGATTGTTCGATTATGTGGGAACAAATAAAAAGCGCGATTAAGTTTAATCGAGGTTGGATTTAGTTAAAACAATTGCACATTTACGGTATTGCACGCGATCATGTGTAATACTTGAAATATATCTGAATATCATCATGATTTTCAGATTGTGATTAGTTGTACAATGATAATATTGTCAGTTGCAGAGCATGTCTCAGATATGTTCCATATCTCAAAGGAGAGATGAGGTTAAGCCTCAAAACTGTGGTTGCCATGCAAAACACTATGTCTGATTCACCCGCGCCTGTCGTGTCGTCCGCATCGTACAAGGACGCTTTTGACCGTATTACGTATAACAGTTTGATAACGATCACACCCGGTCTGAGCATCATGTATCTGTTGTTTACCTTCCTACATTTGTTTACGGTGTCACCCGAACTTGAAATCCCATTAATTATTATTGATGGCTTTTCGGCGATACCTCTGATCGCACTGTATATCATACTAAAACGGTATTCACTGCCAGTTCGATGGGCAAATCCACTTGGGGTAGGCATTGCACTACTGGTTCTGATTAATGGTTGGTCAACGCTGTATGTAACCAATGATATTCAGACTACGAATAACATGATGCTCGCTATTGTTGGGTTTGCGATTTTTCTAGTGTCGTGGCGTTGGCTAACATTTACAATTGTTTTTGGTTGGGTTGGATGGCTTCTGACTGTTGCTCTGATGACAAATATATCCAATCTACAGTCATATAGTTTTGGGTTGTTTGCGGCTACTGCTTTAGCGGTCATCTTTCATGCGGTTCGGGTACATACACTGCGTCGTCTTGAAGAACAAACGAATCGCTTACGAGAAACGAATACGGCTTTGGAAATGGCGAAGCGCGACGCAGAAACAGCCAATCGGCTGAAAAGCGAATTTCTTGCGAATATGTCGCATGAACTTCGTACACCACTGAATGCTATCTTGGGATATTCGCAATTGCAGCTTAACGGTATGGCCGGGGAACTTCCCGAAAAAGCAAAAGTCTTTCAAGAGCGCGTTCTGTTGAATGCTAAAGATTTGCTGCGACTGATTAATGACTTGCTCGATGTGTCCAAAATCGAGGCGGGGCGTATGGAACTGGTCGCAAAATCTGTTAATCTTCACGCATTGTTCGATGATATTGAAAAACAAAATCGTGTACTGGCAACTGATAAAGGTCTCGATTTTTCGATCAGTATTGATAAGACTTTACCGGAAACGATCATTGGTGATGAAATGCGTATTAAGCAAATTATCACTAACTTGGTGTCGAATGCGATTAAGTTTACAAAGGCTGGATCGGTCACATTACGAGTACAAAAAGCCAATGACCATGTATGGCGGATCAGCATCATTGATACCGGTATCGGTATTCCCCCCCATTTACATGATGTGGTGTTTGATGAGTTCCGGCAAGTAGAAGCGAGTGCCAACAATCAACAAACAGGTACGGGTTTGGGCTTATCAATTGTACGCCGATTAGTGGTTATGATGGGGGGCAGTATTACGTTGAGGAGCGAATCGGGACAGGGTACAGAGTTTACGATCTTATTGCCTATTGAAACATCCTACACCGTCGTCGAAACTGTTGAGGAGAAAATAGATGCAATTGCTTCTTGACAAGTGGACGGTGTTGATCGTCGACGATCACTATGACAATGTAATGATTGCCCAAACGATGCTTGAATATCATGGGGCGACCGTGCGAATTGCGAACGATGGAGAAGGCGGTTTAGCATTACTGCGCGAAACCGTACCCACTATCATTTTGCTTGACCTTTCGATGCCGGTTATGAATGGCTGGGATATGTTAAAGCAGATCCGGAAAATGCCTCAATTAGCCCATGTTCCGGTTATTGCAGTTACCGCACACGCTATGGATGGAGACAAGGCTAAAGTCTTGGATGCAGGATTTGATGAGTACGTTTCCAAGCCATATAACGTTGAGCAGCTCATATCGACAATGGAAACAACTCTTCAGCACAAACAGACTGGTAGATAAAATATGATTAAAAGAGACTGGCGTGTCATTGTCGTCGAAGATAACTACGACGATCTCCAAGTGATCCTCACCGTTTTCGAATACTATGGAATCGAAGCACATGGGGTAAGCAGTGCGAGGGAGTGCGGTGATTTATTGCGGAACTTACATCCGCAAGCGGTTGTGACGGATCTTGCTATGCCCAATGCCGATGGGTGGGATATTTTGGCTTTAGTTCGCGAGCATGACCCTAAACACGATATTGCTGTTGCCGCTATGACCTCTTACCATTCGGATAAACTTGCTGAAAAAGTTTATCAAAGAGGGTTTGATGAGTATTTTCCCAAACCAATCGACCCTCATGAGTTCATTGTGCGCTTAGAAGCAATGGTTCAGAAGTGATTATATGACATCCGATAAGCAGATTTTCATCGCCGAAGACAACACCGATATGCAAGAAATTTATCGCACGATATTTGTCGATTTGACTGACAGTATCCATCTTGTGAAAGATGGGATAGAGGCGATAAAGTACCTATCGGCAAACACCCCTAACCTAATGATCTTGGATATTAACATGCCGGGGATGTCGGGATTAGAGGTTTTGAGACACATCAAGCAGGAAGACCGGTTTTCGGATGTTAAAACAATTATCGTTACAAGTAACGCACCAGCGATGAATTCCGAAATATCGTCTTTAGCTGATCTGTTTGTTACCAAACCGGTCGATGTTTTCCATCTAAAAATTCTAGCCGAGCGACTACTTTCCCAAGCGTGAGCATGAGAGGTAGTCCGAAATGATGGGTACGGATTTGCCCCCGACAGGAATCGAACCTGTTTTACTCTGACGACGATTTATAGTAACACTACCGCTATCATTCCCGCCATTAGTTTCATGTTCGTTTACCCGTAGCATGAAGTATTTTTCCATCCATGCCTTTAGTCTAAAATCTACAATTTGTTGCTGATCTAAATCGAATACGATGCGTTCAAATATGATAGTTGTTAGTCCTCGTTTATCTTCGTCGCTACTTACTTCCCACAGTCGTACTATTTTGTTGATTGCATCTACAGCCATTGTGAGTTCTGCTAATGTGTGTTCAGTATCAATATCCATCGCTTCCCATTGGCTTATTTCGCGTTCAGCTTCTACTTTGCGCTGTAGATATTCGTCACGGTTAATTTCACCGTCAGAATAGAGGTTTTTTGCAGCTTCTATACGGCGATAACCTCTAGCTATACCTTCATGCTTTTGCTGAATTAGCTCTTGCTCATTACGGCTCATTCCTGCCTGTATTGCCTTGCTTTTCATCCTATCCATAATTTCAGGTTTTACCGTGAGCATTTTTACAAGCCCGATGAAGTCATTTTCTAATACGTTACGCGGTACAGACTGGCGTTCACATCCACATTTTACGCCTACTCTATGCCGATAACGCAAGCTGGCTTTTCCCGTAAGTCTGGATTGTAGCTTAGGGTTTTTGTGAAGTAGGGCTAAGTCGTCACAAGTCTTGCACCATACTAAATCAGAGAGGGGATACACAGAGTTTGCAGGGCGGCCTCTATCAACTTTAAGGACTGTGCGCTCTTGCATGGTGTGAGCCACTAGCATGAGTAAATTCACGTCAAATACGGCGCGTTCTGGAATTAAGTGGATTGTCTTTAGATCAAAATCTGATGGATGCCTGTCCTTCGCTTTCTTTCCTAATACCAAACCACCATATTCAGGCCAATTGTTAGTTACTCGCCTTATGTCGTCTGTTTCAATGTGTACAGGCTTTCCATCTCTGCTACGCCATGCCCAACCATCCTCTTGCAAACGTCTGGCTATTGTCGTTCTCCCTATTCCATCGCTTACATACATTTCTAGGATTAGCTTCGCAAGGTCAAAATAACCCCGCCATGTTGCACCCTCTATTAATTCGTTTACGTTGCCAGCTATCCAAGTTCCATTAGGTAAGAGCCACGCGCCCTCATCACTAGGAATGAGAAAACCTGTTATCTTGTCGCGTTTAGTGCCGAATGGTGGTATACCAACTGTTTTCCCTTGCGACTTACGAAAAGATATATCCGCCTTACGCCTAATAGAAATATCTTGAGCGTACCAGTCATCAAAAATGCTGGATAACTGGGCAAAGATTTTTCCGTATGGAGTAGAAAAGTCAATGTGTCTGGCAGGGTCAGCAAGTACAAGCCTAATGCCATGCTGCTCTACAAATTCGAGCAAGTCCCCTATGCGCCATGCTTTACGATGCAAACGGGCTAAATCATTAGCTACAAGTGCTACCACATCCGCATCTTTTAGACGTGCCTTAAGTGCCATCCAAGCGGGACGGTTCTTTTCGTGCATACCAGACTTTCGCCCTTCCGTGTCCTCATACCATTCAGGTGTCCATCCGTTTGCGTCACAAACTGCTTGAATATGGGCTTTTTGTCGTTCAGGGGAAATACTGTCTTTTTCATCCTTAGTCCATGATTTGCGAACATAGCACAAAGCAACGTTACGAAGTATGCGAGGCATAGTCTTAGCACCTTTATGTGAATAAAAACCGCCCCATGCCGAAGAAGGCAAAAGGGCGGTTAGATGCTAAAATCTATCCAGCCTATTGCGCTGCTAGTACCAGCGTGGTTGGGTTAGCGTCCGGTGGGTGGTGGAACACCTGCCGGATGCGTTTAAATGTTAAAAACAATATACCTCTCTTTAAGGTAAAAGCGCAAGTGATAGTACTTTAGTACTTATTAGTCGTATTTTTACTGATTTGATACCTGTACTATTTGACTATTAGATTTTTTGTGCTATAATTATATATAGTGGTTAAACACACAGGTTAAACATTCTTAGACGGACGGTTAGACGAAAATCCCTTACAAGGGCAAGTCAACCGTCCGTTTTTTGTTTCCACCAAAGGGAGGATATATATGGCAGACAAAACAACTCTTGCTCGTTTGGCTGTGCGCCAAAGAAACTGTAGAGCAAACCTCAAACGTAAGCTGGCTGAAGGCGCACCAGCAAAGTCAATTGCGTACTATACCAACGCGGTTAAAAAGGCTGAGGCAGAATATCGCGCTTATCGTGCCGAATACTTCAAATGCTAATGATATGGCACGAACAACACGAGCGCCGCCGTCAGGAGTTGATTTACTCGATAGTCTGCTATGGCACACAATCGAGAATAGCCTTCAATTTGACACGATGATTGAACTCCTCAAACAACTGGTTACAACACTTCAAAACCCCACGGTTACACAAACGATTGAATTAGCCGAAAAACAGCCTGTAAATTCTGTAAATTTACAAGTTTTACAGCCTGTGGAACGCCCATCAGCCAAGCTACAAAAGGCGCTTGATTGGTTCGCAGCACATCCAGAGCGAGTAGGCGAGACCAGTAGGGCATTAGCGGCGGAAATCGGTGTATCTCACACCACCGTAGCTAAATCACAACAACTAATCAAACAGGAGTACAGATGAAGATCGTTCGTACAACGAAAACCCTAGTGCTAATCGTGAAGATATTTCGCAAAACTATCGTATTTCCGTTACGCACATACGCCGAATAATCGGCAGAAAGAAAAGAGTAGACACAATGGCTAAGTTTGATCTTGAGAAGTTCTTGAGCAAGGCACAGGAACAAAAACTGGGGCAACTTGGAAAGGAAACCGCCGCAAAAATCGTTGCGAAGCTCGATCTCGCTGACAAATTGGAACGACAACGCGGACTATCGGCTCGTGAGGCGCTTGAGAACGTTAGACAAGCCGACCAACTCCGAGCCGAAGCACGTAATCTACGTGAATGGATGAATAGTTCCGAGTTCACTATGATGGCTGAAGCTCGAAACCGTACAAATGACATTGAAGCGTTAAATGTGTTCAGTCGTATGCAATCAGCAGCGATGGAACAGGATGCCATGAGAGAAGCGGAGGTTGAGCAAATTTTGGCTTCTAGTACGAATTTCCTGATCGGTACTGACCCACGCGACCTAAAGCGCCAGATAAACCGTCTCTTGGAAGGGGAAGGCGAGATTGATGCAGAAACAGGTGGGCGCTATGTACGTTTTAAGCTCCCTAACTCAGGCGCAAGTAATCGTGCGGTGATGCTACCCACGGGCGAAGTGGGCTTCGTCGTAGAAAGCCGGAGTAACTTAGGTGAATAGCAAATTTCAATTAGGCGGGGAGTTTTTCCGCCTAATCTACCCACACATACGGGAAATTCATCTGACCTGCGAGGATGCCTTGTGGCGTACTTATGGCCTACGTTCGGTCATTCGGTTGATTGATCGGACTTGGAATACGGCTCTTGAGCTAAATTCTGGTAGTGCAGATGGTTCACTGGTCACGCTGAAGGTCACAGCCTCTACTTTGAGCCGTTCAGTATGCCCCTTTCGTGAGCTTTCGTATCCTGTAATCGCTAAACCCGTTGGCGTTTTTCCAGTCAAGTATGTGCCACAAGCGAAGTACAGCAGCACACCTCTATCCGTTCACATTTTGCCGAATGAACGTTTCTTTCGTGTGACTCTGCCTAATGACGAAAGTGGCATAGAAGCGGATGTAACCCTATGACAGAACAAGAGAAATTAGCCGAACTTGAAGCTCTCGAAGAAAAGCACCATGAGATCGAGCGCAAATGGAAAGCTGGCGACTACAAGAGAGCATGGTTAGGCGAGGGGTTCATTGTAGAAGCGTATGGAGCGAAATTCTGGATAGTACGCGGCGATAACAACAAAGCAGAGATCAGGCCATTAATCTAAAGCAAAAGTCCCTGTCAATCTTGGCGGACTACAGGGACTTCTACCTCTCACTAGGAGAAATTTGTATATTATGAGTATATCACAAATCCAAGCATTTGTACATCCCTATCATGAGGGAAAAGCACCTAATCCCGCTGGCTCTGTATTAGCCTCATTTAACTGGGCTAATCCTGTTTTTATGGATAGCCCTGAGACACTTCATAGTGTCTTATGTGGCGATAAACGCGCGTGTATTTTTGGCGAATGGGATTACGAAGAATGGGTAGTAGCGGGTAGGGTAGGCACACCACGCAAACGGCAGTATTTCGTCCGTTCAAACGTGCTGGTCTACGACTTCGACAACGGCTTCCCTGATGTATCCAACCTTTCACCAGTCGAAGCATGGGAATTGCTGGTAGAACGGCTTACAACTAACCCCTTGATACGCGATTGTGCGTATCTGGTTATTCCTTCTAGCGGCTTTACACCAGCCGTACATGCCGACAATCCAGAAGGTGGTAGCTTGCTCAAGCATCATATTATCTTCAAGTTAGATGACTGGATAACGGACTGGGATGAATACAAGCGCCTTTGGTGGGCGTTTGCGTGTGCTGTTGGCTTTGAATTTGTCGCTGACGATGCTACACAACACCCCGCACAACCGTTGTATGGCACAAAGTTCTATCGTATTCCAGACGAGACACAGCTTGAGGGTTATAGCAGCGAGAAAGAATTATCGCTTGCGTATGTTCGCAGCTTGGCTCAACCTGCCGATGAAAAACGTCCGACTATCGCCCGTAGGAAGGTGTATACGCCTTCCAGCAGCGATGAATATGCTGTAATGAGTCTACCCGCCGACGAACGGGTAAAAGCATGTGTTGAATTCATTCAAGCACAACCGCAGCATGTCGAGAATAAACGCTGGTTTGTAATCCTCAAGGCAGTCCGTCAGGCCAGTGACGGAGATGAACGGGCGCGGCAAGCATTAGAAGACTGGTTTCCAGCATGGGACGATGATAGTCGTTGGGATAGTGATAGCACGATCATAGAGCCTAGCGAGAGCATTAACCCGAATAATATCCTTGTGCCTTATCTACAGGCACACCCCGAATTAGCAGGGTATGTGAAGGGATTAGGCAGCTATCTTGATGCTACGCACTTTAACCGCGAAATTGATGTGCAAACGGGCAATATTGAGCTATTCCGCACACAGATCAACATCGGCGCTATGGGTACATCCAAAACCGATTACATCCCGAAAATAGCTCAATTGATGCAACCCGACGATGTAATTTTGGTGTTGTCGCATCGTATTTCGCTTACGGACGCGCTCAAAGGTAGTTTGATGCGAAAGGGGCTTGAACAAGTTATCCACTATACCAGTAAGGATGATGACCTAAGCCAGCTACACACGGCACAACGGGCAATCGTCGTCACGACCTACAACAGCCTAAGCAAGATCATAAACACGATAGATAGTTTAGGGTTAAATCTATTCGGGCTGGTGATGGAAGAATTCGGGCAAACGGACAGCATTTGGGACTTGATGGAAGATCAAGCCAAATCGAACTTCTACAAACTTGAAGCAGCAGTTACCCGCGCCGAGTATGTCTTAATCAACGATGCCACAGCCGTACAAGCGAATTACCAATGGCTTCAGAGTCTACGCGGCGATGAAATAGCAATTGTAGGCCATTGTGAGACGGTGTACTCCAAGCCGCCTATGCTAATCCGCCCTGCACACCGCACACACGCGATAAACGACATTCTACGTTGGGTAGCGGGTGGGAAACGTATTGCCGTTGCGTGTGAGAGCAAAGGGGTGATGTGGGATGTCTATAACGTCATTCAAGAACGATACCCCGAAATTCCTATGCTCATAGTCTATAACCCTTCGAGAGACGATATACGGATAGATCAAGCCGAAAGTGCCGCTTTCAATCAAAATCCAGACGCGGAATTGAGCCGCTATCAAGTCGTGTTGTACACAACCAAAATGGGCGCTGGCGTATCCGTAACAAGTTCTGTTGACGCGGTTTTCGTACTTTTCAACTTCAACGTTCTAGCGCCTACCGACATTGTGCAAATGGTCGCCCGTTTTCGGAATACACCAGCGGTTTACGGCTATCTTTTGCCAACCGATAAACGTATAGGCAGCGTAGAAGATAAGGTAGATGTACAACTCGCTATTGAGCAAGCACAAGCCGCACGATTTAATGACGAATTCAGCGATAGAGACTTAATCGGTCACACCTTCGAAGAATACATCGCAGCGGGTAAGCGGCGCAAGGCACACGCGCAAGCAATCGGCTTACCCGTATTCCTAGAAGCTCTACAACGTAACGGCTACAACCCTGAAGTGATGTTTGGCAGCTTTGAGCCAGTAGAAGCCATTAAAACAATCTTGGACATTCAACGGGAAGGTTGGAAACAGATGGTAAACGATCAATTCTCACTTGTGCCATTAGTCCCCCGTTCTGACGATTACCGCAGCGATAGGACACGCGAGTTAGCAACGAACCTGTCACCAGAACAGGCCGTAATCGCCGCATATAAGTATGACCGATACACTCAAATTCCAGCCAGTGAAGGGAATGTAGAGAGCCTACTCATTCAACTTGATAACGGCAGAGAACAACGTCGAACGATGGATAGAGCCGTTGACGCAAGCCAACGCCAAAAGATTGTCGAAAGGGTAGGACGCGCAAAATCGCGGGGCATCACCAATAAGCAGCGGCGGGAATTTATGGACGTTGTAGATCGGCTCATGCTGTTTATGTCTATCTCATACGTATTCCCAACCCCAGACGGAAAATGTGAATGGGACAATTGGCCTGATTTCCTCAATTGGGCAGTAGAGCGAGGAGCAATTTATGATCGGCTCAAAGGCAGTAAGCAACGCGACTTTGCCTACTTGATGGGCGGCAGTAACGACGAAGACAAAGCATACAAGATACTCAAGGCGTTTGCTCAATTCGGAGGCTTCAAAATCCGTAAAGTACTGGTGCGAATTGGTGATGATCGTGTGCGTATTCCCGAAATTGAGAACCTACAGGAAGCATTAGCCAACGCTAGAGGGCGAAAGTATCACCGCGACACCGATTACAAGCTGCTACAGGACGGAAGTATGCCGACGATACCCGATGAATACGACCCTGAATTCCCCGTTTCATGGTCTGATGTGTTCGCAAGCATCGTCAAAGAGTTCGGCGGCATGAAGGAAGTAGTCGAAAGTATCAAACTCGATGGAGCGAGAGAATTCAGCGAACGGGTATACGCCTACGTTGAAGCAGGATACCAGTGGGACATAGCACACGTAAAAGCCAGCGACGATATGGAAGGGCTTTACGGAACGTTCGCCCCACCAGCAACTTTGGCGCTTGTCGAAGCCTTCTAATCGAATTTTGTCACGGAATTGCGGAAAAATTTATTACTCTAAAAGTATTTTTTCCGCAAAACCGTGACATTATTCATTCATAATAAAAAACAGCAATTGCTTGGAAAGGAGGTGATGAAAGTGAAAAAGCATACGTTTTGCGCTAAATGCAGAGAGAAAGGCAAGCTCTACCACCAGACTCTAAATTGCCCGAACTGCCAGCGTAAACGCGATAGGCTTAGGCGTTAGACCATAAAGCCATAATTCCCCATAAAAGAGGCTCTATAAATTCTCGCCTAGAGCCTCTATAAATCTTAGCTCCAAAAGCGAGTGAAGTGAGAGGTACACGTCCTAATAGTAGGTTAGGGGGTCTAGTACGTCTCTACTTTCTATTCGGCTTTACCCTCTGTAGTTGTCTCTGACTCGCTCTCTGTACTATCCCCTCAATAACTCTCATCACTTCACACAAAATAAATATCTCTTTTTATGTGTCTGCTCTTGAGCTACTTAGTAGCGTTCTATTTCTCAACACTTGATACTTGAATAGCAGCACAAATGCTCCTACAATTAGTAGTTGTAAATCAGTGTTTTAGTGTAGTAACATACTAAGCAGCTACAATACTCTATTGATAGGACTAGCAGCGGCATGAATGATCTAATCAGCACATCACAAAGCATTGTAGTTAGTGACAACAGCGCCTATAACACGATAGCTGAACTCGCATTAGCTACAGTAGGAACTAAGTCGCAGCGTATCTATGCTGACTGTTACCGCCGTTTTGCTAGGTTTTCTTTAGAGCAAGGTAATAATCCTGAAAACCTTAACCCCCTCGAAATTATGGCCTATGTTCATAGTGGGGATTATTCTCAGGCTACGCGCAAGCATCATAAGGCTATGCTCCTAACGCTGCTTAAAGTCGCTACGATCATTGATGCTTCGTATCAGCGCAATCTTGAAGCCCTGAAGCTGCTTAAAGTTCAGAAGACAGAAGCTAAAGGTAAGTCGAAAGGTCGCCCTAAGCTATCGGCTGGTCAAGTTGAGAATGTTTTCGAGAATGTCACTGGTAAAGGCGCAAAACTGTTAAGAGACAAGGCGCTGTTATCGGTACTGTTTTACTCAGGATTGCGCCGTGAGGAATTACGGCTCTTAAAATGGGCAGATATTGACCTAGAAGCCCGTACAATCGCCGTACAAGGTGGTAAGGGGCGTGATGAGAACGAAGTCGAATACGCACCTATCTTGTCACAAGTGGCGGTTGATAACATAGCAGCTTGGAAAGAAGTATCCGAAGGGCGTGTATGGTTTGTATGCCCTGTCATGAAATCAGGCAAAATAGGCGCTGACAAGCCAATTAATGTGAAGCCGCTATATGAGCTATGCAAGGCTCTCGGTTTCGCCCCTCATGCCGCCCGTAGAACGCTAATTACCAGCGGATTAGCCAGCGGTAGCAGCGTAGCGGATATGAAAAAAGTCGCCAGACACAAGAACGAAAGCACCACCTTAGCCTACGCGGAAGTCGAAAACGTGAAAGACGCAGCGGCGAGGGTGAGGCTAGGGTACTAGGCAGCGGCGGAGGGGTGCGAGAGCGCCTCTCTTTTTATTTTGCCTGAAAATTTTGGCGAATTTTGCTCTATAGAGCGCGTATTCCCCGAATGACGCTTTCTCTGTTTTCCTCGCTTTTTGTATACGGTTTCATCTGACTTTCCTGCCGATGTTTTGCAGTCTTTTCTCGATACAAAAACACCCCTTTCGAGGTGTCTTCGTTATGCGATGGCTCAAGCGCATATTATTAATTAGACGCTTACAGGAAGGATTTTCTTACCCTTTGTCGTTTAATTGTAGCTCGAATTTAGCAGAAACTTCTTTGAAGTTATAATCGAACGCTGCTTCATCAATCTTTACAATGTATGTTCCTTCAATATCGGGTAACTGCGTTTCTACATTAGTTAAGTAATCACCAGCTAAAGTAACTAAAGTATTCAGTCCATAACTTTCACTGATTACATTAACTGACACCTCTGGCGAAAACTCTCCACTTGATTTCCTGTAAGTTAGGCTCAATTCATTATCTACTTTGTCGATGCGATAATATTTAGCCTTGCCACTTGTAACGCTATCCTCTAAGAGTTCCTCGGTATTCAGAAGTGTGGGATTTATCACACTTAATGTAAAATCGCCAACACCTTCACCTGACCGACCATCTGCACGAGTGGCTAAAATTGTAAGAGTATCATCTTGGCTCATTTGACCAGCGAAAAACGCTTCGCCGTACCCGTAGTTGCCGCTTGAGTCGCCTTCGACATCCCCCTCAGAGTTCAAAACAATAATCTGCGGCTTTGTGAACTCTGAAGCATCATCAGAAGTCATTTCTATAATAAATACATCACCTTTCTTCCCTTCAAAATCAAAGGAGACCTCGAAATTTTTGTTCGTTATAGTCCCATTAACCGTCTGCCCGTATCCAATGGTTGAAATATCGTCTTGTGCTTCTACCGCAACAAAAGCAGATGCAAGTATTAATAACGACACCATTACCGCAAAGCGCCTGAACATATCTAATCCTCCTAGAAGATAAATCTCTATAATTAAACTGTAAGTCTGATATTAGTGAAGCGTCAACGGGGTAAATCCTAATAATTTATAAAAATGTTGGGTGTGGAATACTAGCCCTATTTTCTAGGGTACTCTGCCCTGCTTTTTGCTGTACGATCTTTAGTGGATAAAAGGGGGCAATCGTGAGTGACTTTGACAAGTTTTCAATCATTATGGCAGGTGCGGCGTTAGTTGTTAGTATTGTTGGTACGGCTATATCTATCTGGTATACCCGACGATCATTTCATATTTCGACCATACCTGTAGTTGGAATATGGATTAATCATTACACGCAGAAATCAGACTTGCGAGTTTCTGAAAACAGCAATCAGAATTTTAAGACTATCACGTCTGTACTTAGTACAGTCATGACCGTAAATGTCGAAAATTTCTCTGAAAGTATCGCTATTCTCGACGTAGATATGCGAGTAGATTTTATTTTAAGCGATACAGCTTTTAAGGAGAAAACTCAGCTATTCTTCTCAGAACATTCACGATCTATTTCGCCAAAATCTACTAGCTCTTCTACCAAGTATGATGGTAGAAAGGTAGGTGGAATGGGTGAACCAATTTATGACAGTATCGAAGAGTATTTGGCAAAACCAAATCTGGGAATATTAGAACTAGTTGAACCAGATAATCCTTTGTTTATGCGCTATCGTGTACTTTACAAGAAGCCGTTTAATATGCGTATTAAAGTAAGCTATAAACCTGCATTGTCAGGAGCGAAAGTTCACACAACAACTAAAGAGTTTAGCATTACACTCAAAAGTTCTGACTACCAACAAACTTTGGTAGACTTAAGCATACTGGAAATTTGATGCTTCTTTGAAGTGATTAGCTATATACATGAGAACATTCAGTAAACAAAAACCCAGTCAATCGACTGGGTTTTTTTTTTTTATGTTTAGCGTATGCCGCTATAGTACAGTTCTAAGAAGCGTCTTATAGCTTCTCTTAATGGTAATAATATGCCCCCGACAGGAATCGAACCTGTGCCTCAGCCTCCGGAGGGCCGCGCTCTATCCCCTGAGCTACGGGGGCAATATAACTAACATGGTAACAGATTTATGATGCGGCTACAAGAGGTTGTCTTTTCAAAGCAGAAGACTGACTATAAACTGGTTATATTTTCAGGTCACTACAGAGGATGTTATGGTTCGGGCTATTCGTGCGTATATTGCGGTTATGTGTTTGTCTGTCAGTGCGTGTCAGGTTTTAAATGCTCCAAATGCTCCGGCTACACTCATTGCGGAAAATACAGCTTATGCGGTGGAAGCCACGAATATGCCGGTGTCGATTGGCGGTACAGCGGTGGCAGTCGCGGGTACGGCGGTTGCTGCCCAGACGCAAATTTCGGACATCAATAGTGTTAACCGACAACTGCAAGCGACGTTGAATGCGGTCATTCCACCGACTGCTCGCCCTCAGATTGGTTCTGAAGGCTCGATTGCGGCTACACAAGCGTCGATCACTGGTGGCGGGGTAGGGGGTACAACAGGTACGGGCGCGGTGAGCGTTGACCAATCGGTTTTGGCGAGCGGAACGGTGTTGGTTGATTTAGCCGTTACGGAGCGTAAGCGGGATTCGGACGGCTGCGCTGATGGGACGAGTACACAATTTGGAACTGATGCCCCGATCATCTACGCGATTGCGCGGGCAACGAGTATAGGGGCTGGCGCGGTCGTTTCTGTTGACTGGAAGTACCAAAGCCAGTCTATGAGTTCAGGCAGCTATACGTTACCGACTGACCAGAGTAATTTTTGCATCTGGTTTCCACTGGATGCGGCGACTATACCGTTTACCGCGGGTGCATGGTCGGTGCGATTTTTGTTGAATGGTCAACCCGTGGAACCAACTGTATTTTTTAACATAGGGTAATCGCCTGTTATAGGATAATCGGGCATCTGGTATAAGGTTGACAGGCATGTTAGACTACCTTAATTGGCTGGGTTTATCTTAGGATAACGCATTGAAATATCGACTGCTGCTCGCTGTGATTGTGATGGGAATATTGGGTGTGGCTTCGTTTTTTGCCTACGCCCAATCTGACCCTGATTCGACGGCAACACCTGCGGCTAGCAGCGTCATCCAAGAAGATATTTTTGTGCGCGGCGGTCCCGGTCGTGATTATTTGCCGGTGGGAAAACTGCTGGCGGGAGACCGGGTACGACCTTTGAGCCGCAACGCCGCTAGCGACTGGGTGCTGATCGTATACGGCAAGAATTACGGTTGGATACGGCGTGATCTGGCATTTTGGGTCGAGAATATTGATGCCCTGCCGGTTATGGACACGGCGAACCTTACGCCTTCGCCGGTCATCCCAACGACACCCGCGAATACGCCCGTGCTGGCGGCAACAGAGACCCCCAGTGGGAATTGGGTTGAACTGAGTACAGATGCACAATCCGGTTATGTTCGCGGCGGGCCGGGACGCACCTATTTACGGCTGGGACAGCTTTATACGGGGGATGCAGTTGAGCCTGTGAGCCGGAATGAGGATGGCACATGGGTGATGATCCGTTTTGGCGAGGGTTTCGGTTGGATTTCCCGTAACCTCGTGCGCTGGATCGTCGATGTTGATGCGCTACCCGTCGTTTTGGCTGATAATTTGACCCCGACGGCGACTTTTACGGCGACAGACACGCCCACTGGCACACTAACGCCAACCAGTTCATATACACCGACACAGACCCCGACGGCGACCTCAACTGCTACGACTACCTATACCGCCACGGTTGAGCCGAGCGCGACATCTACATTGACCCCAACGATCACGCCCAGCGAGACTACGACGAGTACGCCGGAACCGAGCGCGACCCCACAGCCGACGTTGACGGCGACTATCCCACCGTCTGAAACGCCCGTGCCGACGGTTACAAGTACGGTGACGACAGCGCCATCGGCGACCAGCACACTGGAACCGAGCGCAACCCCGCAGCCGACGTTAACAGCGACTATCTCACCATCAGAAACGTCTGCGCCTACGGTTACGAACACTGCTACGACAGCGCCGTCAGCGACACTTATTGAACCGACTGCTACGTTTACGGAAGCGCCAAGTTTGACTCCGCTTCCTACGGAGACGAGTGCAGCGGCAGCGGTTGTGGCGAGCGCGACCTCAACTTTAGCACCGACCAGTACGCCCACAGAGGTTATTCCGACCGCAACGCATACGGCGACTGAGGTCGAGCTAATCTTAACACCTGTACCACCGACCAGCACACAGATCCCTTCACTGACAAGTACTTTGACGGCTACACTTATCCCTGCAACTGCTACTTTACAGCCAGCTACAGCAACATCGGTGCCAGATACGGTTGTGCCAACCAGCACGGTTACTGACATTCCGGCTACTGTGGTAAGCGCGACATCACAATCGTCGGCGACAAGTACGCAAGCGACCGGAAGTGTGGTGAGTGCGGCAGCGCCCACACTTGTACCAGAAGTGAGCCAGCCTTTTTCGGGCGGGGGATTACCGGCTGAGGCGATTATCGCGGGGATTGCCCTGCTGGGTATCCTGATATACGGGTTCTTCTATTGGCGGGGATTATCGACGGCTGAACGGTATGCTAATGGCTTTGTGATTGATACTTGCCCCGTATGTGGACGCGGGCATTTGATTGTGGAAACCCGCCAAGAACGCTTATTTGGTGTACCGCGCGTGCGCCACAGCGTCCGTTGTTCCGAGTGCCGGTCGGTGCTGCGCGAGGTTGGGGAACAACAGTGGCGATACGCTGTTGACCCTATCGAAAACCCTGTATTGTATGAGCAATACAATGGCAAGATTATTTCCGACGATACACTCGTAACGCTGGCGACCCGAAAACAGCCACCGCCGGAATAAGTTCTAAACTACCCATAACTGAGAGTAAATATGCGTCGTAAATCTGTTTACCTGATACTATTGTTCGCGTTGGCTGCGTGCCAACCCTCCGCAGATGTACCCGAAGCGGTAGCGGTTACGCCTACCGTACCAACGGTTGTGGCCGAGGTCGCTACAATGGTGCCAACGGCTAACCCTATCGCGAGCCGTACCGCAACCCTACCACCGACAGCGACCTATACACCTACCAGCACGGATACACCAACGCTTACACCGACCCCAACATTGACTCCGAGTGTGACGTTTACACCCAGCCTGACGTTTACGGCTACGCTCTCACCCACCCCGCGGACGATTCCCTCGGCGACACCGGGAGCAGCAGTGGATGAGAACGGAACACCGATCCCCACATGGACAGCGCCACCGCCTGAACCGGCGACGGAGATTGATGACCATTATCACTTTTCACGCCCGATTGGGGAGAACGGGGTGAACTACATTGCCCGAACTTACCCATATGGGAGCGGCGCGGGTGGTCTACAAACGCACCTCGGCGTTGACCTTGAGAACCCATCTGGAACGCCGATACTCGCCGTGGGTGATGGGGTGGTTTACTACGCAGGTGAGGATACCTCGACCCAGTTTGGCCCCAGTACATCGTATTATGGGAATCTGGTTGTTATTCAACATTCGGTTAATGCCTCGAATGGGCAGCCTGTTTTCAGCTTGTACGGGCATATGCAGCGGGTAGACGTGCAAACCGGACAAGCAGTCAAGCGGGGCGACAAGATTGGTATCGTTGGTGGTACGGGCGTGGCGTTTGGCCCCCATCTCCACCTTGAGATTCGGGTGGGCGATCCTCATTCGTACCAAGATACTCGCAACCCTGAGCTGTGGATATTCCCGTACCGTACCTTCGGGACGCTGGTGGGGCGTGTGACGGACGCGAACGGAACCGTTCTTTATGACGCGCCCATACAGGTGAAATCGGCTGATATTGCCCGTTACACCTACACATATGCTGATGATCTCGTAAACCCGGATGATACGTTTGGTGAGAACTTCACGCTGGGTGACTTACCGGCTAATTATTATGAGGTCAGCGTAACTGAAGGTGGGCGGGTTCGTTTCCGTAAGACGATTTATATCTATCCCGACCGCAGCACATGGATTGATATTCAATTGAAGTAAGCCGAGGCCAACTTTCAGTTATTTTTTTGCAAAATCTGCAAATTGTTTGCAGATTTTGCATTTATTCCGCCGAATTGTCTGGCGAGAGTCTCCCGTGTATCCGCTGAAATGACATTTTGTGGCGGCAGGAAGCCCGGCTGTTTCCGCTGAAATGACACAAGTGCAGCGGATGGCTCCCGTGTAACCACCGCCGACATGGGTTCGGCGGATGCGAGGGAGACAGCCGCCGAATTGACAAACATCAATGCAATACATTTTCACCACAGAGACACAGAGGGCACAGAGAAAGACAAATCGCCAAGAACGCCAAGATAATGCAGAGATAAGATTTGCAGTTTGATTATAGAACAAAGGGTCTAATTGAGTCAATTTGAATTTGGTTTGAAAATGGTATGAATATGAGGCGGTTGTATAACCGCCTCATATTTTCGTGCGGGGTTAGTTCTGGTAGAGGACGAAGGTAATGCGAAGCTGTGTGCCAGACATATCGTCTACGCGCAGCGCACCACGATTGCCATCGGCGGTAATGACCCCAATGACGCTGCCGGGGGCAAAGCTGGTGCGGGGTAGGCTGGTCTGGTTGATGACACTCGCATTTATGAGGTCATAGTGGACGGTTTCGAGCGTGACACCGGGGAGGACACCGATACGTGCGCTGCCAAAGGCATTGAGCATATCGGCGGCTGCGCTCCACTGGAGATCGGCTTGAACGGCGTTGCCTTCCAAGTCCAGCGAGTCACCCGCATTGAGGGTTTGGTTACCCTGCCGGATGATGGGTTTGTTGATGCAGTAGTTGATGTTAAAGATGTTGTTGTTTTCGCCAGCGGCTTCGTTGACATCGTTGTTGAGGTCGGCAACGGCGACGACGGCGTAGCAACCGGTGTTGGTGAACGTGCCGCTGAGGTTTGTCAGTACGGTTTGACCGGGGGCCAAGGGCGGGACGATAGAGGCCGCATAGATGTTATTCGGCGGGAAGGTCGCCGCGACCGCAAATTGTCCACTGGGCGCTCCACCGATATTTTGCACCGTCAATGTAATGACAAAGGGCTGATTGACGATAATCGGCGATGGGTTGATGGTAGCCGCCGTAATCACAATATCCGGCGCAGGAACGGCTGTTGGTGTGGGGGCAGGGGTGGGGGTGGGCGGCGGCGCGATGATCGGCACGGTAGAGAGATCACCAAACACGTCGAGCAGGTATGTTGCCAGCCAGCCGAGCGTGCCGCGATATTGGATGACAACCCATGTGTTGTCGATGGTTGCGCCGACGACCTGATATTGTTCGTTCTGGCTGGCCTGACCTAACACATCATAAGCCGTGCTTGGGCCGCTGCGGATATTTTGCTTCACCTGTTTGATGGTTATGACTACGCCATCCGGTGTAGGGGTGGCGGCAACGGTTGGTATGAGGGTCGGCAGAACGGGAATGTTGATGTCGAGACGTTCATTTCCGGCAAAGCGAGCGATGACCTGTGGTGCGCCAAATTCACCTACTTGTACGACTGCCACGTTGTTGCTGGTTTCGCCGCGCTGAAGCTGCGCTGGAACGAGCGAACCCTGTACGCCTTCGATGTTATCCAACTGCGCCAAGTTTGCCTGAAGTTCACCGGGGCGGTTGATGGCAGCAGCTAAAAGCAGGATTGAGTCATAGCTGGCGGCTTCAATCGCGCCGGGTAACTCGCCATAGAGCTGGATGTAGCTGTCGCGGAAAAGTATGGATGCCTCATCCTGCGCGGTATAAGGCCATGTTGTCGCAGCGAACGTGCCCGCATATTCGCCCTGCGAACTGCTGCGGAAAATTGGATCATCGGCCTGATTGTAGACGAATTGGCCGGTGTAACCTGCTTCGCGCAAGCCCGCGATCAATTTACCTGCCTGCTGCGGTTCACCATAGGCAACCACTGCTTCGAGGTTGCTGCTGGCAAGCTGTGTAATCGCATCGGCGAGGGCGGTATCCGTAACGGCCTGTAAACCGTACTGTGGGGCGATGTTGAGACCGCTGGCGCTGATGGTGAAGCCGACAACACCGGCAGAAGTTTCTAGCTCGTTATCTAGTTGGACGGTTGCGATGCGCTGGAGTTGATAGTCGCCGAGCAGGATATTGGCGAGCGCACGGCCTTGTAGCAACTGCGGAGCGCGGGTGCGGAACAGGCGGCCTGATTCGGCTTCGGTGAGGGTTGTATCACCCATAGCCGAGGTGAGAACCGGTACATTCAGGGCTTCGAGCACTTGAAGGTTATCTTTTACGTTGGCATCGGTTTCTGGCCCCAGCACAGCAATCAAGCTGGCATCGCGGAGGCTGGCGATGGTATTCGCCGCGTCCGTGCCGCTAATGGGCTGAATAATCAGTTCGAGTATGAAACTGGTGCCATCCGCGCCTTGAACGCCACCGTTGGCATTAATTTCGCGAACAGCGAGACGCGCACCATTCGCAATCGGGCCATTTTGATCGTCCAGAACGCCAATACGAAATACGGGCGATCCTTGGCCTAAAACAAAGTTTATTGAGAGCAACGTCAAGAATGCTATAAAACCCATTCGAGCTGCAAAGCGTGTAAGCCGATTTCGCATCATTGCATCCTCTTTTGTCTGACGCTAAAATTTACTTATGATTGTAGCAGACCTGACCCGTGCGGCAACCGTTGTTCCCCCTCCGTTCTTGCACCGAATCTTGATTTTAATGATTTGTCTTACTATACTGATTTTTCAAAAACTACTCATGAATGTAATGGGATAGCGTGATTTTATGCAACGCGAACGTGTTGCCGACGACATTTTTGTGTTTACGAGCGATTTATACGCGCAGGTGACTGCCGGTGTGGTGATGACCAGCGAAGGGGCGGTTGTCATTGATACGCTGGCATATCCTGAGGAAACGCTGCTGATTAAGCGGTTTATTGAAACACGCCTCGGCACGACGGTTCGCTACGTCATCAACACCCATTTTCACGCGGATCATTCAACCGGAACGTGTTTCTTCAAAGGTTCGCGGGTGGTTTCACATGCTTTGTGCCGCGAACTTCTTGATACGCGCGGACGGAGCAGCCTCGAAAAGAGCAAGGCCGCGAATGAGATGCGCGATGTTGAATTGGTGCTGCCAGATATTGTATTCTCCGGCGGGCCGTTTGTGCTGCATGTGGGCAACAAGACATTTCAAATGTGGTCAACACCGGGACACAGCGCGGACTCCATCGTGTGCCTTGTGAAAGAAGATCGTGTCCTCTTTGCAGCCGATACGTTGATGCCAATCCCGTACTTTGTGGATGGGAATTTTGACGATTTCGTGGCTTCGCTGAACAGTCTGCGGAATGGCAACTACGAGAACGTCATTCAAGGGCATGGGGAAATCGTCCTGCGCGGAGAGGTCGAAGATAAAATCCGCAGCGATATTGAATACTTGCACAAACTTCGTGATGCCGTTGACCAAGCGCTGACGAAACCTTTCCCTGACGCGGCACTGGAAGCGATTGACATCGAAAGCTGTGGAAAGAGCCGCATTCTGCTGAACGGCGCGGTTCCCCAGCTACACCGGCGGAACGTCCTCACACTCGCAGCTCAACGGCGCGAACTCGTTCAACTGTAGTTTATTCGCCGTATAAGGCAATTCCGATTATTGAAACAAAGTAAGGTGGAATAACATGACAGAACGTTCTTATTTGACTCCAGAAGGGGCGCAGGACTTGCGGCGGGAACTTGATGAACTGATTACCGTCAAGCGGCCAGAACTTGCGAAAAAGCTCAAGGCAGCGGTTGCAGAGGGTGACCTCAAAGAGAACGCCGATTATCATGATGCCAAAGAACAACAGGCGTTCCTCGAAGGGCGTATTCAATACCTTGAGAACGTGCTGCGTTCATCGGAGATTATTGAAAACAGCGGCAAGACCGACGAAGTGCGGCTGGGGTCATTGGTGACGATTATCGAAGAGGGCGGCGACGAGGAAGAAGTATATTCTATCGTCGGTGCGGCGGAAGCCAACCCGCGCGAGGGTAAAATTTCGCATGAAAGCCCGATTGGCGGGGCGCTGCTAGGACACCGGAAGGGCGATAAGGTGCGTGTGCAGACACCGGGCGGCGAGACGATCTTTAAGATTAAGCAGATCAAGTAACGGATCAATGCGAAAACAAAACGCCCTGTCATGTGTCAGGGCGTTTTTATTTGCCTAGTTAACGGGTGTAAAGTCCCCGCTGCCGCCGAAGATGTCATCATCCGGCTGCGGTGGTGGTGACTGAATAGGCGGCGGCCTAACCGCAGGCGCTGGCGGTGAATAGGGCTGCGGGGCAGCCGAACGCACGGGAGGCGCTGAGAACGGCGTTGGCGCACTTGCTGGCGGTGCATACGTCATCGGCGCAGCAGGCGGTGGGGCCATTACCGGAGCGGGCGCACTGCTGGCGAGCGGCGGTGGCGAGTAGACCGGCACGGCGGCGACAGGGACAGCCATCGGGGCGGCGGTTACTGTACCGGTGCCGGGGGCTTTGCGCCACGCCTGAATTTCGACAGTCATCTTGTCGAAGTAGCTGTTGGGCGGCAGCGGCCCCGTGCCGTAGGCCATATCGACAATACGCGCGTTTAAGCGCAAGGTGTTGGTTTCCAGCTTGGCAATCGCACCCGGCTTGGCGATGACCAGCTCGCCTTTAGCCGAGAGCTTGGCGCGAAGGGCAGGGTCGTTATAGGCATGTTCTGAGACGAACACGGTGGTCAGCGTGCGGACAAAATCTTCTTTGTCGAACAGCCAGATTTCGATGGCGGTGACTTTTTCGGGCTGACCTGCACCAATGGTTTCGGAGATGACCGCGCCACATTCGCCGAGAAATTCGTCGTTGTTCTTCTCGTCCTCGATGCTGAAGGAGTCGTCGTAAGCGCGACCGGGGTTGTAGATGGAGACGTGGCGCACTACCGGCGGGCCAAGGTCTGAGACCGGAGCGGCGACGGCATCTTTCGCGAGCTGGTCGCGCATCTTGCGGGCTTCTTGTATATCATGAATTTTGCCCGCACCGGCTGCATCTGTACCCTGTGCGCCACGTATCCGCTTGCGGATTGGCTCGATCACGATGGGGTTGATGTAGAAGCCGAACAAGAGCGAACCGATGATATAACCGAGTGTGATTGCGAGCGTACCGACAATCCACGGACGTATCTGGCTAAAGATGGTTGGCTGTGGAGGTGTCGAGGGTGCAGTTACTTCGGCTTGCGCGGCGAGGTCGGTTAGTTGACCCAAGCCCAGCCGGTTGACGATTTCCTGCGGGTTATCCACTTTATTGAGCGAATTGACGATGCTCTGGCGGAATTCATCGGTGATGACGGCGCGAGAGTTGGCGGCATCATAACGATCAGCGATAAGGCGTACCCACTCATCCTGCCATGTTTGACCGAGCGTTCGCGGGTCGGAGTCATAAAAGACGACCGGGTCGACGGCGTATGACCATAGCAACCCGATGAGGAAGGCGATGATGACCGCGAGAATCATGCCCGGTTTTGGTACGTAGGTTTTGATGACCGGCCAGAGGCCGATCAGGGTATCCCTGATCTTACCCATTGTGATGCCTTTCGTTATTCAGAATTGCCCCAATTGCATCTCAAACCTATTGTACCGGAACTTCTATAAATACGACAATCAGGATAGAGAAACTGGCTCAACTTTTGTCTCGGCCAATTCGTCCATCGCATAGGTGTGTTGACACACCGTACATTGGGCGGTCGTCTTGTTCTGTTCGACTAACAGGTTGCCGCAGTTCGGGCAGGGCTGTGGTAAAGGACGCTTCCAACTGGTGAACTCGCAGTCGGGGTAGCGCGCGCAACCCCAGAACGTGCGACCACGCTTCGATTTGCGCTGAATGATTTCGCCGCCGTGTGTTTTGCCACAGACGGGGCAGGGAATACTGGTACGGTCGAGCCACGGTTCGGTGTAGCGGCATTCTGGGTAGTTGGCACAGCCGATAAACTTGCCGAAGCGCCCGTAGCGGATGACCAGCGGGTGACCGGATACCGGACAATCGCGACCGATGGGTTCTTCTTGGCGGACGCTGGGCATGGCCTCGCGTGCGACTTCCATCTGGCGTTCGAACGGGTTGTAGAAGTCGTGGAGCATGGGCCGCCATTCCATGTGTCCTTCGGCAACGGTGTCCAGTTGGTTTTCCATTTTGGCGGTGAACTGGAAGTCCATCACCTCAGGGAAATACTGCACCAACAGGTCATTGACAATCTTGCCGGTTTCGGTCGGGAACAAGCGCTTGTCGTCGCGCTTGTCGATATATTCGCGATCTTGAATGGTGGCGACGGTCGGCGCGTAGGTGCTGGGGCGACCGATACCAAATTCTTCCAGCGTACGTACCAAACTGGCTTCGGTGTAGCGCGGCGGTGGTTGGGTGAAATGCTGTTCAGGAAACAGCCGCATCAGGTCTAATAGTTCGCCAACTTTGATGTCGGGGAGGATACGACCTTCGTCTTCGTCGGGCGCAAGGTCTTCGTCCCGCGCGTCTTCATACAGCGCGAGGAAGCCCATGAACTTGATGGTGCTGCCGGATACGCGAAAACCGTAAGGCTTGTCTTTGGTAGTGAGACCGGCCTCGATGTCGATACGCAGGGTGTCGTAAACGGCATTCGACATTTGGCTGGCGACAAAGCGCTGCCAAACAAGGGTATACAACCGTAGTTGATCGCGCGAGAGAAACGTCTTGAGTTGATCCGGCTCACGAAAAACACTGGTGGGGCGGATCGCTTCATGCGCTTCCTGTGCGCTTTTTGACCGTGTTTGATACTTCGGTGCTTTGTCGGGATGGAAGTCGGTGCTGAAACGCTGACTGATATACTGTCGAGCCTCCGCCTGCGCTTGCGTCGAAACCTGCGGGCTGTCGGTACGCATGTAGGTAATGAGACCGACTGAGCCGCCTTTGCCGAGGTCGATACCTTCGTAAAGCTGCTGGGCAACGGCCATTGTGCGGCGAGCGTTGAAGCCAAGCCGGCGTGAGGCTTCTTGTTGAAGCGTACTGGTTGTAAAGGGGGCGGAAGGCTTACGCTGGCGTGTGCCACGTTTGACATCCGATACGCCGTAGATGCTCTTTTCAAGAACGTCGAGATGCGGTCTTACATCACCTTCGGTTCCGAATTGAACATCTTGACCCTGATAACGCACCAACCGTGCACTAAACGGACGATCCGCCTGATGCCCGTTGGCTGACTGTTTTTTAAGCTGCGCGTCTAACGTCCAGTATTCTTCGGGCTTGAAGGCTTCGATTTCGCGTTCGCGATCCACGACAATTCGCACGGCGATACTTTGGACACGACCAGCAGAAAGCTGATTGCGGACTTTTTCCCACAGGAGTTCGGTTATCTTGTAGCCGACCAATCGGTCAAGGATGCGGCGGGCTTGCTGCGCGTTGACTAAGCTCATATCGAGCGTACGCGGGTGCGAGAAGGCTTCCTCAATCGCCGGTTTGGTGATCTCGTGGAAAACAACGCGCTTGGCTTGTTTTTCCTCGATATTGGCAACTTCCATTAAGTGCCACGCAATCGCTTCGCCTTCGCGATCAGGGTCGGTTGCGAGATAGATTTCGCTGGCCGTGTTAACTGCTTCGCGCAGTTCAGTTACGGTGTCACGCTTGTCGTTGGGTACGCGATATTTCGGCTCGAAGTCATTTTTCACATCGACCGAGAGCTGCGAGACGAGCAAGTCACGCACATGACCTTTTGAGGCCTTGACTGTGTAGCCCTTACCCAGAAAATTGCCAACTGTGCGGGCTTTGGCTGGCGATTCGACAATTACCAGTTTGCCGCTCTTTTTGCGAGCGGGTGCTGCGGTTGACTTCGATTTCTTGCTGGAAGCGGCTGTTTTCCGCGCTGCGGGCTTTTTCGCCTTGCTGGTCTTTTTGCTTTTGGTGATTTTCGCACTTTTGACGACGACCGGTTTTTCTAACCCTTCGTGTTCAGGCGTTGCCCCCATGCGGAACAGTTTTGTACCACACACCTCGCAAGTTCCCTGCGTTCCGGGGGTACCGGTTTTGGTGAATACCGCTTCAGCATTCACCATATTCCGCTTGGTCTTGCACTTGACACAATAAGCTGTGTATTGTTCAGTCATTACGCTTTTTGTCCACCTTGTTGCAGCATTTGGGCTGCTGGCCTGTCATGCGCGGAGGTTATTCGCCTTCGCAACCGATAAGCATTGTTCGAGTTACTAGAGAAACTTGTAATTCTTGGTTCGCAGCAAGTGATTGACCACTTCCTTCACGTCTTGCGTGCGATCTTTATGGCAAATTAGGAGTGAGTCATCAGTTTCGATGACGATTAAATCTTCAACGCCGATTGTGACCACGAGTTTATCACTATAAACCAATGTATTCTTGGTGTCTAGGAGCACACGCTCCGGTTGGCTACCTTTGATCCCATTTCCGGCTTTGTCCAGCTTGAGAACATCGTACATGGATGACCAACTGCCGACATCATTCCAGCCGAAATCGGCAGGGATGACGGCCATTTTTTCCGCGCCTTCCATGACGGCGTAATCGAGCGAAATTTTCTCGACGTTTTCCCAGATTTCTTCCAGCTTGTGTTCGTACTCGAGCGTATCGACCGTTGGTTCAAGCAGCATGAACTGCTCATACATTTTGGGCTGCTGGCGCTTAAATTCATCAAGCGCTTGCTTCGATTTCCAAATGAACATACCGGAATTCCATGTATATTCACCGGAAGCCAAGAAGGAGGTCGCGGTAACGGCATTGGGCTTTTCCGTAAAACCTAAACCCAAGAAGCCATCGTAGCCGTCAATCTTACCAATAAGTTCCCCTTGATGGATGTAGCCGAAGCCGGTGGCAGGGTAGGAGGGGGAGATACCGATGGTGGCGATATAGCCTTTTTCCGCCAACTCATAAGCGGCTTTTAGAACATCGCGGAAGGCTTCTTTCTTGGTGATGTGATGGTCAGCGGTGAGGATGGCGACGGTGGCTTGCGGGTCACGCTTATGGATGACGGTGATGCCAAGCGCGGCAGCGGGGCCACTTTCACGCCCATAGGGTTCAATAATGAAGTTGCTTTCAGGAATTTGCGGCGCATGGGCGCGGAGTGCGTTCAGGTATTTGCGACCGGTTACGATATAAATTTGATCTGGCGTGAACAGTGGCGCAAGGCGTTCAACACTCGTCGCGAACATGGAGGTTTCTTCGACCAATGGCAGAAGCTGCTTCGGGGTATCTTGACGGCTCATGGGCCACAGCCGCGTTCCACCACCACCTGCCATAATGAGTGCGTAATAATGTTCCACAATGACCTCTTTGATTCTATGAATTAAAGCGCATCTGTAATCAGGGAATATTGCATATAACCGACTGACCGTATAAGGCTTTTTAGTTCAAGTATTGTTAGTGTGCTGCTAACGACGGATACTGGCAAGCCCGACATGCGTACTAAGTCATCAACATATATTGGGTCGGCGCTCAAATAATCCAGTATCGCGATTTCATTGTCATTGGCTGGTGCAATTTTCTCGGCTGTTACCCGTGTTTGCACCGTTTGATGGACAATGTTGAACTCGTCTAGAATGTCTTTTACATCCATTACGAGTTTTGCGCCATCTTGTATCAGCCGATTTGTACCACGGCTGGCCGCATTAAAGATGTTACCGGGTACAGCGAAAACGTCGCGTCCTTGCTCGGCTGCGGTGGTCGCCGTAATCATGGCACCACTTTTTTCCGGTGCTTCGACAATTAGAACCCCAAGTGAAAGCCCACTGATAATCCGATTGCGCCGTGGAAAGTTACGGGCTTCGGGCGGTGCGCCAATTGGAAATTCACTAATAATGGCTCCGTGCTGAACAATCTCATTCGCCATTTTGAAATGTTCACGCGGATAAATCCGGTCGATACCGCTGCCGAGAACGGCGAATGTTCTACCGCCACCGTCGAGCGCTCCCCGATGGGCAGCAGCATCTATCCCTTGTGCTAATCCACTGACCACCGTGACCTGATGATTGGCAAGTGATTTGGCGAAGTAGTGCGCCGTATCGCGCCCGTAGGTGGTGGCTTTGCGCGTTCCAACAATACTTAAGGCGCGCTCGTCGTCGGGAATCAGCGTTCCTTTAATATAGAGTACCGGCGGCGCGTCTGGCAGCTTTTTCAGTTGTGCTGGATAGTCGGCATCCTGAAGCGTGACAAACCAAGCACCTGCTTTATCCACCTTCGCCACTTCAGCGTCAAGGTCAATTGACTTCCGAAAGGCCATTAAGTTGGCAATTGGTTGTGGCTCAAGACCTGACTGAGCGAGTTGGGTTTCACTCGCTATCCACGCTTTATCTAGTTCGCCAAACCAATTGTAGAGCAGCGATAATCGCTTTGCCCCAATTTCTGGTACCAGACTAAAGCCCAGCCAGTATTTATGATTGTTCAAAGTTGCTCTATGAATTATGCCGTGCCATTTTTACAGCATAACAAGCGTTTATTCGGCTTGTCAAGCGGCATTTAGCGAGCCGGTAAAAGACCTTCCGGCAGGCTGACCACCATTATTTTGTTTTCAACGTCGGTTGAAATGATGGTTTCGTGAGTCGCCGGAATAAGCACTTCACCGTACTGAGGGCTGTCGATGATATAGACATCATTCGCGCCTGTTTCCAGCACTTCGGTGAGGGTTCCCAACGTTTCGCCCGCTACGGTTTGAACGGTAAGCCCGACAAGCTGGTAAAGGTAATGTTCGCCTTCATTAAGGGGAATCGCATCGCCAACAGCGACCATCACCACCAACTGCCGGAGTCGATCTGCTATATCACGGTTATCAATGCCCTTAAATTTCATGAGGGCATATTCTTGGTGCATACGGACGCGCTCAAGGGTATATTCCGTCACTTGTGGGGAGTCCGGGGAAGGGGCGAGATAAACGGTTTTCAGTTTGGGAAGTCGTTCAGGGTAGTGCGTAAGGACTTTCATCCGCATTTCGCCAATGACTCCATGCGGACGTAATAACACGCCAATTAATAAGTATTTTGGGTCCTGAGAAGTGGGCATAACCTAGATAATTTTGAGAATTACGCGGTTATTTTTGTTGTCGGCAGACGCGCGAAGGAGCGCACGCATGGCGTTCGCAACGTGACCACCTTTACCGATGACGCGACCTGTATCCTCTTGGGCGACGTGCAGTTCGATGATGGTTGTGCCACTGGCGTTGCGGCGGGTGACTTTGACTTGGGCAGGGTCATCAACCAAGCTCTTGGCGATGTAACCAATCAGGTTTTCCATGAAGTGTTAGCCTTTGCCGGTCATAAAACGAGTAATGAGAGGACGTGGGAACTTGATGCCCCACGTCCGTAAAACGCAAACCTTAGGCTTCGGTGCCACCAGCGGCAGCAGCTTCCTTGGCCTTCTTCGCCGATTGACCGGCTTCCGGCGCAGGACGGCGGGTCTTGGGGCTGACAGGTGCAGCGGCGGCCTTAGCGGCGTTGGCTTCCCCGACGAGCGCCTCAAGGGTTTCGCCCTTCTTAAGGCGGGCAAAACGTTCCAGCGTGCCGGTGCGCTTCAAGATGCTGTCTACGGCTTCACTGGGCTGCGCGCCAACGCTCAACCAGTAAAGAATGCGATCTTCTTCCACCTGCTCGGTGATCGGTTGGGTACGGGGATTGTAAGTCCCGACGATTTCGATGAAGCCACCGGTGCGGGCGCTGCGCTGGTCAGCGACCACAATACGGTAGCTCGGCTGGCGCTTCAAACCCATACGACGCAAACGAATACGAACCATTTTCTCTAACTCCTAATTGTACGCTCCCAAGCGCTCGATATGAGCGGAGAGCCACTGGCGAATTATGAATGCCACGCGGGGTTGCCAGTAGCGGTAAGGCGGTATACCTTAGCGCAAGCCCGATAGACCGGGAATATTCGGAAAACGTCCCTTGCGTAGCTGACTCATCAAACCTTGCATATCGCGGAACTGCTTTAAGACTTCATTCACGTCCCGCACTTGTACACCGCTGCCCTGAGCAATCCGCTGACGGCGGCTGGCGTTGAGAACCTTCGGGTTGTTACGTTCTTTGAGCGTCATCGAATTGATGATGGCTTCAACCCGTTTCATGCGTTTTTCGGCTTCTTCTTGGTCGATTTGCCCGCGGAGTTTATCCATGCCGGGAACCATACCCAAGAGTTGGCTGACTGGCCCCATCTTCTTGATTTTTTGCAGTTGTTCCAAGAAGTCTTGCAGCGTGAACTGATTTTCCATCAGCTTTTGCTGAAGTTTGAGGGCTTCTTTTTCGTCGAAGGCTTCTTCGGCCTTTTCGATCAGACTGAGCATATCGCCCATGCCCAAGATGCGTGAGGCGAGGCGGTCGGGGTGGAATACCTCGAAACCGTCGATCTTTTCGCCGGTTGCCAAGAATTTGATCGGCACCTGCGTGACGGCACGCATCGAGATGGCAGCACCACCACGCGCATCACCATCAACTTTGGTCAGGATGAGGCCAGTAACACCGACACGGTTATTAAACCCTTGCGCGATGTTAACCGCTTCTTGACCGGTCATCGAGTCCGCGACCAGCAGGATTTCTGCCGGATCGGTGCGGCGCTTGATTTCTTCTAGCTCGGTCATGAGGCGGTCGTCAATTTGCAAACGGCCTGCGGTGTCGATGATGACGACCGAGGCATTCGCTTCTTTTGCCGCTTTTACGCCGTTGACCGCAATATCGGCGGGACGCGAGGTTGTGCCTTCGTCGTAAACGGGGACACTAACCTGCCGACCCAGTGTTTTTAGCTGCTCGATAGCGGCGGGACGCTGGGTGTCGGCGGCTACCAAATGTGGTGTGCGCCCATCTTTACGAAGGAAAACGGCCAGTTTAGCCGCAGTGGTGGTTTTACCCGCACCCTGCAAACCGACGAGCATAATCACGTGCGGTTTGGTGCTGCCAGAGAAGTTGAGTTTCTCCGCCTCGCCAAGTGTCTCAATCAGTTCTTCATGAACAATCTTGACGACCATTTGCCCGGGCTTTAGGGCTTTGGCAACTTCTGAACCGATGGCACGCTCTTTTACACGCTTGACGAAATCTTTGACCACAGGCAAGGCAACGTCGGCTTCAAGGAGCGCCATACGAACCTCGCGCATAACGGTGTCAACGTCTTTTTCCGTTAACTTGCCGCTGCGACCGAGGTTGTCAAAAATGCCCTGTAAACGATCAGATAAATTTTCAAACATGCCGTAAATGCCTCAATTCAAGAATAGGTGATTCTAGATGAGTGATAGTCACACGTCAAGGTTTGAGTAGGTTCGCTAGCAGGATCTTATTCCTGCTTTTTAAGGTCATAATAACCCCGATTCAGATAGACAAGGGGCAGGTCATCCTCGCCTTGACCGGTTGCTAGGACTTCGCCGACGACGATACGGCTGAGTCCTGCTTCGTAAATGGACGACAGTTTGCAGTCAATCCACGCTGCCGAGTGCGCGACTAAAGGCGCACCGGTTTCGGCGGTAAACAGTTCAACGCCATAGAACTTGTCCGCGCCTTCGGGCAACTTCGCAAAGCCCGCAAACTGCGCCGATAGATGGGCTTGCTTGCTAGTCAAAATTGATACACCGAATATGCCACTTTGCTCGATCAACTTTAGGGTCGGTGTGAAGGCTTGGAGTGACATCAAAATAAGCGGCGGGTTAACCGAGATGGAGGTAAAGGAACTGGCTGTAACACCCGCGCGTTCACTTTCGCCAACACTGGTGACGACGGTGACACCGCTTGCCCACCGGCGCATTGATTGTTTGAGACTTTCTGCATCAACACTCATGCGAATACTCGCTTCTTCTGGAATGTGTATAACCATAAAACTGAAGTGTTAGATCAAGATCAGATTGTCTTGAACTGAGATGACTTTTATACGCCCAGCAGTTTTGCCATGCGGGGAACATAACCAGTTAAGTCATGGAAACCATCAGCAAAAGCACTTTTGGCGCTGCCGATTACCAACGTGGGAACCTTGTTTTCGGTATGGTTGCGATTCCCAATTTCTTCCATGTTGCCGTGGTCACTGGTGACGATGACCAGACCTTCATCATCATCCCATTCTTCCGCGACACCTGCCATCACGCCATCGAACAATTCTAATAGCTCGACCCCACGACTCAATGGCCCACGATGCCCAACATGATCGGTCATCCAATGTGAATGGAAGGCGAAGTCATATTGGCGTGAGATTTTCACCAGCAGTTTACCCGCTTCTTGCGGCGTGTACACTGGCGTATCGTACAGTTTTAGGTAACTGTGCCACGATTCACCTGTCCACTCAGGAGTGAGGGCTTGTTGTGCTTTTAGCTCGGCCATGCCAAACATCGCCTGTCCTGCTTCATACGAGGCTTGCTGAATGCTGGAACGCAGTGTTTTGCCCCGCGCAATATCGTGATGCAGCCCTTCGGGGTAGGCATCGAGCAGGGCGGCTTTTTTGCCAGCACGTTTGACCTGTTTGAAAAAGTTGTCGTTGGCGATGATCTCGCGCGTTTGTAGATTGGGCTTCGGCCCGTAGTGTTCGCCGATGATTTGCGGGACGTTGAGGCCCGTTAAGATTGCGGCTTGTCCCGTGCCACTTTGGGGTCGCCCCGGTATTCCCAAATTAGCATCTGTGGGAATGAACCGAGAACGGGCGGTTTCTTGTTGGCCTGTGTCACGCAGCCAGCGTTTGCCGTTCGTTAGCCCCATGAGGGTCGGCATATGGGCAGTCACAAACGGATTGGTTTCGGGATTGCTATCACCAAGACCAATGCCATCTAAAAAGAGCATCAATATGTGCATATGTATGGGCTTCTATTCGCAGTAGGAACAGCGCATGTCACTTATTATAACGTTTACGCTGCCCAGAAGTCACGCTTACCGATTTCCAGCGTGTAGATCAGCGTATTCTAGTATGAAGGGATTGGTTAGGCGTTCCTTACCAATCGTGGTTAAGTCCATATGCCCCGGTAAGACTTTTACATCATCGCCAAGCGGCAGGAGTTTTTCGAAAATCGACCGCATGAGTAGATCATGGTCGCCACCGGGGAGGTCGGTACGACCAACACTGCCCGCGAATAGACAATCGCCGCTAATGACAAGCCCTGCTTCTCGCATGTAGAAGGCGATATGCCCCGGCGCATGACCGGGTGTATAGAGCGTTTCAAACTTGATTGCGCCATGCTCAATGATTTCGGATTCGGTGGTGAGCAGGCGATCTGGCACTGCGGCTTCGGGGAAGGGGTGACCCGTAAAGCGGATGCCTGTGTCCGGTAAATTGCCCAGCAGGGGGATTGAGTCGCCATGAATGTAAAACGGCGCACCTGTCAGCTCTTTAAGTTCTTTACTCGCTAGAACATGATCGAAGTGGGCGTGTGTGGCTAGAATGAGCTTGATTGCCCAACCCGCGTCTTGGGCTGTCTTAAGGATAAGCGGCGCTTGATCGACCGGATCAACTACCACTGCTTCTTTAAGGTCTGTGTCGCCCAAGATATAGCAATGCGTAGAAGCTAATCCCATTGTCAGGATGCGAATTTCGATGCTCACACGACCGCCTCAGTTAGTGTTTTACGCCGCAAAATCATATTGATCAACATCTGAAGTTCGTGCATTTTTAAGAGGTAAGCGGTAATGATGAACGCGACCACGCCGCTGCCGACCATGACGACAACCTCTAAGATGGTGAAAAGTGAACCTCGTTCGTTTAGACCCAGCGCTTGCCAGACTGCGCCGACAACCAAAATAACCAGACCCATCACCAAGCTGGAAGCGAGGGTTTTGAAGGTCGTTTGTGCTAACAATGACTCGTTCGCGCCATGCCAGCGCCGCCGCAAAATCCAGAGCAGCACCAAGACTTCAAAGCCTGTGCCGAGCGAGTTGGCGAGTGCGAGACCACCAACGTTGGCGCTATCCACGCTGCCAAAAGCCACGCCGCTGAGGACGAGCGACAAGACGAAGTTAATGAGTGCGCCACCTGCTGCTGCCCACAAAGGGGTCAAGGTGTCTTTGTCGGCATAGAAGCTGCGAGCGACTACTTCCAGCGCGGAATGTACTACCAAGCCCAGTGCAAAAAAGCGCAGGGTGCCGTATACCAGAGTGGAGGCCGAGGCATCAAACGCGCCACCTTCGAGCAGGCTGATGATGGGCTGCCCGACTAAGATCAATCCGACAGCCGAAGGGATGGTCGCGATGAGGATGAAGCGGAGCGCACCGGACATCGCATCGCGTTTACCGGCTTCATCGCCGATTTCGCTGAGGGCGGCGAGGGTCGGGAAGATGACCGTTCCCATCGCTGTGCCGATAAGCGTTTCAGGGATTTGCATGAGCCGCCAACCCCAACTGAGGGCGCTGACTGAGCCTTCACCTAAACGGGAGGCGATGTTGTTCATCACGATAAAATTTAGACTGAAGAGACCCAAGCCAGCGATGCGTGGCAACATGAGCCGCAGGACACGCCACAGTACGGGATCTTTCCAACCGTACTCGGCTGTCCAGCGAGCGCGGTAGTGGATTAGGCCCGGTATCTGGACGGCAAAGTGCAGGGCTGCACCGAGTACCGCACCGTATGCGATGCCGTGTACGCCAAACGGTTTGAGTAAGAAGCCCGCACCAAAGAGGATGCCGAGGTCAAACATGATGGGTGCAATGGCTGGCAGCAAGAAGTGGTTGTGGCTTTGGAGGATGCCCATCGAAATACCGCTGACGGAGAAGATCAGCGTACTAATGAGTAGGATACGCATGAGTTCGGCTGTTTGCTGCTGGGCGGCGGCATCAAAACCCGGTGCAACGAACTCCGCCACGAGCCACGGCGCGAGGAAAAACACGACTAGGCTGACGACGGCTGTAATGGAGAAGATGGTGTTGATAACATGGCTGGTTAGCCGCCATGCACCCGCTTTGTCGTCCCGCGCGAGGTAGCTGCTGAAGATCGGGATAAAGGCGTGGGCTAATGCGCCGCCAGCAATCAGCGTAAAGATCAATTCAGGGACACTGTTCGCCGTGACGAATGTGTCCCACTCTCGCCCTACGCCAAACACGCGGGCGATAATGATAGTCTGCGCGAGGCTGATCGCTTTGGCAGCGGCGAACGCTACCATCACGATCAGGGTGGAACGCGCGATCTGACGATTACGTTTTTCGGTTGTTTGGTTCGTCATAAATCCCTACTACTATGACAGCGCGTTCAGTGCGTCTTGTGCAGCCGTGTAATTGCGGTTGCGAGCTAAGGCTTTGCGGAAGGCTTCAGATGCTTTAGCCGTATCGTTTTCGGCGGCATAGACTTTACCTTGCCAGTAGTAGGTTTCTTCGACATATTGACCACCGTTGAGCAAGTTCGCGTTGGTCAGCGACATGATTTCTTCGTAGCGACCGACGTTAAAGTACGCCTCAAACGGGGTGAATTGGTACAGGGTCATACGCCAGTGCAAGCCGACCTGACGTGCTTTGTCGAAGGCGGCGGCGGCTTGTTGGTACTTGCCTAAGCGGGTCAGTGACGAACCGAGATTAAACCATGCGAAGGCATTTTGCGGATTTGCGGTCGCTTCTTGCTGGGCGGTTTGCGCTGCTAGTTCGTTGGCTTTGGTTACGTCGGCGCGGTCACCGAGAATGCTGCGTACCAACCCTTCTTCGTCGGGCTTGTAGAGCACGATAAATGTACGGTTGAAGTTTTCCCAGAAGTTGTCGAAATCCTCGTAGGTTTTGGGCATTCCGTTGCCGTTTTCGCCCGTGCCGAGGTAGCTGTCGTAGACGAAGAACAACTGCTTCGTGTCATCATAGCCGACGACGGTTTGGTAATGCCCAAGCCAGTCGGAACCTTCGAACATATAACCGGTTTCGATCAGCACCGGAAGCCCACTGGACACCAGCCGCTTGATCAACTGCATGTCACCACCGACGCGGTAGAGGGCGCGGATTTGGCTTTGTTCATTGACGAAGTTTACCAGCTCCCACGGATTGACATTTTTATCTTCACGATCCGGTTTGAGGTAGCTAAGAGCGTAATCTTGACTTTGCGTCCAGCCGTAATACGAAAGCGCCATTGTGATGTTGGCAGGGCCGCAGTTATTCCAGCCTTGCTTCACGGGTGTGATGCCTGTGAGTAAGGCTGTCAGCGGCGCTTGCGGTTGCGAAACGCTTTGATTTACGGTAACGGGCGAAACGGCAGCCTGTGTGGGCTGCGGCACATCTGTCGGTACGTTTTGCACTGTTGGCTCGCTGGTTGCCGTCGGTGGAACAGTGGCACTCGCTGCCGAAGTGACAACGGCGGTTACCAACGACTGCATGACGGGCGAGGGTGTTAGCTCGACGGTTGGTGCAGGTTCATCGGTTGGCGGAACCACGATTGCAATGGTCGGTTCGGTGGTTGGCTCAGTGGTCGCCGGTGCAAGATCAAAGCTGGAACTGAGCAAGTCATCGGCGGTGATGTCACTTTGTACCGCTTCGGGCGTGGGTAATGAGCTGTTTACAGGCGGCAGCGGCGGCGCGAAAATCGCCATGAAGGGCAAGTAGTGTTTGACTGTTTCACGCTGACCCGGTTCGAGCGAGTTGCGGAACACAAGTGTAAAGCCAATCATGCCAATGATGCCGAGAACAACCCAGCCGAGTGTCAACCAGAGGGCGAACCGGCGCGGAAGCTGCTTGCGAAACGCGATGGCAGCGCCAATGGTGATCAGCACGACGAGGGGGAGGGCGATGACTGCCAGTTGCAGCAAAACACTCATCGAAAATTGACTTTGGATCAGTATGTAACCGCCAACAGCGCCTAACACTAAAAGTAGAAAAATGCCAATAACCCCGACAAGTAAGTAACGGGGTGGCGGTGCAATTCCATCATCGAAATTATGTGGCTGCATACGCTTAATGTCCTGATTCATACCTCTGCCTATCTCCACAACACCCTTTTACAATAGATGTGTTTTTTGAGCGGGTGGTGTTCAATACTTTCCCTTCGGAGGTTCTATAGTACAGATAACCATAGACTATCGTCAAGTTTGCCACATTATAACGAAGGATTGGCTGCCCGTACTTGGCGCTTGCCTGACGCTCGTTCATCTTTTGAGGGTTTTATCATGAAAGCCTCATGAAATTTCTCTGATATGTTTTCGGCTGAGGATCAAGTATGCTTGTGATTATGGTGATAGCAATTTTCGGAAGTACGGGGTCTAAGTGATGAATTCGATATGGAATGTTGACTTACACAGCCACACACGCTGGTCTAAAGATTGTTTGTCCGAGTTTGAGACGATCATCCGGCTTTGCCAGCAGCGCGGTATTGACCGGATCGCGATTACGGATCATAACACGGCGGACGGCGCGATTGCGATGCAAAAACTTGCGCCTGAATTGGTTATCGTCGGTGAAGAAATTATGACGACCGAGGGCGAAATACTGGCTTATTTCGTGCGTGAAAGTATCCCGGCTGGATTAACACCCGTGGAGACTATCAAGCGGCTGCGCGACCAAGATGCGGTTATTAGTGTGTCCCATCCGTTTGACCGACTGCGTAAAGGCGCGTGGGGTGTCGAGGCGCTTGACCGGATACGTGATCTTGTAGACGCGGTTGAGATCTTTAATGCGCGCTGCTTGTACCAAGACGATAATCAACAGGCGTTTGATTACGCGGCGAAGTATCATTTGCGCGGCACGGCTGGCTCGGACGCGCACAGCCGACCGGAGTACGGGCAGGCGATGACCCAGCTTCAACCCTTTACAGATGCCAAGAGTTTCCTCGAAGCACTTAACAGCGCGACTTATGTGAAACGTCTAAGCCCTGCTTATGTACACGGCCTGAGTACACTTTCGAAATGGACAAAGAAGCTGGGGCTTAAGAAGCGGCTGTGGGCTGGGGGGTAATAACCCCCAATTGTTCTTGTGCAGCCGCGAGAACCTGCCCCCCGATTTCTGCCGCAAGATCAGTGTTTGACGTATCTTCTAGGACAAGGGCGATGGCAGCACCTTGCCGGTTGCCCATAGTTACGAACCCGATGAACCATGTTTGGGTGGTCTCTCCAACGTAGGCGAGGGCGACATGCCCACCAATGGTTAAGTCCGGTTGAGCGGCGGCGTGTGCCGCACCTTCATCTACCGCCGCTTCCATGATGGTTTGCATCTGGCGCGAACTATCAGCGGTGAGCATCGGCACAGAACTATTTACACCTTCTTCGTCATGCCACACATCCGTGTTTGGCGGGCGGACTTGAAGGAGGCTGTGGGGGATGGGCGCGTTGCCGTCATTTACGATGGCTGCGGCGATGACAGCCATTTCCAGCGGGCTTACCGTAATCGTGCCTTGCCCCAAGGCATTTTCGGTGAAGTTATCCGTGCCAAATAAGAAGCGAGAGCTTTGTACTGTTTGGTCGGCAGGGTTTGTGACATAACCGGTTAAGGTTGGCGGTCGTTCAAAGGCAAAGGTATTGAAGGCGGATTGCACCGTTTGAATGCCAATATCACGAATCATTTGGGCGAACGGATAGGGGCAGCCGTAGAGGTAAGCAGATTGTAGGGTGAGGGTTGTATCGGGCGGTTCATCCACGCAGCTAAAGGATACTTCGCCAAGCTGCACACTCTGGTTGGCATCGGCTAGCGGTGTGTTGAGTGGATAATTCGCGAGAAGTGCTGCTGCCAAAAGAGGCGTTTGTAACGCAAGCCCCGGTTGGTATGTTCCTTGCAGCGCACGGTTGAAGAAGGGATTGCCTTTGGCTTGCGTGAGCGCTTCCCAGTTTTGGTCGAGCGTATTGGGGTCGTAGGTCGGGAGGCTTGCCATCGCCAGCACTTGCCCCGTAGGCACATCCAGTATCACAATTGCACCAGTATGGTCGCCCATCGCGCTGACGGCGGCTTGTTGAACATCCAGATCGAAGGTTAGCCTTACATCCGAACCGACTTTCGCTTTATGCAGTAAATCGTTACTCAGTTGGTTGAGGATGTCGTTATTCACCGTATCGCCCCGCAGGATGTTGTTAAACGCGGCTTCAGCGCCATTAACCCCGTAGCGCAAACTGGCATAGCCTAAGGCACTGGCAAATTCAGGATATATGTATGAGCGCGTCAGACTGTTGTCATCATTTAAAGTGGTTGTGACGAGTAGTGTATTGTCCCGATCAAGGATGCTACCCCGTCGGATTTCAGCTTCGGTTTGAACAAGGCGTGGGTTATCTTGCCGCTGCAAGATGGTATCTGGCCCGACAACAGCCCAATATGCTGCGGCGACTGCAACTATGCCAAGCAGCAGTAAGATGCCGAACATCAAGCGGTTGATTTCTCGCGTGAAATGCACAGTTAGTTTTCCAGCGCTGATAAACGGAGCAGCAGACCGAGTATCACAAAGCTAGCGAGTAAGGAACTGCCTCCGTAGCTTAAATAGGGCAAGGTTATGCCAGTTAACGGGACGAGTTTAAGCACACCTGCCATAATCAGAAAGCTCTGTGTTGCTATTAGTAAGCTGAGGCCAACGGCTAATAAGGCTAAAAAAGAACGTTTTTCTTGTCGTATCGCTATTCTCATCCCCCGCGCAACCAAAATCGCAATACAGGCGATGACAGCGATTGTTCCGAGTAAGCCCCATTCTTCGGCTAGTGCTGAAAATACAAAGTCTGAATGCACCACAGGGATATACGTCGGTGAACCCTGCGCTATACCTTGCCCAAACGTCCCACCAGCCGCAAATGCCAGCAAACTTTGGACAATTTGAAATGCTCTACCATCCGACTCCGGCCACGGATTAATCCAGATGTCCATGCGTAACTGGACAACAGGAAAGGCTTTGTATGCCACAAGGCCAGCGGCGATGATGAGCAGCAGACCGCTGACCAATACGAGATTCGACCCGCTGGCGACGTATAAGAGCAGAACGAAAATGGTGAAAAAGAGGATTGCCGTACCGAGGTCGCGCTGCCAGACCAGTATGAGGATGCAGATCGTCCACATCAATACGATTGGGCCGAGGACGCGCGGGGAAATGGATAAACCACGATTGCCACCGAGCGCACCTGAACGTATGGCAGGAAATTGTTCTGCTAAGTAGCTCGCAAGGAAGGCGACCAGAATGATCTTGAGGGCTTCTGACGGTTGAAAGAAGATTGCGCCGAAGCCTAACCATAGCTGCGGCGCACTCAGTAAACCTGATGGATTCGTACCGAGGACAATCGTGCCGACGAGCAGCAGTATGCCTAAGAGCAGCAGCACGTAGCGGAATTGGCGCAGCCAGCGTAAGAGGTGTGGGAAGATGGAGACGACCAACATGGCTGCAACCGAAACCGCAAGCCAGATGGTTTGACGTTCGGCAAAGGGCGGGGCAAGGCGCTCGATTAAGATGAGACCCCACCCGCTGAGGAACATGGTCACGGGAAAAAGCAGCGGATCACGGAATGGGAGAAAATGTTCAAGGAGGGCAGTGCCAACGACTGCGCCAATAACCCATACGCCTAAATGAACCCATTCCTCCAATTCGACGCTGTTCCTTACCAGCGTTAATCCGAGGTAGTTCACGAGTAGAAACAACCCCGCCACGACCAGCAAGCGCCGTTCGATACGGGCGGTATCGGGTTGGTGTTCATGCTTGATCGTGAAGGTATCAGCGGAGAAGGTCATCGTTATTCCACGAAATAACGCCCGATAATGGGCTTGAGTGCTTTCAGCATTTCGGGTGCGACCTTACTGCGGTCGGTCATGATGGCATTGGCTAAGGCAGAGTGGCAGGCGTATTCCGCATTACCATCTAATTGCTCGACCGCCGCTGCAACTGCTTTTTGCGCGATTTCGATGTTGCGGTGAAACGTGGCTACTACCATTTCAACCGTAACCGGTTCTTCGCTAATGTGCCACGAGTCATAGTCAGTGACATGCGCCATTGTTGCATAGGCGATTTCGGCCTCACGGGCGAGGAAGGCTTCGGGGCAGGTGGTCATGCCAATGAGGCTGCAACCCCACTGCTTAAAGACGAGGCTTTCGGCACGGGTGGCGAAGCGCGGGCCTTCTTCGATGAGGAAGGTTCCGCCTTTGTGGGCTGTGCCGCCAACGGTTTTTACGGCTTGGTAGACAATCTCGCAGAGTTCAGGGCAGTAGGGTTCAGCCACACCGACATGGGCGACCATGCCGGTTCCAAAAAAGGAACGGTCGCGGCTGTTCGTGTAGTCAAATAATTGGTCGGGGATGACGATGTTGCCGGGGGCATATTCTTCGATGAGTGAGCCACAGGCATTCACACCAATGATGAACCTGACCCCTAACGTCTTAAGGGCATAGATGTTTGCTTTATGGGGAATTGTGGTGGGGCTGTATATATGACCGATTCCATGCCGGGGTAAGAAGGCGACACGCTTACCGCGCAACGTCCCAATGACAATTTCCCCGCTGGGGTCGCCAAATGGCGTGGGTATGTGATGCTTCTCGACATTCGTGAGTTCGGGCATGTTGTATAAGCCGGAACCACCAATTACCGCGATTTGAACTTGTTCTGTCATTTTGCTGCCCCGAAGTTTGTGTGAAATGGCGCGTAAGCGTGTAAATGAGCTAATTTTCTAATTCGAGCCGTAAACGAATTTGACCGATCCCTATAATATCACCCTCTGATATGACCACCGGTTGTTTGACTGGTATGTTATTGATGAGGGTGCCGTTGCGACTGTTGCGGTCTTCCAGCCACCACTGACCCTGCCGGAGTGTGACGAGTGCATGTTCGCTGCTGGCGAAATTATCTGAAATGATGACGGAATTGGTTGGCGCGCGACCCAAGCTGGTGATGGGCTTGAGGGGAAACTTTTCGCCGGTGAGGTGCATATGACCATCAATTTCGCGAAGCATCACCAGATTTCCAAAGTGTCGCCGTTTGTTTTCAACATCCGCCGAGGCCAACCGCTGTTCGCGCCATAGGAAGCGGAATAAGAAGCCGAGCATAACAAGAAGCAGCAAAGCGGAAATAAAGCGCAGGAAGAGCAGAATGAGTTCGTTCGGCACTGTAAATTATCTTGTCAATCCGGCATGACATCATCAATCGTCTGGGTTTGCCCATCGCTATTGAGGCGGTCTTCCATATAAACCAATTGGGTGTTGCCGATTTGGATTACATCACCCGTTTGTAGGTTGTGTTCTTTGACCCGCACGTTGTTCACCATTGTGCCACCCTGACTCTGGGTATCAAAAAGGGTATAACGCCCAAACCGTAATCGTAATTGTAGATGGTAACGCGAGACAGCGCGGTCATCAATCACAATATGATTATCCCGACTGCGCCCGATATTCACAATATCTGTGCTGAGAGCAATCGCCGGTTTACCTTGAATGAGCAGTTGGGGATTGTGTGGGACATCCTGCCCTTCGTCCAATTCAACGCGCTGCATGATGGCGGTGGTGCTGTTTTTGCGGTTGCGATGGGTTGCGATCACACTGACTGCACCGATAACTAGAGAGTCATTCGCGATAATGTCGACTTGTGGATGCAGATTAAGCCGGTAGCCCGCGTTGGTTGCTAACTCAACTAAGTAATTACCCAGTATCTGTGGAAGATCCGGTTGGTGCTGCAAGAGTTGATGCCGCATGGCGGAGGTCATCGAAATGGTGTACTGGTCGGGGGCAATACGCCTGCCGTCCCCGAGACTATCAGATACAGCAAAATCTTCTAAGGCGCGGGCAAGTTGCAGCGCAATATCCTGCGCTTTGACCCGTTTACCAAAAAGATGGGCAAAAGTGTTTTCGACTAATCGCTCAAGCTGCGCTTCCAACCGCGCGACGTGTTGATCTTTCATAAAGGCATTATAGCCGAGTGAGTTTAACGTCACAATGCGAATTGTGGAACATCTGATGAGCGCCGGATAATCGTAGGGAAAAATAACCGGCGCTTGATGTGAGCGCCGGTTACTACTGGAGTACTATTATCGGTTCGTTTTAGCCGAAGATGGTCTGGGGGGTCGTGGGTACATAGTTCGCCCAAATGGAATTGGTGGTCGTGACACCCTGCTTCGACTCTTTGTATTCTTCCAGCCAAGTGCTAAACGCGCCAGCCTTCGCATTATCAATTTGATCTTGCGTCAGCTCGCGGTCTTCACGCGCACGGACTTGAATGATGTGGTAGCCGAACTGTGTCTTAACCGGGCCAACAATGGCATCGATTTCGGCAGTCTTTACGGCTTCTTGAAACTCTTTCACGTAATTTGTTGCCGGTGACCAACCGAGTTCACCACCACTTGCACCGGAACCGGTATCCGTTGATACGGACTTCGCCAAATCTGCGAATGACTCACCGGCGTTGATGGCGTTGATGACATCTTGGGCTTCTTCTTCGGTGGCAACCAAGATATGACGCGCATCGACAAATGGGCCAGTGGTCGTGACATCGGCGGCAATGGCATCTTGGAGCGCGATACGCAAGGCTTGCAGCTCAAAGTAGCTGTTAATGTCCGCGTCGCTCATGCCGGTTTGCTGGCGAATGGTGCGGAACACCGAGTCCTTCGTATCTTGGAATGCCTTGACGGTTTCGTCGGATGTGAGGGTTGCGGTCGGCGGCAGGGTCGCCAACGGAGTCGCGCTGGGTGTTGCGGTGAATTCCGGTGTTGAAGTGGCTGTCGGCACCGGTGACGGTGTGGGCGACACATAGGGTGTGGGTGTGATGGTCGGGGTCGGTGTTACCGTTGCAGTCGCTTCGGCTGTAGCTTCCGCGTCCGCTACCGGTGGTTCATAACCGAAATATTGGTTGATCTGCTTATCAATATCCGCTTGCGAAACGGTAATGCCCCGTGCCTTCGCCTCGTTACGGATCAGTTGTTCTTCGATCAGGGTATCAATGACTGCCAAGCCCATTTGGTCGGATACTTGGATTTCTTTGATCCATGTCGCGTAAGGTTCCTGCGATTGTAAGGTTTGCACGAGCTGCTGCTCAGTGTAGCCGAAGCTCGTATAGGTCTGCACAACCTGTGTTAACTGCTGGTTACGCATATAGCGTTCCAACCGTACACGGCGTTGGAATTGGCTGATGTTGACGTTTTGCCCGTCGACGCTGAGAACAACTTGGTTGGGGGTAATCACTTGATCAAAAATAAACGTAATTGCCAACAGGATGACGACAATCGCTACGGCTGCGATAGTACCTAAAATAACCCATCGCTGGATTTCGTGTTCGCGTTCCGCACGTGACCGATATTCCTGCCGGAGCTTGGGGGTTGGCTGTTTTCCTTCAGGGCCGCTGCCTTCTGGGGAAACAGGCTTTGTGTTTCCCTTTGGAATCGCCGTAGTTTGGCTTCTCTTAGACATAACGAATGCTCACTCCTGCTTAGGACACCGAAAAGGGCATAGAGTGTTAACCACTATGCCCCATAAAAGCTGGTCTTATGAATGGTTCTTGCCCATCATCGCCGGGTGAAATTAATCACTGGAGGCGATGAACGGCAGCATAGCCAAATGACGGGCACGCTTAATTTCACGCGCCAATTCACGCTGGCAGCGGGCGCAGTTGCCGGTTTGGCGGCGCGGACGGATTTTACCCGTTTCGCCGATAAAACGCTTCAGCGCATCCACATTCTTGTAGTCGAAGCACTTGCCTTCGGGGCAGTACTGCTGATGGCGACCGCGACCCGGGCGCTGGCGGCGGAAGCCACCACGATCATCACCACCATCAAAACCGTCGTCCATATCGCGGTCACGTTCGCGATAATCCATGTCACTCATTTTTGTCTCCTAAATGGCCTAAAATGCATAATCGCCGCTGTCTTGGTCGTCAGCGATATAGTCCATATCGCCTTCGTCGTGCAACTGTTGTTCGCGGCGACGGTCACCCAACAAAATCATTTCATTGGCGACCAATTCCGTCCGAAAATGTTTCTTGCCAGTTTCATCTTCCCAACCGCGCGTCTGAAGCCGTCCCTCAATATAAACCTGTTGGTTTTTACTGAGGTGGGACTTGCAGATTTCGGCGAGGTTTCCCCACGCCACGACATTGAACCATTCGGTTTCCTCGCGGCGTTCACCTTCAGCGGAAGTCCATGTGCGGCTGGTTGCAACGCTGAAACTGGTTACTGCGCGACCACTTGGTGTGTATCGCATTTCAGGGTCACGCCCTAAGTAACCAATAATCATGACCTTGTTCAACCCACGCGCCATATTGCTGCCGCTCCTCAGACACTTCTCCAATGCTGCGAGAAGGTTTTACGTCTTAATTCTCAGGTCGGATCAACAGGTAACGCAAAACTGTGTTTGACAGCTTCAAGTTACGTTCAAGTTCTGGCAGATTTTTCGGATCAATGTCGGCATTCATGCAAACATAGTAGCCATCACGCTGCTTGTCAATCTCATAGGCCAGCTTGCGCCGACCCCAGCGGTCGATCTTCGTCACCTGACCAAGTTCGTTGGCTTCAACCCAACCTTGAACCGTAGTGACGGTGTTGTTGATGACCTCATCATTGGGGTCAATGCGAACGATAAAGGTAAGCTCGTATGTATGTCTCATAGGGAATTCAAATTCTCCTTTCCCCGGGATTGCCTCACTGTCGCACGAGCGCGCTAAGTGAAGCGGAAAGTGTTCCCAACCGTGTATTGGGAGTTTCAATGGAAAATGTTAATGGATTCATGCCGCTTTAGCAACGGTCGATTCGCGCATTTCGTTTAGAAGGCGTGAACTGGCGAGTGCAAGTGTGATAATCAGCCAGAAAAAAAGGATCGACCCTTGAAAGTCCATACGGAAAAAATAGAGGTCGGCTGTCGCATTAATCAGGGCGGCGATTAAGGCTGCATGATAGCCGAGATGGATGGATGCCATTTGGGGATCGAGCAGGTTATTACGCCGCGCCCTCCAACCGTAAATAAGCACGCCTAGTATCACGATGCCAAACAGTCCAACGCCGACAAGACCAATTTGGTTTGCCATGATGAGGTACATACTAGCGACGTTGGTATAGAGGTCGATTTCAGGCGTGCCTGTAAAGCCAACCCCGACAATCGGGTTGCGGCTGATGAGTTCTAACGAATCGGTATACTCGCCGATACGCATCTGAGTAGCGAGGTCAGCGCCGGTAAAGGCTTCAGTGAAGCGCTCGACATAAGTTCGTGTCTGGGGTAGGGCGATAATCAACACAGCGCCCAAGACGAGCATCGGCAGGTATTTGCGGTAGCCGGGGAACAGACTAATGATGAATAGGCTGATGGCAAACGCGAGCATTGAGGCGCGTGAAAAGGTGAGCAGAAGTGCTAAAGCGATGACACCCAGCACCCCCAGCGTGAGCCAACGATAGGGCAGTACCGGTTTGCGCGAGAACAACTGCGGCGCGACGAGTGCGGCTGAGACGGCTAGGATACCACCGAGCGCATTGGGGTCTACCCATGTGCCGATGGCGCGTTCGGCGTTGGCAGGATTATCTTCGATAAAGCGGATTACGCCACCATTCGGGTAGCCAAACCTTGCCAAGCGTACCAAGAGTTCTTCGGCTGTTTGATCCGGCAGGATGTAAAGCACAATGGCGACAACGGCTTGCATCCCGACCGCAGCCATGATGGCAATCACTAAACGGCGCAGCGTTTGTGGTTCGCGAATGAGATCACCCAGCACGAACACAAGCCCGATGCTCAATAAGGTTTCCGCGAACTGCCGGATAGTCGCGCTCGTGAACGGCGCATAGCGCAAACCCAGCGCGAAGGCGAGGATGAGCCAGAGGGCATATAAAACGACGAGTGCATGGATAGGCGTGAGGCGGAAACCCTGCCGCCGTCCGGTCATCCACTGCATGGCATAGACAAGCAAAAAAGCACCTAAAGCTAAGTCGAGAAAGGTCGGGGTAATACCAATTTTGAAGGGCAGCGTTCCAAAGGGTATTAAGCCAGTCACCAAGATGACACCGTAAAGCGCGGTTGTGACGTTCGAGAGGACGTACAACCCCGCCAGCACGCCAAAGATGACTGCAAAGGCGACGATTGGCCCACCCACGGCAACCAGAACAGCGATGATGCCACCGGTCAGGCCGATTACCCCCCCGATGAGCGCCCCGTAAGCATAGCGATTTAAGCCTGTTAACCAGTGGGCGAGTTGATTGGTGCTATTCATTGAACTTCCTGCGTATAACACTGAAGGCGATAAGTGCCCCTGCGCCTAGGAAGGCGAGTAAGCTGACTACCGCGCCGATTTTATAACTGAGCGGGTCGAACCGGAAAACAATCGTGTGTTCGCCAGTAGGGATTTCGACAGCCGCCAACGCCCCATAAGCACGGAGAATAGGAACGCTGCCATCGTCCACTGTCACTGACCAACCCGGATAGTAGGGGTTGGAAACGGATAGTACAGCGTCAGCAGGTGTGCTGACCTCAATTGTAAACGTTTCAGGCTTAAAGGTCGTGACCTGTGCGGTTGCGGTTTCCGGTGCTTCGCCCGTGAGTGTGATTGTTGGCGGTTGTTCGAGGATAACCGTCCGGCGCAAGTTGAGTTTGGTATCACTCAACATGGCGCGAGCATCATGCTCGTTGGCTGCCAACCGTACATCATACACGAGGTTGGCAAATGGTCGCGGGTCGGATAAGCGGTGCAAATTCACCGTGCCGTAGCGATCTGTGCCGCTGGTGAGGACTTCACTGGCAACCGGCATTTGCTCCCAATCGGTATAGACGTAGCGCACCGCGAATAGTTCCCATGCCGTAGGATTAATTAGTTCAGTGTTGATAATGGCGTTTGGGCCTTCCAGAAACAACGGACTGATGCCCCGCATATCGGCGAGATCATACAAGCTGCCAAAGTTATCGTGCAAGGCTCGGTAGCCATCAACACGGAAGGGGGTATCCGTATCTGAAAGGGCTGCTGCCACTAAAGGCGGCGGATTAAAATCGAGCTGCTTCTGCGGTGGAGTGGAGTCGTAATTAAATCGGTTATCCATACTCAGCGCGAATAAGTCGAGCAGTATCAAACCTGCGACCAATATGTATCGGAGTTTGTTCTGCGGTTCGCCGAGCCACCAACTGAACAGCGCAAACGACGAAAGGGAAATAAGGAATGCGAGTGCGACTGGTGCGAGATAAGTACCATAACTTTCGGGGTTGCCCATCCAGCCGACGAATACCAGCGCGAGTACGATACCACATATCATCAACAACCCAAGAATGGCTTGTCGTATCCGGCGGCTGGCTTTGAAATCCTGTAACTTTTCCCAGTTCACTAGATGAACCGCGCCCATCCCCGCTAACAGTGCGAGGCTGAAGGCGATCAGAAACGCCCCGCGTTCTTGCCCACGGAAGAAGCGCAAGCCGGGTAAAACGTTATAGAGAAAAGCGTAGAGCGGACTGTTGCTGCCGAAGCTCAGGCCGAGCGCAACTAGGGTGACGATGCCCCAAAAGATGCTTCCCGGCAGCCGTCGCCAGAGGGCGATGAGCGCGAGTATTAGCCCGATGATGCCGACATACAGCGGCGACCACTGGCTGACGATGTTGGGGAAAATAAACTGGACGACATCTTGGAATGGAAACCCGTTACCTTTCGCATCAAAACTAAGTCCTGTGCGAGTGGTATAGAGTAAATACTCCAACCCCGGTAAAAGCTGTACCGCTGCCAACGCGCCACCGAGCGCGCCGAAAGCGACCACGCCGCCGAGTATGCTTTGCCATCGGTAGCGCTTTTGATAACCTCGATAGGCAAGATAGGCGGCAAGTAGATAGGTTGCGAACCAACTGGTTTGTGGGTGGCCTGCCATCCATGAGATGCCGTATGCAACGCCGGTCAGCAGCAGCCACGGCCAACGTAACCGTTCGCCGCGCGTCGCTTCATGAATGCCGAGGATGGCTAATGGCAGCCAGACAGCGGCCTCTAAAAGCGCGAGCTGCAGCGGTGGATACGACTGCATGAAACCGCCGTAGCTGAATATCACGGCAGCGACGAACGCCCCAAACGGACTACCACGCTGATTCAGTGTCATTCGCCGTACAAGCGCGTACATGAAGAATGAACTGGCGAGTACATGCAGCGTCATTTCGAGTTCGAGGGCGTGGTAGCTCCAGCCTCCGGCGAGGCGGCTGAGGCCAATGGTTAGCAGACGCGGGGGGTAAAAGACTGCTGCTTGCGTATCGCCGATGAACGGCAGACCACCGTTGTTGTAGGGGTTCCATAACGGCACTTCGCCAGATGCAAACCGTTGATACTGGTAGGCGGCAAAAGCCACGAACTGACCCGAAAAGTCGCCTTGTTTTATAGACGCTTGGTCGGCTTCTATCGGCGTGAACAGCCGCCAAAAAAAGAGCAGCCATATCGCAATCAACAGCAGCACTGCTAGGGTATCAGCGTTTGCAAATCGTCGTAAGCGCATTACGAGTTCCCTGCTGGTAATATTCGCACGCGAGTCATATTCATATAATCATTCGCCATGCCGCCATCCACAGTAACAATTCGTAGGCGGTGTATTGTGCCGTCTTCACTCTGGCTGTATAGGCCGAGTTCGGTTTCATAAATCCCCGGTGGCGTGTTTGGGTCAACCGTCAGCGTGTGGGTGTCTTTGATAATTGTACCTGTTTCCCACGTGGTTGTCGGCGCTTGCCAGTTGACAGGCATTCCGTCAGAGGCGGCGTACTTGGTGAGGGTTTGCGGGTCGAGGATATTCGCAAAGACTTTATAGTCGGTATCGAGTTTTCGCAGCCCACGCCAATACAGGGTGAGTTCAATAGTATCACCGGCCGTTGGTGTAAGGTTGCTCAATGAATAGCCGACCAATTCAATCTGGTTGTCAAAGTTGATGCGGATAGGATTAGGTACATCGAGTTGTTCCACATCAGGGCGGGGGACAACATCCACCATTCCAATTTTGAAGGTTTCTTTTCCGTCAGCCAATATCAACCGTTCTCCGGTTTGAAGGTTGTACCAGCCAATGACTACATCGAGTGTCATGGGGGCATAAGCGGTGTTGGGCAGCGGAATAGCGATTTGATTATTCCACGCGAAGTTAGCCGGTAAATCGGAAGTCGCTAAGGTGCCTTGTCCGGGGTACACATCACGCTGCCAGATGATTACGCCGTTAGTTGTGACAAGGTGAGCAAATAAGCTCCAGTTCTGGTCAAAAGGCTGCTCGATTTGCCATGTTGTCTCGACATAGATATATGCTTCGGGTATCGCATTTGTGGTTAATACCGAACTACTCACGAGCGCTACCGCACCCTCTGTATTTTGTTGCCTAAAAAGGGCTTGTTGGGTCGTGGATGGCGCGATTTGTGGTGGTTGGGCATAAACCGGCGCGATCACGGTAAATGGAATGACCGCCGCAATCAGAGCGAAAAATAGGCCGATTATGCCTGTGACGTAGGATTGCAAGCGAGCTGGCTGCCACCACGTCCATCCCACGACCATCCACATCGAAATAGCTGAGATCGCCACGAAGATGAGCCGCCCTTGCGACGCAGGGGTTTCGGCTGTCCAGCGGAGGTACGAGATGAAGGTGACGACGGGCCACAGCAGGGTAATGAGCGCCGGAAGCCAGCGCTCAAGTGACCAACGTCTACGCACGATGATATAGGCGACAAAGACGAACGCCCCTAAAAGGCCAATTCCACCGATGATATTGAGCAACAGATAGAGCGCTTCGGGCATTGGCACATTGACCCCGCCAAAAAATCCCCAATAGGCTTGGGTGAAGCTGTGTCGTTCACTCCAAATTTGTGCCATATTCGCGAAAATTGCCCTGCGCCCGACAATTTGTAAAAACATATTGAGGCCGGTCGGGTCGTTATACAACTGCCAGTTGTGCCAGTACCACCATCCGGCGATGAGGATGGTTAGGCCGCCGGATATAACCCCGCCGACGACGAGTGGTCGCCAGTTCTTGAGGCGTAGGCTCAAGATGAGCAAGCCGAGCGCGATAACAGGCATGAAGAAGCCGAGATTGAGCTTCGCTAGCAAGCCCGCACCGCTGCACACGCCGAGCAGGGCATACAGCCGCCAATGCGGTAGCGTACGTGTTTTGAGCAGTTTGACGATGAGCAGCGTGAGTACGTTGCCAAGTAGGTTGGAGAGATTGTCGTTGTTGACTGATCCACTAATGAACAAGAACATGGGTATGAAGGCGTTGAGGGCAGCAGCGCCCAACGCGATGACCGGCTGTTCGGGGAATATTTCGCGAGTCAACAAGTAGGTGACGATGACAGTACCCAACCCAAGCACAATCGAGAAGAAGCGGGCAATGTGGACGGCAAGCGTGGTTCCGCGCCACGGGAAGGCTTCTGCTTCGGTGCGGTGAACCATCATGTTAGCGTTACCATCGGGTCGGACGATACCGATGTCGGCGTGGGGGTTGACCCGCCGCGCATTTTCCATATCGGACGTGTCAATCCAACCGGTTAGGACGGCGGCCATCATGTAGTAGAGTGGGGGCTGACTGCCTTCCTGTCGCCACGGCGCGGGAACAGCAGGGTCTTGTGGGGGGAGCTGCAGCCCGTTATCTGCCATGTATTTGACCATCGGATAATGCCAGAGTTCGTCTGAGGCTTCGAAGATCGGTGTGACGACGCTGTAAACGGTTGCCAGCAGGACATAGCCGACCAGTATGGCGTATAACCAGCGCTTGTGGGTATGGGATGACATATCAGCGCTTTCGTAGGTGTTCAAAGAACTCTAGGGTTGCGCGGCTGATGTGCGACCAATCAAAATCTTGCCGTAACTGCCTCGCTCCCTGTTGCAACTGCTTTCGAAGTTCCGGCGCACGCCAGAGTTTTAAGAGGGCATCTGACAACGCACTTTTATCTGACGGCGCGACGAGCAGCATATTTTCACCGTCCCGGAAGTTGGGAATGGTCATACTCGGTCGGGTGGTGATGATGGGGCAACCATATTGTATTGCGGCCATTAAGCTCCCACGACGGTATGATGCGCCATCGGTGAAGGGTAGGGCAATAACGTCGCTGGCCGCGAGATAAGCGCCGACCTCCGCCTCATTCTCCAAATAACCTGTCCAATGGATCAAAATTTCAATTCCGAGCTGTTGGATTTGTGTTTTCAAATTGTTGAGGTAGCTGGCATTCGTCGGGTCGCTACTGCCTAAGCCGCCCCCAATCATGACCAAGCGCACAGGGATGTTTTGTCGGCTGAGTGACGCGATGCTTGAAAGCAGCGTTTCGAGACCTTTGGTTTGGTTGAACAGGCCGAAATAACCGATCAAGTAATCGTCCGGTTTGGCTCCAGCTTTAGCCCGCCAGCTTTCAGCATCGAAGTGATCCGGTAAAGTGTGCTGAATGTTACTGCCGATGGGAATTAACACTTTTAACTGAATATGCGCGAGCCTTTGTTCATCTTCTTGGTTGGTGACAATGATCCCTGCCGACTGCTGTGCGAGGTGCATGACAATCCAATCGCGCAGCTTGCCCGCTTTCGGGAAAAGATACGGGAAGCGCAGGTCGTGGAAGGTGGTTACGACTGGCACCGTTGTAAAGTGAGGCAGGAAATGTATCCACGGGGACATGCCGAAAGCGGCGGTTTGAAATTGTAGGTTCAGGATGTCGATAGATTTTTCCCGTGTCCACCGATTGATCGCTTGTAAGCTGCCAAAGTTCCATTGGCTGAGGGTGTTTTCTACCGGAATATGCTCGTCAGTCGTATGAGCTTGGGCGCTGGAGAAAATGAACACCTCCGCACCCTGCGCCGTTAGATGTTGGGCGAGAATGTGGGAATAAGCACCGATGCCACCCTGCATGGGTGGGTATTCACCGGTTACGATACCAATACGCATCAGTTCACCTTCAACCCGGAACGGACGACCTGCCAATAGGCTTGAACCCGTTCCTGACGCAGCGCTCGTTTATGCCCAAGTAAGCCTTTTAGCGCCTCAATGATGATTTGCCACAGGTAGTTGAGCAGCAGGAAGAGTCGTAGAACTTGTGCGGGCAGCCAACCGTGAAACTTGCGAAAGTAGCGAAGTTTGCTCGTTTGAAAGTGAATATGTTTACGCGCTGTGACTTGTTCACTGCTCTTGCCACCGTGATGGATGATCTCGGCTTTACCATAGTAGATGACTTCCCAGCCAGCTAATTTGGCGCGTTTGCACCAATCCATTTCTTCGGAGTACATGACATATCCCGCGTCGAGGCCACCAATTTGGGTGTAAACGTCGCGCCGCGCGAGCAGGGCGGAACCCTGTACCCAATCAATGGCGCTGATATCTTCATCAGCAAGATCAGCCGCGTAATAATGCTGGAGCAGGTTTTTGGGGGCAAGGGGTTGCAGCCATGTGCTTTCGATGAAGCCGACAGCCAATGATGGGAAACGCCTACGTGTGGATTGGGTTGTGCCATCGGTGTTGAGCGTGTGGGGGCCGATGATGCCGACCGTTAGATGTGCGTCCATGTAAGTGAGCAGTTGTACCAGTACATCACCAACTAACTCGGTATCGGGATTGAGTAGGAACAGGTAGCGACCCGACGCTAGTTCTAAGCCGACGTTGTTACTACGCGAGAAGCCGATGTTTTCGACCTGAGGTACAAGTTTAACCTGTGGGAATTCCGAGCGCACCAACGCTACACTATCGTCACTACTGGCTGAGTCGATGACAATCACTTCGAGCGTATAAGACCCGATGGGAGAACTATAGATGCTTCGCAAACAAGCCCGCAAAAGGCTGGCTACATTCCAACTGACAATGATAATCGAGAGATCAACCACTTCGCTCACCTTTGTTTCAAGCGCCAGTGGATTATAACAGAATTTACAACCTGTCTACCCGCCGATTACACTTCGATAACATATTGGCTCGATGATCGTAGTTATAAGGGAAAGAACAGCTACAGAGGTGATAGAGATGAAACGGTTGATCGTTATGACAACAATGCTGGTTATTTTCTTGCTGGGAGTTGGGGTGGTTGGCGCACAGGAAACGCCGACAGCACCCATACCAAACGGGCAGGGTGGGCGACCGAATATCGTACGTTCGATACTGACAATCGTGGGAGATGAAACAGGTTTACAGCCTAGAGACATTGTTCGCGCGTTCATGAAGGGGCAATCTCTAGCGGAGATTATTGAGGCGAACGGCGGGAATGTGCAGTCGGTGATCGATCAAGCAATTGAGACGGTCACTACGGGGATTAATCAGGCGGTGGCAGACGGGCGCATCACTCAAGAACGGGCAGATCGGTTACTCGCTAATTTGCCTGAGCGGATTAGCCAAGCGATTAATGGGGAATGGGGAGCGAACAGTGGGCGTAGTCAACGGGCGGTTGTTAGCCGTGCAGTTTTACGACTGGCAGCCGACGAAACCGGTTTAACAGTACGGGACATCGTTCAGGAGATACGTGCTGGGGCATCATTGGCGGATGTTTTGACTGCACATGATGTTAACGTCGAAGCGTTTATTGATACGGCTGTAGAGGCGGCTCAGGTGCGGCTTGAACGCGCGGTGACGAATGGACGGCTGACACAGGTGGAAGCGGATACACGCCTTGAGCAGTTCGAGGCACAGTTAACGGAACACATTTACCAAGCGGGTGGCGTGGAAGCGACACCGGAAGCAACCGCTAGCGCGTAATCCAGTATTCGACCGTTTATGGCACAAAATTCGCAATTTGTGCAAAATTTCCGCCGAAATGGCGGGCGGGATGCTCCCTCAGATCCGCTGAATTGACATTTTGTGGCGGCGGAAGTGAGGGAGCAAAGCGCTGAAATGGCACCACTGCGGCGGAATTACGGGAGCAAACTGCCGCCGTGCAATTTGTGTGCTGCCGCTGTGGTTGCTGCACAATAGTTGAAAGTTTAAAGTCAAAAGTTAAAAACGAAATACAAACGCGATTAACCACAGAGGCACAGAGAACCCAGAGAAAAGAATGATCAAACGCAAAGGCGCAAGGAAGCAAAGACGCAAAGGGTTTTGACATAGAAGATAGAGCAAAACGCATTTGAACCGCCAAGTCGCCAAGAGAATACAGAGAAATACAAAAGATATTATAGCACAAAAATTCTTATTTGATGGTTAGAGTTTACAAACTTTGGTCGATGTTTGGAACTAGATAGTCAGTTACGGCTGACTATCTTACAGAAGGTGTGTCGGTTACGGCGTGAAGTAGTGCTTGCAAAGTAAGTGGTATCTCTGGTTTGGTGGCACGGACGCGATGTACCGCGTCCCTACGAATGCGGTTTTGCAGCTTATCGAATGAAATGACCATCTAACCACTATTACGGTGTGATTTGGAAGAGGCGCAGGGCGTTTTCGGTGGTTGCAGCCCCCAGCACTTCGGGGCTGATTTGCTTGATGGTGGCGAGTCGTTCGACAATCAGCGGAATATAGGCGGGTTCGTTGCGTTTGCCACGATGAGGAACGGGTGTGAGAAACGGCCCATCGGTTTCCACCAGCATCCGGTCGAGCGGAATGTTGGCGGCGATATGCCGAAGCTGATCGGCGTTTTTATAGGTGATGGGGCCAGTAAAGCCTAAATAAAAGCCCGCCGCCAACGCCCGTTCAGCGATGGCTTGCGGCGCGGAAAATGAGTGCATTACGCCGGGGCGTTCGCGCAGGGCAGGGGGTAAATCTTTAACCCACGCATCGAGAATAGCCATCACATCATCACTGGCCTCGCGGTTGTGGATGATGACGGGCAGTTCAAGCTGTTTGGCGAGGGCAAGTTGGGCTTCAAAGGCTTTCCACTGGGTTCCTTTGGGGCTTTCGCGCCAATGATAATCCAAGCCGATTTCACCGATGGCGATTACTTTGGGCGATTGAGATGCTGTCGCTATCGCGCCCAGCATGGCATCGGTAAAGGCTGCGGTACTGTTCGGGTGAATACCAACCGCGCCGTAGAGATTGCTGTGTTCTTCGGTCAGCTTTAGGATTTCATCATTGGTTGCCAAATCAACCGATGGGATGATGATGAGTTCAACACCCGCATCGGCAGCACGTCCGAGAATCTCGGCGCGGTCGGAATCATAAGCATCAAAGTTGATATGGCAATGCGTGTCGACGAGCATCACAGGCGATGTTCTTCTTTCAGCAGCTTGAGGTCACTTTCGACCATCATTTGAACCAACTGCTCAAAGCTAACCTGTGGTTCCCATCCAAGTTTTTGTTTCGCCTTCGTGGGGTCGCCTACCAGCAAATCGACTTCCGCTGGACGCATAAACTTCTCGTCCTGTACCGTGTACTGCTTCCAATCCAAATCCACAGTGCTGAACGCGACATTCAACAGCTTTTCGACTGAATGGGTTTGTCCGGTGGCGATCACAAAATCGTCCGGTGTATCCTGTTGCAGCATCAGCCACATGGCTTGAACATAATCGCCAGCGAAGCCCCAGTCACGCTGCGCGTCGTAATTGCCCATGCGGAGTTCATTTGCCAGTCCCAGCTTAATTTTGGCGACGTTGTAGCTGACTTTACGCGGCGCAAATTCAAGGCCGCGGCGGGGTGACTCGTGGTTGAACAGGATGCCGCTGGTCGCGTGGAGGTTATAGCTTTCGCGGTAGTTAACCGTGATCCAATGGCCGTAAACTTTGGCAACGCCGTAAGGACTGCGCGGGTAGAATGGCGTGGTTTCTTTCTGGGGGACTTCCTGCACCTTGCCGAACATCTCGCTGCTCGATGCTTGATAGAAACGGATTCCGGGATCAATTGCGCGAATCGCATCCAAGACGCGCGTCACACCTAGAGCGGTGACATCACTGGTGAAAACGGGTTGATTCCACGACGTTTGGACGAAACTTTGCGCGGCGAGGTTATAGACTTCTTGCGGGCGAATGGTGCTGATCGCCTGAATCACGCTGGTTTGGTCAAGGATGTCGCCGGGGACCAGCGTAATATCATCTTGAATGTGCTTGATGCGTTCGTAGTTGACCGTGCTGCTGCGCCGGACGAGGCCGAATACCTCGTAGTCTTTGCTCAGTAGAAATTCTGCTAAATAGGAACCGTCCTGTCCGGTGATGCCGGTGATGAGGGCGCGTTTCTTCATGTTACTTACGTCTCCGAATTCTTTTTTCAGTGTCGAACCCTGTTGCGTGCTTTAGGGCTGACTATTCCCGATAACTAATTTCGTGATGCGCTTTGAACGCGCACTCGCCAATCGTCCAACACATCCAAGACGGTTGTCTCGAATGGGATGGTTGGCTGCCAGTTGCATAATGCCTGCAAACGGCTGACATCTCCGCGTACGATTGGCACATCAACGGGCAGCATTCGCGCGGGGTCAACCCGTATCTGGATGTTGGCAGCGCTGTATTTTAGCAGAACATCGAGCAAATATTGGATACTGTAGGGTTTGCCAGAGGCCACGTTATACACTTCACCGGGCTGGCCGTGTTCCATGATGAGTGCGTAGGCACGAACAACATCGCGCACATCGGTGAAGTCGCGTTCGGCGGTCAAGTTGCCGACCTCAATGACATTTTCCTGCAAACCCATTTCAATTCGGGCGATCTGCACTGCAAAATCGGTCGCCACAAAACCTTCGCTTTGCCCCGGCCCGAAATGGTTGAAGGGACGCACACGCAGGATGGGCAGTCTGTGGCTTAGATAATATTGCAAGCCGAGCATATCCTGTGCGACCTTGCTTACGCCATAGGGGTTGGTGGGGCGCAAGGGTGCATCTTCGTTGATAGGCTGCTGATCTGGTCGGACTGGGCCGTAAATTTCGGCAGAACTGATGATAAGGATGCGCGGTTGCAGCCGCAGCGCGAGACAGGCTTGAATGATATTGAGCTGTGCTTTGATATTGTTTTCGAGCGTTTCCCACGGGATAGCAAATGATTTGCGCGGGGAGGATTGTGCGGCGAGGTGGTAAATGTGGTCGGGTTGAATTTCGGCGATTAACTCATAAATTTGCGCGTAATTTTTGAGATCAACAACGTGGTACTGTAAACCACCGCCGATTTTTTGAGAGGGCTGCTCTAGGGCTGTACCATGTAGAAAGGCATCGGGGTACTGCGTTGAAAGCGTGTTAAACAGGTGTCGACCGACAAAGCCGCCAACACCTGTGATTAATATCCGCACGTTACCGCCTCGTTCTTGGTCGACCAATATCGGTAACATTATAGCCGATGCCAGATGGATGACTAGGCTGGAGGCCGAGGATACTCCACCACGAACGCCTTAACCCCGCCTGAACTGCCGGGTTGGTAGGCAACCACGTCCAGATGCATATCACCGCTGAATAGAACCGCTGGTAGGGTCAGCAGCATTTGATTATTGGCTGCATTAATGATGTTCATTTCATAGGTTCCGTTAGCCATTAAGATGACGCTTGATGCGCTGCCCGGAAGGAGTTCATTCACCAATTTCTCGACCCCGATTGGTAGGGTGTAAATGATTGCCGGCTGGTTCGGGTCTTGGGTGGCTTCTTCGATGGCAGCGGCTTCGGGTTGTTCCGGTGCGGAATCCTCATTTGGCACTGAGACGGCTAATCCAAGTGGTAGGTCTTCATTGGTGGTAGCGTTGATAAAGCGAATATGCGGCGAACTGCCATCAAAAATCAAATCAGCATCGTTCAGAACGAGCAGCCCGATCTCCCGATTTGCCGTGGTGTAGGCAACGACGGTGTAGGCGCTGTCGGTATCAAAGGTTGTTTCTTGCTGACCGAGCGTGGTGGTTTGTCCAGCGGCATTCACCGCAATCGTGGCATTCGCGGTGGTGACTGGTAAAGGTTGGCTGCCTTCACCCGTGTTCAAGCCGGTTAAGGCCGGTGCGCCGTTCAAGGTGAAGTCGAGGGTTTGCCCTTCGACCGTGTTGATGAAGCGCAGGGTGCTGCCATCGCCGCTTAAGGGTTCTACACCTTCAGGGATTGGGGCAACCGTCTCGATTTTCTCGCTCAGAATAATCGGTTTACTATCCTGCCGCCCGGTGACGAGATACAGATAGCTGTTACCAGCTTCGAGTTGAACATTTTCAGCTAGCTCGGTTGTGACCCGTTGATTTTGCCCATCGACACCGCTCATCAGGAAGTTGTAGCTGCCCGCTTCGACATCCATGACGGTTGGTGGTCGCCCATAGAACAGGGTAGGGATACCGCGAATGGGCTTGGTCGGTGTTTGGACATCGACTTCCTCGAAGTTCGGCAAGGTGTTCAACAACGACAGGCGCAAATTGTTGGCTTCGGCTGGTGCGAGGTTTTCGGCATAGGACAGCACTTGCAAGTTGCTGGCGGTGCCGAGCAGAACGACGGCGAAGTTTTCACCGTCTTGAAGCGTTACCACGCCGCCCGTGAGCGGTTCACCGGTGCTGCGATCCGCACCTGCCGCGTAGACGCGAACCGTGTACTGACCGGAGGCGAAGTTCTGCCGCTCGGTCATGCGCCCGTACTCAACCTGACTGTTCAAGAGTTGATCGTCAAGATAAACATCCACGCCCGGTACTTCAGCCGCCGCGTTCAGGGCATGGACGGCGATGCGGTTTGGCGCACTTGCATCAAAGGCGATGATCGCGGGTGCGCTGGCAGTGCCGGCCACGACAAAGGTGGTGTTCGCTTGCGGCTGCAAGTCAGCGGTGTATTCGGTGGCGCGGTCGCCTATTTGGAAAGTGAAACCCGTTTCGGCGGCTGGAATTATGGCGCTGAATGCATCGCGCCCTACGCCGACAGCGGGTGTTAAGTCATTTTCGGCGCTGCGGAGTGTGACCGCACGCTCGTCGGAGAGCGCGTTGACAAGGTGGATGATGCTTTCGTCGGACTGAAGGGGTGCGAGGGTATCCGGCACGACGGTCAGCGCGAGTTGGTCAGCGCTGCCGGTGATGAGGATCATGATGCGCTGGCCGCTGGGGAAGTTGAGCGTACTGTCTAATAAGGGCGCGTCACTCTGGGCTGCACCGCTAGCTTGGATTTTAATCTCGTAGTCACCCGCTTCAAAAGAGGTTGGTTCGGTGAACTGCTGGTAGGCGAGATTGGTAGCGATGGCCGAGAAGCCGGCAAACACGTTGACCGGGGGGGAGTCGACGACCGTGTTCACAATACGGATGAGGGCGGGGCGTGCTTGCTCCAGCGTCTCGTTGGTGACCGGCTGCGGTGTCGAGGTCGGAATGAAGGTCGCGGTTGGCTCTAACGTGGGAGCCATCGTGGGAAGGGGAACGTTACTTTGCCCACATGCCGTTATCAACAGCAGCACGAATGTCCACAAGAATGTCCTGTAATAGCGGCGCATGAGGCGCTCCTTTATTTCATCCACACTGTTCTGATTCTACTCGCACTTTGGGATTGGCGAAAACAACAAAAAAGTCCTGCGGGGCTTTAACCCTACAGGACTTCCTTTGATTTGGTAGCTGAACCGTTTAGCGGGGTTGTACCGCGCCTGCGGGAACCCAACCGCGAGTGCCATCCGGCAGTTCGATGTAGCTGAACGTGCCGTCGGTGAAGATCAAGATGGCTTCTTGACCAGCCGAAAGACCCGGCAGCCCTTGATTTTCGCCACCCGGCGAACCGGTCATCATCACGAACGCATCGGAGACGCGAACAGGTAGATTGAGCGAAGACGGGTCGGTTGTCGGAGTCACCGGCACGGCGGTTTGTTCAGCGTCACCGGCGGGCGGCAGGGTTGCGTCACCCGTGACCGGAATGTCGTTGACGGTCGCCGGACGGCTGTTGAACGAGATGCTGACGAAGGTAGCAAGGTCAGTCTTAGCGGCGATCCAGCCTTCGGTTTCCTCGAACGTCACTTCCAACCAGTTGCCATCCGCCGTGCGCGAGGTCACGATAACCTGCGTGCCGGAGGGAATTTGCGCCAGCACTTCGGCATCGGGATCAGGCGAGCGGCGCAGGTTCAGGTTTGAACCGGGGTCAAGCGTGACGGTTGCCACGTAGGCATCCTTGGTCGGGTTGACGGTCGGGATGGCGGCGGGGCCGATGTTGTCGGACACGTCACCACGCGCGTCGTCGGGGGTAATCACCACGAGATTGCGTTCTTCCAAGTCTTCCAACTTGAATTCGCGACCGTTGTACGAGTACTGGATGTAGAGAATGTTCACCCAGCCGGTTACGGTGCCGCCAGTGGGCGGGGCGTAACTGACGAATGCCCATTCACCATCTTCCTTGAGGCCGAGCAGTTCCATGACGGTGCCATTCGGGACGCGAGCCAGCACTTCGCCATCGGTATCCGGTGTGCGGCGAATGTTCAGGCTGACATCGGCATCGAGGTTGAACACGGTGGCGGCGACACGGTTGGCCGGTACTGCGGGTGCAGAGACGGCGGTGTTATCGACGCTGCCGGGGAGGTTGCTCGAAACCAACGGCAGATCAGCCAGCTTGACCTTTTCACCACGCGGGTTGCGGATGTCGAGGTACAGCGCGTTTGCCCACGCGGTAATCGAACCACCGTCAGGCGTTGAGTAGGTCACGTTGATCCATGTTTCCTCAGGAACAAGGTCTTGCTTCGGATCAGTGAACAGCGTAACCGGATCGACAAATTCATAATCTTCCGGCGGACGCGGGGTGGAGCTAAACGGAATTTCGGTGATCGCGCCTTCACGCCCGTTGACGATGAGCGTCGTTCCTGACGGCACCGTACCGAGTGACAGCGCGTCGCTATTGGGGTATTGGCGCAGTTGCAGGTTGGCGTTTGCGTCCAGATTGAACACGCGACCGGTTGGGCCAGAGGCGGTGACCGGTGCTTGCGTCGGCGGGAGGGCAGGCGCAGCAGTCGGCTCAACGGGTACGATAGTCGGCTCAACAGTCGGCGGCGGCGCGAGCGTGGCTTCCACAACAGCGGTCGGTTCGACGGCTACAACAGCATCCGCCGCGCCGGGCGCACTGGCGACACCTTGCGCCAAGCTGGTGGGAGCGCCGAGTACCTTGATGGTACCGCCATCGCTCACGACCAAGAGATTGTAATAGACACCACCGTAGAAGGTTTCAGCGGGGATTTCCGCGCTTTCATTCGTGCCGCTGTCACCGGCGGTAACGGTAATAGCTGCCTCTACGGGATCAATGCTCACTGCATCAGCCGCTTGCCCGAACGCCAAGTTACTGGCAATTTCGGTACCGTCATCCAGCGTGGCGGCGACGGTTGTTGTGCCGGGGATGCCATTTGCCAGCGAGATGACCGCTTTGTCTGCGGTAACGCCGCTGATGTTATCGGTAAAGACGTTTACAGTGATCTCGTCCACTGTACCGAGTGCAGCCGCTGTTGAGGCGCTGCCCGCCGTTACCGGTAGGGTCGCGGTTACGAGGTCGGTATCCCCGCCAGCCTCGCGAATGGCGACATCATACGAACCTGCCGGAATAGCGACGTGTTCGGTGAATTCGCCAAATGCCAGCGCGGGAATGACCAGAGTGCCGTTCACATAAACGTCTACGGCGGGTGCGCCGCTTACGCCATGCGCGACACGGACGAAGCCGCTGTTGCTGTCGCCAGCCGTGGCGGCCTTCAACACGAGGGCTTCCGGCGCTTCTAATGTGCCGTAGACCACCAGCATGTACGACGTGCCGGTATCGAGGGCGACACTATCAATGGTGAGCAGGGCTGTATCAACGGTTGAGCCGTTGGCGGCGACTGCGAAGTCATAAGCAAAGGCGGGTACGTCGAGCGTGCCAGCCGCTTGCCCAAATTGCAGACCGGGGATTACCGGGCGACCATCGGAGAGCATGAGGTCAACCGCTGGACCACCGGCGATGGCGTGAACAGCAGTCAGGCGGGCTTTTCCCAAGCCGACGCTGGTCAGGTCTTCAGGATAAGCCACAAAGTTCGGATTGCTGGCTGCCGCTGCAACCAGTGTTGTTGCCGAGCCATCGGCTGCGCTTACGGATTGCTCCCATAACGCATTCGTTGACCCGCTGGCCGTCACCGTCAACTGATGTTCACCAGCACCCACGTTTACATAGGTCGAGGCATCACCGAATGCGAGACCACTAATCGTGAGCTGCCCATCGGTATACACATCAACTGCACTCGCACCGGGGATGACATGCACGAACCGCAGTTTCGCGCTGCCGTCTTGAGCCATCACGCCCGAGGCGGCAACCAGCAAAACAGCAATCGCCACAATCCATGCGAGGCTGTGCTTCATCGAATTCTTCATTCTGCATACTCCTTCGCGTAATCGACCGCGCCAGAGAAACTGTTGAGCTGTAAATTTTGGTTATTTGCAGCTCGTCAAAGACGCAAAACATAATCAGACCAGCTAACAGCCTAAGCTGTCAACCGCCGACTAATCAACGCTTTAGGTACCTTCTTCCCATTGGCTGAGGTAGTCAGCCTGTTCGGGGGTCAGGATGTCAATCTTCACGCCCAATGCTTCGAGCTTGAGGCGGGCGATTTCCTTATCCACGTCTGCCGGAATGGTGTACACGGCAGGAGCCATGTTAGCGGCGTTCTTCACCATGTATTCCGCGCCCAACGCCTGATTGGCGAAGCTCATATCCATCACGCTTGCCGGATGGCCTTCGGCAGCGGCGAGGTTAATCAAGCGGCCTTCGCCCAGCACGTAGATCGGGCGACCGGCAACCATGTATTCTTCAACGAACGGACGCACAATGCGGGGGGCTTTGCCGCTTAAGGCTTCCAGCGCGGGAATGTTGATTTCCACGTTGAAGTGACCGGAGTTGGCAACCATCGCGCCGCGCTTCATGCGTTCGAAGTGGTGACCGTCGATGACGTTCTTGTCGCCGGTGGCGGTGATGAAGATGTCGCCGACTTCCGCCGCATCGATCATCGGCATGACACGGTACCCATCCATAACGGCTTCGAGTGCGCGCAGTGGGTCAATTTCGGTGACGACGACGTTCGCACCCATACCTGCGGCGCGGCTGGCGATACCACGGCTGCACCAGCCGTAACCGGCGACGACGACCGTGCGACCGGCCAAGAGAATGTTGGTGGCGCGGATGATGCCGTCGAGGGTGCTTTGGCCTGTGCCGTAGCGGTTATCGAACAGGTGCTTGGTGTCGCTGTCGTTGACAGCGATGATCGGGAACTTGAGCGCCTTGTCGTTCGCCATCGCGCGGAGGCGGATCACGCCCGTGGTGGTTTCTTCCGTACCGCCGACGATGTCTTGGAGCAGTTCGGTACGGGTCTTGTGGATGACGCTGACCAAATCAGCACCGTCATCCATTGTGATATGCGGCTTGAAGTCCAGCGCGGCCTTGATATGGTCGTAGTAGGTGTTGTTGTCTTCGCCTTTGATGGCGTACACGGGGATTTCGTAGTTGGCGACCAGTGAAGCCGCGACATCATCCTGTGTGGAAAGCGGGTTCGAGGCGCACAGCACGATTTCCGCACCGCCGACCTGAAGCGTATGCATCAAGTTGGCTGTTTCGGTGGTGACATGCAAACACGCCGAAATACGCATCCCTGCCAGTGGCTTTTCCTTTGCAAAGCGTTCACGGATAGCGCGCAGCACAGGCATTTCCTGTTCCGCCCACTCGATACGGTAACGCCCGCCAGTCGCGAGATCAAGTTGTTTTACGTCGTGTTCAACAGTCATTTCTGCTCCTCAAACCTTTATAGATAGCCCATAATAGGGCGGATTGTATCATACACTTTTTCGGCTGTCGCCAGATGAACCCGGCGACTTACCACGCTACTTTGTAACAGGAGCCGCTTGCAGCAAGCTATCAAGCTGGCCTTGATCGTCATGTTCGCTGCGGAAGCGTTCGATAAATTCGGGAATGGTGAAGTGATGCGTCTGCGTACCCACATTTTCCAACACGTAGCTGGCGCACAGCGACCCGACCATCGCGCAGAGGGTGATCGGCCAACCGGCAGCCAACCCGCGCAGCAGCCCGCCACGGAATGCATCGCCCGCGCCGGTCGGGTCTTTAATTTCCTTGCAACCGAAGGCCGGAACCTGTGTGAGTTCGCCCTTCTGGTAAACGTGGCTGCCATTTTTGCCCTGCGTAATAATCAAGAGTTCGAGCCGTCGCTTGAGGTCTTCCAGCGATTGGTTGGTCTTTTTGCAGATGATTTCGGCTTCATAAGCGTTGACGACCATCGCATAGGCACCCTGCATATCACTGAGTAGTTCTTCACCCGTCAAGCGGGGGATTTGCTGGCTGGGGTCATAAATGAAGGGGATATCGCGTTCGCGGCATTCTTTGGTCAGGTAGGTCATCGCAAGCGGGTCGCTGGGGGAGATGATGACCATATCGGGTTTCAAGTTAGGGTAGGCTTCGGCGATGGTGAAATCTTTCGAGAAGGCCATCGCACCACTGTAGAACGAGGAGATGGTATTGTTTTCGAGGTCGGTGTTCGCGAAATATGAAGCGGTAAAGACATCGGCATGTTCGCGAACACCGCTGGTATCGATCCCCACGCTTTCGAGCCGTACACGGTAATCCCCAAAATCGCGACCGACTGTACCCATGAGTTTGGCACGATGACCGAGCAACCCCAGCGTGTAGGAGATGTTCGCCCCGATGCCACCCCAATGTTTGGTCATTTCGTCCACCAAGAAACTCAGGCTGACTTGGTGCATCTGACCATCAATGAAGTACTCGTTGAAGCGCCCCGGAAAGCGCATCAAATAGTCATAAGCGATAGAGCCGGTTACGATAATATCCATGCGAGTTTTATATTCCCATTTGTGCAAGTGAAAAATTGACGCAGTTGCCGAGTATACCACAGCCTTTTAGACCGTTGTAGAATAAGTATTGAGTGAGAAATATCCCTGAAAAGGTTATAGATGACTATTTTCGATCACAAGCGTCTTCCGTCGAGTACCTTCAAACTGGATGTTGAGGGCCTTCGTAGGGGCTATTACAGCGACAAATATTTCGAGAATATCGTGCAGGTGTTAGAAGGGGCAAAAGCGGCTGATTATACTTTCGCCGGTCACTCGCCACGGGATCTGCCGGTTGACCCTCAAGGATTGCCCATCGGCGATCTAGAAGTCGAAGCGCAAATTTTCAACCGTCGTACGCCTTTCGCAGTGGTGGCGGGGGTTGATGCGGCACTTGCCATGCTGCGCCATGCGACCGGATACTTTGATAATTCAAACTTTATTCCAACGGTATCCAAACTTGAAGTGCAAGCGGTAGAAGATGGGGTTTTAACCATGTTCGCTGGTGATACGGAAGATGTGCAGCCGGTCATCAGGATTCGCGGTCGTTACCGCGACTTCGCCCTGCTCGAAACGCCGATTCTGGGTGTGCTGACCCGTGCCAGCCGTGTGGCGACCAATGTTTATAACATCGTCAAGGCGGCGCGTGGCAAGTCGCTGCTGTTTTTCCCCGCACGGTTTGATTTACCCGAAGTGCAGGCGACTGACGGATATGCTTATTGGCTCGCTGTGCAGCGCTACAATGCCGAGACCGGTGCGAACGTTGTACCCTTCGTCAGTACGGATGCTCAAGCGGCGTGGTGGGGTGGGCATTCAGGTGGCACAGTTCCACATGCGCTGATTGCCTGTTTCCTTGCGGATACATCCGAGGCGATGCTGGCCTTTGCCCGTTATGTGTCGCCACAGGTGTCGCGGGTGGTACTCGCCGACTTCAACAACGACTCGATTGGTGCGGCGTTAGCGACACTTGCAGCCTATTGGCCTCATTATCTGGCAGCCTTGCAATCGGGCGATGCGGAGGCGCAAAAACGTTGGACGCTCATGGGTGTTCGTTTGGATACCGGCGCGACGATGCGTGATGTGTCCTTGCAGCCCGATGACCCCACCGGTGTGAATCCGGTGCTGGTGCGACTGCTGCGCGAGGCGCTGAATCATGCGTGGGAGGCGTGGAACGTGCCGCCTCAGTGGGTTGATGCCGCCAAGCAGTACTGCCAGAACGTGAAAATTGTTGTGAGCGGCGGCTTTAGCATTGGGAAGATCATGGCGTTTGAGGACGACGGCGTTCCGGTCGATATGTACGGCGTGGGTTCGTCGCTGCTGCGAAACGCGGAAGATGTGAACACGGATTACACGATGGATGTGGTGCGGGTCAATATACGTGGTACATGGGTCGATGTTGCTAAACTGGGGCGCAAACCGGACGATAACCCTGACCTTGCCCCGGTTGATTTTAGTCGTTGGACATAAAGCGAGGATGACATGGCGGAAATACCAGAGAACAAGCACCTCCCAACTTCCGAAAATGGCCTCAACGGCTTACATGATGAACCGGAAACCGAGATTGTGCGCCAGCCGGATTTTGTCCCATCGCAGTTAGGCCATCGCTGGGTATCGATTGCCGCGCTGGTCGAGCAAATCGAGTCGGCGTTTGTCGAGGAATACGGTCACGGGTCGCCGGATTTATTGGAGGCGGATACGTCATCCAAACGGCTGAAGTTGGTGCTACAAACCGCGAATTATGTGTTCGCGGTCGAGTCGGTTCAGCTTTCGCCGGATGAGAAAGCCAACATTATCAGCCGCGCGTACAGCAGCCTGTTTGGTTACGGCCCGCTGGATGAGTTGTTCGCGGATGAGCGCGTCACCACGATTTCGCTCGAAGGGATCGACAACGTGTCGGTACGCTATGGGCATGGTGAGTTGGTGTCGCTCGGTCACGTTTTTGACGGCACCGAGCAGTACGACCGCATCGTCATGCGGCTGGTGACGGATGCGGGCGCGGAAATTCGTCCTGAGCAGCCGTACATGGAGGTTGGCCTTACCGTTGGCGAACGTTCGATTTGCGTCAATCTCGTCACCCCACCGATCACCATACAGGCGACGGCGGATATTCGTGTGCATCCGGCAGCGCTGCCCACATGGGAGTCTCTGCTAGAGTCGGGCTACATCACCGAACAAGGACTGCAATTGGTGAAGGCGATTGCGGTCTCGCCACACGGCATCCTGATTATCGGCGAACCGGAGTCCGGTAAAACGACGCTGCTGAACCTGTTGATGAACGAACTGCCTGACCCCGCCCAAACGATCAGCGTTGAACGGGCAGGGGAAACGCGCTTACCTGCTGGAATGCAGCGGCTCGTCGCGCAGTGGCCGATGGGTGACAAGCCAGCCATTACGTTCGGCGAACAAATTATGAACGCGCTGGAGAAGCAGCCTGTATCTCTACTGCTTGATGAAGTACGTGCCGACGAGCCGCAGACGATTGCGCCGCTGCTGAGTATGGCAAACCCGCCGCGTCAAATCTGGTCGTTCCGTGGGGCGATCTTCGCCAAGCGGTTGCAAAACGCCCTCGGTATGCTGGCCCGCCGCGCCGAGCCGGGGGGTGGCGAAGCCCTCATTCGCCCGTTGTATGAGCGCTTGCCGTTTGTGATTGCTGTCAATCGTGTTGGGGGGCAAATGCGGTTGTGGAGTATCGGCGAGTGGCAGTTTAAGCACACGCCCGATTACCCCACATACGTCCCGCTGATGAAAGTCGAGGAAGGCTATCTCCGGTTTACGGGTGAACAGCCTTTGCGGGAGCTTACACTCCCGCCAGCGTTCTGGGCGACGAGCTAAACCTGTTCGCCCGCTACGACGCGCTTCAAACTCTCGCTAAACGGTGGCCGTGCAATCCCGTTTTCAGTGATGATGCCTGATAGATAACGGTGCGGGGTCACGTCAAAGGCGGGGTTACGCGCTTTGAAGTGTTCAGGTGTCAGCGGGTTGCCGTAAGGGGTCAGCACTTCTTCCTTGCCGCGTTCTTCAATCGGGATTTCTGCGCCAGTCGCGAGGTTGAGGTCAATCGTGGAGGTTGGCGCGACGGTGTAGAAGGGGATGTTGTTTTCTTTCGCCAGCACCGCGACCTGATACGTGCCGATCTTATTGGCGAAGTCGCCGTTTGCCGCCACGCGGTCAGCACCGACTAGAACGATCTTGATCTCGCCCTTTTGCATGTAATATCCGGCGGCGGTATCCGGCAGGATGTCGTAGCTGACACCAAGCTGTTCCATCTCCCACGCGCTCAACCGTGCGCCCTGCAAGCGGGGACGGGTTTCATCCAGCAGCACGTGGATTTTCTTGCCTTGCTCAAAGGCTGCCCGTACCACGCCCAGCGCCGTACCGTAATCGACGGTTGCCAGTGCGCCGGTATTGCAGTGGTGCAAAATTGTGTCGCCATCCTTGATGAGCGCCGCGCCGTTTGCCCCCATCTTTTTGTTGATCGCTACATCTTCATCCGCGACCCGCTGCGCCTCGTTCAGCAGTGCCTCACGGATCGCGTCGGCTGTCGGATATTTGCCAACTTGGGCGAAGTTCATCAGGCGGTCAACCGCCCACGCGAGGTTCACGGCGGTCGGTCGGGCGGCCTTCAGCACATCCGCCGCCTGCCCCAAATCCTGCATCATTTCGCCGACACTCGTCGCGCTGCTTTGTTTGGCGGCCAGCGCCATCCCAAATGCCGCCGACGCACCGATGGCGGGTGCGCCGCGCACCGTCATATCGGTGATTGCTGCTGCGACAGCTTTATAATTCGGCAAATCAACCATTTCTGTCTTCCACGGCAGCGCCTTTTGGTCAATCATCCGCACAATGCCGTCATGCCATTCAACCGTTCTCATAACATCCTATCCTATCGTGTATAAAAGGCGTTCTTCTGTTACGCCTGAACTGCGCTTACGACTTCAATGCCATTCTGCATCATGTTATACAAAAATACCGTGTGTAAAAAGTCCGCGTCGTGCGGCGCGATCCCCAATTCTGTCGCCGTTTGCACCGGTAAATCGTAGGTATCCACGGTGTTGACTGGCAGGACGACGCGGATGCCACGAATCTGGTGCTGGTTTGCCCACAAGCGCATGTGCATCGCGAGTTGATGCGTGCATAGGTCAGTACAATCGCCAACGACGATCCACGTTTTAACCTTAGGCCGTGCCGCTATCCACTCGCTGAACCCCGGCGCGAATCCGCTGTTGATCGAGTTCTTTGGCAGTACCGAAATTTCATCAAAGAATGGTAGAGCCTTGAAAGCTGCTACGGTTTCGGATTCAACGGTTCCGCGAATACAGTGCGGCGCATAGTTCGCGAACTCAACCGCGTCATCCGGGTGCGTATCCTGCGTTAGCAAAATATCCCGCACGCCGTATGCCCACGCATCCTTAAACAACTGTGTAATCGGTTCGACAATCTTGTTCACTCGCGGCGAAGCTAACGGTCCGACGGTACAAAACCCCTCGATCACATCCACCGATAAAATACCGATGCTGCGCGGGCTATTGTCGCGGCTCAAACTCGCTAAGGTGACAGGTTGCAGCTTGGCTTGCCAATCGAGCATCCACCCGATGAACGGTTTGCTATTTGCGATAAATGCATCTGTATCCATCGCCTAATCTCCTTATCCTGAATGCGTCTTATTGTAGCCCGTTATTCGCCAATCGAAACCCCGTCAAATAAAAAAACCCGCTTTATAGGCGGGCTTTCGATGTCAGAGCGTCATTGTTTAGTTGAACTGTGTCATGTACTGGCTCAAAGCATCAAAGGATGGGCCACCCGTGTTCTGCGCTTGACCGTTCAAGACTAACGGGCCGGCTGTGCCATCCGCATTGCGAATACGGATGGCTGGTGTACCGGTCACGCCAAGCTGTTGACCGAGTGCAATATCGGTGTCAACCTGCGTCTCGTTCTGTACGCAGTTGAGCGCGTCAGCGTAATTGACCCCTAGTTCTCCAGCGAGGTTACGCAGGATGTTACCATCGTAATTCCCTGCCATCGCTTCGCGGAACAGGAGTTCATTGGCTTTCCAGAAGGTGCCTTCCTTCTGAGCTTCCATACACACCAGTACATTGCCGATGTACTCCGTTATTTGCCCACCCGCAGTCGGGAAGATACGGTATTCAAACTTCGCCTTGCCGGTCTTCACATACTCGTCGATGAATCGGTTCATGGTCGGCAGGTATTCTTGGCAGTGAGAGCAAGCATAATCTGCAAATTCGATGATCGTCACCGGCGCATTCGGATTACCCACCACAAACCCGCCATCCGGCAGGCGGCTTTGGGGCAAACTGTCAAATTTACCAACCGCAACTTGATTTGTGCTGTTGAGTGAAATAACGATGAATACGATAGCGATGATGACCGCGATACCAGCCACTGCGCCAATAATCATCATGTTACGATTATTTTTAGGTGGGTTAACCTTTACGGGACGTGGAATACTTTTTTCCATGTTAAGTTCTACCATTCTATAGTGATAAATCTGACAGAATTTGTAACCGATTATTGCCGCTTCCACAAGTATATGTTGGATGAGAATTTCAAAGGCTGTTCAGAAAGCGTATGAATTGCGGTACGATTATGTCAATATTTGTGCCGTTTGCTCAGGAGTACCGAATATGCGTGCCGTTGACCTTATTGCTAAAAAACGGGATGGTCTTGCCCTCACGAAAGACGAGATTGCGTGGTTTGTGGAAAGTTATACCCGTGGTGACTTGCCCGATTATCAAGCCTCTGCCATGCTGATGGCGATTTTTCTAAAAGGGATGTCGCGCGAGGAAACCGTCAATCTTACCCTCTCGATGGCTTATTCAGGCGATGTCCTCGACCTTTCCGACCTCATTCCCTACGCCGTCGATAAGCATTCATCGGGTGGCATCGGCGACAAGACCACGTTGGTGGTGCTGCCGCTGGTGGCTTCTTGCGGCGTTCCGGTCGCCAAAATGAGTGGGCGTGGCCTCGGTTATTCCGGCGGGACAATTGATAAGCTCGAAGCGATCAGCGGCTATCAGGTGAATTTGTCGAACGAGGAATTTCGTCGTCTGGTGCGCGAAAATGCCATCGTCTTAACCGGACAGTCGAAGGATTTAGCTCCCGCAGATGGCAAAATCTATGCACTGCGCGATGTAACCGCCACCGTTCCCTGTTTGCCACTGATCGCTAGCAGCATCATGAGTAAAAAGATCGCCGCCGGAGCAAATGGCATTGTGCTGGATGTCAAAGTTGGGCGCGGTGCATTCATGACCAACCTAGATGATGCCCGTGAACTTGCCCAGATCATGGTTGATATTGGCGTGGATGCCGGGCGCGATATGATCGCTGTACTTTCGGATATGAATCAACCGCTAGGTGCTGCGGTCGGGAATGCGCTAGAAGTGGTTGAAGCGATTGATTGTCTGCAAGGGAACGGCCCTGCTGATTTCCGCGAACACTGTCTTGACCTTGCCGCGTATATGCTGCGGCTGGCAGGGCAGGGCAAAAAGTGGAATGACGATGCTGAAATTCGTGGACTGTTAACCGAACAATTATCAAACGGTCAAGCCTTCGCCAGGTTCCGCAGCCTCGTGCAGGGGCAGGGTGGCGATGTGGGGATGGTCGATGATCCGTCGCGGCTGCCCAAAGCTCCAATCATTGAAACCTTTACCGCCTCGCAATCCGGTTATGTCGCTCAAGTGGCGGCGGAACTCATCGGCATGGCGGCGTTCGGGCTTGGGGCAGGGCGCGAAAAGAAGGGCGACCCGATTGACCTCGCCGTCGGGTTAGAAGTTCATGCCAAAGTTGGGGATAAGGTCGAAAGCGGCGCACCGCTGGTCACCATCCACGCCCGTAAGCCGGAGCAGCTTGCGACATGCCGTTCCACCTTGCAGCAAGCCATCACCTTTAGCGATTCACCGGTTGAACCGCTGCCCCTATTTTACGGGACGATCTTCGGGCGTTAAGTTGCCTTTTGCATCATAACGATAATAGTTGATGGGTGCGTCTGCCCAGTACCCATCAACAAATTGGATACTGCCGTTGATGCCCGTGTATGTCATCGTCGCGATGGCGTTTCGGGCATCGGGGGTTTGCAGCGCGTCAAGGGCTATCCCCGCCGCGTCGTAGGCCAATGTCGCTAGTAACCCCGGTGCTGACACAAATTGACCGCTGCCCACATACCGCTGCTGAAATGCCTTATCGGGTAAACTCGCGCTGCTCACCACCGTGATACCCGATAAATCGTCTACCAACTTCGGGACTTGTTTCAGTGCGAAAACCTCACCACCTACCACATTTGAATCCACGATTGGTTCGACTTGCGCGGTCGGTGAGATCAACGTTTGTAACTGGTCGCTCGCCAGCATAAACACATTTTCAGTTGAAGGGGTGCTGTGCCACTGCCCGACGATGATAACCGGCGTTTGCCCGAATGCCGCCTGAACCTCCGGCTTGGTGGCTGTTTCACCGAGTACAAGCACTACGTTTACCAGCGGGTCATTTGCAAGCGCTTTCGCTCGATTGATGGCGCTTGTTTCGCTGCTACCGTCGTCAATCGCTAAGAGTTCGATGCGCTCGGTATCCCGTTCTTGCATCGCGAGACGTACCGCATAGTAGGCTTCATAGCCGATTTCACTGTAACGCCCCTCGAAGGGTGCGAGCAGGGCAATTCGCTGTATACTTTCATTTGCGGTACTGCATCCTGTGATGAGCATGGTCATACAGAACAGGATGGTAATTCGACCGAATACTTTACTCACTAAGCGACCTTAAACCATCTATTTTTATCGACTGCGAAACTTAGCTCCAAAAACTGATAACTGTCAACTGTTGACTATCGACTATGAACTACAATTCGCCAAGTGTTCCTCAAATGTCCGTGCGAAACTGTGGTAGCCATCCGAACGGCAGTCCGCGCGGAAGAATAGGTAATCCGAGGCGGTCGGGTAAACCACGGCCTGAATGGCGGTCACGCTGGGGCTGGCGATGGGTCCGGGGGGCAAACCACTCACGAGATAGGTGTTGTAGTTCGACTGCACATTTGTATAGTCAGCTTGCGTGATCTGGGGCCACCAGCTCCCACCTTGGAACCCGATTCCATACTGGACGGTGGGGTCGGCCTCTAAGCGCATGTCGATGTTCAAACGGTTGCGGTACACGCCCGCAATTAGCGGTTCTTCATCCACTTGCACCGCTTCACGTTCGACGATGGATGCCAGTGTGACCACTTCAAACATCGACCAGCCTTGCGCGGCGGCATCGCTTACTACTTGGTCACTCACCTTGCGGCTGAAGTTCTGTAGGAGAATATCGCGCAGCATGGACGGTGTAACATCTGCCGGAAGCTCGTAGCTGTCGGGATATAAGAAGCCTTCGAGCGACGCGCCCGCTGGTATCCCCATTCGGTTGGCGAATGCGCCGTCAATTACTGCGCCAGCTCGTACTTGCGCCAAGAATTCTGCACCACTGAAACCGAAATATGCCCGCGCGTCATCAATTTTCTTGCCGATTTCTTCCATCCGTTCGCCTTCGATAATGCGGAACGGAATATAGCTGTTGCGCGAGTCGGTCAGGGCAAGCGCGATCTCAGGGATGGTTTGCGTTCGTTTGAGGAAATACGTCCCCGCCTCAAGCTGCGTGTCAATGTCATTCAATTGCACATAATCAATAAACAACTGTCCGTCATTGATGAGGGCGGAGTTGATGAGGTTCTGGGCAATTGTGCGCGGGTTGTCGCCGCTGTTGACGCGGAAGCGCACTGGCGAACTGTCGCTGCTCATCGCGCGGTTTAAGTCGGCCTCGCGCCCTGATAGTGAAATTTGAAGCAGAGTCTTTTGCACGTAGCGTACGGGCTGCCCGCCGGAGATCAGGAACAAACCGCCGACACAGGCTGCCGCCGCTATCATCAGCAGCGCCGCCCCAATAATCAAAATCTTCACTACACGGTTCAAAATGTATTCCCTTGTTCGCCTTGTATTCGCTTTTTGTTAGTGAATGATTACTTCACCAATCCCGACCTTAACGCATCCAAGTAACTCTGCAAGATAATTCGCGCGGCTAGGTCGTCAATCGGGTCACGGGCTTTTCGACCCTTTTGGATCGAGAGTTCGCGTGCGTCGAGGCTCGTCAGTTGCTCGTCCCACGTCACAATCGGCAGCGCTGTGGTTGCCGCGTAACGTTCAATCCACTTCCGCACGGTGTCGCCCTGCGTATACTCGCCGTCCTGCGCCTCGCTGTTCACGGGCATCCCGACCACAATCCCCACCACCCGTTGCTCACTAGCAACGTGGTTAATCCTCGCAAAATCATTGACGTTGGTTGTGCGGTTAATCACGGTGAGTTCGCGTGCCGAAACGCCCATCGCGTCACTGACCGCCAACCCGATGCGCTTTAACCCGTGGTCGATACCCAGCAGCTTCCCTTGACTCATGGGGTGGTTGTGTTCTGCACTTGGACGCTGATGCGGAAGGGTAGGAGCGGCATCCGGTCGAACCCCTCCGGCCACAGGCTGATGATCGGCGCGATGCCCTGTTGTAGTCGCAAGTTCGTCACCAGTGAAGCGGTGGCATCATTTAGTGATTGTCCCGCCAACTGCTGCTGTACCTGTCCGGCATCAACCTGCGCCGTAATCATGGCGCTGCCGCCCATCTGGAACACGATTTGTCCGGTGGCGGGGTCGATGCGTCCGGTTGATTCACAGCCGAGGTCGAAGGTCACAGTCTCCGGCTTGATGATCTCTCCGGCTTGCATCTGCTGTGTGAGCTGCGCCAGTACGACCTGCTGTGCGAATTGCTCATCCACCAGCACTGCGTCCACGACCGCTTTCATACTGAGCGTGAGCGAATCATCAACATCACCTACTTGGGCGCTGTAGGTTTTCCAGTCGTCGCGTTCTTCGCCGATCTTAATCGTGTCCAAAATAATGCATTGTTTATCCGTCAGTCGCGATTGCATCTCGACGTAAGCGCGGGTTTGTAGCTGCTGCTTCACAATCGCCAGCACCGTTTGCATATCGGTATCCGTCACGACGCGCTGGGTTCGTGTCGCCCCGCCCGCCGTCGCCGCGATATTCCGCACATCAACGCTGTCCGCCATCGGGCCGATCACCGTGTTAATCGTGCCGCTGTCCACATTCCCTGCCAACCCTGCCGAGGCTTGCAGCGCTTCAATCGGCACTTCAATTTGCAGCCCTTCACCCCCTGCGAGGTTGGCTTCAGTCGTCGTGCGGAACTGGATAGGTGTTCCCGCGCTGGTCGTCACCACCGTTCCCGCTGGGATCGTTACCGGATCAGCCGTTTTGTTGATGAAGACCACCGACCCCGCCGCCGTTTCATCTTCGACCGATTGGATACCGGTCGCTTCCACTGTGCCGTTGTCGTCAATCTGGATGCTGATCGGGCTGCTGGGAATGATACGGTTCTCAATGTCGATGCCGAGTGACTGCGGTGAAACCGTAATATCGGCCACCGTTTCCACCCGCCGCGTGGCCGGTGTCACGGTCACAGTCGCGCTCGGCAGCAGCACGTAGCCAATCGCTACCGCCACCAGCGCAAATACCACCGCACCGATCAGCCGCCGGACGCGCCGCCACTGCTTTTCGCGTTCGCTTTCCTCGGCGTATATCCGGCTGGCGACTTCTTTCAAATCTTCGGGGATAGGTTCTTCTTTCGGGCGCTGGAAACGGTTGGTAAACACCTTGCCCCGCCCGCGCTTCCACCGTCCGCGTTCAGCCGCGCCAATTGTCTCGAAGGTGCTGATGTTCAACTCACGTGCGTGTCGAACAACCTCTGCATCATGCGTCACCAAAGCCAGCCGGATGGCTCGCCGCATCGCCTCACGCTGAATGAGCACAAGGTCGAGCTTGCGCGTTAAGATCGTTCCTTCCTCCGGCCAGATCAGCAGCACACGCTGTCCTCTCAGGAAGGAAAGTCGGTCGCGGATGGATGCGACATCATCCGCGTTCTCAAGCTGGATGTAATCGGCTTTGGTCGCCATTATCCCTTAGTGTTCTGTGCAATCAGTTCCCGCGCTTTATTGAGTGCATCCGGCAGCTTGCTGGCATCCTTACCGCCCGCCTGCGCCATATTCGGTCGCCCACCGCCGCCACCGCCGACGACAGCCGCCGCTTCCTTAATCAAGTTGCCTGCGTGCAAACCCTTCTTCGTCAGATCATCCGTGACCACCGCAAGCAACTGCGGCTTGTTGTCAACCACGCTGCCGACGACCAGCACACCGCTCTTTACCTTGCTGCGGAACCAATCCGCCATTTCGCGCAGTGTGTCGACCGGAATATGCTCGAACTGCCCGATGACGGTTTCGATCCCGTTCACCGTTTCCGGCGTAAGCTGGTCGAATTGACCCTTCGCCAGTTCACGCTGTAATTGTCCTACTTGCTTCTTCACAGCCGCCAGTTCGTTTTGCAGCGCATGGACGCGCGTTCCCGCTTGTTCGGGTGTCGTGCCGAGCTGTTGAGCAATAGTACCCAATGTGTTCAAGGTGTGCTGCACATACTCAACCGCGCCGCGTCCGGTCAGCGCCTCGACACGGCGGATGCCCGCGCTCACGCTGCCTTCGCTCACGATGATGAACGAACCGATTTCCGCCGTCTCTGGCACATGCACACCGCCGCACAGTTCATAGCTGTAGCGGTCGCCGTCCTTCGCAATTGTGATCGTCCGTACGGTGTCGCCGTACTTCTCGCCGAACAGTGCCATCGCGCCGTCTGCCTTCGCTTCCGTCAGCGACTTTTCAACCGCCACTACGGGATAGTTCGCCAGAATAACAGCGTTCACCTGCTGCTCAATCGCCGCGATGTCCTCCGCGCTCACCTTCTGGTCATGTACGAAGTCGAAGCGCAGCCGATCTGGCGCGACCAACGACCCGCGCTGCTGGACGTGTGTACCGAGCCGGTCACGCAGCGCCGCGTGGAGCAGGTGGGTTCCGGTGTGGTTGCGCGTGATGCTGGAACGGCGTTCGGTATCAACCGCCGCCTGTGCCGCATCGCCGACCTTCGGTTGGCCTTCCACCACTTCGCCCACATGCACGATCAAGCCGCCGATTGGCCGTTTGGTATCTTCAACCTCAACCGTCCATCCATTGCTGCTGATCGTACCCGTGTCGCTGACCTGACCACCGGACTCGACATAAAATCCTGTTTTGCCCAGCACAATTTCGACTTTTTCACCGGCAATCGCACTGTCGACGGGCTTACCTTCGCGGAAGATCGCGAGGACTTTATCATCGACGGTGGTGTCGCTGTACGGGTTATAGGCCACACCCTTGTCGCCAAGCTGCTTACTGGCCTTCAACTGCTCAAGTGTCGCCTTATACGCTTCACTCGCGTCAATCTCGCCCATCGCTTGCCCGCCACCGCTGACGGTGCTGTGTTGTTCTTCCGCCGCGTTGAATGCCGCTTCGTCCACACTAAAGCCGCGTTCTTCCGCCACGTCTTTAATAACCTGTATCGGCAAACCCATTGTCGCCTTCAGGTAGAATGCCTTATCACCCGCCAGTACCGTGTTACCGCTTTGCGCCAGCGTATCGAGTTCTGCTTCCAGTTCGCCCAACCCACGGTCGAGTGTCTTGCGGAAGCGAATTTCTTCCTGCGTAATCACCTTCTTGATGTTTTCCGCGCGTTCTACCAAGTCGGTGTAATGTTCGCCCATCACCTCGATCACCGCGTTCGCCACCGTGCCGAGGAATGGCTCGGTGAAGCCCAGCTTGCTGCCGAACCGTGCTGCACGGCGGATGACGAGGCGGCATACCGCGTCGCGTCCTTTCGCCCCCGGCAGCACACCGTCCGAAATCAGGAACACCGCTGCCCGAATATGATCCGCAATGACGCGGTACGGCACGATGTTCGCGTCGCGTTGTTCGTCGGTGTCGCCAGTCAGTGCCTGAGTCGCCTTGAAGATGGGCAGGAACAAATCGGTGTCGTAGTTATTGGTCACGCCGTTGACTACGCTCAGGATACGTTCCAAACCCATGCCCGTGTCCACGCCCGGCTTGGGCAGCGGCACGTCATATTTACCCGTGTTTTCGGGGTCATCCTGTGTCCGGTTGAACTGCATGAACACGAGGTTCCACAATTCGAGGAAGCGGTCATCCTCATCAACCAGCGATTGGATAATCCCATCCTCGCCGAGTTCAGGATACTTGTCCCAGTGCAGTTCGCTCGTCGGGCCGCACGGACCCGTTTCCGCCATCTGCCAGAAGTTGGTCTTCGCGCCCAGCCGCGCCACGCGCTTCGGGTCAACACCCATATCTTTCACCCAGATGTTGTACGCTTCGTCGTCGCTCTGGTAAACCGTGAACGCCAGCCGTTCCTTCGGCAGACCATACACCTCGGTCAGCAGCGTATACGCGAACTTAATTGCATCCTGCTTGAAGTAATCGCCGAAGCTGAAGTTGCCCAGCATCTCGAAGAAGGTATGGTGACGGGGCGACGGCCCGACGTTTTCAAGGTCGCTGTGCTTGCCCGAAACACGCATACACTTCTGCGAGGTGGTCGCCCGCTTGTAATCGCGTTTATCCATGCCCAAGAACACATCTTTGAACTGCACCATACCGGCGTTCGTGAACAGCAGGGTAGGGTCATTCCCCGGCACAAGCGAAGATGAAGCTACCGCCTTATGGTGATGTTCTTCAAAGAAATCGAGGAAGGCTTGCCGCGCCTCACTGCTGCTCATTGGTTTCATAGCGTGCGTCGTGTCCTTACATACTTACAAATATTTTTGGAATTATAGTCAGTCGCCTTGTACCGAACAAGGGGTACAATCATCCTCGCAATCAATATAATCTGCTTTTCGCTTGTATTCTCTGCAATCTCCGTGCCTCTGTGGTTCGATTGTATTGCTCAATGTTCTTTGTGACTTTGTGGTAAAAGTTTAATTTTTTGAGGGTATTATGACGAAACGTTTACTCGTGACCGGAGCGACAGGTAAAGTAGGGCAGGCGTTCATCAACCGTTTCTGGGATGATTCCCGTTTCGCGGATTTTACCTTACGTGCGCTCTGCCACAACCGTACGCTGCCGCCCCACGACCGTCTCGAAATCGTGCGCGGTTCGCTCTCCGACCAAGCCGTCGTCAATCAGGCGATGGATGGTGTAACCCACGTTCTTCACCTTGCCACCTGCAAAGAAACGCCCGACGACATCATGGACGTTGCCATCAAAGGCATGTTCTGGTTGCTAGAAGCGGCTCGCCAGAGTCCCACTTTTGAGCAGTTCATTCTGATCGGTGGCGACGCGGGTATGGGGCACTTCGTTTATCCGCATCCAATTCCCGTGACCGAGGCACAAAAGCACAGCGCTTACCCCGGCTGCTACGCCCTCTCGAAAGTCCTCGAAGAAGTCATGCTGGAGCAGTACTACATTCAGTACAACCTCAACGGCTGCTGCCTCCGCGCACCGTGGATTATGGAGAAGGACGACTTCAAGTATCAGCTCTCATTTGGCGAGGATGTGTTCGGCGGCCCACGCTGGCGCGACTTTGTAGACGCTGCAACCGCCGACACTTATGTCGCCTCTCACACCACGCCTGTGATGCTCGACCCTGACGGTAAACCGGTGCAGCGTAACTTTGTCCATGTGGATGATCTGGTGAGCGCCATCCTCACTGCTATCGACCATCCTGCCGCCCGTCAGCAAACCTTCAACATCTGCATGGACGAACCCGTTGACTACCGCCAGCTTGCCGATTATCTGCACACCACACGTGGTTATCCCTCGGTGGACATCACCACGCCGTATCATGGTACGTGGGTCGACAACACCAAAGCCAAATTCCTACTCGGCTGGCGACCGGCCTATGACCTCGCCAAACTGACGGATGCCGCCTTCACCTACCAGCGCACCACCGATGACCCGCGCGTCATCTATTACCCCGGCTAAAAACGCAATCGGTAGCCAATGCCTACTCGTAGGGAAGGGATTCAGTCCCTTCTCTATGTACATGACCTCGATTTTTCAAACCCGATTCAAACCATAACTAAATTGACTAATTGAGAACTTTTGTGCTAAAATTATCTTGCTGTTGGTCACATCTTATGTGATGCTGCAAAGTTTTCGCGCAACACTTTTTCACCTTGTAAGGATGTAGGGTTAGGAATCGATTGCATTCATTCCATCGTCATTCTCAGATAACCCGTTTGTCACAACTGCAACAACAACATCAACAGCATCATTTGCCCGAAAAATGCACTTGTGAAAGTGAAGAATTTGACTACGAAGTGTCCCTTGGGAAGAAAATTGCGAATTATTAGCAGAATTCTCCCTCAACTTCACCGACAAAATGGGTTTTGCAATTGCGTTTTTTGCAATATATGCAACTTTTGCAACATTTCGGCGGCGGTCTCCCTCACATCCGCCATGCACATGCCAAATTTGCACAGCGGCGGATTGCTCCCTTAGTTCTGCTGCACTTGCGCCATTTCAGCGCCGCGCTCCCTCACTTCTGCCGCCACAAAATGACACTTCAGCGGATACACGGGAACTTCCCGCCAGCCATTTCAGCGGATAAATTGCAAAATTTGCTATAATTGAATGGAGCGAGGTCAGGAGGTTAAGATGTCGATTGTTCAAAACACACCCTATCAAGAATTTGCTGACTTTATTACCTCGTCACCCTCTTTGGAGCAGATTGCTGAGTATCGTCTGTCAGATGCGAGTGAGTCCCGTGTTAGCTACCTTTTGGATGTAAATCGTAACGGCACAATTTCGAAACAAGAACAGAATGAGCTAGATGATTACACCCGCCTCGAGCATTTGATGCGGATCGTCAAAATTCGTGCTTTTGCCAAACTCAGTACGGATCATTAATGACTCACATCCCTGATACGCTTCGTATTCTGGTGCGTCAAAGAGCCAATAATAATTGTGAGTATTGCCTCTTAAATGAGCGTTTTACGATTAAACGTCATGAAATCGATCATATTACTGCCGAGAAGCATGGTGGCGATACCATTGACTCAAACCTTTGCTTGAGCTGCCATGACTGTAATCGTCATAAAGGCTCTGATCTCACAACGTTCGACCCGATTACGAAGCAGCTTGTCAGGCTGTTTGACCCTCGTAATCAAATATGGATCGATCATTTTGAACTCGATGGCCCGATAACTAGAGGAAAGTCTGCTATTGGACGTGCGACAGTAAACTTGCTTCAAATGAACGATGAACCGCGCGTTTTAGAACGACTGCTACTTATTGCACAGGGACTATACCCTTAAATCTTGCCCTGTTATACTATTCCGAATTGATATACACCCAATTTTCAGGAATGAACCCTCATGCCTACGATTGATGAGCAAGTCGATATACTCATGTCCGGCGCGGAATATGGTGATCCGCAAACCAAAGAAACCATGCGTAAAGAGCTTCACACCCGCCTTGTCGAAGCCGAAAAGTCCGGTCGCGGTCTGCGTGTCTACTGTGGCTATGACCCGCGTACGGCTGATCTGCACCTCGGCCACACCATCACCATGCGGAAGCTGCGCCAGTTCCAAGAACTCGGTCATGATGTCACCTTCCTCATTGGCAGCTTCACCAGCCTGATTGGTGACCCTTCCGATAAGGATAAGGCTCGCGATCAGTTGACCGTCGAGCAGGTGCATGAAAACGCCCGTACCTACGCCGACCAAGCCTTCAAAATCCTTGATCGTAACCTAACGCGCGTCCGCTTTAATGATGAGTGGTTAGCCACCCTCGATTTTGCCGACATCATTCGCCTTGCCAGTAACTTCACCGTTCAGCAGTTCCTCGTGCGCGAAAACTTCAAGCGCCGCTTGGATGAAGGGCTGCCGATTTACCTCCACGAGCTGTTCTACGGCCTCATGCAGGGGTACGATGCGGTCGCTCAAGAAACCGATGTTCAGGTTGGTGGTCAAGATCAGTTGTTCAATATCATGGTCGCTGGGCGTAAGCTGCAAGAAGGTATGGGGCAGCGTCCTCAGGTTGCCATCATCATGGGCGAAAGTCTCCCCGGCACAGATGGCGAAGTCAAGATGAGCAAAAGCCTCGGTAATCACATTCCGATTATGGCTGAACCGTGGGATATGTTTGGTAAGGTTATGAGCCTGCCCGATAAGGTTATGCCCATCTACCACAAGCTGATTTTGGGTTGGTCGCCCGCTCAAGTGAAAGAACTTGAAGACAATCTCGCGTCCGGTTCGCTGCACCCCAACGAAGTGAAGATGCGCCTTTCGCGGGATATTGTCACTATCTTCCACAGCGCCGATGACGCGCAAGCGGCTCAAAAACGCTGGGATGAAGTCTTCCGCAGCCACGGCGGCTTGCCGGAAGATATGCCGGAGGAAAAATTGGAGACAGCCGAAAAGGTGCTCGACATCCTGCGCCGCCTCGATATGGTTGCTAGCGGTGGCGAGGCCAAGCGCCTTATCCAGCAAAATGGTATTCGTATGAACGAGCAGCCCGTGACCGACCCAATGGCTACAGTCACGCCTGAAATGCTGCCAGTTGTCCTTCAAGTCGGCAAACGTAAGTTCGTCCGCCTCGTCGCCAAGTAAAATTGAATGTTTCGGTAGGGGCACACGCTTGTGTGCCCTTTTTACCCCGCCATCTTGCTGATCGCATCCCCCAGCGTATAAACACTCAGCAAGAATAACAGCACCAGCATAAGTTGCTCAAATACCTTAGGGTTGACCACGCTTACGAAATATCGCCCTAAATACGCGCCAACGGGAATAAGTGGCAGCGCCCATGCAATGCTCAACAACAGATGAAAGTCGAGAATGTTTTTGTTCGCCAATACAAACGGCAGTTTTAGCGCGTTCACGATAGCAAAAAATAGCGAGGTCGTCCCGATGAATACAACCGGATTGTCGATCTTTTGAAGGAGCATATAAGCCGTGTAAGGTGGTGCGCCCACGTTCGCCAGTGCCGAGCCGAAGCCGCTTCCCCAACCCGCCAGCCACCCATGCCATTGGCGGGGTTCGTATCGGACAGCCGTTAAGCGACTGCTGGCTACTTTGTAAACGACCACGATCAGCGTGAAGATACCGAGGATCAGCTTAATCGCCACATCTTGCCCGCTGTCAGCTAAGTAGCGCAGGAGCAAACTGCCTATGACCACGCCGACCACTGCCGCTGGTAAAAGCAGCTTGATTCGAGCGCTGTCCCACTGCCGCCAATAAAACCAAATCGCGATCAAGTCACCAATCAAGAGCGGCACAAGAACGATACCCACTGCCTGCGCCGCTGGCATGATCTGGCTGAGAAGGGGCGTAAGCATTGCAACCGGAATAGGCCCGCCTAATCCACCTTTCGAAAGCCCGATGAATAAGCAAGCCAGCGCGACGATAATCCGAAAATCCATTTTTCGACCATTCACAAAAAAGCGCACAGGTTATGTGCGCTTGAAAAGGAACAACTGCTCAAATGTCTCTATTTACGCGGTGCCCATGTTAGAACTTCACGGACTTGCAAATCGGTGTGACGTATTTTCATCGCCAAATCAGCCGCGAGGTTTCGCATCAGCCGGTAGCCCAACTGCGGGTATGTATCACACAAGAGCATCAGCTTGCCGCGCGGGATCGCCAGTAAATGCGTTTCGGATTGCCCCGCCCGTGCCGAAGCTGAACGTAAACCTTCATCTACGAGCGAAACCTCACCGAAAGACTGCCCACGCCGTAGCGTTGCAATCGTGTACGAACCGGCATCCTCGTCTTTTTTCCCCAGTGTTGCAGGGTTTACCTGAATTTCAACCTCGCCATCAGCGATGATGCATAACTCATTACCGGGTGTATTCTCTTCGAAAATTAATTCACCTGCTTGATACGTTTTGTCCGTACAAATGGAGGCAACCAGTTCGAGCTGTGTATTGGAAAGTTCATAAAAAATGTCAGCTTGCTTCAGAATCGTTACGAATGACATGCAGCACCCCTATGGATTTTCCAAATACGTAGAAGCTCAAAAATGCCTAAGTGCATTGTAACATACTTAGGGAAGCGGCAAAAGTCGCCAGCCTCATATTCAGAGATTGATTTGCGACTCGGATAAGGGTTGATTAATCCATTGTGACCCTTTAAGATTTGAAAAGAACTAAAATATCGAGAATGTATCATGTCCCAGTACGACGAAGAAATCCGTTCCGCACCACTGCCGTATCAAATCTGGGGTGCAGACTATATCGATGAATCCTCTATTGCACAGATGGATGCTGCGATGCGTTTACCGATTTCGGTGGCTGGCGCACTCATGCCAGATGCCCATGTGGGTTACGGTCTACCGATTGGCGGGGTTTTAGCAACCGATAACACCGTTATTCCCTATGCAGTCGGAGTTGATATTGCGTGTCGTGTCCGTTTTTCAGTTTTTGACATCTCGCCGATTGTCATCAACCAGAAAAGTGGTCAGTACAAGAATGCCCTGATGGAACAAACGCGGTTTGGCGCGGGTAGCAAGTGGCAGGGTAGCCAGCGTCCAGAACATGAAGTCTTAGATGATGATGACTGGTCAGCTAATAAATTCCTAGCATCTTTAAAGGATACAGCGAACAACCAGTTGGGGACGAGCGGCAGTGGTAACCACTTTGTTGAGTGGGGTTCGCTTACCCTCGAAGAAGATGATACCCAGCTTGGCTTAAAGGAGGGCAACTATCTCGCTTTGTTGTCTCATAGTGGTTCGCGCGGTGTTGGTTTTAAGATCGCTAATCATTATTCGGAACTTGCCCAAAAGTTGCATCCCAATTTGGATAAGTCCGTACGACATCTCGCTTGGCTGCCTTTAGACTGGCACGAAGGGCAGGAGTATTGGCTTTCGATGGAACTGGCTGGTCGCTTTGCTTCTGCCAACCACGAAGTCATCCATAAACGGGTCGCGAAAGCGGTTGGTCTTAAACCGATTGCGGTCGTCGAAAACCACCACAACTTCGCGTGGAAAGAGTCGCTTCCGGCACCGGCGGGTTTTTCGTCTCCAAATCGAACCGTTATCGTACATCGTAAAGGTGCGACCCCGGCAGGGAAGGGCGTATTCGGCGTAATTCCCGGCTCGATGGCAGACCCCGGTTTTCTGGTACGTGGAAAAGGTGTCGTTGAGTCCTTGAATTCTGCCTCGCATGGTGCTGGTCGCGCGATGAGCCGCCGTGCAGCGTTGGATCGCATTACGAAGACCGAACGTGACCAGTATCTTAAAGCCCGCGGCGTGATGCTGCTCGGCGCTGGGCTTGACGAATCGCCACAAGCGTACAAAAATGTGGAGCAAGTTCTCGCGGCTCAAGCCGAACTGGTTGACGTGGTTGGTAAGTTTCGTCCGATTATGGTTCGGATGGACGGAACAGGTAGCAAAGCGGAAGATTAAACAATGTTCGATTTCACCATTGATGAATTGATCTCGGTTTGTATCGCGCGTCAAGTCGTTGATGGTGAACTGCTGGCTCAAGGTATCAACACCCCGCTCGTTATGGCGGGTTTTATTTTGGCGAAGTGTACCCATGCCCCGAACGTGAAGTTCACCTCAGCCATCGGGCAAAGTTTAGTTCAGGAATGGTCGCCGCTCGGTGTCGGGCGTGTTGAGGATATGTGGCTTTCAAAAGCCCAGATGCACTTCGGTTTCGTCGCGGGTTCGGCAGATTTATTACCCACATACGAGTTGAAAGAGTTTTTTCGCCCTGCTCAGGTTGATGCGGTAGGCAATTTTAATAATGTCGCATTCGGAAGTGATTACCTTCGCCCCCGAATGAGGCTCCCCGGTACAGGCGGCATTCCCGATGTCACCACCTTCTCAACCAAGATCCACCTGTATGTTCCGCGTCATTCACGGGTGACATTCGTAGAAACGCCGGATTACGTGAGCGGTATGGGGCATGTTCCGCACCGGAAACGTGGGGCAGGGGTGAAATATTTAATAACGGATCTAGGGCAGTTTGATTGGCTGAATGGTCGGATGCGCTTAACGCATGTTCACCCCCGGATAAGCGTGGAGCAAATCCAGAAGAAGATGGGATTTCAGTTAGAGATCGCTACTGATCTTTCAGAAACCATTCCACCTTCGGCTGATGAATTACATCTACTTCGAGAGACGATAGACCCGCTTGGTGTGAGAAAGCTCGAAACATTAGGAGGCAGCGCCCGTAAGGAACTGCTCACCCAAATCTTAGCGGCTGAAAACGCACTTTAGTTCAGCGTCCACAACTGGATGGTGCTAAATCGGCTGGTTGGTGACCCCATAAAGCCCAGTTGAACACCGTTGACTTTTGTCGCTGTGGCATAGGTGTAGAGTGGATAGTACAACGGAATGGCAATTGCCCGCGTGATAAAATCTTCTTGAAAATTGCGATAGCGAATGATGCGGTTAATCCCACTGAAGTCGCCACGCGCCCGCTCTAAGTCTTCAGCGATGCGGCGGTCATCGACACCACCGTAATTTTTCCCGTCAGGATACTGGTCGGCATCCCAGAATTGGTAAACATCCGGGTCAGCGCTGCCCGCCATTGACAACTCGACTAATGCCGCGCCGAATTCTCCACTGTCGAGTCGCTGCTGGTAACTTGATGCGTCAGCGACCTCTACCGTGATATTGATGTTAAGCTGTGACCACTGCTCCGCAATATCATTGGCTAGGGCGACCATTTGGGGTTCGTCTGGTGTCAGAAGGCTAAAGCTGAACCGGCTGCCTGTCGGTACAGGTGTTCCTTCGGCGTTCGGTTGGGTTTCGCCTTTACCGGAATTGGATGTGTCGAGTAACTGGACTGCCGCCGTAACATCAGTATTCGGCCACGCTAAGTCACCTATGTATGCCCATGAGCCGGGTATCATCGGGCTATTTGCAAGAATGGCCTCATTTTTCATCACAGCATTCTTGAGGTTGCGGTCAATTAAACCCCGGCGATCAAGGCTGATTTGCAGCGCTTGCCGAATACGCTGTTCACGGAAGAACTTTGTGTTGTCGCTTGCCCAATTAAAGATCAAAGCGCCTAAGGTCGGTTCAACCGAGGTCTGGATATTCAAGTTGCTCAGATCCAGTAACGCAGCACTTTCTACGCGATCATTACTTGCGAGGCCATCGACTTCGCCTGCTTTCAGACCATTTAAGGCTTCGTCGAAAGTTCCATACAGTCGGAAGCTAATGCGGTCGATGACGTATCCAGTTTGACCCTCCGGTCGCTGCCGGTAGACCGGGGCTGCGCGGAGATCAATAATATCGGTGCGACTGCTGTTGTTCGAGCGCAGTGCTTCGAGCTGGTATGGGCCGGTCCCAATCGGCGTGAGGTTAAAAGGATGGCTTGCCAATCGAGCGGCGGTTGTTCCACGTAAGGCATGTTCCGGTAGGATGCCGATTTGCAGCGCATCCAAAAAGCTGCCCAAAGGCTGTGTCAACCGGAAGCGTATAAGCTGCGTATCAAGCTGTTGGACTTCAATCGTGCGCCAAAATGCACCCAACGCCGGATCACCGGGGAAATCGTTCGATTGTAAGATGCTAACGGTGTATAGAACGTCAGCCGCACTAAATGGAATACCATCCTGCCAGAGTATATCGTTGCGAAGCTGAAGCACGTAATCAAGCCCATCAGATGAGATGACCCAACTTGCCGCGAGTGCCGGGGTCGGTTCCCCATACGCATTGATCTTGACTAAGCCTTCGAAGATGAGTGAAGTGATATCTCTGTCGACAGGGTTGAGGCTCGCTATGAGTGGATTTAAGCGCTGCACGTTTCCAATTAACGCTTCGCGGTAGGTTGGAATATCGGCGGCACTCAGACTGTTATTGGGTGTAAGGACTAACGGTGCCTCAGTCGGAATGGGCAAAGGAGTAGCTGATGCGACAATCTCAGCGGTCGCTGTTGCGGCGGGCAGGGTTGGCTGTGGGATGTTTTGGCTTAGTCGGCTGCTCAAGCTGATCCCAAACAGAACCACCGCCATTACCAGAACCAGTACTTGCCAGCGAAATCCTCGTAGCATAGCAGCCTCTCAAACTTGAAATACAAAAAGGCGTTTTGGGATTGTACAAAACGCCTTTGCTAAAGCCATATCACTCGAAACCGGAGGGATGAAGCGCTTCAGTTACTGCGCCTTGTTAGCGACCACCGAGAAAATCGAGATCGCCAAGAACGCGATGGAAAGACCGATTGTGATTTGGAACAGGGTCTTTTCTAAGCCACGGCGGGTACGAGCAATGCCGCCACCTGCATCACCGCCGAGCAGGTTACCCAATGCGCCGCCCTTAACTTGCAACATAATGAGTACAATCAACACAATCGAGATGATGATCGAAGCAATTTGTAAAGCCACCTGCATGGCAAAAACTCCTAATTTATGATTACAAAGCCGCCGCAGTATAGCACGCTCTACACACCTTGCAAAGTCTCGGTAGTGCGAACGTACCGTAGGCGGCGGTTTTCATGCCTAGCTTGATTAGTTGGTCGCGACAACTTCATCCGTTAAGGCTTCGACAGCGGCCTTGAGTTGGGGATCATTGTTTTCATCACGGTTTTCTTCCGGCCATTCAACGATGACATCAGGAGTTACCCCGTTGCCGTGAATCCAGTGTCCATTGGGTGTTAGCCAGCGGGCTATGGTGAGGCGGATGCCACCCCCATTGACGAGCTGTTGCCACGTTTGTACGGTACCTTTACCGAAGGTCGTCACACCCACGATGGTTGCTCGCCCAACATCTTGCATCGCACCGGCAATCAGTTCGGAGGCGCTGGCACTGTTCTCGTCAACCAAAATCGTGAGCGGCACATCATAACCAACGTATTTGCCGTTCGTCGTATAGGTTTGCTCGTTGTCATTGCCAAAGTCTTCGACCAAGATGGTGCCGTCTTTCATAAAGACACTGGCAATATCAATCGCCGAGGTGAGCAAGCCACCGGGATTCCCACGCAGATCGAGGACTAGACCGTTCATATCTTCGCCGCCCAATTCGGTCATGGCATTGGTGACTTCTTGATAAGCATTTGCATCGAAGCTGCGAAGTTTGATATAGCCGATGCCGTCTTCCAGCGTTTTGTATTCCACCACAGGGGTGATAATTTTGGCACGAATGATGCTGAAATCGATGAGTTCTTCACCACGGCGCATGGTGAGGTTTACCGTTGTGCCCTCTTTCCCACGCACCAGCTTGACCAAATCAAATTGAGTTGCCTGAGTGACATCCTCACCCTCGACCTTTACGAACACGTCACCGGATTTCAGACCAGCGGCTTCGGCTGGAGAACCTTCTAGCACGTTCGCGATACTGATTTCATTAGTTTCTTCGTCGGTTTGAACGACCGCACCGATACCCTCAACTTCGCCGGATAGATCACTGTTAAAGAGGGGGTAGGTTTCAGGGTCCATATAGCCGCTAAATTGGTCGCCTAAAACATCGACCATGCCTTTGATGGCCCCATCGACCAGCTTGCTATCATCAACCGTATCACGGTCAAGGTAACTGCTTTGAATCATGTTATAGACTTGCCAGAACGGTTCAAAACTTTTTTCCGCGCCGGGGGGTGGTGTGGTGTCACCTTGCGCGAGAAGGGCATTCCGTTGGCTACCGAGGAAAAAACCTGCACCGAAGACGATCACAATCGCCATGCTGATTGAGACCGGTTTAAGACGTTCCCAGATTCCTGTCATCAAAACTACTCCATTACAACTCACTCTGATATGATTATAACCACTTCTGTCTGTTTTCATGTGAATGGGGCATGAATGAGCCGTCCCGTAGACCAAATTCAATCTGTTTTATTTGGATTAGCGCTCGGTGATGCATTGGGCTATCCAGTTGAGTTTTTGGGACGCGATGCTCTCCGCCAACAATATGGAAGCAGTGGTATTCAAGCCCCACCGAATCCCGCTTTATATTCGGACGATACCCAAATGACTCTCGCGTTGGCGGAAGGCGTTTTGGATGCCGGCGTAAATGCCCCAATTGATGATCTCATGGATGCCATCGGACAGCGCTTCGTTCAATGGATGCACAGCCCTGAGAACAAACGCGCACCCGGCCTGACGTGCATCAATGGGCTTAAGCGGTATGAGGCCGGAGCCAGTTGGCGTGAGGCGGGTATTGTGGCTTCTAAAGGCTGCGGTTCGGCGATGCGGGTGGCGGTGCTGGGTTATCTCTATCAGTCCGAAGAAAAGCGCTTATACGATGTCGCGTATGCGTCGAGCTTGATTACACACCGCCATCCGACAGCAGTCGCGGCGAGTGTGGCTGCGGCGTATTTGGTGAAGTTGGCTTTGGACAGCACGCCTATTCCCGAATATATGCCGAAGGTTTATGCCTTTACGACTGGTATCTCTGATGAGATGGATTTAGCAATTTTGCGGGTTGGGCATGTCTTAGGCTGGGTCAATGAAGATCAATCGCTTGACCACATCGGGCAGGGCTGGACAGGTGAGGAAGCGGTGGCGTTGGCTTTATACTGCGTCCTTCGCTACCCTGATGATTATGTCGCGTGTATGAGACGAGCTGCGAACACGCCGGGGGACAGCGACTCCATTGCTTGTATTGCGGGGGGGATTATGGGGGCTAGGTTAGGGTTAGAGGCTATTCCGGCTGACTGGCGCGACCGCTGTGAAAATGCCGAAATGTTTACCGACCTCGCTCATCGTTTGGCTACTGCCAAGATTGCTCAAGGAAGTTGAACTTGCCAATGGTTGTTACCCGCGTATTTAATGTATCGCCCACTTCACCAGAGCTTGAGCCTATTCAAGCGGCTGCGGATGTTTTACGGGCGGGTGGTTTGGTCGCGTTCCCGACTGAAACGGTGTACGGTCTAGGGGCGAACGCGCTCGACAGTGAGGCGGTTGGTCGGATTTTTACGGCGAAAGGGCGACCTGCATCTGACCCGATTATCCTTCACCTCTACCAAATGGCTCAGTTAGAACTGGTTGCCCAAGATATTCCTGACTTTGCTTATGAACTCGCTGGTCAATTTTGGCCGGGGCCACTTACGTTGATTTTAAGCCGACACCCGAACGTTCCGGCTAATGTTTCTGCTGGAATGCCGACTGTAGCGGTCAGAATGCCTTCGCATCCGGTGGCAGTTGCGTTGTTAAAGGCTACTAACCTGCCGGTGGCTGCGCCGAGCGCAAACCGATTTGCACGACCGAGCGCGACCTCGGCTGACCATGTTCGGCAAGACCTTGATGGGCGGATTGATATTATCCTTGATGGAGGGGCGGCAGTCATCGGTGTTGAGTCGACCATCCTTGATTTAACGAAAGAACAAGCGGTTGTTTTACGACCCGGTGGTGTTCCGTTAGAAGCGTTACAAGACCTGATTCCTAATCTACAGGTTGTATCAAAACTTTTACGGGAAGATGAGCAAGGGATTGAAGCGCCGGGGATGCTGTATAGGCATTATTCGCCACGGGCTGAACTGCGGTTGTTCGACGGCGAGAATGCGGTGCTGATTCCGGCGATGCGTGAGGACGCGATCAAACAGGCAGGGCTGGGTAAGAAGGTTGGAATGCTGTTGCCGCATGATGAAAGTCATTTAGTTGATGGTTTGGACATCAACGTGGTGGATTTGGGAACGACTGAGGCGGAGATTAGCCACCGCCTTTTTGATGCGATGCGGCAGCTTGACGGAGCAGGGGTGGATGTCATTCTGGTACATGGGTTCTCCCGTACAGGATTAGGGTTAGCCTTGTGGGATCGACTGCTGCGGGCGGCTGAAGGGCGCGTGATTTCGGTATAAAAGTAGCGACGAGGTTGAAAATGGATGTTGAAACTTTAAAAGATTATGCACTCTCAAAACCGTCTACGACCTCTGACTTTCCCTTTGACGAGGAAACGTTGGTTATCCGGGTGATGGGTAAGATATTCGCGTTGATGTCGCTCAATGACTCTCCGTCTCGTGTTAATCTCAAATGTGATCCGGTATGGGCGGAAGTGCTGCGTCAGAGTTATGCGGCTATCACGGCGGGATACCATATGAACAAGCGTCATTGGAATACGATTTTGTTTGATGATACCGTTCCAGATGATGAAATCCTCGAAATGGTTGACCATGCGTATGAGCAGGTGGTCAAAGGGCTGCCCAAGAAAGACCGTGAACGACTGAAACAGTCGTGATGTTTGCTGACATTTCATTCTTCATTACATTCTGCAATATTTGCATATAATCCGCCGAATTGGCTGGCGAGAGCCTCCCGTGTATCCGCTGAATTGACATTTTTTGTCGGCGGCAGTGAGGGAGCTTGGCGCTGAAATGACACAAGTGCAGCGGATTGCTCTCTTGTAACCACCGCTGTGCAAATTTCGCAATTGCATAGCGGATGTGAGGGAGAATGCCGCCGGAAATACGATTTACCACAAAGGCACAAAGAACACAGAGCGAAAGTCGAATACAAATCGCTAAGAGCGCCAAGAAAGATAGAGAACGGCAAAGACGTTGTTGATCAATGCGGTGGGCGAAAGTTCACCACTTTTTGATTCGGTCGAAATGTTCAAAATATTGCAATTATTGCAAAAGTTGCAGTTGCAACTGGTGATTATGTTGGCGGCTGTGAGCGAGCGATGTGCCGAAACTTCGCCCTAAAGGATTTCCTTCGGTCACAAAATTCTTCAATTTCTTCACTTTCGCAGTGCATTTTTGTGTCGGCGATGGCGGCGACGACAAAACCGGTTTTTATGTCGGAAATGTCAGTGATAGACCCCTCCGTCGCTGGCGCGATACCGATCTGCTACCTTGCGACAAGCTCAGTCGCAGATCGCCCGTAAACGAGGGAGGAAAATTACGCAAACCTTGGCAAAATTGGCAGCAAAGGCGGCAATTTCAATTGGCAATCTCAATCCTAACGGGTGTCATTCTCGGTCAAACAATTGGCAATAATGGCAAAAATCGTGTTTTCAACCACCGCCGCCAAGATTGCCATCCGTTTTATTTGCAGCGGCGGATGGGTGGGTCGCTGCTGCAATGTTTGCAGCAAAAGGCGGTCTTTAGTCGATAGTCGATAGTCGATAGTCGATAGTCGATAGTCTGTAGTCTACAGTCATTAGTCAAAGACGAAGGCAAATCGCCAAGCACGCCGAGACGGATGTGGTTGTTAAGGTGCGGCGGACTTGCCCTCACCCCACGACGGTACGCTCGCAGGCTCGCTCCACCGTCAGCCCTCTCCCAACCGCTGAGTACAGCTAGGAGAGGGGAGAAAATACAGGGATAGAATGTGTCCTATGAACAGGATAGCAGAGTTGGGCGCGAAAAGGGCGAACATTTGTCAGAACATTTGGTCACTTTTAAGCGGTGTTGGTATTAACCGTTTTGAGGGAGCAGGAGTGTTAAGCAGGTTGGTGGATGGTTGGTAAAGGGTTTGTGGCACAAACGGAAAATAAACCTTGTTTATAAGATTCGAGGGTGTTTGCTATGGTGTGGTGGGGCATATTGGTATTATGCCCCAGATCAGGATTTGAAGGACGCAGGACGCTAGGTCCCTCTGGAATAGATTTGGTGTTGATGGTTAGGCGAGGACAGGTTGAGCTGAGGCGGGCTGCTGGATCAGCGACTTGACCACGGTTGCGAGCGTTTTGACAGTGTAGTCGATGTCCTGCGGCTTGGTTTGCACACCGACCGTTAGGCGGAGGGTGCAGGCAGCTAACTCACGGCTGTAGCCGAGGGCGAGCAGGACGCTCGACGGTTCGGGGCTGCCGGTCTTGCACGCGGAGGCGGCGCTGGCGGCAATCCCTTCGTCATCAAGCAGGTGGATGAGCGCACCACTTTGAATATTCTCGAACACAAAGCTGGCATGGGCGGGAAGGCGCTTGCTGCCGTGTCCGGTCAAGTGGGCGTTGGGGATGTTGGCGATGATGCTGCCGATGAGTTGATCGCGGACGGTTTTGTAATGAGCCGTGCGGGTTTCGAGTTCTTCGTAGGCGAGGCGCAAGGCTTCCGCCAAGCCGACGATGAGGGGGGTGTTCTGCGTGCCAGCACGCAGCCCACGTTCATGGCTGCCGCCTGTTTGGGCAGGCGTGACTTCGACACCATCACGGATATAGAGCGCACCGACACCTTTCGGGCCATAGAACTTGTGACCGGAGAGGCTCAACAGATCGACACCGAGTTCATTGACATCGAGCGAAAGCTGACCGGCAGCTTGTACCGCGTCGGTATGGAACAAGACACCGTTTTCGTGGGCGATGGAGGCCAATTCTTTGATCGGCTGAATAGTGCCGATCTCATTATTGGCGTACATGATGCTGGCGACTGTCGTTCCCGGTTTGCAGGCGGCGCGGAAGTCATCGGGATTGACGAAGCCGTACTGATCGACCGGGAGGATGGTGCGCTCAAAGCCCTGCTGGGCGGCAAGCTGGTCAATCGTTTTACCGACCGCACCATGTTCTATAGGGCTGGTGATGAGGTGCGTGCCTTTGCCCTTCGTGTGGGCTGCCCATGCTGCGCCGCGAATAGCGAGATTGTCGCTTTCCGAGCCGCCGCTGGTGAAGATGATTTCTTTCGGCTTGCACTGTAGCACCGCAGCGATGGTTTCGCGGGCTTCTTCGATGGCATTTTCGGCATTGCGACCGAAGTAGTGGGCTGATGAAGCGTTCCCGTAAACTTCGGTGAAGTAGGGGATCATGGCTTGCAGCACGCGCGGGTCAACCGGGGTGGTGGCTGAATGATCGAGGTAGATATTGGTCATGGTACAGTCTCTTTCTTGGTGAAATAAAAAGCGCTTCGTTGATTGCATCACAACGAGGCGCAAGATAGTCACCACCGTCAAATTTGTTGCCACAGCCGAAACTGCGACCACATCTCCACAACGGTGGATGGGCACCTTGGGTTGACTCCTAGGTTGCCGGACTCTGTTTCCAGAGCCTCTCTTGATGCATGTGTAATACTTTAGTCAGTTGTGGTGGGTTTGTCAAGAACTGAATTCGAAGAGTGGGAAATTCCACCACAGAGGCACAGAGTACACAGAGATTTTTCAATAATAATGATGCGAGTACAAACCCCCTCCGTCGCTGACGCGACACCGACCTGCTACCTTGCGACAAGCTCAGTCGCAGGTCGCCCGCAAGCAAGGGAGGACAAACATTTACTTGTTAGTGTCGCAATGGTTATTTGGAAATATTGAGGAATGCTGCGATTTTTCGTCAGAGTTGTCAAAACAAGCATATATGAACAACAGAATCTAAGTGATGCACTATAGCATTTGGATAAGTGTTTGACTTGACACGACTGCTCTTTGCGGTAAGGTAGGAAGCAGATGAGGCACGCCTCATCCCTACATTGAGAGATTGCACTTTCGAAGTGATTTTTAACTCGAAACTGATTAAGAGTATCTGGAATATGCACCAACAACTCTCGCTGGTTGAGGCGGCAAACCTCGTTCAAGATGGCATGACGATTGCGCTAGGGGGGATGACGGTTTACCGCCGTCCGGTGGCGTTTGTCCGAGCGCTGCTGCAACGTAATCCGCGACCGCGCAACCTGACACTGTTGTGCTTCACGGCGGGATATGAGGCGGATTTGCTGGTGGGGGCGGGATGTGTGGGAACGGTGCGGTCATGTTACTTCGGGCTGGAGTCATTCGGTTTTGCGCCGATGTTTACCGAGGCAGCACAAAAAGGCACGATCAAAATTGTGGAGGAAACGGAAGCCAGCCTCGCGCTGGGTATCCGCGCGGGAATATCAGGTGTCGGTTTCATGCCATCTCACGCATGGGTCGGGACGGATTTGCCGCGTTTACGACCGGATGTGAAAACGATTGTTGACCCGTATACGCAAGAGGAATTAATGGCATTCCCGGCGATTCACTGTGACATCGCGGTAATTCACGGGTTAGAAGGTGACGCGCACGGGAACGTGCATATCAACAATAATGTGGGTGTCGATATGGAGTTGGTGTATCTGGCTGACAAGGTGATCTTTACCGTCGAGCAGATGGTTGAACAATCGGAACGCAGTTTGAATTCGCTGTTGATTCCGGCACCGGGGGCGGACATTATCGCTCCAGCGCCGCGCGGGGCATGGCCGACAAGCTGCTACCCGCTGTATCCGGTAGGTGGTGGCGAGATCATGCGGTATGTGGATGCGTGTAATGCTGGACAATTTGATGCTTACGTAGAGGCATTTTTAAGCCAGCGTTAAAAGCGGTTCTAGAAAACATTTTTGATTTGTGATACCATGCTGGTTAATTGAATACTGTGTACAGGGGAGTCCGTGCAAGCGGGCTGAGAGGGTGCGTAACAACGCCGCACCGACCCTTAACCTGATCCGGTTCATGCCGGCGTAGGGAGTGCCTGATAGACCTTTCCAGTCAACCACCCTCTACAACCTAAGCGTAGTGGGTGGTTTTTATTTCAGGCTCCCATCTGAATTGTTTATCCATTTTGAAGGGAGAGTTTGATGAAACGTGTACTGTTTAGCGTTCTGATGTGTGTAATGGCGGTCGCGCCTGTGCTGGCGCAAGAGCCGACGACGATCACGCTTGTCACCCATGACTCATTCGCAGTGAGCGAAGACGTGTTGAACGCATTCCAAGAAGAAACGGGTATTACCGTACAAATCCTCAAGAATGGGGACGCAGGTGCGATGGTCAACCAGTCGATCCTGACCAAAGATAATCCCTTAGGGGATGTGTTGTTTGGTATCGACAATACGTTCCTCGGACGCGGGTTAGAGGCGGACTTGTTCGAGCCGTATGAGTCGCCACTGGCGGCGGATATTCCAGACGCATTTAAGCTCGACCCCGAAAACCGTGTCACACCAGTTGATTACGGTGATGTGTGCTTAAACTACGACGTGCAATATTTTGAGGAAAGCGGTCTCGCTTTGCCCGAGTCGTTGGCTGACCTGACCAAGCCGGAATACAAGAGTTTGCTGGCGGTTGAAAACCCGACGAGTTCGTCGCCGGGGCTGGCGTTCTTGTTGGCGACGATTCAGCAGTTCGGTGAGGAAGGGGAGTATACCTACCTCAACTACTGGCAAGATCTGGTTGCGAACGATGTGTATATCGCTGACGGGTGGAACGATGCCTACTATACCCAGTTCAGCGCGAGCAGCGGACAGGGTTCGCGCCCGCTGGTGGTGAGTTACGCCAGCAGCCCGCCGGTTGAGGTCTATTTCGCTGACCCGCAGCCGGAAACTGCTCCTACAGGCAGCATCATCGCGGACGGCACCTGCTTCCGACAAATTGAATTTGTCGGTATTCTGAAGGGGACAGCGAATTTAGAGGCGGCACAGCAGTTTGTGGACTTCATGGTGAGCCAGCCGTTCCAAGAAGATTTGCCGCTGCAAATGTTTGTGTTTCCGGTAAACCCTGAGGCGGAACTGCCGGACATCTTCACGAAATTCGCAGCCGTACCGGAAAATCCGGCTCTCGTCGATTTTGCGGAGATTAATACGAACCGCGAAAGTTGGTTGCAGGCATGGACCGAAACCGTCCTCCGTTAGGGCAGTGGTTGCGGCGCGGGGTTTTCCTCGCGCCACTGCTATTCCTCGCGCTGTTTTTTATTTACCCGCTGCTGACGATCTTCGGCGTGAGTCTGGTGCCGGAGGGGCAGCTTGACCTCAGCGGGTTTTTGCGGCTCGTCACGACTGATTATTACCTGAATACGCTGCTTTTTACGTTGGGGCAGGCGATTCTTTCGACGGCGCTGACGCTGGCACTGGCGCTGCCGAGCGCGTATGTGTTCACGCGATACTCGTTTCGGGGAAAGTCGCTGTTTTTGTCGTTGGCGACGCTGCCATTCGTACTGCCGACGGTGGTGGTGGCGGCGGCGTTTTCGTCGTTAATTGGGCCACGCGGGCTTCTCAACACCTTTCTGATGCCGACGTTCGGATTGGCTGCGCCGCCGATTGCGCTTGACCGCACTTTGACAATTATCCTGATTGTGCATGTTTTCTATAATTATGCGGTCGCGCTGCGGATTATTGTGGGGTTTTGGGCGAACCAGAACCCGCGCATTGAGCAGGCCGCACGGGTTCTGGGGGCCAGCGGTTGGCGGTTGTGGTGGCAGATTTGGCTGCCGATTTTGCGGCCGGCGATTACGGCGGCGGGTATCCTCGTTTTCATCTTCACCTTCACCAGTTTTGGGGTTGTCCTGCTGCTGGGCGGCCCGCGTTTTGCCACGCTTGAGGTGGAGATTTACCGCCAGACGGTGAACCTATTTAATCTGCCTGTCGCGGCGGCGCTGTCATTGGTGCAGATCGTGCTGATGTTCGCGTTTATGCTGGTGTATACGCGCTTGCAGCGGCGGTTGACCACAGACGTGACACGGGTGGCAAATGTGGCTAAAGCGCCGACAACGCGGCGGGAAAAGGCGGTTGTCGCGGTTAACCTACTGTTGATCGCGATTTTATTATTCGCACCGCTAATTTCGCTGGTGGCGGCTTCAGTTCGAAGCGATCAGGGAATAACGTTGCAGTTTTATCGACAGCTCAGTTCAAATCCGCGTGGGTCGATCTTGTTCGTGCCACCAGTGCAAGCGATTGGTAACTCGCTGTTGTTCGCGGTGGTGACGACTGTCCTCGCGCTGGCGCTGGGGTTGATTACGGCATACTTGGTTTCAGGGCGGGTGACACGGTGGTCACGACTGCTCGACCCACTGTTCATGCTGCCGCTGGCGACAAGCGCGGTCACACTCGGATTCGGGTACATTATTTCGCTGGATAAGCCACCGCTGAATTTGCGAAGTTCGGCGCTGCTGATCCCAATTGCTCATACACTGGTGGCAATGCCGTTTGTGGTGCGTAACTTGCTACCGGCGCTGCGAACGATACCGCCGAGTTACCAAGAGGCGGCGCGGGTACTGGGTGCTTCGGGGTGGCAGGTGTGGCGGTTGATCGACCTGCCACTCATCAGCCGCGCGATGCTGGTGGGAGCGACGTTTGCGTTTACGACGAGTATGGGCGAGTTTGGTGCGTCGCTGTTTGTGGCGAGGCCGGATACGCCGACGATACCGATTGTTATCTTCCGGTTGTTGAGCCAACCGGGGGCGTTGAATTATGGGCAAGCGCTGGCGATGAGCAGTTTGTTATTGATTGTTTCGGCGCTGGGTTTTGTGTTGATCGAGCGATTAGGCGCGGCTGGCGTGGGGGAGTTCTGATGCTGGAGGTACGAGATGTCTATCGCGCGTTTGGCACGCAGCCTGTTTTGCGCGGTATTGATTTGACGATTGCTGACCATGAGATTGTTTGTTTGCTGGGGCCGAGTGGCTGCGGGAAAACAACGCTGCTGCGGATTGTCGCAGGGCTAGAACAGCCTGACCGGGGTGCGGTGCTGCTGGATGGGCAGAATATCGCCAGTATGCCGACGCACCGACGCGGCTTTGGGTTGATGTTTCAGGACTTTGCTTTATTCCCACACATGACGGTGGCTGAAAACGTCGCATTCGGCCTTCGAATGCAAAATATGGGCAAGGCTGAACAGAAGCGGCGTGTGGCGGAAATGTTGGATTTGGTGGGGCTTGCGGGTTTCGAGCAGCGGGATGTGGCGCGGCTTTCGGGCGGGGAGCGGCAGCGAGTGGCGCTGGCACGCAGCCTTGCGCCAAACCCGAAGCTGTTGATGCTGGACGAGCCGCTCGGATCGCTGGACGCTATTTTGCGCGAGGAACTGCTGGTTGAACTGCGGCATATTATCAAGCAGGTGGGATTGACGGCGATTTATGTGACGCATGACCAGCATGAGGCATTCGCGATTGCTGACCGCATCGCCGTAATGAACAAGGGGCGTGTTGAGCAGTTCGCTCCACCACTTGAACTCTATCAACATCCAACATCTGAGTTTGTCGCACGGTTTCTCGGACTGGATAATGTGATTCCGGTTGAAAGCCAAGCTGATGGGCGGGCGCAAACACCGCTGGGTACGTTTGCGGTAAAAGGGCAAGCACAAAGCCTGTTACTGCATACCGATTATCTGTCGTTGACTTCATCAAGCGATAACGATGTGAAAATTCCGGCTGAGGTTGTTCAAGTGGTGTTCCAAGGGGATGTGTACCGCCTGACGCTGCGGCATGATTCCGGCATACTGTTGACTGTCAAAATTCCCAGCACGGCTCCTGTTCCACAGGGGGGCGATGGTGTGACGGTTTACGTGCCAGATCGCGCGGTTTTGCCATTGGTGGGTGAGGGGTAATAAAAAGACCGCTCAAATGAGCGGCCTTTGATGTTAGATGGGGGACGTGGTTATACGTCGAGGTTGCGAACGCTCTTGGCGTGCGTTTGGATGAAGCGGCGGCGCGGTGGCACGCTGCTGCCCATGAGCATGTCAAACACGCGGTCAGCTTCGGCTGCATCTTCAATCGTGACTTGCAGGAGGGTGCGCGTGGCGGGGTCCATCGTTGTTTCCCATAGTTGATCCGGGTTCATTTCACCCAAACCTTTGTACCGCTGCACACCCACTTTGTCCGGCTGATCGTACTTCTTGAGCGCACGCGCCAGAATATCGGGTTCGGACATACCGGCTTCGGGGTACACATATTCCATCTTTTTACCGCTCTTGAGCAGGTAAATGGGCGGCTGCGCGATGTAGAGATGCCCTTCCGCAATGATGGCTTGCATGTGGCGGAAGAAGAACGTCAGCAGCAGGGTACGAATGTGGCTACCATCGACATCGGCATCGGTCATGATGATGACGCGACCATAGCGCAAGTTTTCGACCGAGAAGTCTTCGGCGATACCTGTACCGAGGGTCGAGATAAGCGCCTTAATTTCGTTACTGTCCAGCACTTTATCCATGCGGGCGCGTTCGGTATTCAAAATCTTACCACGCAGCGGCAGGATGGCCTGAAAATGACGGTCACGACCTTGCTTGGCGGAACCACCAGCGCTATCACCTTCGACGATGTAAATTTCCGCGCCTTCACCTTTTTGCGAGCAATCCGCCAGCTTACCGGGGAGGGTGGTGCTTTCGAGCAGGCTTGGGCCGCTGCGAACCAAATCACGCGCTTTACGAGCCGCTTCACGAGCGCGCATACTGGTCATGCACTTGTCAACAATGCGCCGTGCTTCACGCGGGTTATCTTCAAGATACTCGTTGAAGGCTTCGGTAACGACCTGCGAAACTGCTCCCTGAACTTCAGGATTAATCAGCTTGACTTTCGTCTGGCTTTCAAATGAAGGGCCGGGATGTTTGATACTTACAATAGTTGTGATGCCTTCAAGCGTATCTGCGCCTGAAAAATTGGGATCTTTCTCTTTTAAAATCCCAGCTTTACGCGCATAACGGTTGATCACACCGGTAATGGCTGATCTCAAACCAGTAAGATGTGTACCACCGTCGGGTGTGTTGATTGTATTTGCGAAAGCCATTTCAACCACATTGGCCGAATCGTTGTATTGAAATGCGACTTCTACGCCAATTGAGTAAGCAGGCTTTCCTTCAGGCGTAAATTCCACGTCTCTTTCAATATGTACGGGGTCATGCAGCGGTCTACGATTGCGGTTTAGATAGCGGACATAAGAATAAAGCCCACCTTCAAAGTAGAATGTTAATTCGCGTGGAATAGGTCGCACCCGCTCATCGCGCAGAGTAATCGCAACTCTGCGTGTAACAAAGGTCATTTCGCGAAAACGCTGTGCCAACCACTCAAAGTCAAAGTCATTCTGATCCATGATTGTAAAATCAGGACGGAAAGTTTGTAGTGTTCCTGTATGTTCGTCTGGGGTTAATTTGCGGATTTTTTTCAATTCTTCTGTCGGGCGACCCCGACGAAAAGACTGTTCCCACAAGTAACCGTCGCGGAATACATTCGTTCTCATTTGCTCTGAAAGTGCGTTTACTGCGGATACGCCGACACCATGTAAACCACCGCTAACCTTGTAAGCGCCACTTCCGAATTTGCCACCTGCGCCAATTACAGTCATGACGACTTCTACGGTGCTTTTGCCCTTATCCTTATTCATACCAACAGGAATACCACCACCATTATCTTGTACCGATACGACATTATCATCTGCTAATGTCACCGTAATTCGATCACATCGTCCCGCTAGTGCTTCGTCAACAGAATTGTCGACAACTTCATAAACGAGATGATGAAGTGCTTTTTTATCAACACCGCCTACATACATGCCGGGACGTAAACGCACATGATCAATTGGCTCTAATGCGCGTACGTCCTCATCACTTTGTTGTCTGATTTGCGCGGTATCTTGATCCGCCATAACAGCTCCTTGATTCTCGAATCAATTGTGTGGAATTCTGCTTGTCTATTCGGGGAATGTCCGTAGACTCTTCATTGATATATATTATACTGTAGAACGTGGTTAAGAACAATCCTGTTTGGTAGAACAAATGATTAATAATCAGGTTGTAGAATAGTCAATGTGCCATTCGTTTGAAGGCGGTCAAAGGGTTTAGGATAACGGACGATCAATCGGTCATCTGGCTTCCACACCACGTCTGCTTGCGCGGCGTTCTTGACACTGTTTGACAGGCGCTTTACAATCCTGTGCAATGCCCCCGTAGCTCAGGGGATAGAGCAGCGGTCTTCTAAACCGTTGGTCGGGAGTTCGAATCTCTCTGGGGGCACTGACTAACAAAAACACCCGTTTGAATGGCGGGTGTTTTTGTTTACCACTAGGCGATAATGTTCTGATATACCTCGGCAGTTTCGGCAGCAGGGGTGCGCCCTTCACGCCGGAGATCATCACTCAAGCGCTGGTAGTGGGCGGCGGCTTCGCTGCGGCGACCCAGTTTGGCGTAGAGTTTCATGACTTCACGGTGGATGTTTTCGCGCGTACCGTCGTCAGCGAGGACACGCTGGAACAAGCCGAGCGCGTGTTCAGGACGATCTTCTTCCAATCGGATATAAGCCACTTCGGACAGTGCTTCGAGATAGCCTGATTTAAAATCGTTGCGGCGGCTCAAAATCCACTTGTCGGTGTGGCCTTGAAGGAACGGGCCGCGATAGAGATCAATGGCACGCTGCCATGATGCGAGACGTTCAGATGCAATATCGGTACGGCCATTCATCAGGGCGGTCGCAAAATCGATTGTATCATAGCGGATTGCCATATCGGGGTTGACACGATAGTAGCCGCCGTCATGCACAAGGACATCCATATCCAGCGCTTTATGCAAGCGGCGTTTGGTCACATGGAACACGTTGACGGCTTGATCCATGTGAAGTTCCGGCCAGAATGCCTGACAAATTTCGGAACGGGTGACAATCGGACGATCCAAGGCGAAGAAGAAAAGGAGACGCGGTAAGTGGCCTTCCCACGTGTCGATCATGTTGCCGTCGAGTAAAACCTGCCCCGGCCCGAAGGCAAAAATTTCCAGTTTGTGCTTGCCGGTCGTTTCTGAACGGTAGAAGTTATCTTTGATGAGCAGGTCGTCCTCAAGCAAGATCGCCCGTTTTTGCGCGATGAGGGACACCCACGGGAGGCGGGGCAACGTGCGACCATTGATGATGAACGTGCAATTATGCCCCGTGTTTGAGACCAATTTCTCGAAAAACATTTGAATATCGTCCGCGCTATCACTGCGGTCGTACTCATCCAAAATGAGGTAGAAGGGCTTGTCATCGACTTCTGCGAGGTCTTTGGCGAACGCTTCGGCCAACGCATCAAAGTTCTTTGCATCATTTGGCGGTAAGATATTAGTGTGGCGGCCAAAGGTCGGATACTGGTTGGCAAGATCATGTGTTAGACCAGCGATGAGTGACCGCAAGTCTAAATCATCCGGGTCCATGGCATAGTACAGAACTTTTCGGCTTGTGGTACCAAGAATTTTCGCGATGAGTACCGAGCGATAGCGGCTGCGAGGGTGCAGCAGAATCAGCCGTGAACCTTCCGTTTGTTCCTGAAATGTCTGATAGGTAACATTTATGAGGTCATTTAAGTTCATAGTATTTTCACTTTTTGAAAGGCCCCAATAGCATGGATGGTAATAATTGTAACATCAATTAATACAACTTGCTAATCAAAGCGTATAATGTACTTACATCGGTGGATTTGGAGGCAAAAAGTGCAACGTCCCCCTCGACCTTTTGGCGTAACACTGGCGATACTGGCGAGTGTGATCCTGTTTTCGATTTTCCCACTCATTCAGGTGGGGATGCTCGCAGTGGTGCAGCTTCACTTTTCCAGAGTTCAATTTGAAGAAGCTGAGTTGCAGCCTATGTTTATGGGCGCGGATATTCTGGGTGTACCGGAGTGGCGTATTATTCTTCAAGCGGTCATCGCGATCATTTTTCTGGTGATTGCATTTTTCGCGTGGCGAGGACGACCGCCAGTGATGCGATACGTCTTAATTGCAAGCTGTATACTGTTGACGTTGTACAGTGTGGTTAGCGCTGTGATTGTACAGGCGGGACAATACAATCAAGAATTTGGGGCAAGCTCTATCGACTCGGTACTGGTTTCGGTAGCGTTGGGGCAGTTTGGTCTCGGCATACTGGTGACATTATATGTCATCTGGTACTTGAACCGCGGGCCAGCACGCGCGTTTTACCGCGGGTATTACTTACCGATGCCTGATGGTTCGACGGATGCGGTTGGCGAACTCAGCCACAGCGCGTAGCACACAAAATAAAAAACCCGGCTTCATCAACCGGGTTTATGTTTTAAGCGTTAGAGGCTTTTTTCGCGGTCTGACATTTCCATTTGGATAAGTTCGCGGCGGAGCGTCTTCCCGACGGTGGTCTTTGGCAGCTCTTTGATAAAGCTGATGCGCGTCGGCACTTCGTAACGGGCGAGGTGCTTGGCGCAGTGGTCGATGAGTTCTTTCTCGGTGGCGCTTTGGTCGGCGCGGAGGACAACCCACGCTTTCAGGGCTTCCTGTCCAGATTTATCCCGATCAGGGTGAGGGATTGCGGCGACACCGACTTCCATGACGGCGGGATGATCCGCCAAGACTTTCTCGATGACGTTGGGGTAGACGTTGAAGCCACCGATCAGCGCCATGTCCTTCTTACGGTCAACAATATAGAAGTAGCCGTCTTCGTCCATGCGCCCGATGTCGCCGGAATAGACGAACAGCTTGCCATCTTTTTCGCGCAAGACGTTCGAGGTTTCGGTAGGCATTCCGTGATAGCCGACCATCACCTGCGGGCCAGACATGATGATTTCGCCAATTTCGCCAATTGGAACTTCGGTTACACCATCGTCCAAGCTGACAATGCGAACATCCATATCCGGTAGCGGAAGACCGATTGAACCGGTACGGTTTTCGCCCTTAAGGGGGTTACAATGGCTGGCGGTCGGGGTTTCGCTCATGCCGAAGCCTTCACGCAGCGCACCACCGGTAATGCGCTCGAACTCGATTTTCGTGGCAGGTGGCAATGGCGCGGAACCGCTGACACAAGCGCGGATAGAGCGTAAATCAACTTTGCCGGATTTAACCAGCGGATGATTGTTGATGGCGTTATAGAGCGCTGGCACACCCTGAAACAACGTTGGCTTGAAATGGTTGATGTTATCCAACACGTCGGCAATATCGCGGGCGTTCGGCACGAGGACGATTTTCGCACCGAGGCCGATGGCGAGGTTGAGTACTGCGACCATACCAAAGGCGTGGAATAGGGGGATAGCGCCTAGGAACACATCCTGCGTGGTGTGATCGCCGCCGCCTGACAGCCAAACTTTCATCTGGAGGGTGTTGGCGACGAGCGCTTTGTGGGTCGCCATGACGGCTTTGGATACGCCGGTGGTGCCGCCTGTGTATTGAAAGAGTGCTAAATCCTTTGAAGGGTTGATGCTGACGTTGGCTTTCTTACCTGCATATTTGGTTAGTACATCCTGAAACCAGACATCACCGCTGGGCAGCGACTCGATACGGTGGCCTTCTTTTTTCTCTTTAGCGAGGGTGAATAAGAACTTCGCCGCGCCGGGAAGGTACTCTTTGACATTGGTTACGATGACGGTTTTGACTTTGGTTTTCGGCTGAACCTGTTTAATGGTGTTGTAGAACAAGCTCATAGTGATGACGATGTTGGCATCACAGTCGTTGATTTGGAACTGCATTTTGTCCGGCGGGTAAGTGGGGTTGGTCGCGGCAACCACACCACCGGCTTTTAGCACGCCGTAGTAGCTGATGACAAAGGCGGCAATATTCGGCATGACCAGCGCGACACGATCCCCTTTTTTGAGACCCATGTCGACCAGACCGGCGGCGAGGGCATCGGAATACTGGTCGAGTTCGCGGTAGGATATCGAACTACTGACGCGGCCTAATACGGGGAGGTGGGCGCTGCTGATGAGAACGGCGTTGTCCGGTGTTTTCTTAACCGCGTCTTCTAGAAAATTCTGGACGGAAATATCAGGATACGGTTCTAAGGAGGCTTTGACACCCGGATCGTAATTTTTTGTCCATAAGCGATCTGAATAAGTTGCCATTTTGAGTCTCCAAATTCTTTTTCACTAAAATTCATAACTTCATTAATGAAAGTCAAGTATAACCAGCACGCAATTCATGTCAAAGTTCAAGATGCTGCCCACGCCTTCCACGAGTCGGGTAAACGGGTGACTTGACCGCTGTGGGTGATGCAAATGTGCTTGCTGCTCCCTTGAACCAGCAGTTCGCGTGAGGCCGCATCCAAAATTTCATAAGCAAACGTTAATCCTCGGCTTTTCATTTCGGCTATCCAACAGCAGATGGTAACTTGACTGCCGTACCGCGCTGACTTGACATAACGGGCATTGATTTCTGATACGGCGAGGTAATGACCGCTGGCTTCAAAGCTGGCATAGTCGCTGCCACGCTGCCGAGCGTAGTTGCTGCGGCCTTCCTCAAAGTAGACGATATAGCTGGCGTGGTGAATAATGCCCATCGCATCTGTTTCGGCATAACGGACGTGCAGGGTGGTTTCGGCAACAAAGACATCGGTGGAGGACAAAAGCCTACTCCTTCGCGCACCTGATCTTGATTAGGGCAGCGAGGATAACAGACCTCAGGCAACATGCCAAGTTACGATCTTGTGGGAGCAGTGGGCAGGGGTGTGCTATAATCAGCAGTTCAACAGGTAAGTGTGAGGAAAACGCGGAGGTTGCGCGTATGGATATAAACCAAGCCGCCCGTATGATTGAGTGGCTCGACGAAGAAAGGCGACGCGATAAAGCGACAATCGCGACGCTTGAAGAACGTCTTGCCCAGCAGCAAGATACAATTACGATGCTCTCCAAGCGTATTAACAGCATGGAGTCTGACCAAACGGTCATCCGCAGCCAAATAGCACCTTCAGGACGTGAGGGTGATTTGATTGAGCAGGTGCGTAAAGAAGTCCTGCAACTGATTGAAAATGTCGAGTCCAAGCGACTGACAGCAGAGCGTGAGTCTGAACGCCGCGCGGATCTGGCGCGTGAGAACGTGATGCGCCCGGTGCGTGAGTTGACAGAAAAGCTGGATAAGCTCGAACGGCAGACGAGCACGATCCCCGGTTTTGAGGTCGAACGTGAACGGGTATCCGACACGGTTTCGTCGTTGCAGCAGCGGGTCGATGATTTATTCAAGAAGATTGAAGAACCTGACCGCCGGTTAGCGTTTTTGGAAGAACAACGCCGCCAAGACAGCCGCCGTGTTTCGGAAGTGCAGTCCGAAGTGCCGGAAATCCAAAAGCAGGTTGACAGCGTTCGGCCAAAATTGACCTTGTTGGAAGATTTGACGCTGCGAATTGAACGCCGTGTGCAGGATGTTCAGAACAGTGAGCGTGAACGGCGCGAACAAATCCAGCAGTTTATTGACCAGCAAACGCTTCAGATTCAGCAACGTGACCAGCAGATTACCGAATTGGTCAAGCGGTTCGGTGAGCAAGACAGCCAGATGCAGCGGAATATTGAACGCTTTGAAACGTGGCAAGAAGCCTACCGTAACATGAAGAAGATCATTGATGACTTTGAACGCATCGGTGATCGTTTGGAACGGCGCATCAATGAAGTGGCGGAAATGCAACGTTTGAGCGAGGAACGCTTCCGGCAAGAGTGGAATGACTGGACGGCTGATGACCAGAAACGTTGGAAGCAGTTCACGATTTCGAACGACGAAGTTTGGCGCAGCCACGACAAAGAGTTTGATCGTTTTGTGTCGAAGATCACCGAGCTTGAAGCGATGTTCCCGCCGATACAAGACAGTTTAGGACGACTTTGGAGCCTTGAACGCGAACGGGCGCAGTTGTACCGCGAACGTTATCAATCGCTGCTTCTGGAATACGATACGGGTTCAAAGGCGACGACTGTGAAGCTGCCGTCGGCAGTACCGAGCAACGGTACGACGAATGGTAACGGGAATCCTCCGGCGAACGGCAACGGTGGAACCTAACTTATGAGAGGGCGATTGATGTTGTTAGTCGCCCTTAGTGTTCGGCGAGCGGGATTTCTTGAGGTTCTTCGATGCCGGGATGTTTATCCTCGACGCGCTCGATATGCGCCCCCAACGCACGCAGTTTTTCCTCGACACGTTCGTAACCCCGATCAATTTGGCGGATGTTGAAAATCCGCGTTTGACCTTTTGCACCTAAAGCCGCCAATAGGATTGCCATACCCGCGCGAATGTCGGGGCTGGTGATATAAGGCTGGCCTTGAAGGCTGGTCGGGCCTTGCACGAGTACACGGTGCGGATCGAGCAGGGTGATACGCGCACCCATCCGAACGAGTTTGTCGGTGAAGAAGAAGCGGCTTTCGTACATCCAATCGTGGAACAGCACCGCACCCGCGCATTGGGTGGCGATGACGAGCGCGATACTCATCAGGTCAGGCGGGAAGGCCGGCCACGGTTGGGCTTTGATAATTGGCATCCGGTTACCCATATCTGGCACGATGGTGAGCGATTGGGCGGCGGGTAGGAAGATGTCTTGACCGCGTGTTTCCCACTGGACACCCAAGCGAGCAAAGGTGAGAGCGATCATTTCAAGGTGCTGAGGGTCGGCATCGGTAATAAGCAGTTCGCCGCCTGTGAGGACTGCCGCGCCAATGAAGCTGCCGACTTCCATATAATCCGCGCCGACACGGGCTTCTCCCCCATGAAGCTGATCGACCCCTTCGATTATGATTCGATTAGTCCCCGCACCTTCGATTTTTGCGCCGAGTGTGATGAGCATGGTGCAGAGGTCGAGAATATGCGGCTCACAGGCGGTGTTGCGGATCGTGGTTTTGCCCTTGGCGCGAACGGCAGCCATGATGGCGTTTTCGGTGGCGGTGACGCTGGCTTCGTTGAGGAGGATATCCGCCCCTTGTAAACCATCGGTTCGCATGATGAGTGTGTCTCTTTCGAGGGTGACAACTGCGCCGAGTTTTTGCAGAGCAATGGCGTGGGTATCTAAGCGGCGTTCACCGATGCTGTCACCACCGGGGATGGGGAGGCGAACCTGACCGCAGCGGGCGAGCATCGGACCCGCGAAGACGACACTGGCGCGGATTTTCGTGGCAAGTGCAGGGTCGAGATCGGAGGTGGTGATAGTGGCGGCATGGATGCGAACGGTGTTGTTATCCAGCCAAGTTACTTCGGCACCGAGCTGGCGCATGATGTCGAGGGTGATACGAACATCACCGATATTGGGCATGTTGCGAAGGGTGACAGGTTCTTCGGTCAGGAGGCAAGCCGGAATCATTTTGATGGCGGCATTTTTGTTACCACCGGCTTTGATCGTGCCGGAAATTGGGTGTCCACCTTCGATTACGAATTGTTCCATGCCACTTATCCAATCGGTTACGCGGGCAGAATATCTTCTGTATTGTAGCGGTTGCAGGTTCGTTGACAACCCCATCGTCACTGGTTATACTTGGCACATCTTAGGAGAAATTGGGTAGTCATGCGTCTACATCATCATCTGAAGGCATATAGAAAACCTCCGGTGTTGGCCTGATTGTAGACCGTCCCATTTGTTTTGCTACGTATCATCCCCGCACCCTGCGGGGATTTTTATTTTTCGGAGGTGAGCGACAATGCTGGCTGTGGTGGATTATGGCGCAGGGAATTTACGCAGCGTTCTCCATGCGTTGAGCTACTTAGGCGCGGAGAATATGCGGGTGGTACAGAATGGGCGCGATTTGAAGGGCGCGGACAAGATTATTCTGCCGGGGGTGGGGGCGTTCGGTGCGGGGATGGAGGAGCTTGCCAAGCGAAATCTGGTGCAGCCACTCAAGGACGCAGCTATCGCAGGTATCCCGATGCTGGGGATTTGCGTGGGGATGCAGTTTTTATTTGATACGAGCGACGAGATGGGGCAGTTTGACGGGTTGGGGATTATTCCGGGTTACGTGACACGCTTCCCGAAAATGGCTGACTTGAAAGTGCCACATATGGGATGGAACCAAGTGCGCCAGTGCCGCGCGTGCGAACTATTGGATGGCTTGACACCGGACAGCTACGGGTATTTCGTCCATAGTTACTACTGTACACCTACGCGACCGGAAGATGTGGTCGCCGAGGTCGATTACGGGATTCCGTTTACGGCGATTGTTCAACATGACAATGTTTATGGTGTTCAATTCCACCCTGAAAAGAGCCAGACGATGGGACTGCAAATTTACACGAACTTCTTGAAGGTGGACGCATGATTATTTATCCAGCGATTGACCTGCGTGGTGGAAAAGTCGTGCGTTTGAAAGAGGGCGACCCGAACCGGCAGAAGGTATTTAGTGAGAACCCGATTGCTACGGCGGAAGAATGGATTGAGCAGGGAACAACATGGATTCATATGGTGAATTTGGACGGCGCGTTCGCCAGCACGAATGATAATCCGCGCATTTTGGAAGCGGTGGCTAAGTTCAACGTAAAGGTGCAGTTCGGTGGCGGGCTGCGTTCAATGGCTGACATCCAGAAGGCCATCGAGCAAGGGGCAAGCCGCGTGGTGCTGGGGACGGTAGCGATTGAAAATCCGGCGCTGGTTGCCGAGGCGGTTCAACGCTGGGGCAGCGAACGGATTTGCGTGGGGTTGGACGCACGGGACGGTAAAGTGACCACGCACGGTTGGCAGCAGAAGGCGGAGATTACCCCAACCGAATTGGGGAAGCAGATGAAGGCGTACGGATTGGAACACGCTTTATATACCGATGTGAACCGTGACGGACACTTGCAGGGTGTTAACGTCGAGGGGACGGCAGCGCTGGCGCGTGACACAGGGTTACAGGTGATCGCATCCGGCGGGGTGAGTTCGCTTGAGGACATTCGGCGGTTGAAGGCGACGGGCGAAGTCGCGGGAGCGATTACGGGCATGGCGTTGTACGAGGGTAAGTTCCAACTGCGCGAGGCGTTGGAGATCGCTGGGAGGCAAGATGCTGGCTAAACGGATTATCCCCTGTTTGGATGTGTTGAACGGGCGGGTGGTGAAGGGTGTGAACTTTGTCAACCTGCGGGATGCTGGCGACCCTGTGGAACAGGCGGCGGTGTATGACCGCGAAGGGGCTGACGAACTGGTGTTTTTGGACATCACAGCCTCGCACGAGGGGCGGAACACCACGCTGGATATGGTGAGGCGGGTGGCGGATACGATCTTCATCCCGTTCTGTGTGGGCGGCGGTATCCGAACGGTCGAGGATATACGGGCGACACTTTTGGCCGGAGCGGACAAGGTTTCGATTAACAGCTCGGCGATTAAGACCCCACAACTGATTAATGACGGGGCGTGGGGGTTTGGCAGCCAATGTATTGTGGTGGCGATTGACCCGAAGTGGGTGGACGGAAAGTGGGTCGTTCATATCAACGGCGGGCGCATCCCGACTGACAAAGAAGCGATTAGCTGGGCGAAGGAAGTTGAGGATCGCGGGGCGGGGGAAATCTTGCTCACCAGTATGGATCGCGACGGGACGAAGGCGGGGTACAATCTGGAACTGACACAAGCGGTTTCTGAGGCGGTTGGTATCCCCGTGATCGCATCCGGCGGGGCGGGGAAGATGAGCGACTTCTGTGAGGCACTGACCACGGCGAAGGCGGACGCAGCGCTGGCAGCGACTTTGTTCCACTACAACGAAATACGGATTGGTGACCTGAAGGGCTACCTGAATGAGCAGGGCGTACCGATACGGATGCACGGTTGGGAGGCGCTTTGATGTTTGAGCAGATTAAGTGGGACGAGCGTGGGCTGGTTCCGGCGATTGTTCAGGATGTGGATACGCAGCAGGTTTTGATGATGGCGTACATGAACGCGGAGTCGCTCCGGCTGACGCTTGAAAAAGGTGAAACCGTGTTTTGGAGCCGCAGCCGGAATGAATTGTGGCACAAAGGGGCGACTTCCGGTCATACACAAGCTGTTCATGAGATACGAGTGGATTGTGATGGTGACACGCTGCTGATCTTGGTTGAGCCGGAAGGGCCAGCCTGCCATACGGGCGAGGTGTCATGCTTTTTTGAGTTGTTGAAGGTTGGACAATAGAGATCGGAGGAGGCACGCCTCCTCCCTACAGGTTTTCGACACCGTTTTGCATTTTATCCGCCGAAATGGCAGGCGGGAGTGAGGGAGCAATCCGCTGAATTGTCATTTTGTGGCGGCGGGAGGTTCGGCTGGCGGCGCTGAAATGGCGCAAGTGCGGCAGAAGTGAGGGAGCGATCCGCCGCTACGCCATTTTGGTGCTGTTTCAGCGGAGTTGAGGGAAGATGCCGCCGAAAATGCAAAGACATTTTTACCACAAAGACACAAAGGAAAGCAGAGATCACAAAGAATATCCATCAATAAAATGATCGTGGTTGCACAGTCAGTTGGAAAACGGGAGTGTCACAGACCCTCCCCTACAAATACAAATTTGCACCATAATATCATGTACTATGTGATGATTATTTAATAGTATATGAACAAGTGTTCTGTTTGTCAAGTTTGAATATTTAAACCAAATGGGTGAGGACATTATGGCTGACATGCTGTATCTGTTAGAAGAATTTATCCACGAGCGCCGTGCGAAGCCGAAAGAAGGCAGTTACACGAACAGCTTATTTGCCGAGGGCGTGAACCGGATGGCGCAAAAAGTGGGTGAGGAAGCGACCGAGGTGATTGTGGCGGCACTGGGGCAAGGGCGCGAGGCACAGATCGGGGAGCTTTCCGACCTGTTTTATCATACATTGGTGCTGATGACACATCTTAACATTACCTTAGAGGATGTGAGCGAGGAACTCCGCAAGCGGCACGGTTGAAAAGCGGCTGCGGCATAATTCCCGAAAGTAAGTACAATCTAGGGTAGTGAAAGCGGACGCAGCAGGCTGCGCCCCTACAAAAGCGAACTGATTGAGCGCACGGACAATCCCTATAACGTGGTAGGCAGATAGGGGAGTGAGGCATGTTTGTGAACCGTCAACGACTGGAACAAATCGAGGCTGATACACTGGCATCTTACGCGCTGTTGAGCCGCGACAGCCGAGGACGGCAGTATCACGACCCTGAGCCGCAGTACCGCACAGCCTTCCAGCGTGATCGTGACCGGATTGTGCATTCAGCGGCGTTCCGGCGGTTAGAGTACAAGACGCAAGTTTTCGTGAATGACGAGGGTGATTATTACCGGACGCGGCTGACGCATACCTTAGAAGTGGCACAAATCGGGCGAACACTGGCGCGGGCGTTGGCGGTGAATGAGGATCTGGTTGAGGTGATTTGCCTCGCGCACGATCTGGGACATACACCGTTTGGTCACGCGGGCGAGGGTGTACTGAATAAGCTGACACAGGCCAGCGGCGGATTTAACCACAACCACCAGAGCTACCGCGTGGTGACGCAGCTTGAGCGCCGGTATCCCGATTGGCCGGGGCTTAATTTGTCTTACGAGACGCTTGAAGGTATCGCCAAGCACGAAACTGAATACGACCTGAGCCATGTGGCGGGGTATGATGCAACAACACGCGGGAGTTTAGAAGCGCAGATCGCAAATGTCTCTGACGAGCTGGCTTATAACGCGCATGATCTGGATGATGGGTTGCAGGCGGGGTTGATTTCGCTGGATGATTTACAGGAACTCGACATCTGGCGGCGGGTGGTGGAGCAAGCGAATTGGAAGGGCAAGGCGCTGGATGAGATTACACGGCATTTGCTGATTCGCGAGCTGATCGGGATTGAGGTTGATGATGTGCTGCGGGCGACCAACCAGCGACTCGAAGCGCTGCAACCCAAGTCACCGGCGGATATACAGAACCACAGCGAGCAAATTGTGGCGCACAGTGATGAACTTGTTGTGTTGAACCGCGCACTGAAAAAGTTCCTGTACCAGAAGATGTACTTTCAGTTCCGTGTGATGCGGATGGCGACACGGGCGCAGCGATTTATCGAGCAAATTTTTACGAGCTATGTGCAGGAGCCGCGCCAACTGCCGAACGAATATCAAGCACAGCTTGCAGACGTTCCAATCGAGCGCGTGGTGGCGGATTACATCGCGTCTATGACAGACCGGGGCGCTCTGTTAGAATATAGACGTTTGTTCGACCCGTTGATGAAGCCTTAAATATGGTTATATTAAGCCAACAACTGAGGCAGATGGGATAACTCATGGCGAATAACGAAACAATTTTGAATCACCGTTACCGATTGTTGGCACAACAGGGTTCGGGCGGGATGGCGGTCATCTACAAGGCGCAAGACCTTGAGTTGAGCCGAATGGTCGCCGTCAAAATTTTGCGCCCCAGCCTGACGGCTGATCCTTCGTTCCTGACACGCTTCCGCAACGAAGCGCGGAGTGTGGCGAACCTGCAACACCCGAACATCGTGACGATTTACGATGTGGGGCGGGAAGGCGATACACAGTATATCGTCATGGAATTTGTCGATGGGCAAGACCTGAAGAAGATCATCAAGACCGAAGGCATTTTGACGGTTGACCGCGCTTTGAAGCTGGCGATCCAGATTTGCGCGGGGATTGGCTTCGCACATCGGGCGCAGTTGGTACACGCTGATGTGAAGCCACAGAATATCCTTGTGACACGCGGCGATGTGGTGAAGGTGACGGACTTCGGTATCGCACAGGCGTTTAGCGATACTCAGCCGCCGGAAAAGCAGCAGGTGGTGTGGGGCAGCCCGCATTACTTCGCACCGGAACAGGCGAAGGGTGAGAAGCCGACACCTGCTTCGGACGTGTACGCGATTGGTATCGTGATGTTCGAGATGCTGACAGGACGCTTGCCATACGTGGGCGGCGACCAACAGCAGTTGGCAATGGCGCACATCCGCGACCGTATCCCGATGGTGACGGAGTTTAACCCCAGCGTGCCGGAAGCACTGGCACAAATCGTATACAAAGTAATGAGCAAAGAGCCGGGAAATCGTTACCGGACGGCTGACCAATTGGGGCATGTACTTGAGAGTTACCGTGACCGTGGACGGGACGTGACTTCGCCGAATGCACCGGCGTACCGCCCACCCGCACAACCCGCGCAACCTCAACAGCAGTATTCGCAACAGGCTGCGCCGCAGCAGCAATACCCCCAACAACAGCAGTACCCACCGCAACAACCCCAGCAGCCTGACCCGCTGCCGTTTTCGTCGGGGCAACCGCCGGTGTCGTCACCGCTGCCGTTCACACAAGGGCAACCTTCGGTGAACCAGTCCCCATTCCAACAGCCGCAGCCACTGCCGTTTACACAAGGGCAGCCGCCAACGGGCGAGCCAACGCAGCGTTACAGCCTCGCGCCGGAAGCGCCGCAGATGCCGCCGTATAACCGGCAGCAGCCACAGCAGCAAAGCGCACCGACCTACGACCGCGCGGGGAACCCGCAGTATCCCGCGCCCACACCGGCGCAGTGGGGTAATCCTAGTAACAGCCAACCGCTGTACAATTTCGACCGCGAGAACGAGCCGCCACAGGCTTTGGACGCGGTGACGATTGCGCTCGCGGTGCTGGCCTTCTTCGCGGTGTTGTGCTTGATCCCGCTGTGGATACAGGTGTATCTGGCACGGTTCGCGGGGGGGTAGAAGGCTTACGAATTTGTGAATTGATCCGTACAAATGTAAGTAATTCTGAAGCGCGAATCGAACGGTTCGCGCTTTTTATTTGGATACGGTTGAGGCAGAAAATAGGTCAATCTATTACATTCTGCGTGTCATTCGAACATGAGTTGATATTTTGTAATGACCGTCAGCGCGTAAAATAAATTGCTGTTATACTGCCTGTTATAGTTGACTGTTAAAGGACAGGCTATGAGTGCAAGACTCATTAATCGTGGCGAGCGGCTGACAGCAATCGAACGGTTACTTTTCCGTAATGGACGCGGATTGCGCGCGGTAGAAATCGCCGAGTCGTGCGGGGTTGACCGCCGGACGATATACCGCGACCTCGATACGCTGGAGAAGCTGGGCATTCCGGTGACCCAAGAGGACGGACGCTTTTTCCTGAACCGCGATTATTATCTCGCTTCGGTACGGATGAACTTTAATGAGGTGGTGGCGTTGTTCGTGGCGGCACGGGCTTATACCCGCAGTGCTGAACAGCAGAACCCGCATATTGTGTCGGCATTGAATAAGCTGTGCGCGGCGCTGCCTGAGCCGCTGTCCTCACACGTCGATTACATTGCGGATTGGATACGCGGCAATCCGGTTGACCGGAATTATGTGCAAATCCTAGAGACGATTATTCGCGGTTGGGTAGAAGGCCGAACCGTGCGGCTGTGGGGCAGTGTGAGCAAGCAGGGCGAGTCATATGTGCGCGATTTCCGAACCTATTTTGTTGAACCCACGACAACGGGCGGGTTGTATACCATCGGGCAGGATGCGCTTACCCAGTCGGTTAAGATGCTCAAAATAGAATGGATTAAGCGGGCAAAACTGCTCGATGACGAATATGATGTGCCGGAGAATTTTGACCGGCGGCCGTACCTCGAAAATGTGTGGGGTGTCATCGGCGACGAGGGGCGGGAACGGACGCGGGTAGTGCTGGCCTTCGCGCAAGATGTGACTTCGCTCATCCGTGAGCGACTGTGGCACACGTCGCAGCAGATCGAAATCCTGCCGGACAAGCGCTGCACGCTGACGGTGCAGGTAGGAGACTGGCGGGAGTTGATGCCGTGGCTGCGGTCGTGGGGGACACAGGTGGAAGTGCTTGAGCCGCAAGGGTTACGGCAGCAGTTGGCGCGGGACGCGGTGCAAGTGGCGCGGTTGTACGCGGCTGCTGCTCGCTAATCAATCCAATCTAACATTGTATATTAAGGAAAAGGGCGAACATCTCAGTTCGCCCTTTTGTTTGAAGTGGTTAGCCTTCGGCTGTGGGTTCGACAGTTACATCATCCATCGGTAGGGGAGTCTCTTCTACTGTTGGGAGTGCTTCGTTTGTTGCTACTAATTCTACCGGAGTAGGTGTCATTAACGAAGGAGGCAGCAATCCACCAGCCAGCGCGTTAAAGGCGGGACGCGGCGTACCGGTGGGACTGATGAGGCTGTAGTAGCAGCTTTCGGCATCGCTGCCGCCCTGACAGCCGTTCAAGTTCGAGAGGAACATGGGGCCGACGAAGCCGAGTTCAGTGGCGAGTTCGTAGGCGCGGGTGATGTAGGCAGCCTGTTCTTCGAGGCTGGTGTAGGATACGAACACATCGTTGGCACCGGGGGCAGGGGTGTCCTCGCTGGTTCCCCAGCCGAACTTGGTAATCCAAATCGGGGTGCTGTTGTCACCACTATCGACGATGATCTTGCGGTAATCATCGAGGGTATTACGGAAGAAGAAACTGGGATTGTCGAAGTGGGTATCCACCCCTTCGGGCGCAGAGCAGCACGCCGAGTCCGGCGGGTTCGCCCAACCGAGGGGGTGCGCGCCGACGGCATCCGCCATATCTTTCAGGCCAGCAATATACAGGCCGGAGAGGAAGATGCGGTCGTCAATGGCGTTGACTCCATCGTTATAGCCGGTGGGGGCGAGGCCAGCGCTGACGACAACCGCACCCGGATCGACGGCTTTGATGTTGGCATAGGAGATGGCGAGGAGGTCGCTATAACGGGCTTTGCAGAAGGTGGGCTTTTCCGGCGACTCGGTGCATGACCATTCGGAACGGCGGTTCGGCTCGTTCCAAATTTCGTAGGCTTGAACGCGACCGGTGTAGCGCTTGGCGAGTGTGGCAACAAATGTGCCATAGTCGGTCAGGCTGTCGGACGGGCCATTTTCGAGAATGTAGGAACGTGCCCACGTGGGGGCGGTGGTGACGGTGAATAGGATTTTGAGGTTGGCACTGGAGAAGCGGTTGACGATTTCATCGAGTGTGGCGTAGTCAATTTGACCACGCACGGGTTCAACATCGCGCCAGTAAATGACCTGCTTAACCCAGCCCATACCGAGCTGGTCAACCGAGGTGGCTACGCTGGCAAGGTCTTGCCCGGTGGTGAATACCTCGATGCCTTTGTCGAAGCCGTAGCCGACGGGCGCACCGGGGTCAGCCGCAGTCGTCGGAACGGGTGTCGGCGGGAGGCCGGTTTCGCCCGCTGCCGGAACTTTTAGGGTTTGACCCACGTAAATAATATTGGGATTGGACAGCCCATTTAGATTGATGAGGGCGGCGGTGGTGGTGTTAAAGCGCACCGCGATTTTAAAGAGGGTATCACCCACTTGCACGGTGTATGTGCCGGAGGTGGGTGGTTCGGCGGTGGGAGCCGATGTCGGCTGAGAAGATGTAGTGGTGGGTTGGGCGGCGGGAACGCCGGGAATGGTGAGCGATTGACCTTCGTAAATAAGTGCTGGATTAGTAATGCCGTTGGCTTCGGCCAATTGGCTGGTGGTGACGTTGAAGCGTTGAGCGATTTTGAAGAGCGTATCCCCCAAACGGACGATGTAAACCTGACCGGTTGCGGCTACGATAGTCGGTGTTGGTGAAGCAGGTTCAGCCGTGACCTCCTGAGCAGCAGCCGTGGTTGCAAGCGCAATGATGCAGAACGCAACAGTTAGCACAACGGCGAAACGGGTGTGTCGCATTGCGATTTCTCCTTCGTGACGGGGACAGTTTAGCCTTCGTTCGTGTGGGTCATCATACACCTGAACGACTTAACGCGCCAACCTTATTTGAGCGAGCCATGATATAATGAACATGCAGTATGTATGTGGAGGCGTAAAGATGCAAAAACGTGTTTTCGTCACTCTCCTTTTTCTGCTTCTTGCCTTGACGATTTTCTCCCCGATCAGCGCACAAGACCGAACGATCTATTGGAACCGATACGATGTCACGATTGATAATGTTGATGTGACGGATAATGCTTTTGATGTGACCGAGCATTATGACATCGATTTCAACGGGACATTTCGGTTTGGAACGGCAGTTGTCCCTCTCGATAATTTGGACAGCATCACGAACGTGGAAGTGCGCCAAGACGGGCAGGCTTTAGAGGCACGATGCGGCAGCGAACGGGCAGGTACTTTCTGCGCCCGCAATACCAGCGATGGGTTAGAAATCGTCTATTATTTCTTTCAGTCGATTACGAACGCCAGTGAGCAATTTGACATCAGCTACCGCGTGAATGGTGCGCTGCGCGTATACGAAGGCGGCGACCAGTTATGGTGGATAGCAGTACCGCCTGACCGGTTCGGTTTCTCGGTTGGTGAAAGCACCATTACGGTTGAGATGCCGAGTGGGTCGGCACCGCGCGAGGGGGTTGATCCGGTGGAAACCTACGGCGTACCCGGCACAGTGGATGTACGCGGCACGACGATTACGGCGACCGCCAATACCAGCATTCCTGACGGCGACACCTTTGAAATTCGCGTTCAGTATCCGCATAATGCTTCAGCGGTGCCACCCGATTGGCAGAATAGTTTTGACCAACAGCGTGACTATGATGAAAACACCAAACCGCTGATTGACCTCGGTATACTAGCACTGTCGGTATTAATCGCCATCGGTGGTACTCTGGGTATTTACGCGATTTGGTACACGCGGGGGCGTGACCCGAAGGTTGGCCCTGTACCGACTTATCTCAGTGATCCGCCTGACCAACTTTCACCCGCGATTGTCGGCACGTTGATTGACGAGAAGGCTGATGTGCAAGATGTCATCTCGATCTTGATTGACCTCGCACATCGCGGTTACATGGTGATGGAAGAAAACCAAGAACCGGGGTTATTTGGCCTCGGTAACACCAGCAAATTTACCTTCAAACGGACGGATAAACCGGCGGATGATTTGAAGGCGTATGAAGCCCGAATGCTGAATGCGCTGTTCGCACGGAGCATGGAACGTACGATGGACTCGCTCAAGAACAGCTTTTATACGGTGATCTCCTCGTTACAGGGGGAGTTATATAAGGCGTTGGTGAGCGAGGGGTTATTCTCAACCAATCCACAGACAACCCGCGCAGGTTGGTCTGGACTGGGTGTTCTCCTGCTGGTCGTCGCAGGTGGTGTTTTCTTTTTCGCCAGCGGTGTGGTGGATGACATTAGCAGTACCCTGTTGTTCCTGCCGTTCGCCATCGGGTTTGTGGGTGTTGCCGCACTCATCGCCGGACAGGTGATGCCTGCTAAGACACGTAAGGGTGCGGAAGAAGCGGCGAAATGGCGTGCGTTTTATGAATACCTGCAAAACTTAGAGAAGTATTCCGATGTGGAAGAAGCCTCCAAGCACTTTGATGATTATCTGCCGTATGCGGTGGCGTTTGGCCTCGACCGCGCGTGGGTACGGCGGTTCTCGCAGGTGCAAAATGTGCCGATACCTTACTGGTATTACCCGACGTATATGGGTGGACGTTACCACGGCGGCTACCACGCAGGGTCGCCATTCCCCAGCGGGAACATGGGCGGCAGCGGTTTACCGGGGGATATTGCTCGTGCGCCGGGTGGACTGGATACGATGTCCCGTAACCTGTCTGGCGGGCTGGAGAATATTTCCAGCGGTTTGACGAATATGCTGCAATCGGCTTCACGGGTGATGACCAGCCAACCACAATCATCCAGCGGTGGCAGTGGACGCTGGAGCAGCGGTGGACGCGGTTTTAGCGGCGGAGGTTTTAGTGGTGGCGGTGGCAGCGGTGGTGGCAGCCGTGGGTTTGGCTAGGTTTCGATTGCTGTCGCGATGGATTATGGGTAAAGGAATGATGGGATGAATTCGGGAAAACTGATCGGCATCATTTTGATTGTTGTAGGGTTCGGCATTGCCGTCATTGCCGGTTTGTGGCTGGTGACGCAGTTGAGCGGCGGAGAGTTGCAAAGCGGCGGGGCGTTAATCGGTGGTGGGCTGGCCTTTATTCCGGTAGCGCTGCTGGTGGGTTTTGGTATCTACTTGTTTGTGCAGGGCGGTAAAGAGGCTGAAACCGAATCCGAGATGCAGAAGCAGCGACAGCTCCTTGATATTGTGAAAAGCCGGGGGCAGGTTCCGGTGAGCGACCTAGCACTGGAAATGAAAACCAGCGTGGATTCGGTCAAGAGCATGGTGCATCAGTTGGTGGGGTTGCAAGTGTTCAGTGGATACATCAACTGGGATAAGGGTATCCTGTATTCGTCGGACGCAAGCAATTTGCGTGGGTTGGAGAAGTGTAAGAACTGCGGCGGTGACATCAAGCTGGCGGGGAAGGGTGTGGTGGTTTGCCCGTTCTGCGGCACCGAGTACTTCCTAACGTAATCCGCTGTTCGAATTAAGGGGGTCTCCTCATAATTGGGGGGATGTTTACGCAGCGAATAGCATAGAATCAAGCTATAGTGTGGATATGAAAGGACATAAGCATGTCAGACCTTTACGACCGGATTGTAAGTCAGAAGGGTTCGTTGGAAAAGTTGATTAGCAAGATTCCGGGGTTCACCGGTTACTTGGACAACAAGGCGCGGCGCACGGCTGACCGTTTGCTGCGTGACCACATCGCCGACCAACTTTCGCAGCGGATCATTCGCCTTTCGCAGATTGAAACGACTTTGCTAGATCATGGCGGCCTGAGCTACATGAGCAAAACCAGCAGTGCTAAAGGGAAGTTCCAGCACTTCCGTGATCTGGTGAAGACCGCAGCACCCGGTTATTCCGGTTTTATGGAAGCGCTGCCGATTGGGCCGGAGGAGATGGAAAAGCTCTACAGCTTCGACGAGGCGCTGATTGCTTACGCGGATAAATTCGACGGTGCGCTGAATAATCTCGATAAAGCGGTGAAGGAAAAAGCCGGTATCGAAGAAGCGATTGCCGCGCTCGACACGCTGACGATTGAGGCGGAAAATGCCTTCCAACTGCGAGATGACGTGCTGACGAACTTGTCGAAGACGATGTAATTGACCTTTATTTGCCATTTGAGAATGAGCTGATTACACAAGGAGAAAATGGATGCCTCGCTTGATTGATGTGGTTGACCACACTAACGTTGGCTCGGAAGAGTTTGCTTACCGTGAACCGCAAGAAGGCAGCGGCGATTTCCGTATGGGGTCGCAGGTGATCGTCGGTGAAAGCCAAGCGGCAGTCTTTGTGCGCGGCGGTCAGGCGCTCGACGTACTCGGTACCGGTCGTCATATGCTCTCAACCGCGAACCTGCCGATTTTATCAGGCTTGATCGGGTTGGCGACGAGCGGACGCACGCCCTTTACCGCGGATTTGTACTTTGTGAACTTGAAGGATATGCCGCAGGTCGGCTGGGGAACCAGCACGCCGATTGTGATGGAAACCCCCGGCAAGGGCTTGGGCGCGGTGCTGCTGATTACGCACGGTGTCATTGACATTGGCGTGGACGAACCGATGTTGTTTGTGAAGCAGTATGCGGTTGGCCGCCCGTATGTGACGATGAACGACATTAAAGATCGCGTACAGGCGATGCTGCTGGGCGAGATTGCTACGCTGATCGCGGTTTCTGGCGCACAAAGTATTCCTGAAGCAAACAAGTTGTTGGGCGACCTTGAAGGCGCGATGCTGGCGAAGCTGAACGAAAAGTTCCGCGCGTTGGGTCTCCGCATCAAGGCGTTCGAAGCGAACCCCTTCACGGCGAAGGATGTTTCGGCGGACGAACTGCGGAATTACGTCAGCCTCGATATGTGGGAACGTGTCCAGCGGCTGAACATCGCGCAAGCGGCGGCTTCCAACCCCGGTGTGGGTGGGGCGCTGGCCGGGGCGGGTGTCGGTTTAGGGGTCGGGCAGCAGATCGGCGCGGCGATGAACCCTGAGCAAGCGGCTTTGCAACAACAGATGGCACAGCAGCAGATGTTGATGCAGCAGATGATGATGAATATGATGAATAAGCAGCAAGACGGCAGTGTGCCGTCGGCACCGGTTTCGGATAACCCGCAGACGAAGGAAGAAATTCAGGCGCTGCTCGATAACCTCGATATGAAGCTCTCGCGCGGCGAAATTTCGGAAGCGATTTACACCAAGCTGACCGAAAAGTGGCAGGCGAAACTCGACGGTTTGTCGTAAGCTGCGGCTGACAGATCACTTAAAGAGGCGTGGGTTTTTAACCCCTGCCTCTTTTTATTTCAGGTCGATGGTTTGCAGTTGGTAGCTATCCGCCGCGCCAACGGGTATGCGCTGGTTGGTCTCAGGGTTATAGAGGCCGACCTTGAGCGAGTATGCGCCTGCGGGAACGCCAGCTAGCGGTAAGGTGTAAACGTCGCGGTAAATTTCTTCCACGTCCCACACTGTTGTGTCAATGCGACCATTTTGCGGGAAGCGGTCGTCCTGCGTCCAGAGGGGTGAAGCTGTGGCGGGGTTGACCGTGCCGATGAGGTGGACAAACACTTTGAAGGGGACATCGGTTTGCTGAAGCGGCTGCCAGTAAAGCCAAACGGTGAGGTTACTATCCGGCGTTGGGGCAGGTATGACGCGGTAGCCCATAAGCCGAGTGGTATTTTCGAAGGTGGCATCAGTTGAGAGTGTGATTTCATCGGGCGCGACCACCCACGATTTGTACTGGCGGTAATCCAAACCACCGGCTTGCCCCGCTAAAACCAACTGCATATGCGAGTCGAGCCAATTTCGAACCGTTCCCGCATTCGGCCAATCAGGGAACTCTTGCCCTACCTGCCAGATTGCGGTGTGCTGCTGTTCATAAAGGGCGAGTTGGCTTTCGATGGCGCTGATGGGCTGCGCGGGTGTTTCAGGCAGGGGAACATCCTGAGCGTAGGGTAATGATGTTTGATGGTAGTAGTAACCAAAAGCGGCATCGGCAGCACTTTGGATGACCACATCCGAGGGCTGTGCGGTTTGGTGCAAGTAAGTGGCTAGTTCAGGCCAGCCGCGTGCCTTCGCATAGGTCGGGTCAAAATAGTAGTTGCGGAGGCTGATGCCACTCACTGCAAGCCAACCGACAAATAACAATGCGGCTGCACTTTTGCCGAGGGCGGTGGGGTGGATGCGGGGAAGATATACGAGAAAGCCCGCGAAGATGAGTGCAAAAATTGGCGCGACGGGCAGGATATAGCGCGGCGTGAAGATGTTTAGGCGGGTGGAGATGACAGCGAGCAAGATAGCAGGAATGATGCTCAGTAGGGTCAACGCAATCGCCATACGCCGCTGATACCGCCAGAGCAGCAGCAAGCCCACAATTAACACGAGCGCGACGAATGACCACAGCGACGAAAGGGTTTCGGCTGGGAGGGTAATCTCACCGAAGTTAAGCGTCGGCAGGAAATATGTCCACAGGCGGGTGACATCCAGCGTGCCACCGAAACTCCCCCCGTAGCCGCCACGCGCGAACAAGGGTGCTTGAAAAATGACAAATGAGGCGCTAGAGAGCGCAGCGGCAATCGCGGCACAGATGCCCCACGACAGAATGACACGCCACTTTCCCCAATAGGCGATGAGTACGAATAGGCCAAAGGCGGCGGTGGTAAGCAGCTCGGTATAGAAGATGTTGGCCGCGAGGCTGGCGGCGAGGGTGTAAAGCAACCAATCGCGCCAGCGTTGTTTATCGAGCGCACGTAAGCCCAGCCACAGCGCGACCAAGCTGATACCCGCCCAGATGGCGTAATTGCGGGCATCCTGCGCGTGCCAGATTTCGAAAGGGTGCAGGGCAAACAGTAAGGCTGCAAGCAAGCCAATTTGCCAACTGCCGAGGCGTTTACCGACGGCGTAAATAGCTGGAATACCGAACAGACCTGCAAGGGCAGGCAGCATCCGCATGGTGAAATCGGTTAGGCCGACGGTTAGCCCCCAAGCGCGAAAGATGGCGTAGGTGAGGACAGGGTGCGGCTCGATGGTTGCGGTTTCGGCGAGGGCGACGGTGAGCGGCTGTCCTGCCCAGTATTGAACACTAAAGGCTTCGTCGCCGCGCAGGGGGACAGCAGTCAGGTGATTGATACGCAAAAAGAAGCCGACCATGATGAGAACGACCATGATCGGCAGGGTGTGTGTAAAGTGTTTAAGGCCGGACATTAGCTCACAATCGTGGCTTCTTCCAGCGCATCAGCCACCTGTTCAGGGTTGATGCTGCCCGATTCGACCTTCGGTTCCGGTTTGCCTTTGCCCTTTTTCACAGGCGCAACTTCTTCTTCGTTATCTTTTTGGGTGAGCTGCCGCATATAGTCGCGCAGATTGGGTTCGAGGTTCTCGTCGGCATAAAGGACCGGGATGGTAGGGTCATTAATAGCCAGCCGAGCCTTCGGGTCAACGAAAATGACGAGGGGCTGTACTTCAATATTCGGGAACTTCGCTGCGAGTAAACCTTTGACGTGCGCTGCGGCTTTGCGGGCATCCTCGCTGGGATTGCCAATCGCATCCCGCCGGAAGAAGCGACCAATACCGGAGAGCAAACCGCCCTGTGACTTCCACACATCTCCATCAACGGAATAGATGCCGTCTTGATAGCGGGTGATGATGGCGAATACCCCTTGCGGCGAGATGAGGACATGGCGAGCCGGAAAGTGATAATAGTTGTAGAGGATGCTGCGCTTGCTGAGTCCCTTCAATCCGGCAGGAATGGCTTTTTCGGGGCGCGGTTGGCGCACCCACAAATTGGTCATGCGTACCGAGAACAACGTGCTGATGAAACCGACCGGCAGCACAATCCACGGCAGAACGACAGAGAGGAGCAGGGTCAACCCATCTTGCGCGGTAAGCTGCAAATTGGCGACCAAGAAACCCGCGATCAACACCGCCATGCTGAAAAAGAACAGCAGGTTCGCGGTGCGGCGGTTGCGCTTGACGAGTTCGGTGTTTGTTTCGATACGCATGAAAAACGATGTTCCTTTACAGGTTAAAACAAAGATTGCAGCATGTGCTAAGAGTGCGGTTGCTTATTAAGGGAGTACATATTAGGCACTCCCTTATAGCCGCGCTCATTCAGGCTGCGTGATGATGACCCATTAGCCGGGTACGAAGTATGAGATCCCGCCGCTGCGATCAATTTCGGCGCAAACCAGATTGCCTACGCGCAAGGTCGGGAGAATCTTGAAGCTGCGTGGCGAACCGGATGCAAGCCCGATGATCGCACGGTCGATGTCAGCCGGATTTGCCATGATGCAGTGAGTGATCGGAATATTGATGGCGTTGTTCTGCGGCTGCCCCTTGTTGTTATAGAAGGTGATATCGTAGTACATCTGCTGGCGGACGTAACCAGCGGGCGCACCGGGGGCATAACCGGGCCAAATGGCGGTGCAGCGCGGTTCATACTTACCGCCGAGGCTGATGCCAACATCTTCGCTATCCCAGAACAGCGTATCGCAAGCCGGCGGGTAAACCTTCAAGGGGCTGAGGTCGGTATTGGGGTCAGAAGCGATTTGACCGCTGCCAGCAACACCGGTCGCCACTGGAACAATCGTCGGTACACCAGCGGCGGCGCTGCTGATTTCAGCCGTAATGCGGGCGATGCCGTTCATGTTGAGGCTGACAGGTGCTGTACCGTTTGAGGGGCCAAGCACCGTCGCCGTGGAAAGTTTGGTGATGTCGAAGCGGCTGCCGGGTGTCCATGCCCAATATGACAGAACCGACGAGCCGGAGTTATCGGAATAAAACTTGAAATCAACCGGCAGGTAAAAGCCTACCCATACGACCGGTTGTGTAATCGTTACCGGAGTCGGGAAGGTGTAGGTGAACACACCGCCTTGCGTAATGGTTGCTTGTGCTTGTCCAGCGACGGTCGCATCCACCGGCGAACCACCGTTGGCATCCTGATAAACAACGATGTCAACAGGTGTGGTCGAAACGGCAGTATCGACAGCGATGGATACTTTATCAATGGTTGCGGGGAAGGTCAGTCCTTTGGCGGTGAGGTCGAAACCATTCATCACCATCGTCTGTTCGCCCGTGATGAACCATGTGGTATTACCATCACCGCTGTTATTGGTCAGCACCAATTGACCCGCGTTCACGAATAGCGTCGGCAGGCTCAAGGTTAACAAAATAACCAATGTGACTAAGAGAACTTTCAATGTTTTCTGCATAACTTTGCCTCCATACAAGCAAACGGAGTTTACCGCTTACTCCACATTTGTGTATAATGCGACGGCTATTGTAGGGATTATGTCGTCTATGGTCAAGCAATTCACCAATCGCAACCGCCAGTTGGTACTTTTGGCGGGGTATTTATGCGTCGCCATCGTTATCTGGCTGACGGTGATGTCGGAGTTCCGGCTTGACGACAGTTTCATCACCTATCGCTATTCCCGCAACTTTGCACAAGGGCTTGGCCTTGTTTATAACGCTGGCGATAACGTCCTTAGTACAACCGCGCCGCTCTACGCCATGCTGCTCGGCGCACTCAGTCTGATTATCCCCGATTATCATCTTCTTGGCAGCTTAATTGGTCTACTGAGTATCGGCACCGGTGGATGGCTGATCTATAACCTGCTGCCCAAACGTATCGCCGAGCCGATCCACTTGTGGGGTGGGTTGGTTTACGTTATGAGCAGCCCACTGTGGCTCGCGCTGGGCATGGAAACCGCGTTCTGGATCATGCTAGTGCTAGCGGCGGTTTGGTTGGTTCAACAGCAGCGTTATGCAGGGGCAGGGCTTGCCATCGGTATCGCGGCGCTCGCTCGACCAGATGCGGTGCTGCCAGCGGGATTGCTAGGTTTCGCACTCATCGTCCAATCGGTGAATGTCGTTGGAACAACCGCGAGCCGATGGTGGCGACCACTCGTTACCTTTGCGGCTGCGTTACTCATTCCGCTGGCATTGTTTGGCGTGTGGGCCTATGCGACCTATGGTTCGCCGTTTCCCGTGACGTTAGGTGCGAAAAACGCTCAGGCTGTACTCGGCATTACGGGAATGGGTGTGAATGTGAACGTTTGGGAAGGGCTGCGGCTGATCTTACGCAGCTTGATGACCCAAAGCCCGCTGTATATCGCGCTTGCGCTGCTGGTTCTTTTCGGGTTAGCGAACCGATTTGACCGCGCGGTTTTGGTGATCGTGGCGTGGGGCGGTTTGCACCTTTTAGCCTACATCATCATGAAGATTGCGCCGTATCGCTGGTATTATGCGCCGTTGGTGCCGGGGGCAGTGCTGCTGGCGGCTCTAGGACTTGATTACTTGACGCGCCGATTGAGTGTACGAGGGATACGGTTGGCGGGTGTGCTGGTCGGTGCAATCGCGGTGTTCCCGTTGATCGCGCAGCTCAGTTCGTTCGGAGAGATCAGTCAGCGGATACAATCGGGCGGTAGTGTAGATGTCATGCTGCCGATTGTGGATTGGAAAGCCTACCGCGAAACAGGTGAATGGCTTGAACAGAACACGCCGCAAGATGCAACCGTCGGCGTGGCGGAAGTCGGGCAGATTGGTTTTTATGCCCGCCGCTATATGACCGATTATCTCGGCTTATTGCAACCGGATGTAGCCGCTGGACTCAAACGCGATGACTTTTATAGTTGGCTGGTCGGGTACGCACCGGATTATCTGGTGTTTCAGCGTTTCCGTGGCGCGGCGTTGGTGCTGTACAACTACGTTATTCAGGACGACCCGTGGTTTAATGCCAACTATCAACCAGTGGTTGAGTTTGACGATCCCCGCTATTCCTCCGGCCCGGTCACTATCTTTGAACGGATTCTCCCGAAGCCGCCCGTAACGCCTCAACCGGTACAGACGGATTTCAATGGGCTGCGGTTAGTGGGTATCGCCACAGAAGCCGATCCTATCCCGACTGATGGCGGCGCGGTGCGTGTCCGGCTGGATTGGGAAGTGGTTGGCCTGCTGCCGGATGAGCTGCACATCGCCGTCAAAGGGCTGGATATGGGCGGCAAGAATCCCGGTTTTGATGGAGATTACCGCACACCCAATTGGCATGGGCGCTTCTCAACATGGCATGGTTTTGTTGTCCCCTCCGGTGTTACCCCCGGTGATTATACGCTTCTGGTTGCTGTTGGGCCAAAAGGCGGCCCTTACCTCGAACAAGGTGTTGGTACCCTCAAGGTTGCCAGAGCGCCGTAGCACTGACTTGTAAGGCCAATGAGCGGTGCTATAATCGCACGGGTTTTGAATTGGATGAGAAAGCTCCGATTATGGAATTCGTACTTTTGGCATTGGTGATGCTGCTCGGTTTGGGCGCATATTGGGCGATGGTGATCTTCCCCAAGCAGCGCGATTTTTCTAAACGGCAGCGTTATGTTCGCTCGTTGGCAGCCGGTGATGAGGTCGTCACCTATGGCGGCATCATCGGTAAGGTGCTGGCGATTGACGCGGAAAAAGGTGTGGCGCAGGTCGAAATTGCAGATGGAGTCGTGGTGCGGTTGGTGACAGCCGCGTTGGTTCAAGCCTACGATCCAGAAGTATTTGCCGAGGCCGCGCGTAAGGGTTTAGGGGAAGCTGAACCTGCACCCTCCGAAACATAACTACGGTCATTATTGTGTGGATGGGCGTGCCATCCCACCGATATACTCAAGAAAGGTTCGTTTATGAGAGGCCATATTCGTTGGCTGATCGTTATTTTGCTGCTTACTGCCTTCGCGGTCTGGGTAAGTTTGCCGAATACGCTGATTAGCAATGTTTCTGATTCATGCTACGGCACAGAAGAAAACCCGGTGAAGCCCGATCAAGGTATTCACTTTGATTTTGATGATGATTGTGATGTAGACATTGGTCTAAATGTAAAGCAGGTATTCGGCTTGGACATCATCGGTGGTTTGCGCGTGCTGCTGCAAGCTGACCTACCAGCCGGTTCTTACACGATTGAAGATTTGCAGAATGCTTCTAACAACGTCAACAAGCGCGTGAATTCGCTGGGTGTTGGTGAGGCGACTGTGCAGGTACAGGGCAGCAACCGTATTCTGGTTGAACTCCCCGGTGTGACTGATCCGCAGCAAGCTGTTGACCTGATTCAGAAGACGGCGCTGCTGGAGTTCGTAGATTTTTCGGGCATCACCAATGTTTCGCAATACGTCGGGCGCAAGATCTTGACGGATGAACAGGTCAAATCGGAACAAGCCCGCCAAGAAGCACTGGCTGAGTCGTCCCCCGCCGCTGATGCGACTGCGGAAGCCACGGCAGAAGCGACACCAGACGCTGCTGTTCCGGCAGCTACGCCAGTGGAAGAACCCGGTGTCCCCAATCCGTTGACGGGACAGCCGTTCCATACAGTGATGACCGGGGCAGGGTTGCAAAGCGCGGCGGCACAGCTTGACCAGAGCAACCAATGGGCAATCCGCTTCGAGCTAACCTCCGACGGTGGCGCGGTTTTTGGGCCGTTCACAGGCGGCGCGATTGGTCAGCCGATGGCGATTGTGCTGGATGGTATCGTACTTTCAGCGCCGACCATTCAGGCACGGCTTGATACAGGTGGTACGATTACGGGCAACTTTGACCAAGAAGAAGCCCAAACACTGGCTCTGCAACTGCGTTCCGGTTCGCTGCCTATTCCGCTGCGGGTCATCAGCAGCCAGACGGTCGGCGCGACACTCGGTCAAGAGTCGGTCAATATGAGTATTCATGCCGGTGTAGTCGGTGTCGTCATCATCTTGGCGTTTATGCTCATCAACTACCGCGTCCCCGGTTTAGCAGCCAGCCTCGCGCTGTTGGTGTTCATTGTCTTGAACTTGGCGATGTTTAAGATCATCCCGATTACACTCACACTGCCCGCCATCGTCGGTTTCTTGATCTCGATTGGTACGGCGGTCGACGGCAACATCTTGATCTTTGAGCGTATGCGCGAAGAACTGCGTGCCGGTAAGGATGTTGATACAGCAGTGGATGAAGGTTTCACCCGTGCGTGGACATCCATCCGTGACTCGAATATCTCGACCATTCTCATCAGCGCGATCTTGTTCCTGTTTGGTCAAACGCCCGGCGCAAGTGTGGTCAGCGGTTTCGCTGTGACGTTGGCGTTGGGTTTGATGCTGAACCTGTTTACGGCAGTGATCGCGACGCGCACATTCTTGCACCTTATTCTAGCCGCCACCCGCAACGCCGTTAAAGAACGCCATTGGTTAATGGGCGTGTAGGGCGAGGAGAAAAACGATGTATAGCTTAGTACAAAAGCGGCGATGGTTTTATGCCCTCTCGCTGACAGTTATCGCTCTCGGTATTTTGATTACGCTGTATTCACTGGTCACGCGCGGCTCGGCTTTTAAGTTGAGCATCGACTTTGAAGGCGGCAGCATTTATGAGTTGAAGTTTACCCAAGCCGGTGCGGATGAAAACTCGATCCGCAACGTGTTCGGCAAGTATGGCGACTCGACGGCAACTATTCAGCAGCTTGGCGACCCCGGCGAATACCGTTGGTCGGTTCGTGCCTCGTACCATGAGGAAACCGAAAAGCGCCGCATTCTGGACGATTTAAACGCGATTGCGCCGTTGGATCGCACTCAATCGCAGGATGAGAACGTTTCCGCGACGGTGGGGCAGGAAGTGACTCGCGCGGCGATATTCGCGGTGTTGGTCGGTGCGTTGGTGGTGACCTCATTCATCATCTTGGCGTTCCGCTCGGTGCCGGATGCGTTCCGTTATGGTGTCTGCGCGATTATCGCGATGCTCCACGATATTTTGATTGTGGCGGCAATTCAGTCGTTGATGGGTCTAACCCTGAACTGGGAAGTTGACGCGCTGTTCTTGACAGCGATGCTCATGGTGGTCGGTTTCTCGGTACAGGATACGGTTGTGTTGTTCGACCGCATCCGCGAGAACATCCCGCGCCATCTCGGTGAGTCGTACGAAACGATTGTCAACCGCAGTGTGTTGGAAACCATTCACCGTACCCTCACCACTCAGATCAGCGTGTTCTTCGTCATGATCGCGATCATGCTGTTCGGTGGTGCGAGTATCAAGCAGTTCGTGTTCATCCTGTTCTGCGGGTTGGTGACCGGCTCGTATTCGTCGATTTTCATCGCGGTTCCGCTGCTGGTGTCGTGGGAAAAGCGTGACTTCCCGTTCAACTTGCTTACCAAGAAGCCGGAATTGGCTTCAGCCGAGGCGTAACCCATGCGCGCACTGGTTTTTGATGGACAACTGCATCTCGAAACATCGCTGCCTATACCACAGAAGCAAAATGGTGACGCGCTGCTCAAAATCCGGTGCGCGGGTATTTGTAATACCGACCTCGAACTCATGGACGGGATGTACGGCTTTTCCGGCATCCTTGGACATGAATTCGTCGCCGAAGTCATCGAAGGACAGCCTGATCTCATCGGTAAACGTGTTGTCGGTGAGATCAGCGTGGTGTGCGGTCATTGTGACTTTTGCCAGCAGGGCATTCCCAGCCAATGTCGCAGCCGCACGACTATCGGCATTCGCCGTTACCCCGGCGCGTTTGCGGATTACCTACCACTGCCGCCCCGTAACCTCCATATCGTGTCCGACCGGATCACTGATGACCAAGCCGTATTTGTCGAGCCGCTGGCTGCCGCGCTGCAAGTAACGGAAGGCATCCACATTTCCCCGCGTGACCGTGTGGTTGTGGTGGGTGTGGGCAAGCTGGGGATGCTGGTGGCGCAGGTACTCAAGCTCACTGGCGCGGATGTCGTCGGTGTGGTGCGGCGCGAGAAACAGGCCAAGCTGCTTGCCCGATGGGGTGTGCCTGCCGTCGAACTACGTGACCTGCCGGAGCAGTCGGCTGATGTGGTAGTCGATGTAACAGGCTTGGCGCAGGGGTTTGCAGATGCGCTGTGGCTGGTGAAGTCACGCGGAACAATCGTGCTGAAAAGCACCTATAACGACTTCCCACAGGTTGATATGACGCAGGTCGCCGTCCGCGAAATACGGGTTATCGGCAGCCGCTGCGGCCCCTTTGACGCGGCGCTGCGCCTGCTTGAGCGTGATCTCATCGACGTGAACTCGCTCATTGACGGTCGCTACCCGTTCGATGAGGCGGTCACTGCCATGCACACCGCAGCCCAACCCGGCGCGATGAAATATCTACTCGACTTTTAGCGTACTGCTTGGGGTATGGTAAAGGCAAACGTCGAACCGACCCCTTGTTCGCTCTCCAACGTAATCTGCCCACCATGGCCTTCGACAATGTGGCGTGCAATCGCCAATCCTAAGCCTGTGCCTTGTGTAAATCCCGCCGTATCGGCTACCCGATAGAACTTCTCGAACATATGCTTCTGGTGTTCTTTGGCGATGCCATATCCCGTGTCACGCACGGCGATTTGAATATAGGGCTGTGCTTCGTGGTTGACCACCGGCTGCGCGGTCACGAAAATTTGCCCGCTTTCACGGTTGTACTTGATGGCGTTCGTCAGCAAGTTCAATAACACCTGCTTAATCTTGCCACGGTCAGCATTCGCCGTAATAGAGTCGCAGTGAATATGGATGGCAATACTCTTGTCGTTGGCTTGCTGCACGACCACATCGACACTTTCTTCGAGCAGTTTATTCGTGTCGAAGCGGCTTGTATCCAACCGCGCGCGACCGGACTCCAACCGCGCCAAGTCGAGGAACTCGCTGGTCAAGCGGCTCAGGCGTTCGGTTTCGCTGTGCATCGTCGTGATGATGTCATGACGGCGGTTATCCGGCAGGTCAGGGCGCAGCAGCAGCACCGTACTGGCTTTGAGCGCTGCCAGTGGGGTACGCAGCTCGTGAACCATTTCTGAGATAAAGTCACTCTGTTGGAATAGACGCGCGTTTTCAATCGCGATAGCCGCTTGGCTCGCGAGCGTATTCAGGATGTTGATGTCATTTTCCGTCCAGCCACCCCCGCCGACTTTGTTAATCCCCTCAAGCACGCCGATCACCTTTGTATGGGTACGCAGCGGCACGGCGAGGATGCTGCGGGTGTGGAACTCAATCGTGTCGTCAACGCGGTTGCTCCACGTCGGCTCTTGCGAAACGTCATTGATGACACGCGGTTCGCCGTGTAAGGCCACCCAGCCAGCGATACCACTGCCTTTGGGGATGATGATTTCTTCCATATCCTGAACAGCAATGTTCGAAGCGATCTCGAAGCGTAGGTCACCGGTTGCCGACTCGATTAGCATAATCGAGGCCGCCTCAGCATCCGTCAGTTCGCGTGCTGCCGAGATGATTTTTTTGAGCAAGCTGCCGAGGTCGAGAGTCGAGGCAAGCTGCTGGCTGATTTCGATCAGGCGCTGATAATGGGCGATGACTTGGTCAGCATCGCTACTGTTGACGGTCATGCTCATGAATACTCTCCATTTGCTTTACAATTTGCGGAAGCACTTCGGCTGCGTCCGCATGAATAACAAGTGTTGCGGAAGAATCGAGATGGGTTGGTTCAAGATTGACGATAATTATCTTAGCACCATTTTTGCGTGCCAGCACGGGTAATTCCGAAGCTGGGGCAACTTCTAACGAAGTCCCGATAATCAATATCAAATCGGCTTTGCGGGCTAAATCCTGTGCCGCCATGAACGGCCTGATGGGTAGCTGTTCGCCAAAGAGAATGACATTGGGCTTAATAACCCCGCCGCAAGTTGGGCAGTGAGGCACTTGACGATCCATCAAAAATTGCTTGATGATCGGCTTGGCATCAAAGACTTCAAAACAATGGGTACACGTGGCTTCGCGGAACTGCCCGTGCAGCTCATGCACCACACGGTTTCCGGCGCGTGTATGCAGTGTGTCAATGTTTTGGGTGATTACGCCCGCGATTTTGCCGTGTGCTTCGAGGGCTGCCAATGCATAGTGGGCGGCGTTTGGTTCGGCATGGATGGTGACATCCACCAGCGGGTAAACCCACTCATAAAATGCTGCCGGATTTTGGCGGAAGCCGTACATACTGGCGACAGCAACCGGGTCAACCCCGACCCATAAACCGCACTCAGGACTGCGGAAATCGGGAATACCAGAAGGCGTACTGATACCTGCGCCGGTTAGCACCACACTATGCTGTGCTGCATTTATTAACTCGGCAGCCGATATTACCTGTTCACGTAACATAACGGGAATAGCTTAAAACTATAACTAAGATCAGGCTTCATTCGGTACCATCGCCTTCAAACGGGTATGGAGTTCATCCGTAAGTTTGGCAATTTGGGTTGAAATCGGAATGCCCGGTTGGGATGTGACGAGCGGTGTACCCGCGCGTGCTGCTTGGAATACTTGGTCATGCGCCGCAGGAATAATACTGCGGAGTTCATGTCCCAAAGCCTGCTCGATTTCGTGCCACGGGGTTTGCACACTGGATTGTACGCGGTTGACCACCACAATATGAATGCGGCCTGTTTTGCTTCCCGGCGGTTCAATCTCTTGCAGCATGTCGCGTGCCATCAGCAGCGCAGCCGGATTCGGTTCAACCACGACGATCAACTGATCCATTTCCCGGTGTAGGCGTGTGGTGATGGTATTTAACCCGCTGCCGAGGTCAAAAACGGATGGGTTGCCCAGTGTTCGCAGGGTTTTGACAACAGCCGCTGCCGCATCATGCGAGAAGTTGATGAGCGCTTCTTTGCTGCGGATCGACGACAGCAGCGCACGCATACCCGATTGGTGATTAACCAATTCCGGCTCAATTGCCGAAGCGCGAATATCCGCTGCCGGTTTGCTCAGTACATTCCCCATGCCGTAGGACTGGCTGACACCGAGGAATAAACCTAAGCTGCCCGCACCCAAGCGGAAATCGGCAATAATCGGTTTCTCGGACTTAGACGTGAAAGCCGCCGCGACATTCAGCGCTACGGTGGTGGTTCCCACGCCGCCCTTCGCACCGATGACACCGATGGTACCGCCGCGCTGGGGTTCGGCCTTTTTAGGCGGCGCACCGCTGCGAGCCAAGACACTCTTCACACGGGAGGCGAGTTCTGCCGGGTGGGTGGGCTTGGTTAGGTAATCGTCTGCGCCCGCTTCAAAACCCGCGACTTTATCATCAACCAGTGTCTTCGCGGTGAACATAATAATGGGGATCGGACGGGTATCGTTGTTCGCCCGCAAACGGCGGCAAACTTCATAGCCATCCATATCCGGCATCATGACATCCAGAATAATCAAGTTCGGGTGATCGTTGGATGCTTTAGCGAGTGCTTGAGTCCCTGAATTGGCCGCAACGACCTCGTAACCGTGGCGTTGCAACATCAGCCCGATCAGTTTTAAGCTATCTAAATCATCATCAACGATGAGAATCTTTTCAGCCATGCCAGTTCAATTTCTTTGGGATAAGTAGATTTATAGTATAAAAAGAGTCTAGCATATAAGGATAGGCGGTGCAAGCGAAGCTCTTAATTGTTGAGTCATGACATCGTACCCATTGACGCTGAATTTTTAGCCGTGATATACTCTCGACAAACAAAAAGACAGGGATGGGGAAAAGTAGGTTCATACCCCTGCGCGAGAGAGTGTGGGTCATTGGCTGGAAGCCCACTCGCATGTGTGAATTGAACGTCACCCCGGAGTCGCCTCACCGAACATTACGAGTAAGTGAGGACGGGTAAGCCCGTTATAGCAATCGAGTGCTCTATGCCCGATGGGTGTGGAGAAACAAGGTGGTACCACGGAAGCAAAGCCTTTCGTCCTTGTAGCCTAAGGACGTTGGGCTTTTTTGTTTTCTAACGACACAGGAGGGCTGTGATGGCAAAGTCGATGCCAAAGAATTTTGATTTTAAAGAAGCGGAAGGCCGCATTTATAAATGGTGGGAAGAAAGTGGTTGGTTCAAGCCAGAAGTCGCACCCGCCGACGCGGAAGCCTTTACGGTCAGTATGCCGCCGCCGAACGTAACCGGTGCGCTTCATACTGGTCACGCCTTGTTTACGACTGTTGAAGACCTGATGATCCGCTATGAACGGATGCGCGGCAAGGCGGCGCTCTGGGTTCCCGGCACCGACCATGCGGGTATCGCGACGCAATTGCAGGTCGAGAAGATGCTGCGCGACGAAGGCACGAGCCGCCAAGAAATCGGCTATGAGGAATTTTTGGCGCGGACGTGGGCATGGAAAGAAAAGTACGGTGGGACGATTACCGGACAGCTCCGGCGGATGGGCGCAAGCTGCGATTGGGATCGTGAGCGCTTCACGTTGGATGATGGCCTATCGAGTGCGGTGCAGGATGTGTTCATCAGCCTATATGAGCAGGGGTTGATCTACCGTGGGCCGCGCTTGGTGAACTGGAGTCCCGGTTTGCAGACTGCCGTTTCGGACTTAGAAGTCGAGCGAGAAGAAGAACCCGGCAAGCTGTACTTCTTCAAGTATCCAGTGGAAGGTGGCGAGTTTATTCCGGTGGCAACTACTCGCCCTGAAACCATTCTCGGTGATACTGCCGTCTGCGTGCATCCTGACGACGACCGCTATAAACACCTGATTGGTAAAACGGCTTATGTGCCGGTGCTGAACCGCCCCATTCCGGTGATTGCGGATGAATATGTTGACCGTGAGTTTGGCACGGGTGCGCTGAAGATCACACCCGCGCACGACTTTAATGACTACGAAATCGGCACGCGGCATAAGCTCGAATTCATCAATGTGATGAACCGCGATGCGACCATGAACGAGAAGGCAGGGCCGTACGCTGGTCTCGACCGCTTTGCCTGCCGCGAGAAAATCTGGGCGGATATGACGGCGCTGGGATTAACGGTCAAAGTGGTTGACCACAACCATGTTGTGCCGCGCAGTCAGCGTGGTGGTGAGGTCATCGAACCGCTGATGAGTATCCAGTGGTTCTTGAAGATTAAACCGCTGGCGGACAAGGCGATTGCCGCGGTGCGCGATGGAAACATCAAGATCGTGCCTGAGCGTTTCGAAAAGGTGTACTTCCACTGGCTGGAAAATATCGAAGATTGGTGTGTCAGCCGTCAACTCTGGTGGGGGCATCGTATTCCGGCATGGATACACAAGGATGGCAGCATTCACGTCGGTAAGACCGCGCCCAAAGGTGACGGTTGGACGGCGGAAGAAGATGTGTTGGACACGTGGTTCAGCAGCGGTTTGTGGCCGTTTAGCACCTTAGGCTGGCCTGAAAAGACGGCGGATCTCAAGCGCTACTACCCGACTTCGGTCATGGAAACCGGCTACGACATTCTGTTCTTCTGGGTGGCTCGTATGATTATGCTGGGCTTGTGGTTCACGGACGAAGCGCCGTTCCATACAGTGTACCTGCACGGCCTCATTCGCGATAAGTTCGGTCGCAAGATCAGCAAGTCGCTGGGCAACACCATCGATCCATTGGAACTGATCGACCAATACGGTGCTGACCCGCTGCGCTTTACACTGGCAACCAGCGGTTCACCCGGTAACGACATCAACCTCGACAGCGAGAAGGTGGAGGCGAACTGGCGCTTCGTCAACAAGATTTGGCAGATGACTAATTTCGTCCTCGGCAATATTGAAGGCGATGTCCCCTCTGGCTTGCCGGACGCGAAGGAATTCGACTTGCCTTCGCGCTGGATACTGAGCCGGTTGACTCGTTTAACGAGCAGTGCCCAATACCTGTTTGATACGTTCCAGTACGGTGAAGCAGGTCGGCAGGTGTATGACTTCCTGTGGGGCGAGTTTGCCGATTGGTACATCGAAATCAGCAAGTATCCGCTGTACGAAGGCGATGCGAAGGCGAAAGAAAACACACGCCGAACGCTGCTGCATATCCTGAACACGACGCTGCGGCTGCTGCATCCCTTCATGCCGTTCGTGACCGAGGAATTGTGGAGCTACCTGCCGAATACACAGTCCGCGCTGATCCTCGCCAAGTGGCCGGTGGCAGATAACGCTTATCTTGACGACAAGGCCGAAGCTGAGATGAATGTGCTGATGGACTTGGTGCGCGGCGTGCGTAACGTGCGCGGTGAGTACGCGGTTGACCCCGCCCGCAAAATTACGGCTGTGGTCGCCTCCGGCAGCTACCGTGCCAACCTTGAGCAGTACAGCTATCTATTCGCGCGGCTCTGCAACGTGTCTGAAACCAAACTGTTGGCACAGGGCGCACCTGCGCCGGATGAATCCGCCTCGGTGGTGGCGAGCGATGTGACCTTCTACCTGCCACTGGCTGGCTTGGTCGACATTGCCGCTGAATGCGAACGCCTGACCAAAGAGCAGGGCAAGCTGCAAGAGCAAATCGGGAAATCGAAGAATATGTTGGGAAATGAGCAGTTCGTCAGCCGCGCCCGACCGGATGTGGTTGAACGGGAACGGGCGAAGTTAGTGGAGTTGGAAGCCAGCGCCGCGCAAATCAGCGAACGTTTAGCCGCGCTGTGTAAATAGGCAGCATAGGCAATGAGGGTAGGGCGGACAATTGTGTTCGCCCTATAATTTCGCTTACTAGTGGTTGCTGCCTGCTGTTTGCCGCAGCTTCAGGAATATCGCGCGTCCTGCCTCTTGCGCGGCTTTCTTTACCTCGGTATCCGTGTCTTTTTCCACGAGCGTCCGTAAGGCGTTCAAAGCATCCTCATCCACCATCAACGCCAATTCAGCAATGGATTTCAACCGCACCTCTCTATTTTTGTCTTGTAAACGGGAGATGTGGTACGCAATAATCCGTTTATTTGATGTTGTCATAGCCCACCCCTGCTGGTCACGGTATGTGGCAAGTGCATGTAATTGTCTAATACCATACTATTATAGCGGAGGTTTTGGTTTCGCGACTATCGTTTGCGGCGAATTGGTTCTGTCGTTAAGATTGCATTGAAATTATCTATATGGAGATTTTCTTTTGTCAGCACGTGTCTTAATCCAACCCGTGACCAGTAATCACTTCACCTTGACCGATTCGCCTGATCGTTTAGGTTGGCTTGTCCCGACTGATCCCGCGCAGCCGCGCGAACGGCTGCTGGACCAGTATCAAACGCAGGGTTATTTGTGGCTAAAAGGTATTCTTGACCCTCAGCGAGTGCTAGATTTTCGCCGCCGCTACTTCGAGGCGTTTGCCCATGTCGGGCTACTGGAAGCGGGAACCGATCCGGCGGATGGCATTTACTCAGGCGGTGGGAAGGGCAGCGTCCAAAAGATTCTCGCCGAAATCGTACAGTGGGCATCGTACGAGGCGTTTTGTCTCGCGCCGGAAATTTGGCAGTTTTATGAGAAGTTACTCGGTGGGCCGGTTTACTTGCACAAACGTAAACTGATTCGCGCCACGACCCCCGATGACTCGTGTACCGGCGCACACTACGACCTCACTTACCTGCGTGCCGGAACCGACCGCGTATGTACCAGTTGGATACCCATTGGTGATATTCCGGTTGAAATGGGCGGCTTGGTCTATTTGGAAGGCTCGGATGCGCTGGGTCGCCAGTTAGAAGCCGAGTTCAGCGCCAAAAATAGCCACTTACCGCCCGAAGAACGCATCAGCGCCTACAACAAAAACATGAGTGAAACCGGTTGGTTGACCAAGGATTTACCCGCGCTGGCGAATCGCCTGAACAGCCGCTGGTTATTAGCCGACTATGAAACGGGTGATATGGTTGTTCACAGCCCCTACATGATCCATGCCTCGACGACCAACACGCGAATGCGAATGCGGCTTTCGACGGACATTCGCTATCAACTCGTTCGTGATGCGATTGATCCGCGCTGGACGACCAATTGGTCGCCCGATGATAAGCTCTAAGAATCGGAGGATTTGCGAATGCTGGTTACACTGGTGCATATTCACGTTAAGCCGGAGATGGTTGACGCTTTTATTGAAGCGACCAAAGACAATGCAAAGAACAGCCGCCTCGAACCCGGCATCGCTCGGTTTGACTTCATCCAACAGGCGGACGACCCCACGCGCTTTGTCCTCATTGAAGTTTTCCGTGATGAAGACGCACCGGCAAAGCACCGCGAAACCGAACACTATCTGCGTTGGAAAGACATAGCCACCGATATGATGGCGGAACCGCGTGTCGGTGTTAAGCACGTCAATATTTCACCGGACGACTCCGGTTGGGGATAACTCATCATGCGTTTTGATTTTGCCACCGCAACCAAGATCGTTTTCGGCGCGGGGTCATTGAAAGAACTCGGTGCGCTCGCTGCTCCCCTCGGTAAACATGCTTTCGTCGTGACTGGACGCAGCGCTGACCGTGCCGCACCCGCGATTGATTTGCTCAGGGCGCAGCAAATCGAGGTGACAGCCTTCGCCACTGAAGGCGAACCGACCGTTGAAGTCGCGCGTCAGGGTGTAGAGGCCGCTCAGGCCGCACAAGCCGATATGGTGATTGGTTTTGGCGGTGGCGCGGCTTTAGATGCGGCGAAGGCGATTGCCGTGCTGCTCACCAACGCTGGCGACCCGCTTGATTATTTGGAAGTCATCGGGCGTGGTCAGCCGATCAAGAACGCATCTGCCCCCTTTATTGCCATTCCCACCACGGCGGGAACCGGCTCGGAAGTCACCAGTAACGCCGTTCTGGCCTCTCCCGAACATCAGGTCAAAGTCAGCCTTCGCAATCCGCTCATGCTGGCGCGTGTCGCACTCGTGGACTCGAACCTGACGCATTCCTCGCCGCCGGATGTGACCGCGCAAAGTGGATTAGACGCGCTGACGCAGGTCATTGAACCCTTCACGTCGAATAAGGCTAATCCACTGACGGACGCGATCAGTAAGGAAGCGATGAGTCGCGCCGCCACAGCGCTCCAACGGGCATATGAACACCCCAACGATGCCGCCGCGCGTGAGGATATGGCGCTTGTGAGTTTGTTTGGCGGCCTAGCGTTGGCAAACGCCAAATTGGGGGCGGTGCATGGCTTTGCTGGACCCTTTGGTGGCATGTTTGATGCTCCTCACGGTGGGATTTGTGCGCGTTTGCTGCCCTTTGTGATGGATGCCAACGTCCGCGCTCTACGCCAGCGCCAGCCCGACTCGGACTATTTAGCCCGTTATACCCATGTCGCTCAGTTGCTGACAGGGGACAGCCGCGCCACAGCCGAAGATGGCGTTAAATGGGTGCTGAAGTTGACCCAAGCGCTGCATATCCCCGGCCTAGCGAGCTACGGCATGACGGATGCTCACCTGCCATCGCTGATCGAGAAATCGGCGGTTGCCAGTTCGATGCAAGGTAACCCCATAAAACTCACGCCGGAAGAATTGCACGCGATTTTGACCGCTGCCGCTTGAACTTGTTATGAGAGATAGTTGAAGGTGTTGGGAAGCGGGCTTATAATCGACTCTGAATTAAAGATGCTTACTTGGCTGCTTACCATGATTACGGTAAGGAGTTGAAAGGTTCAGTATGGAAATCCTCGGTATTGGCGGGGCGGAACTCGTCGCGATCTTGATTATTATGCTGATCGTCGCTGGCCCCAAGCGCATGATCCAGTGGGCATATGTGCTCGGTCAGTACACCGCCAAAGCGCGTGCGATGTGGGCGGAAACCATGAATTACGTCCAAAAGGAATTGAACGAAGCGGGTATGGATGTCGAACTGCCGAAGGAAATTCCCACTCGTGGCAGCCTCAATAAGGAAATTTCGAAACAGGTGAATAAAGCGGTTGCCCCCATTAGCAAACCGCTGCAAGAAACGATTGACGCGACCAAGAGCGACGTTAAACAGATCAAGAAGGACGCGACTATCACTGATAAGCCTCCCGCAAAAGCGGTTACACCCGCTGTCCCCACACCGACGGCATCAACCGCCACAACCCCGTCCTCGAATGGCAAATCCGACCTCGGCACATGGTCAACCGGCGGCAAGAAAGACTAGCTTAAGCCTTTTCAAGCACCAGTTCACGGATACGGGCGGCGATTTGTCTTGCCCGCTGCGGCGCATCCCCGATGTGCGCGTCCGCTTGCAGCAGTTCCCCCACACGCTCCGGCAGAACCAACCGTGTGATTGCCTCATCTTGGCTCAGGCTTGTCGCTAACGGGTTATCCTGCCCGCTGCGGATCGCTTCCCACGCTTTGAGACTGTGTTCGCGGATAACTTCATGCAGTTCTTGGCGGTCGCCGCCGTTACGTGCCGCTTCCATCAACAGGCGCTCGGTTGCCGCGAACACACCGTAAGTGGCAAGATTGCGTTGGATACCTGCCGCGTCAATCCGCAGCCCTGCCATTAGTTTATTCGCGCGGATGAGCAGTTCCTCTGCCGTCAAAAAGGCTTCAGGCAAGAAGATGCGACGGTTGCCGGAGTCATCTAACGTGCGTTCAAGTAAATTGTGGGCTGCGTTGTCCCAAGCCACGCGGGGCAGGGTCGCCAGATAACGGGCGAGGCTGTCCAAATTTTCTGAATTGATCGGGTTACGCTTGAAGGGCATGGCAGATGAACCGACTTGCGACGCGCCGAACGGTTCTGCCCACTCACCGAACGGCGGCGATTGCAGAATGCGAATATCAAAAGCGAGGCGGTAGATCGTCATGCCTAACCCCGCCAGCGCGTTCACCACGTCCCAATCTTGGCGGCGCGGGTAGGTTTGCGTCGCGATTGTGAACGCCTCTAACCCCAGCTTATCCATAATTTGGGCTTCCATCTGCGCGGGTGTCATCCCTGTGCTGGAAAGCAGTTCGCTGTAGGACGCACTTGTGCCGACCGCGCCTTTGAATCCCTTACCCCGAATAGTCGCCAGTGCGTGTTGTAGGGCTGCATAGTCCGTTAGCAAATCTTGTGCGTACCCCGCCAGCCGATAACCAACAGTCGTGGGTTCGGCGGGCTGCAAATGCGTGAATGCCATACACACATGCTCGGCCTCGCGGTCGATCAGAGTCGCAAACTGCGTCAATAGGCGTTGCGTATAGTCAATAATGAGCGTTATGCTTTCGCGTAGACGCAGCGCTTCGGCGTTGTCCTCGATGTCCATGCTCGTCGCGCCGAGGTGGATGATACCGCCGCCGACCGTTGCTTGTTCGGCGTATGTGCGGATTTCCGCCATCAAGTCGTGGTGGATTTTGGACTCGATTTCATGGGCGCGGTCAAGGTCAATTTCGGTTTGATGAGCCTTCAAGTCATTCACTTGCTCGGTACTGACCAACCCAGCCGATTGTTGGGCTTCTGCCAGCGCCACCCAGATTTGCCGCCACAACCGCCGCTTATGCGATTCTGACCAGATCGAACGCATCGCATCCGAACCATAACGCCATGTAAACGGGCTGAGAAAACTCTCGTGGGTAAAAGCATTCGTCATTGTGGTTGTGTCCTGTTGAGTGGTCTTGGGTATCTTAACATCCGCCGCTGCATCTGAGTAGAGATAAGTCCCTCAAATGGCGTAGGTTCCGATTTGCTGCTTGAAATGAAATTTTCTGTTATGATCTGCCAAATTTTTCGCCCATATTACCAAAATAGGCGGCTCATGAATCCCATCGAGAAGTACAACACGCGCGTTGACCAGTCGAATTCCATGTTGTGTATTGGCTTGGATAGCGACATTAAGTACATCCCGCGTCAATTCCGCGATGACCCGTTCCCACAGTTTGCCTTTAATCGTTGGGTGATCGAAGAAACACATCATTATGTCAGCGCCTATAAACCGAATATTGCCTACTATGAAGCGCGTGGAGATCGCGGTATCGCCGAACTCAAGATGACTCTCGATTATCTTCAAGAACGGCATCCGCAAATCCTCACCATCTGCGATGCGAAACGCGCGGATGTGGGGACGATCAACATGGCCTATATCGAGGCGATATACGAATGGTTTGGCTTTGACGCTGTGACGATTCATCCCTACCTCGGCAAACAAGCCGTGCAGCCGTTTCTTGACCGTGCCGATAAAACACCAATCATTATCTGCCGCACCTCATCCCCCGGCAGCAAAGACTTTCAAGACATGGTGGTCGATGGCCGTCCCTTGTGGCAGCATGTAGCGGAGCAAGTCTGTTCAGATTGGAATGGGAATGCCAACTGCATGATGGTGGTTGGCGCGACCTATCCGCCGGATGTTCAGCAAGTGCGCCAATTAACCGGCGATATGACCATCCTCGTCCCATCGGTGACGACGCAAGGCAGCACGTTAAAGAAAATTGTTGAGGGTGGCATCACAGCGGAAAAACGTGGCCTCATCATTAATTCCTCACGCAGTATTATTTTCTCGGACAATCCAAACGGTTCAGCCAAACGGCTTCGGGACGAAATCAACCAATTCCGCTAGGGTTTTTGCCGTCACGTGGGTGACTTGACAGTTTCTTGAGTGAACATTGAACACTGGATATAATCCCGCGTTGATGGTTTTTTTAGTTCTATTGAGTTGAGTAAAGGGGAAAACGATGCGTAAGTTGATCGTGTTGGTTCTAGCACTCAGCGCCGTCATGCTGCTCGGTGTCAACGCAGCGGTTGCTCAAGGAAGTATGAAAACAGAAGTTGGCGATGGCGAAGGTGCGCTCGACATCATCGCGTGGGCCGGCTACATCGAACGCGGCGACACTGACCCGAACTACGACTGGGTAACGGATTATGAAGCCGAAACCGGTTGTACGGTCAACGTCAAAGTTGCCGCGACCTCCGACGAAATGGTTTCGCTCATGAACGAAGGCGTGTTCGACCTTGTGACCGCTTCCGGCGATGCCAGCCTCCGCTTGGTGTATGGTGACCGCTTGCAGCCGATCAACATTGACCTCATTCCAAGCTGGTCAACCGTTGACGACCGCCTTAAAGAAGCCCCGTGGCACACCGTTGACAAGGACGGCGACGGCACGGCTGAACATTACGGCGTACCCTATCAATGGGGTTCGAACGTCCTGATGTACAACACCGATATTTTCCCCGAAGCCCCTACAAGCTGGAATGTTGTTTTTGAAGAACAAACCCTATCGGATGGTGAATCCAATAAGGGTCGTGTTCAGGCTTACGACGGCCCAATCTACATCGCCGATGCCGCCCTCTACCTGATGGCGAAGAATCCCGAACTCGGCATCACCGACCCCTACGAACTCGATCAAGCCCAATTTGACGCGGTTCTGGAACTCCTCCGCACCCAGCGCGAACTCGTCGCCCGCTACTGGCATGATGTCACCGCGCAGGTGACGGATTTCACCAGCGAAGGCATGGTCGCGTCCGGTTCGTGGCCGTATCAGGTCAACGTCCTCCAGTTCGACGGTCAGCCGATTGCCAGCACCATCCCCGAAGAAGGCGCGACCGGTTGGGCTGACTCGACCATGATGCACGTCGATGCGCCGCACCCGAACTGCGCTTACAAGTGGCTGGAACACTCGCTGAACCCCAAGCTGCAAGGTGACTTGGCCTCGTGGTTCGGCTCCGTGCCGTCAGTCCCTGCCGCCTGCGAAGGTAACGAACTCCTGACCGAAGAAGGCTGTGCCATCAACGGCTTCGAAAACTTCGAGAAGATTCACTTCTGGAAGACCCCCATCGCCGCTTGCGGTGACGACCGTGGTGATGTCTGCCTCCCGTATTCGGAATGGGCGACGCAGTATATCGCTATCATCGGCGGACGTTAGACGGATAAAACTGCCTACTGGTTAGGCCACGTATTTTAGCTAAAGGACGCTTGTGTTCCGGTTCGGGCGCAGCGTCCTTTCGTAATCAATGAGGGATGAGGTTTACTATGGCTTATAAATTATGGATTGACGGTCGTTGGGCGGATACCACGGGCGGTCAATTAATGTCGATTGAAAACCCCGCGACCAATGCCAAATTGGATGAGGTCGTTGATGCCAGCCGCGCTGATGTGGATGCCGCCGTCAAAGCCGCCCACACCGCCTTTTACGACGGTCGCTGGTCACGCCTGACTCCCGGCGAACGCTCGGTCGCCATCTGGAAACTGGCAGATTTATTGGAAGCCAACAAAGAAAAATTCGCGCGTGTCGAATCCGATAACACCGGCAAACCCTATGAACTCGTCAGCCTCGGCGGTGACTTGCCTTTCGGTGTCGACAATTTGCGCTTCTTCGCTGCCGCCGCCCGCGACACACACGGTTACTCGGCGGGCGAATATGCTAAGGGCTATACCTCGATCTACCGCCGCGAACCAGCAGGGGTTGTCGCTCAGATTGCGCCGTGGAACTACCCGCTGCTCATGGCGATTTGGAAGATTGGCCCCGCGCTCGCTGCCGGATGCACCATCATCCTCAAGCCCGCGCCAACCACACCGCTCACCACCCTCATGCTCGGCGAACTGATTGCCGAAGCCGGTATCCCTGACGGTGTAGTCAATATTATCAGCGGTGGCAACGATGCAGGTCAGGCGCTTGTCGAGCATCCCGATGTGCGGATGGTCAGCCTCACCGGTTCCGTCGGCACGGGTAAGAAGATTATGAAAACCGCTGCCGATACCCTCAAGCGCGTTCACCTCGAACTCGGTGGAAAAGCACCCTTCATCGTGTTTGATGATGTCGATATTGAAGCCATCTCCGGTGCGGCTGCCTTCACCAGCACCGTCAACACAGGGCAGGATTGCACCGCCGCCACCCGCGTGTACGTCGAAAAAGGCAAAGTGGGGCAGGCGACCGAAGCGATTGTCGAAGCCATGCGTGCCGTGAAGATCGGCCTCCCATATGACGACGGTGTTCAGATGGGGCCGCTGATCTCCGGCATCCAGCGCGAACGTGTACAGGGCTTTGTTGACCGTGCCAAAGCCAACGGCGCGAAGGTGCTTACAGGTGGTGGTGTGCCGAAAGACTTTGGCGCAGGTTACTACTTCGAGCCGACCGTGATTGCCGATGCCGACCAGAAGTCCGAGATTATCCAGAGCGAAGTCTTTGGTCCCGTCATTACTATCAGTACCTTTGACGACGAAGCCCAAGCCGTTGCCCTCGGCAACGATGTCAACTACGGCCTCGCCGCTTCCGTCTGGACGCGCGACGTTGGCCGCGCTATGCGTGTCGCCAGCCAACTGGAATTCGGTACCGTGTGGGTCAACGATCATATCCCTCTTGCCTCCGAAACACCCCACGGTGGTTTCAAGCAGTCCGGCGTGGGCAAAGATCTCTCGGCAGAAGCGGTGTCGGATTACAAGATTACCAAGCACGTCATGATAAAGAACGGCTAACATGAGCGCACAATCACCCTCGGTCGCCATCCGCATGATGGATGTTTGTCGTCACTTTGGCGATGTCAAAGCGGTTGACCACCTCAACCTTGATATTTACGATGGTGAATTTTTCTCCTTGCTCGGCCCATCGGGGTCGGGCAAGACCACCTGTTTGCGCCTCATTGCCGGTTTCGAGCAGCCGACTTCCGGCAGCATTTTACTGCACGGGCAGGAGATGGCCGGTGTGCCCCCGTTCGAGCGTGATGTGAACACGGTCTTTCAGGATTACGCGCTGTTTCCGCATATGACCGTCGGGCAAAACGTCGCCTACGGCCTGATGATTAAAAAAGTCCCGAAGGCCGAGATTCAGCGCCGTGTCACCGAAATGTTAGAGATGGTGCGCCTCCCCGGCCTCGAAAATCGTAAGCCGTCGCAGCTCTCCGGTGGTCAGCGTCAGCGTGTCGCCCTTGCGCGTGCGCTCGTCAACCACCCCCGTGTGCTGCTGCTGGACGAACCCCTTGGCGCGTTAGATTTAAAGCTGCGCCAGCAAATGCAGATCGAACTCAAGGCCATTCAACAAAAGGTCGGTATTACCTTCATCTTCGTCACCCACGATCAAGAAGAAGCTCTGACCATGAGTGACCGCCTCGCCGTATTCAACCACGGCAAGATCGAGCAAATCGGCACGCCTGCCGAAGTCTACGAACGCCCGATCACCGGCTTCGTCGCCGGTTTCGTCGGTACGTCCAATCTCATCAGCGGTACGGTTGCCGAACGCCTCACCGGTTCATCGCAAACCTTTTCTATTCGTCCCGAAAAAATCCGTATCGCCGTCCCCGGTGAATCCTTTGGCGATGAGATGTGCGCCATCACCGGAACTATTCGCGATGTCATTTACCTCGGCATCAATACCCGTTACTTGGTCGAAGTCGGCAATGGGGTAGATATAACCGTCGTGCAGCAAAACCTCGATGCAGACTCCTTTGATGCCCATGCCTCGCGTGGTAAACAGGTGCTGCTCGTCTGGAACAAAGCCAACAATCGCCCGTTGGTAGGGGTATAACCGATGGCGACACGTTTACAGTCTGCCTCACCGCCCTCGCTGCCCCGTCGCATCGGCGCGTTTTTTTTCCGCCATCCCAATTGGTCGCTGGCTGCGCTCCTGCTGCTGCCTATGTTGTGGCTGGGTGTGTTTTACCTCGGCTCGTTAGGGGCGCTGCTCACCCAGAGTTTCTTCCGCCTCGACGGTTTCACGGGCCGCATCGTGCGCCAGTTCGGCCTCGAAACCTATCAGAAGCAGTTGTTCACGCCAGCCAATATGGATATTGTGCTGCGTACCTTTTTGACCGCCTCTGCCGTCACCATCGCCTCTGCGCTCATCGCCTTTCCGCTGGCCTATTACATGGCGCGTTATGCCAGTTACCGGGTTCGCGGCTTGCTCTACCTGCTAGTATTGCTGCCGCTCTGGTCAAGCTACATTGTCCGCGTCTATACGTGGAAGATCATCTTGGCGCAGGAAGGTGTTCTGACGTGGTTCATCAACGGTCTCGGCCTTAGTGGTGTACTGCGAGCCGTGCTGGATATTCCCGTGATTGGCGGCCCGTCACTCTCGATTTCGCTGCTCGGCACATTTATCGTCTTTGTTTACATCTGGCTGCCGTATATGATTTTGCCCATCAACGCCGCTTTGGAGCGTGTGCCCAAATCGGTGATCGAAGCCTCTGGTGATCTCGGCGCACCCCCCGGCTACACCTTTCGCCGTATCATTCTGCCGCTGGCGTGGCCCGGTGTCGTGGCGGGGTCGATCTTTACCTTTTCGCTGACCCTCGGCGACTACATCATCCCCGGTATCATCGGCAACTCCAGCTTCTTTATCGGTCAAGCTGTGTTCGTGCAGCAGGGTACTGCCGGTAATATCCCGTTAGCTGCCGCCTTCACCGTTATTCCGGTTGCGATCATGGCAGTCTATCTACTCATCGCGCGTTGGCAGGGGGCTTTCGATGCGCTCTAATACCGTAAAAGACACCACCCCTCGCGCGTCGATTGGCCTCAAGCTGGCAACCCTCGGTGCGCTGCTATTTTTGCACTTACCCTTGCTCGTCGTCATCATGTACGCCTTCACCACCGACGAAGCCTCATTCAGCTTTCCACCCCCCGGCCTGACGACAAGGTGGTTTGTTGATGTGTTCAACCGTCCTGATTTCCGCAGCGCACTCGGCCTTTCACTCGCGGTTGCGGCTGTTTCAACCTTTATAGCGCTTATCCTCGGCACACTCTTGGCGCTTGCCATCTATCGCTCAAAATTTTTCGGTCGCGAGGCCATCAGCTTGCTGGTCATCCTGCCGATTGCGCTCCCCGGCATCGTGACCGGTATCGCCCTGCGTTCTGCCATCAGCTTAACTGGCATCAACTTCAGCTTCTGGACAATCGTCATCGGTCATGCCACCTTTTGCATCGTCACCGTCTACAACAATGCCGTTGCTCGGTTGCGCCGAACCAACTACTCGCAGATTGAAGCCTCAATGGATTTGGGCGCATCGACTTTCCAAACCTTCCGCTATGTCATCTTGCCCAATATCGCGACCTCGCTTCTCGCGGGTGGTATGCTGGCCTTCGCGCTCTCTTTTGATGAGGTCATCGTGACGACCTTCACGGCAGGGCAGCAGCAAACCATGCCCATTTGGATTTATAGCCAACTGTTCCGCACTCGCGACCGGCCCATTACCAACGTGGCTGCTGTTTTCGTTATCGCCGCGACTTTCATCCCCATCTTGCTCGCATATCGCTTTACCAATGAGAATCGCGAATGATCTATTTAGTCGGTATTGATGGTGGCGGCAGCACTGTGCGTGTTGTCGTCACTGGCTCAGATTTCACCATACTCGGCGAGGCCACCGATACCACCGCCAACCCCAACATCGTCGGGCGCGAGGTTGCCTTGCAGACGATCCAAGCAGCCATTCAGCGGGCAGTAGCCGCCGCCAACCTCACGCTTGAGGATATTTCAGCGGTTGGCATCGGTGTTGCTGGCGCGGACTCCAGTCACTCCGAAGCGTGGGTACGCGCGGTTGTGCAAGGCGTTCTCCCTGCTGCCGAAGTCGCCCCTAGCAGTGACCACGAAATCGCGCTGGTTGGCGCACACGGCCAGCGGCGCGGCATCCTCGTCTTAGCCGGTACAGGTAGTTTAGCCTCTGGCGTTGGCGCGTCCGGTGAATACGTGCTGGTCGGGGGTCGGGGTTATCTATTGGGCGACGAAGGCAGCGGTTATTGGATGGGTATGGAAGCCTTCAAAACGGTCGTCCGTGCATATGATGGACGTGCGCCGGAAACCTCGTTAACTGCGCTGCTGCTTGCCCATTTCAACTTGCCAGATGTTCCTGCTGTGATCCCGTGGCTCTATCATTCCGGTATCAGCCGCAACAAAGAGATAGCCGGTTTCGCTGGCACGGTGTTGCAGCAGGCAGAGCAGGGCGATCCTGTATCCACCGACATCATCCGCCGTGCTGCCGAAGAACTGGCGCTTTCCGTCCGCGCCCTCCGTCACCACTTTGATATGGAAGCGCTGCCCATCGCTTTCGCCGGTGGCTTGCTTACGGTGGAAAATCCTCTAAGCCTCAAGCTGTGCCAACTGCTCGATCTGCCGGATCTGCCTCGCCCGCAGTACCCGCCAGTCATCGGCGCGGCAATCTTGGCTTTTTCGAAATTAGGTTTGAATTTTCAAACCAGATAAACCATTCACAAACCATTTCCCAACCGATTTAATAATCCGCAGCCGAAAAATGGTTAGCGTCAACATCGCTAAAAAGAGACCAAATGTTCTGACAAATGTTCGCCCTTTCGCCCCTCACTTGTGCTACCCTGTTCATAACTCTGTTTCTGTTGGCAGCTTGGCGGTTCATATGAGTTTTATTCTGGCCTCCTTATCAAAATCCTTTGCGTCTTTGCTTCCTTGCGCCTTTGCGTTTTGTTATTCTTCTTTGTGCATTTGCGGTAAAAATGTATTTGTCTTTGCATTTTCGGCGGCATCCTCCCTCACTCCCGCCATGCACATGCCACTTTTCGCATAGCGGCGGATTGCTCCCTCACTTCTGCCGCAAGTGTGTCATTTCAGCGCCGCGCTCCCTCACTTCTGCCGTCACAAAATGACAGTTCAGCGGCTGCACGGGAGACTCCCGCCAGCCAATTCGGCGGAAAATTGCAAAAAATGTGCAAATTCTGCAATTAGTATTTCTGGATACGATTTCAACCATGAATCAAAAAGCGGTGAACCGCTGCCCACCGCTTTAAAACTATCAACTGTTAACTGATAACTACTTTACGTCCTCCGCTGAAGCAAGAACGTTGGCACGACCGAACCACCGCCCGCCGTCACATTCAACAGCGCCACCGACGAAAGCCGGGTCAGGCAGCCCTGTACCGTATGTCCATCGAAAACGTAAGGGTTCGCGTCCACAAACCGCGAACTAATGTCCAGCTTCCCGTCAATGTAGGAGGGGAAATCCTTGTAAATGACCTGAACCTTTTCCTGAACCACATACGAACTCGTTATGGCTTGTCTAAGGGTTTCGCTCCAGTCCTCAGCCGAGGCTTCCCAACCGATAACCACACCCTTGCCACCGTATTCATCGTTGGGTTTCAACACGAAACGGTCACGGTTCTCGCTGATAAACGGGATCAAATCAACTTCCCGCCCTTGATAGAGGGTCTTGCGTTCAGCCACCCGCCGCGTCCATGGAATATGCGCGTTAATCGCCGCCTTCTGCTGGTCATCAAACAGATGACCGTTCCGTTCATCGCTCAGGAGCGCGAGGCTGGCCTTCTTCGCCAGCAGCTTGCAGCTAAACGAGTTCGACATGAACACTTTCCGGTCACGGATCGCCTGTACAATCGGGTTTTCCATGCCCATCTGTTGGATCAGTTCACTGCACAAAACCCGTTTGTAAATCATATCCACGCGGAAATCACCCGCCCACAGATGACCGTTCTTGTACTCCATATTGCGTGGGTCAGCCAGCACCGCCTTGATGCCGTGCCGCCCGAAAAACTGCTTGATGATGTTATGCTCGTTGAGCGTTGGAACGTGTCCCCAATCCACAATCGCGATCTGGGGTATCCCAGCACCGCCCCATTCCCGGTAGCCGCGCATCAGTACTGCCAGCAGCTTCCCGCACATCGGCATACTCTGTACCGCGTAATACTTCATGAATCGCTTCATGGGTTCCAGCGTCATGAACAGTTCCGACAGGGCATCTTCATAACCCATCCCGGCTGGCGTTTCTGCGTTGTATTCCACGAAGTACAACTTGCGCTCGCTGCTCAGGAAGAACGAGTCCAACCGTGAAGTCGTCCATGGAACCGCCCCGCCAATATCGAGGCTAAACAGGTTCTCCTCGTAGGGTTCGAGGTCAAGCTGTTCCCGTAAATTCGCGTCCGTTAGGCAGGCTGCGTGTAAGCGTGAAAAGGCACTGAGCAGCGTTTCTGTCTCGCGCTTCAAATAATCCCAATGTTCCGAAAGGTAAAAGTGGGGTCGGATGACGGTACACAAGGGGCGGTCACCAAAGTAAAGCCCCTGTGGTCTTAACCGTGCGTATAACTCTGCGCTGGTATCTGCCGCGAGTTGGTCGTCAAGTAAGCTGTGGTAAAGGTCAATCGCGTCCTTAGGCATTTGGTCACTTGCTGCCTTTGCTCAGTTTGCCCCATTGGTAACGGTCACGTGTCGCTTCCTTCGACTTCGCCAGACGGATGCACAGATCAGCCATGTGTGTCACCATCCAGTCAAAATGGATTTTGCCCAGCGAGTTCACGTCCATATCGGGCGCGGGATTCATAAAGTCAATCGCGTAAGGGACACCGTCTTTAATCGCAAACTCAACCGTGTTCATGTCGTAGCCGAAAGCCTGAACGATCTTTTTCGAGTCCTGCACAATGCGTTCGTATAGTTCCGGCGAGAAGTCGTGCTGCTCATGGTATTTGCGTTGGCTGGGGTCGTACTTCATCACGTAGATTTCTTCTTGCCCCAAGCACATACACCGCGCGTAATTATCCCACTGGATGAACTCTTGTAGGATCATCGTCAGCAAGCCACTTTCGTTGTAACGCCAGATCAACTCTGGAACGGTATTCACGACATAAACTTCTTTCCAACCCCCGCCGTGTGCATCTTTCAATACACAGGGCATCCCGCCGACCTTTTCAACCAGCGCGTTCCAGTCCATCGGGTAGGTCAGGTTGCGTAAACTTTCATTGTGGACGATGCCGGGTACATAATCCTTGTTCGGCAGTACCAGCGTCTTGGGGGAAGTCACGCCGATACGGTCAACCAGTGACGCGCCGAAGAACTTATCGTCTGCCGTCCACATAAACGGGTCGTTGATAACCTTCACGCCCTGTAAGGCGGCATTTTTTAGATACGAACGATAGTAGGGGACTTCGTGGGAGATGCGGTCAACGATCACACGGTAGGGGCAGGGTTCGTTCATGCTCGTCCCGCCGATGCGGACGTACTCCGCAATCACGCCCTCATCCCGCCGGTTCACTTCTTCAATGAACGCCGGAGGCCACGACCATTCGCGCCCCACAAACAAGCCAACTTTCAAGGGTTCTTTGCTTTTCGTAGAGGTCGCCATCGTGATTGTCTCCAATTGATGTGAGTTAGATAAGCTGAATAATATTCACCGGTATACTGTTAATCGTGTCCGTTGATGTACGTTTGAACCATCTTCTGCCAGTAAGGCCAATCGTGTGACCAACCGTCCCATTCCCGCAGTGCATTACCGATTTCCTTGCTCCACAATAAGCTAGAGAAGTTACGGGCGCTGCCGATAAGCCTGTCATCTCGCCCACTCGCCATAATAATATCGACATGCCGCAGGAGTGCTAAACGGTTTCCGTCATGCTCGTTGGCGATAAACTGCATTGGGTTATTCATGTATACATGGTCATCCGAATAACCATCCGTGAACCCGCGAATGTCATATAAACCGCTGAGGCCAATGATGCGGTCAACCTTATCAGGATGTCGCAAGCCGAAGCTCATCGCATGGAATGCGCCAAAGCTCGCCCCAACCGTCATCAAGAAAGGGTTACCATTTTTGTTATTCATGAGGGGTAAAACCTCATGGTATAAATAATTGTCATACTGGGTGTGCCGCCACGCCCTCGCGCCCGGATGCACGCCGTAGTTATACCAGCTTTCCGCGTCTACACTATCCACGCAGTACACTTGCAGCCAACCGCGTTCCAGCGCTTCACCAAGTGTTCCCATCATCGCGCGGTCTTCCCATTCGTAGTACTTGCCCTTCGAGGTCGGGAAAACCAAGACTTTGGCTCCACTATGACCGAAGACCAAGAGTTCCATATCACGATTCAAAGATGGGCTGAACCAACGGTGATATTCACGGTTCATGAAAGCTGTTTCTCATTTCGTATGTTTGGTGTCAAGTGCTGCCTGTACGGCTGCTGCGGCATTTAAAACGCCTGCCCCCTGCTGCTCAACTGGAGCGCCTTCCAATTGGCGAGCCGTGCGCGTCAGAATAGCGCGAATTTCGCGGGGTGTCAAACGAGGATTCGCTTCTAACATCTGGGCGACGACAGAACTCACAATTGGAGCTGCCACCGATGTTCCGTCCACATGCTGGTGCTGTGTATCCACGATCTTGTGGGCGTGGATTCGCGACTCAAGAACGTGATATAAATCCTTGCCTTTTTTAAGGTCATCCTTATGAAAGCTCAGGTCAGCGTAGCCTTCCTGAATGAGCGTTTCAATATCAGCTTCGCTTGGTTTACGCAGAAGTTGCCCTAGCCAATAAGCCTCGCGTGCCACGGTTGAGTTCGGCATGATCGGCGAAGCAATCCAGTTCGCAGGTGCGACGAGTTCCGGTTTGCGGGTTCCATCATAAACCGTGCCGTAATTGTGGTGGTATAACATCCACTTTGAGCGGTCAACCGAGTTGCAGTCATCCATACCACCCACGGTAATAGCTTCCGCTGCGCTTGCTGGGGGCAGCAGGTGGTTGACCTGCCGGTTGCCTGCCGCGACCACCACTGTGACACCGGCTTTGGTCAGCTTACGGATCGCTTTATGCAGCAGGTGATCGGGCTGGTTATAAACAAAATCACCCCCGACTGAAACATTGACAACTCGCACATTAAAGCGCTGGTGAGTATCAATCACCCACCGCAAACCGCGCAAAATGTCAGCCTCTTTGATCTGTCCTTTAGGCGTACTGACTTTCACCAGTACGAGACTGGCATCAGAAGCGATTCCCCGATACTTACCGTTGGAACAATGCCCGTTCCCGCAGGCGATTACGCTGGTCATCTGCCCGTGCCAACTCAGGTCGCTAATATCAAAGCCGCTGGTTTGCTCGATCACGCGGTTCGTCGATGCGTCTGCATGAACCAGTATCCGCCCTTCAATATCGGGATGCGGGTAAAAACCTGAGTCAATGAAGGCAATCGTAATCCCTTTACCAGTATAGCTTGCGCTTGCTCCTATACGTTCTGGGGTCGAAAGTAACGTAGGGTCTCCAACCTGAAAGTTGGGATAGTTCGATGTAAAGATAGGTGACATAGATCATTCAAGTTGATGAATTGGATATTACTACCCGTCCGTTAAAGTAGGGGAGAGTATTGTTGCCCTCCCGAATATGTTGGCCTCTAATGTGCCGATTCTTTGGGTGTCGCCACCGCTAAGAAATCATTCGAGAACCGTTGGATGTAGCTCTCGATGAGTTCATTAACACGTTCCGCTTTGTCGGATACGGCGATCAATCCTGCGTGTTGCTTGTGGTCGGCTTTCCACACAATTTCTGGATCGTTATAGGCCGAAAGATCGGGGTACTCTTGTTTGGCGAGCGTATTAACCAGTGCGCCATACTTTTGGAAAGGTTTTGGCGGCTTATACGCCTCCCCTCGTATTGTTGCGATTTCGACCCGTGCCCACTCCGCCCACGGATTGATACCGGTCGTGTGCTCAATCAGGTCAGCAATATTGGCACCACCCACCCGTGCCGCGACCTCGAGGAAATACATTTCCCCATCCGCGTGTCCCTTAATATATTCCGCATGGGTCACACCATGCTCCATACCTTGTGACTTTACCAAGGCTGCATTGATAGCTTTAAGTGCCTGTGCATCTTTTGATTTTGGCGATACGGTTTGGGTCGTAAAGATACCGCCGTCATGGTAAACACTGAAAGGTGGTATACCATATTTTTGTGTACTTGAAAAAACGATCTTTCCGTCCCAAATGACAGAATCCACATGGAAAACATCACCCGGCACGAACTGTTCTAACAAGAATGCGGATTGTTGGTCGCCGAGTTGGTCAAACCAGCGCCACAGTTCTTCGGAATTATGGATCTTTTTGATGCCCATACTGCTGGCTTCAGTGCGGGGTTTCAGTACCCACGGCGCAGGCACTTTATCCATAAACTCTCGCAGCATGTCGTAGTTGAATACCGATGTGAAACTCGGTACACGCACACCATTTGCACGCGCACGCATCCGCATCGCCAGCTTATCGCGGAAGTAACGTGTATGGGTTTGCCCCATCCCCGGTAGGCGTAAATGTTCTCGTAACGTGGCAACGTTTTCAACATCATACTCGTCTAGCGCGATAATTTGGTCGATCTTATTCGAGCGAAACAAGTAACTGATGGCGTAAATCAAATCTTGAACTTTGGTCATATCTGGCATCAGAAAGACTTCATCAATGCTATCACGCGGCCATTTTTCATGCGCTAGTTTTTCTTCTGTCAGCAGTAAGACCCTCGCACCTTCTTTCTTTGCTTGACGCAAGAAAGCTTCACCTTTGAAATAGCTTGAAAGACACAATAGGGTTGGTTGCGACATTTGAACATCCTATGCGTATTGCACGTTAAGAATAAGGTGCAAATAATAGCACTGGAAAGGTAAACGACAAAATCGAACTGTACTTTTGATCAGTTTCAGAGGTTATCTATTGACGATGCTTACCAATCCTACTATCATTTGTTCTGTTAATTAAGTTAATTAACTCAACCCGGTTGTTTACTCCACAGGTAATACTTGAATGTGTCATGACGATAGGGATCGCCACAGCGAGTCCAGCTTGGCGGAACGGTTTATGCGCGTGTTTGAAATGTCGCATCATCAGATGTCGCAGGAAAAGCAGCAGCACCATCACCATGCGTTTAAAGACTTAAGCATTAACAAATTGGTTGCCCTCAATATGCTCTACCGCCAGCCCGGCAGCGCGCAAAAAGAGCTGGCGGAATTTCTGCAAATTACACCGGCTGCGGTTTCGACGGCTGTCCGCGAACTCGAAAACACGGGGTTGGTTGAACGGAAGCCGGATCAAGATGATGTCCGATTGATGCGGCTTTACCTCAGTGAGAAAGCGCATCAGATCGTAGGCGAGACGATCAAACATCGGCATGATGCGATAGCCAAGTTACTTGACGTGCTGCCGTCAGAAGAACAGCACATGATTGTTACGTCATTAGAAAAGGCGCTGCAAATTCTAACAACCCGTGATGTCCCATTGAGCCTTCAATCGGATAACGAAGCCAATAGGTAAGCGGATAGTTCTGAGTTCAATTCTGTATTGTTGCCAAAAGGAGTCTGAACGTGCAAGCTCAAGCGACGCAGGGGCAAACGCGACGAGGTAGGGGCGGCGCACCATCTTCAGGTGGTCGCGGTGGATTAGGACGTGCGATAGGGTATCTCCGCAATCAGGGTTATATTCCATTGGTGGCGTATATCGCTTTACTGATTGCGACACTTGCTCAATTGGCTGTGCCACAGCTAACCCAAAACATGACCGATGCAGTCACGAATGGGTTCATCGCGGATAACGTACTCAAAATTCCGGCTATAGTGCAGCCACTTGCGCTGGGTCAAATCGGTAAAACGCTCGATCAAGTGAGAGCGGATCAGGCAAATGCACAAACCTTGCTTATCAACGCCGGTTTGTTTATTGTGGCGTTTGCGATTGCGCGTGGTGTGTTCTCATTCCTGCAAACCTACTACGCGGAATTGATGTCTCAAAGTGCGGCCTTCGATATGCGGAATGAGATTTTCGCGAAGGTTCAGCGCCTATCGTTCACCTATCACGACCAGAACCAAACCGGTCAGTTGATGGTTCGCGCGACTGATGATGTCGAAAAGGTGCGCTTGTTCATCGCTCAAGGGTTGATGCAAGCGGTATCGTCATTGGTTTTGATCGTGCTGATCTTGATTATCCTGTTCGCGACGAATGTACAGCTAACACTGGTTGCACTGCCGACGCTGCCCGTCGCTATGGTCGTATTCATGATTTTCGGCGCAGTCGCGCAGCCCTTGTTTATTGCTGTGCAGCAGAAAATTTCTAGCTTGAACACCGTTCTTCAAGAGTCGCTTGCGGGCATTAAGGTGGTAAAAGCCTTTGTCCGCGAACCCTATGAAGAAGGGCGGTTTACAAAAGCGGCTGATGATGTCCTTTCAACCACCATGCGCGTCTCGCGGACTTTCACGTTCCTGTTTCCGGTGGTGTTCTTGGTCGCGCAGGTCGGGCAAGCCGGTATTCTGTACTTCGGCGGTCGGGATATTATCGGCAATAATCTGACACTCGGCGAGTATCAGAAGTTCAGCCTTTACCTCACATTCTTGTTCCTGCCGTTGGCGCAGTTGGGCTTCATCATTTCTCAGATGGCACAGGCCAGCGCGTCATCGGCGCGTATCTTTGAAATATTGGATGCCAAGAATGATGTTGAGGATAAATCGGGTGCTGCTGAACTCAAGGCGATTGAAGGCCGCGTTGAGTTCAAAGATGTGACCTTCCGTTATGTCGGTGGCAGCGAACCTGTGCTTAAGAACGTCAGCTTTGAAGCGCAGCCGGGGCAAACAGTTGCTCTACTTGGCGCGACAGGCAGCGGTAAGACCAGCATCATCAATCTACTGCCGCGTTTCTATGACGTGACAGAAGGGCAAGTGCTGATTGATGGGCAGGATGTCCGCGATGTAACGATTGACAGCTTGCGTTCGCAAATTGGTATTGTCCTTCAGGAAACGAACTTGTTCGGCGGCTCGATCCGCGACAATATCGCGTTTGGTCGTTCGGATGCGACACTTGAAGAAGTGATCTCAGCCGCTAAAGCTGCCGCTGCCCATGACTTTATCATGACCTTCCCTGAAGGCTACGAGACACCGGTGGGTGAGCGCGGTTCGACTCTTTCGGGTGGTCAAAAGCAGCGTATCGCCATTGCTCGCGCCCTGCTGCTGAATCCGCGTCTGCTTATTTTGGACGACTCGACCAGCAGCGTTGACCTAATGACCGAGTATCACATTCAGAAAGCATTGGATAACCTGATGCACGGGCGGACGAGCTTTGTCATTGCTCAACGCATCAGCACGGTTGTCAATGCCGATCAAATCTTGGTGCTGGATAAGGGCGAAATCGTGGCGCGTGGTAAGCACGAGGAACTCATGGAAGAAAGCGCCATCTATGCTGAAATTTATCATTCGCAACTGGTTGGAGATGCGGAAGCCACTACGACCGATGCACCGACTGTGACGGAGGCCAAGTAATCTTATGGGGTTTATGGGTGGTGCGGACGGCATGCGCCGTCTGATGGAAAATGAAAATACGAAACCGAAAAGTGTCAGCCAGACGTTAGCTCGTTTTTGGCCGTACTTCCGGCAGCGCTGGTTCGCGCTGGTCATTGTCATGGTTTTGATGGTCGTTACCACATGGACGCAGGTCGAATCTCCACGCCTGATTGGTCAGACGGTGGACTGCTATATTGTGTCTGAAAATCCGTTTGCTTCGCTTATGCAAGGGAGTAGCGATACGACGGCTTCGACCAATACCTGCTGGTTTGATTCAACAGATCTGAGCACATTATCTGCCGACGAAGCGCGTGCCGCCAGAGTGGACGGATTGTTACGCATCGTCTTGACTCTGCTAGGACTGTTTGTCATTGGTTCTATTTTGTCCGGCGCGATGTTTTTCTTTATGTCTTGGGCAGGGCAGAAGGCGCTGCGTGATATTCGTGTTGATGTGTTCCAACACGTCCATCGTCTCTCATTAGGCTACTACGCTGAACATGAAGCTGGCGATATTATGAGCCGCTTTACCAATGACTCGGAAACAATTCAGCAGGCGTTCAGTTTTGCTCTAATCAACGTAATCAGCAGCATCTTGCTCATCGTTTGGGTAGTCGTCAGTATGCTCCAGACGAACACACCTTATGCGCTGCTCAGTCTCGCTGTCGTACCTTTCATGGCGATTGCTACAGTTTATTTTTCCGAGCAGGCGCGGAAGGCTTTCCGCAAGAGCCGTGAAGAAATGGGCAGCGTGAATGCCAACTTGCAAGAGAGCATCGCTGGCGTGCGTGAAGTTCAAGCCTTCAATCGTGAGGAAGAAAATATCGAGGAATTTAAGCGTACCAACGCAGCCAACCGTGACGCGAATGTCCGTGCTGCCACCTTCACGAGTGCGTTAAATCCTATTCTTGAGGCGCTCGGTTACGCCGCCCTCGCCATTGTCGTGGTTGTTGGTGGTCTTTCACTGCTGCGGAACGAACCGCTGTTTGGGACGGCTGTCATCTCACTTGGTACGATGATTGCGTTCTTGAGCTATACCCAGCAGTTTAACCGCCCGATTCAACAGATCGCCGTCCTGTGGACGAATATTCAAAGTGCGATTGCGGGTGGTGAGCGTATCTTCAACTTGATGGATGAAATCCCTGCTGTTGTCGATAAGGCAGGCGCAAAACCGCTTCCGCAGATACAGGGTAGGGTTGAGTTCCAAGATGTGTGGGCGGAATACAAAGCGGGTGAACCCGTTCTTCGTGGGGTCAACCTGACTGCGGAACCCGGTCAAACAATTGCTATCGTTGGGCCAACGGGCGCTGGCAAGACAACCATCATTAATCTCCTGCCGCGCTTCTATGACGTGACCAAAGGCTCGGTCAAGATTGACGGGGTTGATGTTCGTGATGTGATCGCTGCTAGCCTACGCAGTCAAATAGGTATCGTGTTGCAGGACACCTTCCTGTTTTCGGATACCGTCATGAACAACATTCGCTATGGTCGTTTGGATGCAACCGACGAGGAAGTGATTGCTGCGGCTAAATTGGTTGCTGCCGACTCGTTCATCGAGCGCTTGCCGGAAGGGTACCAGACTGTGTTAGGTGAACGCGGCAGCGGCCTTAGTCAAGGGCAGCGGCAGCTTGTCGCGATTGCGCGTGTCGCGCTCATGAGTCCGCGTGTTCTGATCCTCGATGAAGCAACATCGAGTGTCGATACCCGTACTGAACGCCTAATACAAAAAGCGTTTGAGGAGCTGTTGAAAGGACGTACCAGTTTCGTGATTGCTCACCGCTTAAGTACCATTCGTAATGCGGATCAGGTGCTTGTCCTCAAAGATGGTGAAATTATCGAACGCGGTACGCACAACTCGCTCTTGGCGCAGAAGGGGGCATACTACGATCTGTATATGAGCCAATTCCGGCGCGAGGAAGAAACACCCGCGCCTACCAACGGAAGTTCTGCGGCAGGCTCGTTGCAACCTGCAACGGGCGATTAAGCCTTAAACCTGTTAGAATGAAATAGCCTTAGGCATCGCCTGAGGCTATTTTTTTGTCTAGGGTGTCGTTATGAAGTCTAAATTAGTCGAGTGTATCCCAAACTTTTCTGAAGGTCGTCGGCCTGAAGTTATCAACGCGATTGTGGATGCCGTCCGGTCACACGTCGGTGTTTTGCTGCTCGACTATTCCAGTGATGCTGACCACAACCGTTCAGTGGTGACATTTGCAGGCGAACCATCAGCGGTTGTCGAAGCCGCGTTTTCGGCGATTAAAGCCGCCTCCGAGCTGATCGACCTTGATACACACAACGGTACACATCCACGCCTCGGTGCAGCAGATGTCGTTCCGTTTGTGCCGCTTGATAACATGACTCTTGATGAATGCGTTCAACTCGCACAGCAGTTAGGCGAACGAGTAGGCAGTGAACTCGATATCCCCGTGTATTTGTATGAAGCGGCTTCTACACGACCGGAATATACACGGCTTGAAAGTGTTCGCCGTGGCGGGTACGAAGCCTTAAAAGATGCAATTACAACTGACCCTGAACGTGTTCCCGATTATGGGCCAAAGCGAGTAGGACGCGCTGGAGCGACCATCATTGGTGCGCGTCATCCGCTTGTGGCCTTTAATGTTTACTTGGGTACCGATGACGTTGCGCTGGCACGGCGGATTGCACGACTTATTCGTGCTTCGTCAGGCGGCTTTCTGCATGTTAAAGCACTGGGCATGTTGGTGGATGGTCGGGCGCAGGTTTCCATGAATTTCACGAATCCGGCTGAGACACCGCTTTTCCCCGTGATCGAAGTGATCCGCCGTGAAGCGGAGCGGGCGAATACCTCTGTTCATCACTCGGAGCTAATTGGTCTTATTCCACAATCAGTATTATTAGACGTTGCTGCTCGCTACCTTCAACTTGAAAATTTCCGTGTGGAACAAGTTTTAGAATATCGTTTGAGCGATGTGTTGAAGCAAAAAAGTATTCTTGAATAAACGAACTGGAGTTATTTGTGTCGGCATTTTTACCTCAGTCGGAGCCAGCTAACCCCGCCATTCAACCGCTGAAAGGCGCACAATTTTACTTACAACTCGGTCTCTTTTTAACCATCCGCACCATCATGAACAGCGGGTTCCGTATGGTGTATCCCTTCCTGCCATTTATCGCGCGTGGGTTAGGGGTTACGGAAGCGGATGTTACCGCTGGCATTACTCTGCGAGCGGCGCTTGGTTTGGCAAGCCCGTTGATCGGCTCCGTATCTGATAGCTGGGGGCGGAAACGAGCAATGATGGTTGGCTTGCTCATTTTCGTCGCTTCCATGCTGCTGATTTTCTTTTCGCCCACCTATCCGGCGCTGATCGCATCTCTAGTGCTTACCAGCTTAAGCAAAATCATGTTTGATACCTCCGTTTACGCTTATGTGGGTGATCGTGTCGATTACCGACAGCGTGGTTTGGCCTCCGGCATTGTCGAATTTGGTTGGTCAGGTGCGTTTTTGCTCGGTATTCCGCTGGCTGGCTTCTTGTTTGCCAACGTGGGTTGGTCTGCGCCTTTCCCGTGTTTCGGGCTAATTGCTGTTGGCGCTTTTATCCTGCTGTGGCGAACGTTACCCAATGACAACCCGGCTAAAAATTCGATTCGCCCGTCAATCATGCGCGGGTTTAGCATCGTTCGTAAAGAACCTGCTGCACTCGCCATTTTAGCGGTCGCATTCTTGACGACTGCCAGCAATGAAACTGTGAATGTTATTTTCGGCAGTTGGATGGAAAACAGTTTTGCCCTTAAAGTAGCTGCCCTCGGGTTGGCTTCAACGATAATTGGCGTTGCCGAGTTGTTTGGCGAAGGTTTCGTGGCGGGGTTGGTTGATCGCTTAGGTAAACGGCGTTCGTTGGGCATCGGGCTGATTGCCTACGCGATAAGTTGTCTTCTGCTTCCGGTCTTGGGCTTTCGTCTGGAAGGGGCGCTTGTAGGGTTATTTCTATTCTTCCTGACGTTTGAGTTCATGATTGTCAGCAGCTTGCCCCTGATGACCGAAATGGTTCCGTCGGCCCGTGCAACCTTAATGGCTCTGGGCGCGGCGGCGCATTCATTGGGGCGTATGACAGGCTCAGTAATCGGACCAAAACTTTACGAGTCGGGCATAAATGCGAATGCCGTCTTCGCATCCATTTTGACGGTTGTCGCGCTCGTTTTACTGATATTGTTCGTCAAAGAACGGTCACAGCCACTTGTTGATGGCACTTAACCTTGTATCAACCTGTATAGATCAAACATGGTTAAAGTTAGAATACTCGAACCTTGTTTCACTTGACTTTGGTAGCCTTTTTGTTCTATAATGAAGTTGTGTAACATCCTTCTAATACCTCATTTTTATCTGCGTTTTAGTGTCTTGGTTAAAATCGTTTGCTTTTGCATCTTCGGCGAAATGCTCCCTCACTCCCGCCAAGCAAAGGCAAATGTTGCACAGCGGCGGAATTAGCCGAGCAATCCGCCGATTTGTGTCATTTCAGCGCCGCGCTCCCTCACATCTGCCGCCACAAAATATCAATTCGGCGGACACACGGGAGACTCCCGCCAGCCATTTCAGCGGGAAAGTTGCGAAATTTGAGAATCTTGTGCATTTTAATCTCATGATCGTTTGTTAAGTATTTTTACGTGGTATTCCATCAAGCGCTTCGGGGTTGTGGAGGCTCGATACATCGCCATCCGGTTCACCTAAATAGCGCTGCTTAATCAACCTGCGGATGACTTTGCCGGAGCGTGTTTTGGGTAGATCACTGACGAGATAAACTGCACTTGGCTCATAAGGTTTACCGAGTCCATCACTCACGCGCTTGATAACCGCAGCAGGGTTGAGGGTTGTCTCTGGTTTGGGAACAACAAAGACAATGATTTCTTCACCCTTTAAGGGATGCGGTATCCCTATCGCCGCCGACTCGTGAACGCCTTCGATTTGCCCGACGACATCCTCGATTTCACCGGGGCCGGTTCGTCGACCCGCCACTTTGAGTACATCATCTGCACGACCTTGATGAAACCAAAAACCGTCGCCATCCACCATAACCATATCCCCATGCCACCACAGATGGTTGCCATGTGGGAAATAGGTATTCAAGTAGCGCGTATCATCTTCTCGCCAGAAACCCCGGGTTTGGGCGGGCTGGGGCAGGGTAAAGCACAGGTAGCCGGACGTGTTCGGTTGTACAGGCTGACCGTGTTCATCAACAATAATCGGGTGAATAGCGGGTGTAAGGCCGAGGCAAGTTGGTTTGATCGGCTGCATAAAGCTGGTCGCGACGATTTCAGCAAACAATTCGGTTCCGCCGCTGACATTAATGACCGGCGCACGCCCCTTTGTCCACTTGAAGTACCACATCCATGTATCGGTATCAATTGGTTCGCCTGTGTGGGTGAGCATTCGGATCGAGCTTAAATCATGCGAAGCAGCAGCATCAGGAACCTGTGTTTTGAAGATGCGAAGTGCAGTAGCCGGTGCGCCGAAGACTGTGATACGGTGCTTTTGAATTAACTCAAACATCCGGCTTGCGGTTGGATACGTTGGCGAACCCTCATACAACATCAACGCAGCGCCAGCCGAGTAAGCCCGCAGCATCGGTGCTTGCCCCATCATCCAGCCAAAATCGGTGATCTGGTGAATAAGATCGCCTTGATGCAAGTCATAATTGAAAATGCCGAACTCGGCTGATTTCACCGCAACCCCGCCGTGTACCTGTACCACACCTTTCGGCTTGCCGCTCGTCCCGGATGAATAACTGACCATGCAAATTTCTTCAGCTTGGGTATGGACGGTTTCGAATGAATTAGGCTGTGAGTCGACAAGTTCTTGCCACACATGGTCACGCCCTGTCACCAGCGGTGCGTTATCGCCTCGCTCAACGAACAGTACATGCTTGATGGATGGCACGTGTTCGACCGCGCGGTCAAGCACGGTTTTCATGGCTTGCCACTTGCCGCTGCGGTAAAAGCCATCAGCCGTCACAACCGCTGTTGCGCCCACATCGTTAAGCCGCAGCGCGATTGCTTCATGCCCGAAACCGGAAAACAGCGGCACGACAACTGCACCAATTTTATAGATGCCAAAAACAGCCATGACCGTTTCAGGGATGAGGGGCATAAAGATGCCAACACGTTCCCCTCGCTGGATGCCGAGCGCACGAAGAGCATTGGCAACTTGGTTCGCTTTTTGCCACAACTCATGAAAGCTGAATTTTAGCGTATCACCCGCTTCACTTTCCCAAATCAAAGCAAGATTGTTTTGCGTGCTTAGATTCGCAGCCCATTTATCCAGCGCGTTGTGAGCGATATTGATTTCACCCCCCACAAACCATTTGGGGAAAGGCAGTCCTTCACTCAGGTCAACAGTTTGACTATAAGGCGTGTAAAACTCGATATTGGCAAACTGGATAAACGCATTCCAGAACCATTCGATATTATCTGACGCTTCGAGAAGCGCTTCATAAGTTGGAATGCCATGTTGGCGCATGAAGCGGGTGAAGGCCGCATTTTCGATATATTCAGGTGTTGGCTGCCAGACGACAGGCGAAGTATTCATGCTGAACCATCAAATGCTTGTGTAAAGAATGCGGCCAAATGCGTATATAGGGTACGCAGGTTTTCAGGACGGTCGATGCCATGACCTTCATTGTCAAAGACGAGCATCTCGTATTCGATACCTGCTTTGTCGAGCGCCTTCTTGACGGTCGAGACATTTTCAGGGGTCACGTTCGGGTCTTGCAGCCCTTGAATGATAAGCAGTCGCCCTTTGATGTTTTCAACAAAGTGAATGGGTGAGCGCTCGTGATAACGCTGCGGCATTTCATTGGGCGTTCCACCCATCATTTCGGCGCTGTATGGACGCAGGTCAGGGCGTGTTGTTTCATAGTCGATGACTAAATCAGTCATGCCGCAAATCGGGGCGGATGCGCTGACGATTTCCAGCGGGAAATGGGTGATGGCGTGCCACGATGAATAACCGCCGTAGGAGGTTCCAGTGATGCCAACTTTACCTTCTACTGCGATACCTTTTGCGATTAAGGCTTCGATGCCCGCCCGAATATCCTCTTGCTCGCGTCCGCCCCAGCCGTCGGCTTTGATCGCTTCGGTATACATGCGGCTGAAGCCTGTACTGCCACGATAGTTCGGGTCAAGCACGTTGAACCTCTGTGACACAAAGAATTGGATCTGGTCATCAAGTGCATCTTCACTGTGCGCTGTCGGGCCGCCGTGTACGTACACAATCGTGCCTTTTGCCGGATGCGGTGTGCGATACAGCCAGCCTTGAATTTGCAACCCGTCAACGGACTGCCACCGGAAATCTTCCGCGATAGCTAAATCCGACGACATAATGCGTGTTTTGGTGCTGACACCCGTTAAACTTTTGAAGGTTTGAATATTAAGGTCGCGAGGAGAAAAACGTACTAAATCAGTGATCTGTTGAGCGCTGTAGTATTTGCCGACCCACTCGCCGCTGGCTGATGGGGCAATTGGTTGAAGATTGCCGTGTGTTAGGGTGAGTTGCGTTTCAATCCCTGTTGTAAGGTCAAGCAGCGAACTCTGGAGTCGTGCCTCTTTAACCTCACTGATGACAATTTGGTCACTGCCAAACGGCGCATGAACACTTTCGATATACCGATTCGGGTCATCAATTAGCCAACGGATTGATTCGTTTTCCAGTGACCAAACCCCGACACGGAAATGGGTTTCGGTTTCTGCGCGAATAAGTAAGCGTTTTCCATCCGGCAACCACGACCCATAGACCTTTTTATCATCGCCCGCGCTGAATATTTCGCGATCATTGTTACCCTCAATATCAGTTAGCCACAGTTGGTACCCTGCCGGATGAACATCTTTACGGTTATAGAGGATATGGGTTCCTGTGCTATTTAACACAGGGAAATAATATGCGCCCTTAGCTGGTTGAGTGATTGGCTTTCGCTCACCTGTTTGTAGGTCATGCCGGTAAATCCATGTCGGCTCGATTTCCTCGCCCGTTTGAAAGTTGGCATTCGCCGCATAGATCAACCATTCGCCGTTAGGATGTAGCTGACCACCCCGAATGTAATAGTTCGGTGATTCTTCCGTAAGCGGTATCAAGACATTAGGCTGGGTGAGGTCAACGCGGAATAACCGCAGCCGTTCGTCACCATGATTGTCTTGTGCGACGATCACCCCATCGCTGCTTGGAAGCCACGAGATGAAATAAGTATTTTGTGACGTTTGGGTCAGTTGAATGGGCGAGGCTGAACCATCTGTCGGCGCGGCATACACGTCAATTGCTTCACCAACGCCCATCCAAATCCATGCTGCCCACTTTCCATCACGCGAAACGGAACCGCCATATAACTTGGGTAAGGTCAGTAGAGCATCCAAATACTCGGCAGGGTTTAAAGTCGACATCAGTTTATTTCACTCGTATGCAAGCGGTTTGATGAGCACTATTCGTGGGCATAAGCCGGGGATCAATTTTACGACATTCGTCAATGGCAATCGGGCAGCGCGGATGAAAACGGCAGCCCGATGGAATGTTGATCGGATTGGGTATTTCGCCTTGTAAAAGCACCCGTTCCCGCCGTAAGCGTGGATTCGGTACGGGGATAACGGAAATAAGCGCCTTTGTATACGGGTGCTGCGGATTCTGTAAGATGTCCTTCGTCGCGCCGATTTCGACGATGCGGCCTAAGTACATCACGGCGATACGATCTGTGAAATACCCCGCTGTAGCCAAGTCATGCGTGATATATAGAATGCTAATCTGCTGCTCGTCGCGCAGTTGGCGCAGCAGGTTTAAAATCTCGGCGCGGATTGAAACGTCAAGCATCGAAACCGGTTCATCGGCAACCAGCAACTCGGGCTTGAGGATAAGTGCGGCTGCAATAGCGACCCGCTGCCGTTGACCACCGGAAAGCTCGTCAGGGTAACGCTGAAGATAGTTTTCCGGTGGCTTTAAACCTGCTTGCGCCAATGCCTCGATAACCCGTTTGTGTTTCTCCACCTTATCCCGTGTAATACTGTGTACTTCCAGCGGTTCCACCACGATTTGATAAATCGTCTGGCGAGGATTCAAGGTTTCGTAAGGATCTTGGAAGATCATCTGCATCTTCCGGCGCAGTTCGCGACGCTTTTTACCCGTAGCCGACTCGGTAACTGCTTCATTATCAAACAGCACATCACCATCAGTATGGGGGATCAACCCTAACACACTGAGTGCCGTTGTTGATTTGCCGGAACCTGATTCGCCGACCAGCCCAAGTATTTCGCCCTGCTGCAACTTGAAACTTACACCATCCACCGCACGCACAACTTGTTCTGGTGAACCGCTGAATCGTCCGAGTAATCCCCGCCCAATCGGGTAATATTTTTGCAGATTACGGACTTCAAGAATGGGCTTCTGTTCGGTTGCCATGTTACTGCTCCACATGATGGCAAGCGACATAATGACCGGCATCATGCTCAAGCGCGAGCGGCGGTATTCGCTTGCAAATCTCACTGCTCAGGTGGCAGCGGGGTTCAAAACGGCAGCCTGTGGGCAAATCATCCAAAGGTGGGGGATGACCAGCGATTGAAGCCAGCGTCGAGCCGGGACGGTTAATATCCGGGAATGCTTGGAGCAATCGCTGCGTATAAGGGTGCAGCGGTTTGTTGAAGATGGTTTCAACATCTCCAGCTTCCGCCACTTTGCCGCCATACATGACCAATACATCGTCACAGACTTCAGCGACCACACCTAAATCATGCGTCACCAGAATAACCGCTAGTCCCAAATCGCGTTGCAGTTTTTGGAGCAAACTCAAAATTTGTGCCTGAATCATGACATCCAGTGCGGTTGTAGGTTCGTCGGCGATTAGCACATCCGGTTCGCAAGCCAGCGCCATCGCGATCATCGCCCGCTGGCGCATCCCACCGCTGAACTGGTGTGGGTACTGCTGGGCGCGGTTGGCTGGAATGCCGACAATTTCTATCAATTCGCCGACACGTGTCAAAGCCTGTTTGCGGGTAATCTGCGGCTCTCGCATGATGGCTTCAGCAATTTGGTCACTGACGCGCTGAACCGGATTAAGTGCGTTCATCGCACCCTGAAAGACAATCGCTAATTTTTTCCAGCGGTAATCGCGCATCTCACGTTCAGATAACCGTAATAAGTCCGTTCCCCGGTAGAGTATCCTTCCGCCGATAATACGGCCTTCCGCAGGTAGTAACCGGAGTAGGGAAAGCATCGTGGTTGTTTTACCGCAGCCCGATTCCCCGACGAGTGCCAGCGAACGACCTTTTTGAACTTGGAAGTTGATATCCTCGACCGCATGGAGCGGATGCCCATTCGATTGGTAGTCGATTGATAAATTTTGTACGTCCAATATCGGAGTCATGAGTTGTCCTGACTCTCTTTTAAGGATTGTGGGGCAGGGGGTAACGGAATGATGAGCGATACCATCCGGCGTGCATCAAACAAGTGGTGGGATTTGATGCGAGGATTCACAATCTGCTCCAAACTGTTACCCACGAGAATGAGCGCTAACGTCACCCACAGGATAGCGAAACCGGGGGGTAATAAGAACCACCACGCTTGTCGGCTGACCGCGCCACGATCCAGCGCGAAGTTTAACATACTGCCCCAACTGATGAGGTTTGGATCGCCTAATCCCAAGAAGCTGAGGGATGACTCGGCTAAAATCGAGGCGGATATGTCGAGTACTGTTTGGGCGACGATCAGCGGCATCACTTGGGGTAAGACGTGCCGGAGGATGATACGTGCATTACTCGCGCCAATTGACTTCGAACGCAGAATGAATTGGCGTTCTTTGATTGACAGCGTTTGTGACCGAACGATGCGGGCAGTATACGTCCAGCCGAGCAAACCTATGACCAGAATGATGTTGAGCAGTCCACGACCCCAGACGGCTATGACGACCAGCATGAGTGGTAAATCGGGAACGACCATCAAGAAATCCACAAGCCGCATCAAGAGGTTGCCTACTGTACCACCGTAATAACCGGAGATGAGACCGACCGCCGTTCCGATACCCATCGAAACCAGTGATGCCGCAAATCCGACGAGCAGCGAAACTCGCGCCCCATATATCAACTGACTCCATACGTCCTTACCGGCATCATCGCGACCTAAGAAATGTTCGGCATCTGGCGGCGCGAACAGGTCATCCGGTTGTACACGCAGTCGTTCGTAGGGATCATAGGGTGCAAGCAGGGGTGCAAACACGGCAATGATTAACACCAATGCGAGCATGGCGCTGCCGAGAATGGCTTGTGGCTTGCGGAAGAATTCTTGTGCGACCGTCACTTTATTTCCTGTCAGCTTGCTTTGATACGCGGGTCAAGTATCGAATACAAGACATCGGTCACGAGGTTCGCCAAGATGACGCTTACAGCTAACAATAAAAACGCCCCTTGAAGGACAGGATAGTCCTGTTTGGCGACCGAATCAAAAATCAACCGACCGATACCCGGCCACGAGAAAACCGTTTCGACCTGAATTGCTCCCCCGACAACATAGCCTAAATTGAGCGCGATGATCGTTACCATTGGCAGCATGGCATTTTTGAGGGCGTGGTTCTTTAAAATTTGGATGTTCGACAAACCCTTTGCTTTGGCAGTCAGGATATAGTCTTCAGCCAGCACTTCGACAACGCTGCTCCGCATGATGAGCATATAGGCACTGGCGCTGCCGACCGCTAACGTGGTTGCCGGTAGGATGAGGTGCCGACCGACATCGAGCCAATATTCGATGGTGCCTTCTTTGGCAGCACCGGGTTCTACCATCCCGCTGGTGGGCAGCACCCCCCGCGCAATCACTAGCAAAATGATGCCTAAGAAGAACGTTGGCAGCGCCCATGTTGTCAGGCCGATAATGAGAGCGCTGGCATCCACCCACGTGCCGTGCCGCCATGCCGCGACGACACCGACGATGATGCCGCCCACAATGGCAACCACTTCTCCGGCAAAGAGCAGTAAGGCCGTACGCCATATTCGTTCGGCGAGAATTTCGTTCACACTGCTGCGCTGGGCAAAGGAAATACCGAGGTTGCCTTGAAACAGGTTGCTGATGTATGCGCCAAATTGGCTGTCAAATATGCCGCCAATGTCACCCGATTGCAGGCGTTCGGTGTTAATCCACACAGGTTTATCGAGACCAAACTGCACGCGAATCGTTTCTTGAGCTTGTTTGGTCATGCGCGGGTTGCGAAAGAGCAACTTGATCGGATCACCGGGGAGAATCCGAAATAAGAAAAAATTAAATACAATAATGACCGCCAGCGTTAGCAGGGCAAATACGATTTTCCGAAACAGGTAATCAAATTGGATCACAATGGATAGCCAACTTACTCGTGCTTGTTATGAACCGCTTACCTGTGAAAATCCGGTATAAAGCGCCCACTTCATTGTCGAGATTGCATTGAGTGGGTCAAATATAAACCGATCTTTGCGGTAGGCGCTGATGGAATCGGTATACGCCAAGATTAACCACGGTCGCTCTTCCGCGATAATCGTCTGCATTTGCCAGATGATGTCTTTGCGCTCATCGGGGTTGAGTGCGGTTGCTTGCGCTTCAAATAGCGCGTCATATTCAGGCGAGCAGAAGCCGCTGTCATTCCAGCCACCATCTTGCATTTCGGCACAGGTGAACACGCTGGTCAGGAAGTGCGGGTCAGCATCGGTATCCCATTCCCAGTGGATAAGGTCGTAGTCGAAGTCAACCTGCCGCGCGATGAGCGAGTCGGTTGATTCGACTTCAGGGAAGGCTGAGATGCCAATGTCTGCCAATCCATCTGAAATGATTTGGATGATACGGAAGTTTGCTGCCGCGCTGTCGTCCGTCATCAAGCGGTATTCAAGCGGCGTACCATCCGAATATTCGCGGATACCGTCGCCATCACTATCCACATATCCCGCCTCGTCAAGCATCTGGTTAGCTTGAGCGATGTCATAGGGGATTTCGCCAATATCAGTATTGTAGAATGCGCCCATACCCATTGTGATAAAGGCATTCCCCGGAAGGGCATAGCCAAGATACGCGATGTTGATAATTTGCTGGCGGTCAATCGAATAATCAATCGCTTTCCGCACAATCGGGTCATGCAGACTCGCGGGTGAAGTGCCGTCTGGTGTCCAATTGACCGAGAGTTCACTCCACTTGTTCGCTAAGGCAGAGTCGATTTGAATGTTCGGGTCGTTTTCAATCGCGGGAATGCCTGTAAACGGCACCCCATAAATGTAATCGACTTCTCCAACTTGCAGCGCTTGGATGAGCGCATCCTCATTGCCGTATTCACGGTAAACGATTTGGTCAACCGGCGCTGGCCCACGCCAGTAGTTCGGGTTGGCATCCAAAATCATATACTCACCCGGTTGATAATCGGTCATGACATAGGGGCCGCTGCCAATCGTCACGCTGGGATCTTCATACATGCCGATTTCGTCCGGCGGAATGTCCTGCCAGATGTGCGGCGGTAGAATATACGCATACAGCAGCTTCGCAGTAACCATGTTGGGAACGGGTTGCGAAAGCGTGATTTGCAGTGTGGTCGGGTCAAGCGCTTCGACCGCGGTGATATTGGTCAAGTAAGAAACGATAGCGGGGGCGCTGGTTTCGATATACCAGTTGAGCGACCATGCAGCTTCAACGGCGGTGCAGGGTGTACCGTCGCTAAAGGTGACTCCTTCGCGAATTTTGAACGTCCATACGAGACCGTCTTCTGACGATGACCAGCTTTCAGCCAAGCCGGGTATGACGTTCGCACCGTCGGCGGCTTCGATCAGGGTTTCATAAAAGAGACCTTTTTGAGCGTAACCATATAAGCTGGTGGTGGGGTTGAGGACATCAATAATATAAGTGGTACCGACGGTCAGTTTAGAAGGCGAGTCTTGGGCGACGGTGACTGATCCAACGAGAGCAATGATGAGGACAATACACAATTGAAATGGGCGTTTAAAAATGCTCATAAAAATTTGTGTTCTCTTTAAAGTTAATCGGTGGGGCGATAATAGACGTAATAGAAGAAATTTGCAACCTGTTCACAGGCTTATTTCGGGAGCGTTCATCTGCTATTACATCACTTCACGGGCAGCTCGGTTGTGGGTCGGCGAAACGCGAATTTTTCAACCGGATATACAGACAGCAGGACACCCATAGCGATGAGAATTCCACCGACTAGTAACGAGGGTTGTACCTCTTGGTGTAGCAAAATGACGCTGAGGACTGCCCCCACGAGTGGCTGGGCGAAGAAGGTTAACGAGGCAATTGAACCGTCAATCAAAGCAAATGCGCGGTTCCATAACCACATCGCGCCAGCCGTGGAAACGACACCGAGATAGAGGACACCAAGAATAATCCCGCCGTCGATTTGTCCAAGCGAGCGTGATTGCAGTTCCACAACTGCGGCAGGAACGGTTAGCAGTAAACCCCCACAAAAAGCAATCAGGGTAACAAGCAGTGTATCGATTGTCGCGCTCACACGACGGATGAGAATGGAGTACAACCCCCACGTCACCGCTGCAATCGCAAGGGCAATATTCCCTCGAAAGGTTTCCGACCCAAAATCCGCTTTGCTAGGGTCAATGATGATAATGACACCAACAGTTGCCAATATAACGGCAGCTATGCGTTGTGGGGTTAATTTTTCGTGGAGGAGCAGGGCAGCAAATATGAGAATAAACGCGGGAGAAGCGCTGGTCACCAGTGAGCCGTTGATGGCGGTTGATTCATCGGTGCCAACGAACTGTGCGCCTACGCTGATACCAAAGCCAAGAATGCCAATGCCAATAAGCTGGAAGACTTGACGACTGGTCAAATTTTGTATCTTTTCGCGTTGAAAATAGGCCATACCCCCTAGCACTAAAATGCCTAACACAAGGCGCATAGTCAGCAGCGTGAAGGGTGGGATAACTTGCAGCACAACGTCTGAAACGACATACATGCCACCCCAAATTGCAGCCGCTAGCAAGCCGAAAATAATACCTTTAACCTGTGTTGAACTATTCATATATTGGCTCTTATTTGTACTTGACAAAACTTACTTGTCGGTTTTTGTAATACATGGTATGCTCCCACTCCTGCGCTACCTGTACCAAATTGACAGAATTTAATAAATTTATTTGACTATTTTTTCTGGTGTATTGGAACTTGTGGTGCATAAGAATATCGAAGTGTAACCAATTACACAATTTTATGGAGCAAGAGATGAAGACTAAACGGTTTATTTTAATGGTATTGCTGACGATGGTTGCCATCGCCATGAATGCGGCTGTACTTAGGGCGCAGGATGCCAAGGTGATTAAGATTGCGTCGCAGAGTCCGCTTTCCGGCGGTCAGGCGCTTTCTGGTACGAGTATGCGTAACGCTATTGAGTTGGCAATCGCTGACTTGAAGCAGCCGTTGGTTGATTTGGGTTTCGACGTTCAATATGTTCCGTTTGATGACCAAGCTACGCCCGATGTTGGTGTGTCGAACGCACAGAACATGGTGAACGATCCTGCAATTCTCGTGGTGATCGGTCACTGGAACAGCGGTGTCGCCATTCCTTCGTCAGAAGTCTATAACACCTATGACTTGGCGATGATTTCCCCCGCGAACACCAATCCGCGTGTGACTTCGCGCGGTCTCTCGGTTGTCAACCGTGTCTGCGGTCGTGACGACAACCAAGGTCCGACGGGTGCCAAGTTCCTCGCTGGCCTCGGCACCGTGAAGAGCGTTTATGTCCTCCATGACAAGACCCCGTACGGTCAGGGTATTGCAACCTTCTTCCAAACTGAAGCTGAAGCACAGGGTATTGCCGTCCTCGGCTTTGAAGGCACCGAAGAGAAATCAAACTTCGACGGTATCATTCAGCCGATTTTGGCGACCGCGCCGGATGCCATTTACTTCGGTGGTATCTACGATCAAACCGCCGTGTTCCTGAGCCAAGCCCGCGCCGCTGGTTACACCGGTATCTTCATGGGGCCGGATGGTACGGATGCTTCTGACTTTGCCGCGTTGGCTGGTGAAGCGGCTGTCGGTACTTATTACACCTCGGCTGCTGGCCCGCTTTCGGTTTTCCCTGATGCTGCCAAGTTTGTTGAGGACTACAACACGGCTTATGGCGAAAATCCGCAGCCGTATGGCCCAGAATCCTACGATGCGACCGCCGTTGCTCTGCACGCGATCCAAGTTGCGATTGAACTGAATGGTGGCGAATTGCCGTCACGCGCTCAGGTTGCCGCAGCCGTCCGTGGCACGGCCGACTTCCAAGGTCTGACCGGCCCGATTAGCTTCGATGCTTACGGCGACCGCGCGACCGCAAACTACTATGTTTCGCAGGTGAAGAGCGGCGACCCGGCACTGTGGAGCGAGAATGAACTCCTCGATACAGTGACGGTTGCTTCACCCTTTACCGCACTGCTGGAAAGCGCGATGGGGCAGTAAAGTAAGACTTGATCGTCGTAGCGGCGGCGCTGCATTTTTCAAAGTGTAGCCCGCCGCTTTTTTTTAGCTTTAACTTACGGAGCATCATATGGTGTCGAATCAAGCCACATCAAGCTGGCTGTATCGTTACGTCGTTCTTCCCCTCGGGCAAATGTTGATCTTTATTGTTGGCGCTGCTTTGCTGATGACCCTATTTGCCTACGCGCTGGCTGTTCTATTTCCTACACCGCGCCCGAATATCATTTTGGCTGACCAAATTGGTCGCCAGCTACCGGGTATGATTATCAGCGGTGTGACAATTGGCTTTGTGTACGCCATGATCGCCCTCGGTTATACGCTGGTATACGGGGTTCTAAAATTTATTAATTTTGCACACAGTGAAATTTTTATGTTCGGTGGTGTTGTTGGGTTTGAAGTGATCCGCCGGATTGCGGATGCTGGCTTTCTCGAATCGTGGAGTCCACTGCTCCTTGTGGTTTTGATTGTTATTACGTCCATGATATGCAGTGGTTTGCTGGCAGTCATAATCGAGCGTGTAGCCTATCGGCCATTACGAGGTGCGCCGCGTTTGGTGCCGCTGATCTCAGCGATTGGTATTTCCTTCTTTCTGGCAGATGCTGTTCGTGCTTTTGAAGCCGTTACCCGGAATGCTTTCAAATTGACGTACCCTGTCTCGAATATTCCAGCTTTGAGTACGCCGATTTCGATACAAATAGGAACGACTCCGGTCAATATTCGCGTCACTTCTATTATTGTGATTGTCGCGGCTATGCTGATGCTGGTGGCGCTTAATTACTTTGTGAATGGCACCAAATTAGGGCGTGGTATCCGAGCCGTTTCACAGGATATGTCAACGGCTTCGTTGATGGGTATTAATGTCAACCTGATGATTTCACTGACTTTCTTTGTCGGTGGTGCGTTCGGCGGCGCGGCAGGTTCTTTATTTGGGCTGAACGTCGGTACAATCGATCCGTTTGTAGGCTTTATACCCGGTTTAAAGGCATTCACGGCTGCGGTTCTCGGTGGTATCGGGAATGTGACCGGTGCGCTGCTCGGTGGCTTAATGCTCGGTATGTTGGAATCGTTTCTGAGCGGTATCCTCGTGTACTTTCCAGCTTTAGGTGGACGCTATACCGACATCTTTACTTTCCTTGTACTTATCCTTGTGCTGATCTTCCGTCCGAGCGGCCTGTTGGGTGAGCGTGTGGACGAGAAGGTGTAATGATGACAACTACTACTGTAGAACAACCTGTTGGCTTTATCCGACGCGCACTGAGTAATCGGTGGATCGCGCTGGCCTTTCTTGCACTTTATATTGTCATCGTCTACGCAGCATTGTTTGGTCTTGAGCGGGCCAGTCCGATCTTCCCAATACTCAGTACACTGGCTTTTGCGCCGTTTGCCCTAACGCCGTTTGTGACGATGGCATTATCAATTGACTGGCGTTTCAAGGGATTGGCTATTTTATTGTTATTGTTCGTGTTGATGCCTATTTTGGGGATGAAAGATACCAGCTTTCTCGAACTCGCTATTCAAATCTGTATTTTTGCAGGTTTGGCGCTGGGGCTGAATATCGTTGTGGGGTTCGCGGGATTACTCGATCTTGGCTACATTGCCTTCTTCGCGGTTGGCGCGTACCTTTGGGCGATGTTTACATCCCCTGTAGAGACCTATATCAAAGTCAGTAACGCACTTGTTCCGGCAAGTTCGTTTTATCTGTTTATGTTTATCGGTGTGATTATCGCGGCAATCGGCGGTATTTTGCTGGGGCTGCCGGTGCTGCGGTTGCGCGGTGACTATCTGGCGATTGTGACGCTAGGGTTCGGCGAAATGATCCGTATCTTGGCACAGAACTCTGATACCGTCGGTAACCCGCCGATCAACTTTACGAACGGCTCGCAAGGCTTGGACGGTGTGGCTCGACCGCCGATTCCACAATTCCTGCGTGACCTTGTGCCGACAGTCGAAAATGCGCTCAAACTCGACATTAACAACGCGCAAACCGTTACACAGCAGTTGTTGTTCTACTTCATCGCGATTTTGGTGATCGTCATTATTATTCTGGTCGCTCGTCGGCTGGAAAACTCGCCAATTGGGCGGGCGTGGACTGCTATCCGCGAGGACGAGGTGGCGGCGATTGCGATGGGTGTGCCATTGGTACGTATGAAACTATTAGCCTTCGCGATGGGCGCGTCATTCGCAGGTGCTATCGGTGTCTTGTACGCTTCCAAGCAAACGTTTGTTAGCCCTGAAAGTTTCAGCCTTAGCCAATCGATTAGTATTTTGGCAATGGTGATTGTAGGTGGTATCGGCAGCATACAGGGGGTACTGCTCGGCGCATGTGTGGTCACGCTGCTCAATTTGCTGGTGCTTAAGAACTTGTCGACACAAATTAGCAATTGGCGCAATATTGATGCTATCGTACCACACTGGCTAATTATTATTGTCGCGGTCATCATCGGCTTATTCCTGCTGTGGCAGGCGTGGAAACTGGTGCGGTCTTACGTAAACAGCACTCGTTTCCAAACGAGCGGCATCGCGAATATTATCGGCGCGGTCGTGTTGGCGATGATTGCTATAGCGGCAATTGTTTTTGCGTTTACCAGCGGCGAATTCCATATTCGCGATTGGCCGACACAGCTTGAGCCAGCCCGTTACGAGCGGTTGGTGTTCGGTATCCTGCTCATCATCATGATGATCTTCCGTCCTGCTGGTTTACTGCCAGAGGGCAGACGACGGCTCGAATTGCAGGCGGCCAAGACTGAGCAGAAAATTGAAGGAGAGGTTTAGCACAATGGGTATCCTTGAAGTCAATAACCTCACGAAAAAGTTTGGTGGGCTGACTGCCGTCAGTGATGTTTCGATCAGCATTGATGAAGGCAGTATCAGCGCGATCATTGGCCCGAATGGGGCAGGTAAAACAACGCTGTTTAACTTGCTCACGGGTATCTATAAGCCAGACACTGGAACAATCAAATTTGATAACCGCTCACTCGTTGGGCTGCGACCTGACCAAGTGAATGCGGCGGGTATGTCGCGAACGTTCCAAAGTATCCGGCTGTTCCCCGGTATGACGGTTTTTGAAAACGTGATGGTCGGGATGCATTCCCGTTTGAATGTGTCTCTGCTGCAAACGCTGACCCGTTTAGGTGGGTTTAACGCGCAGGAAAAGCATGTGCGCGAAAAAGCGGTTGAGCTGCTCAAGTTTGTGGGTTTGGGCGACAAAGGTGATGAAGTCAGCCGTAATCTGCCCTATGGCGACCAACGGCGGGTGGAAATTGCGCGTGCGCTGGCGAGCGACCCGAAGCTGATCTTGCTCGATGAGCCAACGGCTGGTATGAACCCGAATGAAAGTGTTGAAGCGATGACGCTGTTCCGGCGGGTACGTGACGAACGCGGCGTGACCGTCGTGCTGATCGAACATGACATGCGGGTGGTGATGGGCATCAGCGAACGGATTAGTGTGCTTGACTATGGTCAAAAGATTGCCGAAGGAACACCGGCTGAGATACGGGCGAATCCGCGTGTTGTGGAAGCCTACTTGGGGCGGCGAGCGACCGCTGATATGGATAAAGTGCATGGGGAGGCGCAGTCATGAACGCGCTGCTCGAACTCGAAAATGTGCATACGTATTACGGTCACATACATGCCTTGAAGGGTGTGAACCTGACAGTTGAAGAAGGGGAAATTGTGACGCTGGTGGGTTCCAATGGTGCGGGTAAAAGCACATCACTGCGGACGATCAGTGGGATGGTTCGCCCGCGAATGGGTACCGTCCGGCTAGAAGGCAAGGACATTACCACCTATAAACCCCATGATGTGGCTGCGCTCGGAATCGGGCATGTGCCGGAAGGTCGGCGTATCTTCCCGCTGCTGAGTGTGCGCGAAAATATCGAAATCGGGGCGTGGAACGTTTCTAGCCGTACGGTTATCAGCCAACGTATGGAACAGATGTTTTCGTTGTTCCCGCGCCTGAAGGAACGGCTTGAGCAGAAGGGCGGGACGCTTTCCGGCGGTGAACAGCAGATGTTAGCGATTGCACGGGCGCTCATGTCCGCGCCGCGTGTGCTGCTGCTGGATGAGCCATCAATGGGGTTAGCGCCGGTTCTGGTTGAGGGGATCTTCGAGATCATCAAGCGGATTAACGCGGAAGGCACCACCATTTTGTTGGTTGAGCAGAACGCATTGATGGCGCTGGAAGTGGCGAAGCGCGGCTATGTCCTACAAACAGGCGTGGTCAAGCTGAGTGACAATGCGGCTGCGCTCATGAACAACGAAGAAGTGCGTAAACTGTACTTGGGCGAGAACTAAGCACAAAATCAAATGTGGTTTGTAAAGACGGGCGTATTTGCCCGTCTTTTTAATTCAGGTTCTCGAAGATTCCGGCTGCGCCCATGCCACCACCGACGCACATGGTCACCATGCCGTACTTGCTGGCGCGGCGCTGCATCTCGTTAATGAGTTGGACGGTGAGCTTTGCACCCGTGCAACCGAGGGGATGACCCAGCGCGATTGCCCCGCCGTTCACGTTTATACGTTCGGGGTTCATTTCCAGCGTGCGGATGACGGCTAAGGACTGCGAGGCAAAGGCTTCGTTCAGCTCGATAAGGTCAATATCATCCAGTTTGATTTGTGTGCGTTTGAGCAGCTTGGGGACGGCGTTAATTGGCCCGATGCCCATGACTTCCGGTCGTACACCGGCAGCACTGTAGCCGACGAAACGGGCAAGGGGTTTGAGGCCGAGTTGAGCCGCTTTACCCGCCTCCATGACGATGACTCCTGCCGCACCATCACTGAGCGGACTAGAATTGCCGGCGGTGACGCGGCCACCTTCTTTGAACGCGGGTTTGAGTTTGGCGAGTCCCTCAAGTTTGGTGTCGCGGCGTAGGTGTTCGTCTTGATTAAAGGTGAGTTTGCGGATTTGGGTTTTCCCCGTGCTGCTGACTTCGGTTTCTTCAATGTCGAGCGGGACGATCTCTTGGGTGAAGATGCCTGAGTCGAGGGCTTGGGCGGCTTTTTGGTGGCTTTCGTAGGCGAACTGATCCATGTCCTCACGGCTGATGTTAAACTCGTCGGCGACATGCTCGGCGGTATAACCCATCGCGATATAGACTTCAGGATAATTTTCCATCAGGTAGGGGTTCGGGCTGCGGCGTACCCCGCCACGCGGAACGAGCGACATGGTTTCCGCGCCGCCCGCGATGACAATATCGGCACTATTAGCGATGATGCGTTCAGCCGCCATCGCAATGGCTTGTAGGCCACTGGAGCAGAAACGGTTGAGTGTCATGGCAGGTACTTCGACAGGCAGCCCAGCGCGGAGGCTGATGACACGGGCGAAGTTTAGTCCCTGTGCGCCTTCAGGGTAGGCGCAGCCCAAGATGACATCATCAATTTCAGCAGGGTCGAGCTTGCCCTGTGTTTGGTCGAGTAAATTGTTGATGACGGCTGAAGCCATCTCATCCGAGCGAGTATTGCGGGTTGTTCCACGGTGCGACTTGCCGACGGCGGTGCGGATGCCGGCAACGATAACTGCTTCACGCATATATTCCTCATCTAAGTGCTGAACATAAACCACTATCACTATACCAAGTGGATTGGTAAGCCACAATCATGACGTGGATATGGTAGTATTTCTTTCAAATTATGGGGGAGTTGATGATGAAAACAATGTCGTTTGACTTTCAGACGCGGCGGTCGATGGTGACCGCACGGCGGGGTATGGTGGCGACCAGTAACCCACTGGCTTCTCAGGCGGGATTGGCGATTTTACGCGCGGGTGGTAACGCGGCGGATGCAGCCATCGCCGCAGCGGCAGTGCTGAACGTGACCGAACCGGCATCTACAGGAATTGGTGGTGACTGCTTCGCGCTGTATTTTGATGCCAAGACGAAGCGGATTACGGCGCTCAATGGCAGCGGACGATCACCGGCAGGGCTGAACCTCACCGATTTACTAGCACAGGGTCACAAGTCGATACCCGAACGCAGCCCACATGCGGTGACTGTGCCGGGGGCGGTAATGGGGTGGTACGACCTGCTGGCGCGGCACGGCACGATGAACCTGAGCGATGTGCTGGTGGACGCGATCCACTACGCGCGGGATGGGTATCCGGTGCATCCGGTATTCGGGGCGGCGTGGCAGGGCAGTGAGCAGTTTCTCAAGAATAGTTTGAATACTGAAGACTATTTACCGAACGGCGGTGCGCCAGCAGTCGGGCAGATGGTGAGGCTGCTGGGGCTGGCGAAGACCCTGCAAGGCATCGCAGACGGTGGGCCACAAGCATTTTATACAGGGACGGTCGCTGACGCGATTGTGAACACGTTACAGGGCGCTGGCAGCGTGATGACGCATGACGACTTACGGAAACATACGTCCACATGGGGCGAGCCTATTTCGACGGATTATCACGGGATTGAAGTGTTCGAGCATCCACCGAACGGGCAGGGCATAGCCGCGCTACAGGCGTTGAATATTGCGGCGGGATGGGACTTGGGCAGCATGGCGTGGGACTCGGCGGAACGGCTGCACCTGATGATCGAGGCGATGCGGCTGGCGTTCGCAGACGCGCGGCAGTACATCGCGGATATGGCGACCAACCCGACACCGGTGAAGGAACTGCTGAGTAACGAATACGCTGCACAGCGGCGCGATTTGGTGTCGCCCAACCATGCGATGCTGCCACCGGAATATGGGCGACCAATCGGCGGCTCGAACACCGTCTATTTGACAGCAGTGGATGGGCAGGGGAATGCTTGCTCGTTCATCAACAGTCTGTATTTTGGGTGGGGCAGTGGCATTGTAGCGAAGGGGACAGGCGTATTCCTCCAGAACCGTGGCGCAGGTTTCAGCCTTGTGGACGGACACCCGAATGTGGTGGCGGGGGGTAAGCGGCCTTACCACACGATTATCCCCGGCATGGCGCTGAAGGACGGCGAACTGTGGGCGAGCTTCGGAGTAATGGGCGGCTTCATGCAGCCGCAGGGACACTTTCAGGTGATTAACGCGATGGTGGATGATGACCTGAACCCGCAGGAGGCGCTCAACCGTCCACGGTTCTGCCTTGAGGAAGGTACGGGCGACAGTATACTGGCACTTGAGGAAGGGATTCCGGTGGCGACGATGGCTCGGCTGGCGGAGTTGGGGCATAAGGTGCGGCCTGTTAGCGGACGTGGGCGCGGGGTGTTCGGTGACGGTCAGATCATCCGGCGGGACGCGGAAACCGGTGTACTGTTTGGTGGCAGCGACCCGCGTAAAGATGGGTTGACGGCGGCTTATTGATGAGCGATGCACCCAGCCCGAAACGTAAACGTGTGGTGGTCTGCCGGGGGCAGTACTGCAACATGGGACGGCGGGCGGATAAGGTGCTGAAGCGGCTTGAGGTGCTGGTTGATGACATTAACGGCGACCAGTACCCCAAGCCGGTCAAGCTGGAAATCGCGAACTGCCTGAGCATGTGCGGTGCGGGGCCTAACCTCGTGATTTACCCCGAAGGCGCAGTCTTTAACGGCGTGGATGAAACGCAGCTTGACGCGATTGTTCGTGACCATCTGCTGCTGACTGATAACGATTAGAAACCTCGAAGTTTTATATTCTCATACGAATTGCATTATTCGCATATTTCCCGCCGAATTGTCTGGCGGGAGTCTCCCGTGTATCCGCTAAATTGACATTTTATGTCGGCGGGAGTGAGGGAGCATGGCGCTGAAATGACATAAAACGGCGGATTGCTCCCGTGTTTCCGCCGCTATGCAAAAGTGGCATGTGCATAGCGGGAGTAAGGGAGAATGCCGCCGAAAATGCAAAGACAAATACATTTTTACCGCAAATGCACAAAGAAGAATAACAAAACGCAAAGGCGCAAGGAAGCAAAGACGCAAAGGATTTTGATAAGGAGGCCAGAATAAAACTCATATGAACCGCCAAGTTGCCAACAGAAACAGAGTTATGAACAGGGTAGCACAAGTGAGGGGCGAAAGGGTGAACATTTGTCAGAACATTTGGTCACTTTTAAGCGGTGCTGACACCAACTATTTTGAGGGAGAAAGATTGTTAAGAAGGTTGGTGAATGGTTTAGAAATGGTTTGGCAGGTTTGTAAATTCAAACTTTAGCGCGGCGCTTCGATCCTTAAAATACGCTCATTTTGCAAACAAGTATAATCACCTTGTTGGAAGAGATGACGAGGTGCTATACGCATGACGAAACGGGTTGGTTGGGTCGGTGTGTCGCGGCTGTCGGTCGTGATGCTGTCTCTGACATTGTTTAACGGTTTGTCCCAATCGTGGTCGGGCGGCTCACGGTTGGCGCTGGCACAATCTACTGATACTCCATCGACAGAATGGTCACAATTCGGGCAGAACGCAGGGCGTACCAACTTCGCGCCGGAGCCAATTTCCGGCCAAGTGCGCTTCGCATGGGATTGGAACAGCGCGGACGCAAACGGCAAAACACGTGCTGATCACCTGCTGGTGCCAGATCTGGTACAGCCGATTACGGGCGGCGGACGTGTGTACATGGTGGCGGGTGACGTTGTATTCGCCCTCGATGAATCAACCGGCACGGAACTCTGGCAGCGAAACGATATTGGTGCGCTGACCGGAACCCCGGTTTACCAGAATGAAGCCCTTTACGTGGGTTCGAATGACGGCAGGTTGTACCAATTGGACGCGACCACGGGTGAAATCGTCCACAGTGCTGATCTTGGAGGCGCAATTGCAACTTCACCGCTGGCGACTGATACATTGATTATTGCGGCTTCAACAAGCGGCACGTTAGCAGCGCTTGACCCTGAGACGTTGGAAAGCGTTTGGGAATATGATGCGGGGGGTGAACTGGCGACCGCACCCGCATACAGCGTTTCGCAGGATACGGTTGTGGTGGTAGCGAAGGATTTGTTTGTTCACGCGGTCGATGCAGCCAGCGGTGAGCAGAAGTGGCGTGTGAAGCCAACGGTGCGGGAGTATTCGACCGCGAGTGAGGAAACCGACTTCACAGTCGCTGAGAACGGGTGGCCGGTAATTGCCGAACAGCACGGCATCGTGTTCATCCGCTACCATTTGGAGTGGAATACCCTGTGGGATTTGGGCGCATACCCGACGACGAACGCGGATATACGGGCGGCATTGACGAAAAGCCCTGACCAACAGGTGTTATTCGCGCTGTGGCTTGATACGGGCGAAACTGCCTTTATTCCGGCGGTGGGGAACGGCGGCGCGGGTGATGGCGGCGACCTGCCGATGGGGCCGATGCCGGTTATACGCGAGGTGGACGGGCAAGAAGTGGCGTACATCATCTGGCGCAACGGCCTAACCTGCGCGGCAAACGACTTTTGCGACGGTCGTGAGGACGCGGCGATGGGTGAGATGGTGCTGGATGACGACACGGTTGGAGGCTATGCAGCGGGCGATGTGCGCTTCGTGCAGTTTGACGACATCCAGACGGACGAGATGATGTCGCTGACGATGATCGGCGATATGGTGTTCCACGGACACTGGTTGATCGACGCGGGGCGGCGGGTGGTTGACCGCAGCGCGACGCTTGGCGAAACCTTCAGGCAGCCGATCCGCACATCGGACGGCATGTATGTGATATGGCGGCAGTGTGACTGCCCACCGGGGCAAGCCTGTAATCCGCTGCTGTACCCCGGCGGCTCTGGCACGACGACCTGCGCGGTAAGCTGCCCCTTCAGCGAGCAAACACGTTACTGTCCGGCGGGTTTATTCTCTTACGGCGACCAGCGTGGTTACCCAGCAGGGTTTTACCAGTACCACAACGATATTCAGAAGGTTATTAGCCTGCCATTCACGGTGGGCAGCGATGGTATGGTGTTTGTGAAAACGCGAGACGGCGGGTTAATGGCATTTACGTCAAATTCGCGTAGTCAAGAATCGCAAACGCTGTTGGTCGCAAATCAGTCGGTGCGCGTGAATGCTGCCCCATTGGAAGTACCGACAATTGCTTACACCGAGGCGATGGCGCATGTGGGGCAGGTGGTAAAGGTGTGCGGGACAATCCAATCAGTTGTTGACCATCTACCGAAAGCGGTTTACATGAGCTTTAGCACGGTGCATGATGGGCAAATGCTGGTGCGGGTCTTCCAAAAGGATTTGGACAAGTTTGACTACGACCCGATGACACTGGAAGGGCAGGACATTTGCGTTAGCGGGTTGATGCGCCTGTACTACCCTGAACTCAACGCACCCGAAATTATTGTAGATGACCCGCGCCAAATCCTGTTGAACGCGGGTTGATAAGTTACTTTGTTGGTAGTTCAAAGTAAGTGATGTTTTTAGCCCTCACCCCTAACCCCTCTCCCTCAGGGCGAGGGGAACCAAGGAAATTAATCACTTACCGATTACTCGCTACATTAAATAGGCTATATTGGGCGCGGTTTTGACCAAGCCTTTGGGGTCGAGCGTGACGTTGACGCAGGCGGGTTGGCCGCTGGCGAAAGCGCGTTCAAGGGCGGGGCGGATATTAGCAGGGTCTTCCACCCCTTCACCGTGACCGCCCATCGCTTCCACAATTTTGTCGTAGCGTGTGGGGGCGAGGGATGTGGCGATTGCGCGTTCCTCGCCCAACATTTGCTCTTGAATGACGCGGATGTTGCCCCAGCCGGCATCATTGCCGACAATGCTGACGATGGGCAGGTTGAAGCGGACTGCTGTGTCGAACTCGAAGCCGTTCAGCCCGAATGCGCCGTCACCGTTGATCACCAGCACCTTTTTATGGGGGTACAGGTGCTTGGCAGCGATGGCGAAGGGAACGCCGACACCGAGGCAACCGAGCGGGCCGGGGTCGAGCCACTGACCGGGGAGCGTGACATCAATCACACGGGCGCAGGCGGTCACGATGTCGCCACCATCGCCGATGAGAATGGTATCTTCGTCAATGAAGCTGTTGAGTTCAGCAGCGAAGCGGAAGTGGTTGACGGGCCTGTCATCCAACTTTTCCCATTTTTCTTGTTCGGCCTCTTTTTTAGCCTCAGCCGCTTGTATCTTTTGCAGCCACTCGTCGTAGCGGATGCCCTGTAAACCCTCGCTTAATGCTTCCAACACCAGCCGCGCATCCGCCGTGATCGCGACATCGGCCTGACGGTTATGATTGAGCTGCGTGGGGTCATTCTCGATCTGGATGAGTTTAGCCGCTGGATTCCAGCCTTCCTGCCCGTACTTGAGGCGGAAGTCGAGCGGCGTGCCGAGCAGGATGACGACATCCGCCTCTCGCAAGGCGCTGCTGCGGGATGACTTGAAGCAGTTGGGGTGCGTCATGGGCAGGGTGCCGCGTCCCGCGCCGTTGGTGAATACGGGAATACCAGTTTGCTCGGTGAGTTCACGCAGGGCGGTATGAGCTTCGTCCCAATACACCTGTGTTCCGGCAATGATGATCGGCTTGCTGGCCGCACGTAACAACTCAAACATGCGTGCAACGGCGCTCAGTTCCGGCGCGGCGTGTTCAATGACCACACTCGCGGGTATCTCCACTGGTTCGACGGCGTTGAACAGCACGTCAAACGGGAGTTCAACAAATACCGGCCCCGGTCGCCCGCTGAGTGCAATCTCAAAGGCTTCGTGTAACTGCTGAGGGATTTTCCCGGTTTCGGTGATGGTGAAGGCGGACTTGGTGATGTCTTTGAACATATTCAACTGCGGCATTTCTTGAAGTGCGCCCATGCCTTTGGTTTTGAGTGGTGCCGTGCCGCCAAGCAGCACCAGCGGACTGCGGGCTTCGTAGGCGTTGGCGACACCCGTGACGGCATCGGTGACACCGGGGCCAGCCGTGACGACCGCTACGCCGATGTTACGGGTGAGCCGCGCGTGAGCATCTGCCGCGTGGGCAGCGGCCTGTTCATGGCGGAAGTCGATCACTTTGATGTTGTTGTTCAAGCAGCCGTCGTAAATGCTCATGACATGCCCACCGCAGAGAGTGTAGAGGGTGGTTACGCCCTGCGCGGCAAGGGTGCGGGCGACGAGTTCTCCGCCGAGTGCGTACATAGTGAGTTGTCCTTTGCTAACAGGGCATGTCAGCGCCATGCCCTACGATGTTGTCCTGATTACGCGCTTACTTGTGTCTCACTGGCAAGCACCTGCATACCCGCTTTGAGCGCGGCAATAATTTTATCGGTATCGTAGACGCAGCCTGCCCATGTGCCGCCGCTGACTTCCTGCAAGGCTGCCCATAGTCGGGTGTCGTCGGGTAGATGTGGGTGAACGTGCAAATCAGGATGCATATCACGGGCGGCGATTACGAGCGCGGCTTCATCAGGTGTCAGGTCGCGGTCAGATGTGCCGACAAGCTGGATCGAGCCGGTGAGGTTATTGCGGTCGAGGATGATTTCAATCAGGTCGTTATCGCGTACTTTGCCGATTGGCCCACCTGCCAGCGCTTCCGGCCCGACATGCCCGACACACGCGCCCGTTGAGAAGCCGGAGAAGCGCCCATCGGTGAGCAGCGCGACGTGCTTACCCCAATCGAGGTATTTGAGCGCGGAGGTGATCTGTGCGGTTTCGACCATGCCGGTGCCGAGCGGGCCGAGGCCGATCATCACCATCACGTCGCCGGGTTGGACGACACCGGTTTTGACGGCTTTAATAGCGGCACGTTCGGAGGTGAAAACCTTAGCCCGCCCGCGCTGGCGATACACTTGATCCTCGCCGATGACGGTCGGGTCAATCGAAGTGGCTTTGATGACCGAACCCTGCGGTGCTATGTTACCTGTGGGGAAGATGACGGTGCTGGTCAGCCCTTCGGAACGGGCTTTGTCTGCATCCATAATGGCGAGATCGGGGTCAACATGGTCACGGTCGCGCAGCAGTTGGCGAACCGCCTGCCGCCGTTCGCTGTGTTTCCACCAGTCGAGTACTGCGCCGAGTTTTTCACCCGTGACGGTGAGCGCGTCGGTATTCAGCAAACCCATGTCGCGCAGATGAAGCATGACTTCTGGCACACCACCCGCCATGAACACCTGCACGGTGGGGAAGAAACGCGGGCCGTTGGGCAACGCATCCACGAGGCGCGGGGTGCTGCGGTTGATGCGGTTCCAATCCTCAACGGTGGGCGGTTTCAGTCCGGCTTGCTGGACGATGGCGGGAATGTGCAGCAGGAGGTTGGTCGAGCCGCCGAACGCCGCGTGAACGAGCATCGTGTTTTCCAGCGACGCGGGGGTGATAATGCGTGAGAGCGGGATGTCGTTGGCTTTGAGGCGCAGGAGGGCGAGGGCTGAACGCCGCGCCATATCCAGCCAGATGGGTTCGCCGGACGGACTGAGCGCGCTGTGGGGCAGAGTGAGGCCGAAGCCTTCCGCTACGACCTGCGCGGTTGCCGCCGTGCCGAGGAATTGGCAGCCGCCGCCGCTGGAGCCACAGGCTTTGCAGCCCATCTCCTGTGCATATTCGAGGGTGATTTGCCCCTGTGTGAAGCGTGCGCCGATGGTTTGGATTTTACCCGCGTCCTCCGCGCCTTCGGTGGGCAGGGTTACGCCGCCGGGGACGATAATGCCGGGGAGGTCAGTGCAGCCCGCCAGTGCCAGCATGACCGCCGGCAGCCCTTTGTCGCAGGTGCCGATGCCCATAACCCCATCGCGGGTTGGCAGTGAGCGCACCAAGCGGCGGATGACCATCGCCGCGTCGTTGCGGTAGGGGAGGCTGTCCATCATGCCTTCCGTACCCTGTGAGCGCCCGTCGCAGGGGTCGGTGCAGTAGGCGGCGAAGGGGACGCTACCCTGTTCGCGCAGGGTTTCGGCGGCGGCTTGTACTAATAAGCTGACTTCCCAGTGACCCGTGTGGTAGCCGAGGGCGACCGCCGAGCCATCCGGTGCGCGTAGGCCGCCGTGGGTGCTGACGATCAAGTATTGCTCGTTGTTGACTTCTTCAGGGTTCCAACCCATCGCCACATTCTGGGTGAGGCCGAACAAATTGCCGCTTGGTTCGTTGAGCAGCATGTCCTCCGTCAGCGGCAGCTTGCCTTCGCGCCCATGACCGGAGGTGCGGGTGTCCGCGACCAGATCGGCAGAACCGAGGATGGATTCAAAGGTAGGTGAAGAAGCTGATTTAGGCATGAAATTCACTTTTTTGTGGCTGAGATTGTCCCTGTATAATATCCCCTTGTCGAATAAGGAGCAATTATACTGATGACGAATGGTTTATTTGAAAAACAAGTAGCGATTGTTACCGGAGCAGGTGTCGGGATTGGTTATGCGATTGCCGAGCAGTTGGCGCTGGGCGGCGCGTCGGTGCTGTTGAACGATGTCGATGCACACGTCGCGGGGGAAGCGGCGGGGCAGATTCAAGCAGCGGGTGGTATATGTGAAGCCTTCGCAGGTGATGTGTCCAACTTAGATACAGTACAGGCGATGGTGGATGCAGCGGTCGCGCGTTATGGTCGGCTCGATATGCTGGTGTGCAACGCTGGATTAACGGTATGGGGCGACTTCTTTGCCTATACGCCGGATATGTTTGACCGTGTGGTATCACTCAATTTGCGTGGTACTTATTTTTTGACGCAAGCGGCGGCGCGGCAAATGCGGGCGCAGGGAGATGGCGGACGCATTCTGTTTATGTCCTCGGTGACAGGGCATCAGGCTGTGCCGTATCTGTCGGTATACAGCATGTCGAAGGCGGGGCTGGAGATGCTGGCGAAGAACTTGGTGATTGAACTCTCGCCATACCACGTCACGGTTAACTGCATCGCGCCGGGGGCGACTACCACGCCGCGCAATCTGTCTGATGACCCGAACTACGATGCGGTTTGGGGCAGGGTTACGCCTACGGGTAAGGTGAGTAAGCCGCTCGACATGGCACAAGCAGCGCTGTTTTTCCTCTCGCCCGCCGCGTCACAAGTTACAGGGCAAACGTTGGTGGTGGATGGTGGTTGGAGCGCGATTAGCCCATCACCCTCATTGGATTTTGTCGAGAAACCGGAGTAATTGACCCCTAACCCCAACCCTTCCCCCGTAAACGAGGGAAGGGAGTCAATCAAATCAGAATTAGGCTTTGGATTTGAGGAGCTGCGCGGCGGCTTCGGCTAGAATTGCCGCACCGATAGCGAAGGATGACTCATCGAGGTCGAAGATTGGGCTGTGATGGGGGCGGTTGACCTCATCAAACTTCGCGCCGAGACTGAACATCGCGCCCGGTGCTTTGCGCGTCATGTAGGCGAAATCTTCCGCGCCCATGCCGGGTTCTTCAGGGTATAACCCGTCTTCGCCGAGCATCGAAACGCCGATACTGCGGATGAGCTGTGCAACTTCCGCGTCGTTATGCTGCGACGGGTAGCTTTTGATGATTTCCAGCTTATAGTCGCCGCCAAAGGCTTGCGTGACCTTAAAGGCTTGCTCAAGCTCTGCCCAAAGCTGCTCGCGGGTATCGTCATCGTAGCTGCGGATGGTGCCGTTAAGCGTAATTTCATCAGGGATGACATTGTTGGCTGAACCTCCGTGTACCGCACCAATCGAGATGACGGCAGGGCGCACGGGGTTGATGCGGCGGGCGCGGATGCCGTGAATGGCGTTGATGACCTGCGCGAGGATGAACACCGGATCGACCCCTTGATGCGGGTACGCGCCGTGGCAGCCTTCACCGATAATGGTAGCGTTGAATGAGTCGACCGAAGCCGAGTTGGGGCCAGTCGCCACCCGAATTTGCCCCGCTGGAATGTTGCTGTTGACATGCAGCGCAATCACCGCGTCCAGTTCTTCCAACGCGCCTTCTTCGATCATGCGTACCGCGCCGCTTTTGTGATCGCTGTCCTCATCTTCTTCGGACGGTTGGAACAACAGGCGGATTTCACCCGCTGGACGGTCTTCCATATTGTTGAGCAAACGGGCGACACCGAGCAGAATTGCGGTGTGTGCATCGTGACCGCAGGCGTGCATGACCCCCGGTGTTTGCGACTTGTACACCACATCGTTCATCTCTTGCAGGGGCAGCGCGTCCATGTCGGCGCGGATGCCAATGGCAGGGCGACCCTCACCGATACGCGCGACCACACCCGTTTTGCCCACGCCTGTTTCGACTTCCAGCCCCATCTCGCGCAAGGTGTCGGCGACGAGGTTGGCGGTGCGGAACTCTTGAAAGCTGAGTTCAGGGTGCATATGAATGTCACGCCGCCATTCGATCAGCGTGTCTTCCATATCACGGGCGCGTTCGAGCATCGGTGAGGCGGTGGTCATGGCGTTACTCCTGTTTCTGTTGGGCTTTTGGGGGATAGCAGTAGGTATCAAACCAGTTGATGATGTGTGTCAGACTGCTGATGCGGTGTTCCGGTTCGCCGGTGCGGGTCATGTCGTGGCCTTCACGCGGGAAGCGGATGAGTTTGACCGTGCCGCCCGTGCGCCGGATGTAGGTGTACATCTGCTCGCCTTCAGAGATCGGTACACGGAAGTCGTTCTCGCTGTGCAAGAGCAGCATCGGCGTTTTGATCTTGTGGGCGTGTGCCAGCGGTGAGTTTTCCCACAGGAAGGCTGCGTCTTCCCACGGCTCGACACCCATCTCGTTCGAGGTAAAGCTAACGATGTCGGTCGTGCCGCTGAACGACAGCATGTTGTAAACACCGCGCAGCGCCGCAGCCGTGATAAAGCGATTGGTGTGGCTGGTGATCCATGTGGTCATGAAGCCGCCGTACGAGCCGCCGGTGATCGCCAGCCGTTCGGTATCGACGAAGCCTTTGGCGATGATCGTATCGACACCCGCCATGATGTCATCCATCGCCACCGGCCCCCATGCGCCGTGCAGCGACATCTGGAATGCCTCACCGTAGCCATCAGAGCCGCGCGGATTGCAGAAGAAGGCGATGTACCCGCGTGCGGCATGGAACTGCCATTCGTGCCACATTGACTTGAAGGTTGATCCCCACATGACGTGCGGCCCACCGTGAATATTGAGGGCGAGGGGGTACTGCTTGCCGTGTTCGTACCCAACGGGCAGCACATACCAACCTTGAATCTCGACCCCTGAAGGCGATTTCCAACGGATTTCGTGGAAGGGCTGCACGGTGACACTTTCTAAGAACTTCTGATTGACGGTCGTCATCTGCGCGGGTTCGTCGATGCTTGACCCCTGCCAATAGAGTTCGCCGGGATCGGCTTCGGTGCTGGCGGTGAAGGCGATGCCCGCTTCGGGGTGAACATCGAATGCGTCCACATCCATCTCGCGCGTAATCAACGGCTCAATCTCGGCATTCAAGCTGGCGCGGTAGAGTTCCACATGCCCCCAACTGCCGACATTGAACAGTACGCCTTGACTATCGGGAGACCACTTAAAGTCGAGCACGTTGCGGTCAAGCGGCAGGCTGATGTCCCGAATGTCGCCGCCTCCAAGGGGCATCAGGGCGAGGCGATTATAGCGTTCACTGAGTTGTTCGCGCGGCAGCCGCCCGAAGGCAATCCACTGCCCATCCGGCGAGACGCTGGGCGCGAAGCTGCTGTAGTCGTTTTCAGTGAGCTGTTCGTGTGTGCCATCCTCGACGCGGATGCGGAACAGCACGCTCCAGCGCCACGGCTCATCAGTCGCGGGGTCGCTCATCCGCGCGGTCAAAATGTACTGTCCGTCCGGTGACCACTGCGGTGGGTTGTGGTCGGCGTTTACGTCCGTCAGGCGGCGCGGCTTGGCCTCTTCTTTAGGCAGCCCTTCGGCAACCGGTGCGACATATACCTGTGTGAAGTTGTCGCTCAGGAAGGCGGTTCCGGTGCGGTAGGGGATGCGCTCGACAATGCGCGGGTCCCAACGTTTGGTTTCTTCGAGGTCTTTGCGCTCTTTGCGGTGCTTGCCTTCGAGCTTATCCTGTGGTTTGGGGTCTTCAATATTTTTGGCTTCGCGTTCGCGGGCTTCGGCGTTCATCCCTGCGAGGAAAGCGATTCGAGTGCTGTCCGGTGACCATGCTGGATTATTCGCGCCGTTGGGTAAGCTGGTGAAGGCGCGGGGTTCGCCACCGGGGGCTGTGATCGGCATCAGGTAGATTTGCGGCTTTTCGTCGCGGCCAGAGGTGAATGCCAGCCACTTGCCGTCTGGACTCCAGCGCGGTTGGCTGTCCTTGCCGCTGCGGGTGAGTTGGAAGGGGCTGCCGCCTTCGGTTGATACGAGCCAGATATTCCGTTTGTAGCCGTTGTCCATCTTGTCGGTCGTGACCTGCACGAAAGCGATCCAGCGTCCGTCGGGGCTGATGCGCGGATCTTCGACGGATGTCATGCGGTAAACATCTTCGGCTGTGATGAGTTGCTTCTCAGCAGACAATTGTTGCCTCTATTCATGTTTAAACAATACGAATTATGGCGCGGATTATACCGTATGCGTCATGACGTGTATACCATATTGGCTTTAATGGGTGTTATATCAGCAAGGGTGTGAGGTACAATCAGGGTTAATTAGTCTTGTTTTGAAAAGGTGTTATTCAATGACCCAAGAAAATATTGTCCGGGTCGGGTTTATTGGGTGCGGTGGCATGGCACGGCACCATATTGCCAGTATGATCCAGCGGCGCGATACGCAAATTTCGGCGATCTGTGAACCTTCGGCTGATGCGTATGCGGCTGCGGCAAACTTGTTTAAACTTGCGGGCTTACCTGTTCCGCCGAATGAACCCGATTGGAAAAAGTTCGTCAGCACCTACGCCAAGCAGATGGACGCGGTATTTATCGTTACGCCTCACGCGCTGCATTTCGAGCAAGCCAAGTTGTGCATGGAAACCGGCCTCGATGTGCTGCTCGAAAAGCCGATGGTGATGAATGCGCTGGAAGCGACCGCGCTTATCGAAACGCGCGACCGCACTGGACGGCTGCTGGTGGTGGCGTTTCAAGGCAGCCTCTCGCCGCAGGTACGGGCAGCGGTTGAACTGCTGCGGTCTGGTAAACTGGGCAGCATCCTCAATATTAACGCGATGTGCTGGCAGAATTGGGGACAACTCACCGTCAACACATGGCGGCAGGAACCGGCGCTTTCCGGCGGTGGTTTCCTGTTCGATACCGGCGCACATATGCTGAATACTGTGGCTGACCTCGCGGGTGAGGATTTTGTCGAGGTTGCGGCGTGGATGGAAAACGAAAATCATCCGGTTGATATTCGCGCGGTGGCGATGGCGCGGCTGGCCTCCGGCGGGATGGTCACGTTCAATGGCTGTGGCTCGGCGATACCCTCGTGCCATTCAGATATTCGTGTGTTTTGCAGCAAGGGCATTATCCGCACCGGCATCTGGGGCGAATATCTCGAACTCCAGCGGCACGGGGCGAAGCGCCTGACCAAAGTGAAAGCTGTACAATCCATGCACGTTTGGGAGCAGTTCCTGAATGTGCGAAGTGGTGTTACCCCCAACCCAAGCCCGCCGGAAGTCGGCTTGCGGATGGCGCGGCTGTGGGATGCGATTAAGGCATCCGCTGAACTCAATGGCAATCCTGTCAAGTTATCATAACTGCTGAGGAGCATGAAATGACATTGCGTGTAACCGTTTGGAATGAAGCCCGTCACGAAAAGAAGAATCCCGAAGTGCAGAAAGTTTACCCGAATGGGATGCATAACGTGATCGCCGATGCGTTGAAGGCGTACGGCTTTGACGTTGGTACCGCGACACTCGATGAGCCGGAACACGGCCTGACCGAAGAAGTGCTGGCAAACACCGACGTGCTGACGTGGTGGGGGCATCTGGCGCACGGCGACGTGGAGGATGCGATTGTCGAGCGTGTTCACAAGCGTGTGCTGGAAGGCATGGGCTTGATTGTGCTGCATTCTGGTCACTTCTCGAAGATTTTCAAGAAGCTGATGGGGACAAGCTGCGACCTCAAGTGGCGTGAAGCCAACGACAATGAACGTATCTGGGTCATTGACCCGTCGCATCCCATCGCCGAAGGGTTGGGGGAGTGCATCGAGATCGACAGGGAAGAAATGTACGGCGAACACTTCGACATCCCCGCGCCGGATACACTCGTGTTCGTAAGCTGGTTCAAGGGTGGCGAAATCTTCCGCAGCGGCTGCTGCTACCAGCGCGGTCGTGGCAAGATATTCTACTTCCGCCCCGGCCACGAAACGTACCCGACCTACTACAATGCCGAGGTGCAGCGTGTCATTGCGAACGCGGTCAAGTGGGCAGGCTCACCCGCCGGAACCAAGCTGACTTACGGCAACCGTAAGCCCATCGAAAAGCTGGATTAACAGTTGAACAACGACTTGACATAAATCGACCAAAGGCGTTCATAATAGTGAGCGCCTTTGTTTTTAGATTTATTGGAGGCACTTATGGTCAGTAAAAAATGGCTCCTTGCGGTCGTTGGCTTATGTCTCACGCTCGTTTTACAGCCCCTCGCCGCGCAGGATGTCGCCGCGCTTAAAACGGGTACGGATGGCTTCCCGTGGTGGAATGACCGTGTATTCTACGAGATTTTTGTCCGCAGCTTCCAAGATAGCGACGGTGATGGCATCGGTGACTTGCAGGGCATCATCAGTAAGCTCGATTACCTGAACGATGGCAACCCGAACACCAAAGATGACTTGGGCATCACTGGCCTATGGCTTATGCCTATCATGGAGTCCCCCAGCTACCACGGTTACGACGTGACCGATTATATGAAGGTCGAACCCGACTATGGCACGAATGAGGATTTCAAGCAGCTCGTTGCCGAAGCGCACAAGCGCGGTATTGTCGTCATTGTCGATTTGGTCGTCAACCATACCTCGCGCGAGCATCCGTGGTTCATCGACTCGCAAACCCCCGGCTCGGAACATGACGACTGGTACCGTTGGGATGCCAGCGAAACCAAGCCGCCGCAAACCGGCCCGTGGGGGCAGGAAGTCTGGTACAAGCTCGCTGGACGTTGGTATTACGCCGTGTTCTGGGACGGTATGCCCGACCTCAACCTTGCTCATCCAGTTGTGACCGAAGCAGTCGATAAGATCGCCCAATTTTGGTTGGATGATATGACTGCCGACGGCTTCCGTATGGATGGCGCACGCTATTACGTCGAGGATGGCAGCCGCCTAGCCGACTCCGATAGCAATCTCCAGTGGGCAGCCGCCTTCAAAGCCTACGCCCAATCGGTCAAGCCGGATGCTCTCGTACTCGGTGAAGTGTGGACAGGCAGCGGTGATGTTGCCCGTTACATCCCCAACAGCTTTGACCTCGCCTTCGAGTTTGACCTCTCCATCGCCATGCTCGACTCGGCGCGGCGTGGCACGAACGAGGCCGTGACCCCTGTGCAACTGCGGACGCTTGGCCTCTACCCGCAGGGGCAGTACGCGCCGTTCCTCACCAACCACGACCAGTACCGCCTGATGCAGGATCAGGGCAAAGACCCGAATAAGGTGAAAGTCGCGGCTTCGATGCTGCTGACGGGCGCAGGGGTGCCGTTTCTCTACTACGGTGAGGAAATCGGCATGATCGGCGGTAAGCCCGATGAGTGCATCCGCACACCAATGCAGTGGGACGACACACTGCCGAATGCCAGCTTTATGCTCGACAAGAACTGCCGCACCAATCAGGATGAGTACAACGTCGCCGTCGAAGATCGTGATCCCGACTCGCTGCTTAACCACTACCGTGCGCTTATCCACCTGCGGAACGACCATGCCGCGCTGCGTGTCGGTGCGTTCATACCTGTTGCCAGCACAGCTAAAGAACTTTACAGCTACATCCGCCGTAGTTCGGATGAAACGCTGCTGGTGGTTATCAACTTGAGCAAAAAGGAAATTACCGACTATGGCTTGAGCTTGGAGCAGAGTGATCTTTCCGGCACACAAGCGGGCAGCCTGTTGATGGGTGAAGGGGAAGTCGCCAATATGGAGATTTTGGACGAGGGCGGCTTTAACAATTACAAGCCGCTGGCGACCGTCGCACCATTTTCAACCACCGTCATAAAACTCGATCCCGCGAATTCTGGGGAGTAAATGACTCACACCCGCAGGCTTACTGTTCTGTAGGGGAAGGTCTCAGAATGTGTTAAAAGGTCGATTTCTGATGCCACTTCTTGTAGAGTGGTGTTTGTGACTCGCCCGTTTTGTTCCCCTCCCTGTTACAATGGGGAGGGGTGGGGTCACATATTACCGGTCTAACTCTTTCTGTAACTCGATCAATCCGAAGTCGAGCTTCTTTTTGCTCACAATGACGGTTGCCAACGGGGTTTTGGTGATCGTACTTTGGTTGGTACCCACGAGAATGCCGTGTTCGCCGTTTGCGAGCGCCGCTGTCGCTGCTGCGCCGAGCCGTGTCGCCAGCAAGCGGTCGAAGGCAGTCGGTGAACCACCGCGCTGTACATGGCCGAGCGTGGTTGCACGCAGTTCAAAACCGAGCGTGGCCTTATGTTCCTTGAAGTATTGGACGAGGGCTTCCGCGTCATACTTGGCCCCTTCCGCAACCACGATGATACTATGCTTCTTGCCGCGTGCGTAGGCGGCGTGGAGTTCATTAGCAATATCCACCGGCTCGGTCGGCACTTCGGGGATCGAAATGTATTCAGCACCACCCGCGATGCCCGCCATCAACGCCAGATAACCGCAGTCGCGCCCCATCACTTCAATCAGGAAAGCCCGTTTGTGAGAAGACGCGGTCGTTTTCAAGCGGTCAATCGCTTCGAGCGCGATATTCAACGCTGTATCTACGCCTATTGTGATTTCCGAGCCGTAGAGGTCATTGTCAATCGTTGAGGCCACCCCGACGACCGGAAAACCCATTTCCGAAAGGGCATGTGCGCCCGTTTGCGACCCATTCCCGCCAATGACCACCAACCCGCCGATTTCGCGCTTGGCAAGTTCATCCAGCGCCTTCTGGCGACCCTCAACCGTTTTGAACTCCAAGGCGCGTGCGCTGCCCAAAATGGTGCCGCCAAGATGGACAATGCCCCCCACATCACGCTGACCGAGGATCTGCATCTGCCCATTCATAAGTCCCGCGTAGCCATGTTCTACGCCGTAAACATTCCATCCCTTAGCAATCCCTGTACGGACAACCGCCCGAATAGCCGCGTTCATGCCGGGAGCGTCTCCACCACTGGTGAGAACTGCAATATTTTTCATCATGACTCCCTGTTTCGATATTGGTGTGATTTCTACAATGTGAATATGTTACTATGATTACCGGGTGTTGCCCAAGTGCTTAACGGAAGGTTAAACAGATGCCTTTTGAAACTATTCTCCACAACCTGCAAGACGGTATTTTAACGCTCACGCTCAACCGCCCCGATAAACTCAACGCCGTGACCCCGCTGCTCCTGCGTGAATTGCGTGAAGCGTTCGAACAGGCCGCCGGGGATCGCACCGTTCGGGTGATCGTACTGACGGGGGCAGGGCGCGGTTTCTGCGCGGGTGCGGATTTGGGGGCGGCCTCCGAGTTGATCGCGGCAGGTGGCTTTTCCTACGAAGATAATTTGAATACAACCTATAACCCGCTGATTATGGCGATGCAGCGCGTCCCACAGCCTATCATCGCGGCGGTCAACGGGGTCGCGGCCGGGGCAGGGATGAGTTTAGCATTAGCCTGTGACCTGCGGATTGCTGCCGAAAGTGCCAGCTTCCTACAGGCGTTCGTCAAAATTGGTCTCGTGCCGGACAGCGGCTCGACGTGGCTTCTCCCGCGTCTCATCGGTACCGCTCGTGCGCTGGAACTCATGCTAACGGGTCGCAAAGTCAGCGCACAGGAAGCCTTTGCCCTCGGCATAGTTAATCAGGTCGTGCAAGATGCTGACCTCGCGAATACGGTGGCTGGGATGGCACAGACTTTCGCCGCCGCGCCCACCAAAACGATTGGCCTCATCAAACAGGCGGTTAACTTCGCAATGACCAGCACCCTCGAAGAAGTCCTGCATAAGGAGGCCGTCCTGCAAGGTGAGGCTGGCGCGACCGCCGACCACGCCGAAGGAATCGCGGCCTTCCTCAGCAAACGCCCCCCGAACTTCACTGGTGAATGATCTCAAAATAGCGGTTGGTGGTTAGCGATTGGCTTTTAGCTCCATAGGGAAACAGACACGTAAAAGTTGAAAATATTGCAGTTGTTGTTAATGTTGCAGTTGTTACAACATGATTTTGACGGCGGCATTGAGGGAGTGAACTGCCGACGATTCTCATATTTCTTCAATTTCTTCACTTTCACAGTGCATTTTATGCTGGCGTTGGCGGCGAAGTCGGCGACGACATCAACGGTTTTTATGTCGTCAGTGTCGTCAGTGTCGTCAATGTCAGAGTTGTCAGGGATCGCCAGAGGATAACCCCACAAGGGGACTATAGACCCTCTGGCTAGGCGAATAAAGCCCCCTGAAGGGGACTGTTTTATTGCAGCGGCGAAGGGTCGGTTCGCTGCTGCAACGTTTGCAGCAAAATAGATGTCAGTCAACAGTTTTCAGTTGACAGTTCAATGCAAAAATCAACGGCGAACCTTATAGAGTTTGCTGCCGCTGTCGTTGCTAATGTGGTTGTTAAGGTGCGCGTGGGCTAGGCGAGGGTTTGCCGCCGGCAAACCCCTACAACCGACTGTGTTGATATTATAGGGGAAATGAAATGGTTAAGGGTGAACATTTGTCAGAACATTTGGTCACTTTTAAGCTCTGTCGGCTCAAACCAATTGAGGGAGATGAATTGTTAAGAGAGTTGGGAAATGGTTGGTAAACGGTTTGTCGGGTTAACCGAAAATAAACCATTTTAATAATACTGAGTTCTGAGTGCCCAGTACTGAGTCAGTTGCAAGTTATAAGTTCAACATTCGTTTTGGTGTTCGGCGCAAAATAAGCGGTAAGTGCGATGCTGAAAATACAGACACGCTGTCTTGCGTCCTATCTATGGTTATTTAAGTATGGTTGGGGTGATGAGCCGCGGACAGCCTGTCTGCTGTCCCTACCATGGAGATGAAAGTGAGAAAGGGCGCAAGGCTTGCGCCCCTACAAAATCACATTGTATGAGGTCAATTTGATGCTTAACTTGGTGCAAATAGGACAGCCCTACAAATACTACTTGAACACCACCACCCCACGCGCCACCGAACCACTGAGCATTACGTCGTAGGCTTCGTTGATCTGGTCGAGCGTGTATTCCTGTGAAACCAATTCATCCAGCTTCAGCTTGCCGGACATATACAGGTCAAGCATGAGCGGGAAATCACGGGTGGCGTTCACTGTGCCGTAGTAGCTGCCCTTAATGACTTTTTCCTGTCGGGTAATGATCGCACCGGGGAGGTTCGTGCCGGTTCCCATCGCCGAAAGTCCGGCGAGTGTCAGTGTGCCACCCGGTCGGATGGCATCCAACGCCGTTTCTTGGAGCGCGGGAATACCGACCGCCTCAAACGCATGTTCCGCGCCGCGCCCGTTGGTCAGGTCGCGAATTTGCTCAATCGGGTGGTCGGTCGCCAGTATCGAATGGGTCGCGCCGAACTGCTTGGCGATTTCCATCTTCGCCGGATTGGTATCCACTGCGATGATCGTATCCGCGCCGCATAAGGCCGCGCCTTGTAGGATGTTCAGGCCAACGCCGCCGCAGCCGAAAACGACGACACTCTCGCCAGCCTTCACTTCGGCTGTGTACATCGCCGCACCGACACCGGTCGCCACCGCGCAGCCGACCAATGCCGCTACGGTTAGCGGGACATCCTTGCGGATTTTGACGCAGCTTTCCTGTGGGACGACCGCATATTCGGCGAAGCTGGCGAGGCCGGAGAAATGATAAACGGTTTGCCCCTTCCAGCGCAGGCGCGTGGTTCCGTCGAGCATCGTCCCTGCCCAGATCGGGTCAATGTATGTTTCGCACAGGTTCGGTTTCCCGCGCAGGCAGTAGAAGCAGTGTCCGCAGTCGGGTGCCCAGTTCAACGTCACATGGTCGCCGACCTGAACACGGTTCACGCCCGCGCCAACTGCGGTTACTACGCCCGCACCCTCATGCCCCGGCACAACCGGCATCGGGTGTTTGGTCGCGCCGGATACCATGTGGTAATCGCTGTGGCACACGCCGCTGGCCGCGATTTTGATGAGAACTTCGCCCGCGCGGGGTTCATCAAGTTCAACTTCATCGACTATAAAACGTTGGTGAGCGTCCAATAAAAGCGCGGCTTGTATCTTCACGTTGGCATCCTTCAGGTGGTTGTAGATGTTTAGGTGCCGATTGTAACAGGTGTGCTGAAAAAGGTATTATAGCCACTCACTTACTTTTCGACTGGAGTAGAGATATGGATGCCCAAGTTTCCGCTTTTCTTGATTTTGCCCTCGACGCGGCGTGGCAGGCTGGCCGCATTACCCTCAGTTACTTTCAAAATGGTGTCACTGCCGAACGCAAAGGTGATGACTCGCCGGTGACGATTGCCGATAAAAATGCCGAGAAACGCTTGCGCGAACTGATCGGTCAATACTGGCCTGACCACGGCATCATTGGCGAGGAGTTTGGTGACCAAAAAGGGGCAGGGCAATATACATGGACGGTTGACCCGATTGACGGCACGAAGTCATTTGTTCACGGCGTACCATTTTATTCCAACCTCATCGCTCTGACCGATGAAAAAGGGCCACTGGTCGGGGTCGCCAACTTCCCTGCGCTCAATGAAACCGTCTATGCCACACGCGGGGGCGGGTGCTATTGGAATGGCCGCCGCTGCCGTGTCTCGGATGTTAAAGACATGAAGGATGCCGTTGCCCTGACCAGCGATATTGACTATTCCAAGTTCAAAGAAAAAGCCCGCGCGTGGCAAGAAATTGTCAGCCAAACCTACTTCCAGCGGACGTGGGGTGATTCCTACGGCTATGCGCTCGTAGCGACCGGACGCGCCGAAATCATGGTCGATCCGTGGATGGCGATCTGGGATTGCGGCCCGTTGCAGGTGATTTTAGAGGAGGCCGGCGGTACCTTTACCGACTGGAAAGGCACGCCAACCATCTATAACGGTGAGTCATTTGCCACGAACGGTCATCTCTACGATGAGGTGTTCAAGATCATCAAAGGTTGACTAACGCCGGTTCAAGCGCGGGTCAAGCGCATCACGCAAACCGTCCCCCAGCAGGTTGAAGCCGAGAACCGTTAGCATAATCGCTAAACCGGGGAAGAATACGAGGTGCGGAGCTGTAAATACATAGTTCCGTGCCTCGCTCAACATTTGCCCCCACTCCGCCAGCGGTGGCTGTGCGCCCAAACCGAGGAATGAAAGCGCCGCTGCTTCCAACACCGCGCCGCCAATACCGAGCGTACCTTGTACGATGAGTGGGGTGAGCGTGTTCGGGAAAATTTGTTGGAACAGAATGCGTGCTGGCGGTGCGCCGAGTGCGCGTTCTGCCGTCACGAACTCCAACTCTTTGACCGATAGTACGCTGGCGCGGATCAATCGGGCATAGATCGGAATAGATACAAATGCGATGGCAAGCAGTGCGTTTTCCAAACCGGGGCCGCGTACTGTCACAATCGTGATGGCGAGCAGCAGGGAAGGGAACGCTAAGAGTACGTCCATCAAACGCATAATAATGTTATCTGTCCACCCGCCCACGTAACCGGCGACCAGCCCCAGCACCGTACCGACGATGATGGCGAAGCTCACGCTGGAAATGCCGACCACCAGCGATGTCCGTGCGCCGTAAACCAAACGGCTGAACACATCACGGGCGTTCAGGTCAAGGCCGAGAATGTGCTGCGGTTGTTCACAACCCAGTATCGCGATGCACGGTGCTTTCGCAGGGAGTTTGCCGGTTTCGCCCGGCTGCCCAATCATGGATAAGTTCGGGTCGTGGGTGGCGATAAAGGGCGCGAAAACCGCCACCAAGATCAAAAACCCGATGACGACCGCGCCAGCAACGGCTGAACGGTTACGTCGTAGGTTCTTAATTAATTCCTGAAAGCGGCTTTTGTTGGCTGCTTGCTGGGGTTGTTGTGCATCTTTGATACTAACGATGCTAGGATTTGCACTCGTCATACGAAGGCCGCCTTCATTAACTCAAACGGATACGCGGGTCAATGTACCCGTAAAGTAAATCGACCAGTAAATTAATGATCACAAATGCAATCGCTGTCACCAGCGTCACGCCCTGAACGAGTGCATAATCACGTGCTGTAATCCCGTCAAACAGCGTCTTGCCGATGCCAGCAAACCCGAAAATGGTTTCGGTCAGAACCGCGCCAGCGATCAACCCGCCGAAGTTAAGACCGATGATCGTGACCACGGGCAAAAGCGCGTTGCTCACAGCATGACGAACGACCACACGATATTCAGCTAGGCCTTTAGCACGGGCAGTACGCACGTAATCTTGCCCCAACACTTCGAGTACGCTGGAACGGGTCATGCGGGCGATAATCGACAGGGGAATGGTTCCCACGGCGACCGCTGGCAGGATGAGGTGGCGGGCTGCATCCAAAAACTGCTGACCGTTCAAGGTGAGCAGGGAGTTTAAAATATTCATGCGTGAGAGGAAAATCATCAAGCCGCTGGCAGCCTGTTCGGTAGCTGCGAGTCCCCACGCGACGTAAAAGGGGGTGTATGAAGCGCCGGAGTTTAACCGGCCAGAGGGTGGTAATACAAAAGGTGTGTCTTTTAAAAGTACACTGAAAAAGAAGGCTAACATAAGCCCAAGCCAGAATACTGGCATTGAAACACCAATGTTCGCGCCGATCATGCTGACAACATCCAATTTGGAGTTGTAGCGGTACGCTGAAAGCACACCCAGCGGGATACCGACGATCACCGCGAAAACTAAGGCCGTTACCGCGAGTTCCATTGTTACAGGCAGCCGTTCGACCAATAAGTCCGTGACAGGCCGACCGTACCGCAGTGACGTTCCTAAATCACCCCGAATGAAGTTGCCGGAGTAAATGAAGAACTGGGTGACCATCGGCTGGTCTAAACCCATCCGTTTAATAAATGGCGCACAAACTTCGTCAGTTGCTTTTTCACCAAGCATGGCCTTGCAAGGATCACCCGGAATAGAGCGACCGAGGATAAACGTGACCAGTAAAATGCCAAAAAGCACTGGAATGGCGAGTACAAGTCGACGCAGGATAAAACTCAACATGATAATTACTCTCGTTCAAGCCCGCTTTTCAAAAAGGAAGGGCGGGTGCATTTCGACAGCCCGCCCTGTATCGATCTTATGCGCTGTCTACCGTATTAGCTGGCAGGAGCGTTGATGAAACCACCGAAGAACACGCTGAAGTAATCAAATGAACCGGTACGACCAACATGGCTCGGGTTCGCGGCATCCCACATCATCGCGTAGGTCGCGAACACGTCGCTGGAGTCGAAGTCTGAACCGTCAGAGAACTTCACGCCTTCGCGCAGGGTGAATGTCCATTCGGTCAGGTCTTCATTGGCCGACCATTCGGTCGCCAGAGCCGGAACAACGTTACCGCCGCCCAATTCGTAACCCAGCAGCGATTCGTTAATTTGTTCGCAAGCACGGAATGTTTCGCCGTCGCTCTCGTCGTTGCAGAACAGGCTGATCGGTTCACCATTCTGCTGGAACACAATCTGTTCGCTGTCCGGGTTTTCCATGACACGGAATTGTTCAGCGCCAAACGAACCGGAGTATGCACCAGCGATGCTGGCCTTGAATGCGGTCGCATTACCGCCGTGGGCAATCGGGATCATCGGAACAAAATTGGCAATTTCATTGTTGGCTTCGGTATAGATTGCCAAACGTTCAGCCGGGTCGGAAAGTTGTGCGGCCTGAGCCAAGAGGTCAGTCAGCACCGAGTCCTTGTCGCCAAAGCTGTCGTTCGAGCCAGCACCGAAGTGGTAATCAAGGAAGTTGGTCGCATCCGGGTAGTCAGCACCCCAACCGAGGAGGAACAGGGGCAGTTCACCAGCGGAAGCGGCATCGAGGAACGCGCCGGATTCCATGACGGTGATGTTCACTTCGATACCGAGTTCCTTCAACTGCGCTTGCAGGTCGGTCGCCACGACACCCGGCTGCGGCAGGTAGCCACGGACGACATCACGGTAGCTCAGGTCAACAGTGATCGGAAGGGTCACACCCGATTCCGCCATCAACGCCTTAGCCGCTTCCAGATCGTATTCCGGTGTAACCGAGTCAGCGGTGAAGCCGAAAATGCTGGGAGGCATGAACTGGGTGGCAACACTTGATCCCGGAGGATAGAAGTTGTCCACAATACGCTGCTTGTCGATACCAATCGCCAGCGCTTGACGAACCTTGATATTGTCAAATGGTGCGAAGGTATTGTTCACGCCCAGATAGAATACGTTGCTTGAAAGACGAGGATACAGCTTGTAATCCGCGTTGCCTTCAATCGCCACAAAGTCACCGGGGCCGGGGTTGTCGATACCATCAACCGTGCCGGCTTGGAGTTCGTTCCAGCGAGCAGCGGCTTCCGCATTCCACTTCAGAACAGCGGTGGATTCAATCGGTGCATCGCCCCAGTAATTTTCATTGACGCTGAACACAACCTGTTCACCTTTGTCCCAGCGTTCCAGCTTGTATGGGCCAGTACCAATCGGCTGTTCGAGGATGTCACCTGCACCGCCGGTAGCCTCGATTTGATCGGCTGAATGGATAGCCATCGCCGAGAACGCGACCTTAGCAGTGAGAGCCGGGTCAGGGTTGCAGAACGTAAATTTAAAAGTATAAGGATCAACAGCTTCAATAGCTTTCAAATTGCCAGAGTACCCGTCCGCGCCGCACTCCACCGAGAGTACCTGCGCGTCTTGGGCGAATGCCGGGATGGCAAGCCCCAGCGACATAGCTGCTACGGCGAGCAGCGGCAGTCTTTTAAAAACAGATTTCATTATCTCGCTCCTTGAAAATGACACCGAACAACAATCTTTATCCTGTGTACATAATACACAGGTTTCCCCCAAAAGGTTCGTAGCGCGAAATTGTATCACGATTTTGTACTTTGCCAAATTTACGACTTCACACAAACTTAATGTGTAAAAAAAGTGGCTAAAACGCCGTTTTTTTCTGGCGAATACTTCATACAATGGAAAAGCAAACGGCTGGCGCGGCATACAATTCGGGGGATGACAAGATGAAAATCCAAGGACTTCACCATATTTCGATTGTCAGTGGGAATGCTCAACGCACCATCGACTTTTACACCGGAGTATTGGGACTGCGGCTGGTTAAGCAAACGGTCAACTTTGATGACCCCGGTTCCGCCCACTGGTATTGGGGTGTTGACGAGGGCAAACCCGGCACGCTGATTACTTATTTTGAACGCGACCCCGCGAAGGAAGCTGCTGTGCAAATGAGAGCAGGGCAGACCCATCATTTGGCCTTCGCTGTTGCCGATGAAGCTGAACAAGCTGAGTGGCGTGAACGGCTGATCGCGGCGGGTTATCGTGTGTCACCAATCATGGATCGTGTGTACTTCAAGAGCATATATACTACTGACCCTGATGGTCACATTGTCGAGTTAGCGACCGTTGGCCCCGGCTTCCACTTTGATGAAGATGTAGCTTCACTCGGAACGCAGCTTAAGCTGCCGCCGTGGTTGGAGTCGCAGCGTGAATTAATTACCCATCGTTTAGACCCGTTAACCGTTCCAGAGTGGAAAGCTCCACAATAAGGATGACCGATGAGACAAACTGAATTACACCAAGGGCAACCTGTTTTACGTGCCGGAGCCGCGCCGGAAAATGCGCGTGGGGCGATGATTTTAGTGCATGGTCGGGGCGCAACCGCCGAGGATATTTTGACGCTCGCCTCGGAGTTCGAGCAGCCTGACTTTACCTACCTCGCGCCGCAAGCCGCCGGTTACCAGTGGTATCCGAATCGCTTTATCATGCCGGTTGCCACCAACGAACCCTACTTATCTTCCGCGCTTCAAGTGGTCGGTGACTTGATTACGAACCTTGAAAAAGCGGGTATCCCCAGACAAAAAATCATACTGGCTGGATTTTCTCAGGGCGCATGTCTCGCACTGGAATATGCCGCTCGTAACCCGCAGCACTATGGCGGCGTTATTGGCTTTAGCGGCGGCCTCATCGGCGACGTTTTGCAGGAATACACGGGTTCGCTGGAAGGAACGCCTGTGTTCCTCGGTTGCAGCGATGTGGATTTCCATATCCCGAAGGAGCGCGTCATCGAGAGTGCCGCTGTATTCCGCAACTTAGGTGCAGCCGTCACCGAGCGTTTGTATCCCAACATGGGGCATACGGTGAACGAAGACGAGATCAACGCTGCCAAGCGCATCATGGCGGGGGTTCACTAATCTGACGTTTGGCTGAAACTGGTATGACAATCTCGATTTGTCAGGCTGGACTTTTATTGTTTACTATACAGATGATATCCAACTGCTTTTGAAAGCGACCTATTATGCCTGCTATCCCTTCTGACATTGAAATTGCTCAAGCCGCGAAGCCGCTTCACATCAGTAAAATCGCTGAACAATTGGGTTTAGACCCTGAAACCGATCTCGAACACTATGGCAAATACATGGCGAAGATCAATCTCAGTGTCTTGGATCGCCTGAAGGATCGTCCTAACGCTCGCTATGTCGATGTCACCGCGATTACTCCGACACCGCTAGGCGAGGGTAAGTCAACCACCACGGTTGGCTTGGGGCAGGCGCTGAACCTCATTGGCAAAAAGGCGACTATTACCATTCGCCAACCCTCGCAAGGCCCGACCTTCGGCATCAAAGGTGGCGCGGCAGGTGGCGGTTACAGTCAAGTTATCCCGATGGAAAACTTCAATCTCCATCTGACGGGCGATATACATGCCATCACCGCCGCCCATAACCTGATTGCCGCCATGATCGACAACCATCTCTACCACGGCAACGCGCTCAATATTGATGTGCATAATATCGTGTGGCGGCGCGTCATGGACTTGAACGACCGCGTTCTCCGCAACGTTATCGTTGGCTTGGGTGATAAGGCCGATGGTATTCCACGTCAAACGGGCTTCGACATCACCGTCGCCTCAGAAATTATGGCAATCTTGGCGCTAACTACTTCGATTGAAGACCTGCGCGAACGCATCGGCAAGATGGTAATTGCCTACAGCAGCGATAAAAAACCGATCACCGCCGAGCAGTTGCAAGCGGCTGGTGCGGCTACCGTGCTGCTTCGTGATGCCATCAAACCGACCCTCATGCAAACGCTCGAAAACACACCCGCCATCGTTCACTGCGGTCCGTTCGCCAATATCGCCCACGGCAATTCCTCGGTGCTGGCGGATATGATCGCGGTCAAGTGCAGTGATTATGTGATAACCGAATCGGGCTTTGGCGCGGACATCGGTGCCGAAAAGTTCTTTAACATTAAGTGTCGCATCTCTGAACTCAAACCGAATGCTGCCGTCCTCGTGGTGACAGTACGTGCGCTGAAAGCCCATACCGGGAAATATAAAATCACCCCCGGTAAACCCCTTGACTCAAACCTGACCAGCGAGAATATCGCTGATGTTGAGGTGGGTGCCGCCAATATGGTGCGCCACCTTGAAAATATGCGGAAGTTCGGCGTGAATCCTGTGGTCGCTATCAACACCTTCTCGACCGATACCGAAAATGAAATGGCTGCTATTCGCGAGATCGCGATCTCGGCGGGGGCTGTCGGTGTCTCGGTCGCGCGGAATTGGGCGGAGGGCGGGAAGGGCGCAGCCGAACTCGCGGAAATGGTGGTCACGGCTTGCGAACAGCCCAATGATTTCCAGTATCTGTATCCGGTCGCGTGGCCGATTCGCAAGAAGATTGAAACGATTGCGACCGAGATTTACCGTGCTGATGGTGTGGATTACACACCTGAAGCCGAGCGCCAAATTGATATGTTCGAGCAAAATGGTTTTGGCGAAATGCCAATCTGTATGGCAAAAACCCATCTGAGCTTCACGGCTGATCCCACCGTAAAGGGTGCGCCAACAGACTTCCGGTTGCCAATTCGCGAGGTGCGTGCGTCTGTCGGTGCCGGTTTCATTTACCCCCTCTGCGGCGAAATGCGTACCATGCCCGGTTTGCCCTCCCATCCAGCGGCTGAACGAGTTGACCTTGATGAAGACGGACGTGTTGTTGGGTTGTTCTAGCATCCATTTGATTGCGAAATCATATGGGGGACAATTATTATTGAGGCTCTAAGGTTTACCGAGTTATTCATATTAAGGATGTACTGCCTTGCGATCAATTATTCCATTTAACACTGATTGGTTGTTTACACCTGCTGACGTATCGGCGGATGTGCCGGATTCACAATTTGAACCGATAACGCTGCCCCATACCAACAAGGTATTTCCCTATCATAATTTTGATAACCATGAGTACCAATTTATTTCGACCTATCGCAAGCGGTTTAAACTGCCCGAACCGCGCGACGGTCGCCGCCTGTTCATCGACTTTGAAGGTGCGATGATCGCCAGCGAGGTTTTTGTGAATGGCGTAAAAGTCGGAGACTATGAAGGTGGGTTTACACCGTTTTCGTTCGACATTACCGATTTCGTAGATGAAACACGCGAAAACCTGCTCACCGTGCGCCTCGATTCCAGTGAACGGCCTGATATTCCACCGTTCGGCTTTGTTGTCGATTATCTCACCTTTGGCGGTATCTACCGCGAAGTCGCACTGCGTTACGTCGAACCAGTCTATGTCAAAGACGTGTTCGTCCGCACCAAAGATGTACTCACGAAAAGCCCAAGCGTCGAAGTGGATGTCACGCTGATGAACCACAGTTCGCAGCCAGTTACGATCACACTTTCGTCTGCTGTGGCAACGGCTGACGGCCTTCGGATTGATAATGATAGTAATCAGATCGCCCTGCCACCGAACCAAGAGCATGTGTTCACCGTGGTGGGGTTGACCGCGCTGGGGCAGGTGGAGCTGTGGTCGCTCACCCATCCCGCCCTCTACACCCTCGAACTTGAAGTGCGTCATAACGGGCAGCAGATCGACCTCCAAACCAGTACATTCGGTTTCCGCGAGGCCGAGTTCCGCAAAGACGGCGGTTTCTATTTAAACGGCGAACGGGTGAAGCTCATTGGCCTCAATCGTCACCAAACCTATGCCTATATCGGTGCAGCCGCGCCCGCACGTTTGCAGCGCAAGGACGCAGACATCATCAAGTACGAGTTAGGCTGCAACATCGTTCGCACCTCTCACTATCCGCAGTCAAAACACTTCATCAACCGCTGTGATGCCATCGGTCTTCTCGTGTTCGAGGAAATCCCCGGTTGGCAGCATATCGGCGATAACGATTGGCAGGGCATTTCCCTTCGCGATGTAGAAGCCATGATTCTGCGGGATCGTAATCACCCATCAATTATCATGTGGGGTGTTCGCATCAACGAGTCTCAAGATAACACCGCCCTCTACCGTGCTACCAATGACCTCGCCCACAAGCTCGACCCGACACGTCAAACAGGCGGTGTGCGCTACTTCCAAAACAGCGAATTTTTAGAGGATGTATTCACCTACAACGACTTCTCGAACACCGTTGTTGACCCTGTGAACATGCCGCACCTCGTCACCGAGTTTAACGGGCATATGTACCCCACCAAGAGCTTTGACCAAGAAGAACGCTTGGTGGAACACGCGCTGCGCCACGCCCGCGTGCAGGATAAACAGTTGAGTATGAGCAGTGTCGCAGGTGCAATCGGCTGGTGTGCCTTCGACTACAACACCCACAAAGAATTTGGCTCCGGCGACATGATTTGCTACCACGGTGTCATGGATATGTTCCGCCTCCCCAAATACGCCGCTTACTTTTACGAAAGCCAGATCTCGCCGGATGTCCGCCCCGTTTTACGCGCCGCTACCATCTGGTCGATGGGCGACCGCAGCGGTGGTGGCAACGACCCGCTGACCGTATTTAGTAACTGTGACGAAATTGATGTTCACGTTGGCGATAATCATATCGGTCGTTTCCAGCCGGACCGTGCTGCCTTCCCGAATCTACCACATGCGCCCTTCACCGTGCCGGGGATGCAGTTGTGGCTGACATGGGGTGGCAAGCTCCCTGTGCTGCGTGTTCAAGGTTATTACAATGGTCAGCCTGTCATCGAGCAGAAAATTGATTGCAGCCCACAGCCAGCCCAATTGTTGCTGCTGCCCGACGACTTGGAACTGAATGCCGACGGCGCGGATACGACCCGTATCGTATTCAAGATTGCCGACCAGTATGGCAACCGTCTGCCGTTCGCCATCAAATCGGTGTCGTTCGAGGTGGAAGGCCCAGCCGAACTTTACGGCGAAAACCCGTTCCCGTTGGTGGGCGGTCACGCCGCCATGTACCTTCGTGCAGGCCGCAATCCCGGATTGGTGACCATTCGTGCTAAGGCGGATCGTCTGCCGGATGCTTCAGTCACGATCAATCTGATCTAGTTACGCTTGAAAGGGGAGGCATCTTTTCTGAACAAGTGTCTCCCTTGTAGCACTTAAAACTACGCTCGTTATAATTGAGTTCGTTTGGTTGATGCACGCAGGACATAAATGGCATGGTAAATTATATTTTAGCTTTGGATCAGGGGACGACCTCCTCGCGCGCGATAGTCTTTGACCGTACGGGTCATATCGTCGCCACTGCCCAAAAAGAATTCCCGCAGCTTTATCCGAAACCCGGTTGGGTGGAGCATGACCCCGCTGCCATCTGGCAAACGCAGTTGGATATGGCGCGGCAGGTGATTAAAACCAAGCAGCTATCCGCCGCCGATATTGCGGCGATTGGCATCACCAACCAGCGCGAAACAACCATCATCTGGGATCGCGAAACGGGTGAACCCATCCACAATGCCATCGTTTGGCAAGACCGCCGCACAGCCGCATTTTGCGATCAGCTAAAAGCCGAAGGGTTTGATAAAACCATCCGCGAAAAAACGGGCTTGGTGACTGATGCTTACTTCTCTGGCACAAAGGTTGCGTGGCTGCTCGACAATGTTGCCGGTGCGCGTGAACGGGCGGAAGCGGGGAAACTCGCCTTCGGTACGATTGATAGCTTCCTGATCTGGCGGTTAAGCGGCGGTCGCTTACACATTACCGATGTAAGCAATGCTAGCCGTACCATGCTCTACGACATCCACAAGCGTTGGTGGTCAAATACTATTCTCAAGCGGCTGAATATTCCTGTGTCCCTGCTGCCGCAGGTCGTTCCCAGCAGCATGGTCTACGGGCAAACCGCGTCGGAAATCTTCGGTGCGCCGGTCAACATCGCCGGAATCGCGGGCGATCAGCAGGCCGCCACTTTTGGTCAAGCCTGTTACGAACCCGGTATGGTCAAAAATACCTATGGTACGGGCTGCTTTATGTTGATGAACACCGGCAGCGAGGCGAAGACCTCTCAAAACAACCTGCTTACAACAGTCGGTTGGACGGTCGGGCAAGAACCGATGCAGTACGCCCTCGAAGGCAGCGTTTTTATCGCTGGTGCGGCTGTTCAATGGCTGCGTGACGAGATGAAACTGATAACGAACGCCTCCGAAACCGAACCGCTTGCCCGCAGCATCCCGAACACAGGCGGCGTGTATGTTGTTCCGGCCTTCGTTGGCTTGGGCGCTCCCTATTGGGATCAGTATGCTCGTGGCGCGATTGTCGGCCTCACGCGCGGCAGTGGTCGCGCCCAAATCGTACGCGCAACGTTGGAAAGTATCGCCTACCAAACCCGCGATGTTCTTGAGGCCATGCGCGCCGACTCGGGTCTCGACGTACAAGCCCTGCGTGTGGATGGTGGGGCGGTGCGGAATGACTTCCTGATGCAGTTTCAGGCCGATATTCTCGGTGTGCCGGTGCAGCGCCCCGTCGTGACCGAGACCACTGCCCTCGGTGCGGCCTATCTAGCGGGTTTAGCCGTCGGCTATTGGTCGTCCCAAACGGAAATTGCGAGCCAATGGGCGCTGGAAAAAACCTTTGAGCCGAAGATGTCGGTTGCGACACGCGATTCGCTTTATGCAGGTTGGCAGCGTGCTGTTGAACGCGCCCAACACTGGGAACAAGAATAAATGTTAGGCGTTGTTTATGTCGCAAGTTCAAAATATGATGAGATGCTTATTTAGTAGGTAAATATTAGGTTCGATGATGGCTAAAATACTTGTTGCTGGCCTTGTGAATGTTGAAACGACCCTCAAAGTTGAATCCTTTCCCATTCAATATTCGCCCGTACTCTATCCCTTTCATGGTGTGAACAGCGCTGTCTCTGGTGTAGGCTTTAATGTCGCAAAGGCACTGACGCGCTTAGGCAATACCGTCGAGTTTTTATCACTCGTTGGTAAAGACACCTCGCAAAAGCTCGTGAAGCAGTCGCTCACCGATGAGGGTATTCGCGGTAAATATGTTCTGGATCGGCTGAAGCACACACCGCAGTCGGTTGTCATCTATGACTCGTATGGCAATCGACAGGTCAATACCGACTTGAAAGACATTCAAGACAGCTTCTACCCGCAGGTCTTGTTTGAACAGGCTGTTCATAGTTGTGAGATCGCCGTTCTCACTAACATTAACTTCTCCCGCCCTTTTCTTGAACTCGCGCGAAATGCTGGCAAAATAATAGCGTCGGATGTACACGCCATCTCCGATATTGAAGATCGGTATAATCGCGACTATATGGCTGCCGCCAATATCCTGTTCATGAGCCATGAAAACTTGCCTTGCTCGCCCGAAGATTGGGCGCGTTGGCTTATTCACCGCTACGGTACCGAAATAGTTGTGATCGGCTTGGGTTCACAGGGCGCAATCCTGTCGGTCAAGCGGGAAAACTACCTCGGTCACATTCCATCAGTCATAACACGACCCGTTGTCAATACGGTTGGGGCGGGGGACGCATTATTTTCGTCTTTCATTCACTTTTATCAGCAAACAGGCAATCCTTACGCGGCGATCCGCAAAGCAATGGTTTATGCCTCGTACAAAATTGGTGCGGTGAGTGCGTCCGATGGTTTCTTGAGTGAACCAGAACTGGACGCATGGTGTGAACGGGTCGCCGTCTAAGGCAAAGCCGTAGATAGAATAGGTTGTCATCATGACCCGACAGGATGTTTTCGCAGCCCTTCAAAAGAAGACCGATGTTTCGGTGTTGATTGTGGGCGGCGGTGTCAATGGTATCGGAACGTTTCGTGATCTGGCGCTGCAAGGTGTCGATGTACTGCTCGTTGAGCAAAAGGATTTTTGCAGCGGTGCAAGCGCCGGTTCGTCCCACATGCTGCACGGCGGCATACGCTATCTCGAATATGGCGAGTTTCGCCTCGTCCGTGAAGCCCTTACCGAGCGTAACCGGATGCTGCACAACGCGCCTCACTATTCCAAACCCTTACCGACCACCATCCCCATTTATAGCTGGTTCTCCGGTTTCTTGAATGCTCCCTTGAAGTTTTTAGGGCTGCGCGACAAACCCTCCGAGCGCGGCGCGGTCGTCATCAAACTCGGCTTGATGCTGTATGACTGGTTTACGCGCGGGCAGCAGGGCTTACCGAATCACCGGATGGTCGGGCGCGCGGAATCGCTGGACTTACGCCCACAGATTAATCACGACATCGTTTGCACTGCGACCTATTATGATGCGTGGATGCCATACCCTGAACGCATCTGCCTCGAAATGATTATGGATGCCGAGGCCGCGAACTCGAATGCCCACGCGCTCAATTACGTCAGCCTTGCCAGTGGGGCAGGTGATACCGTCACCCTCAAAGATGAACTCACCGGCAGTACCTATAACGTCAAGCCGAAATTGGTGCTGAACGCCGCTGGCCCGTGGATCGATCTGGCGAACCGCTCAATGGGTGAGCAAACTCAATTTATCGGCGGCACAAAAGGCTCGCACATTCTGGTCGATAACCCGGAACTCCGTGAGATGCTGCTCGGTAATGAAGTCTTCTTCGAGAATAAAGACGGTCGCATCTGCCTGATCTTCCCCATGCTCGATAAAGTCATCATCGGCACGACCGACATCCGCAGCGATATTCCCGACCCCGTCTGCACTGACGAAGAAGTCGATTACATGATCGAGTTGGTCAGTTATGTGTTCCCGACTATGAAGATCGACCGCTCTCAAATTGTTTTTCAATTCTGCGGTGTCCGTCCGCTTCCGCACAGCAGCGCCTCCCGTACGGGTTCGATCAGCCGTGACCACAGCCTCCGTACCATCGAGCCAGATGATAAGATCAGATTTCCAGTGATGTCCCTCATTGGTGGCAAGTGGACAACCTTCCGCGCGTTTTCCGAGCAGGCTGCGGATGCTGCCCTCCAGCGTATTGGTCGCAGCCGTACTTCAAACACCAAAAACACACCCATCGGCGGCGGTCGCAACTATCCGAAAACCGATGCCGCGCGTCAGCAGTGGTTAGCGGACCTTCAGCAGAAAACAGGGCTTTCCGCCGAGCGTGTGCAAACCTTGTTCGAACGCTACGGTACTTATGCTGCCGAAATTGCCGCGTTTTGTGTGGCTGGAACGGATGCACCCTTACAGTCACAACCAACTTATAGCCAGCGCGAAATCGCCTTTTTAGCACAGCACGAAAAAATCGTTCATCTCGATGATTTGCTCCTGCGCCGTTCGCTGCTTGCCATGCTGGGCTTGGTGACGGGCAGCCTGCTGATCGAAGTTGCGGATATTTTGGCTAAGGAACTCGGCTGGGATGAAAATCGGCGTGAACAAGAAATCGAAAACGCTGCGAAAATCTTGCAAACTCGTCACGGCGTTTCGGCGGATAGGTTGCAAATCGCTGCGCCTATTTCTGCCTGATTGACTTCGCGTATTACGTCACGCGATTTAATTACTCGACACCTCGCAATTTTCGTAGGGCGCATGGCTATGCGCCCTCACTACCACCCAGCATGTCCCCAACGATTGTAGGGACAGCATACTTGCTGTCCGCCACTATTGACCCGAATACTCTTGAATTGGTAGGTATAAACCTAAACGACCATTATCCTCATTACTTCACAAAAGTTTATTTTAGGTTTGTCGGCAAACCATTTTCTAACCTCTCCACAACTTTGCTTTTCCATTTCTCCCTCACAAAGTTAACGTCAACAACCGCTAAAACCGACCAAATGGTCTGACAAATGTTCACCCTTTCACCCCCGCTTTGTGTTACCCTGTTTTTATCTCTGTTTCTCTTGGCAACTTGGCAGTTCAAAATGAATTTCTCTTCTCTTATCTCTGCGTTCTCCGCGCCTCTGCGGTTCAATCTTTGCATTTCTCTTGCCACTTGTAACTTTTGCAGCAACGGCAGCAGCAGCGGACACAAATGGCACGGCGGTGGATCACTCCCGTAAATCCGCCGCAGAGTGCCATTTCAGCGCCGCGCTCCCGTAAATCTGCCGCCACAAAATGTCAATTCAGCGGACACATGGGAGTCTCCCGCAAGTCAATTCGGCGGAAAAATGTGCAAATAATGCAAAAACCGCGAAATTTGCGAAGGTTGTGAATCAAAAACGGCAGACTTTCACCTACCGTTTAAGGGTCAGTTCTGTGGCAGTCTACAACAAAGCTGCCGCCGTTTGGTCAACCCCCCAAATCAAGTTCCCGTTCGTGGGTTTGACCAGTTGGGACGGAAGCGTCTCCGGTTGATACGCACCTTGCAGAACCTGTTTCAACCGTTCTGCTTTCTCAGTTCCGGCCACCAGAAACATCACGTTTGCCGCGTTATTAATCACGAGGGCTGTCAACGTCAATCGCCACGTCTCTTTAGCAGAAACATAATTCGGGACAACCCATCGCTGCGTCTCTTTGAGTGCTTCTGTATGAGGAAATAATGAGGCCGTATGACCATCGTCGCCCATGCCGAGCAAAATGAGATCTAACCTCGGCAGTTCATCACCAAAGAAGCTGTGTAACACACGCTCATAATCCTCTGCCGCCTCCGGGGGTGGCAGTTCACCCTTGAGCCGGAATACATTGTCCGTGGGCAGGTTAACATGATCGAGCAGAGTTTCCCGTGCCATCCGGTAATTACTGTCTGCATGGTCAGGTGGCACACAGCGTTCATCTCCCCAGAAGATAAACACGCGATTCCAATCAATCGTGTCGTGATACTGACTTGCCAACAGAATGAATAGCGCCTTCGGTGTCGAGCCGCCAGAAAGCGCGATGGTAAAACTGCCCCGCGCCTGAATAGCGTCGTCCGCCAACGTTTGTATAGTCTCCGCTGCCATCTCGGCTAGTGCTGTTGTGTCCTGTGCAATCCGAATATCAGTCATTCCGTGCCTTCCGGTTTGTAGGCCAGCCGCCAAACATGGTTGTCCCGTTTGAGAAGTTCTTCTGCTTCTTTTGGCCCCCACATTCCCGGTTTATAGGTCACGATAGGAGGCGCTTTCTGAGTTTCCCATCCCTTTAGTACCGGATCGATAATGGCCCAAAGTCGCTCGATTTCATCGCTGCGGGTGAATAACACTGGATCACCGTGTATAGCATCAAGAATGAGGCGTTCATATGCTTCCGGTATGCCCTGTGCGCCAAACGTTTTCTGGTACGAAAATTCCATATCCACATCCTGCGTATCTTGGCTGGAATCCGGCACTTTTGCTTGGAAGTTCAGGTGAATTCCTTCATCTGGCTGAATGAACAACGTCAGGGTGTTCGGTGTGCAAGACTCGTCATTCATCGCGTTCAGCATGATTCCCGGTGGTCGTTGAAATCGTACCCGTATCTGGCTGGTCTTTGCCTTGAGCGCCTTCCCCGAACGCAGGTAGAATGGAACCCCTTGCCAGCGCCAGTTGTCGATATACAGCTTCATCGCCGCATAGGTTGGCGTTTGTGATTTCTTCGCCACACCCTCTGTCTCAAGATACCCCTCATATTGCGCCCGTACTGTGTCCGAGAGTGCAATTGGTCGGATTGCGTTGAGCAATTTGAGCTTCTCGTTTCGGAGGTCATTCGCATTGAAGGCGTTTGGTGGTTCCATCGTCACCAGCGCCATCAGTTGCAGAATGTGGTTCTGGAACATATCCCGCACCACACCCGCTTCGTCGTAATAAGCCGCCCGGTGTCCCACATCAACCGTCTCTGCGACCGTAATCTGCACATTGTCAACGTAGTTGCGGTTCCATACCGGCTCGAAAATCGTGTTTGCAAACCGGAAGAATAGGATGTTTTGTGCGGTTTCCTTACCGAGATAATGGTCAATCCGGTAAATTTGTTTTTCTTCAAAGTGTGACTGAACGATCTTGTTGAGCTTTAAGGCTGACTCTAGATCAACCCCAAACGGCTTCTCGATGATGATGCGCCGCCAGCCACCGTTATCTTGGGTCATGTTGAGCTGACCCAAGTTGTTGACAATCGTCGGGTAAAGGTTGGGGGCGACGGAAAGATAGTAGAGACGGTTGCTCGTCCCGTTCTCCTTCGACTCCAAGAAGGTTTTTACCTTATCGAGTTGGTCAGTTTTGGCTGCATCCCCCGGCGAATACCAGATGTGCTTGGCGAATTCTTTCCAGTTCTCGTCGGTGAATGTGTCGCCGCTAAATTCCTTAACCGAGTCCCGCATATCATCGCGGAACTGTTCATGGGCTAGAACCGTGCGCGAAACACCGACGATATTAAATTCATCCGGCAGCCGCTTCTTGCGAAAGAGGTTGTAAAGGGCGGGGATGAGTTTGCGCTGCGTCAGATCCCCCGATGCGCCAAAAATGACAACCGTTACCCCGTTTGCGTCGCCCACAAGCCTACTCCTTTTTGATCGCGTGCCCACCGAATTGGTTTCGCATGGACGCGAGTAACTTTGCTCCGTAGCTCTCATCCTGTCGGCTCACAAACCGCATCATCAACGATAGGGTAATGACCGGCGCGGGGACATCCTCATCAATCGCTGCGAACACCGTCCAACGGCCTTCACCTGAATCCGCGACCCAGCCCTTAATGCCGTCCATGTTGGGGTTTTCTTTGAGCGCATTCGCGGTCAGGTCGAGCAGCCACGACCGAACCACACTGCCGTAACGCCAGAGTTCAGCGATTTGCGCCAAGTTGAGGTTGAAGTCTTTCTTCGCCCGCATGATTTCAAAGCCTTCCGCATAGGCTTGCATCATGCCGTATTCGATACCGTTGTGAACCATCTTGACGAAGTGACCACTGCCTGACGGCCCCATATGTCCCCAGCCGAGGTCTGGGGCAGGGGCTAACGTCTCAAGCAGCGGTCGAATATGCTCGACGGCTTCTTTTTCGCCACCGACCATCATGGCATAACCCTCTGTTAGTCCCCAGATGCCGCCGCTGGTTCCCACGTCAACGAAATGGAAGCCCTTAGGTGTCAGTTTTGCGCCGTTTTTAACGGTGTCTTTGAAGTTGCTGTTTCCACCGTCAATGATGATGTCGCCCGGTGACAATTTCTCCGCGAGCGTATTAATCATTTCTTCGGTCACATCGCCGGAGGGGAGCATCACCCAGACGACCCTCGGCGCTTCCAACTTACTCACAAGGTCATCAATCGTTGTGGAAGCAATTGCACCTTCACGCACTGCCTTTTGCACGGGGTCTTGGCTGCGGTTCCAAACCACAACTTCATGACCCCCGCGCAGCAATCGCGTGACCATGTTGCCACCCATACGTCCTAACCCAATCATCGCGAATTTCATTTGCTTGCCTTTCGTGTGTTAGCTTTGCTTGTGCAATTGCCGTGTACCACTGGATGCCGCGACGATCACATCGCTTACCAGTTTGATAAATAAGCCGTGTTCCACAATGCCAGTGCGCTGCTTAAGTTGTTCCGCTAATCCGGCTGCGTCAGCCAATGGCCCAAATTTGCTGTCGAGGATGATGTTGCCCTGATCCGTGTAAAAGGTTGTGCCGTCATTCTTCTTGCGAACAGTGACGACCGCGCCCAATTCTTCAAGAAATGCTTGTTGTGAACCGTACCCAAACGGAATGACTTCAACCGGAATCGCCCAGTTCGTGCCTAATGCTGATGAGAGCTTCGAGTCATCAACGATGATGATTTCGCGCTTACTCGCCTGTGCAACGATTTTCTCGCGCAGCAGTGCGCCACCACCACCCTTGATGACATCGAAATTGGGCGCGACTTCATCCGCCCCGTCAATCGTGAGGTCAATATGGGGGTGCGCTTCAAGCGTCGTCAGTGGAATACCGAGTTTTTCTGCCTCAGCCTCCGTCTCTTTCGAACACGGAACTGCGAGAATATTCTTGATCTGCCCCACCTGAATAAGATCTGCTAGTCGTCGTGTTGCCCAAATCGCCGTTGTGCCGTGTCCCAAACCAACAATCATGCCCGACTCAATGAATTCAACCGCACGTTCGGCGGCTTGGCGTTTCAGTTGTGTGGCATCCATTGGCGCTAACCTGCCAATACCGAAGCTGCCATCGCCGCGCCCACAATACCCGCGTCGTTGAGCAGTTGTGCCGTTACGATTTCCGCATGTACTGTTCTGATGTAGGGTAGGAACTTGTCTGACTTCTTGCTGACACCCCCGCCGATGATGAACAAATCGGGCGAAAATAGATACTCAAGGCGAGCAATATATTCGTTCAACCGTTCGCCCCATTCTGCCCAATCCAACTCTTTTTCTTGGCGGGTACGGTCAGATGCCCGCAACTCCGCATCTTTACCGCGTACTTCTAAATGCCCTAGCTCGGTGTTGGGTAATAATACGCCTTTGTTAAAGATGGCGCTGCCGATGCCTGTGCCAAGCGTTAACATAAACACAACCCCGTCGTTGCCCCGCCCCGCTCCGAACTGCATTTCGGCAATGCCAGCCGCGTCCGCATCATTCAGTAAAATGGTTGGGCATTTCGTTTTCTTCTGAATGAGTTTTTGTCCGTCCGTCCCGATCCAACTCTTGTCAACATTAGCTGCGCTTTCAACCACACCGCGTCGTACAATCGCAGGGAAGGTGCAGCCAATCGGGCCTTTCCATTGGAAATTTTTCACGATGTCCCTTACAACATCAGCTACTGCGTTTGGGTCGGCAGGGTTAGGTGTAGGAATACGAAAGCGTTCAGTGACCATTTCGCCCGTATCAATTTCGACAGGTGCGCCCTTAATACCTGAACCGCCAATATCTATTCCAAGAATTTGCATGTTTTATACTCCTGAGTTGAGGCTGATTCCCTGTGTGACTTATCTGAATATAGCAATAGCGACCGATTATCACCACCTTCCCAGCCCAACAGTCACTAAATGACAGGGCAGCGATCTGAACCAAGTGTGGTGTTAAGTGCCGGTTTGGATGGTCGCTTGACGAAAACATTACGCCCGCGTTATCCTCACCCCCATTCTCGCAATTCACCCCCGGTTTCAGCGGGGTTTTTCTTTCATTTCTCAAAAGAGGCAGGTATGGCTGACACGCAAGGTATCAAGAAAATCGTTCTCGCCTACAGCGGCGGGTTGGATACATCGGTAATCGTCCCGTGGCTTCGTAATAACTACAACAATGTTGAGGTGATTTGCTTCTGTGCGGACTTGGGCCAAGAAGAGGAACTCACGGGTTTAGAGGAAAAAGCTCTTAAGTCTGGCGCGAGTAAGCTCTATATTCGTGATTTACGCGAGGAATTTTTGACGGAGTTTGTGTTTCCCACGCTGCAAGCCGGTGCAGTATACGAGCGTGACTACCTGCTCGGTACGTCCTTCGCGCGTCCTTTGATCGCCAAGCACTTGGTCGAAGTGGCCGAACTTGAAGGCGCGGATGCCATCGCTCATGGGGCGACTGGTAAAGGTAACGATCAAGTTCGCTTTGAACTGACCGTGATGGCACTCAACCCCAAGTTGAAGATTGTCGCGCCGTGGCGTGAATGGGATATTCGCAGCCGCGAGGATGCACTGGCCTATGCTGCCGAATTCAATGTTCCGGTAACGGCGACTGAAAAGAAAATCTACAGCCGTGACCGCAACTTGTTCCATCTGAGTCATGAGGGTGGTCTGCTCGAAGACCCGTGGAACGAGCCGGAAGAAGATATGTACCAGATCAGCGCCAGCCCTGAAAACGCGCCCGAAGAAGGGGTGTATATCGAGATTGGCTTCGAAAAAGGTATTCCCGTCAGCGTCGATGGTAAAGTTTTACCGCCTGTCGAACTGTTTATGCTGCTCAACAAGATCGCTGGCGCACACGGCATCGGTCGCGCCGATATTGTCGAAAATCGCCTCGTGGGTATGAAGAGCCACGGTGTTTATGAAACACCAGCCGGTACGCTGCTGCGCCGCGCTCATACCTTGCTCGAAGCCATTTGCCTCGATAAATACAGCCTCCAATATAAAGATCAAATGGCGCTGAAATATGCGGAACTGGTTTATAACGGACAGTGGTACACCCGCCTGCGCGAAGCGTTGGATGCCTTTGTGAAGGTTACGCAGGAACAGGTCACCGGAACCGTTCGCCTCAAACTCTATAAGGGCAACATGATCGTCGCGGGTCGCAAGAGCGATTACAGCCTCTATCGTCAGGACTATGCCTCGTTCGGCGAAGAGAACGTCTACAATCAGAAGGATGCTGAAGGCTTCATCCGCTTGTTTGGCCTGCCGCTCAAGGTGGATGCCCAGCTTGCCATCCAGCGCACCGGTCACAGCCGCTACAAAGTAGGTGATGAATAATGCTGTGGGGTGGGGCATTCGCCGAACCAAGCGACGCTGATCTGCGTGCGCTGCAAGATAGCATCAGCTTCGACAAACGCTTCTATAAGCAGGACATCATTGGCAGTATCGCCTATGCGCGGGCGATTGCTGCCACTGGTATCCTCACGCCTGACGAATCCACTGTGATTGAAAGTGGCTTACGTCAGGTGCTTGGGGAATTTGAAAGTGGGGCATTTGAGTTAAAAGACGGTGATGAAGATATACACACCGCTGTCGAGCGCCGCTTAACCGAACTGGTAGGTGCTGTGGGGGGTAAGCTGCATACCGGGCGCAGTCGCAACGATCAAGTGGCGACCGACTTCCGCCTATGGGTGCTGGATGCCATGTCTCAGGTTGATGCTGGACTTGCTAACCTGCAAACAGCATTGATCGAAAAAGCTGACCAGCATGTTGAAATGCTGATGCCGGGTTACACACATCTACAACCGGCTCAACCGATAACGGCAGGTCACTGGTTGATGAGCTTTTTCTGGATGGTCAGCCGCGACCGTGATCGCTTGTCGGATGCTGCCCGCCGCGCTGCTGTTTCGCCGCTTGGTTCGGGTGCGTTAGCCGGTACACCGTTTGATGTAGATCGTGCGCTCCTTGCTGCCGAACTCGGCTTCCAGTCTTACACTGAAAACAGCCTTGATGGAGTCAGTGACCGTGATTTTGTCGCTGAGTTCTTGTTTGCGTTAGCTTTGATCGGGACGCATCTCAGCCGCCTTGCCGAAGACATCATCATTTACAGCAATCCGCTGTTTGGCTACATCACTCTGAATGACCGCTACAGCACTGGCTCAAGTATCATGCCCCAGAAACGGAATGCTGACCCGATGGAATTGGCACGCGGTAAGACCGGGCGCTTAATTGGCAACTTAACGGGTCTGCTCGTCGTCCTCAAGGGACTACCCAGCACCTACGACAAAGATTTGCAGGAAGACAAAGAAGCGGTTTTCGATAGTGTTGATAACATGCTGCTCTTACTACCTGTCGTTACTGCTATCATCACCACGCTTCACCTGAATCCCGACAAGATGAAAGCCGCGCTCGGTGGTGATATGCTTGCAACCGATCTTGCGGATTACCTTGTTCGCAAGGGGCTGCCCTTCCGTCAAGCGCATCACATTTCAGGGCAGGCCGTTCGTCTTGCTGCCAGTCGCGGGGTAGAAATTACCTCACTGACCTATGATGACTTTCGTGGTCTTTCTGATTTATTTACCGAAGATGTCATGGCTGTATTCGATTTTGCAGCTTCGGTCGCCAAGCGCAAAGCTGTCGGTGGCACTGCGCCGGAAGCCGTTCGCCAACAGATTACGAATGCACAGAAGTGGTTGTCAGAGCATCAAAGTGTGCAGCCTGTACAACTCAAATAGGGTAACTTATCCGAATTTGAGGCGTTTTAGGCGAAAGGGTTGACAACTTTAGTGAACCTCGTTACTCTATACGAAGTTCAGTTTGTATATTGGTCAGTGAAAATGAACAGCCACAAGAATTTCGCAACTGTCATTAGCCTTATTAGCCTTCTTGTACTCGTAATTACCAACGGGTTATAACGGCTTGGGCGCTGACTAAAATCGAAAGTGATAACAGTAAAGCCCCCCAAGCCGGGGGCTTTTTGTTTCAGATAACAGAGTGAGTATGATGATGTCGTTTCAAAGTAGATCAACACGTTTTATGGCTCAACCGACCGCACAAATGGGTCAGGCAGCGCGCCGTGCCTCGTGTGGCTCGACTGCGAGTATGAGCCAGCGTCATACTCAAACCCAAGTGGACAATACGCTTTCCAGCGTTCAAACGGAAATTCCGTGAATACTGGGAAGCGTTTTTATTTTAAATGGAGAGATGACAATGCCCGCTGAATATATCTGGAAAAATGGTGAACTTGTCGCGTGGAAGGATGCAACCGTCCATGTTATGACTCACGCTTTACACTACGGCTCAAGTGTATTTGAAGGTGTACGGGCATATTCAACCCCTCAAGGGCCAGCGGTATTCCGCTTACAACCGCATACCCACCGTTTGTTCAACTCGGCCAAAATTTCGCGTATGGAAGTGCCGTTTACCGAGGAACAAATCAATAACGCGATTATTGAAACCATCAGCCGCAACGGTCACGAAGCCTGTTATGTGCGTCCGCTGCTGTTCCGTGGTTCAAACGCGCTGGGTGTAGAAGGCCGCAAGAACCCCACTGAAGCGGTCATCATTACGATGGAATGGGGCAAATACCTCGGCGCAGAAGCCATCGAACAGGGTGTTGATGTACAGGTCAGCTCGTGGCGGCGTATGGCTCCCGATACCGGTTCGTCGCTTGCTAAAATCGGTGGGCAGTATGTGAACAGCCAGTTCATCAGTATGGAAGCGCACGACAACGGCTTCAGTGAAGGCATCGCGCTGGACTATAACGGTACGGTGAGCGAGGGTGCTGGCGAGAACATATTTGTTGTCATGAACGGGGTTGTTTATACCCCCGGCGGCGGCTCATCCATTCTGATGGGGATCACCCGCGATACTATATTGACGCTGCTGAAGGATCAAGGTGTTGAAGTCCGCTTCGAAACCATCTCGCGTGATATGTTGTACATCGCTGATGAAATTTTCTTCACGGGTACTGCCGCTGAAGTTACGCCTGTACGTTCCGTAGATCGTTTGCAGGTCGGCGAAGGCAAACGTGGGCCGATTACCAAAGCGGTTCAAGATGAATTTTTCGCGATTACCTCTGGCGAACAGCCAGATCGTTACGGTTGGTTGACCCCTGTGCGGCAAGCAGAACCCGCCAGCGGTGACTAATTAAGCCAGATTATTAACGCAGAAGGCGTAAGCCGGAGTGAGGAGATCGAAATAATGAAATTAACTGGCGCTCAGATTGTGATGGAATGTTTGATCCGTGAAGGGGTGGATGTCATCTTTGGCTATCCGGGTGGCGCAATTTTGCCGACCTACGATGCCATGACCCAATATCCACAAATTCGGCATGTGCTGGTACGCCATGAACAGGGCGCATCGCACATGGCAGATGGTTACGCACGTGCAACCGGTAGAGTTGGCGTGGCGATTGCGACCAGCGGCCCCGGTGCGACCAACTTGGTAACCGGTATCGCTACCGCAATGATGGATTCGTCGCCCATCGTGTGTATCACAGGGCAGGTGTCGCGTGGTGCAATCGGCTCGGATGCCTTCCAAGAATGCGACATTACCGGTATCACCATCCCGATCACCAAGCACAACTACTTGGTCACCGATGTGGATGATTTGGCCTACATCGTCAAGGAAGCCTTCCATATCGCTCGTACGGGTCGTCCCGGCCCAGTGCTGATCGATATACCGAAGGATATTCAGAACGCGCTGACCGAGTTTGTTTACCCCGAACACGAAATCGAGCTGCGTGGTTATCGCCCTGCGAACCGTGCCAGCAACGAGCAAATTGAAGATGCCTTGGAACTCATCAAGAATGCCAAGAAGCCGGTTATTCTGGCTGGGCACGGTGTTACGATGTCCGGCGCTTCGAAGGAATTGCAGGAATTGGCGGAACGCGCCCAAATCCCCGTAACCCTAACGCTGCTCGGCAAAGGTGCGCTGCCCGAAAACCATCCGTTGACTGTCGGTATGATGGGTATGCACGGGGCGGCAGCCTGTAACTTCGCCATCCAAGAAGCAGATTTGCTAATCGCTCTCGGTATGCGTTTCGACGACCGTGTAACCGGTAACTTAAAGACCTATTCGCCCAATTCTAAGAAAATCCATGTCGATATTGATCCCTCGGAAATCAATAAGAATGTGCGAGTGGATGTGGGTATCGCTGGCGACCTCAAGACCGTACTCCAGCAGTTGCTACCGGATTTGAAGTCACAGAAGCATGGGGAGTGGATCGCGAAAATTCGCGAGTGGCAAGAGGACGGCGACGAACGTGATATCTTGCATCACACCAGTAAAGATCAGCTCTTAGGCGCACAGGTGATTAACGATCTTTGGAAGTTCACCGGAGGGAATGCGATCACAGTCAGCGATGTGGGGCAGCATCAGATGTTGGAAGCGCAGTACTATCCACATCAGCGCCCCGCCACAATGCTCACCAGCGGCGGCCTCGGCACGATGGGCTTCGGTTTCCCGGCAGCCATTGGCGCGAAGTTCGGCAAGCCGGAGGAAGATGTGTGGGCAATTGTCGGTGACGGCGGTTTCCAGATGACCTTGTGTGAACTGGCGACAGCCCAGCAAGAGAACATCAAGGTCAATATCGCGATTTTGAATAACGGCTTCCTCGGTATGGTGCGCCAGTGGCAAGAGTTCTTTTACGAGGAACGCTATCACGCGACCCCCATGTTCAATCCTGACTTTGTGGCACTGGCTCAGGCTTACGGTATCCCCGCGATGCGTGTCACCAGCCGCGACCAGATGGAGGAGTCTGTGAATTTTGCGCGTAACCATGCAGGAACCGTGTTGATCGAGTATGTGATCGAGAAGGAAGAAATCGTTTACCCGATGGTTCCCGCAGGTGCTGATCTCCATAATATGATACGCCGTCCAAAACCGGGTGAGGTGCAAGCATGATAGACAAACCGAACACAAACAAGCAAATTTTGGTGGCGCTGGTCGAAAACCTGCCGGGTGTCCTCAACCGCGTCGTCAGTATGATGCGCCGTCGCAATTTCAACATCGACAGCTTGACCGTTGGCCGTACCCATAACCCGAATCTCTCGCGCATGACCATCGTGGTCGATGCCGAGAAGGGTAATGGTCGCCGTATCGCTGCCAACTTGTTTAAGCTGGTCAATGTGCTGGATGTCAAACTCATCTCGGAAGAACCATTCGTCAGCCGCGACTTGGCACTCATTAAGGTGCGAACAGACGATGTTGACTCACGCAATGGTGTGACCGAGATTTGCGACCGTTATCCGGCGCGTATTGTCGATATTGGCCCGAAGGTCGCCATCATCGAAATCACCGCGCAGGAAAGCATCGTCGAATCCCTGATCGCCGAATTAGAACCAATCGGCATTATGGAAATGGTTCGTACCGGTGTCGTCGCGATGGGGCGTGGCATTCGTATTCTAGACAGTGATTACGAGCCGATCATCAATGTGCCGATTGCCAACAGTAACTTGGATGCAACCGGCGTGTAATTGATGCATATAGAGAAGTAGGAAAAGAAACGGGAATAATGATGCAGGATGTAAAGGCTTCGGTTCAGCAGCAGTTTGGTCAAGTCGCCGTCAATTATGCCACTAGCACCGTTCATGCCTCCGGTGAAGACCTCACCCGCATGGTGCAGTTGGCAGAACTTACAGGCCATGAACAGGTGATGGATGCCGGTTGTGGGGCAGGGCACACAGCCCTTGCTTTCGCGCCGAAGGTAGCGCATGTCATCGCCTATGACCTTACTGCAACCATGCTTGATCAGGTGCAGCGCCTTGCGTCCGAGCGTCAAATAACGAACTTGACCACCGAGCAAGGGGATGTTGAATATCTGCCATTTGATGACGAGAGCTTTGATCGCGTCGTATCCCGCTATAGCGCCCATCATTGGCCTCATCCAGCGAAAGCGTTGGCGGAGTTCAAACGGGTACTCAAGCCCGGTGGTCAGTTCATTCTGAGCGATATTGTCGCGGTAGAAGACCCGACATTGGATACCTTCTTGCAGACGATTGAACTGCTGCGCGACCCATCGCATGTGCGCGACCATAGCATTTCGCAGTGGCAGCGCATGTTTACCGACACGGATTTCACGTTCGAGATCTTGTTTACATGGGATTTGCCGTTGGATTTTGATGCGTGGGTCAAGCGTATCGCCACGCCCGCACTCAACATCAGTATGCTGAAAATCCTGTTTGATGGTGCGCCAAGCGAAGTGCGCGATGCGATGGATGTACAGCCGAATTATCGGTTCCAGATCCCCGGTGCGTTGTTTCGGGGGCGGCGAAACGCCTAAGATTGGTTACAATTACGGCATATTGATGAGCCTGTTGGGGTTCATTTTAAGCGAAAAGGGTAGTTACCCTTATATACGGAGAGATGGATTTAAATGGCAACGATGTTTTACGACAAAGATGGCGACCTTTCGCTGCTGAACGGCAAGACCATCGCGGTAATTGGTTACGGCAGTCAAGGACATGCTCATGCGCTGAATGCCAAAGATAGTGGCGCGAAGGTCATTATCGGCTTGCACCCCGGCAGCAAGAGCGCCGAGAAGGCCAAGGCCGACGGTTTGGAAGTGCTTTCGGTCGCGGATGCCACCAAGCAAGCTGATGTGGTGATGATCTTGGTGCCGGATACCAAGCAAGCGGATGTTTATGCGAATGACATTGGCCCGAACCTGAAACCCGGCAGCATGTTGATGTTCGCCCACGGGTTCAATATTCACTACGGACAAATTACCCCGCCCGCCAACGTCGATGTGACGATGGTTGCGCCGAAGGCTCCCGGTCACCGCGTCCGTGAAGTCTTTAAGGACGGCGCAGGTACACCCGGATTGCTCGCCGTACACCAGAACGCGACTGGCAACGCCAAAGCGCTCGGCATGGCTTATGCCAAAGCCATCGGCTGCACCCGTGCCGGTGTCATCGAAACGACTTTCAAAGAAGAAACCGAAACCGACCTGTTCGGCGAACAAACTATTCTCTGCGGTGGCGTAACGGGTCTTATTCGCGCGGCCTTCGAAACGTTGGTCAAGGCTGGCTACCAACCGGAAGTCGCCTACTTCGAATGTATGCACGAACTCAAACTCATCGTTGACCTCCTGTACCAAGGCGGTTTGAGCTATATGTGGTACAGCGTCAGTGACACCGCCGAATACGGTGGCTATGTGGTCGGCGATCAGGTTGAAAACATGGTCAAGGAAGAATTTGCGGGCGTGCTGAATAAGATTCAAGATGGTACCTTTGCCCGTGAATGGATCGCGGAAGTCAAGAACGGTCGCCCGAACTTCATTCCGCGTCGCAACCGCGAACATAACTTGCTGATCGAAGAAGTCGGCGCGAACCTGCGTGACATGATGCCGTTCCTGAATGCCAAACGCATCAAGCAGGATGCCAGCTCAGGCAGCTAGTTGGGTCGAATGTATTCTGTATGAACCATGTTCAAACACCATTTCATAAACTCAGTATAGGGATGAACCACATGGATGATCGTGATGGTGTAGTACGCGAAAGGGGGTGGTCCTATGCCCGAAGATGGCCTTGCTGACCTTACGACAGTAAGCATTTACTCGCACACTTTATATAACAAAAGGATCACCCGAACATGGCTATTCAAATAGATGAAAATCTGGTACGCGTATTTGATACAACCTTGCGCGATGGCGAGCAAAGCCCCGGCGCAACCCTGAGCAGCGCCGAGAAGTTGGAGATTGCTCGCCAACTGGCAAACCTCGGTGTCGATATTATCGAAGCGGGCTTTCCCGCCGCCTCGCCGGACGATCTCGCGGCTGTCCAGCGTATCGCTCAAGAAGTCGGTACTGCCAACGGCCCTGTAATCTGCGGCCTCGCCCGCGCCCGCGAAAAAGATATTCTGACTTGTTGGGAAGGGGTGAAGCCCGCAGCGAAACCTCGTATCCATACCTTCCTCGGTATGTCCGATATTCACCTCAAGCACATCAGCAACATCAGCCGTGCCGAAGGTCTAAAGATCGTGCGCGATGGTGTATCGCTGGCGCGTAGTCTGTGTCCCGATGTCGAGTTTAGCCCGATGGATGCTGGACGCGCGGAACTGCAATACCTCGTCGAAGCCTGTGCGGTCGCCATCGAATCCGGTGCGACCACCCTCAACATCCCAGATACTGTCGGGTACGTCACCCCAGAGGAATGGGGCGAGTTCATGAGTAACTTGATTGCCGAAACCCCCGGTGGTGGCCCCGGCAGTGGTGTCACATGGTCAGTCCACTGCCACAACGACCTCGGCTTGGCGACTGCCAACTCCCTCGCTGGTATTTTGGCCGGTGCGCGTCAGGTTGAAGTGACCATTAACGGCATCGGCGAACGCGCGGGTAACACCAGCCTCGAAGAAGTCGTGATGGCGATTCACACCCGTTCCAAGTTCTACAGCTTGCGGACGAACATCAACACCCGCGAAATCATGAAGACCAGCCGTTTGGTCAGCAATTACACGGGGATGCACGTTCAGCCCAACAAAGCCATCGTTGGGGCGAATGCCTTTGCTCACGAAGCGGGTATCCATCAAGATGGTATGTTGAAGAACGCCACCACCTTTGAGATCATGACCCCCGAAACGGTGGGTTTGGTACATAGCCGCTTGGTTCTGGGCAAGCACAGTGGTCGCCACGCTCTGAAGGTGCGGTTGGATGAACTAGGTTATAAAGTTGACGGCGACGCGCTGAATCAAGTGTTTGCCCGCTTCAAGGACTTGGCCGACGCGAAAAAGACCGTCACCGATGCCGATTTGGAAGCATTGATCGCTGACGAATTCCACGGGCCGGAAGAAATTTTCAGCCTCATCGATATTCAAGTGACCTGCGGCACGATGGGAATGCCCACCGCCACTGCCAAAGTGCGTAACGCCGTTGGTGAAGAAGCGATTGTCGCCGCCGTAGGCACAGGCCCGGTTGATGCCTGCTTCCGTGCGGTGGATTTGGTCGTAAAGTCGCCCAACCGCTTGATCGAATACAGCGTCCACAGCGTCACCGAAGGTATCGATGCCCTTGGTGAAGTGACCGTGCGTATTGCGCCAAATGGTGAAGATAAACGCTCATTTGGTGGCTATGGCGCGGATGATGACATCATTGTTGCCAGCGTGAAAGCCTATCTCGCCGCCCTCAACCGTATGGTCGCCGTATTGGGAATGGCAGGACAAAAACCGGAAGGGCAGGTTTCGGAAGTGGGTATCCAATCCGAGACAAAATAGATTGTAAAAGCACGCTGGAAAATGCGACTAACACATCAGTGAGTTGTAGAGTTTAACGAGTGAAGATATGAGTAAACCACGTACCCTTTTCGAAAAAGTGTGGGATAACCACATTGTCCGCCCGCAAACGCCGGACACACCCGCTGTTTTGTATATCGACCTGCATCTCGTGCATGAAGTCACCTCGCCGCAGGCATTTACTGTCTTGCGCGAGCGTGGCCTCAAAGTGCGCCGTCCTGACCGCACGATGGCGACGATGGATCACAGCACACCGACCACACCGCGTAATGCGCTCGGCATCATCCCCGTGACTGACCCGATGGCTTCCGCGCAGTTGGATGTCATGCGGAAAAATTGCGCTGACTTCGGCATTCCGCTGTACGATCTTGGCACATCCAATCAAGGGATCGTCCATGTCATCGGGCCGGAGCAGGGGTTAACCCAACCCGGTATGACCATCGTTTGCGGCGACAGCCACACCAGCACGCATGGCGCGTTCGGTGCGCTGGCGTTCGGTATTGGTACAAGTGAAGTGTCGCACGTCTTAGCGACCCAATGCTTGCTCCAGAGCAAACCGAAGACGATGGCCGTTCGTGTGAATGGCACGCTTCACACCGGCGTGACCGCTAAGGACATCATCCTCGCGGTCATTGCCAAAATCGGTGTTGGGGGTGGTACTGGCTATGTGTTGGAATATATGGGTGATGCGTTGCGTTCCCTCAGCATGGAAGGCCGTATGACCATCTGCAATATGTCGATTGAAGGCGGTGCGCGCGCAGGTATGGTTGCTCCTGATGATACAACGTTCGAGTACGTTGCAGGTCGCCCTTATGCGCCGAAAGGTGCGGATTGGGATGCAGCCGTTGCGGGCTGGCGACAGTTGCCAACCGACGAAGGCGCAGCTTTTGACCATGAAGTTGTGCTCAATTCGCACGACCTGACACCGATGATTACTTACGGCACAAACCCCGGAATGGGAATGCCGATTGCTGCCAATGTGCCTGATCCTGATAATTTGGCTGATTTCAGCGAAAAGATGGCGCTCGATAAGGCGCTCAAGTATATGGATTTGCAACCGGGACAAAAACTTATAGGCAAACCTGTAGATGTGGTATTCGTTGGTAGCTGCACCAACAGCCGCATCTCCGACCTGCGTGAAGCTGCGCGTATGATTGACGGTCGTAAGGTTTCATCCAATGTTCGCATGATGGTCGTCCCCGGTTCGCAGCAGGTGAAGGCTCAAGCTGAAGCCGAAGGACTGCACGAAATTTTCAAGGCTGCCGGTGCGGAATGGCGCGAGGCTGGTTGCTCGATGTGCATCGCGATGAACGGGGATCAACTCCAACCCGGTCAATATGCCGTCAGCACGAGCAACCGTAACTTCGAGGGTCGTCAGGGTAAGGGCGGTCGCACGTTCCTCGCTAGTCCGCTGACCGCTGTCGCAACCGCTGTGAATGGTGTCATCACTGACCCCAGAGAGATGGTGAACTAATGGAACCGATTGGTAAATTTTCGGGCAGCATGGTCGCGCTGCCGAATAACGACATCGATACCGACCAGATCATCCCTGCTCGCTACCTCAAGGTGACGGATAAGAATGGTTTGGGGCAGGCGTGTTTTTCCGACTGGCGCTATAACGAAGACGGCTCACCAAAGCCGGATTTCCCGCTGAATCAGCCTGAGTATAAGAACGCTCAGGTCTTAATTGGCGGTCATAACTTCGGCTGCGGCAGCTCCCGTGAACATGCGCCGTGGGCATTGATGGGCGCGGGCTTCAAAGCGGTCATCAGCACCTATTTTGCCGACATCTTCAAAGGTAATTCACTGAAGAACGGGTTGCTGCCGGTCATCGTGGATGAGCAAACGCATCAGCAGTTGATTAGCTTGGCGCAAGAAGACCCGACCGCGCAGGTAACAGTTGACCTTGAATCACAGCAGGTTATCCTGCCCGATGGTCGCACAGTCACCTTCCCGATTGATTCCTTTTCGCGCTATTGCCTCTTAAACGGTGTCGATCAGTTGGGGTTCTTGCTTGGCCTTGATTCCGACGTGCAGCAGTACGAAAACACAAACGTAGGGCGCGTAGCTACAACCGCCTAGTTCTAGGAAAATGCCGTTATGAATGTCGCAATCTACGACACGACTTTACGCGATGGTACACAGCGGGAGGGGATCTCCCTCTCGCTTGCTGATAAACTCAAAGTGACGCGCTTGTTGGATACCCTCGGTGTCACCTATATCGAAGGTGGCTGGCCGGGTTCAAACCCCAAAGATGCCGCGTATTTCGAAGCGGTTCAGTCAATCGAACTCAAGCATTCGCGTATTGCGGCTTTTGGTTCAACCTGTCGTAAAAACGGTGATCCTGCGACCGATCCCAATATCATCGCGCTCGTCGATGCCAAAACGCCTGTTGTGACGGTCGTCGGCAAAACATCCATGCTGCATGTGACCGACGTGCTTCAAACCACCGCTGAAGAAAACCTCCGTATGATTCGCGAGAGTTTGCGCTATCTCAAAAGTCTTGGCAAAGAAGTCATCTATGATGCCGAACACTTCTTTGATGGCATCAAGCTCGACTTTGAGTATGCACTCGAAACGATTGGCGCGGCTATTGAGGGCGGTGCGGATGTCGTCGTATTGTGCGATACAAACGGCGGGTCACTGCCGTGGGAAATTGCCCGTTTTATCTATGATGTGCAAAAAGCTTTCCCAAACATCAAGCTGGGCATTCATACCCACAATGATGGTGAACTTGCGGTAGCCAATTCATTAGCGGCTGTTCAGGCCGGTGCAATTCAGGTACAGGGGACGATTAATGGCTATGGTGAGCGCTGCGGTAATGCCAATCTGTGCAGCATCATCCCCGACCTTGAACTGAAGATGGGCTACAAATGTCTGCCGAATATCGAAAGCCTCCGAACCTTAACGACACTTTCGCGCACCGTCGCGGAAATCGCCAACCTCTCGCCGGATAACCACCTTGCTTACGTCGGTAAAAGTGCGTTCGCACATAAAGGTGGTATTCACGTCGCCGCTATCCGTCGCAACGTTGATAGCTACCAGCATATCGACCCGACGCTCGTTGGTAACGAGATGCGTATCCTCGTTTCGGACTTGTCAGGGCAGGGCAATCTGCTGAGTAAAGCCGAACAGTTCGGCATGAGCGTTTCGAAGGCCGAAGCCGTTTCAGTGCTGGATGAAATCAAACGTCTCGAAAATGAAGGTTTTGTTTTTGAAGGTGCAGAAGCATCGGTTGCGATTCGGTTGCACCGTGCCGCGCCCAATTATAAGCCTATCTTTACGCTGGTCGATTTCACCGTGCTAGTGTCCGAGCGGAATGGGTTTGCGCTGTCTCAGGCAATGGTCAAAATTGATGTGGATGGCGACATCGTACACACCGCTGCTGACGGCAATGGTCCCGTGAACGCCCTTGACCTTGCCCTCCGCAAAGCGCTTATTCCTCGCTACCCGCAGCTTGCCGATTTCCAATTGGCCGACTATAAAGTCCGTATCCCTGATAGTAACAATGGCACTGCGGCCACTACTCGTGTTTTGATCGACACCCAAAATCACCATACCCGTTGGAGTACGGTCGGTGCGGGCGCAAATATCATTCAGGCAAGCTGGTTAGCGCTGGTGGATAGTGTCGAATATGGTCTAGTCATCGCACCTCGCGAAGTGCAATCATCCCCAGCGGTGATGAGCAGTAGTTAACAGCACCGCACGTCGGGCGCTTGTAGAAAACGATAATTGTTGAGGAATGGTCACGGGTTGGCGCTTGTCCGACCCGTTTTTATGAGGAGTTAAAAGAGTGAAAGCAACAATAGCAGTTTTGTCGGGTGATGGCATTGGGCCGGAAGTAACATCGCAGGCCATCAATGTGCTGCAAAAAATCGCGTCCAAGCATGGTCATGACTTCACCTTCAACGAAGCACCAATGGGTGGTATTGCCATCGACCAGTTTGGCGACTCGTGTCCCGATTCAACCATCCGCACCTGTGAACAGTCGGATGCAATCCTATTAGGTGCTGTCGGCGGCCCGAAATGGTCAGACCCTGCCGCGCCAGTACGCCCCGAACAAGGCTTGCTGAAAGTCCGTAAGCATTTTGAGCTGTTCGCCAATTTGCGTCCGGTGAAAACCTATCCCGTGTTGGCTTCGCATGTCCCGCTGCGTCCCGAATTTCTGGATGGCGTGGATATGTTGTTCGTGCGCGAACTGACGGGCGGCCTTTACTTCGGCCCGCGCCAAGATCAAGGGGATGGCGACACCGCTTACGACACCGAACTTTATACTGTTCCCGAAGTAGATCGGGTTGCCCATGTCGCTTTCCGTGCCGCACAGGCTCGCCGTAAGAAGGTTGCCTCCATCGACAAAGCGAACGTCATGGCGAGTTCACGGCTTTGGCGGCGCACCGTCATTAAGGCGCACGAGGACTACCCCGAAGTCGAACTTGAGCATGTGCTTGCGGATGCCATGAGCATGTACCTCATCACGCGCCCTGCCAGCTTCGATGTCATTATCGCTAGCAATATGTTTGGTGACATTCTCAGTGATGAAGCGTCAGTGTTAGCGGGTTCGCTAGGTATGTCACCTTCTGCTTCTTTAGGTTCGTCAAAGTTTGGCTTGTATGAACCCATTCATGGCTCCGCCCCCGACATCGCAGGGCAGGGGAAAGCCAATCCAACGGGTACGATTTTAAGCACTGCGATGCTGTTGCGTTACAGCTTGGGTTTGGAAGCAGAAGCGCAAGCCATCGAGCAAGCTGTTGAAGCGACGTTAGCTTCTGGTGCGCGTACTGCCGATATTGCCACGCGCGGCAGCAGCTACATCAGCACCACCGAATTTGCTCAGACCGTATTGTCGAATCTCTAACTTAGGGTTCGTTTCGGTCAGGATTTGCCACTCTCGTTGGCAGCACGTCCGTTAGGTCCGGCGATGGCGTTTCGAGTGCCGTATTCAAGTATTTGCGGTTCATCTCAAATATCGCCATCGCCGATACCAAGTAGAGCAGCCGTCTGCCGCCCAATGACATCGACTTCCATGTAATTGCCCGCAGCGCACACAGCGCCAGTGCGATGTAATATTCGTACCAGTTCTCCTCAGTCGTCAAGCACTGCCGCACGATATTACGCAGCGCATCGACCGCCTGAGCCGCATGGATAATTGGCTCGTAATCAGTCGGTAACGGGTCTTCATTCACGGCTGCGATCAAGCAGCGCACCGCCAAGCGCACTGTTGCCCAATCCGAATCCAACACGCCCATCAGCGCGTCCCCCAGCAAGCTGACTTCCAGCGTTGCCCAGTCAAAGAGTGTGTGCCCGTCCCGTGTATGCCCGAAGTCGATCAGCCAAACGCTGTTGTTCGGGCCGACCAGAATATTCCCCAGATGCAAATCCCCGTGTATCTTACTCATCGACCCATTCACATGCCGGTCAAGCAAGTTGTCATACGCCAGCAGGGGGTTCGGCAGTTGTAGTTCTTCGAGGCTAATCCAACGGTCATCCGGCTCAAAATCAGGCTCAAGATCGCGCACCGCGTCCAGCATTAGGTCGTAGCGCGTTTTCCACACGCTGCCCATCAGCCGTTCGACAGTTTCACCGCGGTAAAATGTCCGCGAAAGCCCATTCACCCCGCGCATTTCGATCTTATACGCCCGTTTGTCCGCCTCGCTGCCATAGCCGACCGCTAATTTGAGCAAGTTGTGTTCGTAGTCAATCTTTTGCACGGTGAAGTTTTCAAGCACCACATCATCACCGAACTCCATCTCGGTCATTTTGGTCTTCAGCTTGGCACGGTTGACCGGAATCTTGATGACCAGCGGCATCTCCGGCTCGTCATCTTCCGGGATAAAATCCAGCGTCAGTAGTGGGGGGAGCAGCCAATCGTATTCCTTCCACGCCTGAAACCGAAAAGGTCGCTTGGGCTGCCACCACGTAATTTTAAACTGCGTGTATAGATCTTTTTGCAGCAGTCGCCCCAGTTCTGCCGTCCCAAATGCCTTGACATAATGGCGTAAATCCATCGGGATGCCGTCTGAATGCGCCACCAACGTGTACTTGATGCCCGCTAGCTCAGAGGTTTCCGGCTTAACAGGGCTGTCCTCTAATCGCGCCGTTTGCAAGGGCAGGGCGCTTTTGACATGCGTCTCGAAGCGGTGTACCTCGTCTAGAATACTGTCCGCATCATGGATCTTAACCACCATCGGCGCATCTTCATGTCCGTCGGCGTGAACGGGCGTGACCACCAGAACCAGCGCCCCGCTAAAGCCCGTTAGTCGCTGCTCAACACGGATGACCTTATGCCCGCTAAACATCCGCCGCAGCACGAAAAGCTGCTCGCGCTCAATCGGCTGAGTGTTGTCAAAACTTTCGGCGAACGCCACATGAATATCCGGTGTTTGGGGTTCCCGCTTCGGGTCATAACCCATTGCTGCCAGCGTGGTCGCCTGCAAATTCATGCCGAGTGTCCGCAGCACCCGAATCGGCAGGCTGTCGTTTTCCGTCAAAATCGCAACCAATAGTTCGCGTTCGGTGGCTTCGGCGATCTCGTTTTCCATTGCAAGGTCATTGGTAATATCGAGTACTACCTCTGTACGTGGCGTGTAGGGGAAGCCCGCCCATAACCGTTGGTTGCTGCCTTTGTCCGTCTTGCGCCGTATGGCATCAATTATATATTCCGTCGTAAAGCCGTAGTCCTCAACGATGCTGGCTGTAATACCGCCTTGAATTTGCAACATGGCAATAAAAAGATGCTCAATACCGAGGTAATGATGCCGCATCTGCACCGACTCTTGCCGTGCGTTAATTAGAATATCTTTGAGGCTAATAACGTGCATGGCTTACTTGTTGTTCTCTTCTATCCGCATCCATGTGTGTCCAACACGGAATAGTTGGTTGACCTCAATCGGAATCGCACCTTTTACCCGTGCGTCACTATCGGCGTGTTCAACAAATGTCCCGTTCGTACTCTCGCAGTCTTCAAGCCACCAACGCTCACTTTCCCAATAAATATAAGCGTGCTGTCGGGAAATAAAGGAGTCGTTCCGCAAGCATAAGTCGCTGTCCTCTTTGCGTCCGATGCTGATCTGCCAGCGGTTTTGTGCCTCAACAAATTGACCGTCGCCATTATCAATGCTGTAGCTCAGGCGCAGCCCATCTTCAACACCGCTCATAATCATTAATACGAGTTGCACTTGCCCACTCCCTGCCTGACGCTGCACCTGCCATTATACTATGAATTGGATTCGTCACGGTGCTTGCTCTTTTGCCTGTCCTATGCTATTCTGTCCCACATAACAAATGAATAACACACACTCTTATGAAGAACGGTTGAGGGAACGGCCCTGAGACACCGTGGCAACCCCCAAATGATGGGAAGGTGCCAAATCCGTCGGCAATTGCTGACAGATGAGAGCGATTACCTGATTGTTATTTACACAGGAATCAACTCTAAGAGACTTCAGCCCGAAGTCTTTTTTGTCGGCAAACCGTACCCGTCTTCATGAAGAAGGTCGGGTTTTTTATTTCTGGCGGTTGCTATCTAGTCTGTGTCTTTAATGAATTGGGTAGAGGTCTAAAACATCGTGAGCGACGACAACAATACGACGCAAGGTAAAAGCACACGTGCGGTTCATGGCGGTACGAAACGCCGCAAAGCGTTTAATTCACTCAATACGCCCATCGTTCAAACCGCGACATATACATTTGGCGATACGCAAGAACTCATCGACTTCATGGAAAGCAAAACGTGGGGCGATGGTGACGACCGTGAAGAATACGGCCGCTACGGTAATCCGACCGTTTCCGCCGTTGAACGCAAACTTGCCGCGATGGACTCCGGCGAGGATGCGGTCTTGTACGCCTCCGGTATGGCAGCGATCACCTCGTTGCTCCTGTCCGTTCTCCCATCCGGCGCACACATCGTCATGACCGATGACTGTTACCGCCGCACGCGCCAATTCTGTCAAACCTTCCTCAAGCGCTTTGGCATCGAAACGACCGTCGTGCCAATGGGTGATTATGATGCGATGGAAGCCGCCATCATCCCCAAAACCACCCGTGTAATCATTTCCGAAAGCCCGACCAATCCGTACCTTCGAATTGCCAACCTTGACCGGATTGCCAAGTTGGGTAAGAAATACCGCGTCCTGACCATGATCGACAGCACCTTCGCCACACCCGTCAATCAGCGTCCGCTGGAGTGGGGGATCGATTTCGTTGTCCACAGCGCGACGAAGTATCTGTCGGGGCATAATGACTTGCTGGCGGGGGTTGTTGTGGGTCGCGCCGACCGCATTAAAGCCTTGCGCGATGCCCGTGGTGTCTTGGGTGGCATTGTTGACCCCCAGAACGCTTATCTGCTCGACCGTGGTATCAAAACCCTCGGTGTTCGTGTTCAACAGCAGAATAAAACAGCGCTTGCGGTCGCTCAAATCTTGGAAGACCACCCCCGCATCGAACGGGTTTGGTATCCCGGCTTGGAATCACATCCCGACTATGAAATTGCCTCTGCCCAAATGACCGGTTTTGGCGGTGTGGTCAGCTTTGAGGTCAAAGGCGATCTGCAAACCACCAGCCACTTTATCGACTACCTCAAAATTCCCTATATCGCCCCCAGCCTCGGCGGTGTGGAAAGCCTCATCGAGCAGCCCGCCCTCATGAGTTACTACGAAAAAACCAGTGAAGAACGTCTTGCGCTCGGCATTAAGGATAACTTGGTGCGGTTTGCCATTGGTATAGAAGACACTGACGACGTATTGTTCGATGTTCAACAAGCGCTTGCCAATATCTAGCAAACCGAAGTTGCTCAATCAAAAAGGCGCATCCAACTTGGACGCGCCTTTTATTCCCTTAACTAGTCAAATATTATGCAGGAGTAAGTTCTTTCTTACCCAAAATCTCGCGCAGTGAGTCGATGTTTGCATCAGATTGGTGCAGTGTGTTCGCGTAGTGTGGCTCAATGCCGTCCATCTCATGGCTATGATAGTGCATCACCGCTTCAGGGTCTTTCAACACATGCCCGGTAAGGATGCCCACGACCGTTTCGTGCGACTTGATAATGCCTTTGCTTACCAGCTTCCGCAGCCCCACCAATGAACATGCCGATGCCGGTTCGCAGCCTAACCCTTGCCGGTCAATCAGCGCCTTCGCATCCATAATCTCTTGGTCGCTGACTTCCTCAACCACGCCGTCCGTCCATTTCAGAGTACGGATAGCCTTCTTGTAGTTCACGGGATTACCGATCTTGATCGCCGTAGCGACCGTTTCCGCATGAACCGGCTCAAAACTTTTCAAGCCGTTCTGGTAACTGCGGTACAGTGGGTTAGCACCTTCCGCTTGAATGATCGCTATACGCGGTATGCGGTCAATCAGCCCTAGCGAGTACAACTCATGCAGCCCCTTGCCGAAGGCTGAACTGTTCCCCAGATTACCCCCCGGCACCACAATCCAATCCGGCACTTTCCACCGCAGTTGCTGGATTGCCTCGATAATAATGCTCTTTTGCCCTTCCAGCCGGAAGGGGTTGATCGAGTTTAATACATAGATGCCGAGTCCCTCCGCCACTTCCCGCACCAGTTCCAAATTACGGTCGAAGTCGGCATTGACTTGCACACCGGTTGCCCCGTAGGCAATCGCTTGTGCCAATTTACCCGCCGCGATTTGCTTATTCTGGAAGAAAACGATTCCCTCGATCCCTGCCCATGCCGCGTAAGCCGCTAACGAAGCCGAGGTATTGCCCGTCGAAGCACAGGCCACGCGGTCGATACCGAGAACCCGCGCTTGAGTCACACCGCCGGTCATGCCGCGATCTTTGAATGAACCGGTAGGGTTTTCCCCCTCGTGTTTGAGGTACAATGTCTCCACGCCAGCCCATGCCGCGAGTTTGGGGGTGCGGTAAAGGTTGGTGTTGCCTTCTGGTCGGCTCACGACCAAATCATTAGAGACATCAGGATAGATCATCTCTTTATAGCGCCACACACCGCTGTTGTAGGGTGCTTCGAGCGTGCCGAGGCGGCTGTCAAAAAGAGTATGGGTTGCAGTTTTTTTGAGGTAGTCAGTATCATGTTGAACATCCAGCAGCCCGCCGCATTTTTCACAAGCGTAAATGATCTTGTCAACTGGGTATTGCTGCCCACAATCCATACATTGTAGTATGCTCAACATGCTGTTTCACCAATTGTGTCTTAGAGGAAAATGCAAGGATAACAAGTTCTTATGACGAATACCAGTGCGGAGGCATTTGCCCCGGCGACGATGGCGAATTTGGGTGTTGGTTTTGATGTGTTAGGCTTGGCGTTTCATGAACCCGGCGATGTCGTTCGCGCTGAGTTAACCGATGAACCCGGTGTTACGATTGCGGATATAGAAGGGGATGGCGGGCAGCTCACCCGCGACCCTGAAAAAAATACAGCCGGTATTGCAGCCGCCAGTACGCTTAAACGCCTCGGTGTCAATCAGGGGGTACGCCTGACCATTCGTAAGAACCTGCCGCTTGCAAGTGGATTGGGCAGCAGCAGTGCCTCAGCCGTCGCCGCAGCCGTCGCTGTAAACGCGCTCTTTGGCGACACCCTTTCGATGAAAGAGTTACTCGACCCCTCACTCGATGGCGAGGCCGCTGTCAGTGGTCGCCACGCTGATAATGTCGCGCCCTGCCTGTTTGGTGGCATTACATTGGTAACAGGTGTTGATGCCAATGAGATTAAGATGCTCCCCATTCCGCCTTCGCTGCATCTCGCCTTGATAACACCAAATGTAGCGGTCCAAACTGCCGTCGCGCGTGCGGTTCTGCCACAGTCTATCCCTTTAAAAACGATGGTGTTACAGACGGCCTACATGGCACGTTTGATTGATGCCATCTATCGCGGCGATCTGTCCGAAATGGCGCGGGCAATGGAAGGCGATCAAGTCATCGAACCCGCCCGCGCTCACCTGATGCCGCTGCTCTACGAAATGCGTCAAATCGCCAAGTCGAACGGCGCGTTTGGCCTAGTCATTAGTGGGGCAGGGCCAACGCTGTGTGCCATTTGTAATGATGAAAAAATAGCTCAAAGAGTTGCTCAAGCCATGCAGGCAGGGTATGATGCGGCAGGTATCGAAAGTGCCACACGTTGCACCGGAATTTCGACCAGTGGCGCTCATGTTTTGAGGGTTAATTAAACGATTTGTGTGAAATACTTCCCATTCGTTGACTCTCAATATCGTTCAGTGTATACTAAATTTAGATTGTTCTGAAAGTAACAAACGACCTGAAACTGGCACTAAAGGTAGGCCAATCATGACCATACAAGAAGCAATGCAGTCAGTCGAAAACATCATGTTTGAGGTCGTAAATAGTGATGTAAAGACGTTGCGTGAAGCCAGTCGCCATATCCTTGATGCTGGTGGCAAGCGTGTCCGTCCGCGCTTGACTATGTTAGCTTACTCGGCGCTTGGCGGAACGGATTACACCTACGCTGCCCCACCTGCCGCTGCCATTGAACTTGTTCATACCGCGAGCGTCGTCCATGATGACATCAACGATCATGGGGTCGTGCGTCGGGGTCGTCCTTCCGTAAATGCCATTTGGGGGCGCACTTTTGCCCTCCTAACCGGTGACTTTCTCTTTACCAAAGTCTACGAACTGATGGCTTCCTATAAAGACCTCAACATTGATCTCGCCGAAGCAACCGTTGCATTGGTTGAGGGCGAAACATTACAGGCGGCAGCCGTCAAAGAAAATAACTTCACCCGCGAAGTCTACTATCAAATTATCGCCCGTAAAACGGCTGCGCTGTTCAAGTCCGCCGCGACCATTGGCGCAAAACTTGCTCATGCCGACGAAAAAGTAATTGAAGCGCTGGGTCAGTACGGCTACAGTGTCGGCCTCGCCTTCCAAATCATTGATGACATCCTCGACCTCACCGCCGATACCGCCAAACTCGGTAAAACATCGGGTATCGACTTGGCGCAGGGGCGTGGTTACGTTGCCGCCTACGCGAACAATGGTCATACCGGTGTTGCCGTTGCCGAAGCTGTGGTCGAAGACAGCGACCTGATGACCTCGATCAAAGCCAAACTCCTCAAGGGTGATGCCATCAACGAAGCGCGTATCCAAGCCCGCACCCTCGCGCAGACCGCCATCGCCTGTCTCGACGTGCTGCCGGAGTCGCAAGCGAAGCGCGAACTGATTGACTTGGCGAACATGGTTGTTGACCGCGACCATTAAACCGCTAACAAACACGCCGGTTCAAAATCCAGCCACTTGGCTGGATTTTTTATTCCCTCGTCGCGGTATAATCTCTGCATTCACTAGAGGAGAATACCGCCGTGATAAAAGTTGTCTCCGTTGACCATACACGCGAAATCGAAGCCGCCGCCGATGCCGCTGGCTTGACCTACGCGACCCTCATGCAAAACGCCGGTCACGCGGTCGCCCAACGTGTCATAGCACACCTCGCAAACCGCCCGAATGCGCGTGTCACCGTCCTCGTCGGCGCAGGTAACAACGGCGGTGATGGTCTTGTCGCTGGCCTCGTCGTCGCCCAGCAAACAAAAGCCCTCGTCCGGTTCTACCTCCTCAAACCGCGCTCGGAAGATGATGTGAACTTTGTCGCCGTTCGCAATGCCAATCTCTCCGTCGCCCACGCTTCCGACGACCGTGACGGGCGTGTTTTGCGTAACATGGTCGCCAGCGCCGATGTGGTCGTTGATTCGCTATACGGGATCGGCCTGAAGCTCCCCTTGCGTCCCGACGCAGCCAAGTTCCTCCACACCATCAATCAGGCGCTAAATGATACCCAGCAGCCTGAGCAGCCGCAGGGCATCCTGATCTCACCGATAAATCCCACATCGCGCCTGCATATCCTCAAGCCCTATGTCATCGCCGTGGATTGTCCGAGCGGGCTTGATTGCGACACGGGCGAACTCGACTCCAACGCCATTCGTGCCGATGAAACCGTCACCTTCATCTCCGCGAAGAAAGGGCTGCTGGAGTTTCCCGGTGCTGAAGCGGTAGGCGATCTTCACGTCGCCACCATCGGCCTGACGGATGACTTCCCTCTGTTGAAAGCTATCGAGCCGACCCTTGCCGATGCGTCGATTGCGTCGCTCTTGCCCGCACGTCCGCTAAATGCCAATAAGGGGACGTTCGGCAAAATAATGGTGGTCGCTGGCTCATCCAATTATGTCGGTGCTGCGGGTCTCACCAGCATGTCCGCTTATCGTTCGGGTGCTGGGCTAGTCACCGTTGCCGCGCCACAGTCGGTTGTGGCTGCGCTTTGTGGTCACTTCCTCGAACCAACGTGGCTGCCTCTTGCTGAAACAAAGGGCGAAATTGCCTCCAAAGAAGCCACAGCTTTGGCGAAAGAAATCTCGACTTATAGTGCGGCACTCCTAGGACCGGGGTGGGGCAAGGCAAAATCAACCCACGACCTGTTAGTGAAACTCCTCAAACAAAAACTCCCGCCGCTGATTATCGACGCGGATGGCCTCAATCTGCTCAGTGACATCGACAAATGGTGGAAGCAGCTTCCTGCTGAAACGATCATTACCCCGCACCCCGGCGAGATGGGGCGGCTCGCAAAAGTAACAACTGTCGATGTTCAGGCTGACCGTTGGAAAATCGCTGCCGAGAAAGCCGTGGAGTGGAAGGTGATTTTGGTGCTAAAAGGCGCACATACTTTAGTTGCCGCGCCGGACGGTCGCATTACCGCCATGCCCTTCAAATCCGACGCGCTCTCAACCGCTGGTACAGGGGATGTGCTTGCTGGTCTTATAGCCGGTTTTCTGGGGCAGGGGGTTGCGCCGTTCGATGCGGCTGCTTTGGGCGCTTACGTTCACGGCCTTGCGGGGGAGTTCGCTGCGATAACACAGGGCAACACCCGCAGTGTCACATCCGGCGACGTGTTGAACGCCATACCGGACGCGCTAACCGCCCTAACTACTCCTTAAACCCCAGTTCCAGCCGTCGTCGCCGTGCTGCGGCTTTACCTTCGGCCATACTTTCAGCCAGTGGATCACTGACGACCGCCTCGATCTTGTTGCGTATTTGATCGCCGCCTTCAGCGATCTGCTGCCGGACTTCGCTGCCGCTGCGGGGTGCGCGGAACAAAGCCGCAATCCCGCCTACGATAATCCCGATGATGAACCCGCCGATCAACAGGCCGGTATTGAGTTGTTTATTGTCGTCCACTATTTTTGTCCGTTCTGTTGCTTCGTGCGCCGGATAGCCCGCCGGATGCCACCCACGTCGCGGAAGACTACGCCTAACCCTGCCATGAACCCACCGGCGCGGATAATCGGGCCAACCGCGTTATCACCCACGAACTCAACAGTACCTTTTGCCGTGTCCACCGTTTCTTTAGCGGTCGTCAGTACTGGCTGTACATCCCGCTTCAACATATTGATCAACCGTGTAACCTGAACGATCAGCACCGCGATAGAACCAATAATCAGAATGCCTTCGATACCGATCATGATGAACAGCAGGTTGCGAATATACTCAATCCGCGTCGCCGTGACCTCAAGTTCACTGGTAAAGCCCAGTAACAGCCCGATGATAAAAATGAGCGCGATAATGCCGCCTAAGACACCGGCACTCAAAAATACAATGCGCTGTACAGTCCATGTTGACTGTTTTTCGGTTGTAGTTGCCTCTACAGCAGGCGTGGGTAAAGCAGTTTGTGACATAGATAACCTTATTGTGTTGATCGCTTATTCTTCTGGTCGGTGGTCAAAACATGCGCTGCCACCAAAGCTAAAACCGCACCCAATGACGCGGTTGCGATTCGTAAAGTGCCGATGTTGAAAATGTTGATGCCAAATACCACGCCGATTAAATGACCAGCGGCAAATCCAACCCAACCGGCGAGCAGAAACAACGCCAGTCGCCGCGCGTCACCACCCATGATGATGTGAAAACCGGCTCCGAATAATGTCGCTAAAATAAACCCGAAAATAGTCGTTGGCCCTAACAATTTCCCCCGCCCCTTCGTCGAATTGTTCGGTTCTGATACTCTATGGTACAATTTCGCTTGCGACGAGTGTAGCATAGACTGACCTATCAGACACAGTACAAATGGCTAATTTTTGCTGATGACTATCTTAGATCACCGCATTCTGATCCCCAAGTCCCCCGAAAAGATTTGGGAATTCCTGAGCGACATTTCAAATAACCCCGCTTGGCAAGTTGATTGTACCGATATTTCGCTCCTTACTAATAAACGTTCCGGCGCGGGTACCCGTTGGCGTTATACCACTTCTGGCGGTCGTTCGTTTGTGGTCGAAACAACCGCGTGGTACGATGGCCTCGGCTACGAATACACTTTTGTCGATGGCGCACCCTTTAAAGAGAGTAAGGGACGTATCCGCCTACAAGAAATTGCCGAAGGCACGGTTGTCCAATGGACACTCACCTACGAAACCGGAGGTGTGTTAGCCGGTTTTCGGAATGCCGTAGGTCTGAAACGCCAATTCGAAAATGCAATGGTGGATAGCCTCAAAAACCTGTGGAAAGTCCTTCAAAAGGTGATGCCAGAGGACAAACCACGCGAGGTAAAGTCGCTCATGCGGGATGCGCCCGATTACGAATCGCGTACGCATTACCGCCCGCGTCACCCCTCCAAAACCGATGAACAAGCACCGCCTGTCGAGCAGGGTGTGTCCGCCATCATTGAACCGCCGATCTCGCTCGAAGATACTCGTCCGCGTGCGCCCGTGCGTATCGAAGTGCCGCCCATCGAGCCGGAACCCGAATCGCCGGAAGTAGCCGAAGCGCTCCGTTCCGAGTTTGCGCCGCCGCTGTCGGAAATTGTCGAAGACTCCAGCGTTAGCGAGTTTGCGGCTTCCCTCGCGACAACCGAACCATCGGATGAAGTGCAAGACCCCTTTGCGCCCGCTGCCGAAGTGTCATCACCCACGTCGGAAGTTGTACCGCCGATGTCACGCACCACGACTCAAGAGTCACCTATACTGCCACCGGAGCCAACGAGCGCACCGCTGCCACAGCCAGAAGCACCCAAACGCCGCACTACAACTCAAGAAACACGTGTGGTAACTCCTGAACCGGAACGCGAAGTACCACCTGCCGCTGCTCCGGTTCCCTCAACGCCTGATACTGTGAAGATGGCAACCGGCGAAATGAGCGTCTTTGATCTCTTTGGTATCCCGCGCCCCAGCCAGACGCAGGAGATACAACCGGTCGTTATCCCTGAAGAAGTTGAGGAAGTAATCACCACGCCCGAAGGGGTCATTGCTCAACCCTCGCGCATCGGTTTGCGCCTCGTTTTACGTCGCAAACGTGTGAAAATTCGCCGGCCAGTATAAAACAAAAACACCCGTGTCTGCGGGTGTTTCTTTGTAGGGTGACATATGGGGCTCGAACCCATGACATCGAGGACCACAACCCCGCGCTCTGCCAACTGAGCTAATGTCACCGTATAGGAAAAAGTATAGCAGAACGTCAAAGCCGAATCTAGGGTATCTTCCGCGCAACAATCACCTGTGCGATGCTTCTTTTACACCGTTCTTCATGGAGCGAAGCCTCAAATCCATATTGGGTGAAAAAGTCGCGGATCGAAGTGCTTTGCTCCCCGCGCTGTCCTGTAATGCGGTACAGCCACTCCAATCCTTTTTCACCGATGCCGCCTCCCGTTAGCACCCCGTTCGGCACGATGATGAACCGCCCATTATCCGTCAATACCCGGTGGACTTCTTTGAGCGTTTCGTCAGCAAAGATAAAGTCGGTGGGAAAGGTACTGATGACCGTGCTAAACTGCTGTGCAGGGAAGGGGATCTGCTGCGCTTTTCCACGCACCAATCGTCCCTTCAACCGTCTACGCTTCAATTTGCGGCTGGCAATCTGCCCCATATACGGCGACAGGTCATAACCAATGGTTTGATAGCCGTTTTCAAGAAGATCAATTTGTAAATTGCCAGTGCCGTGTGCGAGTTCGAGAATGTCCCTACGCTTATCGGCTGGCAGGTGCTTAAGCGCCGCTCGCTGCCAGCTTCGCCATTCACCCAGCGAGACAACCACACTCACGAGATCATACGTAAAAGCCATCTCATTGTAGAGCAGTCGAAAGCCGAAGCGGATGAGACTCCACCACACACTAGCGAGACGTTTCACTAATCGCCTCGATAATCACATCCGGCTTATCGGTAATAATCGCATCCACGCCCAGCTTGTACAGCTCTGCCGCACGCTGCGGATCGTTGACCGTCCATGTATTCACACGGTAATTGTGCTGCCGTGCCCATTCCATATACGCTGCGTCGATCATCACATCTTGCGGGTGACGGGCTTCATGCGCCAAACCGTCCATCGCTGCGCTGAAGTCGTAATCTGGTGCGTACAAATATCCAATCGGAACATTGGGCAAAATCGCGCGGAATCGCTTGAGCGCCAGCGGGTTAAACGACGATATGATGACACTCGCCTCTAGCCCGTGCTGCCGGATGCAGTCCGCGACAGCTTGCTCTACGCCATCGGTCTCCTGCGTGTCGGATTTAATTTCCACATTGATGAAGCACTTTTGACCCACGGCCTCAAACACTTCGCTCAGGGTAGGGATGCGTACCCCTGCATACTCTTTGCTAAAGCTGCTTCCCGCGTCCAGTTCCTTCAACTGTGCCAGCGTCATATTCTTCGCCAACCCCTTACCGTCGGTCGTCGCGTCCACGCTAAAGTCATGCAGCACAATCAATTGACCATCTTTCGACAAGTGCGTATCAAGTTCAACACCTGTCGCCCCTTGTGCCAGTGCCATCTCAAAAGATGGAATAGTGTTCATCGGCGCATACGCTCGCGCCCCGCGATGTCCCCAAACCAACGTCCGACCCTGATAGATATTTTCTAACGGAAGCATGACCATATCCTAACCGGATTCAAACCGTAGAATCACTAATAATGAGAAAATTTGTGCTATAGTATTCATGGTAGTGGTCATATGGTAAGTGATAAATCATTGCTCTAACACAAACAGAATCCATCGTGTAGGGACGAGATACATCTCGTCCGCGCCACCGTTTCACACATACCACTTACTTTGTAACCACCACCGTATTCATGGTAGTTGATCACATACTATGTGATGAATTTGCTGAGTTCCCCTCGCGCTGAGGGAGAGGGGCTAGGGGTCAGGGTTTATTCACCACATAATTTGAAACCATTACTTCCACCACACACTATCAATATATCAGGCTTTCATGATGTCCATGCTAAATTCTGTTCCCAATTTGTTAATCGTAAAAACCGTCCCGGCGGCATCCTCCCCTGCATCCGCTGAAGCAGCACCAAAATGGCACAGCGGCGGTTTCACGGGAGCCATCTGCTGCACGAGTGTCAATTCAGCGCCGCGCTCTCTCACTTCTGCCGCCACAAAATGACAATTCAGCGGCTGTACGGGAGCGAGCCGCCTGTCAATTCGGCGGGAAAATTGCAAATTTTGCATTTTTCGCAAACTATCGAGGCATCACCTGAATGGCGCTGCCTTCAACCCGCACATCGAATCGCTTTACATCAACCATCGCCGGTGCGCTGAGTACCTTACCCGTCCGTATATCAAACGTCGCCCCATGTCGTGGGCATTCAATAATACAACCGGTCAGTTCACCTTCAGCCAACGGGCCGTCGTCATGGGTGCAAACATCCTCAATCGCGTAAAAGGTTCCCTCCACGTTGAAGATCGCTACCCACCGTCGCCCCACCTGCACCACCATACGTTCGTTCGGTTGGAGTTCGTCTTTTTGGGCTACTGTCACGTAATCCATCAGCCGTTCATTCCTTGTCTTCGATAGCTTCCCAGTCGGTTGCGCTCTGTGTCGCGATCACCAGCGTTTTCAGGGAAAGTAACGCGCATTTTACGCGATTAATCGTCAAAGGAATACCCACCATCTCAAAAACGTCGTCCTTGGTCAGCTTGGTAATTTCATCCAACGACTTGCCGAGCAGTTCGTCTCCAAGCATCGAAGCAGTGGCTTGGCTTATCGCGCAGCCTTCACCGTCCCATGCAATGTCGGTGATAATCCGTTCTGAGTTCACTCGCATCGTCAGGTGCAGCCGGTCACCACACAACGGATTATGCTCCTCATGGTCAAAGTCTGCCGGATTTAAAATACCGGGGTGGTGGGGTGTTCTAGCATGGTCGAGTATGATCTCGCGGTACATATCCATAGGAACCTCCTAAAGTCGGAATGTCTTACGCGCTTTGTGTAACGCGCTAACGAGGCGGTCAACCTCGTCAAATCGGTTGTAGAGATAGAAACTGGCGCGTGCGGTCGCGCTCACGCCCAAGTGCTCATGTAAGGGCATCGCGCAGTGGTGTCCCGCCCGCACTGCCACACCTTCGCTGTCGAGTATTTGGGCGATGTCGTGGGCGTGAATGCCATCGACTGTGAAGGCTGCCACCGCGCCTTTCTGCTCGGCGCTCGGCCCATAAATGTGGATGCCCTCAACCGCATTGAGTTGCTCTAAAGCGTAGGCAGTAATCGCTTGTTCATGTTGGTGGATCTTATCCATCCCGACTTCGCTCAGGTAATCTATCGCGTAGCCTAAGCCGATAGCCTCCGCGATGCTCGGTGTTCCCGCTTCAAACTTGTAGGGCAGGTCGTTCCATGTACTGCCAGAAAGTTTAACGCTCGAAATCATATCACCACCACCCATCCACGGGGGCATCGCCTCTAGGTGCGCCCGCCTCCCATATAATACACCACTGCCGGTTGGCCCGAGCATCTTGTGTCCGCTAAAGACAAAGAAATCCACGTCCAGCGCTTGGACATCAATGGGCATGTGAGGTGTACTTTGCGCCCCGTCAACCAGCACCAACGCCCCGGCCTGATGCGCCTTTTGAACCACCTCCGCAATTGGGTTCACCGTCCCAAGCACGTTCGAAACATGCATCAGGGTAACCAGTTTAACCGGCTCGTTCGCCAGAACATTTTCCAAAAAGGGCAGGTCTAACAACCCATTTTGATCGACTGGCACATAGACAATCCTAAAGCCCTTTTCGGAGGCTAAAATCTGCCACGGGACGATGTTCGAGTGGTGTTCCATCACGGTTGAAACCACTACGTCGCCGGCTTTCAAGTTAGCGCGTCCCCACGTTTGCGCGACTAGATTGATGCCCTCGGTCGTCCCGCGCGTAAAAATCACCTCTCGCTTGCTGGAAGTGTTGATAAACTTCCGCACCTTCAACCGTGCATTCTCGTAGGCGCTGGTGGCTTCCTCACTCAACTTGTGAATACCACGATGGACGTTCGCGTTATATTCACGGTAGTAGATTGAGGTAGCCTCAATTACACGGTTCGGTTTTTGGCTTGTCGCTGCATTGTCAAGGTAAACCAAAGGGATATCGTCATGATGAATCTGGCTCAATATCGGGAAATCTGCCCGAATCGCTTCAAGATCGAATTGTGTGCTGGCAGGTGCTGTATTCATGGGCTTTCTCGCTTATGATGTGGTTTCAGTATAACAAAAAGGCGCATCTCCTCGTAGGGATGCGCCTCCTTAAGATCATGATGAATGTCAGGACTATTTACCCGACGATCTTGCTTTCCATCGCGGCTTGAAGGCGCTCCCGTACCCGTTCAAATGGGATACGTGCAAGCAGTTCGTCAAAGAAACCGTCGATAACCATCAATTCAGCCGTCGAACGATCAATCCCACGGCTCATCAAATAGAAGATTGGTTCAGCTTCGAGGGTGCCGAAAGTCGCCGCGTGAGAACACTTCACATCATCGGCTTCAATTTCGAGACCCGGAATACCGTCCATCCGTGCATCCTCGCTCAAGAGCAGGTTTCGGCTGGCTTGATAACCGTCGATCTTCTGCATCTTGGGCAGTGACTTAATCATCCCTTGCCACACCGAGCGAGCCGTGTCCTTAGCCGCGCCCTTAAACAGCAGGTCAGAGTTGGTCATCGGGGCATTATGATTTTGCTGGGTATCATGGTCGAAAAGTTGATCTTTATCTGCAAAGAAGAAACCGGACATCCGACCATTCGCGCCTTTGCCGTCAAGTTCGATTTCAAGGTACGCCTTCACCAACCGTCCGCCCATTGTCCCGACGATCCAGTCAAGGTTCGCGTCACGCCCGACACGCGCCCGCTGGTGGCTAAATTCGTAGGTCTCGCGGTTCCAATCTTGGAGCGCGACATAACGCAGGTTCGCTGCATCCCCAACCAGCAGTTCAGTTGCGCCAATATAAGCTGATTGTGTTGTTCCGTTCGCCGAGGCGTAGTCCACAACGACCGTCGCTTGGGCGTTTTCCTCAACCACAACCAGAACGTGACCGAGGCTCGCGCCTTGATGTGAATTGTACATCACCACATGCAGAGGGATTTCAGCCACAACATCCTTGGGGACGTACACAAATAGACCATGCGTCCAAAGCGCCGCGTGCAACGCCGCAAATTTACCTTCGCCGGGGTGAACGGCTTTGGTCATCAGGTTTGCGCGTACCAATTCCTCGTGGTCGCGGCTGGCGGTCAAAAGGTCGGTGAAGATGATCCCTTGGCTGCTGAGTTGAGCCGCCAGTTCATGATTCACAACCTTGCCATCAACGAATGCGAGTAGCCCACCTTGTTCTTCACCGATAAGTGGTTCGCGGTTGGTTGCGGGAATGGTTTCAAGCGTCGCCCCATTTGCCGAAATGATCTTATCAGCCTGATCCCATTGGATACTGCGGTAATCGGTACGCCGCCATTCTTCATCAGTCAGGCTGGGCATGGGCATCCCTTCATACAATTCCCATGCAGCCAAACGGCTTTCCAACAACCACTTGGGTTCGTTATTCTTTGCGCTTAAAGCTTCTACATCTGCTTTTGTATAGCTTGGCGCAGTAGGCGCACTTGAGCGCCGCTGTCCTTTCACAGCTATCACCATACATACTCCTCATGCAGTCTGAAAATAGGCAACTCAACCGAGGTGCCTATTGAAGTCAAGTCAGGGCAGGGTTTTAGCCAATGCTGCCTTCAAGCTGAATTTGAATGAGCCGGTTGAGTTCCAGTGCATACTCCATCGGCAGTTCCTTAACCAAAGGTTCAATGAAGCCGTTGACGACCATCGCGTTCGCTTCATCTTCGTTCATACCACGGCTCATCAGGTAGAAAAGTTGATCTTCACCAACTTTACTGACCGATGCCTCATGCCCCATTGTGATGTTCTTCGCATCAATTTCAATGGAAGGATACGTATCGGAACGGCTGCGGTCATCGAGCAGAAGCGCATCGCAAACCACGTTGCTCTTAACGTTGTCAGCGCCTTCGACTACCTTTAGCAGCCCACGATAGCTGGCGCGTCCACCGTCTTTACTGATCGACTTGCTGATGATTTGGCTGCTCGTGTTCGGCGCGAGGTGAGTAATCTTCGCGCCGGCATCTTGGTGCTGCCCCTTACCGGCAAAGGCGATAGAAAGCACTTCACCATGAGCGCCTTCACCAGCCAGCAGTACAGCAGGATACTTCATCGTCAGCTTGCTGCCCAAGTTGCCGTCGACCCATTCCATCGTTGCGTTCTTGTAGGCAATCGCGCGCTTGGTTACGAGGTTGAAAACATTATTCGACCAATTCTGGATGGTCGTATAGCGGCAGCGTCCGCCTTCCTTCACGATGATTTCGACCACCGCGCTGTGAAGGCTGTTCGAGCTGTAAACGGGCGCGGTACAACCTTCAACATAGTGTACGTATGCACCTTCATCAACAATAATGAGCGTGCGTTCAAACTGCCCCATGTTCTGGGTGTTGATACGGAAATAGGCTTGAAGCGGCATATCAATATGCACGCCCTTCGGCACGTAAATGAACGAGCCGCCTGACCAGACCGCGCTGTTCAAGGCTGCGAACTTGTTATCGGCGGAGGGGATAATCGTCCCAAAGTATTCCTTAACCAATTCGGGGTACTCACGCAAGCCGGAGTCCATGTCAAGGAAGATCACGCCCTTGCTCTCAAGGTCTTTCCGTAGGTTGTGGTAAACCGACTCCGAGTCATATTGGGCGCTCACACCTTGCAGATACTTCTGCTCGGCTTCAGGGATACCTAACTTGTCGAAGGTATCCTTAATTTCCGGCGGGACTTCATCCCAATTACGTCCCTGTTGGTCAGTTGCGCGGACGTAATAATAAATATCGTCGTAGTCGATCTCGCTCAGGTCGCCGCCCCACGTCGGGGTAGGCTTGCTAAGGAAGATTTCATAGGCTTTGAGACGGAATTCAGTCATCCAATCCGGCTCGTTCTTCATCTTGCTGATTTGTTCAACCAGTTCGCGCGTTAGCCCCTTACCACTCTTAAAAGCATATTTGACATCATCATCATGGAAACCGTAGGTGGCTTCATATGAATCGCCAACTTCTTTTAATGCGGCTTCGGCATCACTAAGCTGCTTCTCACTGGGAATAAGATCAATGTCAACCATTCCGCTCTCCTGTTATCGCCTGAGTTGCAGTTATGCTGTTTGAGTTTCGGCGTACTTTTCACGTACCCAGTCGTAGCCCGATTCTTCGAGGTGCAGCGCCAGTTCGGGGCCACCGCTCTCAACAATCTGACCTTCGAACATGATATGTACATATTGTGGCTTGATGTAATTCAAGATACGTTGATAGTGGGTGATGACCAGCACACCAAGATCGGGGCCTTTGAGCTTATCAATGCCTTCTGCCACAATGCGGAGGGCATCAATATCCAAACCGGAGTCAGTTTCATCCAAAATCGTAATGCGGGGGTTAAGCGTTGCCATCTGTAGGATTTCCGCACGCTTTTTCTCGCCACCGCTGAACCCTTCGTTCAAGTAACGACCGGCAAAGCTGTGATCCATTTGTAAGTAATCCATCTTGGATTTCAGCAGGCGGCGGAATTCTGGAATAGAAATGCCCTTGCTTTCTGGATCTTCAGCCTTCATGCGGGAGTTAATCGCCTGACGCAAGAAGTTTGCTAAAGTAACACCCGGTATCGAAACCGGATATTGGAAGGCGAGAAACAAGCCTTCACGACTCCGTTCGTCAGGTTCCAACTCCAGTAAGTTCTTACCGTCGAAACTGATCTCACCTTCAGTGACTTCATATGCTGGATGACCAAGCAAAACGTTCGCCAAAGTGCTTTTGCCCGAACCATTCGGCCCCATCAAGGCGTGAACTTCACCTTGCTTAATAGTCAGGTTGACACCGCGTAGAATCGGTTTACCTTCAACGTTTGCGTGCAGATTGCGGATCTCGAGTGCTGCGCCCATGCCAGACACTTCCTCCTAAAATTTCATGATGGTTAAATTTACTCTGTACCCAGAGGTGTAAAGTATCCCAAGTATAGCAGTCTGAGTGGGGCATTGTCAATAATGATGATTGAGATTATAAAAATTCTCCGGTAACATAAGAATGTAGTTTTTTAAGGTGGTTTGAGGCTGAAGGTGTAATGAATCATTGCCCTTAAATCATCTCTATTTGGATAGAGGTGTTGGTGAGCGTGGCAAATTGACACCTTTGTCGCCGTTATGTTACCATGCGTGAATAAGTCACCCAGCAAAGGAAGTAGAAATGTCTGAACAAGCTCAGATTACCGAAGAAGGCTTATACGAAGCGTTGCGCGAAGTTGTCGATCCTGAGATTGGCATGAATATTATTGAGCTTGGGTTGATCCGAAACGCCGAGTTACATGAGGATCGCGGTCATATCACCATGATTATGACGACCCCGTTTTGCCCCTATGCGCCCCAACTTCTGGAACAAACCCGTCGCACGGCCCAGAACTACCTTCGTCGTCCTGTGACAATCGAAATGGGACTCGAAATGTGGGACCCCAGCATGATGGAAGAAGGCGCTGCTGACGATTGGGGCTTGTTCTAAGTCCTCTAGAACTGTGAATGTTTTTATAACGAGGCTGTGAGCAAAACTGCTCACAGCCTCGTTTGTTTATCTCGGTCTGTTCTTGAGGATGAAGTCCCGGGGATCGACGTAATTGGCTAACAGGGCATCAAGGTTTCTTGCCGGCCAATGTTCAGGGTTGGACTCAAGTATGGTGGTTGGGCTAACGTCAAAGTGCAAGTGATACGCATATGCACCAAATGCGTTCCCAACTGATGCTACTTGTTGGCCTCTTGTTACGCGATCACCGACTTTAACTTTCAAACTCTCGACATGACCATAACGGGTGTAATAGACTCTACCATTTGTCGCCAATGGATCATGTTTAATGATGACGACATTTCCCCAAATGGGCAAACGACTCGCGAAAACAACGATGCCGCTGGCAGCGGAGTAAACAGGCGTATGGGCATCCGCGTCCGACGGCATATTGAGATCCGCACCGGTATGGTAGGCTTCTTGAGGCGTACCGACAAAATACAGGCGTGCGAACGGACTGGCATCACGCCACGTCCCCGGCCAAACAGTTGTAGACCGTCGTTCAGCAGCCGTTCCGATAGGCGTATCAAATCCATCTGCCTTACCACTTGGGGTAGGGGTGGTCACTAGTTGACGAAAGCGGATGGCATCGAAAACAATCTCTTTACCCGTTTCGCCTGTGAGGTCATTCAGAAAAACAGTTCCCGCGTTCGCCGTATTTTTATCGAGTTCGTAAACGCCGAGTGTGACCCATTCGTTGCTATAGCGCGATTGGTTAAGGTTAACGATAATTTCACCGGTTGCACCCTTGACACTGTTTATTTTGAAACGTGCGTTTTGTGTGCTGGAGTGACGACCCGGAATGAAAGCCGCAATTTCGTATTTGCCACTGACTGTAATCCTCGGTGTCCAACGTCCCCAAACCTTACTCGTTTGTGGCTCCGTGATTTTATAGAACGCTTTCCAGCCCCACGTGTTTTGAAATTCCGAAAAGTTGACTTGTTCGGTATAGCGGCCCTTTGTGAAATTGGCATCTTCGGGCTTAATCGTAATTTCAACACCCACATTATCGGTCGGTGGTGTTGGATTTGGGACAGGTGTACCGTTGATCGGTGTATTAATGACATTCCAGCCAGTCGGTGTAATTGTCCCCAGTCGCCACCAGCTTAACCCGCGTGCACGGTGCCGCTGCGTCGCTAAAGTGATCGCAGTCGCCATGTCCTCTGGTTCAGCGTCACTATCCAAAACTGGAATAATCGGTTTGCCGTAGCTGCCCCAAACCTCAAATGTCTCGCGCAGTGTCTCTTCCGGTGTGCGACGGAAGGTTGCCCAATAATCTTGCGGATGGATACTGTTTACGAAAGGGAACCATTCGGCAGGGAAGATGCTGTCATAATGTGCCTTGCGGGGATCAATCGACATCCCGATGTGGAATGAACCGGGAATTGCGCGGCGAATACGGGTCATAAATGGGCGAATACCATCGCGACCACCTTGCCAGAAGCCGTCATAAGGCTCGACATCTAAAATGAGCGACTTCACCCCGGGGCGCGTACAGGCTTGAATAAGGATATTTGTCTCAGCTTCGAGATGCGACCCTTTCGGTACGCACCAAGCATGAAACTCCATATTATATTTTGCGAGTGTTTGTACCCAGCGATCAATGCTGGAAGGGCCGTCAATGGCGAGGCTCCGTTTGGTATCCCAATACCCTTGCCATTGTGCGCCGGTGCGTTCAGTTGCGTCCGAGATTTTCACCCAAATTTGAGAGACATTCGGCGCGACAGCTTTGATATTTCGGGCAACTTCGTCGATGGTGTTTTCGGCGATGGAGTCGCCTTTCCAATGCCAAACCGCTATTTTCCCATCATAGGGTGTGGCCTGCTGCGCGGGGATAGGTGGCGCGGCGGTGATATGCTCAAATGAAATAACAGTGTTGGAAATCCAACCGCTTACCGTACCTTGCTCGACCCATATCCACTCATTGGCAATGCGCGAGGCTGGATAATAGACAATCACCGTATTGTTACGAATGTCACCGACATCTCGGTAGTTTGTACCGGGTCCGTTCCGAAGATTAATGTAAGGCGCGGGTGTACGCGAGAGTGCGAGCTGGCCTTTACCAGCAGTTGAAGGCTTTGCGACGGGGGTAGGGAATGAACTCATGATCAAACCTCCAAATGAGTTTGAGGAACAAACTCTGCTCTGACCAAAACACAATGCTAATACACTTTGTTATTTGAGGCAAAACATATGGTCGCTTAAAAGAAAATCTTTGAGCGAGAACGTAAAATTGTTTTCATAATACAGTTTTGTAATAGATTTCATGATTTTGTCTCGGACAAAATGCTAAATGCCATCTGTTTTGCGAGATTAACCGAATTGAAATGTTGACTGAAAGGTTAAAATTTGCTTAGAGGAATACCACAGCCTCGAATGCAGTATTCGGGGTTGCGATGGGTACAAGGGTTCAGATATACTTACGTTATCTCGGGGCGTGGCGCAGCCTGGTAGCGCGCTTGCATGGGGTGCAAGAGGTCGTGGGTTCGAGTCCCGCCGCCCCGACACCTAAAATAGCGGTTTCAACCCTTAAGTACACAACTTAAGGGTCGTCTTTTTATTTTGAGGTTGAGGACATTTGTAATGGCTCTCTTATGATTTTTATGGGTACCGGGTTTTTCGCGTGATGGGTATATTGAAAGTTTCATTTGATGTTTCAGCAGCATATGTTAAACTAATTTGCGTTGGGGACTTTGGGACAAGTTTTGAACCTTTAATGTTCGATATGAGTATTATGTTTGTTGTAACTTCTACGGAAGTTAATCGACACATTTTTGGTTTTGCTGCCCAAAAGTGAAGAATGTCGTTCCTTAATAGAAGCAAGGAGATAAGCATGAAACATTTAGGTCGTTTATTGATGACCGGGACAACTGCTTTGTTGGCATTGTCTCTGGTTGTCCCAGCGGTGGCGCAAGATGCTCCAGCGCCGGGTACGGGCGGAATTATTATTGAAGGTAATGCGGGTGGTGATCCAGCTACATTGAATCCAGTGCTTGCGAGCGATACATCCTCTGCTCGTATGATTGGGTTCTTGTTCCCCAACTTGTTGAGCATTGACCCTGCAACCGCGCTTTTCCGTCAAGACAGCCCGGATGCGCTGGTCACAAGCTGGGACATTACTGAAGAAGGCAAGGTTTACACCTTCCATATGCGTGATGACTGGACTTGGACCGATGGTGAACCAATCACTGCTGATGACGTTCTGTATCACTGGGATGCCATCAAGAGCGGCGTTGTCGACACTCAAGAAGTTTTCTACTTGGACGTGATCGATAGCGTCGAAAAAGTGGATGACTACACCTTTAAAGTGACCTTCAAGAACATTGACTGCACCGCGTTGAATACCGCTGGCGGCCTCGTTCCGATGCCCGCACATGCTCTGCCTACTGACTTCGCAGAACTGAACACTGCTGACTATAACTTGAACCCGGCTGTTACCAGCGGTGTGTTCAGCTTTGGTGAATTCCGTGCCGGTGAACAGGTGAGCCTTGTTGCGAACCAAGAATACGGCGGAGCAACCGATGGTCAGGTTATTCCTGAAGGCTTCATCTACAAAGTTGTGCCAGATCAGGTTGTTGCCCTTGAACAATTCTTGGCTGGTGAAACCAATGTGATCGATACGCCAGACGTTGGTCGTCGTGATGACATTCTTCAAGCACAGACTGATGGTAAGGTTACTGCATACCAGTACCCCGGTAATTCGTGGGATTATCTGATGCTGAACTATGCTGATCCGAACAATCCCGTGAGCGCGAAGGACGAGGCTGGTAACGCCCTCGATCAAGGCCATCACCCGCTGTTCGCCGATCCGAAGGTTCGTCAGGCCGTTTCGCTGGGTATCGATGTGGATGCTATCGTCAAGGGTGCGGTATTTGGATACGGTACCCGTATGGCTTCGACCATGAACCCCGCCTCGTGGGCTTATGACACCGAACTGCCCTTCATCATACAGGATATCGAACAGGCTCAGGCACTGTTGGACGAAGCGGGTTTTGTTGATGACGACAACGATCCCTCGACCCCGCGCGTTGCTCAAGGCGCTATGTATGCTGAAGATGGTACCCCGCTGAAGTTCACACTGTATACCAACGAAGGCAACAGCCGTCGTGGTACGGTGGGTACGCTGGTGCAAGATCAACTGAAGCAAATTGGCTTCGAAGTTGACTTCCAAGCGATTGACTTCAACACCCTGCTGGACATCATGGACAACCAGACCTTTGATGCCGTCATCCTCGGCTGGCGCAATGGTTACCCGGATGATCCTGACCAGACCCAAATTTTCTCGACCAACAGCGACGTTGTCCCCGGCGGCAGCAACAATATGTCGTACAGCAACCCCAAGGTCGATGAACTGATGGAACAGGCTCGTGTTCTCCCCGGTTGCGACCCAGAAGCTCGTGCAGAAATTTACCACGAAATTCAGGCACTGATGCAGGCTGACCTCCCGTACATTCCTCTGTATTCGATTGAGGGTATGTACGCGGGCAGTTCTAGTATCGAGAATTTCGGCCCGTATCCGAGCCAGTTGTACTGGAACGTTGATACGTGGGCACTGCGTACCCCGTAATTTGTAAAGGTTATATGGTCGGGGGATATTTCCCCTGACCATATTAAAGAATTATTTTTGCTCCCAATATTGCCGTAAAAATCTCCCTTATTTTTAGCCCTTTAATACAATATTAGTTCGGGTAAGACGATGATTAAATACACGTTGCGCCGCCTTATACAGGCAATTCCAACACTGTTTGGGATCACCATACTGGTTTTTATGCTGATGACACTGGTTCCCGGTGGGCCGACAGCAGCACTTTCGGGTGATCCCAAAATGACCCCGCAACAGAAAGCGCGTATTGCGCGTCAGCTTGGGGTAAATGACCCGTGGCCGATCCAGTATGTTCGATGGCTTATCGGTGACCAATGGCGGCAAATTGATACAGATGATGATGGTGTTCCTGACACACAGGGAACCCGTTTAGGCATTCTGCGCGGCGATTTTGGGAACTCTTTTGCACAGCGCCGACCCGTACTTGATATTATCGGTGAACGTATTCCCGCAACGCTGGAACTGGGATTAGCATCGTTATTCTTTGGTGTCGTCATCGGTGTGCCGATTGGTATCATCGCAGCAGTAAAGCATGGTGGTTGGTTTGACAGTACCACGCGGGTCGTGGCGGTGATTTTTAACGCCATTCCCGTGTTTTGGTTAGGCTTGATCCTGATTTTGCTCTTTGGCGCACTGCTCCCACAGTGGTTGCATAATGCGAATCCGACATTATTTCCCACAGTTAGCCCCATATTGCCTATGGGTGGTCGTGGGCCGAGCGTGTTAACCGGTGGCATTCCCCCGATCTACCAGCGTTTGCAGTACCTCATTCTGCCGACGTTTGTGCTGGCAACGGGCGGTATTGCGGGTTACTCACGTTATATGCGTGCTTCAATGCTCGACGTGATTGGGCAAGACTACATTCGCACGGCAAAGGCAAAAGGCTTGTCGATGCGTCAGGTGTGGTTTAAACATGGTGCGCGGAATGCGCTGATGCCACTTGCGACATTCCTTGGCCCCGCCATTACCGGTTTGCTGGCAGGTGCGGCGATCACAGAGCGCATTTTCTCATGGCCGGGTTTGGGGCGGTTAGCTCTGGATGCTGTAACCGCACTGGATTATCCCGTGGTTATGGCAGTCGTCATATTGAGCGCAGTTGCGACCATTCTCGGTTTTGTGTTGTCAGACATTTTGTATGCTCTGATTGACCCCCGTATTCGGTTCAGTTAAGGCGGTATAACACTATGACATCACAGACTCAATCTCCGGCACCTGCGGTCATTAGTATCGGCGGCGAAGAAAAGGTTCGTGTTGGTGAATCGCTGACTACACTGGCGCTGCGCCGCTTACGCCGGGACAAGCTCACCCTCGTGGCTATGTCAGTGATTTTAGTGCTGGCAGTGCTCTCATTTGCTGCCCCATTAATTGAGCGCTACGTTTTAAACGTCGATTATACCTCGACCAATATCGATAAGGCGTTCCTCACGATTGGTGCGGAAGGGCATATCCTCGGTACAGATGATGTAGGCCGCGACCATTTGGCACGGCTGCTTTACGCGGGTCAGATTTCGCTGTCAATCGCGTTTATTTCAGCCATTCTCTCACTCATTATCGGCGTAACGCTGGGTGTCATCACCGGATATTACGGTGGCATCGTCGATGATATTGTGAATTGGTTGATTACAACCTTGGATTCGATCCCAAGTTTGTTCCTGCTGATCATCGTATCCGGTGTGGTGCTGCGAAGCCGCGATCTCTCTGGAACGATATTTACAGGCCCGTTCGCTTTGGTGCTGATCCTTGGCTTTTTAGGATGGTCGGGCATTACCCGCTTGGTTCGTGGCGAAACATTATCCATTCGCGAGCGTGAATACATTATCAGCGCTCGTGCAATTGGCTCGTCGCCAATTCGGATTATGTTTACCCACATCATTCCTAATTTGCTGTCGGTGGTATTCATCACATTAGCAATCGACATCGGCAGCTTGATCTTGGTTGAATCGGCACTGAGCTTTTTGGGCTTCGGGGTACGGCCTCCGGCAGCAAGCTGGGGTAACATGCTGACAAACGCCAATTCGTACTTCACCAAAGGGCCACATTTGGTCGTCGCACCGGGGTTACTGATTGTCGTAACGGTGCTGTGCCTATATGTGATTGGTGATGGTCTGCGAGACGCTTTTGACCCAACGTCCATCGATTAATCTGGAATAAAAAGAGGGTAGGCCACAATCGCCTACCCTCTTTTTTTAACTTGCTACCGTGGGAGTTGGCGTAAGGTTGTTTTCAATCTGGTATTGGTTACGCATCCTTGTTATGAGTTCGTTTTGAAGCCCCTGTGCTTGGTTAAGCCCCTGTTGGGGTTCGGTTAACGCGGTTGCCAAATCGCTTGTCAACGTTCCGTTGTAGTACCCCTGTAAAGCCGCAACTGCGCCAGACATCGAGGTTATAAGCACTTCTTGAACGGTAACACCGCAATCCGGCGTTGTGGTGTTTGCTACCGTGTCGCGTAAGGCGACTAAATACAGGGTATCGTCATGCACATCCGGCGCGTTCTTAGCCGCCGCTTCGTCAAGACGTGCTTGGAAGTCTTGGCGTGTGCGCGTGGTCACTTGCAGCCACTCCTCGAGTTCACCAGTAATTTCACAGTTACCTTCAATCACAGTTATTGGTGGAGCATTCAGGGTAATCGGTGGTGCAGTCGGTTTAGCCGTATCGTTGATGGCACACGCAGCGAGGCAAAACGGCAGAAGGACGATAACGCCTATCCTGCTGAATGACTTATATGGTGTAACTTGCATCGTCATTTATCCACCTTCTTCGCCGGGTTGAATAACCTGATATGTGCATGAGCTGTAATTTGTACCGAGGATGATGTCATAATCAGCCGTGCGGTTTGGATCAGGCTCTACACGAACGTTTTCAGGTTTGATGTTTAAGATTTTGACAACTTCAGGAACTTTGCTCCCTTTGCTTGTGCCAGCGTGGTCGATCAAGACGGTATCCGTGTACTGTGTGTTGTCCGCTGTGCCAGCCGCAATCGCATTGAAACCGCTCCAACCGAGGCGGTCAGCAGCGACTTTATCCCAATCAGCGTTGCCCGTGCCATTAAAGACATTGATTGTGACACCTGAAATCTCGATCTGGCTTTGGCTCGGGGGAGTGTAGAAGTCTTCCATCAACTGCCGAACCGTATCCGGCACGGGCAGTTGAACGTTCGCGCCGTCAGGGGGTGTCCACGGCGTTGTATGGTAGAGACGTTGGAAAATGAAATGCTCGATGCTGTCAGGGTTGAGGCTGAGAGCATAGGGGAGTAAGCCCAGCATATCCTCAAATTTGAGGTCGGTTTCGACAACTTGCGTCAGTTGTGACCAAAGCTGTGGCAGTTGGGTGATTTGACCGTTATTTAGCCCGGCACGCCAAATAGCGCGGAGAAGCTGCTGCTGACGGCGACCACGGTCAAACTCGATGCTGGTGTGGCGGGAACGTGCGTACCAGAGTGCGCCATCACCGTCGAGGGTATAGGCACCAATCGGAAGAATGTAATAGCCGTCGTCGTCGGGGCCTGCTGCCTGTTTGGGTGGTTTTGCGCCGATGAGTTCTTGATCTTGGATCGCGCAGTCTACGGTTAAACTTACGCCGCCGAGCGTGTTGATGATTTCTTTGAAGCCGCTGAGTTTGACTTTGATGTAGTAATGAACGTTGATACCGAAGTTGTAGAAAATGGTTTGCCGAAGCAAACCGAAGCCGCCACCCGTCCAGCCGACTTGCTCACCATGCGTATAAGCGAGGTTAAGACGCTGCATCGTCCAGCCGGGGATGTAGACGTATAAATCGCGCGGGAGACTAAGCATCGACACGGTATTCGTCGTTCGATTGATCGAGACGATAATCATGGTGTCTGTACGGTCGATGTTGTCGCCGGTTAGCTCACTATCAATACCTAAAAGAACGATGTTGACCAGATCATAACCCTGCCGATCTACCAATGGCACTTTGGTTGGAATGGCTGTCGGGGCAACTTCGTTCGGGTCCGCATCATCAGGCAGCAGGGGGGTTGGCAGCGCGTTCGGTGTGGTTGCCGCAGGAAGCGTCACTGCTGGCAGCTCTGTCGCGGCGACTGGCGCAGCTACAGTTGGAGATGCGGTTAATGTTGGTGTTGAAGTCGGTAATTCAGTTGCTATGGGGACTGCTGTGTTGAGCGCTGGAATAGTGACTTCTATTGCGCGAGGTGTGTTGGTCTCAAAGGCTTGAGCAATTAGGATGGGTTCTGGAGTCGGTGACAGTGTTGCCGTTGGCGTGGATGTTAACGTCGCGGTAGCTGTAAAAGTCGCTGTATTGGTTGGCGTGTTTGTAGATGTTTGCATACTGGTCGGGCTGGGTGTTGTCGTTGAAGTGTTGGTTGCAGTCGATGTTGCTGTTGAAGTTGGTGTGTGAGTGGTCAGCGTGGATACGATGGCATCTACGGTTTGTGCGTAAAGGGGGTGGCGTTGGTTGGCTTGTGATTGCTCGTTGATGTAACGCGATACGGCTTGGACTGTGTTGTTGGTAAAGCCGCCTATCGCTACGACGAGGGCGATTGTTACCAACCAAAAAACGATAAAACGGATTGCGCGGCCTACGCGGGAGGGTCTTTTTTCGGTCATGCGAGTATCCATGATAGTGTGCAAACGTCATCAGTTTATCACCTAACAGATTCAAACGCGACCTCCTATACATATACGATTTTGTGATTTGGGGCGTTGGTTTATACAATCAGTGTTGACGAAAGTCAGATTGTAATAAAGAGGATACGAAACAAAAATTACTTGGAGGCAGCATGTTGAAGCGTATTCAGAAGAAAAGTTGTTGGCTGCTACTGCTTTGCGGATTATTTGTCGTCAATATAGGGCAGTTACTTGCCCAAGATGGTGCGTTGGTTGTTACGGTGCCGGGGAGCTATAACAGTGAAATCGGCTGCCCGAAAAACTTGGGCGCTGAAGGCGACTGGGCACCGGATTGTGATCTCACACGCATGACTGATTCTGATGGCGATGGCATTTACATATATGTCGCGACATCAATCCCGGTAGGCAGCTATGAGGCCAAAATCGCGATTAACAAAAGCTGGTCGGAAAATTATGGCGCTGATGGGGCAAAGGACGGCGCAAATATCCCCTTTGAAGTTCCGGTAGATTATGCACAGGTCACTTTTACTTTTGACTCAGTAAGCAAGATTATGACAATTGAAATTGATCCTTCGGTGATTGGCGCAGAGGCTACCCCACCGCCTAGACCTGAAACCTCGCTTGATTTGACTATGCAGCAGGCTCAATGGGTAACGAAAGATACTATTTTGTGGAATGTCAGCGATATTGCATCTGACTCGACGTTTAAGCTGTATTTCGCGGTAAACGCGGGCATGATTGGCGACGGTGTTGGGTTTCAAGGTGGGGCTTCGATTGATTTGACTTACGATCCAAATGGCGTGACTGACGCGATCCTCGAACGGTTTCCTCATCTTGCTGACTATGCAGCTTTGAAGATCGGCGAGGCTGATCTCGATAAGGTCGCCAGTATTATCCGGCAGCAGGCAGCGGTGGTTGCGATTGACGCGGAAGGTAAGGCGGTCGATGGTACAGGTTTGCAACTACCGGGGGTGTTGGATGATTTATTTCACTACGAGGGCGCGTTAGGCATCACGTACGAGGGTGATGTGCCGACTCTACAGGTATGGGCACCGACCGCACAGCAAGTCGCCCTGCGGTTATTTGATGACAGCGACCCCGCCACCAAGAGCAAGAAAATCCCGATGACGCTGGATTGGACGACCGGTGTGTGGAGCGTAACGGGTGAAGCCGATTGGACGAATAAGTATTACCTGTACGAGGTGAAGGTTTACGCGCCAACAACCCAGCAGGTCGAGACCAATTTGGTGACTGACCCGTACTCGATCAGCTTGGCGGTGAACAGCACGCGCAGCCAGATCGTCAACCTGAACGATGCGAGTTTGATGCCGGAGGGGTGGGGCGAGACCGCTAAACCGGCACTTGAAGCGCCGGAAGACGCGGTGATTTACGAGCTGCATGTGCGCGATTTTAGCATTCATGACGAAACCGTACCCGAAAATGAGCGCGGGACGTTTAAGGCGTTCACGGAGGTCGACTCAAACGGCATGAAGCACTTGATTGCTTTAGCTGAAGCCGGACTGACTCACATTCACCTGCTGCCGGTGTTCGACATCGCGACCATCGAGGAGAATCGTGAGTCACGAACAGAACCGGATTGGGCGGCGTTAACCGAAATGGGTGCTGACTCGGAGGAACAGCAAGCGCTGATCGACCCGATTCGTGACCAAGACGGTTTCAATTGGGGATACGACCCGTACCACTTTAATACGCCCGAAGGCAGTTATTCGACCGACCCGAACGGCACGGCACGGATACTCGAATTCCGCGAGATGGTGCAATCGCTCAACGAGAATGGTTTGCGGGTGGTGATGGATGTGGTTTACAACCATACGAACGCCAGCGGGGAAAATGATAAGTCGGTGCTGGATAAGATTGTGCCGGGTTACTACCACCGCCTGAACGCGCGAGGTGGGGTGGAGACAAGTACCTGCTGTCAGAATACGGCTACCGAGCATTGGATGATGGAAAAGCTCATGATCGACTCGGTGGTGCTGTGGGCAACAGCATATAAGGTGGACGGCTTCCGGTTTGACTTGATGGGACACCATATGAAGTCGAATATGGAAGATGTTCGTGCGGCGTTGGATGCACTGACGGTCGAAAACGATGGTGTGGACGGCAAGTCGGTTTACGTTTATGGCGAAGGCTGGAACTTCGGTGAGGTCGAGAACAATGCGCGGGGCGTGAACGCGACCCAGTTTAACATGGCTGGGACGGGCATCGGAACGTTCAACGACCGGATGCGGGATGCCGTACGCGGTGGCAGCCCATTTGGCGGCTTCCAAGATCAAGGCTTTGCGGAAGGTTTGTTCGTTGACCCGAACGGCATCACCTCCGGCAGTGAGGATGAGCAGCTTGCACGGCTGAATCTGTTCGCTGACCAGATACGTGTTGGGCTGGCTGGTAATTTGAAGGACTACAGTTTCGTGAACGCGGCAGGTGAGACCGTGACCGGAGCGGATGTGGTGTACAACGGGCAGCCAGCGGGTTATAATCTTGATCCGCAGGAACATATCGTTTATGTATCGGCACACGACAACGAAACGCTCTTTGACGCGATCCAGATGAAATCGCCTGAAACGGCGACGATGGCTGATCGCGTACGGATGCAGAATCTGGCGAACAGTTTGGTGCTACTGAGTCAAGGCGTACCGTTTTTCCATGCGGGTGATGATATTCTGCGGTCGAAATCCGGTGACCGGAACAGCTACAACTCCGGCGATTGGTTTAACCGGCTGGACTTCACCTACGAAAGCAATAATTGGGGGGTAGGGCTGCCACCCGCAGGGGATAACCGTGACAACTGGGGCATCTTGCAGCCGTTGTTGGCGAACCCGGAACTCCAGCCGAGCAAGGATGATATTCTGGGCGCGAACGCGGTGTTGCGTGAGTTCCTTCAAATCCGTAAGAGTTCGCCTTTGTTCCGGTTACAAACAGCCGATGATGTACAGGCGCGGCTCACCTTCCAGAATGTAGGCACGGACGCGATCCCCGGTTTGATCGTGATGACGCTTTCTGATACAGGTGATCTGACGGAAATTGACCCGAACTATTCGACGATTGTGGTGTTGTTTAATTCCAGCCCCGAAGCGGTCACTTTTACGGATAATGAGCTTCAAGGGATGGCGTTCGAATTGCACCCTGTTCAGGCAAGTTCAAGCGATACGGTACTTCAAGACGCAGCGTTTAACGGCGACGACGGCAGCTTTAGTGTGCCGGGGCGTACCACAGCAGTGTTTGTTTTGAAGGACGGCGCGTAACCATTTAGCGATGATGCGGGTATCGGAGGCAGTTCAAAGACTCCCTCCGATACCTTTAAAACCATCCTAATGGATTGCCTTCGGTCACAGAAACTGCAAAAACCGAAAATGCAAGACCTCTAAAAGTGCGGATGCAGGCGAGGGATCCGCCAAAACTTCATCCTAAAGGATTTCCTTCGGTCACAAATTTCTTCACATTCTTCACTTTCACAGTGCATTTTGTGGCGGCAGTGGCGGCGGCGGCGGCGGCGCACCGCCATTTCTGTGTTTTGTGTCGGAAATGTCGTCAGAGTCGTCAATGTCAGAAATAGCAGTTAGCAAAAGCAGTCTTCGGTCTGTAGCCGACAGTCATTAGTCAAAGACGAAGACAAATCGCCAAGAAGGATAGAGAACGCCAAGAGAAGATGCGATTGTAAAGGTGTGATTTTATTTGCAGCGGCGAAGGGATAGTTCGCTGCTGCAACGCAAGGGGACTATAGCAACGTTTGCTGCAAAGGAAGCTATTAGTCTAAAGTCGATAGTCATTAGTCAAAGGCGGTTTGATTGTGGTTCTGACCTTTTGCAACTTTGTTGGCAAAAACAACCATGTCGGTAGCACTACCTTAAGTGGTGGATGCTGGTTTTAAACCCTCACCCTACGATGGTACGTTCGCAGGCTCACTCCACCATCAGCCCTCTCCCTCAGGGCGAGGGACTTTAAAGACTTTTATGGTTCATTTTGCGATGAAATCGACACAAAATAAATTTCCACCGCTTAGTGTGGTGCTACCACCATGTCAATTAACCTCTATTTTAGAACAAATGTGTTAATTTGTCAACCCAAAACCGTTTGAATATACAAACTTTTGGCATCGGTTGGCGTTTGGTACTTATGCTTGGTTATCATCCGTTATGCTTTTGAAAAATTCTTTGTTAAAGGCTTTTCGATGCACGAGCAAATTGATATTTTAGTCGGCGGTCATTTGTGCCTCGATCTGATTCCGGGGATGCGGCAGATTAGCGCTGAGGACATGGTTACGCCGGGGCGGTTGTATACGATTGACCCGATTGCCGTTTCGACAGGCGGGGCTGTTTCGAACACGGGGTTAGCGCTGCAACGTTTGGGGGTGAACGTCCGGCTGCTGGCAACGGTCGGTGAAGACTTAATTGGCGAGATGATTCTGGCTTACCTACGGCAGCGTGACCCGAAGCTGACCGACTATATTCAGGTGAAGCGCGGGCAAGCCAGTTCCAGTACGATTGCGCTTTCCCCAGCCAACGCCGACCGGACATTTTTGCATTGTACGGGGACGAATGACCAGTTTGGGGTGAAGGATATTGATTTCGATTTAGTCGGCGCGGCGCGTATTTTCCATTTGGGGTATCCCACTTTGCTGCCGCATCTGGTTGAAGCGGACGGTGATGATTTGCAGGCTATTTATGCGCGAGCGAAGCAAACAGGTGTGGTGACTTCGCTCGATATGGCACAGCCCGATCCTAATGGGAAGATCGCCCATATGAATTGGCCGCTGATTTTCCAGCGTACGCTGTGCAATGTCGATATTTTTATACCAAGCATTGAGGAAATGCTGCTGACACTGCGACGAGCGGATTACGACCGGTGGATGCCAAATGTACTGCGCTACATTAACCAGCGTTACCTGCACGAACTGGCAGATGAATTATTGGCGATGGGTGTCGCCGTTACGGGGTTCAAACTCGGTGAGATGGGGATTTACCTCAAGACTGGTGATGCAGCGGCGATTGGACGACTCAATAAACTCGGTATTCGTGCGGAGGAATGGATTGAACAGGAGTTATGGCTGCCTGCGTTTCAGGTCGATGTGGCGGGGACGACAGGGGCAGGGGATTCGGCATATGCCGGATTTTTGGCAGCGATGCTCAAAGGCTCCAGCCCTTTTACCGCACTGCGATGGGCTTGCGGGGTCGGCGCGTGTAATGTCGAAGCGCCGGACGCGACCAGCGGCATACGCACATGGGCAGAAACGGAAGCGAGACTTGCCACCGATTGGTCAACTCGTGCCGAACGCTTACCTGACTAAAGTGGCAAATGTTGCCGTCATCCGGTAAGATGCCGAGGGGAAATTTCGAACTGTCAGGTGCGGGGCGGGTTGAGCCTCCCAAAGCCGCTGATCGGCGGTTTATAATGACAGATGCGATTTTAGAACGAGGACTAGGTATTTGTCGCAAGCATATAAGATTTGCCCCATCTGCGATACACCCAATCACCGAAACGCATCTTTATGTAGTACCTGTGGGACGACGCTGGTTCATGTTCCTACGGTCAGTGATGAATCCAAAGAGGACAAAGATCGTTCGGCCTACGCCGCATTTCACGGCGAAACGGATTTGCTGGAAGGTAACTTGCGCTGGCGCGGTGGGACTTATGTCGTTGGCGGTTTGTTGACGATTGCGCTGGTGGGATGCGTGGCAACGTTGATTTTCGCGGGTTCGCGGTTGTTCAACGCGGTCGTACCTCCGGCCACGGGTGCGCCAACGCTCGACAGAACCCTTACGCCGACGAGCAGCGTAATTGATGGGGCGATGGTGACTAACACGCCGCGACCAACGCTGCAATTGGCGACCATTACCACTGGCCCGCCCACGCCGACCTATACCGAAATACCCACGATTACGCCTACTTTGGGGCCATGTGTGCAGCAAGTCCTGCCGGACGACAGCTTGATCGCGATTATCGCGCGTTGTGGACATCGTGATTACCAAGACTTGATGCAGGTCGTCCTCGATATGAATAATTTGACGAACGCGAACGAAATTCAAGCGGGTAAGTCGATTGAGGTGCCGTGGCCGACGGCGACCACCGACCCGAACGCCGTGCCGACCGAAACGCCGACCCCCGGCGAAGGCGTGATGCTCAACGGGGGTACGCTGGTGGCGAATGCGGATATAACGCGCGACCCGAATGGGATTCGGGTTTTCCCAACCGCGACGCTGCAAGCTGGTGTGGCGTGGCATACCGTGTCGGGCGAAGAAAACATTCTGACGATTGCAGTGCAGTATGGGGCGACCTTACGCATTTTATCCGAGTTAAACCCTGAAATTGCCTTTTCGCAGTGTGATTTCGGTATTGGCTCCGGCGGGCCGGGGTGTACGGTTTTGCTGTATCCCGGTCAAGAAGTGCGTGTACCCGCGCCAACCGTGACCCCCACTATTCAGCCGACTGCATCCGGCAGCGAAACGACCACCCCTACCGCGACTGCAACCTTTAATATCCCGACGGCTTTAAGCCCAAGCGACCGCGCGTTTTTTGGCAAGACGGATCTTGTGACGCTGCGGTGGGTGGGCAGCGGCGCTTTGAGCGCAGACGAAGCCTATTTAGTGACGGTTGAAGATGTAACGAGCGGGCAGGTTTATACGGCTTTGACGCAGGGGTTGATGTATATCGTCCCTGCCGATTGGCAGAGTAAGCAAAATGACCGGCATGATTATCGGTGGTCGGTTGGCGTGGTGAAGCAAAACCAACCGGAGAACCCCAGTTTTGTCACAGAACCCCGGCTCTTTACATGGCAGGGGCAGGGGAGTGAGACATGAATCCTTTCTTGAAGATACTGAGCATCGTTGGCACCGGGCTGGCGATGGCAGCGTGCAGCAGCGCTCCGCAAGGAGGTGTAACACCGACGGTTGAGGCGATTGTCAGCACCGCCACACCGGAGGCGACGCTGACGTTAACGCCGAGCTTGACGCTGGTCGATCAGCCAGTGGAGCAGGTGGCCGTTAGCTCATCAACCCCCACACCGACGGCTGAACCGCCGACGTTGACCCCGCTGCCAAGCCCGACCTCCGGCCCCTATGAATACACCATTCAAGCGGGTGATACGCTGGGTTACATCGTAGGAACATTTGGTTATCAAGATTTGAGCATTGGGCCGGGGAGCATCATTGATGAAGTGGTGCGTTTAAACGATAGTATTCAGAGTGCGGATATCCTGCCGGGGCCGGGGACGGTGATTTTGGTCCCACGGCAGACGGCTACGCCAACGCCTGAAAACGTCGAAACGGCAGTGGCAGTGGAGGCAACCAGCGCTGCCAGCGTTCCGAATATCCCTGAATTTGAAACACTTGATGAGTACATAGTACAGCCTGATGATACGATTGTGGCTATCGCACAGCTTTACAACACGACGCTGGGCGTATTGTTCAGTTTGAATCCAGACCTAGACGGAATTTTTTCGTGCGACCCGCAGATTCCAAGTGGCGGGCCAAATTGTAATGTGAATATCAATGTCGGGCAGATTATCCAAGTTCCCGCGCCAACGCCAACGCCGACGCTTTCGCCTACCCCTTCCGGTAATGAAACGGCGACCCCGACCCCGACCCTCCCCGCGCCGGTGGTGATCTTCCCGCCAGAGAACGCTTCGGTCGGGGCAGGGGTGTTCAGTTTGCAGTGGGTGGGTGTTGGCGTATTGCAGCCGGACGAGGTTTACCTGATACAGGTGACCGACCTGACCTTGAACACAATTGCGCTCCAAGCGGCGACCCGTAACACGTCATTCGTGCTGCCGGAATCGCTAATCCCGACGGATGGGCAGCCGCATTCCTTTAGCTGGATGGTGTGGGTGGCGAAGCCGAATGCTGACCGTGTATACGGGCGGGTGGGTGGCGCGGCGGTTGAACACACGTTCATCTGGCAAAGTCGTTGAAGCACGATCTGAAATAAAAAGCGGAGGACATTATGCCCTCCGCTTTTTTATCGCATAGTCAATAACGCTAGCCGAGGCGACCAAATTCCTTCGCTAACTGCTCACTGGTCATATGCAGCATGGTTGGGCGACCGTGGGGGCAGGTGTGTGGCGACTTGCAGCGTTCAAGCTGACGGATGATCGACTGCATTTCGTCGGCACTTAAAATCTGACCGGCTTTAATCGCCCCATGCTTGCAAACACGGGTCACAATCTTTTCCTCGATGCTGCTGTGGCCGGGACTGGTTCCCGCTTCCAAATCGGCGATAATCCCCGCTAAAACCTCATCCGGTGCTTGGTTGGCAAGTAGGGCAGGGACACCGCGAATGATGAAGGTGTTGGGGCCAAAGGGTTCGAGGGTAAAGCCGACTTCACCCAACACTTGTAAGTTGTCCTCGATCAAGTGCGCGTCGGCAGAGGGCAGGGTGATGGTTTGTGCATCGAGCGATAGCTGCGCGACCTGCTCATGACGCGCGTGTTCGTCCATAAACTGCTCGTACAAGATGCGTTCGTGAGCGGCATGTTGGTCGATCAGGTACAAGCCCGACGGCCCTTCGGCGACGATATAGGTTGCGCCGATTTGACCGATCACACGCAAGATCGGGAGGGTGCGCGGTTTCGCGGGTGCGCCGATGCCTTCGGGTATTTCGTCCGCTGCTGGTCGATAACTCTCTTGCTTAAGCGGCGTGCGGGTATATTGCCCGGCGGAGTGGAGATCAAGTTCCATCCCAAGTTGGCGCTGTGCTGTGGCGGTAGGTGAGGCTTCCCACGTCTGCCAGTCGTTCGGCGTGTAGCCCAGCCCACCGAAGCGGCCAGAGCGCATGGCGGGCGTTTGCGCGAGTTCGACCACCGAGCGGCGGACGGCACGCTGCACGGCGCTAAAGAGGGCTTCGGGGTCGCGGAAGCGCACTTCGGCTTTGGTGGGGTGAACGTTAACATCCACCTCTGTGGGCGGTATCTGCACCATGACGATGGCGACCGGATAGCGACCTGTCATCAGGAAGGTGTGGTAGGCCTGTGTGATGGCATATGAGAGGCGCGTATCCTGTATCCAGCGCCCGTTCACGAACAGCGTAATGTGGTTGCGGTCGGCGCGGTGCAGACTGGGTACCGAGCTAAAGCCGGTGACGCTGATTTCGGGGCGGCTGCCACCCTGCGCGTCGTGGCCTTTGATCTCGACCATATTTTTGAAGCTATCCAGCCCCATCGCCGCGACAATGACATCGGCAAGCTGCCCACTGCCGCTCGACCGAAAGACTTCACGCCCGTCCTGCTCCAGCACGAAGCGCACGTGGGGGTAGGCCATCGCATAGCGGCTGACGAACAGGGCGATTTGGCGCTTCTCGGTGTTCTCTTTTTTCAGGAATTTGAGGCGCGCGGGGGTGTTGTAAAACAGATTTTCAACGGTGATGACCGTACCAACCGGCGCACCAACCGTTTGTTTCCGCAGGATTTCGCTGCCCGCCAGTTGGATGTAGATGCCCGCTTCACTTTCCATGTTGCGGGTAATCATACTAAGCTGGCTGACCGACGCGATGCTGGCAAGCGCCTCCCCACGGAAGCCGAGGGTTTCAATGGATGATAAGTCGTCGGCTGAGAGGAGTTTGCTCGTCGCATGACGCTGGAACGCCAGCTCTACCTCGTGCGGGGGGATGCCGCTGCCGTCGTCACTGATGCGAATGCGCTGGCGACCGCCGCCGGTAATCTCGATGCGGATATTGGTCGCGCCTGCGTCGATGGCGTTTTCAAGCAGCTCTTTGACGACTGACGCAGGGCGTTCCACAACTTCGCCCGCCGCAATTTGGGCGACGACAATTTCGGAGAGTATATGTATTGGCATGTCCGTACTTCCCATGGACTCGCTGAAATGAATGGCCTCGTCGAGCGTTCAGCGCGGATGGTAATTGGTTAATCGGCAGCGGAGAAGAGGTTCGCGCCCTCAAGCGGGATGCTGATGTAGAAGGTGCTGCCTTTGCCTTCTTCACTCTCGACCCACGCATTACCGCCGTGACGGCGAGCGACACTGCGAACGATGAACAGGCCCAGCCCCGTGCCTTTAATCCGCTTGAATTCGGGCCGGTGAATGCGGGAGTGCCGTTCAAAAAGCTGCGCCTGATTTTGCGGGCTAATTCCCAAGCCGCTGTCTTGTACCGCGACAATGATCAGGTTTTCACTGCGGACGACCGAGACCTGAATGCTGCCGCCGTCCGGTGTGTATTTGATGGCGTTATCGACCAAATTGGTCATCGCGCGTTGGAGCATGGTTTCATCGGCGTTGATAATCGGTAGCTGCTCGTCTACCTTGAGGTTGACCTGTAACGTCTTTTCGGCAGGAACAAGATGGTTATCTACAATTTTACGGGCGATTTGCCCCAAGTCGGTGGGAATACGCATGACTTGATAAGTACCGGACTCCGGGTCATAGCGACCAGCATCTTGGACATTTTCGACCAGTGCCGTCATCTGCGCCACACCGGAAAGGATCTTCGTCACAAAATACTTTTGCTTGTCATTGAGTTCACCCACTGACTCCATTAAGCCAGCGAAGCCTTGAATAGCCGTCAACGGCGAGCGTAGGTCATGCAGTACAAAGCGCATCGACTCGCTCTGGTTGTGGTTCAAGCGGGTGTAATGGGTGACATCCTGTAGTTCGAGTGTCCAACCGTGAGGCGCGGCTTCGATCAGCGGCTTAAACACGCGATCCGCATATTTCCACTCGTTGATTTGTGCTGCTCCACGGGCGAAATCTTCCAGTTCAGTATCTTGCACCAGCTCGGTAAGACTGGCTGCGGTAATCCCCGTTTCAGCGCTTAAATCCGCCAGACTCGCAAACGCACTGTTGAAGCCAATCACCTGAAACGCCGTATTCAGAAGGATGATCGGGGACTTTAGGCTGTCAAGAATCGTAATGAGATTGTTCGTATCTTGAAGGTCATTTTCCGAAAGTGTTTTCACTGATGTTGTCTCGGTTCTGAGAATGAAAGAACGGCAGAAATAAATGCTTAATGTACTTATTTCATTATATTAGTGTTTATGGAATGAGATCAAGTTTCTGATGGATATATGCTCTCAAATATTAGGTTGTCTTGCCGTTTTCCATGTCGGTGAGCATCGTTCGCACACGGTCTGCAACCATCGCGATGGCAACCTGATTATAACCACCTTCGGGGATGATGACATCGGCATAGCGGCGGCTGGGTTCGACGAATTGCAGGTGCATTGGGCGAACTGTCGTCAGATATTGGTTGATGACGGACTCAATCGTGCGGCCTCGCTCGACAATATCGCGTTGTAGACGACGTATGAAGCGGATGTCCGCATCAATATCGACAAAGATTTTGATATCAAATAAGTCGCGCAGAGCCGCTTCCACGAAAAGCAGAATGCCCTCGATCAAGATGATGGGCTGCGGTTGAACCAGTTGGGTTTCGTCAGTACGGCGGTAGTTTGTGAAGTCGTAAACCGGGATGCTGGCTGGCTGCCACTGTTGAAGTTGTTTGATGTGGTCAATCATCAAGAGGGTATCCAGCGCATCAGGATGATCGAAATTCCGCACGTTGGCTTGAATGAAGGGAACGGCATCCAAGTTTTTGTAGTAGGCATCATGCGGGATATAAGCAATTCGATTGCTGCCAACCCGTTCTAATATTGCGTTGGAGATGGTGGTTTTGCCAGCGCCGGTACCGCCTACAACTGCAATCGTAATCGGCTTTGCTTGCATGGTTTGCCTCGTGTAGAAAGGGAATGCCCGCAGCTATTGGTTAAACAGTGCGGGCAAAATGAGAGCCACCTGTGGGATTTGAACCCACAACCTACCGCTTACGAAGCGGTTGCTCTACCGTTGAGCTAAGGTGGCGCTCCTGTCATTATAGCAGAGCCGATTCTCCACTCGCAAGACTCGATTAGGCGTGTTTTAGTGACGGAAGTGACGGACACTGGTAAAGATCATGGCGATGTTGGATTTATTCGCCGCTTCAATCACTTCTTTGTCACGAATAGAACCACCGGGTTGGATAATGGCGGTAATACCCGCTTCTGCCGCCACTTCGACCCCATCTGCAAACGGGAAGTAAGCGTCAGAGGCGAGTACACTTCCCTTCGCCAGTTCACCGGCTTTCGTTACCGCCAGTTTCACCGAGTCGACACGGCTGGAAAGCCCACCACCGATGCCGACCGTCCGGTTGGGCAGGGCAAGCACAATCGCGTTGGACTTGACGTGTTGTACGGCTTTCCACGCGAATTGAAGGGCATCACGCTCCTCATTCGTGGGCGGGCGTGCGCTGGTGATTTGCAAGACAGTTCCGGCGGGGTCGCCCATATCAACTGTTTGCGCCAGCCAACCACCCTGTACCGCGCGGACTTCGAGGTCGTTGCCACTGTAGGGAGTAGGGATTTGCAGGAGGCGGCAGTTCTTACGCTTATTGGCAAACTCGGTTTGCGCGGCAGGGGAGAACGCGGGCGCTGCAATCGCCTCGACAAAAAGTGATCCGAGGGTGTTGAGGAAATCGACATCCACAATCCGGTTGACGGCAATCACCCCCCCGAACGCCGAAACCGGGTCAGAAGCTAGTGCATTCGGGAACGCAGCCTCAATCGTTCCACCAATGGCAATACCGCAGGGGTTCAAGTGTTTGACGATAACAACCGCCGGTTCCGAGAAGCTGCTCGCAGCACGCCATGCGGCATCCAAATCCAGAATATTGTTGTATGAAAGCTGTTTCCCACCGAGTACAGTGCCACCCAGCGGGCCGGACTTATTGGAACGGCTGTAATAGGCGGCGGTTTGGTGGGGATTTTCGCCGTAACGCAAACTTTCGACGCGCTGCATACCAATCGAAAGGTGCTGCGGCAGGTCGGTGCTGAGGAGGCTGGGTACCTGATCCTGCGACAAGAAAGCATGAATCGCGGTGTCGTAATCACGGGTATGGGCATAGGCTTTGACGGCGAGCTTGCGGCGGGTGGCAAGGTCAACCTCACCGGAGGCTTTCAATTCAGCAGAAATTTTCGCGTAGTCAGAAACATCACAGACCACGATCACATGAAAGAAGTTCTTCGCAGCGGCACGAAGCAGAGTCACTCCACCAATATCAATTTCCTCAATCGCATCTTGGAGCGTTATTCCAGTCTGTGCAACCGTATCTTGGAACGGATACAAATTACAAACCACCATGTTAATCGGTGCGTAGCCATACTGTTGAAGGCTATCCAAATCTTCTACTTTATCCCGTGCCAAAATACCCGCATGGATAGCAGGATGGAGGGTCTTTACACGCCCACCCAAAAGCTCACGCACACCTGTAACCTGCTCAACCGAAGTGACTGGCAGCCCAGCCGCACGAAGGGCTGACTCCGTACCGCCACTTGCAACCAAGTCCCAACCGTGGTCGATCAATGTGGTCGCAAACGTAATTAGGTTCGTCTTGTCATAGACACTCAGTAATGCGCGGGGCATCGTTTGCCATCATCCTTTATTTTGTTGTATATACATACAGATCGGTAAAAGTATTATTTTGAAAAGAAAACGCCCACGATTTTTCGACCGCAGGCGTTTATTTTTAAAGACCGGACGTTTTTGCGTCTTCTTGCGTCCATAAATGGTCGTCAATTTGAACACCGACACGTGCCGAGCGCTCAACAACGCCGTAGCCCAGCAGCATGACAAAGGCTACTGCTAAGAATGTCAGCGCAAGCGGAATACCAAACCGCAGCGGCCCAACCAAAAACGTACCCAACAGCGCGGCAGGAGCGACTCCAATATAGGCCAGAACCCCTAAATAGTGGAATATCTCACCCAGCGTACCGCCGTAAATCTGCTGCTTCTTCTTTGATAGGCGGGTCGCAGGGAAGCTACCCGCAATCGAAATGACCAGCACAATTACAATGACCCATGTTGACCGATCCATAGTTCACCTCTAATGCAGTGTGTAGATGAACGGCTGTAGGGCAGGGTTGCTACCAAGAATGATAAAGATCGCTACGACGATCAGGGCAACAATCATCGGGATAAGCCAGTACAACTTACGCCGCCACAAGAAGCCCAGCAATTCACCCAAAACCCCCATACGGGACAAAAGATCGCGCATTAGATTCCTCTACTTCGGTTTGCGAACCAGAAACGTATTCAGAACGAGATAGTCAATATCGCTGTTTTGGAAGGTGTTCCACGCATCACGCGGCGAGGTGACAATCGGTTCACCACGCAGGTTAAATGATGTGTTCAAGATTACCGGTACGCCCGTTATCTGATCAAAACGCTCAATCACGCCGTAGTAACGGGGGTTTGTTTCGCGCTCAATCGTTTGCAAGCGGCCCGTACCCTGATGGCAGACAGCCTGGATGCTGTCCTGTTTATCGGCCTTGATGGGCGCAACCATCAGCATATAACGCGGCGCTTCGTGGATCTCCACACCCGGATAATCAAAATACTCGGCTGCGCGGTCACGCAGGATTACCGGCGCGAAGGGACGGAACGGCTCACGAAACTTGATTTTCGTGTTCACCACTTCCTTCATCTTGTCGGTACGCGGGTCGGCTAAGATGCTGCGGTTGCCCAGCGCACGCGGCCCCCACTCAAAGCGCCCTTGGAAGAAGCCGACCACTTTTTCTTGCGTCAAGCCTTCTGCCACAGCGTCGAGCAGCTTGCTTTCGTCGTTGTCGAATGACTCAATCTTCGCGCCTTTGCTGACAAGAAAGTCGCGGCACTCGCCATCCGTGTAACCTTGCCCCCAATAGGCGTGGGGCATCACCCAATTACGCGGCTTGCCCAGCGCGACATGGTACGCCCACAGCGCGGCACCCAGCGCACCACCATCATCACCGGCGGCGGGTTGAATATAGATTTCGTCAAAGGGGGTTTCGTTGAGGATGCGGTAATTGGCTTTGGTGTTCAGCGCCACACCACCGGCCATCACCAGCTTGCTCATGCCGGTTTTCTTGTGCAGGTAGTTGGCAATATTAATTAGCGCTTCTTCGGTTACGACCTGAATGCTGGCGGCAATATCCGCGAAGCGCTGGTTCTCGTCCATCGCCATTTTTTCGGCGCTGCGTTCGGGGTTCGTCACCGCTGTGAAGAAATCACCCTCGGCAGGGCGGGGCGGGCCAAACAGATCAATAAACTTCTGGTTGTAGCTATCGGTCGCCGAATAGTGATAGCTGAAGTAATCCATGTTGAGCTGAAAGCTGCCATCCTGCGGGCTGAACTGGATGAGCTTCTTAACTTTATCCACGTAACGCGGCTGCCCATAAGGAGCCATACCCATTACCTTGTACTCGCCGTTATTCACCCGAAAGCCGAGATAAGCGGTGAAGGCCGAGTAAAGCAGACCCAACGAGTGCGGGAAGCGCTGCTCTTGGAACAGGTTAATGTTGTTGCTGCCTTCCGTATCGGTTTCCCACCGGCTGGTCGCTTGCCCGACCGTTGTGGTCGTCCACTCGCCTACACCATCGACCGTCATCACTGCCGCCTCTTTGAAAGGGCTGGCGAAGAAGGCGCTGGCGGCGTGGCTCATGTGGTGGTCGCAGAACAGCACACGGTCGTACTTGACCCCCACCTCATTCTGGATGATGGTTTTAATCCACAGCTTGTCCTTCAGCCAATTCACCATCGCGTCACGCCAAACGCTAGCGGACTTGGGGAACGCGCCGAGGGTCGTCAGCAGAATGCGCTCAAACTTCACCAGTGGCTTCTCGTAGAAGACCACATAATCGACATCTTTGCCATTAATCCCCGCTTGGGCAAGGCAAAATTCGATAGCTTGTTTCGGGAAGCTGTTATCGTGTTTCTTGCGAGAGAAGCGCTCTTCCATCGCCGCTGCGACGAGATGCCCATCTTTGAGGAGTGCTACAGCGGAGTCATGATAAAAACACGCGATACCCAATATATACATTGTGAATTAACCCTGCCGTCGTGCCAGATCAATATCGGAGGATACCGGTTCGCGTTCAAGCCACGCAACAGTTTCTTGTTCGTCGGATTTGTTGGAAAAACGCGCGATCAACCCGAAAGGGATCAAGATCGTGTAGTAAAAACCAATTGCGATTAAGCTGGCCTCAAAGTCACCGATAATACCGGCGATGACCTTGAAGCGTGACCAGACGAGATCCAATACCTCTCTCAAAGGGGTTTGCTCCTTTATGCAAGGCTGCGCGATGGGCTGCATCATAGCATATTCGCAAATTAACTTCCAGAATCGAGTGACTTGGGTTGCCGTAATCGGGGACAAATCGGTACAATAGAGCGAATGGTGTTTCTTAATCAGGACGAGATACAATGAGCCTAGATCAAACCTTACGCGCACAGCGGGATGCCAAAGCTATTCCGCACTTGGAACAATATGCCCCGGTGTGGATTGTGGACGAGAAGATTATTCCAGAAGATGAGGCGTTGCAGTTTAACGTGATGTTCCAGCACCCGCTCTATGGCTGGGTGAACCGCCGCTACCGTTACGACGGCTTCAACGATGTGCTATATCACAAAGGGCAGACGTTGATGAACGAAGGTGACATCCTCGGTGTGCAGGAACAAGACCCCTATATTGCCGTGACGGTTGCCGACATCCCCAATTCATACGGCGGCTAGTTTCCAACTTGAGCATAAATAAAAACGCCCGTGTCACAGCTTATCGGTGACACGGGCGTTTTTGATAGTGAGATTGGTTTAGTTGGCAGTTTTCTCAGCCGTCAGCATAAATACCTTCGTTTCCTGCCCACCCATGCGGAACTTGTAAATCTCATTCCCGCGTAGGAAGTCAAACACCTTATAGCCGTTTTCGATGGCGGTGCGGATATTGTGCGCGAGCAGAATAATCCCCGCGCTGAGATGCCCGTACTTGTCGGGCAGCAGACCGGAGTTATACACCTGCACACTGTCACCATACAGGAAGTTAAGATACGAGGCGCTCGGTTCACCATCGACCGTGAGGAAACTCAGTTGCAGCCAACCCTTTTCATGTATCAACGGCACGACGGCTTTGAAGAACGCCATATTTTGAGGGTCTTCAAGGAACTTCGCTTTATCATATTGGGAAGCGCCCATCAGATGCAGGAACTTCTGCATTTCCTCTTGTAAGTTGTGGTTTTCGTTCACGATATACCAATCAATTTTCTCGGTTGCCCCTTCAGCGCGGCGCAGCTTACGTCGCAGTTCGTGCCGCTGCTTCTTATCGAGCAGTTCGAAGTACTGTTCCCATTCGTCTGGCAGCTGGATCACGGGGCAGACTTCTTGCTGCGTCAGTTGGGCATTAAAGCCGTGCTGGTTGAGTATTGGAGCGAATTGTGTGTAAGTAGGGGAGGCTTCTGGAAGGTTACACAGGTTGATGAGGTCGAAGTGCGGTACATTCTGCTGGGCGAAGCTGGCGAGGGCTTCATAAACGTCACCTTGACAGTCTTTATCGACAATCACATCGAGATAATCGGTTACTTCCACACAGCCGATTGGACGCACGACACGACCATACTTTTCAGTCGAATCGATAAACCACGGAGCAAGTCCCACCAATTGGTTTGCTTCATTCCGGCAGGTAATGACCCACAGTTCGCCGGGGTGATACGCCGTCCACCAAGTCGATTGCCATTCCCATGTGCTAAAGATACGGTTAGACTCACTGCGCCCCAGCAGTTCATTCCATTCTGGCTGAAGCTCAGTAAATATTTCAGGTTGGTTATAAGCGGTTAACTTCACAGGTATTCTAACCCTCTGCGTGTGTATAAAAATTGAACCGAAAGAAGCATACCATATCTGGGGCGGGAAATATAAAGCCGCCCTGATGTGTGGGCGGCTTTCTTGAGAACTTGGTGGCGCGTTTTCTTACTTCGACTTGGCGGCCTCTGCCGTCTTGTAGTCATAAGCCAACGAGAGCTTGCTGTCCACATCGAACAGGTGCATGTTTTCGAGGTTGAACACCACGCCCATGCGCTGGCCGACGCGCGAACGGGTGCGGGGGTCCATACGGGAAATGAAGTTGGAACCACGTTCTTCTAAGTACACAACCATTTCATTACCCATCTGTTCAACCACGTCAACGTTGGCTTCCACAACGGCGGGGATAATTCCCGGCGGTTGGTAATCAACATCATGAATATCCTCAGGGCGGATACCGAAAACAACCTTCTTGCCAGCATAACTCTTATACGCATCAACACGTTCGGCAGGGACGGGCAGCTTGAAGTTGCCGGTGTCCACCACGAGGTTGCTGCCTTCTTGCTTAAGCGTTGCGTCGAAGAAGTTCATCGACGGGCTGCCGATGAAGCCAGCGACGAACAGGTTACGCGGGTTGTGGTACAGGTTGAATGGGGTATCAATCTGTTGCAGTTCACCAGCACTCAAAACGCAGATGCGGGTTCCCATCGTCATCGCTTCCACTTGGTCGTGGGTCACATAGATGAAAGTGGTACCGAGGCGTTGGTGCAGCTTGCTAATGAACGAGCGGGCTTCTACACGGAGCTTCGCGTCGAGGTTTGACAGCGGTTCGTCCATCAAGAAGACGGCGGGTTCACGCACAATCGCGCGACCAACTGCAACACGTTGGCGCTGACCACCCGAAAGCTGACGGGGGCGGCGGTCAAGCAGTTGCTCGATGCCGAGGCTCTTGGCAGCTTCGTGTACACGTTGGTCGATAACTTGCTTGGGGGTCTTGCGGAGCTTCAAACCAAAGGCCATGTTGTCGTACACGGTCATGTGCGGGTAAAGCGCGTAGCTCTGGAACACCATCGCCACGTCACGATCCTTCGGCGCTACGTTGTTGACAACGCGGTCGCCAATAAGGATTTCACCTTCGCTAATTTCTTCCAATCCTGCGAGCATACGGAGGCTGGTCGATTTACCGCAGCCGGACGGGCCAACGAATACCAAGAACTCTTTATCTGCGACCTGAATGTCCAAATCCTTAACGGCATTGGCTCCACCCGGGTATCTCTTATAAACATGATTAAACGTTACACTAGCCACCTTACATCCTCCATATAGCTTGTTTAGGTAAGATCATTTTTAACAGACAATAATTTGTTGAATTTGCACAAAGTTTTTGCTTTGCGTTTTATTCCACGTTTTGTCCTGATTATAACGAGTACTTTTGTTTTTGCAAAATATTGTGTCACCGGAAAATGAGGAAATTCGTCCCCTTTTACATTTTTATATGGACTTGATGATCGGTATCAAACTCTGACGAAATCGGGTAACATGAACAGAGGTTTATTCCAGCTAAGGACACAACAATATGGCTGCAAGCGTGAATGCCGAGATTATTGCCATCGGCACGGAAATATTGCTTGGGGAAATTACGGATACCAATTCGGTTTTTATTGCCAAGTTACTGCGTGATATCGGTGTCAATTTATACTTTATGACCTCTGTTGGCGATAACGAACAACGCATCGCCGATTCCATTCGGATTGCGATGGGACGCGCCCAAGTGGTGATTACCTGCGGCGGTTTGGGGCCAACCATTGACGATATGACGCGGCAAGGGGTAGCAACCGCTACCGACCGTGGATTAGTGTTCCATCAGTATTTGCTCGACGCGATTGCGGAGCGCTTTACCGGTTTTCGCGCGAAAATGACGGAGAACAATAAACGTCAGGCTTATTTACCTGCCGACTCAACCGTGATCGAAAATCCGGTAGGGACTGCTCCATCCTTCATTGTTGAGCATCAAGGCAGTGTCGTGATTAGTCTGCCCGGTGTCCCGCGCGAGATGAAGTTCTTGATGAACGAGCGCGTGATTCCCTATTTGAAGGAAAAGTACCAACTGGGCAGCGGCATCATCAAAGCCAAAGTGCTACGAACAGCCGGTATTGGCGAAAGTTTACTGGACAGCGAAATTGGAACGGAACTGCTCGAAATGGCGAACCCGACTGTAGGCTTGGCCGCCCACGCGGGGCAGGTCGATGTACGCATCACGGCGAAAGCCGGGGACGTTGCGACCGCTGACCAGATGATAGCACTCGTTGAAGAACAAATTCGCGCGAAAGTGGGCAAGTTCATTTTCGGCATTGACCAAGAAGAAATTGAAACGGTACTGACTCGCGTTCTGCGAGCCAGCAATTTGCGCGTTGCCCTGAGCGAAACGGGAATCACCGGGCTGTTAAGTGAGCGCATTCGCAAAGTCGCCGGAGCCGATGGCGTATTATCGGCTGCTACCATTTACGCCGAACCAACCGCCTTACAGAATGAGTTGGATATTTCGGGTGAGTTACCCATCCGGGAGTTAGCCGAAAAAGCCGCCACGCAGTTAACCCGTAACGCCAATGCGGACGCGGGTATTGCGGTCGTCTGCCGACCCGACATGGGCGAACAGCACGCCGACAGCGAAGCCGGGACAGCCATAGCCGTCTACTACTCAGGTGTCATGCGGTCACGGGTTTACGGTTTTGGTGGGCAGAGTGAAACCGCACCCCAGTGGGCGAGTACATGGGCGATGTCGATGTTGTGGCAAATGCTCCAAGAGACATTGAACTCCTAAGCCTTGATCTGTTGGAATTGAGTATCGCACTTATAAAGTTTGAAAACTCTAAAAAGCCGTTTGAAAAGGGTTCATCAGACGCGATGTATTGCGTCCCTACAAGAAATTCGCCTCACAAACGCGCGTTTTTGTAGGGACAGCAAGTATGCTGCCCAGTATTTCAGAACTTCTCAAATGGCTTCTAACCAAAATTACTTCCTAAATTTTGTGCAAATTAGGCCACAAATTGAAAAGTTTCACTCAAGGCAAATGCACATGGACAGCGCATCAGCATTTAGGTACATCCGTTTTCTGACAGAACGACCTTACTGAGCCTACGGATCATGATGCGCCTCATTTAAGGTCGATTTTCTTCGTATAAATATTTATTTCTTGTTCCATTTGGCTGTATTTTGCACAAATTTGTCGTGCTTGACGGCTATGAACTTTTGTTCTATAATGGACTTATATCCTTGTATTCATCCTGGCGTTCTTGGCGGTTCAAATGCGTTTTGTTCTGGCTTTCGCGTTAAAATCTTTGCGTTTTGTTATTCCTATCTTTGCTTTCCTCTACGTCTCTGCGGTTAATATGCTTTTGCCTTTGCATTTGACTGGAGACTGATAGCTGATGACTGGAGACTTTCTTTCAACTTGCTGCTTGAAACTTGTGACTCATGAAGCAACGACGGCGGCGGCACTGACATTTGCAACGCGGCGGTTATACGGGAGACTTCCGCCGCAAGTGTGCCATTTCAGCGCCACGCCCCCGCATTCCCGCCGTCATAAAATGTCAATTCAGCGGATACACGAGAGGCTCCCGCCTGCCATTTCGGCGGAATTATTGCGAAAGATGCGAAAAAGATGCAATTTTTGCAATATTTGTAACTTTTCATGGCCTTCACTGAGGTTCTTACATTGATGCCCAACCTTCTGTTATCCGAAATGGTTAATGCCGGGGTACTCGAATTTGGACAGTTCAAAGTTGAAGGTCAAACGCTGCCCTTCCGCTTTAGTGCCGAATACTTACCCGCCTACCCAAACTTGCTCAGTAAACTTGCCCGTCAAGCTGATGTGCATTTCAAGACACTGCATCCCGACCGCCTCGTTGCGCCAGAGGAAAGTTTGCCGTTTGGCATTGCCTGTGCTATCCAGAGTGGTATTTCACTTGCTTATACCAAAACAGGCGGGGCGTTTCCTGTGCAAAATCTGGTCGGGGCTTACGACTCCGGTCATAAAGTCGCTTTGTTATTGAACGAGTTTGATAACCGCCGTTCGCACAATCTGTTCATAACCGATGCACGTCGGGTAGGGCTGGAGATCACCGCTATTGCCACCATTCTGGCGATCAATGAGGTTGAAACGGGCGATATTCCCGTTCTCCCGTTATTCCAATTGAGTAATTTGATCGGTGAATTAACCGAAGCGGGGTATTTGTCGGTTCATCAGGCAGAGGCGGTTCGGCGTTGGGCAGCCGAACCGCTGAGTCGTGTCTGACGTGGGATTATTCTTCGTCGAGGCTTAAGATCGCCATGAAGGCTTCTTGTGGAACTTCCACCGAACCCACCATCTTCATGCGCTTCTTACCCTTTTTCTGCTTTTCGAGCAGCTTTTTCTTACGGGAAATATCACCACCGTAGCATTTCGCCAGAACGTCCTTACGCATCGCGCTGACGTTCGCACGGGAGATGATCTTCTTCCCGACTGCCGCTTGAATGGGGATAACAAACATCTGGCGCGGAATGAGGTCTTTGAGCTTCGTAACCAGCTTTTGCCCTTTGTGGTACGAGCTTTCACGGTGGACAATCATCGCTAGCGCGTCCATTGGCTCATTGTTTACCAGCACATCCAGCTTCACGAGGTCGCCCGCGCGGTATTCCTCGAACTGGTAATCCATGCTGGCGTAACCTTTGGTGATGCTCTTGAGGCGGTCGAAAAAGTCGACAATCACTTCGGAAAGCGGGATATAGTAGTGGAGCATCACGCGAGTCGGGTCGAGATACTCAGTGGTAATGTATTCACCGCGCTTCTTGATAACCAAATCCATCACCACACCGATGAATTCCTGTGGGGTGTAAATTTGGATTTTCATCCACGGCTCGCGGATTTCACGGATCGTCGATTCGTCTGGTAATTGGGCAGGGCTGTCAATAAGCACTACTTCGCCGCTCGTGAGTTCAACTTGATACTCTACGCTGGGGGCGGTCGCCAGAATATCGAGATCATATTCGCGTTCGAGACGTTCTTGGATGATCTCCATATGGAACAAGCCGAGGAAGCCCACGCGGAAACCGAAATTCAAGGCCTGTGATGTTTCCGGTTGGTAAACGAGTGACGCATCGTTCAGTTGGAGCTTTTCAAGGGACTCGCGTAAATCAGCGTAATCATCGTTATCGGTCGGGTAGAAACCCGCGAAGACCATTGGCTTGACCTGTGCGTAACCGGGCAGGGGTGTGGTTGCGCCGTTGGTTGCTAACGTGATGGTATCACCCACGCGGCATTCCCGTACCGTCTTAAAGCCTGTGGCTACGTAACCCACTTCACCGGCTTCCAATGCTGTTCTGACCTGCATGTTCGGGCTGAAAACGCCAATTTCAACCGGTTCGAACTTTGCATCAGTCGCGATCAGTCGTAAAGCAGACTTGGGGTCGATCTTCCCATCTACGACACGTACATACGCGACTACACCTTTATAAGCGTCGTAGTGCGAGTCGAATACGAGCGCACGGAGAGGGGCATCCGCATTACCCTTCGGAGATGGGACGCGAGCCACAATCGCTTCCAAGACATCCTGAATGCCGATACCCTGCTTCGCCGAAATGGGTATAAATTGTTCTGCTGAGATGCCTAGCAGATCTTCAAGTTCTTTTGCAACTTCTTGCGGTCGCGCAGCGGGTAGATCAATCTTATTGATGACTGGTACGAGTTCAAGGTCTTGATCAAGCGCCAGATACAAATTGGCCAGTGTTTGCGCTTCGATGCCTTGACTCGCGTCAACCACCAGTACCGCACCCTCGCAAGATTGTAGCGCCCGGCTGACCTCATACCCGAAGTCGACATGGCCGGGGGTGTCGATCAGGTTAATGATGTACTCGTTGCCGTCTTTCGCTTTGTAAGTCATGCGAACCGCCGACGCTTTAATCGTCACGCCGCGCTCGCGTTCCAAGTCCATGCTGTCGAGCAACTGCTCCTGCATATTACGGTCAGCAACCGTGTTCGTTAGCTGGAGCAGACGATCAGCGAGTGTGCTTTTACCGTGGTCGATGTGAGCAATAATGGAAAAATTACGTATATCAGTTCTGGTCATGTGTTTGTGTCATCTTTATGAATGGCTCGGCTGATTATACAAGTAAACCCTACGTATCGTGTAGTGGAGGTTCGTCACTCTAAGAAAGCAGAGGTGTAATGAGGGCATCAAGATCGACTGATGAGGGGGCAGTGCCATCAAATGTCAGCCATGCTAAGAACTCAATGTTGCCTGCTGGTCCTTTGATAGGGGAGGTTGCTAGTCCATTGACTTGAAAGGCGTTCGTTTGGGCAAAGGTCAGGACATCTACTAACACGCGCCGGTGGATTTTGGAATCTCTGACCACACCACCTTTGCCCACGTCAGATCGCCCCGCTTCAAATTGGGGTTTGATGAGGGGAATAATCGTCGCGGGTTTAGATAACCAATTCTTGATGGTGGGCAGGAGCAGCTTAAGTGAAATGAACGAAGCGTCAATCGATACGAAATTGACTGGTTCCGGTAGGGATTCCAGAAAACGGGCGTTGGTACGTTCGATGACATGCACGCGGCTGTCTTGGCGCAATGTAAAGTCGATTTGACCGTAGCCAACATCGATGGCGTAAACACTTGATGCGCCATTTTGAAGTAAGCAGTCCGTAAACCCACCTGTGCTTGCGCCGACATCCGCACAAACGGTATTGTGAACGTCAAGCTGGAATGTTTCGATAGCCCATGCGAGTTTTTCACCCCCACGACTGACGAAACGGGGTTTGTTCTTGACCACGATTTCAGTGTCGAGCGCTATTGTCGTTCCCGGCTTCGTGATTGGCTGACCGCCTGCAACGACTTCGCCTGCCATAATCATCGCGCGTGCTTTTTCACGGCTTGCCGCTAGGCCGCGTTCGCACATCAAAATGTCAATGCGTTGTTTAGCGGTCATATACTTGCATCAGTCCTTATTCAGGTAGATTGTCAAATTAAGCGGGTTAGGGGTTTCGGCTGTGACTTCTATACCATCTGCGGTTAAGGGTAAATACCCCTGTGCCGAAACAATAGCACTATAAGCGACTGTCAAAGTGTCGGTTGTGTAGGCCAATGGGCGGCTAATTTCAAATGTACCGTTACTATCGGTGATCGCTAAATCGTAAATTTGGTCTTGGTTCCATGTGAAGTCGCTCACTGAGAATTGCTCACTGATGACGATCACGGTTACACCCGCAATCCCTTCGCGTGTATCGGCACTAAGGATGCGACCACGTAGCTGCACCCCGCTGGCTCGTGCGAAACGATCAATTGGGAGCTGACCAATCCCCACTTGTGCTTGCGCTTTTTGCAGTAACACGTTGTTCACACGGAGTTCAACCGAATACGTTCCATCCGGCAATCCACCTGCCGCCGAAAGCCGCACAAGGAAATTACTGCCTGTCTGCACATTGTTCCACGGTACGGTCTGATCGTAGAAGGCTACACCATCAACGAACCACCGCAACGTCCACAATGTCGTCGGCGAAATTTGGCTCCAATCAAAGAGTGCATACAGTGTGTTCACACCACCGGGGAAGTTACTCACTGCGTTACTGGTGAGCGCGTCTGCATCCGAATTTGCGGTTGTAAAGCGCAGTTGGGTGAAGATTTGCGGGAGTGCGCCTTCTTGTGCGCCTGCGATAGTGAAATCAGATGTGGCGCGTAACCGATCCTCAATATACAACTCTAATCGGTAACTGCCGGGTAATAACCCTTCAGCGACCTCGATGCTGGTGTTGACGGATGAGCCGCTGCTACCAGCGTTCCAAGCGTCTGTGGCACGGCGGATTTCGGTACCATCGAGATACCAGATGACCGTCCAGTTGAGGCCATTCTCTAAGTTTCGATAAATGAAACGCGCACTGGCAATATTGCCCGCTGGCAGTACAAAGCCGTTTCCCTGTGGTTGTCCGCGTGAATCGAGCAAACCAAAGGTAATGTCACTAAATACCGGTTCAGTGCTGGGGGCAACACCAATGACCAGCTTTTGAGAAGGTGAAGCAACCCCATCGGCGAAAAGAGTGAATTCATAAATGCCATTCGGCCACGGTTGCCCACCATTCCCGATGTACCACATGCCTTTAGCGCCACCGCTCCAACGAACGGGCGATAAGCTAAAGGTTGAGTTTGGAATACCATCTGTTGTGACACGAAGCTCATATACCGTCTCGGGTGTCATGTTTTCGTAGTCGAAAAAGAGATACAGGCTGTTGCTACCCGCTGGCAAACTACTGATGACCGAGGAGGGCATTCCCGCGGGGTTAACCGCCGCTGCAAAGAAAAGCCGTTTAAAAGTCGGTGTTCCTGTCGCCGAGATGGCTGCCGCTGAGGGCGTACTGGTTGCTACCGTTAATCCTAAAGAGGCTGCTCGTAGGAGAGGACGAGCAAAATTCGATGGACGCAGCGCATTGATGAACACACCCGTCGGTACACAGTAGTCACTGGCGTTGACGATGCGGTCGAGGTTCGTATCCTGAATAGCGACACAATTTGCTGTACCGCCACTGCTAGCACTTATTGGTGCTGTAGTGGGTATTGCGATTAATTGGCTCTGTTGATTGTAGACCCCGCCACCGGACATGATACCGGGGATTTCCGCATTGCTTTTGAGCCATGCCGGCCCAAGATCATTATTACGGGGTTCAAAGACGAAGCCTGTAACAATGCCGCGTACTGAGGAAATAGGTTCATTCCCGATACTTGGATAACCTAAGACGGTCACCGTTTCGTCGAGTTTAACGGTTTGCGAGTCTGCTAGCTCAACGAAAGGGAGGGATAGGCTCGTAGGGTCAACAAGCCGACCATCTAATTCTTGGGTGATGCGGAGTAAAGCCAGATCGATCCCAATGTCAGCTTGGGCAATTTCTGCACGGTATTGTGGAACGGGTGCTTCGGACACGTCGGTCGTCATGGCTACAATAAGCGTTTCACCTCTGCATGTTTGACTTGGTACCGTGCTGTGTGCATTGGTCAGGATAAGCCCATCACGACTGAGCAGTGTGCCGGAACTTACACACGTGACCAGCAGGTTCGTTCCAACGTTTTCCGTCTGCATAATATAAACAGTCGCACGCTGTAAACGATCAATGTCAATCGTGCTGGATTGAGCAAATAGCTGTGTTGGCGCTATAAGCAGCAACATAAGGGTCGTTAGAATTAGCCAAGCGTGAAGTTTTTTCAAGTTTAGAACTCAAGCGTATCTAGGAAACGGGAGAAGGTGTCGTAATCAGCTTCATAACTTTCTGAATCTGTGAGAAAAGTTATGATAACGGCTTGACCGCGTTTGATCGTAATTATATCAATGCCACGCACTACCGTCGGAATTGTCTCCAGAAAAGGGTCAGCATTAATGGCTGTGTAGGTGTAACTAACCTCGGTAGCAATTGTCCCATCTGGAAGGATGAAATTGTTATCTGCCGGTAGTGACCGGTAGGCTGCTAGTGTTTGAGAACGGTTTAGGGTCAAGGCATCCACGATATTACGTGTCGAAGTATTGGTGCTTACTGCTTGGACACCAACCTGAATGGTTGTTTTAAATCCAACTCGAGACATATCTTGTACGCGAAATACGTAATCGCCGGTTGTGTTGATGAGCCAGTTACGCGGATAGAGCGCTGATATACCGACAGTAGAATTGGTGTAGGATGTTACAGCGTACAAAGCCGCATCACGTAGGTTTACTGCGATGATTATACAGACGATCACCACCACCACAGCGAGATAATGGTTCCACCGCTGCCGGAATGAAAGTTCGGGGTTATCTGAGGTTGATTCGATATAAATCATGTCGCTTTACTCCTCATCACCGGACTTGGCCTCTCGCTCTAGTCGATCCGCATTCCTAATTAAACCGGAAGTAAGGATACTTACGATCAGGAGTAACCCGAGTGAAAAACCCAACCCAAATAACGGCCGTGGCGCACTAATTGAGGTGATGCTAAGACTGGCATTTACCAGACCTGCGTGGATTGGAATGGCGATACCTGTAACGATGGCCGCCACGATCAAAATGAGCGCTTGAAAGATTGGAGTAGGATTGGAGAAGTAAACTTCTGATAAACCGTAACCTATAATGATGCCTGTGGATATGTGCAAAGCATAGTTTGCGATGACGCGAAATACAACGACATCAATCGGAGATGTGCTGTTTGAAATTATAAATTGGAGATTGATGAGGGTTGCGTACCCGATGCCGGAAGCAATCCCGTAAGCAATTCCATCTAACCGGATACGAAAGTGGTTAGGCCAGACAGTATACCTAATGATGAGATACTTAATGAACTCTTGCGTAATCCCAACGGTTAGCGTGTAACCTAAGATGCGGTCAATGGCAGGTGCGAGCGGTAACCATTGATCGACGCGAAATAGCTGGTTAATGAGGGGGAGCGCAATGGAGTTCGCAACAAGCATGGTAATAAACACGACTGTGACTAAATGTTTTCGTGGTTGACTGATCTGACGTTCGGCAAACCAAGAAAAGAGGAACCAAAGCAGCAGAGGGACGATAGCTAGACCTAGACCTATATATGGCCCAAAACGACCAACTAGAGATGTAAGCCTCGCGCCAAAGATAAAAGCGACCAACGTAATGGTGGTTAAAATTGTGGTCTCGATAAACAAGCTGCGCCAAACAGGTCTATACGGAAAACGTTCTTGCTCTTCTGTTGGAGGCGTTATGAAACGTGGGGCATTTGATGACATACGTGCTTGTTTTATCTGTCCTTCGTAAGAATAATCTGTTACATGCTAATGCATTCGGTCTGAGGTTAAAAGTCTGAAATGTCGCTAAGGCTCAACAAAATTTTCTGCTTATGTATTCTCGTTATCATGGCATCCGGTAGATGTGGTTCAGCAATTCCCCCCAATAATCAAACTGTAGACCAACGGATAACTTATGTCCTTGGTAGTGAACCCGGCAATATTGACCCGCATGTTTCGAGCGAAGACGATACCGCCATCATTAACCGTCAAATTTACGATACCCTAGTTTACCGAAATCCATCCACGCAGGAGATTGTCGCGGGACTTGCAAGCCAGTGGACGATTTCAACTGACGGATTAGTTTATACATTTTCTCTGCGGCAGGGTGTTTTCTTTCATGATGGGACACCCTTAAATGCTGAAGCCGTCGCACAGAATTTTGATCGAATTATAAATGTCAGTGAAAGTAATGCGAAAGCCGCTTTGCTGATAAAGGCTTACTACCGTGGTTATTCGATCCTTGATGAATACTCTATTCAGCTTCAACTGCTACAGCCTTACGCCCCATTCCTCAATATTTTGAGTCAGCCCTATTTTGGTATGGCAAGCCCAACCGCTTTTCAACAATACTCTCAGGAAAGGTATCAATTCCATCAAGTTGGGACTGGCCCATACATCCTTGAAGATTATATTCCCGGCAAGAATATTATTCTTAAGCGAAATCTCCAATACTCATGGGGTCCGAGTTTCTATGTGCCTGTCGATGATACATCTGCATCTGTCGATGAGGTTGAGTTTCAATTTGTGCCTAACAACAGGCAACGACTTGAGATGATTAATAACAGAGAGGCTGATATCGTTACCAATTTGTTGCCGACTGATGCGCGTGCCTTAACCAGCAATACAAACGTTCAACTTGTCCCAGTGCAACTAGCTGGACAGCCACTCCAATTTTTGATCAATACTAATCGCTTTCCAACCGACAATATCGCATTTCGACGAGCGCTCATTTTTAGCGCGAATCGTAATTTTATTGTCGATACGGTTCTTCAACGGTTTTCATCGGTTGCGTGGTCGCCTTTGACCGCCAATATGCCATTTTATAATCGTAATCTTGTGGGCGCATATGCACCTGATACGGGGCAGGCGCAATCGTTATTGTTGTCGAGTGGATATGCCGATACCAACGGTGATAAGTTCTTGGATTTCGCAGGTGTTGATGCGGCTATCACCATCGTCATTCAATCGCGGGATTTGTATTCTGAGATGGCGCAAGAACTGGTAGATCAATGGCGCTTGTTAGGTATTAAAACGGAGTTGGTTTCTGTTCCAACGCTTAGTGCGCTAACGGCTCGTATTGAAACAAACCAGTATAATTTGGTTGCTTTTTCAACCCATGCGAGTGATCCCACGGTGTTAAATGATTTTTTTACTCAAACTGGACGATACAACTGGTCAAATGTTGCCGATGCGTCCTTGGAGGGCTTGCTAGGGCAGGGCATGTCTGCAAATGATGAAGCGACCCGGCAAAGTATCTATGCACAGGTTCAACAACAAATTATGGATCAGGCGATGATCTTGCCGTTAGCTGATCCCATTCGGCTGGACGCAAGTTTAACGAACGTTTTAAATTTGGAGTTTGACTCTCTCGGTGTGCCATTTCTGAGTAACGTGCGTCTATCAAGTTGATGCGGAGATAAGCGTTCCTTGTTCTGTTTTACCGAGCAGCGTATCGGTCAATAGATTTGGTGTTAAACCATTTAAAATTCGTATAGTCAGTAACGGAATCGTGTCAACAAGCGCTAACATATCTTCAACCTTCGACTCCATACCACCTGTCACATCTACTCCAGAAGAGCCAGTTAAAGACTTAGAAACTTCACCCAAATTCGCAGATGTAATTGAACCTATAACCGTACCATCTAACCCATAGACACCATCTACCTCACCAGCCAACAAAATCCTCTTCACAGGCAAAACAGATGACAAATAAAAAAATAGCTTTTCAGTCGAAATAATCGTACCTCCAAGCGTCCGATCTAACGCTACATCACCGTACACAACCGGCACGATACCTACTGACAGGGCAGTTTTAACACCTTCTACTGACATACCAATAACATGCCCATTATCTGAAACAACAGAAGCAGAAGGTTGGAACCGCCAGACAGGGATACCAGCGGACTGCAAACACTCTGAGACAAAATAATTTAGCTCACTTGCCGCCATTGCTACATCAGCAAATGCACGCCAATCTTCCTTAGTCCGAACCCCTTGAATTGTATTTGCTTTACGGGCCGCAAAGTGACCAAAAGAACCACTGCCATGCCCAATAATCAACTGTAATCCCGGCGCTTCATCAAACGCAGCAGCAATCTCATCAGCTAAACGCACCATCACTTCTCGCCGAAACGTTTTTTCAACACGTTTATCCGTAACCAGAGAACCACCTAGCTTCACAAGCGTGAGCATAACCTTCAGTCCTTACCTACAACTGTCTCATAAATCCTGACAGCACCGGATTCAAGCAAAGCATTCATCACCGATTGAGCCAAAGGCTCTGCAACTAGCGCAATCATATTGCCGCCACGCCCACCGCCCGACATCTTTGCTCCCAACGCACCTGCACGACGGGCTGTGACTACTAAATTATCAAGCTCTGGTGACGAAACAGTTAACTGCTGCAACAACTCATGATTTTGATCCATGATGCTACCTAACCGCACTTCATCTCCATGTTCAATTGCACCACGCCCAGCAATAACTAAACTGCCAATTTCATCAAACAAACCTGAAAACTCTGTTTGATCAGAATCATACAATTTTCGCACATCTGAAACAGCAACTTTTGTTGAAGCACTCACCCCAGTATCACCAATCACAAGTCTGAATGGTTTGCCAATCACAAGCTGCTCAATGGGCTGACTACGAACAAAATACACTGGTCGCTCATACACAATGACCGTGTTATCAATCCCACTCGGCGTTCCATGAAACAGTTTCTCAATTTCATATACCATATTATTCAAGACAGAAGGATCTATTGACACCCTTACAACATCGGCTAATGCCCTTAGTAGAGCAGTTGTAAGGGCCGCACCACTTCCAAGACCACTCGCTATTGGTATTTGAGAACGTAACTCCACCGTTGCATCGGGTAATGCGATCTGAAAATGACTCAGAAACAACCGAATAGCAGCAACAAATGGGTTAGATACATCTGCTGTTTCCAGAGAGGCTATATAGAGATCAAGTCCCTCAACATCAGGTGCAACAATCCGTAATCCTGTTCCCGTAGAACCTGATACAAATTTCGCGGAAGCCCTCAAGGCTGTTACCGGAACAGCAATGGCTGGTTGCCCATAGACAACCGAATGTTCACCTAACAAAATGATTTTCGCAGATGCGGTTTTAGTCACATTCATGAGTAGTTATGAAAGAATGTTTGGAACTATGTATAAAACAACAAGGAACGACAATCCCCAAAGCATAATCGCAAGCTGAAGGGGGCGATCCTTCAATAAGACTTCGTCTGGCGCACTGCCTTCGCCACGGACATATATAAGATACATATAGCGGAAAAGTCCATAGAGAACAAAGGGAACTGTAATCAGTGCGAGCTTTGTATTCGCAAGCAGAATAGAAGGGGATTCAATTGTATAGAGAATATAGGCAACCAGTGTACTTGTACTCACCATGCGAAGCATCTCATCAAGCAGGGCAAGATTATACTCCCTAAATATTGGGCGTGTAGAACCAGAAATTTCACCCAACGCTAACAGTTCTTGTCTGCGCTTGGTTATGGCTAAGAATAACGCCAAGAGTGCAAGAACAGCATATAGCCACGGCGAGAACTTGACCCCTGTAATCACCACCGCACCGCCTGCAACACGCAAGACATATCCTGCTGTAATCGTCAGCACATCAATAATGACAACGTGTTTAAGGCGAAACGAGTACAAAATATTCGTCACAATATAGATTAGTAGGATCAAAGCATATAAGGGACTATATGACCATGCAGCAAGCAGCGAAAAAACAGGTAAGACAATCGCGGCTGTTAAGGCTACCAATGGTGAAAGGACACCAGAAGGTAAAGGTCGATATTTTTTCTTGGGATGAAGTTTGTCTCGCTCAATATCAACAAGGTCATTGATGATATAAACCGTACTCGCAGCAAGACATAATAACACGAAGCTGACTGTTACCCGCAGTAACGCTTCGACATTAAATAATTGCCCGTCAAAAACCAAACCGGCGTAAATAATGACATTCTTTGTCCATTGCTTTGGACGCATCGTGCGGAGAAGACCCAACAAAGAGGCCAATTTCTGCTCCTAAACAAAAGTAGTTGAGGGAAAAGGATTACTTCAATTATAGCACGAGCAGTAAAGGCAAAAGATAGACTTTATGAAAAAATTCCCTTGCTAAGTCAGCTAAGTCAGCGAAAATAGACTCATATATCAACACTTCTATAGAGACTGAAGGCTATGACACAAGAAGCAACTGCCAGAGCACATCCCAATATTGCATTTATCAAGTACTGGGGCAACCAAGACGAGCAACTACGTATCCCGGTCAATTCTTCCCTCAGTATGAACTTAGAGGGTCTATATACAGAAACAATGGTCAACTGGGATCATCGTTTAACTCAAGACAGTCTCATCATTAATAGTGTTGAACAGTCTGGAGATGCACTAAAACGTGTGCAAACCCATTTAAGCGCACTACGAAATCACATTGATGGCATAGAAGGACATGCAAAAGTCATCTCATATAACAACTTCCCAATGGGGGTAGGGATTGCATCCTCGGCATCGTCATTTGCGGCATTAACGTTAGCAGCCGTTAGTGCAAGCGGACAACAATTGTCAGAAAGCACCTTATCCAGTTTGGCAAGGTTAGGGTCTGGTTCAGCGTCACGATCCATACCAACCGGATTTGTTGAGTGGCATAAAGGGGTATCTCATGAAACATCTTATGCCGAAAGTATAGCTACCCCGGACTTCTGGGATTTGGTTGATGTCATCGCGGTTGTGAGTAATACACACAAAAAAGTAGGGTCAACAGAAGGGCATCAGTCAGCAAATACCAGTGATTTACAGCTAGCCCGTATCGCAAATGCAGAAAAGCGTCTTCAAGATTGTAAAGAAGCGCTTCTCCACAAGGACTTTCATTCATTTGCTACCGTGGTAGAAGAAGATAGCAACCTTATGCACTCGATTATGATGACGAGCCGACCGCCTCTATTTTACTGGCAACCTACTAGTATTGAACTCATGCATTTGATACCGGAATGGCGGCATGAAGGACTAGATGTTTGCTATACACTCGATGCCGGACCCAATGTGCATTGTATTTGTAATAGAATTCATGCTGAGGAAGTAAGTAGACGGGTGAGAAATATATCTGGAGTACTGGATGTTAAATCTGCTGGTGCGGGCAGGGGGGCCTATCTTCTTTAACGAAGTGAGTAGTCGGTGAAGGTCAATTGATAACAAGGTGTATTAACTTTATAATGCAAACAACGGTATCAATACCGAACCTCATAGGCACAAGGACTATCCTGAATGTTTGAAAATAATCCACTTGTTGTCATCATTGCATTCATTGTGGTGCTTACACCGCTTATTCTGATACACGAACTAGGGCATTTCCTAGCCGCGAAAGCAGTGGGGATCACTATTCTCGAATTTGGGCTGGGATTTCCGCCTAAAGTGAAGAAGTTATTCACTTGGCGTGGTACCGAGTTCACCCTGAACTGGATACCTCTGGGAGGGTTTGTTCGCCCATTAGGAGAAGATGTTATACGCCCGTTGGGTGATGAAAGTGTCGAGCAAGATCGACAAGAATTTCTGCGTGAACAAGCGAATACGAATACAGGTCATACAACAGCAAAATCGGTGAACGAGGCAAGTCCACTTGCGCGTATCGTGTTTATGGCAGCAGGGGCATTTGCAAATTTCCTACTCGCATTTATCCTATTCGTCATCGTAGCGCTACTCGGTATTCAAGATATCGTTGGTTCGAGCCTACAAGTGGTCAATATCAATCCTGATTCTGCACTCGCGCAAGCCGGGGTGCAGCAAAACGATATTATTACAGACGTTAATGGACAAAAGTTCGTAACGGTTGAGGAGCTTTTCGCCAAACTTAGCGATACGTCAAGCGAATCAACTCAGCTTCGTGTACTGCGTGGAGACAACCAGCAAGTTGATGTCACCGTAGCACTTCCATTGCAAAGCACCCAAAGTGTTACCCATACTCAAATTCGTGACATTAGCCCAAGCTCCCCGGCTAGCGAAGCCGGTATTCAAGCCAATGACCTCGTAATCGCGTTCAACGAGGTTACAATCAATGGAGTAGAGGACTTCCGCACGAAAATTCGCGAGAATCTGGGCAAAGAAGTCTTAATCACGTTGGAACGTGATGGCTCGCAGTTTGATGTGCGTTTGACTCCCCGTGTCGATCCGCCGCAAGGGCAGGGCGCAGTCGGCGTGGTTGTTGGCGAATTATTGACCAACAGCGGGTTAGGTTTGAATTTCGCCCCGCTTCCTCAGATCGACTACGTACCACAGTCCTTTGCAAACGCGGTTCGGTATGGCTACGAAAATGTTGTAGCGGTCATTAGTTCAGTCGTTGAACTGCCATCACGATTGATGGCTGGATCGATTTCAGCGGAAGAAGCGCGCCCTGTAAGCGTATTGGGCATTAGCCAAATTGGTGCTGTATTCATCGAGCAAAGTATTTCGCAGCAGCGCATAACACCTATCCTCCTCTTTATTGCGACAATTAGTGTAGGGCTTGGCTTCTTCAACCTACTACCTATTCCAGCACTGGACGGGGGACGAATCCTTTTTGTACTCATTGAGATCGTTCGAGGTAAGCCGATATCACCTGAGCGTGAAGGCCTTGTCCATTTAATTGGACTGGCGCTGCTTCTCTCGCTTTCGGTACTTGTACTCCTTAACGATGTCATTAATCCTGTGACCAATCAACTACGATAGAAGGAATGAGTTACTTGAGCAGTAATCGACCAGAAAACGACGAAAAAGACTTTAAGTCGAGTGAAAAACCAACCCTCCAAGAAGTCATTCATGACCTAACATCGAGCGAGGATAGTCGCATCCCAACATCTGCCTATTACGGTTTATCCAATTTGAGCGCTGATGAAGTCTCTCTATTTGAACCGTACTGGAACAAACTCGATACTAGCTTCAAAGTGAAAATACTCACAGAGTTTGCCGAGGCGAGTGAAATCAACTTTGAGTTTGACTATCAATCGATTGGCTATCTCGCAATCGAGGATGCGGACAGTGCCGTAAGAACAAAAGCAATTGATGTGCTTTGGATCGACGAATCTGCGGAATTCCTGTCTCGACTTATTGAGATGGCAGAGACAGATGAAAGCACTGAGGTTCGGGCAGCAGCAGCCAGTGAGATTGGTCGCTTCATCCTGTTAGGTGAATACGGCGATATCGCAGAAAGCGAAGCAAATCGCGCACAAGATGTTGTGATCAACCTGCTCAACGATAGCTCTGAGGATCTCGAAGTGCGTCGTCGCTCACTTGAAGCGATTTCAAATAGCAGCCTAGACTTCGTATCAGAGGCCATTCGGGAAGCATACGAAAGCGACGAGCGGTTGATGAAGGTGAGCGCTATTTTTGCAATGGGTCGTTCGTATGACGATCAGTGGACAGACATCATTATGAGGGAAATTCACAGCGATGATCCTGAAATACGCTATGAAGCCACTCGTTCAGCCGGTGAACTCGAAATCGAAGAGGCTGTCAATCTACTTGGACAAATCGCTGTTGTCGATGAACGTGAAATTCGGCAGGTCGCGATTTGGTCGCTTGGCGAGATCGGCGGGTCTCAAGCGATGCGACTTCTAACTGCACTTGGCGAAGATGCCCGCGAAGCTGAGGATGAAGATTTACTCGAAGCCATTGAGGATGCTATTGGTTTTGCGAGTATGAGCGGTTCAGATCTGGACTTCGATTTTGAGGATGAAGACGAGTAGCAAATATGAGATCGCCCAATCGAAGCGTTCAATTGGGCGATCTCTAAACAGGATTAGGAGGTTGCGAACATCGTCTGCAACTTCATCGCCATACCCATATCCCCTTCAATCTTGATTTTGCCGCTCATGAAGGCTTGCATTGCACCCAACTTACCTGTCGAAACTGCATACCAATCGTCAGCAGCGGCTTTAAGCGTCATTTTGGGGTTTTCCGCTTGACCCTGACCTGCTTCGCATGTTCCAGCAGTAATCTTTAGCCAATACAGACCGCCGTTGTCACCGCTCAAATTGAATTGAATTGTCGCATCAACACCTTCAGCTTTCGCTGGAATGAACCGCGAAGACATAATTGGGAATATTTCAGCGACTTCCGCTTGTGTAGCCATTTGTTATCACTCCTAATACTGTGATTTTAGTTCGCGAAGATGATTTCATCTTATCATCATGTTTGGGTAGTATACAATACGCTGGTAACAAATGCTCAAACGATTTGAACGAGGTTGTAGCTTAAATTACAATGCGTAGTATTTCCGTCCATATAATTGCCTTGATGTTGTCTCTAATCACAACAGCATGTGTTAGATTACAACCTCAAGTTGTGGTGATTACGGCAACACCGACCCTTAGTAACAGTCAACCAGAAGTTGGAGTGTTACCCACAGATGACATCCCGTTATCCTTTTCAACACCAACTGCCCTGACTACTCCAACTCCGATGACCGTTGGGCTAGCCGCGCAGCCACTTACGTATATTGTCCAACCGGGCGATACACTTTCGGGTATTGCATCGGAATATGGGGTTAGGCTCGAAACGCTGCTCGAACTCAACCAAATTGATGATGGAAATCTTATTTCAGTCGGTCAAGTGCTAAAGCTGCCTGCTGAACCGAACACTCTAACCCCATCCAAAAACATTTTGCCCAATGGTCGATTTATTCGCGGTTCTGAAAGTAATACATTCGATACAATACGCTATGTAAGTGAACAAACTGGTTATATTCGCACTGCGAGCGATGTTGTGGAAGAAAAGCTACTCTCCGCAGCCGAAGTGGTTCAGCGTGTTTCGCAAGAGTATCGGGTAGATGCGCGTTTATTACTTGCTATCTTAGAATATCGTGCGCGGTGGTTAACCAGTGAAATTATTGATGAGACGAGGAAACTGTTCCCCATACAGGGTATGCCATCACCTGACGGATTTGATCGTACTGGTTTGTATAAGCAGTTATCATGGCTCGCGAACCAACTCAACAGTGGGTACTACGGCTGGAAATATGGCAACTTAAGCAATTTGGAATTTGATGACAGTGAGCGCGTGAAGATTGCACCAGACCTAAATGCGGCAACAGTTGCTATACAACGATTTTTCAGTATCCAAAGTTTATATGAGGATTGGGAACAAGCTGTCTCTACAAACGGTCTTGACCAAACTTATCGCAATCTATTTGGGGATCCTTTTGCCGGTAGTGGGCTTGATCCTGTTCCCGCTGACTTAGTGCAACCTCTATTGACATTCCCCTTTCCTTCAGGACAAACATGGTTTTTTACCGGCGGGCCGCATGGTGGGTGGGGCAGTGGGAGTGCGTGGTCGGCAATTGATTTTGCGCCACCTGATGATCGACCAGATGGCAGTGCCTTATGTTACGTATCGGATTTTTGGGCGACTGCCGTAGCTGATGGAATCATCACTCAGAGTTCTGAAGGTGCTGTTTTTCTTGATCTTGATGGCGATGGTGACGAAACTACTGGTTGGGCAATTCTCTACTTGCATATGGCTTCAGAAGACCGAGTCAGTGAAGGAACCATCGTAAAAATAGGGGATCGAATCGGAAAACCATCATGCGAGGGTGGATTTTCGACAGCAACTCACATGCACATCGCGCGCTTATATAATGGCGAATGGATTCCAGTGAGTGCAGAAAATGTTGCGTCATTCGTTATGAGTGGTTGGACAGTGTATGGATATAGTGGTCAGGAGTATCAGGGTTTTATGGATAAGAATGGTGAACGTCGTGACGCAGAACAAGGGCGGTTGACACCTATCAACCGTGTTACATGGTAGCCGCAACATGAAAAATCAACGACTGCAATTTGGATTTTTTGCATTAGTTATTGCAGGTGCTTGTTTCCTGCGTGTTAATGAACAGCATGTAACAGCATCACCGTCCCTTCAAGAATTACCAACAGCAACTCCACTTCAAGTAAGTCTGCCAACACCGCTGCCCATACTTCCGACAGCAACATCATTGGTAAATAATGTTGTGCCGGTAGAGCGAAGTCCTACTCCAGAAGGTGCTGCTTATCTTGAGGCGATTACAGAAGCAAATGTACGCTCTCAGGCTGACCCGGAATCGGAAAGACTAGGTACGATCCGAGCAGGCGAACAGTATACGGTTATTGGCCGCTATTTCAGGTGGTATCAGTTTCAATACAGTCAGTCGGCAAGTGGAACAGGATGGGTATTTGATGAACTTGTCAATGTCAGTGGCAATACCAATAATATCCCTGACTTAAGCGCTACCACACCAACACCTGATATTGCAGCTCTACAAAATAGCAACACATTAGCCCAAATCACACAAACTCCGGGTGGCGTACTGACAGCCACTGCTAATGTTGGAGTCGTTCCACTACCGCTTCCAACAAACAACGGTGCTTCTGTTTTACCGCAAGACCTCGCTGCCACAATCCTCCCTACCTTTACTGTCCCCGCAAATGTTGCAGTGCCTAACACAAGCGTAACATCAAGTGAGGGTGATGGAATTATCGCTACGCCCCAGCTTACCGAAGCTCAATCGAGCGAAATTGTCTTACCTTCGCGAATTCCCCCAATTGTGCCTATTTTGTTACTTGGTGGGGTAGGGATGCTAGGATTGCTAATCAGTTCATCACGACGCTAAAAGAAAAGCGCCTTCAAGTTGAAGGCGCTTTTGTTATTACATTCGGAGGTAGAAACTAATGGCTGCAACTGCTGCAACTACCAGAGCTTTCCTCGCTATCTTTGCCGGTGCGGAATGAACTGCCGCAACCACAGCTCGAAACAGCATTTGGGTTCTCAATGCGGAAACCGCCACCCATCAAGCTATCGACATAATCAATAGTGGCACCTTGCAGATACATGAGACTGGTGGAGTCTATAAGCAGCGAAACACCATCAATTGCTACCACTTGGTCGAATTCTTTTGGCGATTCTTCAAAAGCCATACCATATTGCATTCCTGAACATCCGCCGCCGGACACAAAAACGCGCAGGGAATGATTCGGAATGTTACGCTGCTGAAGCAAATTGCGAATAACTTCAACCGCAGAAGGAGTGACAGACAAAACCGGTGTGATGTCGATTGTAGTCTGGAGAATTTCCTGTTCAATAACTGACATGGTGTTAGGCTCCTAAATGGACTCTAATGTTTAGTGAAAGTATAACATATGTGATTAGTGAGGTCAATTAAAACGATGGTGATTGTAAAAATTATCCATGAACTATTTCTTGCTCAGGTATAAAGTAGGAACAAGCTGGATCACCGTTTGAAATGCGCGTCTTTAAACGCGGAACCACACCGAGCAATGCGGCTACCAACTTCATATCCATATCGCAAAGCATAAGATTTTCTTCCGCAGCTTTGTGGTAAGGGCAATTCGCTGTGTAGAGAAAATAGCCGTCTTCAGCCTTTTCCCAATGGGCATTGTAGCCATGATCATTTAAATAGTTGACAACGCAATTTAGGCGCTCTAACAGCGGTAAATCCGGTATACCAGCATCGGCTGCCATACAAGTCGCGACTCCATCAAGCAAAACATTGACTTGTGATAGAGGAACCGTATTTGATAGCTGGTTCAATATGTGATTAACTAATGGCTGATAATTATTCGGGAAATAGTCCTTCGCAGCCTCAGTTAATACGTATACTTGCTGTGGTCGCCCCGGTGAATTTCGATGACGCAGATTAGACAAGCTGATGAGTTCTTCTCTTAGTAATTCACCTAGATGATGCCGCACCGTTACAGCCGTGATGACACTGCCGCGACGAGTCTTCAGTTCAGTAACGATTTCATCGACAGTGGCTTGAGATTTTTGCCGTAGGATTTCAAGGATAAATTGGCGAGTTTCCTGCATGAATAGTGACCCCACCACAATATTTACAACTTCCATCATAAAAAGTCTATCATTTGAATAAGTGAGTTGTCAACGGAAGGGGCAAGTATGTGATTGACGGTTATACGTTCATTATGCTACTATCTTTCCTCTATACTTTGCCTACTTTTATTGAAAGAAAAGTTTGTGGTAGACACTGTTGCATTTCAGGGTATTCATGGGGCGTATTCTGAGCAGGCGCTGCGCCAATTTTTCGGCACTTCTGTTGAAGTAAAACCTTGTGAAACGTTACATGACTTGTTCGCTGCTATTCAATCACGCCAAGTTAAATACGCGATTATGCCAATTGAGAATGCACTTGCTGGCGCTGTAAGCCAAGCATATGAATTACTCATGGACTATGACGTTCTGATCCAAGCAGAAGTCTATTTGCATGTACACCATGCGCTTTACACAACGGGTGGACAAAAAATAGAAGACTTGCAGCAAGTCCGTTCTCACCCACAAGCACTCGCACAATGCGATCAGTTTTTGCGTCGACATCATATCAAGCCTGTGCCGTGGTATGACACTGCGGGTTCCGCTAAAGATTTGGCAGCCGATCCACTGCCGGGTGTGGGTGCGATTGCCAGTGAACTCGCTGGTGATTTATACAAACTTGATCGGTTGGCTTCACAAATTGAAGATGTTGCGTTTAACTTCACACGTTTTCTCGTTTTGGGGCATGAAGACCCGCCGCGTGGTGAATACAATAAAACGTCGCTTATCTTTGCGACTCGTCACCGGCCGTCTGCTTTATATGATTGCATCGGTGAATTTGCGACACGCGGCTTAAATCTTACTAAGATCGAATCAAGGCCGCGTCGCAACAGACCGTGGGAGCCTGTCTTTTACCTTGATTTTGAGGGTCACTGGCAAGATCAAAACTGCCAAGAAGCCTTAGCACGGCTCCTCCAAAGAGCATCGTTCGTGAAAATGCTCGGGTCATATCCAGCAGTTAAAACAGGAAACGAAACCGTAGGTATTTAACCAAAGGTAGACTTATGCAGAAATTAGGTGTGGCTATCCTCGGCGCTACAGGTGCAGTAGGGCAGCGTTTCATACAACTCCTCGAAAATCACCCGTGGTTTTATGTCGCGGAAGTGATTGGCTCCAGTCGAAGCGCTGGGCAGCCCTACGGGGAAATTACCAATTGGGTGCTAGATGGTAATGTTCCAGATTCGGTTTCCCATTTGACCGTTAAGCCATTAGATGGCAATTTCGACTCGCCATTGATCTTTTCAGCCTTACCTAAAGAAGCCGCTGAAACGCGCGAAATCGAGCTTGCCGCTGCGGGGCATATCGTTTGCACGAATGCGTCGGCAAATCGCATGGTAGATGATTTCCCACTGCTGCTTCCAGAAGTTAACCACGACCATATTAAACTGATTGACGTTCAACGAGAGAAACGTGGTTGGAAAACCGGTGCCGTCATCGCGAATTCGAATTGCACTGCGATGCCGGTCGTTATGGCACTCGCGCCACTACGACAGTTTGGGATTACTAAAATTATCGTGGTAAGCGCCCAAGCGATAAGTGGAGCAGGGTATCCGGGCGTAGCATCACTCGACATCTTAGATAACATGATCCCATACGTTAGCGGCGATGAGCAAAAACTCGAAACGGAAACGCTGCGTATGTTGGGCAGTTATCAAAATGAACAAATAAGCTGGATGGATGCAAAATTGAGCGCATCCTGTAATCGTGTGCCGGTTATTGATGGACATTTAGTTAATGTTTCGGTTGAACTTCGGGCTAATCCGAGATTAAACGAAATCATCGACATTTGGACGAATTTCCGTGCATCAGCAGAAGTTGCCAATCTTCCAAGTGCGCCGGAGCATCCACTCTACTATATGCCGCAAATTGATCGTCCTCAAAGTAGGCGTGACCGAAACGCGGGTAAAGGGATGTCAACCTCGATTGGGCGCTTGCGAGAATGCCCCATCTTAGGGTACAAATTTGCAGCGTTGTCGCATAACACCATTCGGGGCGCTGCGGGTTGCAGCATCTTAAATGCGGAACTGATAGCGTCAAGCGGTTATATCGCGGCGTTTACACGAGAAAAAACACTTTCTGCTGGCTAGTTGCAAAACTGGCGACCTCATTTGAATGATTTTTCAGGCGGTGAGAAGCTCACCGCCGATTTGTTTGGAGCGTATTTATGAAAGTACTCATTGCTGGTATCGATGGGTATTTGGGGTGGCCGCTTGCCCAGTATTTAACGCAACGCGGGCATGTTGTCGCAGGAATTGATGCCTTACTTCGCAGACAATGGGTCACAGAGATGGGCAGCGATAGTGCAATACCGATATGCTCAATCAACGACCGTTTAGCTGGTTATGAAAAATGCTTTGGTCAAGAATTGCTGTTTCGTGAGGGCAATCTACTCGATTACAAGTTTTTGAAAGAAAGTCTGGCTGAATTTCAACCTGATGCTATTGTTCACTTCGCGGAAATGCCATCAGCTCCTTACTCAATGATTGACCAAGAACATTCGTTTTTTACACAACAAAATAATGTGATGGGCAGCCTAAACCTCCTGTGGGCGATAAAAGAGGTTTGTCCTGAAACTCACCTGATCAAATTAGGGACTATGGGTGAATACGGCACCCCAAATCTAGATATACCAGAAGGCTTCTTTGAAATAGAATTTAGAGGGCGAAAAGATGTCCTCCCATTCCCGCGCCAAGCTGGAAGTTTTTATCACTGGAGCAAAGTACACGACTCAAATAACACTATGTTCGCCTGCCGTATTTGGGGCTTAAAGGCGACTGACATCATGCAAGGGGTGGTGTTTGGCACGCGAATCGATAACGATGGAGGCGATCCCAGCCTAAGGACGCGCTTAGACTTCGACCAATGTTTTGGAACAGCCATTAACCGTTTTTGCTGTCAGGCTGTAATTGAGCATCCTCTCACGGTATATGGTGGCGGTGGACAAATACGGGGTTTTATTCCATTACGGGATTCAATGCAGTGCGTTGCTTTGGTAATTGAAAATCCACCATCGATGGGCGAGTATCGCGTATTTAACCAATTTGATCGCACGTATACAATTGAAGCGTTAGCAAGCCTAGTACAAGTTGCAGCCTCCGATCTTGGGATTAACGTTGTCATTCAAAACTACGAGAACCCACGAACGGAAATGGCAAAGCATCATTACAATCCTGATCGCAACCGACTTGTCGAACTTGGCTACAAACCATTTGGAAATATCGTTGGCGAAATTAAAATCATGCTTGACGACTTAAGCACTTGGCGCGAACGTATCATTAAGCATAAACAGGTTCTGATCCCTGATATTCGGTGGGATGGCTCACGTCGACCATCACGGGGCATTAATTGATGCACTTTACTGATTAAGTGGCTATTGAACACTTTCTGAGAGGAAGTTGTGAATGATTCAGTTTTTAGAGTTAAACAAACTCGGTACTGCTGAACTGGCTCGGCTTAAACAACGAGCCGAAACGGATATTCGCCAGTTATTTCCAATCGCGCAGAACGTCATTGATAAAGTGCGAACGGATGGGGATAAAGCCGTCATTGATTTTGCTCGTCAATTTGATGCTAAAAACTTCGAAGCGCATATGTTGCGAGCAACTCCCGCGGACTTTGCTCATGCGAGAGCATCTGTTACACCAGATGTTATTCACGCCATCGAACAAGCACACGCTAATATTGAAAAATTCCACAAAGAGCAACTCCCTGAATCGATGTGGTTTACCGAAGTACAACCGGGGATCATGGCTGGCGAACGTATCACGCCAATTGCCAGCGCTGGATTGTATGTACCGCGAGGTAAAGGGGCATTTCCTTCGGTCATGCTAATGCTTGCGACACCGGCTAAAGTAGCAGGTGTTCAGAAAATTGTTGTTGTTACGCCACCGACTCTTGATGGTAAAGCTGATGCGGGTTCACTTGTGGCTGCGGAAATTTGTGGTATCGATGAAGTTTATGTTGTCGGCGGGATGCAGGCCATTGCTGCATTAGCATTCGGTACAGAAACGATACCCAAAGTTAGCAAAGTCATTGGCCCCGGAAGCAGCTATGTTTCTGCCGCAAAACGTCTACTTTATGGCACTGTTGATGTTGGTTTACCGGCTGGGCCAAGCGAATCAATCATTTTGGCAGATGAAACCGTTGACCCACGTTTAGCTGCACTCGATCTCTTAGTGGAAGCAGAGCATGGCCCAGAGTCAGCCGCATTACTTGTCACACACAGCAGGGAAGTCGCAGAAGCTGCACATGCTGCGCTGCCGGACTACATCGCTGAGTTGCCAGAGTGGCGACAGGCATTTATTAAAAATGTCCTCAGCAATTACGGCGGCATTCTGCTAACCAGTAGTTTGGAGCAATCCATTGAGTTTGTGAACGAGTATGCGCCGGAACATCTTGAGATTCTAACGGCTGAACCGTTTATCACGCTCAACAAAATCCAAAACGCTGGCGAGATACTGCTAGGGCAGCTTACACCTATTCCTACAGCAAATTATTGCTTGGGCTTAAACGCTATTCTACCTACGGGTGGATTTGCGCGAAGTTTTTCATCCGTTAGCGTTCATGACTTCCTAAAGCGCAGCGGGGTAGGGTATCTTTCGCGAGAAGGATATATGAAACTTCAAGGTATTACCGCTACACTTGCCGATTACGAAGATTTTCCGGCCCATGCGATGGCTATTCGCAAGCGAAATTTAATCTTAGGCGTAAATAATGACTGAAGATCCAAATTTATTACAACGCATTCAGTCACTTCAATTTAGGCAAAAGGATGAAGCTGAATCGCTCTTACTTGGCTTTTTGCAAGAGGTTTTTTCGGCTGATGTTGCAGCGGTTGAATTGAGACCCTTAGCCGTTTCGCTAAACTCTTTTAATGGGTTTATAACGCTTACTGATGGTAAGCGTTATTTTTTCAAGACACATACTGAGCCGGATACGCTTATTCATGAGTACTACAATGCGGGTCAGCTTGCTGACGCGGGTTACCCGATAATTAAACCGGTTTTCAGTTCAACCGAAGTAGGTAAGCAGGTTCTCATTTACGAGGTTATTGAAAGTCAATCCGTTTTTGATGTCGCTTGGGCAATTGAAAATGGTGAGGAAGCTAAATTTGATGCGTTAGAATTTGCTCAACACACGGCTGATGATGAATTGCTATCTCTATATTTAAGTTCAATGCAATTCCAAAGCAGTGAAGCTGCGGAAAAGACACCAATTCACCAGTTGTTTTACCATCGGCTAACGGGCGGTCGGCTCGACCGGTTTTATGCCGAACAGCAGGTTATCAAGTTACCATTAGGACAATACACGCTTGGAGAGGTTAGATCTGCTCGTTGGGATATCAACAGTCAAATTTATGATCAGACACTTGATGAGCTTATCCAAGAGGCAATTCTAAACCTACAGCCTGCTCAACAAGGAATATCTGTGATTGGTCATGGCGATGCTCACAACGGGAATGTATTTCTTCAATTCGCATCTGACCAAGTACCGTCATTGTTATATTTTGATCCCGCATTCGCAGGGCGACACAATCCGCTACTCGATATCGTTAAGCCGTTGTTTCATAATGTATTTGCCATGTGGATGTACTTCCCACAAGACAAGAAGGCTAAAACTCCGATTAGCCACCAGCAAAAAGGTGCCTTTTGGTATGTCGACTATGACTATCCGCTACCTGAAGTACGCAAAATGTTCTTAAGAAGCAAGGTGGACAGAGTGCTACTCCCGCTTCTAAAACACATGAAATCAGAAGGAACCTTACCTGTAAACTGGCGCACCTATCTTAAATCAGCTCTATTTTGCTGCCCATTACTAACTATGAATCTCGCTGACAACAATCGCTTTCCGCCAGAAATTAGCTTACTTGGATTAGCGATGGCGGTTGAAATGGGCGCAGAAAGCCAAAATCAGGTTAGCATTATCGACCAAGTGCTGAATGAAGTCTCCGATCAACTTTGATGCGTAACAGATAGGGTTGTAAGCAATCTTTGAAAAATTGGTGATTGCTCAAGGAAAATGTAGCGAACTGGACTCACAATTGTTTGTGTGCCACCAATAGAACGAATATACTCCATCGCTGGTAATAAGCTAGAATTGGCAATAATCAAGGTAACAGTGAACCATTTTTCGTTCGAATTACTGCCTAAATCCGAAGCATAAATCGGGGAAATGGTCGGTCCTTGCAACCCACGAGTTATGGGGTTGGAGGCGACTTTCCGCGCGACAGTTTCTGCGTCTTTGCCTCTTACATTGGCGATCAATTGAAAAAAACCTCGACCGTGGTGTGCGGCATCAATATACTCAACAAGTGTTCTTACCGTATTTAAATAATCCGGGTTCTCTTGCAGTGCTTGTCGATTACCAATGAGGCAAGCCTGAGACTCAATAATTACCCCGTCATTCAGAATTTTGAGATGGTTCTCTCGCAACGTCGTTCCTGTTTGGGTTAGGTCAATAATCAAATCGGCGTACCCAAGAGTGGGCGCGGCTTCTATCGCGCCTTCTGCTTTAACAAGGGTAAAGTGATGTATACCATAATTGTACAGATATTCGCGAGCTAATACGGGATATTTGGTGGCAATACGAATGTTTCGCTGTTTGTCTTCGCGAAAATCGAGTGATACATCTAATAGATCTGACATATCGTCCACATCTATCCAGATTTCGGGCACCGCAACAACCAAACTACAATGTCCATAACCGAGTTTTTCGTGAACAACAAGCAGATCATCGTTCTGATTTTCCTTCACCACATCAAAACCAGTTATGCCCAGTTGAGCTGTACCATCAGCGACTTTATAGACGACATCCGTTACGCGCTGAAATAACACCGAGACCGACGGAATCGATGGCATAATCCCCGTGTATTGACGTTGATTGGGTTTCTCAATTCGCAGACCGCAATCGCGCAAGAAATTGATTGTTGGTTCCGCAATTGCGCCTTTACTTGGTAACGCCAACGTAAGTGATTTATCCATCGCTATGCACGCTTCTATTGATTTCAGTTAAAAATTGTTGAATTTGATCGAAATTAAAAGTTTTGCCACTGTAACTGACCATTTGATCGTTCTGAAGGGTCGCAAATTTCGCATTTGCCGGGAGTTTCTGTGTTGAGGGCAATAATTCAACCCCTTGTCCATGTGATCGTATTTGGGTTGCCCAACGAACACTTGACACAGCATCATTGTCATCAAAACGCAGTATTAGTCTTTCATGGGATTCGAAATAGCTTGGGGATAAGGTGTTCAAGAGCCGCTTACCATAATAGGTAAATCCAACGGCTGGTACATCCTCAATTGAACCGATCAGACGACCTAGTTCATCATATCGACCACCGCCGCCAACATGCACATTATCAACGTACAAGTCAAAAACGAAACCCGTGTAGTATTCCCATGTTCGAATAAGCCCCGGATTGACAGAGATTTTTGATGCGGCTATGCCTTGAACTCCTAATAGCCGAACGGCTTCTTCCCATGAATTGGCAAGTGATATTGCTGCTTGATTTGAAGACGGAATCTTTTTCATTAATGCAGCGAATGTTTGATGTGGTTCACCTGATAATTGACACCAATCTTCCATGAAATCTATCGCTGCAAGTAAATTGTCACGATCTGCTGCTCTTTGTTTCTTTAAGTCCATACGTTTTATGATGTCATCGTAAGTACGCCCACCCATAGTTGCTGTCTGATCAGAGTAGCTAATTCGAGTTGGCAACGACTCGCCTGTTTTGAAATCCTGTTTATCGAAGTGATTGAGTAACCACTGCTTGCCTCTGGTTGTATCTTGGAGCGCAGTGAGATTGTGCAACAAATATCGCTGCGTTCGTAGGTCTAGATTAAATTGTTGAAGCAATTCACGAATGAGGCCAACATGCCCAATTGACACTCTCCAGTTGGGAACCCCAAGAGTCTCGAGGCCAAGTGCTGACATTGCAATGACTTCTGCGTCGGCATAACTCCCGCTTAGGCCAATCAGTTCGGCACCTATAGCCAGTTGTTCGTATTCATTCAAATTGTCCTCAAAAACTGGTCCAGCGAACTGCCAGCGAGCAACGTTTGCGGAATTATTCGCAACGAAGTAGTGGGTAGCGGACGCTGTAAACTCTGGTCGAAGTGCAAGTTGCTCATTCTGACGATCAAAGGTCAGCATATGGTTGATAATTTGATCGCCTGCTTTAATCAAAAACAAGTCTGCACGATCAATTACGGGCAACTCCAGCAACTCATAACCATATAACTGCATGTGCTGATTCAATACAGACAGCACTCTACTAATACCAGTTCCGTTTAGATCACGAGGAATTGGATTCAATGACAAAATTGCGACCTTTATTGAGTGAATGCGATTCCATTTACGCCAGCGAGTTTATAATAACGTGCTTCATATTTAGCGAACAGTCCGAATGATGTAGAAGTTTCTCACGAATCGAGTAGGTCACAAGCGTAAAACTGATTTTTCATCTATACTAAATCTATTCGGGTACTACCAATTAAATCTACTTGATTGAGTATCATATTGCCAGAGAAACTGGCGACAGGAGATGAAGAATGAAAGTTCGATCTAGTCTGCTTGTATTCTTATTGCTGTTCGCCTTTAGCCTTGGAACAGCAGCTACCGCCGTGGCAGCACCGTCACAGCAAGCACAGTACGCATTGCCAAAACTAATTGTTAATACGAGTTTTCTAAATGTTCGTACCGGGCCGGGTGTTCAATATACGGTACTTTTGACCGTTGTTGGCGGCACAGAATTGCCAGTTGTTGCTCGCGCGAATGATGGTGTTTGGTATCAAGTTTCAACAGCAGTTGGGCTAGGTTGGGTAAATATTGAATACACCGTAGCGCGGGGCACTTTCACAAATATCCCCGTTCTGTCACTTGAGGATGTTATTATTGCTGCGGCTCAAACGCCTATCACATTAGGGTTAAATGATGCAGGGCAGGGTGGTGGAGGGGGCGCTCCGACTACTACTAGTACAACCCCTGTAGTTGGCTCTCCAATGAAATTTACGCTTGCTAGCGGTCAAATTGTGACTGTAAGTCCGGGCGAGCGTTTCCGTGCAGTGATTAATGTTGAAGCTGTTAATGCGCGTTCACAGCCTGTCGATGGCGCTCCTGCAATCACAACATTATTCCGTAATGACACCTTTGACTACACTATCGTTGGCAGCACAAATGATAAGAATGGTGTCAACTGGGTCGCGCTTGATGTGCCTGATGTCGGTGTCGGCTGGGTTGAAGGCGCGAAGCTGTTTATTCGTCTTTCTCGCGTCTCCGGTCAGGTAGTCTCCATAGCGGGCAATGCGATTGCGATGCGCGATTTGCCGGGTGGCGGCAGCCAACAACTGCCTGTACTCAATGAAGGTAGAGAAGGGTTCTTGCGTGATATTAGTAAGGATAGTCAATTTGTCCTCATTGAGTTGGGTGATGGCACACGCGGTTGGGTTCCCTTCAACGCCACCGTCGGACGCACGGGAACACCGACTGATGAAATCGACTTGAGCTTGTTACAAAGTACAGCAAGTGACTTAGGGCAAGGGGGCGGAGGTGGCGCTCCGGTCAGCTTTGGCTTGGCAACACCTCATGTTGTCGTCAATACCGGCTTCTTGAATGTTCGGAGTGGCCCCGGTGCTCAATTCGGCATTGTTGCAACCTTCGCAGGTGGAAGTGAATTGCCTGTTATTGGCATCACTACGGATGGGGTATGGTTCCTCGTAGAAGGCACTTTCGGTCAGGGCTGGCTAAACAGTGAGTTTACTGTTTTCCGTGGTAGCATTACGAGCGTTCCCATCATAAACACAACCGGTAATTAGTGATTTTGTGAGTGTGAATATACACGTACAGGTTTCATCGCCTGTACGTGTTTTTACGGGTGACACTAAAGATGTATATCACGTATGTTGAGGATAATGTTGCCAATATTGCACTTTTCGAGCGTATTTGCCAGATGGGTAAGGACGATCTGACAATCTACCTTGATGCAGAGTCTGCCTTTAATGCGCTTATGACTGACTACTGCGATCTCATTGTGATTGACCTTCATCTAGGTTCAAATACACTTGACGGGCTTGAGCTAGCAAGATTATTGCGTGAAAACGGTATTGAACAGCCAATTGTTGCAATTACCTCATATGATCATTTATTCAGAGATCAATATGCTGATGCTGGTTGCAACGAATATATTCGCAAACCTGTCTCAGTCGAGGCTTTTTTGGCGCTTATCGACCGTTATCGTCCCTAGTTAGAGTTCTTCCTCGGAATTATTTTTCACGTATGCTTGAAATACTGGCGGTTCCACAACGACTCGCTTACCTTGAAGTTTCAATAATTGTTTTTGTTGCAAGACCGCAAAAACCTGTTGAGTTTCCAATTTGTTGGGGTCGATATTTGGATGTGGGGAAGTAAATTCCTGCAACATTATTCTTTCCGGTTCCGTTAGGCTTTTCCATATTGTTTGGCACTCCGTTCGAACAGCTCGTCTTTGAGACAAATCAAACACCAGTTGTTCGCTTCGCGTCATAACATCATTCGCCTCCAGTGTACCTAATGTATCGAGTGCTTTAAATCCAGATCGCAGTAGACCGGCGTACCGACCCGTGGCCCATAGAAGGAAGTCAACCGTGTACTGCTCGTAAGAACGATTATTTCTTCGAATTAGCTCCTGTACCATATTCCGCGCATCGAACTCATTGTATGGCCCTACATATAACAAGTTGTCGTTGAATAACTCGACAAATGGTTCGATTGCAAGATTATCTATCCCGTAATTTGCAACTAATACCGATAAGGGTGAACGGGTAAAGGTGAGATAGGATATACCTTTTTTGTTGATGTCTCTAAGCCCGCGCAGGGTTAAAAAAAACTTAACAGGAAGCAGCTTAAGCATTTCCTCGAACTCATCAAACATAAAAACAATTTGAATACCTTGACGCATGAGAATCTCGAGACCCAGTTCAAAATAACGTAGCCCCATGTAGGCATATAGAGGATTGGTGCCATCCTGTAGCGCTTGGTATGTTTCATAGAACACGCGAGCATCATCACTTGAAAGGTTAGAAAAGGGGTAAAAAGCTAAAAAGAGGCGATGCATAAGGAGTTCGTACCCAGCCCAACACCGTATTGCTTCGCTATCAGCCGCGTTTGTATTTGGCAATGGGCCTAGAAGGCTAGGGTCAATAATGATTGCCTTAAATGGTTTACCATTTGCGACATCTTTCATATAGAAAGATTGAACAGATTCATCCGCGAGATGCTGTAATAAATTACTTTTACCAACACTTCCAACGCCAATTAGAGAACATGATTCAGATGCTCTCCAGCGTTCCATCACTGATCCCACTTCTTGTTGGCGAAATTCGATTGGTTGTCGCCGGTTTCTTGTATTATTCATTACACATCCCAAAATGATTACGTAGAAAACATTATAATGTCTCAACCTTTGGCTCTACGCAAGTCTCATTAACTCAATTACTTCATGATAATAAACATTATCACGTGTAAAGTGCGATTACAAACCTGTAACAAATGAAATCTTTTTTAGTACTGAGGGTATAATCTGTAATAACGTTGCCAATAGCAAATAGAATTGAATTATGCGTATTGTTGTCTTGAATCATCCACTTGATGGGGACTTCGCGGTTAGGCTAAATCTTATCCTTATACGGAGTGGTTTAAATTCCCGAATCGAAACCTTAGATACTGTACATGGCTTTCTAGCAAATTCAGCAAATGATGAACTTGCTATTATCGTCGTGCTTCGCCCACAGTTTGTAAACTCGTCAAACCTGCTTTCGGTTCTAGAATTGGCAGATGGATCGAATGTACCGATTTTCCCGGTAATACGCGCACCTATTGATATTCATGAATGGCCTACCCAAATAGGCTTTACGCACACCATCGATTTTACAGACCATGATGAGCAGTACTTTGTTGCAAAAGTTTTTGATCTCGCACATGCTGTGGCTCTGAAAAGCAGTGCCCCTTCCACGCCACACCTCTCATTATTAGAAACGCACATCAGTAATCTGCTTTTAAGTACACAGTGGCTTGACAAGCTGGAAGCATTAAACTTTCCAGAGATGTCTTCGCAATCCCCTCTAAAACACTTCATCGAAAATATACAATATGATGTAATAAGTACTGATAATCCTAGTCTGAAAAGAAAAGATTTATTAGCTGAAATACTCCTTCATTTTCCTCGCATCTTAATTCAAACTGAATTTGTTGATAGCGATATATTAGCTAGGTACATTACAGACACTTATGTAATGAAGTACAGTGGCGATCCGCGCAGCGCTCAACTGCCTATCGTCATAAATCTAGCAGCTTGGTCTCCAAATCGGGACTCGCTAGATAGTTTAATGGTGTTTAGAAAAACAGCCTATCGAGATATAGAGAATGGGAAAATTATTCTAATAGTGCATGGGATTGAAGGGGAAACACACATCTGGAATAGCTTTTGGGAAATCTTGGCTAATAATATTGATCTAGACAGCCCTTTTCTTTCCATAATCATCCTAATTGAGGAATTCTCAAACGTAAGGGTATCTTTAGAACATCTTGTGGAGATCAAGCCAGTAGAAATAACATTTGGTGCACTGCAAAAATATTCCTCTCATTTTCCAGATCGTTTACTTACAATATACATTAATACATCTCTGGAAAACGACACTTCACAACCGCTTCACTACTTCACCGAGTCACCGTTACTATTCGCACAATTGCTATCTATACGGTTTTCAGAAAACACACAACTGCAGGAATACGGTGTGGCTGATTACTACACAGCACTTATAGAAACACTGTGGAACATGGGGTGTCGTATAAACAGTGATAAAGAATCGGAGTTGCAGTCCGTTTATCCACGCTTGGCAAAGATGGCCGCCCTACTTACTCATCACAGCAAAATATATCTCCATCTCGATGATGCTATTAAATTATTGGGAAATAAATATACATTGCAAACCTGCATTGATAGCGGTTTGCTAACCCAAAATGGGAATAAAATCCGTTTTGCTGTCTCTCATTTTAAGAACTATTTCGCTTCTATTGCTTTACGAGAATACGGTTTACCTTCAAAACTTCCCAAGCCCACGCTAAATTATTTAGGCGAACGTATCCCCAAATTATGGGATAAAAGCCTTATCTTATTACCTCATCTATTGCCAAACAGCACACTTTTACTTGAGCGTTTAGCGGAACAAGACCCCTTACTCGCACTGCGAGCTATCAGTCGAGGAAGCAAGGTGTCGCGCAATTTGTACTTGAGTATCGTAGAAAAAGCATTGATCTCGATGCATCAAACAGGTGATTTTAGACTCGCTCTCGCGAATCAATTGAAAACAATTGATCAACCAGCGACAATTGCGATTTTGTTAGAGATTATGAGGGAGGGATCTTGGACACTCCGTACATCTGCGTACAATCTTCTCAATGACTTTGACTCGTCAATAACAGAGGATATTATTCCACTTATTAAGGATAGTGAGAAAGAAGTTGAGTATAAAACAGTTGTTTATGCGATACAGCGTATCGGCGATAAAGCAATGATAGGTTTAATACAGCTTCTCAAGTCCGATGATGTAGTAGTACGAAAAAACGCTATTCGAATCCTTGGAATGTTGCAAGATAAAGTCGCTAGCCCTGCTCTCGTGGCGCGACTCGCTGATATTCATCACGAAATTGTACTTGAGGCGATAAAGGCAATTGGGCAATTAAAGGATATACAAACCGTTCTTGCATTAGCCCAATTAGCGAATTATTCAAGTTCTCGCGTGGTTAAAGCTATTCGAACCTCACTGTTACAATTGCAGCAACTAAATCCTGAAAAATTCATCAAATATGTTCAGGAATTAAATATAGTAAATCGATATGCTGTAGTATTATTGTTGTGCGAGACAAATGAGAATAAAAATATCGATTTCGCGCTAGCCCTATCATATGATAACGATCCAGACGTGCGAATTGCTGCGCTGAATGGGCTTCGGAATTTCCGTGGTTCAAGATCAACCTTGAGGCTAGAAGAGTGTTTAAATGACACGGAGAAATCAAACTTGAGCAAACAAAGAGTTAGTGAGATTGCGGCTAGACTTATTTCAGCATCTGGTTTAGCTAATAGCAAAGAAAAATCACATACGGATGCTCAGACTAAACCTGACAAGCGAACATCATCAGAAATTGTTAAATCTCGTCTTATATTGGCTAAAACACCTGTGGAGGCTATCACAACAGGTGATGACGAAGACGGGTACAAAGTTGTCACCCCTATCAAAACTGAGGGTGATTTAAAAATTGCAACTATTCTCCAGCAGATGCGAGAACAAGGATGGAATACAAGCAATTCTGCGGCTAAAGAGCTGCGAGAGTATGCGAAGCAACTTCAAGGTACAGCTAACACACAAGTAATGAACCAAATCATTGAGATGTTGAACGATAATGATTGGGTTATGCGTTGGGCTGGGGTCGAAACGCTTGGGTGGATAGGCAACATTCATGTGGTGCCACATTTAATTCAACGTTTAGCAGATAATAACTGGAAAATTCGAGTTGCGGCGATACGTGCTTTAGCAGAGATCAAGGCAGAATCAGCAGCGAATGCAATAGCTGAGTCCATAAACGACTCTCATTCAGTGGTACGTGAGGCGGCATCTGAAGCATTAGGCAGTCTTGGCAGTACAAAAACGATTGTCGCACTGGAAAAAGCCAGTAATGATACTGAGGAATTCGTCAGGTTGGCGGCTGTGGAGAGCTTAGGTAGAATTAAAGATAGTTCAACGGAAGTTCCCTTGCTGTCGGCCATGAAAGATAAAAGTGAACACGTAAGATGGGCAGCCGCTAATGCGCTAACAAGCATAGCAAGGCCACAACTTGACACAATGTTAATCCCGTTTCTTAGCGATGATGGCGGTCCTTACTGGGAGCAAAAGCGAATTTGCGACGTAATTGCCGACATTTTAAGCCAAATTAATACCGATAAAGCTAAAAGCGCCTTAGTTGAATGGCGCAATTCTCAATCGCGTTCAGTGAGTTAATTACGCGCGACTACACAATAATGAGATAAACACATGCGTATATTTGTAAGTTATGCTCGCGTCGACAAGCCTTTTTGCATCCAAATTGTTGATACTCTTGATGTACACGAAACATGGTACGACCAACGCCTATACGCTGGTCAAAACTGGTGGAAAGAAATTCTCCGGCGGCTTGACTGGTGTGAAAGTTTTGTATATCTCCTTTCACCAGACTCAATCGCTTCCGAATATTGCAATAAAGAATTTGAACTCGCTCAAAGCCTCGGTAAACATATTGTACCGGTACTTATACGGTCAGATGTGGTGCTGCCAGACAACTTGAAAGATATGCAGTATGTCGATCTTACAAATGGCATTACGATTGAAGCGGTCAAGATACTTTTAAACTCTATCTACATCGCAGAACGTAAAAAAAATCCCCCTACTCTACCCATCACATCTGATCAAGTAGCTCCCCCTACTGCTAATCCAGCCAATGTGATTAGTGTAGCCGCAACGGCTATGGAAAATGGTCAATTTGACCAAGCGGTATTTCATCTCAAACAAGCGAAGGAAAATGGTTTCACATCTCGCTTCATAAACTTAGATGCCTTGTTACAAGAAGCTGAGACAGCGCTGGAGCGATTGTCCTATTTACGTGAAGCGGAACGTGAATATAAGCAAATTGCTGATCTCGTCAAATTGAGCCGCACGCGCAAACTAGGTTTAGAAGCATTTGAAGCCTTTCGGCGTGATTACCCCGATTATGATCCCGACGAGATGGCACAATTAATCTCGAAACCAGACACATCTAAAAAAGCTATACTTCCCATTACATCTCCTAAAGAGGCTAAACTGATTAGCTTTACACTACCTCTTTTAGAGTGGTGTGATATCCCTCAGGGTGCCTTAACAAATGGTGATTCTGACAAACAAAACAAGACACCTCAGATCATCGTTCCAAAGTTCCGCATGAGCAAGTACCCAGTGACCCACAGTCAGTTTAGTGTTTTTTGCTCGGATAGTGATGGTTATTCAAACACTAAATGGTGGGAGTATTCACCGGAAGCCTATAATTGGCGAATCAACAATCCCGAACCAAAACCCGGTCGTTTTAGGGGAGATGAACGCCCCAGAGAAATGGTTAACTGGTATGATGCTGTAGCATTCTGCCGTTGGTTATCCATTAAAACACAAACCTTTATCTCTTTGCCAACCGCAAATGAGTGGCAAAGAGCTGCTCGAGGTGATGATAATAGAATCTACCCATGGGGTAACGTTTTTGACAAGAATCGCTGCAACACACGTGAAAGTGAAATCAAAATGACTTCGCTCGTTATGCGTTATGCAAATGGCGTGAGTCCTTATAATGTTTACGATATGGCAGGTAACGTATGGGAATGGTGCTTAAATGCAAAACCCAAGCAAGATATAAATGATCAGCTAATGAATGCTGACGATCAGATTGATTTGACGTTAGCCGGGGAACGAGCAGTCTTTGGAGGGTCATTTGTGAGCGCATATCAACGCTCACAAATATCATTCCATTACTATCTTGACCCATTATGCTACCACGCCACAATAGGTTTTCGTATTATTCAAAAAGTGGGAGAATAAAAGAGGACACATCGAAGAGATTTACACCTCAAAACGGCGCAGATCTCAAGGATAACACCGATTTTTGCTCCATAGGGGATTCGAACCCCTGTTTTAGCCTTGAGAGGGCTACGTCCTAGGCCTCTAGACGAATGGAGCCTATTTCAGTAATTCTAGCAGTTCAAAGCCTAAGGGTCAATTGCTTTTCCACGTGAATTATCTAGCTGCTAAAAAGCCCACCTTATCTTGAACCTCACGGAGCGTTCGGTTTGCACGTTCACGCGCCTTCTCAGCCCCATTGGCTAAGATAGCATCTAAATAGCCTGTTTCGCTTATAATTTGATTATAGCGTTTTTGAAGTGGGTCAAGAGTTGCGTTCACCACATCAACCACGCCTCTTTTCAAATCACCGTAACCTTTTCCAGCAAAGTGTTCTTGAGTTTCGTCTTTAGATAACCCACTCAGGCTCTGGTAGATCGTTAGTAAGTTACTTACTCCTGCCCTTTCAGGATTGTCGCTAAAGAGAATCTCGCCCGAAGAATCGGTAACGGCCCGCATAATCGCTTTTTTAACGCGGTTTGGCTCATCGAGTAAGTAGATCGCATGATTATCACTAGCTTCACTCTTACTCATTTTACTCAAGGGGTTATCTAAACCCATAATGCGGGCACCAGCTTTCGGTATCATCACTTCAGGGATAACAAACGTTTCGCCATAGATGTGATTAAAGCGTTGGGCTATATCCCGTGTATATTCCAAATGTTGTCGCTGGTCATCACCTACTGGCACTGCATGGGCCTGATACAGCAAAATATCTGCGGCCATCAAGGTAGGATAATTTAAGAGACCAGATGAGATTGAATCCTGCTGTTGTTGTTTTGCCGCTTTGTCTTTAAATTGCGTCATGCGGTTCAACCAACCAATTGGTGCAAAACACGTTAGTATCCATGCTAGCTCGGAATGCGCTGACACATGCGACTGTACAAAAATAGTAACCTTCTCTGGGTCAAGCCCACAGGCGATATACAATGCGGCAACTTCACGAGTTTTCTTTCGCAATTCTATAGGATCTTGTTGAACGGTAATGGCGTGTAAATCGACAACACAGAAATAGCAATCGAAAGTTGCTTGTTCTTCAACCCATTGCTTTAACGCGCCGAGGTAGTTCCCTAGCGTCAAATTACCAGAAGGTTGAATACCAGACAAAACACGTTTCTTAGATATTTCGCTCATAAAACCCCAACACAATATGGTAATAAAAAAACAGGCATCAAAATGAGATGCCTGTATACAAAGTGCACCCAGAGGGATTCGAACCCCCGACCACCGGTTCCGAAGACCGATGCTCTATCCGCTGAGCTATGGGTGCAATTCACTTCATTTTAACCTAGTTTATCAGTCGGTCAACTGACAATCTTCCGGGCTAACACGCGATTATTGTGCATCGTTACTGCGAAACCTCTGTGATCACCTATAATTCGTTGTGTGTGTAATGCTGCATCGATTAACTCGCTTACTCCGCTGATTTGATCTAGCATTAGGAGCGCGGCGGCAAGATTGGACTGAGTTCTAGCTAATGAAAAAGGGTCATTATCTTGCTGTTCCAGAATTGATAATGCAGCACTAAAATGTCCGACTGCAACCTTTATGTTCCCTTGCTTTTCGAGAATACGAGCAATAAGTACATGCGCTTGAGCTATCCAAGCTGTACTGTCGTAAGAACGCTCTATTAAGTCTTGAATTATAAATTCGAGGGAAGTCTCACTTAATCTTTCAGCCTCAAAATTAGCTAGCACTTCTAGTTGCATGAATATTTTTCTCGGAACTTCGACTGGAAGCCGTGCTAAATTTTCTTGTGCCAAGTCCCATTGCCCTATATCTATTGCATACTCAGTCTCTTCAATAAGTAATCGCTCCGTCAGTTCATGAGAATCTACTATTGGCAATAATGTTTTCAGACGTTTCAAAATGTTTGAGATTTCATTATAGTTCGCTTGATGTCGCAGTAACACACATAATTCCAATAAGGCTTTGGCTTGAAGGTCAAATTGACCACCTAAGCCTGTATGCTCAACGATGGATTTTAACAGTTGCTGACTTTGCTCAAAACGACCCAGATAACGCGAACAAATCGAGTAGCCAAGTAACAAAGAATTATTCGCTTGCGAGAAATCTCCTGCAAGATTATTCAATATTGCGTACCACTGTGCGTAGCGACCATGTTGTATCCCAAATTGCCACAGTAAATCAACCACATACTTTTTTAAATCATCCCCAAGCACAATCCACTCGGTTGACAACACTGCTTCACTAATAATCAAGGAAACATGCTCGGAATAAATCAATAATTTATCAATCTCAGTCATAAAGTTGGTGAATTCATCTTGCAATTGAGGCTGATTTTGATATTGCGATTGGATAAAAAGCCGCGACATTCTAGACATGCTCAAGGTACCAGAGATGTCAACAATAATATGACGCTGCACAAGGGCAGCGAAATCTTCGAAATGTAACTGTGATAGGTTTAGGTCAGCTAAAAACAGTAAATTTAGTCGATAATCCTGACATAGACTCACCAACAACCAAGCTAATCGCATAGCATTGGTCAGTTGTGAGAATAGATCATTAAAAAGGTGTTCCATCACAAATTTTTGTGATGTTTCGAGGTTATAAAGTTCTTGATATTTTAAGAAGAGTTTTACCGCAGCAGGATTACCACCAATAAGTTTTTGAACTTGTGATGGTAAATCATGAGTTTGCTCATCGCCCACGCTTTCTTCAAGAACTAATCGTTCTAAAGCTGGCAGATCAAGTTCTTTGAGAAAAATCTGCTTGCACTCCAGTATTGGGGTAACAAACAAGCCTGTGGTTAAAAACACCTGAGCATTACTAAACTCACTGAGGAGTTTATTCAATGCCGGAGCATCTTCGAATAATAATTCGCAGTTATCTAAAACAATAATAAATCGTTGAAGCAGCATCAAGTTTTCCAAGCTGACAGGCACGCTTTCCATAACAAGCTGCTCATATATGGAGTCTTTGACGAATTCTGCACTAGCAGGAGAATCTAGCCATACAATCTGATCTACAGTGTCGTTATCGATTGTGTTATTTATTGCGTACTCGACTAGAGCGGTCTTGCCTATACCCGATAATCCAATAATATGAAAATGTCTACTGCTCTCCTTAATAATTTGTAATTCGCGCTCACGCCCCCAAATCTCTACCCTATTCCCCTTATGTGGCAGCTTGGCACCTAACCGGCTTACACGCTTGTTCTTTCGAGCGATAAGTTCTAATTTTGCAATATGATCGGCTAATTGTTCCACAACTATTTTTTGATAACGACGGATAGTACGCGAATTGATATTTGTTAATATTGAAAACTGTTGCTGGGACAAACCCATTAAATTCTTCACGTAATGAAAGTAAATCCAACTAAACCCGATCAGCTTGGCAACTTCAGTTGAAGCGTCTTCAACGATGAATGATGTCGCCGATGCAACATTAACGACATCGGTAAATACATCAACTAGGCCAAGCGCTTGTCGATGGTTGCGATATAAAGTTTCAACAGTTGAAGTGAGAATTTCATTGAGGGCAAAACGTCGGGGCGAATTGATAAACGTCAGTCCCTCTTTCAGTATAAGATCTTCAACAATTTGCAGCGATTCAAGAGGGTTAAATTCGTAGTCTTGTGTTACCCAAGTTAATGCGTCTAACGCCTGCTGAATATTCTCAGGCGTTACGACAAGCCATTCAGTAGTCACCAAATTGCATCTGGAAATGTATTAACTGCCGAAGCCGCATTAATACGCTTGTACATTTGGAAACCCGAAAAGGGATAACCTAAAATGCCATCATGTATTGCCCATGACCGACCTCGAACCGTTTTCCAGCAGTCTTCCGAGCGAAACACGGAAGTCTTTGAGAGTTTCCTAAAAAACTCACCGCCGGGCTGAAATTCCTGATTAATGCGAACCATTTCTTGATAGCCACGCATGTAATTAAAACCATAGCGTTCAAAACTGATTGCGTTGTGGTAAGCAAGCGGCTCGATCAAAAACAAGTCATGCCCCATTGAGCGAACAAAATCTTCGAATGCAGGTATAGATTGCTTGAAAGATCGTAAGCCTTTCTTGATTTGTCCCGGTGCTAAACCGGCCTTCATCGCCGCTTCCTCAGCAACTAGATTTCGACTGTTAGTTCCTAAATGCGTCTTGTTGCCATTTTCGTCTACATCTATATCAAAACGTGGAGCTTCAGGATCGTTAACAATAACGAGCAGAACGAGTAGCTGATTGTTAAAAGTGTCAGTTAAATTTAAATAAAGTATTGGATCTGTATCGTGTATGCGACGTTTCGCCGTAATTTCGAGCGCACGGCTGCCGCTCGGGCAGCGAAACTTAATGACCACATGCCCATCTGCCATCAGAGTGTCGTTATCAATGCCATAAGTAGAGAAAAGCCAATCAGGCAAAAGTCGTTGGTAGATTGAATGCTTTTCATTCTCTGGTAAGTCGTTTATTTCACGAATAGAAGACGGAAGACTCATAATTAGCGAAACTGCTCTTTCATGGCGCGTCTAATCTCACGATCAGAATCGCGCTTCGCAATAGCATCACGTTTATCAAAAACCTTTTTACCTTTTGCAAGAGCAATCTCGATTTTTGCTTTACCGCGTTCCAAAAATAGCATCGTAGGTATTATGGTGTAGCCACGTTCACGACTTCCCGAAATGATTTGTGCAATTTCCTTCTTGTGAAGTAAGAGTTTGCGAGGCCTCACGGGGTCTGAGTGTCCGAACAAGCTGCCTTGCTCATAAGGGGAAATGTGGACACCAATCAACCATAATTCGCCATTACGTTCTTGGACGAAGCCGTCCTTCAAATTGACATTATTGGAACGAATGGACTTAATCTCAGAACCTTGCAGCACTAATCCGGCATTAAAAGTTCGTTCTAATGAGTAATCATGCTGCGCTTTACGATTCCGCGTTATAACTTTGATATCTGCCATAAATAGCCTACAGAGTCAATTAATCATCGAAAGGATCTGCCTTACAGCCTCGCCAAGTTCAACATCACGCCCATTTATATCAGGAATCATTTCGATATTGGGTACCAGACCTTCTCCATCTAAGTGCTCATGATTGGGTGTCAACCACTCAGCAGCCGTAATATGCAGTGACGAGTTATCCGATAGTCTGAAAATCTGCTGAACGGTTCCTTTGCCATAAGTGGTTTGTCCGATCAAGATACCGCGTCCACGATCCCGTATCGCCCCTGCTACAAGTTCAGCAGCACTTGCGGTACCATTATTGACGAGAACAATCAACGGGGTATCCACCGCAACACCGTCTGATGAAACATTTAATGGCGATTCGACCGTATTCGTCTTTTCATAAACCACCACTCCTCCATCAAGAAATTGGCTTGCCACATCAACCGACTCTTTCAGCAGACCACCGCTGTTATTCCGCAAATCAAGAATTAAGCCCTTAACTTGCTGTGTGTTCAACAGATCGTTCAACGCTTCTTTAAGTTCTTCTGGTGTTCGGCTTGTAAACAGCGCAATTTGGACATAACCAATATCCGACGCTTCGGAAAGCGTTCGCCAGATAACTGATGGAACATTTATGACCGCAAATGGAACGAAAACTTGAAGCTGTGTACCGTCTTTCTTGAGTACAGTAAGCACAACACCACTTCCGTCTTTTACCTTACCTCTGAGCATTTGATCAAGTACATCCGGTTGAATGCTTATGTCGACATTATTATTATTGATCGCAATAAGCTCATCGCCTTCTTCAATGCCCTTTTCTAATACAGGGCTGTCCTTAAAGGGGTAAACAATCAGCTTTCCTTCTTCTGAACGCTCAACTTGAATACCGACACCGCCGTAAGTGCCTGCTAAAACATCTGACTCACTTTGGGCAACAGGCGGATCAATAAAAAACGTGTATTTGTCGTTTAATGTGCTGACCAATCCTCTAACTGCCCCATAAATACGTTGCTGTTGTGAGGGTTGTTCGCGGAGATAATGCTGGTCAATTAGAGTTTGAACTTCACCTAACAAGCTAAATTGAGTGTCGCTGGCGGCTTGCACTTGGGTTGGATATACAATTCCCCGAACTATAAATCCGGCAGTAAAGGCAACCCCAATAATGACACCGATCAATGCCCCAAACAGCAATGATCGTTTATAATGATGAGCGAAATCAGAACGTTTTTGCATTTATGGAAACTTATATGCTTTACTACAGATAGTCAAATTGTAACACTCTGACCTTTAAGCTGATAGTGCAAACATTAATTGCCTACTCGCTATCAATTCTAGACAAATTTAGGAATTCGACATGACTGACTTGGATAGTAATCCTCTTGTACTCGTTGCTGACGACGAACCCCAAACAACGATTATGCTGACCCGCATTTTTGAACGCGAGGGTTATCGAGTTTTGAGCGTGTATGATGGTGAAGCGGCACTTCAAGCCGCAGGAGAACAGAATCCCGACCTTATACTATTAGATGTACAAATGCCGAAGAAAAACGGCTTTGAAACACTTAAAGAATTGCGCGAAAACCCTGCAACAAGTGCCATTCCGACTATCATTGTTACGGCAAAGGCTCGGCAACCAAGCGATATCGCTTACGGTCTAAATCTTGGCGCGGATGATTTTGTACAAAAGCCTTTCGATCCACGCGAATTGTTAGCTCGCGCGAGCAGCAAAATTCGCGCCCATAAGTTAGAAGAGGCACTTCAACGCCGCACACAAGAGCTTGAAATATTACTGCGCGTTGGAGAAGCGTTGAATCAACACGTGAATGTTGCCGAGCTTCTTGGGCTTGTGCCTTATCTCACTCTGGATTTGCTACCGGGATCGCTTAGTACGATCTATCAACTTGATGACCAATATAACGTTATTCAATATCAAGTGCAGAATAAAACCTTCCCTGACCATATCGTTAATAACATTGATCACGCTCAACTCGTCCATAACTTTCTAAATTCAAGTGGATCAATCTTCTGGAATAAAGCCGAACTGGGATTGGGGCAAGATTTCCCTACAGGAATGGCTGTTTCACTTCAACATGGTGGAAAGTTCTTAGGCATTCTCATGCTTGTTTCTAACGCCAAATCATTTTCGTATGATGGCAATCATCTGCGCCTCTTCGAAGGCATTGGACGGCAGGCAGCATTAGCGTTACGCAATGCTCAACTGTATGAAATTCAAATTAAATACTCTTCTCAGCTTGAAGAAATGGTAGACGCTAAAACGGCAGAACTAAAATCTGCACAGGAAATGCTGATCCGTTCTGAGAAATTGGCTTCGATTGGTGAACTCGCCGCAAGCATTGCTCACGAAATAAACAATCCACTACAGCCCATTCGCATCAACTTGGGCGACATGCTAGAGGATATTCAAAACAATATCCCCATTGATGTTCGTGCCATTCAGATTACACAAGAAAGTGTCGAACGCATCCGGCGTATTGTGAATCAGCTTTTAGATTTTGCTGGTAAACGCAGTAATAGTGATTTTGAGATGGAATTGATAGATGTCGCCAAAATTATTGAAACAGTAGCGAGCTTAAATCGCAAATTCTTCGAGAAAGAAGGAATGTCAATCACATTAAACACCCCTACCCCGCTGCCTGTTTTCGGTAATAAAGATCAACTAGAGCAGGTCTTTATGAACATGGTGCTCAACGCGCAGGCTGCTATGGATAGAGGCGGCAAACTTTCCATTTCTGGTTGGGTTGACAAAGAGGAAATTTTCATCCAATTTGCCGACTCTGGTTGCGGAATACCAGAAGAGCAAATAAACAAAATTTTCGACCCCTTCTTTTCGACCAAACCTAATGGAACCGGATTAGGGTTATTCGTTAGCTATGGCATCATCCAAAACCATAATGGAATCATAAACGTAGACAGTGTTATCAATAAAGGTACAACTTTTACTGTTCAACTTCCTGCCGAAAACTTACACCCAAATGAAAGCTAGATAGGCTTCCACGAACCTTGAAATTGCTGCTCTGTAACAGTGCCTGATGCGTATCCACTAGCATTTGTAATTGGTGTTCCAACTTGCAACAAAGTGTTGTTGTTGGCGCAATCAAGCATTTTGATGGCGATTGCATCTGCGCTTTCTGAATACGCTCCAGCAGCATTAGCCAAAGCGACGGTGACTTGAGGCAGTGCTGTTCTCATTTCACGACCACCAACCGTACAAATAGCAGCAGTTAAAGTACGCCCCAACGAGGTAGGTTCAATCGTCACCGCATTTTCAGTTGACAAACTGAAATTTGATAAGGCAGCAATGACATCGGCAAAGTCCGCAGCGCCCGTATTCCCATTAGGTGTTTCTGCGGCTGTAGGTTCGCTGTCGAGGGTGGCTGTAGCTGTGGATTCCGTCGGCTCGGCATCAGAAGTTGTCGCGGTAAGGATTACTTCCTCAGTTGGTGTAGGCACAAGTGCCTGTGAAGTCGTATCAATTGTGGTTGGGATTGTTGGTGAACTGACTGAAAATGGCTTAAAAATCACAATTGCGAGTGCGACGATTACAAGAAGGCTGATAAGCGGTACATAGAACAAAGGCCGTCTATAGAAAGCCTCATCAGCCTCAAGTTCCAGCTCATCATCACCAAAGTCTGGATCTGTTTGAGGTGCAATGGGTCGGATTTTGGGTAAAGGCGTTATACCCGGAACTGTCGTTGGAAGCGATGGGACAAATGAAGGGTCGTGCTGACTATCGCCCAAGCCCTCGAACCCATCTGCAACCGATTGACTATCTAGTTGTGTAAATAATTCTCTTGCTTCGGGATAGGTGGGATCGAGACGTAAGACATTGTTAAGTGCTAAACGGGCAGTATCTTTGTCTGTAACAGCATGTGCGTACACCCACCAAACATCAGGATTATCTTTTTCAGTTTCCAGAATGGGGCGCAAAATTGCTCTAGCGTCATCTAATTTTTCAGCTTCAATTAGATTAAAGGCTTGTTTCAGAGCTATTTCAATGTTCTGGTTCATTCGAATTTCTCCTGATGGGAGATGAAGGCGAGCAAATAATGAATTCAATTGCAGTTTACACTCAACTCAGTTAGGGCGCAAACAAGTGAATGACCAATAAAACAAAAATCCACTAATTAGTGGATTTTTTTGATGCCCCGGAGAGGACTCGAACCTCCAACCCGTGAGGGACACACACCTCAAGCGTGCGCGTATGCCAGTTCCGCCACCGGGGCGTTCAGTTCAAATGAACTTTAGTAATTATACTGTGTGTCTCTCAGGTGTCAATTCCCGAATAGTATCAGTAGAATAGCTTGTGAAATTTTGTTATGCTTCTTTCAAATTCATTAAGAAGGTTGAGAATCTTATGCGAATCGTACTTGATGCAATGGGAAGCGACACCTGTCCTGTTCCCGATGTCGAAGGAGCGGTTCTTGCTGCGCGTGAGTACCGAGATGAGACTATTATTGTTGTCGGCAATGAACCTTTAATAAAGCAAGAACTCAATAAACACGAAACCTCTGCCTTAAAAATCGAGGTTGTACACGCTTCAGAAGCAGTAGCAATGGATGATAAACCCGCAGTCGTTGGGAAAAGCAAACCTCAATCTTCTATGCATATCGGCATGAATCTGGTGAAAGATGGTCAAGCAGACGCATTTGTAACAGCAGGAAATACCGGTGCTGCAATGACCATCGCCACTTTATTTACACTGCGCCGCATACAAAATGTTAAGCGCCCTGCCTTAAGCTCAATTATTCGAGTAACCAATGGCAAAACAATCATCTTACTCGATATAGGCGCTAATACGGATTCTAAGCCCGATTGGTTAGCTCAATTTGCGCTTATGGGGCAAATTTACGCGCAAAAAGCATTAGCATTGTCAAACCCTCGTGTTGCGTTACTTTCAAATGGTGAAGAAGAAACAAAAGGTAACCTGCTCATACATGAAACGGCGGAATTACTTAAGTCATCCGCAATGAATTTTGTTGGTAATATCGAACCACGTGACATGCTCAAAGGGAATGCGGATGTCATCGTTAGTGATGGATTTGTCGGCAATATCGCGATAAAAACACTAGAAGCGATGGGCAGCGTCTTATTTAATCTGATACGCGAAGAAATTAAGCGCGATCCAATTGCGTTAGCAGGTGGGTTCCTTGCACAGCGAGCATTTCGTCGCGTTTATCGACAAGTTGATCCATTTGAGATCGGAGGCGCACCTCTTTTAGGTGTGAACGGTGTTGTAATTATTGGACACGGACGATCAAATGCCAAAGCGATCAAGAATGCAATCGGACAAGCGCGGATGGCAGTCAAAGGTCAAGTTATTCAATCTATAACGCAGGGTTTAGCAGATACTCCTGCGTCTACATGAAAACGGAGAGTCGTATGGAACTGTTAAGAAATGGTCGCCCGCGTGTGGTGATTACAGGGCTTGGCGCAACAACAGCATTAGGCTCCGCCAAAAGCCTGTGGGAAGGACTAAAGGCGGGGAAATCGGGCATTCGTAGGATTGAAACTATTCCTATCGATCACGTCTCGGTTCAAATTGGTGGTGAAGTTCGCGATTTTGATCCTACTCAATACATAGATCGCAAAGAGGCTCGACGCATGGGACGTGCATCCCATTTTGCCGTTGCGGCTGCTTCCATGGCACTCGAAGATGCGGGTATTACCACTGAAGCCATCGAAAGTGAGGGAGAGCGTATTGGTGTTGTGATTGGCTCGTCACTTGGCGCACATGAGATGGCTGAACAGAGCACTTACAAATATAAGACCTCAGGTTTCGTCAAACCGAATCCGCTATCGCTCATCAACTCGCTCCCGAATATGCCAGCCCACTATGTAAGCAAATTCTTTCGCGCGTTAGGGCCGCTCAATGCGCCTTCAACTGCGTGTGCAGCCGGAACACAATCCGTTGGTGAAGCATCAGAACTGATCCGTAATGGCCGTTCAGATATGGTGATTACCGGCGGTGTGGAAGCTGTCCTTCAAGACTATGCAATCGCAGGCTTTGATGCTATGCAAGCATTGGCAAATGAATTTAACGATAACCCTTCCGCTGCAAGTCGTCCGTTCGATGCGAATAGATCAGGATTTGTATTCAGTGAGGGATGCGGCATCGTTATCATCGAAAGCCTTGCCCATGCGATCAAGCGGGGGGCAAAAATTTATGCCGAAATTTTAGGACACGCTTCGTCCTCGGATGCTTATCACATTGCAGCCCTTGATCCCGATGGTGGTGGCGCAAAACGTTCAATGCGATGGGCGCTGGACGATGCACGTGTAAACCCCGAAGATATTCAATATATCAATGCGCATGGGACTTCCACCAAAGCAAATGATGCGATGGAAACGCTAGCGATTAAGCAGATTTTCGGTGAACACGCATACAATGTGGCAATTAGCTCGACCAAGAGTATGATGGGACACGCGCTCGCAGGATCAGGCGCTATTGAGATTATCGCCTGTGCTATGAGTTTATTCGAGCAAATTCTTCACCCCACGATCAATTATGAAACCCCCGATCCTGAATGTGATTTGGATTATGTGCCAAATGTTGCTCGTGATGCGAAAGCATTGAAATATGTCCTTTCGAACAGCTTTGGGCTTGGTGGCCAAAATGCGACGATTATTTTAGGAGCCAAACCCTAAACCTATCGGTTGAAGCAGACAAATATAAAAGAGTGCCACGGCGCTCTTTTATATTTGTCAACTCATTCATGCTGTATAATTACCTGCAACGCCTGAGTAATTAAGGGTATGTGATGCAGGAATTGCAACAAATCGAACAGCATGTCTATCATCGAGATATAAAAAAAGCGGACATTCTGATAGCCCGTCTGTTTAAATCCCAGCTCTCAGCAGAAGACTTGAGTAAACTCTACTTGTTTCGCGCCCGCACACGGTTATTATCGGGTAGACCAGAAGACGCGATTGATGATGTATCTGCGGCAGAAAAAACGATTCCTTTAGATCAAACAACACAACCCACCTCACTAGAAATACAAGGTGATGCTTATTTTGCTCGATTTGAGTTGGCAAGTGTGGGCTTCGTGGATCGTATTGATACGGTTCGGGCGGAATCTACATATGAAAAACTACTGAACCAATTCCCAAATTACAAAAACATAGGCTGGATATATTTTCAAAAAGGCCGAATTAAGCTAACTGAAATGAAAATTGATGAAGCCGAGGAACTCTTTGAAAGAGCATTAGTTAGTCCCAGCTACTTACGATACTTACCCGCATATTGTTACGAGCGATTGGGATTTATTGCCTATTATGAGAGGCGTGATTGGAGTCGCTCGCTGGATTTCTTAGACCGCGCTCTAAACACCTATCCGCACGACGAAGATAATCACTGGCTCGTACAAGTGCAGATATTGCGGTCGCGTGTATACAAGATGCTAGGAAAGCCTGATTTGGCTATTAAGGCATCTGAGGCAGCTCTAAAGATCGCATCAGGCCCACAGCTTGAAAAACGATCTCTTTCAGAAGCCATTCTCAATATCATTGAGCTGCTTTCTGACTTAAATGGACACGAGCGAGAAATTCTCAATTATCTGGATCAATTTACCCAACATACCAAAAAGCCGCTGGGTGTAGATGTAACATGGTCTCGCCTGTACGAGATACGTGGAAATACGCATCTTGCGATAGGGAAATACGACGAAGCAATAGCAGACTACAAAAACGCACTTCAGTTCAACCCCGATCATCCGTGGGAATTGTTTATCTACCAGCAAATTGCCCGCTGCTATTACCAGAACCGGGAATATACTGAAACCATCAACGTTATCAATCGTCTTTTACAAAACTCTGCACAAGAAAAACAAACCATAAAAGATTTTCGAGTGTTTGATATGTTGGGGAGCGCTCTTTTTGCCCTCAAGCGCTATCAAGAAGCCGTAATCGCTTATCAATCCGCACTTTCGATTGTGCCCCCGAACACAGACCTCAGTCATAAAATTCAGTCTTATTATGATTTGGCGCGGGAATTGATTTAACCATCACATTCTCATAAACTATACATTCTACAAAATTTCACGAGTCAGAATGAGGTTTGGCAATCGCGATGACACAACAGGTAAAAGTCATTGGTGGTGGTTTGGCAGGTTCAGAAGCAGCATGGCAACTTGCTGAACGGGGCTTCAATGTTGAGCTTTACGAAATGCGACCTCACAGGACTACAGGTGCCCATGTTTCGAACCGTTTGTCAGAGCTTGTCTGTAGCAACTCGTTAGGTTCCAAACTGCCTGATCGTGCCACTGGCGTACTCCAAAACGAGTTAAAAATACTCGGTTCCTTGTTACTTCAATGTGCAGAAGAAACCTCTGTTCCCGCAGGTGGCGCACTTGCGGTTGATCGTGAAGCATTTGCAGGATTAGTAACCTCAAAACTCGAAAATCATGACAACATAAAAATTATTCGTGAAGAAGTAACTGCCATCCCGGATACCCCAACCATTATTGCAACTGGGCCCCTAACTGCCCCTGCCCTAGCCAGTGAAATCGCCCGGTTAACGGGTCAAGAATATCTCTATTTTTATGATGCGATTGCGCCCATTGTAACGGCGGAGAGCATCGATATGTCTGTTGCGTTTACAGCAAGTCGTTATGATCGCGGTGATGTTGATGACGGTGACTATATCAATTGCCCGATGAATAAAGAGGAATATAGCGCCTTTATTCAAGCAATTCGTTCAGCAACAACGGCTGATCTACGCGATTTTGAACGTGAAGATCCTCACTTCTTTGAAGGGTGCTTGCCGATTGAACAACTTGCTTCTCGCGGTGATGATACATTGGCGTTTGGCCCCATGCGCCCCGTAGGGTTACGAGACCCACGCACAGGAAAACGCCCTCATGCCGTCGTGCAATTACGGCGAGATAATCTTGCTGGTAGTCTTTATAACATTGTGGGCTTTCAAACGAACATTAAATGGGGCGAACAAGAACAGATTCTGCGATTGATCCCCGGTCTTGCCAACGCTGAATTCGTGCGTATGGGTCAAATGCACCGTAACACATTTATTAACTCCCCTACCCTGCTTAACCCTACGATGCAGCATCGGCAAAAGTCCACATTGTTCTTTGGCGGACAAATTACAGGTGTTGAGGGCTATGTTGGTAACGTAGCGACAGGTTTAGTGGCAGCCATAAACTTGACTCGAACACTCAATGGAAAGACTGATTTTGTTTTGCCAATTGATACGATGATCGGTGCGCTGTGCCACTATGTCACGCACGCTGAACCGGAATATTTTCAGCCGATGAAAGCTAACTTTGGCATCATGCCCGATCTTGACACACCCATTAAAGATAAGCGCCTTCGGTATACGGCCTATGCTAACCGCGCACTTAGTTCTTTGCGGACGGCAATTGAGCAGCTTGACGACAGTTATTTGCAATCTCTTATCCCTCAAACCTATAATGTGGTGACATAAACAGATTGCATGTAAACCTATTGTGAACCTGTAGGACAAGATGGCACATTTGAGCGAATGGCTAGCGACATACTCCGAAACAGTCATTCAACATGCAGTCCTAAGACTGTCACAGGATGAAACCGTAAAATTACAAGTCGCTGATTCTGTGCGAACATTTCTGTTTGCATTAAGTGAAAGCGCTGAAAACGAAACGATTGAGCCAATTTCCTCAATTTTGGTTGTCTGGGTTCAAGGGCGAAACATCTCACCTGATGGTGATTTCAACAGCTTGATACCGTTGATTGTCACCTTAAAGCAAGTGATGTGGCAAGCCATTCTCGAAACATGCAGTGCGGAAATAGCGGTTCAAATCCTGACAGAAAGTGATGTGATCTTTACTGATGCCGTCACCTATTTGGCAGCGCTCGAAAATTCTGCATTGCTTGAAAGTACCCGCGACCAACTGTATCGAGCGCAAACTCGAGTCAAGCACCTTGACAAGAATAAGTCGAATTTCATTGCGGTAGCCGCCCATGAATTACGGACTCCATTGACACTTGTTGAAGGCTACATTGATATGATGGGTGCAATGAGCAGTGGATTACCCGAATCACAAACCACGATGCTTATCGACGGTGTGAAAAGCGGGACGAAACGTTTGCGAGACATCATTAATGACATTATTGATGTCTCGCTACTTGATCTAAAAATGATGGAGTTTCATTTTCAGCCGATATGGTTAAACCAACTTCTTGTAGCTGCTGAGAAGAATGTTCGAAAGTTGTTTTCTACACGTACTGTAGAGATCAATATTGATCGCGAGAGTATTCCGCGAGAACCGACTCATGCAGACCCGGATCGCCTTTTGCAAGCCATTCAAAAAGTGCTTATGAACGCTATAAAATACACACCAGACGGTAGGAGCGTAAGTATCCAAGGCCGGTCTTTCCCCGGATTCACGGACATCATGATTATTGATAATGGTGTGGGAATCGACCCTGCAAACCTCACTCATATTTTCGACAGTTTTTCTGCGCTTGGCGATGCCTCGCTGCACTCTAGCGGAAAAACAAAATTTAAGGGTGGCGGGCCGGGTTTGGGCTTACCTATCGCAAAAGGCATCATTGAAGCTCATGGTGGAACGATTTGGGCGGAAAGTGATGGTTACAGTGAGGAAGAATGTCCGGGCAGTATCTTTCATATCATGATACCAATGGGTACCGCCGCGCCTGACCAAACCGTTTGGCGAACACAAAAGTCATAAAACCCAATTAATGTTAAGAAACAAACCTCATGCCGAAACCCGCAGAACGACTCGATAACCTACCCGTATATTTTTTTGCTGTACTGACACAGCGTATTCAAACCTTGCAAGCCCAAGGTGTTGATGTTATCAGCCTTGATATAGGAAGCCCTGACTTGCCACCGCCTGAACCTGTTGTTGAGGCTTTGGCACAGTCAGCAAGAAAACCCAATACTCATGGGTATTCAGGCTACAGAGGCATACCGGAATTTCGGAAGGCTGTATCTCGATACTATGAACGACGATTTGGCGTTCAACTAAACTCTGATACAGAAGTACTCGCCCTCATTGGTAGCAAAGAAGGCATTGTCAATCTCAGCTTGGCTTATTTAGGCGCTGGTGATTCAGCATTAATTCCCGACATTAGCTATCCGTCCTACTCGATGGGCGCACGTATTGCTGGCGGGGATGTTCATTGGCTCCCCCTTTCAGCTAAGACCGGTTTTTTACCTGATATTACGTCTGTTCCAGATTCGGTTGCCGATCATGCAAAGTTACTTTGGGTCAATTATCCCAATAATCCAACGGGTGCAACTGCAACATTGGACCTGTATCAAGAAATGGTAGACTGGTCAAATAAGCACGACATTCTGCTTGTTTCTGATAATCCATATGTCGACGTAACGTATGACGGTTTTAAAGCGTCCAGCGTGTTACAGGCGAACAATGCCAAGAATTGCACGATTGAGTTTATGTCTTTCTCAAAGACCTTCAATATGGGCGGGTGGCGTTTAGGGGCAGCGGTTGGAAACGCCATCGCGATAAAAACGCTTTTGCAAGTGAAAAGTAACATGGATAGCGGACATTTCCGCCCCATTTATGATGCGGGTATCGTTGCGCTAGATACAACGCCACAAAGCTGGATTGACGAGCGAAATATGGTCTATCAACGGCGGCGTGATCGTATTATCGAAACACTTCCACATATTGGATTAAAGGCCGCTATCCCTAAAGGTTCGCTCTATGTTTGGGCAGAAGTAGAAGATGGTGACGGCGATAACTATGTAAAACAGGCACTCGATCAAGCGCATATTGGTTTTGCCCCTGGTAGCGCTTATGGTACTGGCGGCAAGAAGTACATCCGTATAAGTCTAGGAATTTCTGACGAACGATTGGAAGCAGCCCTAGAACGCTTGAAGACTTGGTACCCAAACAGAAAACCATTGCAAGACTGAGAAATTTTATGCACGAGTTGTTATCAGGAACACCCGAAAAAGAACGCGCCCTATTGGTTGCAGCACAGGTAAAAAACAGCCGGCCTTTGCTCAGTATGGATGCTTCGCTGCAAGAATTAGCAATGCTTGCGGATACGGCAGGTCTAGAAGTTGCAGGGCAAGTCGTCCAAAACATGCAGCAAATTGATCCCAATACTTATGTTGGGTCTGGCAAAGTCGAAGAAATTCGTGATCAGGTGCTTAATCTGAATGCACAACTGATTATTTTCGACGATGAGCTTTCACCACGCCATCAACGTCAGTTAGAAAAAGAATTTGGCGAAAATATCAAGGTTTTGGATCGTTCAGCCCTAATTCTCGACATCTTCGCGCAACATGCTCGTACGCGCGAAGGTGCTTTGCAGGTTGAATTGGCTCAATATGAATATCGCTTACCACGTCTGACACGACAATGGACGCATCTTGCCCGACAAGCCGGTGGTGGTGCTGCGCGCGGTGGTAGCGGAGGCGTAGGCTTACGTGGCCCCGGCGAAACACAGCTCGAAGTCGATAAGCGCGAAATTGGGCGAAAAATTTCCAAGCTAAAAGAAGATCTTGAGCATGTTCGTGAGCATCGCAGCCATTATCGCCGCCAACGCAGCCGCGCGAATATCCCTGTGATTGCATTAGTCGGTTATACCAACGCCGGTAAATCCACGCTTTTGCGGACGATTACACAATCCGATGTCTATGTGGCGAATCAGTTATTTGCCACCCTTGATCCTTTGACTCGAAAGGTTGATTTGCCATCAGGTCGCCATGTCCTGATGACCGATACGGTAGGGTTCATTCAAAAGTTACCTACGAACCTTATTGCCGCCTTCCGTGCAACACTGGAAGAAATTATCGAGGCTGATTTACTTCTGCATGTGGTTGATACGTCGCACCCGAATGTGCAGCAGCATATCGAAGCGGTCGAAGACACCCTTGCGGAACTTGATGTACCTCCCATACCCCGCATTTTGGTGTGGAATAAGATTGATCAATGGAGTGACCAACCCCTTCCCAAACGTTTTGGGCAAGAACACTATATAGCTGAAATACCTGTGTCAGCACAAAACAATATCGGGATTGGTAATCTTCTAGAAGCAATTGAAACCGCACTCAGCAAACACATTCGTACGGTTAAACTTCGCCTGCCTTATGATCGCGGTGATCTCGTTTCGCAGCTTTTCGAGCTAGCAACAGTGGAAAACCAAGAGCATACGGAAGATGGGGTGGTCATTACCGTTCAACTTCCTCCATCGTTACAGGAGCGATTTACCCGCTACCAGATTAAATAAGGGCGAAGCAGCATGTTCAAACGTATTGATGAGTCAGGCTGGTTAGCTAAACGTATCGCCAGCCTTTCCGAATTTATGGCGAAACGTAGAGGTCTGCCGGTTGTCATTGGAATCGTACTCATCATAATCAGTTTTGTTATTCAACTGATCGATGTTTATGCTGTTTCCCAGCCGCTTCGATTGATCGGTGTAATTACGCTCAACGTTGGGATTTTGACTTCCCTTATTGGGTTACTACTAGCAGACCCGCTTGGAAAATAACCTGTGGAAATTGCCTATCGGGTATTAGAAACAATCGAAGAGCTTGAGCAGGTTGTCGATCTTGAAATGCTAGTATGGGATTTACCTGCTCGAGATGCAACACCTTCCGGCTTACTACATGCGATGGTCAATAATGGCAGTCTCGTTGTTGGAGCCTATGATAATCAGGTGATCGTGGGAATGGCTTTGATGTTCCCCAGTTCTCAACATAATCACACGCATTTATGGTCGCATATGGCAGCAGTGCATCCCAACTATCAAGGGCAAGGCATTGGTTTTGGGCTAAAACAATTCCAACGAATTTGGGCGCTAGAAAATGGATATAACAGTATGGGATGGACGTTTGACCCACTCCAACGGGGAAATGCGAACTTCAACCTTCACGTCCTTGGTGCGACGGCCAATATATATCATGTCAACTATTATGGTGACCTCACCGACGGGTTGAACGCAGGTTTACCATCAGATAGGCTTGAGACAACATGGTCACTGAAAGCACCTCGCGTTAAACAACTGAGTCAGAAAAAAAGCCCTACCCCGTTAGTGACATCAGGCAATATTTCAAATTTCCATTTTCTCCTGCGCCGAAGCCAAGAGAATCTACAGTTGAATGCATTCCCTGTTGTTCCCCAATTTTGTCTAGCAGAAATCCCCCAAAACGTAAATCATCTCAAACATGAAATGCCAGAATTAGCACTAAAGTGGCGGTTAGCCTTGCGTGATACCATGCAACACGCTTTTGCTGCCGGTTACACAGCACACGACCTTGTGACGATTGAAGATCGTCCTTATTACGCTTTAATGCCTACTGAGCGGTGGTATTTGTATGTTTTAGAGTGTGCCGACCAAACACTCTATACGGGCATATCACCTAATCTAGCCCGCCGCTTAAAGTTACACAATTCGGGGCGCGGCGCGGCCTACACCAAAACACGTCGTCCGGTAAAGCTGCTGGGGGCATGGGTTTATCGCAACCGGCAAGAAGCATTGAAAGCAGAATTTGCATTTAAGCAGCTTCAACGATCAAGCAAGCTCAAACACATTACTCAAAAACTATCTTTTCAAGATGCGGCATTTGTTGAGAGTGACACATAACTCAATAAAAGCGTTGTACATTTACTCTCTAAACGGAGTGTAGTGAATAAGGCAACATTGGATTTGTTGCTATGATCGCATTAGACGGTTAAAATTCTTTCCACATGAATCCAATGGATCATATGTATTCACTCATGTATTTTAATGGAGGAGTTGATGATGGGTTTGCGTCACCGTAGAGTGTTGTTTGTCATTCTGATGTTAGTGCTGATGATTCCTACACTTGGAACTGTAATCGCGCAAGAGTCGGCTGCGACCGTCGCTTGGCCTGATTTGGGTGGCCGAGAAATCACCGTTGCAGTGGAAAATGCCTACCCTCCATATAACTCGATTGTGGATGGGGTTGGTGTAGGTTGGGACTATGATACCTTCACTGCAATTTGCCAACTGTTGAACTGTGTTCCCGTGTTCGAAGAAGTTGCATGGGATGGTATGTTACTCGGTATTGCGAATGGTCAATATGACGTGGCAGCAGACGGCATCACCTATACAGCCGAACGCGATCAAACGGTTGATTTCTCACAGCTCTATCAAGCATATGATGAAACACTTCTAATTCGCGAAGACGATACACGCTTCACCACTTCGGACGAACTTAAGAGCTTGGATGATTTTTTGGTTGGTACACAAATTGGGACAACCAATGAAATTACAGCAAAAACGCTGTTCGGTGACGATCATGTCCGCAGCTTTGAACAATTTGGCCCTGCAATTGAAGCTCTGAAGAACGATGACGTTGATGCAGTGGTGGTGGATCGTCCGGCTGCTGAAGGTTATATCGCTGCTCAAGGTGGTTTAAAGACATTGCCTGAGTCCCTAAGTGGTATCCAAGGGTTAGCTTTCGCCTATCCTCCCGGTAGCGATCTCGTCTACCCTGTAAATGCAGCGATGTCTGCTTTACAAGCCAGCGGTACATGGGATGAGATTTTCAACAAGTGGTTTAACTCCGCAAGTTAGTTAGAAGACTGAGTAAATTTTTAGGGGTGGGCATAGTCTCACCCCTTGTTTTTATGACCACAAAAGGATGTCGAAATGAATTCAACGGTTCCCTCAGCAGAACCAACCCCTCCATTGCAACCACCTCAGCTTTTGAATCTTCAAGGTTTTGCCCGAAACCTTCTACAGAAGCGTGTGTGGTTCCTGCTTTTTATCCTGCTCGACATCTTGGTTCTCAATGCAATTGCGACTCAACCGGAAGTCACCAAAGTATGGGATTATGTTGTCCCCGGTTTGGCTGCAACGATTCGTATTACCGTATTCTCTTTTGTGGTAGCAGTTGTAATTGGCTTGATCGTTGCATTCGGGCGCATTTCAAAAAATATAATTATCTACAATTTGTCTACACTTTATGTAGAAATCTTTCGAGGGTTACCCCTATTAGTAATTATCCTCATTTTTAACTTCGTACTTACTCCGGCGATCATCGATGTCGTCGTAGGGAGTAATCCCGATCAAGCAAATATGCCTTTTGTTGATGACTTAATTCAGCGATTGATCGGCGTTCCGGGCGATCAAGTCTCAACCACCGTTTTACGTACCCGTGATATTGATGCTGAAGTTCGTATTGTGCTAGCATTTGCGGTCACATATGGCGCATTTATGTCTGAGGTTTTTCGCGCAGGTATCGAAAGCATCGGGCGTGGTCAGGTTGAGGCAGGTCGCTCATTAGGGATGACATATGTACAAGTCATGTATTATATTATTCTGCCTCAAGCGATACGCAACGTACTTCCTGCACTTGCCAACAACTTTGTCTTTCTATTAAAAGATACGTCTCTTGCATCCGCCGTAGCTGTCCCAGAAATTTCTTATCTAACACGCCAGTATTCGAGCAACAACTTCCGCTACCCAGAAGGGTTGCTGGTGTTGTCGTTCCTCTATGCAAATCTGACGATTGTATTGTCGATGGCTAGCGTATATCTCGAAAACCGTCTTCATAAAGATCGTATGGGCGCACGATGATTTGAAATATACGTTACGTTCGTATATGACCAATATAAAAAGCGGGATAATCAACTATCCCGCTTTTTATTAACCCGAAGTACAAGTATGCACTAATTGCCTGTTGGTGTAGTTGTCAGATCCACCCAGTAAATTTCAGGGCTAAAAATGCTGTGAATAAATAGTTCCATATCAGATGAGATGGTGAGGCCAGAGAGCGGTGCAGCGAGTTCACTATACACAACAATTTCGACTTGCTCGCTGCTGCAACCACCATTTTCCCGGCATGTCTCAGGATTAACACGTCCAACGACCCCGCGCGTACCGAGAGAGTAGCTGAAATAGAGTAGATCATCAGCAGCCATCGTGATATTCGTGACGTTCTGTAGTCCCGACACTAATGCATGAGATTCGTTTTGAGCTTCAGCATCAATTGGCTCTGTCTGTTCCACCAACCCATCCGTTGAATACCATTCAATCGCGCGCCGGGCGCTGCCGGTGTTCGCTACATAAATATAGCCATCATCTAAAGCAATACCGGTAGGTGAACGAAGTTGCGAGATAACTTGTTTAGGTTCTGCTGCCCCAACCAACACAACATTATTCCCACGTAAATTCGTCACCAAAAACTGCGTATCATCGAAAGCTACAATGCCCCAAGGCCCTTCCATGTTTGAGGCAACGGTTTTAACCACGCCTTGAGTAATTTCTATAACGGTATTGGATTGAAAATCAGGTATCCATAGACTTGTGTTACTTTGTCCGGCTTTTGCAACCATAGCATGGGCGTTTTTAGGCCCATAAATGTATTGAGCTGTTACACCAGTTTCGGCATCAATCTCGTAAATTGTCCAATCACCCGTACAAGCCGCGAATAGTTTTCCATCAAACCAAACAAGACCATTTGGGCGCTGAACATTCCCCGTTAATAGCTTTAGATCAGCTTGTGTAAACGATGTCGTTAGAGGTGGCGCACCTGCATTCGAACGCGGCGTATTCGTAACCATGACTTGTGGAGCCGCAGAAGCCGTCGGGGGGGGAGCAGGCGGTGTGCTGGTTGCACTTGACCCTTGTGCCGAAACAATACCCTGCCCTATAACAACTACTAAAATTGCAATTGCTGATACAGTGGTAGCAATATACGTGTGTGTCTTCATTGAGCCCATCTTGTGACTAAGTTTATAGTGTTGGTTGTGCCTCTATCATTGCTGGAAGCAGCACGTAAAAGACTGTACCTATTCCCGGCGTGCTGGTCAACCTAACTTCGCCACTATGATTTTCCACAATTGTCTTAACGAGGCTTAAGCCTAGACCAGTTCCAGTGATGTGTTCAGCTCCATTTTGTCCTCTCTGGCCGCCTCTCCAAAAGCGCTCAAAGACATGCTCCTGTAGCTCAGGCGGGATACCAATTCCATTATCTTGAACAGCGAAACACAAACGATTTTTTTCTAATCCAACTTTTATGATTACGTGACCATTTGACTTGGTGAATTTAATTGCATTCTCAACCAGATTAACGAGCGCTTGACCAAATTGATCGGGATCAGCCTTAAAATGGGGTAAATCATCACCGATTTCTGCTTGCAGCGTGATACGTTTTTCAGACGCTAAGTAACGCATATCCTGCATAACTTCATTGACTACCTGTTCGGCAGTACAAACCTCTGTGAGTAGCTGTCCGCTTTTTATTCTCTCAAGGTCAAGAACGCCATTTATAATTTTGTTCATACGAGTAAGTTGTGTGTTTATCGCTGTCATCGATAAATCAATTTCAGGGTTACGAAGGAGTTCGAGATCATCATGCAGCAGTTCAAGGTTTGCCATTGCTGCTTGCAAGGGATTCTTAAGATCATGACTCGCCATCCGAATCATTTCGCTTTTTAAGCGATCTAACTCCTTCAGTTGGCTAATATCATTCAGAACAGCGACCCAACCTGATGATTGCGGTTGACCTAATGATGCTACATGACATAAGTATGTCTGATTATTAATGCTAACTTCATAGATATGCGCCTGTTTTTGCCGCAGATCACGTAACGCAGCACGAAAATCAGATGGTAATAAATTGCGAGGCGTTAGATTGATAAGGTGTTCACCCAGCGTCAGTTGAGTATCTTTAAACAACCTGCGGAATGCAGGATTGGCGAACACGAGCTGTAGTTTTCGATTGACTACCGCGACAGGATTTTCCGTACTCGTCAAAACGGTTTGCAATTGGTTGTGAGCAGCTTCAACTTGTTGGGTTAGACTCTGTTGTTCGCCGAATAGACGGCTGTGAGCAATTGCGACAGCAGCTTGTGCCCCTAAAAGCTCTAGCAGTTGAACATCTTGCTTCTGGAATAAACGTCCCTGTTTTCCCGCGATAACCAGTAATACACCGATGGTCGATTCACTATAAATCAGTGGAACCCCAATAACAGAACCAAAGGTTTCGGTTCCATAGGCGAATTCATGGATACCTTTCCAGTCGCGCACATAATTCTCAAGGTAAATCGACTGTTTTGTCTCGGCTACTCGCCCGGCGACACCATCACCTATGTCAATTTGTAAGTGTAGAGAAACGGATGGTAGATCGTAAACACTGACCAATTCGAGTTGATTTCTATCATTTTTTAGAAAAATACCGGATGCATCGGCATTCAACCACGTTACAGCTTGCGTAGCAATTTGATTCATGACGCGATCAAGCGCGATATGGCTGGTAATCGCAAGGCTAACTTTGTGGACAGACTCGACTTGAGTAATTCGTTCCGCTAACGGGGTGATGATTTCACGGCGTAACATGGCAAAACTGATGAGTAAAGCTGATACGCCGCCTAAAGTGATTGATAGTGAAGCAACTTGCAACTCAGGATTTAAGAAGCCTAAACTTTGGCTAATTGCAAACAGATTAAGGCCTATAAATAAGCCGTGGCTTCTGATTTTGCGGCGATAGCGCCATACCAAATAGAGCGTAACGCCATCAAACATCAGATAGAAAATTGCGGAAAGCGGAGCAAACCGATACTTGAAGAAACCATTGCCTAAGGTCGAGAATTGTATGGGCGCATCTGCAAAAATTAAAACCGCTTGATAACCAACAATTAGAAATAAGCTTGTGAAAGCAAGGAGGCGAAAACGCCGTGTGTGAACCCCAACTAGGATCGCCGTCATAGTATAGAGGGCGATGCTTGAGCCTGTAAACCCGATTTCCATTATCGTGATAGCGAGCTTAATCACACTGGAATTGGGAGAAATAATTGACAGTGCCAGTGTGAAAAGTGAACCGACATTCCAGAGCATTACCAATAGCAAAAAGGCAGCAAAAAACTGATTGAGTTCTTTGCGAACATCATTCCATAACACGATTAGCAAAAAGCCCAATGAGAGCGCTAGCGTCAAGCCATTGGAAAGTAAGCTAACTGTGTTGAAAAAAGCCATAAGTTATTGAGGTTTTGTTATCAGTGGTGATTGTTTTTCAAATCGGTATCCAATGCGATGCTCAGTCAAAATATAGACCGGGTTTGCAGGATCAGGTTCGACTTTGCGCCGCAGTTGGCTAATATAAACACGAGGGTAATAAATGTCGTTGATATATTCCCTACCCCACACCTGTTCCAGCAAGTCGCGCTGGGTGACCACCCGCCCAGCATTTTCTAACAAGGTTGCGAGTAGTTTAAATTCAGTCGGGGTTAGATGTATTTTGCGGCTGTCGACGTACACATGGCGACGATGCAAATCAACATTTAAGTAGCCGTCATTGTAACCCTGCTGACTTTCGGACGAAGCGATTTGAGAACGCCTCAGCAACGCACTAACTCGGGCAACAAATTCATTTAACCGGATAGGCTTAATAATATATTCATCTGCGCCTGCATTTAACCCCTCAATGATGTCTTCCTCAGTAATGGCTTGTGCGGAAAGCATCATGATGGGCGTATCAGCAATTTCACGGATCCGCTGGCAAATAGTCAGGCCATCCATGCCACCGGGCATAACGATGTCGAGTATAACCAAATCCGGGTGTTCGGCGTGGAAAGCACGAAGTCCCTCTAGGCCATCGGCTGCCAGCACCACCTCAAACCCTTCGCGGTGCAGTTTGCGTCCAAGCGCGTCACGAATTGCCTGCTCATCGTCAACAATTAGCGCCTTCATCATCATCCCCTTCGTAACGCCTATTCACTTGGTTATAGAAGCACCGGTAGGTGATTTGCAAAAGATGAAATTTACCTTTAAAACAGTGTAGCATCGGTTTCAGGCACTAACAAGTAAGCTCTCTAGGTGTGAAATAGTCAGCTTAACGTCAGGTTGGGATAGGTAATAACTGTTATAATCACTCCAGATATGTTCATCAGACCCGAGAAAGGCATTGTCATGGCTCGATTAGCCAAGATACAGCTCCTATATTGCATTTTATTACTTCTTAGCTTAAGTGCCTGTAATCTCAGCAATTCACCTGAGCAGCAGCTTGCTCTAACCGAAATGCCGACGAATACGTCCGCACCGACACGTACTTCAATAACCGGGGTAAGTGGCGTGCCGACGACACTACCCATTACGCAGGTCGCTCCACCTACAAGCCAATCGCTCGTATTACCGCCGACCTCGAATTCGATTCCGCCAACATTCCGCCCCTTCCCTACCAATACCCCGACACCGATTAGTATTGTGATTCTGTCACCAATTCCGGGAAATGTTGTAGCAGGGAATGTGCAAGTGTTGGGCGCAGCCATTCACCCGTTGTTCTTGCAATATCAACTCGAATATGGACCCGACCCCAATCCGGGGAACCTGTGGTATCCGGCGACCGGCATCTCACAGAATTCCGTATTTAATGGTCTGTTAGGAATATGGAATACAACACTGGTTCAGGACAGCGTATACCAGCTACGGTTGCGTGTGACTTTACGCGATGGCACGAGTCTTGCTACCATTGTCAATAACATACGTGTACAGAACCAAGCGCCGACACCAGTTCCGTCAGCAACACCCAATATTCCGCGTCCAATTGCTGCTTTTACGCAAGACCGGACAACCGGACAAGCGCCGCTCGTTGTGCGCTTTATTAACCAGTCCAGCGGCAGCATTACAAACTTTACGTGGACATTTGGTGATGGTGGCAGCAGTGCCGAAGCTAATCCTGTTTATACCTTCCGTGCGCCCGGTGTTTATTATGTGACACTCGGTGTCAATGGCCCCGGTGGCACATCGAATGTAACACAGCAAATTAACGTTCAAAGCCCGTCCGCACCTGTGGCAGCCTTTACGCAAGACACGACCAGTGGGCCATCGCCACTAACGGTTAAATTTACTAATCAATCGACTGGTAATATCACAAACATCAACTGGGCATTTGGTGACAGTACAACCAGTACTGATCCTAACCCAACACACCAATTCACCGCAGTTGGAACCTATAACGTTATCCTCACCATCGTTGGCCCCGGTGGTACCTCGTTTGTCACGCGGAAAATCACGGTTCAAGATCCTGTGGTACCGCCGCCCGTAGCAGCCTTTACACCGGATAAAGTTACAGGTAATATTCCATTGCAGGTTCAATTTGCAAATCAATCTACAGGGCAAATTACCAGCTACGCATGGGATTTTGGCGATGGTCAAACAAGTGTCGATAAGAATCCTGTGCATACCTTTGCTGCCGCTGGAGAGTTTACGGTTAAGCTGACCGTAATTGGCCCCGGCGGTCAAAATGTTGCCCAGACGAAAATTACTGCAATTAAGCTGCCGGACGCGCCGCTTGCGGCATTTACGCAAAACACAACTTCCGGTAATGCGCCATTGGCCGTACAGTTCACTAATCAATCATCAGGCAATATCACCGGTTATAGCTGGGATTTTGGCGATGGTTCATCCTTAAGTACCGAAAAAGATCCATCACATACATACGCCTCAGTTGGTACTTATACCGTCAAATTGAAGGTGACTGGCCCCGGTGGAACGAGCGAATCACAATCGACTATTACGGCGACAAAACCCATTGAGGTACCTGTCTCCGCCTTCCTCGTGACACCCTCGACTGGTACCGCGCCGTTGAACGTGCAGTTTACTAATCAATCAACCGGCGAAAGCCTGACATACAGTTGGGATTTTGGGGATGGGTCTACCAGCACTGATGCGAATCCCACGCACACCTATGCGACTGCGAATACATACACTGCAAAATTGACGGTCACGAACAGCGCAGGTAGCAATTCCAGTCAGCAAACCGTTACGGTGACGACTGCTCCCGTAGCACCGGTTGCTAGCTTTACCGCTAACCCAACCAGTGGTAATGCTCCACTGACTGTCACATTTGTCAGTACATCAGTTGGTGACTTCAACACGTACGCATGGTCGTTTACGGATAGCAACGGAACACCGCTCGGCACTGCTGATACGGCGAACACGAGCTTCCTGTTCCAGAATGCCGGTACTTACACCGTCACGCTCACCGTGAGCGGTCTGGGCGGCAGCGACACATCCGATCCCCAAACGATCACTGTGAATGCCGCACCTGTTGCGCCAGTCGCCAGCTTCACGGCTGACCCAACGGCGGGCGATGCGCCGCTAACGGTCAACTTTACCAGCACCTCGACCGGCGATGGCTTGACCTATGCGTGGGACTTTGGCGACGGCACGACCAGCGCCGATGCCAACCCATCGCATGAGTACGCCCAAGCTGGGCAGTACAATGTCACACTGACCGTCACCAATGCCGGTGGCAGTAATACCTCTGCCCCACAGACGATCACGGTAAACGCAGCGCCCGTAGCACCGGTTGCCAGCTTCACGGCTGACCCAACGGCGGGCGATGCGCCGCTAACGGTCAACTTTACCAGCACCTCGACCGGCGATGGCTTGACCTACGCATGGGACTTTGGCGACGGTATGACCAGCGCCGATGCCAACCCATCGCATGAGTACGCCCAAGCCGGGCAGTACAATGTCACGCTGACCGTCACCAATGCCGGTGGCAGTAATACCTCTGCCCCACAGACGATCACTGTGAATGTCGCGCCCGTAGCACCGGTTGCCAGCTTCACGGCTGATCAGACAACCGGCAATGCGCCGCTAACGGTTAACTTTACCAGCACCTCAACTGGCGATGGCTTGACCTACGCATGGGACTTTGGCGACGGCACGACCAGCGCCGATGCCAACCCATCGCATGAGTATGCCCAAGCCGGGCAGTACAATGTCACACTGACCGTCACCAATACCGGTGGTAGTAATACCTCTGCCCCACAGACGATCACTGTGAATGTCGCGCCCGTAGCACCGGTTGCCAGCTTCACCACCAACCCAACAACAGGCGATGCGCCGCTAACGGTCAATTTCACCAGCACCTCAACTGGCGATGGCTTGACCTACGCATGGGACTTTGGCGACGGCACGACCAGCGCCGATGCCAACCCGTCGCATGAGTACGCCCAAGCCGGATCGTACAGCGTCACGCTGACCGTCACCAATGCCGGTGGCAGTAATACCTCTGCCCCACAGACGATCACTGTGAACATAGCTGCGGTAGTTCCGGTCGCGAGCTTCACGGCTGATCAGACAACTGGCGATGCGCCGCTAACGGTCAATTTCACCAGCACCTCGACCGGTGACTTCAACACATATGCATGGTCGTTTACAGATAGCAACGGAACGCCGCTCGGCACTGCTGATACGGCGAACACGAGCTTCTTGTTCCAGAATCCCGGTATTTACACAGTCATGCTCACGGTGAGCGGTCTGGGTGGCAGCGACACGTCCGATCCCCAGACGATCACCGTGAACGCCGCTCTAGTTGCGCCAGTCGCCAGTTTCACAGCTGACCCAACGGTGGGTGATGCGCCACTAACGGTCAACTTTACCAGCACCTCGACCGGTGATGGCTTGACCTACATATGGGACTTTGGCGACGGCACGACCAGCGCCGATGCCAACCCATCGCATGAGTACAGCCAAGCTGGATCGTACAACGTCACGCTGACCGTTACCAATGCTGGTGGAACCAATACCTCTGCCCCGCAAACGGTTACGGTGAACACCGCTGTGGTAATACCTGTACCACCTCCGATTAACGATGCGGTGGTATTCGTCTCGAATCGCTCAGGAAATGATGAGATCTACCTGATGTCCACGGATGGAACATTGACAAATCTCACCAATAATCCTGCAAGCGATACCAATCCATCGGCATCCCCGGATGGTAACCGTATTGCATTCGTATCCAATCGCGATGGAAATGATGAAATCTATGTCATGAATAGTGACGGTTCAAATGCGGTTCGAGTGACAGACAACCCGGCAACCGACACAACCCCTGTTTGGTCGGAAGATGGCAGCTTGATTGTGTTTGCAACTAGCCGGGATGGGAATTATGAGATTTATGCCGTCAACCCTGATGGCAGTAATCCTATAAATCTCACCAATGCTCCCTCAAACGAGGCCTATCCTGCACCGTCGCCGGATGGGACACGACTTGCTTATATGAGCGACCGTGACGGCAACAATGACATCTATATTCAGGCGACTGATGGCAGCGTTCTGAATATATCGAATAGTCCAACAAGCATTGATGCAAGCCCGACATGGTCACCGAATAGTAGTCAGATCGCATTTGTATCTGATCGTGAAGGTGCAGCTCAAATCTATGTAGCCAATGCCGATGGTTCAAATGTGACCCGTATATCCGACCTCAGTAGACCGGATACACGCCCTGCTTGGTCACCAGACGGCACACAAATTCTGTTTGTGTCGCAAGATAATGGCCTTTCACAGGTGTATGTGATGAACACTGATGGAAGCGGGGTCGCAAAAGTCTCGGATGGAACGAATAATGACAGTGCGTCATCTTGGGTTCCATAACACGTCCGGTTTGAGATAATATAGACAAACCAGACCTCGCGAACGTTGTGGGGTCTGGTTTATATTAGGTGATTGGTGATTTGAAAATAGTGACTTGCCTTCAACTCTTATGACAATTCGTTTCTATGCCCGTGTACTTTTATTGTTAAGCCTTTTAAGTGTGCTTGTGGCTTGTCGTGAAACACAACAGCCTATTCAAATCCGTGTCCGATTAATTGCGGACGGACGCGAACGGGTATTTGATGTGCCAACTGCCACCACGATTGACGAGTTCCTGCGCGGCCCAAAGGTCGATGTCCAATATTCTGAACTCGATATTGTTAATCCGCCTCCGTTTACACAAATTGCGGATGGGATGCAAATTACCATCGCGCGGGTCACAGAACGGGAAGAGTGTGAAACCTCGGAAATCCCCTATAAGCAGACCCCAGTCTTGAATGAAGGCTTGCAACCGGGTGAAAAGAAGGTTGTTAAATCCGGTCAAGCGGGATCACAGGAAATTTGTTACCGCGTCACCATTATTGACGGCACGCCAAAAGACCGTGTTGTGACCCGCACGACGGAAGTACGAGCAGCACAAGATGAAATTATTTATGTGGGCGTATCAGGTGATGTTGAACCCGTACCTGTTGATGGCTTATTAGCTTATAAAAGCAACGGGAATATTTGGGTTATTCAAGGCAGCAGCACCTCTAAAAGGCCAATTACAACCGAAGGGAATCTTGACTCGCATGTATTTGCGTTGTCCCCAAATGGACGGCAGATACTCTACACACAAAAGCCTAGTGTTACTGATGATTCAACAACTTTCAACCAGCTTTGGATGATTAATGATATTTCGAGGCCATCTCAACCTACTAGCCTCGTCCTCGATAACATCTTGTACGCGGACTGGATTCCAGAACTCGAAAATACGATTAGTTACTCATCAGCCGAGTCCAGCCAAGCCACTCCGGGTTGGCTGCCATTCCATGATCTCTGGCAGATGCGCGTCGATCCGAATACAGGTGAGTCATTAGGCGTTAAGCAGCTTTTAGGTCGCTCCGGCGGTGGATTGTATGGTTGGTGGGGAACCCGGTTTCAATGGTCGCCGGATGGTCAAAAGTTGGCTTGGGCGCAGGCTGACAGGGTAGGCATTTTTGATTTCGCATCACTACAGGATGGTGATGTAACAGGCTTTGACGCTGGGTTGATGAAATATCCGGTACTCGTGCCGTTTAGCGGTTGGTCATGGCGTTCAACACTCGCTTGGTCACCGGATAACTCACTGCTAATCGCCACGACGCATGGCGCACCTGTGGGCAGCGAAAGCCCGGAGAATAGCCCTGCTTTTAGTGTCTCTGTAACGGACACGACCGGTACCTTGAATGCCACCCTTGCCTCAAATGCTGGCATCTGGTCTGCTCCTCAGTTCTCGCCACTACTTTCACAGACAGAAAGCCAATTCCCGAAGGGCTATCTCGCCTATCTAAAGGCACGTGATCCATTCAATACAATCAACGGTGAGTACGATCTTGTTGTAGCTGACCGCGACGGCAGTAATGCACGTGTTCTGTTCCCAGAAGAAGGCCGTCCGGGGCTAACCGCACAAGAGTCGATCTTTCAAGATCGCGAATTTGCGTGGAGTCCTGATGGACATCAAATCGCGATTATTTATCAAGGCAATCTGTGGATTGTAGATGTTGCGTCTAGTATCACGCACCAACTCACGCTGGATGGTCGTGCGTCTACCCCTATTTGGACACGATGAAGCGTTATCATATTATTTTTGGCTTTTCGATACTGCTGTTTGTAGGCAGTTTGGTCACGACAATTTCGATCCTTCAAGAGCGTGATTATCAACTTCGAGGTTATGCTGACGCGAGCGTCGATTCTGCGCTACCATATCGTGTTCCGCGCTTAGGTGTTAACGCGCAACTCTTTCAATATGATCCTGAGCAGCTCGATCATAATTTCACACTTATGGAAAATGCTCATATTACGTGGGTGCGGCAGTTTGTCCATTGGTCGGAAATCGAGCGTATGCAGGGACAATTTGATTGGATGAGTACCGATCAAATATTTGAAGCATTCAAAGCACACCCCTCTTTAAAACCCGTTATTGTGCTCATTTCGACACCCGATTGGGCGCGTCCCTCGAATACGAACCCGAATACCCCACCTATTGATAATCAGGATTTTGCACAGTTTGCTTCAGCTTTCGCAGTACGTTATGGCGAACGGGTTGATTATTATCAAGTTTGGGACGAGCCGAACTTAACGACTGCATGGGGACACGGAGAACCTCGCGCAGTTGAGTACGCTGCCCTGCTAGCAGAGTCTTATCAAGCTATCCACGCGGCTGACGCGGAGTCTACGGTACTAGCGGCTGCGCTTGCGCCTACGATTGAAACCGGCCCCCAAAATATCAGCGACTTGCTCTTCCTGCGTGATTTATACGCTGTTGGAGCGAAAGACTTTATGGATGCGGTTGCAGCAAAGCCTTATGGTTTTGACCGCTCCCCAATGGATCGCACAGTTGATCCCACACGACTTAACTTTTCTCGTATTGTCGCTTTACGTGAAATCATGGTGCAGAATGGGGATGCACAGAAATCATTATGGGCAAGCGAATGGGGATGGAACAGTTTGCCGGACAATTGGCAGGGTTCTCCCTCCATATGGGGAAGTGTGTCCGGTAACGATCAGTTAGGCTTTACGATTTCGGCTTTGGATCGTGCTGAACGAGAGTGGCCGTGGTTGGGTGGAATACTACTCAACCAGTGGCAGCCAGATGCACTAATTGATGATCCGCTTTGGGGATTTTCATTGATTGCGCCCGATAATAATCCGAATCCCCTTTATGATGTTTTACAGCGTTTACACGTAACGAATTCAGCTCAAAACGGACTTTTTCCAGCACCTAATCCTTATACGCAATTTAGCGGCGTATGGACTTTTGGTTCACTTGGTGCTGATATAGGTTGGGTACAGGACAGCCAGTTTCAGTTCAACTTCGATGGCTCAGATGTGTCGTTGCTCTTACGACAAGATAATTACACCGCCTATCTCTATCCGCAAATTGATGGCTACCCTGCTAATGCGGTTCCCGTAGATGCTTCAGGCAATAGCTATATCGTGTTGACAAGCCCTTCACAGCAACCAGAGATAAACTTGATACCAGTGGCACGAAACTTGCCACCGCAGCAGCATAGCCTTCAAGTCATCGCTGATCGTGGCTGGGATCGTTGGGCCTTGGCTGGGTTTGGCGTAAGCTCTGGCAGCCTTTCACGCCCGTTTGAACAACGGATTGCGGTTGGGTGGTTTACTGTTTTACTGAGTGCGATAAGTGTTGCAATTACTGCCCGTCAACCGGGTTTTAAGTTAGCGCAAATCGTACTCCGATTTGTCGGTAGCTACTTAAATGCCACCCTTCAACTTCTCCTGAGTATCGTTTCTTCGATTGCGCTGATGATCGGGATGCTCTTAACTTGGGGGGACGGCTCTGCAAATCTTTTCCGACACGAACCGGTACCGATGGTATTAGCCATTATTTCAAGTGGACTGATTAAGCTGCAACCGGGCATTATTGTCACGGTGGTCGCTTCAATAGTCCTGCTAATCATCTTTTATCATCGTATCCATATTGGGTTGATGCTTACTATTTTTTGGTCGCCTTTCTTCCTATTCCCTGTAAAGTTATATCTCTTTGCGTTCCCGCTTGTAGAAGTCATGGTCATCCTAACGATGTTGGCTTGGCTGCTAAGAGTTGCGGTTGAATATGCTCGAAATAACCAAGCACACAATTCGCGATTCACAGGCTTTTCACTACGGTCAGCCTTCTCATCCTCAACATGGATTGATTATTTGGTTGGCGTATGGGTAATGCTAGGTTTCGTAGCGCTCTCGTGGTCAAAGTATCATGGTGAAGCCGTCACTGAGCTTCGAACGCTGTTTCTAGAGCCAATTTTGTTCTATGTAATCTTCAGAACTTCAAGATTGAACCGCAGCCAAATTTTATCGATTGTTGATGCTTTGGTGATAGCTGGGCTTGTCGTGGCAATCATTGGCTTGTGGCAGTATGCAAACGGTGAGGCGATCATTACTGCGGAAGGTGGCTCTCGGCGACTTGCCAGTGTTTACGGCTCTCCTAATAATGTCGCACTCATCCTCGGGCGCACCATTCCTTTTGCACTAGCTTTTGCACTCGTAAAAATTGATCAGCGCCGCCGCATCTTTTATGGAGCCGCACTTCTACCGATGCTGCTTGCCCTGCTCCTAACACAAAGCGTCGGGGGATTATTCATTGGCGTGCCTATATCCGTAGCATCTGTTCTCTTGCTGGTTTTGAGGCGGCATTCGCGGCTAGTTATTCTTGGCATTCTGATTGTTCTTGTCGTCGGGTTCGTTGCCTCGTTGGGATCACAGCGTTTCTCGCGTATGCTGGACTTTTCGAGTGGAACCAACTTTTATAGAGTACGGGCGTGGTTGAGCGCTGTCCATATCATTCAAGATAATCCGATCACAGGTCTTGGACTCGATCAATTCCTGTACGAATTCAGGGGGAAATATATCCTTCCTGACGCATGGCAGGAACCCAACTTATCGCATCCACACAACATTATTCTGGATTTCTGGGTACGGCTTGGCCTTGCCGGTGTCGCATTGTTGATTGGGTTTCAAGCAGCGTTTTGGCGGCGATGTCTTTATCTGTATCAGAGGTTAAAAAGTAATCCGTTAGGTTTTGCGTTAGTCATTGGCACAATCGGAAGCATGATTAATCTCATAGGACATGGCATGATCGATAACAGTGTTTTTGTAATCGACTTAAGTTATGTTTTTATGCTTCTCCTCGCACTTACCCATCTAGAGAACGGGCGATCTATTGACGAACCATTAATATAATGGTGTAATTTAACCCAAATGTGACGAGGGTCGCCCATGAAGGTCAAGGTGAATAAAGTCACTATTCAGGTTATCCAAGATGATATTTTGTCGCTTGGCGTGAATGCGTTTGTCAACTCCACAGACCCTAATCTCCACATCGATCCTGTTTTACTCCTCAAGGCAGGTCTCATACTTCAAGAAGCCTGTAACGACATTGGCTGGTGTGATATTGGTGATGCGGTTATTACGGATGCTGGTAATCTGTCTTATGACAAAATCATCCATGTCGTTGGGCCACGTTGGGGAGAAGGCAGTGAGCGCGGCAAATTAGCCAATGCAACTCTCGCTTGTTTACGTTTGGCAGAACAGCACCGACTGCGTTCCTTAGCTTTCCCAGCAATTTCAGCAGGTGTTCTAGGCTATCCGCTCGAAAATTGCGCCCGTACGATGATTACTCAAATTATCGACTTTACATTCGAAAACCCCCGTTTCTTAAAAGTGGTCGTTTTGTGCTTGGATAACACGACTGCCTTCACGATTTTCAAGAATGAACTGCAAGATCAAATTGAAGATCTAAAAAAGGCCGGGGATGGCGAAGTTTCTGTCTAAATCAACATACTCCCTGTAATTGTCCTATGATAAACTCAACATAATGTGGTTTCATATTGCTCGAAAGAGGATGTTCAATTGCGCGTGCTAATTACTGGTGGTGCTGGTTTCTTAGGTTCACATTTGTGTGACCGTTTTCTTGCTGAAGGTCATACTGTGATAGCGATGGATAATCTGATTACCGGGAATACCCGAAACATCGCTCATTTGGCAGGTAATCAGAATTTTTCGTTTATCCGCCATGATACGACCAACTATATCTATATCAATGGCTCGGTGGATGCGGTTCTCCACTTCGCCTCACCAGCAAGCCCTATTGACTACCTCAAATTACCCATTCAAACATTAAAAGTCGGTGCGCTCGGTACGCACAACGCGCTTGGTTTGGCACTGGCGAAAAAAGCACGTTTCCTGATTGCTTCCACATCAGAAATCTATGGAGACCCACTCGAACACCCGCAGAAGGAAAGTTACGCCGGTAATGTTGATCCCATCGGGCCGCGGGGTGTCTATGATGAAGCGAAACGTTATGCAGAAGCGATTACGATGGCCTATCATAATGTACATAGCGTGGACACCAAAATTGTTCGCATCTTCAACACCTATGGCCCGCGTATGCGTTTGGCCGATGGTCGTGTCGTTCCGAACTTTATTGCTCAGGCACTACGCGGTGAAGCCCTTACGGTTTATGGTGATGGATCACAGACGCGCAGCTTCCAATATGTCAGTGATTTGATTGAGGGGCTATATCGCCTCTTGATGTCAGACTACAACCAACCGGTCAATATTGGTAATCCGACTGAAATGACCATTTTGCAGTTCGCGCAGGCCGTAAATGAAATCACTGGTAACAAAGCAGGCATTGTTTACCGTGATGAACGCATTAAAGGCGATCCTCAAACTCGCCAACCGGATATAACGCGGGCGAAAACGGTACTCGGTTGGGAACCAAAGGTTAATTTACATGAAGGCCTAGAAAAAACGGTCGCCTACTTCCGTGAGGTTGTGTGACAGGGTTTCCTCTAGCAGGTCTACAGGGGCGGCAGATGAACATGCCGTCCTTACGATTTATATTAGGGATTCCACTTGCGATTGCTGCTGCCCTACTCATCCTCTGGCAGCCTGTTCCAGTTCTAGTAGTTGTCGCTACAAGTGTCGGATTACTTGTATTAGGTCTTATTCACCCGGTAGCACTTTTACTTCCCCTTCTAATTTTATCCCCGTTACGTGTACTGATCGCTACTGAAGCACAATTTCAGTTACCGATTGACATTGGGCAAATCGGATTGATAAGTTATCTCGGCGTTTATGTAGGAACGCGCATCTCGCATTCACAGCGCGTTATTCCTTCCCTCTCGAAGCTCTGGCATCCATTCTCTGCATCATTGCTGCTATTTATTGTTGTGACCGGATTATCAGGGGTTGTTGCTGATTCTGTCGCCGCATGGTTGCTTGAGTGGTTAAAGTGGATTCAGATTTTTTTGCTGGTTATGGTGCTTGTGTCTTCGTTTACTCAAGTGTCTTGGGAATGGCTGGTGTTCGGTCTCGTTGTCGCTGGCGTTGCGAATGCTCTGATTGGTATCTATGAGTTTTTCGGCGGAAGTGGTGCTTTACACTTATTGATTAACAATCGGTTCTTTCGTGCTTTTGGTACGTTTGGTCAACCGAATCCATTTGGCGGCTTTATGGGATTGCTGCTGCCGATCACGGTAATGGCAGCTTTGGGTTATGGGGTTCGGTGGTGGCAAAATAAGAAATTAGATCTGTCTGTTGTCTTAGCCATATTCTATGCGCTCTCTACCGTTGTCCTGTTGATGGGCATGTTGATGTCGTGGAGCCGTGGAGCATGGTTGGGTCTTGGGGCAGCGTTTCTTGTGTTAGGCTTGGCGATACCGTATAGTCTCAAAAAGGGCTTAATTGTTTTTGGTGTCGTGGGTTGTTTCGCTTTGGTTGCATGGACAAGTGGTTTATTACCGCAATCAATTGTTCAGCGTTTGGAGACATCAACGCAAGAGTTCTTTGCTTTTGAGGATGTGCGTGGTGTCGATATAACGCCTGATAACTATGCTGTGGCGGAACGCTTGGCGCATTGGCAAGCTGCGCTTAATATGTTTACAACGAATCCGTGGTTAGGTGTAGGCTTTGGTAATTACGCGAATGCCTATCCGCAGTATAATCTTATGAATTGGCAGGAACCCCTCGGTCACGCCCATAATTATTACTTAAACCTTCTTGCTGAAGTTGGTATCATAGGGCTGTTAGCTTATGGCAAGGTTTGGGTTACAATATTCCTTCGTACTTGGCACATTAGGCTGCATCCTGATGCCTTGTCCCGGTATGTTGCTATTGGACTGCTAGGTGCGTGGGTATACTTAGCGGTACACAGCTTCTTCGATAATCTCTACGTTAATAACCTTTTCTTGCACCTCGGTGTTATGCTTAGTATCGTGGTTGTTCTAAGTAAAGAAGTATATTCCAGCCTAAGGATGAATCTGTGACTCAGTCAAACACCATGTCAACTTCTTCGTCTATTCGCAATCCATTGGATATTCCAATCTTAGCCATAGCCTCACGTTTTGGTGACAAGTCGAAGGAAGTCGAACGCTTTCTGAAATTTGTTGTGGTTGGCGTAATTGGATTTATCGTTGACTTTGGCACTGTCACCATTCTCCAAGCGACAGTATTACCGCCGACAGCCAAGTCAGGTGAGCGTATTGTTGAAAACGTTATTGTTGCTACGACGATAGCGTTTATCGCTGCCCTGTTAAGTAATTTCACCTGGAATCGAATTTGGACGTACCCAGACTCACGCTCTCGGTCGGCTCGTCGCCAGTTGTTCTTATTTACGTTTATTAGCCTTGTGGGTTGGCTTGCGCGTACTCTTTGGATTACGAACGCCTACCATGCGCTTGGCGAGATATTTATGCCAATCTTGCTTCCAATCATCCGTATTTTTAGAACCGCTTATGTCCCCTCTATCGCCGCAGATGACAAGCTCGGTACGATGGTCGCGATGGTTGTTGGGGTGATTGTCGTGACGTTCTGGAACTTCTTCGCCAATCGTCATTGGACATATAATGACGTTGACTCTCAGTCCTAACCTCGATGGTGTCTATAGGGATTGATTACACACCGGCCTATGAACAAGGCGGCGGAATTGGGCGCTATGTTCGCGAGTTGGTTTCTGCCCTTGCAAAGGTAGATCAGGATACGAATTATTCGCTGTTTGTTGCCGGGGTAAATGGGGATCTTCCTCCTCAAGCTGGTAGGAATTTTGTTTGGAAGCCAACGCACATCACACCGAAATGGTTTGCTCGTATTTGGCATCGAGCGCGTGTTCCAATACCCGTTCAGTGGTTTGTAGGTTCAGTCGATCTTTTCCACGCGACCGATTTTGTTTTACCTCCTACTTCGCCTGCTATTCCTACTGTTTTAACAGTACATGATCTGTCGTATGTGCATGTACCTGAATCTGCATCTCCAGCTTTGAAGAAGTATTTGGATGTAGTTGTTCCTCGGTCAATTCAGCATTCAACTTTTATTCTTGCTGATTCAGAAGCTACTCGTAATGATATTGTATCGTTGTATGGGACTTCGCCTGAGAAGGTATGTGTACTTTTGAGTGGAGTGAGTAGTGTATTTAAACAGATAAATGACACTGATTTATCCATGACTACGCGAAGAAAATATAACTTAGACGATTTTCAATTCATTTTTACTGTCGGAACCGTTCAGCCGCGTAAAAACTACACTCGCTTAATTGAAGCACTCGGAATACTCCATAGTCACGGTATAAAAATTCATCTGGTAATCTCAGGCGGTAAAGGTTGGCTGGACAATCCAATCTACGAAACAATCGCCCAGCGACATATGGAAGAATATGTTCACTTCATTGGCTTTGCCGATGATGCTGATCTACCAGTTCTATATAACATGGCTGCGTGCCTAGCCTTTCCATCATTATATGAGGGCTTCGGCTTACCAATCTTGGAAGCGATGGCCTGCGGCGCACCGGTCGTAACCTCAAACGTTTCGTCCCTACCAGAAGTAGCTGGAGATGCCGGTCTATTAGTTGATCCATATGATGTTGATGCCCTCGCGAATGCCCTCCAAAGCCTGATCCAAGATGAGCCGCTGCGCCAACAATTAATCGAAAAAGGCTTAGAACGAGTCAAAGAATTTACATGGGAAAAGTCAGCGCGGCAGCTTCTTGGCATCTATCAAACGCTACTTGCATAAACCTCTGCAATAGGCTACGTTGAATGTAAATTCGGCAAATAGAAAGCGCCAGCATCCGTGAGTGATCTACTACCACAATTTAGCGGCCTTGAGCAATCTGTGCTGCTCCGCTTACTCAACCAGTCTGGCGCACGCGCTGTATTAGCTGAAGATATTCCCGATGCGGGCATTTTTGATCAACGCCCCTACCCTTTCCTCGCGATTGTTGGGCAGATCGAGATGCGTATTGCCCTCATGCTCTCAGTAATCAACCCTGCCGTGGGTGGTGTGCTGCTGATTGGGCCGCGTGGCATCGGGAAAACCACAGCCGTTCGCAGTTTAACCGGCATCTTACCGGATGCAGAAGTCAGCGATTGTGAAGAAGGCGTTCTGCCTAACGAATTACAATCCGACAATGCCAAATTTTTATATCCAGATTGCTACGAAAAGTTTCATAGCGGTCAGGCAATTTCCCACTTTGAGTCTGTAAAGCTCGTCGAACTCCCGCTGAACGCGCGTCTAGAAGATGTGGTAGGCGGCATCAACGAGCGCATCGCTATCCAGCAGCAGCGTGTTCGCCTCGAAAAAGGCATCCTTGCCCGTGCTGATAACAACCTGTTATATGTCGATGAAGTTAACCTTCTCGATGATGAAATTGTTGATGCCATACTCGATGCGGCCGCTCAAGGCTCCTATACAGTCCGGCGTGGAGCAATGTCCGGCACCTTTCGATCCCGTTTCGTATTGATCGGCTCGATGAACCCTGAAGAGGGTCGCCTGAGACCACAAATATTGGATCGCTTCGGCTTACGAGTGAATGTACGCGGTCTAATGGCTCACCACGACCGCTTAGAAGTCTACAACCGCGTAAGAATCTACCGCGAGAATCCGGCACGTTTCCTCCGCGAGTGGGATTCAGCAACCGCTGCTACCCGTGAAGAAATTATTCTGGCGCGCGAACTCTTGAAAGAAACAACCATAGCCGACGAAGCTATCACACTGGGGCTCTCACTTGTACAACGGTTAGACATCGACTCGCATCGTGCCGAATACACCATGTTCGAGGCTGCGCGAGCACATGCCGCCGCTGACGGTCGCGATGTTGCCAACGCGCAGGATATTCGAGTTGTGGCTCCGATGGCGCTGCGACAGCGTCGCAGCCAATTTATGGTGAGCTTCTTCAATAGTCAAAAAGAAGAAGATGATCAAATTCGCGGCTATATCGACGAGTTAACAACCTAATATGCCACGAAAAACCCTGAACACCTTGATACTAGTTTTTCTGCTGATTGCACTTATTGGCTACGTGCTGCCGTGGATTGTCACACCTGCAAACGGAATGCAAATGGGGGCATATGATCTCGCTGAGTGGTCAAGCCTCGTCCCATCAGTACGGCAAACGGCTCCATTCCTGTGGATTTCCTTAGCCCTCAGGCTTCCTTTAGCCATAATAGGTTTTTTACTAAGCATCGTTTTAAGTATTAAGAACTTTCGCATCGCAGTTGCAGCACTCGTAATCATGTCAATTGCCTTACTACCGCCGTTGGAATTTTTCACCACCTACCACGATGATCCAAACTACCGCCAGCAGTTCATAATAGCAGCCTCAACCTTGCTGATTGGTATCGCAAGCATCAAACGCAGTTTGAATACAAAAAAGTGGCTAGTTATATTGTTCAGCATTCTAGGGACAATAGCAGGCATCGTAGGAATGAGTCAGGGGTGGTCGCTCATGCAAAACTACAAACTACCGATGAGCATTGGCATCGGCATGGTGGCAACGACTGTAGGGTTCGCAACAATCGCCGGTCTTGGAATATTAAAACAGAGTAGAACATAAAGTACCCTACTCTGTTTATAATCATCACACTTGGGAAAGCAGAACTAGCTGCCGCCCATATTCTGTTGAATGTACGATACAGCCTCACCAACACTGGTGATCTTCTGGGCATCTTCGTCAGTGATCTCGCCACCGAATTCTTCTTCGAATGCCATAATCAATTCAACAAGATCAAGCGAATCGGCTTCGAGGTCTTCGCGGAAACGTGCCGCCGGAACAACACGGTCTTCACTCACACCGAGTAAGTCGACAACGATATTCTTAACACGTTCTTCTGTTGATGCCATTTCTACCTCCCAATTGGTGGGGCATTGTGATTTTTTAAGATAGCAGACGCACATTATACCTGTTTACCTGCCGACTGCTAGTGTGATGTTATTGACATCCGCAAGCGGCATCAGGTAGCATTACGCTCACTACACTAAGGAACACCAAGACATGGATAAAGTCACGGATGCCGCAGTAACTGAGAATCGGAAAACGGAACATATACGAATAAATCTGGAAAAAGATGTTCAGTTTCCGCACTTAACCACCGGGCTAGAGAACTACCGTTTCTTACATCAGGCTCTTCCCGAACTCAACCTCAATGAAATCGATACTTCAATTACGCTTTTCGGTAAAACGCTCTCTGCACCGATTGTCATTTCATCCATGACAGGTGGTGCCGAGATGGCGCATAAAATTAACCAAAACCTCGCTCAAGCAGCGGAAATGCACGGGATTGCGATGGGGTTGGGTTCGCAGCGTGCCGCCATCGAAAAATCCGAACTAGCATATAGCTATCAAGTTCGTAATGTAGCACCAAACGCTTTACTGTTCGCAAATCTAGGCGCTGTACAACTCAATTACAAATATGGCATCGAACAGTGCCAGCGTGCCGTTGATATGATTGAAGCCGACGCGCTTATTCTCCACTTCAATGTCTTGCAAGAAGCAGTTCAGCCTGAAGGGGATACCAATTTCGCTGGTCTGCTCGGCAAAGTTGAACAGATTTGCAAACTGGTTTCTGTACCCGTGATTGCGAAAGAAGTAGGCTGGGGATTTTCGGAACAAAATGTTCGTGACCTCGCCAACGTAGGTGTCGCAGCTATCGACGTTGCCGGTGCAGGCGGTACCTCTTGGAGTGAAGTGGAGTATCACCGCGCCCCCACCGCCTTTCATGCCCGCGTTGCACGTAGTTTCGCCGACTGGGGAATTCCAACTGCTGATGGGATTCTGTATGCGACGAAAGCTGCGCCGCAGTTACCCGTCATAGCAAGTGGTGGCTTGCGGGATGGCATTGACATCGCGAAGTGTATTGCGCTCGGTGCCACTGCTGGCGGTATGGCTGGCCCCTTTCTTAAAGCAGCCAACCAATCCGTTGAAGAAGTCGACCAACTCATACGCGAAACAATTGCTCAAGTTCGCATTTCAATGTTGTGCAGCGCGGCCAAGAATGTGGCACAATTACAGCAGATACCTTTGCTCAAACTCTAGGATAATTCACAAGTGCTATCATCATTCTTCCAACGCTATTGGGTAGAAATAGACCTCGAAATGCGTCGTGTCGTCACGTCCCAGCCTAATCAGCCTCCTGATTTAGGCGTGATGCTGCAATATGCATTAGGTTGGGTCGATCAAGAAGGAAATCCATCCAACATTCCAACTGGCAAACGCATTCGTCCCGTTTTGCTGCTGCTAGCGGTTGAAGCCGCTGGCGGGAAGTGGCAATCTGGTTTACCGGCGGCGGCGGCGGTTGAGCTACTCCACAATTTCTCACTCGTTCATGACGACATTCAAGATCAAAGCCCGCTGCGCCACAACCGCCCTACCCTATGGCAAATCTGGGGCAGTGCCATCGCCATTAATATTGGTGATGCCCTATTCACAATGGCCTACGATGCGCTCGAACGGCTTTCATCTACAGGACTATCTTCAGATAAACTGATCGAAATTTGGCGCATCTTTAACCGCACCATGCTAGAGTTGACTCGCGGTCAGCATCTGGATATGCGTTTTGAACACCAAGACACAGTGACACCAGACGAATATATTTCCATGATTACGGGCAAATCGGCTGCGTTGCTGGCTGCCAGTGCTCAAATGGGTGCGTTAATCGCCTCTGGCAATCCACAGCTTGCGGAACATTATGCTGAGTTCGGCCTTAATCTCGGAATTGCCTTTCAAATTCGTGATGACATTTTAGGCATTTGGGGTGATCCAAGTGTCACCGGCAAGTCAGCGGCAACCGATATCCTATCACGTAAAAAATCGCTGCCGGTGTTATATGGACTTGAAAACAGCGACAAATTGATGCGCGTATACGAGCGAGGTGAGTTTAAACAGGCAGATATTGACGAGGCAGTTGCAATCCTCGACACTCTTGATGCTCAAGAATATACGCGCCAATCTGAGGAACGTTACTATCAGAAGGCCATTTCCGCGCTAGAAGCAGCTAACCCCCAAGGTGCACCAGCAGAATGGCTCTCGCAGTTAGTCACCAGCCTCTTTGAGCGCAACTATTAGACTAAACCAAATCGCGGAAAATCATATTACTCAACAATCGACCCTGTTGAGTAATTTTGACCACTTGGTCGTCAACATATAGCAACCCATGTGAGCGGTATCGCTGAATAACATCAGGGTGAATATCAAGTAAATCCTCACCAAATCGCCGCTTAAAGGTCACGCGATCAATGCCTTCTTGCGTCAAGCGCAGTCCCATAATCAAGGTTTCGGCAATCTCATTGTCGCGGTCAACCACGGTGGCTTGATCTGTCGCAGGTGTACGGGGGAAATCAAAAGTCTGTTTGCTTTCAGTCATCGCTTTAATATAGCGATGCGGCGATAAAATGGTGGAGTATCGCACGCCATTCGCATACCCATGCGCCCCCGGCCCTACCCCCGGATACGGCAAATTACGCCAGTATTGAAGGTTATGACGGCACTCCAAACCTGCTTTTGCCCAATTACTGATCTCGTATTGGTCTAGGCCAGCACTCCCAAGCATATCGGTTGCCATATCGTACATATCGGCAGCCAAGTCATCATCTGGTGACGGCACTTTACCATTATCAACCCAATTTTTGAGCGACGTTCCATCTTCTAATCCAAGTGCATACAGTGAAACGTGTTCCGGCTCCAAATTGAGCAGCACTTCCAAACTCTTTTCCCAATTCGCTAACGTTTGATTAGGAATGCCATAAATAAGATCGAGGTTGAGGTTATCAAAGCCGCCCCGCCGCGCTGCGTCCACAGCACGAATCACAGCCTGCAAATCATGCCGTCTTGCAAATAACTCGAGTTCAGCTTCATTTGCCGATTGCATCCCGATACTCAGTCTATTTACACCTAATGACCGAACCAACTTCACGTATTCAGGCGTAAGATCAGCGGGGTTTGACTCCATCGAAATTTCGGCATCTGCTGTCAGCCGAAAATAGCGATTGATGGCTGATAATATCTGGCTGATCTGCTCAACACTCAACAGACTGGGTGTACCACCACCAATATAAATCGTATGGAGCAGTTGTTCAGGTTGGCTCTCACCGACGATTTGAATTTCTCGAATGAGCGCCTTCACAAACGGCTCAATCAAATTATCAAGATTGATATAGGTATTAAAAGCACAGTAACTGCACTTAATACGACAAAAGGGAATATGAAGATACAAAGAGGCAGGAATCACTGATTTGACCTAACCGAGCTTAATGCTTCACCAATTGCGAGAACGTTATACCTCTCATATAATAATTGATGACGCATATATCATCCACTGTGTCTGTATTTATAGGAACCATATTATCATGCCCGAAACGACTCAATTCGCTGGTATGGGCGGTGAAGACTCGACTGATAGTTCCCTTCAGGCGAACACTGTATTACAACGTCGCTATAAAGTACTTGGTGTACTCGGCGGTGGTGGTATGGGTACAGTCTACCAAGCGCGCGATCTCAACTTTCCAGATGTCCGTAAACTCGTCGCCGTCAAGGAGATGTTAAATCCGACCACAGATCCAACACTTCATGCCTCGACGCTTAAAACCTTTCAGCGCGAAGCGAATATTCTTGCGACATTAAATCATCCCGCGATTCCCAAGATATTCGACTTCTTTGATCAAAACGACCGTGTTTATTTGGTGATGGAGTATATCAACGGGCGCGATCTTGAAACATTGCTGGCACAAACAAAAGAACTTCCAATTGATAAAATCATTGAATGGTCAATTGATCTGTGCGACGTGGTTGAATTCCTTCATACACAGCCCAAGCCCATCGTTTTCCGCGACATGAAGCCATCAAACATCATGGTGGATCAATTCGGCAAAATCCGGTTGATCGACTTTGGTATTGCGAAAATTTTTGACGGTGGCACGAAAAAGCACACCATGATCGGAACCGAAGGTTACTGTGCGCCAGAACAGTATAAAGGTGATGTGACCGTTCTAAGCGACATCTACAGTCTCGGCGCGACTTTGCATCATATACTCACCCGCAAAGACCCTCGGCTCGAACCCCCTTTCAGCTTTGCCGAACGCCCTATTCAGGATTTCAATCCTGCTGCCCCAGACCTGCTCATTCAGGTCGTGGAGAAGGCACTCTCTTTCGAACCACAAAACCGCTTCCAAAGCTGCGTGGAGATGAAGACCGAGCTTGAAAACCTTCGCTATAAGCCAGTCGTAGCGGTTGCCAACGGCGCAACCAAAGCTGCTCAAGCAGGCACTGGCAGCGAAACGAGCTTCTTTGCAGGTTTAGACTCACATGGCACGATTGAACCCCGCTGGAAATTCCGTGCGGAAGACGAAATCCGCTGCACCCCTGCCTCATACAAAGAGATGGCATTCATCGGCTCGTACGATACGAATATTTATGCCCTCAATATAACCACAGGCGCGTTTATCTGGAAGTACCCGACACATGGCGGTATTGCATCATCGCCCGTTGTCGATCAAAACAACCGGCTTGTTTTGTTTGGCTCAGAAGATAAAACCTTCTACGCGCTGGATTACCGCAACGGAAAAATCAGTTGGTCATACACGACGCAAGACAAGATTCGCGGTTCAGCCCGTATTGCGCCGGAAGTTGATGCCGTATTTTTCGGGAGTGACGATGGGCATCTCTACGCCCTCGGCGCACCGAACGGTCGCTTCTTATGGAAATATCAACTCGGTGAAGCCGTCCGCAGTCGTCCGGTCGTTGCAAACGATCTCGTGATTGTCGGCAGTGAAACGGGTGAACTCTTTTCTCTGGGTCTTGATGGCAAACGCAAATGGAGCTACCGCACCAAGCGAGCGGTCACGTCTTCACCCTTTGTAGACATTGATGAAGGCATTTGTTATGTCGGTTCGATGGATGGGTTCTTGTATGCACTGGATGCCAGCAACGGCTTTAGCTCATGGCGCTTCCGCACCAATGGACCAATCATTTCATCACCCGTTGTCGAGGGTGATCTCGTATTTGTAGGTTCAGCGGATGGGCATTTATATGCGCTCAACGCACAAACCTCCAAAGAAAAATGGAAGTTCGCATCAGACAAGCCGATTATCGCATCGCCAGTAGCCTATCAGGGTGCCGTCTACTTTGGCAGCACCAACGAGTATTTCTACTGCATTGACATTAACACAGGAAAAGAGCGCTGGAAGTTCAAAACGGATGGGCCAATTACCTCTACAGCGCACATTACCAGCGATACAATTCTGTTCGGTTCGCTCGACAAAACGTTGTATGCCTTGCCGCTTGTCGGAGGCTAACCGTCGGTGAAACCAATACACTCTTTTCGCAATCAAATGGGAGTCTGAAAATGGATTTATTCCGTCGCCTCTTCAGTCAGGCTAATACAAAGACTGACTCGCCGACACCCATTGAAACAAAGCCACCGACAGAGGTCGTGGAAAAAAAGCCTGAAACGGTTATGACGAACCCACTTTCGACCCAACCTGTCGAAATCCCGTCGATGCCGAATATTGCCGATGGAATAACCCGTCCCTTGCCGCCCGAAACGGTGATTTCCTCAAGCAATGAGCACCTTTTATTTGGTCAGGCGACCGACGTAGGCATGGTACGCACCAATAATCAAGATGCGGTATTCTCGTTCGTTTCGACGAGCAGAAGCGCAACCCAGCGCCCTGATTTTGGTCTATTTGTGGTCGCCGACGGCATGGGTGGGCATCATGATGGCGAAAAAGCATCCGCCATTACAGCCAACATGGTCGCTGCCTACATCACCAATCATATCTTCTTGCCAATGTTGAATAGTGATGACGAAACTGAACGGGTTCCGATAACGGAATCCATGATTGCTGCCGTTCAAAAGGCAAACGCGGATATTATCACCAAAGTCCCAGATGGCGGGACAACCTTAACCGCCGTCGCCGTTATCGGTGATTTGGCCTACATAGCCCACGTTGGCGACAGCCGAATTTACCTGATAACCAAAGATCACATTGAACAAATCACCCGCGATCATTCCCTTGTGCAGCGCTATGTCGAGCTAAATCTGCTCACCCCGGAAGAAGCGAGTGTACATGCTCAAAAGAACGTACTCTACCGTGCGCTGGGGCAAAGTGAAACCCTTGAAGTTGATGCCCTCACGCGCCGACTGCCACCAAACTCCAAACTCATATTGTGTAGTGATGGTCTGTGGAATTTAGTCACCGAAGACGAAATTGCTGAAATCGTGTCAACGCATTCGAATCCACAGGAAGCTTGTGATAAACTTGTAGCACTAGCCAATACGCATGGCGGGACAGACAATATCACTGTGATTATGCTTAAAATTCCCGCTCACTAATGGGATAAAATTATAAAGCTAACATTATGTCCTCAAATATAGATCCATACGTGACGTTGGGGGTTGCCCGCGATGCTACTTCTGAAGATATAAAAACTGCATACCGCCGCATCGCGCGCCGTCTACACCCTGATGTCAATCATGACAGTTTAGGGGCGACAGCCCAATTTCAGGACGTAACGTATGCCTATGAACTCCTTTTAGACCCTGTTCGGCGGCGGGATTACGACACGCAATACAGCCGGCGCGGGACGGATAGTTCACTATTCTTTAATCTACGTGTGACTCCCAGCAAGCGTTCAATCATGCCCTTGCAAGAACCGCAGGTCATTTATTTACTTGCGGAAATCCTGCCCGATCCTCGTGCGCGTGACCAAGATCAAACAAAACGCGAGTCACGCTTGAATCTGACCCTCGTACTCGATCACAGCAATTCAATGAATGGTACGCGGCTCGATAAGGTCAAAGTCGCCGCCCATCAGATTATCGACCAATTAACCGATCAAGACATTCTTTCTGTAGTCGCGTTTAATGACCGCGCCGAAGTCATTATCGCTGCAACCCCTGTTACCAATAAGCAGAGCCTAAAAGCCAAAATCAGCATGATGTCTGCTGCTGGAGGGACAGAAATATTCAACGGCCTATCGAAAGGTGTTGAACAAAATCGACGTTACCTCGGCCCCAAGTTGGTTAACCATATCGTCTTATTGACCGACGGCAATACGTTTGGCGACCAAGACAAATGCCTTGACCTTGCTCGTGAAGCCTCCGGCCTTGGTATCTCAATTAGTGCGATGGGGCTAGGTCAAGAATGGAATGACGAGTTTCTGGATGCAATTGCCTCGGCAACCGGTGGCACATCCTCATACATAAACTCAGCAAATGCAGTTGTGCAATTCTTGAACGACCATGTGCGAAACCTTTCGAATGCCTTCGCCGAGCGAGTTCGGATTTCCGTCGCAACCGATCCTGATGTGAAAATTGAATCAGCATTCAAACTTGCGCCACATCCGCAGCCGCTAGCCACCAATGAAAACTTCATTCAGTTAGGCAGTTTACAAGCGACACGCTTAATTTCAGTCCTCCTCCAATTTCAGTTGCCTGCAAACATGAGCTTGGGTTTTCGCTCGGTTGCTCGTATTGTTGCTTATGGGGATATTCTTTCCAACCAACAGCAGCAGTTTCAAGCTCTTAGTGACATTTCCCTAGAAGTGACCGATCAACCTTCCCCGGAAGAACCGCCTGTAGCCATTTTGGATGCCTTAGGTAAACTGACGTTGTATCGGATGCAAGAACGCGCACAAGAGGCGCTTGCGACCGGCGATATTCAAGAAGCCACTCGCCGTTTAGAAAATCTTGCTACCCGACTGTTAGCGATTGGCGAAGAACAACTTGCACACGAAGCACGGTCGGAAGCGCTGCGTGTTGCTCATACCAGCAATTTATCCGATCAAGGGCGCAAAACACTCAAGTATCAAACTCGATTCCTCCTCATGGAGTCTTCGGAGGATAAAACGGAATGATCGCCTGCCAATATTGCAGCCATCAAAATCGTGAAGGCGTGATGTTTTGTGAAGAGTGTGGACAGAATCTCCATGCGATAGCGGAACGCACTATCACCGTATCGCCTACCAAACGATTTGACCAATCAGTTGCCGATCTGGCTGCAAAGGTGACGTGGGGAACCGCTCGCTTCGGTAATGATGCGTTTATCATTATCCATATTCGTGACGCTGCCGAACCCATCATCATTAAGCCCAGCGCAAAATTAGTCGTTGGTCGTGCCGATACAACCAGCACTTCCAAGCCGGATTTGGATTTAACGCCATTTGGAGCGCTCGAAAAAGGGGTTTCGCGCATTCATGCCGCTGTTTGCCGTAGCGATGACACCCTCACCCTTGTCGATATGGGCAGCGCCAATGGAACACATCTGAATGGGCAGCGGCTTGTACCGGAGCAGCCCCGCATCTTGCGCGATGGCGATGAAATCCGCCTCGGGAAACTAGTCGCTCATGTCTATTTCAAATAACACATAACTGAGGGAAACGACGGTGATAACTCTGCTTGTTCATTTATCCAATAGCGAACCCGTTAAAATTGATGTGGACGACCTTCCCGGCCCAACCGATATTATGGTCGTAGGGCGCAACCCGCGTGATCGTAAAGATCGCGAGGTTGAATGGTTAGACGATGGTGTGACCAGTGTCATGCTGCCGTGGTCACGCATCAACTTCATCCAAATCTTGCCGAGCGGCGATGCCCATGATGAATTCCCGCAGCTCTGGCGCAACGATTAATTTGCAGTTCCACCAGTCGAAATGGAAAAGATGACTACAAAGGTACCTAAAACAAACCAGCGTGACGGAAAACGAATTCTCGTGGTTGACGATGAGCCGAGAATGATAGGTTTCATCCGCATGAATCTTGAACTTGAAGGCCATCAAGTCATCGAGGCACACAATGGTATCGAAGCCTTAGAAGCCATTCGCACCAAACTCCCAGATTTGGTATTGCTCGATGTCATGATGCCAGAACTGGATGGCTACGAAACCTTGCGGATGCTCCGCGAATTTTCGAGTATTCCAGTGATAATGTTGACGGCCAAAGGCGAGGAAAACGACCGTGTTTACGGTTTAGAGCTGGGCGCTGACGACTACATCACCAAACCGTTCGGCCCGCGTGAACTCTCTAGCCGTATCAAGGCCGTTTTACGCCGCGCTGCCATTCCATCCAGCACACCCGAACTCGCAGTGCTTCGAATCGATGATCGCCTCAGTATTGACTTCAACCGCCGGGAAGTGATCGTCAACGGTGAACACATTAAACTCCGCCCGACTGAATATCGTCTGCTCTATCACCTCATCGAAAATGCGGGTTGGACAGTGCCACACGACCAAATACTTGCCAAAGTATGGGGCTATGAGTACCGGGATGAGGCGCACTACGTCCGGCTGTATGTCAATTACCTGCGCGAAAAAATCGAGGAAGACCCAGCAAATCCGAAGTACATCATAACCGAGCGCGGCATTGGATACCGCTTTATTGATTTCAAAAATTCGCCCGCATAAGGCAAAATAAAAAAGCGGCATTAGCAGTGCCGCTTTTTAAATCCTAATCGCTAACGACTTAATGTCGCCTCAGCATCAAGATTCAGTTCATCTCTCAGCGCCGCACATATTTCCGTAAATGACTGTCGCAACGTTGCTTTGTCCTCGTCCCCCATAAAACTCGCGTCTACCGCATTGGAGCTAATCTGCTCCAGCTCTCGAACCGTCAAATTAGCATCTTGAATGGCTGCCATATACTCTTTGATGAGTAAAGTACGGTAAAAGTTTGGCATACCAGCGCCGAGATAGACACGCGCACCGTCATCAACCAACTGCCGTAGCGGAAACTCACCATAAGTAGCAATGCTGCCCTTAGCAACGCTCTGAACCGGTGTAAGACCTACAAAAACACTTCGATCTGTCAAAAGACGTACAGCACTTTGATCGCTAGCAGTCGCTAAACCAACCTCAATTCGGCGAGGCTCAAATCGCTCCAGAAGTAAATCGGGAGAAGCAGTGCCATCAAGCAGCGTAATGGTACTCGAAAGCCCTTTCTTTTGCGCGGTACGGAAAGCCCGTTCAAAAGTATCAGTCCATCCCCTGACTTCTCGACCAATCAAACCAATGCCGACAATTCCGCCTTTTATCCCGGCAGAACCGGATGCCCACTTAATGACATCATCAATCGCTTGCGGCTCGTCACGCATGGCATTAAGCACCCACCGCAGTTGCACGTTCCACGCACGATGCACACGTTCACGACCATCATTCAACGCCGTAAGCAGCTGCTCGAAAGTCAAGCCACTGCTTGCATATAAATGCGGCGCAAACCCGATTTCGGCATATTGCACATTTTGTTTTGCCAGCGCCACACCGATCTCGTACACAATCCGCGTGAAATCTTCCGGTTGTTGTATCCAATTACTGGTTTCACGGATGAGTTCAGGTAAATTCGTGTAATCCAAAGTCTCAAGTTGCTTAAGCCAGTTTTTAAACCGCTTATTCTTGAGGGGCACATCATTTTGCTCGGCAATCACAATCAAAGTTTCGCTTGGTACAGCGCCTTCGAATTGTAGATTGATCTCGACCTTAGGCATTCGCCTTACAAACTGCTCGATTGTCATTACTTCGTCCTAAATGTACTACTCCGCAGCTTCAGTCTTATGTCCATTCACTGAAGATGTTGTCAAGTTAACAGGCTGTTCCGTCTGGTGATAAGTCGATGCAGCCGCAATAAATGCAGCAAACAACGGATGTGGCTTTTCCGGTCTGCTCAAGAATTCGGGATGGAATTGACTGCCCACCATAAACGGATGATCTTTAACCTCAGAAATCTCGACCAACTGTCCATCAGGGCTTAGACCAGAAAACACCATCCCATGATCTTCAAATGCTTCGCGGTAAGTATTGTTAAACTCAAACCGGTGACGATGGCGCTCCTGCACGACTGCCGCATTATCGTAAGCCGCCGCTGCCTGACTACCGGTAGTCAGGTTACACGGATATAATCCTAAGCGCATCGTCCCGCCCATCTCGGTAATCCCGCGTTGTTCCAGCATCAGGTCAATAACCGCATGTTCATTGACTTCGAACTCAGAACTATTGGCATTCTCTAAATCCAACACATTACGCGCGAACTCAATACACATCGCTTGCATTCCGAGGCACAAACCGAGGTAAGGAATTTTACGCTCACGGGCAAAGCGGGCAGCTAATATCTTACCCTCCACCCCGCGATGACCGAACCCCCCCGGCACGACGATACCATCGACTTCTGCCAGCCGATCCCAGCCTTTATCCTTCTCCAAATCGCCGGAGTAGATCCACTCGATCTCAAGTTTTGCATCTTGCGAGGTCGAAGCATGGAACAAGGCTTCCTTAACGCTCATATAAGCGTCATGCAGCTCAACATACTTGCCCACAACACCGATCTTGACTGGCTTCTGTGCCGCACGCATCCGTCGTGTCATCGCCCGCCAATCACCCAACTGCGGCTTGGGTGTACCGACAAGTTGAAGCTGATGCACGAGGTATTCGCCTAACCCTGCGTCTTCGAGTGTCAACGGTACTTCGTAAAGCAAGTCGGTCGTTTCCAGTGGGATAACCGCGCCCGGTTCAACATCACAGAACAGCGCGACCTTATCGCACGTTTCCTTGCTTACCGGGTGATCCGTCCGCAAGATAATCACCTGCGGCTGAATACCGATGCCGCGTAAATCCCGAACGCTGTGCTGCGTCGGTTTCGTCTTTAGCTCGTCCGTCGCGCCGATATACGGCAAGAAGGTAACGTGTACTGAAAGTGAATCCTGCCGCGGTAAACTGTTACGAAGTTGACGAATCGCTTCCAAAAATGGCAAGCTCTCAATATCGCCGACCGTACCGCCAACTTCGACGATAATCACATCCGCGTTGTTTTCTTTTCCCACAAGTCCAATACGCCGTTTGATTTCGCTGGTAATATGCGGGATAACTTGGATAGTGCCGCCCAGATAATCCCCACGCCGCTCCTTATCGATAACGGTGCTGTAAACCTTACCCGCCGTCACATTACAGTTCTGGTCAAGGTTCTCGTCAATAAACCGTTCATAGTGACCGAGGTCAAGATCGGTTTCCGCCCCGTCCGCCGTCACGAACACTTCGCCATGCTGATATGGACTCATTGTACCGGGGTCGACATTCAAATACGGGTCAAGTTTTTGAACCGCCACCTTCAAACCTCGCGCCTTTAGGATACGCCCAATTGCCGCAGCGGTTACGCCCTTCCCCACCGAGCTAACCACCCCACCAGTACAGAAAATATACTTTGGCTTTGGCATGTCACAACTCCCCATATACAAAACAAAAAGATCGGCGGGGAACGCAGGTTTCGCCCGCCGGTCTATGCTTCAGATAACGCTAACACTCAGCAGCGGAGTGCTATGATTTTCGACTTAGACGAGCTTCTCCAGATCATCGGCTGCGCGGCGCATGTCGAGGAAGATCAAACCGAGTTTCGCACCTTCGCGCACCAATGTCGTCAATACAGCTTCATCGCCGACCGACATTAAAATGACGTAGCCTTCTTTACCCTTGATATACACTTGGTCAAGTAAACCACGCCCCAACTCCGTGGAAATGCGTTCACCCAGCGAGAGCATCGCCGCAGACATTGCCGAAACACGGTCTTCTTCTACCCCTGCCGGCAGTGATGAAGCCATAATCAAACCATCGACACTCACAACGGCTGATGCTTCAATCTCTGGTGTGGTAGACTGGAGATCGCGCAGGCGGTCAACCATCAATTCTGTCCGCGATTTTGCCATACTCGCACTCCTTCTCAAGTTGCCCGGTTTGTACAGCTCCGGGTAGCCGTTAATCAGCAAAAAGCGAATGCTCATCACCAATGATGAGTTACAACAGAAATTGTACTACGAGTTTGACCAAAATAGATTTACAAGTAGTGTCACACGTTGAAGAAAGTATGGTGTTTTCAAGTTCATCCCATTTTTCACCTATTATACTAAACACCCTTTAAACGGCAAGTCACATCAACTTCCGTTATACTGATGGTGTAACATAGGGAAATCAACGGGTTAAATTCGCCCCTTCGCCACATAATGGTATAAAAAAGCAGGTATCAATGACCGACTTTCCACAAAATACTCGTCAAACCCCGCGCGTCGCGAATAATGCCGCGCCGCAGATTAACCTCGCTCAAAATGTCGCAGAACGTATCGCTCAATCCGTTGGGCAAGTGATTATCGGTAAACGAAACGAAGTGCGCCTTGCCGTATTGGGTTTACTCTGCAAAGGTCACATTCTCATTGAAGATATTCCCGGTGTCGGCAAAACGATGCTCGCGAGGGCGCTTGCCCGTGTGATCGGTTGTACTTTCAGCCGCATCCAATTCACGCCCGACATGCTGCCCTCGGATGTAACCGGTGTGTCCCTCTTTAACCAGAAAACCCGTGAATTCGAGTTCCGCGCCGGTCCCATCATGGCCCAAATTGTCCTCGCCGACGAAATCAACCGCGCAACTCCCAAAACGCAAGCCGCCTTGCTCGAAGCGATGGAAGAACGACAGGTGACGGTTGACGGTGTGACCTATCCAATGGAAAACCCGTTTATGATCCTCGCGACTCAAAACCCGATTGAGTACGAAGGAACATTCCCACTTCCCGAAGCCCAGCTCGACCGTTTCATGATCCGTATTCAACTCGGCTACCCCAGCCCTGCCGAAGAACTCACCGTCCTCTCGGCCCAGCAGTACGAACACCCGATTAATAATCTACAGCAAGTAGTCAGCATCCAAGAACTCGTTGCCGCTCAACAAGCCATTCGCGAAATTTACGTTGCCGATGAAGTCAAACGCTACATCATTGATCTGGTCAACGCCTCGCGCCAACATCCCGACGTATACCTCGGCAGCAGCCCACGCGGTTCGCTCGCCTTGTTCCGCACATCACAAGCACGTGCCGCGATGGCAGGCCGTGACTATGTAATCCCGGATGATGTCAAAGCCTTAGCCGAAGTCACCCTTGCACATCGCATCATCGTTGGGCCAGCGGCTCGTATCAAAGATATTTCCTCACGCACCGTCGTGCAGGATGTACTCGCATCCACTAGCGTTCCCGGCGCATCAACGCGGTAAATAACCAATGTCTAGTCGTCGTAACGCTGTTTATGCACTCCTGATAACGGCCCTATTAACCGGGCTTTTCACAGGGCGCGCCTTCTTTTTCACCCTCGCCTACCTATTTGCGGGCCTGCTTGGGGTTTCCTTGCTGTGGGCATGGATTTCAGTCCGCTGGCTGAGTATCAACCGTAAAACACGCGCCCGCCGCGCTCAAGTGGGTCGCAAGCTCGAAGAAACCTTCATCGTCTACAACCGCAGCATCTTGCCCAAACTCTGGCTCGAAGTCCGCGATCACTCCACCTTGCCCGGTCATCATGCCAGCCATGTTGTTCCGGCGTTAGGTGGGCGCAAACGCTATCAATGGTCAGTCGAGACCCCGTGCTTGGTACGTGGCGAGTATGAACTGGGGCCAGTCACGCTCAAAAGTGGCGACCCATTCGGCTTTTTCCTAACGCCGCGCCGCCTCGATTCAACATCAAAAGTCATCGTCTATCCCCAAACCATCCCCATCAACCACATCGACCTCCCCCTCGGTCAGATGTCAGGGGGTGATGCCCAGCGTCGGCGTTCCCACAACGTTACTACCAACGCATCCGGCGTTCGCGATTATGTATCGGGCGATAGCTTCAACCGTATCCACTGGTCGTCGACCGCCCGTAAAGATCGACTCATCGTCAAAGAGTTTGAAATTGATCCGCTGGTCGATATTTGGCTGTTTGTTGACTTTTCCTCATCTTCCATCGTTGATGACCCCTTGCTAGAACGCACTGGCCCGAATGGTTCGATCATGACGACCAGCAGCGGTATTCCCGCCTCTACCGAGGAATATTCAGTCGTGGTTGCGGCTTCAATGGCGAAATACTTCATCGACTCCGAACGCGCCCTCGGTTTCGCGGCCTATATTCCTAACCGGGAAATCCTGCAACCGGAACACGGCGCACGCCAGATGAACCGCATACTACAATCACTAGCTGTAGCGCGTAGTTTCACACCCTATACCCTTACCCAGATGCTTGCGTTGGAAACACCTTATTTTACGCGCGGAACAACCCTCGTTATAATCACCTCGTCACTCGATACGAGTTGGGTAACGGAAGCACAAATCCTATCACGGCGCGGTATTCGCCCCATGTGTATTTTGGTTGATCCTTACAGCTTCGGCGGCAGTACACCCGCGACGGATTTAACGGCCTTACTTCAGGTCGCGCGTATTCCAACCCTAACCGTTCGCAAAAATGACGATATCGGGGCGGTTTTGTCGCAGCGCTCAATCTAAAAAGGACTTCACATGGCAAATAACTACGATGCAATTGTGCTCGGCGCGGGGGCAATGGGCAGCGCCGCTGCATATTATCTGGCTAAAGCAGGTCAAAAAGTCTTGCTGCTTGAGCAGTTTGAGTTCAACCACCAAAAAGGAAGTTCCTACGGCTTATCGCGCATCATTCGCTATGCCTACGATTATCCGCAGTATGTTGAACTCGCCAAAGTGGTCTACCCTATGTGGACAGCCATCGAACAAGAATCCAGTGAAAAGCTCTACACGCGCACCGGCGGAATCGACTTTGGCACATCAGCCCAAGCCAGCCTGAACAACGTCATCGCGACGCTTCAACAAACAGGCATCCCCCATGAAATTCTTACACCAACCGAAGCGCGTCGGCGCTATCCACAATTTCGCTTTGAAGATGACATGATTATCTTGTATCAGGCCGATACAGGCATTCTCTCCGCGTCCAAATCGGTTCTTGCCCATCTGCGACTTGCTGAACAGCATGGCGCAGAACTCAAGCCCAACACGCCTATCCTCAGTGTGACACCCCATCCCAACACCGTCGAGGTCAAAACGGCTGACGGCACTTATACTGCCGCCAAGTTGATTGTGACAGCCGGATCGTGGGCGAAGTCGTTTTTAGCCACGCTTGGCCTCAACCTACCGTTGACTCCTAGCGCCTGTCAAGAAATGTATTTCGAGACAGCAAATGCCGCCAACTACGAAGTAGGCGTTTTCCCCGCTTTTATTGACCACAAACCTTTTGAAGGCGGCCCTATGGCATACGGCATGGCGAGCCATCAAGGCTCGGGTCTCAAAGTCGCTTGGCACGGCGGCAAGCTCTACGACCACCCAACCCAAATCGACTACACCCCCTCACAGTCCGATATCGATAAAGCCCTTCGCTTTAATAAGCAATATCTACCGGATGTCACCGGTCTGCGTTCTGCGCGTGTCTGCCTGTATACCATGACCCCCGACGAACATTGGGTATTGGATAAGCATCCTGAATACCAGCACATCGTCTTTGCCGGTGGTTGTTCAGGTCATGCCTTTAAATTCAGCACTATCATCGGCAAAATTTTGACGGATCTCGCCCTCACCGGTGAAACCCCTCACGACATCAGTCTGTTTAAAGCCTCGAGGTTTAGCTAACTCGCTCGCGTTAATAGGCGCTGCCACCATCGGTAGCGCCCACTTCGCTCAAATCCAAGTACAAGAGCATCAGCAATGAGCGCCTTTTCATCCGCCGGAATAACCGCGCCAGCCACATCCAGCGTGGTGGCACTTAACCGTGAAAGCGCTGCTTGTAATCCTAATCTCGTACGCTGGCCTTCCACCCATAACCCTGCATAATTCATGGTCTGTACAGGGATGAGGTAAGGGATAATGTCCATAGGTTCAGGCGGCAGCGTTTTGTCAGCTCGACCTGCAACCACTAACTCATTCGCTATCTCATCCGTCACATACCCGCATCGGGCAAACGCTTTCTCGCTTCCAGTGTTCCCCACCGCCACCAGCCCGCGTGCGAATGCCGCGCCCATTGTCTGTGCCGCCTGTGTGCAAGCCTCTACCAATGCTGATGCTATCCCGCGCCGTTGAAATTGAGGCATCACCGCCAGCAAATCCACTTCCCAGCGCCGCCGTCCATCAACCATAACAGTCATAAACCCGTCCACAAAACCCGCGATTTGCCCATCGCACCCGCTTACCAGTGTGACATGCTGCTCATCTTTGATTACGCTTTGAATGCGTTGAATATCAGGGATGTTCTCAGGCCAAACACTTTGAATAACAGCCCTCACTTGTGTGGCATCTTGCTTATCCGCTCGTCGTATCTGAATTTCACTCATCATTTCCCCTCTGGAAAATCATCCTTGTTTCGGCTACGCTCAAGCTCTAATAAGTGAGCTATTTCTTAACGAATTGACTGTGCAAACGACAACATCTAATAAACCCTCTGGCAAATATCTCTATCTCGCTATTTTTACCAGCGGCATGGTCACGCTTGCCGTCGAGCTATCCGCCTCACGCCTGCTCGGCAACGTCTTCGGTTCCAGTAACATCGTCTGGGCGAATGTCATCGGCCTCATACTACTCTATCTGACCGCCGGTTACTTCATCGGTGGTCGTTGGGCAGATCGTTCTCCCTACCCCACCACCTTCTATGGCATCTTACTCTGGGGGGCGTTCCTCAGTGCGCTGATCCCGCTCGTCGCCCGTCCGGTTCTCGTCACTGCTGCCACCGCCGTTGCCGGTGCGGAAGCCGCTCTAGCCATCGGTTCATTTGCATCTGTGCTGGTCTTGTTCTCGATTCCGGTAACACTCCTTGGCTGCGCGTCGCCGTTCGCCGTCCGTCTCGCCCTTGCTGACGAAACTAACCTGTCGCGTACAGGTAAAATATCAGGTCGCATCAACGCCATCAGCACATTAGGCAGCCTTCTCGGTACATACCTCCCCACCATCATCATCATTCCCGAACTCGGTACGGTTCGCACCTTCTTGCTGTTCGGTGGTCTATTATATACAGTCGCTCTCATCGGCCTCTTTCGGCATCAAGGGGTAGCCGCACTGCGCTGGCTGTGGATGCCGCTCGTCATCGCCGTACTGGCGTATCTCGTCCTCAGTGGCCCTTTGCGCCCGCCTTTCCCCGGCGCGACTCTACTCTACGAAAAAGAAAGCCAGTACAACTACATCCAAGTCCAGGAAGATACCGCTGGCAACCGTTACCTGTACTTGAACGAAGGTCAAGGCATCCACAGTCAGTGGAGTCCCAACACCTACAGCGACAATCACCGCACATGGAGCTTCTTCCTCACCGCGCCTTACTTCAACCCGGCCCCGACCACCCCTGTCGATGTGAAGTCAATCGCCATCGTCGGCCTTGCGGGTGGCACCATCGCCCGTCAGTACAACGCAGTGTATGAAGGCATCCCGATAGACGGTATCGAAATCGACGGCGCTATTCTAGAGGCTGGTGCGCGATACTTCGACCTCAACACCATGATGATGCCCGGCCTCACCACCTATGCTCAAGATGGCCGCTATATGCTCAACCACCTCGACAAAAAGTATAGCCTGATTGCGGTCGATGCCTACCGCCCGCCTTATATCCCGTGGCATCTCACCACTGTCGAGTTTTTTCAGGAAGTCCGTAATCGCCTTGATGACAACGGAGTCGTCGCTATCAACGTGGGCCGCACCAACGCCGACCGCCGCCTTGTGGACGCGATGACCGCCACCCTTTCGCAAGTGTTCCCCAGCATTCACGCGATGGATGTCCCCGCGTCATTCAACACCATCCTCGTCGCTACCGTTCAACCGACTGATTCGATCAACTTGGTCACGAACCTACAGGACCTACCGCCAGATGCCCCCGAACTCCTGCGCGATTCCCTAACATGGGGTGTGCAGCAGCTAGTACCCACCTACGCATCCGATACCATCTTCACCGACGACCATGCGCCGGTCGAAACGCTGGTGGACTCGCTCGTGGTCAACTTCCTGCTCTCCAACGATCTTGATAATTTGGCGCAGCCCTAAAAAATGACACCTCCCAAATCGCCTCTGCAATCATCACCACTCTTAACGGTACTGCGTCTGTTCCTGACCATTGGCTTCCCTTTTCTACTGGTCATGATCTTCGTCCGCCTCATCATGTCGCCGTTGTTCCTTCAATTTGAGTACAACCGCCCCGGCTTCCCCGAAGATTTTTACGGCCTCACGACTCAAGAGCGCTTGGAATATGCCCCGTTCGCCGTCCAATACTTGCTCAACGGCGATGATATTACGTATTTAGGCGACCTCCGCTTCCCCGACGGCAGCGAAATGTACAACGCACGTGAACTCCACCACATGCGCGACGTAAAAATTGTGACTCACTATGCCTTCGCCGCCGCAGTCATTGTGGGCATTCTTGTCACCATCTCCACGGTTGTCTTGTGGCGTTACAGCCGCCGCACACTTTATGCTGCCTTGCTCACCGCTAGCCGCCTTACCATTGGCATCATCGCCGCCATCGTCATCATTTCGGTTGTCAGTTGGGACACATTTTTCACCACGTTCCACACCCTGTTCTTCGCAGGCGGCACATGGCAGTTCGCCTACTCCGACACCTTAATCCGGCTTTTCCCGGAACAATTCTGGTTTGATGCTGCGCTCATCATCGGCGGCGGCACGTTGCTTATCTCTCTGGTGACATTATTCATACTCTCGCGGGGCGTTTTGACACGTCCTAACCAAGATGGTACTCTCGTATAATAATCACGTACGCTAAATAAAGTGCATTGATGCGAAAATTCGGTACGCTTTCGGCATGGCTCACCGTCGGAATGGGAATTAAGCGTTGGCTTTTGCTGCTTGCGTTAGGGGTCGTGCTAGTTGGCTTCGGTATCACCCACGCCGTCTTAGTCTTCATCGGGATTCACATCGTCGTAAATCTTTCCTCACTGGGAGAAATGATTTTTAGCGGTGTAATCATTGCGCTTGGCTTTTCGTTGATTATTATTTCCGTCGTGAAACTCTCACATAATATCCTTGCACCCTATCGGCAAAATCAGCAGGGACGTGTCGCCGATAGAGTATATGCCCATCGCACACGCCAAAAAGGTCTGAAAGTCGTCGCCATCGGCGGGGGAACAGGCTTACCTTCCGTTTTACGTGGCTTGAAAGAATATACCAGTAATATCACGGCTGTAGTCACCGTCGCCGACGATGGTGGCAGTTCCGGTCGGCTCCGTCGGGATTTAGGGGTTCTACCTCCCGGCGACCTGCGGAACAACATAGCCGCCTTAGCCGATGACGAGAGCCTGATGACGCAGTTATTTCAGTATCGCTTTAATGGCGGCGACCTCGGCGGTCATGCGTTCGGCAATTTGTTTATCAGCGCGTTGGCGGGTGTCACAGGCAGTATCGAAAGCGCCTTAATCGAAACCGAGCGCGTGCTGAACATTACAGGGCGGGTACTTCCAGCCACGCTTGAAGATGTGCATCTTTCAGCCTCAGTGCGCGTCGTGGGTAAAACCCAGCCGCTCAACATTGTTGGCGAGTCAAAAATCACGGAAGCCGGTGGCGCGATTCAAGAGATGCGTCTTACACCTTCTAATGTTGCGGCCTATAACGAAAGTGTGCAGGCCATTTTGGATGCGGGGCTTGTGGTCATCGGCCCCGGCAGCCTTTTTACCAGCATATTGCCGAACTTGCTTGTAAAGGGCATCACAGAAGCAATTCGCGCCTCAAATGCGTATGTGGTCTATGTGTGTAATGTGGCGACCCAACCGGGGGAAACCGATGGCTTCACCGTCGCCGATCACGTGAGCGCCCTTGAGAGACATATCGGACGTGGGGTTATTCAGGCTGTCCTTGCGAATAACGCCTACCCCAGCACCAATGCGGGCATTACCAACTACGTTCGCCCCGTACCCGAGCATCATGATATTCTGAAACGGTACGAAGTGCGCTATGCAGACCTGACCGACGATCAACGCCCGTGGCGGCACGATCCTCAAAAATTAGTGACGGCAATTCTTCAACTGAGTCAGGAAGAACGTGTTGGTAGCAGCCAACCCAGAGAAGTTATAACCGAAAATTAAACAAAAAGACTCGTTATTTTCAGCTTGGTTTGCTAAATTTAAGAGAAGCATAACCTCAAGTCTCTACACTGCTTACAGGCAGTTCAATCCCTGCTATCTTTTATCTCAACAGGAGATACGTAATGAATAAAATGACTGTTCGTGACATCGACCTTAAAGGGAAACGTGTCCTCGTTCGGGTAGACTTCAATGTACCACTCGAAGGAAAAACCATAACGGATGACACCCGCATTCGTGCCGCTGTCCCCACTTTGAAATATATTCTCGACCAGAAGCCGAAAGCCGTTATTCTCATGTCCCATTTGGGTCGCCCGAAAGATGGCCCAGAACCCAAATTTTCACTGGCTCCGGTTGCCCCTGCCCTTGCAGAATTACTAGGGGTTGAGGTCAAGTTCGCCGAAGATTGCATCGGTGAAGTTGCGGATAACGCCGTTGCCAGCCTACCAGAAGGTGGCGTGCTGCTGCTCGAAAACACACGCTTCTACAAAGGCGAGGAAAAGAACGATCTCGAACTCGCGCAAAAACTCGCCAAGCACGGTGATGTCTATGTCAATGACGCATTCGGTTCCGCCCATCGCGCCCACTCCTCGACTGAAGGTGTTGCCCGTTACCTCCCTGCGGTTTCAGGTCTATTGATGGAAAAAGAACTCGACTATCTCTCGACCACACTCGATAATCCGAAGCGTCCCTTTATCGCCATCCTCGGTGGAGCAAAAGTTTCAGACAAAATTGAAGTGATCGAAGCCTTACTCGGTAAAGTCGATCATCTGCTCATCGGCGGTGGTATGGCGAATACCTTCTTCAAAGCGCAAGGTCGGTCACTCGGTAAGTCGCTGGTTGAAGCGGATGCGGTTGAAACAGCCTCGAAGCTGCTCGAAAAATCAGCCGGGAAACTGGTTCTTCCGATTGATGCTGTGATCGGTGATGCGTTCGACAATAACGCCAACACCAAAACCATTACCGTTGAGGAAGGTGTTCCTGACGGTTGGAGTATCTACGATATTGGCCCCAAGTCCATCGAGCTTTTCAAGCAGCATCTCGCCGACGCAAAAACTGTCGTATGGAATGGCCCGATGGGCGTGTTTGAAATGTCAAACTTTGCCAAAGGCACGAACGCTGTTGCCCAAATTCTCGCTGAACAGACCGATAAGGGTGCAGTGACGATCATCGGTGGTGGTGACTCGGCTGCTGCGGTTGAAGCCTCCGGTTTGGCATCCCGCATTACCCATATTTCGACCGGTGGTGGTGCCAGCCTCGAAATGCTTGAAGGCAAAGAGTTGCCCGGTGTCGTTGCGCTCAAAGATAAAGCATAATCGGGTTTCGCTAAACTTTGTCTTTCGTAGGGAATGGTCTAAGACCATTCTGTTTTACTTTAAACACTCTCAGAGTTTGTCTCTTACTCCCCGTTCCAATGTTTTAGAGTGGGATAGAGATTTTGAGTCAGCGTATCACTTAAAGTAGCATTTACAGCACCATCAACAGGAGTTTCTAAATCACTATGCGAAAACCAATCATCGCTGGCAACTGGAAAATGTATAAGACTGTTGCCGAATCGGTCACATTTGTTCAAGAACTTGCCCCTCGCCTCGCTTCGTTTACAGGTGTTGAGCGCGTCGTTTGTCCGACATTTGTTGCCCTAGTCTCCGTCTCGGATGCACTCAAAGCGACGGATGTTCGTGTCGGCGCACAAAGCGTCCACTGGGAAGCACAGGGCGCATTTACATCCCAAATCGCCCCGACCATGCTGCAAGGTATTGCTGAGTATGTCATTATTGGTCACTCTGAATGCCGTGCTTATCTCAATGAAACCGATGAAACGGTCAACAAGAAAGTAAAGGCCGCCCTCGCCTATGGCCTCAAGCCTATAATCGCCGTGGGTGAAAGTCTCGCTGAAAATGAGGCAGGAAAAACGGAAAGCCTCGTTGGTGGGCAGGTACGCGCTGCCCTCACAGGTGTTGATGCCGCCAACATGGCAAACATCATCCTCGCTTATGAACCCATTTGGGCCATTGGTACGGGTAAGAGTGCCAGCGGCGAGATTGCAAACAATATCATCGGCGGAACCATCCGCGCCACGCTTGTCGATCTGTACGGTAAAACCGTTGCCGATACCGTGCGTATACAGTATGGTGGCAGCGTCAAACCGGAAAACATGCAAGAATATATGTCTCAACCGGATATTGATGGGGCGCTGGTTGGTGGTGCGTCGCTGAAGGTCGAAGACTTCATCAAGCTCATTGAGGCGGCAGCAAAGGCGAAAGGCGTATAAGCTCTGGACAGTCTTGATCTGATAACTCCGTGGCTGGTTGTTGCAGTGCTTTTCTATGCCCTGCGCCAGCTTGAGGTTTGGTTGCACCAGCACATCTTCAAGGTAGGCTGGCTTGTAACCAAGCAGTATCAGACCACGACGATTCTCTATTACGCATTTTTCCTACCCGGCATCATCCTCAATCAATTCATCTTTTGGTTAGCCGCCGGTTTCCTAAATGTCAGTGCCGAACGTTCAATCGCTTGGCCGCAAAAACAGGAAATCGGCGAACTCAAGCTGGACTTCATCCGCCTCTCGAAAAACGTTGGTCCCTTACCCTTCGCCGTCATCAGCACCACGCCGCTCCTCGTCGGCATGTTTGCAGTTTGGCAAATTGCAAACAATATCCTCAACGTCCCAACCTTCTTAACAGAACTCAATCAGGGTGGCTTTCTAGTCAATCTGTCCACTGCCCTTGCCCACTTTACGAGTGCTCCCGATTTCTGGATATGGGTCTACCTCGCCTTCGCCGTCAGCAACACCATGATGCCCAACTTCGCCAATCTGCGCGGCTGGCGCATCATCCTCATCGTCCTTGGTGTCCTCATAGCGGCGTTATACGTGCTCGGCGCGGGCGATCAAGTCGTCATGAACAACCTGCGCGGCCCTGTAACCGACGCATTGAATTCGCTCTCCAGCATCTTTGCCATCATTATCGGCCTCGATATTTTCATGGTCGCCGTCTTAGGCACGCTGGAAGCCATCATCGAGCGCATTACCGGCGACAGTGCCACCTTCGAGAACGGCAAAATGGTCACGCTTCGCCGCAGCGAGTTGCTCGCACGTCGTCAGCAAGCCCTCGCTGTCCGTCCGCAGCAGCGCACACAAAAAGCAGCGGCTGTTCCGGTTGGTCCGCCTTCCGTCTACAAGCTGCAATTCCCGATACCCGGCGCACCCGGTAAAGAAGCCGTCAGCGTCAGCCCGCAAATGGTTATCTCGCAGGAAATCAAGCCCGCCGCTCCCACTCCACAACTGGATACACGTTCCGGCCCTGCGGTTATTTCCGGCACAGTAGCAGAAAAACTACCGCCACCATCTACGTCTCAAACCAGCTCGCCCATTCCGGCAAATCCAGCCACGCCCATGTCAAAACCTGCCGCGTCTCCGGCTGCCCCGACAACGCCCGCCGCATCACCGTTTAACAAGCCTGCCACGCCAGCAGCCGCATCTGGCGCATCACCCGTCCCTTCAACATCGCCGTTTAATAAGCCCGCCACACCCGCAGCCGCATCTGGCACATCACCTGCCCCATCAGCATCGCCATTCAATAAACCGGCAGCACCGACTGGCGGTTCACCTGCGCCCTCAACATCGCCATTCAGTAAACCGGCCACGCCAGTTGGCGGTTCACCTGCTCCTTCAACGTCGCCATTTAATAAGCCCGCCACACCGATGGGCAGCCCGCCGTCCCCTACCGCGCCCAAGCCACTGGGCATGTCGCCAACAACCGCAACAGGCAGTTTCAAACCCGCCGCGCCAATGGGTACATCATCGCCCAGACCGGCAGCACCCGGTTCGCCGTCACCCATTCGCCCCGCGCCGAAGCCAGTCAGTCCGTTTGCTAGCACAGACGACGAGGACGATGATGAAGAAATAGAAGATGTGGATGATATTGAGGATGACGACGACGAAGTCAGTTATCAGGACTTTGAAGATCCAGCTTGATTGGATCGCGCCAGCAAACCAAATCCGATGGCGACGAGGATCAGCATCACGCCCAGCGTGACGAACTTAAATAGCTGGCTTTCCGTAACCAGCGTAAGCACCCCAAAAAACGCACAAAAAATATAGTAGCCGACGACGATTTGCCGCTGGTTAAACCCCATATCCTGTAACCGGAAATGCACATGCCCACGGTCGCCCTCAAATGGGCTTCTCCCCCGCCGCAGCCGGTTTACCGCCTGCCACACCAAATCCATCAGCGGCAGCCCCATGACCAGCAAGATCGCCGCCATCTTCGCCCCACCGATAATACTAAGCGTACCGAGTAAATAACCGAGGTAAAACGCCCCGCCGCCCATAATAATCCGCGCCGGATAGAAGTTGTACAGCACGAATCCCAGCGACGCGCCCATCAGCGCCAGCATCAGCAAACTCACACTCGTTTGCGCCGGTTCTACACGCAGCGCACTGTTGACGAATAGCATCGTCCCCGCAATAAACGCCACACCACCCGCCAACCCATCCAACCCATCGAGGAAGTTGACGGTGTTCATCATCCCCACCAGCCAGAAGTAGCTCAACGTCACCGTGACAATATAAGCCCACGGGACGGTTTGCTCTCCCGTCAGCGGGTTATTAAAAAACTCGATGAAAATCTGGAAGAGGATCGCGATGCCGGCAGCAATCGACTGTCCCGTAAAAATACTGAGCGCCTTAAACTGGTAAATATCGTCCAGCAGCCCGACGACGAAAATCACCACCCCGCCGATGAGCAGCCCCGCCAGACGCACCGTCTCATACGGATCGAGGCGTGGCACAGGCAGCACCTGCGCCACCAACACCGTTACCGTAAACGACGCGAAAATGACCAACCCGCCCAGCTTGGATACCCCACGCGCATCGGCATCATTCACACGCCGTCCACCCATGATCGAAACGATTTTGAAACGTTTGCCCAAAGCATCTGCAATCGGCCCAACGATCAGCGCAATACTCAGCGCCATCCCAAAAACCATTACAAAAATGCTGGAGTCAACCACGTTTTCCCCTTAGGTACCGAATTGGCGGTCGCCTGCGTCGCCCAGACCCGGCACGATGAAACCGATATCGTTCAACTTCTCGTCGATGGATGCCACATGAATCGGCACGTCAGGGTGCGCCTTAGTGAGACGTTCGACCCCCTCCGGCGCGGCGATTAAACCGAGGTATTTGATGTGTTTCACACCCCACCGCTTTAGAATATCAATCGTTGCCACCGCCGACCCGCCGGTTGCCAACATCGGATCAAGCACCATGCACACCTGTACCGTCGGTTCAGTCGGCAGGCGGTTGTAATACTCCACTGGTCTCAGTGTCTTTTCATCGCGGTACAAACCGATGTGCCACACCTGCACATTCGGTAGTAGTTCCATCACCCCTTCAACTAACCCCAGCCCTGCCCGCAGCACAGGAACTAACCCGATTGCGAGGTCGGCTTTATGCCCATCCGCCTCACCCATCGGGGTCATGACCTTCTTGGGTGTCAATTCCAAATCCATTGTTGCCTCGTAGCACAACAGCAAGGCAAGTTCGCGCACCAGTTCACGGAAGGCCCGATGATCCGTATCCTTATCACGTAAAGCTGTCAACTTATGTAAGACCAGCGGATGCTTGGAAACATGCACCTGAGACACGGGGAAACCTCCTTCAGTAGACAAAACGGCAATATTGTACGCGCTGCCAATCAGGCTGTCAAAACAGCCGTTGCGCCATATGCCTGCCTCCAATTACAATAGAACAGATTATTCAACGACTGGAGTTCAGCATGTCCGAAGATGGACGGATGGTAGGCGGTGGTCGCCGCCGTGATGACCGTGAAAACATCGCCTTGCGCCCCAAACTGTTGCATGACATCGTCGGGCAGGATTCCGTTCGCGAGAATCTCAAGATTCTGATCGACGCGGCTAAAAATCGCCAGGAACCCATCGACCATGTGCTGTTTTACGGCCCCCCCGGTCTTGGTAAAACCTCTCTCGCCCACGTCATCGCCAACGAAATGGAAGTCAATATCCGCGTCACCGCTGGCCCTTCCATCGAACGGGCTGGCGATTTAGCAGCGATCTTAACCAACCTCAAGCAAAATGACATCTTATTCATCGACGAAATTCACCGCCTCGGTCGCGCCATCGAAGAAGTGCTCTACCCCGCGATGGAAGATTTCGTGCTTGATATTGTCATTGGTAAAGGCCCCGGCGCGAAGAACGTTCGCCTCAACCTACCCCGCTTCACGGTAATCGGTGCGACCACCCGCCTCGCGCTCTTGGCTGCCCCCCTCCGTGATCGCTTTGGCGCACAGTTCCGCCTCGACTTTTACGACCTCCAAGCGATGGAGCATATCATCAACCGTGCCGCCGCCATGCTCAAAATCGAAATCAGGCCGGAAGGCACGACCGAAATCGCCCGCCGTGCGCGTGGCACACCGCGGGTCGCCCTGCGCCTCTTGCGCCGTGTCCGTGACTACGCACAAGTTCGTGCCGATGGCATCATTACCGGCCCTGTAGCCGGTGAAGCCCTCGCCCTCCTCAACATCGACCCCCTCGGCCTAGATGATGTGGATCGTCGCATTCTCTCATATATCATCGAAAAATTCGGAGGTGGCCCCGTCGGCCTCGAAACGATTGCAGCCGCCATAAGCGAAGATAGCGCCACCATTATGGATGTCTGCGAACCTTATCTGCTGCAGCTTGGCTTCTTGGGGCGCACCCCACGCGGGCGTGTTGCTACCGCCGCCGCCTACGAGCACATGGGTATTCCGGTTCCTGAAAACAACTCTAACCAGCCAACCCTATTTTGAGCATCAAATTGAGCTTTTACTCAAATTTACTGAGAGCAAGCATTTAACCCCCTCCCTCGTTTACGGGGGAGGGCTGGGGTGGGGGTCTCTTAAATGGACTTAAACTCAATTGGTCGCGCCGTCCTAATTATCGGCATCGTTCTCGCTGCCCTCGGTGGCTTACTCATGCTGTTCGCCCGTATTCCATTTCTGAGTAACCTCGGCAAACTCCCCGGTGACATTCGCATCGAAGGTCAGGGCTTCTCCTGCTTCGTGCCTATCGTCAGTATGATTCTCATCAGCGTCATCCTAACCGTCGTTCTCAATATCATCATTCGCTTAATCAACCGCCCATGAACCTCACCGACTTCGACTACGATTTACCCGAATCCTTTATCGCGCAGGAGCCGCTTGAACCCCGTGATTCGAGCAAGCTCATGCGCCTAAACCGTCAAACCGGCGCGATCAGCCATCACATCTTCCGCGACATACTGGACTTCATCAATCCCGGTGACGCACTAATAATGAACACCACCCGCGTCATCCCCGCGCGCCTATTTGCCTCCAAAGCCACCAGCGGCGGCAAAGTCGAAATTCTGCTGCTTCGCCAATTGGATGACATCCGCTGGCATGTCCTCGCCGGTGGGCGAAAAGTGCTTCCAGATGTCGAACTCCACTTTGCTGGCGCAGATGTTACGGCACGTGTTGAAGAAGTCTTGCAAGGTTCGGAACGCATCATAGAGTTCAGCCAGCCCGTTAATAACTTGTTGGTTCAACTCGGCGAAATGCCCCTCCCCCCCTATATCCACCACCGCCTTCAAGATGCTGAACGCTACCAAACTGTCTACAGCCGTCAGGAAGGTTCTGCTGCCGCCCCCACCGCAGGTCTGCACTTCACCCCTGAATTACTGCTCAAACTGCGCGACAAAGGCGTAAAAATCGCATCCTGCTTGCTGCACGTTGGCCTCGACACCTTCCAACCTGTCAAAGTAGATCGTATCGAAGATCACCACATGCACAGCGAACGCGCTTCACTCTCCGCCGCCGATGCCCAAATCATTAACGAGGCCAAACTCGCCGGTGGTCGGATCATCACCGTTGGCACAACCAGCACCCGCACCATCGAAACCGCTGCCATTCTCAGCGCAGGTGGCGACCCCGCCCATCCCGAAGCTATCGGCGATATTTGTGCGTGGCGACCTGTCACCGCCTTTGAAAGCGACACCAACCTCTTCATCTACCCCGGTTATAAATGGCGCGTTGTCGATGCCCTCATCACCAACTTCCACCTGCCCAAATCAACCCTCCTCATGATGATGAGTTCCTTCGCCGGACGCGAAAACATGCTTCATGCCTACGAAACCGCCAAGCAAAACAACTACCGCTTCTTTTCCTTTGGCGATGCCATGTTCATCTCTTGAGTCGATTTTGATGTAGAGACACAGCTTGCTGCGTGCCACTGAACATAAACAGTGTCATTTTGTAGGGGCGCAAGGCTTGCGCCCTCTTGTACACGAACACGTCTGTAGGGACAGCAGACAGGCTGTCCGTTGCTTCCCTGCCCACACCTATCTTCTTCTGCTTAGGACGCATTCCTTTCCGATTACCCCGTTCATGGGGGTTTATTCGCCTTGCCAGCGGGTCTATAGTCCCATTGTGGGGTTATCCGCTGGCAAATGCCTATCCTAATATCCTTAACTTTCTGCGTCCGCATCATCCCCGACCATAAACGTCGTCTTTTGTAGGGAATGGATTAAACCATTCCGTCTTTCCATATGACATCGTTTCGGCTTTGAAACCAAAACATATGTCGCCCTTTTATTAATGCCTTGACAACAAAAAACCTTCAAGTGATATTTTATTTCCATCAAACATATACTTTTAAGGGGGATAATATGGCTCCTACGACCGAATCAGTGTTAACGCAGCACGTACAAGCACTTGTCTCGCGCAATCTCGATTCAATCGTGAGTGATTATTCACAAGATGCGGTCGTCTTTACACCCAACGGAGCCTTCAAAGGGCCAGAAAATATTCGCACCTTTTTTACAGGAGCATTAGTGATGCTCCTGCCCGAAGCGACGAATAACTTGGCAGTTATCAAACAAGATATTGACGGCGAATTTGCCTATGTACTCTGGTCAGCGCTGCCCGTAATTGCATTCGCTGGCGACACCTTTTGCGTTCGCGATGGCAAAATAATCCTGCAATCGTTCGTCACGCAAATGGGTTAAAACACAGCCACCGAATATTACTGTTCCATCATCAACCATTTGAATCAGCGTGATTTTGGGTTGCCTAATGCCCTATCTTACATCCCTAACTAAACCCCCACGACAACCGGCATTCTGTAGGGGCGCAAGGCTTGCACTCTTACCCAGCACCAACCACATCCCCACCACGGTTGTAGGGACAGCATACTTGCTGTCCGCCGCTAAACCCTCGACAAATCCTTAACTTGCTGGCATTGTTCCAATGTCCTCTAGTCTCCTGCCTGCCTTTTCCCCTAACTTATTACTTGAAACTTGAAACTATTATTTCCTACGTTTGAATTCGGTTTGTGGCACAAACCGTTTCCTAACCTTCTACCAACCTTAACACTCAATTCCTCCCCTGCAAAGTTAACGTCACCCCCCATTAAAAGTGACCAAATGTTCTGACAAATGTTCACCCTTTCGCCGCCAACATCTGTTATCCTGTGCATAAGGCGGGAGGTACGGATGTAGCGTGCTCCCGACCACACGCATCTTAACAACCGCATTCGCCTTTGTCTTAAGCTGGAGACCGGCGACTGATAGCTGATGACTTGTCTTTGTAACAACAACATCAACAGCATCATTTCTCCCTCAATGATTGAGAATGACGAGAATCGGAGTTGCAACAATTGCAATATTTCGAACATTTACAACGTTTGGGTTCAATTTTCACAAGCCACTCCCAAAATGCACTGTGAAAATGCAGAATTGGAAGAATATTGTGACCGTAGGAAATCCTTTAGGGTGAATTCTCAGCAAATCGCTCCCTCGAATCTGCCGTCACAATTCAGTTTCGCAGTTGCAGTTTTCGCAGTTTTTGCGGTATTTACCGAATTGCGACTGTTTTGAACTGATAACTGTGAACTGGCAACTGAAAACTTCAAATGGCGCTCCGCCGCCGCCGCCACAAAACCAAACTTCGAAATCTGCATCAAAAATACTTCCGAATTTGCAGAATTTGACGAATTTTCCGAAGCAAATGCCATCAACGCAACTTTGACTGTCGACTATAGACTATCAACTAACTTTCACATTGACGCATCCCCTACCCCTCCCGTATAATAACCAAGTTGTCTCATTTTTTAGGCAGCACCTATTTACAACCGCATTCACAGCCAATTTTCCCCGTTCCCTGTGTCCCTAAGCGATGCAACCGGCGGTGGCAAGTGAAGATTGGGAGCAAAAATGTACGCTATTATCCGCACCGGCGGTCGCCAGTACCGCGCTGAAGTCGGCAAGACTCTCGATGTCGACAAACTTCCTTTTGATATCGACCACAAATTTGATATTGCAGATGTTCTGCTCATCGGCGATGGTGACAACACCGTTCTCGGTCAGCCTGTTGTTGAAGGCGCGAAGGTTAGCGTCACTGTTGTCGAGCAGTTCCGTGGTGAAAAGATCATGGTCTTTCACTACCGCCAACGTACCAACCTGCGGAAGTGGGCTGGTCACCGCCAGTACTACACCCGCATTCGTATCGACGCAATTACCGTCTAAATAAGTTTAGGAGACACCAACAATGGCTCACAAAAAGGGCGGTGGTTCAAGCCGCAACGGTCGTGATAGCAACGCGCAGCGCCTCGGCGTAAAGGTCTACGGTGGCGAAAATGTGATCCCCGGTCACATCATCGTTCGCCAGCATGGTACCCACTTCCGCCCCGGCAACAACGTCGGTATGGGTCGTGACTACACCATTTTCTCGACCATCGAAGGCGTTGTAACCTTTGAACGTGTTCGCGGTCGCGATGGTCAGAAACAAATCAGCGTATATCCAAAAGCTGAAATCGAACAGTAAATCCATTTAGTGTGCTACGCTACCCTTACTGGGCCGTAGCGCCAGAAAGAAAAATCATGAAAGCCAATATTCACCCGACGTGGTATCCAGAAGCCACTGTAGTTTGCGCCTGTGGCAACACGTGGAAAACCGGTGCGACCATTGCTGAAATCCGCACTGATATTTGTTCAGCTTGCCACCCCTTCTACACCGGCGAACAACGTATCGTCGATACCGAAGGACAGGTTGACCGCTTCCTCAAGCGCCTCCAAACACGCGACAGTCGCCGTGCCGAGCAAGAAGCCAAGATCGCTGCCCTCACCTCGCCGGAAATTTCCATTGGTGAATTCGACATTGGCAAACGCTATGTCACCATTTTCGCCGAAAACGGCATCAACACCGTCGGCGATTTCTTGACCAAGCTGGAAACCAGCGGCGAGCAATCAGTCCTCGAAATTCCGGGGATTGGTCGTAAAGTCTTGAGCGACCTCAAGAAACTGCTCCGCGCTCGCGGTTATGATGTCCCGCAAGCCTCTACCGAAGCTGGCGAAGCCGCCGAGTAGACTCAACTTGATTGATGATAAAAAGGCAGACATGACGAGTTCATGTCTGCCTTTCTTTTTGACTAGGGGGAATTATGATCCATTCTTCAGGCCGCATCGAGGTCATTTGCGGGAGCATGTTCTGTGGGAAAAGCGAAGAACTGATCCGGCGTTCACGTCGCGCAGTCATCGCCAAACAAGCCCTTCAAGTTTTTAAACCCTCCATCGATGACCGCTATAGCGTCCTTCACGTCTCCAGCCACAGTGGGCAAAACATCGAAGCCCAAGCAATCGCCAAAGCGCACGAAATTCTATCCAACCTGAACCCGACTACAACCGTTGTCGCGGTTGATGAAGTCCAGTTCTTCGACCTCGAAATCGTCAGAATCGTTCAAGAACTCGCTGCCCGTGGCATTCGTGTCATCCTCGCTGGCCTCGATATGGACTTCCGTGGTGAACCGTTTGGCCCTATGCCGTTACTCCTTTCAATCGCCGAAGATGTCACCAAACTTCACGCCATCTGTGTGATCTGTGGCGAGGATGCTTGCCGGACGCAACGCCTCGTCAATGGTGATCCTGCTCGCTATGACGATCCCATTATCATGGTGGGCGCACAAGAAGCCTATGAGGCACGCTGCCGGAAACATCATCTCGTTCCCCGCTAATTTCTGGATGGATGTAGCATTCTCTTTACATTTGGTATAGAATTACTTTGCAACGCTAAACAATTCATCGTCATACTGTTTAGCAATCCATTCAGACGGTGTTTTTTTGTGCTTCGCAAGGAGGATTCAGTGAGTGCCACGACCGCCAATATTTCAGTACCAAGCCTAGATCAAGATCGCCCCGGTCTATGGCTGCGTAATCGGCGCTGGGACATGATTTTCATGATCCTTAGTGTTTTCGTCGTTCCATTACCTTACGTGTTCTACCTTCTTGGGATACGAATATTCAATCTCGATGAAGATGTAAGCCGTAATATCGTTAATGGCTTCGTCGCCATTGCTGTCGGCGGTCCTCATATGATGTCAACGATGCTGCGTACTGGCCTCGACAAGGATTTCAAGAAAAGTTATCCGATGCTCATCCGGTCATCAATCATTATTCCGGTGATCGTTGTTTCACTAGCTTTTTTGAACCTAACCCTTCTCTTAACCATATTCTTCTTCTGGGCAATGCTCCATGTGATGCATCAGGTCACATACATCGTTGAACTTTACAATCACAAAGAACATGCCATTCTGAAAAAAGGCGGCAGTGCTGTCAGCCTCCAAGCGCGTATCATCGACTATGCGGTGGTTCTCACCTGCTTGTTCCCAATGGCCGCTTACAAGATTAGCAACGGTTCATTCGCCGTTGGCACAAACGACCTAACGGCTGTAATTCCAGAAGCCTTCCAAGCACCGTGGTTCTTCGTGGCCGCAGCCGGTGTATTCTGCGTAGCATTCGTCGCTTACATCGTCAAGACAATCAACGAATATCGCACAGGCATCATCAACTGGCCGAAGACCATCTTCATTACGTTGACCGTAGTAGTGTTCTTCCCCTTAGCCGCCTTCCCCAACCTCGATACGGCGTTTCAGGGTGCGAATACATGGCATTCGTTCCAGTACTTAGCGATTACCTTCTATATCATCAAGATCAAACAACAGTACGGCAACCTGAACCAAAGTGCGCCGTTGGTGGCTCGTTTCAGTAACCGTAAGGACTCATGGGGTTTGTTCGCCCTTAGCGCCATGATGTTAGTGGGTTCGCTCGTCGTCTTTGTAATCGTCTACCAGATTGCTGGCATTATCATTCCCAACATCGACCCCAATCGGCACTTCGATACGGCCTACTACACCGCAATCCTGTCCTTCCTCTGGATTCACTACTACCACGACCACTTCCTGTTTACCAACTTCGAAGTACTGGATGAGGCTTATAAGTAGCCAAAACTTAAAAAGGCTGACTCGATTGAGTTAGCCTTTTGATTCTGCCTTATATACGATGTCTGCAAACGGGTTTATTCAGTAAAACTCAGCTCAATGCGACTAAAGTCATCGCATGTAAACTCAAGAATACCGTTATCAAAATACCATACAGGCGCTGGTCGTCGGTCGATATTGATAGAGGTCGGCTCACCCGGCAAATCAACGATTTCGACCCTTATTTTGGTATAGGGGGGTATATACTGCCCTGCGATGCGTCGGTTAATATTGAACTTACCGTCGTCCCATCCACAGGTAATATAGATCCAGCGGTAGTCCACCTCAGTTTGCCCCATCATGGTATTTGTATCTTCATATAACACAGTTTCAAGTTCGCCGGGGTAGATTCGATACACCAGAATATCAATATCGTCTTGCTGTACGGGTAAAGCAGTCCCTGCCTTTATGAAAAATGGAAGTTGTTCAAGGGATGTGCTAACCGTAACATATTGACCACCCCTATAAGGCACATTCGACGAATAGGCATACCAATTTCCAGCGGGCAAATACACGTATCTTTGAACTGCGCCAGCATTCGTAATCGGTGCAATCAATACGCCACTGCCGATAACAAAAGCATCATCAATGCCACGCGCTTTGCTATTGGCTGGTTCTAACTTATCAAGTGATCGGATAATTGGCCATTTGTACTCACGCGCGAGGGCAAGAACCGAATTGAGATAAGGGGAAAACGTATGATAGGTTTGTAAAGCGGTTTGAACGTTAGGGTTATTTGCCTGTCTACCTAAAGAGGTAGTGCGAAACAAAGGCAGCATACAGATAACCTGCAACCACCTTATAAATAATTCACGATCAATTTCCGACAAAAGAATTGGAGCGAGGAATGCCTTATAAGACGCTTCAGTCAAATCGGACTTAAGAAGATTTTTGAGGCTAAGTCTAAACTCATTCCAGCCAAACTCGGTTCGCGGTTTTCCACGTAGAGTTGGGAAGGAATGCTGAGTTCGGTGACCATCATCGCGCTTAAATCGCCGAAAAAAACGCTTAACCCGATCATCAGGCATCAATCATCATCCTTTATGAAAATGATTCTTGTACCCACTGCATCGGATCAACAGGCACACCATTCACCCAAAGCTCCCAGTGGAGATGCGGCCCGGTTACACGTCCGGTCGAGCCAATCGTTCCAATGACCTGCTCCGTATTCACGTAGTCGCCAACATTGACGTACTGTTGGGTCTGGTGCCAGTATCCGGTATAAACACCCCACCCGTGATCAATAATGGTCGCATTTCCGCGGACATCAAGCTGACCAGCGAAAACCACATACCCGGGAGCAGACGCTAATACCGGCGTACCGGGCGCACCTGCAAAATCAGTACCCGCATGAAAGCGGTCAAACGGCCCACCGTTGTAGGAACGTTTGCGACCAAACGGTGAGGATATACTCGCTGCTGCCGGTAAGCTCATCGGCCCATCAAAGTAGCGGGTTGGCGTAAAGTTCCCCATAATGCCTTGCAGTACACCTTGCTCAGATGCTTCAAGGATAGGATCGAGCAAATCAGTGCGGTTGGATGCAATGGTAATTGTCTCTCGACTGTAGCCACCGGCCAACACTTGAATGTTAAGATTTAAAGGCGTAATCTCGCCCGCGTTGTTAGTTAGTGTCAAGCTCAGGGGGTAAATACCGGCCTCCGTAAAAACAGGCACGCCGACCAAGATAGTATCCACTGTTCCGGCTTGATCGGAAGCGACAGTTAAAACCCGATCCAGAAACGTTCCACCAACGGTCATCGGCTCGGTCGTTGTAAAACGAAAACGTCCTGTCTCGCCCTCGACAAAAATCAGCGGTTCAACCTGAAAATTAACAATAGCAGAGGGTAAGTCTAAAGCAAGCTCAGGTGCTTTTAACCCCGGAATAATAAGCTGTTGGCCGGAATAGATCAGTGTGGGGTCAGACACATTATTCGCACGTGCGAGGTCATTTACCGTCAGCCCAAAACGTGTTGCAATCCGAAATAACGTGTCACCACCCTGTACGGTATACAAAAAAGGCGCTGACTCTGTATTCTCAATCGGTGCATCCGGTACGGAAGCCACCATCGTTGCTTCCGTAGTCGCTGTCGGAACGGGTTCAGTCGTTGGAACGACAATCAAATTAAGAACCTGTCCAACATAGATGGTATCAATATCCACCAAGTTGTTGAGCGCGGCCAGATCTTCCACGCTAACGTTATATCGGGACGCGATACTTTTTAACGTTTCGCCGGGTTGAACAACGTGTGTAGCGGGCATATCGGGGCGAACCGTTTCAGCGAGCGGAATGAGTAAGCGCTGCCCTACCTGAATATTGGTGGGATCGGCAATATTATTAAAGGCCGCAATGGCCTCGACCGATACACTATATTGTTGTGAAATCCGAAACAGGGTTTCGCCTCGCTGGACAACGTGTACGGTAACATTTGTATCTTGAGCGACAGAAGAAGCGGGTATCCATAACAGGATACCCGCTAATAGTAATCCGAAGAACCAGCGTAGACTCATGCAGCGGCCTCATCAAACTTCAAGACATCGCCTATTTTGACCTTCTCTAAAATCCCCGGTTTCGCCTCTAGAAAGTATTGTGCAGGGCTTTTTGGAGCATAAGCAGGCCGCCACGGTTTCGCAAAACACTTGTCAACAACTTTACCAGATGCGTCAAGCCACACAACGCCTATGCTGAAAAACATAAACAGCATATGGATCGTTGTATTCGCGCGGCTTTCCGAATTCGTCACAAAAAGTAACCCTTCGTTGTCCGGCAAATGGGTTACCAGTTGTAACCCACGAAAGCGCGTCCAAAAGTTATCACAAAGCCGCACGCGCTCAAGGATAACCTTGCCATTGTGCGCGTTCTTGAGTACACGAACCTTACTCATGGAATAATCAACCTCTGCCCAACGTAGACACGATCAGGATCGCTAATCCCATTCGCCTGTACAATTTGAGCAATCGTGACGCGGTAACGAATTGCGATGTTAAACAATGTATCGCCGGGAAGAACGACATATGTGGTCGGCTCAGTAGCCGGCACAGGCGTGCTGGTCGGTTGCGGTTGTGGGGCAGGCCCTAATCCACCATCGTCACCAACGACTGGAATAATCAATCGCTGACCGTAGTAAATGGTGTTCGGATTTGTAATCCCGTTCAACTGGGCGAGCGTCGCTATCGTCGTGTTGAAACGCGCAGCGATGCGGCCCAACGTGTCACCCGGCTGAATAATGTAGACATTGCTCGGGACAGGTGCATTGATATCCGTTGTGGCAGTCGCTACTGGCGCAATAGGTGTCACTGTGGGAGTTGATGTTGCAGGAGGAAGCAACCGAACAGGGACAACAAGCCCCTGCCCTACCTTAATGAGTGCGCTTTCCGGCAGGTTATTCGACGCGATGATCGCATCAATATTGCTTCCATAAAGCGTCGCAAGATTGCCGACTGTATCGCCCGAACGAACAATATGTACGATACGACCGGGGAATTGAACGTTGTCTACGCCACCTGTGGGTGTTGAAGTTGATGTAATCACTTCCTGCGTAGCCGTTGGATCAGCGGGTGCCGTTGTAGAAGTCGGTATTACGGCTTCAGTCGTATTCGTGGGTTGAATAACCTCAATTGTAGCCGTCGGCGGTTGAACAACGACTGTTGTGGCCGTTGGCGGCTGAACCACTGTGGTGCTTGTCAGGGGGACAGTAGCGGTCGGTGGTACATTCGTGCGCGTGGCCGTTGGCGGCGCATTCGTACGGGTCGCGGTGGCTGCCACTATAGCAGTATTCGTAGGTGCTGTGCCGCTAGCCGGGCTTAAACTCGCATCATCTACATAAATATTGTTGTTCTTGACAGGTGTCGTTACAGTCGAGCGTATCCAAACCGTAACCGCCGAACCAGTCGTTGATGCAGTGACTGAATACTCGTTATAAGCATCATATTGAATGGAGGGAGCAGACCAAACAATACTTGAACTCGTTCCGTCCGTTCCACCAGCAGGATCAATACCCACTTGCACGACAATTCCACCGGGTTCTTCACTTTTATTCGGGTCATCAAATGTGCTTGACCATACATAAACGTAGGCGCTAAAACGTAACTGTGTTCCCGAAGTCAAGCCAGTCACACTCTGGTAAAGACCGCCATCATGGGTTGCAAAAAATGTCCAGTATTGTTGAGCATCGCTTCCATTACGAATGCGCTGGATTCCTAAACCGTTAGAAACATCTGATGCCGGATAGTACTCTGGTTGTACATTTTCAGAAGCGGATGCACCACCACCCACATTCCACGGTGTCCAGCCTTGTGCTACCTGTCGCGGTGCCGTACCCGCAACATTTGAAAATGGTTGTTCAAAACCGGGGTTCGTGAGCAAATTTTGGCTTTGTGCGGCAACTGACCCTGAAGCCAATAAGAAGGCAAGCATTACCCCTAGCAGTAAAGCAACGTGATTACCTAATAAACGTTTCATGATGGCTCCACACTGTATGTAAAAGAGTCAATCGTCACAATGGGTTCATTATAGTTGAGAGAGCTTAATTTTGCACAGTAACCAATAGGCAATTACATATCAATATCATAATAACATACGCGGCCTCGCTCAACAAAAGCGCACAAGTTCATTGTGCGCTCGTCTAATTGCAGATTTTAGGCTATTGATGTTTACTCAAGACTCTTTGAACACTGGCTAAAAGCTCCGCCGGTGCAAAGGGTTTTGTGATGTAATCATCCACTTTTGCGATATGTAGACCCAGAATTTTGTCGATGCTTTGTGCGCGAGCGGTAAGTACAATAATCGGCAAATCAGAGGTCTTCGGGTTCGACTTTAGGCGTTGATAAACTTCCCAACCATCAAGATCCGGCATCATCAAATCAAGAAGAACCAAACCGGGCTGAACATCCTCTACAACTTGTAGACCTTGTAACCCGCCGGATGCACCTACTACTTCATAGCCTTCTCGCGAAAGAATCATGCTCACAAGGTCAATCATTTCCGCTTCATCTTCGATACACACCACTCGAATTGGTGTCATGTGTTCCCAACCTCCCCTTATCAGAGAGCTAAGAGTTTAGCCTTAGCTTAATTCAGTCTACCATAAGGATTTTTGCCGTGTCTATTAATATTTTCCTGTGTATACTTAGGCTGCTTATCCACAGAGATCATAAAATCGGAGGTCTATCCGTGAATCTACACGAATACCAAACTAAATTTCGGTTTGCAGATTTTGGCATTCCTATTATGCGTGGCAAGATTGCTTCTACGTCTCAAGAAGCATATGAAATCGCACGCGAACTTCGTGGGCCAGTCGTCGTTAAGGCACAGGTTCTTGCCGGTGGTCGTGGTAAAGCTGGTGGCGTAAAGCTCGCTCAAACCCCCGAAGAAGCGGAAGAAGTTGCCAGCAAAATTATCGGTATGACCATCAAAGGTCTCATCGTCCGCAAAGTCCTCGTTGATCCGGCTGTGAATATCGCCTCAGAAATTTATCTTGGTATCGTCAACGACCGTACAATTGGACGACCGGTCATGATGGCATCCTCTGAAGGCGGCGTGGAAATCGAGCAGGTTGCACGCGAAAATCCCGATGCAATTATCCGTGAACAAATTGATCCTTTCTTGGGCTTACTGGATTATCAAGCACGTAATATCGCCAGCGGCATCAACCTGCCCCACGAACACTGGAAAGTCTTTACCAAAATTGCAACCACGTTATTTAAAGTCTATATGGCAAGTGATGCGGTTTTGGCAGAAATCAACCCGCTCGTGATTACGGGTGATAATCAACTGATTGCCCTCGACGGCAAAATGATTATCGATGACAACGCCCTATTCCGTCACACCGACCTTGCCGACATGCGTGATACAGATGCTGAACCTGTGGAAGAAACACAAGCCCGTGCAGCAGGCATTAGTTACGTCAAGTTAAACGGTCAAATCGGCTGCATGGTCAACGGTGCGGGTCTTGCCATGACAACTATGGATATGACCAAGCTCTACGGCGGCGATGACATCGGCCCCGCCAACTTCCTCGACATTGGTGGTGGCGCTCAAGCGGCTAAGGTGGCTGCCGCGCTGCGAATTATCCTTGCCGATTCGAACGTCAAATCCGTGTTATTCAACATTTTCGGCGGTATTACCCGCTGTGATGAAGTTGCGCGTGGTATTCTCCAAGCCCTTGATGAAGTCAAAACTACAGTTCCGATGGTCATCCGGTTGGCAGGAACAAACGCCGAAGAAGGCCGTGCGATCATTGATGCGGCACACATTCCGAATTTAGCGAGCGCAGCTACATTGACAGAAGCTGCCAAGAAAGCAGTAGATGCTGCAAAAGGAGCGCAATAATGGCGATTTTAGCCGACAAGAATACCCGCCTGCTCGTACAGGGCATCACCGGCCGTGAAGGCAGCTTTCATACCAAGCAAATGATCGACTATGGAACCAACGTCGTCGGTGGTGTCACCCCCGGCAAAGGCGGCGAGTGGGTACATGGTAAGCCCGTGTTTGATACCGTGAAAAAAGCCGTGGATGCAACCGGAGCAAACGCGAGCATTATTTACGCTCCAGCAGCAGTAGCACCCGATGCTATTTATGAAGCGGTCGATGCTGGCATGAATTTGATTGTGTGTATTACCGAAGGCATTCCGATTTTGGACATGATCAAGGTCTATGACTACGTTAAGCGTAGCAACAGCCGTCTAATTGGCCCGAACTGCCCCGGTTTGCTCACCCCCGGCCAAGCAAAAGTCGGCATTATGCCCGGTTATATCGCTCAACCCGGCAACGTCGGTGTTGTATCAAAGAGCGGCACATTAACCTATGAAGTGGTCTACGCGCTAACACAAGCAGGTATGGGACAAACCACCTGCCTCGGTATCGGTGGTGACCCCGTTATTGGTACGAACTTCGTCGATGCGCTGCGGATGTTTGAAGACGATCCTGAGACCGAAAAAGTGGTCTTGATCGGTGAAATCGGCGGTCGCGCGGAAATTGACGCTGCGGAATTCATTCAGTCCCACATGACCAAGCCAGTAGCCGCTTTCATCGCTGGCAAGAGCGCCCCTCCCGGCACCCGCATGGGTCACGCTGGCGCAATTATTGAAGGTGGCGAAGGAACGGCCACTGAAAAAATTGCGGCTTTAACGGCAGCAGGCGTTAAGGTTGCCGATAACCCGGAACAAATCCCCTCACTATTGAAGTAGTTTCAACACGCATGATCTACGGGTGGGTACATACCTATCCACCCGTTTACACGTCCCCTAATTGATCCGCACGAATCCAACCTTCCCTCAAATTTGGTTGTTGAACTCGCACCCATCCGTTTTCACGCTGAATGATACGGACTTCATCCGCCACATACAGCACAAACAAATCTAAATAATCTGATCCCGGGCCACTCATGGCTTGAATATCGTCCTGTAGGATGACTGCTTCAGGGTGCTGAGTGTCAACTACAAAACGTACAAGCCCCATGCAAGTAATGACCATAAATAAAGCTACGATTATGCCCAATATGGGGTAGCGAAGGCGGTAACGATTAAAACGGGTAAACTTCAGGAGATACAATCCCCACATAACCCACCACAGTACGATACCTACTAGTGCTAACTCGGCGGCGGTAACATTGTCCTTAGTAGACTGTGCTATAGACTCCCAGAATCCAGAATACGCCGTAACGGGTTCAATTCGCCGTGCGCGTATCATCGCTATGTTTAGACGCAAGTCCTGATCGCGCGGGATGTATTCAGCGGCACGAAGGTAGTTGACGAGCGCATACCCGTCCTCATCGAGTTTGGCATAAGTATTCCCGAGGTTAAAATATAGCTCAGGCGATTGAAACTCAGTGAGGAGGGTTTCATACAGGCGCAGTGCCTCCTGATAGTTTCCACTTGCGTACGCACTTGCTGCTTGTATGGCAAGGTCATCAGGCGATGGTGTAATCGGCTGAAATAAGCTAAAGAAAGCAATCACAAAAACAATCAACAAGTTCACTTGCGCTCCCATTGTTGATCAATAGAATTGAGCAAATCTTTCATCACTTGTATTTCAGACGCTGAAATCTTGTGGGTCGGTTGGGCAAACAATCCTTCATCGACCTTCACTTGTAAATCCATCATCGTAGTTAAGGCTGCGTCGGACACATCATTCGCAACCATCAGCGATAGAATGTCCTTCTTGCCTTTCACGATCCCGGTTGCATCCAGCTTGTTGGAAACGTACAATTGAAGAATCTGATCGATTTGCTCATAGGTCGAGCGAACATCGAGTACCTTCAATTGATCAATCTGCTGAAGCGCATTCGGTAGAGCGTATTTTTGTTTGTGCAATGCGGCCTGCCGCCGTCGATTACGATCACTCCAGCGCCATCCCAATACACTGCCGACAACAACTAGCGGGAGTACCAATACTACCGCAAAGAATCCTAAGCCCAAACTTAAGCTGCTTTCAGAAAATAATTGAACTGGCTTTAATTGCAAATGGTCGGGTATGGATTCTTGTACAGCAGTTTCGCTCGTTAAATCAGTACCCGTAACTTCAATCTCGACTGAAGGGGTGCTAGCAGATCGATAGATTCTTTCGACCAGATCAAAGTAACTGAATGACAACGTTGGTAAGATTTGTTTACCCAAAGTTTGCGGATAAAACAGAATGGTATATGTTCGCATCCCCACAACAAAACCATTTCGAACTTGGCTAGTGTATTGACCGGGTGTAATCGTGGAACGCCATCCTGATGGCATCGTCGGAGGCGGCAACTGTTCGACATTACCCGTTCCGCTGAGGGTAAGCTGCATGGTGAAAGGTTCGCCCGCTGATGCAGTTTGTCGATCAAGCGTTGCACCCAGCTCAAATGACCCTACCCCTCCACTAAAATCTGCGGGCTGACCAGCAGGTAACGGTTGAACATTTATTAAAACTGGGCTAGCGCTAAGTGTCGTACGGGAACGAAAAACGGTCTCCGGCAATACAACGCTTGCGGGTTGAATACTGATTTCACCAGCTTGGTTAGGGTACAACGCAGTTGCAATGCTGGTTACAGTATAGGTGAGCCCGTTGATTTGCTCTGTGGTTTGAGATACCGCACCAATATCAATCCGCCAAAAACCATCAAAGTCTGAAGGTTGATAAAGAGGATTCGTCGTACCAACAGCATCGTACAATCGAAGGGTATAAATAATCTGCTGCCCAACAAAGGGTGTCGTGTTATCAACACTAGCCTCTACATAAATATCGCCTTGCACATCTTGAGCACGATTTGGAGACGCACCCAATAAACCCATCAAGATGACACAACCGAGTTGAAAAAAGAACCGCCTCATCTTAGTTCGCTCACCAATCTTTACCAGATGTTGTTTGAGCGGGCGTTCCCGTAACCATCAATGAAAAGGTTTGCTGAGACTGCTGGATAGCGTCCAAGAGGCTTTCTGCCTCCTCCAAGCTGTAAGTAGGTGGCAAATTGGCAGTATCCGGTGATGAGAGGGTATTCTGTGGCATTGGATTGTTAGTCACTGGCGTAGCTGTAGCAGCGTTTGGAAGCTCAAGCGTTGGCGTTTGAGTTTCAAGTGCATTTTCGGAAATTGGCGTTTCGGCTGATGTAGTAGGCGTTGGAGAAACATCTACCAAAGCCTTTAAGGCTAATTCCAGATTGTGTCGGGCATCCTCATCGTCTGACCGACGCAGCAGCACCTGCTGATATGATCGGACTGCTTCGCCATAACGCTTCGCCTCAAAGAACAGATTACCCATATTGAAGTAGGCTTGAATTGATAGTTCCGCATCATCGTTTTTCAAGACTTGTTGATACGATTGAAGGGCATTCTCAATATCTCCCAACCGAGCATACGCATTAGCAGCGTTAAGATAGGCTACAAGATCATCAGGGCGTGCTACTTGTGCGGCCTGATAAGATAGCAACGCTTCTTCATAATTCGATTGATTGTACTGAGAATTACCTTCGCTAATTCGTTCCGCAGGATTAACCGCGCAGCCATTCGCCATCAGCGAATATAAAACGAATAAGACAACCCACATTTTACGCTGCATAAAGATGCCTAGTTGATATAACTGTTTCAATTGCTAAGAGAAGGAGAGCTATAGCAATAAAAATATCGAAACGTTCAATCGGTCTCGACTGCACACCCCTTGTAATTGTTGGTGAGAGGTATTGTTCCAACGCTTGTTGCACACTAGCCACTTCGTTATCGACCCCGGCAGCATGTTGATAAGTTCCACCCGTGCTGAAAGCGATTTGTTGCAAAGTCGTTTCATCTAAGGCAGAGACAACGGGATTACCAGCGCTATCGGCCTTGTCAATGATACTTCCATCAGGATTACGTACCGGTATTGGCACGCCTGAAACCTCGCCGTAGCCAATCGCATGAACACTTGTGCTTGATTGTATTAAACGGTCGATGATTGGGGAAAGGTCACCATCGTGGCTTTCACCATCGGTTAGTAAAACAATCACATGCTGATCTGTACTGGCGGCATTTGAAGCGAGTAATGCCAAGTTCAAGGCGCTGGCGATATTTGTACCCTGAGGCACGACACTTTGCGTAGAGGCATGTTTAACAAAATCGAGCACGGACCGAGTATCTGTGGTTAGGGGAACTTGGACAAGCGACTCCCCAGCAAATAGAACCAAACCGACTTCATTACCATCTAAAACCTGAATGAGTTCCTGTAAGGCTGTCTTGGCACGTTCAAGACGGCTGGGGAGAATATCTTGGCTATCCATGCTGGTACTTACATCGAGGACTAACATAACCGATAGGTTTTGATATTCAACCACCTCGACTTCTGTCCCCCATATCGGGCGCGCCAAAGCAATCACAACCAAACAACAACTGATGAGCCATAAAGCTAATCCGATCAATCGCCTTCGCTTAGGGACAAGAGCTATTGTGTTCTGTTCAATGATGGATAATCGCCGCTGATACTCTCGTTCTCGAAAGCGCGAAAAAATTGCAATCACGGGCAGCAAGAAGAGTAGTAACAGGAAGGCCGGACTTAGAAAACTCATTAAGGCACAACCTGAAAAATCGTACTACGCAGCACACGCTCAACCACTAAAAAGATGAGCGCGAAAAAGGCGAAGATCATAAACTGTTCTTGCCATCGATAGACTATTTCTTTCTCAACATCGGAACGTTCAAGCGCATTAATTTGCGTGTAAATATTCTGTAAATCGGTCGAATTGGATGCCAAAAAATACTGACCATTTGTAATGGAGGCAATTGATCGCAACACTTCTGGATCGACCGTATCAGGCGAAGGTGAGACATCTGCTGGTATCATACCGACAGCGTAGACGCGAATACCCAGCGCCGCTACTGCCTGTGCCGCAGTTAGTGGCCCAATGTCACCGGCATTATTGGCTCCATCGGTTAACAATATGATTACCTTACTGGCTGCTGTTCCCGAACGGAGCATATTTGCGGCGGAAGCAATCCCTTGCCCAATAGCAGTTCCGTCGACCAAACCGATTTCGGTCGCGATGCGGGTATTCGCCAGTGTGCGTTCTAAGATAACGTAATCCAACGTTGGCGGGATTAGTTGAAAGGCATCTTGAGCAAAGACCACTAATCCCAGCCGATCAAATTCCCGACTTTGAATAAAGGTAGTAATCACTGATTTTGCAGCTTCTAAACGGTTCTGCGGCGCAAAATCGGTCGCAGCCATACTACTCGATATATCAAACGCCAGAACAATATCAACACCCTGCCCTCTTAGCACTTGTTGACCTTGCCCGAACTGCGGGCGAGCAAGCGCCAGTATCAAACAAATCCAAGCCACGCAGCGGCAAAGGTTTGGAAGCCAGCGATAGCGCAGCCTCCAACTTGTTGGCAAACCCGCGAACAATCGTGTATCCGAATAGCGAAATGTCGTTCGGGTTGATGACCGTTGGCGTGAGCGGAACCACCACCAAACCATAATCCCAACAAGAATAAATCCTAGCAGTGGTTGAGCTAAACGAAAACCCATAACAGTCGTTACACAACGTTCTCATCGACAGCATGTATCCACTCTGCCGCAGATGACGCGAATTGATGACCATCTTTTAGATCTGGTGAAACTTTTGAAAATTTAACCAAATCTGCAAAGCGCAGCATCTCACTTAGGGATTGGAGATTGGGCTCGGTTAACGTTCTCTCTTTCTTGAGCTGCAACATAAGCTCGTTTGTTGTTAAGTCCAACGACTGAGGAAGCCAGCGAGCATTGATATAATTTCTCAGAGAAAACGCTGACATTTGATAGATGACAGTCGGATATGTTTCCACAGCGACAAGTTTCTTCAGCGTTACTAATGCCTCCGCAGCGGGTGTGTAAGCGGGAGTTGTCAAGTTCGTGCGTCCGGCATTAAAAGCATAATGACGACGTAAAAACCAAAGCAGCGGGACAAAACATATCACTATACACAGAGTAATTATGATCCAAATCGGGACGTAGAAAACACCGATTTGAGGCCGGGAAGGACGGAGAGCTAAATCATTTGCAGTTAGCGTTTCAGGAACCGTAAATGAAAAACTCTCAGTTATTAGGCTAAGTGGGTCAGAGCCAGCTACTTGATACAAGACCGTTAGCGGCGGCATCGTAACCTGTCCCGTTTGCCACAGAATTATCGTTATCGGGGCAACATATTCGGTTGAGCCATCGCCTAGTTGATTGGCAGTTATTAAATCACCCACTTGCGTGACGGTTACACCAGCCCACTCAGCCGCAACATCGGGCAATATAATCTGGGTGTTTTGTGGAACAACCACGTGCAAAATGAGCGTTACGGGCTGACCGATCAACGGATTGGGATGATCGGTAGTGAAGTAAGCCGAATTGACAGCGTTCGTCTTTACAAGTTGGCTAAGAAATATCAAGCTGAAGATAGCCAGATAACGGTTCATCATCGTTACCGGCGCAGACGCGCACGTTGTTGCAATAACCGGACGAGTTGTGGGAGATAGTCGGTTTTCGTATTGAGATGTACAAAGTCTACATTCGAGTGCAGCATTACCGCGTCAACATGATTACGGAATCGCACTGATTGTGTGGCGAAAACGTTCAACCAATCAGGCGCATGTGTATCCACCCAAATTTCTTGACCCGTCTCCGCATCGGTGACATTCATGATCCCAACATCGGGCAGTGTCGTTTCAAATTCATCATTGACGATTAACGCAATCACATCATGACGGTGAGCTAACAATGAAAGCTCATCAGCATACGATTCAACCGGTGAGAGGAAATCGGACAGCACAAAGATGATTGATCGCCGCTTCAGGCTACGATTGACCATGTTCAAGGCCGCGCCGATATTCGTTCCTGATTCGATAGATTCAGCACTGAGCAAGTCGCGTATCAGGCGCAAAATATGGTTTCGCCCTTTGCGGGGTGGAACGTAGAGTTCATTACGGTTGCTGAACAGCAGTAAGCCTACTTTATCGTGATTATGGATAGCAGAATAGGCTAAGACAGAGCCAATTTCCGCAGCGTAGTCTCGCTTGCTGAGTGGGCCACTACCGAATAAACAGGATGCACTGGCATCCATCATCAACATAACTGTAAGTTCACGCTCTTCAACATATTGCTTTATGAATGGCGAACCTGTACGCGCTGTGACATTCCAATCAATCAAACGGACATCATCGCCGGGTTCGTAAGGACGAATGGTATCAAACTCGATTCCGCGACCTTTAAATGCGGAATGATAAGCACCCGCAAGTGAATCATTAACCAGCTTGCGCGTACGAAGCTCGATCTTGCGGATGCGTCGCAGCGTATCGGCAGCAATCATTAGGGTACGGCTACCCGACTCAAAATCTGGTCGATAATTTGGTCACTCGTGATGGACTCAGCCTGCGCTTCAAAGGTTACTAAAATACGATGGCGCAGTACATCGGGCGCGATTTGTTTGATGTCATCGGGCGTGACATAGCTGCGACCACGTAGGAAGGCTAACGCTTTGGCAGCCTTTAACAGGGCAATCGTTGCACGAGGCGACGCGCCAAACTCGATTAATGAGCGTAATTCTTTGACGCTGCCCTCAGACGAATTGCGGGTCATGAAGATGATATTCAATACATAGTCATGAATCTTTTCATCAACATAAATACTCTTAATGACGGTTTGTGCCTGTTGAATAGCCGGGAGATCAATAACTGGTTGAGTAATCGGTTCATCACCGGTTGTCATGCGTTCGACGATAAGGCGTTCTTCGGCACGAGTCGGATAGCCAATCAAGACCTTCAGCATAAAGCGATCAAGCTGTGCTTCCGGCAGTGGATATGTGCCTTCTTGCTCAATCGGATTTTGAGTGGCGAGCACCATGAACGGGTTCGGAAGTGAGTGGGTTTGGTCGCCAATTGTAACTTGACGTTCTTCCATCGCCTCGAGTAAGGCGGACTGAACTTTTGCGGGTGCGCGGTTAATCTCATCGGCGAGGACAATGTTGGCAAAAATGGGACCGAGCCGTGGTGTGAACTGACCAGAATTAGGGTTATAAACCTGTGTTCCGACGAGGTCGGATGGTAGTAAATCAGGTGTAAACTGAATTCGTTGAAACTTGGCTTGTACAGTATTTGCGAGGGTACGAACGGATAATGTTTTCGCGAGACCCGGAACACCCTCGATCAGGATATGACCACCGCAGAGTAAACCGATGAGCAAGCGGCTTATCAAACGCTCTTGACCAACGATTACGCGACTTGTCTCTTTAGCCACCTCGATGAAGGCGCTAGCTTCGCGCTTTATTGTCTCGTTTAACTGTTGGACACTATTCATTCGTCATTCAACTCAACGGAAAAACAAACAGAAATTCATGGAGGTCGGATTTGCTTGACAATTTGCAAATAAGAGGGTGCCGCCTATGACAATGGCGCAGATAAACAGCACCGTGATACAGCCACACCATGCTAACGGGCCACCATTGACAATACCGCTCACTAATTCCACCAACCCGACAATCGTATGTAAGCTGGTTCCAAGTATTTGCAGACCAAAGAATAGTAATAAACCGACAACACAAAGGACAGCGCAGCCTACCCCAATAAGCAACAAGCTACCTACATCAGCATTTTGCAAAAAGCCCATTTCAAACCAAACCTATTTCATCTGAAAAATGAGAACGAAAGCATTATATTATGGGTTACATGAACCTTGAAGTGTGCTGACCAAATCCCAGCTTGTTTCCGTTCGAGTATAGCACTCGCAGTAGCTTGAAGGCTCCCCACTTCCCATCCATAGTAAAAAGCTCGTGGTCGTTTGCAAGCATGTCGTTCCATCAACACTTGACGATACCGAGGGGTTGGCGATACCAATACCGCGTTCTTTCGAATCTTGGATCAACCAAAGACGGAAACTTTGACCGGGTAAATCGCCCGTTTGAATGGCTATCTCGCCTTGTGAAATCAACACAATCGCGATACACGGCAGCAAGAGAAGAACGAGCCAGATACTAAGCCCAATCCAGCATCCAAGTCGTCGGATGCGAGAGGTGCGTTTGGGCAAATCGGGTTGTTGGTCGAAAGCAAGCGAATCCGTTTCAATATCAGACATTATCAATCCACACTATAAACATGCAATAGGAGTATAGCTTAATCGGTAGCGTGGCGAAAATAGATACTTATTCCCCAGCAAAACGCATTTTTATCTGATCATGTTCATCATAGCTAACATGGATAAAGAACGGAAAAGATGCGTTTTCATCAAGAATACGTGGCAAAATGATGGGCAAATCTTCGACCAGATCGTAGTTCAGCACCTCAGATCGTGGCAACCAATGAAGGGTCCCTTCCTCATTGGAGATGACATCCCGGCTGTTAGTTTGAGCCGTGAAGACAAACAGGACAATACCGATCGCTTCGCCCGCATCGATATTGTAGACCGCACATAGTTGAAGATGATCGACCGTTAGACCTGTTTCTTCAAGAATTTCTCGTTTGGCGCTGGTCATCGGGTCTTCATCGCGTTCGATATGCCCGCCTACCCCGTTATACCGGTTGGGGAACACCCTTTTGTGAGGGGCACGTTTCATGAGCAACACATCAGAACCATTCAAGACAAAACATAAGGTTCGAGGGATAGTCAGCCATCGGTTTTGAGTCGCACCAGCACCCTGTTCATTTGCTCCCATTCAAATAGCCTTTCTGTTCACTCATCTGGTCATAATTGTCGAAATCAACAGGTTCGTGCTAATCTACGATAAAAGAGACATCATTCGCTCTGACTGGAATTCTCATCACTATGCCACCACATACAATCGATGCACCGCAGCCTGACTTGAGAATTGTATTAACCGAAACGCTACATCCACACGAGGAACATGACAGCCAACGGTCACGCCCGCTTATGGAACGCCTCTCTAAAGAGACCGTAGTTATCAATCCGCCCATCGTCGCGCCGATGGGGGCAAGCCAACTGCTGGTACTCGATGGGGCAAACCGTTTTCATGCCTTTTCCCATCTCGGTTATCCGCATATTCTGGTTCAAGTCGCGCCTTACGACAGTGGCTTTGTGGAACTCAAGACATGGCGACATCTCGTTTGTGATTGGCGTTTCGAAGACCTCGTTCAGCATATCAACCAACTAGGCGATATTCAAATTACAAAAGGACAAAATAGCTCCGCCATCGCGCATATCATTGCGAGAACTGGTGATGTTTGGGCGATGACATCACCGGTTGATAATACACATGAACGTAACGCTGCCTTACGACGAGTTGTAGCTGTTTACCAGCAAAACGCAACCCTACAACGAACGGCGTTGGCTGAACCAGAGGAAATCTGGCAACTACACCCGACAGCAATCGCTATTATTGAGTTCCCTCACTACCAACCGGCAGATATTATCGCGGCGGCACGGTTCCGGGCATATTTACCACCCGGCATCAGCCGGCATATTATTCAAGGTCGAGCGCTCAAGGTCAATTATCCACTTGAAATTTTGCGGGACAAATCAACAAGCCTGAGTGACAAGAATCAACAATTACAGGCTTGGGTTCAACAGAAACTGACCAACCGTCAAATCCGTTATTACGCAGAGTCTAGTTACCTTTTCGACGAATAGCAGAGCGAGATTTTTATGGAAGACAGCGTGCGCCAAGCACTTAAGCGAACAAGCATTTCAAGCGATAACAATGATTACGCGGTTATTCAACTGCCAGCAAGAGCTATCACGGTAGCGGCGGGGATTGTGGCAGAGATCGGCGAGGCATTTTGCGCGTTGATTGTTGACCCATACGAGGTGAGCCTAATTATTCCTCAAGATGCTGTGGGCGACTTCGCTGGGCGACTTCAGGGACACACACAAGCCGACAACAGTTATCGCCTTATTACGTTCGACCTTGCATTGGATTTCAACCTGTTCGGGTTCATGGCAGCGGTCAGCCAAGCCCTAGCGGAGGTTCAAGTCTCTATCTTACCCATTGCAGCTTACTCCCGCGATCATGTACTCGTCCCTAGCCAACAGTTTGATATTGCTTTGGGCGCGTTGCAAAAGCTACAATCCAGCGTCTAACCGATTACCTACGAGACTAAACCTTACCTTATGGATATACCGCTTTTCCCGACCGACCAAGTACCACGCCCTGCCAACGAAATCCGAATTGAGCGGCTTGAGGCACGAGTATATCCTGATCGTTTCAGGGTGCGGATTCACATTCAGGTGACACCGTTTTTAGAACGGCCCAACCTGTTATTGGTCGCACGCAATCAAGATGGCATTGTGGCGGCTGAACTGAATGTTATTGAAACGATGCATCACGATATGGAATTTACCCTGCATATTCGTAATATCAAGGAACCTGCGGGAGACTATACGCTAACGGCTGACCTTTTCTACCAGACCCGCAATCCACCACAAGACCAAACTCAAATTCTATTTGTTATCCCGGAAGCACAGACATGAACGTAAAGGATGATGTCTGATGCAGTTATGGCTGAGGCCCGTATTGGCACGAACGATTATCGACCATGCTCAACGCAATCTTCCGAATGAGTGCTGTGGGGTCATCATCGGCGTGGGGATTGAGGCGCATGAGGTTGTACCTGTTCCCAATATTGCGACAGAACCCGAACTTCATTACCGAATGGATGACCGCGTTCTGACGGAGTTATTCTTTCGAACGCAGCGCGACAATAAAGCCATCATCGGTTTCTATCATTCTCACCCAACCAGTGAACCTGTTCCGTCACGAACTGATGTGGCATTGGCTTCTTATCCCGATATGGCTTACGTGATCGCGAGCTTGCGCGGAGAAGAAGCGAGGCTGGCCGCGTGGTCGATCAAGCCCGGTCAGGTCAAGGCAATCGAACTTAGCATTTCAGAGAGTAAACCAACGCCAGAAGAGGCACCCCTTTCACTCGTCCAGAAGCGGGCGATTATCGCTTCAGTCATTATCGCATTCTTATTCATGCTCGTTTTATCACTTTCGCTCCTGCCACCAGCACCTGTTATCCCTGTACCCTAATCATTAGAAAGCAGTTTCGACTATTATGATCGTCCCTATTCTTCTTATTGCGATTGCAGGTATTTTGGCAGGCGGGATCGTTAATGTGTTAGCGGATGATCTACCGGAGCGACGACCAATACGCCTACCCCATTATCCTGACAATACGCCGCGCCCGATAACCGCCTGGTTGGGGATTACGGCGTTTGCTTTCGGGCAGCGAAAGTCGCCCAATGGGGTCGCCCTTTCCAGCCGTTACCCGTTGGCTGAAATCGCTACGGCGGTGGGGATGATCGTTACGTATTTGGTTAAAGTGAACGAGCCAAAAGTTGACAGCTTGCAACTGGTTTATTGGTTGATTTATGTCGTGATTTTTGTACTGATTACGGTTATCGACATCGAGCATAAGCTGATCTTATTCGTGGTGATTATTCCTTCGTGTATTCTGGCGATTGTGGATGCGTTCACGACGTTAGCGCCTCCGAATTTGGAACGTTCTTTACTAGGCGGCGCACTCGGTTTTGGGACGTTTTTCGTGCTGTACCTCGGTGGGATTGCTTATGTTTATATCGCGAACCAAGTGCAAGGGCGGAATATCAGCGAAATTGCTTTCGGCTACGGTGACGTGATGATGGCGCTACTGAGCGGGTTGATCCTCGGCTTAGGCGACATGCTGTTTGCGATGTTTGTGACGGTCATCTTGGGCGCGTTGGGCGCACTGCTATATCTGGTCGGGCAGCGAGTCGCAGGGCGCGGCGCGAGTATGATTACGGCGCTCCCCTATGGGCCGTACATTGTGGCGGGTACACTGCTCATGATGTTATTTGGGCCACAAATCCGTATTTTCCTCGTGGGATACGCGAATTAATAGACGATAACCCATTCCAGACAAATGCCAGTCGCCAAGTACGCCAAGAAATCAAGAGAGCGCCAAGGCATGATTTCGGTGACAGCAACAGTAAAATACCCAGTTGGGCATTAGCTGTTTAAGGTTCAAAACCTTTCTGAAATTCGCAAACTGCAAATACTGCAAAAACCACAATTGCAAGCGCAGGCTTTGACGGCGGAATTAAGGGAGTGATTTGCTGAGTCTTCGTAAAATTCGTCAAATTCTGCAATTTCACAGTGCATTTTGGGAATGCCTTGTGAAAGTTTGAAGCTCCAAACGTTGTAAATGTTCGAAATATTGCAGTTGTTGCAACTCCGATTCTCATCATTCTCAATCATTGAGGGAGAAATGATGCTGTTGATGTTGTTGTTACAACGATTTTTGTCGGAAATGTCGTCAGTGTCAGTCGAAAGTTATCAGTTCACAGTTGACAGTTATCAGTTCAAGACGAGTGTTTTATTTGCAGCGGCGAAGGGTCGGTTCGCTGCTGCAATGTTTGCAGCAAAAGGCAGTCTTTAGTCTGTAGTTGTCAGTCAACAGTCCAATGCAAATGCACAAGATGCGGAACAAGCGGCAAAGGCGGCACAAGGAGTCATCAGTCGATAGTCAACAGGTGACAGTCAAAGACAAGTCATCAGCTATCAGTCGCCAGTCTCCAGCTTAAGACAAAGGCGAATGTGGTTGTTAAGATGCGTGTGGTTGGGAGTGCGGATGAGGCACGCCACATCCGTACATCCAGCCTTATGCACAGGATAACAGAAGTTGGGTGTGAAAGGGTGAACATTTGTCAGAACATTTGGTCACTTTTAGAGGGTTCTGGCGTTAACTTTACAGGTGAGGAATTTAGCGCAATGGTTGGTACAAGGTTAGGGAACGGTTTGCGAACAAACCAAAGACAAACTTTGAGGTGATTATGGCTCGACCAACCATCATCAAAATACTCAAACTATTTGCCTATTTTGGCGTATTTGTGATTACGGCATTTATATTTTTGATGATCATTTTTGCGGTGTTATTTAGTTTGCCTGAAGACCCACAATGCGGCGGTTTCCAATGTTTGGACAGAGGGTTTCTTGCTATGTTCCTCTCTATATGGGCGAGCATTGCAGGGTCATGGATCACGACCTTTTATTTGTATTGGCGATTTGAGAAACGCAAATCGGTTATCAAGCCAAAACAGTAGGACAGTAAGGAATTTTGTGCGAGAGAATGGCGACGGACAGCCTGTCTGCTGTCCTACAGGCGTGGGGATGGGAGTGGTTGATAAGTGGCAGAAGGGCACAAAGCCTTGCGCCCCTACAGGCATGGGGATGTGGGGTTAGATTAGATTAAGTGGGTACACAGCCATGCATCCCTACGAATTCAATTATGATAGCGATTGGTGATAATGAGCGCAGAGATGAGCGCCTTTACAGGGTTAATTGGTTGGCGTAGTCGAAGCGTTCGATGACACCGCCACCGAGGACACGATCACCCTCATAAACGACCGCACCCTGCCCCGGAGTAATGTCACGCAGCGGCGCATCAAAGGTGATGGACATGCGAGAGTCGGGCAGCGGTTCGACAAGCGCCGGAACCGCAGCGGCCTTATAGCGAATCTTCACCTCGGCGCGGAAGGGTTCGGGCGGGGTTGAGCCGCTCACCCAATTGACACGCTTGGCGGTAAGGGTCGCACGACCGAGTTCTTCCGCCGTACCGACAACTAATAGGTTCTGCTGCGGGTTGATGCCGATAACGTACAAGGGTTCGTGACTGGATAAACCCAAACCCTTACGCTGACCGATGGTGTAATTCACCAAGCCGTTGTGTTCGCCAACAACTTCGCCCGACTTACGAACAATAGAACCTGTTACCATCACATCAGGCGCGTGATCGGTGAGGAAGCGGCGGTAGTTATTGTCGCCGATAAAGCACAAGTCCTGACTATCCTGCTTACTGGCAGTCGGTAAACCAAAGCGCTTGGCAATTTCGCGGACTTCGGGCTTGGTGTACTGCCCAACCGGAAAGAGCGCGTGACTGAGCTGTTCCTGCCCCAAGACACTTAGGACGTAGCTCTGGTCTTTGTGGTTATCGGCTGACTTCCGCAATTCAAAGCGTCCATCATCACCCTGCGATACCTGCGCGTAATGACCGGTGGCAAGATACTGTGCATCCAGCGCAAGGGCATTCTGAAGCAGATAACGGAAACGAATCTGGCGATTGCACTCCATACAGGGATTAGGCGTAACCCCTTGGCGGTGCTGATCGACAAAAAACTCCACGATGGTGTTGCGAAACACATCTTTGGTATCTAGAACATAGAAAGGAATATCGAGCTGCGCCGCGATGCGACGGGCATCCGACATCTGGTCGGGTGTACAGCAGCGGTTATGTGCGCCACCGGCAACGGTTTCTTCTGACCAGAGGCGCATCATCATACCGACGACATCATATCCCTGCTCGACTAACAAAGCAGCGGCGACGGAACTATCGACACCGCCGCTCATGGCGACTACAACTCGTGTATCAGCATTACTACTCAAAGTGCCATCTCTCGATTCAACTTACGTAACTTCTCAACGACTTCACACAGTACATCAACGGTATCGGTTATTTCATCGGACGTGGTATGCAGCCCAACGGTTAGACGCAAGCTGCCTAGCGCATCTTTCGGCGAATACCCCATCGCGAGCAAAACGGATGACGGTTCGGGATTACCTGTTTTGCAGGCAGAAGCGCTACTCGCCGCAATCCCGCGCATATCCAAGTGGGTGACGAGCGCGTTCCCATCCAGCCCTTCAAACACGAAACTGGCATTGGACGGCAAGCGGTTTACCGGATCACCTGTTAGATGAACATCGGGGATGCGCGAGAGTATGGTGTCGATAAGTTGGTCACGCAGACATGAAAAGTGGTTTACGCGGCTGTCTAGCTGGTTGTAGGCGAGTTCGAGCGCCTTTGCCATGCCGACAATAAAGGGAACGTTCAACGATGGCTCAATATTAGCTTGCGTCATACCCAAGTCTATGCCTGACCGTGCAAAGAGTAAGCCAATGCCTTTCGGCCCATAAAATTTATGGGCAGAGAGACTCAAGAAATCAACACCGAGCGCCTGCACATCCAGCGACAACTGCCCTGCCCCCTGTACTGCGTCCGTATGAAACGGAATGCCGCGCCGATGGGCAGCAGCGCTTAACTCAGGAATGGGCTGAATGGTGCCGACTTCGTTATTCACCAGCATGACACTCACCAGCGCGGTATCGTCACGCAGTAGGGACGCAAGATTGGCTGCGCTAACGGCTGCTTTGTGATCGACAGGCAAGAGGCTGTAGTCAAAGCCCATCACCTGCCCTAACTGCTCGGCTGTTCTAAGTACGGCACTGTGTTCAACGGCGCTGGTGATGATGTGACTAGACTGCCCTTTTTGATGTGCTGACCATGCAGCGGCACGCAAAACAATGTTATTGCTAGCAGATGCCCCACTCGTGAAATAAATCTCCGCCGGTTGGCAATTCAAGATACGGGCGATTGTCTCACGGGCGTTTTCAACGGCTGAATGAGCGGCGCGACCCTGTTTATGCGGGGCGTTTGGATCGCCATATTCCGTTGAAAAGTAGGGTAACATGGACTCAACAACACGCGGATCGGTAGGGGTGGTGGCGGAATAGTCGAGGTAAATTCTGCGCCGAGATGCCATTACCTTATTCAAACCTCAAAACTTAACCATCACCCGATTATAGGTGACTTGATGTTAAATTTACAGTTTAGTGGTGACGAGTTGGGCAAATCGGTATATCATTATGCCTTGCAACATCAGGAATTCCACACAACCCAAAGTCGTGACGCGGGTCACGAGACATGCGATTGTGTCTACTAACCACACAGGAGACTCAAATGTCAATCATAGAACATATTCATGGACGCGAAATCCTCGACTCTCGCGGAAACCCAACCATTGAAGTTGAGGTTCGTTTAGCCGATGGGGCGTTCGGACGCGCAATGGTTCCAAGCGGGGCTTCTACCGGCGAACACGAAGCACTGGAACTGCGCGACGGTGACAAGAAGCGCTACGACGGCAAGGGTGTGCTGCGGGCGGTGAACGCGGTCAATGGGCCAATCGCGGATGCGCTGCGCGGTACCTACGCACAACAAAAGTTGGTTGACGAAACGATGATCGAGTTGGATGGCACGCCTACCAAGTCGAACCTCGGCGCAAATGCGATTCTGGGCGTATCGCTAGCGGTGGCGCGGGCAGCAGCCGAAAGTGTGGAACTGCCCCTGTACGCCTACCTCGGTGGTGTTCATGCACACGTCCTGCCGGTGCCGATGATGAATATTATGAACGGCGGCAAGCACGCGACCAACAGTACGGATTTCCAAGAATTTATGGTGATGCCGGTTGGCGCGGATTCGTTCCGCGAGGCGCTGCGCTGGGGTGTCGAGATTTACCATTCGCTCAAGAAGATCCTGCATAAAGCCGGTCACAGCACAACGGTCGGGGACGAAGGTGGTTTCGCGCCGAGCTTGGGTTCGAACCAAGCAGCGCTCGATGTGATTATCGAGGCTATTCAGAAGGCGGGTTATACGCCGGGTGAGCAGGTTCGCATCGCGCTTGACCCCGCGACCTCGGAACTGTACCGCGAAGATGGCAAGTATCACCTTGATATTGAAGGGCGCGTACTATCTGGCGAGGAAATGGTGGAGTTCTGGGCTGATTGGGCGAACCGCTACCCGATTATCTCGTTGGAAGACGGGTTGGCACAGGACGACTGGGAAAACTGGTCGAGGCTGGTGGCGACCATCGGCGACAAGGTGCAGATCGTCGGTGACGACCTGCTGGTGACGAATGTCGAGCGCGTTGAACGTGCTATCCGCGAGAAGGCCGCGAACTCACTACTATGCAAGGTCAACCAGATCGGTACGCTGACCGAATCGATGGCGGCGAGCCAATTGAGCCAGCGGCACGGTTGGACGGTTGTCGCCAGCCACCGCAGCGGCGAAACGGAAGACTCGACGATTGCTGACCTCGCCGTCGCGATGAATGCGGGGCAGATTAAGACCGGCGCACCGTCACGTTCTGACCGTGTTGCAAAGTTCAACCAACTGCTGCGTATTGAGGAACAACTGGGCAGCGCCGCCGTTTACCCCGGCATCAAAGCATTTACCAACCTCAAAATCTAGCCATCCGCGTATTCAGGAAAGGAAAAACAGCTTGGCTAATATGTCGGGTGTCGAAAACAAACGCACCAAAATTGTAGCGACTATCGGTCCCGCGTCGAAGGACGAGGCAACGATACGGCAGATGATCCGCAGCGGTATGAATGTGGCGCGTATCAACTTCTCGCACGGCGACCATGCAACCCACGGTGAGAACATTGACCGCATTCGCCAGATTGCGAAAGAAGAAGGTCAGATTATCGCGATTCTGTGCGATATTCAGGGGCCGAAAATTCGCATCGGCAAGGTTGCTAATGAGCCGCTGGTGCTGAAGAAAGGCGACCAAGTTACCTTCACGCTGGACAGTGTTCCGGGCGAAAACGGTATTATCTCGCTGCCGCACCCTGAGTTTATTCAGGACATCAAGGCGGGTATGCAACTGCTGTTGGACGATGGCAATATGGAAATGATGGTGACACATACCATCGCGCGGGGGTTGGTGTGCGAGGCCGTTATTCCGGGTGTGTTGAGTTCACGCAAGGGGGTCATGGCCCCCAAAGCGCGGCTGACCCTTTCGGCAATCACCGACAAAGACCGGGCGGACGTGGAATTCGCTCTCAGCAAAAAGACCGAGTATCTGGCAATGTCGTTTGTGCGGTCGCAGGATGACATCCGCGAAATGCGCTGGTTGATTAAGCACCTCGGCGGCGAGGTAGCGGTGATTTCGAAGATTGAGAAGCATGAGGCACTGGAGAATATCGAGTCGATCATCGAAGTATCCGACGGGATTATGGTGGCTCGCGGCGACCTCGGTATCGAAACACCAGCAGAAGAAGTGCCGTTCCACCAGAAGCGGATCATCAGCTTGTGTAATCAGGCGGGAAAGCCCGTCATTACCGCGACGCAAATGCTGAATTCGATGGTCGATAACCCGCGCCCGACACGTGCCGAGGCGAGCGATGTTTACAACGCGATTTTGGACGGCACCGATGCGGTGATGCTGAGTAACGAAACGGCGGCAGGACGCTACCCGATTGTGGCAATCGAGACGATGGCACGTATCGCCGTGATCGCCGAGCAGAGCATCTGGGCGGCACGTAACGAAGCACGTACAATTTACAAACCGCGCACACAAGGTAATGAAGCAATTTCGGACGCGATCAGCCAATCGACCTGCCAGATTGCCGAAGCCTTGAGCGCGAAGGCGATTGTGACTTCGACGCTAACGGGGTATACGACGCGACGTGTGGCGAAAGAGCGGCCTCGCACGCCGATCATCTGCGTTACGCCGAATGAAACGACCCAACACCGGATGGCACTTGTATGGGGCGTAATCCCATTATTGATTGAAGAATTTCATTCGATTGATGAGATGATAAAGACGGTGGTGGATGCGGCACGGGAGACCAACCTTGTGCAGGTGGGGGATAGTTTGGTGATTATCGCGGGCGTGCCGTTCAGCGTCGGCGGGCAGACAAACTTCTTGAAGATTCACACGGTCGGGGATGTGGTCGCATTCTAGGAGCGCGATACATTACAGGATCACGATATCAAATAAGGGCGCTCGATGCGCCTTTATTTATTGCATGTTGATTGGACTACGCTTGACTACCGCGTGTAGTCGTCACCTTCGATGAATTCCAGCGGTTCAGCGTTACGGACAGCGCGGCGGACACGTACGGGTTGGCTCGGCGCTTCTTCGGGCATATTTACGGGGCGGGCGTACTGCGGCACGATACTGCCCTGCTCGACGGTGCGCTGCTGGGTGGTGCAGTAGGGGCAAACCTGCCACGAGAGTTCGAGCATTTGATGGCAGTGAACGCATGGCTTTTTGAGGCGGGTGAAACAGTGAGGGCAAGCCTGCCAGTTGGATTGAACACGCTGACCACAGCCGGGGCAAGTGGGCTTTTCTTCGATTTCTTGGAGGAGGGCTTCTTCTTCGAGCGAGCGTTCATAGGCTTCACTGAGCGTTTCTCGCGGGCGCACCAACAAGTAAATGATAAGGCCGGGAATGAGCAAGAGCGCGATGAGCAACGCACTGCCGATATGGGCAAACGTATCGCGCGAGCGCGAACGCATATCGCGGTATGCCCAGACAATCATGGCTAACCATAATGCGGCTAACAGCACAATGCCGTAGATGGTTATGCCTAACGCGACATCGCTCGATAAACCCAAGCCCGTTAATAACTCACCCATATTGGGAACTCCAAGCATTCAAATTCAGTGTAAAGCCAGTATATCAGCCCGTGAACAGCGGCGCAAAAGCCAACCTCAGTGTATATATAAGTCTAATTTATGCACGTTCACTTGAGATAGATGTCAACTATCACATGAAACAATCAACTTCATTAAACGCGATACCGAGTTACGAGCGCCCCCGCGAACGCATGATGCAGTACGGCAGCTCGGCACTTTCCAACGCTGAACTGATCGCGATCCTGCTGCGGACGGGAACGAGCGGCGAAAATGTGCTGCAAGTGGCGGAGAATATCCTGACGCGCTGCGGTGGGTTAAGCGGATTGATGGAGGCTACACAGGCTGACCTGATGCAGATCAGCGGATTAGGCACGGCAAAAGTCACCCAACTGATGGCAGTCGTAGAGCTTATTAAGCGGGTTATGGTGATGCCACCCAGCGAACGACCCCTGATTGAACGCGCGGAAGATGCGTTCCGGCTGCTGAGTGATATGCAGTTTTTACAGCAGGAACACGTTCGGGTGGTCTTGCTGGACTCATCGAGGCGCGTCATCAGTACGCCTACGGTTTATATCGGCACCATCAACAGCTCAATTTTGCGGGTGTCGGAATTGTTTCGGGAGGCGATTACACGCAACAGTGCCGCCATTATTCTGGCACATAATCATCCGTCGGGTGATCCAGCACCTTCGCCGGAGGATTTTGAATTGACGCGCGACTTGATCGCAGCGGGCAGGCTACTCGATATTCCTGTACTCGATCACCTGATTATCGGCAGATCCGGCTGGCAGTCGTTAAAGGCACTGGGTATTGCTTTCGCTGATTAAACTACGATGTACCCAAATCGGCCAAGAGCATCATATCACTGACTTCAATATCGTATTGATGGCCGGATGCTTTGAACTGAACGTCGATGATGGTAATTGGGCGCTGCTCGGCAAGCTGCTCAGGATTCGTCAGGAGATTTAACAGGTTGCCGCTGTCATAGGTAAACCACGCTTTTTCGTTGATGCGTTCGTGTTCTTGCAAACAGCTATTGCACTGAAGTGGGAAGTTACGGTCGGGATCAACACGGGCGTAGAAGCCGTGATACCAGCGGTGCAACTCGCCGTTTTTATCCAGATATTCCACTAAAAGCATCAACGGGCATTCGCTGCCGTCTTGACCGCACGTGCTTAAAGACTGGTAGTTAATCCTAAAGGTGGCACGTAAACTGATGTAATTAAAACTCGCGACGTTGCGGCCTTCCCCCCATGAACGCACGCAACCGGTTTCGCCATGCGAGGTGGCATCTTCGGCACGTACCAAACGCAAGACAGTGCGCCCATCGCTCATTTGGGGGACGGCATACCCCTGCGGAATACTATTGTCCTTACAGAACCAATCGCTGTTAAAGGGCTGCGTGAAACCGACTTGTTCTGTTGAAGGCGCGTTCAGCGAGTCCTGAAAAATAACATCGCTTAACAAGTTGGTGTAGGTTGCAGAGACAGTGACATCCATTGCACTTTCGGCATAGGTGATGAGTGCTTGACTATTGGACGGAACAGCGCGGCCAATATCCACATTTGCCGGTTTTAAAATGATGTCGCCGTCTTGGTTAATCACCTGTACGCGAGTATCCGAGGCACGCACAATATATTGCCCCCCCGCGCGTACATAGATGAGATCGCCCGCATTCGTGATGATACTCATGTTGAGCTGGTGGGCTAAATCTTTGGGCGAAAAGATCATTAATTCGCCACGGAAGTCTTGCAGTTCAATGGTGTATTCACCCCTACTCCACTGAAAACGCGGGCGCAAACCACGCACTAAGCGCACGGACGTATCACCGCGCAAGGTAATGGCGGCAATGAGGGGTTTTTCACGCTGCTGGTCACGTAAGAAGACCGTTACTTGCGACAATGGGTCGGTACTCAATCTATCGTTGTTGGCAACTCCGGCACTCGACCTGACGGACTCTTGTCCTGAAATACCGCCACTGCCTCGCGCGACCTCAAGCACCCCTTCCAACGCGACGGTCGACTGAAAAAAGAAGTAGATGAGGCCAACACCAACGACTAAACAGATGGTGCAAAAGACGGCGAAAGATAGGAGCATGACCCCCCAAGCACGGCGCTGCGGATCAATAGTTGAGCGTGAGGTAACGGGTTGGGGGGGAGCAATATTTGCCAAGTTCAGAACCTTTATTTACCCAGCAACGAACGTGGGCATTATAACATACCGATTTAGTAACCGGGGAGCCTAATTGCTTAGTAGAACAGATGGCAGCATTGATCTCGACGCACCAGTGACGTTCATGTATAATGTTCTCACATATTCAAATACATTTTAGATGGAGAATAGGCCATGTCTGGACATAGTAAATGGTCTACAATCAAACGTAAAAAGGGGGCAGCCGATGCCCAACGCGGTAAGATTTTTACCCGTTTAGCGCGGGACATTATGATCGCGGCACGCGAGGGTGGCGGCGACGAAAACTCCAACACGAAGCTCAAGCTGGCAATCGGCAAGGCGAAAGCTAGCAATATGCCCCGCGAAAACATCGAACGTGCTATTACACGCGGCACGGGCGGCGGCGACGGCGAAATGCTCGAAGAAATCACCTACGAAGGTTACGGGCCGGAAGGAGTCGCGTTCCTGATCGACGTGATGACCGACAACAAGAACCGCACGTTAGCTGAAGTTAAGCGGGTCTTTAACCGCGCGGGTGGCAGCCTCGCCTCGGCGGGTGCAGTCGGTTGGCAGTTCGAGAAGAAGGGGTTCATCACCTTAGGGGGTGAAAAACTTGATTTCGACACCGTGTTCATGACGGCAGCGGAAGCGGGCGCTGACGACGTAGTGGACGAGGACGGCACGATTGTGGTTTATACCCCGCGTGAAATGTTCTCGGCAGTCGAAACCGCGCTGAGTGATAATGGCTACGAAATCAGCGAATCCGAACTGCGTTGGGAAGCCAAGAACGAGAGCGAAATTGCGCTCGAAAAAGCGGTGCAAAACATGAAGTTGATGGAACAACTTGAAGAACTGGATGATGTGCAAGGTGTGGCCTCCAACCTCGCCATTACCGACGACGTTCTCAACGCGCTTGAAACCGCCTAATGATAAGTCTGGGCATTGATCCGGGAACAGCGACCGTCGGCTACGGCGTGGTCGAAGAATTACGCGATGGCTCGTTACAGGCTATCGCGTATGGCGTTATTACCACTGAGGCCCATACGCCGATGTGGGAGCGGTTGAAGATTATTTATGACGGCATCTCGGAACTCGCGAAGACCTACCAACCTGACCGAGCGGCGGTAGAAGAAATGTTTTTCGCCAAAAATGTGACTACGGCGATTACGGTTGCACAAGGTCGCGGGGTGATTTTGGCGGCGCTCGCGGGGGCGAAGCTGCCGATCAGCGAATATAAGCCAAATAATATCAAACAATCCATCGCCGGATTTGGCGGTGCGAAAAAACCCCAGATGCAAGAGATGGTTCGCATTTTGTTGGGCTTGAGTGAAATACCGCGCCCTGACGATGCGGCAGACGGCTTGGCGATTGCGATTACGGATTTGCATAACTCACGATACGACAGCTACATCGACTAACTTACGGGATACCCATATATGATCGCGAGTATTCAGGGCATGGTCGCGGCCACTGGCAAAGACTACGCTGTTGTGACCACAGGTGGCATCGGTTACAAGGTGTTTGTCCCCTTTCACACCTTGGAACGCCTTCACAGCGAGAATGAAGCCTATCTACATACAACGCTAATCGTACGCGAAGACTCGTTGACGCTGTACGGGTTTGCGACGACGACCGAGCGCGACGTGTTCGACATCCTGATTAGCATCAGCGGCATTGGGCCGAAAACCGGACTGGCGATCATGAGTACACTCACGCTGGACAGCCTGAGAAACGCGGTGGTGGCGGAGCGGGCGGAAATTCTAACGCGCGTGCCGGGGATTGGGAATAAGTCGGCACAGAAAATCCTGATCGAGTTGAAAGACAAACTCAAACTCGGTATGGATACCGCGCCTGTTTCGACATTTGATGATGTCAACAGCGATGTACTTGATACGCTGGTGGCGCTGGGATACAGCATTGTAGAAGCGCAAACGGCCATCCAATCGCTACCCAAGAACGCACCGCAGGATGTTGAAGAACGGGTGCGTTTGGCACTTAGTTATTTCGCTTAACCAACTTATACAAACGACGAGCATATGGATAACCAATTGATCGGCAAACGTGTTGATGTCCTCGATAAGGGCTGGGTCGAGCTTATTGACCTGATGCCTCACCCGGCCTCGAATATTAGCGGCGACCTCGCCATTGTGAACGCGGCGCGGGTCAGCTTTATGGGCGAAAGCAAGGGGCCGGAAAAGGATAAGAAACTCCTTTTTTATCTCCTGCGGAATCATCACACCAGCCCATTTGAGATGGTGGAGTTCAAATTCCGTGTGCGTGCGCCGTTGGTTACGTGGTGGCAGTGGGTGCGCCATCGCACATGGAACTTCAACGCGCAGTCTGGTCGCTATACGCCATTTGAGGAAAACGACTTTTATGTGCCGGATGTGTGGCGCAAGCAGGCGGCGAGTAACAAGCAAGCGAGTGAAGGCGAGGTTGACATTGCGACCAACGCCGCACTGACGGCAAAACTCAATTCGCTTTATGAGCAGAGTTACAAGCTGTATGAAGAGGCACTTCAAGCGGGTGTCTCGAAGGAAATGGCGCGGTTATTCTTACCGGGTTTTAGTGTCTACTATACATGGGTCGCTAAGATCGACGCGCATAACCTGATGCAGTTCATGCGGTTACGGATGGCGGGTGACGCGCAGTATGAAATCCGCGTGTATGCGGATGCGATTTATGAAGCGTTCTTCAAGCCGGCGCTGCCGTGGACGGCTGAGGCTTTTGAAGAATACATCGTGAAGCAGCCCAGCAAATAACAAAAAGGAGAGGCCAAGCGCCTCTCCTCCCTGAAGTTTATCTCTAAACAGTGTCCAAACTTATGGTGCCGGTGACATATCGCCCGTGACGGCAAGGCACATTTGACGGAGCAGCGAGTCTTCTGGATAGACGCGCCATGCGTAGCGCTGACCGGCTTCAAACTGATCGGGTTTGAAGGTGTAGGTTGGCTCGATGGCGTAGTCGAAGAAAATTTCCTCGTTAAAGCCATTTAGAACGCTGATGCGATAGCGGGAAGCCCCATCGACAGTAACCCAATACACTTGAGATGGTGTTCCCTCTACGAAGGTGGCTGCGCTTTGTTCACGGTCAACGTCAAATGGGCCACATGCCACTAAAGTCGGCAGCGCGGTAAACAGCGGAATTGGTGTTTCGGTCGGCGGAACAGGTGTTATGGTCGGTTCTGGTGAGGATGTCCACGTTGGGGGCAAGGTTGCGCGTACCGAAGGTGGGTTCGTCGGGGCGGCGGTGGGTTCGTCGGGCGCTAATGTCGCGGTGGCAGGGGAAACTGACTCGGGTGTTGGCATCAATGTGGGTAAGGCTTCCTCAGGTTGAGGCGTGCAGGCTGCGATCAGTGCCAATATCATCAGGATCAAAATCATCTGTTTCATTCAAGCCCCCTGCTAGACATCCGGCAGCGTCGCCGTCGAATAACCATTTACAATAAGTACCAGTACAAATAATGAGACAATCGCCCCGAAAGCAACATAAACAATCAGTGTAGGTCGTTCAGGCGGTGTTTCCCCGCGCGTGCCAACCAACAACCACCAGCCTACAACATACATTATTATACCGAAAGCTGCCGCGATAAAAGACGGAAGAATACGGGTTTCTTCGGAATAGAAATTGGCGATGTAGATACTATCGCTCAGTGGAAAAACAGCAGCAGTCACGGCAAGCGCAAAAAAGGTCGCCACCAGAATACGAACAATGCGCGACCAACCCAGAATGCGCTGCATCAAGGCCGTCACGAATGGCAGCGGAACGGATGGTTGAGCGCGGTCAGCACGCACCTGTTTGAGTGATTTACCCGACTGCTTGCTCATGTTGATTGATCTTTCGGCGGCTTTTGCCAGTGCATGAGGTTCGGCGTATTTTGGTCGGCGTTAATCATGAACGATGAGCCGCGTTCGAAATAGTCGCGCATAGTGGTGCGGGCGGGTTCTTGAATGCCGACCTCATCGATTGCCTCGCACATATGGGTAAACCAGTGATCGCGCCCTTTTTGGTCGATGACGAACGGCGCGTGACGCATTCGTAAGCGGGGATGACCACGATCCTCAATATACTGCGTCGGGCCGCCAAAAAACTGGATTAAAAAGAGCATCTGCCAATATTTACCCGGTTCCAAGTCTTCAGGAAACATCGGACGCAGATATTCATCGGCTTCAACGCGCTTGTAGAAGGCATCAACGAGGCGGCGAAACGTCTCTGTGCCACCAATCATTTCGTAAACGCTTTGTTCGGTTTCTGTCATTGTGAGTGTTCCAATGGTTTACCAACTATAAAAGTGTGGCTGGACAATTAGGGGCATACGAGTACAATCTTTCGTCTGAACACGTTACGCACAGGCCTTCTGCAAGGAGCATTGGACATGAAAGCATCTCAGCATCGGGTGGGTATTGCTGCCCTGCTAGCGCTAATACTCAGTTTTAGCTTGACGTTAGCGCAAGATAACAGCGGCATTACTGTCGCGGGTTCGGGCATTGTTTCGCCCATTTTCGATGCGCTGACACAAGCAAGCAACGTCACGGTCGATGTTACCTCAGAAGTAACCGGTACACGGGTTGGCTTCGAGCGTTTATGCCAAGGCACAACGGATGTTGCCACTTCTAACCGTGCCATTTCAAGTGATGAGAATACAAACTGCACGAACAATAACGTTGATTATACCGAATTATTGATTGCACAGAACATTGTGGCTTTCATTTCTGCGGCAGATGCGCCTTACGCACAATGTTTGACGATCAACGAACTCAATTCCGTTTTTGCACCCAGCGCCCAAGCAGCAAACTGGAATGCGGTTAACCCTGCCAATGGCGATACTACGTTGAGTGTCATCGCACCAGCAGCTACAACGGCCACATTTGCGGTACTCGACGGCGTGGTTGAAGGTGATGGCCTTCGCAGCGATGCGACTATTGTTGATAATGAAGCGGATATCGCGGCAGCGGTTGCCCAAACCCCCGGTGCAATCGGTGCGATAAGCCTGCCCCTCGCGAGTGCAGCAGGCAGCAGCGTTCGGATTTTGCAGCTTAATGCCAATGACAGCTTCGGCTGCACGACTCCTTCGGCAGAAGCGGTGGAACAACGCACCTATTCAGCAGAAACCCCATTGTACGTTTACGTGAACCGTGCAAGCCTCAGCAAAACCGGATTGACTGAAGTGCTGACTTATATGATTAGCCCCGAAGCGGCAACGGTTATCAATGACGGTGGATTGGTTGCACCAACGGCAACCATCGCCGAAGCCAACAAGGTCGCTTTGGAAGGTACGGGCAACACCCGCCCCTTCAGTGAAGCGGCGACCTCGTTCCAAATTCCTTTGGATGTTAGTGGAACGGTCACGATTGCGGGGGCGGCAAGCGCATCCGATTACATTAAAAATCTATCAGCCGTTCTCACATCACAATATGCGGGTCTCGTACCCGATACCAAGCTCAGTGGACAATCCGCAGGGCTGCGCCGGATGTGCAACGGCGAAATCGACATCGTGGTAGTGAATGGCGCGTTGAATGCTGACCAAACCGCCGCGTGTGATGCTAATAATATTAAGACGCTCAGTATCGAACTAGGCAAGCAGGCGGTGGTACTGGTTTCCAACGCCGCAAGCGATTACCTGACCTGCTTGACGACTGAGCAACTGACCATCGCTTGGGACGCAGCCTCGGCAAATACCATTACAACATGGAACCAAGTTGATAGCAGCTTCCCTGAGACGGCGATTACCCTGTTTGCGCCTACCGAGGGCAGCAGCCTGACGGACATCCTGATGGAAAGCGCCAGCGGCAAGCCGCTCACCAGCCGTAACGATAGTGATATGCGCGATGACGTTCTTTACCGTGCGGCTGCAACAGCCAATGTTGAAGGTGCGCTGACCTACATGAGCTGGGGTGATTACCAGAAGGTTCTGGCGAATAATCAGGAACGCATTCAATTGGTGGGTGTCAACGCAGGAAATGGCTGTGTTGTTCCGAGTGAAGCGACTTTCGCAGACGCGACCTACCCGCTGCTGCGTGATACGCAACTGCTGGTGAAGACAACGTCACTCACCAATCCGGCAGTGCAATCGTTCCTGTGGTTCCTTGCCAGCGACAGCAACTACGGGCAATTCGAAGATGTCGGTTTAATGGGTGTGAATTTCGGCAGTTTGCCCGCACTGCGCCAGACGCTGCAAAAGGCTTTCGCTGATGCCGCGACCGCTGCACAGACCGTTGCAGAAGCCACACCAGAAGCGACCGGTGAAGCGACAGCAGAAGCATCTGCCGAAGCCACAAGCGAAGCAACCAATGAGGCAAGTACGGAAGCTACGGCTGAGGCAACCGCATCCAGTTAAGTTCGATGATTGTTTGAATGCCAACACCTCTACCAAACCAATGTGGTAGGGGTGTTGTGTTTTAAGCTGTGCTATACTCCCGAACAATTGACCTAAATGTTGACCTCAGACTTGAATTGGAGAACCCTCATGCGTGGTGAGTTTGTCGCGCTTGATTTAGAAACAACAGGCTTAGACTCGACAGCAGATGCGATCATTGAATTTGGGGCGGTTCGCTTTCAAGATGGTATCGTCACAGCAGAGTACTCGACCCTGATTAACCCCGGTCGACCGATACCACCCGAAATTACGACGCTGACCGGAATCAAGGATTCCGACTTTCTATCGAAGCCCCACAAACCCGGTGAACCCGCGCACCCACCTGCCCCATCGCTCAACCACGTGCTGCCCGCCATCCAAAGTTTCGTCGGAAACGCGCCGATCATCGGGCATAACATCGGATTTGATCTAGGCTTCTTGTACCCGCACGGGTTATTCCAAAATAATCTCTCGATTGATACTTACGATCTGGCAGCAATTCTTTTGCCAGCGGCCAACCGGTACAGCTTATCCAGTCTTTCCCAGCAGCTCAAAATCGAACTCACCGAGGCACACCGCGCACTGCATGATGCCCGTGCCTCGGCGCTGCTGTACTGGGAAATGTGGAAGCACATTCAAGCGCTGCCGTACGATCTGGTGCGCGAAATTGTGAGTATGTCACAGGGAATCGATTGGAACGCGCGGATCGTATTTGAATATGCGCTGGAACAGATGAAAGCTGTTTCCAGTTCACCGACGCTTTACATACCGACTGTGCAGGACATCAACACCACAGGCGAAATCCACGAGGCTGCCAAACCTGAAACGACTGACATCGACCACGTTCTCGGCAGTGACGGTACGCTGGCAAAACGGATGGCGGGGTACGAGGCTCGCCCCGGCCAAGTGGAGATGGCTCAGAAAATTAGCGAGGCGTTCAACTCGAACAGCCACCTCCTCATCGAAGCAGGAACGGGTATCGGCAAATCACTTGCGTACCTTGTGCCGTCGATATTATGGGCAACACAACATAAGCAGCGCGTGGTTATTTCGACCAATACCCTCAACCTACAAGAACAGCTTATCGCGAACGATATTCCATTGATGCGGGAGATTATCGCTACACCGTTTGATGTGGCTGTACTTAAAGGCCGAAGCAATTACTTGTGCCTTGAGCGCCTGACGGAAATGCGCCGCCGCAGACCGGCTACCGTTGAGGAAGTGCGTGTACTGGCGAAGATATTGGTCTGGCTGACGCAGGGCGGGAGCGGGCAAAAGAGTGACATCAATATTCGCGGGTTTGGGGAGCAGGTCATCTGGCAGCGGTTGAGTGCGGATGAAGAAAGCTGCACAGCAGAACATTGTGCTGCGGCGGTTGGCGGGAAATGCCCGTATCATCGCGCCCGAAAATTAGCCGAAAGCGCGGATGTCGTTATTGTGAATCATGCGCTTTTACTAGCGGATACGGTTTCCGAAAACAACGTCATACCGGATTACCAGCATCTCATTATTGATGAAGCACATCACCTAGAAGAAGCAGCTACCAATAGTGTTTCTAACCGATTAGACGAATCAGCCATTAAGTATCACTTGCACAGCATTGGGAGCAGGTCGCGAAGCACCATCGGCGAGTTGATTGAGGCGATTGAAAAGCATGTCCCCTTGACGGAAAGTAAACGACTGCTGGATTTCCTAAAGGATATGCAAAGCAGTATTCTCATCATGGATAAGCACATCGCTAACCTGTTTGCAGCTTTCCGCCCTATTGCCTATCGAAATGATTTTGAAGGCAGCGTTATTCTGCGTATCAACGACGACATCCGGCAAAAAGCCGAGTTTGGAACTGTCCGCGAACAATGGACTATCGTCAGTGATTTTCTGTCGGCTCTTGAGGCAGGGTTGCAACGCCTTCCGGGAGCGATTAACCGGCTCAAACGATACCCCATCGCTGACCTTGATAACTTTGCACGGAGTATTGAAGCGGGTATCCACTATTTGCGCCAAACGAAGCACAGTTTTGAGGCGGTGATTCTCAATTCAGACCCTACGCTTATCAGTTGGATTCATGCCAATCCTAACTATGGTGTTTCGGTCAACACGGCCCCTAGCAACGTCGGTTCGCTGCTTGAACAACAGATTTGGTCAAAGAAACAATCGGTCGTCTTAACCAGTGCGACATTACAGACAAATAACGGGTTCGGGTACATTCAAAATGCGCTCGGCACTGAAACGTTTGAAACAGCAGCTATCGGATCGCCGTTTAATTACCGCGAATCAACACTCGTCTTTATTCCGAATGATATGCCCGACCCGAATGAACGAGGGCGTTATCAGCAGGGTGTGGAACGGGCGATCATTGAACTAGCAGCCGCATTGGATGGCCGCACGCTGGCGCTCTTTACCAGTTACACGCAGCTCCAACAAACTGCCCAAGCCATTCGCCCACGTTTGGCGTTGGGCGATATTACGGTATACGACCAACTCGATACGAACAATCGCCAAGCGCTCCTTGAGAATTTCAAGACGACCGAAAAAGCAGTGCTGCTTGGGACCAAGAGTTTTTGGGAGGGGATTGATATACCGGGGTCGGCGCTGAGTGCGCTGGTGCTGACGAAGCTCCCTTTCCCTATTCCAACTGATCCAATCGTGAGCGCCCGTTCGGAAGTATTTAAAGACCCGTTCAATGAGTACACATTACCCGAAACGATTCTTCGCTTCCGGCAGGGGTTTGGGCGATTAATACGCAAGCAATCCGACCGCGGCATCGTGGTGCTGCTCGACAAGCGGCTGATGAGCAAAAGCTACGGGCAAAGTTTCTTGGATGCGCTGCCTGACTGCACAATCCAATACGGCACGTTACAGACACTACCGGCTGCCGCACAAAAATGGCTCAATTCCGATATATAGCTTATGTCGCATTAAGACTTCAATGCTAAAATAACGGTATTAACTTGTCAGATTGAGGTAGGCATATGCGTACACCGGCGGGCAAAGACTGCCAGCATTACCATGAGGATTTTCATCGCGGCAAGAATGTTCAAGAATGCCGACTGGTGAAGGACAACCCTGCGTCACTGCGCTGGAAGCCGAGTGACTGCAAAAATTGTCCGATCCCTGAAATTTTGAACGCCAATGCGAGCCAATACCTCGAACTTGAACTCACGATTAAACCCAAGCTGCTGGGCTTAGGCAGACAGAATGAAGTCAAGGCATCGTGCCTGAAACACCGTATCTCGATTAGTGACCCTTACGTTGGATGCCCGAAATGTAATGAGGAACGCCCCGGCCTGAAGTTGTTCTGGGCGGCGCTTGAGGATGACGAGCAATCGTAAGCGCACAAAACACGCTAAACGTTCGGACTTGGTATGGATATGATATGAACCTCGTTTGTGCGTGTTTTTTGATACTATAATGAGAAATTGAGTGTCAAATATCGTGTGTATATTCAGTGAAGCCGATTCTCAAAGCATTATCCATACTCATCGTTAACCCCAACCCCGATTTTATTTACCAACTCACGAGCGATGGGAAATATTCAGCCTCGCATACAACCTTTGCAGCGAATGCAACCGACGCGCGTATCATCCTGCAAAGTGACCGACCGCAAGTCATTATCGCCAATGATGACTGCGACAAAATCCCCAAATTGTTCCGTGAGATTCTCTCAGTTTTTACTCCGCGTGAACGCCCTTTATTGGTCATTGTGACTGATGCCCCTTTCGCCGAACTCTTTGAAGTCAGCGATCAAATCGTTGCGCGAAGTCAACTACCCTATATCTGGCAGATCATTGAAGCCCTCCTCCTACGGGGTGATAAAGCCAACACGTTTGAAAAACGCTGTGTGGAACTTGAGTCGGAAAATAAGCTGCTCCGAGATGAATTGTTTCAAGTCGGCAAAACCGCGCGGGAAATCAGCATGATTAAGCAAGCGGTTGTTCACAGTGTTAGCCATGAACTCCGCACACCGATGTTGCAGGTGAAGTCGGCGGTGGCGTTACTGAAAGAGGATGAGGGAGCTAACCGGCTCATCGTTGATCTGGCGATGGGCGCAATCACCCGTTTAGAAGGCGGCATTCGTAACGTCACGCTACTGAATGAATTGATGAGCGAGACACTTGATACCGAAGCCTTCGAGCCTACTCTCGTCCTTCATATCCTTGAGGCGGCACTTCGCAACTTAGGCAAGTCTTGGGAACACAAAGAGGCGATTACCCGTGTCAAGATTGACGTAAACCCAACGAACGCTTCGGTTTTGTGTGATCGGCAGCGAATCATCGTCGCGCTACAACTCCTTCTCGATAATGCTATCAAGTTTAGTAAGGATGAGGTTACGGTTAGAGCAACCACAGAGGGGCAAAAAGTACACATCACGGTTCAAGATTACGGGATCGGTATTCCGCAAAAACACCTTGAACAGATATTCGAAGCGTTTTATCAGGTGGATGGCTCATCCACACGCTCTTATGGGGGAATGGGTATCGGGTTAGCGATTGTGCGGTTGATTATGGAACAACACCATACAACGGTGGAAATTAACTCTGTCCCCGAAAAAGGCAGCCAGTTTACATTCTCCTTATCCACGCCTGACTATACGAATTTCAATAACGTGGATGCTGATTGACATACCATGATGTTTGCTTGACAAACGAATCGGCATTCCCTATACTTGCCACTTAATTTGCAGCCTTCAAGACCCTGCCCCCTTGAATATTTCTCCCCATTATTGAGAGAGAGTTTTTCATGTCTGAGAGCATTCAGAACTTTATTGGTGGAAAGTGGATACCCGCCCATTCTGGTGAAACTTTCCTCACTTATAATCCTGCTACCGAAGCGGCTATCGCCCCGGCACCTAAGAGTGCGGCAGTAGATGTCGAAGCAGCCGTTAAGGCCGCAAAAAGCGCCTATAAGAGTTGGCGTTTAACGCCCGCACCCCGTCGGGGTGAAATCCTGTACCGGGTCGCTCATTTGCTGACGGAGCGTAAGGAAGAACTCTCGCGGCTGATGACACAAGAAATGGGCAAGATTCTGGCGGAAACACGCGGCGATGTACAAGAAGCCATCGACATGGCCTACTATATGGGCGGCGAAGGGCGGCGGTTGCTCGGCTATACGGCCCCAGTCGAAATGCCCAACAAGTTCGGTATGGCAATGCGCGATTCGGTGGGTGTGATCGGGTTGATTACGCCGTGGAACTTCCCAATTGCGGTACCCAGTTGGAAAATTCTCCCGGCCCTAATCGCTGGTAACACCATTGTATTTAAACCAAGTGAGGATACACCCGCCACAAGCGCGGCGTTCGTCAAAGTGTTTGAGGATGCAGGACTGCCAGCGGGTGTGCTGAACCTTGTTACAGGCGCGGGTGATGCGGGTGCGGCATTGGCGAACCACCGTGACGTGCGTGTGATCTCATTCACGGGTTCGACCGATACGGGTCTCAAAGTCTATGCACAAGCTGCCAGCCTCGGTAAGAAGGTTGCGTTGGAGATGGGCGGTAAGAACGCCATCATTGTATTGGACGACGCAAATCTGGACTTGGCGGTTGAGGCGATTACATGGAGTGCTTATGGCACGACAGGCCAGCGCTGCACAGCGACCAGCCGCTTAATTGTTCAACGTGGCATTAAACCAAAACTTATTGAAGCGCTGGTTGCTAAAGCCAAGACGTTGAAAGTCGGTGATGGACTACAGGGTGACACCAATGTTGGCCCGTTGGTGAATGCTAAAGCCAGAGATAAAGTCGAAAAGTACGTTGAAATCGGTAAGGCGGAAGGCGCGAAACTCCTCGTTGGTGGGCAACGTGCCGACCTCGACCGGGGTTATTTCTACAGCCCTACCCTGTTCAGCGATGTCAGCCGCAACATGCGGATTGCCCGTGAAGAAATTTTTGGGCCGGTACTCAGTGCCATCGAAGTTGCCAGCCTTGAAGAAGCGGTTGAAGTTAACAACGAATCGGCTTATGGCTTGTCGAGCAGCATCTTCACCGAGAATGTGAATGCCGCTTTCCGCGCTATCCGTGACCTAACTACGGGCATCGTGTACATCAACCACGGAACAACCGGCGCAGAAATCCAATTCCCATTTGGGGGTACTCGTGGTACTGGAAATGGAATGCGCGAGGCCGGTTTGGCGGGTATGGACTCTTTCACTGAATGGAAGTCCGTTTATGTGGACTACAGCGGACGCTTACAACGCGCACAAATCGACACGGACAGCATCTTAGGCTCTACATAAGCAACAGGCATTTTGCTTGGGTTGGTAGTCGTATTTTGCGGCGTTTTGCGGTAAGCTATAGTGTATGAATGAAATTTCACAATCAGGGAATTTATATTGGGACGCGACCTACGAAATTGTCTTAAGTTTAATGGAAGCGTATCCTGATGTTATTGTTGAAGATGTTGGTTTGGAACAGTTGTATCAGTATGTAACCACGCTGCCGAATTTCGCAGATGATCCCCGACTAGCAAATGAGGGGATACTCAACGAGATTTTGCGAGAGTGGTATGAGGAGGTCACCCCATAATGGCTCAACTCGACCTGCGCGAACTTAACGCCACCGAGTTTCCCATACCGGACGAAATGCAGGGCAATGTTGCGATCACCAGTTTGAGCAAGATTTACAACTGGAGTCGGCGTTCTTCTATGTGGCCTATGCTGTTCGGTTTAGCGTGCTGCGCCATCGAAATGATTGCGACGGCTGCCGCGCGCTATGATCTTTCGCGTTTCGGCATGGAGGTTATGCGTGCTAGTCCGCGTCAGTCCGATTTGATGATCGTTTCTGGAACTGTGACCAAGAAGATGGTGGTACCGATTGTGCGTTTGTACAACCAGATGCCGGAACCGAAGTATGTTCTGGCGATGGGTGCGTGCGCGAGCGGCGGCGGCCCCTTCAAGGAAGGTTACAACGTCGTTTCGGGTATCGATATGTATATTCCGGTGGATGTGTATGTCCCCGGCTGCCCGCCTACCCCGCAGGCTCTCTTGCATGGTCTGATTTCGTTGCAAAAGAAGATTGATGGGCAATCATTGGCGAACCGCGATGATGTGCCGTGGTACGGTGTTGGGCCATCTGAACCTACACCCATTCCTATTCTTGGGCCGGATATTATTGACCCGCGCCAAATGGATCTCATTCGCCGCCAAGCGCAACTCGCAGCGGCTGGTCAGCCCTTTGGTATGCGTGAACTTCCGTCGCTAAAGCCTGTTGGCACACCGAAGATGGCTCCGAAGGCGAAGGCTGGCGTAGAAGCGACCGCGAAACCGGCAGCGTCCGCAGCAGCAGAAGCAGTACCCTCAACAGCGCCAGTTGCGGCAGCCGAAGCAGCACCGGCAGCAAGTGGCGAAAAGCCGAAGTTTGACAAGCAAGCAATGCTGGCGAAAATTCGCGAGAAGAAGGCGAACAAGGGATAAATATAATGACCGATAATGCCATTATCGAAACAACCGATATACAGTCAGCCATTGCTGCACTCAAAACACGTTTCCCTGAAGCCATAAAGGACGATACCCGACAAGGTTACTCTGGCGTTATCGTGGATAAAAATCGCCTGACGGAAATTGCGACCGTTATGCGTGATGAAATGGGCTTCGATTATCTTTCCAGCGCCACCGGTGTCGATTATTTGGGCATCGCGGATGAAATGGAAATGGTTTACCATGCCTACCGCACAACTGGCGGTTCGCCATTGGTATTCAAGGCGCAAACAGACCGTAATAACCCAGAAATTCCGTCACTGATTGATGTGTGGCCGGGTGCAGACTTCCAAGAACGCGAAGCCTATGATCTATACGGCATCAAGTTCCCCGGACATCCTAATCTGAAACGCATTCTGCTATGGGAAGGCTTTAATGGCTACCCGATGCGTAAGGATTGGCACGAAGCCTACTACGAAGAAGACCACAAACCGTTCGACAGCCGTTGGCCTGATGGTTGGGTGCGACGCGGTGAGGAAACCAACATCTACGGTAAGAACGTTTCTTATCCGGCGGATTTTGATCTTTCGAAGCTGAACGATACCTCCGAAGAATCGCTGTATGCTGACCTCGGTCTTGGCGTGAGCGTGCAGGAGTTGGATGGTGGCGAGGCTAACCTCAAGACAGACCGCCTCGTAGTCAACATGGGGCCGCATCACCCCAGTACGCATGGTGTGTTCCGCATGATCGTAACGCTCAACGGTGAAACGATTGAGTCGCTCGAACCGGTTATGGGTTACCTGCACCGCAATCACGAGAAAATCGGCGAACGTAACACGTTCCTGCACAACATGCCGTTTACGGATCGCCTTGATTATCTGAGCAGTATGGGCAACAACCACGGCTATGCGCTGGCTGTTGAGCAACTGCTGGCGAAAGGTGCGAAGTACCAAGCACCGACCTATCGTTCAGAAGTTATCCGCGTATTGATGGTTGAACTGACCCGTATTGTTAACCACTACTGGGCGATTGGCTTCTTGCTGAACGACCTCGGTGCGTTCTTCACCCCTGCGCTCTACGCGATTGCCGAACGCGAGAAGATTCTCGACTTCTTTGAAGCGACGGCAGGCAGCCGCATGATGTGCAATTACATGCGCTTCGGTGGTGTATTCAAGGACATTCCAGAACGTATCGCCAGCGTGATGAACCTCGTGAACGATAAGGTTCGCGACTTCAACACGATGGATTACCTTACCGAACTTATCAACGAGCGTATTCCGCGTTCTATTGACGAACTAGATACTTTCCTGACGGCGAGCGAAATTATCAAGTCGCGTACCATCGGCGTGGGTTATCTCCCCCCCGAAATGGCAATTGCATACAGCGCGGCTGGCCCGCTGCTGCGTGCGAGTGGTGTGCCTTATGATGTCCGCCGTGCCGAGCCGTACAGCATTTATCCTGAACTCGACTTTGACGTTGCGGTTCGTTACAACGGCGACATCTACGACCGTTACCTGATCCGTCTGGATGAGATGCGCGAAAGTGTACGCATCCTCAAACAGGTGCTGCCGCGCCTCGAAAAGACCCGTGGCGAGTCGGTCTTCGCAGGCGACAAGAAGCATACGCCCCGCGTACCGTTGGGCGAATCTTACGGGCGTGTCGAAAATCCGAAGGGCGAGTTGGGGTACTATGTCGTATCTGCCGGTGACGAAAAAGGCCCGCAGAACCCGTGGCGTTATCATGTCCGCGCCCCTAGCTTCATCAATCTGACGGCTCTCGGCCCGATGTGCGTGGGTCACAAGGTCGCAGATGTGGTTGCCATTCTCGGCAGCATCGACATCGTGCTGGGCGAAACAGACCGATAGTGAAAGTACCGCAGCGGTGCAGGGTTGTGCTGCTGCTTCATGACTTAAGGAGTCCCTATGTACGGAAAAGGTATTGCAAACGGCCTGTGGGTTACGTTTAAACATTTCTTCAATACCTACGTTGATGATATTCGGTATGCCGGTCGCAAGTATATGCGGCAGGAAAACTTCCAAGTACGGCAGGGTTTGAAGACGCAGGGTGCGTTTACGGTTCAGTACCCGGATGAAAAGCTAGCTGTACCGGAACGCTTCCGTTTTGTGCCGTTCCTCGTGACCGAAGACCAAGACCCAACCCGCATGGGTGAAGATTGGTGTACAAGCTGCGGTATCTGCGCGAAGGTTTGCCCGCCACAGTGTATTTGGATCGTTCGTGGTTCTGATCCGGTTACCGGTCGGCCTGTGCCGCAGCCGGAAGCCTTCTTTATCGACATTGATATTTGCATGAACTGTGGTTTCTGTGCCGAGTTCTGCCCCTTCGACGCGATCAAGATGGATCATGACTACGAATTGGCGAGCTACGACCGCACCAACAACCACATTCTCGACAAGAAGAAGCTCTCAAAACCACACAGTTACTGGAAGGCCATCGCCCCGACGACTGCGCTTGAAGAGGCGATTGATCGCGGCGGTTGGGAACATTCTGATAACATCAAGTCGATGAAGAAAGCTGGCAAACAAGCTACCCCGGCGACGAAAGACAATATGTTCCCGGCACGTAAGCTCACGGACGCGCTGCCGGAAACCGTCGTGGTGGAAGAAACATCTGCCCCTGCCCCTGTTGCTGAAGCCGCCGCACCCGCAGCGGAAGCTAAACCTGCCACCACGGCAGCAGCGCCCGCAGCCAGTGGTGACAAGAAGCCCAAGTTTGACAAACAGGCGATGCTGGCAAAGATTCGCGAGAAAAAAGCCAACAAGTAAGCTGCAAACGCCAAATGAACGGGGTGCTGAATGCGCCCCGTTTTTTATGCCACACAAATTCCGATGGTGGGGAAAGTTTTGTCGTGTTATCTACGTCCATAGATGCAAGAACATGACAAAAGATACTGATCTATTTTTCTCATCAGCGTTATAATTATTCCAAACTGTAAACGAACGAAGGAAGTACATATGAGTGATAAACAGTCGCAGGTGATGGCGGCACTGAGCACGGTTATTGAACCTGAACTTCACCGGGATATTGTCTCGCTGGATATGGTTCGCAACTTGTCTATCGACGGCGATACGGCAAAGTTCACGATTGTGCTAACCACACCTGCATGTCCGCTAAAAAATGTGTTTGAAGATCGCTGCAACGCGGCGGTTATCGGGCATGTTGGCGGCATCAACAAGATCAACATTAGTTGGGATGCCCAAGTACCGACTGACCGTAAAATTCATGGGCGGTTAGATGTGCCGATGCGGAGCCTGATCGCGGTTTCGAGCGGTAAGGGCGGCGTGGGCAAGAGCACGGTGTCGACGAATTTGGCTGCGGCGCTGGCGGACGCTGGCGCGAAAGTCGGCCTGATTGATGGCGATATTCTCAACCCGAATTTGCCCACCATGACCGGCCTCGGTGTAGGACGGCCTAAGGTCGTGGACGGTAAAATGATCCCGATGGAGGCTTATGGCTTTAAGGTCATGAGCACGGGCTTCTTAACGAATCCTGATAAGCCGATGATTCTGCGCGGGCCGATGCTGCACAGTGCGATTCGCCAGCTCTTTATGGATGTTAACTGGGGCAAACTCGATTATATGATTGTTGACCTGCCACCGGGAACGGGTGATGCGCCGCTTTCATTGGCGCAATCGTTCCCATTAACCGGTGCGGTTATTGTGACGCAGCCGCAGGATGTCGCTGTTTCAGATGCGCTCCGCAGTATTGCGATGTTTGAGACACTCAACGTGCCTGTTTTGGGTGTGGTCGAAAATATGGCGGGGGACTTCTTTGGTACGGGCGGCGGTGAGAAGCTAGCCGAGGAACGCAGCGTGCCATTTTTGGGTCGTATTCCGCTCGACGCAGAAGTTCGCAAGGGTGGCGATTATGGTCGTCCGATTGTGGTTACTCAACCGGAAAATCCGGCAGCGGTTGCTTTCCAAGAAATGGCGAAGACCATTGCAGCACGGGTTAGCGTGGTCATGCTGCAAACAAGTGATGTTATCCCCTTAAATGTAATCGGCTGATAGATCGAGTTGGCTAAAGGCTCACGCAAACGAAATGTGAGCCTTTAGTCATCCATCCCCAAGACGTGTATATCGTCACTGCTGCCCACCGGATTGTAGCGACCAATCAAAACGTAAAACAGAAAATTCAGCACTGCGGCGATAATTAGTCCAAGTACGGCTTCGCCCCACGCGCCACGAATATTAATCAGCCACAGCAATACTAAGAGTACAAAAAACATTACAAACGAAACGATCCGTTTGCGCTTCGCCTCGGTTCGCTGTATCACAAACAGAATTGTTCCAAAGCTCAGAATTAACAAGAGGAATATTCCAGTATCCATCTGCAAACAGCTTTCTGTATATCCATCCCAAGACTGATTATACTCTCTCAATTGGGAAGGTTCATTTACCAAGTTTCGGCTTTTAGTGTATACTCATTTAGGTCAACAGCCAGATCAAACATCAGACTGTACGACAGAGAAACAAGGAAAAATACATGAATGTAAATGTGTCAAAAGACAATAAAACGACACTGATTGAAGTCAGCGGACGAATAGACAGTACGAACGCAAATCAACTTGGCGAAGCCTTAATGAGCGAGATTAACCAAGGGAACATGCAGCTTGTCGTCGATTTAGGCAGCGTCGATTATATGAGCAGCGCTGGCTTGCGTGAGATTGTCTCGGCACTCAAAAAAGTGCGAGGCAAGGGTGATTTACGCCTTGCACAGCCATCGGAGCGCGTGTTGGAAGTCTTAGAAATGGCCGGTTTGGACACCATTTTCCAAATTTTCCCCGATCAATCACTGGCGATAAGCAGTTACTCATGACCATGCACTGCCATGAGCTGGGGGATTGATGTCTCCTCTCGAAAATCGCCTCACCATAATGGGCCGGTTAGATGAAATCGCACAGGTACGCGATTTTGTAACTGCCACAGCGCGAGCGATTGGCCTCAGCGAACAGGCCATTCATCATTGTGAGTTAGCGATTGATGAAACCTGCACGAATATTATTGAGCATGGATACCAACTCGACGGTTCGGCAAAACCGATTGAGATTATCTGCGAAACAGCCTCGGATCGATTAGTCATCCATATTAGGGATCAAGGGCCAGCGTTTAATCCACTTGTTCGCCCCGACCCTGATCCAACCACCGACCTCGAAGAACGCAGCGACGGCGGTTGGGGGATTTACTTCACCAAAAAAGTCATGGACGACGTACAGTATTTGCGTGATGGTCAATTCAACCAGCTCACACTCAGCAAACGTTTCGGGCTTCAATAGTATTACGAACCCGCAGGCGGTACTGGCGTGGCTTGCTTCCAGCCATTTATGTTATTCAAATCGACCTGTCCTTGCGGTGGCAGGAAATTTCCTTCGCATTCTTGTGCAGTCACGGGCAAATCTGTACGTGCCGCGATCATTGGATTCTCAGGGCTGAAGTAATTCCACGCAGCACGCGAAATATCTTCGATAATCGGCCACAACGTCATGTAATCCTGAAAATCGGTCTTCTGCCACAGGTAGACTGCAATCACATAATCGCGACCGTTGGGGGGATAAACAATGCCTGCGTCACCACTCATATCGGAAACCCAACCGTTTTTATGGGAGATACGAGTCCCTTCTGGCAGACCGCCCTGCAACATCCGCAGCAAATCGTTAGCGCTCATTAGCTCCAACATCTGCTTGCATTCATTTTGGGTGTATTCCCCGTTCGGATAAACGGTCATCAAGCCAGAGCCATAGTTTGCACAATCGTAGATCATGCTAAACATCGTCCCCATATCTTCGGTCGTCGTTTGGTTATAGGGGTCGGATTCCGTTTTGATGGTTGGGTTGGGCGAGGTTTGCGGTGCAGCAATGGAACCGAGTGTTTGCCCTTGTACACCCAATACCAGCGGCGCGGTAATATAGGTATTCCGCGCACCCATATACTGAACATTGCGTGTGACATCACCAATACCGGTGAACAATTTGGTATTGTCGTCACCCGGCGGCGTATTCTGTTGAATAGCGACACGCTCGCCGGTAATCTGCATCATCAAATTTGACGATGCATTGTTACTACATAGCAGCGAGTTTGCCATTAGCCATGCTTCATCTTGCGTCGGGGCGACCCACAATTGGCGGAAGTAATCGAGGACGATTGGCACTTTGATGGTGCTTGCCGCCGAGAAAGCCACATCGCCATTGATATTTACTTCTTCGCCAGTGCGTAAGTCCTCAATAAACACGGATGCTACCGTTGTTTGTCCGTCGTAGATAAAACCTTTCGAATCAAGGTAGGTCTGGATCAGTTCTTGCAGTGTCGCAATATTCCCTACGTTACCACTCGAATTGACGAAGGGTAATTGCACGATCCGGTTTGATGGGCTTCGCAAAGCGGCTTCGATGAGCGGAACTGCGGCTTCTATATCAAGTGTGTAACCGGCTGCGCCCGGGCGGAGCGTTAAGGTACTCAGATCATATGAAGCGTTTCCTGACTGACGATCATACCGGGCGGCAATATCATTCAGAAAACTCTCGATGAGGTTTGTGCGATAGTCCGCCGAAAGCGGCACATTCACACGCTGCTCGGTTTCTTGACCCAACAAGAAGCTAAAAAAGCGCGACCAAAAGCTGCCTGATAAGTCACCTACCGCACTGGCAGACGTTAGCATCGATTCGCCGTTAATCGTAAAACCGATGGTTGCAGGGTCAAGCAAGATCGGATTATCGGCGTAGTAAAGTGTAACCGGTTCTTGATAGGTCGAGATAAGTTTCGTCAGTGCTTCACGCTGCCCTAGCCCACCCACAGCCACGCCACCAACGGATACATCTGATGGGAGCTTATCGGGTTGTTGGCTAAAACTCACCAGATAAAAAACGAATAGGCCAATGGCAGCCAGTATCATCAAGACCGACATCACTTGGACGATTGGTAAACCGCGACGTTTGCGCCGCTTACTCAAAGTACTTGCAGTTGTCATATTATCCTTGCTAATTGCTCATTTGCTCTGACTTCTTGTGCGCGTCGAATCGACCGGAAATGAAACCGTTGTAGCTTCGGTAAGGATTCGAGATCGAACCAACCATAATCTAACAGTTCGCTACTGAGCTTTCCCACATTACCGTTCGACTCACAAATATAGGAGAAGTCGAGATGGTCACCAAAATCGACTTCGGTCAATAGGAGTGTACCCGCCGTTGCGACCAACTGTAGTTCTTCTTGAAGTTCACGGACGACAGTCTCCGCTGGCGATTCGCGCCGGTCAACCCAACCACCGGGAAGCCCCCAAGGGGCATAAGGGTGAAAGACATGCTCAACCAATAGGACTTGGCCCTGTTCGTTAAAGACTACACCAACAACACCGGCTGTAAACTTCGCTTGGCCTAATCGCCAAACCCATCTGGCGCTGGACACGATCCATGGGGCTTTTTGAAGAAATTGCGCTATGCGCCGCATCGGGAGTTTCAATCGAATATCATCTCATTGGTGACGAGACCGATTAGTTTAATTCAAAAAATGGGCTTTGGTCAACATTCGCAGATTAGCGAAAGTTTGATAAAACAAACCTTATCATGCACACCTTGAGAGAATGAGTATGCTATACTAAGAGAATTATTAGCAAAAGTTTCAGCAGGGTTAGCAAATTGTCTCAAACCTCTCTCGATTTCCTAAACCTGTTCATCAAATCACCGGGCGATCTTATCTTCTTCCTGCTGGCAATCGCCATCAGCCAAGCAGGTTTGTTTATGGCGCTAGGCGAACGTCTGCGAAGGCCGCAAAATAGAGCCGCCGGTCGGTACACAATCGCGATGCTTGGCACCGTTGCAGCATGGATTGTGGTCATGTTGGGGGCGCTTTACAGTGTCATATCGGGTCAAAATGTCAGTTCGGTACTGCCGCCGCTTGAACGGGTTTGTACATTAAGCATCATTATGCTGATCGCATGGGCATTTTTCACGGCAGAAGATGCGAAATGGCAGCGTCCAGCGAATATCATCCTATTAGTCTTGTTAATCAGTTGCTTTGTGGCTTACATCGTAACGGGTATTCAATGGACAGCCCAAGCCGATAACACCAATTTTAACTTGAGCAGCCTCGGGGTTACGTGGACGTTCGCCACACTGATTGTCGCTATTCTTGGGGCGGCGTTAATGGTGGTGGCCTTCAACCGCATAACCGATGCCCCACTCAAATTACTGTTCTTTGTGCTGCTCATTCTGGGTTTCGGCGGCACATTGATACAAGTCAGCCAGCTTACTATATTAGGGAATTATTCAGGTACCGCACGGCTCGCCCTATTTGCGGCGCTTTGTATTTTGCCAGTGCTGATTTACCGTATGGTCATGACTCGTTTGCAGGGCGAGCTTAAAACACATGAACAAGCCGCCATGCGAGCCGCTGCGCCGCCTACTACCCTACGCCAAAAAGACCAGACCGCCACAAGCGAACTGCCGGTTACCGGAAGCATCACGCCGAGTGTTTCGCCCGCCCAACGTGACTCGATTCAACTCCTCAAGATATTGGGGTTAATTCTTGAAGAAGCATCGCCAAGCAGCATTCCCGAAAAGATCATTTCAGCCGTATTGGAGAGTCTGAAGGCTGATATTGGAGCCGTTCTTAACTTGCAAGATGCCAACTACGCTGACGTGGCAAATGCTTATGACAAATCCATGAAGCGGCGTATTTCGGGCATGTCTATTAATTTAGATAACCAACCGACGCTTGTAAACGCGGTTGAACGACGGTTGCAACGCCCACTTTACACCGACCGCAACACCAACGAACTCCGCGACCTTTACAACCGTTTAGACATTGAGCAAACCGGGCCTGCGTATTTCCAGCCCCTTACCCGTGGTAAGGATATGATCGCGGTACTACTCGTAGCAAATCCGTATTCAGAGCGCGAACTTGACGAGGCCGAGCGCGAATTGCTCAAGGGTATCGGCATTATTGCCGGAAACCTGCTGGGGTTGAGTTATGCAGCACGCGATGCAGGCTTAAAGGCCGAGGAACGCGCAATTGAAGCACTGGTACAAGGTGTTCCCCTTGAGGAGCTTAAAGATAGCAGCGTGCTTGCGGCTCGACAGGAAATGCAAGCCAACTTGCAAGCATCACGCGAGCAAATCACGGACTTAACACGCCAAATTTCCCAACTGAAGATTGAACTGGATGCCGAACGTAACCGTGTTACTGCCTCTTTGGGTGACACAGAAGAAGGCATGTCGGTGTCACAGCGAATACTAACGCTCACCGACGAGCAGCAAAACTTGCGTACTGAACGCGAAGAACTCCTGACACGGTTGCAGGAGGCTGAAACCGCGTTGGCGGGTGCAACCGCGAATAATAACGAATCCGTATACAAGCATATGGTCGAGGTTTTACGGCGGGAAAAAGAAGACCTCATCACCCAACGAAACTCGCTCCAATCTCAGATTGTCGAAATTCGTGCTGCCGACCAACAAATCAACGCCACCGAAGCAATGGAAACAGTTGCTGACCGGATGAACCAAGACACCAGCCGATTGGCGGCAGAGCGCGATGAGCTGCAAGGCAAACTGGCGGATATTTCATCACAGCTACAAGCGTTAGGCATCGAGCAAAGTACATCCGGCATGGCGCAGTTGATTACCCAACTCATCGAGCAGCGCACCGGCTTACAGCAGCGTGTCGACGCACTCAGCCTCGAACGTAACGCGCTGCTCAACGAACGGGTTCAGCACGAAGATTCCATTAAGCGTGAAAAGGAACGTGCCAACCGCATTCAGGCGCTTGAAACTGAAATGCGTAATTTGGCTTCTGACCGCGAAGCGCTGACGATTGAGCGCGACCAGCTTGGTAAACAGCGTGATGAGCTGTTAGCCAAGCAAGACAGCATCAAGCAAAATCGGGCGCGCCTTCTGGCAGAGGCATCCGGCTACCAACTCGAACTGGCAGAATCGCATCAAGAACAGGCCAAGCTGCGACTCCAATTACAAGTGTTGTCGAACGAAAAAAGTGATCTGATTACACGTCAGCATAATCTTGAAGCCGAAAAACAAAAACTCCACGCGGAATTAGATACCATACTCAGCCAATCAGACGGCGTGGCAAGTTCGAATCCGCAAGTGGGCAACGACAATCTAAACACCCTTACAAGAATGATCGAAGACCTATCGGCACAGCGCAGCGGGTTGGAAAAAGAACTGAACGCGGCGCGCACCGCACTTGGAGAAGCGCAAAACAAAGCCGATGCGCTGAAGTTTACACCGTCTACGGAAACCAGTGATGAAACCTCAACAGACGGTGTGCCTGAAGATGAGCTTACGTTAAGCGTCATTCAGGAACTGCGTACGCCGCTGACCTCGATCATCGGATACATTGACCTGCTCATGGATGAATCGGCAGGCATCTTGGGGGAAATGCAGCGGAAGTTCCTCCAGCGCGTAGCTGCCAACATCACGCGGCTGTCCTCGATTACAGATGATCTGACGCGGATCACGGCCATGAACACCAGCCGTCTCGTTCTGGTTCCGCGCACGGTTAACATTGTCAACCTGATTGAAGATACGATCAGTAACTCAACCTATCAATTCCGCGAAAAGGGACTCATCGTTCATCTCAATCTCGATGACAATCTACCGAGCATTCAGGCTGACCAAGATGCCATCAGCCAAGTCGTCACTCAAATACTGAATAATGCCTATTTAGTATCACCGCCGGACAGCGAAATTATCATCTCTGCCCATCAGCAAGAGGTGAAGTTATCCACAAATGGCAACCTCGCTCAACCAACCGATTGTATTCTGGTCTCTATTGAAGATCGCGGCGGCGGCATCCCGCAAGAGGAAATTGCCGGTGTATTCGCACGCAAATACAAATCGCAAAATGTTCCTGTAAACGGGTTAGGTGATAACGGGGTTGCACTTTCAATCGCCAAAACGCTCATCGAAGCGCATGGTGGCGGGTTGTGGGTCGAAACACGCACCGGCGTTGGAAGTATCTTTTATTTCGCGCTTCCGCTCACCAGTATGCTTGAGGCTGAAGGGTAAATTATGCAGCGTGACATTGGGAATGAGTTCATTGTCGCCATCGTCGCAGTCGGCGTACTGGCATTCGCGGTGGCCTTCGCGATTATCTTGTCGCTTTCAGGAGGCGCGGGACAAACTGGAACACCTGCGGCTCAAACAAGCGAAGCCACTCAGATTGCTGCCCAATCTACACTACCAAATGAAGCGACGGAAGTCACTACTGAGGCAACCGCAGTTGAGACAAGTGGCGCAACGGTGATTGCTAGCATGACACCAACAGATGTCTCACCTTCGGCAACCCTCACCGAACCAACAGTTACTCTTACAGAAGCAGCACTGGTCGTTAGCGCAACATCAACCGATATTCCGCCTTCGGCAACCCTCACCGAACCAACAGCTACACTTGCAGAAGCAACTCAAATCGTGGCGAATGCCAGTACAATCGAAACTAGCACAACCCCTCGGCCAACGGTAACGGCTACCGAGGAACCTTCTGCGACACCCACTTTGGAACCGACTGAAGCATCGACAGCAACATCGACCAGTACATCACGTCCGACAGTTGCGCCCTCGGCAACCGCGACGAATACGCCACGACCAACACTAGAACCCACAACAACATTCACAAACACGCCGCGTCCATCGCCTACAAGAGCCGCAACAGCCACACTGATACCGGCATCCGCTACGCCACGACCAACGTTAACGAATACACCACAGCCGTCAGCGACTTCAACACCGATGCCAACCAAAACGGCAACGCTGCGCCCATCGGCCACCTTTACAGCTACACCAACGCAAACCAACACGCCGCGTCCGTCGGCAACGCCTGTGCCGACCAATACCCCAACGGCGACACCTTTACCGCCAACACCGACCGCAACCAAGACACCGGTCATCGTCAATACGATTGCGCCGTGTTCGGCACCTGCTGGTTGGGTTACTTATGCAATACAGCGCGGGGATACGCTGCTCAAAATCGCGCAGGCTAGAGGCACATCAATTGAAGCGATACAAGCGATCAACTGTTTAACTGACATTAACAACATCTATGTGGGGCAAAATATATTTGTCCCGCAACCACTGGCGATGAGTCCCTCGACCTCATTTGCAGTCGAGGGGTGTACGGATGCCAACGTGCAGATCGCCAGCCCAACACTAGGGCAGCTTGTCAGCGGCACGCTGAGCGTACAAGGCACGGCAGCAGATGGCAATTTCGCGTTGTACAAACTCGAAATCCGCCCCAGTGACGCGAATGTCTATACGTTATACAACAACTATGTTGATCCGGTCGCGCAAGGAGAATTAGGGCAAATAGATACCCGCATCTTTAATCCGGGTATCTATTGGATCAAACTCACCGTCATCAGGAAAGATAACCAAACAGCGCCGTCCTGTGCGGTTCCGGTACTGTTTGGGCAATAACCAACTTAAAATTGATCAGCCGTAATCTCACTGACGTAGACAATCCGGCACTCATGTTGAGAACGAGTCGCCGCTAAACCAATTTGCAAGGCGGCTCGTGCATCTTTATGCGTGACGCTAGGCGATTTGTCTTGCTTCAAACAATCGACAAAGTGGGCAATTTGTGCGGTATAAGCGGGGCCAAAGCGCTGCGGGAAGTGTGGTACTACGTCATGCCGTGCGCCGTCAGGGGTCAAGATGAGGACAGGCGTTTCTTGCAGATAACCAACTTGTAGTGCGCCTTTCGTCCCAATAATGTTACATTGAATATCGTAGCCATAGTTCGCCGTTCGGCTGACTTCTACATTGCCTAACCCACCCCGCTCAAAGCGAACGTTGATCATCGCGTTATCAACATCGCCGACATCGAGTAATTCGGGATATACCAACGAGGCGACTTCGGTGTAGACACGCTGAACTTCGTCACCCATCAGCCACCGTAATAGGTCAAAGTCGTGGATACCCATATCGAGGATCAGTCCACCGCTAACAGCAGGGTTGGCGTATTCGAGGCTGGTGCGAAAGGGGTCGCGCCCAATCGACCGTATCGTAACAGGGTCGCCGATCACACCTGCTTCGATTTGGCGTTTCGCGGCTTCATATCCAGTATCGAAGCGGCGCATGAAGCCAACTTGAAACATCACGCCCGCCCTTTCAACAGCGGCGATCATTTCGTCAGTCGCCGAAAGGGTTAGCGCGGTCGGTTTTTCGCAGAAAATGGCTTTACCAGCCTCCGCAACCGCAATCACAACATCGCGGTGTGTGCTCGTGGGCGTGGTCACGATCACAGCATGAACCTCGGGATCAGCCAGCAAGTCATGATAGTCCGTATATATCGTTGCGCCGCCAACCCGATCCGCAAACTGACTTGCTACATCACTCCGCATATCAGCAACAGCAACCAGCTTTGCATCAGCCAGTTGACTAGCGGAAAACGTTGCATATACCTGCCCCATGCGTCCCAAACCAATAACGCCTATTCCAATTTTCGCCATATTTAATCCTCTATTCTCAATAACATCACACTAATTACAGACCGTTACCGCGCCTGAGCTGCAATTTCATGGGCGCGATTCCCCATACGTTTGAGGAGTTCGATTAATTCAGCGGGTTGAATAACCTGAACCGGAAAATCCATCGACAGTAGAAAGAAAGCAATCCAGTGCATCTCTGATGTACCCCGTCGAAGGATAACACCATCATCGGTTTCTTCCAACGTACCTAAGTGGCTTGGGATTGTTTTTTGAGCATTCTCCAGCGTGGTTTTGAGTATAACCTCAACCTGATTACCTCCCGGCATCATTACAACAGAATCTAGAACCTTATCCAACACGTTAAAATCGACAGGTCGTTCAAATCTCTCATGGGTCATGAGAAGTGCTACAATACGGTCGAGCCTGAAGGTGCGGACATCATTCCTCAGGTGGCAGTACCCCGCTGTATACCAAAACCCTTCGTTGAAAACGATACCGTAGGGGTCAAATGCCCGTTCGGACATATCCCCACTCCAAGATTGATAACGCATCTGCACTTGACGCTGCTCACGAATAGCGAGGCTTAACGGCGTGATGAAATCATTATCGAGCTGGCCTGACTCGGTTGAGACATTAAAAATGATTGCTTCCTGTAGAGCGCGGGCTTGGTTAAACAAACTTTCGGGCATGACTCGTTCGGTTTTTGCAAGCGCCCCCTCAATCGCTGCCACCTGAACCGGGAAATTGAATTCCCGTATTGCGAGCAGCCCCAACGTTAATGCAATTGCTTCGGCATCTGTAAACATGAGCGGTGGCAATTTATAACCCCGCTGTAATTGATACGCGCCGTATGGGCCGCGCTCGCCTTCTACCGGAATACCCATATCCTGCAAATTGACAATATAACGGCGTACAGTGCGAACATCCACTTCTAAACGCCGTGCAAGTTCCGAACCGCTAATTTGTTTATAGGACTGCAAAAGCTCTAAAACAGTGAGTAATCGGGTCGTCGGTGAATACATAATCGAACTCCTAGGATATAGGGCTAATCTTGTCCTAATCGGCCTTTATGATAAGTATAAATGGTAATTGGAAAAGGATATTTGAACGATGCTCAACCCATAGATTGCCCAAAATAGACTTCTCAACCAATTATTGAGTCAGCAAGTATTTGAAAAGCCGTGTGAAGTTGTCGCATGGATGGGCGCTGTTCAGGCACAAGAATATCCGGCGGCAAAATGGGCGCTCGGTGTACGCATGAAGTCGGCGTATGAGGGGCTTATCGATCAGGCGCTTGATGACGGCAGCATCCTACGCACACATATTATGCGCCCGACTTGGCACGATGTTGCCCTTGCGGATATTCGGTAGATGTTAAAATTAACCTCTCCGCGTGTACATGCAGCATCCGCTTACTGGTAACTCGAAGAACCTATTTTCAAACATGCCGACGAGATTATCGCAAAGGCATTAGAAGGCGGCAAACATCTCACCCGCGAAGAATTAGCTGCCCCATTAGTAGAGGCAGAGATTGATATTTCAGATTTGCGGCTAACCTTGTGTCGATTGAAGTTAACAGCTAACCATCTGCGTTTGATAGTTCTTTGAATACAGAAGTGATGCGGGATATTGTCGTCTCGATTACATCCTCTGTGTGAGCATAACTGACAAATCCCGCTTCAAACTGGCTCGGCGCGAAGTAAACACCGGCCTCTAACATAAGATGGAAAAAGATCGCATAGCTTCGGGCATCGGCGTACTGCTTGGCAGACGCATAATCTGTAATGTGCGCGTTGGGGCTATTGAGAAAATAAAACCCGAACATCGTGCCAACTGAGCCTATTTGAATGGGTATATTGGCTGCTTCAACCGCCGATTGAATTCCTCGCACCAGTTTCGTGGCAGATTGCTCAATCTGGTCGAATACCTGTGGTTGTAACAACGTGTTCAACGTCGCGAGTCCGGCTGCCATTGCTAAAGGATTGCCGGAAAGTGTACCGGCTTGATACATCGAACCCGCAGGTGCAACCATCTGCATAATTTCGCGCTTGCCAGCGTATGCACCTACCGGTAATCCCCCGCCGATCACCTTCCCTAGACAGGTGATGTCGGGATCGAGATTCCAGCGTGCCTGAGCGCCACCGGGAGCGACCCGAAAACCCGTCATCACTTCATCCAAAATAAACAATGCGCCATACTCGTGGCACAGGTCTTGCAAAGCCTGAAGATAGCCTTCGTTGGGCATCACGAAGCCCATATTTGCAGCGATTGGCTCAACAATGATGGCGGCAATATCGTCAGGGTGTTGTTCAAATAGTTGGCGAGCCGCTGCGAGATCATTGTACTCGACCGTCAGCGTTTGCGAGGCCGTAGCATCTGTTACACCGGGCGAGTCAGGTAATCCTAAAGTGGCAACACCACTGCCCGCCTGCACCAACAGCATATCAGCATGACCGTGATAGCAGCCTGCCATCTTGATAATTTTTTCGCGCTTAGTATAAGCACGAGCCAACCGCAGCGCACTCATCGTCGCCTCGGTGCCGCTATTCACAAACCGGATCATTTCGATAGAAGGAACGGTGTTAATCACGAGTTGGGCAAGTTCATTTTCCAAGGCCGTTGGCGCACCGTAGCTGGTTCCATTCGCCAGCGCGGATTGCAGTGCTGCCACAACCTGCGGATGAGCATGACCTAAAATAAGCGGACCCCATGACAGCACATAGTCAATATATGCGTTATCGTCAGCATCCCAAATTACTGCCCCTTGCCCCCGCCGGATAAAGCGCGGTGTTCCACCCACACTGCGGAATGCTCGCACGGGACTGTTCACGCCACCGGGGATCAATTGTTGGGCTTGGACAAACAATCTTTCAGACTGCGTTGTATTCAAAATATATCCATTCCTTAAACTGATAAGGGGGAGGCTTCACTCTTGCGTTCCAATAGGTCAGCAATAACCTGTGATGCTGTGTTCTGTCCTTGCGTAATACAATCCGGCACGCCAATACCCCGATACGAACTACCTGTTACATATAACCCGTGCGGTAAAGCAGCTTCAATAGCCGCAATCCGGTCAAGATGGCCCACTTCATATTGTGGATAACCTTCAGGCCAACGGAAAACGCGATGGAATATTGGTAGCACATGAATACCAAGCAGCGACCGCACTTCTGACCGGATAACGTCCAGTAGATTATCGTCGCTTAGGCGCATCATGTCGCGCGTATTCGGGCCGCCGAAAAACACCCGCAGCAGCACAGAATCGGATGGCGCACGCGATGTCCACTTCGAAGACACCCATGTGATGCCGTCAATCTTGCGTTTTTCACTCCTCGGAATAACCACGCCAAAACCATCAAGCACACGCTGAACATCCGATTTACGAAAACCGAGGTAAACCGCACCGATGCTGCTGTAAGGAATCGTTTCCAATTGGGTAGCTGTTTGCGAGAAACCTTGTTTTGTTAACAAGGCAGCGACTTTTGCCGGTGTTGCTAAGACGACCGCGTCTGCAATAAGTTCTTCGCCTGTTGCAAGGCGAACCCTGTAGTTTCGACCACTCTTCATGACTGTCTCTACTGGTGTCGATAAGCGCAAGCATCCCGACAAGTGTGATACCAATGCCGCAACAAGTTCACACGCCCCCTGTTGAAAAGAGATGAAAGCGGATTTGCGTTCAGGACTCAGGTTTGCTTGAGTAGACTTAGCACCTCGTAACAAGCTGCCGTACTTCTGTTCCATTGCTGGGAACTGCGAAAACGTCGCCTGCATACTCTGGTTTTCCGGCTCGGCATTATAAACGCCCGAAAGCAGTGGTTCAGCGAGTTTATCCAACACTTCTGTACCCAAACGCCGCCGCACAAAATGAGCAAGCGACTCATCCGTTTTGGACGTACGCTTCGGAATAAACCAGTCGAGACCGACGCGCAGCTTGCCCCAACGCGAAAACAAAGGCGACCGAAGAAATGGGCGTAAGCGCGTCGGAACCAGCAGTTGCATACCCTCTGGCAAAGGCACCAATTGGCCTTTATTGACAACATAGGTTTGATGACGCACTTGGTTGACTGAGATCACGCGCTCTTCTAAGCCCAGCTCGCGCACAAGATTGACAACGCCCGCTTTACGAGTCAAAAAAGCATCTGGCCCAGCTTCAAGCACAAATGATGAATCCCCATCGGAATCCACATATTCGGTTTGAACTTTCCCGCCCCAACGGTCAGACGCTTCGATTATGGTGTACTGAAGATCGATACTCTGGTCACGCGCTGCTTGTTGTAGATACCACGCAGTACTTAGCCCTGCTATGCCTCCCCCAATGATGACGACATGGAAAGTATGAGGCGATGCCGGGCGATTAGACGGCGGTATATTCATGAACAAACTCAACCAAACGCTTCACATTTTCGACAGGTGTCTCCGGTAAAATCCCGTGACCCAAATTAAAGATATGCCCTACCCGCCCGTCCGCTTGGTCAAGTACGTATTGTGCGCGGGTTCGCAACCCATCCCATGGCGCAAAGAGAGCAACGGGGTCTAAATTGCCTTGAATAGCTACACCATCACCTAAGCGTGTCCACGCTTCACGCAGATCAATCCGCCAGTCAACGCCGATCACATCGCCACCAGCTTCACGCAGCAATTCGAGCATCCCGTTTGTGTCTGTACCGAAGTGAATAATGGGTACACCTGCCCCACGCGCGATGTCGATGGCATGGCGGGTGTATGGCATCACAAATTGGCGGTAATCATCCGGCGAAAGCTGCCCTACCCAGCTATCGAATATTTGCAGGGCGTGAGCACCGGCTTTCGCTTGCGCCAACAAATATTGACCGACAAGGTTACTCAACTTTTCCATTAAACGATGCCACGCCGCCGGGTCTGTCATCATCAGGCTTTTAACAACAGCGTGATTACGACTGCCACCGCCCTCCACCGCGTAAGCCGCCAATGTAAATGGTGCGCCACTAAAACCAATCAGCGGCAGTCCTCGCGTATCCAATTCAGCACGCGCCAGCTTGATGGCTTCTAAGGTAAACCACAGGCTTTCCTCCGGGGACGTTTCATGCAAGCGCTCAATATCCGCCGCTGAACGGACAGGATTATGAATGGCGGGGCCTTCGCCTTTCACAAAATCGAGTTCTAAACCCATGCCTTCTAACGGCGGCAAGATGTCTGCAAATATAATCGCCGCATCAAGGTCAAACGCATTGATGGGCTGCATCGTGACTTCGGATGCCAATTCCGGCGTTTTAATGATTTCCAAAATCGTGTAGCATTCACGAAGCTGCCGGTATTCCTTCATATATCGACCAGCCTGCCGCATCAACCACACTGGTGTGCAATCAATAGCTTGACGGCGGCAAGCCCGCAAAAAGCGACTGTTTTCAACCAGTAACGAATTGTGTGTCAATGCTTCCGCTTTATCATTCACCGGCATAGTTATTTCCCCTCAAGCCAGCGAACGGCATCAGGAGCAAAATACGTCAAAATCATGTCCGCTCCTGCCCGCTTAATGCTGGTTAGGCTTTCCAACGCACACCGTTCAAGCTCGATCCAACCATTCGCGGCGGCGGCGTGCAGCATGGCATATTTGCCACTCACTTGGTAAGCAGCAATCGGTAAGTTATAGGTACGGCGAACGGCGCTAATAATATCGAGGTAAGCCAAAGCTGGCTTGACGATCAGCATATCAGCGCCTTCCGCAACATCTAGTGCCGCTTCTTTCAAGGCTTCGCGCCCATTTGCGGGGTCCATTTGATAGCTGTGGCGGTCACCAAACTGTGGTGGGCTTTCCGCCGCCTCACGAAACGGGCCATAAAAACCACTCGCAAACTTCACCGCATAACTCATGACCGAGACATGCTGGAGCTGATTTGTATCTAAAGCCGAACGAATGACACCGACCATTCCGTCTATCATGCCAGATGGTGCAATAATATCCGCACCAGCCTCAGCATGAACAACCGATGCCTTCGCCAACAATTCTAGTGTCGGGTCATTCAACAAATAACCGGTGGGCAAATGCGGTGTAAAGTGTTCATCATCGAGTTGATTCACAATGCCACAATGCCCATGATCGGTATACTCGCAAAAGCACATATCGGAGATAACAATCAAATCAGGAGCGATGTCCTTGATGGCACGAATAGCACGCGGCACAATGCCATTCGGGTTGTAATTCTCACTACCGCAGGCATCTTTTACTTCGGGAATACCAAACAGGATCACGGCTGGAATATTCAAACTGACAAGCCGCTTAATTTCCGCAGGCAAGCGATCAACCGACCACTGATATTGACCGGGCATCGAGCGAATAGGCTGCTGAATGTCGCTGCCGTGCCGTACAAAAAGCGGATAAATAAAATCGTCCGGTGTCAGGTTTGTCTCCCGCACCATCCGCCGCAGGTTGGTATTCAGGCGCATTCGACGCGGGCGAAGGATCGGCGAGGATTTAGGAGTGATCTGCTCTGATGACAGATCATCTTGCGTAGCAAACATACTTTAAGATTCTCCAATTTTATGGTCAGCGTAGTACATTTCGAGTGCTTCAACGAGGCTCGCAACCGTATGTTCAGATGGTACAACATGGACATTTAGTTGGTGTAAGCGAGCGCTAGCAGCCGTTTTTGACCCAATACATCCAATACTAACCGGGGAAAGCAAATCTAAGGTGCCGCCCTCAGCTTCTAAACGCACCAAAAAGTTTTTAACGGTCGATGCGCTCGTAAATGTAACAGCATCCACTTTTGATTCACGCAGCATCGGAACGAGATCAATTCCACCACGTCCTATTACGGTTTGATAAGCTGGAACAACGGTTACATTTACACCCCGGTTGCGTAAAATCGCTGAAAGATCATCGCCCGCTATCGCCGATTGGGGTAGGAATACACGTTGTCCAGCCTCAATGAATAATGCTTGAGCAAATTGTTCCCCTGTATACTCACTAGGGATAAATTCCGCTTGAAAACCCAGCTTTGATTGAGCCGCAGCAGCCGTACCAGCGCCGACAACCCCTACTCGTAAATATCCTAATGCGGCTGGTGCAATATTCATTTGAACAAGTTGATCGTGAAGCGTTTGCACGGTATTCGCGCTGGTCAGGATCAACCAATCATACTTTCCAGCAAGCGCTTCATAGATCGCATTACACAGTAAGGAAGCATCAGGTACAGGTTCAATCTGTATACAGGGGTACGATAACGGAATTGCACCACGCCAACGCAGCGCTTCTTCTAGTTCACCTGCTTGATGAACCGCACGGGTAATAACGATTCGCTTCTCTAGCAAAGCACTCAAGAGATAGCCTCCAAGAGTGAGGCTACACCTTGACTCAGAGCCATTGCAGCTAACGCTCTCCCCAACTGCAATGCATCTTGCAGCGTTGCACTACAAGAATCTTCCACATCGACCTGTTGAACACCATCGACCGAAGTAACCCGTCCTCTCAGATGTAATGTCCCACCGGTCACGATCCCATAGGCAGCAATCGGCAGCGCACAACCGCCGCCTAACCCTGCCAAAAAAGCGCGTTCAGCCGCGACCTCGACTTGAGTTTGTAAGTGGTTGATCGGTTGAAGCAGTGAAAGGCTGTTCACTTCATCACGGCATTGGACAGCCAACGCCCCCTGCCCCGGCGCGGGCAGCATATCAAACAAAGACAATCGCTCACTGACGAATCGTGTTTTGCCCAATCGCTCAACACCCGCTTCGGCGAGAAGAATGCCGTCATAAGGGCTATCGGGGGATGTGGCTTTTTGAATGCGCGTGTCAATGTTTCCACGAATGTCGATGATCTTGAGATCAGGGCGCAGGTGGAGGAGTTGAGCGGCTCTCCGGCGGCTGCTCGTACCAATAACCGCACCAGAGGGCAACGTCTTTAATGTATTGTGATTGCGACAAATCAGTACGTCATTCACAATCGCTCGAGGCGGAATAGCACCGACTGTAAGTCCGGCAGGGTTTTCAGTCGGCAAATCTTTCAGGCTATGTACCGCACAATCAATTGTGCCTTGATGTAAAGCCGCTTCCAGTTCCGCCGTAAACGCGCCCTTCCCGCCCAGTGAAGGCAGCGGTGTGTTCAATATGCGGTCGCCGCGAGTCGTGATGACCTCTACATTAACCTGTAATTGAGGTGTTGAATTTAACAGGAGGTCGCTAACATAAGCTGTTTGCCAGCGGGCTAAAGCGGAACCGCGTGTACCGATGGTAATGACTTTTATTGACGCATTCATTGCTTAGGCACTCGTGATTTCGTCTAGTGCAAACAATTCTCGTATCGCTTGAGTGTACTCAAAATCATGTCCATCGGCGATACGGGTCTTTAAGGTCATCATCGGCGCATGAAGCATCTTATTCACAATGCGATGTGCCATTTGATTCAAAATCGCTTGTTCATGAGGTTTCAAACCCGGCAAACGGTTTAAGGTTTGCTCGAATTCGCTTTGTGCCACAGCTTCCGCTTGTCCACGCAGTTGAACAATTAAGGGGACGATCTCACGTTCGCGAAACCATTTCTCATAAAGGTCTGCTTCTTCTTCAACGATCTCTTCTACATGCTTCACTTCAACGTAGCGCTGTTGAAGATTGGTTTCGACAATATCATTCAGACGATCAATATCCGTCACTTTACAGGTCGGCAGCAGATCAATTTGCGGATCGATATTACGCGGTACACCGAGATCAATTAAAATCAGGGAATGCTGAAGTTCAAGATTGACCACATCAGTAAACCGAATAATCGGTTGTGAGGCCGAAGTTGCGGCAATAACCACATCCGCACAGTTTAATGCAGCTAACAAATCACCCCATTTCAGAGCCAGAACACCGAACTTCCGCGCGATTACTTCTGCTTTTGAATGGGTACGATTGATAATCTCTAGGGAGTGTATACCGTGCTTTAATAAGGCTTCGGCAGCGAGTTCCGCCATTTCACCCGCACCCACGATCAAAACTCTTGGAGCAAGTTTATCTTTGAACGTCGATTTAATATGGTTCGCGGCGGCATGGCTAACGGACAAAGTATGCTGGCTTATCTCCGTCTCTGTTCGGGCGCGTTTACCCGTGTGAACAGCCGCCGTCAACAACCGTGACAATATTGCGCCACCGGTTCCAGCAATTTGGGTTTGCTCTAAGGCGGTAACGACTTGTCCAAGAATTTGTGTTTCACCTAAAATACGGGACTCTAATCCACAAGCAACCCGCATGATATGACGAACAACATCCTGCCCTTCCAACCAATACACCTGTTTTTCCAAACCGGAAAGCGGTGTCGTGGGCAATGTATTCATAAACGCAAGCAAGCGTTCAAAACAAGTAGGTGCGTCACCGGTAACGCCGAAAATCTCAAGCCGGTTGCACGTCGAAAGTATAACAGCTTCGTCTAAACCTGTTTCATGTAATTTCGTGAGTGCTTCCGAAGTTTTACTTTCTGAAAGATAAACCTGCTCACGCACTTCCAATGATGCGGTTTGGTAATTGAGTCCCATCAGAATGAGCGTCATAATCGAATGATTCTTAGGCTGGTTTAACCGCAGAGAGCGCAGTTGGTCGTTGCTGAACCGGCAAACAGCAGTTGGCAGGGCAAACATCATGACTGGCACCTAACGCTCCCAAGTAACATTTTTCAGTAGTAAGATTCATACGTTCGACGATGAGTTCGCGAATCATACTGATGAATTGCGGATCAGTGCCGACAGTCGCCGCGCGAACAAGATTGACTCGGAGTTCTTGTGCGAGTTGGTGCGCTTCCGTGTCAAGATCAAAGAGTACTTCCATATGATCGGAGATAAACCCGATAGGTACAACAATAATATCCTGTACGCCATCTTGATGAAGCGCTTTGATATAGTCGTTAATATCCGGTTCAAGCCACGGTTGCTGTGGTGAGCCACTTCGACTCTGATAAACCAAGCGCCACTTGCTTCTCTTTCCAAGCCCGTCCATAACAAGTTGGCAGGCATCCAATAACTGCGCTTCATAATTGCTCATCTGCGCCATACTTTTAGGGATACTATGTGCCGTGAAAACGATGTGAGCGTGAGCTTGTCGTTCGGCTGGAACCCTACCCAACGCAGCCTCTACATTCGCCGTCATCGGATGAATGAATCCGGGGTGGTTGTAAAATTTACGCAGAAAACTAACCTTCGGCGCGTTTGGGCCAATAACGGCTCTAGCCTGTTCTACATCCTCGCGATACTGACGACACCCTGAATAAGAACTAAAAGCCGACGTAATAAATGCGAGAGCATGTTTTATTCCATCCGCCTGCATCTGGCGCAGTGTATCAACCAACATGGGATGCCAGTTGCGATTGCCCCAATATACGGGAAGATTGAGATGATGGGTCTCCAGTTCATCCTCAAGCGCCACGACTAAAGCACGGTTTTGAGTATTAATCGGGCTTACGCCATCAAATAATTCATAATGGTGTGCGACTTCCAACATGCGTTCGCGCGGCACGTTACGTCCGCGTAACACATTTTCGAGAAAAGGCATCACATCGTCCATACCTTCGGGGCCACCAAACGATACGACGAACACAGCATCAAACGTGGGAGCAGCCGTCAGTTTCCCATCAAGAACCATCTTGATTTCACCTATTATCTAAACGACAGGGAGAGCTATGCGTTGCCGACGAAGATGACACCATCGCGCACATCAACGGAATAAGTCGCTACAGGAGCGCTCGCAATACCGTCCACGACTTCGCCAGTCGCCAGATCATATTTGGCATAGTGCCACGGGCAAGTAACCGAGCAGGTTTCCGGCGAAACTTGCACTTCCCCTTCACTTAATGGCCCACGGGCATGGGAACACCGATTATTCAGGGCATATAAACGTCCGCCCACGTTAAAAAGTGCCACCTGCTGTCCGTTATGGTAAATGACCTTACGCGCTCCATCACCAAAATCAGCAATCGAACCCACCTCTGTCCATGAGGGTTGAATTTGCACGTCTTGGCTCACAGGTTTCGCAATCTTTGGCCCGCCGAGCGCATCAAGCGATTCAGCCAAGCCCGCACGTAAACCAGAATAAAGCGGCGTATCTCTTAAGGTGTAAACGCTCGCTTCGGTCTCGCGCAGTTCTTGGACGAGATCTAGAAAATCGGAAGGTTCGTCAGTCTCGAACGCAACGACAAATTCTTGGTCATCCAACCCGAATGAATAAGTCGTATTCAACTTTACGGCGGGATACTTACGCCCCACCCGAATATGCTCGTCCATCATCGCCTGTCGCTGCTCTAACGACATTTGATACCACGAACGAGTTTTGACGAAGGGGTACACAAACAAATATTTCGCTTCGCTGGGCGAAATGATTAAGCGCTCCACATCCTCATTCGGGTTATCCCGAATCTCATAAATCGAGCGTTTTGTTTGCGATAAATATGAAACAACTAACGTCAAATAGCTGCCCATTCGTGTCGTGACAAGAGCAGCAGCTAATTCTTGAAAGGGTTCGATACTCTCGGCAATCTGCCACAACAGTAACTCTACGTCCGAGCGCGTCCCCATCAGGGTATAAGGGCGCAGCAGCATACGGCGATTAAACGTTTCGATTGTCTCAACAAGTTCTTGCTTTTGAGACGCTTGTTCTTCGGGCGATAGTCTGCGCCATTCAGGATCAAGTTTGTAAAAGGCGAAACGCACATACTGTCGCTTAGTCGGCTTACCTTTTCCGTTTGGGACTGTGGTTTGTGGACGCTGCTTGGTTTGCTCGCCTAGAAAAGAAGACATAGTGGAACCCTATAGAGTCGCTTGTGAAATCCCGAACAGGCAGAAAATATACAGCTATACTCATAAATATGCAATATTCTATAGATTTTTTCTCATAAATCATCAATATTCTACCACACAAGAGTGAATTTCTTTTACCGTTACAACCCGTGACTGCTCAAACATCGCGCTGGAACACGCGGGCTACCTGAACAGCCAAGCAGCGGGTTCGCATCCTGTCCTCAAGGATGTGCTGGTCAACGGCATCGTCTCGGTGCTGCTGGGGCAAAACGCCCCACCCGCCGTCGGTGACCCGGTACACAGCTTATCCGCGCTGCAAGGCAAGTACAGCACCCTGCCGGAGGTGAGTAAGGTGGTGCCGTTCGGGGCGCAGTTTGCCAACAGGGGCGACCTCGGCGGTTGGGGGGTGATGTTGACCCCACCCGTGACGATCACCAACACCTCCACGGGCAGCGGCGTGGATGAAGGGGCAGCCACCACCAAAGGCGGCGCGGCCTTCCTCCACATCTTGCAAGTTCCCTCGCCGGATACCTACACGGTCATCGTGGAGGGGGCGACCAACGCGGGCTTTAGCGTGGGTTTGGTGACGCTGGCGACCTTCACGCTCAACGGCTCGGCGCTCGGTTCGGAACGCATCGCTATCAACGGCAATATTCCGCAGTACACCCGCTACAAGGCAACGCGCAGCGGGACGGCTGCTAACGCTTTCAAGTTGGCGGTCGGTCTGGTTCGGTTCTAAGTATGAAAAGTCGGATGCGATTTATCGTGTCCCTACAAAAATCCGGTTGTGTAGGGACAGCATACATGCTGTCCGCCACGCCCAGAATACTTTTCATATGGCTTCTAGCTATCAGTAGTTTGTATCGCATCTATCAAATCAACAAGGAGAATGACAAATGGCATTAGCAGGCGATCATGTGGTGGTGAAGTTGGATGACAGCAGCGGCACGCTGCGTACCTTCGCGAATGGTGACATCAGCAGCATCGACCTCCCCTTGACCAACGACCAGCACGACGTAACCGGCTTCGGCGACGTGGCGCACAAGTTCATCAACGGGCAGTTGCAAGCCCCGGTGACGATCAAGGGCTTCTTGACGACCACTGCCCTCGTCGGCACACACACCGTCCTCAAGGGCGCACACGCGGCTGGCACACAGGTGTCGTTGGAAGTGCAGGTAGGCAACAACACCACCCCGACCACCGGCGACCCCAAGTATACGGGTGAGTTCTTCGTGGAAGCCTACAAGCCAGTCATCGAGACAGGCAAGGCGGTGATGTTCGAGGCCACGCTCAAACCCGCCACCAGCACCGCCCCGGCGTGGGGTGTCGTCTAAGGCACGGGTGCATCGCAACGGGTCGCTGGCTTCACGCTGGCGATCCACTTCAACCTTCTACAGATTATTTTCGACCATTTTGCGCGTCATGCGATTCGCAGTGAGGTGACTCATGTTTGGACCAATCCAAAACGACATCACATTTTCCGACAACCGGGTTACCCCCAACGGCAAAATAGTTACGTTAGCCGATATTGCGGCTGCCAGTGGGTATTCTGTAGAAGAAATTCGTGCAATCAATCCGTCGCTGGCTGGACTGTCCATCAATCAGTCTTTCCCACTTTTCAACACCGTTTATCTTCCCGGAAATCCGCGCCCCGTAACCCAACTCCCACCCGGCGCATACATTCCCGGTTCACAGGTCACACCGCCGCCCGTGAATGGCGTTGTCCCCGAACCCTATCTCATCCGTACCGAAGATGATTTGCTGCGCTGGATGTGGGTGAATGAATGGGGATACGCGGCCAATGATTACGACAAAAGTAAGGCGGAGTCCCGCTTCAAAGATTTTGTCGAAGATAAGGTTCAGGGGATGTTTACCCAACTCCTGTCCCAAGAAACCTCTGTATTGCCCAACAGCGGCAGCGCGGAAGTCAATAACCTCTTTAACCAGTTGATGGCCGTCGAAGGGCAAGGATTCTACTTCGAGCAATTGTCAGCGATGTTGGATGGTCTCACGCTTGACCAACTGATGGCACTGCGGAATGAAGCCGAAAAAGCCGGTCAAGGCAATCAAGGCAACTATGCATTTGCACCAGACGAGTTTCTTGAATATTACGATGCGATCCAAGCCTTAGAACAAGGAGAAGAACTCCCCTATGAGACTCACGACGATTATGACCCCCAACTGGCTTTACACGACTATTTTGACCGTCATTTTCGCAGCCGTAATCCAGATGACATTGAGAGAGAATTAATCGATTTAGCATTGGCTCAAATCGTTATGCTTCACGAGGGAATTGAAGCTGTTACAGACGATAAGCTGTATGATGCGTTTCGAGACGAATTATTTCAACGGCTCGGCACAAAGTCACCCACGATAGAGCAGCTCATTGCGTGTTTGGAAGAATTGATCGATGAAAGGGTCGCTGATGATCAGTCCGTCGAAGCAAACTACGATGAGTTGAGTATCGAACTACCGCATGTTTATGACATAACCGTTCAATATCATGACGCACTGGCGCTCGATAAGCTGCGCCAAATCGCTTATGACCCGACTTGGAATCCAGGGGAAGAAACCCGTCAATTAGCCGAGTTGTACGTCGCCATCAAACAGATGACGCGCACCATTATGGGCGTGGATGTCGGTTTCCTACAATCCTCTTTGTTCCAATTTCACGATGCGGTCAAAGATGCCCATGAATGGCGCTTAAACCTCAAAGCCTCATTGGACCACATTGAAACGCAAATGCTGGAACGCCGAGACGAACAATCTGAACCGCTGTGGTGGCTTCTGGAAATACCGCTGTCCATTTTAGTGGAGCCTTTGGACTGGTTGTTCACCATGCGTGATTTGATGCTGGGTGATTGGTCAGCACTGATCGGTTTCCTGCCCCTTGTTCCCGGCGCACTCCGCCACATTGCCGATGCAGGACGATATTTGAGAGGCGCTAGTGATGAACTTGTTGATGCGCTACGGAATTTGCCAAGAGTGGATGAAAACTGGATTAACGGAGTTACAGGTGCAAGAAATGTTGATGACTTCGCAGAGAACCCTAGTCGAGATGCCTACTATGCAGTAGGGTATCCATCGTACAACGAAATTACTAATCGAAATGAAGCAGATATAATTGCAGCAATTTCTTACAATAATCCCGACATTCCAGAAGATGTCATTAAACGGGTTTATAAGCATGTATTTACGGAGAAACATGAAATCTATATAGATGATGGCTTTGTTACTGCCTATTTCTCACCAGACCCTGCAATTGGATATCTATGGCTAAAAGCGATGGGAGAAGATGAACTCGCAAAAGAATTGTTAAACAAAGGTCGAGATATGGCGTTTAGATTGGGTCCTGAATATGCTTACATGGCAAGAAATCTATATGACGACGTACTTTCACAAACCGATCAATTATACTTTAATCGGTTATTGTCTCATGAGTATATTGAAGCTGAACTGATGAATGCTGGATATAAATATAATTTTCCAAGAAATATTAATGCACACGAGTTATCAACTGTTCAAGATCCCATGAGCAGTAAAAACCCATTCGTTTCACTTGTGAACAATGGTTTTATCTCAACTGACGAACTTGATAAATTGTTTTCTAATTGGCTAACACCATTAGAACTAAATGGTGTAAAAACTTGGAAATTCGAGTTTGACAATATGGACGAACTTATCAGCATAATTCTGACTAAAGTCACTAAATAAGGACAAGAACTATGGACATCAATAATAGTGCTTTAAATCGTATACTGGCGCTTAAATTTTATGATTTTAATGACTCAAGCAAATCTCAAATATCTACACATGTGTTACTGATGAAAGAATATTTGCGAAGAATGTTGCTATGGAAAAAGGCACTAAAAATTGATCAGTGGCCCTTCCATGGTTTAAGTAAGCATCTTTATACATTTTCACCTCTTGAAACTGATTACATTTATCAACAATTGCAATCTGTAAGATTTCCAAATGCCCACGTCGCCGCTAGTTGCATGGCATTCATACTGTGGAGTCAAATTGAGAATCGTGAAAATGTCCAAGCATTCAACTTGCCAACTCCTTATGAACCCCTTATACGAATGTATGAATCAGGATGCTGGTTTTCTAAGGAAGAGAACATGATTGATCTATGGAATAACCTTGGTGAAAGCGAGAATATGATATTGATATCTAAATATTATGATACGTTGATACCTTTCATTGATTTGGATTAGTGTGACGTATTTGAACGCAACGAAACCAGCTATGAAATAAGGAGCAATAGTTATGCCAATTCCAACTCGTCCTGATACAACCCCCTATGAAGACCGCGATCAACCCACTATGTCGATTGGCACGGTGTTGGGCTTCGTGACCGAGTTCAACGCCAACACCCAGATTTTCAATATGATGACTCTCTTGCTGCTGCTTGGCTTGGCGCAGATGAAGGAAATCCAAATTATTGCGGCCAAACATACCCAAGAACTGGCCGGGCATCAGCAGCAGCTTGGCAAACTCGAAGGCGCAGTCAACAGTTTGCGGTCACAGGTGTCAAGTTTGGCCGCCCGCAGTCGAGATGATGCACCGATTCGCCCGGCCAAGCATAACCACAGCAATTATGTCGCCACTGAGGACTAACAAAGGAGTATCACTATGCCCACCACATGGATAATCGCCATTGATTGGGATCGCAACGACAATTTTACCGGCACATACGACAATATAACCAGTCTCGTTACACGGGCTGACTGGACGCTTGGCACTCGGAGACCTTATCAAGAGGTGGGTGAAGACTCCGTTTTGAAACTCGTCCTGACCAATGTGGACAAGCGCTACTCGCCGGAAAACAGCCTCAGCCCGTTGTTTGGTAAGCTGGTGCCATACCGTCCGGTTCGGGTGCAGTCTAACGATGGCACACTCCGTACCCCACTGGACAGGCTGGATTGAGAGCATCGAGCCGAAGGTCAACCAGTATGGGGAACGCACGGTCGAGATCAAAGCCGCCGGGCCGGGCTTATTCTTCACCGACGCGCAAACCGGGTTGGAGGTGCAGGAAAACAAACGCACCGACCAAATCATCGACCTGCTGCTGGAGGAAGTCATCATCCCGCCCGCCCTCACCGCCTCCACCCTGCTGGACGAGGTGGGGGTATGGCAACTATAAGCAAGGGTACGTGAAAGTACATTCAGTTGATGAACAAGTTGTGAGAGCAATTTCTAATCTCGTGGTTCCCGACAATTTCAAAGAACGTGTTGAGGTTGCCATCCAAAATCAAGTTGAACATGCGGCTGCACTCAAGCGCATGGAAGAAATACGACAAATTGTCGAACGCATTGATTTTAGTTGGGAAAAGGCTTCATGACCCCAAATGAATACATGGAGAAGCGCACCCAACTGCAACGTGAAATCGAAACGTTACGCCCTGTAGCTTATGATGACATGATGGAAGCAGCAGACTTGCTGAGTAATTTTGACAGCTATTGGGAGAAATGTGCAATTTTAGAAAATCCAAATGAGGCAAAGAAACAACTGCTTGCAAAGATCGTAGACCGAGTGTTTGTCTATGACCAACAAGTTATTGCAATTGCATTACACGGAGATTTTGGAGTGGTATTAGATGAGAATTTTGCAGTGCCAGCAGAAGTTCTATCCGAACGCTCTACCGTATTAAACAGCAAGGGTGGAAACATTACGAAGAATATTTCCACCCAATGCGGGAGCGACGGGATTCGAACCCGCGATCTTTGCCTTGACAGGGCAATATGCTAAACCGCTGCACCACGCCCCCTAACAACTGACTGTGGCAGTATAGCAGTGGCCTATGAGCGTGTCAATACAAAATTTCACCAAATCGGGTTATTTGACAATCTGTTGTAAAGCCGTCCACAACGAGTCATCAATATCAACGAGACCGGTCTTTTCCGCCTGTTCCAAGATCTTGTCGCCACGTTCGCCGGGGATCAAAATCTCGCCCACATCGGCGAGTTTATTCGCGCCCTTAAGCCGCTCGACTAAGCCGGATACACGCTGCTCAAAGATGTCGCTATCCGTGAGGAGTTCGGGGTCAATCGCGACCACCAAGTTACCCCAGTCGGTCTTGCGTCCATTCGCATCAGGTGATGTCGCGACGAGCGGATGCGTCAAGACTTCCACCAGCAACGCCAACGCTGCACCTTTATATCCACCAAACACTCGAATAGCGCCGCCCAGCGCCGCAGCAGCATCCGTCGTCAGGTTGCCCTGCGCGTCGTAAGCAACCCCTTCTGGAATGGCGCGCCCTGCTGTCTTAGCCTCTACAATCCCAAAACGGGCAATCGCAGCCGTCGCCATATCAAACACAATCGGCTTACCAGAAGTCGGAATACCGTAAGCCAGCGGGTTTGTTCCGAAAAGTGGTTCATATGACCCGTACATAGCCATGAACTCGCCGGAACCCGCAAACACAAGCCCGATATACCCTTGCTTCGCGACTCGGCTCGCATAGTAGCCAATCGCGCCAGTCGAGGTATTCGTACTATTCGTGCCAACAATACCGACACCATGCTCGCGTGCCTTTTCAATCGCCAAATCAGTCGCATAACTCAGAACCACCATACCCGTGTTCTTACCACCATTCACCAGTGCCGAGAGTTTGGTGTCTTTCGCGATGGAAATCGGTTGTGCAGCTTTATCACGCGGCATCCCTGCGCCGATCAACTTCACCACGCCTTGGTTGTTGCCACGGAGCTGTGCATACATCAGCACTTCAAGGATAACCGAGGCTTCTTCTTGTGGATAACCACTTTGCGTCAAAACCTCAAGGGTAACTCGTTCCAAATCATCAACACGGATTTGCATTGCTCTCTCCCCTAATTCCTAGCGTGCAGCTTCAGTTAATCGACAACTAGCAACCGCGCTCCCCATATCTTGCAGTTGGTTAATGCCAACCCAAGCCTCGCGCATTGCCTCTTTACCTTCCAAAACCGTAACCGAAATAGCCGAACGGTATTCCTGCCCCGGTTCAAGCATCATCAACCGGTTATTGCGCCGGGCCGAGTTCTGCCCTTCAGGGATGCAGTTGCCGGGTTCTATACCACTAACATAGATCCCCTGTCGCGTATTTTTCCACTGCGTAAAATAAGGCAGTCCTGTGGTATCCCAATCTAAAGCAAGTGCTAAGTCTTCATTCCCCAGCATCACCTTCGTGAATCCGTTCGGTTTCGCCTTCAAATGATGAAAAAAGACCTGCTCCCGGTATCGGGGTGTACCGCTGCCATATTCCCACCAGCGTTGATACCCTGCTTGGGCAGCCGGGTCACGCGGATAAACAGCAATATTCGGCGTATGCAGTCTGGCGCTTTCACGCACCAACGGGTATCCGAGGTTGAAATGATACAGCAGCATCAAAGGAACAGGTTCATCACTGCGGTTCGTTACCGTGTCCCAAATCGTAATCGTCGCCTGCCCCAATTCCAAACCATACGAACGCCGCAGCACCAACTGTTCACCAAATAACCGCGACTCGGCAACCTCCGTATTCAGCCACGCGCTGTAGTCGGAATTGCCATACCAGTGGCGTTCAATGCTCGTTTCACCCGCGCTTAACCGGCTGTAACGACCATGGAGGTCACGCACTTCACCAGTAAGCTCATCTTGTTCGCGTGGGCCAACATGCGTCAGCCCACAGGTGGTTAATAACCCACCGTTAAATTGTTGAAGCCACGTCTGCCCGTTGTCCGGTGGGTGCGGAGAACCTTGACTGATCCATGTGAGCGGCACACCTTTGTAATGCGCCATCCAGATGTCCATGCCCCGATCAGGCAGCAGCGTAAAGTTTAATCCACTGCTGTTATAGGCCTCGATGATCCGCGTTCCGTTGGGAAGTGTAGACTGCCGAAAATCGATAAATTGCCGCATATCCAAGCTGTGACGCTCAACTTCATCGCGAGTCAGCAATTTCGCTTCTAGCATTGTTTGGTTCTGGCTCCGGTTCAAATAAAATTAGTTAATAGAAAGGACTCACTTGCGTGTTCGCGGGTCAAAAATGTCTCGCAAACCATCGCCGATAAAATTGAGTGCCATAACGAGGGTTGCAATTGCTAAACCGGGGAACAACCACATCCACCATTGGTCAAAAAAATCGATACCGACGGCGACCATACGCCCCCACTCTGCGGTTGTCGGTTCTGCGCCCAAGCCTAAAAAGCTCAATCCAGCGAACGTCAGGATAGCATTCCCAATATCCAGCGTGGTCAGCACCAACATAGGGGACAAGCAGTTCGGCACAATCGTCCGAAACAGGATGTATGGACGAGTAGCGCCGAGGCTTTCAACTGCATCCACATATTGATTCGTCTTGGCTGAAATAACCAGCCCGCGCATTAAACGCGCATACGAAGGCCACCACACGATCACCAACGCCAGAACCGCATTTCGCAGATCAGGCCCTAAGGCTGCCGTAATCGCCATCGCTAAAATGATGGTTGGGAACGCGAGGAATAGCTCCGTAAAGCGCATCATCAGTTCATCCCAGTTTCCGCCCAAGAAGCCGGAAATCGAGCCGATAAGCGAACCGAGCAAGCTGCCAAATACAATGACAGCGATACCGGCGACAATCGTAATCCGCCCGCCGTGCAACACACGACTAAAAATATCACGTCCGAGTTCATCCGTTCCCCACGGATGGGTTTGGCTAGGCGCTTGTAAACGGTCGTTAATGTTCTGCACACTCGGATCGAACGGGGCAATCTGGTAAGCAAAAAGAGTTGCCAAAACCCAGATAATAGTAATGACAACGCCGATCAGGACAAGTGGGTTGCGCCGCAGTACAAATCCCACTTTATTGGCACGATCACGCCAATCGAATACGGGGGTCGAGGAAAAAGTAGAGGATGTCAACGACGAAATTCACTCCCACATAAATAATGGCGATGAGCATACTAATACCCATAATCGCAGGGAAATCCTGAGAGGTTGAAGCCTGAAACGCATAGCGTCCTATTCCGGGCCACGAGAAAATTGTTTCGGTCAACACGGCTCCTGAAAGCAAGTTGCCGAACGAAAGACCAATAACCGTGACGACCGGAATAAGTGCGTTCGAAAAGGCGTGGCGCATAATCACAACACGTTCGCTCAACCCTTTTGACCGTGCAGTACGAACATACTCCGCGCCTAAAACTTCAAGCATGGATGACCGAGTTATACGCGAAATTAAGCCGGATGTGTAAACACCAAGCACCAAACTTGGCAAAATCAGATGCGAAAGTGCGTTCGCTAAAATATCAGCGCGACCGGCAATCACGCTGTCAATAATGTATAAGCCAGTTACAGCCGCAGGCTTCGTTATTCGAACATCTAATCGCCCCGGCCCGGCTGCCAATCCAAGCTGGGCATGTAGGATAGAAAGCCCCAACAGCGCCAACACAAATACCGGAAAACTCACACCCAGTAACGCGACGGTGCGCGTCACATAATCAACAAGTTTGCCCCGCCAAACCGCCGAAATAATACCCATGCCGACACCCAGCACGAGGCCGGTAATAATCGACGTAGTTGCCAATTCAAATGTCGCAGGTAAAAACTGGCGAATATCGTCAATCACAGGGCGCTTAGTCTTAATCGAGCGTCCCAAGTTCCCTTGAAGCACATTCCCTAAATAGGTAACGTACTGTTCAGGAAGTGATTTATCCAAACCCCACTCACGCCGAAACGCCGCTACAATTTCGGGATCATTTTGTGACTTTTCAGGCAAATTCGCCGAAACCGGATCAGAAGGAACTGCATTTGCGATTATGAAAGCAACGAGTGTAATTCCGATAATCAGAGGAATAGCGAACAAAAACCGTCGAACAATATACAGGTGAAGCGGCATTATCTATCCTCAACGCAATCAGATAGGGGCGAACACTGTTCACCCCTATCTCGAACTCACAACTTACAAATTCTTACTCAACGCGGCTCAAGCCAGCCACATCGATCAGCCATTGCGGGTGACGGAATACACCGACGATATTGTCATTGTGACCAACCTGAATGCTGCCTTGCAGGTAAGGCGCATACGGGCCATTTGCAATCCAGTAGTCCTGAACTTCGGCAAACAGCTTGACACGTTCTTCGGGGTTGGTTTCGGTCAGCGCCTTATCGCGCAGTTCGAGCAAGCTCGCTTCAGCATCCGCTTCCAGCCAGCCGGCGCGGGTACCACCGTTACGACCGGGCAGGAAGTACAGGTAGTTATCGGGGTCGAGGTAGTCTGGCTGCCACCAAACGAGGAAGAAGCCCGATTCACCAGCGCGTACCTTCTCGATAAATGTACCGATGTCGCCCGGAACAAGGTTCACGGTGATACCAGCTTCCGCCAAGTCAGACTTGAGCTTCTGAGCAAGGGTTTCGATGTTCAAACCTTCCTGAGTGTAGGTCGGGTATTCCAACGTGGTTTCGAAACCATCAGGATAACCCGCTTCAGCCAAGAGAGCCTTCGCCGCATCGAGGTCACGCACCGGAGCCTTGTCCGTGCCGTAAGCCCCGAACATGCCAACGGGCAGCATCGCAGCCGGAGTCACTGCACCGGGACCAGCGAGCTGACGGAAACCTTCGTAATCAATAGCCGCGCGGACAGCCGCTTCAACCTTCGGATCAGCCAACGGGCCACCGAATTCAGCATTGCGGTTCATCGCCAAGTAATGCAGCGTGAACGAACCCGTCGTATAAACACTCAGGCCGTCAATCGCATCAATAGCTTCGATTTGGTCAGGGGTAATGTCCAGCGCAATATCAATGTCGCCAGCTTCCAGCGCAACCTTCTGCGCTGCGGATTCAGGAATGTTCTGGAGGATAACACGGTCAAAGTACGGCGCAGTACCCCAGTAGTTCGTGTTACGAACGAGTACAACTTGGCTTTCCTTCTCATAGCTTTCCAGAATATACGGGCCTGAACCAGCCGACGCAGTAGAGAACCACGCATCTGCGGTATCGGTCGTGTCGGCATCCGCTGCGTCCGTACCACCGTTAGCGGTCACAACCTCAGGGTTCACCACGCTAAACGGCCACGCAGCCAGCTTCGCCAAAATCGCGGGGTCGCTCGCATTCAGCGTAATCACCACGGTTGCATCATCAGGCGCTTCAACGCTCTCGACGGTCGCGGCGAGGAACGAGGGGTTGCCCTTGATATTCTTGAAGCGGTTGAACGAGAACACCACATCACTGGCGGTCAGCGGGCTGCCGTCAGAGAACAGGACACCTTCACGCAGGGTAAAGGTATAGGTCAGGCCATCCTCAGATGCCTCCCAGCTTGCTGCCAAACGTGGCACAAAGCTGTCAGCAGTGTCAGGAGGGAAAGTTACGAGCGTATCGTATGTTGCATTGAGGGTAATGATACCCGTGGGGGAATACGAACGAGCAGGATCCATTGAGTCCAAAAACTCAGCCGCGCCAATAACGAGAACTTTCTCGTCTTGGGCGCGTACTGCCGCCAAACTGAGCGCCAATGTGGTCAGTAACACCAACACCAGCGTCAATGCACGACGAGGTCTTGAAAATACAGACATCTTCAACATTTCCTTCCAAAATATCTAAGGTTACCTGTAACAAAAGAGGGTATCCTCTTAAGAATGGCTAATTGTAAACGGATATATCCAACTCGGCAAACCGATTTTTTAGACCACTTTTCCGTGTTATAGTTTGTGCAAATGCACTCAATTTGCTTATCAACAGGTACATACAAATGTCTTATAGTGATCGTATTGAACGTTTTCAACGTGCCATCGCGGGTAAAGCCGATGTGGTGTTTCTACCCATTAGCACCGACCTCCAATACTTAACCGGTGTCCCCCGTGACATTCCAAATTATGGCGCGGTGATGCACCCCGGCGCGTGGCTCGAAGGCGCATGGATCACTCCCGACTCCGAACCGCTGCTCATTCTCCCTCGCATGACAGCCGAATTCGGTGGGCTAAACGAGATTAAAGGGATTGAAATCCGTGTGTTCGGCGATTGGGACAACCCTGCGACACTTGTACGTGAAGTATTGAAGGGTTTCAACCTCCCGGCCAAGCCGCGTGTCGCCATCAGTAACCAGACAACCGGCGAAACCATCGTCAACTTACAGGAAGCCATTCCTGACGCGCAGTTCATCTCCGCCACAGATTTACTGCGTCCCCTCCGCGTCATCAAATCGGAAGAAGAAATTGCCGTCATGCGCCGCGCGGGTGCAATTACCGAAGCCGCATTTGCCGATGTCATTAAGAACCTTCGCATCGGCATGACCGAACTCGAAGTGATGTCCGAGGTGGATTATCAGCTCCGCAAACACGGTTCACTTGGCCCATCCTTCACTACTTCCTTCTACAACTCCGGTCCTAACCACCCGCTGCGCTTCGGTCAGCGCTTGGAAACATGGCCGCGTGTCCTAACCCCTCCCGTCTCCATCCTGTTCGATTTCGGCGCAGTCCTTGACGGTTTCTGCTACGACTATGGGCGCACTGTTTCTTTCGGTGAACCGCCGGAAGAATTCCAGCGCGTATATAAGCTCGTTATGGCCTCACAAGCAGCAGGTATTGCCGCACTCAAAGCCGGACAATCCACAACGACTCAGGTGGATGCTGCCGCCCGCAAAGTCATCGAAGACGCGGGTTACGGCGAAACCTTCCGCCATCGCCTCGGTCACGGCATCGGCATGGATGTTCACGAACCGCCCTTCCTCACCAAAGGCGATGAAACCCCCTTGCAAGAAGGCATGTTGTTCACTATCGAGCCAAGTATCACCCAGTTCAACACCTTCTCGTCGCGTGTCGAAGACGTGGTCGTTGCCCGCCCCAATGGGGGTGAACCGCTCACACGCGGCTTCCAAGAACTGATCGTAATCGAGTAAGGCGCGTGAAATGACCAACCGCCAAAACATATCATCAGGTACATCGTGGGAAGCCATCGCGGGCTTCTCACGCGCTGTCCGCATCGGGAACGTAGTGCATGTTTCTGGCACGACTGCCACAGATGACGACGGAAATATTGTGGGCTTGGGTGATCCTTTCGCCCAAACCACCTACATTATCCGCAAAATCGAACGGGCGCTGAACCAAGCGGGCGCATCCCTCACTGATGTCATCCGCACCCGCATCTACGTCACCGATGCGAGCCAGTGGGAAGCGGTTGCCCGCGCTCATGGCGAAATCTTCGGCAGCATCCGCCCTGCGAACACCCTCGTTGAAGTCAGTGCGCTAATCGGCGAAGGCTATCTCGTCGAAATGGAAGCCGATGCGGTCATCAACAAACCATGAAATTTAGCCTCCGCTTCAACAACGATCATCCCGTATCCAGCTATGTTCGCTGGGCGAAACTCGCCGAATCTGTTGGCTTCAATCAGTTTTGGGTGAGCAACGACCTTTTCTTCCGCAGCGCCCCTGTCATCCTCACGGCGGTTGCGCTCGCCACCGAAAAGATTGAAATCGGCACCTGCATCCTGAACCCCTACAGCATCAATCCGGCTGAAATCGCCATGATGATCGCCACACTTGACGAGGTATCAAATGGCCGCTTCAACTTGGGTCTGTCATCCGGTGCCGAAGATTTCCTAAACTGGATCGGTGTGCCATACATTAAGCCGCGCACCGCTGTCATCGAGTCGACACACGCGATTAACCAACTGCTATCTGGTAATCGTGCCGCCGTTGAGGGTGAATTCTTGAAGTGGTCGGGGGAAACCTACCTGCGCTTCACTCCGCGCCGCCGCGTTCCCATCTATATTGGCGCGATGAGTCCCAAAATGCTGGAGGAAATCGGTCGCATCGCTGATGGTGGATTACCACTCCTGTTCCCACCCGAACACTATCAGAATGTGATACCCCTGATCGAAAAAGGTGCGCGAGAAGCCAACCGGAACATCGACCAAATAGATGTCGCCGCTTGCATCTGGTGTTCGGTGTCCGAAGATAAAGCCGCCGCCGAGGATGCCCTCAAAGAGAAAGTCGCCTACTACGGTCACGCTCTCAGCGAGTCGATCCTTCAACAGATCGGCCTCACCCATGCCGACTTTGAAGCCATCGAACACGCGGTAATGGTCGAAAACGACATCGAAAAAGCCAAGCAGTTAGTCACGCCGCCCATGCTGCAAATCGGCATCGCAGGTAAAACCGACGACTTAATTCGCCGTGTCGAAAAACTCACGAATCTTGGGGTCAAGCATATCAGTTTCGGCCCGCCGCTCGGCCCGAATGTTGAATACGCCATCGAAGCCATTGGCCGGGATGTCATACCGCATTTCAGCTAATCGTCACATGAAGATGGTGACTGCTAAATAAGGTGGTCATCATCCGTATCCTAATCTTGCGCGTCCTCTGCGAAAAAGGTATCCTGAACACATAAATTTTGGTTTTAGCGTATCGAATATGACTTCTTCGTTAAGGTAGATACCAGAGATGAAATTAACGTCCCTCGGCAAGTTTCGCGCCCTACAGCAGTGCAGCACGCCCGCGGGGTCGTTCGCCATCCTTGCTGCCGATCATCGCGGCAACCTTCTAGAAGCTCTTCAAAAGCACTCACCTACCCCCATCACCGACTCCGATTTCACAGCCTTTAAAGGTCAAATCATCGAATCTTTGGCGGTCGCCGGCAGCGCCGTTCTGCTCGACCCTGAATACAGTGCCGCCCAATTAATCGCGTCAAACACCATTTCAGGCCAGCGCGGGCTATTAACCGGTGTCGAAAAAACAGGTTATTCCGGTGACCCAACCGCCCGTGAAAATTCGCTCCTGCCGGATTGGGGCGTTGCCAAAGCCAAACGCGCCGGTGTCAGTGGCATCAAACTCCTCGTCCATTACCATCCCGCGTCGCCAACAGCATCACAAATCGAAGCGCTGGTACAGCAGGTAATTGATGACTGCGCCGCTTCCGAAATACCCCTGTATTTGGAACCGCTTTCGTACTCCCCCTACCCCAATAAGGACAAAATCTCATCTGCCGAGCGCCGCGAAGTCGTGATCGAAGGCGCGAAACGATTCTCCGCGATGGGGATTGATATTCTAAAAGCCGAGTTCCCGCTGGATGTGGCTTCGGATACTGATGAGGCTGAGTGGGAACGAGCCTGCGCCGACCTATCCATAGCCTGCGCCGTGCCGTGGATACTCTTATCCGGTTCAACAGCTTTTGAGACTTATATCAAGCAAGTAACCGCAGCCTGCCGCAACGGCGCATCAGGTGTCGCCGTAGGCCGTGCCATATGGCAAGAATCCATTCCGATGTCAAATGCGGAACGGGAAAACTTTTTCAAGCACGAAGCCCTGCGTCGGATGCAGCGGGTAACCGCACTATGCGATGCGCTCGCCCGACCGTGGACGGATTTCTATCAAGTGGGCGAACTGACAACGACGTGGTACGTAAATTATTAAACACGTCACATTGAATTGCTCTTAATTACTGAAGTGAAAAGATAAAGCTATGCTTCACATCGAACGCGAAATTGCAGAACAACCAGAAATCATTGGCGAATTACTGGAACGCGAAGCCGAAAACACACGGCGTATCGCCAAAGCTATTCGGGAATTTAACCCCGCCTTCGTCCATATCGCCGCGCGTGGCACATCGGATAACGCTGCCCGTTACGCCCAATATACCTTTGGTATCCACGCACATTTACCCGTTGGTCTCGCTACACCGTCTATCCATACATTGTATGAAACCTCCCCTAACCTCAGCCACGCCTTAGTGCTGGGCATTTCCCAGTCTGGCAAATCGGAAGATGTCTGCCGTGTCGTCAGCGATGCCCGTGAGCAGGGTGCGCTCACCGTTGCCATCACCAACGCGCCAGACTCGCCCCTTGCCCAAGCCGCTGAATATCACATCAACGTGATGACCGGGCCGGAAGTCAGCGTCGCCGCGACCAAAACCTATACCGCGCAGTTGGCTGCCGTCGCCTTACTCATGACCACTGTCGTCGATCAAGCCGAACTCACACAAGCACTCACCCAACTTCCAGCCTACATGGCGGAAACTCTCTCACAGGCCGACAAAATCGCCCAATGGACAGAACGTTACCGCTACATGGAACGCTTTGTCGTACTCGGTCGCGGCTACAACTATTGCACCGCCTTCGAAATTAGCCTCAAAATAAAAGAGTTATGCTACATTATTGGGGAAGGCTACAGCGAGGCGGACTTTCGTCACGGCCCATTTGCCCTCATTGACCCCGGTTTTCCGGTCATTGTCGTCGCGCCCAAAGGCAAAACACTTGCCACACTCGCTGATCTGGTCACCAAATTAGGCGAACGTCAGGCTGAAACGCTCATTATCTCGAACGACTCAGCGATTATCAAACAAGGCCGAAAAGGGATGCTTTTGCCGTCGGGTTTGCCCGAATGGCTATCCCCCATCCCAGCCGTTGTGCCGGGGCAAATTTTCGCCATGCGTTTAGCCATCGAAAAAGGGCATTCTGTCGATGCCCCTCGTGGCCTCAACAAAGTAACAGTAACACGCTAATGTAACGTCTGCGATAGGACGACAACATGACTGAAACGAAGGTTTGTACTGCCTGTGGGAAATCGAATGCCGCCGACGCGACCGTATGTGCTCACTGCAATACGCCCGTTGTAGCCATGCTGCCGTCGAAAACCACATCGCATGTTCCGCCACCGCCGCTAAACCCCGTCGGCTTTGTACCGGAACGGGTCGTCCAACTGACTCGCCTCTATTCGGATATTGTCGTCTTTCAAGTCGCCAGTTTCGAGCAGCCCCTGCTGGTCAAAGTCAGCGAAAACAAGGTCACCATAGGTCGCTACAGCCCCGGTGAAAAACCGCCTACCGTTGACCTCACGCCTTTCAATGGCGGCTTAATGGGTGTCTCACGCCAGCACGCGACCATCCTAAAAGATAACGACGGATATAAGCTCAAAGATCTGTCCAGCACCAACGGAACATGGCTGAACGAAACCCGCTTGAATGCCAATCAGCTCTACCCGCTGCAATCTGGTGACATCGTTCGCTTCGGGCAAATCAACACCAGCGTTTACTTCCGCCTTGCCGAAAACAATGATCCTGCCGAGACCCTGCTTTCGCTCACCAGCATCCTAGAAATGACTGATCCCCTAACGCTGAAAGCTGCCACACTCGAAACACTGCTTTTGCCCTACCTCAAAGCACTGGATGGATTCCAAAAATCGTGCGACGAGGTTATGTCACAGCCAATAAGTGATGTCCTCATTACAAGCATCGCACCTGATAAATCAAAAGGTGTTCTCAATATCAAGCTGACCGGTTTGTATCAAGCCTACCGGTTGCTCAAGAACCATATTTTCCGTTGGCGCGAAGCCCATCATGAGAATATACTCAAACTCAACCAGCCAACCGCTGAACCGATCAAACCGTGGGTAGAAATCGAACAGCAGCCTAACCAAACCAATCCGCTGTCCGACAATGTATTGAATACAGCGGGGATTGAATTGGCTTATGAAATTTTGGCAGATTTAGCGCCACAGCGAACTCGCGCGGAAAACCAATCGCATCTTGCCAAACTACTGCCGCATCTCCAGCGGCTTGCACTAAGTCCCCTTCGTCCGAACGACAGCGCATCCTAAACTTAGAATCTTATGCCTGCTGATTTCACCAATTTATCCGGTCAAACGATCAAAGGCTACGAACTCCGTCAACTGATTGGGCATGGTGGCTTTGGTGCCGTCTACCGTGCCTATCAGCCTTCCGTTGATCGTGAAGTCGCCATCAAGCTCATCCTCCCCGAACACGCCAACAATCCCGAATTCATCCGCCGCTTCGAGTCGGAAGCACAGGTCATCGCTCGCCTCGAACATCCGCACATCACGCCGCTGTATGACTATTGGCGTGAACCGGATATGGCCGTACTCGTGATGCGCCTTTTGCGAGGCGGCAGTCTGCAAGACTCGTTGGAGCAAAAAGGCGCGTGGCAACCCTCACAAGTTGTACAATTGGTCAGCCAGATCGCGGGTGCGCTCACCATCGCCCACCGCAACAGTATCGTCCATCGTGATCTAAAACCTGCGAACATTCTGCTCGATGAAGAAGGCAACGCTTACCTAGCCGATTTTGGCATCGCCAAACGTTTAAACCAACCGACTCAAACCATCACCGACGAGGATCGTTACGGTTCACCGGCCTTCATCTCGCCGGAACAGGTTATCGGTCAGCCGGTTTCCCCCCAAACCGACATTTACAGCTTGGGTATGGTCATCTACGTTGCCTTATCCGGTCAAACACCGTTCTTCGACTCCAACACCGATACGGTTATTCGCAAGCAGCTTAGTGAATCGTTACCACCTCTGCAAACCCACCGCAGCGATCTGCCCTACGCCGTAAACATCATTATCTGGCGTGCGACTTCCAAACGTCCCGAAGCCCGCTATCCAGATGCGCTAGCACTTGCCGCCGACCTCAAACAAGTCATTACTGGGGAAAGCGCAAATCAGGCGGTACAAGTTTCAACACCCAGTATCCCCCGCGTCTTGTCGAATCCGAACGACATCAACACCATCATCATCGAACCGCCCACCGACCTGACCAATCCCTATAAAGGGTTGCAAGCATTTCAAGAATCAGACGCGAGCGATTTCTTCGGTCGTTCAGCACTCATTGACCGCCTCGTAAAGAAACTTTCGAGTGGAAACCACGACTTACAATTTCTAGCCATCATCGGCCCCAGCGGCAGCGGCAAATCAAGTATCGCCCGTGCCGGTCTCATTCCAGCCCTCAAACGCGGCGCGTTGTTTGGATCGCAAGAATGGTTCTACATCCAAATGACCCCCAGCAGCAATCCGCTGCAAGAACTAGCCGATCAATTATTAGGCATCGCCGCCAAAATCCCGCCAGCCTTTACCGAATTATTTATGGGCGCGGAAGACGCGCTGACGGAGATTATCCCCCAACTGCTGCCAGCCGACGAGGGTGTTAAACTCCTGCTGCTGATTGACCAGTTCGAGGAACTCTTTACCCTCGTCCCTGACGAAAAAACGCGCGAACACTTTATCAAGCTGCTGGTTCACGCTGCCAATACACCAGCCAGTCAGTTGCGAATTGTGATTACCTTACGGGCAGACTTCTACGACCGCCCCTTGCAGTATGCCAATCTCAGCGCGCTCATGCGCGACAACACCGAAATCGTACTTCCGCTCACCTCGCCTGAAATGGAACAGGCCATCGTGGAACCGAGTGACCGCTACGCTATCCAGTTCGAAGCTGGTCTCGTCGCCCGCATCATGAGCGATGTGAACCAACAACCCGGTGCGCTCCCTCTGCTCCAATTTGCACTCACCGAGCTGTTTAACAAACGTCATAAATACATCATGACATTGGCGGTGTATGAAGAATTTGGTGGTGTACTCGGTGCGCTCGCCCAACGCGCCGAAGAACTGTACACCAGCCTCGACTCGTACAGTCAGGCAGCCGCTAAACAGATGTTTCTGCGTCTCGTCTCGACAACCGAAGGCGCGGATGACACCCGCCGCCGCGTCACACGGACGGAACTCAACAGCATTTCGTCTGACAAATCAATCGTACAAGGCGTGATTGATGCATTTGGTAAATACCGCTTGCTAACCTTCGACTACGAACCCGGCACACGCACCCCCACCGTCGAGGTCGCCCACGAAGCCCTCATCCGCGTTTGGGATCGCTTGCACGATTGGCTGGAAACCAGCCGTGAAGACTTGCGACTCCATAACCGCCTCAGCACCTCGACAACCGAATGGGTAAACGCCAAAAAGGATGCCAGCTTTCTCGCTTCCGGTTCGCGGCTGATTCAGTTCGAGCCGCTTGGCAATTCGCCGGTCATCAAACTAACGCAGGATGAATCCGCCTATCTGTGGGCCAGCGTCGCCGCCCGTCAAGCCGCCTCTATTCGCATCCGAAACGGCATCATCGCCCTCTCAATATTTGCGTTGTTCGCAGCGATACTGGCGATCTTCGCCTTCGACCGTCAGCGGCAGGCTGAAACTCAAACCGAACGTGCCAATAACGAAGCGACCATATCGCGTTCCCGTGAACTCGCGGTAACCGCCCTCCGCCCCGAAAATCGGCTCGATCTTGCACTCCTACTCAGTCTGGAAGCAGTAAGAACCAGTAACACGTTCGAAGCGCGTAACGGCCTTGTCAGCAACCTTCAAAACAAACCGGGCTTCCTGAACTTTTTAACCGCCCATACCGATACCATACGCGCCTTAGCCTACAGCCCCGATGGCAAAATACTCGCCTCGGCGGGTAGAGACCTCGCCATCATACTTTGGGATACCACGACAAATCAGCCGATAGGCGAACCCCTACTTGGGCATACCAACTACATAAATAACTTGGCCTTTAGCCCGGATTCCCAAACGCTGGTATCCGTCAGCGTCGATGGGACGGCTCGCCGCTGGGACGTGACCACCGCCCAACAGCTTGGTGAGCCTCTTTCGATGGGCGGTGCCGAAATCTGGAGTGTCGCCTATAACCCTGATGGGGCATCTTTCGCGACCGGTAATGAGTTGGGTAATGTTATCGTCTGGAATGCTGATGACGGTGCGAAGATAACCGAACTGCAACCGGTACAAGCAGATTTAATCTTCGCCCTCGCCTACAATCCCGACGGCAGCCTATTAGCATCTGGAAGTGGCGACAGTACCATTCAGCTTTGGGATGCCGCCTCCTATGAACCACTTGGGGAACCGCTTGCCGAACACGCAGGCAGTGTCCTAACCCTCACCTTCTCGCCGGATGGATCACGTCTCGCCTCTTCAGGCAATGACGGTACCGTTATATTCTGGGATGTCGCAACAGGCGAGTTTCTGTACGACATCGTTACCGGTCATACCAAGCGGGTGAAAGCCATCACCTTCAACAATGACGGCAGCGAGCTAATAACCGCCAGTGACGATAATCTCATGCGCGTGTGGGATAGTGAAACCTTACAACAAATTGGACCGGATCTCGTCGGCTACAGTGCGATCTGGAGCATCGCCTTCAACCCCACCAACGATACCTTTGCTGCCGCCGCTAGCGATAATGCCGTCATGCTTTGGAGCCTGAATGCCAATCCACCCTTAGTGACCTATAGTCTCTCAGAGCCAAGCAATATTCTCACGGTCGCCTATAGTCCCGATGGCAAAATGTATGCAACCGCCGGTGGCTCCAAAGGTGAGGATAATCGCATTCATTTATGGAATGCCACCGATAATACCGAAATCTCGACGATGCAGGGGCATATTGGCTACATATCCGAGCTTACCTTCAGTCCCGATAGTACGCGCCTTGTGTCCGCTGGCAGTGATAATACGCTCCATATTTGGGATGTGGCAAAAGCCGTCTCCTTATCTGTCATCCCCTTAACAGGTAATACCCGCTACATTCCGGTGGCGTTTAGTCCTGACGGATCAACAATCGCCAGTGGCAGCGCAGATGGCAACATCGCTTTGTGGAATGCTCAAACAGGCGTGGCTATTGACCATACGCTCGTGGGGCATACCGCTGATATTCTCTCTCTAGCATTTAGTCCCGACGGCAAATTCCTAGCCTCAGGTAGCGCCGATCACACCGTCCGTCTCTGGGATGTAGCCGCACAAGAGCAAGTTGGCGAGCCGTTTGAAGCCCATACGGACGAAGTTTGGGCGGTCAAATTTAGCCCGAACGGTCAAACACTCGCGTCAGGCGGTTCCGATCAAACTATTCGGTTATGGGATGTCCAAACCCACCAAACCATTGGGCAGCCGCTTATCGGGCATACGGATCGTGTTAAGACACTCGGTTTCACGCCGAACGGCACAATGCTGGTCTCTGGAGGGCAAGATAACGCCCTTATCATCTGGGACTTAACTCAACGCTTGCCTCTAGGGAAGCCGCTGACAGGCCACACGAACTACATTAACAGTCTGAGCATCAATCCAGATGGGCGAGATTTTATTTCGGGCGGCGAAGACAATCAAATCATAAAATGGTCGATTGATCTCGCCACGTGGCAGCAAAATGCTTGTTCGATAGCCAACCGCAATTTCAGCCCAACTGAATGGAGTCGTTACTTCGCCGAAGAAGTTTATAGGCAAACCTGCCCTTAAAGATTTTTCCGGCGATCAATGCACAACCACGAACATACTTTTTTTAAAACCTACATTCATTATCTCGGGTAGCCCCACACTAAACGGTGGAAATGAGTTTTCAAGTGAAAATGCCCTTTTAAGCCACTTTTCGGTGATTTCTCCCCTGCCCTGAGAGGGTTTCTGGAAAGCCCTATTTTCAGGCACGAATACTCGGAAACTTGTGCTTGGTTCCCCTCGCCCTAAGGGAGAGGCTGATGGTGGAGTGAGCCTGCGAGCGTACCATTGTGGGGGTGAGGGTTTAAAATAGTCCTCCACCACTTAACGCAGTCCTACATTTAACCTCCACGACACCAACAAAAAGACCTGCACACTTTTGATATGCAGGTCTTCTCAAGGCTAAACGAAAATCAGGAATACTATGGCACCACGGCCTCGGTCGCTGCCGGTGCGGGGGGTACGTCCGTAACAGTCGGTGGCGGTGGTGGCACATCCGTAATCGTCGGTGGAGGCAGCGGTGGCACATCCGTGTTGGTCGGCAGTGTTGGTGGCACATCCGTGTTGGTCGGCACTGGCGGTACATCCGTATTCGTCGGCGGCACCAGAGTAGCGGTTGGTGGTACCGGCGTATTGGTCGGAACAGGTGTATGGGTGGGTACGTCGGTATTCGTGGACGACGGCGTTGCCGATGGTACATCCGTAGGCACAAGGCTTGGCGTTACCGTAAAGGTCGCTGTCGGGGTTAAAGTCGGCGTAAGAAATACCGGAGGCGCTGCGGTAATTTGCCGCTCAAGGCTTTGCACGGGCAGCGATTGCACTTCATTTAAGTTATAAGCGTGTGGCAAACTCGGCGGTGCAACCGGAGCCAAGTTTTCATCAACCCGCACCGTGACCGTCGTGCCTTCAACAGCAACCTGCTCAACCCCCAACGCCTCTATGTGTGCCGCGCCTTCCAATGTCGTCACCGACATCAATTTGGTATCCGGTTGGGCTTGGATAAATGCGGTCGAGCCGAGCTTGATCTTGACCTCATTAATCCAGAGTTGTACCTGTGCCACACCTTCCGGCGTTTGAATGAGAATGCCGTCATTCGGCACACTCTCGCAGGAAGTTTGGCTTTGACCATTCTTCAAGTAAAAGGCTTGCATCGGTCCGTATGAAGTCAAACTTGGGTCAAGTTCTTTTAAGGTCGTTAAATCTTCCGCGCTCGTCATCAATGAACGCCGCACCCAACCACTCCCTTGGTCATCCGGCAGCGAAATGTATAACCATGCGCCATCTTTCGAACGACCCTTTGCCGTGACTTCAGTCTTGGGGGCAAGGCTGTCAATCACAAACGCGCGGTTAGAAGGTTGGCGGCGGATATTCGCGTTGCTTGGCCCCTTTACGGTCACGGTAGCATATACCGGATCAGGAATCGCGTTCTCAAGCTGCACATCGCCAAAAACCAGCACCGAAACATTTGCGTCTTTGACTTCATCAGGAATATCGGCCTGAACCTTCAAAAGCGCAACACCCCACACATCAGCTTCCACATCCATCGGGGTTAAGCTCAAGCGGCTCAAACGGGCGACATCAACTTTGTCACCCACTTCATCAAATTTAAAGGGAACATCATCAGATTGGGGTTCAGCAGAAAGACTAATATGACCGTAGCATGCTTCGTTGCGTCCGGTATCAGTGCAAACATCATCGGTAGCGGCTAATGCCTCTTTGACAAAGGCGGCGCATTCACCCTGCATATAAGCCACAAATGGTGTGACGACAAGGAACAGCATCGTCATCCATACAGTAGGACGGGAATACTTCATGATAAGCCCTCATCACCCCCACCAACCAATGAAAGATTCACGGAATGATTATAATTATTTATCTTTCATTATAAATGTCGATCTACTCCATTGTCCATTAAAATTTGTAAAAGTCAAACACTTACATCCCTACGATTGGCAACTTGCTGCGTTAACCCGGCTCAGAAACCGCATTAGTTGTAGAACTCTCAGCCTCAGCGAATTGGCGCTGGTACAGTTGCGCGTATAATCCGTTCTTGGCAAGCAGCGTCACATGGTTGCCATCTTCCACAATCTGCCCCTGCTGCATCACCAGAATACGGTCGGCATCACGCACGGTACTCAAACGGTGCGCGATAATCAAGCTGGTACGCCCCTTTAAAACACGAGCCAACCCCTCTTGAATCAATGCTTCTGTCTCCGTATCAACGCTGCTGGTCGCCTCGTCCAGCACAAGGATACTTTTCGGACTGTGAATAAGCGCCCGCGCCAGTGCCAACAGTTGCCGCTGCCCTTGCGACAGGTTCGCCCCGCCCGGCAGCAGCATATAATCATATCCTCCGGCTAACCGTTGGATGAACGGCGCAGCACTTGCCGCCTCTGCTGCCGCGACCATTTGCTCGTGTGTGATCGTTGGGTCGAACAACTTCAAGTTATCGGCGACTGTCCCGTTGAAGCAGTAAGGGCTTTGTGGCACGACCGAAATATAATGACGAAGTTCGCTCAAAGCGATCTGTCGAATATCCACCCCATCAATCAGCACCCGCCCCGACTGCACATCATAAAAACGTGCCAGCAAACCCGCTAGCGAAGTCTTACCAGCGCCCGTTGCCCCCACAATCGCCACTTTCTGCCCCGGCGCGATGCGAATGGACAGATCCTTCAAGACAGGGCTGTCCGGCTCATAACCAAAAATAACATGGTCAAACTCAATTGCCTGCCTAAAAGACTTAATGTCGACAGGTTCCGCCGCATCGACAATCTCAGATTCAACGCGCAGCATCCGTGCGATACGTTCCCCTGCCGAAAGCGCCGTCTGAATCTGGGTGAACTGTTCCGAAAGCTGCATGATCGGCTCAAACGTCCGGCGCGTATATTGAATGAACGAAATGAGCATTCCCAGCGTCGCCCACCCCGCCAGCACCCCCTGCCCGCCGCCGTACAACACCAGCGCCAACCCGACCGTCGTCAGGATTTGCAAGATTGACGCATATACCGTGTACAAATCGCGAATACGCATATGCACATCACGGTAATTCCGGTTGATTGTCTCAAACTCACGTCGGCTCACCGACTGCCGCCCGAATAACTGCACCACCAACATGCCGCCGAACTGTTCGTTGATGAATGCCAGATATTCCGCTACGACACGGTGAAACAAATCGGATTGTTGGCGGATTTTCCGCCGGAAGTACACGGTGCTCACGGTCATGATCGGCAGCACCGCTAACCCCAGCAGCGCCAACTGCCAATTAATCGCGAACATGACGAGGATAATGCCCACCAGCGTTACCAAATTGCTTGCCACAATCACGATACTCGTCGAAAGCAGCTCGGTCAGTGCCTCAATATCGTTCGACATGCGCGAGACAATCTGTCCCACCGGTGTGTTGTTAAAAAACCGCATATCCTGCCGGATGATGTGTTCAAATAACGCCTGCCGTAAATCCACCAGTGCGTTTTGCCCCACATTTTGCAGCAGAAACGTATGCGCGAACCGCAGGATAAATAGGCCGATGACCGCCAGCAAGTACACCATGCCGTACGGAATTAATCCCTGCAAATCCCCGCTTTGAATTGGCCCATCCACCGCTCGCTGTGTCAGGTATGGCGGCAGCAGCGAAAAGATCGTCACACCGATCAACATGAAAAAAATCAGCAGCAGTTCTTTCCAGAATGGACGTAGGAACTTACTGAGCATCCAAAACAGGTAGCGGTCACTAATGGCCTCGCCCCGTTCGCGTTTCCCACTTTTCGGGTCAGGCTTAGGTAACGAAGCTGCGGTATTCACATTCGCATTCATAGAATTATTCTCAACTAACTGGTTTTACAACGAGGCATTTTCTAATAATTGTGAGCGACTATTAGCTTTTCAGAGCTTGCTTACTGCTCAACCGCCACTTGCGTGTTATCGGTGTGCAGCTCACGCTCAACCATCCGCGCATATAACCCATTCGCCGCCACGAGGCTGTCATGCGTCCCCTGCTCCACAATCTTCCCTTGATCCATCACCACCACATGATCGGCATTTTTCACCGTCGCGATGCGGTGCGCGATAATCAAACTGGTACGGCTGCGTAGCACCTGCCGCAGATCATTGAGGATGTCTGCCGCTGTGTGCGTGTCCACGCTGGAAAGCGCGTCATCCAGCACCAGAATCGCCGGGTCGCGCACAATCGCCCGCGCAATCGCCACGCGCTGCTTCTGCCCGCCGGAAAGCATCACACCCTTCTCACCCACCATCGTGTCGAGGCCGTGCGGCAGTTGTGGCAGGTCATTCTTAAATCGTGAAATCGAAACGGCTTCGTCGAGCTGCTCATCCGCCACCGCCTCGCGTCCCATCCGCACGTTCGCATGAACCGGTTGGCTAAACAAGAACGTCGATTGTGGTACATAAGCGATTGCCCGCCGCAGCATATCCAGTTGCAGCACCTTCACGTCCTGCCCGTCAATCACCACGCGCCCTTCCGTCGGGTCGCTCACCCGCGCCAGCAAACTCACCAGCAGCGTCTTACCGCACCCCGTTGGCCCCACGAACGCCACCACCTTACCCGACGGTATCACGAGGTTAATATCGCGCAGCAGCCAATTCCCCTCGACCTGTACCCCCACATGCTCGAAGGCAATGTCGCCTCGTGGCTGGGGCAAAGGTCGCGCATTTTCGATGCTTTTGATCTGCGCCGTTTGCAAAAGTGGTGTCAAACGGGTGAGTGCGCCTGCCGTTTGCACGTACCGCTGGTAAATCGTACCCAGTTGCAGCAGCACATTACTAATCAGCGCCAGATACACCAAAAATTGAACAAAGTTACCGATGGTCAGTTGCCCTTGCAGCGCCAGAATACCGCCCACGATCACCACAATCGCACCGGTCATTTCGCTAATCATGTTGGGCAGCATACCCACCGGCTCATTCCGCCGCTTAAAGTACAACCAGCGTCGGCGGTACTCGTTATTCTCCTGCTTGTACTTCACGGCGACCCCCGCTTCCCGTCCGAAGGTCTTAATCGTCTGTATACCGCTCACCGAATCTTGTACCAGCGAGGAAAGCGTCCCCGCCTGTTCCTGCACCTGCTCGAACACCGGCGCGAGTGCGCTGCCCACCCGCATCTGTACCATCGTCGAAATGGTCAACACCACAAATACGAAGATCGTCAGCGGAATATTGATCGTCGCCAGCAGCACGAACGTCACTAGCAGCGTCACCAACGCGCTGCCGAAGCGTGTAAACCCGATAATCAGCAGCCGCCAGATCATATCGAGGTCGCTGTACATCCGCGAAATCAAATCACCGGTCGGGTAAGTTTGGTAAAAACGTTGCTCTAATGTAAGGAGGTTATCAAATAATGTCTGCCGAATATCATAATTAACATTATAAGCAACCGTGCCGCTCCAGAATCGCTGCCCCAAAAACGCCGCAACCGTAATCACCGAAAGCACCAGTAGCAGGATTGCATACTGTCCGATGTTCGCCACCGCGACATCTTTTTGGATCACATCAATGATCGTGCCGATTAAGTACGGTTCAAACGCTGAGGTCAGGCCGCCGATGCCACCTGCACCGAGCGATCCGATTGCAGCCCCTTTGTGTCGTGCTATAAAGCCGAGGAGCCATCGGTTATCAGCCTTTGGCTCCCCTGTCCTTTCACTCACCAAATACCACCTCTCGCCCGATGCGGGACGACTCGTATATACCGTCTAAGATCTCAACGGCGATCTGTCCCTGCTCCCCGTTCGTGCCGGGAGCCTCACCGTTCCGTATACTTTTCGCCAGATCCATCACCAACGCCTCGTGTCCCTGCGGCGTAGAGAAGTTCGCCGTGGGAACAACCGTCACCGGTACACCCGCCATCTCGGTATAAAACCGCAGCGTGTCATCATTCTTGTAATTACGAACGTGCAGTATGGCGGTGCCTTCCGTACCTTGCACTTCAACGCGGTAAGCATCTTCTTGCGGCTGTCCGTGTTCCGCCCACGTTACGTTGAGCGCCATACTCGCGCCATTCGCCAACCGCATGAACGCCACCCCGCCGTCATCGACATCGAAGCCGCCTTCGATTACTTGCCCGGGTTTGCGCCCCCACGTCTTGCGTCCCACCGGCCCGAATAAGCTGCGCGTCTGTGCGCTGATCGTCTGCACCGCAGGGAAATCCATCAGCCACAGCGCAAGGTCAATCACATGCACGCCGAGGTCAATCAGCGCCCCGCCGCCCGAAGCAGCCTTGCTTCCAAATAAGCCCCACCCCGGAATACCCGTCTCGCGCCGCCATGAAACCTGTACATGGTAAATGTCGCCAAGCTGTCCGGTTGTCACCATCCGCCGCATCCATTGTGCGTCCGAACGGTAGCGGTAGTTGTAGGACATCATCAGCCGCTTGCCCGTACGCTTTGCCGCGTCGACCATCGCCTGTGCCTCGGCTGTGTTCACCGCCATCGGTTTCTCGCAAATGACATTGACCCCCGCCTCCAACGCTGCAATGGACACTTCCGCATGAAGCGCATTCGGCAAGCACACACTCACAATGTCGAGTTTTGCGTCTTGCAGCATCATCTTGTAATCGCTGTACCGCTCCGCTACCTTCCATTCCTCTGCGAAGGCTTGCAAGCGATCAGGATTCATGTCACAAACAGCCGCCAGCTCCACATCTGGGCTGCTGATATACCCCTTCGCATGAGCCTTGCCAACGCCCAAGCCAATAATGCCACCACGCAACAAACTGCTGCTCATATCCGTCTCCCAATCATGGTTTTAGGTGAAAAAGGGTATTCAGTATAATACTTCTTATCTTAGTCATGAAGTCGGAACTGACCATGTGACCAAACACGTCCAATTTGCCAGTGTAATGGCGTTTCGTCGCAGGATATAATGTTTCAGTGGGAGGATAAGCAGGTAAAATTCATGAAATTTTAATCTTTGGTTATCAGAGGCATTATCCGGTCTGACACCCAATATTTATCGACTATACGAATAGATACTTTGCACTTTAGGGCGGAGGCGTACCTCAGCCGCATCACCGATTACCAATAATGTATTTTCGAGGGAATGGTCTCAAGCCATTCCGTTTTCTAAACTTGAAAGGGTATTTCATGTCATCACAGCCGTACCTTCTGCCAGCCCCGCGCCAGCTTACACTGAGCGAAGGCGTTTTCACGCTGCCTCAGCGGGCATTAATCGTCATCAGCGATCCCAAACTGTTATTTGAAGCGCAAAGACTTCAAGCTGCGCTGAAAGAGTTTAGCCAGCGCCAGTGGGATATTGTCGCCGGAAGTACTTATCGTGACATCGGCGTTGAACTCATCATTGATGACTCCTTCGACCATCCGCAAGGTTATCAACTCACCATCACCTCGCTTGAAATCAACATCACCGCTGCCGATGCTGCGGGTATCTTCTACGGGGTGTGTACGCTTGTCCAGCTCTTGCAACAGTACGGCGCATCCCTGCCCTGCCTCACCGTCCACGACTGGCCGGACTATCCCGCGCGGGGCATCATGCTTGACATCAGCCGCGACAAAGTGCCGACCCTTCAAACCATTCTCGACTTGGTTGAACGCCTCGCCGCCCTCAAAATAAACCAGCTTCAGCTTTACATGGAACACACCTTCGCCTATCGCCAGCATCCCGAAGTCTGGTCACAGGCCACACCCTTCACCGGTGAAGACATCCTCATCCTCGATGCCTTCTGCCGTCAGCGCCATGTCGAACTCGTTCCCAACCAGAACAGCCTCGGTCATATGGAACGCTGGCTCAAGCACCAACGCTACCATCACCTCGCCGAATGTCCCGATGGCTTCGAAGCGCCGTGGGGTGGTTTCAGCCCGCCAACCACCCTGAATCCGCTTGACCCCGGCAGCCTGAGCCTGATGGCGAGCCTTTACGATGAACTCCTACCGCACTTTACCAGCGAAAACATCAATGTTGGGGGCGATGAGCCGTGGGAACTCGGCAAAGGCAAGAGCAAAGAAGCGGTCGAAGCGCGCGGCGGTCGTGTCTATCTCGACTATATCAAATCCCTGCACAACGAAATTTCTGCTCACGGTCGCAAGATGCAGTTCTGGGGGGACATCATCGTCCATTACCCGGAACTTGTCCCCGAACTCCCTCCCGATGTCACCGCCATGCTCTGGGGTTATGAAGGTGGCGAAAAAGCCGCGCAGGAATGGGAACGCCAATGTACCATGCTCGAATCGGCGAAAATCCCCTTCTACGTCTGCCCCGGCACCTCCAGTTGGAACACCATCGCCGGTCGCTCCGATAACGCCATAGACAACTGTCGTATCAGCGCCGCCAGCGGTCTCAAACACGGCGCAGTGGGCTACCTCATCACCGATTGGGGCGACAATGGTCACTGGCAGCCGTTCTCCATCAGCTACTTGGGTTTTGCTTATGGCGCGGCAGTCGCGTGGTGTCTCGCGTCAAACAATCAAATCGAACTCCCACCACTGCTTGACCGTTTCATCTTCAACGACACTGCCGGAATTATGGGCAGGCTCTCCTACGACCTCGGCGAAATCTATAAGCTCATCGGTCCCGAACACATCAACGGGCAAATTCTCGCCTATACCCTGCAACAGCCAACTGACAAACTGCAACAAAGTATCAAGTCACATGAATCATGGGGCGGCAAAGCGGCTGATGTCAAACCAGAAACACTGCGCCGCGTTGCTGAGACGATCAAACAGGTCATAGAACCCCTCAGCCGCGCCCAGATGCAGCGTGAGGATGCCAGCATCGTCGCCGCCGAATTCCAGCAAGCCGCCGACCTCTTACTCCACTCGACCCATCGCCTGCTCTTTGTGTTTGATGAAGAAGGCACGCCGGAAGCCCTGCTCTCAGAACTCCAACCACTTGTCGAGAAGCAAAGCACCCTCTGGCACAATCGTAACCGTTCTGGCGGCCTCGATGACAGCCTACGCCGCTTCGAAATCCCCCTCAACGAGTATAAATCCCTCTCAAACACCTAATCACATCACCGACCATCTTTCGTAGGGAAGGGACCAAATCCCTTCCTCAAGTTCTTTTAACCACACCTCAGTCCTTCGGCGATTTGTATTTGCTCTTGCCTTTAACTGTTAACTGTAAACTGACAACTACTAACTAAAAATAAAAAGCGGCGAGCATCACCCACCGCCTTTAATCATCACCAACCAGAAAGGAGTTACTTCTTAGCCAGCCCTGCGGCCTTCAACTCTGCGGCTCCGGCCTGAACCTTCTTCAGAGCGTTCACCACATCATCAACGCCCTGCGTCCCCGCTCGGAAAGCACTCTCGCCCAGCCAGATCGCCTCGCCCTGGCAAGCACGTTCGGCTTCCGGCAGAACCATTTCGTCGAACTTAAAACGCTCTGGGAAGGCGCTCGGCACCGGCAGTTTCGAAAGTTTCGGCTGGAACAACTCGTAGTGGTTCATCGCCTCGTATCCTTCCGAGCTAGGAATGCCTTCCTTCTGTAAGGCTGCCACCGCTACATCGTGCTTCATCCCGAACACTTCGGGGTCAATCGCAAAAACGTAGCAGTAAAATGACCGTGATGTGTGGCGCGGATCGCGTCGTAACAGCCGTACTCCCGGCACTTCACTTAGCGCCTCGTCCATGTACGCCGCCATTTCTTCGCGTTCCTTCGCCTGTGCGGGGAAGCGTTCCAGCGCCACATAAGCCAATGCGCTGTGGAGTTCGCTCATCCGGTAATTCGCGCCCATCGTGAACTCTTGCTCGGCATCATCGTGCGGTCGTCCGCAGTCAATAATGCTCGCCGCCCGCGTCGCGAGTTCCGGTGTCCGGCAGAGCAAAACGCCGCCTTCGCCGGAGGTCACGGTCTTAGACGATTGGAGGCTGAACGAACCGAAATGCCCGATGGTTCCCGCGCCGCGTCCACGCCACTTCGCCCCGTGTGCATGGGCACAGTCCTCAATCACGATCAGGTTATACTTCTCGGCCAGCGCCATGATCGCGTCCATATCCGCCATCTGTGCGCCTAAATGTACCGGAATGACCGCCTTCGTTCGCGGGGTAATCGCGGCTTCAATTGCTTTCGGGTCAATACAGTAGGTTTCAGGGTCAATATCGACAATCACCGGAATCGCCCCCGCAGCCATCGGCGCGGCTGCCGTTGCTTGGAACGTGTAAGCCGGAACGATGACCTCATCACCCCAGCCGATGTTCGCCGCCCGAAGCGCCACTTCCATCGTCACCGTGCCATTCGCCACCGCGACACCATAACCACCGCCCTGTAGTTCCTCGAACTTACGCAAAAACGCTTGAGTCCTTGGCCCCGGATACGGATATCCACCCCATTGACCGGACTTCACCACACTGGTAACGGCCTCAATATCGCGCTCATCGTGTACCGGCCACGCCGGCCACGGCTCTGTTCGCGTCGCTTGTCCACCCAGAATCGCCAACTCAGACATCGTATAATCTCCTACTCGTTGGGGTCAAATGAAAAACCTGCACCTGCTAACGCCGCGTTGGTTGACTGAATAAGAGTCTCACGCAGCGGTTGATAATCCACTTTCACCTGTTCCATCGCCAGCATCACAGCACCCACCACCGGCGGCGCTGTCAGCCGCACGAGCGTCGCGCCGGGGGCAATCGCATGAACGGTCTCCGCCACACGCTCCGCAATCAAAGGGCTGCCCTTGTACAAACTTCCGGTCAGCACAAGGTCAAAGTCAACAGTCTCGAAATGCAGTTGGCGAACAACACCGACTGCCAAACTCCCTAACTCACTCCCAATCCAGCGTACTACGTCCATCGCTACCGGATCGCCCTCGTTCGCCGCCTCAAATACCACCATAACGGCTGGCGCTCGTAAATGGTATCGCCCGCGCGATAATCCTTCCAGTAAATCTGTCACATCCATTGCGCCAGCATGTTTGACAAACTTTTGCGAAAGACTTGTTTCTGGTGCCCGCTTACACCATGCTCTGGTTACACTGTGCATGGCTCGGTGAATCAGGTCTCCACCACCACCATATTCGCCCGACCACTCACCCACACCGGAAACACGTCCTTCGCAGCCATTGACATCACGCCCACGGCAGTTACTGCCTGTACCAGCTACCACGCTAATGCCCCAGCCAGTACGCGACCCCGCGATCAGGCCAATCACCGCGTCGTTTACAAGTGCCATCGGAGCGTGAAAACCAAGATCTTCCAACACTTTTCGGTGCAAGGGTTCGTCATTAGGCCAGTCAAGCCCTGCAATACCCATACCGATTGCCGTCAGATGATGTTGTTCAAGCCCTGCTTGTTGAAGAGCTTGCTTGCTGACTATATCCAAGACATGGGCAAATCCATCATATCCAATCGATTCGTGGTTGCCCCGGCCACCTTGACCAAATCCAATCACTTTACCAGCCTCATCACTAATGACAGCATGAGACTTCGAACCCCCAACATCCACACCTAAAAAGTACTGCTTCATATCCTAGTCCTAGGCTCGCATCAAATCACGCAGTACACGGTTACCAATAACATGAATACCCTGATTACGAATGAAATCCCGAAGCTCACTGCTTAAGAACGTCTCGTAGTCTGCCACACGGCTTTCCCAATCAGGCGCAATCGCTCGCAGTTCCGGCGTATCCTTCGCCGCATGAATATAAAAGTGGGTGATGCCCGGTTGTAAGTTCGAAAATGCCTGTTTCGCCTGTCCCAACCGTTCTTGTGGGCGGTCGAGCGGCAGGCCAAATTCATGGTCGAGCAACGGTATCCCGCCTAACTCAGCCTTTTCACTCGCGTCCGCAGCCATTGTGGCTAACTCATCGCCTAAACCCCTTGCCCGAAACCCGACCTTATCCCCACGAAACAAGATCGTCGGGGGGAGTTTGTAAGCCGTAGCCAGTTCAACATATGCGGGTAAAAACTTCTCGTGGGCAATCGTTCCCATATGGCTGTCCGTATGCGTAGCATCAATCCCTGCCGCCAGCGCCCGATCAATCTGCGCCTTCATTTCGGTTCGCGCGGCCTCAGGGGTACCGCGTTCTTGGACGGGTGGCTGCCGGCGATAAAAATAACCTTCGTCATCAATCAGGCCGCTTGCCAAATCAGCCGTAGAAATTGGTGCCCAACGGTAGCCATCCCATTCGCTCGTCAACGTCAGGTGGACACCCATATCCACTTCAGGGTGCTTCCGGCAGTAAGCGGCGGTTTGCGGAAACCACGGACATGGAACCATCACAGCCGCCGACGAAATCAAGCCAAAGTCCATCAGGTCATCATAGGCAGATAAGGTTGCCTCGCACATGCCGACATCATCCACATGGATGATGACGGCGCGGTCGTTATCGGCGAGGCCAAGTTTTTTAAGTGCTGGGTTTGGTTTCACGGTGCCATTACTTTCTAGTCAATTTAACTAATCGAAAACTGAGGTAAATAACGCTTATTCGTTTGGAGCATATCCTCCAAAACAGCCTCTACTTTATCGGCTGACGGGCCAAGCGGGTGCGTAAGTAGTGCTTGATAAGCCGCATCACGGTTTCCATGTACAGCCGCCTCAACCGTCAGCAGTTCATAGGCTTTAATCTGCGAGACAAGCCCAAACGATGCCAACGGCAAAGGTTCAGTTGGCAGTGGGTGGATCCCCTTACGATCTACCGTACAGGGCATCTCCAAAACCCAATCCTCCGGCCACCCTTTAACCGCTCCCCGATGCGGTACATTCACTTCATGCGTCTCACCCAAATCGTTGTAATGCGCGTTCAGGAGCTGGGTCGCCAGCGTCGAATAATAGGCTCCGCCGCGTTTCATCAGCCCTTCCGGTGGTGTAGTACGCTCAAGCTCGGCATATTGCTGGAGCAGTTCGTCTTCGATTTTCATAACCGCTTCGGCGCGTGAAGGCGGCCACTTTTGCTGCTCCTCAAGTTTATGATCCGTATAGTAAAAATACTGGAGGTAGTAATTGGGGATCATCTTGATCGACTCAATCGTGTTCAGATCCCAATCCGGCTCCGGCTGCGAACGCTGTTTTTCAACAAACTGTTCAAACACCTGCGGCCACAAATCCTCGCCATCCAACTTCAAGCCACGGTGCCATGTGAGGTGGTTCAGTCCTAAGGTATCGAGTTGAGCATCCGTCGATTTTGCCTCAATCCCTAAACCTTTCAGCATGTTCATCTTGGTTGTAATTGGCACATTACAAACGCCAACGGACTGCACTTCCGTCGCATAACGGGATAACGCCTCAGTCACCAATCCCGCCGGATTTGTGAAATTGACAAGTAAAGCCCCCGGTGCAAGCTCACGCATATCATGAGCAATTTTCAGGATAACAGGGATCGTGCGGAGCGCCTTCGCCATCCCTCCGACACCGGTCGTTTCTTGCCCGATCAAACCATGCCGCATACCGAGATACTCATCCTCGCGCCGCGCTGCCATCCAGCCCACGCGAAGCTGGGTCGTCACGTACTGAGCATCTTTAACGGCTTCACGCTGGTCAGTTGTCAAATGCACTTCAAAACGCGCACCGGCTGCCTTCGCCATGCGCTGGGCAAATTTACCAACAACCTCTAGCCGTTCTGGCAGGACATCCATCAGCCAGAGTTCCGTCATTGGGAACGTATCCTGCCGCTCCAAAAACCCATTAATGAGTTCAGGTGTATAAGACGAACCACCACCAATTACTGCAACTTTCATAAGACCTTACTCGATTCCTTCGCTAAACAATGACCATCACGCCTGTTCCGGCGCACCACATGATCGCCGGATAACAAGCTCCGTCGGGAGGAGTGTCAACTTTTCCGCTCGTCCCGACTGGATGAGACTCACGAGTTGTTTAACCGCTTCTCGCCCCGCCTGTTCAATTGGCGCACGAACCGTCGTTAACGGCGGAGTGAGATACCGTGACAGCCGAATGTCATCGAACCCCACGAGCGCAATATCTTCTGGCACGCGCAAACCCGCATCTTTGAGCGCAATTAACGCGCCAATAGCCGTATCGTCATCCCCCGCAAAGATCGCATCAATGGGTATATTCCGGCTCAATAACTGGGCGACTGCGACTTGCCCTTGATACTCATCAAACCCGCCGGTAACAACCAACGCCGGATCGTACGCTATGCCATGCGCCTTGAGGGAATCACGGTATCCCATCTCCCGCCAATACGAGTCTTCAACGCCCTCAGGGCCGGGTAGGAAAGCAATCCGTTTATACCCCCGCACTTCAATTAGATAATCCACCAGCTTCCGCGCACCCAATTTGTTCTCGAAGGATACATGGGGCATGTCCAATCCTTCTGGCGGCGTACGATGAAGTAACACAATCGGGAACTGCATTTGATACAAACGGACAAGTTCGTTTTCATCCAAACTATCGACAAACACGATCATGCCGTCAGCATTATGCTCACCCAATGCATAGTGACCAAGCTGGTTTGCATCGCCTGACTGATAGGTACAATGAATCAGCAAATCATATCCATTTTCCCGCGTACCCGCTTCAATCCCACGCAGCATTGGGCTAAAAAACTCACCGCTAATCTCTCGCATAACCAGCCCGATGTTATTCGTCCGGCGGCTCGCCAAACCCCTTGCAGCCGCGTGGGGTGAGTAGTTCAACTCCGCCACCGCGCCCCACACACGCGCAGCCGTTGCCTCGGCGACTTGTCCCGTTTTATTGATGACACGGCTAACCGTAGCGATGGAAACCCCCGCCTTTTCAGCGACATCACCGATAGTTGCCCGCGAAAATTCAGCAAATTGTGACATGATGCCTTTTAGGTTCACGTACAAAATATGTAAGCGCTTTCTGTAAACGCTTACATAGCGTAGCGAATATTCATTCAATGGTCAAGCCTATGGACGGCATTTGGCAGAATAACGAACTATTGTTACACTGATGAAAACGCTTTCTGTAAACGCTTACATGCTCATTTTGTCATCATTCGTATTGTGCATATCCGCTTTGGAGGAAAACGATGACCAGAAGATTTGGATGGATAGCCGTTCTGATTGTTTGTCTTATTTCACTCGTAGCCGCACCTGCCCTTGCCCAAGAGAAAGTTAAAGTAACCATTTTTGTCGGTCTTGGTACGGGTACCGATCCCGACCAGATTCCTAAGCAAGAAGCATTAGCCGAAAAATTTAATTCAACCCACGACACCATCGAGATCGAATTTTTAATCGTCCCCAACACCGAGTCTCGTACGCGCCTCCAAGCCATGCTCACGGGTGATAGTGCGCCCCAACTCGTCGGCCCGAACGGTATTTCAACCATCGCCGCCTTTTTTGAGAGTTGGGAAGACATTACCCCGTATATCGAGGCCGAAAACTTCGATACGAGCGATTTTTACGAAACCAGTCTCGAACTCAATAAATACCCCACCATCAATACAGGCTTACCGCTGGGTTTGTTCCCGTCGTTCGTCCTCTATAACAAGGATATTTTCGATGCCGCCGGTGTTGATTACCCGACCAGTGATTACGCCGACACGTCATGGACACTCGATGATCTCAAAGCCCGCGCCATGTTGATGTCCTTAGACTCCGCCGGAAATGACGCGACTTCACCCGATTTCGACGCTGAGGATATGGTTCAGTGGGGCTACTCAGATGCATGGACGGATGGACGCGGCAGCCTAACCATGTTCGGTGCGCCTGACGTGGGACGACCGACAACAGCCGACTACAAGACGGCGACAGCCAATTCCGAGGAATGGGTCTATGGTCTCCAATGGCTGAGTGATGGCATTTGGAAAGACCACTTTATCCCCAACAACGAGCAATCAGCCTCCATCGAAGCCACCGGCGCAGCGCCCTTCGACTCAGGTCTGCTCGGCATGTTCTACACCCATACATGGTATCTCGGTGAGGGTCTTAACGACGTTCCGTTTGAATGGGATGTTGCACCCCTACCCTTCAACCAGAAGGGTCAGCGCATCGCCCGTATCCATGCCGACAACTTCACTATTCCCAAGATCGCCCAGCATAAACAAGAAGCGTGGGAAGTCATGAAGTGGCTCACAGCGCCGGAACAAATTGTCGAGGTCTGCTTGATTTACGGTTGCGTGCCAGCCCGCGAATCGGCTGCCGAAACATTCCGCGCCGCGCTTCAGGAAAAGTTCCCGGACATGAATATGGATGTGGTCTTCGAGGCGATCAATTACCTTGACTCGCCCAACCATGAATCATGGGTTCCAGAATGGGGGCGGGTTGGGGATGCAGTCGGGTTTGCGTGGTCGCAAATTGGTACCGGTGAGAATACGGATGCCAAAGCCGTTCTCGACCAAACCAATACTGAAATCCAACAAATTCTCGATGAGTACTGGGCAAGCCATTCCAGCTAGAACCGCCTAAACAATTTGATGGGCAGGGGTGCATTACAATGCCCTGCCCTATTCACACTTAACAGCTCCGTACGCAAGGTAAATTGACAGATGCGTTTTTTCAATATGCGTGACTGGACGTTAGCCAGACGAGAGGCTGCGGCAGGGTATATGTACGTAGCGCCGTGGGTAGTCGGCTTTTTGCTGCTCACCGTCGGGCCAATGCTTGCGTCACTCTACTTTTCATTTACAGACTACGACATCGTTTCTTCGCCCCGTTGGATTGGCATTCAAAATTACACCCAGCTTTTCCAAGACCCGCTCTTTTGGAAATCCCTCCAAGTGACGCTCTATTTCGCCATCCTCTCACTCCCCTCAAGTTTAGTGACCGGCTTTTTTCTAGCGGTGCTGCTCAACCAAAATGTGCGGGGCATCCGTATTTGGCGAACGATTTATTTTCTACCATCGGTTCTTTCGGGGGTCGCCGTTACCTTAGTTTGGATTACCATGTTCAATCCGCAGGTTGGCGTGGTCAACCAAATCCTTGAAATCCTCGGCTTCAAAGGTCCGAGTTGGTTGAGTGATCCCGATTGGGCATTACCGGCGCTGGCGATCATGGCCCTGTGGGGTGTCGGGCAGAACATGATAATTTATCTCGCGGGCTTACAAAGCGTGCCGCAAGATATGTACGACGCGGCCAAAGTCGATGGCGCTAACGCATGGCAGAGTTTCCGCTCCATCACCATCCCGATGATGTCACCGGTCTTGTTTTACAATTTAGTATTGGGTCTTATCGGCACCTTCAGCTACTTCACGCAGGTGTATATTGCCTCCAGTTCGGTATCCGGCGCGTCGCGTGAACTCGGTGGGCCAGCGCGTTCAACCTTGTTTTATAACCTCTACCTGTTCCAAAACGCCTTCCGATACGGGCGGATGGGTTACGCCTCGGCAATGGCTTGGATTCTTTTTATCATCGTTCTGATCTTAACAGCACTCATCTTTAAGTCGTCTTCAATGTGGGTTTATTATGAGGGCGAATTGAGGAGCAAAAGCGAGTAACTATGGACGCGAGCAACCCAAGCAATTCGGCTTTCGATGGGCAGATGGGAATACGCGGTCAAAACCTGCTCGTAAAATCGATTACGACGCTCATTTTGGCTGGCGGCGCGGTCTTTATCCTCATCCCTCTGGCGTATATGATTTCAATTTCGCTGCGTGACCGCGCCCAAATACGCCAAGCGACCTTAGATTTGATTCCCTCAAGAGAAATAACCGTCACGATTGATGGTAAAGAAGAACCGCTGTACACGGTAACGATTGATGGCGTAGAGCAGCAAATGGCGCTCGTCAAAAATCGCCCCGGCGGAAAAGGCATATTTGTCGAGGTTAATAATCCTGAGATCACGCATGAGTTGGTGATTGCCGAGCAAACACCGATCCGTGAAGTGAGTATCCATCCCGAAAATTATCCAGAGTCGCTCACAGCCGTACCTTTTGACCGCTATCTGCTTAATACGATATTGGTCACATTTTTTGGCATGGTGGGGATGCTGTTCTCCTGCTCACTCGTGGCTTACGGATTCTCGCGGTTTCGGGCGCGGTGGCTCAACATTCTATTTTTACTACTGCTTTCAACCATCATGCTCCCACGCCAAGTCACCCTCATTCCGGTCTATATCCTGTTTCAAAAGATCGGTTGGGTCGACACATTACTACCACTCATCGTCCCCCAATTTTTCGCGAATGCTTATGACGTGTTCTTACTGCGCCAGTTCTTTATGACCATCCCACTCGAACTCGATGATGCGGCTAAACTCGACGGCGCGTCCACGTTCCAAACACTGTTATACATCATCCTGCCGATGGCACGCCCCGCGCTCGTATCGGTCGCCATCTTCCACTTCTTATATGCGTGGAATGATTTTTACGAACCGCTGATTTTCTTACACAGCCGGGAAAATTGGACGATGGCAGTCGGTTTACAAACCTTTAACGCCGTCTACAGCGTCAACACCCATTTGGTGATGGCAGCATCAGCGGTCATGATAATACCGCCCATTATTCTGTTCTTCTTAAGCCAAAAGGTGTTCACGCAAGGTGTGGTCGTAACCCGAATGTCGGAGAAATAGACAGCTAATTCCTTTACAACCGAGGCCAATATCCTGAAACGGGAATCCGTATTGGATTACTCCTGTTTGTGCCTGCGTGCTATAATTCACCCTCAGTAGAAATAAGATATATAGGTAAGGCTTCATATCCCGTGTATGTGGCCTATTTTCGAGAAAGTGCTTGTTTCATGAAATACACTGCTGAAAATATGCTCATCCGGTCAAAAGATCAGGGACAAACTGGCATCATCGCTGAGGTTTCCGCCGAACAGGCTGGCTGGGACTGGCTGAATATGGCCGTTCGCCGGATGAACACAGGCGAAAAGTGGCAGTCCAATACGGGTGACAACGAATATGTGCATGTCATTTTCGGCGGCAAGTGCCATGTTCGTTCCAGCGCAGGTGACTTTTTAGACATCGGCAAACGGGCGAATGTCTTTGCTGGCAAGCCATACGCCCTCTATCTCTCGCGCAACACCACATTTGAAATCGAAGCCCTGACGGATGGATTTGAGGTCGCAAGCTGCTGGGTCAAAACCGAAGAAGACCATCCAGCGCAGCTCGTTACCCCCGAAACGAGCGCGGTTGAGTTACGCGGCGGGAATAACGCCTCGCGCCAAATCAACAGTATCTTACCGCCGGGTTTTGACTGCCAGCGCCTAGTCGTGGTCGAGGTCTATACCCCCGGTGGCAATTGGTCAAGCTACCCCCCCCATAAGCACGACATCCATCGAGTCAATGAAAACGGCACCATCATTGAAGCCGATTTGGAAGAAATCTACTTCTACAAGTTAGATCGGCCTGAGGGTTACGCCTACCAGCGGGTCTACACCGATGACCGCCACATTGACGCGGTGATGATGGCTCAAAACCACGATGCCGTACTCGTACCAGAAGGCTATCATCCGGTGGTGAGCGCGTTCGGCTACACAACCTATTACCTGAACTTTCTCGCCGGTTCGGCTCAATCACTGGCGAATGCCGACGACCCTGCTTATGCGTGGGTGAAAGAAACGTGGACAGGGATTGACCCGCGCTTGCCCATCGTGAGCTAGCACGGCTTCGAAAAGGTTATTTAAACTGAATTTATTGAGTAACAGGCGGCACAATCATGCAAATTAAATGGTATGGTCATGCAAGTTTTTTAGTAACGGGTGAAAACGGCAAGCGCGTAATCACCGATCCGTACACACCGGAAACCAGCGGCTACAACCGCATCCCGGACTCGCCGGATATTGTGATTATCTCGTCAGACAACGACACGTTTCATTGTCGCGCCGATTTAGTACCCGGCACGCCAACCATCGTGAATGCGCTCCAAGTTGCCAAGAGCGGTGGGCAGCGCACCGAGCATGGAATCGCTATTCAAGCGATTGCGGCGATGGAAGCGCTCGATCACCAATTCCATGACCCCGACCAAAATGGTATGTACCGCTTCACCGTCGATGACATCAGTATCGGGCATATGGGCGACATCGGCAATGCGTTTACCGAGGAGCAGCTCCAATTCTTCTCTGGCGTTGACGTTTTATTCGCGCTCGTCGGTGGACACCCGACCATCAACCTCGATGATTTGGAAGTCGTCATCAAGCGAACCCAACCCAAATTGGTGATTCCCATGCACTTCCGTACCCTCAAATATAAGCCACGCAACTCCTTCTGGATACAATCCTTCTTGAATTACTACCGTCCCGAAGAAGTCGATTTTGCGTGTGACAGCGAGATTACGCTCACGAAAGCAAGTTTGCCCCAGAGTACACGGGTTATGGTGCTTACACACGCCTGTTAATCAGCGGTGGGATCGATCAGCAGGCGATAAGATCACAAACCACCACAAAGGTAAAAATAGAATGATGTCAACAGTTCGTTTAACGATGGCGCAAGCGATCATCCGCTTTTTGCAAAGCCAGCAGGTCGAACGCGACGGCAGCCAGAATGCGTTCTTTGCCGGCTGCTGGGGGATTTTTGGGCATGGGAATGTGGCGGGTATCGGGCAAGCGCTACAGCAGTATGCGGGCGGCTTCCGTTACTATCAAGCACGCAACGAGCAAGCAATGGTACACGCGGCAGCCGCCTACACCAAGATGAAAAACCGCCTCCAAGCCTTTGCCTGTACCTCATCCATTGGCCCCGGCGCGACCAACATGATTACCGGCGCGGCGGTCGCGACCATTAACCGGCTGCCGGTTTTATTACTGCCGGGGGATATTTTCGCGGAACGCTTTCAAGCGCCCGTTCTCCAGCAGGTCGAATGGGAACACTCGCAAGATTTCTCAGTCAATGACTGCTTCAAACCCGTATCCCGTTACTGGGATCGAATCAACAGGCCGGAGCAAATCATCTCGGCGCTGCCTGAAGTCATGCGTGTCCTCACATCACCGTCTGAAACAGGCGCGGTGACACTCTCCCTGCCCCAAGATGTTCAAGCCATGGCCTACGATTATCCCAGCCACCTCTTTGAGGAGCGTGTGTGGCACATTCCCCGCAACCGGCCTGATCTGGGACGGCTCCAGCAAGCAGTCGAGTGGATTAAACAGAGCAAACAGCCGCTTATTGTAGCAGGTGGCGGGGTCATCTACAGCGAAGCGACTGAAACGTTACGCCGGTTCGTTGAACAGACAGGTATTCCGGTCGGCGAGACGATGGCAGGGAAAGGTTCGCTCAACTACAACCACCCGCTCAATTTGGGCGCGGTTGGCGTTACCGGAACCGCCGGAGCAAACATTCTAGCGCGCGAGGCTGACCTTGTGATCGGGATTGGAACCCGCTACAGCGATTTCACGACGGCCTCTAAGACGGCATTTCAAGGCGAGCAGGTGAAGTTCATCAACATCAACGTGGCGGAGTTTGATGCCTACAAACATAATGCCATTCCGCTGGTGGGTGATGCTCGCGTTACCCTCGAAGAACTGCTGGGTGCGCTGGGCGGTTATCAAACAAGCCAGCAGTATCAAAATAGGGCGAAGGAATACAATCGCTCGTGGGATGCCGAGGTCAGCCGGATTTACAACCTCGAACACGGGCCATTGATGAGTCAGGGCGAGGTCATCGGCGTGATTAACACGCTTTCGAAGGCCGAAGACGTGGTATTAAACGCGGCGGGCAGTATGCCCGGTGACCTCCATAAGCTGTGGCGGACACGCAACCCCAAGGGCTACCACATGGAATATGGAAACTCCACGATGGGCTACGAAATCGCGGGCGGGCTGGGCGTTAAAATGGCTGACCCTTCGCGTGAGGTGTTTGTGATGGTTGGGGATGCCTCGTATCTGATGATGAACTCCGAGATCGTAACGGCAGTACAAGAAGGCGTTAAACTGATTATCGTACTGGTCGATAACCACGGCTACGCCAGCATCGGCGGACTGTCGAAGTCGGTCGGCAGCGATGGCTTCGGCACGAAATATCGTTACCGGACGGATTCAGGGCAGCTTGACGGCGAGACGCTGCCCGTCGATTACGCAGCCAACGCGGGCAGCCTCGGCGCGAAGGTGATTAAAGCCGCGAACCGTGATGAGCTGGCGAACGCCGTTCAACAGGCGCAAGGCATGACCGAAACCGTGTGCATCGTGGTCGAAACCGACCGTCGGCAGCGCGTGGGTGGTTACGAGTCGTGGTGGGATGTTGCGGTGGCGGAGGTCTCGGAAAACGCGGCGGTACAAGACGCACGCGATAAATTTGAAGAAGCCAAAGCCAACGAACGGCATTACCTATAAGCCAGTGTAGGAAGAACAATGCAGATTGAACGGTTGGATCATCTGGTACTGACGGTAGCCGATATTGAAGCGAGCTGCGCGTTTTACGAACGTGTACTTGGTATGCAGGTGGTCACATTTGGGAGTAACCGTAAAGCGCTGGCATTCGGTCAGCAAAAGATAAACCTGCATGAACGCGGCAAGGAATTTGAGCCGAAGGCCGATTTACCGACACCCGGTTCGGCGGATTTGTGCTTCATCAGCCCGACACCCATGCGAGAGATCGTCAGCCAATTACAGACGCAGCAGGTGACGATTATCGAAGGGCCAGCACCCCGAACCGGCGCAACCGGTCTGATTGAGTCGGTTTATTTCCGTGACCCTGATGGGAACTTGATCGAAGTTTCGAACTTAATTTGAGCGACTTGACTAAAGGATAGCCAGATCATGACACTTAAAATGGGCGTAATCGGCGCGGGGCGCATTGGCAAGGTACACGCCGAAACATTGGTTCAACGGGTGCCGAACGTCAGCGTGGCGGCGATTGCGGATGTCGTACCCGCAGCGGCGCAAGACCTTGCTGGACGCTTGAACGTTCCGGTCGCGACGGCGGATTATAAAGAGATTTTGGCGGATAAAAGTATCGACGCGATTGCGATTTGCTCGGCGACCGATACCCATTCCCAGATTATCACCGAGGCAGCGGCAGCCGGAAAACACATTTTCTGCGAGAAGCCGGTTGACCTCGACCTGAAGCGGATTGACGCGGCGCTGGCAGCGGTGGACAAAGCGGGTGTTAAACTCCAAATCGGGTTTAACCGCCGCTTCGACTCGAACTACGCGCGGGTTCGGCAGGCGATTGTCACGGGCGAAATCGGTGAGCTGCACATGGTTCATATCATCAGCCGTGACCCTGCCCCACCACCCATTAGTTATGTCAAGGTGTCGGGTGGCATTTTCATGGATATGTCGATCCACGATTTTGACATGGCACGTTTCCTGACCGGCAGCGAAGCGCTGGAAGTTTATACGGTCGCAGGGGTGAAGGTTGACCCCGCGATTGGCGAAGCCGGTGATGTGGATACGGCGTTCGTGGTGATGAAGTTCGCCAACGGCGCGACCGTGACCATTGATAACAGTCGCAAGGCCGTTTATGGCTACGACCAGCGGGTCGAAGCATTTGGGAGCGGCGGTTCGATTGCGACCGACAATATTTACCCGAACGCGGCGACGATCAGCACGGGTGAGCATATCCGGCGCGACCTGCCGCTCAACTTCTTTATGGAACGCTATACTCAATCGTATGCCTCCGAGATGCAGGCGTTCGTGGATGCGATTGTGAACAACAAGCCGGTTCCGGTGACAGGCGCTGATGGGCGTGCGCCGGTGGTGATGGGCATGGCGGCTAAAAAATCGCACTTAGAACAGCGTCCGGTGCGCTTGGACGAGATTACGGCGTAAGTCACTAATAGCGTGTTTAAAAGGTCGGTATCGTATCTAGGGATGAGTCATGCCTCATCCGTGCCATCAACCCACCCCATTACCACGTTTGTAGGGGCGCACGGCTGTGCGCCCTCACGACCAACCTGCCCTCACCACGACGCTCGTAGGGACAACATACGTGTTATCAGCCCCTTACCCCCGACAAATCTTTAACTTGCTGTCAATAGGGCGCGACACAGCGTATCCGTGGTTTCAGCATCGCACCCACCGCTGATTTTGCAACCACCACCCAAACGTGTGTCGAACTTGAAACCTGCTACGTAAAACGCTCTTTGCCTTTTACTGATAACTGGCAACTGAAAACTAATCTTTCAACTTACCACTTGTAACTTAAAACTATTTTTCAGGTTTATTTTCGGTTAACCCGACAAACTGTTTTCTAACCATCTACCAACCCTCTTAACAATCGCCCTCCCCTGCAAGGTTAGCGCCAACACCCTCAAAAAGCGACCAAATGTTCTGACAAATGTTCACCCTTTCGCCCCCAACTTCTGCTATCCTGTGCATAAGGCTGGTTGTAGGGATGAGGCGTGCCTCATCCGTGCTGTCCAGCACACGCATCTTAACAACCGCATCGATATGCACAATTTGCACACCGCATCTCTGCCGCCTGTGCCGCTTTTGCCGCCTGTTCCGCATCTTGTGCTTTTGCATTGGACTGTCAACTGAAAACTGTTAACTGATAGCTATTTTGCTGCAAACGTTGCAGCAGCGAACCCGTCATCCTCCGCTGCAATAAAAACAGTCGCCTTTAGGCGGCTTTATTCATCTAGCCAGCGGGTTTATCCGCTGGCGATTGGCAATCACAAATCTTTGCCATTGCCGAAATTGGTGCCAATTTTGCCCTCTGACATTTCCGACATTGACGACTCTGACGACATTTGCGACAAATCAACCGATTCTCAACAGCATTAACAGCAACAACAGCAATATTTCTAACTTTTCTAATTTTTTCAACGTTTGTGTCGGAAAACGCCCTTTGTCGTCGCCGACTTAGCCGCCATCGCCGACACAACATGCACTGCGAAAGTGACGAATTTGAAGAATTTTCCGAATATTCGGCACATCCTTCCCTCAAATCCGCCGTCACAATCCGATTTCGTAGATGCAGTTTTGAAAGGACGTTGTAACAGCAAAAGCATCAATTTGCCTTTGTATTGAACTGTAAACTGATGACTGTCAACTGATAACTCGAATTGGCATCCGGCTGCCGCCGCCGCCGCCACTACCGCCACAACACCTAAAGGCGCTTAGTTAGGAGTGATTAGCGGCGGCGCTGGGCGATCAGGCTTTGGTAGTAAGTAAAGAGTTCGGTGTCTTGATCGTCACCCCAGAGCATCGGAACGCGATTAACATGCATACCAAAACCCGATTGACCACTGACAGCCTGTGTAATGCCAACTTCCGTACCGTAATAAATAACAGGCGGATTGGGGAGGCTCATTTGTAGGGCAGCCGCACGGCGCAGGGCATCTTTGTCGCCACCTGCGGCAAAGAGAAATCGATCCATGTCGTGATTGTCGATGAAGCTGGGCATGACAAATTCCGGCGGGAAAGCCTGAGCATGACGCGACCGGAAGCTCTCAAGATCAGTTTCTGACCACAAGCGCTGGGCAAAGGTGCGCCGGAAAGCATCGCACAAGTGAAAGTCGAGAATACCGTCTAAGCGCCCGATGTAACGCTGCTGCACGTCCGGCGCATCGACCACCTCACCAAAGCAGTAGCAATCCGCTTTTTCAGCTTTGACGGCGGGCCAGAAGTATGACCAGAAGTCAGGGCCGGGGCCATCGGCGACATCCAGACGGAAGCCATCGACATTAAACTCCCGCAGCCAAAAACGCGAAACTTCGATCAGCCATTGGCGGGCTGAAGGGTTAGCGACATTCATCTGGGGCATGGAGGCGACACCGAAAAAGCTGCGATAGCCGACTTCGGAATGATCAAAGGTGAACCAGTCGCGATAGATGCTATCAGGGTTGGTACGCGCGTCTTGAAAATAGGGATGCCGATCTGAAATATGATTGAGGGCGATGTCGAGAATGACACGCATTCCACGCGCGTGGGCTTCGTTAACGACATGATGAAGGGCTTCGTCGCCACCCAGTCGCGGCTCGACATGCACGTAGTCAGTCACATCGTAGCCGTGATGGGAGTCACTGGCGAACACAGGACTCAGCCAGATGGTGTTCGCGCCGAGCGCGGCGATGTAATCCAACTTTTCAGCGACACCCCACAGTGTACCGCCACAAAAACCGTTCAGGTCGTCGGTTTGTAACCACCCATTGCCGTTACCGGGGAAAAAGCGATCCACGAAGATGTGGTAGATGACAGTATCCCGCGCCCAACGCGGCGGTTTGAGTGCATCGACCGAGGAGACAAAGGTATGCGGTTTGAAGGGGTCTCCCAAATCAAGATGTTCGGGAACGGTTTCACCCCGAAAGAAGGCGCTGGCAGCATATTCACCCGCATCTTTAACCAGCGGCCACTCGGCATAATACTCGCGGCTTTCACCTTCCGCCCAGCCACCGATTTGATAACGCAAGTAGCATTTTGATGTTTGAGGAGGCAGCATCACCACCCAACGCTGTTGGTAGCTCCATGACAAGGTATCCCAGACGACACCGGTCATCTGGAAAGGTGCAGCCGTACCGCTGTAAGCCACGCCTTTATCACCAGCGGGCTGGGTACCGTCAGTGGTGTAATAACAAACGATGTGGTCTAAATTGAGGTTCGTACCCACATGGACGGTAAGTATGATCGGTTGGCCGAGCTGCGGGTCACGCGGGGAGATGTCATGGGCGTGGATGATGCCACGATGACTGGCGCGGTGGCGAATGAGTTTAAGCTGGTCGGTCGCAAGCGTGCCAAAAATGAATTCTTCCATCATCCCCTCCAACAGGGCGTTTTATAAAGGCGAGCAAACAAAAGGACACTCGGTTGAGTGTCCTTCAGCTTACAGATTATCGAGTCATTATTTGATCGCAGCCATTTCGGGCTTGGTCGGAATGAAGTCCAGACGTTCGCCCACAACCTTAAAGGCGTGTAGGGCGCGATCCAGGTGTTCTTTACGGTGCGTGGCGGTATAGCTGGTGCGAAGCAACCCACCCTTAGGCGGTGTGGCTGGCGGCACGACTGGATTGGTGTAAACACCTTCTTCGATCAGTGCGTTCCACGCAAGGCCGACACGGAAGTCTTCGCCCAACACGACCGGAATAATGGGCGTGTTGCTGGTGGCGGTGTTGTAACCGAGTTCGTTGAAGCCTTTACGCATATACTCGGCGTTATCCCACAAGTTCTTGACGTGTTCCGGTTCGCTTTCGATGATGTCGAGGGCGGCGAGAACGGCAGCCGTTTGCGGCGCGGGCAAAGCAGCCGAGAAGATGAGCGAACGGGCTTTATGCTGAATGTAGTAGATGGCCTCGGCACTACCGGCGATAAACCCACCGATGGAGGCGAAGCTCTTGCTGAACGTCCCCATGAGCAGATCGACCTGATCGGTCATGCCGAAGTGTTCAGGTGTACCGCGACCTTCACCGGTTACACCGATACCATGTGCATCATCAACCATGATCCGCGCACCATATTTCTTGCAGAGCGCGACAATTTCCGGCAGCGGGGCAATATCGCCACCCATGCTGTAAACGCCGTCGATGATGACGAGCTTACCAGCTTGTTCAGGCACCTTAGCGAGAATGGTTTCGAGGCTGTCGAGGCTGTTGTGGCGGAAGCGCTTCATCTCGCCACGCGACATGGTTGCACCATCGACAATGCTGGCGTGATCGTCCTTGTCGAGGATGACGTAATCACCCTCCCCTATCAGCGCGGTAATCGCACCGACATTGCTCTGATAGCCGGTTGAGAACACAACCGCAGCTTCCATGTTTACAAACTTGGCAAGGCGGCGTTCGAGTTCGAGATGCAATTCGAGTGTTCCGTTTAAGAAGCGCGAACCAGTGACGCTGGTGCCATAGCGGTTGATGGCATCAATCGCGGCTTGGCGAACGCGCGGGTCGGTCGTGAGGCCGAGGTAGTTATTGGAGCCGAGCATGACCACTTCTTTACCTTCAAACGTGGCAGTAACGCCTTCAGAGTGGCTCAAAGCCCGGAAGTACGGATACATACCAATTTCAGTGGCTTCTTTGGCGCGCTTGATGAGTTCATCACCGCGCATTTTATCGAATAAATCAGCCATTCAAATCCCCTTGTGAAACCTGTAACAATTACCAGTGTAGTCTAATGTTGACTTGTTGTAAATGCGATAACACTTCACCAGCGAAGTGGATATGATTATCACGAATAGCGAAGGAAAAATTTTACAACGTTTTGAATGATTCGCAAAATTGTAAGCGATTAATCGGGATCAATTGGCACAGGGGTTAGACTTGCACATTGCGGTCACGGTGGGTTAAAATCAACGTTAATTAGTGAAATCAATCTGATGTGGAGAGAAATATGTCATCGCTGAACGTCAGGCGTTTAATTGTATGGGTTGTTTCGTTCATTTTGGGGTTTGTCCTTACCTATTTGCTGGTGACGGTGGGCTTCCCGCTGGTTAAGCCTGAGTCGGCTGGTATTACCCTCGCTAAGTACGGCTTCGGTTACTTCATTGTGACCTATCTGCCGATTGTGCTGATTTGCGTGACGTGGCTGGACGCATTCATGGGTACGAAGATTCTGCCGGACTAAAACTGAATTCCTGAAACCTGCATTTAAAGATCCGCTGACGACTGCCAGCGGATTTTTGTTTTAGGGACTACGCAGCACGGAAGCGAGGGCGGCAACGCTCATATTGCCGAGGACGCGCACACGCGGGAGGTGCAGGCGGCCTGAGGTGGTTTGCAGGTCACCGCTGGCGGTCGAAACGGCAATGTCTATGTTAAGTTCGTCGGCAACGGTAAGGACGGCGGGGTCATAGTGACCAACGGGATATGAGAACATTCGCGGGATGCGACCCGTGAAGGCGGTGAGGCTTTCGATACTGCCTTTCATCTGATAGATCAGGAAATCATGGTCACGCTCACGTAAATCGACATGATCTTTGGTGTGCGGTTCCATACTCATTCCCGCGTCGGACATCTCTTTAATCTGCGCCCATGAGATGTAGGCGGGGTCTTTCGCATCCGCGCGGGCGGTAATGATGAAGAACGTACCTGTAAAGCCATACTGCCTAAGGATCGGGAATACGTTGGTATAGGCATCAATGTAGCCATCATCCAAGGTAAGCACGATGGGTTTTGGGGGCAACGGCACACCGATGGTCAAGGCGGCATTGAGTTCATAGAGCGAGATGGGCGTGAAACCCGCGTCACTTAGGTACTGCATGTGGGCGTGAAAAAGCGGTGGGACAACGGTTAGCCCTTTACGGATGTCGTCGGCATCGGCGGGTAGCTCGCTGACGTAGTGGTACATCAGGATCGGCACACGTATACGGCGCAGTGTCCCATCCCACGCGGGGTCAGCAGTGGTAGCCGTCGTTGATGATGAAAAGGCTAATAGCACGATAAGGACAAGTAGAAACTTGGGCATAAGCGAAGGCTGTTAATCAAGCTAATGTACACATTGTCGATCAACTGAACCGTAATTACCAGCCATCATTTGGAAAGCGCCCGACAAGCGTAGGCTGCTATCAATTGCTATCGAGAATATGAGTAAACGCAGAGTGATTGTGCTGTTTTTCACCAACTTGATAGCTTTTGAAAGCAAGTGACTGCTAGATTAGGGCTAAATCCGCAGCACGAGTTGACTTCATGACACCATCATCACGACTTTCCGGCTTTTACAAACGCACACTCCAAGAGCGCAGACAAACCATTGGCGACTGGGCAACCCTGACACCAGAGGAATTACAGGTGTTGGAAGGCGGCAGCGGCCTAAGCGCCGAACAAGCCGACCACATGGTTGAGAACGCCATTGGAACGTATGCCCTACCCCTTGGCATCGCAACCAACTTCACAATTAACGGAACGGATCGCTTAATACCAATGGTGGTTGAAGAACCGTCCGTCGTGGCGGCGGTGAGCAACGCAGCGCGATTGTTCCGCGAGGGCGGCGGCTTTACCACGTCGAGCGATGAGCCAATTATGATCGGGCAAATTCAGGTGCTGGACTTGACCGATTTAGAGGCTGCCAAGCAAGTGATCTTGGACAACAAAGCGCTGCTGATGGCGGAAGCGGATAAGGTCGGTGGGAGCATCGTCAAGCACGGCGGCGGTGCGCGGGATATTGAAGTGCGGACGTTTGAAAGCACGAGTATCGGCAAGATGCTGGTGATTCACCTGCTTTACGACACGCGAGACGCTATGGGGGCGAACGCCATTAACACGGCGGTTGAACACCTTGCGCCGCACGTGGAAAGCCTAACGGGCGGACGGGTGAACCTGCGTATCCTGAGCAACCTTTCCGACCAGCGTAAGGCAAAGGCGAGCGGCATGATTCCGGCGGCGCAACTGGCGACCGAGACGATTAGTGGGGCGGAAGCGGTCGATGCGATTGTCGAGGCAGGGGTGTTCGCGGAAGTTGACCCGTACCGCGCCACGACGCATAACAAGGGCATCATGAACGGGATTGATGCGGTGATTATCGCGACTGGCAATGATTGGCGGGCGATTGAAGCTGGCGCACATGCCTATGCCGCACGAAACGGCCAATACAGCAGCATGAGCCGGTGGTGGAAGGACGAAGACGGAAACCTCCGTGGTTCGCTTGAGCTACCGATGGCGCTCGGCACGGTGGGCGGGGCAACGCGCGTACATCCGGCGGCGGGGATCGCGCTCAAGATTTTAGGCACGAAGTCAGCACGGGAACTTGCCGAAATCTCGCTGGCGGTAGGATTAGCACAGAATCTCGCCGCGATTAAGGCGCTGGCGACCGATGGCATCCAACGGGGGCATATGCGGATGCATGCGCGGCAGTTGGCTGTGGCGGCGGGAGCCAGCCACGAAATGGTTAACTCGGTGGTACAAGCCATGCTCAAAGAAGGTAATATTCGCCTCGAACGTGCTAAGGCGATAGTAGCTGAACTCGACGCAAAACATTAAAGCAAATATCCAATTGGGAATATATATTCTTAGGAATTTGTTTTTGCCACGTAAATGCATTATGACCTATGCTAATTAGAGAGAAATGATTAGGAAAAGCCAATGATCGTAAACGGTAGTACACCTATAAATTCATCGAATATCATGCGACCTGACCGTGAGGTTGGTATCGTCGGCTATGGCGCTTATGTACCGCGTTACCGGCTGCCGGGGGCGGAAGTCGCCCGCGTGTGGACAAACAGCCTCGGTGGCAGCCCAATTACCGAAAAAGCGGTGGCAGGGTTAGACGAAGATGTCACCACAATGTCGATTGAAGCGGCGCGGAATGCGCTTGCACGTGGCAAGATCAACCCGCAGCTTATCCGTGCAGTGTGGGTCGGCAGTGAGAGCCATCCGTACGCAGTGAAGCCGACGAGTACAATTGTGGCGGAAAGCATCGGCACCTCGCCGAATATTCAGGCAGCAGATTGGGAATTTGCCTGTAAAGCGGGTACCGAAGCGGTGCAAGCATCAATCGGCATGATCGGCAGCGGCATGGTGGCGTATACCCTGAGCATCGGTATGGATACGGCACAGGGTCGGCCGGGGGATGCGTTGGAATATACGGCGGCATCCGGCGGAGCGGCATTCTTGCTTGGGCCAGCCGATGAAGCCTGTGCGGTATATCAAGGCAGCTACAGTTACGTGACCGATACACCGGACTTTTGGCGGCGGTCGGGGGAACATTACCCCAGCCACGGCGACCGCTTCACGGGCGAACCAGCTTACTTCGCGCATGTTACCTCGGCGGCAGAAGCGCTAATGGACATGATGGGAACGAAAGCAAGTGACTATACCTACGTGGTATTCCACCAGCCGAACGTCAAATTCCCCAGTCGCGCGGCAGAGATGCTGGGTTTTACGGCTGAACAAATTAAGTTTGGTTTGCTGGCTGGCGAAGTCGGTAACGTTTATTCCGGGTCGTGCATGTTAGGACTGACGGCGACATTGGATGAGGCCAAAGCGGGTGACCGCATCCTCATGGTGAGCTACGGCAGCGGCGCAGGTTCGGATGCTTTTGACCTGCGCGTGACCGAGCGAATTGATGAAGTGAAGGGGCGAGCGCCTAGCACACGGGATTATATTCGCCGCCGGACTGTTATCGACTATGCGACATACTGCCGTTACCGCGGCAAGTTGAAGGAATAAGACGTGATGCGTGACGTAGCAATTATTGGCGTTGGACAGACCGTCGTCGGTGAGCATTGGGACAGCAGTTTACGGATGCTGGCGACGGAAGCTGTGTATCTGGCCATGGAAGACGCGGGTTTAGAACAGGTTGATGCGCTATATGTGGGTAACGCTTACGGCGGGACGGTGAGCAGCCAAACCCAGCTCGGCGCGTTGATCGCGGATTATGCAGGGTTGAACACGATTGAAGCCTATACGACCGAGGCAGCGGAAGCATCCGGTGGCGCGGCTTTGCGAACGGCATACCTCGCGGTGGCATCCGGCGCGGTCGAAACGGCATTGGTCGTAGGGGTCGAAAAATCGACCGACATGCTGGCGAGCGCCCGTGTGCAAGCGCGTAACGTTAGCCTCGACGCGGATTATGAGACGGCGCATGGGGCGACCTTAACGGCGTTGGCTGCTTTACTGATGCGACGGTATATGCACGAGTACAGCATAGACCTGAATGCCTTTGAAGGCTTTAGCATCAACGCCCACGCGAACGGTGGAACTAATGAAAAGGCGATGTTCCATAACAGCATTAAACCGGGTCGTTTTGCAAAAGCGCCGATGGTATCGGATCCGGTGAACTTGTTTGACAGCGCCCCGGACGGCGATGGTGCGGCAGCGGTAATCTTGACCAGTTTGAACCGATCCGCAGATATGGTTCCGCAACCAGTACGAATCACAGGCAGCGCGGCGGCCACGGATACACTCACCCTGCATGACCGGAGTGACCTGCTCTACTTGAAAGCCGCGAACATCTCGGCGCACAAGGCATACGCACGGGCGGGCATTCAGGCTTCGGACGTTGACCTATTTGAACTGCATGATGCATTCACCGTGCTGAGTGCTATGACTCTGGAGGCAACCGGATTTGCGGAACGCGGCGAAGGTTGGAAACTGGCACAAAGCGGCGCAATCGGTTTGGGCGGTTCACTTCCAATCAGCACATTTGGAGGGTTGAAAGCGCGTGGCAACCCTGCGGGGGCAAGCGGTGTTTACCAAGCAGTAGAAGCTTGTTTACAACTACGCGGCAAAGCTGGTAAGAACCAAGTCGCGAACGCTAAAACAGCTCTCATCCAGAATTTAGGCGGCTTGGGCAGCAGCGCATTTACGCATATTTTACAGGTTTGAAGTTTGTAAATTGAGGGAGAAAAGACTCTCAATTCCTATCAATAGATGACTTGTGATAGCTCTCACAAGCGATTTGATAGATTTTGATAGGCAGCTCAATGTACGATGGTGAAAGTTTCGTGCAAAAATGCACAATATCGAAGATAGACTCTGAGGAGTGACACGAACATGCAAATCTCAAGACACTGGAGACTGAACTCACAACGCTATCGTTTGCAAGGTGTGCGTTACGAAAATGGTGAGATGAGCTTGCAAAACCGCCCTGCTCCGGCCAATATTAAAGAAGAAATCGTGAAGGCTGAAAACAGCGACACGAATAAGAAGCTCTTGAAGGCTGCTAGCTAGGACTACATATGACAACACGCAAAGAGGTGGAAGTTCAACGGGAACAATTCACCTTCGCAGGAACGGGTGAGGTTTATAGCTTCACTACGCTGCAAGAAACCCCGGAAGGCTTTGATGAGCAAGCGCCATATGTGCTAGCGCTCGTCAAGCTGGATGAAGGGCCGATTATTACGGCGCAATTGACCGATGTTGATGGACCTCTGGCGATTGGCGACCGCGTTGAGATGGTGACACGCAAGCTGACCACGGAAGGCGCACGCGGGATGATCGTTTACGGCTATAAGTTCCGCCAAGTGCTGCCGCGCGGCTAAGATTTCCTAAGCACTACAAACAAAGTACCCTCTAGGGGTATTTTTGTTTTAGAGGGTCGAAGTCGCTTTAATTTTGTTCAAGAAAATGCTCAACAGATTGTTGACCATATCCGGCTGCTCGATAGTTGGTGAGCGGCCTGCCCCGGCGACAACAGCCGACTTTGAATTGGCGATCCTCGAAGTGAGGCGGTTCGATTTCTCGGACATGGCGGCAATATCTTCATCGCCCACCAATACTAATGTAGGCGTTTGAATATTTTCGAGTTCTTCATAGACCCCACGCCTATCCATAACCCCGCCCAGCGCATTTGACATTCCCGCACGGTCGACTCTGGCAAGCTGGCGCTTATAACCTTCGATTTGTGGCTTATTTGCAGGTTTACTGAGAAAGTGCTGTCCGAACAGGTGGCTGATGGTCGGTTCTACAACCCAACGAGCGCCCAACCAGCGCAGGATTTGAGCGGTAAACTTCTGCTGACGGATAGCGTAGTCCGGTTCGCGATCCGCAGAGGTTTCAACTAGGGTGAGTGAGCGCAGAAGTTGTGGGCGGCGGGAGGCTAAACGCATTCCAATGTAGCCACCAAGACCAACACCGACAAAGTGACAAGGGATGGCATTCAGGCTTTGAATGAGATTGGCCGCATCTTCGTAGAGAGTTTCCATATCATAGCCGGACGGCGTGACCTCACTTTGTCCCTGCCCTCGATGGTCATAGGTGATGCAGCGGTAGCGGTTGGAAAAGGCGGCGATTTGCGCGTCAAACATGCGGCTGTTCAGCCACAAGGCATGTGAAAAAATGATGATTTCTTTATCGACTCCACCGGTATCTTCGTAATAGAGTTCAACACCGTTAACACGCAGCTTTGGCATATCGTCGCCTCCCGAAGATGCGGAGAAAGTAGTCGAAACTTATCATAAAGTCAGATGCAAAACATGACAACTCATCTTATCTCCTAATCGTTATAGCACTGATCCGTAAGTTCGTTAAGTACATTTCCAATTTTGATATAACTGCTATTGCATATGGCAAAAATGCGATACACTCGGCAAATCTTAGAAATTAGTGAGTTGGGGGACTGCTTATCGCTGTATTACATTAACGACTATAACAAGTTCACCTTATTAGTAAATAATGACGGAGTCATTTGCAAATGCGTCAATTGAATCCCACAGAAAATATTCTTATCCTCATCGTTTTAGGCATCGCAGTGGCAGGATTAGTCTATGCAGGTATGCTCACACGGCAAATCCTAAGCGAAGGCAAAGGTTCGCAGAAAATGCAAGAGGTGTGGGGGTACATCCGCACCGGCGCGAACGCTTACCTGAGTTCACAGCTTCGTATTATTGCCGTATTGGTCGCTGTTCTGGTGGTGGTGCTGTTCTTTAGCGTGTATGTGGTCAACCCGACTCCTTACGCAATAGAACACTTCTGCCCCGAAATCGCAGAAACCGCTCGTACCAGTGTGACGGCACAGGCTGATACGATCAGAGCCAAGATTGCAGCCGAAAACTCGGAGCTTGCTGCCGATTCACCTGAACTCCATTTGCTCCAAGAGAACGCAATCGTTTACCAAGAAGAAGCGCAAATTGTGCAGCAGGGCGCGACAAGCTGCACGACAGCACGCACGAGCATCGCATTCGGACGCGCGGGTGCCTTCTTGATGGGCGCGATCTTCTCGGCGGCGGTTGGTTTCGTCGGGATGAATATGGCGGTACAAGGGAACGTGCGCGTGGCAGCCGCAGCGGTTGACCCGAAGCGCGGGTATGCAGATGCCGTTCGTATCGCTTACCGTTCGGGGACGATCACCGGTATGCTCACCGACGGCCTCGGTTTGTTCGGTGGTACGATTTTGTTCATTATTTTTGGTATCGCTTCACCTGACGCGCTGTTAGGCTTCGGCTTCGGTGGCACGCTGCTGGCGCTGTTCATGCGCGTGGGCGGTGGTATCTATACGAAGGCGGCAGACGTAGGCGCTGACCTCGTGGGTAAAGTTGAGGCCGACCTGCCAGAAGATGATCCACGTAACGCGGCGGTAATCGCTGACCTCGTGGGTGACAACGTTGGTGACTGCGCGGGTATGGCGGCGGACATCTTCGAAAGTTACGAAGTGACGATTGTTTCCGGCTTGATCCTCGGCTTGGCACTTTCGACGGTGACGCGCAGCCCGATCTGGATTATCTTCCCGCTGGTCGTTCGTGGTATCGGCGTGCTGTCGTCAATCATCAGTACCTATCTGGTGAAGTCGGAAAGCGGCAAAGATGCACTGAGCGTTATTACACGCGGCTTCTATGTGGCGGCAGGTTTGAGCGCAGTGCTGTTCGGCATATTTACGCTGGCTTACATGCGCGACCCGAATATTAACAGTGGCAATGTGGTCTGGCAGCCGCTGGCAGCCGTGTTGATCGGCGTGGCGCTGGCGATCATCATCGATAAGGTTACGGCTTACTTCACCGATACGGAACATGAGCCGGTTAAGGAAATCGCACGCAATACGCAGACTGGCCCCGCGACGACTATCCTCAGTGGTTTGTCCAGCGGTATGGAAAGCAGCGTGTGGGCGATCATCGTTATCGCGGGCAGCATTCTCGCCAGCGTAATCATATTCGGTCTGTTCCCCATCACCAACGGCGAAGGCAACCAGATTGTCGATACGTTCACGGCTGTGCTGTACGGCGTGGCGATGACCGGTATTGGTATGCTGACGCTCACAGGTAACAATGTTGCGATGGATGCGTTCGGCCCAATTTCGGACAACGCGCAAGGTGTGGCAGAACTCGCGGGCGAAAGCAGCGGCGCGGGTGGCGAAATCCTGAACCAGTTGGACGCGGTTGGTAATACGACCAAGGCGATCACCAAAGGCGTTGCTATCGGTTCGGCGGTTATCGCGGCCGTATCGCTGTTCGGTTCATTCCTGACAGATACGCGCGTGGTGCAGCTCGGTTTGGGTGTTCCGCTGAACCGGACACTTTTCGGGACGGGCATCAACATCGCTGAACCGATTGTGTTCATCGGGTTCTTGATCGGCGGCGGCTTGATCTTCCTGTTCAGCAGCTTGCTCATTCGCTCGGTGAACCGTGCGGCATTCCAAATGATTGGTGTGGTACGCCGTCAACTACGTATCCCCGGCATTATGGAAGGGACGAAAACACCGGATTATGCGGAATGCGTGGCGGTTTCGACCAAAGCAGCGCAGCGTGAACTCACCCCGATTGGCATCATCGCGGTGCTGACCCCGATTATTGTCGGGTTCCTGCTCGGCGCGGCGGCGTTGGGCGGCTTCCTCGCAGGTATCATTCTGGCGGGGCAGTTAATGGCGGTGTTCATGAGCAACGCCGGTGGTGCTTGGGATAACGCTAAGAAGTATATCGAAGAAGGTCATTACGGCGGCAAGCGTTCCGAATCGCACAAGGCAGCGGTCGTTGGAGATACTGTCGGCGATCCGTTCAAGGATACGGCTGGCCCTGCCCTCAACCCGATGATTAAGGTCGTTAATCTGGTCGCGCTGTTGGTTGCTCCGCTGGTCGTTACGGCGGCAGCACCGGGCGCGGAAGGCAACCGTGCGATCATCGTTATCGTGATGTTCGTCCTATTGGCTGTGATTATTTGGGCAATACTCCGCAGCAAGCGCAGTGACCCCGAAACACAGACAATGGTCGAGGCAGTGGCGAAAACCGGCAGCGGAGATTAATCGCTCAAACTTTTACTGAGCGTGTCATTTATAAATCCCTTCCGGGTTCAACTCAGGAGGGATTTTTGTTTTGTACGTCCATTGAACGTATATTTTTATGAAGCTGGACAGTAGACCTACCGAGCGGGTTTTCAGCCTTACGCTGCATACATCCCAAGTTCATGTAAACTTAGATTGAACTGGTTTGCAGTTTACAAGTTACCGATGCACTTTGCGATTGAATGCAACTCACTGATGCCAATCGCCGAGATGACATCACAATGAGGATCCTATTATGTCTATTTACCAGTATCCATTGAAACTACGCTTTAAGTTGGTTGCACTCGCACCACGCATCATCGTCACTGATGCCAATGGAAACGAAGTGCTGTTTATCAGTCAAAAAGTGTTTAAGCTCAAAGAAGATGTCCGCATCTACCGCGACCAGAGTAAGCAGGAAGAAGTCTTTCACATTAACGCCGAGCAAATTCTGGATTTCAATACGCGCTATAACTTTTACCAGTCAGGCAATGAACGCCACCTCGGCAGCGTGAAGGCCAAAGGCTGGCGTTCCATCTGGCGGGCAACATACAACGTTGATGATCCTGCGGGACAACAGACCCACTTCATCAAGGAAGATAACCCGTGGGTTAAAGTGCTAGACGTGTTGTTTCAAGAGATTCCGTTTCTGGGTATCTTTGCTGGCTACTTCCTTCATCCGAGTTACAGCGCCTATCGCGGCGGAAATTATGAGGATGAAAGCAAGCCGGTCATGCGAATTCAGAAAGAACCAGCGTTTTTCGAGAGTTCATATAGTATGGAACTCCTAAACCCTGAAATTGACCCGACTGAGGAAGCGCGGGTCCTACTGAGCTTTATGCTCATGGTTCAATTCATGCGCCGCCGTGGTTAAGCCATTTTAGACCCTATGACATCAAAGCCAACACAACCGTTTGGACGCTATGGTGAGCAGCTTGCTAAAAGCTATTTGGAACAACATGGTTATCAAATCATTACAACCAATTGGCGATGCTCGCTCGGTGAAATTGACATCGTTGCAAAGCAAGGCATGACTATCGTGTTTGTGGAGGTTCGGTCGCGCCATACGGATACAACCGAAGCCTCTTTTGAAAGTATTACCAAAGCGAAGCAAGCGAAGATGGCAAAGGTAGCCGAAGCGTACATCAGCGCACACCAGCTTGAAGATGCGATGTGGCGGATTGATGTCATCGGAGTAGCGATTCCACGTTCTGGAAAAGCGATCATCGACCACGCGGAGGATGCTCTTGGGTGGTAAGCCTCTCTTGACGATTGTCGGGCCAACGGCGGTGGGGAAAACGGGGTTAGCCATTGAGATCGCCAAGCTCATGGGTGGGGAAATTGTAGGCGCGGACAGCCGCCAAATTTACCGGCAGATGGATATTGGCACGGCGAAACCGACACGCGAACAACAGGCTCAAATCCCTCATCATCTCCTTGATGTTGTCGAACCCGACGACAACCTGACGCTGGCACAGTATCAACGATTGGCGCGACAGGCGATTGAAGATATTCACCAACGAGGACGGGTTCCTATGCTGGTGGGGGGTACAGGACAGTATGTAACCGCGTTGGTCGAAGGCTGGTCGATTCCTGAAGTCGCGCCAAATGAAGCACTGCGGCAGGAGTTAGAAGGTTTCGCCGCAGCAGATGGCGCGGAAGCGCTGCATAAACGCCTTCAGAACATTGATCCCACAGCCGCAGCAAATATTGACTACCGAAATATCCGCCGCGTTATTCGCGCGTTGGAAGTGTGCATCGAAACAGGCCAACCGATCAGCGAGTTGCAGCGCAAGAACCCGCCCGATTATGATATGCTGCACATCGGCGTAACGATGGGACGTGAAGCACTCTACGTGCAAGCGGATACCCGCATCGATATGATGATGGCAGACGGATTTTTACCTGAAGTGCAAAAGCTGCTCGACCGGGGATACAATCGCAAACTGCCTTCCATGAGCGGTCTCGGCTACGCGGAGTTGACCAGCCATCTACTCGATGGGGTGCAACTTGACGAGGCCGTTAGCCGTACCAAACATAACACACATGATTTTATCCGGCGGCAGTATACGTGGTTCAGGGGTCACGATCCGGGAATTATGTGGCACAATATGCAGACAGATCGATTTGAAAATCTGCTTGAGATGATAACCCGTTGGCAAAGAGGTTTGAGCTAAGGTATGCGCTACTTTCGCCGATCCGGTAATCCAAACGCGCTCGTTGGTATCTTTTTACTGGTTCTGCTCGCTATCTTTGCGGGGCCGGGGATGCTGCCCAATCTGCTGCCGAATATTATTCCGGGTGCGGATGAAAGCATTATGTGTGCTTGGCTGAGAACTGGTACAGAACGCGCACAACACCAATCCTTGATCGGGCGAACAGCGACCAACCCCATCAGCTTACGTGTGCGGACTTCTGCCCTACCCTCCGCACCGGGGCAAACGCTGCAAGTGAATATCGTCATCACGAACAATTCGCTCGGAACAGTCGCTATCTATTACAATCCGGCACAGGTACGGTATGGTGATGACGGCGTAAGCAGCGGCTTGGGACTCATTCCCAACTCAAACTCTGCGATTCCACGCGGGCAAAATACGGGTGGTTCAATCCCCGAATCGGATATTCGACTGCTTGGCCCACGACAAAGCTGCATCCACCATACGGCATGGACGTTTGAGCAGATTGGCTCGTTAGGACTCAATCAAGGAATCAACACCTTCAAGGCCTACTACCGGAGTACGTCAGCCGGTGTGGCGCAAGTCACTACGGGAACGACGCAAGCCATTTACAGCGACCAAGGTTTGTGGGTAGGCGTTACCGAATCGGAAGCTGTTCCCATTCCTAGCGCTAGCGGCTAAATGGTTATGCTATTATGATGATAGATGTATACTCATCATCACCATTTGAGGAGTTAATGTTTCATGTCGAGAATTGATACAGACCAGCCAATCCTCATTATTCAGGATGAAAACCAGCCCATACGGCACTGGCCTGTTGAAAAAGATGATGTTATTTTGGGGCGCGACGAAGAATGTGATTTGACATTACCCGACCGTCAGATTTCACGCCAACATATTCGTATCTACAAACAAGGTGACATTTACTTCATCCAAGACCTAGATAGCAAGAATGGAACATGGGTTAACGGCCTGCAACTCAAAGGTACCCGCGAGCTGCATGATGGTGATGAAATTCATGTGGCGCTCGCGGTTCGTTTGAAGTTTATTGACTCAGACGCAACCAGCCCATTGTCCAGCGAACCACCGGCGTTTATCAGCGGGCGGCTGCGGCTTGACCCTGAAGCGCGGCGAGTTTTTGTGCGCGGGGTGGAATTAAACCCACCATTGAGCCTGCCACAATACCGTTTACTGGAACTGCTTTTCGTCAACGCTGGTCGCATTTGCACACGCGACCATGTGATTGAAACGGTGTGGCCTGAGGCGATGGGTGAAGGGGTCAGTGAACAGGCGATTGACGCGCTGATCCGGCGGCTGCGCGACCGACTGGCGGAAGTCGATCCTGACAGTCAATACATCATTACAGTTCGAGGTCACGGCTTCCGGTTGGAGAATCCGGTCGGATAGCCGATCATCTTATCATTTTCGAACATTGTTTAGATTGTCTCATTTATGCTGCGGCGTATCTTCACACGCGAGAATGTATTCGCGCTCGTATTGTGCCTCATTTTTATCCTGCTGATAATCGTCACAACGGAATCAGCACCCCAATGGATTTATCAAGGGTTCTGAAGCGTGGAACTGATTCACATTGGGGTCTTCACCGTGTTCGGCCTCCTCTACTTACTCGTTTTACCTGCAAGATGGCGAACGTGGGCGCTTTTCATCGGCAGCATCCTCGCTATCTATTGGCTGCAACCGACCCTCAACATCCGATGGCTGGATTACAGTTTACCCACCGCGACACTCGCCATCAGCGTCTTGGGCTGGCTCATCACGCAGCAACCACAAGAAGGTGGCGCAAAGCTCGCGCGTGAGGATTGGGTTGCCCTCGGCGTAATGACAGCCCTTGTGTTAAGCCTGACACTCACCCGCTACATCACCATTCCTGTTGAACTGACATCAAGGCCGCCGGAGACGTGGCAGGTCGCATTGTGCTTGCTAGGTCTAGTCAGCGTTATTTTTGCGTTGAGACGAAGACCAATACGGACAAGGGTCATCACCGTAGGGTTATTCTTCTTGGTGTGCCTTTTCATCGTCCTCAAGACGGATGGGTTGAGCCGATGGTTGAGCAGCATCTTGAGAACACAAACAGGGCAAGATGTGGCACTCGCGAGCAGCATCGATATTCAATGGTTGGGTTTTTCGTATGTCGCGTTCCGGCTCATCCATATGCTGCGAGACAGACAAAACGGGCTTCTGCCTAACCTAAGGCTGCGGGAATATTTGACCTATGTCATCTTTTTTCCGGCGTATGCGGCTGGGCCGATTGATCGCGTCGAACGGTTTAGCGAAGATTACCGTCATGTAGGGATGCTTGATGGCAACCGAGCCAACTTCATCGCACTAGGTTTCACACGTATCACAATCGGTTTGTTCAAGAAGTTTGTGGTCGCCGACAGCTTGGCCTTTTTCAGTTTGAGTGCTATGACATTCGGACAGGCGCAATCGACTGGCGCGGTGTGGGTGATGTTATATAGTTACGCGCTGCGGCTGTACTTCGACTTTAGCGGTTACAGCGACATCGCGATTGGAATTGGGATACTCTTTGGTATACAACTGCCGGAAAATTTTGACCGACCGTACTTGAAAAACAATATCACAGCCTTCTGGCAAAGCTGGCACATGACGCTCAGTAATTGGGTGCGCTTTTACGTTTATTCTCCCCTTTCGCGGGCATTGTTGAAACGCAAAAATAAGCCGCATCCCAACGTTATCATCTTGATCTGTACCGTGAGTACGATGCTGGTGATCGGGTTATGGCACGGGGTTACGCTGCCTTTTGCCCTGTGGGGGTTGTGGCACAGCATCGGGCTGTTTGTTCACAAGCTGTGGAGTGACCGCACCCGAAAGTGGTACCGTGAACTCAAACAACACCCGCGCCTGCTGCAACTCTGGCAGGTAACGGGTGTGCTGCTCACGTTCCATTTTGTGCTGCTCGGTTGGGTGTGGTTCGCTTTGCCTGACATCGAAGCGACAGTGAGGGCATTCGGCATGTTGATGGGGGCAGTAAGATGAGGGGGTGGGAATGGCTAACGGAAAGCCGTTATACGCTACTGTTTGTTGTGCGCGTATTCATCAAAGCGATTGTCCTATTTATCGCAGCTAACCTCATTTTTGCGATTGTCGATCCGATACCGCTTATTGGGCAAATCAGCATTTATAACTTATTCGTGCCGGGGCGAGAGCGACTGCCGTATGGGGAAAGTAGCGCTGCATATAACCTGAGCCTGAACAGCTTGGAGGCGATGTTTAGTTCACACACGGTTTCCCGAAAGAAGGCAGATAATGAGTTCCGTGTTCTGGTGATGGGCGACTCGTCGGTCTGGGGGGTACTGCTCGACAATCTTGATACGCTTACGGGCAAGCTAAATGCGGCGAGTTTAGATATTAGGGGGAAACAAGCCGAATTTTATAACCTCGGCCATCCGATTATGTCGGCAACTAAGGATTTGATGTTGATGGATTACGGGATGCGCTACCAACCCGACCTGATTATGTGGTTGGTCACACTCGAATCCTTGCCCTACCCGAAGCAGATTGAAGCCCCACTCGTACAAAACAACGCGGCACGGGTTCAGCCGTTGATTGAGCGTTATCAGCTTCAATTAGACGTGAATGACGCGCGGTTTGTTCAACGAGATTTTTGGGGGCGAACACTCGTCGGGCAGCGGCGAGCGCTGGCGGATTGGTGGCGGTTGCAATTGTACGGTATCAATTGGGCAGCAACAGGTATTGACCAACTGTACAAAGATTATGAGCCTCGCAGTAACGATTTGGACACGGACATAAGTTGGCAAGGTTTTACAGAGGCAAATGAGCTGAAAGAGAATACGCTTGCTACCGATATAATCAAAGCCGGAACGCAAGTTGTCGGTGACATACCGCTCATCATTGTTAATGAGCCAATATTTGTGGCGGATGGGGTAAATAGTGACCTTCGCTACAATTTCTGGTATCCCAAGTGGGCTTATGACCGTTACCGCGCGATTATGCAAGAACTGGCTGCACAGAACGGGTGGCATTACATCGATTTATGGGATGCGATTTCACCTAGCGAATTTACGGATAGTCCCGTACATTTGACACCGCAAGGATCGGCACAACTCGGTACGCTGCTCGGCGATATAGTCTCCGAGTGGGCGGCGACACCAAATTAGTTTGAGAGGATACACCAATGGACGAGCAAACCGTACGCAGCAAACTCCGCACTTTTATTTTGAACGACCTCATCCGAGATCCGCAGTATGAACTGGATGATACTGAAGGGATTATTACCGAAGGCATGATCGACTCGTTTTCGCTGGCGCAAATCGGGGTATTTGCCGAGCAAGAGTTCAACGTTTATATCCCCGACCCCGATTTAACCGTTTCCAAAATGGATACCCTCAACCAAATGGTTGCCCGTATCATGCGAGATATCAAGTAGCGTTTTATGCTGACCCTCTCAACCCGCGACAAGTATCTCACGCTCCTCGATGCGGTTACGCTGGCACAGCCTGAAAGTGATCGACCCGCGATTATTTTTGTCGCAACGGATGCCGACCCTGTGCATATCAGTCGGCAGCAGTTCTCGAACGCAGCAACCGAGTATGCCGCCGCACTTACAAAGTTGAATATCGCTGAAGGTGATCTAGTCATCATCGCGCATACGCAGAACCTCGAAAGTATTTACGCCTTCTGGGGAGCAATGCTGATTGGCGCGATCCCGTCGATGTTCCCAACACTGACGGAAAAGCTCGACCCTGAAATTTATATGCGGGATATTGGGGAACTAGTCACCAAGTCAGCGGTCAAGGCGATCCTGACGACCGACTCGTTCGCGCCAACACTCGCGGAATGGGTTAGCTGTCCGGTATATGGTTCCCAGACCATCAAAGCATCTAATAATACTTGCGAAGTCCTAGAGTACGCCCAACCGATGCCGAGCGCGACGGCATTCTTGCAGCATTCAAGCGGGACAACCGGTTTACAAAAAGGTGTCGCCCTATCGCACGAAGCCGTTTTGAACCAGCTTGCGGCCTACAGCGACGCACTCAAGCTGAATGAAAACGACGTGATTGTTAGCTGGCTGCCACTGTATCATGACATGGGTTTAATTGCGGGTTTCGTACAACCGTTGGTACAAGGCGTGCCACTGGTGTTGATGTCGCCGTTTGACTGGGTGCGGCATCCGGCTATGCTGCTTAAGGCGATTCGAGATTACAAGACGACCTTATGCTGGCTGCCGAACTTCGCCTATAACCATCTTGCGCGAACAGTGCGCCAGCGTGACAGCGAAGGCATCGACTTGAGCAGTATTCGCGCGTTCATTAACTGCTCTGAGCCTGTGCGTGACGACAGCCACCGGTTATTCGCAGAACGATTTGCTATAAACGGCATAACCCTTAAGCAACTAACCGTTAGCTACGCGATGGCTGAGAACACATTTGCGGTTACCCAGTCCGCTATCGATAGTGAAACAAAGGTCGATCTGGTTGACCGGCAAGGGTTACAGAACAATTTGACCGCTTCGGTAGCGACCGATGTGGAAAAAGGTGAAAAAGTCGTGTCGTGTGGAAAACCGATACACGGGACAATGGTACGTGTTGTGAATGACAACGGACAAGCGCTGGGCGAACGGCAGGTCGGTGAGATCATGGTCAAAAGCAACTGTATGCTGACCAATTATTACCACCGCGACGATTTGCAACCGTTTGATGAGGACGGTTGGTACAAAACAGGCGACAAAGGCTATCTGGCGGATGGCGAGGTTTATATCGTCGGGCGCAGCAAAGACCTGATTATCAACGCTGGTAAAAATGTTTACCCACAGGACATCGAGGCCATCGTCAATTCGGTAGCGGGGGTACATCCGGGGCGGGCTGTGGCATTCGGCGTACCGGATGAACGAGAAGGCACCGAGTTGATCGCTGTGGTGGCGGAAGCGGATGTGAGCGACGCGGCAGCCCGCAAGCAGCTTACACAAGCGATCCGGCAGCAGGTCGGGCGGCAAAGCGATATTACCCTGAGCTTTGTCACGTTGGTAAATAAAGGCTGGCTGATTAAAACGTCCAGCGGGAAGATTGCTCGTGGGAAAAACCGTGAAAAGTGGTTAGCAGAACGGCAGGCTCAATAGGTCGTTCGACATGGTGTTACAATAAACGCACGTTCACGGTACACAGTGATTAAAGGCTCCTCTTTCAATGAAATTGTTACTTGCTTATGTACTCATAATCGCCACGGCATTGACTTGGCAGCCGCTCACTGCACCGGAAGCACTCCCCGAAACGACCGCTTACGAAGCGAGCGTCCTTTATGCAGGGCCGGGTGACAGCTTCCAACAGCTTGGCAGGTTAAACCCCGGCTTACCGATCACCCTAATCGAGCGTAACCATACGGGCATATGGGTGCATATTCAGCGTTTAGCAGATAACCGAGTGGTACAGGATGGTTGGATTATTTCGGCGTTCTTGAACCGCGATGAAACACTGCAATTTGGCGACTTGCCGGTTAACCTGACGATTGCTGACGCAGACCCAACCACTGTCAACAGCCGGTCGATGGCAAGATTATACGCTGTACCCATTATTCCAACCATCAGTGACGCGATGGTGGCGTTGTATGAACGCGGGCAGGAAATGGGGAATGCCAGCAATGCAATTACAAAAGTGGGCGACAGTCTGAGCGCAAACCCACAGTACTTGATACCGATGAGCAACCCTGATAGCAAACTTGGCCCTTATGGTTTCTTAGCCGATACAGTTGCTTATTATGGGAAAGCGGCAGCCTCTGACAGTGTAGCAGCCCGCATCGGGATGAGTACCTACGGCATTGTTGATCCATTTTGGGCGGATAAAGAAGTCTGTCAAAATGGGGAGACACCCTTAGATTGCGAATACAGGCTCAAAAAGCCAAGTGTCGCCTTCATCATGTTCGGGCCGAATGATGTCCGCAGCATGACCGAGGACAAGTACGCGGGGCAAATGCGCCAGATCATTGAGGACAGCCTAGAACACGGGGTTATTCCTGTCATTTCAACCTTTAGCGCACACCCTGAAGAAGAATTCTTCTGGCAGTCGATCAACTTCAACCTGCAACTGGTGGCATTAGCTGATGAATATCAGATTCCACTCATCAATCTTTGGGCGGCGGCTCGTATCTTGCCAGAGTATGGGCTGGATCGTGATAAAGTCCACCTGAAGGTCAGCGGATTTGATTATCTGAAGTATGATACAGGTCATGAAGCCTTCTACGGGGTTAGCTTGCATAACTTACTCACCGTTTGTACGTTAGATGAAATCCGCCATCGGTTGGGAATAGAGGTTCAAAAGTGAATAGACATACATTGAGGCTTTGCTTTTTAATCGGGTTCGCAGGGATGTTGGCAGCCTGCGGTGGCGGTGGCGCGAGTACAACGGAGGACGCTGCGGGGCAAGTGGTTCACCAATACATGCAAGCAAAAATTGACACGAACGCCGATAGCATCCGCAACCTCTTATGCGCGGCGCAAGAGGCCAACCTTGACCGCGAGGCGCAGTCATTTGCAGGGGTCAAAGCGCATCTCGAAAATGTCACCTGTAACCAAGATGCGAACGCAAATACGGTTACATGCAGCGGGGCAATTGTCGCCGAGTACAATGGTGAAAACACAACCTTCCCACTGACCAAGTACAATGTCGTCCAAGAAGACGGGCAGTGGAAATGGTGCGGCGAGGCCAATTAGTCCAGCGTTTTTGATACATTGAAATCTGTAAGTTAGGTACAAACCATGCCGATGTCTGAAGCTTTCAAAGCGCGACTGAATCCGATTTTGCCGGATATTGTTGCTCATTTCGGAACGCCGTTTCATGTTTACGACGAAGTGGGCATCCGCGAAACGGGCGCAAGGCTCAAAGATGCATTTCGAGACGTGCAGGGATTTCGGGAATATTTCGCGGTGAAGGCACTTCCGAACCCCCATATCCTGAGCATCATCCGAGAGATGGGCTTCGGGTTTGATTGCAGTTCCGTCGCGGAACTCGTACTCAGCCGGCAGGTTGGGGCGCGGGGTGATGACATCATGTTCACCTCCAATAACACGAGCGCGTCCGAGTTTGAGGCGGCTTTTGCAGACGGCGGCTGCATCATCAACCTTGACGATATTTCCCTGCTCAAAAAGCTGCGGCAGATTCCTGTGCGTATTTGCTTTCGATACAACCCCGGCGAACGGCGCAGCGGTAACGCGATTATCGGCAAACCGGCAGAGGCGAAGTATGGCATTAGCGACACACAGTTTATCGAGGCATATCGACAAGCGATGGCATTAGGCGTTCAGCGATTTGGCCTTCATACGATGCTGGTATCGAATGAGCGCAATCACGCCTACATGGTCGAGACGGTGAAGATGCTGCTTGACCTGATCACGACGGCAAAACGCGAACTCGGAATTGCTTTTGAGTTCATCAACATCGGGGGTGGGCTGGGTATCCCCTACCGACCAGAAGATGCGTCGCTCGATATTCATACGCTCGGACAAGAAGCGGCTGGCCTGCTCAACCAATTTGAGGCGCAGCACGGGTACAAACCTGACCTGCACATGGAAAGTGGGCGCTATCTAACAGGGCCGCACGGCGTACTGGTCACCAGAGCAATCAACCAGAAGGAAACGTATCGTCATTATGTCGGGGTGGATGCTTCGATGTCTGCGCTGATGCGTCCCGGCATGTATAACGCATATCACCACATCGACGTTTACGGCAAAAACGCAACCGGAGAAGAACGCAGCGTTGATGTTGTGGGTGCATTATGCGAGAATAATGACAAGTTCGCGGTACAAAGACCGCTGCCTCCGATTGATGATGGCGACCTGCTCATCATTCAGGATACAGGCGCTCACGGTCACGCGATGGGCTTTAACTACAACGGTCGTCTGAGACCACAAGAGCTGCTGCTGCGTTCAAACGGCGATGTTGAGCGCATTCGCAGGGCTGAAACCTTGGACGATTACTTTAGCACGTTACAATTTCCACCCAACCGCTTCTCACCCGTTCAATCTATTCAAACGTTTGCACCATAACCAATGCCAAAACTCCAACCGACACCTGAAATCATTGAAAACATCTTAGCCCGCGTCCCTGAGGGCTTTATCCGATATGACATGCTATGCCAACGCGTCGCCCTACAACGCGGCGAGTTAGCCGAATTTGTCACGGATAAGGTCGGGCGTGACGGTGATTGGTGGTATGACCGGACGCGCACGAGTGAAGCGGAGATGCAGCAAAAACGCGCATGGGCAAAGCCATCATTCCCGGATATGCGCGCTGGTGGGGTGTTCGTTAAGGACACGATTCACGAGCGTCAAGTGGCCCGCGAGGAACGCATTCGAGAATTGGGGGCTGCAGCAGAAGGCATCGTCGGTAAACTTAATCAGACAGATGGTTATTTACCAGCGGATGAACTCGTCACCCAAGATGAGGATAAGGCCATTCTCGACGCGCTCATCCAAATGGACGCGTTGGGATCATATGATGAACTGGTTTATGATCCACTGCGCTTGAGCCTACGGACGCTCAAACAGTTGGTAGCACAACAAAAACTTGCGCCGGTCAAAGAAACCGTGACGATGTTCTTAACCACACAGCCGGGGCAAGTCGCGCTTGAAGCCGAACTGGTTAACCAGTATGGCGCATATGCGATTGATTCACTGCTCGCCCATGATTTTCTTAAGCCCCTACAGGTGATGAGCGCCCAACATGAGGGCATCACATGGCTGCGTTTGGCAACTGCCAGCGCGGATGATGCGCGGAAGGCCGCAGAAGAAGCGTCACAAGCATCATGGGAGAAGCTGCTCGAAAAATGCGGGACACAACTGCGACCGGGTGTTAAAGATGGTAAGTCGGTCCGGCTCAAGGTACTGGCTCGAACATATACCGTTGGCAGCGCGGCACAGCGCATCGGTGTACGCCAAGCGACGCTTGAACACGCCATCGACGAAGACCGCATTGAAGCGTTTGAAGACCCTGAAGGTCGTTTACGTCTGCCAGCCGACGCGGTTGAGGCGGCGTATAATAATCCCGAATATGCCGAGCATATCACCGTGTTCGAGTCGATTTCGAGTAATGACCTCGCAGTTGTGCTTGACACCGGATTTTCAACTATCCGCCGACGCTTGCAAAAGATCGGCATCCGGCGCGGTGAACCGACATGGGGTGACATTCGTGGCGAGTGGGATTTGCCAGAAACCTACCGAGAGTTCCGCACGGTACTCAAAGAAAAGACTGAACTTTTCCGCGCCCAACGCCACGAGGAACGTATCGCCGAAAACGCCCGTATGGAGGCTGAACGCAAAGCCGAGCGAGAAATGCGTGCATCATTACGGGCGAAGTTGGTCGCAGCCTTCCCAACATGGCGACATGATGGACGGTCGGAACAACGGATTGTGCTGCACGTCGGCCCGCCAAACAGTGGTAAAACCTATCAGGCGTTGCAAGCACTGATCGAAGCGGGCAGCGGTTGGTACCTTGCACCACTGCGTTTGCTGGCGTTTGAGATATTCGACCGTTTGAACCAACAAGGTGTGTTCTGCAACCTCCTGACGGGTGAAGAACACATTCCGATTATGGACGCAGAGATCACCGCCGCGACGGTTGAAATGTTTAACCCCCAGCACAGCGGGCGCTGCGTGATTATCGACGAAGCGCAAATGTTAGCAGATGCAGATCGTGGCTGGGCATGGACACGCGCCTTGATGGAAGCTCAATCTGCTGATATTCACGTCATCGGGCCAAAGACGGTACAAAGCCTGATTACGCAAATGGCGGAAGCAGCCGCAATCCCGTTGGAAATCGTGGAACATGAACGGCTCGCGCCGATTAAAATTGCTGAACGCAGTTGGTCATTACAAGATCTGCCAGCCCGCACCATTTTAGTAGCTTTTTCCCGCCAGATGGTGCTGCACCTAAAAACCGAATCGGAACGCATGAAACGAACGGTTTCAGTCGTCTATGGTAATCTGCCGCCAGAAGTACGACGCAAGCAGGCCGACCGTTTTGCAAACGGCGAGACTGAAATCTGTATAGCCACCGACGCGGTGGGTATGGGTCTAAACCTGCCTGCCGATTATGTCTGCTTTTACGAGATCGAGAAATTTGACGGGCGAAATGTGCGTGTCCTTTCGGCAGCAGAAGTGCAGCAAATTGGTGGGCGAGCCGGACGATTTGGCCTCTCAACAGTCGGTGAAGTCGGCGCGACGAGCAAACGCGATTTGAAAGTCATACAGCAGCTTTTTTATGAACCTGCTGATGAATTGACTCATGCGCGGGTCGCCCCGACGGTCGAGGATTTGGAACTGATACCGGGGAACCTTGCAAGCAAGCTCACGCAATGGGCTTCACTGCAATCCATCCCTGATTCGCTGCGCTCTAATATTCAAACGGCGGATATGAGCGAACGGATTGAGTTGGCGAATATGCTCACTGACCGAGAAGTGAACCTACTCGGTTTGGAAGCCGCGCTGAAGATCGTGAACGCCCCTACCCGACAGAGTACCCGCGACTACTGGTATCAATGTGCGCGGCATATCCTGACGGACAAACCGCTGCCGCTGCCACCCGTCGCGCCACGCGAAATTACCAACACGATTGAGTTGGAAAGTATCGAGTACTGCGTGTCGTGCGCGGATATTTACCTGTGGCTGTCACAGCGGCGCGAGTTCAGCAATTTCGCCCCACATGGGGATGCAGTGCGCGAAATGCGAATGGAATGTTCGCTACAAATCGACGGCGCACTCCTTCGCAAGATCAATACGGTGAAGCGCTGCTCCCGCTGTGGCACAACGCTTTCGATTAATCACCGTTACAACATTTGCGAGGACTGCTTCCGCGCCCGGACACCGGTACGAGAACCCCGCCGTTATTAAGTCGCGGCGGGCTGAAAATCCAGATATTCCATCCGTATCATATCAGACTGAGAGATGCCCAAAATTTTGAGCATCTCTTTGATTCGATCCGCCTTATTCGCAGCATCCGACCCAGACCATGTGCGGCTCTTGATCTCGATGAAGGTCTGAGGCAGTGCTGGTTTTAGCACACGGTCTAAATTGACGTAGAACAGGACATCTTGATAAAGAATGTGCCAGCGGCGGCGGTCTTTCTGGAGTTCACGTTCTTCCTGCGGTTGGAAGTATTCGCGGTAGAAGCGCAACGGACGATCAGCTTTGGACAGGAACCGCGAGCGCGAGAGCAAGACAGCCGAATGAAAGTCCTTTTCTTTAGAAGCTGTCGTAAAGGTTAAGCGGCTGCGAACAGAGGCAACTTCGCCCTTATCATCAAGCAAATCGTCTTCGCGGTAACGGACGCGACCCGCATCGGGGTCATCAAACAGAAAATAGGTATCGTATTGGCGGTAGTGGATGGTCTTGAGAATTTGAACGTCAGTATGCGACAGCAACTTCTCGATAACAGCTTCGTCCGAAACAACCGCTTTAACCTGCACTTCGAAACTTTCGCCCTGCTCCAAACCACCAATCGCCAACAACTTACGCAGCGTATCTTTCTCGCGGGCGGCAAGGAATGAATCGACCTTAACCGCATAATCGCTGGCTTCACGCAGCAGTGCCCCTTCATCAAGTGTCAGGAGTTCGCGGTCACGCATCAGCCACTTGCCGTTACACATCACGTTCTGGACATCGGTACTCTTGCTAGCATATACGATACGCGAGTAAATGGCATTCGGATCACGGTCGAAACGGGGCATGTTGTGAACTGGCCCGGCATCAATCGTAATAATGTCCGCCAACTTACCAGCTTCAAGGCTGCCGGTGCGATCACCGATAAAAAGGGCATCCGCGCCCTGCCGGGTTGCCATCAACAATGCTTGGCGGGCCGGTAATGAGGTGGGGTCATTGGCAGCCGTTTTCGCCAGAATAGCGGCGAGACGTACTTCCTCGAACATATCGAGGTCATTGTTGCTGGCGGGGCCATCCGTGCCGATGCCAACCACGAGTTTTTCATCCAACATCTGGGAAACCGGGGCGATACCTGCTGCCAGTTTGAGGTTACTGGTCGGGCAATGAGCGACGGTCGTATGATACTCACGCAGAATACGCATTTCGCCTTTAGAGATGTGAACGCAGTGGGCGGCCAATACCTTCGCGCCGAGCAAGCCGGCTTCTTCGACCCACGGCACAACCGTTTGCCCATATAAGGTCACGCTATCGTCCTGTTCCAGTTTCGTTTCGGCGATATGGATTAAAATGGGCACATCATAGGCTAAAGCCAGTTGAGCGCACTCGCGCAGCATATCCTGTGTGGTGGAGTAAGGCGCATGAGGGGCAATCGCTGGCGTAATCAGCGGATGGCCTTTCCATTCCTCGATAAATTGGGCCGCATAATCAAGGCTGTGTTCGTAACTTTCGGCATCCGGCGAGGGGAATTTGAGAATAGTCTGACCGAGAACACCGCGCATCCCTGCATCAGCGGTTGCTTGAGCGACATCTTTCTCGAAGTAATACATATCGGCAAAGCTGGTGATACCGCTGCGGATCATTTCGGCGCAAGCGAGACCTGTACCGAGGCGGCAAAACTCCGGTGTTACAAACTCACGCTCAGTCGGCATACAATAGCCCATGAGCCACACATCCAATCGAAGATCGTCCGCAAGGCCGCGCAGCAAGGTCATCGGGACGTGGGTATGGGCATTCACCAAACCGGGGAGAATATATTGGTCTGCACAAGAAACGGTATTATCAGATTGAAATTGTGCGGTAATATCTCTCGTTGAGCCGACAGCAATAATCTTATCGTCGCGTATGGCAACTGCGCCATCGTGTATAATGTCAAACTGTTGGTTCATGGTGACGACGATGCCGCCTGCTAATATGGTATCTACTCGTTCCATGACAAAACCTCCTGCTACAAAATTTGCGGGATTATATCGCTGTTGTACACTTTGTCTAGGCTTGTCTCGATTAAGAGGCGTGTCTGTTCTTAAAATGTCATCTTTGTCTGGTACATCTTCACGCTAGGAGTCAACATGCGTAACCGCCTGCGCTTACGCTTACAGCAGGTATTCATTCTTGAGGCCGCACTGGTTGGCCTGTTCTTCATCAGCGCAACCCGCTACCTGATCGGCATGATCTACAGCCGAACCGGCGGCGCGTCGATTGTGCTGAGTCTTGACCCCGCCATGCTCACAGCAAATATGCCGGGAGTGGTGGACGCAAACACGGTCACAAACGAGATCATGTTTTTGGTTTATATGTTGGCTTTGCCCCTGCTGGCGTTGATTTTAGGACGCACCCGATGGCTGACGATTATCGCGGCAGCCCTCATCGCAGCAGGGCGCGTGTTGATGATCGCAGGAACGACGATCACCCCACTGATCGCCGCGTCGATGGTGTTTGGTGGCAGCCTCGTTTATATCGCGATGCTAGTCCGCTTCCGCGCACAGGCACTACCTTACTTATTTGTCCTCGGCATCGGGGCGGATCAGATCTTCCGAGCAATCGGCAATACGCTTGACCCTTCATGGTCGCCTGATTACCTGAATGTTCAATTGGCCTTATCCGCCCTGCTCATTGTGTTGACGGTGATTACCACGGTTGGTCAGGGACGACAGCAAAAAGCCGAACAAAGCGAGGTTATGCCCAACTACGGATTGATGCCCATCTGGGGCGGCATCGGTTTGGGCGGACTTCTATTTCTCGAACTGGCATTGTTGGGGCTGCCCAACACCATCGCCGGACGCGCATCGTACGATTACACAACGCTCGCGCCATTTGTGACCCTCGCAACCCTGCTGCCTATAATCCCGTGGGTACGGCAGCAAGCGAGCAGCTTTGTCGGGTTATTTGACCAGAACGCCCGTGGCTGGCTCTGGATGCTCTTGCTGGCGTTGATGATTGTCTTTGGGACACGCTTCCAAGGGATTATTGCGGGGGTTGCGCTGGTACTGGCGCAGTTCGCGGCAAGTTTGCTGTGGTGGTGGCTGGTACGCCCACGCGGCGAAAAAGAGCGCCAATTTACGGGATTATGGCTTGTGGCGGCGGTGCTGGTATTCGCGGTTCTGACGTTAGCTGATAACTTCACCTACGATTACGGCTACGTACAAAATATGTCGCCTGACCTAGCCTTTTTGAACCCTTACGTGCCGCCGTTCTTGCGGGCATTCCGCGGCATGGGATTAGGCGTTTTACTCCTCAGCATCTTCTTGGCGGCGCTGCCAATGGTACAAACACGGCGACGGATTCCGTGGACTGGTGGCAGCCGCTGGCAAACATTCTTCGGGCTGTTGGTGGCTGTTGGCGCGAGTTTGGGCGTGGCTTCAGCCGTTCGCCCACCTGTCATTCAAGGTGTGCGCGATACTGAGCAAACACCGTTAGACGGCGTTGTGATTGGAACTTATAACATCCACGCGGGATTTAACGAGTTTTTCGCGTTTGACCTTGAAGGTATCGCCAGAACGATCCAGCAAAGTGGCGCGGATGTCGTCCTCATTCAACAGGCAGAAATCGGGCGACTGACGAGCTACGGGGTAGATGAGGTTTTGTGGCTGGCAAGGCGGCTCCGCATGGGTGCGCGGTTCTTCCCCACGAACGAAGGTTTACAGGGACTCGCGGTGCTTTCGCGGGTTGAAATCGTCAACGACGAGGGCATTTTGCTGACCAGCAACGGCAGCCAAACGGGCGTTCAGCGCATTCAAATTCAGCCAGATGAAGGTGTGATTACCCTTTACAACACGCGGCTTGAATACCTGCTTGAGGCGACCGATGACCGCAGCGTTGATGAACAACAGCAAGATCAGCAGCTTCAGCTTAACGAGATATTTGGCCTGCTGAACTCACGCTTCGCCAACGACAAGGTCGGGCGTTTATTGGTCGGAGGAACGTTCAACAATATTCCCGACTCGCCTATAGGTGACCAAATGCGAGCGGCAGGGTTTATCGATCCCTTCGCCGGTACAGGTTTGCCATCTGATTTCTCGGCGACCTTGTGGCGTACCGGCTACCCGAAAGTGCAATTTGACTACTTATGGTTGTGGCAGCGTTCGCTGATACCCATTGGTGTGAATACGATTAACACGAACGCCTCCGATCACCGGATGGCGGTGGTTAAGGTGTCGATACAAGGGGCGCAGTAAGCGACCACTAGTCCGAAGCAAAACGCAGCCTATTCTCTTTGATGTTGTCGAGAGCTGAACGCGCGGCAGCTTGTGCGCCCGCCTGCTTGCTGCGCCCAACACCCTGCCCCGCCGCCACGCCACCGATTAACACTTCGACCAAGAATTCCTTCTGATGGTCGGGGCCTGATGACGACACCGTTCGATAGACAGGAGTCTGGTTGAGTTCAGCCTGACTCCATTCCTGCAAGGAACTCCGCGCATCACGGTCGGAAGCAGCGCTGATAATTTGCTCGAGCAGCGAGTCAAGGTAGGGGGTGACGAACCCCTTGACAGCAGGTAACCCTTGATCGAGGTAGAGCGCACCGACGAGCGCTTCGAAGGTCGCGCATAAGTTGGTTAGGCGTTCACGACCGCCTGTATTTTCCTCACCCTTGCCCATGCGGAGGGCGTTACCCAAACCGATTTGACGGGCTAAACCCGCCAACGACTCAGTACGCACGAGCGCCGCCCGCAAACGGGTGAGATCGCCTTCTGGCAGGTCGGTGTAGCGCTGGTAAAGCATGTCGCCAACTAGAAAATCCAGCACGGCATCGCCCAGAAATTCGAGTCGTTCGTTATCGCCCGTATCAGACGAGACACCATGCTCATTGATGAACGACCGATGGGTCAGTGCCTGTTTCAGCAGCATAATATTATTAAATTCGAGATCAACTCCCTGTATCAGGGACGAAGCATTGGGCATTGTAGGGACGCTTTCTCCGTCAAACACTAATCAACAAACGATTTAAAGATGAGCGATACGTTATGACCACCAAAACCGAACGAGTTGCTCATGACGCATGAAATAGGCATTTCACGGGCGACATTCGGTACATAGTCGAGGTCGCATTCAGGGTCAGGCTCATTGAGGTTGATGGTCGGTGGGGCGACGTTATCGCGAATGGCGAGTACCGCAAACGCGGCTTCCAAAGCGGCGGTCGCACCCATACCGTGTCCGGTCATGCTCTTGGTGGAACTCATCGGCACCTTGTAGGCCTGATCACCAAAAACACGCTTCACGGCGCGTGTTTCCATCGCGTCGTTGAGGGAGGTACCCGTGCCATGCGCGTTGATGTAATCGACATCGGTGGGGTTAAGGTGAGCGTCATCTAACGCATACTGAATGGCTTTGCTCGCGCCGATGCCTTCCGGCTGCGGCGCGGTGACGTGGTATGCATCGGAAGTCGAGGCAAAACCTACCAACTCGGCTAAGATATTCGCACCACGCGCTTTCGCAAATTCCAGTTCCTCGATAACAATCACGCCCGCGCCTTCGCTAAAGACGAGGCCGGGTCGTGTTTTGTCAAACGGGCGAATGGCACGTTCAGGGGTGTCGTTTTCGCGCGAGCAAGCGCCAACACGGTCAAAGGCTGCGATGCCGATAGGGATGATCGGCGCATCACCACATCCGGCGAAGGCAGCATCTAAGCGACCTGCACGAATGAGGTCGAAGGCCATACCGATACAATCCGCACCTGTCGCACAGGCGGAGATGGGGGTTGCGGATGTACCGGTCGTACCATATTCGATACTGACCAAATCACTCCCGCCGTTCACCATCAACATGGGAATGCCGAAGGGTGAAATGCGACGCGGGTCGTTGGACTCGATCAAGATTTGGGCTTGTTCCCAGTATGCACCTACCCCACCAACCGACGAACCAATGATCGTACCGATACGGTGTCGGTTCTCATCTGTAACTGCGATACCGGAGCTTTCTACCGCCTGTTTACCAGCAGCTAGGACGAGATGTTGGTAGCGGTCGCGCCGGCGCACTTCTTTAGCGGGCATATATTGAGCAGGGTCGAAGCCTTTCAGTTCGGCAGCAATTTTGACGAGATAATCAGTAGTATCGAACAGCGTAATCGGGCCAATACCACTTTTACCCCCCTTAATACCTGCCCAGCTATCTTCAACATTCAGGCCGAGGGGTGTGACCATCCCCATACCTGTTACCACAACACGACGCGACATTCTTAACTCCTCACGCAAGCCAGTTCACTATGACAAATAAAACGGCATTTTAATCTATTGGACACGGAATTGCCTGATTAATCCTTATTTGAACGATCATCCAGCGTGGGCATGTAATGACCTTCGACCCACGATTGACCATCAGGACGGACTTCTTTCTTCCAAACCGGAACAATTTCTTTGAGACGATCAATACCGTAACGGGCGGCCTCAAAGCAACCTTGATCGCGGTGGCCTGATGAGCAAGCGATCAGTATTGTATTTTGCCCGACATCGAGCTTGCCCACGCGCTGGACAATGGCGATACCCTGCACCAGAGGCCAGCGCTCGCGGATTTCCGAGGCCACTTGACGCATTTTGGCTACTGCCATTGGCTCATACGCTTCATATTCCAAGTTTTGAGTGTGGAGCACATCACCCGATTGGGTCGTTTCACCACGAACCATGCCACTGAACACGCAGACGGCACCCGTCGCGGGAATAGTGATGGCAGCGACGAGTTCATCGGTACTTACGGGTTCAGGCGCGAGGCGGAATATCTCTGGATAATCCGCACTACCACCGCTGACGGGCGGAAAAAAGGCGACATTATCCCCTTCGTGAACGGCATCATTCGGGAAGGCGTATTCCTCATTCACGGCGGCAATCGCGGCCTGAACATTGGCTTTTAACGCCGGATACTCGCTACTGAGCGCCTCACGCACATCCGTGATTGTCGCGTTTTCGAGCGGCACGTTGAGGACTAGACGATTTCGCCCAGCGAGGTCTTTGAGGGTCGCGAACAGGAGCACATGAATTTGCATTAGGTCGCCTCGGCCTTATAGTCGCCATGCTGCCCACCGCGCTTTTCGAGCAGGCGTATATCACTTAGACGCATCTCACGGTCAACGGCTTTCGCCATATCATAAATTGTGAGCGCGGCCACGCTGACAGCCGTTAACGCTTCCATCTCCACACCGGTTTTACCAGTGGTGCGAGCGACAGCGACGATCTTCACCGCGTTGTCTGTATCGTCGAGCAGCAGTTCGATGTCGAGGTGGCTCAACGGGATGGGATGGCAGAGGGGAATGAGATCAGCCGTTTTTTTGGCAGCCATAATCCCGGCGATACGGGCGACGGTGAGTACATCCCCTTTTTTGATTGCACCCCCCCGGATCAAGGACAACGTTTCCGGTTTCATATAGACCGCGCCACCCGCGATGGCGACCCGTTCCGTATCCGGTTTAGCACCGACATCCACCATGCGGGCGACACCTTTTTCGTCAACGTGTGTCAATTGGTTATTACCGGTCATGACATTCCCTTAGACTTCAATTATCCGAGCGCGTGTTGTATACTTTAGGGCTGTAGCTAGCAAGAAACAAGCGCTACTTTAGCCGATTGTACAGGAGAATCTATCTCTGTGGGCATCTTCCGTAGTGGACTTTCCAAAACACGACAATCTTTCTTCGGACGTATTTCGCAAATGCTCGGTAATTCCGACATTACCGATGAGACATGGGATGATGTAGAAGCACTCCTCATCCAAGCGGATATGGGCGTTCCGACAACCCAGCGGGTACTGAGCGACCTTCAAGCGAAGGTTCGCAAAGAAGGTATTACCCGCGCCGACCAGATCAACAACGCACTCAAAGAAGTACTGCGTTCCCTCCTTTCCGAGCCACCTGTACCGAATATCAGCGGTCGCCCGTTATCGATCATCTTGATCGTTGGGGTGAATGGTTCGGGTAAGACAACGTCAATCGCGAAGATCGCGAACCGGCTGAACAATAACGGGCGTAAGGTGATGCTGGCAGCGGGCGATACGTTCCGCGCGGCAGCGATTGAACAACTGCAAACGTGGGGGCAGCGCATCGGGGTTCCGGTAGTGGCGAATAAACCGGGTTCTGACCCGGCGGCGGTTGTTTTCGACGCGGCCTCGGCAGCCCACGCACGCGGGTGTGACATCTTGATCGTGGACACGGCAGGACGACTGCACACGAACTATAACTTGATGGAAGAGCTGGCGAAGATCAAGGCGATTTCGGCCAAGGTTATCCCTGATGCACCCCATGAAGTATGGTTGGTGCTGGACGGGACGACCGGGCAAAATGCGCTCGAACAAGCGAAAAAGTTCCGTGAGCAAGTTGATGTGACGGGGATTATCGTCACGAAGCTGGATGGAACCGCTAAAGGCGGCATGATTTTCTCGATCTTCAATGAATTGAAACTGCCCGTGCATTATGTTGGGCTGGGTGAAGGCGTGACGAACCTCGTATTCTTTGACCCCGACAACTTCGTCAACAGCCTATTTGACGAGAACTAAGCGAAGGTGGGCAACTGCCCATTTGAGGAGGATTTGATAAAGCCTAGATGGACCATTTGATCAGCCTGTTAAAACAAATGAAGGCACGGATTGATGGGCTTATGGAGCGCCTCGACATCCCCAGCAAATCCGTGCAGGCCAGTGAACTGGAAGCACAATCCAGCGCGCCTGATTTCTGGAACAACCCTGATACCGCCCAACAAATTATGCAAGCCTTAGCCAAGCTGAAGGCTGAAATTGACCGTTGGCAGGGGGTGGCGACCCGGATTAACGATGCAATTGAGTTGGCTCAATTGGATGATTCTAGTCTGCTTGAAGACCTCACAACCGAGGTCAACGCTTTAACAGCCCTCGTTGACAAGTTGGAATTTCAGGCTCTCCTTTCCGAACCCTATGACAACGAAAACGCGATCTTCGCGATCCACGCGGGCGCGGGCGGCACGGAAGCCCAAGATTGGGCGAAGATGCTGGAGCGGATGTACCTGCGCTGGGCGGAACAGAACGGTTATAAAATCGAAGTACTTGACCGCAGCGACGGTGAAGAGGCCGGTATTAAGAGCATGATGATGAGCGTGCGCGGTGACTACGCTTATGGCTACCTCCAAAGTGAGCAAGGCGTACATCGGCTGGTACGGTTAAGCCCATTCGACGCTGCGAACCGGCGGCATACTTCCTTTGCGAAGGTTGAGTTATGGCCGGATATTCAAGGTGAGATTGATATTCAGGTCAATGAGAAGGATTTGAAGGTCGAGACTTACCGTGCGGGCGGCGCGGGTGGGCAGAACGTCCAGAAGAATGATACGGCGGTACGGCTCACCCACATGCCTACGGGCATCGTAGTTCAGTGCCAGAACGAACGCAGCCAGAAACAGAACCGTGAACGCGCGATGCAGATTTTAAAGGTGCGCTTGTTCGAACTGGAACGACAGAAGCAGGAAGCCCAACTGGCGACCTTAAAAGGCGAGAACGTAGACGCGGGATGGGGTAACCAGATCCGGTCGTATGTCCTGCACCCCTACCAGATGGTGAAAGATCACCGGACGGACTTTGAAACGGGCAACACGGGCGCAGTTCTGGACGGGCGCTTGAACGAGTTCATGGATGCATATTTGAGGCTGCGGGTAGAACGTACCCAAGCCGAGAACGTCTGAATGTTTAGTCTTTAGCTAGTAGTCAATAGAAACCACAGAGCAAAAGCCCTTTCAGAGCAGCGGGTTTTTGATTCGCAAATTTCGCACAATTTGCAATTTTCCCGCCGAATTGGCTGGCGGGACGCTCCCGTAATGCCGCTGAATTGACATTTTGTGACGGCAGGAGGCTCGGCTGTTTCCGCTGAAATGACACAAGTGCAGCGGAATACTCGCGTGATGCCGCCGCTGTGCAATTGTGTGTGCTGCTGCGGCGGATGTGAGGGAGCATTTCGCGGAGGGTGTTGCAAAGGATTTGCAGAAAGAACTGAGGACACATCAGAGGTTTGCCGCCCGAGTAGACACACTCAATTGTTAAATAGCGCCGAGAAAGTGGGAGGGGGCTGAGACCCTCCCCTACGGAATGCAAATGATTTATGTGTTCACTTACTAAGCAAACGGTAGGACTACCTTAAGTGGTGGATGATTATTTTAAGCCCTCACCCCACGATGGTACGTTCGCAGGCTCACTCCACCATCAGCCCTCTCCCTCAGGGCGAGGGACTTTAAAGACTTTTATGGTTCATTTTGCGATGAAATCGACACAAAATAAATTTCCACCGTTTAGTGTGGTGTTACCAAGCAAACACAGTATTCATACTATAGCACGGATTTTCTAATTCGTCAATCGAATTGTGGTTTGAAAACGGTTTGAATTTACGCGAACAGTGACTAATATCTACAGAGCGGCGTTAAAAAGACTTTTTATTTTCGAGGGATATTTTGGAAAACTCAACGTTAGGGCGGTTGTTTCAAAAACTCTGGCATGGAGCCGATTACACCTATGAACAGTGGTTGGACAGCCCCGACATCCTCGCTGACGACTTGCGGTTGATGAAGGAAGCCCATTGTAACGTGATGAGCGTAGGGATGTTCGGCTGGGTGCTGCTGGAGCCGGAAGAAGGCCAATACAACTTCTCGTGGCTTGACCGGTTGATGGATGAGCTGGCGGTACATGATATTGCTGCGATGCTCGGCACACCCAGCGCCTCGCCGCCCGTATGGCTTTCCAAGAAGTATCCTGAAACGCGGCGTGTGAACGCACAGGGGCAGCGGCAGCCGCATAAAGTCCGGCAAAACTTTTGTTACACGTCGCCGATTTACCGCGAAAAGGTTCATAACATCAACCGGATGCTGGCAGAGCGTTACCAGAATCATCCTGCCCTGCTGCTGTGGCATGTGTCGAATGAGTACGGTGGCTACGGCGGTGTGCAGTGTCATTGCGATCTGTGCTACAGCGCGTTTAAGGAATGGCTTAAAGCCCGCTACACGAGTTTAGATGCGTTGAACCACGCATGGTGGACGACATTCTGGGGCAACCGGTACAGCGATTGGGATCAGATTGAGCCAGTTGACGAGCATGGGCATGGGCTGATGCTGGACTGGAAACGTTTCATGAGCGACCAAGCGCTGGAATTTTATAAAGCGGAAACCGGGCCGCTGCGAGAGATCACCCCGAATATCCCGATTACGACGAATTTTATGCGACCGGATGCCTCGCTTGATTATTGGCGTTTTGCCGAGCATGTGGATGTCATTTCGTGGGACAATTACCCGCTGTGGCATCATGGTGATGACGAGGCAGCGGCGATTGAAACCTCGTTCTTCCACGATTTGCACCGTTCGTATAAGCAAGGGCTACCGTTCCTGATGTTGGAATCCACGCCCAGCGTCACCAATTGGCAGGGTGTGAGCCGCCTGAAGCAGCCGGGAATGCACAAGCTGTCGTCCTTACAGGCAGTCGCACATGGTGGCAACAGCGTGCAGTACTTCCAATGGCGACAGAGCCGAGGCGGCTGGGAGAAATTTCACGGCGCGGTGATTACGCACCTGAATACGCCGGATACCCGCGTCTTCCGCGAGGTAAGCGACGTTGGAACGACGCTGGAGGAGCTATCAGCCATTGCATCAAGCACGAATAAGGCTGCGGTGGCGATGTTATACGATCTTGAGAACGGTTGGGCGCTCAATAACGCTCAAATACCGCGCAGCATCGGCAAGCAATATCAGGAAACGTGTTACGCTCATTACGCGACATTCTGGCGGCAGGGGGTTACGGTTGATGTGGTGAATGGTGCTGCCGATTTGAGCGGTTATAAACTCGTCATCGCGCCGATGCTGTATATGATGCAAGCGGGATTAGCCGAGCAGATAGAGGCATTTGTCCAAGCGGGCGGTGTGTTCGTCACCACGTATTTATCGGGCATGGTAGACGAAACTGACCTGTGCTTCCTCAATGGCTATCCACCTGCTCTACGGCGCACACTGGGCATCTATGTCGAGGAAATCGACGCGCTGACCGACCCGCAGCAAGGGACGATTACGTTTCGCGAGGGGAACGACCTACAGGTAAGCGGTTCATACGCATTCCGCCAGTACGCAGAACTTATTCACCTTGAAACGGCAGCATCAGTTGCCGAGTATGCCAGTGAATTTTATGCAGGTTCGCCAGCGATCACGGTAAATGCACACGGCAGCGGTAAGGCGTACTTTATGGCGGCACGGACGGACAAAGCGCTGCTACAGGATTTTTATGGTGCGATTATCAAGAGCGAGAACCTTCGCCGCGCGATACAACCAAAGCTGCCAAGCGGTGTGACGGCACAAGTCCGCGAGAATGATAAGCAGCGGTTTGTGTTTCTAATGAACTTCACCAATGAGAAGAAGCACGTTGAACTTGGTGAGGACTCCTTTACGGACGCGGAAACAGGCTCGGCTGTCGGGCAGTCAATAATGCTTGAGGGGTACGGCATTCGCATCCTTGAAGCGTCTATTAATAGTTAGAGAAACGTGTAAAAAACCTGACTATTAACAAGCACGAGGATTAGGTTCAAAAAATTTGCTAAATACTCATATCCAAATCAGTCAAAACACTTGACTTATGCAGCGGATATTCATATAATCACCATTTACGAACGGTCTTGGAAACACATAGTTTAAATCCACAGCGAAGGGAAACTTTTCAATTCGCTGTTTCGTTGTCTGTCGGTTATGAACTTCCTCGTTTTAATAGTTTGTATAGACTCACCCATATCCTTTCGGTTTAGCGCAGAGGAGTAGACCCCTTGGAAGCAAAGGATTTCAGCGCCCTACGAGTTAGCCTTGCTTCACCTGACCAGATTCGTTCATGGTCGTATGGTGAAGTTACAAAGCCGGAAACCATCAACTACCGGCGGCTGCGCCCAGAGAAAGACGGCCTCTTCTGTGAAGCCATTTTTGGCCCCACAAAGGACTGGCAGTGTTACTGCGGCAAGTATAAGAATGTTCGGTATCGCGGTATCGTCTGCGACAAGTGCGGTGTAGAAGTTACCCGCGCCTCGGTTCGCCGCGAACGCATGGGGCATATTGAACTGGCTGCTCCGGTTGCCCACGTTTGGTATACCCGCCGTGTGCCGAGCTATCTCGGTTTGCTGCTGGACATCAGCCGCCGCAACCTTGACCGTGTGCTGTACTTCGCCCAGTACGTGATCACCCGCGTCGATGAAGAAGCCCGTCAAAAGGCTTTGGGACGCATTGAAAAGGAACTGGCGCAGAAGGAAGTACTGCTGGGCGGCGACATCGAAGAACAGATGGAAAGCGTCCGTACTCAACGTGACTCGGCACTCGGTCAATTTGAAGATCGCGTGAAGAGTATTCACGACCATTTTGACAATGAACTGAGCCGTTTGAGCGACAAGGTGATGCAGGAAGCACAAGGCGTGCAAAGCCGCATCGAGGCGCTCCTCGGTCAAACCGCATCGTCGGACATCGACTTTGCAACCGCCAACACCGTGATCGCCGCGAAGGGCGAACAGGTCAACAACGAACACATCTCGCGCATTCAGACTGCGACCAACGCTTACCTGAGCGACATTCAATCCGAGATTGAAGATATGCGTCAGGTTGAATTGGGCAAGCTGGATGTCGAGGCCGACTCAATTTCGGGTGACGCAGCTCATTCCATGGACGAGCAGCGTTCGGAACTCGAAAGCCGCATGGCACAAATTCGCCAGTCGGCGGAAAAAGCACGTCATGAACTGCAAGATTTGCGTGTGCTGCAATTCCTGCCGGAAACCCGTTACCGCGAACTTAAGAGCCGTTACGGGCAGGTTTTCCACGCCGACATGGGCGCGGAAGCCTTCTACGAAATCTTGCAGGGCATGAACATGGACAAGCTGGCGGTGGAGCTGTGGCATGAAGTCCGCACCACCCGTTCCAAGCAGCGCAAGAAGAAGGCCACCAAGCGTCTGCGCGTGGTCGAGAGCCTGCGTAAGAGCGACAACCGCCCTGAATGGATGATCCTGACGGTTCTGCCGGTTATTCCACCCGACCTGCGCCCGATGGTGCAGTTGGACGGTGGCCGCTTCGCAACCAGCGACTTGAACGACCTGTACCGCCGCGTGATCAACCGCAACAACCGCTTGAAGCACCTGCTGGAACTGGGTGCGCCGGATGTTATCGTCCGCAACGAAAAGCGTATGTTGCAGGAAGCAGTCGACAGCCTTGTTGACAACAGCCAACGTGGTAAGGCACTGAGCCGCCGTGGTCGACGTGAACTGAAATCCCTCAGCGATATGTTGAAGGGTAAGAAGGGTCGCTTCCGCCGCAACCTGCTCGGTAAGCGCGTGGACTACTCTGGTCGTTCGGTTATCGTTATTGGTCCGAAGCTCAAGCTGCACCAGTGCGGTTTGCCGAAGACGATGGCGCTGGAACTCTACCGCCCGTTCGTCATCAGCCGTTTGGTTCGTTACAACTATGCCAGCAACGTGAAGGGTGCCAAGCGCATCATTGAGCGTGAAAAGCCCGAAGTGTGGGAAGTGCTGGAAGAAGTTATCAAGGAACGTCCAGTCCTGCTGAACCGCGCCCCTACCCTCCACCGCTTGGGTATTCAGGCGTTCGAGCCGCAACTGGTCGAAGGTAAGGCGATTCAAATTCACCCGCTGGTCTGCTCGGCGTTTAACGCAGACTTCGACGGTGACCAGATGGCGGTACATGTTCCGTTGAGCGACAAGGCCGTGCAAGAAGCGCGTGAACTGATGCTCAGTACCCGTAACCTGCTCAAGCCCGCAGACGGCCAGCCTATCGTTGGCCCATCGAAGGATATGGTGCTCGGTAACTACTACCTGACCATGGACCCGACCGTCGAAATCATCGCCTTGAAGTCGAACCTCGAAAAGGTTCCGACGATGGCTTCGCTGGATGGTTCGAAGAAGGTCGGCGTGGCGTTCCGTTCGCCGGGTTACTACTACACCCAGAACCACCTGACCCCCGGGGTTGAGGTGTTCTATGATGTCACCGAAACCGATGACAACGGTCGCGTGAAGGTGACTGAGAAGTCGGCTGACCGCACCTTGCGCGCGGTGCTGGAAGGCGAAGTTGATGCAATCATCGACAACGTACATGACTACCGCAAGCGCATCAAGAAGAATAAGGCTGCCAGCGAGAAGTTGGTGGTGACGAACCTCGGTGAACGGCGTAAGGTCGTTGACATGGACGAGGTGGAGTACCTGTACAACCTCGGCTTGGTGGAACTGCACACGCCGATTTTGCTCGGCAATATCTATGATGACCGTTCGCCACAGGCTGACCCCGAACCGACGACGGTTGGGCGCTGCGTCTTCAATCGGATTTTGCCGGATGAAATGCGGTTCGTTCAGGATACGATGGGTAAGAAGCAGCTTCAGGATTTGGTGGCGAAGGCTTACCAGCAAGTGGGACCGGATCGTACGACCGACATCGTAGATGCGATCAAGAACCTCGGCTTCCACTATGCGACGATTTCCGGCACGACCATCGCGGTGTCTGACCTGACCATCCCCGATGAACGGAAGGATGTACTGGCGCAGGCGGAAAGTGTGGTTGACCGCGCCGAACGCGACTTCCGCCGTGGTTTGCTGACGGAAGAAGAACGCTACCAGATTACAATTGACGAGTGGACGCGGGCGAAAGACCGTCTGCAAGACATGATTAAGCAGGCGCTCGATCCGTATGGACCTATCGCGATTATGGCGATTTCCGGTTCGACGAAGGGTGGCTTCGGCCCGATCACCCAGCTCGCGGGTATGCGCGGTTTGATGGCTGACCCGTCGGGGCGCATCATCGACCTGCCGATCCGCAGCCACTTCCGCGAAGGCTTGAACGCGCTGGAATACTTCATCTCGACGCACGGTGCGCGTAAAGGTTTGGCGGATACGGCGCTGCGTACGGCGGACGCGGGTTACCTGACCCGTCGTTTGGTTGATGTGGCGCAGGACGTGATCGTGAACCGTATGGACTGCGGCACGGAAGCGGGTATGTGGATTCGCCGCGCGGACGACATCGCCGGTCAGACCCTGTACGAACGCATCATCGGGCGCTGTGCCGCTATTGACACCTACGACCCCGAAACGGGCGAGTTGATCGTCGCACGCAACGAGATGATTACTGAAGAAGTGTCGGAAGCAATTCAGAACAGCAAGCTGGCAGCGGTTAACGTCCGCAGCCCGATGACCTGCGCCCTGATCCACGGTATCTGTGCCCTGTGCTACGGGCGCGACCTCGGTCGTGGTGAAATGGTTGAGATCGGCTCGGCGGTCGGTATCGTCGCCGCACAGTCGATTGGTGAACCGGGTACACAGCTTACCCTGCGTACGTTCCACAGCGGTGGTACGGCACAGGCCAGCGGTGACATCACCAGCGGTTTGCCCCGTGTTGAAGAATTGTTCGAAGCCCGCAAGAAGCCGAAGGGTGAAGCGGTCGTTACGGACATCAGCGGTGTGCTGCGCCTGACCAAGCGTGACGGTGTGCGTATCGCCACCATCATCGACAGCGAAGCATTCAGTGAACAGCATGATATTCCAGTCGGCTGGGACTTCCTCGTTGAGGACGAAGCCGAAGTCAATGAAGGTGAGATCATCGCCGAAGTCGCGGGTGGCACGGGCGAAAAGATCGTCGCCAAGATGCACGGTGTCGTCCATCTGGAAGGCCACACGATTTACGTGCGCTATGAACGGCGGCAGGAAGTGGAATACGAAATTCCATCGAATGCGCGGTTGATCCCGGAAGCGTTCGACGGCGCGGAAGTCACCGCTGGTCAGCAGTTGACCGAAGGTGCGAAGAACCCGCACCGCATCCTGCGTATCCTCGGCTCGGAAGCGGCACAGATTTACCTGCTGACGGAAGTGCAAGATGTGTACCGTAATCAGGGCGTGAACATCGCCGACAAGCACTTTGAAGTCATCATTCGTAAGATGCTGTCGAAGGTGCAGATTACCCGCAGCGGTGACAGTATGCTGCTGCCGGGTGAGTTGATCGACCGTCTGAAGCTGCTGAACCAGAACGAGCAACTGCTCGCTGAAGGTAAGGAACCGGCAGCGGGTGCGCCCGTTCTGCTCGGTATCACCAAAGCGGCACTCAGCACGGACAGCTTCCTCTCGGCAGCCAGCTTCCAGCACACGATCAAGGTGTTGGCGGGTGCGGCTATCGAAGGCAAGATGGACAACCTATACGGCCTGAAAGAAAACGTCATCATCGGTAAGCTGATCCCGGCAGGAACGGGCTTCCACACCTACCAAGACCGCGAACTGGTCGCCCCCAATATTACGTTGGAAGCGCAAGGCGCGTTGGACTCGGCGGTGGAGGACAACTTCGATGACAACGAAGGCATGGAAGAAATGGGGATGAACAACTAACGTTCATCTAAAGACAAATAAAAAAGCGCGGGGCTAAGGCTCCGCGTTTTTTATTTTCAGCAATTACCCTGCCCTGCTAGCAGTAACTATCCAACTGCACACCGGGGCGTACCGCGTCGTAGATCATCCAATATGCCGGGCGCTCGGTGCGGTTGGGGCTGTCGAGATTTACAGCGCATCCGTCGCCGGGGAATGTGATGCTGTAGGCAGCCATTTCATCGCGGTTGCTGATGGTGACTTTGTTCGCCACATTCAAATTCCACAGGATAACCGGCCCCATGAAGTCCATCGACTGTGCCATCTCGAACGCCCGCACGAGATATGTTCCCTGCTGTGTACGGTTGTTGTAGCTCATCCACACCTGCGGCGGGTCGCCGGGGAAGTTATCCCACGTTGCGTAGCCGAACTCGGTGGCGAACATCTTGCCATTGGTATGGTTGTTGCGAACCATAATGTCCCGAAAGGCGTTCACATTATCCGAGAAGAAGAAGTGACCGTTATCATCCCAGCCCCGATCTTGACTCGGCTGGCAGCAGGTGGAGTCCGGCGGGTTACCCCAGCCGTAGGGGTGAATGCCGACGTATACGTTGTTCAGGCCAGCAAGTCCCGCGTTGTACATCTCTTGCAGATAAGCACGGTCATCACGCGAACCGGCTTCCGTATTGTCGCTAGTGGGCGCAAGGCCAGCCGAGATGATGATAATCGGGTTGGCACGCGGGGTTTTAGGGTCATTTTTCATTTGCTCGGAATAAGCGTTGATGGCGGTATAGGATGGCATAAACAACTGCATATAGGAAGCGCCGTTCAGCGGCTTGCCCTGCCATTCACGCGAAAGATTCGGCTCGTTCCAAACTTCGATTGCATCCAGCGACGTACCAAATTCGAGCGTCATCAGATTAATGAACTTCGCCAGCGCGTTCGGGTCGTCCGGCGGGCCGTCCTCCGTCTGGTTGGATCGCGCCCAAGCCGGCGCTTTGGCGACACTAATCAGAATGTCCAAACCTTTGTTGTAGGCGGATTCAAGATAGATTTCGAGGCGGCGGAAATCCTCAGAGACTTCATCAGCGTTATTCGGCTGCAACTGCTTCCACGAGATTTGCACCTTGAGCCACTTCACACCCAAATTGCTGATCGAGTCGAGCGCTTTATTCCAGTCATTCTGGTCAAGGTTCGGGTCAAGTTGAATGCCCATCCGTGCCGCATCCAAGTTCGGGATAGTTGGCTTCGGGCCAGCGGAGGTCGGTGCAGTCGTCGGGACAGAAGGTTCGGAGGTGGGTGGTGCTGCCGTCGCAGCCTCCGAGGTTGGCCCTTCGGTGGGCGGCGGCAGTGTTTCGGTGGGGCGAGGGGTTGAGGTGGGCGGTAAGGTGTAGTCACCCCCGATGATGGCACCCAGCGGCGTGTTGGTGGGCAAAACCGTCCCGGCAGGCAGCGGCGTTTCGGTCAACGTCACGGTTGGCGTGACCGTCGGCTCAACCAGTGTTTCAGTCGGGGGTACGAGCGTTGGCACCTCCGTCGCCGCAGAAGCGATCTCGGCTTCGTGGGTCGGGGTCACGTAAATAACGGTGGGTGCTTGCGGTGAGCAGGCCGCAAACAGGAGCGTTAGACCAAGAAAAAAAACAAAGTGAGTTGAGGGTTTGAGTGTTTTCATAGCGTGCATGGTATCACAAGGCGATTGGGCTGGCTATAAGAAAACGCTGAGAGTTGGGGAGGCACAGGCCAAAAAACTGTGGTATAATAGAACCTATGTTCAGTAATCAAGTGATTGACATCACTCTCGTAAGTCCCTAGAATAACTATTCGCAAATGAAATGACAGCTCAGGAAACGTTTATGACAAATGGGATTGTTCGCCGTGTCAATATCGGTCAGGAGATGCGTGACGCTTATCTTGACTATGCGATGAGTGTCATCGTTGCCCGTGCGCTGCCGGATGCCCGTGACGGCTTAAAGCCTGTTCACCGCCGCATTCTGTACGCGATGCACGACATGGGCATTCGGTCAGACAACAGTTATAAGAAAAGTGCGCGTATCGTCGGTGAGGTGCTGGGTAAATATCACCCGCACGGCGATACGGCTGTCTATGAGGCGATGGTTCGGCTGGCGCAAGACTTCTCGATGCGCTATGAACTGATCGACGGGCAAGGGAACTTCGGCAGCATCGACGGTGATGGCGCGGCGGCTATGCGCTATACCGAAGCCCGCATGGAGCAAATCGGCGAAGAACTGCTGGTCGACATCGATAAGGAAACAGTCGACTTCGTAGAAAACTTCGACGGCAGCCTCAGCGAACCATCGGTGCTGCCGTCCAGCTTCCCGAACCTGCTGGTCAACGGTTCGTCGGGTATCGCAGTCGGTATGTCCACCAATATCCCGCCGCATAACTTGAACGAAGTGTGTGATGCGCTCGTTTATATGCTCGAACACTGGGAGGACATGGACGACATCACGGTTCAAGACCTGATGCAGTTTGTCAAAGGGCCGGACTTCCCCACCGGTGGGTTGGTTTACCGGCACATTGATGGGCTGAACACCGACGAGGATACGCTGGTTTCGGCGTATGCCACCGGACGCGGTAAGATCACGATGCGGGCGAAGGTACACATCGAGGATATGGGACGCGGTAAGTCGCGCATCATCGTCAGTGAACTGCCCTACCAAACCAACAAATCCTCGCTGATTGAGCGCATCGCTTCACTGGTGCGTGACGGCAAGCTGGAAGGGATCGCCGACCTACGCGACGAGTCCGACCGTCAGGGCTTGCGAGTCGTGATTGAGCTACAGCGCGGCGCTGAACCGACTCCGGTGCTGGCAGCGCTGTTCAAACTCACGCCGCTACAAGAGACGTTCAGCATCAATACGCTGGCGCTGGTGGATAACGAACCACGCACCCTCAGCCTCAAGCAGTGTCTCAAGGTTTACCTTGATCACCGCCTCGATGTCATCCGCCGCCGCAGCCAATATGATTTGACACGCGCACAGGAACGGGCGCATATCCTCGAAGGGTTGCTCAAGGCGCTGGATGCGATGGATCAGGTCATCGCGACGATTCGCAAGTCACAAACAGCGGAGACGGCGCGTAATAACCTGATGACGCTGCTCAAGATTGACGAGCTGCAAGCACAGGCCATCCTTGATATGCAGTTACGACGGCTCGCCGCGCTGGAACGCAAGAAGATTGATGCGGAACACAAGGAAAAAGTCAAACTCATCAAATATCTGCAAGGCTTACTCGCCAGCCCTGCCCAACAGCGTAAACTGATCGCGGAAGAACTGGGAACGATCAAGGATGCGTACGGCGACCGCCGCCGCACCGCCATCATGGACAGTACAGCGACCAGCATTCAGACCAGCGACCTGCTCATCCCGGCGGAAGAAACGTGGGTGACGGTCACAGTCGATGGCAAGATGGGTCGCAGCTTCGAAAATACGCAGCCGAAAGTGACGGCAGACCTGAAAGACCCCCCGCGCTTCATCATGTCGACGGATACGACACAAATCATCTACCTATTTACCTCAGACGGCCAATGTGCGACCGTGCCGGTACATCAACTCCCGCAAGTGCATGAGGCATCTGAAGGCGCAATCTTTAGCAGCTTGCTTGCCCTGCCCTCGGATAAGGAAGTCACGGCTGCGGTCAGCTTGCCAGAAGCGATGGAAGTGGGTTACCTGATGTTCGCCACTGCGAATGGCGAGGTCAAACGGCTGCGCCTGAGCGATTTGCCGGGTGCAACGGCGAACGCCTTCACCGTCATGGATGTGGAGACAGACGACCGCCTCGGTTGGGCGATGGTTACAACGGGTGAGAACGAGATCATTCTCGCCACAGCGTCCGGCCAAGCCATCCGCTTTAGCGAAAATGATGTACGCCCCACCGGTTTACCAGCAGGTGGTATGCGCGGCATCAAGCTGCAAGGCCAACGTGACCGTGTGACCGGCGCGTTCGTGGTCGTCACTGACCAATATGTGTGGAGCATGACTGACGATGGCGTGGCCCAGATCGCCCCAATAGTGAATTACCCCACGCAGGGACGCGCTGGCAGCGGTGTGATCGCGATGCGCCTGCCAACCAGCAGCCGTGAACTGGCGGCCTCGACCATCGGGCGGCAAGATGACAACATCATCGCCGTTACCAACCGCAAGAAGGCTTTCTACATGCGCCTCGGACGTGCGCCGCAAGTGGTGCGCGGGCGACCGGGTGGTGACTTCATCATTTCGATGCGGGATAAAGAGCAGGTTGTGGGGGTCATTACCTATCAGGCACGAGTCGATATGCCTGAACCGCCTCAAGAGTAAAACGTAGGTTCCCCCGTATCCGAGTGTTTATTTGGGTGCGGGGGTCTCAATCTTGGCTGTTGTGCGAATATTGACCGCTAAGTCTTGCAGCCACTGTGCCGGCGAGATACCCAACGTGTTGGCAATTTCCTTCTCGACGCGCTCATAGGTCGCAAGCGCATCATGCGGCATCCCCAGATCGCGGTAAATCCCCATAATGAGGCCAGCCAAATCTTCGCGCTGGCGGTTATACACGCTGGCACGGATGTAATAGCCGAGGGCTTCCGGCTGTTTTCCAGCGGCATCGAAAATCCTACCCTGCTGCATCAGGGCTTCACCGTACTGCTGCCCTAGCTCGACTCGCCGACGATCTGCCCAAGCCAATGTAGGGGATTGGGCGCTGCCCAAGAACTCGCCACGGTAAAGCCAAATCGCGTGTTTCAGGAACTTTTGCGCGGCGGCCTTTGATTCAACGGCGGCCTGTTGAAGCATTCCGGTAAACAACGACACGTCATACAGCAGGTCAATTTCCGGTGCGATGCGGTAGAAACCAGCAGCGTATTGGGTTAAATCCACACCCAAGACTTCATTGATTTTGCGTTTCGTGACATGAAAAACATTTGTCGCCTCATTTTGAGGGAGATCAGGCCAAAAGGTTTCGAAAATCTGGTCACGGGTGGTCATGCCTTTATCGACCAGAAAGAAGAACAAGTCATGTGGCAGTTCGCCATCCCAATCGGTAATCGGCTTACCGTTGAGCAGCACATGCCCACGACCCAATGCCCGCACTTCCAGCAGCACGTTCCCACCCTTGACTGCCATATAATCCGCGAACATCAATGTGGATTCGTGAGGGATTACTTGAATATACGAACGGAGAGACGTATCGCCTGTGACGAACGCGGGAATAGCCCTACCGAGCATCAACACACGCAAATTCGGGTACTGCACCAAATCCGAGAGTACCGTCTCAAGCGCCTCGTCTTGAATGAGGTCAATCTGGTCAATGATGAGAATGCGGATATCCGACCACTGTGAAGCTGGAAGCTGCTCGGCAAGGGCGAGGTTCAGACCCTCTTGTAAAGCCTCTAAGCCAACAACATCCGCCGCAAACGAAACATAGATACTCTTCGGCTCGTTCAGGAACAATTTTAATAAGGGGCTTTGTGCATTGTATGCAGGTTGAATGAAAACGAATCGAACCGTATCACTCAACGATTCAATTTGCTGACGGATTAGCTCCTGTAGGAAGTCGAGCATAGTCTATATTCCAGTCAGAACAGTTATGACTCTTTGGTTAGAGAAAAGTCTGTTTTCGGTTATAAAAAAGAAATTATAACCCAATTAAAAGCAGGCGCAAAATACGAAATCGTTACGCCATCTTACGACGACGTGCCTCAATCACATTTTGGATATGCTCCATCTTGTTCAAGATGCGGGTTAGCTGGTGGAAGTTGGCTATTTCCATCGTCAGTTGAACAATCGCTACGTTCTGGCGTGTGGATACCGCGACTTTGGTCATATTCACCTTTTCATCCGCCACGATGGTGCTGATGTCGCGGAGCAAACCGTCGCGGTCGTAGGCGACAATTTCAATCGGGACGGCATAACGTTCTTCAGCGGGCATCAATCCCCATGACACATCGACCAAGCGTTCCGGCTCGTTATGTGCTTGCATGTTACGACAGTCGGCACGATGCACTGTCACGCCGCGCCCACGGGTGATGTAGCCGACGATGGGATCGCCGGGCATCGGGCTGCAACACTGCCCGATGGTGACCAACATGCCACCGAGTCCGCTGATATTGATACCGTTGGTTTCGACCTGTATTTGGGAGGGAACAGGCTGCTGCGATTCCAGCATTTCCTCGACAAGCGACTTTTGCTGTTCACGGCGCTCGGTTTCGAGGATACGGGTTGCAATCTGCGGGCCGTTAATATCACCCGCGCCGACCGCCGCGAGGAAGTCTTCGAGTTTTTCATAGCCAAATAGCTGGGCGACATTCTCGAATGAGGTGTGTTCGACCCCCAAACGTTTCAGTTCATGTTCCAGCAGTTCGCGCCCGCTGGCGATGTGCTTCTCGCGATCCTGCCGCCGGAACCATGCGCGAATCTTGTCCTTCGCACGAGCCGTTTGCACGTAACCCAAATCCGGGTTGAGCCAATCCAAACTGGGGCCGCCACGTTTCGAGGTTAGAATTTCGATTTGCTCGCCGGTACGCAGCGTGTAGTTGAGGCTGACCAACCGCCCCTGCACCTTTGCGCCACGACAGCGATGCCCCACATCGGTGTGAATGTAATAAGCGAAGTCGATGGGTGTCGCGCCCAGCGGCAGGTCAACAATGTCGCCTTTCGGGGTGAAAATGTAGACGCGATCTTGGAACAGCTCGTTCTTCATCGTATCAACGAAATCAGCCGCGTCCTTCGCTTCCGGCCCGAATTCCATCAGGCGGCGCAGGTAGCTCAGGCGATTTTCAAAGGCTTCATCATGGGATTTCTTATTGCCTTCTTTGTAACGCCAGTGGGCGGCGATACCGTACTCGGCATCTTCGTGCATTTCCCACGTACGAATTTGCACTTCGAGCGTCTTCCCTTGATTATCACGCACAGCGGTGTGCAAGCTGCGGTAAAAGTTGTCCTTCGGCGCGGCGATATAGTCGTCAAATTCACCGGGAATGGGCCGCCACATGCTGTGAACGATACCCAGCGCTTGATAACACTGTGGAATGTCATCCACGATGACCCGTACCGCGCGAACGTCGTAAATCTGGTCGATGGACACTTCTTTGCGATCCATCTTCTTGTAAATGCTGTACATATGCTTGGGGCGACCCGTAATCACAACTTTGGTCATCCCTTGCACGGCGAGTTTCTCCCGCAGCTTCTTGGTGACGTTGTTAACATACGTTTCACGGTCAACACGACGCTCATCCACAGCCGAGGCAATCGCCTTGTATTTTTCGGGCATCAAATAGCGGAAGCTGAGGTCTTCAAGCTCCCACTTGATTTGCCAGATACCGAGGCGGTTCGCCAGCGGCGCGAAGATGTCGAGTGTTTCTTGCGCTGTCCGCTGCTGCTTCTCCGGGATCATATAATGCAAAGTACGCATATTATGCAAACGGTCTGCCAACTTGACCAGCACAACACGCACATCATCATTCATCGCCAGCAGCATTTTGCGAATGTATTCCAGTTCCTTATCGGCAACCTTACCCTTTTTGTTGGCATCCATTTTGATGGGTAGATTCTTCAGTTTTGAAACACCATCAACAATAGCAGCCACACTTTTCCCGAATTCGTTCTGTAGTTCTTCAACCGAAATATTGGTGTCTTCGACAAGATCATGCATCAACGCCGCCGCGATGGCTTCGGCATCCAATTTCATTTCGGCGAGGATGTGGGCAACAGCGACGCAGTGCGTGAAGTATGGTTCACCTGATTTACGAACTTGCCCCGCATGGGCGACTTCGGCTTTGTGATACGCCTTTTCGATCATCATGCGGTCAATCACGGAGAGGTCTTGCAAGTGATCGAGAATCGATTGTAAGTTCAAGCCTGCGACTTGTTGTTGCATAACCATGCTAAATCCGTTTTTAACTGACGATAAGCTGCCATTAAATGATGCTTATTATATTCGTTTTCAACAGAAGTTTGCGACTTTTGATTAAGAGCAGAGTAGAAAATGAGCGTTAACTAAGTGACAACCATCACATCGAAAAAGGGGATGATTTAAAGCGCTATGCTTATGGGATACCTGATATAATAACCTCGGTTTCGTAGAAAATGCGTATGAAAGGCGGCTATGCCGGACTTACTCAACGTTGATCGTGCCTTAGCAACAATACTGGCAACTATTCAGCCGCTGGCTAGCGAATTGATTCCCCTTGAAAATGCATTGGGGCGCACACTTGCTGAGGCTGTCACGTCGAACGTCAACCTGCCGCCGTTTCCGAATTCGAGCATGGATGGCTTCGCGGTGCAGTCCGCCGATACGCTGAATGCAAGCGCAGATAAGGGCGTTGCGCTGCGGCTGGTGGCCGATATTCCAGCAGGAACAGCTTCAGCCGTTGTCCTCCGGCAAGGCGAAGCAGCACGCATCATGACGGGCGCTCCCCTACCGGATGGCGCAGATGCAGTCATCCCTGTGGAAAGCACCGACGCGAAATGGACACCCGGCAGTGACACAGCACTTCCACCCTCCGTAACCATTCATCGCAGCCTAAAAGGTGGTGATTACGTCCGCAAAGCGGGAGAAGATATTCGCTCCGGCGAAACACTTGTTAAGGCGGGTACCAAACTGCGCGCTGCCGAATTGGGAATACTCGCAGCTATCGGACAGGCAGCCGTAAAAGTCTACCGCCAGCCGCACGTAGCTATCATCTCAACGGGCGATGAACTCATAGAGGTGAGTACCGAACTCACGCCGGGGAAAATCCGTGACAGCAACAGCTATACCATCGCCGCGCTGGTCACTGAACATGGCGGCATCCCTATCAAGATACCGACTGCGCGAGACACACTTGAGGATGTGCGACAGCGGTTTAGAGAAGCGCTCGACCAGCAGCCTGACTTGATTATCAGTTCGGCAGGCGTGTCCGTCGGGGCATTTGATGTTGTGCGTACCATCATCGACGAGATGGGGCATGTCGACTTCTGGAAGATCAATTTACGTCCGGGAAAGCCCCTCGCCTATGGGCAGGTCGGCGGTGTGCCGTTTTTCGGCCTACCCGGTAATCCCGTATCAGCAATGGTCACATTCGATGTGTTTGTACGCCCTACCCTATTGAAGCTGGCGCATCAGAAAGATGATGCCAAACACATTGAAGCCGCCACCAGCGAGGACATCGACTCAGATGGACGGCGTAGTTATATCCGCGTAAACTTGAAACGCGAACAAAATCAATGGGTCGCCCGTACAACCGGCACACAAAGTTCCGGTGCGCTCAGTTCCATGATGCTGGCCGACGGGCTGCTCATTATTCCTGAAGATGTAACGTTTTTGCCCGCAGGTAGTATCTCACCCATACGCTTGCTGCGGCCTTTAGAAGAAATAGGTTGAGGTTATCATGTCTACTGTCGAGAATACGCAAACAAGCGAAGTCACCCATACCAGCAGCAACTGGCAGCACACGGTATCGATTGTGTTGGTCATCATTGGCTTACTTATTAGCGGTTACTTAAGTTACGTCAAGATCGTCAATGTGCAGACGGTCTGCGTACAGGGGAGCGCGTTTAACTGCGAAGTGGTTACGAACAGCATCTATTCACGCCTGTTCAATGTTCCCATCGCCTACCTCGGTTTCGCGACGAACCTTGTCATACTGGCACTCCTGCTTTTGGAGAAGCGGATCGGCTTCTTACAGGAATATGGGGTGCTGCTGCAATTTGGCGTGATCTTGTTCGCCTTCCTCTTTTCCGTTTGGCTGGTCTACGTGCAGTTCTTCCGCCTGCAAGCCTTGTGTATCTGGTGCCTCTTGCACGAACTCTACGTGACACTTTTATTCATCATATCAATTGTGCGGCTCAAACGCAGCCTCGTCTAATCCGCTGTCCAAACAAAATGGGGTCGCTGATGACCCCATTTCTATTTCGTCTATGTTCAACTAATCTTTTGATTAGCTGTGGCTGCGGAGTGTGCGAGCGATAATGTCATCACGTTCGCGGCTCATCTTCTCGCGGCGTTCACGCTCTTTGTTCTCACGGCGGTCACGTCCACCCTTCTTGTCGTCCATCGCGCCACGCAGCGCCAATTCCATCGCGGTTGGAACGGCTTCCTCCGGTACATCTTCAATCACCGGCGCGGGTTCAACTTCGGTCTTCATCGTCAGGTCGATCTGGCGCTTCTTCGAGTTCACGCGCAGCACGCGAGCCGCTACCGTATCGCCGACCTTCGCAATATCCGAAGGCGAGTTGACGAAGTTGTCCGAAAGTTCGGAGACATGGATCATCGCCGGACGTTCCGCGCCGATGTCCACGAACAAGCCGAAGTTCTCCATACGGACGACCTTACCGCTGACGGTCTGGCCTTCCTTCAGGTCATCCCACGTGAAATCCGGCGGCTTCACCAACGAAATGGCGACGCGCCCGGTGTCGGCATGAATCTTGAGGACGTAAACCGTAACTTCGTCCCCTTCTTTAACAATGTCACCGACGTTGCGGACATTCGGCTTACCAAGCTGCGAAATATGTAGCAAGGCATCCTGCCCAACACCAATGTCTACAAACGCGCCGTATAACTCAAGGCGTTTAACAGTGCCTTTCAACTCCATCTTGGGTTGAAGTTCACCCACTGTAGTTGGCACACTCGTCGCTGTTTCTTCACTCATATTCGTTCCTTGCTACTCCGTATATACCTGTATCGGCCTGTCGCCGTTGTAAACCTGTTGTCTTACTATTCGTTTATGATGACGATTCAGCCGTAGCTTCGGTCGTCGCGTCCGGTGTCGTTTCGGCGGCTGAAATATCGGCTGTCGCCTCAGCACCTTCCGGTGTGGCGGTCAGCGCTGCGGTTGGGGCGGGTTCCCCACCCTCGCCGGTCGGTGTCAGCGTTACGCTCTGGGTCACTTTATAGTCCGGGGTTACACTGCCGGGGGCATCCGGGTTTTCGGGTGCATAAGCCGAGAACGGTTGATAACCCTTCCAGCCGTACAAGCTGCTGAGATTAATCCCCAATTCCATCCGGTCGGTCGTCGTGTAGTAAACACCTACAATTTCGCTGGTTTCGCTGAGTACGCCGTTCGCAGCACCTTCGACGAAAGCGAACACGATCATATTTTGTTCAGGGTAGAACAGGTTAATAATCGCCTGATCTTCCGTCCCCGTTGTGCCGAGAACATATTCGGGTTCGCCACGAACATCAATGACTTGTTTGAGGGTAATATCCGGCGCGAGTTGTAAGAAAGTCGAACTCACCGTTTGCCCATCTTCCGACACAATTTGGCAGCACGGTTCGCCGCCGGTCGGCTGCCAGCTTGCGCCGATGGCTGGCTCTGCATCTGGAATAGGTTGCGACTGGGGATCATCCAGATCCGTTTCATCTTGCAAGATGATGAGCGCGTCGTTGTAATTCGTCACGCCGGGGGTGATTCCACGCCAGCACGGTGCGTCACATTCCGCATTGATGTTGATTAAACTGGTGTCTTTGAGAAACTTGGGATTACGTAAGACAGGCGTGGGGGAACAAGCAGCAACCAAACCGACCAGAAGTAAAACTCCCAGTAAAAGGAAACGAGGCTTCATATTAAATGCACTTTCACGTTCAGGCTACCATGTCTATAAACAAAACAGGGGCAGTTGGTAAGCTGCCCCCGTATTGTACAGACTTTTATGGTTAATTCAACCGCAAAGTCAGGCGATAATCCCCTGCCGTCACGCCGTATTCACCACCGAAATGGGTGGCGATGATCGTGTACTGGCCGTCTACCGGCAAGATAAAGTTGTTAATGGCCGAGTTCGTCGTCTCCAGTGAGGCATCGTCATTTTGTGTGATCTGGTCGCCGCCCGGGCCGATTAAGAACACCACCGGATCAAGTGTACCGTTTAACCGTTCCAGCCCAATCGTCGCGACCTGCCCCGCCGTACCGTCAAACGTATACACGTCGAACTTGTTGGTCAGGCGGATGCTGCCCGTAACCGGTGTACCATTCGCGATCACCGGCGCGGTTGGGAGTTCGGTGACAACATCTGTCAGCAGGCTGGAAGCATCCGGGCGCTGCTTCGTTCCAAACACACCACCTTCGCCTGCTGTAATCGCGCCATCCAAGCCGATGTTGTAGCTCACGACATAACGTTCGTCGGTTTGCAGCGGCTCGTTCTGCTGCAAAACAACCTGACCATTGGCGACGACCGTCAGCACAAATTGAACTGGAGTCGTATCGTTACAATTGCTCTGGTACAAGACTTCGATTTCGTAAGGGCCAGCGGTCGGCAAGCGGCCCTCCGGCCAATAAATGTAGGTCAAGGGTGCGCCATCAACCGCAAGGACGCAGCTATCGTTACCAGTGGAAGCAATCGCGCCGCCAATCGGGCTGGTCGGTTCGCCGTCATAAATCGCGTTACCCTGTGGATCACGCACGAGGAGTTGAATATCGGCGCTGGTGTTCCACTGCAAGCTCACTTCGACCGAGCCACGGGGAACCGTATCAAACACCGGTACTTGGATATCCGCCGTCTGCGTACCTGTCACTGTGGCGGTCACAGCGCCGGTCAGCGTCAGCGTGAAGTCGCCTTCCGTACCACCGAGGGCTTGACCATAGCGCGTGGCGATAACACTGTAATCACCCGCCAAAATGACCGAGTAATTTGAAATAAACGAATTGGTGTTGCCGACCTCACGGTCATCGTTACTAGCGACGACATTGCCGTTCGGGTCAACCAGCAGCATTTGGGTATCCAAGCTGCCAGAAGTCGCGTCCATCTGAATGGAGACAACATCACCCGACTGCGCGGCAAAACCGTACACCACATAAGGCTGTTGAGCCGTCAGGATACCGTTAGCAGCGGTGTTTTGTGTCAGTGCCAGCGGGGAAGCTAAATTCAGTCCGGTGATCGACGGCGGGTCAACCTTCACGCCGTTCACGCCCGTATCGACGGTGCCGTCCGTATTCACGACCACGCTCGCCAGATAGATTTGGTCAGGTTGAATAGTTGCGGTGACTTCGGAAACCTGTTCGCTGTCCAGAGTAACTGTCAGTGTCAGGTTCGCGGGATTGCTGTTCGGGCAATCTTCCTGCTGCTGGAAGTAAACGATCATTTCATAGCTGCCCGCCGGAACCGCACCCGAAGGCCATGTCGCCCGTTCAGAAGCCGCTTCGGACAGGGCATTACAAGCGCCGTTGGCATTCGCGCTAAAAGTACCGCCGCTTTCGACGCTGGGGGTTTCCCAGAACAAGCTGCCACCGACAGGATCACGCACTTCAAGGTCGAGATTCGCGACCGTATCCCATGACAGTTCGAATTCCAAACCGGTCGCTGTTAAGACCTGTCCTTCGACAGGCGCTTCTGCGGTTGCTTCGGCAGAACCGACTTCAAGCGTAATCGTGAAGTCAATCGCCGCTACCGGAAGCCCTGCTGCATTAAATACAGTGACGAAATAGGTACCGCTGGTCGGAATAGAGATATTTTCGAGCGCCACCGCTTCATCTGCCGCGCTGGCAGCAGCCTGCCCCAACGACGCACCTGTTGCGTCCGTCATGACGAGCGCCAGCGTAGCGCCCGATTCGGTCGTGGCGGTCACACTAACCGATTGCCCTGACGAAGCCGCCACCGTAAATACCTGTGTGATATTGTCGGCATCGAGCTGCCCTTCCGACGTAACGTTGGGGGTTAAGGCTCGGCTGGCTGCATCTTGAGCAAAAATCAGACCACCGGAAAGCAGTATTGCGCCCATAAGGACTAAGAGAGAAAGTTGTTTCAATCGAGAGGACATTGTGAGTCTCTCCTTCATCTTAATTTCCGATAAAGTGCCGGTTGAGTGTAGCCTAAGACCGGCGGCTATGCTATGTGTATAAAGCTACGCCTTCCCAACGCTATTGTTCGGCGGTCGCGCTGGGTGTCGGCGTTGGCTCGGTTAACGAAAGATCAATAAAGGTCGTCATCCCCTCCGCCACATCCACGCGGCGGGTGACGCGCTGCCCATCAATATTGGTAATCACGGTGTAACGACCTACAGGTATATCACCGAGTACAAAATTCTCTTGCCAATTGGGGTCAGCCTGCACATCTGAACCGTTATCCAAGTAAATATAAGTGGTCGTGGACTGCACCACCAAACCCGTATTGTAATCCATCACCGTGACGGTTTGGTCCTGGAGGCCCTGCCCCGTCGGCCCGATGACACGCCCCGCAATCACCCCATGCCCCACATACGGAACCATCCACAGCAGCGGGTTATACGTATCACGGTAACGGTTCTCGCCTACGCGCACCTCAAAGTGAACATGCGGCCCGCTCACCCGACCAGTATTGCCAACCAAGCCAATCGGGTCACCAAGATTGACCCGCTGTCCCTGCGTGACCAGTACGGCAGAAAGGTGGGCATACAGGGTATACAGCGGTTCACCGTTATAACCAAAGTCGTGCTGAATTTGGACGACATTACCGTAACTCGGCGAATCTTGGAAACCTGATCCCGCCCAAATCACGGTTCCGACACCGGCAGCCCGCACGGTCTGCCCGATAGGGTTCGGCATATCAATACCATGATGTACACGCCATGGGCTTTCCTGCTGCGGCCCATCGGAGCCGAAGGTATAAGACGGCAGCGCCGCGTTGGTCGCGTTCGAATCCACCGGACGCGCAAACACAAAATGGTCACGTCCATAGGGATCGCGCGAAATCGGTGGTATCAATGGGGGCGGCTGCCATTGTGAGGGCGGGCGTGTTACAAACTGCTCTGTAACCGGAAGCCCTGTCGCTTGGGAAACGAGTGTTCCCGCCAACGGAGTGGGTGTCACAACACCATTCGGCTGCGTCTGGGCGGTTGTCGTCAGTTGAAGCGGCGCAATCGGGGTCAAATTCGTATCGCTGCTGCCCGGTATCGTGGGCGGCACGAACGATGCTGTTGGGATTGCTACGGTGGGCAGCGGCGTGGAATTACTCCCGAATCCGACCTGTAAAACCGTCTGCCACGAGTTCGGGTCTTCCGTTGGAACCATCATGGTCGGGATGATAATAATGCTGGTCGGTTGGTCAGGCCGCGCGTTCCACCACACCACAGCGCCGAAACCGACCACTGCCACCAGCACCAGAAGAATTGTTGGAAAACCATCGCGTCGCATAAAATGCCTATGGCTGCGTTTGCGTCGGGGCAGCAGGAACCGCCGTCGCAGCAAACGCCCCTAACTCAGAATTGTTATACAGTTGCAACATGGCATCGTACCATGTCAAGCCATCCGTCTTTTGGAACAACCAGTAGTTGATGCCGTTCACGTTCGCGCGCCAATCACCTGCCGCTGGTGTCCGCTGCCAGCCGTAGTCCATCGCCAATTGGGTAAAGTCGATATAGTAACCCGACGGCACATCGGTTTTTAGCCGCCCACCCTCATCATAGGCTTGTACGTCACCACTGTTCCGACTGAGCATATCCCACGGCATTTGGCGCAGCGGCTCGCCGAGTTCCCCCGGCGCGGCATCTTCACTCACGCGCACATAAACCCGCCAATAGGTATTCACGCCCTCGTCCTCGCGCACCAGTTCGATCTGCTGCGGGAAACCGGCGATCAAGTTACGGGTGATACCAAACGCTCGTCCAGTGTAGTACCAGTTCCGTCGTTCCTCACCTGCGTCCGGCAAGCGCGGCGTTGGCAAGAACGACCAGAAAGCATCATCCAACTTACCGAGGAAGTCCCAACCCGTAAGCTGTAACATTCGCTGGCGCAGCGCGTTAAACGAGTCGTTCACAGTATCGCTCAGGTAAAACTCCGAGCGCGAAACAACCACGTTCGACAGCGTACCCAGCCCATAGTGACCGTTGCGGTCAGGGCTGCCCACCTGCTCGACAAACAGCGACTGCGGTACGCCCGACGGTAAGCCGCCTGTACTCAGCAGAGCTGCTGGCAGCGGGCGGCCTGTCCACGATGGCGTGGTGGCGCGTTCCGCCGAACCAATCACCAGCGTCGTATTGCCCGTCGCGGTAAAGGGTATCGCCACGAACTGCGTCCCTTCCGCCGAGTCCACCGCCGAAATCAAGCTCGTCCCATCCGGTGACCAAACTGGTGTGCGTCCCCGCGCGATCACTTGGGCGGGTGCATCAATATTCGAGACATCTTTGACGAAGACTTTTTCGATACCTTCATCCAACGCGCTGTAGGCAATATACTTGCCGTCGGGACTCCACGCCGGATAATTCTCCTGCCGGTTCGATGTGTTTGTTACGTTAATTGAGGCCGAGTCAACCGGATTATCCAGCGAGAAAATGTAAATATCTTGGTTGCCGTTACGCCACGACACAAAAGCAATCTGCCGTCCGTTATTCACAGGCGACCACGCGGGTGCGAAGTCCGGCGTGGAACTGTCGGTAACACGCAGCGCGGGCTGTGAGCCGTCAACGGGAACCACGTAAATATCGAGGTTATTCCCCTGATAACTTTCGTAAGTTAGAAACTTGCCGTCAGGACTCCACTTCGGCGCACCCTGAAACGACAGGTCATAAGTCATGCGCTGTGACGAACCATCGAGTACGGTGTAAATGTAGATTTCCCAATTACCGTCTTGACGCGAGGCATAAGCAATCTTCGTGCCGTCCGGCGACCACGCGGGATCGCGTTCATCTGTGGGGCTATTGGTTAAGCGAAGCGGTGTCCTGCTGCCCACGCTCAACGCCCAAATATCCGTCTGCCCTTTTTCACGGGCGGTATAGGCGATGCTGCCACCGGCCACAATAACCGATGGTACAACCGTAGCAGTCGGAACAGCGGTGCTGCCCAGAACAGGCGCACCTATGGTCGCGTCCGGTGGGATAGTTGTGGAAGAAAGCGCGAGGCTGTTACCAAGATCAGCGAGCGAAGTCACACCCGATGGCTGCCGCCCCGGACCGGTTGCCCACAAAATCACGCCAATTAACGCGGCTAAAAGGAGAACCGCCACAGCACTTAAGGTACGATTCTGGGCGCGGAGGGGGTCTTCGGTCACGGCTGCGGTCATCTCGGCGCGGGCTGCCCGCCGTGCCATCATGTTGCTCGTCGATGACCCGACTGCCCCCGCCGCTTGCTGCGACGCACGCCTTGCCCCACCACCAATCGACCCGAACAACAAACCGAGGGCACGCCGTAAGATGCCCCAAATGATACCCAGTACGCCGAAGATAACCGCAAAAATCGCGCCTACGCCGCGCCGCCCGACCGAGGTAAAACGGCTAACACCCGCAGTGGAAAGCCCGCCAAAAGCCACACTCAGCTTAAGAATGACGATACCTAGTTTGTCGGTCAGTCGGTATGCACGTACCAGCATTCGATTTTTGTCTCAACCACGTTTCGCAAACCCGTTAAGGTTTTCATTGTACTTGTAAACACAAACTCCGGCAATTGTACTCTCGATTGTCGCTCAAAATCTACTAAATTGACCGAATTCAATAGATGTTGTACTGTTAAGTGACACCAACAAGCCACTAGGAGTTAAGAACTATGTCTCGCCGCCGCACAGTTCATGCAGCACAGCTTGTCATATTCGCTTTAGTTGTATCTGTTTTTGCCTTCTCCCCCATTTACGCGCAAGACGACACCCAAACGACGCATGTAGTTCAACGCGGCGAGAACTTGTATCGCATCGCTTTACGGTATGGCATCAGCGTCAATGATCTGATTGAGGCGAATAATATCGTCAACGCCAGTACCATATTTGCAGGTCAAACGCTGGTCATCCCGAACTATAACCCCACCGAAGCAACAGTCGAAAACCCACTCATCGCCGGTACGCCGACCACCTACACCGTAACCTACGGCGACACGCTGGCGGGTATCGCCAGCCGCTACGGCATGACCGTTGAGCAGCTTATCCAACTGAACAACCTCGCCAACCCGAACCGTATTCTGCGCGGTCAAGAACTGCTGGTCTGGTCAACAACCGCCGACGAAGCGCCAGCCGCCGATACCCCTCAAATCACCGTCGATGAAACCACTGCGGCGAATCTCGATGCGGTTGCCGCTCCGGTCGAAGAAGTCGTTGCCGCCGAGCCAGCACCCAGCACCACCTATGTCGTTCAACCCGGCGACCAGCTTGGTCAAATCGCCAATCGCTTCGGTGTAAGCTGGGTCGACATTGCCAACGCCAACAGCATCGCCAACGGCAACCAAATTTTCGCGGGTCAATCGCTGGTTATCCCCGGTGTCGCCAGCACGGATGCGGGTGGTGCCGAAGTCATCCCTGCCGCGCCGATTGAACCGCTGTTCGCCCCTGCCGTGCCTACCCTATACGTCGGTAAGCAGGTGGTTGTCGATTTGGGTGACCAGATGGCGTATGCTTATCAGGACGGTGTACTCATCCGCTCGCTGCGGGTCTCCACCGGTCTCCCCGGTACACCCACCGTCCTCGGTGACTACAAGGTGTACTACATGCTCGAGTCGCAGCGCATGACCGGCCCCGGCTACGACCTTCCCGGTGTCCCCTACGTTATGTACTTCTATCAGGGCTACGCGCTCCACGGCACCTATTGGCACAACAACTTCGGCAATCCCATGAGCCACGGCTGCGTCAATATGCCCACCGAGGAAGCCAAGTGGTTCTACGAGAGCTTTGTTGAAATCGGCACACCGGTTCACGTCCAACTCTAAATTCAAGCAATTGCCCAAACAGGGACTCGTATGAGTCCCTGTTTTATTTGACCAAATTCGATTTACGAGGTCTGGTTACGACGCAGCGACCCCGACCAACCCAAGCTGTTCAGCATTCGCTTTCATCGCGTCCAGTACAATCTGTATGTGTTCGTCCAACGGAACGCCCAGCGCTGCCGCCGCGTGTTCAATTTCCTCGCGGTGAACCGGAGCCGCGAACGTCCGATCTTTCCACTTTTTCTTCACCGACTTCAGTTCGACATCCAAAATACTCTTGGAAGGCCGAACCAGCGCCACCGCAATCAAAAATCCGGTCAATTCGTCAACCGCCACCAGCGTCTTTTCCATCGGTGTTTCAGGCTTCACACCCGTAATCTCCTCAGCGTGTGCCATGATCGCCTTGATAATCTCGTCAGATATCCCGCGTTCGCGCAAAATCTTCGACCCGACCACCGGATGCCCTTCAACCGCGACATCGGGATACTTTTCATAATCGAAGTCATGCAGCAAACCAACCGCACCCCACAGTTCAGGGTCGCCGCCGAAGCGGGGTGCGTAGGCACGCATCGCCGTCTCAACCGCCAGCATATGACGGCGGAGCGAGTCGCCTTGCGTATACTCGGTAACAATTGACCATGCTTGGTTGCGATCCATAGGTTATTTCCTTCAAATATAAGTGAATGTTCACAGGCATATGATACACGAAACGATAACAGATGATCGAAGCGGATTTAGGACAGAGGAACGAATATAACTCAGGTTGCCATAACTAAAGAGTTTGGCGGCTTCATACCGTGCCTGCGCTCGCGCCACCATCGCCAAGTGGGTGAGTTATCCCAGACTGGCGATGATGTTGTCTTTGGTTTGCTGCACCCGCCGGGTCGGTGTCCGAGATGCCCGTCACGGTCGACTCCGATCCCTCCCCAGCGGCACCACATGCGGCGTGCCGACTACAGGGTCGGATATAACTAAGCAGCGCAGCCCGAATACTTCCTCGACCAACTCGGCGGTCACGATCTTCGACGGTAGCCCCTCCGCGACGACAACACCGTCCTTCATGGCGATCAAGTGGGTACCGAAACGCGCGGCGTGGTTGAGGTCGTGGAGCACGGCAACAATGGTGTGGCCGTCGCGGTTGAGGTCGGTGAACAGCTCCAGCAGCTCGATCTGGTGGGTGATGTCGAGGAAGGTCGTTGGCTCGTCGAGCAGCAGGATGTCGGTCTGCTGCGCGAGCGCCATCGCCACCCACACCCGCTGCCGCTGCCCGCCGGAAAGCTCGTCGACCAGCCGGCCCGACAGTTCGGTGACGGCGGCGGCATCCATCGCCCTCAGCACCGCCTGCTCGTCGCCCTCAGTCCATAGTCGGGCAAACCCCTGATGCGGATACCTGCCTCGCGCCACCAGATCGGCGACGGTGATCCCATCGGGCGCAATTGAGGCTTGCGGCAGCAACCCGATCCGCCGTGCCACATCCTTGGTCTTGTAGGATTGGATGTCCGCACCGTCGAGGATGACCCGCCCCGCAGAAGGCTTGAGTAACCGCGACAGCCCGCGCAGCAGCGTCGACTTGCCACATGCGTTCGGCCCTACGATCATCGTGAACGACCTGTCTGGAATCGACACCGACAGCCCTTTGCTGATGACCCGCTTATCGTACCCGATGGATGCGTCTTCGACGTGGAGACGAGAACCGGCGGCGGGTTGAGAGTCGGGCATAACGGATTGGTCTTTCAGAGTCGCGGAACGGATGAAATGGGTGAATACACTCACAGGCGCAGCCTCGCTTCGATAAAAAGCAGCCATCCGAGGTAGCCGCCGCCGATCACCACCGTAATCAACCCCACTGGCAGCGGGGTTGCGGCGATGCGCTGTGCAATGAAATCCGCCGCACCCAGCAGCAGCGCACCCACACAGGCGGCGGGCGTGAGGGTGATCCCGGCGGTACGGGCGAGCCTGCGGGCGATCTGCGGTGCCGCCAGAGAGACGAACGCGATAGGCCCGGATGCTGCGGTGACGGTCGCCATCAACGCTACGCCCACAACAATCAGGCCCAGCCGGACGGCTGCGATCCGTACACCATGCGAGGCAGCAACGTCGTCGCCGAGTTCCATCTGCCGCATCGGTCGGCTCAACATTCCCGCAAGCACCAACAGCACGGCGATCAACGCCCCGCCGATTCCGACCTGATCCCACGACACACCGTTGAGGGACCCTGCGCCCCATGCGGCGGCGGACATCGCCACTTCGAGTTCGGCTCTAAGCATCATCCACGTGTTCAGAGAGGCTAGCATCGCGGAGACGGCGATGCCGACGATGATGAGTCTAAACCCCTGCACTCCCCCCCACCAAGCGAGTACATACACCAGCATCGCGGTCACAATGCCGCCCAACACAGCGCCGCCCGCGACTTGCAGGTAGCTGCCGTCGATCAGGATGATCATGATCAACGCTCCGGTGTAGGAGCCGGTCGAGAACCCGATCACATCAGGCGATGCCAGCGGATTGCGGGTCAGCGATTGGAACATCGCACCGCTTACCCCCAACGCAGCACCGAACACCACCGTCGCCACCACCCGCGGCAGTCGCCACTCGACCACGATCTTGTGAACCAGACCAGTCTCCCCACCCATTAGGGCGGAAACCACCTGATCGACGCTGATCTGATACGAGCCGGTCGCCAGAGCAACCAGCGCCAGCACAATCACCGCTAGCACAAGCGCAACGCAGACAGCGATGCTCCGCAGATCGATCCGCAATGCGAGCCGTCTCCGCCGCACCACGAGAGTCCGCCGTCCGAAGTCTACTCGGTGTTCGCTCGTCGAGCGGGCGAAGCGGGATGAGAAGTCGCTCACAGCTCGCTCGCCTTCCTCCGCCGCACCAGAGCGATGAGAACGGGTGCGCCGACAAAGGCGGTGACGATACCCACGGGGATTTCACCGGGCCGCATCACGACCCGTCCGAGGATATCGGAGACCAGCAGCAAGCTCGGGGCGAGAAAGATACTGTAAGCGAAGATCCAACGCTGGTGCGGGCCGACGATCCAACGGGCAACGTGCGGAACCATGAGACCAACGAACCCAATCGGCCCGGCGATGGCCGTCGCCCCCCCCGCGAGCAGGGTGAGCGCGATGATAGCGAGGACGCGGGTACGTGCTAGACGTACACCCTGAGCAACCGCCAGTTCGTCACCGAGGGCCATCGCATCGAGCGAACCAGCCACCACGAAGACCAGAACAAGTGCCACCGCGAAGAACGGCAGGATCGGCCACACTACCTCCAGCGGGCGGCCCAAGATTGAACCGGCGTTCCACGACCGTATCGCGTCGAAGGCTTCCGGGTTGGTCAATTGGAGCGCCTCCCTAGCGCCCCCCAGCACTGCGCCAACGCAGACCCCGGCGAGCACCATGAATACCGGCGAGGATCCCTGCCGCGTCGAACCGAGGGCGAACACCATCAGCGTAACGACCAGCGCCCCCGCGAACGCGAACCACATAAAGCCTTGAATATCGCGGACACCGAACAGCCCAACGGCGACCGTCACCGCGAAGGAGGCACCGGCATGAACACCGAGAATGCCCGGATCGGCCAAGGGGTTGCGGGTGAGCGACTGAATCAACGCACCCGACAGGCCGAGCGCACCGCCGACGACCAGACCCACAATCGTGCGCGGCAGCCGGTAGTCGCGTATCGCGAAGTGGTCGATGTCCGCCGCAGGGTGGAACAGAGCATCCCACACCACTGACGGCGAGATCGCCGTCGACCCGATCATGACGCTCAACACCAGCAGCGTCAACAGCAGCAGTAGCGCCACGACGAGTCCGATAGAGCGAATACGGGGTCTAGGCACCGTCATGGTGCCCAGATCTTCATGCCGCTGGACTACGCTCGTCATTGCGTCGGGAGCGTCGCTAGAGCGCGGTCGAGCGAGTCGAGGTACTGCAAGACAGCCCCGTAAGAGTTGTTGCCGGGGCAGAACAGTCCGAGCGCACGACCGGAGGTCACGGCTGGCAGTGCCTTCCACGTGTTGGTCTCGACCACCGCCGCGAATGGTTCTGTCGGCTGGCCCTCGGCATCGACAGGGTAGGTAATCACATCGTACTCGGACAGCTCACCGAGCTGCTCGAACGACAAGGATGTCCAGGCCAAGGGATCTGCGCCCTCGGCTGCCTCAGGGAGGTTCAGGCCAACCTCGTCCCTAGCGATTTCGGAGCAACCGATGTCGGCAATGGCGAACGTTCCGGGATCGGATGATGACCAACGGATGACATCGACGAACGAGGTGTTGTCGATGATGTCGCCGTACTTCTCTTGGATCGCGGCAAGGCGTGCCTCGAACGCCGCCTTCTGCTCGCTCAACCCATCCGTCATGTTGCTGGCCTCCGCGATTCCGTCGGCGAGAGCCTTCCACTCGGTACCAAGCCCGTAGAACACGGTCGGGGCAATCGCTTCGAGCTGCCCCTCGATCAGCTCGAACTCACCACCGGGTATTTGAACTAGGATGAGGTCGGGCTGGAGGCTGGCGAGTTGCTCCATATCGACCTCATCGGCGCTGGCCGCGAGAATCGTGGCTGATGCATACGTCGCCTGCTGGTCTTCGGGCAACCGCTCGACATCGGAGTCCGACTCCGCCGTGACACCGACCGGTTTCCCGCCGAGGTCGATGAACGGCAGAGTCGTGTTGCCAATCGTGACGATCCGCTGCGGGTTGGCGGGGATCTCAATCGTGCCGTTGTCGGCCTCGACCTGCCGCGTACCGCTCGCCGCAGGCGTTTCGGTGGCTTCAGGCGCTTGCATGGTCGCGCTGTAAGCGGAGAACATGATACTGACTAGCAGCATCAGGACAAAGAGTAGACGGAACTTCATTACAGGTAATCTCCTTGAAGAAAAATTAAGAACCTGTGATAGGCTGCCATATCCCTCGCAGGATTTCCACACAGATGGTTAAGCAGCGGCTTCCCAGAAAAAGAATACGGGTTTCAACGGGGGAAGTAAGCAACTTAACCCGGATTCAATTTGCCGCCTCAAATCAGCGTAACTCTGGATTAAAGTACGTTAACTTCTCGTGCTGCCCCGTTACACCGGATAAAGTAGAAAGCGGCTTAAGGCAGATTTGCCAACTGACATAAGAAACATACAGAACTTCAAAAAAATTAATTCAAGGCAGCACAATTCCGAATAACCATGCTGATAACGTCAAATCATTCTGTGATGCGGCTCAAATAGGAATTGACAAATTTACCGCTGAGGCCAAGCGAACTGCTATTGAAATGCTAGACATTCACATTTACGCAAACGCGGGGAAACGAGGAAAGAGAGTACATTCGAATGGATAGGCTTCATACCGTAAGTGCAAGTTGATTCCACTTTTTCTTCACCGACTTGAGTTCGACATCCAAAATACACTTGGAAGGCCGGACAAGTGCCACCTCGATCAAAAATCCGGTCAGTTCGTCAACCGCCACCAGCATCTTTTCCATCGGCGTATCAGGCTTTACACCCGTATTTTCTTCGGCATGTGTGCCATGATCGCCCTAATAATCTCGTCAGATACCCCGCGTTCGCGCAAAATCTTGACCTACGACCGGATGCCCTTCAACCGCGACATCAGGATACTTTTCATAGTCGAAGTCATGCAGCGATCTTACCACCCCATCGTTCAGGGTCGTCACCCAAAGCGGAGGGCGTAGGCACGCATCGCCGTCTCGACCGCCAGCATATCAGTCACCTTGCGTATATTCGGTAGCAATGGACCATACTTGATCGCGATTCTTACGCGACCTTCAGATCAGCCGTAAACTTGGAAGCTAATTTCAAGTGGGTCGCCAATCGGAATACGTCCGGGTGTTTGCAGCACCCACACACCCGTGATGACTTGGTTGCCCCCGCGTGCCGGTGTCTTACCCTCAAACGTCATGGTCGCTGTTTCACCCGGCTTGACAACCACATCGCGGTTATCAAAGAAGATAAACTGCCGTGCGTCAAAATCTTCGCCGGATGACCACACTAACGCCGTGCTGCGCGCCCAATCACAGTTGGCGGTACTCAAGTTTGTTATTGTAATGTTCAACGTGAATTCCGTATTCACCGACAGCAAATACAAACCATTACTATCGCGGGGAATACCCGTCGGCTTCACCAATTCGATCTCAGCATCGTATTCCAAATCACAGGCCGCTTGCGTCGCGTTCTGCACCGCTGCGGTTTGCGTCATCGCCACCATCGCCGGAATGGATGTCGGGCTGGGTGTATACGTCGCCGTACCGGTAGCGGTCGGGGTTCGCGTCGGCGTGCGGGTGAAGGTTGCCGTGTCTGTCGGGGTCAGCGTGGGTGCGTTCACCACCGGCACGCCTTCCGTATCGCCAAAGACTTCCATTGCCGATGCTTCAATCCACCCCTGTAGCCCGTTGCTTTTCTGCACTTGGAACCAAAGCTTATTTGCACTCATCCCGATAATCGTCACCTGCTCGCCGGGGCGAATGTCCATCATTTTGGCAAAGTTCTGTCCCGGCCCCTGTAAAGCAATATCCGCCGCTTGGTCTGCGGGCAGCACCGCAATCGGTGTGGCCGGTGTCGGGGATACAGTCGGGGTCAATGTCAGCGTTGACGAGGCTTCAACCGTTGGCGCGGTCGTGGCTGTCACCTCGGTCGGTGCTGCGTCCGTACTCGTGACTTCCGGCGCAACTTGCTGCGTCGCTTCCGCCGTTTCGGTACTCGTGGGGTCAAGCACCACACTCGTCGGCACGGTTGTCTCGGTTGCCGGTACGAGGAACGACGGCAGCGGAATAATGCGTCCTGCGATTCCAACGATCAGCAACGCGACAATCGCCCCGATAAGCCACACCGGCCACCATGACGCGGATGTACGTGGGTTACTCGCCGCGCGTCCCGGAATCAGAGTCGTACTCGTGCCAACACCGGTAATATTCTGCGTATCGCTCAACGGCCGCTGCGAGGTGCCATCCGGCGGCGCGAAAAATGACTTCGGCTGCGTGTCATAATCGGCACTCGCGTTCGAGAAACGGTCTAAATCCTCGATCAGCGCACCCGCCGACTGATAGCGGTCTTGCGCCTCTTTCGAGATGATCTTGCGAACGATACGGTCGAGTTCTTCAGGGATATTCGGGTTAATATCGCGGGCAATCGGGGTTGGTGTATTCAAATGCTTAAGGATAATCGCTAGCGGGGTCTCCGCGTCATACGGCAGTTGTCCCGTCAGCATCTGGAACATAATGATGCCCAGCGAGTACAAGTCCGACCGTTCGTCACCCGCCTCGCCCAGCCCCTGCTCAGGAGCCATAAACGCCGGTGTCCCCACCATCCCGCCGCTCGCCGTGAACTGTGCGCCGGTCACGATCTTCGCGATACCGAAGTCCGTCAGCACCACACGGTTATCGTGGTCAAGCATCAGGTTCGCCGGTTTCACATCGCGGTGGATCATGTTGCGGCTGTGGGCGTAAGCCAGCGCACTGGCCGACTCGCGCACGATGCGGATGACTTCCGGTGTCGGCAGCAGTTCGCCCCGCGCCTGAATAGACGTAAGCCGATCTTTCAGCGTCGAGCCGTCGATCAGTTCCATCACCATGTAATAACTCTCGGCTTCGGCATCATAGTCGAAATCGTACACCTGCACGATATTCGGATGCTTCAGCTTGGCGATGTTCTGTGCCTCGCGCTCGAAACGCGACTTGAATTCGGGGTCATCGGCGAGAAATGCGTGCAGCACTTTAATCGCCACATAGCGATCCAGTGTACCCTGATACGCACGGTAGACTTCCGCCATACCGCCGCGTCCTAAACGCTCAATTACTTCGTATTTACCGATCTTTCGATTCTGCACAGATAAGGTCTTTACTTTACATCATGAGGGATAAGCATATGGATGTGATTATAGCCTATGATAACCACATCCTCAACGCACCTCTATCTTACAATTCCTTTATTTGCTTAACCACCGCCGCTCACGCCCTCTTTGATGCCGCCTTCGGTCATCGCGCGGGCATCCAGCGCCTTCGCCGCGTCCTCGTCGCTCATGTAGCCGAGCGAAACCACCACTTCGCGGATGCTGCGGTTCTCCGCCAGCGACTTCTTTGCGACTTCCGCACCCTTCAAGTAGCCGATAATCGGGTTCAAAGCGGTCACCAGAATGGGGTTCTTCGCCAGCCAACCTTCCGCCTGTTCGCGGTTGGCGATCAAACCGACCACGCACTTGGTTGTGAAGGCGTTCACCGAGCCAATCATAACATGCATCGCCTCGTTCAAATTGTGTGAGATAATCGGCATCATCACGTTCAGTTCCAACTGCCCCGCCTGCCCTGCCAGCATAACCGTCAGGTCGTTGCCCATCACATGAAACATCGCCATATTCAGCATTTCCGCCAGCACAGGGTTCACCTTACCGGGCATAATCGACGAGCCCGGCTGCACCGTCGGGCAGGTGATCTCCGCCAAACCGGTCGTCGGGCCACTCGCCAGCAAGCGAATGTCGTTCGCGATGCGGATCAAATCCTGCGCGGTCGCACGGATCGCGCCGGAGAAGAACACCGCGTCCTGCATCGACTGCATCGACTCGAACAGGTCGTCCGATTCGTAGAATTGGATACCGGTTAGCTGCGTCAGCTTGGCGACCATCCGCTTGTGGTATTCAGGGTGCGCGTTCAAGCCGGTGCCGTTCGCCGTCCCACCGATACCGAGGCGGCGCAAACCTTCCGCTGCTTGGTTGATCTTCTCGATGTCGCGTTCCAGCGCCTTCGCCCACGCGCCAACTTCTTGCCCCAACCGGATCGGCACAGCGTCCTGCAAGTGGGTACGTCCGCTCTTGGTGATCTCGTCCCATTCCTTCGCCTTCATGCGGAACGCATCCGCGCACGCTTGGAGCGCGGTCGTCAGTTCTTCCAACCGCCACAGCGCACCCAACCGGATCGAGGTCGGAATCGTGTCGTTCGTGCTTTGCGCCATATTAACGTGATCGTTCGGGTTCACCGGCTTCTTGGCATCCTCCAGCTTGTAGCCGAGGATTTCATTCGCGCGGTTCGCCATCACTTCATTCGCGTTCATATTGTGGCTGGTACCCGCGCCCGCCTGAAAAGGGTCAACCACAAACTGATCGTGGTACTTACCTGCAAGAATCTCATCCCCTGCCTGCATAATCGCGCGCGCCATCTTCTCGTCCATCATGCCGAGATCAAGATGCACTTCCGCTGCTGCCCGCTTCACCATCGTGATCGCCCAGATGAACGCCGGATACGGTTTCAGGCCGCTCACGGGGAAGTTCTCCACTGCCCGCTGCGTCTGTGCGCCATAATACGCCCCTGCCGGAACATTCACCATTCCAAGCGAATCCTTTTCAGTACGAAATTCAGCCATTTATTCAACTCCTCGCGTAACTCACGCGGTTATTCATATCGCAACAATCAGTGTGCAACAAAAAAGGCGTTACTGATTGTAACGCCTTTCACTATTCCATGCGATGATCGTCATCTCCACCGCATGAGTAATTGCTGAATGTCAGCCCTTACTTCGCAGCGGCGTACCGCTTGGCAACTTCGTCCCAGTTAACCACATTCCACCATGCCGCGATGTAATCGGGGCGGCGGTTCTGGTAGTTCAGGTAGTAAGCGTGTTCCCAAACGTCGATGCCTAAAATCGCGGTCTTGCCTTCCGAAATCGGGTTGTCTTGGTTCGGCGACGAGCTAATGCTCACCGCGCCACCCTTGTCGGCGATCAACCACGCCCAGCCGGAACCGAAGCGACCTACACCGGCAGCCGCGAACTTTTCCTTGAACGTGGCGAAGCTGCCAAATGCGGCATTAATCGCGTCAGCCAATTCGCCAGTCGGTTCGCCGCCCTTGCCCGGCCCCATAATCTGCCAGAAGAAGGTGTGGTTGTAATGTCCACCGCCGTTGTTGCGAACCGCGCCGCGAATCGCTTCCGGCAGGCTGTCGAGCGAGGTCAACAGTTCTTCAATGCTCTTGCTTTGCAGTTCAGGATGGCCTTCAAGCGCCTTGTTCAGGTTGGTAACATATGCGTTGTGGTGCTTGCCGTGGTGAATTTCCATCGTGCGAGCGTCGATATGCGGTTCCAGAGCGTTCGTCGCGTAAGGGAGGGCTGGAAGTTCGAATGCCATTATCAATCTCCTCTTGTATGGTAGAAAGCTATAACACCACTATTCTATGCCAGCCGAGGGGCTTTCCAAATTGACCTTTGGTACAGATTAGTGGGTCTAGCCTAAAAACTCACTTATGAAGTATGCTACAAAAGCCTTGCAAAGCACATCATAAGTTTATAAAAGATTCATGAGAGGCAGCCGTCCTCCATTTTCGCTGCCTGTTAAGAGAGCCAATGTGACGACCCGGCCTGCTACCGTCTCGCCCGCGACCAAAATTCCGCTTCAAGCGTATTTTGTTATCGCTATCGGGGTTTTGGCCGTCTCACTCGCCTCGATCCTCATTAAAATGGCACAAGCGGAAGGCATTCCCTCACCCCTCGTCGCCGCTTCTCGCCTAGCTATCGCCTCGCTCGTACTCGCGCCGGTCACATTTAGCCGCTACCGCCAAGAAATCACGGGTCTACAACGCAATCAGTTTTTTCTCGCCGCGCTTTCTGGCCTATTTCTCGCCATCCACTTCGCCACGTGGGTCAAGTCATTCGAGTACACGAGTGTGCTGGTCGGCGTAGTCTTGGTCAACACCAACCCGCTTTGGTCAGCCATTCTTGAAGTCATCTTCCTCCGCGCCCGTTTGGGTCGTTGGATCGTTATCGGTCTTATCGTCGGCATCATGGGCAGCGTCATCGTCGCCCTGCCCCCCGGCGGCAGCTTGCGGTTCGAGGCGAACGCGGGCAGCATCTTGGCGCTCATCGGTGCGCTGGCAGTCGCCGTCTATTTTGTGATCGGGCGTAACCTGCGTGCCACGCTGTCACTCATTCCCTACATCTGGCTGGTCTACAGCTTTGCCGCCGCGTTCCTACTGATACTGGTTGTCGTCACCGGTACGCCGGTTCTTGGCTACAGCCCTAAAGGTTATCTGCTGCTCGTCTTAACCGCGCTTATTCCGCAGCTTGTCGGTCACTCCTCATTGAATTTCGCACTGCGTTATTTTCCGGCCTCCTATGTCGGGATTGCGGCTCAACTTGAACCCGTGTTGAGCGCGATTGTTGCCTTCCTGCTCTTTACCGAAATTCCAACGGGTCTGCAAATCATCGGAAGCGCCATCATCCTCGGCGGGGTTATCCTCGCCAGCGTGGGGCAAACCCAGAAGTCATCCTAATTACTCTATGTCATCTCTTTCCATGAAACTCAAAATGCCAGCCTCCAAGCGGGGTCGCGTTCAAATGCTGCTCATTTTCGGAACGTTTGTTGGGGCGTGGGCTTCAATTCTAGGGCGCATCGCCCAGCAGCATGGGATGCCAACCCCTGTCATCATCACCTTCCGCATGTTTTTGGGGGCGCTCGTACTGACACCCTACATCTGGCAGCATCACCGTGCCGAACTACGCGCGATGAATAAGCGCCATCTGTTGTTCGTGTTAATCGGCGGTATCTGGTTCGGCATTCACCTACTCTCCGGCTTTGAGGCGCTGAAACACACCTCGATATTGGTCAGTGGTGTACTCGGTGGTACACTGCCCATTTGGGTTGCCCTGCTCGAAGTCTACTTGTTGAAAGCCCATTTTAACCGTGTCATCTGGGTGGGATTAGCAATCACCTTGTTGGGCGGTGTCATCATTACCATCGCGGGAAACGGCGACACCAGCTTGGGCGATAATCCCGCGCTCGGCAGCGTTCTAGCGCTTACCGCAGCCGTTTCGGGTGCCATCTACGCTATCGTCGGGCGCAAAGTGCGTGACTCCATCTCCCTGATACCCTACTTGTGGTTAGTGTTCATGATCGGTGGCCTGACCAGCCTACTCATGGTCGCCGTCAACGGACAAACTTTCGTCGGCTATGACAGCACTGCCTACTTCGCCATCATCCTGCTGGTGCTGCTGCCTCAGCTCATTTGTCACGGCATTTATAACTACTCGCTGCGCCGTCTCCCTGCAACCTTTGTCAGTGTCGTCGGTCAGCTTGGCATCGTCATCAGCGCGGTATTGGCCTTTCTATTCTTCCGCGAAGTCCCCAACATATGGGAAATTCCCGGCAGCATCGCCATCATCTTCGGCATTACGGTCGTCAACCTCAACAAGAACCCACCCCCTGCCGACCCTGCACCCATCGCGCAGGATGAACCCATCGCGACCGCCTTTGGTGGTCTTTCGGGCATCGAACTTGAGCAGCTCCAATTCTCAGAAAAAGTGGAATAAGTCTGTAGGGAAGCTGGTGTGCTTCCCTTAGGCATCAAATTGTGTCCGTGAATTACCGTCACATATCAGCAGTGTTGTAGGGGCTTGCAGTTAGCAAGCCTTCGCCTCTGAACAGTTCATCACCATGACCGCAGGGACAATATGAGCCTGTCCGCTGCCACCTACAGATAAGCCCCATTATCTTGTTGCCCACCCCTTATCCAACACCTGCTCCTATCTTTGCCTTTAACTTGAAACATTCTACATGCAACTTGTTACTATTTAGGTTTATTTTCGGTTAACCCGACAAACCGTTTACAAACCTTCTCCCAACCGGCTTAACAATCCCGCTCCCTCAAGATGGTTAACGCCAACACCCATTAAAAGTGACCAAATGTTCTGACAAATGTTCACCCTTTTCATCCCAACCTCTGCTATCCTGTTCATAGGAACACCTATATCCCTGCCTTTTCTCCCCTCTCCTAGCTGTACTCAGCGGTCGGGAGAGGGGGCGGGGGTGAGGGCAGACCCGCCGCACCTTAACAACTACATCGCCCCAACGCACACAAATAGTCGTGCCGCCTATGCTGCATTTGCCGCTTGTTCCGCATATTGTGCATTTGACTGTCAACTGAAAACTGTTGGCTGATAACTGTTTTGCAGCAAACGTTGCAGCAGCGAACCGGCCTTCCGCCGCTGGGATAAAACAATCGCCTTCAGGCGTTTTGTATTGTCTTTGACTGTCAACTGAAAACTGTTGACTGATAACTGGTTTGCCATTGCCGAAATTGCCGCCAGATTTGCCAATTGACAACTCCGACACTGACGACTATGACGACTATGACGACATTTGCGACACAAAATCTCGGATTCTCAACTGCAACAACAGCATCAACAGCAATATTTCGAATATTTTAACTTTTTAAACTTTTATGGCGTTTCAATAGGCTTTTGTCGCCGCCGCCGCCATAACACCTTGGCGATTAGTATTTGCCTTTAGACTATCACCTGTTGACTATAGACTATCGACTGAAATAAAAAACGGTGAGCCTTGCCCACCGTTTTCCTTCAACCTTCTATCAGATCGAACTATCCGAGCTTGAAGCTCAGGTAATCCGAAATCCCCGGCCAAATATCAGCCGTTGGCATATCTTCCGGCAGGAGAACCTGCCCCAACAACGACTGCATCTTCCCATTCCGGTACATCTCCTGAATGGTGTATTCCACTAGCAGCCGGAAGTCGATGTCATTCCGGGGAACCGCCATGCCGATATAAAAGCGGCTGTACCACGCATCCGGGTTTGTACCCCGCCGCGTCAACCGCAGGTCGTTCGGGCTGGCTTGTACCAAAGGCACGAGCTTCAAACTATCGCCAAAGACCGCGTGAACATTATTCTGGTTCAGGAGCACGTCTGGCGCGTTCGCTTCATTGTTGATCGCAAAGAACCGAACGCCGGAGTTCGCGCTCTCAGCCAGCGCCTTTGCCCGTTCTTCCGCCCCTTCCTCATTCGAGAAAATCCCAAGTACCCGTCCACGCAGATCAAGGAAGGTTTCGTACTCATCATTCTTCTTGACCATCACCCGCTCGCCGTGCAGGAAATAAGGCGCGGTCAAATCCACCTTGTCGGCTGCTGCCCAATCCAGCGTCACCCCGATAGCAATATCCGCCTCGCCGCTGGCAACCAGATCAAGCGCGTTCGCTGCCGAGTTTGGGATGTAATCAACTCGAAATCCCCAGATCGCAGCCATTGACTCGATTACCGCGCGGTTTGTCGCTTCGAACCGTTTCAGGCTTTCCGGCGCGTCCTCCGGCAAATCCGTAACCCCTGCTACACGTATCGCCTTTGCTTGCTGTAAACGCGGGATAGTCGTCAGGCTTGGGTAAGGTACATCTTGAGGCATTTGGTCAGGCTTCGGCCCTTCCTCCCCGATCCCTGCCCAAACCGGCACAAGGTTGATGGAGTATGGCAGTCCCGTGAGGTAGGTCTGATGTAGTTCTTGGAGCTTGCCTTGTTGGGAGAGATATTGCAGGGTCTTGTTAATCAAGTTTCGCCAATTGATGTCTTGCCGGCGTACCGCAATCGCGTAAGGTTCCGGCCCAACCACTTCTTCGAGTATCTTGCCCATCCCCGGCTGCGGAATGACCTTCAACAGTTGAACGCGGCTGTCAACTACGCCGTCAATCTGGCTGCTCACTAAGGCCGAATATGCTTGGTCAATCGTTAAAAAGGACTGAACCGTAATCCCAACCCCTGACCGCTGCTGCCATAGGCTGATCGCCTCGGAGGCGGGTGTACCCAACACGTAACCGACCTTACGACCGGATAAATCGCCCAAACCCGCCGCGCCGTCATCCTGCCTGACCAGCATCGATTGGGCATCTGCGAAATACGTCTGGCTGAACTCCACCTGTGCGTCCAAATCGCGCCGGTGCGTCTGTAACCCCATCAGCATGTCAATCGCGCCGCTTTTGAGCATGTCCATGCCATTTTGGCGCGTCACCTGCACGGGCTTGAACTCCACGCCCCACGTTTCGGCCATCGTCTTAGCGAGATCAGCATCAAAACCTGACACCTCACCGCGAACATTCAACGTTCCAAAAGGTGGCACATTGTAAAGGAGACCAACCCGCACCGCGCCGTCCTGCTGAACCTTAACCAGTGAGGACTCGGTAAGTAAAACATCACCAGCCGCCACGTCTTGAGATGGCACCAGTGTTGGTGGAACAAGGGTAGGCGCAGGCTGGAACTCAACATCCGCCGAGAAAGACGGCATGAAGCCAACGGCAAGCAGCCCAATAACCACCAACGCAAAAACAGTTGAAGTTCGTTTCATAGGATTACCTGTATAACTGGTTGGTATTGATGTAGTCGAGCACAGCATCCGGCACGAGATACCGGATACTCAAGCCCGCTTGAAACCGCGAAACAATCGCGGTCGAGGAAATATCAATGAGTGGCGCGTCTACAATCGTCAGGCGGTCAGCAAGTTCCGGTAACACTGCCGCGTGTAAATCGGCTGGAATTTCACTTTGAGGCCGCCGCATCACCGCGATACGGCACAGTTTCAGCAGCTCGCGAGGTTGGTACCATGTGGGCAAATTCTGTAACGAATCGCCCCCCATAATGAAGTACAGTTCAGCTTGAGGGTACTCATCCTGCACCAAGCGCATCATATCGACCGAGTAATGCGGCCCCGGTCGGTCAACATCAATCCGCGAAATCATGAATTGGGGGTTATCTTGGGTGGCGCAGTCCAGCATTCTAATCCGATGCTCGACAGCCGTTTTCGCGTCCTGCTGCTTATGTGGCGGGTCGGCGGCTGGCATAAACAGGAGCCGCTCTAACCCAATCGCACCGACCGCGTGCTGCGCCAAAATCAAATGCCCGACATGCGGCGGGTCAAACGTGCCACCCAGTATACCAATTCGCTCCATGCGCCCTCAATCAGCCCATTCGAGTTCGTAATCGCCGATATAAACCGTATCCCCAACTTGAACCCCGGCCTCGACGAGCGCAGCCGAAACACCCAGCGTCTCCAGAATATCTTGAAAACGCATCACGGCATCTTCATAGTCCCAGTGAGTCATCGAAGCTGCGCGTTCAATGCGCCGCCCGACCACACGATACGCGCCATTATCCTCACGCACGATATTGAACACCACCTCTTCTTCCGGCAGTTCATAAAGGGGTGTTATCTCGACCGGCATAATCTCGACAGGCGGGAGCGCATCAACCGTCAAGAACACCCGTTGAATAAGTTCCTTCACATTTTGCTGGGTCGCTGCGGAAATCGCCATCGGTTCGATCCCACGCGCGTTCAAAAAGGCTTTGACCTCAGGCCAGCGTTCTTGGGCTTCCGGCAAGTCCATCTTGGTGAAAACCACGATCTGCGGCTTTTCACCCAACCGTTCGTCATACAAAGCCAGTTCGGAATTAATCTGGCTGTAGTCGGCAATCGGGTTTTCGCTCGCGCCGTTCAGTAGGTGAACAAGGACGCGGGTACGCTGCACATGGCGTAGGAACGAATGCCCCAGCCCTACCCCCAAGTGCGCCCCTTCGATCAACCCCGGAATATCGGCGACGACCATATCACGCTGGTCGTATAACACCACGCCGAGGTTTGGCTCCAACGTGGTAAAGGGATAATCGGCGATCTTGGGACGGGCGTTGCTAATCACCGAAAGCAGAGTCGACTTGCCTGCATTCGGCACACCCACCAACCCTACGTCCGCGATCAGCTTCAGTTCGAGGGTCAACCACATCTCTTGACCGGGTGCGCCCTTTTCAGCCATGCGCGGCGTTTGGTTGGAGGGACTTGCGAAATGCTGGTTCCCACGACCACCGCGCCCACCCTTCGCGATGACCACACGGTCGTCCTTACGCACAAGGTCAGCGATAATCGCACCCGTTTCAGGGTCTTTGATCACCGTACCGGGCGGAACGTCAATCTCAATCACCTTGCCACTCGCGCCGCTCATATTCTTGGCGCGACCGGGCTTGCCATTGTCAGCCTTGAAGTGAACACCCCGCTGAAATGGCGAAAGTGTATTCAGGCGCGGGTTCACCTTGATGACGACATCACCGCCCCTGCCACCATCACCGCCTGCTGGCCCGCCGCGCGGCATAAACTTTTCGCGTAGGAAAGCAACGATACCGTCGCCCCCATCCCCGCTGCGGACGTAAATTTTCACTTCATCTAACAACATGACCCTATACCTGCATTCATAACTAAAGTGTGGACTGGAACGCGGTTAGCATTCCAATTCGGGCAGCATATCGGGCTGCCCTGCGCGGTACCATGCAATCGTTCGTCGTGCGCCTTCGCGGAAGTCCGTTGGCGAAAAGCCAAGCTCGCGCCGCGCCTTATCACTGGATACGCGCCAGCTATTATACACGTAAGAACGCAGGTTCAACGGCCAGAATGGCTCGGTGCGCGTAATTACTGCCAGTGCTTCGAGAATTCGCGCCGTATTGATCCCCAACCAACCGGGGATTGGCAGCCTCGGCCAATGCAGGTTCGCCTCTTCGCAGACAATATCAAATGCCTCGCGGTGGGAAATCCAGTCACCGCAAATATTGTAGACTTCCCCGACCCGCCCGCGTTCAAGCGCCTTCACAACCCCTTGTGCAACATCACGAATATAAGCGGGGAAAATGATATAGCGACCACGATTGACCTGCATAATGATTCCACGCATCGGGTCTTTGAAAAACAACCGGTTGAATGCGTACTGTCCCAGCGGGCCGTAGTATGCCCCCGGTCGCAGCACGACTACCGGAAGGTGATTGTCGTGGTAGGCTTGCATCACGGCTTGTTCAGCTTGCCACTTACTCCGTTGGTAAGCATCGACCGGATGCGCCGGATGCGTCTCATCAACAATCCGGTTCGGATCAGGCTCCCCAACAACCGCAACTGTTGAAATATGGATAAATCGCTCAATCCGTGCGCGTTTTGCGGCCTGTAATACATTCTGCGTACCGAGAGCGTTCGTCGCCGCGAAGGATTTTTCATCGCCCCAAAAACGAAACATACCGCCCGCATGAATGATCGAACTGCAACCGTCAACCGCTGCTTCGAGCGAGGCGCTATCCTGAAGATCGCCAGTTACAACTTGCACTTGGGGGTAATACTTTAACCACGGATGGGCTTGAGGATGACGTGTCAAAAGACGCACTGGCAGCCCAGCGCGGCACAACATTGGAACCAGATGCCGTCCCAAAAATCCGGTTCCACCTGTCAAGAAAATCATTACACACCTTTAAACCGGACAAACAACATCAGTTATCGCGCCCGATACCGGTCTTTTCATGCGAATAAAATTGAATGTGGCCTGTATCTGCCCGGCTTGACCAACCTGCGGGCAGCTCTTGGATGATGGATTCGATTTTCCAGCGCTTCACGGGAATATCGTAGCACATTTGGAACACGATCACGCCGTCGCCCATATCTTGTTCTAGCGACCACGACGGTTGGTTCGCGCAGCGCGTTTCCATATGGCGCTCGGTCTGGCAGTCAACCACTAAACAACGGCTGCCATCTTCCGAAAACTGCCGCACCTGAACATGATGCCGTGCCGTAAAAATGCCATCAAAATAGACGCGCCGTTTTTGATCCTCATAACCCGTAATCATTTGAAAACGAGCGAGAAACCGTCCCATCAGGTAATTCGGCGCACAGCTTTGGGTATTGTCGACTAAGGTGCTGGATAACCAGTTAACCGCTTCTAAATAATCGGTTCGCACCTGCTCCACAACCGTATCGGGGGCAATCCATTCGGCTGTTCTAGTCGCGCCAGCCCGTACACGCCGCAAGCGTGATGTCCACGGAATAGGCTCACGACCGAAGCCAAAGAACACGAGGCATACCGCTACGAAAATAAGAACCAGCGCGATTCGCATAATGAATGATATAAACCTCGCACGGGCTATAACGCTTACTTCCTAACCTGAACGATCCCCGATCAATTACGTTCCGCCAAGCGCTAACCAGATATTCTGGCGTAAACGAGCCTTACTCAGGGGTCTTTCAAGATAAACATCCACCTGAGACACAGCTTGGGTCAATGATGTATCCTCAGGTACGGCGTGGTCGGCAATCAAGATAATCGGCAGGTATCGCAGTTTCGAAACTTCTCTTAACTTGCCGACGACCTCCCAAGCGTGCATATCGGGAAGCTGCATATCCATAATCAGCAAATCGAAGTGTTCATCTTCAAGTCGCTCTAACGCTTCATCAGTGGACGCTGCCACCTCAATCGCGATTTTAAGGTCAAGGCTGAGGTTATAGATCAGCTTTCGGTCATCCAGCGTTCCAACCAGTAGCAGGAGCCTTTTACCCGCCGTTACCGTCGTATCACTCTGGCTGGCGATAATCGCCGCTAACTCCGACGTTTCCTCTGACGGGCGTAGTTCATGGACGAGTTGACTATCACGCAGTTCGACATTTGCGAACGCGACGACCGAGTTAGCAAAACCCTGCGGTTCGAGTTCTAAAAGCTGCTGCCGGATCGACTCTGCCCGATCAAAATCACCGAACAACACCCCATCGACACCGGTAATCGCAACCTCGCCGGAACGCAGCTCTGCCGCGCAAGTTTCTGCTAATATTGACTGCTGGAGAAAAACCTGAACATTCGCGAGGTCTGTCTCCGGCAGCATGGTGTTAATGTAATAAGAACGCACCCGCTGCTGTTTCTTCTCACCGGAGTAATGCGGGTCATAGACGTGCGGTTCGGGCAGCCCGATCACCCAGACATACGCGCTGTTGTAATGGTCAATCCGTCCTGCAACTTTAAGGCGTTCTAATTCCGCGTCACTCGCAGGGCTGTTCTGCACACCGGGGATGAGTTTGACTATTTGCCCGGCGTATAAATCTTGCCCGCGATCACTGTTGAGTTGAACAATCGTCGCGCCCAACGTATTTACAAAGACAAAATGCCGAGGGACAGCGGTTCCGTTATATGCTTTGGTCATTAGCTTCTGTCAGGCCGCGCCTGCTCCTGATTAAAGTCCTGATTGTACAGTTGTCTCCGCCGCGCTACAAACTACAGCTTCACGAAATAGGAAGCAGCCGCACGGTCGAGTAATTCTCGCGTCAATGCAGGCGGCTGATTCAGGTAACTCGCAATATCAATTAGCTGGTTCAAAATGTCGCGTGGATGCACGCTGCGAAGTGGACGGTCATGGTTGATATACCATTCCTTCAGCAGATAAGCGAGTGCCTGCTCATCATATCGCACCTTCTTAACATCACACATGCGCTTGAAGATCTCGCGGAAATCTTCATAGCTGGGGTCGGTGACTTCGATCTTGTGCCGAATACGGCGCAGGAACGCTTCGTCAACCAGTTCACGGGGATCAAGGTTGGTCGAGAAAACAATCAGCACGAAGAATGGAATTTCAATCTTACGTCCGGTATGCAGGGTCAGGAAGTCCACGCCTTTTTCGAGCGGAACAATCCAGCGGTTGAGCAAATCGCGTGGGCGCACCTGCTGGCGACCAAAGTCGTCAATCAGGAACATGCCGCCATTGGCCTTCACTTGGAACGGTGCTTCGTAGAACTTATTTGTATCATCATAGACCAAATCAAGCCCTGCCAGCGTCAGCTCGCCACCGACCATAATCATCGGGCGCTTAATGCGAATCCAGCGCGGGTCAGAAATCATACCCGTGGCCTGCTTCACCGAGCCTTTTTCAGAAAGCACATGGTTCACATCATCGAATACGCGGATGACCTGCCCGTCGACATCAATCGCGTACGGTATCCACATATCGTCGCCCAGAATGAGCCGACCAACCACTTCCGCAATCGTCGTCTTACCATTACCGGGGGGTCCATAGAGAAATATCGAGCGTCCCGAATTGATAGCAGGGCCAACTCGCCCCAGCATATCCTCGGAAATAACCAAGTGGTTGAGTACTTGCTTTAACTCGGTTTCGTGAACCACCAGTCGCTCACGGTTCTGCGCCTTTAGCGATTCAATATATTGTTCAAGCGTAACCGGCGCGGCACCCGCATATTGAGAGCGTTCCGAAGCCTCACGCGCTTTCTCAGCGCCCTTCTGCGAAATAATATACTGGTACGATGACTCACCAAACCCGCCCGCGCCGCGAACTTCGATATATTTTTCACGCTTCAAGAAGTCAATAATGGTTTCCAAAACACCTGTATAAGGCAGTTTTACGATTTCAGCAATTTCATGACCCGCGAGAACACCGCCGAGATAAAGCACCTTCAACACGAGGTCAGCCACATTCAGCATATTCAGGCCGGTATCTTCAAGTTGGGTCAGTGGTGGTGGAGTCCAGCCGTCCTTCGACTGTTGACCGCTTGCCCCTCCCATCGCCCCTGCTGCACCGATAGGGCCGGTAAGTTTTTTAATCTGCTGCGGGCGCGGGGCATTTCGATTCGTTTGGTCAGTCATTACGGCCTCCAGCCACTCTCAACTGAAATTGCTAGTCTGATTGGGTTAAGAACCCATGTATAAAGCGTTGTTTATAATGAGCCTAAAAGCATTATATTGGGAAGTGCGATGGAACGCGCGTTCAATATGTAAGGTTGTGACCAATTCTTAACCCCCTGCCAACCGTTTTGTAATATGCTTAGAGGCGCATGTGTTGAAGCGCGAGCGGCAATTTGTCAAGGTTCGTCGACACACACGTCATTATTTTTCTGCTGCTGGAGAAAGCGGCTGAGGGGGTGAAGGGTGAGACTGACACGATTGGATTGCGATGTGTGGAAGTACCTGAGTAGCTGCTTCGAGGCGGGGACTGGCTCGCCGAGTGTCTCGGAGGTGGCGGCGGCGGTTCACTGCGGTCGGTCGGCGGTGACGGAAGCCCTGACGAAGCTCGAATTTCGCGGGATTGTCCGGTGGCGGTGGCTGGGCGATGGGCAGCGGCGGGCGGCGCGGGGGTGCTTGACGGTGCAGGTATATCGGGACGCGACCGAAAGTGAGGCGCTGGCGGCGGCGGTGCAGCGGCAAGCGGAGGTGGAGGCGGCTGCGGCGGGGCTTCCGGCGTGGGGGGACAAAAACCTGACGCTGATCGATAAGTTCGTCCTCGACGATCTGCGGCATGACGCGGCGAACTGGCGCGGTATGCTGGAACGGCAGCGGGCGAAACGGATGCGGGCGCGGCGGTAAGACTTCGACCTTGTTCCACGAGTGAAACAAACCGAAAAGAAACCATCGAGCCGAGCGTATCGGCTTTTTTGTTCGCTACAGGTTTCGCTCGGACGCGGGGACGGCGTTCGCTACAAACCCCGCCGGACGCGACCAACGTTGGAGGAGGACGGAGCGGCGAGGAGCAAGGAGAGAGGCAAGAGGCGGAGGTACTCCGAACGCCCGCAGCCGAACGACGCAGCGACGACACCAGCGGAGGACGACGACCCCCACAAAGAGCCGAGCGCACGGGGGCTTGGCGCGAGGCGATGGCAAGGGAGGCGGAAGGGCGGCGTTTCCGAGCAGCCCCCGCGAGGGGCGACGAGAACGCAAGAGCAGCCAAGTTCCCTACCCCACAAGTTCGGAAGCCGGATGGTATTTCTCCGCCCGCCCGCCCCCCGGCGCGACAAGCCAAGCTGCCACCATGCGGAACGGTCGCTATCCTGCCCCGCTGCCGGACGACTATCGAAAAAGGGGGAAGCTGCCCACCACAACCAACCAAAATTTTTATCGTGAACGGAACGTAATAAAAACGAGCGCAGACCTGGTGAATGGGTGCGCTCGTCGTTTTTATGAAGTGAGAGGTGAACGATAAAAATTCGCTATTGGCTGTCGGCTTCGATGTCGGCGACGCGCTCCATGTCGGCGGCGACGGCGACCAGACCTGCCACCAAAACCACGATCTGCTGATGCAGCGACTGGATAACCTCGATGATGGCGAGTTCGTCCGGGGTTTGGGGGTCGGTTTCGACTTCGACCACTTCTGTCCACTCCATCATCTTCTTTCCATTTTCGAGTGTGATCTCGTAAGGCTGGCGCATGTCGAGAAGATCGGGGTCGCTGTCGTCGAGGGGGTGCAGGTGCGGCAGCGCTTTCTCGATTAGACCCAACGCGGCGCGGGCATGGGCGGCGGCGATTGTCCAGTAACGGTGATCGTCGGGGTTGGTGACGGATAGCTCGGCGATGACGGCCATCGATTGCTTCAACTGCCGGAGTTGGCGGCGCTGGTCGAGGGTGAAGTAGCTGGTCATGGTTACATTCCTTTCAGGCGAATAAGGACGGTCAGAAAGCGGATGTCGTTGAGCAGGTGTCCGCGCTGGTGATCGCTTTTGGCGCAGCGCAGGGCGCAGAAGTACGAGTGACGTATCTGGCGGAGGGTCATTTTTCGAGTACCTCGACTTCATCGAACCCACGAATGGATTTGGGCGCACGAGGCCACAAGACAATGACCAGCGGCACGTCCTGCTGCACTGCGAGGCGCATTCGCTCATGTATCTGGTGCTGCTGCTGGTAGGTCAACCTGTAGCCGCGACTGCTAAAGTTGATCTGGTCGCCGAGCATGAGGATATGACTGACATTATCGAAGCGGACGGTGATGGGTTGCCCAGACTTCGATTGAGGGGTGGTGGGGTTCATGAGACACTTCCTTTATATATAACGGTCGAGAGTGACCGATTACGAACCTGAGTAGTGGTAAGGCTGCCCAGATCGGGCGATACCGGATAGGATGCGGACGAGCTTGGCTTTGGTGGCTGCCATGTCCTGCGTCCGGTCGTGATAGTCGAGAATGGGGTTTTTGCCGAAGTTGGGCGAGAGGAGGCGCATTGCCCAGAGGTGAAGCTGACCCATCGCCGGGCGATAACCTTTTCGGTTTTTGCGGGTCTTGTTGATGTCGCCGGAGATCGAGGACAGCGGTGACACACCACAAGCCGACTTGAAACTATCGACACCGATGTCAGAGGCATAGCCCTGCGTGGCAACGTGCAGACAGGCGATGGCTATATCCGAGGCGGCGGGTACGGTGCGCCAGAGGGCGGTGAGTTCGGCGAAGGGCGGACATTCGATGGCGGCGATAATTTGCTGCTCAAGGGTTTCGGCCTGTAGTTCGTAAAGCCTGATCTGGTTCGCGAGTTCGCTGATGCTGGTGGCAACAATGGGGTTGCCCTCGATGTTGGAACATTCGTTTATCAACCGGGCAATGGCGGCGCGGCTGGCATGGTGCAGGTCGGCAAACTCCGGTGTTAGGGCGTAGCGGTGCAGATCAGCCGGGGTGACAATGCCCTGCGCGGCGAGGGGCATCCATGTGGCGCGACGGATGGCGAGTGAAGGCCAGAGGGAATGTCCAAAGGCGTTGATCTGATTGCGGGCGCGAGTGCCGAAGCGGGTTGCCCGGACGTAGGCGTTCACCCGGAGGCGCAAGTCACCGATTACAGACGCTAAATGCTGATCGAACAACTTGAGGCCGATAATCTCCTCGCCCTGCCCCAGCTTGTGGGCGACAAGTGCGAGGGTGCGGGCATCGAGTGCGTCGGTCTTGCTGGACGAGACGAAGGCTTTACGGATGGCTTTGGTCTGGGTGGTGTTGAGCAGCCAGAGTTGGGCGGAAGGCCGCCACAAGCTGAGAACGGTGGCGAGTGGCGTGAGTAAATGCCAACCAGTCGGCTCGGCGACAATGAGCGCATCCGGGTCGATTAGATCGAGAAGCCGGGTGTACCAGAGGGTATCTTCATACTCGATGCGGGCGACCGGGTATTTGCGAGGGCTGCTGCCGTCGTGCCATGAGACATCGAGCGCTTTTTTACCGACATCGACACCGATGTGGGAGTGGGGAGTGAGTGTCATGCTTGCCTGCCTGCTCTATTAGTTTGCAGTCAATCACGGTGATCGCTGCGTTATTGGGTTGCAGTCTAACAAGCGACAGTTGTCAGCGCTTTATAATGCCAGCAGTCGGCTACGCCGCCGCTATATAGTACCTGCGCTTCCTGTCGTTGACACTCACTATAACTACTAATATAGTACACTCAAGATACAACACAAGCAGTCTAAAGTCGCATTTACAGTACCGTTCATCTGCGGTGGTTTTAACAATATGATCGACCAAATTCAATGGTTAGGGCATGGTGGCTTCTTCATCCAAGGCCCGCCCCTTATTTACATCAATCCGTCCCTCGTGACGCGCAACACGTTTCTCGCGGATGTTATCCTCGTCGGACATCATCACGATGAACACTTCTCGGTCGCCAGTATCAACAAACTCCGCGGCCCCCAAACGCGCATCTTAACAAATGAGCATCTCGCCAAAGAGATTGAGGGCAGCCAAATTATCCGTCCGTGGCAGAGTATGATGGTTGACCGCGCCGGAATCAAAGCAATTCCGGCTTACTCACCCAACAGCTTGATACATCCTCAAAGCGATGGAGGCTTAGGGTTCGTCATTTCCATCAATTATTATGACATCTACTATGCGGGTGATACGCAAATTATCCCTGAAATGAATACTATTCACCCCGACATCGCCATTTTACCGATTGACGGACGTGGCACGCTCACCGTCGATGAAGCGGTTGAAGTCGTCAAAATGATGCGTCCACGCTGGGTAATACCGTGCAACTGGGGCATCGCTACACAAGCGGATGCACGGTTGTTCAAAAAAGCAGTAGGCGGTCGCGCAGAGGTCATCCTCCCCCAACTCACAGAATAAAAAACAGCGGACGTGGTGTCCGCTGTATTATTCAACTTTATCTAAATGATCTTATGCTTATGCCGCTGGTTTCAGCCGACCGTCGGCTAACCATTCCAACTGCACATCATTATCGGTGTAAATACGCGGGTTAATCTTCCCGTTAATCACATCGGCATCGACCACCACACGGCGTATATCGGTACGCCCCGGAATTTCAAACATCACGTTCAGCAAACGGCTCTCGATAATTGACCGCAGTCCACGCGCACCGGTTCCGCGTGCCATCGCGAGGTCAGCAGCCGCACCCAGCGCCGATTCCTCAAAGGCCAGTTCCACATCATCCAACGAGAGCAAATGTTGATACTGCTTGGTGAGCGCGTTCTTCGGCTCAACCATAATGCGGGTCAGTGCTTCACGGCTCAAGGGGTCAACATTGACCAACACCGGCAGCCGTCCCACAAATTCAGGGATCAGCCCGAAAGCCATTAAATCTTCCGGGCTAATCTCATGCAGCAGTTGGGTTTCGTCCTTCGCGCCGTTCTTAACACTGTTATGGAACCCTATCGCGCCCGACTTACCAATTCGTTTGCTGATGCGTTCCTCAATGCCTGCGAAAGTTCCACCACAGATAAACAAAATATTCGTGGTATCAATTTGCAAGAATTCCTGATGCGGATGCTTACGCCCACCCTGCGGCGGAACGTTCGCCAGCGTGCCTTCTAAAATCTTGAGCAGCGCTTGCTGGACACCTTCACCGGAAACATCACGTGTAATCGAGGGGTTATCGTTCGACTTACGCGAGATTTTGTCGATCTCGTCGATGTAGATGATGCCCTTCTCAGCGCGTGGAATATCGCCATCTGCAGCCTGAATGAGCCGCAGAAGAATATTCTCCACATCTTCACCGACGTAACCCGCCTCAGTTAGGGCAGTCGCATCAGCGATACAGAACGGCACATCCAACATCCGTGCCATCGTCTGCGCCATCAGGGTTTTACCGCTGCCTGTTGGGCCAACGATGAGGATGTTACTCTTTTGAAGCTCAATCCCTTCAGCCGAAACTTCCGACTGAATACGCTTGTAATGGTTGTAAACCGCAACGCTCAACACACGCTTCGCTTGTTCCTGACCGACCACGTACTCATCCAAGTGCGCCATCATCTCGCGCGGAGAAATCAAACGCTCGATCTGGAATTGCTCGGCGGGGAAAGCGTAGGGTGAACTACCCTGCGCCTCCAGCAGTTTAATTTGCAACCGTTCAACACAGCGATTACAGATATAAACGTTATTCGGCCCTGCGATCAGATGCTCGACTTCGAGGTCGCTCCGACCGCAGAACGAACAATGATGACTTCCCGGAATGTAGTTCACGCCTTACCGTTCTCCTTGGCCGTACCGTTCGGGGTGGAGCCCAGTACCGAGTCAATCAAGCCATACTTAACAGCTTGTTCAGCCGTGAAGTAAATATCGCGGTCAGTGTCGCGCTCAAGCACTTCACGTTCCTGTCCAGTGTGCTTCACGAAAATGTTATTCAACATATCCTTCAAGCGCATGATTTCATTCGCCTGAATAACAATGTCAGAAGCCTGTCCCTGTGCGCCACCTAAGGGTTGGTGCAAGTGGATCGTCGCGTTCGGCAGTGCGTAACGCAGACCATGTTCACCGGCTGTCAGCAGTACCGTACCGAAACTGGCAGTCAAACCAATCGCCACGGTGCTGACCGGCGAGGAAATTTGCTGCATCGCATCATAAATCGCCAAACCGGCGTAAATCACGCCACCGGGCGAGTTGATGTACATATTGATCTGACGATCCGGGTCTTCCTGCTGCAAGTAGAGAAGCTGCGCGACAGTCAAGTTCGCAACTTGATCGTTAATCGGGGTACCCAACAAAACAATCCGATTACGCAAAAGCAGTGAGAAAATATCATACGCACGTTCACCGCGCGCACCCTGCTCAATGACCATCGGAATGACGTTAAATGCATCCATTACAGTGATTCTCCTTACTGTTCGTTAATTAGCTCGACGTAGAAGGGTTTTCTGTCTCTGCTTCAGCCACCGGCGCGTCTAGGGCAGGCGCTTCACCTTTGGCGATTGCGACAACACGATCCAATGTCTCCCGTTCCATCAAGTCACTCTTGATGTTCTCACGCATTTGAGGCGTGTCTAAAATACCACGCAAGCTCTCAGCCTGTTCGCCAAACTGAACCAGCATCTTGTCGATCTCGCCATTGATCGCTGCATCATCGACCTCGACCTGCTCGACTTGGCGAATTTCGCGCAGTACCAGCGCCCGCTTCAAGTTACGAATGGCGTTTTCACGGTAGCTCGCCTTGATGTCCTCGCGCCTCATGCTCGACATACGGATGTAATCATCCAATGTCAAACCTTGACGGCGAAGGTCTTGGTCAAGCCGTTCGAGATAATTCTCGGTCTGGTCGTCAACCATTTCCTCTGGGAATGCAATTGTCGCACCTTCGACCATTGCATCCAACGCTTCACCTGCGAAATTATTCTTCGCCTGTTGTGCCACCGATTCTTCAAGATTTTCACGAGTCCGCATCCGCAGTTCGAGCAGCGTCAGCGGCTTCTCTTCTTTTTCGGTGACACGCGCAGCCAAGTCATCATTCAACGGCGGCAGCGTAATGGTTTCAATTTTGCTGATCTTGACTTTAAAGTTTGCTGTCTTACCCGCATATTCCTCATACTCTTTTTCGTCTTCGGGATAAGTCAGTTGGAATTCACGTTCTTCATCCACGTTCGCGCCTAAAATAGCTTGGCGGAAACCGGGAGCCGGTTCTTCATTCTCGTCACGAAGCACCATCACGGCTGCATGTTCATGAATGAATTCATCACCACCTAACCCGTGGTCATGCCCATGATCGTGGTCATGGTGGTCATGATCCTCGCCCTCAGCGTGTTCATGATCGTGGTCATGTTCTTCGCCTTCGGCATGGTCGTGGTCTTGATCCTGCGCGTCTTCTTTCGACTCGCCTTCTTCGCCCACCACCTTGGCGTACAATTCCATCGTCACGCGGTTGCCCATCTCGACAGGCTTGCTGCTCTCTTCGGTCAGCGCCTGATCTTCTTGCAAGCGGAACATCGCCTTGTTGACCTGATCGTCATCGACCACAGGAGCCGTAAACTCACGGCGGAGTGAGCGATAGTCGCCAAGATCAACGGTCGGCTGCAACGGAACAAGGAAGGTGAAGGTCGGTTCAGGTTCAGCCTTGAAGTCTTCGAGCTGCCCCGGAGCATAAGGGGCAATCCCGGATTCATCCAGCGCCTGCTTATAAATGTCGTTACCCAAAATTTCGATGGCATCTTCCAAAATGGGAGCATCACCAAAGAAACGCAGCACCACACTGTAAGGAGCCTTACCCTTACGGAAGCCGGGGATATTGTATTTTTGGCTCAGGCGTTTAGCAGACTGCTGCTTGGCTTTTTCAAGTTGGCTGGGTTCAAGCACAACTGTAAAACGAGCATTATGGTTTTCGAGACGTTCAGTTTGGATGTTCAAGACCGTATCCTTGCAGAGGTTAAGTAGAACAGATTATAGCACCGCGAAAATGGGTTTTCTCTAAATTTTTTATTAGATCTTTCGAGCAGTGCGCTTCGATGAGGTGGGGATGGCGGGACTCGAACCCGCAAGGTGTAAACCACATGATCCTAAGTCATGCGCGTATGCCAATTCCGCCACATCCCCGCGAAATTTGATTATATGCGAGCTAGATTTAGCTCACAAGGGGTAATCATTCCAGATCAATCCGCGATACTTGCGAGACATCCATTTCTTCGGCTTTGCCCAAAATGCTGGTAATCAAAAGTTGGGCGAACCGGAAGAGGCTTTGCATTTCCTCCATCCGCACAATATAAAGTTGGGCAAGTTCTTTGTCAGCTTCTGACATACTGTCCATCGACTTGGCAAGGCGTTTAGCATTCTCACCAATGACGTTTAAAGCACGATCAACATCCCGCATCTCGCGACCAGCCAGCACGTTTGAGATAATTTGCCAGAAATCGGTTTCAGCTTCGTAAAACTTGCGACGATCTCCCCTCCCCTTCACCCACACCTGCCGCACCATGCCGAGATGTTCGAGGGTTCGCAGGTTCATACTCACGCTGGCTTTTGAAATATCCAGCAGTTCAACAAGATCATCAAGACTTAAGGGCGATGCGCTCAACATCAGTGCACCGTATAACTGCCCCATAACCTTGCTAAATCCAAAGTAAGATGCGAGCTGACCCAGCCCATCCAGCATACTATCTTGGACGACTGTTAGGTTCGAGTCGTGGTTTTGGCTCCCATTTTTATCCAGCGAGGGCATGGTGATACCTCAAACGTTTCTCTTGAGTAATATTGTCAGCTTATGTGAATACTAGAACTATCGTATCATTGTTAAACAGTAGTGACAACTGTTCGAGGCATTTAATGATTAGGTTGCCGATCTTGAAAAACGTCACTCATAGCGGAGCGCGTCAATCGGGTTGAGTGAAGCAGCCCGGTTCGCGGGATAAATACCGAAAAACACCCCGATACCCAGCGAAATCATCGTCGCCAAGAAAACACTTGAAAGCTGAACACCGGTTTGGAGTTCCGGTAGTTGAAGTGAAACTAGAAATGTCCCACCAACAGCGATCATGACACCGATCCCCCCACCCACCAGCGCCATCACCGTTGCCTCGACCAAAAACTGGAACAAAATGTCGCCTTTCTGTGCGCCAACCGCTTTCCGCAAGCCGATTTCACGGGTGCGCTCGGTCACGGTGACGAGCATAATATTCATAATGCCGATGCCGCCCACTAACAACGAGATACCGGCAATCACCGCGAGAAACACAGTCAGTAACCCCGTGATATTCCCTAATACACTCAGCAAATCCGTCTGCGTCAGAATTTGGAAATCATCCTCATCACGGAAGTTAATCCGGTGTTCCTGCCGCAGCACCAAACGCATCTGTTCGGCCAAAGCATTCACACTTTCTTCACTGCGGGCTTGCACAATGATATTCGTAATTGGTCTTGCCCCGCTGAGTTCGCGCTCACCTGTTAAACGGGACTGCACGGTCGTTAACGGCGCAACGATTAAATCGTCATCGCTTGCCCCAAATCCCGCGCCACCAACAACATTCAATACGCCGATAACCCGAAAGTTAATGCCATCTACACGGATGCTCTTTCCGACCGGATCAACACCTGAGGGAAAAAGTCGCGTCACCGTCTCCTGCCCCAAAACGGCAACCCGCGCTTGCGCTTCCATCTCCTCCACATCGAAGAAGCGCCCGCTAACCACACTCCGGCTTCGAATTGCGATATAGTCCGCCGTGACACCTAGAATACGAACCGATATTTGCCGTCCCTCGTAAGTGGTATTTCGGGTCACGGAACGCTGGGGCATAATCATCAGCGCGTCCGGCACACTGAACGGGTCAGATAGCGCGTCCACATCATCTTGGGTCAACCGGCGCGTCACCCCTTCTTCATTCTGGCGCGGCATCACCATAATCAAATTGGTGCCGACACCCAAAAATTGTTGGCGCACAAACCCATCGACCGCCTGCCCTAAAGACACCAGCACAATAACCGAAGCAACGCCAATCGTGATGCCGAGCATGGTCAAAGCGGAGCGCAGCTTATTGCTCCCTAACCCGATGAACGCCATTCGCATATTTTCAATCATGGTTACGCCTCTTAAACCGGCTTACTCAAATCGCAGCGCATCAATCGGCTTCATCCATGCAGCGCGGTAAGCTGGATACAAACCGAACACAATACCTACGATACTGCTCACGGCAGTTGCCAGCGCAATCGAGTCTAGGCTGACTCCAACCTTTAAATCGGGGATAAAAATACTCACCAGCACCGTTGCAACCCACCCCAGCCCGACACCCATCATTCCACCGATAATCGACAAGATCAGGCTCTCGATCAAGAACTGAAAAAGAATATCGATTCGTTGTGCGCCAACCGCTTTCCGCAAGCCGATTTCCCGGGTACGCTCGGTCACAGACACCAGCATAATATTCATAATACCAATGCCGCCCACCAACAACGAAATGCTCGCGATTAGCCCCAGAAATGCGGTCAAAATGCCCGTGATTTGCCCCAGCGACGTTAACAGGTCTTTCTGGTTAATAATCTGGAAATCCTGTTCCCCTTGGAACTGGACATTATGTGATGTAATCAGGTAATCCTCGATCTCGCGTGTGGCCTGATCCATTAACTTCTCTGAAAAGGCTTGCACATAAAACACATCGACTTGGTAACCACCATCTTTGGTGCGAGCTTCATCGAGCCGCGTCTGCGCGGTGCTAATTGGAATGAACAGCACCGTGTTTTGATCCCCCAACAAACCGGCGCTCTTTTCCTCCATCACGCCGATAATCGTAAATACACGGTCGTTGATGCGAATGGTGCGCCCAACGGGGTTCTCGTTCTTATCCCCGTATAACCGTTCAACGATTGTCGTGCCTAAAACCGCCACACGCGCCGCATTATCGACATCGCTCTGGCTAATGAATACGCCCCCACTGCGCGTCTGCCAATTCCGCACCTCGACAAAATTAGGCGTAACACCCCCAACCGCCACAGTGGTACGCTTTGCCTCGGCGATAACGGTCGCCGCGATTTGATGCTCCATCGCCACCTGTTGAATACTGGGCGCAGTTGAAGAACTGTTGAGCGCATTCCCTTCTATCGTGGTCAACGGCATGATGGTCGTGCGCGTACTTGATGCGGGGACAGCAGAAAAGACAAAGAGGATATTCGAACCTAAATCTTGGAACTGTGCGGAAATATAATTTTCAACACCCCGACCGAGGCTAACCAACGAGATGACAGCACCCACACCTATGATAATCCCCAACGTGGTCAACATAGCACGCAGACGATTAATCAGCAGTGAGCCAATTGCTACTCGAAAAATTTCAACGATATTCATGTTTGTACTTCAGTGGCTCACCTATTGAACTGCACCAAGCGTTAGGTATACTCGTCTTCCTTACCACCGTAATAGGTATCGCGGAATAACCCTTCCATTTCCGCCGCCTCGGAAGGTCGTTCCGCCTCACCCGCAACCAACGGATCAGCGATTTCCCGATCCGCGATGATCTTACCGTCACGCAGCATAATGACACGCTGCGTATGCCGCGCAATCCACGGATCATGCGTCACGAAAACGGTGGTGATCCCTTGCTCACGGTTCAGTCGTTGGAAGATCTGCATAACCTCCGTGCCACTGCGCGAGTCGAGGTTACCAGTAGGTTCATCCGCTAAAATCATGGCGGGTTCGGTCACGAGTGCGCGGGCAATCGCCACACGCTGCTGTTGACCACCCGAAAGTTCACTCGGCAGGTGGTCAAGCCGCTGCCCCAACCCAACCGACTCCAGCGCATTCTTTGCCCGCTTACCGCGTCCTGATGCCCCTGCATAAATCAATGGCAGTTCGACTTGCCGCAGTGCTGAGGTGCGCTTCAGCAAGTTGAAGCTCTGAAAGACGAAGCCAATCTTCTTATTCCGCACACGCGCCAGCGCCTGTTCACTGAGCTTACTCACATCCTCGCCATCGAGAAAAAACTGCCCTGAACTTGGCTGATCGAGGCAGCCCAAGATGTTCATCAGGGTACTTTTACCACTGCCGCTCGGCCCCATGATCGAGAGAAATTCGCCCTCAAAAATTTTAAGTGAAACACCTCTCAGCGCATGGACTTCAATTTCCCCCATCCGGTACATCTTCGTGATGTCCTGAATGTCGATGACAGCCTTACGCTGGGGTTCGCCCGCGTCTTCAACAACCGCATCATTCTTGCGTTTCAAAAAGCCGAACATCGGACTGCCTTACTTTACTAATTGTCGATGGGGTTGAACGACTCACGCGGAACAAGCACGACCGTTTGGTCAACAGCCAATCCGCTTGTAATCTCACTTTGGGAATCATTGCGAACGCCTAACGTCACAGGAATTTCCTTAAACTGGGTGGGGCTTTCCTGTATCGTGACATAAGCCTGCTGCGAAACACTGTCGATCCGTATGAAACGGTTCGGGATTGCGATCACATCGCTCAGTTGGTTGATAACAATCGTCGCCGTTGTTGTCATCCCAACTCGAATAGGTGCGTCTGTCGGATCAAGCGTGACGCGAACCGTATAGGTCACAAGCTGCCCCACCCGAACAGGGATTAAAGCCACCCGTGTCACCTTCGCGCTGATTTTCACATCCGGCAGCGCGTCCAACCGCAGGCTCACACTCTGTCCAACAGCCACACTCACAATGTCCGTCTCATCAACCGCGACATCCACATAATAGGACGAGGAATCAATGATGCTCATCGCTGCACTTTGCGGTGGCACTTCTCCAACGACCAGATTATTCTTGGCGATCACGCCATCAATCGGCGCAATCAAAACCGCTTTTGCAAGTGTATTTTCGGCTTGTTGAACCGCTAAAGCTGCGATTTGCAACTGCGTTTGGGCGATTTGAAGTTGCAAATCGGTTGGCCCGTTAATCAAAAGATCGAGCTGGTTCTGTGCGGCAACCAATTGGGCGTTGGCGCTTGCCAGCGCCCCAACATCAGCGGGTGTATTTTGAACGCCTGTCGCATTGATGTCTGCCAAGGCCACACCATTTTGCGCTTGGGTAATGGCTGATGTAACGTTATCTGCCGGATTCGTCTGCGGAACACTCACGCTAAACCCAAGTGCGCCCGCTTGATCCGCCGCTTGCTGGGCAGCCGCAGCCGGGAGATCGCGCTGTAATTGGGCTTGCCACAACTGGTTGCGGGAAAGTTCCGCTTGCAAACGCGCAATCTCAATTTGTTCCGAGTCAGCGCCTAATGATGCAGAAGCCGCTTGTGCCTGTGCAGCGGTGACAGCCGCCTCAGCCACAGCAATATCCACATCTCTCGCCGGTCGGGTTAACGCATCATACGAGGATTGCTGCGCGGTTAAGCCTAATTGTGCGGTTGCTAGCGTGTTCTCAAGATCAGGCGCATCCAACCGTGCAAGCACATCGCCAGCCTTCACAACTTGACCTTCTGTAACCAGAATCTCGCGTACAGGGGCGCTAAAGTCAAACGTAACCGACAGTTGTTCCGCTGGCGTAATCGCACCGGTGGCACTCACCGTAACGGTTAAGTCTGTTTCGCCAACAACAATTTGATCTTCAACCGTGACCAAAGGACGCTCACTGCTCGGTAAGCCGCCTTGAAAACGCACATACATAATAACGGCACTAGCCACGACAGCTAACACCAGTACAATGACCGTAATTCGCACAACTCTTTTCATACAGGCCGTTAGCCTCCCAAGATGGGCAGTGTATCACCGCCCAAATTTACTGCCAGCACATCGCCGGGGACTAGACCACTTAGGATTTCACTGGAGTCATCACCCTGTAAACCGAGCACCACTTCGACCTCTTGCAATACACCATTCTTATCTACGATGTTCACGTACGCTTTGTCGCGCAAACGGTCGAGGCGAATATATTCATTCGGCACTTGCAGAACACCTTGGGCTTCTTGCACGACTACAGCCGCTTCAGCCGTCATGCCAACGCGGATACGAGAGTCGTTTCCCTCAAGCTGTACTTCGACATCATAATTGATGATGCCATTATCGTTGGTTCCGATCAGTGCAATCGAATGAATAATCGCGGGCAGTTCAACACCCGGTAACGCATCCAGTTTGACCCGTGCAGCTAAACCCTCACGAAGCTGCCGAATATCCACTTCGTCAACCTGTACGATCACATTCAACGTTGCAATATCAGTTAGTTCAACGGCTGGCAGCGCTGGAGAAGCGACTGCCCCCACTTGAATATTGACGGCTGAAACTACCCCATCAAAGGGTGCGATCAATGACATGCGTGACAATGATTGTCCGGCTTGATCCACTTGTAACTGAGCCTGCTGCACGGCAATATCGGCTTGGTCAATCCGGGCTTGCGTGGGGCCAGCCTTAACGGCCTCTAGCTGGCGTTCTGCCTGCACAATCCGCGCGTACGCCGCGCCTAACGCCCCACTGTTGCCGCCCTTAAGCGACTCCAACTGCAAACGGGCAATTTCAGCGTTAAAGCCCGCCGCGCCGACTTGGGCATCCAAAATTTGATAGTACTGATCGACTTGCCCACCATCAGCATTCGTGCGCTCGCTTTCGGCACGGGTTTTCGCATCCAACGCCTGTTGGTAACGGAGTTCAGCCGCCTGAATATCCTCTGACGACACTGCATTTTGAATGCTAAGGTAAGCCCCTTGTGCGCTCTTTAAGTTCGCTTCCGCAGCCGCAATATCACTTGCATCAACAGGCTTGATGACATCTTGCCGTTGCAGTTCCGCTAATTGGAGGTTCAGAACAGCACGATCATAGGCAAGCTGTTCGTCATTGTTGACCAACGTCGCCAGCACATCACCTGCCGCCACCATATCACCCGTTTGCACCAAAACATCGGCGACACGCGCGACATTGGTAAAGCTCAAAGAAGCCACAGCTTTCGCTTCAACTTTGCCAAGCCCCGTGACATATAGTGTAACGTCGCCTGTTGAAGCCGTATAAAACCGCAAATTTTGAGCAGGTTCACGCGCACTCATCAACTGAGTAGCGCTAGCACTAAACGCGCAAATTGGCATTAGAACGACAAGGATAGCCAAGAAGATAAGCGTGCGCCTGACAGCCATAACCACCGAACCTCGTAAGACCTATCAATCACCAGTACGTGTCAAAGATTGATTGTTCCATTTGACTCAATTGATATATCATAGCACAATTCACGTTGTAATCTTATTTAATATACCGATTGGCGAGGGGAAAGCTCATCTGGCGTTAACCCCTTAAAAATGTTATTATTAAATATGCGTTATCTTTCACAATCCATTCCTAGCTTCTAAGGGAGCAGTGGCCCTTATGACTGCAAATATTCCTGATATTGTCATCGGGCGGCTGCCGATTTATCTCCGCGCGTTGTCGCGTCTCGCGGTCGAAGGCCACGAAGTCACATCCTCACATGAATTAGGCCGGCGCTTGGGCATCAGTTCTGCACAAATCCGTAAAGACTTGTCCCATTTTGGCGGCTTCGGTAAGCAGGGTACAGGCTACCAGATCAGCTACTTGGTTGAACAACTGCGACAGGTATTAAAAGTCGATCAGGAATGGGAAGTTGCTTTAATCGGCGCGGGTGATTTGGGTACTGCGCTTATGCACTACAAAGGCTTTTCAGATCGCGGGTTCCGAATTGCCTGTGTGTTTGATAATGCCCCACAAAAGATCGGCAAAAAGATTGGCGACCTTGATATTCACGCCATTGCGGATATGCAGAGCGTCATCAAAGAGCGTGGCATTAAAATTGCGATGATTGCCGTTCCTGCCGAAAAGGCTCAGGAAGTGGCGGATAAATTGATTGAAGCAGGTGTACAGGCGATATTGAACTACGCCCCGATGACCCTCAACGTACCGGGAAACGTCAAAGTTCAGTATATTGACCCGGTAGTCAATATGCAGCGGATGACCTTCTACCTAGTTTAAATCTGACCAATGCGGCGCAAAATCGCTTGGTCTTCCAGTGCTCGCCCTGCCCCGACCGCAACCGCAATCATCGGGTTCTCGGCACGGTAAACCGGAACACCCGTTTCGCGCGTCAGGAATTGATCCATCCCCCGAAGCAGCGCACCACCACCGGTCAGCACAATCCCACGGTCGATAATATCAGACGCGAGTTCCGGTGGCGTGGTTCCCAAGACCGCTTTCGCTACATTAGTGATTGCCGAAAGTGGTTCTTGCAGCGCTTCGACCACCTCGCCTGTCGTAATCGTAACTGTGCGCGGCAAACCACTGACGTTATCACGCCCTTGAATTTCCATCGACATCGTTTCGCCCACATCAATCGCGGCACCAACCTGAATCTTGATGGACTCGGCGCTTGGCTGCCCGATGCTCAGGTTATACTTCCGGCGTATATAGTTCTGTATCGCCTCGTCTAAGCGCAAGCCGCCGATACGACCGCTTTCCGCGCGTACGATGTTGTTCATCGTAATAACAGCCGCTTCGGTGATACCACCACCGATATTAATCACCATGTCACCCGCAGGCGTACTCACGGGCAGTCCTGCCCCAATCGCTGCCGCCAGCGGTTCCCAGATCAGATAAGCCTCTCGTGCGCCTGCGGAAAGCGCTGCCTCATGCACAGCCCTCTTTTCAACGCTGGTCACACCAAACGGCACGGTAATCATGACTGTAGGCTTGAATAAGCGAACGCGACCTGCAATCTTATCGAAGAAATGGCGCAGCATAACCTCGGTGACTTCATAGTCTGCAATCACGCCGTCCCGCAACGGGCGCACAACCTGAATGTCCTCATCATCTACCTTACCCAGCATTTCACGCGCCGGCTGGCCGATTTCGACGATGCGTTCTTCTTCCGCCGTGAGTGCAACCAAAGAGGGTTCTTGCAGAACGATCTGTCCATTTTCGTAAATAAGAACATTGACCGTACCGAGGTCAACACCCAATTGTTTTCGGAATAATCCCATAGGTTTTAAACCATTTCGTTGTCAAGATTGCAGCAGGATACTATACCACAAACCAGCGTGTATAGGGGGCATTTGTACAAAACAAATAGGGCAAGTCGTACTTGCCCTATCGCACTTCAAAACAGAAGAATAACGAGTTAATCGTTATCCTCGTCAGAAACAATTCGCAGGATAGAAGAGGATCGGTTCTTCAATTTGTTCTTGACCTTCAGCGCCAGTTCCGCACGACGCAGCTCAAGCGCCGCAGTACGGTTTTCCGCTTCGGGAACACCTTCAGCCATCAACTTAGCCGCACTATGCCGCGCCGTTTCGATCTTCTGCTCATCCAGCGCGAATGAGGACTCCGCGAGATAAGCGAGAGCGACGACTTTATCAGGACGAACATCTACGACACCGCCGTAAATAACAAACCGTTCTTCCTTATTGCCCTTCCGAACGACCAATTCGCCGAAGCCCATCGTCGTCAGCACGGGGGCATGGTGCGGCAGTACGCCCATTTCACCTTCCGAACCGGGAACGATCACCATATCCGCTTCCCGCTCTTCGAAAACCTTTTTCTCCTGCGTCACAATTTCAACGTGTAATGGCATGTTGCCTCCTGTATCTATCAGATACCGCGCTTACGAATGCTTACGCGGCATCATAATAGGGATTATTTCTGTGACTGCTCGTAACGCTGGAGAACTTCGTCAATACCACCAGCCATGTAGAACAACTGCTCAGGAATATGATCGACATCACCCTTGAGGATGGTGGAAAACCCGGCAACCGTATCCTTCACCTTCACGTAACGGCCTTCGCGACCCGTGAACTGTGTCGCCACATAGAACGGCTGGCTGAGGAACTGTTCGATCTTACGCGCACGCGCCACCAACAGCTTGTCGTCATCCGAGAGTTCATCAATACCAAGAATGGCGATGATGTCCTGCAAGTCCTTATAACGCTGGAGAATTTGCTGCACTTCACGCGCTGTACGGTAGTGTTCTTCACCCACGATCAGCGGGTCAAGGTTCTTGCTGGTACTCGCCAGCGGATCGACCGCAGGGAAGATACCACGGGCTGCAATCGAGCGTTCCAGAGCAATCGTACCGTCAAGGTGCGTAAACACTGCCACAGGCGCAGGGTCGGAGTAGTCATCTGCGGGTACATACACCGCTTGGATTGAAGTGATCGAGCCTTTGGTCGTCGAGGTAATACGTTCCTGCAACTGCCCCATTTCGTCAGCCAACGTCGGCTGGTAACCGACCGCAGAAGGCATACGACCGAGCAGCGCCGATACTTCCGAACCCGCCAGTGAGTAACGGAAAATATTATCCACGAACAACAGCACATCACGGCCTTCGTCACGGAAATGTTCCGCCATCGTCAGGCCGGAAAGCGCCACGCGCAAGCGCACACCCGGGGGTTCGTTCATCTGACCGAACACCATCGCCAGCTTGTCCAGAACACCTGCTTCGTCCATTTCGTGATACAGCGCCGTACCTTCACGGGTACGTTCACCGACACCCGCGAACACCGACAAACCGGAGTGCTGAGTCGCAATCGAGTTAATCAATTCCTGAATGGTAACAGTCTTGCCTACACCTGCGCCGCCGAAGATGCCGACCTTACCACCTTTGGACATGGGTGCCACAAGGTCAATAACCTTCATGCCCGTTTCGAAGATCTCAATCTTGGTCGATTGTTCTTCGAACGTAGGCGCTTCAGCATGGATAGCACGACGAGGCGAGGAAGCAGGAACCGCTTCGCCACCGTCTACGGGCTTACCCAGAACGTTGAACACGCGGCCCAACGAAGCCGGGCCAACCGGCACACTGATGGGTGCGCCAGTCGAATAAGCTGGAACGCCGCGCTGCAAACCGTCAGTCGTGTCCATAGCGACGGTACGAACCGCGTTATCGCCCAACAGCGTTTGCACTTCGAGAATAAGCTCATCCTGACCTTCGCCACGGGGTACACGTACCGCTTCGAAAATATCAGGGAGTTGACCGGGGGGGAAAGTCACATCCACCACCGCGCCTAACACTTGGGACACACGCCCTTGAATTTCTGCCATACTTATTTATCTCCTGTTAACTGTCGCGGTGGTACCTGTCGCCCCACCTGACGATCCACTTGTTCAAAAACGTTCGTGACCAACCATCACGAATATGAATAGCCTATTGATGCCCATTACTGGAATGCGCGGGGGTATTAGCGAAACCGGCTGTGATTTCATTAGCCAAAGTATCAATCGATGCTTGCAACGCCTCAGCACCACCCACGATGTCCAAAATTTCCGCCGTAATGGCCGCTTGACGAGCCTTGTTGTAGACCAGCGTCAGGTCACCGATAAGCTGCGTCGCGTTATCCGATGCGTTACGCATGGCAACCATACGCGCCGAGTGTTCGCTCGCTTGGCTTTCAAGCAGGGCTTGGTAGAGTTGCAACTCGGTAAAACGCGGCACGATTTCATCTAAAATCGCGTTTGCGTCGGGTTCATACTCGTAATCCGAATTCGATTCGCTAACCTGTGGAATATCCTTCAGCGACTCTTTCAGGATACTATCTTCGGTTGAGAACGGCAGCAGCGGCAGCCAGCTCAAAACCACAGGACGCTGTGTCAATGTGTTCACGAAGTCGGTGTAAGCAATGAACACATCATCAACATTACCGGATAAGAATTCCTCAATCGCCAAACGTGCTGCGGGCGCAATATCAGCAACCGTGGGGTCAGCACCGAACGCGCTGAACTCGGCGATCACATTCGCGCCGCTGCGGATGAGCGAGTCACGACCCTTCTTACCAATCGTGAGCCACTTCACAGGCTTGCCTATACGTTGGGCGAAGCGCTGCGCGACACGGATGATATTCGAGTTGAATGCACCAGCCAAACCCCGATCAGAGGTAATGAGTACGACCATGACCGACTTAATTTCAGGACGAGCCGTTAACAAAGGATGTAAAGGAACACCCTTCGTGCCTGTACTCTGAACATTCAGCAAAATTTCCCATGCCTTTTCAGCAAACGCACGGCTCGCAAGCACGCGCGCCTGTGCCTTCCGCACGCGCGAAGCCGAAACCGCTTCCAACGCGCGTGTGATCTGGGAAATGTTTTTCACACTACGAATACGTTTCTTTACTTCACCGGCTGTAGCCATTGTTTTCTCCTTATGCTGCTACCAGAAGCACATATGGGTGCGGCGAACCACACCCGCCTCGGCTTGCAGTTTAGCTCCAGCTCGCATTGACAGTATTGAGGGCTTCCTTCAACGTGGCTTCCTGTGCATCATCCAGCGTCTTCTTATCGCCGATGCTGTTCGCCAGTTCCGCGAATTGGGTGTTGAAAGTGCGGAGGAATATGCTTTGCCATTCCTTCACACGTTCAACCGTCACGTTGTCCAAATAGCCCTTGGTACCTGCATAAATCAGGGCAACTTGGTCAGCCATCGACAGCGGTTGGTACTGGGGTTGCTTCAACAGTTCAGTCAGGCGCAAACCACGATCAAGCTGCTGCTGGGTCGCCTTATCAAGGTCAGAACCGAATTGAGCGAATGCCGCCAGCGAACGGAACTGAGCAAGGTCAAGGCGCAAACCACCGGCGACCTTCTTCATCGCCTTCGTCTGCGCGTCACCACCGACGCGGCTAACGCTGATACCGACGTTAATCGCGGGGCGAGTACCGGCGTAGAACAATTCCGGTTCGAGGTAAATCTGGCCGTCGGTAATCGAAATAACGTTTGTGGGAACGTAGGCCGACACGTCGCCCAGCAGCGTTTCAATAACCGGAAGCGCCGTCAAGCTGCCACCACCACGCGCATCGCTCAACTGAGCGGCACGTTCCAGCAAACGGCTGTGGAGGTAGAACACATCGCCGGGGTAGGCTTCACGTCCGGGGGGACGGCGCATGAGCAGCGATACTTGGCGGTACGCCCAAGCGTGCTTGGATAGATCGTCATAAACGACCAGCGCGTCCTTACCGTTTTCCATAAACCATTCACCAATCGCGCAACCAGAATAGGGGGCGATGTAGTTCATAGCGGCGGAGTCAGAAGCCGAAGCGACGACGATGGTCGTGTAGTCCATCGCGCCGTATTCTTCCAACAGCGCCACCAATCGCGCGACTTCACCACGGCGCTTGCCAATCGCGACGTAGATACAGTACACATCCTTGCCCTTCTGGTTCAGGATGGTGTCGATAGCGATAGCCGTCTTACCCGTCTGACGGTCGCCGATAATTAACTCACGCTGACCACGACCAATCGGGGTCATCGAGTCAATCGCGACAACACCGGTCTGTAGCGGGCGACCGACGTTCTTACGTTCGATTACACCGGGGGCGATACGTTCGATGTTAAAGAACTCGGTTGCGGCAATAGGGCCTTTGCCGTCAACCGGCGCACCCAGCGCGTCAACAACGCGGCCAACCAAACCAGCACCAACGGGAACGGAAGCGATACGACCAAGAGGACGAACTTCATCGCCTTCCTGAATGGTGTCATACTCACCCAAAATGATGATACCGACGTTGTCTTTTTCAAGATTGAACGCGATACCGGGAGTACCATTTGTGAACTGTACCAGTTCGCTAAAGCGAATATTTTCGAGGCCGGAAATACGGGCGATACCGTCACCGACTTCGAGTACACGCCCTACTTCAACCGACTCAATCGTCTTACCATAACCTTCAATCTGCTTGAGCAATGACTCATAAATATCGTTGGAGATCACAGCCATTGAGGCCTCCTTACTACCTTTAGCTAATATTCCCACTATGCTAACAGCGTTTACGCTGGTTTAAGCCGATTCTGAGGAATGAACAAATATAGCATAAATTGTAACTGATGGATGCCTATCTGTCCACTTTTTCACAAACAAAACCCGATTGATTTCGTGTAAGATAAATATCTACCGAGACACGAACAGCATTTCGTCACAAATAACAGTTCATCTGCGGTTATCGATCACCTTCCAATGTGTCAGGGTTCCGCACCGGTGTTCCGCCGCCCAACGCCACTGACCGTTGGAAAGCTGCCCATACCGCCCGTGAAATCACGGTTCGCAAACCGCCCTTTTCGAGATGGTAAATGGCCTCTGCCGATGTCCCACCGGGGCTGGTCACTTGGTTGCGGAGCTGTGCTGGATGCAAACCTGATTTTTCGGCATATTCAATCGAACCACGCATCGTTTGCAACACCAAACGCTCGGCATCCCGCCGCGAAAACCCCATATGGACACCCGCATCAATGAGCGATTCCATAAACATAAACACGTAAGCGGGGCCAGTGCCACTTAAAGCAGTCGCCATATCAAGATAGCGTTCATCATCTAAGAAAATCTGGTCGCCCAGCGCACCGAGTAAAGTGCGTGCCTGTTCTTGCTGTTCTGGCAGCACTGCTGGGGTTGCCGTCCATACCGTAATCCCCTGCCCGATTTGCGCGGGTGTATTCGGCATCGCCCGTACCACACTCGCATTGCCAACCCCATCAGCAATGGTTTTAATCTTCGCCCCCGCGATGATACTGAGCACGAGTTTAGAAGTACTCGCACCCGCCTTTAGTTCTGGCATCACATGACCTAGCACCTGCGGCTTAACCGATAGCACCAAAATATCAGCCGCCTGAGCAGCATTATTATTATCGGTCGTGCCTTTCAAGCCGTAGCGGTTACTCAATTCTTGAACATGCTCCGCACGCGGGTCGGAAGCAATAATCTGCTGGGGTGGCAGCAGTTTATCATTCAACAATCCCTTAATCATGGCCTCCGCCATGACCCCGCTGCCAATAAATGCGACCGTCATATTGCCTAAAGACATCATATCCCCCTAAAAGTAGTTTTTATAAACCTGTTCCGATGTCCAACGCTGTGCAGCAGCTTCAAGCCGTTCTTCCACCACCTCAACCCCAATCCCCGGCGCGGTTGGGGCGGCAATCCGGCTGTTCGCGCCCAAGAAGAACGGCGGCTCGGTCAAATCAGGATCAAAGTAACGATCTGTCGCTGAAATATCGCATGGCAATGTGACAGCAGGCAGTGAGGCAAACGCCAAGTTCGCCGCTCGCCCAATTCCGGTCTCCATCAAACCGCCGATCCAAAGCGGCAAGTTGTGCGCCACACAAATCTTATAAATTTCGAGGCTTTCGGTATAACCGCTAACCCGCGCTGGCTTCAAATTCAGGATACGGCAAGCACCCAAGTCCAGCGCCAAGCGTAAATCATCCGCCGAGCAAATGCTTTCATCGAGGCAAATCGCCGTCTTAAGCTGTGGTTGCAACTTACTATGCTCGTAAATATCATCATGCCCCAACGGCTGCTCGATCATCAGCAAATTCAGGTCGTCAACCTGCTTCAAGCGATCGGCATCCGCTAACGTGTAGGCACTGTTCGCGTCGAGCATCAGCACGATGTTGGGATAAACTTTACGCACGGCACGAGCCAACTCGACATCCCATCCCGGTTCGATCTTCAGCTTGATTCGACCGTAGCCCTGCCCCAGCCGCTTTTCAATAACCTCCAATGTTTCCTCAATCGTCGGCTTAATGCCGATACTCACCCCCACATTCGCATACCCGCGTGATTGGTGATCTGCGGGCAAATACGCCGCGAATGCTTGAGCCAACGATACTCCATTGGTTTTCGCCAGTGCGTCCCAAACCGCTGCCTCCAACCCGTGTTTCGCCATGTGATGCCCACGTACACGGCTGAACAGAGAGGGTACTTCCGTCGCGCTTGTGATCGTCTTACCGAGCAGCGCCGGAATCAAGAACTCGCTCATGATATGGAGCGCGGTGCCGACCGTTTCATAATTGTAGCCGGGGGCGATTTCAGGTGATGCTTCCCCCCACCCGACCACGCTGTCGTCCGTCTCCAATCGCGCAACCACGCCCGTCTTAAAAGGTTCATCGCCCGAACTGGTCTTGAGCGTTTCAACCAGCGACATAGCTATCGGATATAACTTAATCGAACGAACAATAATCGGCTTCACAATTCGCATTCCTTTAACAGGAGACGTTAGTTGCTGCTAAAATCAATCCGCTCAAACGCTTTATCCGCTTGGCTAAACAGGTAAAACGCACGGTCACGCCCATCATGTTTCGCGACGAGGAAATCCGTCACCACATAACCAGCGCTAAATAGCCGCTGGAATACATCGCGGATATGCAGCCGCCATTTAACAGCTAATGCTGCATCCGCTTTTTCGACCGCTTCAATATCCGCTGGAATTTCGACTAAACCCAACGAACCCGTTGGCAGCTCAAACCCTTCATTTGGGATGGGTTGTCCAGCTTCACTTACTCGCGCCTCGTTTACAATCGGTGTTTCTGCCTCTAAATACTGCGCCAGTTCCAGAACGCCGCGTGATCCATTCAACCGTTCTTCCACGCGCCGGTTCGTAACCCACCATTCAGCCGCCAGCCGGTCAGAACCACCGAAACGGATAAGGCCACCTTCTTGCGAAGTTCCATAATAGTTTTCGAGGTACGTCGTACTAATCGCAGCCAATTTGCGGATGTTCAGGTGCGCGTTTGCGGCCAGCAGCGGGTCAAACGTCCATGTCACCAAGCGAATACCCTGCCGCATCGCAAATTCACGCTGACGCTTCTTCAGCTTGTACCCGACCCCCTGCCCGCGATATTCCGGCAGCACGATCATGCGCTTTGAAATGAGACGTAAGTTAGCCATAGCAGGCCGGTTAATATCCTGCGTATCGGTACCCAAAAACCCGATCAGTACCGCCACCATCTTATCTTCATCAAAAGCCGCGATCACCTGCCCGCCTGAGGTCGCAATCGAAAAGAGCATATGCGCCGGTACAACCGACTCTAAATCATTACCCCAATAGGCTTTTTGCAATTCGACAGCCTCATACATCTCATCGTATTTTTGCAGAGACCGAATACTCGTAATAGTCGCCATGCTCGTTATACAACCTTATCCACAATGTCTATTTAACAGAAAGTGATGATGCCTGCTTAAGCGCTCCGGGGTCGCCGCCGAAGCATATATCGAAGCGCCGAAAAGTTGGAAGTCTTATTGGGTAGGTAAGTGAGTAATGTATCTTCAAAACGGCGCGGGTGTATACCAAAATAACTGTAAATATTCCCTAACGGTGCCGTTCGGTTAGTTGCCAACATATCAAGCCACTGCGGTGTCATCAATGAACGCGGGAAAATACGACTGTAAAGCCCTGTCAGTGACCGTAGCAAATAAGGAGGTGTTGGTATGACTAGCCGACCAATGCCCGATACGCGCATGATGGTATAGATCAGATCCTCAACCGTAATATATTCAGGCCCGCCTATATCGAGTATGGTGTCCACCGTATCGACCAATTCCAAACTGCGAACAATGGCCTCAATCAAATCATTGATATAAATTGGATGCAGTACCACTTCGCCACGCCCCGGCATCAGGTAAACAAATGGTGTGGTCTTGAGCATCATCGCAATATGGTTGATGAAAGAATCATCCTCACCGAAGACGACACCGGATCGGATAATCGTATAGGCCAAGCCGCTGGTGCGGATCGTATCTTCGACAATCCCCTTCACCCGTAACAGCATGTAAGCCGATGACAGCGAGGAACCAAGCTGGCTGACGGTGATAATCCGCCCGACACGTGCCGCCCGCGCTGCCGTTACTAGGTTACGTGTCCCTACCACTTCAACCCGTTCAAGGTCGCGGGTACGCCCCCACCACTGGGCATTCTCTAGGTGAATAATGGTATGAGCGCCGCTAACGGCCTTGAATGCGGTTTCTTCATCCAGCAAGCTGCCAGTAATGATTTCAGGCGTTTGTTCCCACGGCAGCGCCCCTTTACGCGACTCGGGCAGCAGGCAGCGCACAGCTCGGTTATCCGCCATCAGACGTTTAACCAAATGTCGTCCAACAAAACCTGTCGCACCGGTCACGAGAATCATTGTGCCTCCGCAAAGGTCGCATTATATCATTTCGGTCTAAGCGATAAAATCCCGCAATACTGCAACCACCACCCTTGTGAGGGGTTAAATGCAGTATATATAATTCACACTCTTTAACGAGTTAATAAAGGTTCATGCAGTTCATCGTGTTGAATTGCTGTCTGGAGGATGATCGTGGAACGAACGCGGGTAGTTGTCACCGGTATGGGCATACTCTGTCCTACGGGCAACACAGTGGAAGAAGCATGGGCAAACGCAGCAGCAGGTAAAACCGGTATTGGTACCATCCAACGGTTTGATACCTCTCATCTCGAAAATCACTTCGGTGGCGAAGTCAAAAACTTTGATCCAAACGAAGTCTTAGGGCGGCGTGAAGCGCGCCGTACCGACCGTGTAACCCAACTCGGCATGTACGCGGCACAAGCGGCGCTCGAAGACTCCGGCCTCAAAATTACCGACGATAATCGGTACGATGTCGGCTGCATCATGGGCAGCGGTATCGGTGGCATTGGTTCCATCTTCGACGCAGTGAAATCATTCCTTGAACGGGGCGCAAAAGCCGTCAGTCCGCTGATGGTTCCGATGATGCTCCCTGACAGTCCCTCATCCAAAGTCGCGATGACATGGGGCTTGCGTGGGCCAAACTTCGCCATCTCGACCGCCTGTGCCACCGGCAACAACAGCATCGGCGAAGCGACTGAAATCATTCGTCGTGGCGGCGCAAAAGCGATTTTAGCGGGTAGCACCGAAGCGGGCTTGGTCGAAATCGCGATGGCAAGCTTTAACAACATGACCGCCATTTCGCGGCGCAACGAAGCCCCTGAAAAAGCCTCCCGCCCCTTCGACATTGACCGTGATGGCTTCGTGGTTGCAGAAGGCGCGGCGCTGCTCATGCTCGAAGACCTCGACCATGCCATCGCCCGTGGCGCAAAAATCTATGCCGAAATTCTGGGCTATGGTCAAAGCTGTGATGCCTACCACGTCACTGCCCCGCTGGAAACCGGCGAAGGCGCGGCCAAGGCAATGGAACTGGCACTCGAAAATGCCAACTTGAAGCCTACGGACATCAGCTATATCAACGCACATGGTACAAGTACACCTCTGAACGACAAAAGCGAAACCGTTGCCATCAAGCGTGCGCTCGGTGAAACCGCCTACGAAATTCCGATCAGTTCAACCAAATCCGTAACCGGACATTTGATGGGTGCAGCCGGCGCAGTCGAGGCGGTATTCTCGATCATGGCACTGCGCGACAACTTCGTCCCACCAACCGTCAACCTTGACAACCAAGACCCGGAATGTGACCTGAACTACACACCAAATGTCGGGGTCAAGCGTGAGCTTAAAACGGTCATGAGTAATTCATTCGGTTTTGGCGGTCATAACGCTGTCATTATATTTGGCAAATACGAGCAAAATGGTCACACCACCTAACAATGACATGCCCGTAATCCCCAGCACGCGATATGCACATATCGTGGGTTGGGGAATGGCTGTGCCAGAAAAAATACTGACCAATCAGGATCTTGAAGCGATTGTTGAAACCAGCGACGACTGGATTCAGTCACGCACCGGCATCAAAGAACGGCGCATCGCTGGCGAAACCGAGTCGACGGCGAGCTTAGGGCTAAAAGCAGCCCGTAAAGCGCTCGAAGTCGCCGATATTCTGCCAACCGATATTGATTTGATCGTGGTCGCTACCTCAACGCCGGAAAACATTTTCCCCAGTACCGCCTCACTAATTCAAAATTGGCTGGGTGCTAATCGTGCGGGCGCGTTTGATCTCAGCGCAGCCTGTTCGGGCTTCGTCTATGGTGTTGATATGGCGGCTCAGGCGATCCGCTCCGGTAGTATGCAGGTCGCTGTCGTCATCGGTGCCGAAACCATGACTCGCGTCATGGATTGGCAAGATCGCGGGACGTGTATCTTATTTGGTGACGGTGCGGGCGCGGTTGTCCTAAAAGCCAGTGATGTGGAAGGCGGTGTTCTCTCTGCCATCTTGCGTTCCGATGGCTCTGGCGGCGATTTGTTAGGCATTCCAACCGTAGGCAGCGAAGACCTCTACCATTCCGATTTCTCGTCCAACGGTCACAAGATGCACAAGATGCACATGAACGGCGGCGAAGTGTTCAAATTCGCCACGCGGGTCATTAAAGATAGTATCGAGCAGGCGCTCGTCAAAGCCAATATCAGCATCGAAGACTTGTCGCTCATCGTCCCACATCAGGCCAACGAACGCATCATCAAAGCGGCTGCCCGTTCCCTCAACGTCGACCCTGATATGTTCGTCCTGAATGTTGATCGCTACGGCAATACCTCTGCCGCCTCAATCCCCATCGCACTGTGCGAAGCGATTGAGCAAAAGCGCATTAAGCCCGATGACTACGCCGCCTTCATTGGCTTTGGTGGGGGCTTAACGTGGGCATCGATGGTCATTAAGTGGACAGGCGCAAAAACCGCTGACACGCGAACCGGCCTCTCGATCAACCAGCAGCGCCGCCAGTTCAGCTATCTATCGGTCCGGGTACGCGCACAGTGGAAGCGGTTCAACCAGCGCTTACAAAACCTCGCCGACCGTATTAATCCGCGTCGTGGTCGCATTCGCCGTTTGCGTGATAAAGCCGATCAACTTTAGGCAATAAAAAACCCGGCGCAGAACCGGGTTTTATTTTGCTTCTTGGTATCGCTTACCGTCGTCGGCCATTGGCGAGGCTGATGTAGTACAGCAAGTTCAGCAGTGCCGTTACAGCCGCCGCCACATAAGTCAGCGCTGCCGCCGTTAAAACCTGCCGCGAACCACCCGCATCTTCCTCAGAAGTCATCAAGCCTGTCGACCGCAGCAGCCGCAGCCCGCGCATACTCGCGTCAATTTCAACCGGCAGGGTGAGCAGCATAAACGCCACTACCACACCGTAAAACAGAATACCGAGTTCAAGGAAACCGGCCACGCGGAACAACAAACCAATCATAATCAGCGCATACGAAATCATTGGGCTGAACTGCATCGCTGGAACCAGAAAACTCCGAAGCTGAATGAGCAGCGACCTTTCCGCGTACTGCTGTGCATGTCCCAACTCGTGCGCCACTACTGCCATCGCCGCGACTGAAGGTGTGGTCGCCACTTCCTGCGACATGCGTACCACGTTCGAGGCCGGATCAAAATGATCGCTGCGAACACCCGCGACCCCTTCGAGTTGTACCCCTTGCAGCCCCGCCGACTGAATGATACGCCGCGCCGCTTGCTCACCCGTGAGTCCAGCACTGTTACGCACCTTCGTCCACTTACTGAACGCGCTCGACACTAAAAACTGGGCGACCAAAGAAAGCGCGATTGCCGGAATGAATACCAGCAAGAAATAGCTTGAGTTAAACAACCCACCAATCCCTACCATAGAACAACTCCATTCTTGAGACAAACTACTGTAATTTTATACGCATTGGTGTAAGAGTTGTTTTAAACACTTGCTGAGTAGAATATGAGAAACTACCCTCCGCCGAGCGTTTGCGTCAGCCCTTCCAGTGTATTCAGGTGTGCTGGCAGCAGCATATTATCGAGTAGGCGCGTGCTGCCCATCTTCACCACGAGCGACACCAAAAGCGGTCTCTCAGTAATCGCTTCAACCACGTTCAATGTTTCAGCATCCACGATGGATACATAGTCAAGTTCGGCCACAGCTTCGCTTGCAATCACTTCTGATATGACTACACGAATATCCTCTGCCGTGCGCTCACCCGCCTCATAGGCTTTGCTTGCCGACACCAGCGCACGCCGGATAACACTTGCCGCCGTGCGCTGCTCTGCCGAAAGATACACATTCCGCGAACTCATCGCCAGTCCATCCGCCTCACGTACCGTCGGGTAAACACGGATCGCTAACGGAAAGTTCAAGTCCCGCACCATGCGCTTGATGACAGCGACTTGCTGTGCATCCTTTTGCCCGAAATAAGCGCGCTGCGGCTGAACGAGGTTAAAGAGCTTTGCGACGACGGTTGCCACACCGCGAAAATGCCCCGGTCGCCGGTCGCCCTCTAAACCTTGTGAAACAGTTTCAACCTCTATCCACGTTTGATAATTCGGTGGATAAATCAAATCCGGCGTAGGTGTAAACACCACATCAACCCCCGCCGCTTCAAGCATCGCTAGATCACGCGGTATGTCGCGAGGATACTTCGATAAATCCTCATTCTGTGCAAATTGGCTTGGGTTCACAAAGATGCTGGCGACGACATGCTCATTTTCGGCACGCGCTTGCTTAACCAGCGCGATATGCCCCGCGTGCAATGCGCCCATCGTCGGCACAAGTCCAACACTTCCACCCATGTGTTCCCGCGCCGCACGCAGCGCAGCGATATTATCAACAACCTTCACAGCTTATCTCCACAAGCGCCGTATTTCGTCCAATATCTCATCACTCATGGTCGAACTGTTCTCAGCCGTTGGGAACTGCGCCCCTTTAACCTCATTCACGTAAGCCGTCAGCGCATCCTGCACAACCTGTCCGGCGTTGGCATATTGCTTGGAATGGCGCGGCCCAAACGAGGGGAACAAGCCAAGCAAGTCGTGGAACACCTGCACCTGCCCGCTGGTATGTGGCCCTGCCCCGATGCCAATCGTCGGTATCTTCAGGCGGTTCGTGATCTCTTGCGCCAACTGCGTCGGTACAAGTTCGAGCACGACAGCAAAAGCGCCTGCATCTTGTACAGCCTGTGCGTCACACATCAACTGTTCAGCGGTATCTTTATCCTTACCCTGCACACGGAAGCCGCCAAACTGGTTCACGCTCTGCGGGGTCAAGCCAATATGTGCCATAACGGGAATACCCGCTTGCACCATCCGGTCAATCGTCGGTGCGATATACTCCCCGCCCTCGACCTTGATCGCCCCAACACCGCTTTCCTGCATCAACCGCGCCGCGTTTTGCATCGCCTGTTCAATGCTCGCCTTGTAACTCATAAATGGCATATCACCAACGACAAGTGCCTTGCTCGTTGAACGCACAACAATTTGCGAATGATAGATAATATGGTCAAGCGTCACCGGAATAGTAGATTCATGTCCCTGTACCACCATCCCCATCGAATCCCCCACGAGCAGCATCGGCACACCGGCTTGCTCGGCAAGAAAGGCACTCGTAGCGTCATACGCCGTGAGCATCGGAATGATCTCACCGGCGGCTTTCATCTTTTGGATATCACGTATTGTTATCCGCATCGCCCATTGCCCTTCTTAAAATAGTTTTTATCGCTGTCGTATCCACACCCCGCGCTTCCACCAAAGGTAGAGTCTGTTCAGCCAAGCGCATATATAAGTCCTGTAACTGCGTATCTTCTCCTCTCAGGGCTTCAAGATGTGCGGTTATGGTATTCACATCTCCGCGAAGCAGTGGCCCTGTTAAGGCATTCGGAATACCCTGCGCCTCAATATTCCTCACCATTCCTGTTACGAGGGCATTTAACGCCTTGTCCGCTGCCGCCGAACTCGCCCCTGTTACCCCCAACAAACGTTGAGCGATGGCATATAACGTCACACCATAATTGCTCGCAAAGACCAGCGCACTGTGGTACAAAGCCTTCTTCCCCTCCGCGATGTAGATGACTTGCCCACTCAGCGCCCTGACAATGTCATCTAACCATTCGCGCAGCAGCTTATCCGATGCCTGAACCGCGAACGTGCTACCCGGTAATCGCAGCACGGAATCTTCTACGGTTGCGAAAGGGAAAGCCGGATGTAAGCACCCGATCATCGCACCTTGATCTGCGAGTGCGTGCAGCAGCGCCGCATCGTGCATCCCAGAAGTATGAACAACCCCTTTGCCAGCCAGCGGCACATCATGGATTCCAGTCGCAACAGATTGAACGGCATCATCAGCTACAGTCAAAAACACAAGGTCACAATACAGCGCAACCTCGCGCACCGATGCAGCCACTCGCGCCTCAACGCCGTTAGCCAAACCTTGTGCGTGGGGTGAATGACGGCTGTACACATAACCAACATCGTATCCGCGCTCATGCAATAGACGCGCTAAAGTCGTGCCAACTTTCCCGGCACCAACAAATCCGAGGCTTGGTTTTGCGCTCATCGGATCATCTCATTGCGTGGTGATTGGTGTCGGGGTTGGAATCGGCAAACTAATGGTAATGTTCACCATACAGGCCGCCTTCAACGCATTTGTAATATCAAACACCGTCAACCGGAATTGATACGCTCCCGGGTCATAAAAAGACGGAACAAACTGCCCCAAATCACCGAGTTCGGTAACGGGTACTGTATATTCGCCTAAGACCACAAATTCGCCTTTGGTCGACGGCCCGTTCAACTCGAACCGGTACGCTGAAAAGTTATCCGTAAACGCCACACCAACCACTCGCGTCGGGTTAAACACCAGCATACCGTTCCCCGGTATTTGCAACTGCGCTTGCGGGGTATCACACCCTTGCGCCGCCGGTGGGTTTGGCAGCAGCGTGCCAACAGGGGTTGCCGTTGGCACATCGGTTAACTGAATCAGATTCGCGTTTGGATCATCCCCAATAATCACACCGCTCGAATCAATCGGGGATTGACCGAAATTAACATCCGGCGCGACCGGTGTTTGGAACGGCGGTTCAATAGCAACCGAACTCTGCGATTCATCAACCGAGTTCGCCCGGATCGTTGGCGCGACGACATTTTGCACCCCGAATACAACCAGTCCCGCTTGCAGCAGCAGGATAAACCACGTAATCGAGTTCGCCCGTTGATAACGGTACATATCGCGTTCAAGTTCAAAATGGGTCGAGCGCAAGTTATATCCGGCATTCCGCCAGCGCTGGAACATCCAAAACATGACTGCACCGATAAGGATATACAGCCCGATTGCGATCTGCTCGATTAAGAAAATCACGCCACTCATAAAGAACGGATGACACCTTTTAAGATAGTTGTCAGTCGGGGAACAATAACTTTGCCCGCGTCCAGTACTTCCTCATGGTTTGTTTCCGTATCTGTATCAACAGCATCAATACACTCGTTGGTAATACCAGAACACGCCATCACACTCATACCCGCGTGTCGGGCAACAAGAGATTCATGCACGGTAGACATACCAACAGCGTCCGCTCCAATCGTCCTCAGCATTCGGATTTCGGCAGGCGTTTCAAAATTCGGGCCAGAAAGGCAGGCATAAACCCCTTCATGCAGCTTAATATTCTCGTCAGCAGCCACTTTCTTGGCAGCGGTACGCATGTCTGCGTCATACGTATGCGCCATGCCGAGGAAGCGTGGGCCGATGCTCTCATCATTCGCTCCCATTAAGGGATTATTACCGACCATACCGACAAAATTGATGTGATCATTCAGCAGCATCAAGTCCCCTGTGCGGTAGGCTTTATTGATGCCACCTGCCGCGTTTGTCAGGATCACCTTGCGAACACCCAAGAAGTGCATCACGCGAATAGGGAACGTGACCTGTTCCATCGCGTACCCTTCATAAAAATGAGCGCGTCCCTGCTGGGCTAAAACAACCTTGCCCTCTAAATACCCAATCACCAGTTGACCGCTGTGTCCGACCACGGTAGATCGCGGCCAGCCGGGAATATCGGCATACGGAATAACAACACGGTCTTGAAGGGTATCCGCGAGGCCGCCAAGCCCTGAGCCGAGTACCAACCCTACAATCGGCTGTAATGAGGTTCGTTCACGAATAAGGACTACCGCTTTTTCATAATCTTGTTGTGTATACGTCATATCTATCCAACTTCGTACGTGACCAAATAATCCACGCCATTATACCGCGTCTGGACAAACAGCGGCTATTCCTGAAAATCCACCCACGATTGATAGGTTGAGTAGGTAAATAGTAACGGTGTTAGGCGAAAGGCAGCAATTTGAGTTATTATCAAATGGAGTTAATTGGAGATCGTTTATATGGATGTAGGGCATGATCGAGTGATTGCTCAATATGCCGAGGCATATCAAAAACTCTATAACCGCTTACCGCGCGACATTCAAAATTTGGACAATGGCTGGGTGATCGTCAATGGCGCTCGAATGCGTGTCAGCGAACTGGAATACTTAACCCTTCAACTCCAGCAAGAGATTAATCAGGATTTGCTCAAACGGCGCAATGTCGTCACACGCTTGCTCAAGTGGTTTAAGCAATAACCCACCCTTTACCGCTCCAAAAGTTAGAAACCTGTTTGTCTTAAGCACAATTTCGCTCACTGTTTTGTCCGTTCGCGCGAAGCCTCCTATAATAGACAAACACTTCTGAACCACATAATCTCATAATCAACGGCTAGAGAAAACGAATGGACTCCTTTAAGGAAACGCAGCGTCAAATTCGTCTTGCGATTACCGCCTTCGCCATCATTATTCCCATCGGGGTCATCGGCTTTATCATCTTCGAGAAGTTTTCCCTTCTGGATTCAGTCTGGCTTACGGTCATCACCTTAGCCACGATTGGCTACGGTGACGTGGTAGCCAAAACGCCGGAAGGCCGCGTCTTTACCATATTCCTTATCTTATTCGGTTTAGGCGCAGTCGCTTACGGCCTACAGGCAACCGCCGCGTTCTTCCTCAGTCCCGCCGTTCGTGACCTGCGCCAGCGCCGCCGCGCCCAATGGGATATCGACCACCTTGACCATCACTACATCATTTGCGGCGCAGGGAAATTGGTTGACGAAGCCATCAGTACCCTGCTTGAGAGCGAAAATTTGCGGCGCAAAGCCCAGCGCAGCTATATGGACTTTTTCCACAGCCACGAAACCTTGCTCGATCTCATCGTCGTTGTCACGCCGGACATCAAGTTCGCCGCCCATCTGCGCGAAAATGGGGTGCGCGTCATCGAAGGCGATCCCACCAACGACGATGTTCTCATCCACGCAGGGGTTAGCCACGCCAGCAGTATGATGGTCATGCTCGATAACGATACCGAGAGTTTGCTAACCGTTCTCACCGCCCGCAGCATTAACGCCCACATCGACATTACCGCCGCCGCGATTGATGATAATCTCGCCAAGAAAATGGTGCGTGTGGGCGCGAATGGGGTCATCGCCCACTACGATGCCGCCGCCCGCTTCCTCAACAACGCCACTCTACGCCCCGTTGTCAACGAATTCTTCTATAACATCCTGTTCACCCACAACTCGGAAATTACGACCATTCCGCTCGAACTGGCCGAAGACTCGCCGTGGATCAGGCAGTCGCTTGGCAGCCTGCGCCTCTACCAGCGGTTTGAAGCCGGGGTCATCGGGCTGCGGCGCGAAGACGGCTTATTTGAGTACGCCCCCACCGCAGAACATATCCTGCGTGAAAACGAACTCCTCGTCACCGTCGTCCCTGCCCGCAACATCACCCTCATCCGCGCGGCTGTCCGTCCCGAAGGCGCACCCCGCCCCCGTATCCCCAACTGGCAGCGCATTCCCCTTTCCCCCAAACCGGCTCAACTCCCGCATCGAACCTACACCTTAGAAGAAAGCGAAAAAGCGATTGAGGAGATGAAGCAGCATTTTGTCATCTGTGGCACAGGTCGCATCGCTCGCAGCGCCATTAACCAGCTCGACCCTGCACGTCCCTTCGTCATCATCAGCGATAACGAAGCCTACACCGCCGAACTGATCGCGCAGGGCTTCAGGGTGATTCAGGGTGTTCCATCTCAAGAATCAGTGCTGCTAAAAGCCGGTATCGACCGCGCCCTCGCCATCATGGTCACAGTTGAAGACGATGCCATGCGCGTTCTCACCGTGCTCAACTGCCGATCCCTTAACAAACGCTTACTCATCACCACCACCGCCGAAACCGAAACGATGATACCCAAACTCCGCCGTGCCGGAGCCGACCGTGTGGTAACACCCGTCCAAATCGCCGCGCATTTCATCCTGCTCGCGGCCACACGTCCGGTCGTCAGCGACTTCCTGCAATATGTGGTCTTCAACTACCATGCGGGCGTTGAAACCACCGAACTCTATATGCAGGATGACTCACCGTGGATTGGCTCGACGATTGCCGATCTAAAGTTGAGGGAGCAGTTCGATGCGGGGGTCATCGGTTTGCGGAAGGAAAATGGTCGCTACTTCTACGCGCCGCCGCCAGATCGTGTCTTAAAAACGCATGACGTGCTGATCGTCGTCACCCCGATGCGCCACTCCGACCAACTGCGCGTCCTCGCCCACGGCAGCATCACCCGCCGTCCGGCAACCTTACGCCGTGGCTACTTGGAAAATATCCACGATTAGTGATCTAGTCCGGCCAATTTGCGCTCCTGTCGGTAATCCTCTGGCGTATCGACATCCCGCAGGACACTGTCGGTATCCACATTGACATAGGCAATCTTATCTTTATGGCGGTCAATAACATCGCGTGGCGATCCAGTATCCGGTAAATCCAATATCTCGCCCCAATAACGGCGGTCAATCAAAATCGGATGACCGCGCCGCATCTGGTAACTCGGTGCGATAATATCACCCTTCCCCTCTGCGTAAGCCATCATCACCTGCGCGATCACCTTAGGCTGAATACGTGGTTGGTCGCCTAGTACCATCAGCGCCGCGCCAATATGAGCCGGCATCGCCTTCAACCCCGCCTTGAGCGACGACAACATTTCACCCGTCATATACCGCTCATTGTGCGCTACGTCCCCACCTGCCCGCGCAACAACCTGCCGAACCTCACCCGCGCGGTGTCCCGTGACAACCGTAATTTGGGGGACACGCGCAAGGTTCAACTGCTCGATGATATGCTCGATAATCGTCCGCCGCCCACCCCACGGCAGCAGCACCTTCGGCTGCCCCATCCGCTTCGATAAGCCACCCGCCAATACCACCGCGCCGATATGCTTCTGCACCTCACATATCGGATCACTGCCGCGCACTGAACCCAGCGCGACACCATGTATCCGCGGGGATCGCAGGATATTTTGGGCGATCAGTCTCGCTCTGCGCCGTAAATAGCCTTTTGAGGGAGTTTGGTTGAGCAGCGCGATAACCCGTGCCTTCGGCGGCACACCCCGCAGTCCAAGTTCCTCATCGCGCAGCACTTGTGCTACCCACGGAGAGCGCACCCGGTTGCCGAGTAAGAAGCCGTAGCGTTCATCAATCGCGCTGGCGTTGTAAACATGCTCATCATCGAGCGGCTCGCCCAACACCGATAGGGATGCCATCGGCACAACCAAAGTCGTTTCAGGCGGGATATTCGGTTCATCATCAAATGGGGCTTTAAGCGGCAGTCCATCCGACTGGTCTGCCTCGATTAAAATCACATCCGAGTCTACTGAGTCGAGCAAGCGGGGAATTTCATAGGCATCCGGCCCGTAAACTTGGTTATTCCTGATCTCGCCATAGAGAAACACAAACCGATTTTCTCCTAGCGCCAGCGATAAACGCGCCGATCCGGCATCAAAAGTGGTTGCGTACGGCATCAAACCCAACTCATCGACCGCAATCTGAGTGGTTGTAGTCGCCAACACCCGCAAGCCAGCCTGTGCCAGCTCATGCCCTAATGCAATCAGTGTCGAGGTTTTCCCCCCGGCACCAATGAAAGACACCACATCTCCGGGAACGATCTCAAATGCTTGCTGAAGTTTCATACCCGGCTATCACCATAAATAACTGGTTTAGAGTTTGTTTGAATTGCGGTGTAGGTCAATCGCCTACAGCACCCCCACCCCATGTTGGCGCAGCGCCGCGACCACGCGATCCGGTGTCATCGGGATAGAATCAATCCACACACCGGTTGCCTGCTGCACGGCTGCCGCAATTGCTGGCGCAAGCGGTAGGAACGGCATTTCCGCCATCCCGCGTACACCCCACGGCCCAATCGGATCAGCATATTCCAGTATCACCGATTTTACCGTCTCCGGCACATCAAGGATGGTAGGAATGAGGTACGTCGAAAGATAAGGGTTACGAATTTTACCCTCGACCGACACCAAGTTTTCCATAATCGCGTAGCCTTGCGCCTGAACCACGCAGCCCTCAATCTGCGCCTGAACAAGCGCGGGGTTGACCGCCTTCCCGACATCACTCGCCGAAACCACATTTACGACGTGGACATGCCCCGTTTCAATATCGACCTCGACCTCCACCGCCTGCGCCACATATCCATAGGCAAAGTTGGGTTCACTGCGCCCCGTCATCGGGTCATAAGGTGTAGTCCTCGGCGGTCGGAATTGATAAGTGGCTATCGCAGGGCGTTCTTCACGCTTCCAGCATTCCAGTGCTTGTTCCGCCGCGCCTTTAATCGCGTTCCCCGCCATAAACGTCAAACGAGATGCCGACGCACTGCCGGAACTGCCAGCCTCAGCCGTATCATGCCCCATCAATCGAACCTTCTCAAACGGCACACCAACCGCTGCCGCTGCCATCTGCATAAAAACGGTGTGCGATCCCTGCCCCACGTCCGCGCCGGATGCCCGCACAATAACTTGCTCGATTTCGCCATTCCCGTGCAGCTCGATTGTCGCGGTGCTCTGTTCAGGGAAACCAAAGCTGTAGCCGATATTCTTGAACCCGCACCCAAATCCGATGCCACGCCGCAGCGTCGGATTGGCGGGTTGCTCAATCGTCTTGTGTTCCCATCCAGCCACCGACTGCGACCAATAACTTTGCTCTGCACAGGATTCGACAACTTCCGGCATCGAAACCCCTTTGGGAAACGGCGTTCCGACGCTGGCAATACTGCCTTCGTGGATGATATTCCGCATCCGCAGTTCAACAGGGTCGATACCCAACGCGAGTGCAAGCCGGTTCATCTGCCCCTCGGCGGCAAGCGCCCCCTGCGGCCCACCAAACCCGCGAAACGCACCTGTGGGGATATTATTGGTCAGCACCCCGTAAGTATCGGTATGAATATTCGGGATTTCATAAGGGCCGGTACACGTCATATTCGCGTTACCCATCACCTTGGTACTGGTGTAGTTATAGGGTCCCACGTCGCCGATCACCGTCACTTCTGTGGCGACAACCTTACCAGCTTTCGTCGCCCCCCACTTCGCCCGGATAGTAATCGGGTGCCGCTTGTGGTGATACAAAATCGATTCTTCACGACTCCAAAGAATCTTCACCGGTCGTCGCAAATTGTGCGCCGCGAGTGCCAGAACAATCTGTACCGACATATCCTCACGACCACCAAACGCGCCACCAATCGCAGGATAAACGACTCGCACCTGCTCCTGAGGTAAATCGAGCGCGTGGTAAATCTGCTCTTGGTCTTCATGAACCCACTGTCCGGCGACCAGTACCGTCACACGCCCTTGCTCGTCAATGTAGCCAAGTCCGGCTTCTGGCTGCAAAAACGCATGTTCCTGATAGCCGGTGCTGTACTCGCCTTCAACCACCACCTCCGATTGCGCCCATCCTGCCTCCATATCGCCCTTACGGATTCGGTAATGACACAGGATATTATTCGGGTTCTGCTCGTGAATTTGTGGCGCACCGTCTGCCATCGCCGCTTGTGGGTCAAATACTGCCGGCAAATCCTCATATGTAACGTCGATCATCTTCGCGGCGCGCGCTGCAATCGCCTCCGTTTCAGCCACCACCACCGCGACAACATCCATATAGCAGCGCACAATATCCGCACCCGGCACTCGGCTGTTACTCCCCGGCCCGCACATCACCGGCTGGTCTTTCGTCACCAACCCATACTCATTTTGCGGCACATCTTTCGCCGTGAAAATCCGTACCACGCCCGCTAGCGCCTCTGCCGGACGGCTGTCAATCGCCACCACACGGGCATGAGCGCGGTCACTAAAGCGAATCTTCATCCAAAGCTGCCCCGGCATATCAATATCACCGGGGTACGGCGTTTCACCCGTGACCTTACCAACTGCGTCAATTCGTTTGATGTTATCGCCAATGGCAACAATTTTCTCTTGCGGCATCGCTCAACCTCGGTGGTGAACTACAAATCGCCCGAACGGAATAGGAAGCCAGCAGCCTAAACTTCAGCCGTTACCGTGCTACGCTGCACCGATTTTTGGCGCAGTCGTTGAATCTCTTGTACAAATATTCGACGCAGGATCGCAATCGCGGTCGCATAGGTCGGGTCAACCCCGGCGTAACTCAGGTTACTACTCCCCAGATTCTTACCCTTGCTCATCGGAGTATCCGAAGCGTAATGCAAAAAGCCCACATCAAACGGCACGCCGTATAAATTCACAATCTCGTTGTACGGGTGCAGCTTCGGGCGGAACGCCTCATAAATCGAGGATAGGAACGGCCCCGCCTCCATCTCAATATCGGTGTACCCTTCTTGGTAGAAAACCCCCATATAACTTGGGTTCTGCAAGAATGTACCCGGAACGCTGATGCCCTTCTGGTTATCCAATACCATACCGTAGGTCAGATACGGAGCAATATCCAGCGCCGAGAAGCAGTTCTGGAACATATAGGTGTTCTGCGAATGCTCATCATGAATAACGCTGGGGATCATCACATCGCCGACCCGCCCATTCAAGGTTGCCGACTTCCCCATGATGTACACACCGCGCAAGCTGCCCACCCGTTCGGTCACACGGTTCAGCAGTTCGTAAGCGGCTAACCCCAACGGATAATCGATATTCAGGATGAGTGCATCGCTGCTAGCAAAGCGACTTTCATCGAACGAATCAGCCAGCCGCTTATCCATCCAATCCAACCGCAGCCGCTTAAGATCAATCACCTGCGCTTCGACATCGAAACCGTGTCGGCTTGGAATACGGTAGATACCAATCGTGCGCTCATCCGCCAGTTGGGAATCGCGCGCCTTCTGACCGTGGTCGGAAAGGTACTTCTTCAACACGTAGTACAGCAGGTTATCCAGCCCCTTGCGGCTGTCACTGTCACGGATCGTTTGATACTCTTTGACCAAACTTCCGGTGCTCATTTGCTCGATATACTGGGCAAGGTTATGTTCTTCGCGCTGGGCAAAACCCGTCAGTAAATTAGCCAAACAATGCGTGTTGCTGGACACAAAATAAACAGGCCGGTTTTCAAGGTCAACCTCGTCCATTTGTGCGTCGACTTCAGACCACCAGTAAGCCGTCGCGCGGCGGTAATCCGCCAGCGAACCCGCCAGCATCCGCAGACCGATTGTTTTACGACGCTGCGAAATTTGATAGAGCGTTTCCGTAAAGCGTTCGCCCCATACCACTTCCAAACGCCGCAGTTCTTCCTCATTCAAATACACGGTTTCGGCAATCAGCTTGAACTCGGCCTCAGATAACTTTTCGCTGCGTTTTGCTTCAAGGATAGCCTTTGCATCCTCAACCTGAAGCAGCGTATGCAGTTTATTCCACTCGATCTGGAAAGCAGTCAGCGTCGGCACGAGGTCATCAATATCGGAACGGCTGGCAATAAACACCGCCAGCAGCGATTTACCGTCAAAGTGCATACGTCGCCGCCGGCCCGGTGCGCTCACCCGCTCCCACTCTTGAATATCAATAAATCCGGCTTCAACAAACGACCGCTCAATCTGCCCAATTAAGACCTGTTCAGTGTCAATCATGCAGTCCGGCAGCCGCAAACTGGAATACGTCAGCGCGGACGTATCCGGCTCGGTACTCCGTGCCAGCGGGTGCAGCAACGATCCCATCGCGAGATGGCTTTCCACCAGCGTTTCAATCTGTATTGTATGGCTCGACCGCAGCAGCGAATAATACGTCCGCATGTACAGTTGTATTTCTTCGCTGCCCGTCTTGGGAACTGTGCGATCCATAAACGTTACCGCGCCTTATTCTGGCGGTTAATCTCTCGCTGGTGAATCTTGCGTGCAGCCTTCGCCCGTACCATCTCGCTGCGCTCTTTAACCAACTTCGCCTCATTAACGTCGCTCTTGCGCTTCGGTACGGCAATCGCCACCAGCAGCGAGAAAATCAAGATCAACAGGGCGAATAAGATGACACCCACGATCAGCGTCACAGTCGGTGTAGCAGGTGGGAAACTACGCAAATTCTTTTTCAGAAAGTCAATCGTAGGGTTGGTAAACACCCACGCCAGTAAACCTGCCGAAATCGCTAACAGCAGCCCCAAAACGGGCCAAAATGCTTTTCCACGGGATTCTTTCTTCTTGTTCACAATAAACTCCTTTAGCTGGTTGTTTTACGAGCAGCTTCTATTGCCTCAACAATTTTGTAATACCCTGTACACCGGCACAGGTTTCCGGTGATGCTCTGCTCTACCTGTTCGTGCGTCGGCTGTGGGAATTCTTCCAGCAGTTTCGCCCCTGCCATCAGGAAACCCGGCGTACAGTAGCCGCACTGCACCGCCCCATGCTCAACAAACGCCGTCTGTATCGGGTGCAGTTCGCCGTCCTGCCGCAGCCCTTCCACCGTTGTGATCGTCGCGCCGTCCGCCCGTGGTGCCGGAACCATGCACGCCATCACCGCCGCACCGTCTAGAAATACGGTACAGGCACCACATTCACCCTCCGCGCAGCCTTCCTTAGTCCCCGGCAGCCCCACATCCTCCCGCAAAAATCGCAGCAGCGTCTTATGCTGCCCACTCGCGACCGAATGCGTCGCGCCGTTGATCGTCGCCGTAATCGTCGAATGGCTGTTGTGTTCGGCAGCTTGTTTAAGCTGTGCCGCGCCCTCGTGTGCGCCCCACAGCATCGCCGGTGCTTCAGGCCATCCCGCCCGCTCTGTACCGGCTGCAAGCGTCCGTAACGCCCGCGCCACCAATACCCGTATCATCTCACTCCGGTATTCCGCCGTACTGCGAATATCATCAATCGGGGTCGGGGTCGCCGCTGCTAGTCGTGCCGCATCCGCGATCACCGCCTCCGTGAGTGTCCGACCAACGAGTGACTGCTCCGCCACCGGCACACGAATAATCGTTGGCGCGACGCAGCCCAGCGTAATCGCCGCTTGTCGCACCGTATCGCCATCAAACTTGAGCAGCACCGTCACATTCACCACCGAAATGGCTTGCGCCCGCCGCAGCCCCAGCTTAATAAACATCCCGCGTTCATTGCTGGACATCGCCGGAAATGAAATCGCCGTGAGCATCTCATCCGGTCGCATCACGTTCCGCCGCAGCCCCGTGTAAAACGCGCTCAAGGGTACGCTGCGTTCCCCTTCGAGTGAGGCCAGCGTGACCTCTGCACCCAGCGCCATCAGCGGCGTAATCGTATCATTCGCCGCCGACCCCGTAATCACGTTCCCCGCCACCGTCGCCCGATTGCGGATTTGCGGTGCGCCCACTTCCCACGCCGCTTGCGCCAGCGGATACCCGCGTTCGATAACCAGCTTGCTATCGACCACATGGTTATGCGTAACCAGCGCCCCCACCCGTATCTGGTCGCCATGTAAACGGATCATATCCAACCCCGGCACGCGCGAAATATCAATCAGCGCCTCAATCCCCTGCCGCTGGTGGCGTTCCATTTCAATCAGCAGATCCGTTCCGCCTGCGATAATACGCGCCTTCTCACGGTATTTCGCCAGTAGTTCGAGTGCTTCCGATATTGAAGTGACGTTAAAATATTGACTCCACATAGCCCTCGCCAAACCGTCCCTTCTACCCTGTTTTGCTCACTATAGCACAGGTTTCGCCCTAAATGCGCCATCTATTGCTGACCGACACCAGCCGGTTCAATCGTCAGCAGCATTGAGGGGTTAATGTTGTAAATTTGGGTACTACCGTACAGCGTTTGGGTCACCGTCCGCCGGTCATAAGTGTGAACGTGTCCATGCAGCATATAGCGTGGGTGGTACCAATCCATAAACTTCAGCAGTGACAAAAACCCTCGGTGCGGAATATCCTCCGCATCGTGGATACCGCGTGCCGGTGAGTGCGTCACCAACACATCGACCCCCGCCCCATATTTCATCCGCCGGTATCGCAGTCGCAGCCCCGCACCCAGCACCATCCGCGACATCTCACCCTCTGTATATTGGATCGGGCTTTTGTTATACCGGATAGAGCCTTCTAAACCATAAAATGATAAACCGCCATACTCAATCAGCCGCCCCTGCAAATCTTCTCCCCCCGGTGGATTATCCTTGTACCCCTCATCATGGTTCCCGCGAACATAGAACAATGGAACATTCAGCACCGAGGTAATGAACTCCAGATAGACCGATGGCAAATCCCCGCAGCTAATTAGGAGTTCCACATCAGAATATTGCCGCCGCAGGTTCACCGCACTTTCCATTTGCGGCATCACCGTATCGCTAACACATAATATCTTCACGCGCGTACCTAAAAACTTATATGAACTATTGTTTGCCTATATTCGCCGCGTCAGCGAGTGATTCGGCATCCCCCACCCAACGCATCGCGCTCCCGTCCCCTCCACGCCGCAGCATCGTAATCTGCGCCAGAATGCTCAGGGCAATCTCTTGCGGGGTCTCAGCATTTAATTCTAAACCAATTGGCGCGTAAATACGCTTGAAGTCTGCATCACCTAACCCACGTTCCTCGCGCAGCGCCTTCATCGTCAGCGCCCAACGCCGCCGGCTGCCAATTAAACCAATATATGCCGCTTCGGTCTTTAAGAGCGTAGGAACAAGATCAATATCCACCGGCATACCGCGTGTCACTGCCGCGATATACGTCTGTCCGTTAATCTTGACGTGCTGACCGATCTCGCTCGGCTTGCACACCACATATCCTGCTAATCCTGCGACATATTCGGGGTTGCAGTATGCCGCCCGATCATCCGAGAGGATGACTCGCCACCCCGTCCATAAACCAAGTTCCGCCAGCGCTTTGCCCACATGCCCGCCGCCGATCACCAGCAGCGTCGGTGCTGCCCCCACCGGTTCGATGAATACCTGTATCGTCCCACCGCAAACACCGGGATCGCCGTTCGCCAGATCATTCAGCCGGTAGCTCGGCATCCGCGTCTGCCCATCGTTGATCGAGGCAATCGCTTCCTTCACCACCAGCGACTCCATCGCGCCGCCGCCCACCGTGCCGACAATTGAACCGTTTTGGCGCACCAGCATTTTGCTTCCGGCATGGCGTGGCACACTGCCCTGTACGCTAACGACCGTTGCCAGCGCCACCTGTTCGCCGGTATCTTTTGCCTCAAGCAGCGCCTCGTAAACAGCGCGGTCTTCACTCATCCCTTGACTTCGACCTCACCAATAAACAAGCGGCCTTGTTCATCGCCACCAGTCGGCTGCAACCGTTCAAACGTCACAGGGTCATATAACCCGATTGCAACCCGATACGTTCCCGCTGGCTCATCCTTTAAGTCTACCGTAATTGTGTCCTGAAGCACACCCGGCAGCCAATTCTGTGGGGGAAGCGTCCCGTTCCCCGGTCGCATATCCATCTGTGCTACGGGCGGCTCATTGACATCCTCATAAAGATGCACGAACACCTTGTAATCCCCCATCGCGCTCCCATCGGTGTACCATTCCAAATTCACGTCAAGTTGTGCGTCATCAGCCCGATAATCCAAGGCCGCCGCGCTTAATTGCATCGCCCCATCTTGGAAAGTTGCTATCGCGTTTACAGGGAGACTTTCAACAGCATACGACCCAAAATACAGCCAGTGATATGCTGGTGTGTAATACGCATCAGAACCATGAACCACAATGCGTATCTTGAGTGGAACACCAACCGCAACATAATCGCTCGGAATCAAAGTCGATATGTCGAGCCACGTCCCCGGCATCGCTGGAACGAGTCGTGTGCATAGCAAATGTTCGCTGCCGTTACTTGTGACGTACACATCATACGTCAGCAGCCCTGCCGAATGAACCCGCGTAACCAGTATCGCGTCACCTTCTGTCGGTGGTGTCACCTCGAAAGACTCTTCGCCGTCGATCCGCCTCACCCCATCAATCACTTGGCAATCAGCCGTGGAACATGCCGGATAACCGAATGCGTGAACCTCGGTCGGAAACCCGACAAACTGCTCGGTTGCTTTCCACGCATAATGAGCCGCTGTTTCGCTTTGCAAATTCGCGACATCAATCATCTCAACCGCCGGATCACTGCCAAGCCGTACCAAATACGCAAGAATACTATCCTGTATAACCGTATCCTTACCCCTTAAAACCACATCCCAATCCGGCTGGTAAATCCCTTGAAAATTCGCCGCCAGCGCCACGTTCGCCGTATCATCCAGTTCAACCGGAAAACGCGCTAACGGTTCGCCGTAAATCGCCGTATCCGCAATCATCCCCAACCCGTAACCATGTCCTTCACCATATGAAGCAATATAATCCGGCTGTTCCTGCATCAGGAACTCTGCCACCGCCCCCGGCCCATTCCGCCAATAATCCGCCGCACCTTTAGTCGTCAACCCCACAATGTCCAGCGTAGTCCTGCCGCCCATATAGCGCATCATCCCTACATCATGCACCGCCACTACCGAGTCCTGCGGTGTATTCGCCTCCAACCACAGCGCCATCTGGTAGGGTTGCTTGTACACATAACTCACGTTTAGTCCGTAATATCGCAAAAACTGCAACTCGGTGATCACACTCACCAGCAGCATCCCGCCAGCCGCCACACTCATAACCGCCGTCGCAACTGATATTCGCTGTGATGAAAAATCTTGGCGTTCTTGGCGACTTGGCGGTTCAATGTATTCTTCTCTCTCTGTGTTTCTCTGTGTCCTCTGTGCCTCTGTGGTAAAACGTATTGGCTTTCCACTTTTAACTTTAAACTTTAAACTTCCAACCGCCCCGATGCCCCACCCCGCCAGCGGGAACAACAGCGCGATAAACGGCATCTGGTAACGTTTAAAATGCCAGAACGCCGTGTCTAAGGTCGCCAGCATCAGCGTCCCACCCATCAACCACAGCACCAGCATCACCCCCACAGGCCGCAGTTCGCGTATCACCAGCAGCAGTCCGATGCCCACGACTGCCAAAATCAACAGCAGCGGCAGGATATATAAACCCTCACGCGGGCTAATGCCTGTGCCGAACTCCCCCCACATCCGCACGAAATTCTCTGCAATCCGCCGGATCACCTCGCCCAGATCAAACGGAACCGCGCCCAGCACCGACTTTGCCGAGTTACCAGAAGCCACTGCCGATCCCGTCATCACCAGATTCACCAGCGGCTGCACCCCCACCGCCAGAACAGGCAGCGCCAACCACAATCCCATTTGTACGGGCCTGCCGCTGGAATGTCTTCTATTCGCCCACCACTTCCACAACACGACTCCCACAGCCACAACCGCCAACACCCCACCCTCAGGACGCATCAGTGCCAGCAAACCAGCCCATACCACGACCGGCCACACGCGCGAACCATCAAAACGGATAACGGCATACAACGTGCCAACCGTGAGCAGCATCACAAGACCGGTTTCCATGCCGCTCATAAAGTGCCATGCCACTGCACCATTCGTCCCAAATGCCACCGCGACTAGAATCGCCAGCACATCACCTGTGCCCAAAGCGGCCACCAGTTGATAAACCAACCGCGTCGCGCCAACCATCGCCAGCGCACCGACCGCCATCGCCCACAAACCCAGTTGTAGACCCTGAAAGCCGGTCACGTATCCAACTGCCAAAATATAGGGGTATAAAAAACTCGTCGCGCCAGAGGTAGGCGCTAAACCGGGGTTATAAACGTAAGGTTGCCCTGCCGCCAACTGCCGCGCGTACTGAAAATGAATGTACACATCGTCCAGCGGCATAATCAGCGCACCGTTCCCGCTTGCGAGACTGGTGAGGACGTAACTTATGAACGTAACCGCCGCAATCGAACAGAACACTAACCAAATAACAAGCGAGCGCCTACGGGAGACGCTCGATAAAATATTGTTTTTCATACCCCTATTCTACTCGCATCACCCGCTTGACAAAATAGACCTTTTGTTCTAAAATAGATCAAGTAGCGGTTACAGGTAGCACCACACTAAACGGTGGAAATTCATTTTGTGTCTATTTCATCGCTAAATGAACCCTAATCTGATCTGTAGTGATTTTTAAAGCCTCTTGTATTCGGGAAGGCCGCGAGCGTTCCGTCGTGGCGTGGAGTCGAAATGCCCTTCTACCACTTAACATTGTCCTTCTTTAGTATTCTCATGGCAGCTTGGCAGTCAGATATATTGCCTTTGTATTTGACTGGAGACTGATGACTAATTTTGCACATTCGGCGGCTTTCTCCCTCGCATCCGCCATGCAACTGCCAAATTTGCACAGCGGTGGATTGCTCCCGTAATCCCGCCGTAGTTGTGACATTTCAGCGCCAACCTCTCTCACATCTGCCGCCACAAAGTGACAATTCAGCGGCACTGAGGGAGACTCCCGCCAGCCAATTCGGCGGGAAATATGCGAAATTTGCAACACCATTCGCAAATAAAAAGACGGCTGTAAAAGCCGCCTTCTGTAACCGCTAAACCATAACTTAGTTCGAGTACCCATCCGAAAACGTATCAATCATCAACCGTACATCATCCCCCAGCGGGTATAAAATCGGGCAGGTCGCCCCATTCTGGACATACTCACGCACCTTCGCCCGAACTTCCTTCGGGGAGCCGGATGCCGTAATCATCTGGACGACATCATCCGGTACAAGATGCATCGCTTCTTCGATCTGTTCCTCCGTCGCCGGCCACGTCAGCACCTGCCCGATCTCGTCGAGCAGTTCTTGCTTAACCCCGCTCGCCTTCATAATGTGGGGCTGCTGTCCGAGGTATTGGGTCACCAGCTTCCGCGCGTTATCCAGCGCCTTCTTCCGGTCGTGGTCAACCGAGCAAACCACCAACTGAGGACGATCAATATCATCAATCGTCTTTCCAGCCTGCTTTGCCCCATCTTCCAGTTGCGCCAGCGCCCCTTCGTTGTAACTTGGGGAAACGAGGTAATTAAGCACTGCCCCATCCGCGATTTCGCCTGTCAGCGCCATCATCTTCGGGCCGGTCGCACCAATATAAATCGGGACGTTGCGCGGTTCTTTACGCCCATGAACCACATCCAATTCAACATCGTCAAGGTTCACGAACTCCCCATGAAACGTCACCCGTTCCCGCGCAAGCAAAGAACGAACCGTTGTCACCACTTCCCGCATCGCCAGCAGGGGCTTGCTCCGGTTAATACCCACCTTCTGCGCCAGCGGGTCCCACCACGCGCCAATCCCGCAAATGATACGGTCAGGTGCAAGGTCATCGAGCGTCAAGAAGGTCGCCGCGATCACGCCAGCATTCCGAGTCCAGTTATTAATTACCCCCGACCCGATCTTGATACGGGTTGTGGTCGCCGCGAACGCTGCCATCGGCACAATCGCATCCCGCACTAAGCGACTCTCAGCTTGCCAAACCGCCTCGAACCCGCGCGACTCGGCGTACTGAACATATTTAATTGCGTCTTGTAAAGAATGGGCATCCTGCAAATAAAGAGCAACACGGTCAGCCATATTTTTCTCCTAACTTGAGGCCAGAAAGGCTTGCACCCCGCCCTAAGGCGAAGCCAAGCCCTGTGTAAGTTCACTGTAAAATTTTAAGTCTGCTGGCATGTCAATATCAAGCGATAGCCTATCGGATTGATAGAAATTGACAATCGCACCAACCTCGTGCGCCTTCGCCACGTGTCGTTGGAAACTCCCCGGCCCATAAGCATACTCGATCAACCCCGGTGGGCGGATAAACAGCGCATTCGTCCCATCTTGATGTTGGTCTGTCGCGATGACCATTGATGGCTCACGTTCGCCCAACCGAATAATCGACGTTACGTCCTCCGCTTCCAGCAACGGCAAATCCGCTGGTAATATCAAAATCGCACTGCCATTCAACCGGCTAATAACCTGTGTCGCCCGCATAAGTGCCGAGTTCAATTCCGGTGCACCGCTTTCCTGCACCGTCCGCGCACCATATTCCCGCGCAATCGAAAGCGCCCGGTTATCACGGCTGATGACCAGCGTACCCATCAGTTGCGGGACGTGCTGCACCACACCCAGTACGTGCCGGAGCATCGTCTCGGCAAGGTTCTGTCGCTCAGTTGGACTTAATACCTGCGCCAGCCGTGTCTTCGCTTGGTTTAACGGTTTGACAGGAACAATCACCCATATACCCATAGATAATGGCGCAACCTCATATCGAAGGATCGAGTATGAACGCGCTCAACCCCCTTTCGCTTGAAACTTAATTGCGAAAGAACTAATTACCAACTCTGAATCCACTCTAGCACATTTCGTGCCAAAGACACCTTAATTTCGTCGGTCTTCATAATTGTTTCAAATTTCGTCACGTATTGCTGGGGTGCGTTCATCTCGTCATCACTGGCATCGTAAACAAATCCGTCGATTAGATCACCGTAATACCGGGCGACCGCCTCGGCTGATGACTCATGCCCCAGTTCCACCATGAGTTTCGCCGCTGGCCCTTTGATCGCCTCGCCACCCACAATCGGGCTAATCGCCACTTTGGGGATCTTCAGGCTGCCGATTAAATCACGCATCCCCGGTACCGAGAGAATTGGATCAATCGAAAGCCACGGGTTTGATGGCCCAACAATCAGGGCATCCGCTTGATTCAGCGCAGCCTCAACCTCAGGGCTAACCTCAGCCTTATCTAATCCATCTAGCCGTAAACTTTTCACGGTCGGCTGCCATCGGTAGCGCACAAAATACGTTTGGAAATCAATCTCACCATGCTCTTGAGTATCAACAATAGTGGCTACCGAAGCATTCGTCATTGGCAATATTTGCTGATGAATACCTAGTTTTTTTGTCAGGTGGTTAGTCACTTCCGTTAAGGTACTTCCAGCCTGTAACCACCGCGTTCGCAAGATATGAGTCGCCATATCTTGGTCGCCCAACCCGAACCATGCATCCTCACCATAACGCTTCATCGCGCTGATCGTTTGGAACGTATCACCAGCGATACCCCAACCGTTTTCTTTGTTCACCAAGTCGGAAAGCGTGTACATAATCGTATCGAGATCAGGGCAAATCCGCAGACCATACATCCACGTATCGTCACCTGTATTCACGATCACAGTCAAATCTTCAGGGGGCAGCACTTTAGCCAGTCCTAAGGCCAATTTCGCCCCGCCAACGCCACCAACCAGTACAACAACCTTCATCGCCATACCACACTCGCTTCCAAAAGTTTCCGCGTCTTTTCGCGGGTTTCAGCCGGATACCCGATTGTCAACAACGCCTGTGGCTGCCAATCATCGGGTAAGTTCAATGTCGCCTTCACCACATCCGGGCAAAATAACGGGGCACACATCCAGCACGCACCCAGCCCCACATCATGCGCGGCCAGCAGAATGTTCTGACCTGCCATCGCCACACTTTGCACCGCCATCAAGTATTCATTGAGGCTGCGCTTCTCGTCACTGTAAACATCCATATCAACCATCGACAAGCACAGAACAACCAACACCGGTGATCGCGTAATCCGCGAATACGAACGCCCAGCATCCATCTCAATCACTTCCGCCGGTACGCCGTCCGCTTGTAAATCGCGGCGCAAACGTTCACCCATCGCTTGGGCAAGCGTCTCCTTCTGCATATCTGTCTCGACCACAGCGAAACGCCACGGCTGCCGGTTATGTGCCGATGGTGACCAGATCGCCGCCTCAAGTAAACCTTCAATCACTTCACGCGGAACAGGCTCAGACCGGTACCGCCGAATCGAACGCCGCTTTAAAACCACATCACGAAAGGCATGTGTGCCGGGTTCGACCTCAGCGTTCATCGGTACAAATCCTGCTCCGGTGCGCGGTACAAATCCTTCGCCGTTCCAGCTTGGGCAGGGTAGCGCAGTCCACGCACAAGCACGATTGGTCGCCCTTCATCCGCTTCGCCCGTTAGCAAGTTTGCCGTCGATGCGACTAAATCAGCATAGCCTTGAATACTGATTTTCAACTCACGTCCGAATAAATCGGTTTTGCCACGTAGGTCTAATACGGCTGGCATCCCTGCCACGCCAATCGCGACCCCAATATTACCGACACGGAAAGGCCGCCCATGCGAGTCACTGATGATTATGCCCACGTCTGTGCCGGTCGCTTCACGCAAACGTTCGCGTATCCGTTCAGCCGAAGCATCCGGGTCAAGTGGCAGCAGTAGAACCATATCGTCGCTGCCGTCCACATTCGACTGGTCAATGCCCGCATTCGCGCTCACAAAACCCAACCGGTGCTGAACCACCAGTACCCCAACCGATTGGCGTGAAATCTTTAAACTTTCACGTAGGACTAACTCCACAATGCGCGGGTCTTTGCGCGTCTCCCCTGCCAGCCTCTGCGCCTCTGCGCCCGGTTCGATGTTGCGGAGATCGAATAATCGACCTTCCGATTTCGAAACGATCTTCGAAGTTACGACTAATGCATCACCTGTTTCAAGCACCATACCAAGTTGATTGAGGCTGTTCAGAATGATCTGCGGTAAATCATCGCCCTGTTGAACTAACGGGATTCCGGGCAGTGCTGTTACATTGATTGAGCTAACGAATGAATCCACGATGCTTAAATTCCGGTAATACGAATGCCCGAATGCTTAACGCCATAGGCTTTGTTAATCCACAACAAAACCGGGGTGAGCGCCTCAATCGCAATCGCGTTCGGCAGCAATCCCGCGTCAATGCCCTTCATGCCAGTCGCCTCGACCAGCTTAATCACGGTCGCCTTCGCTTCCGCATCGTTCCCACACACCAACACATCACAGTCAACCACATGATCGGGATCAACGAGGTTTTCGGCGCTGACGTTCTGGAACGCCGCAACCACTTTGGTCGCTTCGCCCAACAAAGCCTGAGCTTCAAGCGCAGCCGCCTTCCCTTCCGGCAGATGAACGGTACGAACCTTCGGCGGTTGCAGTGGAACGGTAATATCGACCAGTATCTTACCCGCCAAGCTGTCCTTCACACCCTCCAACGTGGCATGATGCGCGGTATACGGAACACTCAACACAACAATATCCGCCTGTTGAGCCGCTTCAGGATTTCCCATACCGGTAACCTGAACATCACCGAGCTTCGTGCTAAGGTCGTTGGCGTAAACCGCAGCGCGTTCAGCGTCCCGCGACCCGATGATAACCTTGTAACCCTTTAACGCCCAGCGCATCGCCAAGCCTGAACCTTCTTTACCTGTTCCACCTAAAACCGCGATTGTTTGCTCATTAGCCATGAAAAATCCTTAAATGTGTAGAAATGCACTCTAAAGTGCATTGACGTTCGCGTTATACCGTTCCCATACTTTCGGAGCCAGTTCTAAGGCTTCTCGCGCAATTTCGGCCTCGTTTAAGGTCAGCAACTGACGATCCAGCATCAGAATCTGCCCCTCAACAATGGTCGCCGTAACCATTGACGACTCGAAGCCGAACAAAATATGCCACGGCAAATTACCCGCATGTAAGGGGGTAAACGGGTGATAATCAACAAAAATCAGATCAGCCGTGGCCCCTATACTGATCTGTCCAAGTGTCGTGTTGGTAAAAAACTGTTCGGCGAGGCGTGCATTATTGTACACGGCAGCCTGAATAATATCGCTCCCATTTGCCTTTCGCGGATCACGGCTGGCAACCTTATGCAGCAGATATGCGTCTTTCCAATCCGCCCACATATTGTTAGTAAAGCCGTCATTACCGATGCAAATCCGCATCTGTTCCGCCATCATCCGGTCGAAGGCCATCGCGCCGACCGCATTATTCATATTGGAGCGCGGCTGGTGTGTGATCCACACCCCACGATCTTGCAACAGCTTCCGTTCGGCTTCGTCAATATGGACGCAGTGTGCCGCGATTGTCTTATCTCGCCAAATGCCAAACGCATCCAATCGTTGAGCAACACGTTTTCCGCCGCGCTGGATACTATCTTCTTCGTCAGCCTCATGCTCGGCGACATGAATATGAAACCCGTCATCCGCCGCAGCAGCAGCAACACAGGCTTTTAAAGCCACATCCGATAAGGTCAAACTGGCGTGCATCCCAAACGTCGCGCCAATTCGGGCTGACCGTTTCGACCGCATAAAGCGTATATTCTCGGCAATGCCCGCGTGCATTTTCGCCTCGCCATCACGGTCAGTGACCTCGTAACACAGCACAGCCCGTAGACCCGCTTCTTCAACCGCATCCGCGATGACATCCAAACTCCCCTCAATGAAGTTGGGGCTGGCATGATGGTCGATGAGCGTTGTTGTCCCGTGTTTAACCGCGTCAGCCAATGACACTAAGGTACTTGCCCGTACCGTTTCGCGATCAAGCGCTTTATCGAGAGGCCACCACAAACGCTGGAGGATTTGAGGGAAGTTTTCCGGTGCAGCGCCGGGTATCGCCATCCCGCGTGCGTATGCGCCGTAGAAATGGGTATGGGCGCAGATGTTACCGGGCATCACCAACTGCCCTTTCGCGTCTACCCGTTGTGCTTGCGGATATAGCGCGATCAAATCTTGGGAACGCCCAATGGCCGCTATCTTGCCCTGCTCAATATAAATAGCATGGTCGGAGAAAATCTGGTTCGGCTCACCCCAAGTCACAACCGTCGCGTTTGTAATCAGCACGTTATTTTGCCTTGCTCGATCAGTTTAATCGCCCATCAAAATGGGTAGTGTAACGCATCAAGCGCTGATCTTCATCATCATTCTGAATACAATTCGTTACGCCCGTTTTGAACTCGACCGACATCATGCTACACTCGCATAAAACCATGAGGGAACGATTATGACAATAGTTGACCGGTTAGCCGCAGCGCGAGGTGATGCCCCTGCCGATGTAGCACTCCGCAACGCCATGCTTGTTAATGTCTGGTCAGGTGAAATCTACGCGACTGATATTATCGTCCACGAAGGGCGAATAATCGCGCTGGGCAGCGGCTATACGGCAAAAACCGAAATCGACATCGGTGGCCGTTACGTCTGTCCGGGCTTCATTGATGCCCACGTTCATATCGAAAGCAGTCTGTGTACACCGCCTGAGTTTGCCCGCGCCGTCGTTCCACATGGGGTAACCAGTGTTGTAACCGACCCGCATGAGATTGCAAATGTCCTCGGTATTCAGGGCATCGAGTTTATGCTCGAACGGGCAAAAGACGGGCCGCTAAACGTTTTCGTTAATGCGCCAAGCTGCGTACCCGCAACCGAGATGGAAACCAGCGGCGCACGGCTAGAAGCTGATGATCTCGCGCCTCTGTTAAATAATTCGTGGGTAACCGGTTTAGCCGAAGTCATGAATTACCCCGGCGTGATCTACGGCGACGAAGGAATGCTCGACAAACTAGACCGTTTCCAGTCGCGCGTCATTGACGGTCACTGTCCGGCAATCACAGGCAAGCCGCTGAACGCTTATGTCACCGCAGGCATCGGTAGTGAACACGAATGTACGACCGTTGAAGAAGCACGGGAAAAGCTGCGCCTCGGCCTCACCATTTTTATCCGTGAAGGCACAACCACCCGCAACTTACGTCCCCTGCTGCCCCTCATAACACCTCAAAATCATACCCGCATTTGCTTCTGTACCGATGACCGCCAGCCGAACAGTCTCATGGACGAAGGCTCAATTGACTTCATGGTACGCACAGCGATTGCTGCGGGTATTGATCCGGTGATGGCGATCCGCATGGGTACCCTAAATACGGCGCAGTACTTCCGCCTTTATGACTATGGCGTGATTGCTCCCGGTAAATGGGCGGACATGGTCGTCTTTTCCAACTTGAACAACCTTCAAGCCGAGATGGTGTTCCGCCGTGGCGAGGTCGTTGCCGAGAATGGCGCGATGGTCACGCCGAAAATTGAACCGCGCCCGTTCAAGTTACCTGCGTCGGTCAATCTATCCGTCGAAAATCTTGACCTTTCTATTCCGGCTTCCGAGAGCAGCATCCGCGTCATCGGTGGACTAGGCGATCAAGTCGTGACCAATCACCTGATTCAAAAGGCTAAAATCGTAGACGGTAAAGCGGTTTCCGATACGGAACGCGACATCCTCAAAATGCTGGTTCTTGAACGCCACCACGCGACAGGCCACATCGGTAAAGGGTTCATCAATGGCTTCGGCCTCAAGCGAGGGGCATTAGCTGGAACAGTCGCGCACGATCACCACAATTTGGTCGTTATCGGTGTAGACGACACCAGCATCCGCACCGCGATACAAGCCATCATCGAAATGGGTGGCGGCCTCGTCGCGACTGAGGGCGAAACCGTGCTTGGCACACTTCCTTTGCCTGTCGCGGGACTCATGACCGAAATTCCACTTGAGCAGGTGCGCCGCGAATACGACGAGATGATCGCCCACGCACAACACTTGGGTAGCGAAATGCCCGACCCATTTATGGCTATGAGTTTCATGGCGCTCGAAGTCATTCCAAAACTCAAGCTGACCGACATTGGCTTGGTTGATGTGGAACAATTCAAAGTCGTGGATTTATTTATCTAAATGATTTTGTGGCAAAATAGGATCATTCCATTCAAACTGTGAGGCAAATATGACCGTACCGCAGGCAACCATCGACGAGATCAAATCGCGCGTAGCCGCCCAGCGCGAAGACATTATCTCCTTCCTCAAAGAATTGTGTGCCATCCCCAGCTACGACAGCCAAATCCGCGCGGTCGGCGAACGTGCCGAAGCCGAAATGAAGAAGCTCGGCTTTGACGAGGTGTGGTGGGATCGCATGGGCAATATCGTCGGGCGGATTGGCGACGGCCCAACCAAGCTGCTCTACGACAGTCACATTGATACCGTCGGGATTGGCGCACCGGAAGAATGGGAATGGGATCCCTTTACCGGCAAAGTGGAAGACGGCGTGTTCTTCGCCCGTGGAGCCTGTGACGAAAAAGGCAGCACCCCCGGCATGATCTATGGTCTTGCTTTAGCCAAGCAGCTCGGCTTACTCGAAGGCGTGAGTGCTTACTACTTCGGTAATATGGAAGAGTGGAACGACGGCATCGCGCCCCATGCATTGGTTGAAGTTGAAGGTCTGAAACCCGATTACGTGGTCATCGGCGAACCGACCAAGATGCAGGTCTACCGTGGGCATAAAGGCCGTGTCGAAATGCAAGTGTTGGCACGCGGTAAAAGCGCCCACGCTGCCAGCAACTTCCTCGGCGATAACGCCATTTACAAGCTCGTCCCGATTATTGATGCCCTCAGCAAAATTGAACCGGAATTGGGCGATGATCCATTCCTCGGTCACGGGCGCATCACCGTCACCGATATGCACGTCAAAACACCCAGCATCAATGCCGTTCCGAACGAAGCATTGATCTATATCGACCGCCGGATTACCTTTGGCGAAGAACCGCAGGCGGTACTAGAGCATGTCAAAGGTGTGGTCGGCGACCGGAACGACATCGAAACATCGATTCTCATTTATGACACGCCGAGCTATACCGGCTTCGTGTTCCCGCTGGACAAAATTTATCCGGCATGGGCGCTGCCAGAAACCGACCCTTATGTTCAGGCTGGCGTACAAGCGGGGCAACTGCTTTGGGGCGAAACGCTGCCAACCGGTAAATGGGATTTCTCGACCAACGGCACCTACTGGTGTGGTAAGGCGGGTATCCCCAGCATCGGCTACGGGCCGGGCAACGAAATTCACGCCCATACTGTCCTTGACCAAGTGCCGCTGGATGACGTGGTGAAGGCGACCGAATGGTATGCCTTACTGCCCGCCCTGCTGCCGAGGAAGTAGTTTATGAAAATCAGTTGGATTGAGCCGAATGTATTGGCTGCCAGTCCGCTACCGATGGACGCACATGATATTCGGTCGCTGCACGAACAAGGCATTCGGGCAATCATCACTCTGACCGAAAGTGCGGTCACGTCTCAGGGAACGATTAGCCCATCATTAATGGATAATCTCGGCATCACGAGCTTTCATCTCCCCATTGAGGATTACCTGAATCCAACAAATGAGCAGGTTGCAGAAGCCGTAACATTTATTGACCGGATGCAGGCGGAAAATAAACCGACCCTCATTCACTGTTTTGCTGGACAAGGGCGTACAGGGACGATGCTCCACGCTTATTACCTGACAAAAGGCTGGAGCCTAGATGACACTTGCAAACACGTATCCGAGATGCGCCCTCTCTGCATCTTTAAGGATTTATCGCGTGAGCAGCAGGCATTCCTGCGCGATTTCGCCGCTTCTGGTCGAACCAAGAACGTGTAACCGCCATGCACCTTATTTATGTGATGCGCCACGCGCAAAGCGTTCATAACGCTGATAAGCGGATCTCCTGTCGCAGACCGGATGGTGACTTGACAGAGTTGGGTCGCGAACAAGCATTACGTGCCGCAAGCGCGTTGCAGGACAAAAATATCGGACGCATTCTGCACAGCCCGTTTCACCGCGCCGAGCAAACCGCCCGCATTATCGGAGAACGGCTGGCGCTGCCGTTCACAGAAGATGTTGACTTAGGTGAAATCAACTGCGGCGATCTGGAATGGCGATCCGATGACGAGGGTTGGGCAGACTGGTTTAAGATGTACGAGCGTTGGATGCAAGGCGACTGGAACGCGCGTTACCCCGGTGGGGAAAGCTACCGTGAAGGCTACGACCGGTTTAACCGCTGCTTACTCAGCATTGATAGTGAAGAAACGGTGCTAATCGTGACGCACGGGGGCATCTGTACAACGGTTATCCCGTACCTGTGTGTAAACGCGGCTGCACTACAAGGGCAGCGCATTTTAGATCACACAGGCATGATTGTGTTAGAACCCTATGGAGATGGGCGGTTTATCTGCCGTGCTTGGAACCAAGTCGATCACTTGTAACCCAAGCAGGTTTACTGGACGCAATTTAGAGGAGAATGATGGATTATGCAGACTGATTTGAGAGGTCGCGACCTCATCACCGAACAAGAATGGACACGTGAGGAAATTGATACGCTGCTCGACGTGGCGTGGGATTTGAAGCGCAAACGTGCGTTGGGCGAACCCCATGCCCTGCTGCGCGATAAAGTGCTGGCGATGCTGTTCTTCTTTACCAGCACCCGTACCCGTGTGAGTTTTGAAGCCGGTATGGCGCAGTTGGGTGGTCATGCCCAATTCATCGACAGTGAAACGACCCAGATTTCGCACGGGGATACGGCGATGGAAATCGGCGAAATTATTGGGCGTTACACCGACGGCATCGCGATCCGTCAATGCGATTGGAACTTTGGAAACAAATATATCCGGGATGTGGCGAAGGCCAGCCGGGTTCCGGTGCTGAACATGCAGTGTGATGTGTACCACCCCTTCCAAATTTTGGCTGACCTGATGACAATACAGGAAAAGTTCGGGCGTGACCTGCGCGGCAAGACGATTGATGTGAGCTATGCCTATGCGTCCAGCTATCAAAAACCGCTGTCCGTACCGCAAAGCCTGATCTTGTTGATGACCCGCTATGGCATGAATGTGCGCTTGGTTCACCCGCCGGAATTCGCGTTGATGCCGGACATCGTGGAACAGGCGAAGGAAAACACCCGTAAAAGTGGTGGCTCCTTCGAGATGATGGATGATTTCAACGCCGGTTTCAAGAATGCCGACATCATCTACGCCAAAAGCTGGGGTTGCTGGATGACGACCGAGGATAAGAACGAGTCGTCGGTTATCGGCAAGAAGTACACTGACTGGATTACCGATGAGCAGCGCATGGCAACCGCGAACAAGGATGCTATTTATATGCACTGCCTCCCCGCTGACCGCAACATCGAAGTCACGGATGGGGTGATCGAAGGGCCGCAAAGTGTGGTTTACGACGAGGCCGAAAATCGACTGCACGTTCAAAAGGCTGCGATGGCATTGACGATGCGGTAATCTAAACCGATTTTTGTAGGTTGGAGCATACCTATTTGTGCTCCGACCTGTTTTATACCGAATATTAATGTCTCCTTATTGCGCCTCTAGCGTCCGATTTTCATAATCCTCGTATACTGTAAATATCTTCTTAACTACTTAAATGAGCTTATATCATGACTGGAAAACTGATTACGGTTGCCATAGGCGGAAACTCACTGATTACAGACCCTAAAAAGCCCGATGTACCACATCAATGGGATGCTGTGCGGGAGACCTGCGAACATATCGCTGAGATGATCGCGCAAGGCTGGAACGTGATTATTACGCATGGTAACGGCCCACAGGTTGGTTACATATTACGGCGGTCAGAGATCGCTTCAAAAGCAGGTATCCATGATGTGCCGCTCGATTTGATCGTGGCGGATACGCAGGGCGCAATCGGTTATATGCTCCAGCAAGCGCTCGATAATTCGATGCGGCGGTTGGGTATTAACCGTACCGTACTGACTGTCGTGACACAGGTACGGGTTGACCCTGACGACCCCGCATTCCAAAACCCGAACAAGCCCATTGGCAGCTTCATGACCGAAGAAGAAGCCCACAAGCATGAGCGTGAAGGCTGGAATGTGATGGAGGATGCGGGACGCGGGTGGCGGCGGGTGGTCGCTTCACCCAAACCATTGGCAATCCACGAAATCAACGCTATCCGTGTGCTAGTTAACAACGATTATGTGGTGATTGCAGGGGGCGGCGGGGGCGTACCGGTGGTACGGAATGCACACGGCGAGCTACGCGGAACTTATGCTGTGATCGACAAAGACCGCGCAAGCAGTTTGCTCGCGCAGACGCTTAGGGCGGACTTATTCATCATTTCGACGGGGGTGGAGAAGGTCGCACTCAACTTTAACAAGCCCAATCAGCAGTTCCTCGACCAACTGACGCTGGCAGAGGCGCAGCGTTACATGGCGGAAGGACATTTCGCAGCGGGCAGTATGCTGCCTAAAATTGAGGCGGCGATTGAGTTTGTGAAGATGGGCGGCCCACAGGCAATTATTACCGACCCGCCAAACCTAGCGCGGGCACTGCGGGGTGAAACAGGGACGCGCATCGTACCGGGTTAAGAGAATATTTAACCACCGAGGCACAGAGGACACAGAGATTTGAAATCCTATGAACACGATCCTTTTAACTCATGTAGTGATTGGACTGGTTTATATTGAAACTATAAAGGTATGCAGCGTTTCGCATTATAAATTTCAGCGTTCTCAATGTTTCGGTGGTTAACTTTTTATGGCGACAATTAAAGAACTTAAGTGTCCGGTTTGTGGGCGGCGTTACCCGGAAAGTGAAGTCCAATACACCTGCCCTAGCTGTGGGGAAGTGGGGACGCTTGAGGTGCTTTACGATTACTCAGCCCTCAGCGCGCAACTCGACCGTGATGCCCTGCGTAATCAGCATGAGCAGTCGATGTGGCGTTACAAGGCGCTTTTGCCCATTGAGTCCGGCTCGAAAGTGTCACCACTTCGCGTTGGGATGACCCCGCTGTACGACACAACGAGGGTGGCAGATACATTGGGGCTACGGCAGGTTTGGCTCAAAGACGATGGACAGAACCCAACCGGGTCGCTCAAAGATCGGGCAAGCGCGATGGTGGTTGCACGGGCGATGGAGCAAGGGATCAAAACCGTTAGCACAGCAAGTACAGGCAACGCAGCAGCGGCGCTTTCGGGCATCGGGGCATCAGTCGGCATGAACATTATTATTTTTGTGCCAGCGAGCGCACCGGAGGCGAAAATCGCCCAACTACTCGTGTACGGGGCAACCGTGCTGCTTGTAGAAGATACGTACGATGTGGCCTTTGAACTCTGCTCACAGATGTGCCTCAGCGAAGGCTGGTACTGCCGGAATACGGGTATGAATCCGTATACGGTTGAAGGCAAGAAAACGGTCGCCTATGAAATCGCCGAACAACTCGATTGGCAGGTACCAGATGTGGTGATGGTGGGCGTGGGCGATGGGAATATCATCGCGGGGGTGTACAAAGGCTTTTACGACTTACTCCAACTCGGATGGATACAGCGGATTCCGCGCTTAATCGGTGTACAAGCAGCAGGCAGTTCAGCACTCGTCCATGCGTGGGAAAACGATTTACGACCGCAAGATATAAAGCCGATGCCTGCGGAGACAATCGCGGACAGTATTTCAGCCAGCTTACCGCGTGACAGGGCAAAGGGGCTGCGGGCAGTACGAGAGACAAATGGGGCTATGATTGCTGTGCCAGATGATGAAATTATCATGGCTATTCCTGAGCTGGCACAACTTACAGGCGTATACGGAGAACCTTCATGCACGGCAGTTTACGCTGGCGCGAAACGTGCTGTACAATCAGGATTAATTGATAAAGATGAATCCGTTTTATTACTAATGACAGGTAACGGGTTAAAAGATATTCGACGAGCGCAGCAATCGGTTGCCCACGGCTTGCGGGTGCAACCGAATTTAGAGTCCATCCGGCAGGCATTGGGTATTGGATAAAGGTAGATGAGCGAAAAGCCACGTTATTCGATTGTTGCACCGATTTACAATGAAGAAGGAAACATTCAAAACCTTTACGAGCGCATTTCGAAGGTTATGGATTCGACAGGTGAAAGCTGGGAATTGGTCACGGTCAACGACGGCAGTCGTGATAAGTCGTTCGACTTATTAGAAGCCCTTTCACACAAAGACTCGCGTATTAAAGTCATCAACTTTGCGCGGAATTTCGGTCACCAGCTAGCCGTGACCGCCGGTTTACACCATACCTCCGGTGACGCAGTAGTGGTGATTGATGCCGACTTACAAGACCCTCCCGAACTCATCCTCGATATGATTGAGCGATGGAAAGCGGGTTATCATGTCGTGTACGCAGTCCGTCAAGAACGCAAAGGCGAAAGCTGGTTCAAATTGCTGACGGCAAAGCTTTTTTACCGCCTGATCTACCGAATCACGGACGTTGATATTCCCCTCGACACGGGCGACTTCCGGTTGATGGATCGGAAGGTTGTGGATGCACTCAACTCGATGCCGGAACACAACCGTTTTATTCGTGGTTTGACGAGCTGGATCGGCTTCAAGCAAACCGGCGTGACCTATGTACGCGAAGCGCGCGAGTGGGGTGAGACTAAATACCCACTTAAAAAGATGGTTCGTTTCGCGATGGACGCGGTTACTGGCTTTTCGTATTTCCCATTACAGGTTATGGTATATGTAGCATTTGTACTGGGGGTGTTGGCGATCTTTGCCGTGCCCATCATCGCGATCTTACGGTTAATATTGGGCTTCCAATTTTTGGGCGGCCAAGTGACCAACATCGTACTCTTGCTCGTGGTCGGCGCGTTCCAACTGTTCTTCCTGTTTATCATGGGGCAATATGTAGCGCGGATTTATGATGAAACACGCGGACGGCCCTTGTATATAGTGGCGGATAAAGTCGGTTTCGATCAAGAGAAGATCGCAACCAAGTCAACCGAAAATCGACCGCTGCCGGAGCCAGAACCGGAGACATAAATTTACATAGGGGGAGACGATGCCTGACAACACACACGAATCATTGGCGCGTGTTCAGAAATACCAACAACTGGTATTGGCATACGAAGCTCTCGATCAAGAAATTGATGGTCTCATCATGGCACACGGGGGTTCCTCGGAAAAAATGCCCGAAGCGGAACTGAACCATTACCGTGAATTGGCTCGCCAGCGGGACGACCTGCAAGGCGAAATGCACGAGTTAGAAATTGAACTGAATATTGATGAAGCGTAAGTCTTTTCATCGTATTCGATGACCACATTGGAGATTGAAACGTGATTACCGGTCCTACTTTTGAGGAAATGCTTCACCCGCATAAAATCGTGCCTAGTATTCGCGAAAAGGCGTTACAGGCTTTAAAGGGTGATCCACTCGCACCGATTAACCTGTTCAATATTACGTGGCGGAACGCAAACAACGAGGTTAATTACATCCTTTTACCTCCCGAATTGACCGGTGTCGAGGCCAATATTGTGGTGCTGTATGGGAAAGAATTTCCTTCAGGCAGCCACAAAGTAGGCGCGGCATATTCGGTACTGCTCGAAAAAGAACTTTTCGGTGAAGTTGACCCAAGCAAAAATACACTGGTGTGGCCTTCCACGGGGAACTACGGCATCGGTGGGGCATGGGTTGGTGGGCGGATGGGATGCAAGAGCATCGTCGTGCTGCCCGCGGGCATGAGCCGTGAACGATTCGAGCGGATTGAAAGCTACGGCGCAAGCGTCATCAAAACGATTGGCTCGGAAAGTAACGTCAAAGAGATTTACGATGAAACCCACCGACTCCGACAAGACCCGAACATCCGCATCCTGAACCAGTTCGAGCAGATGGGGAACTACCGTTTTCATTATCATGTGACGGGCAACACCATCGCCGAACTTGCCAGCGAACTACAGGCGAAGGGTGTTGGTAACGGTAAGGCAGCGGCTTTCGTTTGGGCGATGGGCAGCGGTGGAACGAACGCGGCGGCTGACCGGCTCAAGCAAGTGTTCCCCGATTGCAAGCATGTTGGGCTGGAACCTATTCAATGCCCTACCCTCTATAACAATGGTTATGGCTCACACGACATTCAAGGCATCGGCGATAAGCATGTGACATGGATACACAATGTCCTCAATATGGATGCCATGATGTGTATCGACGATATTCAGTGCAAGAAGGGTTTACAACTTCTTGCCGAGCCGGTGGGACGCGAGACCTTGATTAAGCGATACGGCGCGAACCCTGAACTGGTCGAAAAGATGGGCGACCTGTTTGGTATCAGTGGGATTTGCCACATCCTCGGTGCAATCAAAACGGCTAAGTACTACGGCTTCGGGAAAGATGACGTGATTTATACGGCAGCGACCGACAGCCTCGACCGTTATTATTCGGTGATTGATGATATGGCGGCACAGTACGGTAAGCTGGACGAAGCGGCTGCGGTCGGGCGGGTTGAAGGTGTATTCCACGCGGCAGGGACGGACTGGGTGCTGGAAGGCACAAAGGATGTTCGTGAACGCTGGCACAACCTGAAATACTACACATGGGTCGAGCAGCAGGGTAAATCGGTCGAAGAACTCGATGCCCAGCGTGACCCCCAATGGTGGATTAATCACCAACAGCGGGTACAAGAAATTGACACGCGGTTGAACGCTTTACGCGCCGAAGAAGCCCAAAAGGTCTAGTTTATGTTCGCGGAAGATCGCGTTCTGGTTGGGGTTATTAACCGCAAGCGCGATCTTCAAAGCGTTCTCGATGACAAGTGGTACCGGATTCCCCAAGCCCAAATGAAGCGCGGCGTGAACGCCGAATACATCGCGTTTTTCCAGAGCAAAGCATTCGGCGAGCGGAACGGCGGCATCTATTATTTTGGTGACCGCAAAGGTATCGAACTGGTTTACCGGCGCGACCTGATCCCCAGCGAACCTAATCACCCACGCGCAAACGAAGCCTACTACAAAATACAGCTTGGCACGATACGCGAGAAAAAGCCTCCGATTCTCAATACTACAAAGCGAACAATCGGCTTTATTTACACGACATGGGACCGGTTCATTAAAGCCTCGAAAATTAGCGATTTGTACAGCAAAGAAGATTACTTTGTTGACCGGATTTACCACGCGCTGCGTAATGCGGGTGTACCCAGCGAACGCATCTGGTCGGCGGAGTATAAAAATACGGCTCCTCAGTTGAGGGTGCTGTGCGAAAAAGGTACGTTTACGGCTTCGACTTCCTCCGAAGGTGACGGCATGTACCTTGATGAGAACCGCCCCGATGACAAAATCCTCGCGGGGATTCTGGCAGAGATCGCGAAACAAGGTGGGCCGCTTACCATCCGTATCCCTTTCGATATGCTTTAAGCTCCCTCAAGACGTTTTACAAATCAGGACGAAGAAAGAACCCTCTCTGTCGCAGGTCGGCCGTAAACGAGGGAGGATAACATGCACGGGAGGGTCACAGACCCTCCCCTACGAGAAATCAACGGCTTCGTATTCCGCGTTAATTTGTAAAACACCTTAATAGAACTAGTAACCCATCTACAATAATTCAGAAACTTCTTCAAATTCGTCAATTTCGGAAGCATTTTTAGGCTGTGCCGAAGGTGAGGCCGAGTTCACCGAGCCATTTACGGTAGGCGATGCTGGTACGATCCGAGCGCAGGTGGAGTTCGGCTTGCAGGTCGAGCGGGAGGCGTTCGGGACGCTGCGACTCGACAATCGGTATATCTTGAGCGGTAACTTCATCCTGAAAGGCGATTAACTGTTCTTCGGGGATGTCATAGCCGTAGTTCATGACCATGCACATCCAGCCGAGACAGTGCATATCATCAACAGGTGTTACCGAGAAGTAGATGGCAAACTGCTGTTCCATGCGTTTGATGAAATAGACGGTAAGCGGGCGAAAGATGCGGTAGGTATAGGTGACTTCTTTGCCCTGCCCTGTTCCATCGGGGTCGGGCTGCCAGACAGTGATGGGTTCAGCGGTAATGCCGTTTTCGTCGGTGACGACATCATAGTCGGCGATTTCAGAGTGGGCGCGGTCGCCGAGGTAGCCTTCGTGAACGAACGGAAAATGGGCTACGTCGAGAAAGTTTTCGACAGCACGGGGGGCAGCGGCGTTGTAGACATACGGGCCACAAAAAATTTTACGGAAGGTTTGATCTTCCCATTCGGGAAAATGTGGAATGTCGTGAGCCGGTTCACCAAATGTGACCCACACCCAACCGTAGCGTTCGACCGAACGAAAGGTTTTGACGCGAGCGCGGGTCGGCGGCGTTTGTTCGGGATGGGCGGGCATGTGGACACACTGACCCTCAGCGTTATACGTCCAGCCGTGATAAGGGCACATGAGGGTTTCGCCCTCAACCGTGCCGAGCGAGAGGCGGGTTCCGCGATGGACACACAAATCCTGCCAGACCATGATGCGCTCACCAACGCGCCAGATTACGAGGTCTTCGGCAAGGAGGCGGGCACGAAGGGGTTGGCCTTCGACCACATCGGTGGTGCGGGCGATGATGTGCCAGTCGTTGATGAGTACAGAGTCATTTAGCATAGGATCGTCTTCAGTCAGTAGTCAAAAATTTAGATTAGCATTTGAAACATAACTCGTAGACCAGATAAATCCAATCGTCAATCTGCACTAAAAATTCGGTCGCCAGAAAAACAAATCGCCAAGATCGCCAAGAAGGACAGAGAACGCCAAGAGAATAAAAAGATTTTGTGGCGGCGATGGCGGCGGCGCTTCCGCCAATAGCCTTTTTCCCGACATAAACGTTGAAAATATTGCAAAAATTGCAATTGTTAACCCTAATATTTTGCCACATTCGCAACATTTTGAGGGAACGAAAGCGAAAAACTGCAAATACTGCAAAAACGGAAGTAGTTTTGTGTCGGAAATGTCGTCAGAACCTCACCCCTAACCCCTCTCCAATTTGCTGAGTACAGCTTGGAGAGGGGAACAAAACAGTTGGCAAATTTGGCAGCAATTTCGGCAATGGCAACAGCAATTTTCATACCCGTTCGGCGGATGGCTCGGCTAATTTCGCGGTAACGCTGGCAATTGGGCTGCCGCCGCCAAAATTGCCAATCGTTTCATTTGCAGCAGCAGAAGGCAGGCTTGCTGCTGCAATGGTTGCTGCAAAAGGCAGTCTTTAGTCGGTAGTCGACAGTCATTAGTCAAAAGCAAAGACAAAGGCGAGTTGCCAATTGCCACGTCAAAAGCGGCAGAGTAATTTGTGCAGGTTGTGCGTGATGCGTTGTTAAGGTGCGTGAAGAGACCCTACCCCAGCCCTCCCCCGTAAACGGAGGAGGGAGCAGGTCACCCTTCTTATGATACCCATCAGTAAGAAGCATACAGACAATCGGTTAATAAGCTCTACAGCCAAGCCTGTTCCTATTGTATGAGAAGTTATTGGCGAAAGGGTGAACATTTGTCAGAACATTTGGTCACTTTTAAGCGGTGATGGCATTAACCATTTTGAGGGAGTGGAGATGTTAAGGCGGTTGGTGGAAGGTTAGTAAATGGTTTGTCGGGTTAACCGAAAATAAACCTAAGTCGTAATAAGTTTCAAGTGGCAAGTTTCAAGTTAAAGACAAAGAAACAAGAGCGCACAGCCGTGCGCCCTACAAGATGAGCGGTCAGGTGGGTGGTACATATGGGACTAGAAGTATCTCGTCCCTGGGGAAAGGCGTTGGTGGTGGTCGACAACCTAAATAAATCTTTTAGACACGTTCTTGGACGGGGACTTTGAGGGGCTGCGGGGTATTCATGACGTAAGGTAAGGCTGGCGCGCGCTGCAAGACGTAATCAATGAGGCCGTAATCAACTGCCTGCTGCGCGGTGAGGTAAATGTCACGGTCGGTATCGCGTTCGATCACCGCAATGTCCTGTCCGGTGTGACGCACAAAGATGTCGTTGAGATAGTGTTTTAGGCGGGTGTATTCGTTGATCTGAATAAGCATATCGGACACCTGCCCCTGCGCCCCACCGAGCGGCTGGTGCATGTGGATGGTGGAGCTAGGGAGCGCGGCGCGTAACCCTTTGCGACCGGCGGTTAGGATAACGGTACCGAAGCTGGCCGCACGACCGACGGCAACCGTACTCACCGGCGCGGAAACCTGCTGGATGGTGTCGTAGATGGCGAGTCCGGCGTAGACTTCGCCACCGGGGGACTGGATGTAGATTTGCATCTGGCGTTCAGGATCTTCGCGATCCAAAAATAAGAGTTGAGCGATCATCAGATTGGCAACCGCGTCGTTGATCTGCGAACCGAGCATAATGATGCGCTCTTTGAGCAAGAGCGAGTAAATGTCATACGCGCGTTCAGAATGATTTTGCTGCTCGATGACCATAGGAATGACACCGTTCATTGTATGATACTCCTTTGCTAGGCAGCATTAAAGCTAGCCAATACAGTTTAAACCGCAGAGACGCAGAGAATATTGAGAGAAAACTAGACTTAGGTGTTAGGCGGCGATGGCATCCGTCTGGTTGGACATTGCCTGACGAAGCCGTGTCAGCACTTCTAAGGAGTCGGAGAGCCAGTCTTCCGGCTGCTGCTGGTAGAACGACTGTGGCAGTTTTGAGTTCTCATCAATATATGAATCGACCAGCAGGGCTGAAATGGCGTTGACCGGACGATATGTGATGATGTTCGACGGCTGACGCGAACGGGATTTATCGCGGAAACGATCTACAAGGTTATAAAGCTGCTCGACCGTATCGGCGATGGGCGAATAATCGACGGTTGGCAAGCTAAAGTGTTCGACCAGTTCTCTGATTTTGTTGACGTGAACACCCGAATGATAGGTTTCTTGCAGCGCATCCAGCATCAAGCCTTCCGAATCACGCAGCGCATCCAAAAAGGCCGGATAATAGGAACCTTTACGGAGCTTCGGGATTTCAAGCGTGATTTCGCCGACACGGGTTGACCATGCGCGGCGACGGTAGCCATTGCGGTAGGAACGCCGCGCTTGATTACGCTCGTGAGGCGAGGCTTCGATCTGGCTGCTGATTTCCAATTCGATAAACATCTGCACAAGCAAGCTCATGCCTTGGCGCAGGAACTCACTATCAGCCGATGATGTAATTTCGGTTCGGGATGACATGCGAACACACCCTCACAACTGCACACGCGATATGTGGTAGGGTAATCGAAAATGGGAAAGTGGTGCAAGTAATTACACCACTTTTAGCGTTACTCCCCTGCTAACCGCCACGCGGCCTTCATCGTGTTGGCGAGCAGCATGGTGATGGTCATCGGGCCAACGCCGCCGGGGACCTTGGTGATGGCTGAGGCGACATTTACGGCAGACGAATATTCCACATCCCCAATAAAGGTATAACCACGTTCGTCGTTGGGGTCATCGACTTTGTTTGTACCCACATCAATAACGACCGCGCCGGGTTTGAGCCAATCGCCCTTTACAAATTCAGCTTTACCGATGGCGGCGATCACAATATCGGCCTGACGGACAATGGACTGCATATCACGGGTGCGGCTGTGACAGACGGTGACGGTGGCGTTGGCCTTCATGAGCATGAGGGCAACCGGTAAGCCGACGATGTTACTGCGACCGATGACCACCGCGTTCGCGCCTTCGATTTGTGCGCCAGCTTCCTTAAGCAGCACCATACAGCCGGTGGGGGTCGCGGGTGTAAAGAGCGGGTCACGGCCTTTCATGCCGAGCATCCCGATATTGACGGGGTGAAAACCATCGACATCTTTATCCAAGCTGACGAGACGTAAGACCGGTTCTTCGTTAATGCCCTTCGGCAGCGGGAGTTGAACGAGGATGCCATGCACTTTGGGATCGGCATTCAGGGAAGCGACGGCATCTTCAACTTCCTGCTGGGTGCTGGCGGCAGTCATAACACGGCTGAATGAGGCGATGCCAACCCGTTCACAAGCGCGGCTTTTCATACGGACGTATTGAGCAGAAGCAGGATCATCACCAGCCAGAACCACGCCGAGGCCGGGGGGATAACCCTGTTTGGCGGTAAAGCGGGCGGCCTGCTCCGCGATTTCGGCTTGCATACGGTCAGCAACAACTTTGCCATCAATAATTGCAGCGGGCATGAACAACTTCCTTTGTTGGATTTAATGGAATGGACTGAGGATACCATACGAAGGCAATAATGAACGAAAAGTAAGTTTTGAGTGGTAGGGTTGAGGAATTGTCAACGCATTTGAACAAGATGCCTACAAAAACTAAACTGACATTTGCGAATAGTCGAGTAAGATAGAGATAGTATTCTTGTTATGATTCTATGAATGTGCAGACTCTGATACAAAAGCAACTCACATTTGATTGGATGAGGGGTTAGCAAAAATGGTTCAACAACCAACAACCAGTAAACCACCCCGCAATTCAGGCGAGCGCGGACAGGCGTTGATTGAATACGCGCTCATTCTGGTGCTGGTGGTTATGGCAATGGTCGCGGCAGTGGCAGCGACAGGTCCCGCGTTGGGTAATGTGTTTAGCAACACAGTATTCAACCTCATTGGTATCAACACTACGCCGCAGAACATTTATGCCATGGGTGGGCCGACGGCATTCTGGCAAACAGTGACGGCAGTCGCTTTAAATCCGCCGGATGCGCGTGTCTTCCCGACCGCTCAAATTCTGCCGACGCTTACACCGACGAACGGGCCATCGCCCACGGCAACACCGATTACCCCAACGGCTACGTTTACGGCATCGGCCACTATACCACCGACACCCACGGCGACGGATGCAGCATTCAACCTGCCGCACGTTGATCCGATTGACCAACCCGTTTGGTGGCGGGTGGACAACACGGTTTACCTCGGCGGTGCGGAATGGAAGGGCGAATATTACCCGAATGCGAACTTCACCGAGCCGGCAGACCGCACGTTTTACAATTCGGTACTCGGCAGTGAGTACCGGTTCGCAGTCGACTTTAATTGGGGCGCTGGTGCGCCCATCAGTGGGTGGACAACGGTCGACAATTTCTCTGTCCGGTTTACGCGCATTATTGACGCTGGAACAACGCCGGTTGCGTTGAACTTTATCCTCGACAGTAACGATTACGCGCGCCTGAAAATTGATGGTGTTACGGCAATCGATTATTGGAATGTACACAGTATGGGGTCGCCCAAGACGACGACGCAAACACTGTCCGGTATCCATACGCTGGTCGTTGAATATGCGGACGGAACCGGTGATGCAGCAGTCAAGCTCGATATTACGGGGAACCAAGGCCACACCCCAGCAGATGCGAATAAGGGTACAGGGGCTGCGAACTGTCCGTGGACCCGCATTACCGGCACCCAACCCAACACGATTTCGTGGGCGTGGAAAGAAAACGTCGCGAGCATTACGAACGGCTTCCCACAGAATATGCGCTGCAACCTTGAGCTACGCGGTTTTGTTGACCTGAATGGTGTGGCAAACCCGACTTTCAGCTTCTGGGATGTTTGGGATTTCGGCAGCGCAGCGGATACAACGATTAAACTGCAACTCGCAGAGTATACCGCCTACAATGATAATTTATCCGGTGGCCCGAACTGGGCTGGTGGAGCCAGCTATACGCTTCACTCGTCTGGCAAGAATTATGCTTGGACACGAACCGAACTGCCCATTCCAGCGGGGCTGCTCAACAAGAAGGTCACATGGCGGTTCGTGATGGAAAGCGGCACGACGACCAGCATTCGCCGATGGTACGTCGATGACATCCGGCTGGCGGCAGGGGCTACCAAGACCTTTGGTGTTTGCAGCGTGAACAAGTACACGTGCGGCAGTTTCTGGTCGCTGGATGTGCCTGACCAAGCCCAAGACTTTATCACCTCAGGACGCTGGGTACTTTCAAACAAAATCGTTGCTTCTAACGACAGTGGTGGGCCTTCACTGAGTTGGGATGTCAGCAATGGCAGCAACGGTAACTCGAACCGCTATGTGACGTTTGGCAGTGAACAGACTAGCGCGGATTACCGCATTCACTATGTCGCACTGAACGGCACTGTTAACCTGACGGCGATTGCGGCGAACGGCGGTGGCGGTACGCCTGACTGGGAAGGCGACTCGGGGTATCCAATCCTCTCGTTCTACCAAGCGTTTGGTTTGGAACGCGGCGACACGATTGAAGTCCAATATACACGGGATATTGACGCACCGGGTACGCCATCCAACTGGCAGCGCGTCGGCCTGAACGCCATTCGAACGGTGCCAACCAGTGGGTCGGCGGTGACGGCTACGATGAGTAAGTTTGAGTTACAGCTCAAGGATATACCCAATTGGAATACGCAACCCTTCCGGCTGCGGTTCGCGCTCATCGTTAGTAACAGCAACGAATCAACAGGCTGGTTTATTGACAACATCGCTATCGAGCGCGAGGGTATCTTGCGCTATGCGAACTATCCCTTCTGTGATGATGCGGAAGGCGAGGATGTGACCGAAAGTTGGCTCATGGGCGGCCAATGGGGTATCGCGACAACAACCGGCGCATTCGGTACAGGGCGCTCGTTTAGTGACAGCCCTGTCGGCAACTATATTCATGGTCAGGTCACGTCAATGACCATGCGCTACCCGATTGACTTGAACAATGACTCGCCGGAAAACCTGACGAACTGGGGTGGTAACAAGAGCTGCTTCGACGGGTCGAATACCGCGCCCGCCGTTCGCCCCATCCTCTCGTTCTGGCACTGGCGTAGACTGGCATCGAGTGACAGCTTCCGTATTGAACTGTACCGCCCCGCAAAATCGCCAACAACCTTGATCGGGCCGGTTGCACAATGGAACTATACCTATAACGCGACCAATTCCACCCAGTATGTATGGGAGCGCCAAGAACTCGATTTACGCGCGGCGGTCGAAAAGGCCACGGGCGTGAGTTGGACGACCTTGATGTCTAATGCCGACAAATACGACGATGATTTCTTCCTCATCTTCACCTTTGACGGCTCGACCAACAGCTCGGTTTCCGACGGTATCTACATTGATAATATTCTCATTCAGGAGTACAGCGAAACCTCGTACAAGCTGTGGCCTACTAACCGCAGCTATACCGCGAGAACTGGTGCGCCGGTCGCGGGCAATGGTACGGGTACAAACTGGGTTGATAACATCGACTCACCGGTCGATTGGTACAACCGTTGGACGGCAGGCGGCGAGTGGGACGGTGTGACATGGGATGCCCACAGCGGTATCACCTCGATGCACGATAGCAACGGCAGCGCCACGACGAAGTATCTGCATCAAAGTTTCAACGTGCTGGAGATGAATACTATTCTCGACCTGCGCGGTACGAACACCACGGATTTGCCGACCCTCTACTTCTGGAATCACTACAGCGTCGGACGCGGTGATTCGATCTCGGTCGATGTCGCGGTACAAGACGAAGTTGAAATGACCACTGCCTCACCGCCGCGTAACCTGACAGGTTATGAATACCGGTATCTATTCGGATCGGCAACGTCGTATGGGAATAGTACGTCGTGGCAAAGCATTTGGAGCGAGCCCGCTAACAGCCGTAATGATGCGTGGGTACGTGAACAAGTTGACTTACGCAACTTTGTAGGCAAGCGGCTAAAGGTGCGCTTCGTACTGAACGCCTATTCAGACTCCAGTAATCTTGGTATGGGTTGGTGGCTGGATGATATTCAGTTCACGTTCCGCACCAGTGAAGTGTTTACCGTCGGGAATTTCAATGATCCGGCGCAGAATATGCGTTACTGGATACCCGAAGGGCGTTGGGGCCTCGCACCCGACCAATGGCGCGGTTCCGGTGGTGGGCCAGCAGAACTTGGCAACAACGCATGGACGGTGTGGTGGTTTGACTGCATCAACTGGTTGAAGAACTACACTCAGAATGGGCCGAACGCGAACTACCTGAACCAAGAATCATGTAGTGAAAGTAATTGGAACAACTTCTTCAATTACGTCGGACGTACAGTCACAGCGACGGATGCCTGGATTACGCCTAAGGCCAACCTTGCAACAAACAAGCTGGTAGCGGGTACGCATTACGTCAAGACATTTACGGATGTTGTGAAAAACGAGTTCGGCGAAGATGGTCGTCCAGATCCACGTTCGAACACATGGTACGACCAATATGGGGCGCGTATGATCCGTCCGATCACCGTAACGGGTGGTGAGTACAGCTTCATCGCAAACTCCGACGACGGTATACGGGTACGTGTCGAGAATGCAGACGGCAGCACACCGGCAGGGTTTACCTCCTCGCCGTTCTGGAATATCGTCAACAATTGGAGCTTCCACAGCTTGGCGGTTAACGTGGCGACCGTTACCCTGCAACCGGGCAACTACAATATCATTTTGGAGTGGTTCGAAGGCACGGGTGGCGCAACCGTTAATCTGTCGGTTGGTACGAACAAGTTCTCGTTCAGCGACAGCCCCAAGGCAGGCGCGGGTGGTACGTTCCCGGTGGTTAAGTCGATCCCATACAGTGATTCATCGCTGATTTTGAATGGTGTGTTTAACCTGAACATGCCTGCCGGATACACAACGGCGCAGTGGCAGCCCCGGATCGAATACTACGCGCTGTACTTCTTCGACTCGAACTCGTATGGTGCTGTTGAGGTTAGCGCAGACGGCGGCTTTACGTGGACGCAAAGTGGTCTAGCCGATAACTGTCCGGCTGCGTTGAACAGCGCACAATGTAACCCAACCACATGGGGTTATGTCAACTACACGCCAGCGAACGGTGGCGCATGGGTACTGAGGTCGCATAACCTGAGTAGTTATGTGAACCAGAACATCGGTTTGCGGTTCAAGATGCATACCGACAGCAGTACACAAGACGGATGGTGGATTACGGACATCTTCCTCGCCAACAGCGGCACGTAAGGCCGAACAGCACTCAATTCTGAAGAGCAGATTCCCAATTGGGGTCTGCTCTTCTCATTTTCTAATGGACATGGCAAGGTTTGACATAGTATCATCCTGTTCAAGTTACATACAGGAATCAATCGGGGTGACACAGTGCCAATACTTGGTGAACAAGCGTATCATTGGGGACTTTTGTTTGTGATGGTTGGCCCGGCAGGGGTCGGCAAAAATGCCATCATGAACGAAGTGCTGCACCAGCTACCCGATTTACATCAACTGCCGACGGCAACGACACGTCCTATGCGGGAAACGGAACAGCAAGGCCGGGAACATTTGTTTGTGACGGACGCTGAATTCCGAAGAATGCAAGACAATGGTGAACTGATTGAGGCGCAGGTCGTCCATAACCATATGTACGGCACGCCACGCCAAACGATTGAAGACGCGATGCGTGACGGACGTGACCTGATCGCCGATATTGAGGTGTTGGGCGCGACTTATTTACACACCGCCTACCCCAACAATACCATCCTCGTTTTTGTAGAACCGCCTTCGCTTGACGAACTCATCTTACGCATGGCGAAACGCGGCGAAACGGATACTGAAATCTCTACCCGGCTTCAGCGGGTGGAGATGGAAATGCAATATGCCCCGCAATGCGACTATCTCATCACCAACTACCATGACCATTTGCAGCAATCGAGCCTGATTTTGAATAGCATCGTGGTGGCTGAACGCAGCCGCAGAGCCTTACAGCAACTTCGCACAAGAACCGCATCCCTACAACATTAATTACAAGCCGCGAGGGCTTTATGAACCTACACGATTTACACCAACAAGCTGGCGCATCAGTCGCGCCCGACGGTATTCCCTTACAGTTTGGCGACCAGCAAGCGGAGTATGAAGCGGCACTTCAAGCGGCGGTTTTGATGGACAGAAGCCACGAAGGACGATTTGAAACGGTGGGACGTGACCGGTTTGAGGTGATTAACCGCATTTCGACCAATGACGTAATCCACATGGCTGCTGGCGAAGGAAGGCCGACTATTCTAACCTCGGTTACGGGGCGAATTATTGACCGGCTGATGGTTTATAACCGCGGCGAGTTGGCACTGGTAACGACTGAACCCGGTCGAAGCCAAGCGGTGCGAGACAGCCTGCAACGACAGATATTTTTCAATGACGAGATGCGAATTATCGATTTAGGCGGAAGCACGAAGCAATTTGCGCTTCACGGGCCATCAGTGCAAGCCATCCTACAGACCTTCTCACCGGATGCGGGCAAGCACGAGTATTTGGAAGCCGTGAACGCAACCATCGGTGATGGCGAGGTTATCCTGCTCCAGCGTAAGGCATTTGTTGGCGATCATTGGATCGTTATTGTACCCAATGAGCAGGCTGCTGCGGTTTGGCAAGCATTACTGGAAGCCGGTGCAGTACATGGCTTACAGGCGGCTGGTTCGCTCGTCTATAACGCTTTACGTATCCGCGCAGGACGACCCGCCGCAGGACGCGAACTCAGCCAAGATTACATTCCACTGGAAGCCGGTCTGTGGGATGAGGTCAGTTTCAAAAAGGGCTGCTATACCGGACAAGAAATCATCGCACGTATGGAAAGCCGTAACCGACTGGCGAAGATTATGGTGACGCTATCGCTGGAGCAGATGGTGAATGCGCCTGCCCCGCTGTACCGGGATGGGCGCGAAGTTGGTACGTTAACGAGCAGCGTGGTGTCGCCTGCGGGTGAAATTTTGGGTGTCGGGTTCGTGAAGTTCAACCATGCAGAAATCGGACAGACCTTTACAGCCGGTCATCAGAATGCGACTGCACGCATCCTTACGTATGCAGGTGCGCCCGCGCCAATGATTGAGGATCGGCAAATCTAAAATTGTGGTGGGGCACTGTCGAAGAAGAGCGACCACCAGAGCTGCCAACTCGGGGGTTCGGGGGGGGTGGTTTGAACGGACGCTTGTGGCACCGGCTCGGCGGTCGCTTCCACACCCCCGTTTTCTGAGCCAACTGGAATGACTAAATGTTCGCCGGGTTGCAGCATTTTGCCTTCATCACGCGCCCAATCAGCTACGTATGAGTCACTTTGAACGTAATCACGTTCTTGAATCAGACCCGCTTGGTCGTCCTCTAGCTGGGCGATTTCGGTTGTGATCTGGTTATAGGTTTGCTGCAACGGTTGACCCGCTGAAAAGAGACGAGTGAAGTTCAGGCCGAGGATCAGACCAATGGCAAGGATGGCAGCGAACATAATCTGTAAGCCCGACAATTGGCTCGTCCGTTTGCGTCCCTGCCGTTTGGGTTTCTCGACTGTCATCGGTTGACCTTCAACTCTCCGTCACTATTCACATCATAGCGCAGGTTAGGCAAATAAAAAACCCGGATCGTACCCGGGTTTTATTTTGTGCCGAAGAAGGGAGTCGAACCCATACCCTCGTAAGAGGACTACGCCCTGAACGTAGCGCGTCTGCCAGTTCCGCCACTTCGGCTTGAGTGCTTAATATGGTAGCAGAACGCGGCTTGCTGTCAACACCTAGTTTCTCTAAATCGGTTCAGGATTCAGGAGTGATAAGCGTGATATAATGCGCCACGATAGGCATAAAGTGATAGGTGTGCAGGCATCGTTATGACATTCAAGCGAAATTTCCGGTTCATTATCCTCATCGTCACCGCGTTTATCCTTCTTCCACTGGCAACTTCTGCCCAACAAACTGGCGCAACCGCCGAAGCAATCGGACAGGCAAACCTACGATCAGCCACCGATGTGAACGCCGATTTGCTCGGACAAATTACGATTGGAACGCGCTATCCAATCCTCGCCAGAAGTCAATTCTATCCGTGGTACTTAATCGGTGATCCGACGACGCAGCAGCCGATTGGCTGGGTATATGCTGACCTCATTACCATCGTCGGCAGCGTAAACAACGTGCCTTACAGTGAAGTGGTTGTAAGCGCCAATATGGTTCCGCTGGTGTCGCCCACTATGACGCTTGGTGCCGCCGTGACGACAGCCGCCGGCACACCTGATGCAACAAGCAATACCACTTTACCTACAGCGACAGCCACACCTGTTCCGTTAACGGGTGTGATCGGGACGGTGCAAGTCGAGATCAACATCCGGTACGGGCCGGGGGTCGATTACCCGCGCATTGGTGTCGGGGAGGCGGGCGAGCAGTTCGAAATTACAGGCCGCCACAGCCAATTCCCGTGGCTGCAAATTCGCTATCCGGCTGCGCCCAACGGCTTCGGATGGGTGGCGAATGATCTGCTGCAAATTCAGGGCAATATCAACGCTGTGCCGTTAATTACGCAAACGAACTTTAATTTACCGACGCTTACCCCTACCCCGGCGGTTGTTCTGGCAAGCAGTTTGCTTCAGACCACACCGGTAGCGATCAGCCCGACGTTCCAAGCGTTAGGCGATAATTTGTGGGCGATGATGCTCAACGCGGGCTTCGAGCCGGAAACGAGCAAGCTGGCATCGCTGTTCGTGATGGATTTGAAAACGAACGAAGCGCTGACATTCGGGAATAAGATCGCTTTTAGCGGCATGAGCCTGAATAAGATCGCGATCCTCGCGGCGCTGTACAGCACGCTGGAAGCGCCACCAGACGCGGATACAGCGCTTAATATCGCCTACATGATGGTATGCAGCGAAAACAGTGCCTCAAACGCGCTATTGCGAAAAATCGGCAACGGCGACGAATACCAAGGGGCGGCGAAAGTGACCGCGATGCTGCAAACCTTAGGACTGGGCAATATGTTCATCGTCGCGCCGTTTAAGATGCCGAACGCTACACCAGTCGCGGTGCAAGCACCGACCACACAGGCTGACCAAATACGCGCACTGCCTGATTATTCGAACCAGCTAACGGTTGATGACATGGGGTGGCTGCTGGCGAGTATTTATCAGTGCGCGAACACGGAAAACGGTGCATTGATGTCGCTGCTGCCGGGACAATTTAGCGGGCGTGAATGCCGACAGATGTTGAACATCATGAGTGACAACAACCTGAGCCACCCGCTGATGATGAGCGCGGGTGTACCGGCTGATACACGGGTCGCCCACAAGCACGGGTATATTGACGATACGCATGGGAATGCGGGAATCGTATTTTCGCCGGGTGGGGATTATGTGCTGGTGGTGGCGATGCACGGACCCGTGTGGTTGGAAGCGACGGAAACCTTCCCGCTGATTAGCGACCTCGCCCGTACGATTTACAACTATTTAAACCCAACAGCGACGGATGACACCAACTTGAGTTGGGATATCGCGGGTGTTGAGGAATGCCTGCAACAGAGCCGCGATACCGTTGAAATGTTGATGTCGAACAGCGGTTAGGAAGTTAGCCCTTCACCGCGCCGGACGCAAGACCACTGACAAACTGGGTTTGCAGCAGCAGGAACACAATTGTAATCGGAATAACGCCGATTAACGCGCCAGCCGCGAACACACCCCAACGCTGACTGAAACCGTTGTCGAGGAAAGTCGTCAGGCCGACCGCCAGCGTGAAGGTTTGGCTATCCCGCAGGAGGACGCGCGGCAGCAAGAAGTCGTTGAATGTGCCGATGAAGCTGAGGATGCCCACCACTGCGAGAATGGGGCGGATGAGTGGGAGAATGATGCGCCAGAAGGTTGTCCACTCGGTCGCACCATCGACCTTTGCCGATTCATCCAACTCACGCGGGATTGTGTCAAAGTAGCCCTTCATCAGGAAGGCGTTCGCCCCTAACGCACCGCCACAGTAGACCAAAATCAAACCACCCAGCGTGTTTAAGCCCAACCACGGGATAATGTCGCCGATTTGGTCGAGCAGCAGGTAAAAGGCGACAAGCGCGACGACCGTCGGGAACACTTGGATCACGAGCGTTGCCAAGAGGGTGGTGCGGCGACCATAGTAACGGAAGCGCGACAGTGAGTACGCGGCTAGGGTTGTTAAGCTGAGTGTGATTATCGTACTGATGGACGACACAATGATCGAATTTTTCAACCAGAGCAGAATGGGTGTTTGGGTTCCGTCGATCAAACGCTGGTAGTTTTGGAGCGAGGGATTCGGTGGAATGATGGAACTTCCGACCAGCGTATTGCGCGGGTCAAAGGAAGCACCGATCACAATCAAAATGGGATAGAGCGCAAAGATCGACCCCAAAACGAGAATGATTAGCTTGATAATCATGTTCCGACGGCGATTGGCGACGACCATCCCCTGCCGCTCGTTACGAGAGGAGCGCATTGTATTCGTGGCTGCGGACATTATGACACCTCCTCTAGGCGGCGGGTAAGACGGAAGTTAAAGTAGGTAATGGGGCCGACGATCATAAAGATGAAAATACCAATCGCTGCGGCAAACCCGTAGTTCGTGCCTGTACCACCCGCGAAGGCCAAGCGATAGGTATACGAGAGCAGAATATCGGTGTGACCGGCGACGGTTGCCGCACCGATGGGTGGACCGCCTTTGTTCATCAACTCGATTATGGTGAAGTTGTTGAAGTTGAAGGAGAAACTCGCCACCAGCAGGGGGGCTAAGGCAATCAGCAGCAGCGGGAAAGTAATCGACCGGAATTGTTCCCAAATGGTCGCGCCGTCGATGGTCGCGGCCTCGTACATATCGCTGGGGATACTTTGCAGCGCACCGAGCGAGATGAGCATCATATAGGGGAAGCCCAAGTAGAGGTTGACGAACAGGATAGCGACTTTTGCTAATCCGGGGTCAGAGAACCACTGCGGCGAGATACCAAATATACTTTTCAGCAGAATATTGAACGGGCCGTAGACCGGATTCATTAACCCCGCCCATGTGGTGACGACAAGCCAACCGGGAACCGCATAAGGAATGATGAGGATGGAACGGAACAAGATACGGAACGGCAAATCCGGCGAGTTGAGCAGCAGCGCGAAAAGCAGCCCCAAACCTAAGGTCGTGGCGACGCTGCCAGCGGCAAAAGCCAACGTCCACAAGAACACGCGCCAGAAGGGATCGCGGATGGTGGGATCAGTGACCACACGGATGACATTATCTAAACCGATAAAGTCAGGGAAACCGGGCTGCATCACCTCGCGGGTTTCACCCTCTCCGGTAATAAAGTTGCCGCGTTCAGCGCGATACACTTTACCGGATTGTAGATCGGTCAAGGTGTCAGTCGCTGGATCGTAGCGCCATGCCGATTGCAGTTCTTTGGCTTCTTGAGCTTCGGCAATACCGAGGCGGGTAATTTTGATGGTATTGTCGCCCGCATCAATCGCGATATTTTGAAGTGTTTCGGAGAAGCGGAGCGCACCACCGGGGGGAAGGCGGTTAAACCCATCAAGTGTCGTTGGGATGCCGTTGTCATCCCGCGCACCGAGCGAAACATCATCCGGTGCAACTTCGGTTAGAGCCTCTTGACCGGGGGCGTAAAAAAACGTTTTACCGTTCGAATCGACCAGCCAAAAACGAAAGTCTTCGGTTGCATCCGACCGATAAACATAGACTTTATAGGTTGGTGCGCCTTCAGGGGCATAGGTTTCGGCCAAACGCAGATCAATAACCTGCTGCTTTTGGAGAAGGTGACCATCGCCGTAGTTCGTGAAGGCGACGACCACCGAGTAACCAATCGGGTAAACGACCAGTAGGAACATCCCCGCCAGCGCCGGAATGACCCAGCGCCACGGATAAAGGCGCTCACTCAGGAAAGCAACATTGGCGATTATGGTGAAAACAATAATCGCAATACCAAGCACAGGTGTGATGTTACTGCCTAGTGCCAACGCGAGTTGAATAACAATAACATCAACTAAACCCAAAAGAACAATTCGCGCGACGAGGCTTTTCATAGACATAAATAACCCCCTCTCAAAAGATTAGAGTAAACCTGTTTCCATCTCTCTTTGAGCATTTTTGTGATCTAAACAATTTAATTCTCAATCACGGTCAAAAAGAAAATCAGCATTTATAAAATGAGGCCGAGTGGCACAGCCTACCCGACCTCAATTTTTTACCAAAAAATCAGCGAGCTACGTTAGCTGGCCGACTTCGCAATTTCGGCACGGATGGCTTCAGCAGCATCTTGCAGCGCCTTATCGGGATCTTCCTTCTGTTGGTAGATCAGGGTGATGGCGTTACCCCAAGCCGTCCAGACCGAGGCCATTTGCGGAATGGCAGGCATCGGGTCGCCGTTGGCAACCGAGAGGCTGAAATCCTTCAGATCTTGATCGTCGATGGTGGCAGCAAGCGGGGCCCAAGCGGGTACGAACGGAACCGCATCATACAGTTCTTGCATACCGGCATCGGTCGCCACAAAGTCGGTCAAGAAGGATTGAGCCAAGAGCAGATTCTTGCTGAAAGCGTTCACCATGAAGCCCTGAGCGCCAACGAACGGACGCGGGGTTTCATCCATCGTGGGGATGGGAGCAACCGCATACGGTACGCCAGCGGTACGAATGTCACCCAATGCCCACGGACCGGTGATCCACATACCGAGCTTGCCGGTGGTGAACAGCGCCTGAGCCGCACCGTAGTCAACCGCGTCGCTGAACACGCCAGCCTTCACCAAACGGTCGAGTTCCTGACCAGCCTTGAGCGCACCGGGACTGTCGATACCGACATCATCGGGGTTGTAGTTACCTTCGGCATCGCGACCGAAAATGTAACCACCGAAACCGGTGAGCAGTGCTTCGTGATGGTACGGGTCACCCTTGGGGATAGCGATACCCGCTTCAGCCGTACCGTCAGCAACAATACTTTCGGCCAACGTAATGGTGTCCGCCCATGTTTCCGGCACAGATTCAATCAAGTCGGTGTTGTAGTACAGGGCGACGGCTTCGGTCAGGTACGGGAGACCGACCAGCTTGCCATCGTAGGTGAAGGCATTGAGGGCGACGGGGTCAAAATTAGCAGCGAGTTCTTCCGGCAGTTCGAGCGGGGCAATCAAGCCGTTGCCGTAGAGCTGACCAACCCAGTCATGTGCGCCGACGATCAGATCGGGGCCTTCACCGACCGGGCCACCGAGCTGCAGGTTGTTACGAATGTCACCAAACGCCATGACCTGAACACGTACCGGAATTTGGTACTGTTCGGTGAATGCGGCGGCAATCGCTTCAATCGCGGGCTGACGACCAGCGTCCGACCAAATGGTGAGTGTACCTTCGGTCGAGGGGACAAACGCTTCAGTCGGAACCGCAGTTGGGTCTTGGGCTAAGGCCGAACCCATACCGCTTAAAACTAATACGGCTACGAGAAGTAACCCTAGCAGTTTACGGAACTTCATTTGAATTAATTCCTTTCCTTAACAAATTACATATCACTCGTTCAGGATATTTCACAACACACATTTAACTATAGGTACTATAGCCGCGCCAGTGACTTTCAGCAAGGAAAAGTCACTATTTTAGACACATTCTCATAATGCAATATGCACAAACAGTTACTCATTTTATGAATATATTTTCATCCATTATGTTCTCAAAAACATCAAAAGCCTTCGTAAGCATACGAAAGCCTTTCACAGAGATTAGATTGATCTTCAACAGCATTAATGAATGAGATTATGCGGGGACGGCTTTTGAGCGAGGTGCCAATAGTTTTGAATGGCATTCACGCTCAACGCTTCCGTCCAGTCAAAGACATACTCCAAAATTTGGCGCACCAGACGAATACTCTGCGTAATTTCGCCCGCCCTACGAACGGAATTATGCAGGATATGGCAGATGGATACCATGTCGGTCAGCGCTAAGTCAGGATATTGGGTTGCGACGAAAGCCAATGCTTCGTCCAGTTCTAAGCGGTCATAATCTTCGATCAAATCAGCCGGGGCAAGCGACACCAAGTCAACCTGATGCCTGTCACTCAGGGATTGAAGTGTGGCTGCACGCAGTTCAAAAAGCGATTCCTGAAGGGCAACCATGTGCTGATGAACACTTTCGGCTAAGTCTTGCAGGAAGTCAACGGGGGCATCATGCTGCATCACTTTCGCCTGAATATAAGTTTCAAAGCGCGAGGCAGACTGCTGTACGATACAAGTTTCCAACAGTTCGCCCACTTCGGACTGCATGACATTTTTTTCAGCAAGCGCCAGTAATTCGTAAACTGCGGCTTTATCCAACATTGGTTTGACCTTCCGGGGGGCATAACCGACGTAAATATTCCCATGTGTAGATGCCAGTATGATGACCGTCATCCCATGAGGGTTGAAGTGCATAATTGCCAACAAGATCGAGCGACTCAACCGCGTACGAGCGTTTGGGTTTCAAGACGAGGATATTTTCCGGGTCGTACTGCTGGCTCATGAACTGGTGTCCGCCGCGACATTCGACGCAGGGGCAAGCCTCGCGCAGTTGAGACAGGGGATATTGGCAGGTACGATCATCACCCCATTGAATTTCGAGGTAGCCAGCATTCTTATTCAAGGTCACGGACTTAGGACGATTTACCGTCATTTGCACTCCAACGAGATGAAACAGCAGTTTGTGTGGCGCGTTCAGCGGCTTGTTCGATCCAGCGATCTTTCTTGATGCGGGCGGCGGTGATGCGAACGCCAGTTAGCTTATCCGCCAATTCGTCCGGGTCTTGCCCGGCAAGGTCTTTAAAGGTCTTGATTCCAATCGCGTTTAAGGCACGCTCAAAGGCAGGGCCAATGCCATCAATATCAGTTAATGGGTCGGGCGGCGTGCGCGGGGTTGATGGCGGTGTGCGTTTGACAGGCTGCGGCGACGGTTTTGACGAAGCCGACTCCGGCTGCTGCTGTTGTTGGTTGAGCCACCATGCTGTTATGTAGTAACCGATCATCAGTACAAGAATGATCCTGAAAATGCGACGCATCTTCACCTCCACACACGTGATGCCGTTCGTTGGAAGATACCACGTTCCAACTACTCCTTCCAGTGTAACATGGTAGACCAAGAATTACCGTTGATATATCGCCTGACCTTGCAGCGCGTGTTCCGTCTGCTACAATCTCGGTTATACTGCTATCTGTTTTGGCAGTTAAGCCAGTAGATTTACGGAGAATGCCAATGCGTTTACGCCTATTCCCCTTTGTACTGCTCGTGGTTTTGTTGGCAGCCTGCCAAGGACAAACGGAAAAGGTTGTGCTGGTCGTCACGGCCACGCCAGAAGCCGCTTCTACCAATGCCGCGACGGACACCAGCGCACCGGTTGCCGCAACAGCCACTGCTTCACCAACGACCATCCCCGCAACGCCCACCGAGAGCATTCCGCCGACACTGGATGTTCGTCCGACGGCAACCTTAGGTCAAATCCAAGTCGCAGAAGAAGTATTTGAGCATGGGCGCATGTTTTGGATTCAGCCACGCCAGCAAATTTGGGTGCTGTTTGACGATGGTCAAGGCGGTGGCAAGTGGACGGTTTACGACGACAATTTCACCGATGAAGAACCGGAAAGCGATCCCAGTATCGTCGCACCAGAAGGCAAATTTCAGCCAACACGCGGGTTTGGCAAGCTGTGGCGGACTATTCCCGAAATTAAGGACTCATTAGGGTTCGCGATCACACCTGAATTTGGTTACGTGAGCAACTACGAGTATTACCCCGGCGGGCAGGTTAACGCCGCTGGAACATGGGAAATCGGCCCGGGGTATCATATCCTATTCAGTCTATATAATGAGAAGTTCCAATTCAACGAAGTTGACGGAACGTGGAAAAAACTTTAGTGGCGTAAGCAAACGGTGGGGGTTGGCACATGAAAACACTGCGTCATTGGCAAATCGGACGAGCCAACCCATACTGCTTCCACATCGCAGCAGACGCACGACTTAGCCTAACGGACTATCACGACGACCAGATTTGGGAAGTTGTACCCGGCAGCGGGGAATCCCCGGCGCTCGCCCTGCAAACGCGACTCGGCGGACGAGCAGGTTTGGTAAGCATCGTACCGATGTGGTTTCACGATGGTCGCTCGATTTACCAAGCGCAGGCATTTACACGCCTCCCCCACCTGACACGCTTTGCCCCAAGCTACCTGTGCTTTGAGGCTGCGCTAACACCCCAATTAGGACTGCGAGCTGAATATTGGGTGATGGACAGCCACGCCGTTGGGATTCGGTTCACACTGGCTAATAACCACGCCGAAGCGATCACCATTGACATGCATATCATCGCCTTCATCGGCCTCAACAACAAGGAACAACGACCGCTTCCGGTGGTTGGTGTGCAAAATGCGCTGGCCTTAGGCAAAATCGGCAATTTGCAACCGATTGTCCTGCTCGACAAGGGACTCTGTGAAAATGAACCACCGAGCAGCGTCAAGCTGAAGCAAACCCTGACGATAGAAGCCGGAAAGACGGTTCAAACGCGCGTGGTTCATGCGGGGCTTCAGACGACGAAAGAGTCGGCAGCACTCGCGCAAAAATGGCTTGATGCCGATTGGAAAGCAGCGTTTTCAAAGATTGAAGCGACTGCCCAAGCGATTCCAAACATTGAAACGGGCGATGCCGATACGGATGCGACAATCGCCTTTGCCTATCGCGATTTGGTGCAGGGCTTTCTAAAAGCGACTGCGAGTTTGCCGCACGGGTCATTCGTCGCCACACGCGAACCGGGGCGTGGATACAATACGAACGATAAGGGTTGGAGCGGGCAGACTTCTACCCTCGCGTATTTAAGCACACTTGGGATTGCCAACGTCAGCCCGGCATTGGCGCAGGGGGTTCTTCTCAATTACCTCGCCGTGCAGCAGGATGATGGGTGGATCGACAACAAGCCGGGTTTAGGCGGACAGAAGCAAGGTGTGCTGTGTATGCCGATTCTGGCACGCCTCGCTTGGAGCATCTTCCAATATACGGAGGACAGCCAGTTTTTACGGGATGCCTTCCCGAAGCTGCAAAAGTTCTTCGAACGCTGGTTGCAACCTGACCTCGACCGAGATGGTGATGGCCTCCCTGAATGGCAGCACGAGGCGCAAACCGGTTACGTCTTTACGCCAACTTTCGCAGCGTGGCAAGCATGGGGCGAAGGCGCAAACATTCAAACAGTTGAGTCACCTGATCTAATTGCTTATTTGCTTTCAGAAGCAAAAAGCCTTAGAGAAATTGCCTATTATTTACGGGACGAAGCAACCGAACAGCAGTACGCCAACACGATTGAACGCTTCGAAACCGCCCTCGAACAACTGTGGAATAAGGACGCAAAACGTTTTGCCTACCGTGACCGTGACAGTCACCTGACGCTTAAGCGCGTTGACATCATCAAAGATGCGCGGGCGATGGACGAACTGCTTCCCGCTGAAAAGATTAACCCGCCCAACCGGCTCGTCGTTCACATATCCGGTGGCGTGAATTTGCAGCCTAAAATGACGCTCAAGCTCGATGGTTTTGACAGTGAAGGTAAGCCCATCAGCGAAAGCGCAAGCGGAGACCATTTTATCTGGGCAGGCGGGCGAGGAGTTTATACCAGCCAGCAGGTCTTTTCGCAGATTGATCGCGTTCACTTAGAGGGGTTAAGCCGTGTGTATCGAGTTGATGTACACACGATGGATACGACGCGGCTCGACATCAACGCTGTTTTGCCCCTGTGGTCGGCGGGATTACCGGCGGAGCATATGGCTGAACTGATTACCCTACTTAAGAACCCTGACCTGTTTTGGCGGGCATCGGGCGTGAGCATGAACGCTGCGGACGATGCGAATTATGATCCGCGTAATGCGCTGGGCAGCGGCGGCGTGTGGTTATATTGGCTGACGCTGGTGGGTGAAGCGCTGATTGAAGCGGGTGATATTGAGGCCGCAACCGACCTCATTCAACGCATTTTAGGTGTGCAAACGCAAGTCCTCAAGGCGACGAAACGGTTCAGCGAGTTCTATCACAGCGATGAATCCGAAGGTTTGGGTGAACCTTCTAATATTAGTGGGATTGTCCCCGTACACCTGCTGACACGTGTACTCGGTGTACGCATTATTTCAGCGCGTAAAGTGTGGATTGGTGGGCGCTTCGTTTGGGGCAAACCGGTTACGATCCAACAGCACGGGGTCGTGGTCGAACGCAATGCAGAGGAAACCAAATTGACCTTCCCGAATGGGGTGATTAAAACCGTCAGTGATGACAACTGGCAGGAAGTGACAGACGCGAATGCCTAGCGGCACGAATCAAGATTTTATTTTCCGCACCACATCCGACGGCATCCTAGTGGCGAACAATCAAGGGGTTATCGAACGTATCAATCCAGCAGCGGCGGCCATGTTGGGCATAACCGTTGAAAGTGTCGTCGGGCGGCAAGCGAATACGGTCTTCCAACAAAACCCCGGCTTATTGAACCTGTTTATACGTGACGGGGAACAAACGCTGAACGTCCGGCTGCCGAAGCGGCGCTTGGCTATTGGTGTGGCGAACACCGATGCCAGCGGCAGTCGTATCATCCTGTTGCAAGACATTACCGAGAAGCAAGAATTTGAATCGCGCCGAGAAGTCCTCGTAACCACGATGGCACATGACCTCCGCAACCCGATTTCTGCTATTGGCGGGTTCGCAGAACTGGTGGAGAAATTTGGGACGCTGAATGAACAGCAGCAGAAATTCACTACCCGCATTAAGCAGACCGCATCTAAACTCTACGATGTGGCGGGTTCACTGGTTGATTTGGCGTGGATTGAAGCGGGGATGCCACTGGCACACCAACCGATTGATATGAAATCGCTGGTCGACAGAGTGGTGAGCAAACTTTCCGACATGGCACAGGAGCATCAGGTCACATTCGCCACCTCGCTGCAAAACCCCCTGCCAACGGTGATGGGAGACCAAATGCGCTTAGAAATTGCCGTTCATAACCTGTTACACAATGCTATTTTGTACTCACGACCGGAAACGCCGATTGCCATTCATGCGTGGGGCGATACAAACGAGTTATACTTCAGTATAGCAGATCGCGGCATCGGCATTGATGATGAGGAAATTGAACTCATTTTTGACCGCCTGTACCGTTCAAAAGACGAGCGCATTCGGGAGCTGCCGGGTGGCGGCTTAGGATTGACGATGGCGAAAACGATTGTGAAGCGGCACGGCGGGGATATTTGGGCATCGAGCAATTTGGGTGTCGGCAGTACTTTCACCTTTGTGCTGCCGGTCGTCAAGCAAGAAGCATAGCTACTCTTTCATAATCTGTACGGCGATATGTATAAAGTCAAAATTACCTTGCCCGCGACGGTTACTAACCTCGGCCCCGGCCTGAACAGTCTCGGGTTGGCTGTTGGCTTATATACCATCATCGAAATTAGCCGGCGTTCTGACGAGCAATTGATTGTCGAGACGGAAGGCGAAGGCGCTGGACGCTACGGCATGGGGCTGCGACACCCAACCGCTTTGGCGATCATGCGGCTTTTCCAGAAGCAGGAAAAAGCAGTACTCGGCCTCAATATCAAAATTAGCAATCATATACCACTAAGCAGCGGCTTAGGCGCAGAAGCCGCCTTCTGGGTGGCCGGCCTCATCGGTGCGAATAATTTGATGAACGGTATTTATAACCGGAAGCAGATTTTAGAAATTGCCGCTACTGTGAGTGGTCTGCCGAGCCAAGTAGTTACAAGTATCATGGGCGGCTTAACAGCCAGCTTCACCAGCGGCGAACAAGTCATCTATCGGGCGCTGCCAACATCTTCGCTGAACGTAGTCGTTGCCCTGCCCCAGCTTAAACAATATAGTGCGGAGGGCGCGAAGGTTAAACCTGACCGCGTGCCATTGAATGACGCGCTGTTCAACCTGAGCCGGGTTCCTTTGCTGGTCGAGGCGCTGCGAACCGGCGATCTTAAACTCATCGGACAGCTTATGGATGATCGTTTACACATCCCCTACCTGAAGCCGCAAATTACCGGATTTGACCATGCCAGCGAGATGGCGCGGCGTGCCGGTGCGGTGGCGGTTAGCCTGAGCGGCGAGGGGCCAGCGCTGGTCGCCTTTGCCGAAAACAACCATAAGCTGATTGCGACCACGATGGAACTAGCCTTCGAAAACAGTGGGGTTAAAGCCCGAACGTGGGTCGTGCCAATTGATACTCAAGGGGTGGTCATCAGCGTCTCTGGCTCATGAGATTGCTTCCCTATGGGCTTCTTCACATTTCTAACTCAAATCTAATCCGACAGGCGCATACTATTGTGCGTTTCATCACAAATCATCAAGAAAGAAGCGCTTATGTTTGGTCGACGGAGCCGGCGCGGTGCGCCACAAGACAAGGCGGAAGTCCCTGATATTCCTATGAATTGGCGGCGGTTGTTTCGCTACTTAGGTCCTTACAAACGCCAACTTGTGATCGCGATCATCGCGCTCATTAGCAGCGCCCTACTGAGTCTCGTCTTTCCGGGGGTGATTAGCGGTGTCGTTGATTCGGTGCTGACTACCCGAAATGTGCAACTGCTCGACCAAATAACCGTAGGGCTGCTGTTCGTCTTTTTCTTGCGTTCACTCACTTCGCTGGTGGAAAACTATACGCTCAATTACATTGGGGAGCGGATACTCGTCGATTTGCGGCTGGAAATTTACACCCATTTACAAACCCTTTCGATGGGCTTTTTTGCCTCACGGCGCGTTGGCGAACTGATTTCGCGCCTCTCGAATGACGTGGGTGTCATGCGAACGGTACTCACCAGCAATATCAATATCTTGATCGAGCAAACGGTGATTATGGTCGGCGCGATTATTGTGATGATCGTGCTGAATGCCAGTTTGACCTTGTTTATCCTTATCCTCTTGCCATTCATCATCGGATTTGGAGCTGTGTTTGGCATCTTCCTCCGGCGCATCAGTACGCAAGTGCAGGATGAACTGGCGGGCGCAACAGTCGTGACCGAGGAAGTCTTGCAAAACATCCGCGAGGTGAAAAGTTTTGCACGTGAACCCTACGAAATCGGACGTTATCAAACGGCGATTGGGCGGTCGTTCAGCGCTGCCATACGCCTGCTGCGGATACGGTCGCTGTTTGGGCCGCTGATCGCGTTTCTCGGTTTCGGCGCACTGGCGATGATCTTGTGGTTTGGCGGGCGCGAAGTGATTGACGGACGCTTAACCGGTGGGCAGCTCATCGGGTTCTTGGTGTACGGCATTTCGGTTGCCGGTGCGCTCGGCTCACTTGTCAGCTTGTATACCTCCCTCCAAGAAGCCTTAGGTGCGACGAAACGGGTATTCCAGATATTAGATACTAAACCCGATGTAACCGATACAGCGGATGCGAAAACATTGGCGCAGGTTGAGGGGCGCATCACCTTTGATGATGTGAGCTTCAGTTACGACGAGCGGCAGGAAGTGCTGCACCACATCAACCTCGACATCGCCCCCGGTGAAATCGTGGCGCTGGTTGGCCCCAGTGGCGCAGGCAAAAGCACGATTTTCAACCTTATCCCACGTTTTTACGACCCGACAAGCGGCAGCGTGCGGGTTGACGGAACCGATGCTAAAAGCGTGACGCAGACCAGCCTCCGCCAACAGATCGGCATCGTGCCACAGGAGACGCTGCTCTTCGGCGGTACGATTCGCGAAAACATCCGCTATGGACGGTTGGATGCCAGCGACAGCGAACTTGAGGCCGCCGCAAAAGCCGCGAATGCCCACGATTTCATTATGGAGCTGCCGGATAAGTACGAGACGATTGTGGGCGAACGCGGTATCCGGCTCAGTGGTGGGCAGCGGCAGCGGGTGGCGATTGCGCGCGCCCTCCTTAAAGACCCGCGCATTTTGCTGTTGGACGAGGCAACATCGAGTTTAGACACTGAAAGCGAACATCTGGTGCAAGAGGCGCTCACCCGCCTGATGCAGAACCGAACGACGGTCATTATTGCCCACCGCCTAAGTACCATTAACGTGGCGAACCGGATTGCGGTGTTGGATAAGGGCGCAATTGTCGAACTCGGTACGCACGAGGAATTGATGGCGCTAAACGGTCTGTATGCCAAACTCTATAGTATGCAATTCCGCGAGGATTTATCCCTCACGGGTAACGTTCAAACGGCAACATGAGGGCGCATGTAGTCCAGCATTGCAGGTACGGGCAAATGACATGAGTGATGAGATTCTGATCTACGGCGGAATAGGCATCGCGGTGCTGATTGCCTGTTTCGCCGGATACAGTGTTTGGCGCTTGGGGCGGCGCAGATTAACTGCTATCCCAGCTATAATCATGCTGGTGGCGATCATCGTTGCCAGCTTTTTGTTCTGGTACACGCATCGTCCCCTGCCCGCTAACACTACGGAGACACTTTTCAACGGGGTCACGTACAAGCGCGAGGTGTTGGCAGGGCCAATCATTGCACACATGCTGTTCATTGATTTGAAGGCGAAGGGTATCGAGTTCATGGGAACGCCCGCACAAGCAACAGGCGAATACAAACTCGCGGCGAAAACCACGACGCAGTTCCTGACTGAACAGCATCTACAAATCGCCTTTAACGCCGACTTCTTTGATCCGTGGCGGGATTACGGTTTCATGGACTACTATCCGCACGTTGGGGATGGGGTCAACGTGCGTGGGTTGAGCGCCTCACGCGGGGATGTGTATACGCAGGGTTATGCCCCGCCCGAAAATTATGAAACACTCTACCTGACACAAGATAATCAAGCATCATTTGAACCACCGTTACAACCGATTTATAACGCAGTTTCCGGCAATATGATGCTGGTCATTGACGGCGAGAAAACACCGATTGAGACCACAAACGATTATCTGACCGGCAAGCATCCGCGTACTGCGGTCGCTCTCGACCCTGAAAAGCAAACGTTGATCGTCATCATCATTGATGGCCGCCAACCGAATTACAGTGAGGGTATGACCATCCCCGAACTCCAAGACCTTGTACTCGCCAATAACGGCTATAATGCGCTCAACCTAGATGGTGGTGGTTCAGTCACGCTAGCGATTGCGGGTGCAAACGGAGAAGCGGTCATCTTGAACTCGCCCATTCACAACCGGATACCGGGGCGAGAACGTCCTATCGCCAATCATCTCGGTATTTTTGCCCTGCCCATCGGAGGATAGTATGTCATTAGCCAACCAGCAGGTTCTTGTTACAGGTGCGACCGGCTTCCTCGGTGGCACATTAGCCATGCGGCTTGCACAAGAGGGCGTACATGTAAAAGCGCTCGCAAGGCGACCTCAAAAGGGTGAGTTTCTTAGCCATCATGCCAATATCGCACTGGTTGAGGGTGACATTACGGATGCTGAACGCATGAAGCAGGTGATGGAAGGCTGCTCGGTTGTTTTCCACGTCGCGGCGGCCTTAGGCGGCAACCTTAAAAAGCAGCAGCACATTAACGTGGACGGCACGCGCAATATCATCCGTGCGGCAGCCCACGCGAAAGTACAACGGGTAGTGCATGTCAGCTCGATAGCGGTTTACGGCTACAACTATACCGGCGATATTACTGAGGAATTCCCGCAAAAGCCGGGGCGTGTCCCTTACAACCTCACGAAATCGCAAGCGGAAACGGATGTGCGCGAACTCGGCAGTCAGCTTAACGTGCCGTACAGCATCATCCGCCCCGGCATGATTTACGGGCCGCGCAGCAACGGGTGGACAGCGACGATGTTTAAACTCGGCAAGCGCAAGCCAACACCGTTTCTGGGTGGTGGAAATGGGAGCGCGCATCCGATTTACGTAGATGATGTTGTCGACCTCATGATTGTACTGGCGACCCATCCGGCAGCCGTCGGCCAAGCGTTCAACTGCTCATCCGACCCTGCCCCGACGTGGCGCGAATTCTTAGGCGGGTATTCACGGCTGGCGGGGCATGATCGCTGGTTGGGTTTTCCACCTTTCCTCATGCGCCCTATTGCGCCTTTGATCGAAGCTATCATGACACTGCAAGGCGAACCTCAAGAACTGCCGACATTGGTCGATTTTCTTCAGGCAAAAAAGACATACAAGATGGACAAAGCGCGTCAACTCTTGGGCTGGCAACCGAAGATGACCCTACAAGAGGGGATTGATACCTGTGTACCGTGGCTGCGCGAAGAAGGCTTACTTAAATGAGTGATATTCTCAGCTTACTGCTTCTCAGCACGATCATTGCTGCCCTCATCACGCTGGGATGGTGGCTGCTCATCGCCAGCGAAGGTGTTTACCTCGGACGGTGGATGGTCATTCTGCTGTATGACCGGTTCGCGCATAAGTACGACGGGGTTAAGCAGTATCAGCGGGAATACGAGGAAATGTTTGTTGCGAAGCCGCTCATGGACGCGATCAAGCCTCAAGCCAACCCTATGGTACTCGATGTCGCGACAGGAACCGGTCGTCTCCCATTAGCGTTAGCACGTCATCAATCCTTCGAAGGGCATACGGTCGCAGCAGACCTCAGCCGAAAAATGCTGCATCACGCCACCAAGAACTTTTACCCGTATGAGTCAGCTACCTTCATCTGGTGTCCGGCGGAGAACCTGCCCTTTCCTGATAACACCTTCGATATTGTCACCTGCCTCGAAGCGCTGGAGTTTATGTCCAATCCGCAAGCGGTGGTGCAAGAACTGGTGCGCGTGCTGCGACCGGGAGGGATGCTGCTCACCAGCCAGCGGGTGAACACCAAGTTGATGCCCGGCAAAACATGGACGAGCCAACAATTACAAGAAATCCTCAAAGAAGCGGGTATTTCGGACGCAAAAGCCCAGATATGGACAGTTGACTACCGCAAAGTGTGGGGAACAAAAGCGGGGGAATCAGCGCCGAAAGGGGTGCAGCCGCTCGACCACATCCTACGCTGCCCAAAATGTACCGAACAAACGATGCGACTCGAAAAGGGCGAATGGCTATGCGAAAGCTGTGCGAAACGGGCAAAAGTTGGAGTGGATGGAGTAATCGAGCTTTATCCGCTTTACTAATCGCACCTATCGAACTTGCTAACTCCCCTAAATTTGCTACAATGCAGCCAGAAATCAGGGGCGCGAACACATGATCCGCGTCCCTTTGCGTATCTATTTGAGGAAGAACGATCTTGAAGCGACTGCCTTACGAACACGCGCAACTCATAACCCAAGCTATCCAAGCGGCACAACAATCCGGTGAATTGCCGGCTTTTGAAATTCCGACGATTGAAATCCGTCCGCCCAAAAAGGCCGAGCAAGGCGATTACGCAGCCGCAGTCGCCATGCAGCTCGCTAAAACCATTGGCAAGAACCCATTTGATGTCGCGTCAATCATCGTGAAGCATCTGCCAAAGGCCGATTTCACCAGTGAAGTTGAAGCCATTAAACCGGGGTTCATCAACTTCCGCCTCAGCAGCGCGTGGCTGCAAACACAAGTCGAAAACATTATTACCGAAGGGGAGAATGTCTTCGCTTTAGACTTGGGGAAAGGCAAACGCGCACAGGTGGAGTTCGTCAGCGCCAACCCCACCGGCCCGCTGCACGTTGGACGCAGCCGTGGCGCGATGGTCGGCGATACGATTGCGCGGTTATTAGAAGCGGCGGGCTACACGGTCGAGCGCGAATACTATTTTAATAACGCCGGTGTCCAGATGGTCAACCTCGGCAACAGTATGCGTGTGCGCTATTTAGAGGCGCTGGGTCTGCCCGTTCAAGTACCCGCCGAGGACGATAAAACCTTCTATCAAGGGGAGTATCTGAAAGACTTCGCTAAGGATTTAGCGGCTGAACAAGGTGACTCGCTGAAAGACGCGGATTGGAAGCCCTTCAAGGAATACGCTGAAACACGTATGTTTGAGGTCATTAAGCAAACACTCAAACGTGTGAATATCCAGCATGACGTGTTCTTTAACGAAAATAGTCTTTTTGAGTCCGAAGCCGTTTGGGAAACGTTAGCCGCCCTCGAAAAAGCCGGTCACATCTACGAAAGTGCGGCTCGCGAAAACGCCGATGAAGAAGAACTCGCGAAGAGTAAAAACCTACCACCCGCCAAGTGGTTCCGCAGTTCGACTTTTGGCGATAATGAAGACCGCGTGGTGGTAAAGAATGACGGCATTCCGACCTATACACTGCCGGACATCGCCTATCACGTCAACAAAATTAAGCGCGGCTTTGATCTGCTGGTCAACATCCTCGGTGCTGACCACGGGGCGCAGTATAAGGTCGTCCAATACGGTGTACAAGCACTCGGATATGATCCATCGGTCATTAATGTGGTCATCATTCAACTTGTCCGCATGATTCGTGATGGCGTAGAAATGAAAATGAGTACGCGGCGTGGCGACATTGAAACATTGGATGATCTGATCGACCAAACCAGCCCGGATGTCGTGCGCTATATCCTGCTGGCGAGAAGCGCCGATTCGCACCTGAACTTTGACCTTGATTTGGCGGTCAAGCAGAGCAACGACAATCCGGTATATTACATCCAGAACGCCTATGTACGGTGTGCGGGTATTTTCCGTGAAGCCGAATCACGCGGCCTCACCGACGAAGGGGCGGACATTTCGCTGCTGGGCGAGGCTGAACTGCGCTTCATCCGCAAGGCGCTGGAATTGGGCGACATTATCGAGCTTTCCGCGACGACTCTAGAACCGCACCGCATCGCGTTCTATGCCCACGAATTGGCGAGTACCTTCCATCCTATTTATGATGAAGTCCGTGCGCTGCATGGGGATGTCGCGCCGGATCTTGCAAAAGCGCGGTTGCGTTTTTATCGGGCGGCACAGTTTATCTTCAAACGTCTCCTCACGCTCATGGGTATGAGCGCACCGGAACGCATGTAATATTAGCTGTATTTCAAACTTTTGTGACCCGTTGAAAGGATACCAACATGGGGTTAAAACCCGATCATTGGATACGCAAAATGGCACTTGAACAGAGAATGATCGAGCCATTTGTTGAAAAGCAGGTTCGACAGGGGGTCATTAGCTATGGTGTATCCAGCTACGGCTACGATTTACGGGTCGCCGATGAGTTCAAAATCTTCACGAATGTTTATTCGGCGATTGTTGACCCCAAAAACTTCTCACCGGAATCATTTGTCGATTTTAAGGGCGAGGTTTGCGTCATTCCGCCCAACTCATTCGCCCTCGCGCGTTCTACCGAGTACTTCCGTATTCCCCGCAAGGTGTTGACCGTTTGCGTCGGCAAAAGCACGTACGCCCGATGCGGCCTCATCGTGAACGTCACCCCTTTCGAGCCGGAATGGGAAGGCTACGTGACGCTTGAAATCAGCAACACAACTCCGCTACCCGCGAAGGTCTATGCGAACGAGGGGTTAGCGCAAGTACTGTTCTTCGAAGCGGACGACGAATGCGAAACGTCATACGCCGATAAGAAGGGAAAGTATCAAGGTCAAATTGGCGTAACACCGCCCAAACTGTAATCTAACTAACGACTTACCAGCCTCATACAACGATAAACCAAGTACCTATCGACGTATGAGGCTTTAATTTGCCATTAGCTTATTCAATGAGATCGTTTCGCTAGAGCTGGCTTTTAGCTGCACGTCGAGCAACTGCCCACGCACAGTCGTTGCAGTGTTGGCCTTGATGACAAACTCCACGCCATTGAGTGTGAATTGTGCTTGATTTGCACCCTGTTCCACCGAAAGCCCGGTCATCATTTCGTAGTCCCGAACACCATCAGCCAATTCCGGTACGCCGATCTCCAGCCTTGCCACGCCCGTCACGCCATTCGGCTGTGCGGTTACACTTGGCTCATCAGGCACCCGCAACACACGCGGAGTTTGATCCTGAATGAAAAACGGGGTCATGGTTCCGTCGTCAAGCGCCGCAGTCCGCCAGCGAATCTGCTGCCCATCCGGTCGTGCGCGTCCATTCGGGCTGCTCAAGACAACGCCCAAACCGAGCCGCTGCATCGCTTCTACATCAGCTTCGAGGCCGTCTGAAAGCAGCGCATAACCGCCTAAGCCCTCACCTTGCGTCAGCAGGAATAGGAAGCTGGTACGATCATTCAGGTCAATACCTTTTAATAATTCAGACGAGGTTGGAGCAAGCAGTTCAAGATAGCTGCCATCGGCAAATACGATCAGGGCATTATGCGTTTTACCATCAGCGTGTTTACCGCCAAAGAAGGCATTAAAGCCCTTTGCTCGATACTGAGCGATAGCCAAATCAAGATCATGGACGAGGATAATGGCGTGGTCAAATCGCAGACTCATAGTTATAACGAGGTCCTCACACGCCAGAGTTCAGGGAAAAGTTCGGTATCCAAAACCTGCGTCAAATAGCCCACGCCGGATGTACCACCCGTGCCGCGCTTGAAGCCAATAATACGCTTCACGGTCGTCATGTGACGGAAGCGCCATTGGCGGAAGCTGTCTTCCAAGTCGACCAGTTCTTCCGCAAGTTCGTAAAAGCTCCAACTGGATTCAGAGTTACGGTAGATTTCTAACCACGCCGCTTCAACCGACCCGTTATAGCGATAGGGCAGCGTCCAATCGCGTTTGAGGATGGCATCATCGAGCTTATAGCCATGCCGCGCTAACAAGAACAAGACTTCATCATAGAGCGATGGCTTTTCTAGTTCAGCCTGCAAGATCGCAGTGAGATTAGGGTAATGGCGATGTGGGCGAATCATCACATCGTTTTTATTGCCCAAAATGAACTCAATCAGCCGATATTGATACGATTGAAAGCCCGATGACTGCCGCAAGAACGGGCGAATACTGCTGTACTCGCTCGGTGTAAGCGTCGAAAGTACGTCCCACGCACTCACAAGCTGTTCCATGATGCGGGATACACGCGCCATCATCTTGAAAGCGGGCGAAAAATCGTCGGCCTTCAGGCGTTCACGGGCGGCATTCAGTTCATGCAGCATCAACTTAATCCACAACTCACTGGTTTGATGCTGAATAATAAACAGCATCTCATTGTGGTCGGTCGAAAGCGGGTTTTGAGCGTTTAAGATATGGTCAAGCGACAGGTAGTCGCCATAACTCATATCGTCCGCAAAATCGAGTTTCGCCCCTTCAGCGTTCACGTTAGCAGCCATGATCGTTAATCTCCTGTGAGCGATAATACTTCTTGTTCAAGTCCGCAGTCTCGCAAGCGTTGGTGATACTTATTCAATATCGGATGCCCATGATCGTTAAAATGCCCCTTCACTTGCGTGTCATCAATTTGCGCGGATGAGTGAGGCGTTTTGAGATCCGTAGCAAAGCGGCGCAGCTTGCGTTGGTATTCCCATTGTTCTAACCAATCGCCAACAACATTGCCACATACCATTTCCAATACACGCTTCACTTTACCACTTATATTCAGGCTATACTCCGGTTCGGTGAAAAATGGATCTATGGCGTTCGGCAGCTGCTGGTATACCCAATCATTTTCTTCACGGAAACGCCGATACAAATCCTGCCCATATAACGGCACCATCTGCGAAACTTCGTGGGCTAGGAAAATATCACGCCGGGATTGCAGAAGTGCGGTTTCAGCCAGCACATAATTCGGACAGATTTTCACCCCTCGAAAATGCCCTATTCGCACAACGGCGATTGCAAACGCGCGGGCTAACCAAACCCGTCCGGCGCTTGTCACAAGGATATAATCGAGGTCGTCGTCGCCGTCCGCAGCATTCCGAACGGCCAGCGCTCCCGTTAGCGCGACCATGCGGACAAATGGAAGTGCCGCGAGCCACCTGCCCCACTTGATTGCTTGGGGCCAAAGCTGTTGAGAAGCTGACTCGCGTGCATCCCGAATAGGGACAAGTTCTGACCGTCCCGAATAGACAATATAGTTATCAATATGTTGGAGGTGCTGCTTTAACCAACTGGAGTTTTGAAGAGCGGATTGTATCGCTTCGAGGCTAACCGGATGCTCGGTGATCAGATAGTGATGAATTTCCGCGGTTGTCATCGGAAAATTGAAGACATCTGCGTAAAGGACCGTGCGGAGTATTGCGGCTTCGAGCGATTGCATCTGCATGTTCAAGCCTCATGGTTTTCTATTCAATACGAGTCAAGCACGGTTATTAGATGTTGGGAACAGCTTAATTATCCCAGTTCCACACCCAAGTGTCTCTAAAACTACAGGAGGTACGGATCGGTTCGAAGTTGACGACTGCATTTCCAATAGCGCCCGCTGCCGCATCGATTGTCATGCTGCCACCGTAAAACCCATCCACGTAATACAAAATTTGATCAGCACGAACGATAACCACTAAGGCGTGTTGTGTCCCTGTCAACGCGGGGTTTTCGGCAAAGATACCAGCATGGAATGTATCGCCCTGCCGCTGTGATACACCATATGCGCCGGTACGGTCGATAAAGGCTAAGGTGTAATTCGTATCATCTTGCGCCTGTAGGATTAACCCACACCCCGTTTGACCATCACTCACCGCTTCCCACGAAACAGTCGTGCCAAGTGCCATGTTGCCGTAAACCGCACCACGCGCCAGCGGCACCCGCTCCACACCGGGGCGAGATGACTCGACGAAACTTTCTGGCACCGTTAGCGATAACTGCCCCGTAGCCGAAATCAACGCTTGGCGTTGAATATCACGGGTCACTACGGCAGGCTGACCGACGGTAATCCGCAAGGGAATGATGCGTTCACCTTCGGAAAGGGTTGGTACGCTCACCAGCAAATCATCGAAAGCAGCGGTGATCTGACTGCTGAGGGAGCTGCCGGTTTGAATAGAAAGGCCGATATTGCCAGCATCCAACAAAGCCGTATCGCTTAATCGCCCAAACAACACATTGTTATAGAAGAAATCAAAGCCCGCTTCGCTTACCATCGCGCCCAGTGAAAAGCTGCCGGTGGAATTGGCAAGTGCCGGATGAACTGTCCAGTCGCGAATGGTAATGTCGGTGCCGTTTTCGTGCCGGATAAATCGCCATTCCCCTCGCGAGCGCACATTCAGCAGATAATAATGCTCAGGGTCTTGCTGCCGCAGCGTCATGCCAACCGTCCATCCGTCTGGCCCACTGCTCACATTCACTTTCACAGTCGCGTAGAAATCCACAAACTCATCCTGGTTTGGGTTCACGGCAACACCGCGCGTTTCAGCACCAATAATGGCAAGCACAAGCTGCCCGCTGTCAGCAGCCACAGTGAAAGCTGAATCAGTTGGCGCTTCGTTAACATCTTGCCAAACAAGATCGCCGTTAAAATTATCATCCCATGCGGTTTGGCTAAATCCGTTGAGCATGGTTAAGGCATATTCACCGCTTGACCCGCCCACACCGCTCACCGTAACCGTATAGGTATCGGTACGCGGTATGGTGATGGCTTCAAGCAGCGCGTTCTGGCTTTCAGGATAATCATAATCATCGTTTTCAATAATCACATCGCCCCGGCTGTTGGTGATCGTGATTTGGGGGTCGAGATTACCGGAAACATTCCGCGCCGAGAACGAGAGAACCTCGCCTTCAACAGCGTTGAAAATCCACAACTCGGTATTGGAGGCCGTGATTTGACCGGAAACAGGGGAGCCAACCAGCAGTTGGTTCGCATCTTGAGCGTGAAATTTGGAAAAGAGCAGTAGGCTGCCAAGCACTACTACGCTAAAGACCGATTTTAAGTGTTCCATCGGACATATAACCCATTTAACCGCTTGATGAGTGCCTCGAAATCAGGCACAGTCAATTCAGCACCATCATGCCACCGGTGCTCCTCCGCCACGCGCAGCCGGCGCTGCTCACCCGCTAACCGGAGTGAATCGGCTTTAGCGGTCTTGGCTTTTTTGTCCTCACCTTTGAGTTCTACAAACTCCTTGAGTTCCTTGAGACGCTCCATATTTTCGGGCGAGGCAAAAGCATAGGTCGCAATAAAGGTATCATCCTGTTGCAGAGCACAGGCAATGACGTACCAGCCTTTTGGCATCCGTCCACGACGCGGAATCTTGAAGCACCAGTAGTAGGTGTTGGCGGTCGCTTCAGCCAAAATAGCCGACTGAACGGTCGTCTCATTCATCAACCGCGCCCCTTCAGAGTCGAGTTCAAGGAACCGCTTACTCGGCCACATACGCTTCAAAGTCGGTTCGGAAACGCGCGTCACAATCGCCGCGACCGCAAACGCGATAATCGCCGCGAGCAGGTTTAATCCTTCGCTGGTGATGAGCGCGTTCGTAATAAAAAAGGTCAGCACGCCGACGAAGATAAACAGTAAAACGGTCGCAAGCCGTAAGGCATTATGCTCACGATCAACTTGAAGGTGCAGTTTTTCGGTATCGGAAGTTACGTTCATGCAGATTGTTTCTCGGCGACAAATACGACTCGATCAGAATGTGAAACAGCGGGATCGTATCCTTCCAACTTACTATTCAGGATGGTCTTAATTTGAAACCCATTCCGCTGCAAGAGCGAGGAGACTGCTTGAACCGGAAATGCTCGGAGCAGGAGTCGTGCCTCAGAACGCTGCCAGCCGCCGTTCGCTTGGCGAAAAATGATATAGCGAAGGGTTTGCAATTGGCGCTCGTAATCATACTCAGAGGTGTTAAAAACACTGAGCGCGTCAGCCGAGTCATAAAGAAGGTGTTCAGCGTTCACAGTCGCTTCAGCGAGACCTTGGAGCGTACGCATATCAAAAATGAACAGCTTGCCACTTTCTAAAATGCGCTGCGCCGTGACAAAAACGGATTCCAAATCACGCAGGCTGTTGAGTTCGTTCATCACGTTCAGCGCGAGTACCATATCGGATTGAAGGATCTGGTTACCCGTATCGCGTATATCAAGTTGCAACCATTTGATGCTGCCACCAGAGGCGGCTAACTTACGTTTTGCCACATCGAGCATATCCGGGCTGTTGTCCACGCCGGTAATGGTATATGGATATTGAGCGAGATATTCAATATCCCCGCCCGTGCCACATCCTAAGACGACGATACGCCGTCCTAACCAATCAATGCGTTGGGCATAATCAATGAGTTTAGGCGTAATCGTGCTGGCGAAATTTGCCATCCCTACAGTGTCATAAATGGATGCGAGTACCCCGTAATCACCCGGCAAGATATTGTCCTTACTCACAAAATCACGATACGCACAAGGCAAGCGTAGCACAAACAAACTTGATTTGCCAATCAAGGTCATTTGCGCTTCGCAAGCGTTAATTGTCGGTGAATAATGCTTGACTACGCCGGCATCCGGTAGCCCTGCCCCGGAACGGTGACGATGTATGCCGGATGGCGAGGATTAAGTTCAATTTTTTGACGCAGCCGTGAAATATTGACACGTAGAACCGAGTAATCGCCCAAATATTTCTCGTTCCAAACACCGCTTAACAACTCATCATGGGTCACAATCTGACCTGCGTTTCGCATCAGCGTAACGAGCAGCCCATATTCAATCGGTGTGAGCCGCAGCGGTTGACCACGAATAAAAGCGTGACGGCGCGGAATATCGAGTTCAAGCTGGCGAACCGTGAGCTTCGTTTCCGGCTGGGGTGTCCAGTTAATGCGCCGCAGCAGCGCTTTGACACGGGCGACCAATTCATCCGGCGAAAAAGGTTTCGCGAGATAATCATCAGCACCCGCTTCCAGCGCGTTGACTTTATCGCGTTCTTTTGCGAAGCCGCTGAGAACGATCATCGGCAAGAAAGACCGTTCACGCACCTGCTTCAGAACATCCAAGCCATTAATGTCAGGCAAGTTGAGATCAAGCAGCACCAAATCCGGTGAAGTTGCTGCAATCTCGCTGAGTGCGGTTTCCCCCCTATCGACCGACACGGCATTGTATCCGGCTTCATTCAACAGGGTGCAAACCACTTCAGCGGTATCTTCGTCATCTTCGACGATTAATATCTGGCGGTTATCTTGAACCATGACCATCGTATTTGTCCTGACTATGCTAATGGTTTTTATACCTAAAACAAACGGGAATGTAACAATATGACTATAATCATAGCCGAAAACCTCTAGTAACGCAACAATTTGTTACATACCGTATTCTAACCGGAGCGCCACAAAAACAAACAAAAACGCACACAAAATTGTATGCGTTTCAATATTTGGGCCGTATAGGACTCGAACCTATAACCCCCTCGGTGTAAACGAGGTGCTCTGCCAATTGAGCTAACCGCCCCTACCAAACATTCTACATGAGGTGTTTCTGTTTTTCAATAGCAGCGTCAGAACCCGTTTCACCTGAACAAAAAGGGCGTACTTGTTCGCACGCCCTTTCATCATTCAAAATCCTGCTACTTCTTCATGACTCCGCCGAGCGCATCGCACGACGGGCAGCCGCCACCGGGACGCAGCATCGCGTAACCACCCTGCGGGTCGTCAGCCGTGTAATACGGGAAATCGACATTGAAGACGATCATCATACGCACATGACCACTTTGGGCTGAAAGGGTTGCCGCCTGTGCCAGCCATGTCGCCTGTTGGGCAGCGGTCGTGTTTTGACCCCACGCGAAGTTCGCGGGCAGCGGTTGGCTGTAACCTTCTGGTGATAGATAACCGAGTTCGGTGAAGCAAACCGGCTTGCCGCCAAATGGGTTATAGCCGCGTGCCAACATCGAACCGAAGTAGTAGGTCGGATAGCCACCGCGCGGGTCGCCGCTCGCCTGCCCCGGAGGAATAACGCCTTCATTATAATGCAAGCCCACGCAGTCCATATAGTTGGCCGCGCCAGCCTGTGCCATCTGGGTCATGAAGGTGTCGTCGTTGCAACCCTGCGCGGTACAACCAGCCGTACCGAAGAAGCCGGTGGGGGCGGGTGCCGCGCTGATGACGATGGTATTGGCGTTGCTCGACTTAATCGCATTGAAGGCCGAAGCCAACATCTTCGTATAGGTGCCGCCGTTCACCTGACCAGCGGGCCATTCACGGTCGATGTTCGGTTCATTCCAAACTTCAATCGCATCCGCACCAGCGGCAGCCGCCTGACCGAGGAACCCGGCGTAGCCCGCCAGATAACCGTCGAAGTTTGCGCCGAGATCGGCCTTCTCACCCTTGATGCTCAAAAGAATCTTGAAGCCGTTCGAGTGAGCAACATTAACCTGACCGGCAACCTTGCTGCCATTTTCGCCGGGTGCGTAGTGAACCTGCTGCTTGACCCACTTCATGCCTGCACGGTTCATAAGGCCGAATGTATTCAGGCTCATATCGAGAACCTGACCACCGAGTTCAAACCCACCAATAGCAGCCGAACCGGCGACTGGCGGCGGCAGGTTGGGATCAATTGTCGCACCAGCCACCGGGGCGGGAGCAGCTTCCGTCGAAATCTTGTCGCAAACGGCAATTTCAGTCAGGTCGAAGCTGACGCGCGTTTGGAAAACCTGACCACGCATACTGGTTAGTGTGTAAGTCCAACCAAAATAGATGGGACGATAAGCCGTAATATCAACCAGATCGACGCAGCCATCAATACCGCCGCTGGTGTTCCAGTCGCTTTCCTCAAATTCCCACTTGCTGACCAATGTCAAATCGACATTACGCGCTTCTTGAATGGCATCTCGCGAAGCCGCGAAACCGCGCCAAATCGGATCATTCGGTGTCGCGGTAGGCGCGGCCTGCGCCAGTGTAACCGCATTCGTTGGGAGCGAGAGTAGCAATACCACCAGTGCCATCATGAGCACGCCGGTTGCCCCTACAAAATAGCGTGAAAATCGTTGCATTAGTCATTTTCTCCAGATAAACAAGTTCAGGTACTGAACCGCGTTATCACACGCGCTTTGTGTAAAACAGGTTTTCAGCGCGGAGATTGTACCAAATGTAGCGCAAAGCTAGTAGGGGTTATCAGAATTGCTAGTGAAAATACACTCAAATATCGTCTAGAACGGAGGTCAAGCGTGGGGTAAACGGCGGTCAATCAGCAAGATTTCCGACACAAAAGTTATCACATTAAGAAAAATTATGACGAAATAAAAGGGAGTACAAAACGTACTCCCTAATGGTAACGGGTTATGCGAGGGCTTGGGTAGCCTCGCGCCGCACGAAGTCAAATCGCTGCATCACAGCAGGATCACCCTGCCCCGCGATTTGCTGCTCCACTGCGTCAATTGCGCCCAACAACGAAGCGCCAAACTCGCTCGCGTGCTGCGAGATCAAGCTGCGTACCTCATCTTCATTCGGCGCGTTCAACAACTGATTGATGAACTGGAGTTCTGGTGGCATACTCGCTTGCAGCGCGGCGACAATCCGGTTGTACACATCCTTCAGTTTGGCACTCGCGTTAATATCACCACGGCGAGTCACCTCTTGAATGTTCGCTGATAGCACCTGCAAAAACGTGTTGTCGATCATCGGTAAATTCGCCTGAATGACCTCATCAGGGTTCGGGCTGGCGACAATCACCCGCAGCAAGCCAACAGCCTCTTGCAGCGCCGCCTGTGCCTGTTGGTCGATCATCGCCGTCAGTTGGGCGAGAGCATCACGCAGTTTCTCAAGGTCAGCACGGTCATCCGCAGGCGCTTGACCGATGTATGCCGTCATCTCCTCAAAGAAGGTGTAGTCAAACACCGGACGAATGAGGCCAACCAACGCCTGTAACCGCTGCTCGTCGCCGTTGTAGCTGATGGCGAGCTGCAAGAAATCAGCGCGGTTTGCACCTTGCCCCAAGGCGTTCACTGCGTCCGCCACTTCTGCAATGACGGCTTCCTGCGCTTGGCTCTGCTCCATCAACTGCTTGCCAAAGGTTGACAGTTCGACAATCTGGTTCTGGATATACGCCACCTGCTCGGCAACCTGTTCACGCCCTTCACCCAGCAACTGCTGGATGACCAGCGTCATCGTCTGGATGAACTGTGCGTCGATCTTGGCATCATGCTGCTGTACCAACTGCGGCAGCAAGTCCGGCGGCGACTGCATAAAGGTTTCAACCAGCTTCACGCGGTCACGCTGGTCTTTCATCATTTCCGGTGTAACACCGTCCGCTTGGAGTACCTGCTCAATCAACCCCTGCATGGTGAGGGCTTGTCGCGGCTGCAACAGGTACGCCTTGAACCCACCTTGCGGCAAACTGGACGTGACATCACGCATTAGCTCGCCAATCGCCTTTTCCTGTGCATCCTTAGGCAAGCCAAGTTCCATTGGCACGTAGGATAGCAGCAGTTCTTTTGACGCATCATGGTACAGAATCGGCGCAAGTACCGTATTCGGTGCGCCGCAGTTTGGGCATTGCACCATATTGATATTGCCGCCCAGCAACGCGATTTTCGCTTGCGGGTTCTCGGCGGGGTCAATCACACTTTGAATCGTCGCGCGGATAGGCTGGCGACACTGCACACATTGGATCGTGGTTTGAATAGTTTTCGGCATCACAACTCCAGAGAAGTCATTCGATTATAGGGGGATCGTAAAGTAAAATGTTGACCCGCTTCCGGGCTTGCTTTTAACGCGAATATTACCACCGTGAGCCTCGACAACCGCTTTGGCGAGATACAGGCCAAGACCAGTACCTTTCGTCTTCTTGCTCAGTGGTCCGTCAACCCGATAGAACCGTTCGAATACACGTTCTTGTTCGACCTCAGGAATGCCTTCCCCTTGGTCGCGCACAAAAATTGTGGCATACCGGTCATCGACCTCTCCCCCCAGCGTGATTGTACCACCGTCGGGCGAGTACTTGATAGCATTACTCACAAGGTTATCCAATACCTGACGCAAACGAACAGCATCACCCTGTAAGGGAGGGAAATCTTTGGGAAAATTGAGTACAAACTTGTGCTTGGTCGTCTGTGTCTTGAAGCGCTCAACCACCTGTGCGGCAAGCTGATCGAGATGCACTTCACCGAGGTCGAGGCGCATCCGCTCGGCTTGGAGCTTACTGGCTGCCAACAAATTTTCGATGAGCGCGGTCAAGCGGTCGGCCTCATCTTCGATCACTTCGAGGCTGTCACGGATCACATGCGGGTCCCAAACAGCATCTTCACGCCGCAGCGTTCCGGCATACCCCTTGATAAGCGCGACCGGTGTTTTCAGTTCATGGGATACGGTAGAGATAAAAACATTCTGCATTTCTTGGGCGCGACGGAAGTTCGTAATATCCCGCACATTCGCCACGATATTCAGCAGCGTGCCATCGTCCGAAAGCAGCGGTGCGTATGTAATGCCAACACTCAAGGTCATTCCATCAAGCCGCAACAGATCACCTTCGACGTATAAGGTTTCAAGCGGTGTGTCTTTATTCGCTTTGAACGGCCAACCATTGTCTAACGCTTGGCGCAAATCGCCGCGTTCCAAGCGCTTCCACTGAATAACCCGGTCGTGATATTGGGCAAGCGCGTCTTGTACTGACCAACCCGTCATGCGTTCGAGCGCGTGGTTGAAACCCAAAATGTGCTGCTGCGGGTCAAGCATCATCACGCCATCCGCGCTGTGATCGAGGATCGCGCCGAGCTGCTTACGCTCATGGTTGATACGCGCATACAGTTGAGCATTATGCACTGCAATGGCCGCTTGATCGGCAAAACTTTGCAAGATTTGCTGGTCGTTTTCGGTGGGCTGCACCCAATAAGAACGGAAAATAATCAGCAAGCCAACCGGTTCATCACCAATAACCAACGGCAAGAACAACGATTGGCGCAGGGTGCGATCCAACGAAATCGCCATCTGGTTGAGCTTGGTGTTGATGAAATCGCGGTCGTAGCCCCAATTGCTGCTGCCCACCATCTCATCAAGATGCTGGTTGAGTTCTGCGCGGTGATCGTCCTCCACACCCAGCGTTGCGTGAATCGCGTAATGGTCGTTCGCCTCGCGCAGCGCGACCACACCCACCTTCCCGGCCAGCATAACGGTCGAAGCGTGCAGCACGAGCCGCAGCACCTCAGCCAAATCAAGCTGGGCGGTCATAGCGCGTGAAATTTCAAGGAGAAAATCGCGCTGGCGTACTCGGAAGTCAGGTAACATTAACATGGGAAAATTGTAGCACTATCTGCTATACGAATATAGCATTTTGCAGATTTTCTATTACATTTCTTACGAATGATATTTCAAGTGGCGCTCAAATGCACAATGGCCTCGCTCACATCGGTTAAACCGCCTTTGGTGACCACCAACGCTGCTGCGCCGATAATGCTGACATTTTCGCCCAGCGCAGCCCGTTCAATCTTCAAATCTTGCCAGTACGACGAGTCAATCGCGTATTTCTGTATCGCTTCACGCATCGGTGCCCATAGCAGCTCACCTAAATTGTTACTGACCCCTCCCCCAAACACCAGAATTTCAGGGTTAAACAGATGCAGCAAACTCACCATCCCCAAACCGAGGAAGTACCCGGCCTCGCGCACAATTTCCAGCGCTAACGCATCCCCCGCTACAGCCGCCTTCCCTACTGTTGCGCCGGTAATCTGTTCAAGATCACCATTCACAGCCTCGCGAATACTGGATGCCGCGCCCGCCTCCAAACGTTCCTTCGCTTTACGAGCGAGCGCGGGGCCGGCTGATTCTTCCTCAAGGCGGCTGGGCTTCGGCAGCGACTGCACAATGATATGTCCGGCCTCTGCGCCTAAGCCAACCTTACCCAGCAGCATCTTGCCGTCAATGATAATCCCGCCACCGACCCCCGTACTCACGGTAATAAAGATCGTATCGCGGTAGCCTTTTGCCGCGCCCATCACCGTTTCGGCTAACCCTGCCACATTCGCATCGTTTCCGATATAGACCGGCACATCAAATTCTTCATGTAGAATGTCCGCTAACGGAACGTTGTGCCAACCCTTTAGGTTTGGTGGTGCGACAATCACGCCGGTAAGCGGATTTAACGGGCCGGGGGACGAAACACCGATACCCTCAACGGTTCGACCGTCGGTCGGCCAAACTTTGCGTACCATCTCTTTAAAGCGCCGTAGGGTATCCTCTAACCCCTTTTCGTCTTCGGTCAATGTTTCTTCCTTGATCTCAATTTCAAGTTTCCCATTCAAGCGGGCAGCACGGATTCGCGTGCCGCCCAAATCGACTGCAATAATCGCTTCGGACATAATTAAAGAAAAGCTCCTGCTCTGATTGAGGGTCTAACGAGTATTCTAAGCGTTTGCAGTTGAACGGATGTTCAGGATTCGTTAAAATTACTGGTGATTTCATCCAAACACCATAACTACAACTAGGAATTAATTTTATGGCGCGTGTTACGCCCCTACGCCAACAATATCTCGATATTAAAAAACAATATCCCGATTGTATCCTATTTTTCCGCCTCGGCGATTTTTACGAAACATTTGATGAAGATGCTGAAACCGCCGCTCGCGAGCTTGATCTGGTGCTAACAGGCCGTCCAGTGAGTAAAGAAGAACGTGTGCCGATGGCCGGTGTTCCACATCACGCGCTCGAAGGCTATGTCGCACGACTGATTGAAAAAGGCTACCACGTCGCCGTTTGCGAGCAGATGAGCGAACCGGATGGACGTGGCATCGTCGAACGCGAGGTCACACGGGTCATCACCCCCGGCACGGTGATTGAACCGGAACTGCTGGTTGAAACGAAGTCAAATTACTTGATGGCGATTGTACCGATTGGGGATACTGGCAGCGGTCAGTGGACACGAGCGGGAATTGCCTACGTGGATATTTCAACCGGCGAGTTCGCGGCGACACAGCTCGAAGGCGATAACGCCGGCGTGCTGGTGCTTGAAGAACTGGCTCGCGTATCCCCACACGAAGTCATCATGCCCGCCTCATGGGTCGAACGCGGTGTATCATTTCCCGAAGGCGTACACCTGAGTTCGGTACCGGATTGGCGCTTTGAAAAAGGCAACGCGGAAACTGCGATGACGCAGCACTTCCATACCCGCACGCTCGATGGCTACGGATTAGGCGAAATGCCTGCTGCCGTACGGGCAGCCGGCGCAGTCTTGCAATACGTCCGCGACACGCAGCGCAGTTCTCTCGCGCAGCTCACGACGATCCGCGCCTATTCAACGGCCAGCTTCATGGTACTTGACCCTTTTACACGCCGAAACCTCGAACTGACTGAAACCATCCGCAGCCGTAAAGTGGAAGGCAGCTTGCTCAGTACGCTCGACCGTACCGTAACGGCAATGGGTGCGCGGTTGCTGCGTACGTGGATTAGCCAACCGCTGCTCGAAATCAACCGCCTCAACGCGCGTTTGGACGCAGTTGAAGCCCTGACAGGCGATGAAGTTCTCAGAGCAGAATTACGCACGGCGCTGAAAGGCATCTCGGACATCGAACGCTTAACCAACCGCCTGTTGGTTGGTCGTTCCGGCCCGCGTGACTTGCTTGGCTTGAAGGCCAGTTTGGACATTGTGCCGCACATCCAAAAGCTGATCGAACCGACTCCTTCACTGGCAGCGCTCATCAAGACCATGCACGCCTGTGATGATGTTAGCGATCACATCACCCGCGCCATCAGCGATGAACCACCCGCCGTACTCAACACCATCGGCTCAATACGTCCCGGTTACGCGCAAGAACTGGACGACATTCTCAACGCCACCCGCGACGCGCGTGATTGGATCGCCAACCTCGAACCGCAAGAGCGGCGGCGCACAGGAATCGCCAGCGTCAAAGTCGGCTTCAACAAAGTATTCGGCTACTACATCGAGGTCAGCAACGCGAACACCGATAAAATCCCCTCCGACTACATCCGCAAGCAAACCCTCGTGAACGCCGAACGCTATATCACGCCGGAACTCAAAGAATACGAAACGTTGGTTCTCAACGCCGAGGAAGAAATCCTCAAAGTTGAAAAGCGGCTTTTTGAGGATTTGTGCAATAACATTTCGCAGTCCGCGCCGCGCCTGTTACAAACCGCGCGTGCTGTTGCTCACTTAGACGCGCTGCTTTCGCTGGCCGAAGTGGCCGTCCGCGAAGGTTATGTGCGCCCCACCCTCACCGACAACGACCTGCTCATCCTGAAAGATGGTCGCCATCCGGTCGTGGAAAAACTGCTGCAAGATGGCGTGCGCTATGTCCCCAATGACACCCACTTCGACAGTATGTCACGCATCCACATCATCACCGGCCCGAATATGTCCGGTAAATCCACCTACATCCGGCAGGTCGCGATCATTACGCTGCTGGCGCAAATCGGCAGCTTCGTCCCGGCTGATGAGGCGACCATCGGCTTGGTTGACCGCATTTTCGCCCGCATCGGCGCACAGGATGAAATTCATGCCGGGCAAAGTACCTTCATGGTCGAAATGATCGAAACGGCAAGGCTTCTTTCAGGCAGCAGCCGCCGGAGCTTGCTCATCCTCGATGAAGTCGGGCGCGGCACATCCACTTATGACGGGTTAGCCATCGCCCGTGCGGTCGTCGAACACATCCACAACAGCCCACGCCTCAACTGCCGCACGCTTTTCGCCACGCACTACCACGAACTCACCGAGATGCCGAACATCCTTCCGCGCACCCGCAATTACAACGTTGCCGTCAGCGAGGAAGGCGAAAATATTGTGTTCCTGCACAAGGTCATTACCGGCGGTGCTGACCGCAGCTACGGCGTGCATGTCGCCCAGTTGGCAGGGATGCCCCGCCCCGTTGTCGAACGCGCCCGCGAACTGCTGCACCACCTCGAATCGCAGGGCAGCGACTTCAAACTCCCGACAGCCGTGCCAGCACCTGCCGCTACATCAAAACAACGTACCCGTGAGGAGGCCGGACAAATGCGTATGTTCGCCGAGCCAAACAGCCCTGCCCTCGAAGCCTTGCGTAAGCTAGAGGTCGATAACCTCAGCCCGCTCGAAGCCCTGACCAAGCTGTACGAACTCAAACGCATGGCGACTGAAAAATAAAGGGGGGCTTACGGTGGAAATAAAAACGGACGCATGGTTATGCGCCCGTTTGATTCTCGTTTAAGTCAGGTTAGCTTTTCGCCGCAGCCGCCAACGTGGGTGAAACGGCTTCCGGTCGCGGTTCCGGTATCACCAGTTCCTCGCGCTTCAGCAGTCCTTCCGATGCCAACACATGATTAAATGAGACAATCGCCACCTCAATCATATGCAAGTCAGGCTGGCGGGTCGTCAGGTGTTGAAGCGCCAAATTCGGCTTCACAATGATGCGAATAATCGGGTTATTGATATTACGCGCTGTAAAACGCAGCAGTTCATAGGCGATACCCGCAATCACCGGAATAAAGATGATGCGCGACAAAATCAGCAGCAGGAACGGCGGACGACCCAGCAGCGAGAACACGAACACGCTCACGAACACCACCGTCAGCAAGAACGCCGTACCGCAGCGCGGGTGTTCAATCGGGTACTTCGACACGATTTCCGGCGTGAGTTCCGCCCCAGCTTCATAAGCGTTGATCGTTTTATGCTCCGCCCCGTGATAGCCGAATAACCGCTTTACATCCGGTATACGACCGATCAACCAAATATAACCGATCAGCAAACCAAGCTGTACAAAACCTTCAATTAAATTGATGAGGAAAGCATTCAAACCGGGAGGCAGACCAGCATTACTCGGAGCCGTAACCGCTGCCGTTCCGTCGGCTGGCGGCGTTACAACCTCAGTTCCATCTGTTGTGGTCGTAACGACTGCGGCAGGGTCGGTTGACAACCCGACCGCATGACCAATACCCGTCGCCAATGTGGTCGGCAGCAAGAAGAACAACCCGATACCCAACAACAGCGAAACGGCGATAGTCGCCCACCCAATCGGGCCGTTGAAGTTCACGTCTTCTTCTTCACCAAGCGCCACATCCGCCGCCCACATCAGTGCCCGTGTACCAAGCCCAAGCGCATCCCACAGGCCAACCACCCCACGCACGAACGGGGTCTTAGCAATACGCCCGCGATACAGGGTTGCATTCAACGGTTGCTCGTGGACAACAATTTGCCCTTCAGGGTCGCGGACGGCGATGGCGGCATTATGCGCCCCGCGCATCATCACACCCTCGATAACCGCTTGCCCGCCGTAGGAAAAGCGGATTTCACCATGCTCATTAACACCTGCCGATCCATTGGTGGACGGCGTAGTTGCACCATTTGACGACATTACAACCTCTTTTACCTTACTCAAATCCGAGTTCGACTGTTTTACCAGATGTCACTTCAGAGAGCACAGCTTGCTTGGCACGAACGAGCTGCACATTCCCGCCGACAGCACATCCATCCTGTTTATCACACCGCGCACCTGCGAGGGTTAGTGCAATCGCATTATTATCCGTGCTAATCGGCAAATTATGTCCGTATTGATCTAGAATTGCCACATTCGCATCGCTAGTCTCAACCGAGAGTTTTACATCAGCCGCCGTTTTTGCCCATACGGCATACAATTCGCTGCCGTCTTCGAGGGTTAACCACACGGCTGTCATCTGCTCTGTCTCGGCAAGCGCCGCAGCTTCCACGCCCTCAAACTGCTGAATAACCGCTGCCCATGTATCAAAGGCCGGTCGCCGGGAACCGTCAGCACGAATCAGCCCGAACGTCTCATCCCCCGGTGGCAAATTCCAATCGTAGAATTTGTAAACCGCGATGCGTTCTGCCCCGCCTGCCAGTCCCAACGCAGCCGTCTGCATAATAAATGCGGACTGCTGCTCAAGGTTGATCTGGTATTGCGGTCGAACGACCGGCCATAGAGGGTCATCCGTCGGCCCTGCGTTCATCTCGTTAATCCAGATGCGCTTGTCGGTCAGGCCGTATTTATCCAGCATGTCGCGTGTTTGCCGAACAATATCATAGACCGTTTCAGTACGGAAATAAATATGCAGGCTGGCAATATCAAAGTAATAGTGATTGTCCGCAGCCTGTGGATCGGCAGTAATACGTTCCAACAACCGGTCGAGATATAAACGCCTGCCAGCATTCAAATCATGCCAATAGGTCGTTCCGGCAAGCAGAATTTCAGCCTCTGGATTGCCTTCTTTCAGAGCCAGATAGGCGACTTTGAGCATCTGGAAATAATCATCCAACGAACCCTCATATTCAAAGCCATACGTTTCGCGGGTAATATCCGGCTCATTCCAAATAATAAAGCGGCTCACGCCTCGCGGTGCATAATATTCCGCGCTCCGCCGCACAAAGCTCGCCCATACATTTTCAGGGTCATCGACCGGCAGGTATAACCCGCGCGGCACACCGGGGCCGGGCATTCCATCCGTCGCCCACGCTGGCGTATGCTTAAAAATCGCCACCACTTCACGGTTGCAATCTTGGGCCGCCTTCAACCAGCGATCATCGACATTCAGCGTGTACCAATCATCGGGGCCGTTGGGCTGGTGCTGCGACCAATCAAAGATTATGCGCTCCCATCCTGCCCCCAACTCACAAACCGTATTCGGCAGCCAGAACCCCTCGACCACACCAAATGGGTTAGCGGGTGTGCTGCTCTGTGCTGAGAGAGGCAATCCCGCCAACAAGAAAATCAATAAGAGGAACAATGAGAATTTCTTATACATTAAGTGCTGCCTGCCGGTCGTATATCTTGCATATTCAATTGCAGCGTACGGTTGCCATTCCACTCATTCATTTCCAACTGATAGGCAACATCAATACGCTCCGGCATCTCGTCGATCCAGTGTCCGAGGTTGAAACCAATCGCATCCAAAGGCGGCTGCCCCGGACGTGCCAATTTAAGTTTGAGGTGATGCCCTTCTTTACCGACTGTCCGTGATTCAAGCACTTTCAAATTCGAGGTCATAAACACTGGCGCACTGCTGTGATAACCAGTTGGTTCTAATCGAGTGAGGTCATGTACCAGCCATTCGGTCAATTGTTTGGGATGAATTTCAACATCAATTTCAAGCATTGGGCGCAAATCCCGTCCACTCAGCGTATCTTCCGCCAACTTCATGAGCTTGGCCTTCAGCGCGGGGATATTTTCATTGAGGACGGTAAAGCCCGCCGCTTGGGCGTGTCCGCCATGCCGTACCAGCAAATCGGCACATTGGTCGAGTGCATGGGTAATATCAAACTGTGGAATACTCCGGCAGGAAGCACGACTTTCGGTCTCGCCCCGTTCCATAATCACCGTCGGGCGCGAAAATTCTTCGGTCAGCCGCCCCGCCACCAGCCCCACGATGCCGGGTAGGAACTCACCGGAGGCGAATATCAGCGGCGCATCACCCGACTGCGCTTCGACCCACGTGCGTACTTCATCTTGCGCCTCGCGTGTCAAATCCTGCCGCTTGACGTTTAACCCCTGTAGCTGCTCGGCCAGTCGCAGCGCCGTCGAATAATCTTGCGCCGAAAGCAAGTGGTAAGCGATCATCGCGCTTTCGAGGCGACCCGCAGCGTTGATTCGCGGCCCAAGCGCAAAGCCGATGTTCATCGCGTTGACCATACCCGGCTTCACACCCGCGACTTCGAGCAGCGCACGTACACCCGGTCGGTTGGCGCGATTAATAACTTCCAGCCCTCGCCGCACCAGCGCACGGTTTTCCGTCCGGTTCATCGGCGCAAGGTCAGCCACCGTACCGATGGCGACCAAATCCAGCAGATCTTCTAACTCCAGTTTGACCTCTTTACGATCTGCTTTGACCGCCCGGATTAAACCATCCGCCAACCGAAACGCCACCCCGACCCCTGCCAGCATATCTTCCGGGTATTTACAATTCGCTTGCTTGGGGTTAATAACAGCCAGTGCTTTAGGAATTTCTGGGCCAATCGTATGATGATCGGTCACGATCAGATCGAGGCCAGCCGCTTTGCCATCCTCAACTTCGTCAACCGAGCGGATGCCGCAGTCAACCGTGATAACCAGTTTGACCCCTTCACGTGCCAACCGCAGCAGCGCCTCACTGTTCAAACCGTAGCCTTCATCGACCCGATGTGGAATATACGGCTTAACGACCGCCCCCAACGCCGTCAGCGTTTGCATCAGCAGTGTGGTCGAGGTCACACCGTCCGCATCAAAATCGCCATAAACGACAATCGGTTCGCGCCGTTTAATCGCTAATTTAACACGATGTACAGCCTGATTAATCCCCAGCATCTGATAGGGATCACCAAGATCACTTTTGGCATCGATAAAATGTTCCGCACTTACCGCGTCTGTAAAGCCCCGGTTATACAACACTTGCGCGAGGATTGGCCCCATATTCGGATAGGATTCGAGAATATCGGAAGGCGCGGGTGTAGCGACAATCCAACGTTTTGATAATGTAGACACACGTCCATCCAGCAATTAGAATAAGCTCATTCAGTAGCGTGAACTTTTTAGAGAAATTGTTCCAGAGCAACAGTTTAGCATTTCATAATCCGTAGTACAACAACGCACATTGGGAGCGACAACATGGCAACAATTGTTTTCATGGGAACACCGGATTTCTCCATCCCCATCTTACAGCAGCTTATCGACAACCACACCGTCATCGGTGTCGTCACCCAGCCGGATCGCCCTGCCGGACGCAAACAACAGGTACAGATGTCGCCCATCAAGCAGCTCGCCTTGCAGCATAACATTCCCGTTCTGCAACCGGAAAAACTCCGCCGACCGGAAGCGATTACCGAACTCAAACAGTGGCAGCCTGATCTCTACGTCGTCGCCGCCTTCGGACAAATCTTACCGCAATCTGTGTTAGATATACCTAAGCACGGCTCAATTAATGTCCACGCTTCGCTGCTTCCCCGTTGGCGCGGCGCGGCCCCCATTCAAGCCGCCATCCGTGAAGGCGATGCTGAAACCGGTGTCACCATTATGAAAATGGACGCGGGTTTGGATACCGGCCCGATGCTCAAGATGCGTGCCATCCCGATCACCCCTGATGAAACCGGACAATCGCTGCACGACAAGCTCTCCACGTTGGGCGCGGAATTACTCATGGAAACCCTACCCGATTATTTGAATGGGCTAATCACGCCGCAGCCGCAGCCGGAAGCCGGTGTCACATTCGCACCGCAAGTCCGTAAAGAAGAAGGCAACATCGTTTGGACGCAGCCAGCGGAAGTCATCGAGCGCCTGATTCGCGCCTTTACGCCGTGGCCGGGAACCTTCACCTACTTTAAAGGCCAGCAGCTTAAAATTATCAACGGGAGCGTTGTTGAAGGCACTGCCCAAGCGGGAAAGGTCGTACAGCAACAAAAAAGCCTTGCTGTCGGAACAGGTCAAGGCTTATTGCGTTTAAATGTTATTCAGTTGGCGGGTCGCAAGGCCATGCCTGTTGACGAGTTTGTTAAAGGTCAGGCCGATTTCACCGCTGCCACACTCGGCGCGGGTGTCGGCACCTCTCCCTCTTCAAACACGTAACGCAGACCGGGGATCAAGTCCTCGGAACTGTTCACCGTTTTCGCGCAATCGAGGAGTAAATATCGCGCCGTCTTACGTGGGAAAGCATGTGTGCAGCTTGCCATCCGTAGCTGCTGTTTGCCAATTTCCGCGTAGCCATCTTTCACGCTAATATGACCGGAAACCAGCACGCGCAGTTCGTTCGGGCTAACAGCACTAAAATACGACAGGAAATTCTTAAGAGTCTTTAAGTAAGCGGACTCACCAACATCCAATTCATTCTGCGAAAACAGGGTATTCCACATCAGGTCAAAGTCGGTATTTTGACCACTCAGGAATAACACGCGCAGCAGTTCGTTGTAGCGTGGATCATCTGCGCCGTTAATAGCCAGATAGTGTTTCGCCTGTTCATCGTAAGAAATACCGGTGAAGTGCGAATAACCACGCTGCAAGCTGCCAATATCGAACTTCTTGAGTTCGCGGTCAGCTAACGAAATCAAATCGTTGTGGTCGAGACTGAGTAGGCGTTCAACATGCTTCGTCGAGGTCACATCCGATGCAGCACCCGCATGGGTAATCAGCACGCCGCCTTTCGTCCGCGCGAAAAAGGGCAAACTCGCCAAAAACGCACGCACTTCTTTTCGCTTTATCGGGAGCTTGTAGCGCTGGTCAAGGCGTGTCAGCGCACTTTCAAATCGCGGGGTAAATTCGACTGAACCTTTTGCCAGAGTCAGTCCGTAAATGTGCGGCAGCTCATGGTTTCCCAAGAGCATCGTCACCTTCTCTTTGCCTAGGTCCGCTTGCAACGCCATCACGTCCAGCAGCATATCGAGGCTCGCGTCTACCTCTTCCATGCCTTCGTTATGGATCAGGTCACCACAGATAATAATGTGGTTCGCCTCACCTTTTTCAAGCAGTTGCAAAAATTGATCGCGCAGTCGTTGATATGCATCCCACGCTCCATGCAAGTCAGTGATAATCATTGCGGTACCACTATTGAGATCAACGATTCGGGACATACCACCTCTTCAATTGCACGACCAACGGACAAAAAGGGGCGAATGATATTGTCCGCCCCTATCATGAGCATCGATGTTTGCGGTCGAGGGTTAGTAGCCTAGAACACCCACCACATCCTGAACCGCCTTGGCGCTAATATCCAGCATACCCTTTTCTTCGGCGTTCAGTTCCATCTCAATAATCTTCTCAACACCCTTTGCGCCCAAAATCGCGGGTACACCGATGTATAACCCATTATAACCGTACTGTCCATTTAACAATACAGCAGATGGGATAATTCGCTTCTGATCGCGAATAACCGCCTCGACCATTTCAACCGTACCAGCCGCCGGTGCATACCACGCGCTCACACCGATCAAACCAACGATTTCACCACCGCCGTTGCGGGCGCGTTTGATGATTTCTTGCAGCTTATCCTCCGCCATCAGTTCGCGCACTGGAATACCCGCAACCGAGGTGTGGCGCGGCAGCGGAACCATGGTGTCACCATGACCGCCCAAGACCATCCCATGCACGTCACGGACGCTGACACCCAATTCCTGCGCGATAAATGTCTTATACCGCGCAGTATCCAGTGAACCCGCCTGCCCGATGACACGTTCAGCCGGAAAGCCACTTTCTTGCAGCACCACATGGCACATCGCGTCCAACGGGTTCGACACAACGATGATGACCGCGTTCGGCGAGTACTTCACCACTTCTTTGGTCACTTCGCCGACGATCTTCTGGTTGGTACGAACCAAATCATCACGGCTGGGGAACTGGCCGGTCACCGGATCTTTCTTGCGCGGCACACCGGCGGTAATCACGACCACATCTGAATTGGCCGTTTCTTCATAGCTGTTGCTGCCAATGATGTTCAGGTCAAACTTCATGACCGGTGAAGACTCAAGCAAATCCAGCGCCTTACCCTGCGGCACACCCTTCACAATATCAACCAACACCACGTCCGCTAACTCACGGGTCGCGATCCAGTGGGCGCACGTCGCGCCGACGTTACCCGCGCCGACAATTGTAACTTTACTGCGAGCCATTCTCTTCTCCATTTCGGTATAATTCACGCAAAGATTATAACATAAACAAGGGGTGACTGGTGAGGCCACCCCATTGTTTGCTATCGGTTTTGTTCGTTCGACGATGCTGCGTCGTTACTCGTGGCTGATTTCCCAATGTTGGGGCGAACGCCACAGCCCGGAGAGCAGCAATTCGCGAATGCCGACCAATTCCTTCGGCAGACGGTCATACAGCTTGATGAACAGTTCCTCGTGTGACAGGACTTCTTGCAGCCACTGTTCACGGTCAACCGACATCACATTGTTGAACTGTTCGCGGCTGAATTCCAACCCTGTCCAGTCGATGTCCTCGTAACGCGGCATCCAGCCCAGCGGGCTTTCCACTGCAACCGCGTGACCATGAGCGCGTTCCACAATCCACTTCAGTACGCGCATGTTCTCGCCGAAGCCGGGCCACACAAACTTGCCGTTCTCGTCCTTGCGGAACCAATTCACACCGAAGATACGCGGCGGGTTCGAAATTTCACGCCCGAATTGCAGCCAGTGGTTGAAGTAGCTCGCCATGTGGTAGCCGCAGAACGGCAGCATCGCGAACGGGTCACGCCGTACCTGACCAATCGTACCAGCCGCCGCAGCCGTCATCTCGGAACCCATTGTCGCGGCAAGGTACACACCGAATGACCAGTTGAACGCTTGGTAAACCAGCGGCACGACACTGTTACGCCGACCACCGAAAATGAACGCCTTAATAGCGACACCTTGCGGGTTTTCCCACTCAGAGTCGATGACGGGGTTCTGATAAGCCGGTGCGGTAAAGCGTGCGTTCGGGTGTGCAGCCTTCCGACCACAGTCCGGTGTCCAGTCTTGTCCCGTCCAGTCGATCAAATGGGCAGGCGCTTCATCCGTCATACCTTCCCACCACACATCACCGTCATCGGTCAGACCCACGTTCGTGAAGATGGTGTTCGCTTTGCACGATTCCATCGCGTTCGGGTTCGACTTGTACGAGGTACCCGGCGCAACACCGAAGTAACCACTTTCAGGATTAATCGCGTACACTTGTCCATCTGCACCCGGCTTAATCCACGCGATGTCGTCACCGATGGTCGTTACCTTCCAGCCGTCAAAGGATTCCGGCGGGATAAGCATCGCGAAGTTGGTCTTACCGCACGCACTCGGGAACGCCGCCGCCACATAGGTCTTTTCACCTTCAGGCGACTCGACACCCATAATCAGCATGTGTTCCGCCAACCAGCCTTCATCACGCGCAATCGTCGAGGCGATACGCAGCGCTAGGCACTTCTTGCCCAGCAGTGCGTTTCCACCATAGCCGCTGCCATACGACCAAATTGCACGTTCTTCGGGGAAGTGAACGATATACTTCTGCTCACGGTTGCAAGGCCATGTCACATCCGCCTGCCCCGGTTCCAACGGCGCACCGACAGAATGGACGCACGGGATGAACGCACCGTCTTCACCCAGTACATCTAGAACCTTCTTGCCCATGCGGGTCATAATCCGCATATTGGTGACGACATACGGCGAGTCGGACAATTGCACGCCGACGTAAGCGATTGGTGAACCCAACGGCCCCATACTAAACGGAATGACGTACATCGTACGACCACGCATACTACCCTCGAACAATCCATCAAGGATATTGTGCATCGCGCCGGGTTCCATCCAGTTATTGGTTGGGCCAGCATCGGCTTTGTTGACGCTGCACACGAAGGTGCGGTCTTCCACACGTGCCACATCGCCTTGGTCGGAACGCGCGAGGTAGCTGTTCGGGCGCTTTTCAGGATTCAGGCGAATGAACGTGCCAACATCAACCAGCAGGTCACACATCTTGTCATATTCGGCTTCGGAACCGTCACACCAGTAAATGCTATCGGGTTGTAAATGGGCTGCCATTTCTCCGACCCATTTAACCAGCTTTTCGTGGCGAACGTATTCTGGGGGGTCGTCATAGACTTTTTCATATTCGAGGGTTTGGGCTGTCATCGTGGGTAGCTCCTTTATTTGTTTATCTAGTCTGATTCTAAAGGAGCGGGGCTTTTTCCCTGCACGACATATGACCACAGTTATATGTGATATTTGTCACAATCGAAATTTTTAGAGGTGCGGAACGGTTGCGAGTCCCTCTAAACGCCACTTATCGCTCTCTCGAACAAGGATTGTGAGTGACGTATTTTCCACATGGAAATGGTTGAGTTCCGGTGCGCCCTCAAACAGCCGCAGCAGCAGCATACGGATCGTGCCACCGTGCGAAACAATCGCGACTTCCGGCCCAATCGCCTTACCGGTAATCTCTTGAAACACATTGTAGGCGCGGGTTTGCAACGCCCGCCGCGATTCGCCCTGTGTCGGCGCGTAATTCCAATAATCCGCCTCAAAACTGCTGTGTTCGACGGGATACCGTTCGCGGATTTCATCGCGCTTCAACCCCTGAAAAATCCCGAGGTTAAACTCTTGCAGACGAGCATCCGTTGTCGGTGTCAGGTTAAACAAGTTGCCAATCGCCAGAGCGGTATCATGTGCGCGTGGTAAATCACTACAATAGATCGACCCAATTTTCCGGTTCTTGAGATAATTAGCGAGTGCTTTCGCCTGCGCCCGACCCACATCATTTAATCCAACTGGCAGCGCACCTTGCCAGCGTCCATCGACATTCCAATCCGTTTGTCCGTGGCGAATGAGCAGTACTTGTTCAACAGGGATCATAGTCTATGGCCTTGCTTCAACTGATAGTGATGATAGGATGGATATTAATCTGAATCTGGCTTGACGCTGCTAATTTCTAACGGCACAATGAGAAATTATGCGGCAAGTGCGGTATAATACACTTCCGAACACGACGCTATATCATGTCACCACCCTTTGACGGGTGCTAGGGAGAAAGTTACTGTGAAAGTCTCCGAAAAGATTAGTTGGAATCATAGTCCTGCTGTGCTGGGAATGTCAATGATTGCTGGCCTCGGGGTTATCCTGATTGTGCTGGCGCTCGGCATCGGTGTCATTCAGGGTGAAGCCGCCGATAATGGTGGTATCAGCCTCGCCTTTGTCAGCGGCATCGGCCTGTTTATCATCGGCGCGGTCGGCTGGTTTGGCCTCACCCAACCGCAGCGCCACTTTGATGACATCAACCAGCCATTGGATGACGGTCATGGGCATGGACACGCCGCACCCGATGAACATGCGATTGTTCCGGCTGGCGAAACCCATCCGACAGTTCATCACTAATCTGTGACCGGGGCAATTCCTGAACGCCAACCCATTGGCGATGCATTTACAGGCAGTGTCATCCAAGTAGGTGACGCGCACCTCCTGTCGTCAAGCATCGAAACGGCTTCAAATACCGTCGCCGCCGGTGAGTTCATCATTCGCTACGGCATTCGCTTTCTCGGAAAACTCCACCTTTCGATTGTGCCGGGGTTGCTCGTTCTTGATTACGGCGAAATCCTCACCGGCGAAGAAGCATGGGAATTTCTCCACAAGCAAAGTAACCGCTATCCCCGTTCGGAAGTCGTCGGCTACCGCAACGACGGCACTGACGATATGGCGCTCATTCGCACGTTAGACTTGGCGGTTCCACCCGCAGTCTTAATATACGACAGTCCTACAGCGCTGCGTCCGATTGCCACACCAACCGCCCTAATAAGTGCGACAGTCGATAGCATTTCACCGCGCTTACTCACCTATTTACCCCATTATCCTACGCTTGCGGATTGGCAAGCAGAAATAACACCATGAACGATCTTGATACTGTATTTGATGATGTCTTACCGCCTGACCACCGCTCCGGTGTGGTATCAGTTGTGGGTCGCCCCAACGTTGGCAAATCAACCCTCATTAACCGTATATTGGGGCAAAAAATTGCTATCGTCAGCCCCAAACCGCAGACCACGCGCCGCCAGCAAATGGGCATTTACACGGACTCAAAATCACAGATCCTGTTCATGGATACCCCCGGTTTGCATACGCCGCATCATAAACTCGGCGAGTACATGGTGGGCGTAGCGGAAGAAGCCCTCAAAGACGCTGACATCATCCTCTGGGTGCTGGATATTTCGGTCGAACCGACCAAAGAAGATCGCCAAATCGCTGAACTCGTGGAGCGTTCGCGGGGCGATACACCTGTCATTCTCGCGCTGAATAAGGTTGACCTTGTTGATCCCAAAACCCGTGAAGCCCACCTCGACGCTTACGGCGAATTAGTTGACAACGAAGCGGCCATCATGGTCAGTGCCGTGCAAGGTGATGGTGTCCCTGATCTGGTCGATTATCTGCGCGAAGGTATGCCCGAAGGGCCGCGTTACTATCCGGTCGATCAAGTCAGTGAAGTCAACATGCGCTTCATCGCCGCCGAAGTCATCCGCGAAAAAATCATCCTCAACACCGAAAAAGAAGTCCCCTACTCCGTCGCGGTAGAAGTTGAGGAATACAAAGAACGCTCCGAAACCATGACCTATATCAGCGCCACCATTTACGTCGAGCGCGACTCTCAAAAAGGTATCCTCATCGGCAAAAATGGCGACATGATTAAGCGCATCGGCTCGGAAGCCCGTGCCGAACTCGCCGATATGCTCGGTACACAAGCCTATATCGAACTGCGCGTCAAAGTCCTCAAGAACTGGCGCATGGACGAAGACCTCATGCGGCGCTTGGGCTACCGCTTGCCGAAAAAAGGTGACTAACCCTACGTCGCACACCCACCTAGAGACGCAGTGCGCTGCGTCCCCGTCATAGACCTCAAAAACGACTTTTCGTAGGGACGAGATACATCTCGTCCCGCACCACCAACCTCACTAATTCTCTTTTTGTAGGGGACTATAAACCTCCCGTTTGACTCCCCTCGCCCTGAGGGAGAGGCTGATGGTGGAGTGAGCCTGCGAGCGTACCATCGTAGGGGTAAGGGTTTCAACTGCCCTAAAACTCTCCCGTTTTCCATCACGATTGTTATGGTAACACCACACTAAACGGTGGAAATTTATTTTGTGTCGATTTCATCGCAAAATGAACCATAAAAGTCTTTAAAGTCCCTCGCCCTGAGGGAGAGGGCTGATGGTGGAGTGAGCCTGTGAACGTACCATCGTAGGGTGAGGGCTTAAAATAATCATCCACCACTTAAGGTAGTCCTACGATTGTTATTTCCGGTTGACAAAATTGAACTTTTGTTCTAAAATGGATCTAATATCACATTTCACAAACAACGGCAGTTCTAATTGCATGGGCGCACCGAAAATCTTCGGAGACTTCAGAGAAAAGGATTCCGAAATTGCAGAATTTGACGAATTTTCCGAATCAAAAAGCGAGTGATGCACACTCGGCGGCTTTCTCCCTCACAACCGCTATGCAACTGCAAAATTTGCACAGCGGCGAGTTGCTCCCGTAATGCCGCTGCACTTGTGTCATTTCAGCGCCACGCTCCCTTACTTCTGCCGCCACAAAATGTCAATTCAGCGGCACTGAGGGAGCCTCCCGCCAGCCATTTCAGCGGGAAAGTTGCGAAAAATGTTCAAATTGTGAATCAGGAATAACGGGTCGAATTTAGGATAGCGTTTCCAAAAACGCCCGACCAACTTCCACATCGCGCCCAATCTGGTCGATCAAATCTTGTAAGTTGTCGAACTTGGCTTCCGGTCGCAGCCGCTTCTCAAACGAGACTTCAAGCTGCTCCCCGTAAATATCGCGGTTAAAATCCAGCAGATACGGTTCAACCGTGATGTTCTTACCGTCAAAAGTCGGTCGAACACCCACGTTCGTCATCGCCATAAAACGTTCATTTCCGAGCGTTGCCCACCCTGCGTAAATACCGTTCGCCGGTAACACCAGTTCATCCCAAACAGCCGTGTTCGCCGTCGGGTAGCCAATCTGTCGCCCGCGCTTCTCCCCGTGGACGACTTCACCAGTCACCGAATAAGCCCGACCCAGCCATTCCTTTGCCTGTTCCATCTCGCCAAACTGTACCGCTTGACGGATCGCGCTGCTGCTGATGATTCCACCTTGGGCTTCAATCAAATCCACGTCATGAACACTAAAGCCTTTTTGCGCCCCCTGCTCCCGCAAGAAAGGAACATTACCTTCGCGTTTGTAGCCCATCGCGAAATCCGAGCCAACCCACAGGGCGCTCATCTTGAGCTGCCCTAGAAGCTCGTCTACGAAGTCCGCCGCCCTTACCTGCCGTACCGTATCGTTAAATGGATGGGTGACCACACAATCCACACCGAACCCGATTAAGAGGTCAGCTTTTTGTTCGGGGGTATTCAGGTAATAGCGTCCTGTTAAGCCGCGTATCACAACATCAGGATGTGGAAAAAAGGTGAGTACAACTGCTAAACGACCGCTTGAATGAGCTTCATCCACTAGCCTCTTAATAAGATGTTGGTGGCCTCGATGTACCCCATCAAAAACCCCGATGGTAACGATGGATTGCTTGGGTAAGTTAGCATCTGCAAGACTATAAACATGCGACATAGCGGTTCCATTAATGGTGGATTGCTAAATAGAGAAGTTATTTTATCAGACTCTAGCCTATTGTTCCGAAAATACCTTATGAGGCCGCCACAAACCATCATCCGCCTGTAAAATCGCGACCAAACGACCATCAGGAGCGTACCCGAACACTGTCTCACTGCCGGCATCTGTCCACGGAATAGGTCGCCCATGTAGGATATGATGGGTTTCATCTACAGAGAGTTCTAAACGCTGCCAATGGGAGAGCGCTTCAGGGGGAGTAATCAGGTACTGCCGCCAGTTTTCGTTAACCAATAATTCGTTCAGCTCAAGTGCGTTCTCAAGCGTAAAACTACCGCTCGCCTGCCGCACAAGCCCGCTTAAATACGCCCCCACCCCCAGCGCCTCGCCCACATCGAAGGCGAGGCTGCGGATATACGTCCCCGAGCTGCACGTCACATCCAGCGTAAGCTCTGGAAATGACCAGTCAACAATACTCAGCGCGTCAATCCGTACTGGGCGCTTCTCACGTTCGATAGTCTCCCCTGCCCGTGCCATGTCATACAACTTACGCCCACCCACCTTGATGGCGCTGTACATGGGGGGCATTTGCTGAATATCGCCTACAAACCCTCGCAGTACTTGCTCAACATCTTCGCGCTGAACATGGGAAGCATCGCGTTCTTGTAACACGCTACCTTCCGCATCATAGGTATCCGTCGTCGCACCTAAATAGACCCGCGCACGGTAACGCTTCGTGGTGTGCATCACGTAGTCACTCAAGCGCGTTGCCCCGCCGATACAAATCACCAGCACACCGCTTGCGAGTGGGTCGAGCGTACCCGCATGACCAACCTTTTTGAGCTTAAGACCGCGCCGAATTTTACCGACGACATCGTGGCTGGTCATATGCAGGGGTTTGTTGATATTCAGAAAACCGGATGCCTCAGCCACTCATCAACTTCCCTCGGTTAACAACCTCACGGAGCATCGGCATCACCTTCGCCCAAACCTCATCAAGGGTACCGGCTACCGTTGCACCCGCCGCTGGCTTATGCCCGCCCCCCCCAAGCGCAAACGCCACCTGCGCGACATCGTAACCGACTTTGCTCCGCATACTGAGCTTAACCGTATTATCCTCTTGCACTTTAAAGATGATAGCGATCATCACCTCATCAGCCGTCACTAGCGTGCTGACTAGTCCCGCATCGGATATGTCAGACAGGCCAACCGCTTTAACGTCATCCGGTAGGATAACAGCCGACACAATGCCATCGTCATATTTGACAGACGGGAAAACGCGCTGCCATAACAAGAAATCGCTGATCGGTCGGCTCACCATCGTCCAGTTGATAATGTCAAATAGCGGCGCACCAGCCGCCATCAAATCATGTGCGACCATCAGCGTGCGCGGAATCACATGGCTTGTGCGGAATGCCAATGTGTCCGTAACCATACCCGTTAAAAGCGCCGTCGCACTGGCTTGTGAAACAGGATGCCCCATGTAAACCAACCAATCATAAACAACTTCGCTCGCCGAAGCCGCCTCCGGCACAACCAGATGAAAGTTACCAAATTGGGTGTTCGTCGCATGGTGGTCGAGGTTGACCACCTGCGTACTGTGCGTGCGCCCAAACTTCCCGGCTTCGCCCGTACGCTCTTCGTCGCTGGCATCAACCGAAACCATCAGATCCCATTGTCCAGCCTTCAGTTCGCCCAATACCGTTTCTTGCCCCGGTATATAGTTTAGAAATAACGGGACACCACCATCGACCGCCGCGTCTACCTGCTTACCCATCTCACGCAAACCGTTCGCCAAGCCCAGCAGTGAACCAATCGCATCACCATCCGGGCTGATGTGCGTCACAATCAATATCGACTTCGCTTGGCGAACGGCCTCGCTGGCCTCACTCCAGTTCGCTGTCATCTTGATCCTCGGCTTTTGCGGGTTTAACGGGATCAGCCGGAATATCGAGTGACGAAATGATCTGGTGCATCCGTTCGCCGCGTGCCAATGTCTTATCCCAGTGGAACACCAAATCCGGTGAGTTTCGCAGCCGGATGCGCTTACCGACTTCACGGCGCAAAAATCCTTTAGCCCGTTGTAAACCAGCCATCACTTCTGGCTCACGGCTTTCATCACCCAGCGCGTTGATGTATATCGTCGCAAACATCAATTCAGGGTCAAGTTTGACCTCAGTAACCGTGATGTGTTGTAACCGCGGGTCAGACACTTCCCGCAGCAGCAGTTCACTCAAGATACCCTGAATGCGTTCCGACATACGATCTTGTTTAATAGACATGCTCTTAGTCCTTTCTTCTGGCGTATACAGCAAACAAGGGGCATATGCCCCCTGTCAACGGGGTTGCTATTTTCGCTCTCACCCCAATCTATTTACGACTGTTGGCTGTAACGTCAGTTCACACGTTCGCTGACATAAAACTCCATCATGTCGCCCACGATGAAAGCATCGAAGTTATTCAAGCTGATGCCGCATTCGAAACCCGAACGGACTTCACGCACGTCATCCTTCTCACGCTTCAGTGACGAAACGGACAGGTTCTCAGCAATCATTCTGCCGCCGCGCTTCACACGAACTTTCGCGTTACGGCGCAGTTCGCCTTCACGAACGTAGCTGCCAGCAATCGTACCAATGCGCGGGATCTTGAAGATCTGGCGCACTTCCGCCGTACCGATATTCTTATCCTCAAACACCGGTTCGAGCATACCTTGCAGCGCCAGCTCGACATCTTCGAACAACTTATAGATGATGTTGTAATGGCGAATTTCAACACCCATCGAGTCAGCCGTACGATGTGCAGCATTATCCTCGCTCACCGAGAAGCCGATGATGATCGCGCCGGACGCGCTAGCGAGGTTAACATCGTTTTCGCTAATGTTACCGACATCTGCCGAAAGGATGCGAATGGTGATGCCATCCTTGTTATCACCACTGATGTTATTCAAGCCGTCGACAATCGGCTGCAACGAACCCTGTACGTCCACTTTCAAGATGATCGCCAGTTCCTTAGCCTTACCCGACTCGAATTGTGCGAACACATCTTCCAGCGTAAACGAGCGTTCAGGCCGTGCCAGCCGCTGTGCGGTCACAGCCTTGCGTTCTTCAGCGATCAGACGTGCAGTTTTATCGTTCTTAACCGTTTCAAAAGTTTCACCGGGCTGCGGCGGTTCGCTCAAGCCTAACACCCGCACCGGAACCGAGGGGCCAGCTTCTTCGAGCTTTTTGCCCTTTTCATCGAACATCGCCTTAACACGGCCATAGGTATGCCCTGCGATTACGATGTCGCCGCGTTTCAAAGTCCCATTCAGGACGAGGAGCGTTGCCATCGTACCTTGATGTGGACTCATCTCGGCCTCAATCGTAATGCCCGATGGCTCACCCTTTGGATTCGCCACGATTTCTTTATCTTCAGCCGTCAGCAGAATGGCTTCCAATAAATCGTCCAAGCCGGTACCCTGTTGAGCAGAAACCGGAACAACAAGCGTATCGCCGCCCCATTCGTCAGGGGTCAAACCAATGTCCGACAGTTCCTTCTTGACGTTCTCAACGTTCGCGTTACGCTTGTCAATCTTCGTTATCGCCACGACCACCGGAACATTCGCTGCTTGGGCATGGTTAAGCGCCTCACGGGTCGTTGGCATGACACCATCGTCTGCCGCCACCACGAGAATGGCGATGTCCGCACCTTGAGCACCACGCGCACGCATTGCGGTAAATGCTTCGTGACCGGGGGTATCAAGGAAGGTCAGCCAGTTGCCATTATGCAAAACGCGGTACGCACCGATGTGCTGCGTAATACCACCCGCTTCACCCGCCGCAACCGACGATTTACGAATCGTATCCAGTAGCGTCGTCTTACCGTGGTCGACGTGACCCAGAATGGTCACAATGGGAGGGCGACGTTGCAGGCTTTCCGGTCTTTCCTCAGCATATTTCCTACGCCATGTTTGTGCCTCAACAGCTTTTTGCTTTTCTTCCTCAACCGCAACAGCCGAGGCTGAATGAGCCTCGAAGCCCAATTCTTCAACCACAATAGCAGCCGTGTCAAAATCGACCTGCTGATTGATGGAAGCCATAATGCCGTTCGCGATGAGACGCTTCATCACTTCGATTGGGCTTGCGCCAATCATGTCGGCTAATTCACGTACTGTAAGATAATCAGGGAGCAGAACAACTTGCTTTTCTTGTGCCATATCGGTGGATCTCCTCATTTAAGGAGCGACAAGGCCAGAAAGCAGCAACTAGAGGCTTAACATTGACCTGTCGCAGTTAATTGATAGGTGGCGATGTTTGACATCGTCGCATCATGTTTAGTGCCCATCATGCTCTGGGCTTTGCTTGTTGAAGACGTTCACGATCTTCATGGGTTATTTGTGTCCGTAGGGCCTGAGCCAATACATCAGTTTGCACCACCCTCTCCCAACAACTGGTGCGATCACAGACATATGCACCACGTCCGTTCATTTTACCTGTTTCATCGACCTGAATACCATCCTCAGTACGGACAATACGGACGAGTGTTCGTTTGCCGGCTTTTTCCCGGCAAACCACACACGTCCGCACCGGAATACGTTTCGGAGGATGTTGCTGTAAAGCAGTCATCAGACTTATTCGTCATCCCACTCGTCAGTACCACGTCCGCCTTTACGACGGCGCTTGGCAATAACTTGGCCGATTTCCTCGTCGAAAATAAGCTGACGACGTTGCAGACGTTCTTTCTTCTTCTTGCTCTTTTCCTTCGAAACAGGCTTTCCGTCAGCCAGTTCAACGTCTTCTTCGTCACCTTCATCTTCGGTGTATGTAACGGCTGGCTTCTCTTTCCAAGCGGCGGCTGGTTTCGCAGGCTGTGGTGCTTCGATAGGCAGGTCTTCGTCGCCGAATGCGCCTGACGGAACCACATCATCCTCAGATTCTGCCACTTGCTCGTCCACCGGAATAACTTCGGCTTCCACCACAGAATCAGTTTCAGCCTCCGGTGCAGCGACCGCATCATCTTCGGGGATAACAATCTTATCCAAAGCAGCTTGCACGCGCATCAGCGAGTCGTCGGGCAAGTCCTTAAGCAGGTATCGTAAGCGATCTTCATCAATCAGGAACCGCCACATAATTTCGCCGACATTTTCCAGCGGTTGCAGCATTTCAATGATGCTGTCCGGCAGTTCCAACGAAGTGATGGGCAGTGTGAATGCACGCTGCGGCAGTGTCGCCTTAACAGCGTTGATTTCCGCCACACGCGCTTGGCGAGCCGCATCACGACGGGCCAGCAAACGACGTTCAACAACATCGGCGAACCGCGCCAGCGTGTTGTATTCTTCTGGCATAACCGTCTTGTTGGCGTTCTTCTTTTCGATAATGCGTTGGACATCTTCGACCATCGAAGCACTTTGCACTTTGAGGTCGCCCAACGCCGGATTATCCAGATTATTCAAGGCATCCGCGACGGCCTCAGTAACGCTCTTGATGTCGATTCGCCAACCAGTCAGCTTCGCCGCCAAACGGGCATTCTGTCCTTCGCGACCAATCGCCAATGACAACTGGTCATCAGGCACAATCACAACCGCCGTGCGCCCTGCATCTGGGTCATCTTCCAAGTAGACACCACTCACCCGCGATGGGCTGAGTGCCTTAGCAATAAATTGTTCCTGATTCGGATTCCACTCGATGACATCAATCTTTTCGTCGTGGAGTTCCTTCACGATATTTTGGATACGAATACCGCGCATACCCACACATGCACCGACAGGATCAATACCCTCTTGCAGCGCCGCGACGGCCACCTTCGACCGGTAACCAGCCTCACGCGCAATATTCTTGATCTCGACCTGACCGTTATAGATTTCCGGTACTTCGTATTCCAACAACCGCCGCAGCATATTGCGGTGGCTGCGGCTCACAATAATTTGTGGGCCACGGTTGCTGTTCTTAACTTCAAAGAGGTAAGCGCGAACTTTATCATGCGGTTTATAACGCTCGCCCGGAATTTGTTGGTTACGGGGCATCATCGCCTCAGCACGACCGAGGCTCAGTGTAATCATTGATGCATTGACGCTCTGAACTGTACCGGTAATCAAGTCGCCTTCTCGGTCAATATATTCGTCATAAAGGGATTGACGCTCGGCTTCACGGATTTTTTGCAGAATAACCTGTTTTGCAGTTTGGGCAGCAATACGTCCAAACTTCTTGGTTGTTCCTTCAAGCTGAATCATGACAGTATCGCCAAGATTGCAGTCTGGATCAAAGTAACGTGCTTTCTCAAGCGTTACTTCGGTGTGGTCATCCAGCACATCTTCGACGACTTCTTTTTCAACAAATATACGAGCACGACCTGTATTGGGGTCAATTTTGACCTCAACAGCTTGCGCTGCACTCGCGCCTACATCCCGCCGGTACGCCGAAACCAGCGCGTTCTGCAACGCTTCCATAACCACGTCTCGTGGTAAGGAACGAAGTTCTGTAATTTCACCAAACGCGATCTCAAACTCGCTTTTCATAGACCCCTGACCATATCCCCCGTACAAGGGATAAACTGCTCATAAATTGGCACTAATCATACACGAAACATTCAAAAGAGGGTTGGAAACAACGATGCAACATGCACAATAATGACGAAAAGTGGGGGTTGCCCACTTTTCTCACACACAAATATGGTAGCACAGAGTATCACAAATGACAAGACTTACTACCCCGCTGCTGTCACCTCTGGCGTGATCTCGATGATATTCGAATCCGGCACGATAATCTCGGCTGTTGCCTCGGCACCATCACCGACAGAGGCGTTTACCCCGGACTGCTGCCCATCGACCGGTTGAACCACAATAGGCGTAGGGAACGGTGCAAATCGCAAGATACGCCCTCCTCCGGCATCCGCCACGTACACATTACCGGCGCTATCCAATGCCACACCGCCAACGCTGTTCAGTTGTCCGGCATTTAGGTTAGTTGTCTCGCGGTTCAACTCGCCGAACGAACCAACACAGTTACCATCGGTTCCATAGACAAGGATGCGCCCCGCATCTGGATCAGTGATGTAGATAAATCCACGTTGGCTGTCCAGTGCCATATATGGACGATTGCCTTGATCTTCCAACCACCCACGAACCTTGAAGCTGTTAAGCGATAAGCCGTCTGTACCGGTGAACGAAGTAACGGCCAAGCCATCCAATGTAAACACTGAGACGCGCTTGTTCCAATAATCCGTTACGTACAACAAATTATCGGGGCTAATGGTCACGCTGCTCGGTTCGTCCAACTGCCCGATTTCGCTACCAGCCGAGCCAATATCACGCAGGTACTGTCCCGTACTGGTATACACGCGAATACGTTTGTTACCCGTATCAGCCACATAAACATTTTCTTGGCCGTCAACCGCAATACCGCGCGGTCCCCAGAAACTGTCAACCGGATCAGGCTGGGCATTATTACCAAATTCGCCGAGCTGTCCCCAACTGTTCAGGAACTTGCCATCCGGTGTAAACACTTGAATACGGTAATTCCATGTGTCCGAGACATACACATTACCGCTCGGACCAATGGCGATACCACTTGGACGGTTGAATACACCACCGCTGTCTGCGCCGGACATCATGCCGAAGTACGGATCGCCCTCGACATACAACTGTCCAAACTTGCCAAACGTCTTAAACAGCGTCCCATCTGGATTAAAGATCGAAACGCGATGGTTGAATTCTTCCGCCACATAAATTTGACCATCTGCATTCACGGCGATCTGTCGCGGATGATTCATCGGCAGCGTGTTAGCATCGCTAATCTGATAGGTTTGATCTGCTTGGAGTGGCTGCCAATTCGCCGTACATTGGTTGGGTTGCAGCGCGTTAGAGGCCAACGCCGAACCGTCGCCAACACCCAAGTTCCAAACCTGCGCCGCAATATCCTTACGAATAAACACATACATCCGGTCAGCCACAGGCCATTTGGTCAGCGTAAAATCTTTCTGAAGCGCCGCTCCATAAGCCGTATAATCACGCCGCCACCAAATATCCCACATGCCCTGACGAATAGCGGCAGAGGTTGGATTCGTAAGGTCAAACGTATTGATGATCCGGTCAGCCGTAAGACCGAAGTAGTCCTGCATCGGCCACCACATACGCGGATAATCAAACTGGTAGTAGGTATCCTCTAACGCGCTGACAGCCTTCGTCTTATTCTCATCACCCACGATAACGATCATCGCGTCCTGCATATCACGCGGACTGGGGTTCTCACCGAGGAATTTTGCCGACCCCGCTGGGAAGTTACGGAAATACCACGCCCCCGGCCACGAAATCTTAAAGTCATAAGCGAACTTCAAGTCTAATCCGCCCGTAATCCGGCGGCTCAAATCTTCAATTTGCTGTTCAACCTGCTTATTCGCCGGTGCGCCATGTGCATACACCAAAAATTCGGTCGCCAAATCATAATTGATGAAAGCAGCCATCCACGCGCTGCGGAACGTCAAGAACGAGAGGAAGATAAACGCGACGACTGCAATCATGAAACGTAGTTGGGCAAAGCCGCTTTGAAGAACCAGTCGCCCAATGAAGTACAGGGCGACACCGCCAACGACAATGCCCGCTATCCACTGGAACATCTTGGTTAGCTGTGCCTGCTCAAGCCCGCCTACTCCGCCAAACACGAAGGGCGCGGCCAATTGCGCTCCAGCGACGATCACCAATGGTATTAGTAACAAATACTGCCAGTTATGCTTGAAGAAGGCCGCAAGGTCAATGCGTTCGAAATAACGCCCAAAATACCAACCTGCGAGGAAGATCATGGGCGTAGTCATATGCGTACCCAACCACGGCATTTTCTCGCCGGCGAGGGTGTACGCAATCATATTGAAAACGGCCCACCAAGAGATAAAGATCAGAATCGGCATTCGCCCCAGCCACTCTTGTGGATCAGCGTTTCCTCGTCGTCGCAAAACAGGCACCGGCTCAACAGGAAGCGGGTTTTCAGCCGACTCAGCTTCCGGTGCTAGTGTCGAGAGGCTGGGTAATTCCTCACCACTGTAGGCGAGCGAGTCTGCGATCTTCCGCTGCTCACGAACGAGCAAACGTTCCCGACGGAAGCGCCAGAAGAAGGTCAGCCCCGTGAACATCGCTAAAATGCTGCCAATAATCGGCAAGAATTCGTAGAAGGGCAAAATCAAGCCCAGATAATAGTACTGAGGTTGGCTGCCGCGGCGTTCACTTTGCTGTTGTAACCAGTAACCGAGGCTGCCGAACATGCCCGTACCGATACCATACAAGTTTGTGAAAACGGTGGTGAAAAAGAACAAGAAAAGCGCGTGGAAAACAGCAACCGAAATCAACCAGCGCTTCGGGTTCCAAATCAACCCAATCGTGATTGAGATGAAAATGGCTGGCAGAACCGTTAATGAAACAGCAGCGATTTGTGCGGAAACTTGGGTCAGGTCAAATGGGATGAATGGAAGAGCGTTTTGTACAGCGCTCGCTACGTCAACCAGAGAGGTAACATCCTTAGGGTGCATAGCCTTCATGATAAACGGTGTTGCCCACGGCAAAATCAACGTCACCATAATGACCATCAAATCGACTTCGGCGAAGCGCCGCATCTTTGTCCAGAAGCCCGAACGCCATAGATAAATCAGCACGCCGATCACCACAATTGCGCCTGCCCATTCAGCGTATAACGGCAGCGCCGAATAAGCGGGTACTTCAGCATCCTTTGGAATCTTAGATGCTTCTTCCACAATCAGCAGGACACCGGTGACCGCAACAATAAGGGCAAACATGGGCAGCAAATCAATGCGCGGCGAACGCCCTTCGCCCCGTCGTGCAGCCCACAACATCGGCCCGACGATCACAATCAGCATCGTAATTACAGCGGCAATCGACCACTTAACTAGACTGGCAAATTCAACTGAACCCGATTGAGGGAAGGTAGGCACTACAGGGATAATCCCCAAAATCACATAAAAGATCAGTGCCGCAACACCACCGAGCAGCACCGTTACTGAGAGGAAATAGAAGAGGCTTCTACCCGGCAGCCGCCAATACTGCTGCCCTACCCTGACTAGCCAGTAGAGAAATAGAATCGCAAAGAAAATACCCAGATATATAAAGGCAACTTCTTTAGTTGCCAAGCTCGCCAGCATCGCCGCTGAAAAGATATACAGCCACCGCGCCTTTCGCCGGAGGTTAAGCGGCCCATTAAGGTACATCAACGTACAGTACACCATGATGAGTGTAAAAAAGATCGACGGTGTATCTTCGCGAATGTAGCGGTTGTAATACAAGATCAACGGCGAAATGAGAAACATAATCGAGGCAAGAATCGCCCCCCATCGCCCGATCCAACGCCGGAATAGTAAGGGGAACATCACCATCAAGATGCCCAACACAGCCGGGTAAATACGCGCCGTAAAGTCATTGTCGCCAAACAAGAAATAATCCAACGCCGTCATATGAAACAGAATCGGCCCGTGCATCAACGGCGTATGTTGGAAAATCCCATTCTTATACAAATCCCACGAGAACTTAGTGTGCAAGCTCTCGTCATGGCTCATCGTACGGGTGCCTAAATCATAAAAGCGCGTAAATATTGCCAACAGGAGAATGATGATATAAATCGTCGTCTCCCAATTAAGGGTGAACGATCTATTGAACCATCCCTCACTGGAACGGCCTTCCGAATAATTTATATTTTCAGGTTGTCTCGTTACGTCCATTAAGTCCTCAAATCAGGGTGTACTGATGGCATCTAACGTCAAAGTTACGGGTGGGCGGGCGGGAGCCGGTGTCTGTTGAATATCGAAAGCAACAGAAACACTCTCCTGCGTGGCAGCCGTCCCATCCGGCGTTATACGAACTAAAGGTGGTGGTTGGGTAGGCGGTTCGGCAAATACATGATTACTTTTCCCAATAGCAAATGGTAGCAGAACCAAAACCGTCACAATCAGCATCACCATACCATACCGCATCGAATAGCGGGAGGTCGTACGGCGCGTCTTTTCCGCTTGCGTCGCCCGCCAAACCTGCTCAAAAGCAGGCGGCTTTCCGTCACTCATCTTGGGTACGACGCGCTTCAATTCAACGATCAACTGTTTGCGCTGATTATACGCAGCGTAACAGGTTTCACACTGATCAATATGTTTTGCGACCTGCCGGTGCAAACGCGGCGTTAATTCACGCCGAATATAAGAGTCGATGTTCCTTTGTGTTTGTTGGCAAGAAATCATGATGACAATTCAACACCCAATAAAGAATCCAACAATGAGTCGCCCGCTGGTTGCAAAACCGTTCGTAGCTGTTCATGCGCTAAACGAACACGGCTCTCAGCCGTTTTCTGTGGGCAGCCAATCACATCCGCCATTTCCCGAAAGGTCAAATTGTGACCATAACGCAAGATGACAGCCTCACGCAAACGCGGGGAAAGTGAACTGAGTGCCACTTCAATCGCCGCTTTGGCATCATGATCCGCCAACCGTGCCTCTGGCGCATCTGAATGTGGTGCTGGTAAATCCAGTGACAGTAGACCAGCGATATTCCACCAGCGACCACGCCGATACAAATTCCGGCAGCGGCTGAGTGCAATCGTATACAACCATGTCTTAAAGGATGCCCGTGAAGAATCGTACCGGTGCAAATTCTTAAATCCGTACACAAACGACTCTTGCATCACGTCTTCGGCATCTTGGCGGTTCATCAGCAAACCATAGCATAAGCGGTATATGCTTGGCGCACACAACTCATAGAGTGCCTCAAAGCCTGATTGGTCACCCGACAAACACTGCCGAATGACAACAGCTATTTCATCTGTTTGCTGATTCATAAACAATCCATTTCTATTTCATGGTGTCAAGCATACATATACACAAGAAAATAAACTATTCCTTACTGCACATCCAAAGCGCTAACACCATTGTAAATATCTTGCCGCAGCCACAATGTTACCGCATCGTTGGGGAGGTGTCCGGTTAACGTGCGGCGTTGCAGCCACCACGCAGGGAAATTTAACAGCGTGACATTACGAAAATCCCAGCCATTCGTGATCGCCACCGTTTGCCCCACGTATGCACTGCCCAAATCGGGGTCAGTAAACGTCGAAGGCAATAAGACAACGCCCTGCCCTCGTGCCGCAGTCGCATCCGTCACAAAAGTCGTGTTCGGGAAATCGCGCAGCAGCCACGCCACAACACCATCATCGGGTGCAAAAGCGGTTATAGCTAACTCAGGAAAACCGGAAGTCTCGCGATCCGCCAATTCTAAAAGCGTCTGGCGGAGTTGTATCGTCCGGTTACTCGTGGGGTTGCGGTTCCAAAACTCAATAGCACTCTCGGAATTATTGACGGCTATCTGCCAACCTGCCCCAATGCCCGTAATCATCGCAAAAGCCAGTACGCCTAAAATACCACCGCGAACGGCTGTCCCTTCGCCCCACTCACTAGAAGCCAAGAAATATCCGATCAAAACAAGGAGTATCGCGATAACAATACCAATCAAGTTTTGCGGATTGATATTGACCTGCTGGATTTCAACCGCAGGCGTTGTCAGCAGCGACCGCCCAATCGCTTGGGCATGTACGCTAATCATAGCTGCCAGCGCCCCCACAACTAGCGCGATAAGCCATCGACTCCACGGTGGTGCAAAAAAGCGTTCACCCCCCACAACCAAGTTCACGACAAGGCGGCTAGCCAGCCCAACAAGCGGTATCACGAGCCACAACGCATGTTCAGGGCGTGTACCCGCATATAGAAAAGCGAGGCCGAGGCTAAAGATAAACCAGCCGAGTAGGAAGCGATCTTCCCATCCAATATCATCCCTTGTAATCACCACGAACGCCGCAACCAAACCCAATATCACCAACAGCGGTTCATAGAAAATGGTGGTCAGTACGGCAAAAAACGGTGGCAGATAAGGTTGAGAGGTGGTCAGTCCTCGCAAACTTGCACCGAGCAGCTCACCAACACTGCTAACGCCTGCTGGATAGAACATGAATAAGGTACTAGCCAGAAAAACAACCAGAATAGCGATTGGGACAGTTTTACCCCACGGCCAGTTACTTAATCGTCCTGCCGAAACTGTTTCTTGTGACGGAGTATCCACATCAAACACATTTCGTCGCATCCAGATCAGAAACAAACCTGCCAAAGCAAGCGTAGCTAAAACAAACACGCCGGTGGGTTCAGTCAAAAAGACCACCGCCCCCGCGCAGATTGTGGCAAGCAATGCAAAGCGGGTTCTGCCATGAAGGTGAAATTGCCAAATGCCCCACAATCCGGCAACCACCGCTAAATACGTCCATACAACTGGACTATCCATGCGTCCGGTTGCGAGCATCGTCGGGGAAAAAGCCAGCAGCAGCACCATAATCAAGGTGCGTGTTTTCCCAAACAAACTGCTAAACAACGATGGTGAAAGCACCAGCAGTACACTCGCAATCACAGTCAGGATTCGCGCCGAAAACTCACTCGGCCCCAACACACTGAATGATAGATAGTGGAGCGCAAAGCCGATAGGGCTTTCCGGTACGATTGCAGTACCCGCCGCTTCAGGGTAAACGACGCGCCACGCCGCAAGAGCCTGCCGTGACTCTTGAGTCGTCAACGGCACAACATCAAGTTGAGCAACTCGCAGCACCAATGCCAACAAACCTACAATCAGGTAAATGACGACTTCACGTTGCACCGTCAGCCCTTGAGGGAAGAAACGTCCTGACGCGCGAACATTTTCAAATGACTGTATCGAATCCATAATTCAACTCAATTCTTACTGCAATCGATACCGCCTCAGCGGTTAGCAACCACATTACTGTCAACGCGATAAAATACACTTGTGATCTGTCCGTTAGCATCAGCGACCGAACAAACGGGCTGCAAACGTTCTAAGAACTTTTCCTCACCCGCAGTGCCGTACTTGCCGCGTTCGCTCGTGCCGTAGAAGATATAGCCGATGTTGTAGCGCTCGATAATTGGTTGAGCCATTTCCCAGCGTACATCCGTAAACAACGTTGGAATATCAGATCCTCGTGTTCCGGCAATACTCGCGTAGGTCGAACCACGCCACTGATTTTCGTGATTTTCCCAACCTAACACAAGTGGCACACCGGTCAGCGCGGCAACACGTCCAAAATGGGAGTCATATGCCCCACCCAGCGCTTCTGCCACAACAGTTTGCTTGTCGCCAATCAGGTTTTGCCAGCACATGATGGATTGGTAATCCGTTGAGGAAACAAATTGCGCGTCGCTGCCACCATCAATTGTCAACGGTGCTGTGTTGCTGCCACTTGCATATCCCGTTTGTACCAGCGAATGCGTGTAGTTACCCAGAATCGGATACAGTAACCCGCCACCTATCAAAATGATTGTCAGCACACTAAACACGGCTCGAAAACCGGTACTCAGGCGCAACTGCTGGTCAACGACAAGCGCATAAATGGCATACGCACTCGCGATGCTAAATAACACCCACGCCTGATAATAGAACTTGAAAATCGTATTGATCCGAACACCAAAATTATCGCGCAGATAAAAGAACTCTGGCACCAACGTCAGCCCCAACGCCACTGCAATCATGACCAATGCCAGTCCGGTACTCGGCGAATAGTCGATAACCACTCGCTGCGCTGTCTCAGTCGCATGAGCGGAAAACTGTACTCTGCGCGGGAAAATTCGGGCAGCAATAACAGCAAGCATCGCTAAGAGAAGCAGGGTCGTTGGCAGTGTCAACCAACGACGCTGCAAAACCAACCCAAGCGTTTGTTCCAAACCGCCAAAACGTGCGCCAAATTGGACAACACCTTGAGCAAGCTCTGGTACATTCAGCGCAATCAAGATGAGCAGCAGCACAACCATAAACAGCGCGACAAATAGGAATATGACTGACTGTAAAGCCAGTACCCAATTCATACGTGAGCGCCCGAGGCGAATCTCGTTCACCAAAAAGAACGCCAGAATGACCAAAAAGATCCCGAACATGATGAAGAACTGAGGGAAGTAGGTCGGGGTAATCAAGTTCGGCAAAAAGCCCGATGCCTGTGAGCGGAAGCTGATGAGGAACGGTAGATAAAAAATCCCCGTCAGCACAAGCAGCGCCACGCCTAAGCCTGCCATGCCAAACCAGTCGCCCTGCTCCAACCGTCCCTGCCGGTTAATAACCCGCCGCAGCCCATCCGCGCCAACAAGTGCCAGCATGTAGATCGGGCCGTCCCACGTGTTCATGAACACCAGCGCACCAACGCACAGCCCGTAGAATAAGATCTCGCCCCAAGATGGCGCACGCTTTTTCAAAACAAGGTTTGTCGCCAAGCCAAGCGCAAGCAGCACAAAGGGTAGGCCCATGACATGCGGGTGATTGTCAGCGAGTAAGAAGCTAAATTGTGGAAATTCATCGATTGGTTGGACAGCGAGCGGCGTATTATCAAGATCATAATCCTTCAAGACGCGGCTGGGCCAAAACCAATCAATCGTACCGTTGTAGTTCGGGTTAGGTGCCGGGAGCGCCGTCTCAAAATATTGTACATCCCAAAACTTCAAATACTCCGTCGTAGCCATACCCGTTGAATAGGGAATATTAATCACCGCCGTGTGTAAATTCCCCATCAGTACAACCATGACCATGGCGATCACACCGGATAGCAGCGCCCCACGCGCGGATGTAATGGATCGTTCAAGCTGCCGTGCGCGAACCAAATTATAGGCCACGCCGAACGCTGTCAAACCCGTCAGTGCGAACACCAACGAAATAGTGAGGTTGAAAGCGATAGTATTCGCGATACCACTCGCCGTTGCCAGCATCGCCGCAATAAAATATCCAAAGTAATAGTAGCTAATCGAATAACCCGACATCCAACCGTCATTCGGAGGAAATGTAGGGCTACGCATGATGCTGCTAATGAACATCAAGTCCATTGGTTTTTCAGTCGAGTGAATTTCTGGCTGATAAGCGCGTACTGCCGCCCATCCCACGAAAAGGATGATGAACAGCAGCTCGCCAACCACCACAACCGTTCGATTTTCGCGCCACCAAGCACGCCAATCGAAACGCTCGCCGCCTCTGGCATAAACCATCAGGCCGATAGCCAGCACGACCAACCATGAAAGAACGATGCTGCCGCCCGTGTTCCGCAAAAAGCCGAGGCTGCCCAGTATCCAAAAGGTGTAGCCCGTTAGCAATAAACCGACTGCACGTGCCAGCGTATACCCGCGATCAGGCAGTGCGCCTAATAAACGGGTGCACAACGGCAGCGCAGCAGCACCGGCTAAGGTCACCAGCAGCCACCAGCTAAAGATCATCCAGCCCTCGCGGGCAATCCACTCAAATACCACCTGCAACACTCTCTTCCAGTGCAAACTGCCAGTCTTGCTTCACTTTATAGATAACGTTCGTACCTTCTTGGTACACGACCTCTAACAATCCCTGCGTGACCATATCATCAAACTTCACAAAACTATCCGCAGGGTAGTAAGCGTGTTCCAACCCACCAACAATCACATAAGCCACGTTATAGCGTCGTAAAATCTGCCACGCGGTTGAAATATCATCCGTCGAATAGAAGGCATTTACATTTGCCACACGCTGTTCCACAACCCGCGGAAGCGGATCAATCGTACGCTGTTGGCGCTGGTGGAAGTTCCAACCGTTGACGGACGGAAATCCGGTCAGAATTGAAATGCGGCTTTCCCAATGATATTCACCACTCGCACGACCTTCCATAATCGTCGGCGTACCTTGAACATTTTCTTCTAGCCAGCGTACAATCTTATAATCGCCGCCCAGGTCAAATGGTGCTAACTCCGGGTTGTCCTGTAAGACCAGTGGATCACCATCATACAGCGAGGAATAGGTCATATAGTTCATACCGTCCAACGTCAACGGCACGTCCGCCATCGTTTGCGGCGCGGATGGAGACAAACGATCCTGCGCCCGCCCGCGTGTCGCCATCAATGGATACATCGCAGCGACAGCGACTAAAATAGCGCCCAACGGATACCAAACCCAGCGTCCAAACGCAGGCCAGCGATCTGAGCTTTGAACGAGGCACGCCGCCGCTACCCCACCTACCGCGCTGAACATCAACCATGCTTGGATGTAGAACTTAAACACGGTATTTTGTCGCCCGACATCACCATCCAGCACGACGATCTCAACTGCCAATGTGAGAACGACGGATAGTCCGGCGAGCGCGAGGATATAGCGCATCTCGCGAGATTGCCCCTGCCGCAAAAATAGCACCGCGATCCACAAGATAAGCGGTACGGTTATAATCGCGACCGGCACAGGTTGGATATTTAGCCCGCTGGTGGTCTTTAATAATGGCAACCCGAATGAAGCGAGTATGATTCCGACAAGCAGTACGCCGATAACCAACAGGAATCCGGCGATAAGCAGCGGAAGCTGACCACGCAGCGACCGCACATAAACACTTCTCAGCCACCGCACGGTATCCCAGATCAAAAACGAAACCAGTAGGAACAGGAATAGGCCATAGACGACAAGGTAGCGCCATGTCTCCGTACGGGGTAAATCCGAGATTAATGCACGGTTATAAACCGAGGCATACCACGTCGTAAATGGCAGTACGGCTATAAAACTCACGATCAAGAAAATAGCCACGCGCAGGACAAATGAACTCACCGAACGGCGGGTAAATCGTTCCGTACTAATCCACCATGAGAAGCCTATACCCAGCACTCCCAGCAGCAGGAAAGTGATCCAGTCCCACGTGTTGGTTGCACGCAGCATCCCCACCGTTATCCCGCCGAAGGTCAACGCCAACGCAATCGCCCAGAATCGCCGTCGATCATTTCCCGCCGACAGCACCTCATTCAATACGAACGCCATCACCATGAAAAGCATCGGCATGGCAATCATATGCGCGTGCAAGTCGCCGTAGAGAAATGTAAAGAATGGGAACTCGGCAATCGCGCCACCGCCACCGTCAGGCGTTTCCTGCAAGATACGTGTCGCCGCCCAATACCAACGGTTCGGCGCAATCTGCTGCATCGCATTATTAACACCGCTGCTCAACCCGCGCATTAAACTGCCGAGTACGGAATTAGCTTCATCATTCGACTGCTGAATAATCGCGTCTAAATCAGCGCCTGTTGCATCGCTGCCATTTCGGATTCGGTAATCGAGCAAAAGCTGCTGTTGAATAATGCTTGGTTGGCGATACCCGCCCGCTTTCAACAAACCCTCTTCTACGAAAACACGGGGCGTGCCTAAATTACCCAAAACCACTGAAAGCATCAGTGCGACAATCCCCGCTATCCACGGGTTGCCGAGGCGCACTCGCTGGGTTATGGTTGCGGGCGGTGTCGGCAGCGCAGGCGTGATTACCGGTTGCACGACTTCACTTTCCGCCGTTTCTGTCACTGTTACAACGTGCTTAACCGCCGGAACAACCGGAGCAACTTTCACGTAGGTTCGCCACCGATTGACGACATTAAAAGCGACCGAAAATGCGCCCATGCCGGTTAATGCTGCCAACGTCGGGATAATCAAGTTATAAGCGATTGACGGCATCATCCCCAGCAGTAAAACTGGCGAACCGACAATCACATAACCGAAGTAGTAATAGTTGATATACCCACCCGTATGCCACGGATCAATGGGCGGGAACACCGTACTTCGCAGCACACCGTTGAAGTAGGCAAAATCCATGGGTTTCTCGCCACCCATGTACGGATGCCACAAATCAGGGTTCGTCAATCGCACAATCAGAAACAGGATGAAGGTCAGCAGTGTGATAATTTCAATCCACAGTAACCGTCGCCCGTTTTTATTGATATAAATTGACAGATCTCGTCGCTGCTTCCAGCCAATGATTAAACTCAACGCAGCAAATAGCAGTAGTGTGACTAACACGCCGCCCTGTGACCACATAGGTATTTGAGCGCTCGATATGAACCACGCCAACCAACCGACGAGCAGCAAGCCAGCCGCTTTCGCAAACCCATAGCCACGATCCGAAAGGCCGGGGAATAAAGCAAATAGCAAAGGCCACACTGCCCACCCAAATATCACCATAACCGCCCACCACGCCACGATGCTGACAATAGGCTGCGTGTTAATAATACTTTCGCTGTGGAAACGATCTGACCATGTACCGTTGGTATACTGCGTTTGCGCCATGTCTGGCGGGAGTTGAAGCGCGGTCGGAATTTTGCTAGCTGGCACCGAATACAAATTGACGACACCAACCAACTGAGAGTCGCAATAGTAATCAACCGGTGAGCCTGTTGATAACTGCGGGCAGTTCAACCGCGTCTGAACAGCCTCCACTTTAGTGAGTGGCACACTATTCAAAATCGTTTCGGTATTCGCTTGGCTATAATTCACCGTCTTCTTAAAGATGAACACGACCGGATGGTCATACACATGAAAGGCTTCCTCAGCCTCAAACTCGTTCAACCATTCCGGTCCATCATAAGTTGGCAAATATTGGTCGGATACCTTCAGCGGCCCGAATTCAAATGTTTCCTGAAACGTCTTGACTTGTTCAAAGCCTAATGAGCCGTCGAACAACGCCGCATAAAAACGCATCGTCATCGGCCAGCGGTACGGGATACGCGACTGCGAGTCATAACGCCGATTTGTGGAAATAACGAGATAATCCGCAGAATCCAAGCCACGCTGCATCACATCACGTTTATAGACTTCATCTTCCCAATAAATCTGTAACTGTTGTGGGATAAGCTGTCCGCCCCATACATCCCGCGCCACGCAATCACCAACATCTAAATTGCTTGGCGGCATCGTGTCGCCCATTGAAAATCCGGGCGGCATCGCACAAATCTTGGGCAGCGAAACCTCATCCCACTGCCCTTCCCACGCCATCACCGGCCCTGAACTAATCAACGAGCCGCCTTCAACAGCAACCGAAAAGGTATAGCTCTCGCCAGCTTTGACAGTAAGCGGTTCGCTCAACGGAATATCGTAAGCATCACCAATCGCATTGTTATCGCGGCTAAACACACCCGTTAAAGTGCCTTCAACAAGCACGCTGTCAACCCCCGGCAGCGCAATTCGTACCGTGATGGTCTTCATTGTCGGCGAGTTATTAGGGTCACCCAGATGCAGCGAGGAGACTTTCGTAATAACACCGTCAGCCGGTGCAACGAACCCCTGCGTAAACAACTGCCCCTCGTCGTAGCGGGAGGCTTGCTGCTCAACAGGTGTGTCATCACCGCCCGGCCGGTTATAAACCGCGATATTGATGAGCGGGGCGGATACACCTTCCAACTGCATTGTAAAATCGGAAGGCAGGTTCTCAGCCACCCAGTTTGTACTTTGTGCGGGTGCAAACATGGAGCGATAGATATTCGTAAACATCACCGCCCAAAGCACCGTAAATCCAGCCACGCCAATCAGCAGTGCGCGTGAACCCAATTTTCGCCACGCGACATTGGTTCGATTCGCCGCCTGCACAAGTTGTACCAGTACCCATGCTGCCAGAACGGCGATAACGGCGTACAACGGCAAATAGTAGCGCATGGTCATAACCCATACGCGGCCCAAGTAGCCGAAGTAAACCAGTATCCATACAAACGGGATAATATTCAGAATTGCGCCCGATTTACCACGAAGGATTCGCCATCCGCTCCATAACCACGCTAGCCAACCAGCCATTCCTAACCCGATTCCCATCCCCCACAAAACCATATTGCTAAAAGCAAACACGTAAGGCGTACGCCCGACCCACTGCCAGTTCGGGGGTGATTCAGCATTCCCGCTGACAAGATGTTGAGCCTCGCCCACATCCTGTAACCAACGGAAATTCGGCATTAACCCGAAGAAACCGGGGCCAGTGAAAGCATAGGGATTAAAAACACGAAACAGCAAGAAGGCCAATAATAAGGCGACAGCTACACCAATTACAGCGTTGGTGAGTATTCTTCCTCGTTCATTCCACGACAATCGTCCATCAAATATGGGGAACGCCTGAATACCCGCCGCCAACAGCAGCAGCCCGATAACGGGCGCAGTATTCACGCGGCTAGCCAGCGCCAGCCCACAAAAGAGGCCACAAAAAAGATAAGAACTTAATCGACCGTCAGTTTGTATCCAGACCGCGCCTAAAATCGCCATGACGACCATCAGGTTCGCCACAGCGTCAGCCGTATAAAAATGCGATTGTTGTATTGAAAATACCGTGCAGGAATACAGCAGCGCAGCCAGTAAACCAACCCACTTACCATGTAGGCGCAAGCCAATAAAAAACGTTCCGAGTATGACCAGCATTTCCGCCGTAGCCGAAATCATGCGTCCTACAGAACGTGCGCCATAATAACTGGCGATGCTCGGATTATTGGTAAGCTGTGCCATTGCATCCGACGACCAGCGTGTCAAGAAAGCGGGCAGCGTACCATAGGCCATCAACCCCTGCCCCACATTATTAGGGTTCATGGCTGAACATTGGGCATCAAAGTATCCGCCTACACCACCTGTTTCGGGATACCGTTCTAAACAGGTAGAACTTTGGATGGCAATCGGGTCGATAGAGTCATCGGTAAAAGATAATGGCCCGTTCAGTTGTGCCGTCATCGTGGTGAAAAAGCGCTCGTCAGGATGCCATATCGTAAACTCATCCCAATTTTGACCAATGAAGCGGAAATAACCGCCACCGATCATCACCAATGTCAGTAAGACACCAACGAGAATATCACTGCGGCTGATTCCCAGCGAGCGCGTGTGATTGTTTACAGGCTGAACAACTGCTTCTACCATACTTACCCTTTAGCGATGCAATAACTGCATTGGTAAAAATATTAGTGACAATGCCACAGATCGTTCGTGTATACACTCGAAGCGAGGCTTTTCCTCACTAGGGTGTATAAACGCCGGTAGCAACCTCAAACGACTGCAACCCTTCCGCGCCAAGTTTGGGTACACGATACACCATATAGTCCGCGCCCGGCTTATACGTAGTAACAAGCTGTTTTATACCGGTAGGGAACCACGTCTGGAGTAATGCCTCAGTCTCAATGTCGCTGGAATGATAGAAAAAGAGCAAATCCTTATCAGGATCAAGCCGGTAAGCATCAGTTCGCAAGGCCGAGTCTTTTAGGAATCCGGGAATACTATCTCGGCTGACAACCCCATTCGGCCAATCCGTTGCGCCTGCTTCAAGCCCTAACGCTCGATGATCCCACCAATAGGGATAAGCGATCATAAATGCGTTCCCAAGCGCACCACCACTATCGGCGAATCCGCGCAAAAAGCGCCCTGCCTCGGTATATGGCGCAGGCGATGAGTTATTATACGAGTCGCGGAATTCAACAAAATAAGTATTCCAATTGGCGCTGCCGGAAGCCAAAACTACCGCTCCGACGAGTACACCCCCAGCCGCTTTGCCCTTCCAGTTGGGCGCGAAACGGTATAATGACATGACCACTAACGCCAACGGCAGCGCGGCGAATAAATAAGCCTCTGGCAAGCTGCCACTGGTTCGGGTCGCGCTGGGGTTTTCAATGGGATATGCAATCGAAAGGGCTGATGGCAGCAGCATGATAAACAGCGCAGCAGGCATCAACCAATCAGCCGCGTCTCGCCGCTTAACCATCCGCACACCCCAAGCCCCTACACCCACGATCAGCAGCGCACCCGTCAGAATATCAAATTCTGGCTTGTTCGGCACGGCGGTAATCCATGCCACATCACCTTTCCAGTTATACATCAGCAGTGCATTGCGGATGTTATTAATCAAGATGCCGAAGTTTTGCTGAAATGCACCCATCCGCTCCTCAATAGTCGCGTTACGGGTTATGAGTTGACCATTTTCATCCGTCGCCTGAATAAGATCATCACCCAACAACCGACCGGATGTCCGTCGCCAGAAATCTTCTGGATAGTCACGTGCGAAACCGAGCATCGGCACAAATACGACGAACGAGAACAGCACTAAGACACCGAGATTGACCAAATAGCGGCTAATCTGCTCCCATCGCCTCGCCCGAAACAAGGCAAAGACAATCGCGAGCAGCATACCGGCGATCACAACTACAGGCAGCATACGTACCGCTTGGTAAGCGTAAACCCCAACGCCGAGCACCAATCCGGCAAAAATAAAGTCAGCGCGGCGGTTATAACGTATTCCTCGGCTCATAAAAATAATCAGCAGCGCTGTCACGATTACGGTCAGGACGATACGCAGCCCTAATCGACTGAGCATCGTATGCCAGTAGCTCACAGCCACCAGCGCCGCGATCAGAAGTCCCACGAGATTACCTAATACGGGTTCATCTTTACCGATAATCTCACGCCCCATCCACCACAGCACTGGAATACAAATCAACCCTTCAATAGCGGTCAGGAATTTTAGGGTGAAAAAGTTCAGCCCCAAACCCGGTAGTTGAGAAATAATCGCCAATAGGTAGAACTGGATCGGCTCGCGTCCCCCATTATTTGGGAAAAACACTTGTGGATTGCCATCGAGAATACGCTGTGCGTCGAGTATTTTTTCAACATGGTCGCTCGTCATCTCGGTGGGGATACTGTTCAAATAACTCAGCCGAAAAACAGCTCCCACAACCATAATGGCGACCAACGCCGCTAATGTCCAACCCTTTGGCAGTCGTATATCACGAATTCGGTTGAACAGCGGCAAAACACCCCATTCACGGGGCGCAAGTATAATAAGCCATAACCCCACACTGGCAATCCACGTGATGACCCCGCCAGTTGTAAAGCGGTTATTCGTGGTAGCCGAAAGCGTAATCAGGCTCATCACAACCGCGAGTGCGCCACCTAACGTCCTCAGCCCTAAAGTGAGCCAATCAAACTCACGACTAAAAAATGGATAATCCACATCCGGTAACGGGTCAATCTCCCCGACCACAAGATCATTTTCTACAGTGCTTGCGGGCGGTGAGGTAAAAATGTCACCAGCAATCCAAACCCCGAAAGCGATCAGCAAAAATGGCAATCCACCTGCCAATCCCGTAGCTTCCGCACGGTCGGTAGCCATCATCCAGTTGCCATAAATTGCGAGCAAAAATGCTACAACCCGCGTACTCAGTAGAAAAATCTCGCGCTGGCGAGCAATGCGTTCAGCATCTGAAAGGGTCTTACTCTCACTCGGTTGTCGCTTAACAGGCTTCAATCTGGCAGTCTGTTTATCGGCATCAGCGGCTCGTGCTTTAGATTTTTCATGAGGGGTACTGATAACGGAACGAAGCGCCTGAATGGTATGACTTGGAGCATGGAACAATTCCGAGATCGCTTCTGCCAGAGTCAAATCTTCAATGCTTTGTGAGGCAGCAGTCGGAGTCTCTATCTCTAAGACTCCCCCATTTTCAATCGCTCGTGGCACTTCATCAGCATCAAAACTGTCGACCGTTTCAGTCGAGAGAAGCTGGTGTTCATCATGGTCGGATGATAACGTCATTATTTTGACACTTTACTATTGAATATCGTGGCAAATATACAAATACCGCTACTGGCGTTTCCGCCCCTTAAGACACAAATTCACGGTTGAATGTCCCGGCGGTTCACTCATCACATTTGGACGATCAAAAAAGTTAAGCACCTTCAGCGCCAGATTAATGGGGTTAAGTAAGCTGCCATCGTTCTTGTCAAATGTTGTCCGGTCAGCTGCATTCGCCATCGATTGTGGCAGCGCCCCCGATTCGAGCAGCGGCTTTCCTAATCCATAAACAACATTGTGGATAAATGGAAAACTGTGATGCGTGAATGCCCGTTCTTCCTCAACCTCAAATCCTGCCGCAAGTACACTTTCGCGCAGTTGCTGTGCCGTATACAACCGGACGTGGTTCGCCCATATCCCTGCCAGCGGCCCATTGCCAATATGCGTATTAAATAACGTTTCTAAAGTCTTATTGATCGGGTCCCACCAGAAGGGATAGTTCGCATTAGGCACGGTAATCGCGACCACGCCACCCGGTTTCAAAACGCGATAGACTTCTTTTAGCCCGTCCACATCATGATCGATATGTTCCAAAATCTCGGACAATATAACACCATCGAAAGTATCATCAGGATATGGCAATCGGTATATATTGGCGTTTGTCAGTAGTAAATTGGGCAAATGACCAACGTTTTTCTTGGCCTTCTCAATCACAGGCCAATCAAGCTCCAACCCCACGAGCCGACATTGGCTCACATACCGGAACATATTCAGATAGAACCCACGACCGCAGGCACAATCCAATATAACCGATTGGTCGGTCGGTGCAATCCACTCAAAAATGGTTTGCACACGCTTTTTAAAAGCCATGTCCGCTTCATTGCGCGTCATGTGCTGAATAGTTGCTAAATCAACCACGTCTGTCCTATCCCTCGTTTAAGCCAATTCAGGGTCGCTGTTTACGATTTCGGTTGTGCATACTGGGCATATTCACGGAATACCGCTTCATACTGGTCAACCGTCCGCTTAAAGGAAAAAATTTCTTCAATCTCCCTTCTCGGCTTGATATATTCCTCACGTCCGGCAATAACATCAACTAATGCTTCACCAATTGACCACCAGTCCCCTGCTGTCGCCAACTTACCCATGCCCGTCACAGTCACTGGTACTCGACCACCCGGCGTATTGGTCATGACGACCGGCGTACCACTGAGCATAGCCTCAACCTGTACTAATGCAAAGCATTCACTGTCGCTGGTTAATGCCAGTACATCACAGGCAGCATAAAAATCCGCCATGTACTGCATATCATTCTTGAGGCCGAGGAAAATAAGCTGATCGCGATACTTGTTCACTAAGTCCTGATGTTTTTCCCACGTATCCTCATAGGCAATCTCGTACTCGCCACAAAATACAATCCGTGCATTTGGGTATCGTTGATTGATAACTTCCAACGCGCGAATGAGCAGGTCAGGTCGCTTTTCTTGAACAAATCGACCCGAAAACCCGATAACCGGCCCGCCATCTTTTGACCACTCGTTGCGTAAAGCGTTCGCATGTTCAAGGTTCGGTTCGGGTATTTGAATAGGGGGGTAAATTGGCGTGACTTTGTTCAAAAATGGCCGCAAGTAGTAGGAATGATCGGCATAATCCTGACTATAGGCAATCAATCGTCCTGCCCGCTTCGCCATGAATTTGAACATCGCGAACATCGTATTTTGAATAACGCGGTTCGTGAACCCTTGCGGCAAAATGAGATCGCCATGATGGGTTGCCACAACCTTTCGCCCCGATATTTTAGCAAGAACACTGATTAAGGCCGTTTCCAGCATCGGCGTATTCACAAATACCACGTCATGTTGTGCCATCAGCCCCAACGCCGCCCACGGATAAGCGGGCATAATGAGGCCACGACTGATCGGAATAGGCGGAGTCCACAAACGTACTACACGTACGCCATTGTACATTTCGTCATCGCGTGGCAGTGATAATTTGTAGCGTGCGGTCAGTACTGTAACCTCATGTCCACGCCGCGCCAATTCTTCCGCGACATGCTGCACATGAATCGTTAAACCAGTCCGATGTGGTACGTAATACAAGAGGCACATCAGTATCTTCAGTTTTTGACCTGACTTACCCGCTGAGATAATCTCATCACTTAATTCATGAACAGCTTGCTGCTGTATATCGTGTTCCACAATCGTCATGCTTCGAATAATCTCTCTGCTTAGGATTGGCGCATTTCTTGTACGCCCTGTGAAAGCTGCTCGAGCGAAATACCTTCCTGTATAAAGCCAATGACCCCTGTCGTCGCGTGAACAATCAAATTAACGCCGTGTACGAGTACAGCGAATGCAAGCGCGGTTCCCGCAGGTTGAGCATATCCCATCGCACCGATTGCGAGGATGATCGAACCCTCATACGGCCCCACGTTTCCGGGTACCGCAGGCACAGCAATCGCGAACGCTGCTGCCGCGATATACAGGAGTGTGGCTGCCCAGTTCGCCTGTTCATAGAAGGTAAACATCAATATATACCCGGCAACCGCCGAAAATCCCCAGCTAATCGCCGTCCAAGCTAACGCAGCAAGCAGAGCCGTTGGTCGTGTAAGTGGTTGCAGTCCGTCTAAAAAATGGTCAAGCCACTTTTGCAGTTGGTTTGCCAATGGACTATCCTCACGGCCTGCCCAACGCAGCACAGCATTTAATAACTGCCGTGCGGTTGCTCGTCGGCTAGCCAAACTAACCAACACTAAAAACCCGATTAGTGCCGCTGCCCCGCTCAATACCGCACTCGCACGAATAACTTCCGGCACATCGCCGCCAGCTAGCGCTAATACCACCATCAGGACAACCGCTAACAAATCAAGCAATCGCTCGACGATAATCGTACTCGCCGTTTTCATCGGTGGAACAGGCGGTGTTGCACGGGTAGATAAGTATATGCGAGCGACCTCCCCCATCCGTAGCGGCAGCACGCCGTTGACGAGATAGGCAACGTTCATGATGCTGAAGGTACGTCGCAGCGGCAAATCGCCATGAAGCAAGACTTGCCACCGAAAAGCACGGGTAATGAGGCCAAGCAATAAAAAGATAATAGTCGGTACGACATAAATATAGCGTGCCTCAACAACCGCATCTTTGAATTGGGCAACGTCAACTTGTGACGCGATAAAATAGATCGCCCCTAAGCTAACAATTATGCCTAATAGCCCAACACGCCAACGTTTCAACAGGAGACAGCGCCTTTCTGAACCTCGGAAGGTTGGCATTATACTATCCTTCACAAATCCCTGCCGAGACTCAACTCTCCAGCATCACTTTGGAGACGAAGAATACACAAATACAGTTCTGGATATAGAAATCATCACGGCACTTGGCGTTTGTGGCTCTAAAAAATCAGGATAACTTTCCTGCGCGGCGGTTACAGGTTAATGCTAAGATCGGATTTTTATCAATTGAGAGCCGGGTGTTCTACTCATCATCTATTGGGTTTGGCATGGTTAATACGTGGATTCCCGAAAACCTTGATTTTCTCTAACCTTATTACCAATGCCATCAAGTACAGTGATAAGGCTGAAAAGTCGATTGAAATCGGCGGTTTAAATAACGAACAGCCAAACTATGTTACTCTATCAGAAATGTTCTCCGCCGGGCATCATAATGGGTTCAGTTGTGCAGCCAACCGAAACTCGCTTTTGGGTCAAAGATAATGGCATCGGCATTCAAGCAAAAGATTATGACCAAGTGTTGGTGATGTTCAAGAAACTGAACAACAAAAAATATAAGGGAACAGGGATAGGTCTCGCTACGTGCAAAGCGATAGTCGAAAAGCATAGGGGGGGCAAATTTGGTTTGAGTCAGAATTCGGTAAAGGCACGGCTTTTTACTTCACCATCCCTAATCGAACCCCACAGAGTCAAGACGATCACTCTTATTTACAGAGCTAGCAAATCTTACTTGAGACTGTTATCGGTACACTTTACCGTCACTAGCCTTAAAACAACGCCCCATTCTTGACATCCCTACCCTCCCCCCCTATAATGCTTCTCTATATGCGGGTGTAGCTCAGTTGGTAGAGCGTTTGCTTCCCAAGCAAAATGTCAGGGGTTCGAGTCCCCTTACCCGCTTCTGGTATCCGACCCGCCATTTCAATCGGCGGATCAGCCTCAATCTCCACACCCTGAACCTTGATACTCACCTCGCACCCAAGCGCTTTTAGTTCACGCTTTAGGTTTTGCAACCCAGCTACAGCGAATAGAATATCCACGCCCTGCCCTTCGATCTTTGCGATCTTCAACTTAACCCTGCTGTTTGGCTTTTTGATGGGCATCTGCAATCTCCTTTAACTTATCTTTCCGAATCTGATTGATGAGTTGACCCATTGGACTGTAGCGATTATGAGCCTCGCTGATCTGGAGATCAGTGAACGCAATGTAATGGTCAACCGTGGTGTTGATACTGTTGTGGCCCAGCAGCTTCGAGAGCGTCACTAAGTCGCCGCCGTTGAGGATGTACTGTGTCGCAAACAGATCACGCCACCGATGGGCGCTGATGCGACCTTCCACCCCTACCCGCCGGGCAATCCTTTTGAGCATCTGACCGATACCGTTGGGCAGCAGCCGATCCAGTGTGTCCAGATCGTAAAAGAGCGCGTCAGTCTGTACCCTCACGGCCAGCCACTCCCTCACGATCACGTTAGTGAACTGCGTAAACTTCACCGCACGAATTTTGTTGCCCTTCCCTCTCATAACCATGATGGTATTGCTCTCCATATGCAGATCAGCAATGTTCATTTGAGAGATTTCATTCCGTCGGCAGCCAGTATCTAGCAGCAGCGCCATGATCGCACGATTGCGAATACCGATCACTCGCTCACCGGCATTCTTGAAGAGCAGCCGAACGTCTTCCATCCGTGCTGGCTGAGGGTTAGGCTTGGGCGGTTTGGGATAGGCAATATTCCGCATCGGATTTAAGAGGTCATACTCACGATGCGCCCACGCCCAGAATTTATGCAGCGCCCGACGGTGGCCCTTCACTGTTTCCTCTTCATAACCCTGCTCTGGCAGCGCCGTGATATAGTGCCGAAGGTCGTGAGCTGATACATCTTTTAACTCAACACCAACGTTCTGATCGGCATATGCGCCCAGCAGCGAACGATACCAACGAACGGTTGAGGCACTGGAGCCATCAGCCTCTTGGGCCAGTATGAATTCAGCGAGCGCGTCTTGAAGGGTGGTCATTTCATGCTGCTCGGAACTTTTGCAAAGCATGTCGGGCAGATGTAAAAAACCTGTTCATCGGCTTGGATCGCCGTCCAATTTGATTCCACCTTTGGGTCTGATTGCTGCTCTTTTTTGCACATGACGCACGTCATCATCTCGCCTTGAAACAACAGACCTACAGTTTTTTTGCCACCTGTGTGGACGGTTTTCTTTTTCATTTCACAGCCTCTGCCATTGCCCGACAGACGGCCAGCGTCATCTGGCAATCACCCAGAGCACTGTGAGCATCAATTACTGGCGGGTTGTAATAACGGGACGCGGTGCTGAGGGTCTGCCACTTATAGGACTGGTGGTAGGAATTCCACTCGCCATAGATTTCTGCAAAGGTTTCCATTGCACACCACCACCGGCTGAGTGTCCTCCAATCGGTTTTAGCTAGACCAATGGCATCAGCCGACTGGTGAAGCATCTTGCGGTCGTAGAGTGCGTTATAGACAATCACATTCATGCCTGAGAGCAACCCCACGAGATTTGTAACTACCCCCGCAAAATTGGGGGCGCTCATCACCATATCGTTGGTAATCCCATGTATCCGGGTCGCATCTGCCGGAATAGGTTTGGCAGGCTTAACGTAGGTATCCATCAACACATGCCCATGTGAATTAACAACCGCAATCTGGCAAATCTCATCCCACCGATTGAGGCCGGTGGTTTCTGTGTCCAGAACCACAAAGTTGCCGCTCCGAATGACCTGTACAATGTTGTGTGTCTCTAGCATCGTCGATTACCTTTTCTGCTGGTGTAACAGCTTTGAACTTGATTTTGTTAGGATTTCTCAGCTAATTTGCTTCGGTAGTACCATGCCCGTTGGCGCTCAGAGTCAGTGGCATATTTACGTGGTCGTCCAGCATTAGGCCGCCACCCTCCCCAAAAGGGACGGCTCCCTGCTTGGGTTTGACCTCCTCCACCGGCTGCTGCACATCTGGCGTATAAACCTCTACAGCCACGGCTGGCTCATACGCCCAGCGATCACGGGCCATCTCGCGCTCGACAGCGCCATACTTGAATCCGCGCGGTGCGTCGGCATACTCCTTATTCTTTTTGACCAGCGCCGCCCACACTTCTTGACGGAAGACCGGCAGATAATCCGGGTGGCTGGTTGCATCAGCGGTGGCTGCCTCCCAGATCGCCACGGCTTGCAGGTAGTTGGTGTCCACTTCCGACCGGCGCTTGAGCATTTGCACGATCAGATGCTCCAGCTTCAAACCAATGCCGATGGTGAAGATCGGCGCGAGAATAGACTCCAGCGCACCGATGCCACTCTGCCAGTTAGCGACGGTCACGAACAGCAGCGCCACAAACGCCAGTGCTAGGTAAACCCAATGCCGCCAGCCGTGCCGGTACAAACCGAACATCACCATAAACAGAATCATGCTGCCCTCTGCGAGCGGGATCATGAACCATTGATGGATCGCCACATAAGCATCGCGGCTGATGATCGTGCCAGCTTGGGACAGCCCGGCCACTTCATAGCTTTGATTAGCCAGCGCTCCCATATGGCTGATGATGTGGACAGACGACACCAGCAGCGCCGGTACAAACACCACCAGCGCGATGATGTCGAGGATCGTCCACAGCGGCGCGAGTTCCCGCAGGAATTGTTTACGAGTAGGTTTGTCACCGATGCGCTTGGCGACCCGCTCTAAAGCCTTTTCGCGTGCTTCGTCATACTGTCGTGTGGTTAGGGGCATCAAGCCCTCAACGGTTAAATCGGTCATGCTGTCTCCTCGTGGTTGTAAAATTAGTTTTTCCGGTTTTGTTGCTACCGTTGCTACCGGTCGCAGTCTAAATAGGTGTTTGTGACTGAGAAATTGCGTGCAGTGCGAGCCATGAGTGTGTTGCTACAGTGCTGCTACACTACGGGAAAAGAGTTGCTACCAGTGCTGCTACAAAAGTAGCAACAGTAGGAGCTAAAGCAGCTCATATTCTTCACAAACCAACTACAAATTGATGTTCACACCCTTCAACTTGGCACCGGCCCAGAACGTTTTGCCGTTGATCCGGGTATCCGCCAAGCCGATCCGCCGCCATTCCTTTGCTACTTGGGTGATGTTCTTGGGTTTAAAGCCGCTGCGGATACACCAATCCCGGTAGTCGTCATAAAGCTCTTGGCCGCCAATACGCTCGGTTCGCACGTAATCAAGGTTCTCGGTGGCATACATCGTCTCGGTGTCGTTTTCACGCTGGTACTGTTCACGCCAACGTTTGGAACGTTCTGATTCCGTAAACTGACCGGTTGAGAGCAGCCGACGATAGGATGCAATAAGCATGTTGAAGACACCGGACTTTTCCCGACTGAGCAGGGCGAGCAGGTTGGTGATGCGCTTTTCGGGGGGAATACTCTTGTCGAAAAGAATGACCTGCAACCGGTTGAAGGTTGCGCCGGATCGGTCGTTGATGCGGGGCGCACCGTTCATAGCCCACCAGAACTTTGCCGTCGGCACAAATGAGATACCGGGTTTGTTTTTCACATCTACGTAAATCTCATCTTGGCCGCCGACCATCGCCTTATACAGTGCGTCTGGCAGGAAGGCGGTGGTGTCCGCTTCGGTGAAGGTGACAACCCGTTTACCGACAATGCCAGCGAGTAAGAACCGGTTGGTTGCCAATTGGTTCAGGTCAATCGTGGCGTGCAGGTTGCCCATAAGCGAGCGCAGGAATGCGATGGTGGTTGACTTACCGCTGTCTGGAGCGCCGACCAGCCAAGCCGATGCTTTCAGGTCGGTTCTCGCCGTCATGCTGTAGGCCATCATCTCCAGCAGCAGGAAGATCATATCGTGGTCAGGATCACCCTGATCGTTGGTGAGTGAGCTGTAGAGAAACCGGCGAAAGTGCGGCGCGTCTGCGTCGGGATCATAGGGAAAGTCGAGCTGGTTGGTCATCAGGATGTCTGCCCGGTGCTTCTCCAGTTCAAACGTCTCCAGATTGAACAGGCCATTTTGCAGGTTGATATACCCGGCTGATTCAAGTTCCATATTGCTAACCTTTGTATCAGGAATATAGAGATCGTCTTCGAGCATGGTGGCGACGGCATTGATCCGCGCCTGTGAGACACCTTTCGGCAGGTGGTCGCGTTCAGCCGCAAGTTGCCGACGGATGCGCGTTCTAAGCTGTCGGTAGTCGCGTGTGAGCCAACAGCCGTTTTCATAGACGTACCAATTGGAACGGAAGAAAGCGGCTTTGTTGTTCCAAGCCTTTGCGATATAGGTTGCCAGTTGGTCATCATCCGGGCTGAACGGCAGCAGTCCCTCACCGGTGGGTGAGGGACTCTCTTTCGTCTTGCCGTTTACCCGCTCGCGCGTTGCGACCATCGGTGACTCCTTGGATTGTTTTGGCCGGCAGTCATGCCGCTGCGGATCGTGGCGCGTGCCTCGCGCTCACCCATGCCATTCGCCAGTGCAGCCACCAGCAGCGCATTTTCCGCCCGGCCAGCGGATAGATTGTTATCGGCGATGATCTGGCCCAAGTTGTAGGCAGCGCGATTGAGCGTATCGTTGCGGCTGCCCTCGGTCGCCGTCCGAACACGACGGCATTCGTCGGTTAGCGCGGCCTCTGCCCAGCGCGGTGTATTCACGGCTGGCTGAGAGGGTGTTTTCATTTGCGGTTTCGGCTGCTGCTTGCGGAGATACTGCTGATAGAGCCAAGAGCGCACTTCGTTCAGGTTCGGCAGCTTCATGATCGGTGCTGGAGCAGGCACGCGGTACGGACGGTTCGTGACCGGGTGTAAGCTGGGCGCACCGACCACATACATCCCGTTCGCTCGCATCTCGATACCGTGGTGATTCGGATAGGACAGCCGGAAGCTGGAGGGCAGCTCCTCCACTTGGTAGTACAGATGCTTGCCGTGGCCGCTGCCGGTGACGACGGTGAAGGTGTTGAGCAGTTCAGGGAACATCAGTTCATAGGCTTCAACCGCATTGTCGCCGTCTAAGTCCATCACCACCAGATTGTGAGACACCTCACCACAGACGATGCCCACATTCCGCAGTCGGCCAGTCTTTGACCAGTTGTGAATCGTTTCGGGGATGGCTGCTTGAAGCTGATTGTTGCCCCAGTCGATGGCCGCTTTTTTGCCGATCAACGGGATCACGCTCAGACCGTGATAGAAGTAGGTAATGGCAGCATCACGCACGGTCGGCTGCTGGCTGCCGCTGAACAAGGTCACTAGTCTGTCCACAGGTAAGTCCTCACTTTCGTCAGTGTGAACCGGCGTTTTTGGATTTGACGGAGAATGCGCGGCGTGTTTTTCATCCGCTTGAGGAGGCGCTCGGTATTGCGATCTCCCTCCAGTGTGCAGATGATGTGATATTTGATGCCCAGCGCGTTGGCTGCGCGGGTGATCGCCGCACCGTTGCCACGCTGGTGAGCTTTGAGGCGCTCGTGTGATTTGCCATCCTCGCACCAGCCGATGTAATACCGGGCCGAATGGCGATCATTACCGAGGGGGCGCTCAAACTGGATAATGTAGATCATCCATGCACCCCCATTTCTTGGGGGATAGGGCAGTCGGGCAATTGACCCGCGCCGCCAGACGTGTATATACTCATTTCAACCTCTCACTTATATTTGTTTTCGAGTAGCCCACCTTGCTTGCCGGTCAGGTGGGTTTTGTTTTATCCGGTGCGCTCTATCGTGATGTATTTGATAACCTCAATCCCAGCACCGCCCAGCGCCATACCAGATGGCAAGCCCATGCCGAGCGCGGCTGCTAACAGCGCCACGAACAAAAAGAAAAGTATTCGGGCTGACACCACAGCTTCACGGCTGCTCACTGCACATCCTCCGCAGTCCACGCGGCCAGCGCCTCCCGGTGTGCCATGATCTGACCAGCTTGCCAGTCCACCGGCAGCGCCCCGACTGACACCAGTTCGACCTTCGCCTCAATCAACGCCGTCATATCACTAATGGCTCGCTGTTTGGCTGTGTGGCGATCTTCACAACGCTGCACGAGATTGACGCAGAACATCTCAATCGCTCGGTTCATATCCTCTGCTGTGAACAGCAGCTCTGTACCGGGTTTAAATACGGCGGTCATTTCTTGCTCAGCTCCAGTCCGCGCACAAAAGCGGCGCATAACACAACCTCGATTTGATTCACTTCTTTGCCACGTTCAATCAGCTCATCCGTGGCTTGTTCCCACCCATCTGAACCAGCAGGGAAAATGAGTACCTTCTCCCGTTGGGTTTCGAGTTCAGCTAGTGCCGCTTTGTACTGCGTCACCAGCCCTAATATGAGGGGGTCGTTTGTGGTGGTTTGAAACTGATACATCTACGCCACTCCCTGCCGCCAGTTGGTCGGGTTCACAAAATCCGGCTCACGTTCTGGCTCCCACAGCTCATCCTGCTGAACGGCAGCAACACCGGCGAGGGTAATGGAATAGTCCTCATGTAGCGTGCTAATGGCGCACAGCATGTCCTCATCCCACACTGTATCGAAGGTGTAGACCGTGCGAATGTCTCTGAACGCCGGGTAGTCAGCAAACGACAAGAACTCGCCCATGCCGACAATCTCCGGCGTGGCATGTAGGGTCGGGACATTGAGGAAAAAGAGATAAAGGCCATCTGTGCCTACATCAATTCGCAACAAATTGGAATGTGTCCGCTGGCAGTTGACGACTATGCTTGATTCTGTTTGGGGCATGATTCGGGACTCCTATAACTAATCGGATTAAAGTGGGTCAGGCAGCTCTACATTTGTTGGTTGGGGTTGGCAGCCTCCTTGGAATATTGCGGCCGTGCTTTATAGCCTTTGCCTTGGAGCCAGCGAGATAGTGAGGAGCGAGAGGTATGGAAATGGCGTGCTGCTTTCGTCAGTCCGACCTTATTGACCTCCGCAACCACATCCTCTGGCTTGTACTGCTCAAGAACAGACTGTGCCATATTTGCCACTCCTTATATGACATAAAAGTCAGAATTAATAGAAAAAAATGTCTTCTGACCTATATGTCATAACTATGACACTATTTCCAGTGAAATGCAATCCCATTTCAGTTTAGAATCGGTTTAGGTTTAGTAAGGAATTCGTGAAATGCGTAAAGATAGATTGCGGGATTGGATTTACAAAAGGGATTTAAATCCGGCTTCATTAGCAGAATTAATGTCAGTCTCAGAGCGACAAATATGGCGGTGGATGAATGGCGATAGTGACGCTGGCAGTGAGATGGTTAAGCAAATCGCCGAACATCTTAACATAAGTGCTGACTTCTTACTCGGTCTTTCCGATGACCCAACTCCACACTTCAGAATAGATAATTTGACAGAAGATGAAATGAGGGTGCTTGCCGCAATGCGGCGAGGTGACGACAAAGCAATTATGGGCATTTTGGCTCGTAGGTAAAAGATGGCAAAACGTCAACATAAATCAGGGGTATTTGATCCAGACTATCGCCGTAAAGGGTGGAATAAAAGCGGGTTTGCTCCCAAGAATAGCACCATGAGCATTAGCCAGTTTGCTTTAGCGATAGCAGCTCTGGTCTTTTTTGCTCAGTACTTTTTCCCTGAAACTCGCAACGAACTTATGACTTGGGCTGGTCTTTATCCACGAATTATGTTGGCGTTGGTTTTAGCGGTCGCTGTTGGATTATTACTTCGACGTATTATGTGGATTCGTGTACGAAAAAATATCCAGTCAATCGAACCTGAAATTAAGTTTGATGTACCAAGTAATGAATCCACAACCTTCCCAAAAACAAAAACTGGAAAGGATTTTGAGCATGATGTGGCTTGGGTATTGAACAGCACTACCAAATATAAAGCAGTTGTTACAGGCGGTGCTGGCGATGGTGGTGTGGACATCAAAATCTATGATGACAATACTCTGATTGGTATTGCTCAGTGCAAACAGTACGATTTGGCGCGGCCTCTACCACCAGATCATGTCCGCTCTCTCTATGGAGCTAAGCAACAATTTAGAGTGAAGAATGCTTTTCTAGTGACGACAACTACTTTCACTAAAGAGAGCGAACAATTGGCTAAAACATTTGGTATTACTCTAATTGATGGTCATGAATTCTCCCGCCAACAGATTAAGGCTCGTAAGATGAATTTGGAACGCGACGAAAGAAAAGTTGTTTAGCACTTGCCAACAACAGCACGAAACCCGCTATAAAGAAGCATATTGCTAATGCTATTTGCACCTGCTCAATGTTTCGAAATAGACTGGTGCAAATGAGGCTGACAATACCACCCGAAACAAAACCACTCATCGCCATATTTATGTTGTGAAGTTTAGACTTCATTTATCCACCTGCATAAAGTCGTGTGACTGTTTGTTTACAGGAACTATTTCACCCTAAAAATTGGGGTATCTGACCAGCCAAAAACAGCATGAGCACCAGTGCTAAAAGGTGCTCTGGCAAGGTGTTAGTGGTCAGCCTCAACCGCTTGGGCAGGATATGTAACGACTCCTTTTTGTACGGCCAGAAAACCGGCAGCCCAGAAACAGTGACCATATCCGCCAGCAGGTGCGAGAGATACCCGGCAGCCGCGCCGATGGCATACGGTAATGGCAGCAGCATGTAGGCAGCAGCGGCCACCGCCACCAGTGCAATCAAGGTGTGCGTGATGCCGCGGTGCTTCAGCCAGAACAAACTGATGTGACCAACTACACCCAACTTCTGCCGGATGTTTCCTCGTGGGTGATCTATATCTGGCAGCAGCGCCAACCCACCGGCGAGGCCAGCCAGCACGAGGCTGGCCTCCGGTGTGAAGTGATAAACCGTCGCCACGCCCAAACCGAGCGCAGCCCCTATAAGTCCGTGAGTATGTCCCATCATAGTTGGTCTGCCTCATTAATGGTTGTGTCCAAGTCATACGCCCGGTGAACAATAACCCACAAACCATTGATGTCGGCCACTGCCGTCACCTTGCGCTGACAGGCGATGCCCAGCTCCGTTAGAACCTCTTTACTGATCAAGTCCTTGGCATATACGCCACTCGGTAATGCATTCCATGTGAGCTTGTTCAACCAGTAGAAACGATCTCGCCGGTTGATGGCAACTTTGAAGCGGATTGCGGTTGTCGAATATTGAATCCGTTCAAACCAGATGCCTTTTCGTTTGGGATCAAGGCGCGTCCAGCAGTTCAAAATGATCTGCTGATAGACTTTGCTTTCGTCGATCAGCCCACGCTCATACTTCACGTCGAGCCGTCCCATCTCGGTTAGTTCCACCGTAACGACTTGTTTCATCATGGCTCGCTAATTCCCCCGCAAATCGCCAGCATTGTTGATCTCGAAGCTGCCGGCTGCTGGCTGCCGCCGGCGCGGTTGTGGCTGCTGGATTTGTACCGCTTCTTTTGGCACGAAAAAGTTATAGCGGTTACTGGCTTTACCGGCTGCAAAACCTACACTGATAAAGAACATTGGCGCTGCACACAGCATGGCGAGCACCAACACGAATGGCATCTGACCGGCAGTGCCAAGGGCAAAACCGATGATCGTCAGCACCAACAAACCCACCGGAACTACAAATATCCTACGCATACATTCCTCCCTTAAATCTTGAACTACCGTTTAAAAAACCGGCTGAAATACGGTATAGGGACTATTCCGAATTCTGTATTTCAGCCGTTTCAACACGTTTGAGCATTTTCGTCCGGCCCTTGCCGTTGGCGACCCGGTACTCTTGGCCGTCGTAGAAAATGCGCTCCATTGCCCACACGGCCTCCACCAGCTGCCGCGCTTGCTCGCGTGTTACATCTTCCCGTATCGCTTCATGCACCGGCAGCCAACCGATGTTTGCTTTGAGATGTTTGATACTCAGCTCGACAATCTTCTCCGGTGTCCACTGCCGGTCAATGATCGTGACCTCCGGCACTGGCAGCGCCGTGGGCAGTGTGAAGGCTTTAGCGGCTTCAATCGCGTGGTAAACATCATCATTCGTAATGTGGGGCGTTTGGATTTGAATCACATCCGAACCCATGAGGATCGCCATGCGTCCGAGGATCGGAGCCAAGTCCTTGGCGGCGCTGGTACCGAGCACCGTCTGCGAGCTGGCCGCGTCGGGCATACGCCCGGTGATCCGCAGCGCCAAGTTCGCTTTAATGGAACCGGGGATGACCTTCACCTCTGGCCGCTGGGTACAGAACCAGATATGGGTACCGGTGGCGCGGCCCTTTTGCACCAGACTCTCGCAACTGGCGATGATGCGTTTGGTCAGATCGCCGTGATTGCCGATAGAGGCCACTTCGTCAAATACGAAAAGAACGCGCGGCATCGCAGACGGCCCAAACTTCATTTGATACTCTTCGATGTTTTTGACCTTAGCGGCTCTTAGCTCCTCAAACCGTTGGGCCATAATCCCCTCCAGTTGCATCAGAGCGTTAGCAGCGCCCTCTACCGTGTCAATGATGCTTCCATGTAAATGGGGGATACCGTCGTAAAAGTTAAATTCCAGCCCACCCTTCAAATCGACTAATATCAGTCGGAGGTCATCCGGGCTTTGTTGGCTGATGAGCGTACAGATGCCAACATTGATGAGATTGCTTTTACCGGACTTGGTGTAACCAGCGACCAACCAGTGCGGATACTCGCTCAGACTGATCCACCAAATCTGCCTATATAATCCCACGCCTAAACAGATCGGCATTTCCCAATGGCTCTTTTTCGGATAGCGGCTCATCACCGATTGGAATTTGACATAGCTCATCAGGCCATCAACCGTATCCAGCCGATGCACCACGAACCACGCACCGTGTACATTGCTCACGGCCGTCACCTGCCGCTGGCAAGCGTGCGACAATTCGAACAATGTCTTCTCATCGACCATTTCGCCAACCTTCACACGATCTGGCAACTGTGTCTTCCAGCCACCGAGCAGCGTCCGGTAGCTGCCGGCGATTTTGTAGTAGATCGCGTCTTTGGAATAATCAACCGATTCGATCTTGACCTTATCGACGCGCGTCCGGTTGTTGCGGGTGTATTCATGTTTGAAGCCCAAGCGGGTTAAGCGGTCAATAATGATCTGCTTGTAAATCTTGGCTTCTTCATACATACCCTTCCGATCCTGCTGGTCTTCCTGCCAGCGCTGGATCACCAGCGGCTCATCCGCCAACCGCTGCTCAATCAGGTAAACGGCCAGCTCCGAGTAATAGAGCTTTTGGATCAACTTCAGTTTGTCGTTAATGGGGTCTAGGACTTCCATCGTCTGATCGTACTGAGCCAGCCAATAAGCATCGTCGGGTTTATTGTCTAAGACGATGTTGACCTTATCGACATACTCTTGCAGGATGGCCTGATCGTGTAGGAGCTGCTCCTTATTCTCCAGCAGTGATCGGTAGTTACCGTCGGCGAGCTGCTGCTGCAACCGGTCACGTTGGGCCAGCAGCCGGTTGTATTCGGTTTTGCTCAGTGGCTCTACCAGTGCCAGCCGCGCCTCCAGTGCCATATTCTCCGGTGAGATAACCACATGCTCCAGCGGTGCAAGCGGTGGCGGCAGCTTTGCATCAATAAACTCATTCATGACGAATAGCTCAACCTCGCAAAATTGGTCAGGGCGTAATCGGAGGGAACGGGATCACTTAGCCGGGCGGCTTGGAGTTTGTATAACCGGTTGTGACTGTCTAAGCGGATCGCCAGTTCCATCTGCTCGGCACTCTGGAACCGCAGCGCGTTCTCATAATGAATCTGGGCAGCATCCCAATTGATGAATAGCAAGCCGTAAACCACCAGACCATAAACCATCAACCGATTGAGGGTGCCAGGTATCCGTCGGTTGAGCCAGCGCTCCTCATAGAGCAAGTAGGCTGCATACAGGCTGATGAGGAATGTCCAGTTCTGGGCGGGGTAGTTGTCAAACACCTGTTGAGTCAGCACACCGATCAGCGCGGCCAGCACAGCATTCTGCTTGAGCGACCGCTGCCGTCCGATCAGGATGTAAAGCGCGGTGAGCGCAAACCCCGCACCGGCTGCTAGACCCGGTGCGCCTAACTCGGCTGCCAGCGTGATATAGATATTGTGTGCGCCAGTGAAGCGATCCTCATTCATGGCTCGCTCATGGTAGGCTTGGGCAAACAGACCGGCACCTACACCGGTGGGATACTCCATCAGCATATCGCCACCTGCCGACCACAAGTCCTTTCGCACCACGTCGCCAGCCGTGTGACCGGGTTGTAAGGTCATGAGCAGCAGCACGACAAATGCACCGGTTGCCAGTGCCAAGCTGAGTGTGAGCTTGAGCAGCATCGACCGGATATAGACAATACCGAATACGGCCAGACCAACGAACAGCGAGAGCAGCGGCCCACGGCTCTGGTTGAGTAGGATCGCCACGCCAGCCGCACCAGCAAAGCCCAGCAGCCACCGGCGGTGTTGCGGTTCGCCGGTCACAAGCGCCCAGCCGAGCGCCGGTAGGATCAGCGCGGCTAAGTATGCACCGGTGAGATTGATGACACCGAACCAACCGGCGGGCCGTCCACCGCTTATCAGCCAATCAAGGATCGTTGAGGCTGCGAGGAACACGCCGCCCACAAAGACTGCTTTGAATAAGGTGCTGGCATGACCGCGTTGGAGTGCGTCAATCAAATACAGAAACAGCAGCCAGTTCGTGAACCAGTGCCAACTGTATTCCAGTGCCATCCGCCGGTCTATCGCATTCAACCCGGATAGTCCGACCGTCACCATCAGCGCGGCCAGTGGCATAAGCATCGGTGTATCTGGCAGCCCGTACTTCAGCAGCCAGCGCACCAGCACCACTGTCAAAACAATATGGTGAGCGATCCGCACCGGCAGCGCGGCGTGATACAAAATCCAGTTGCCGCCAACCAGACCGATGTACAGCGCGAAGTAAAACAGCGCGGGTTGGCAGATCGGCGCGATGTCGAGGTCAATTGAGAATCGTTGTTTGTTCATTGGACGATCCGATAGCGGTTCGGTTTCTGATCGCGATTCACCTCAATCCGCCCCAGCGCTTCTAGCCGCTGGATCGCACGGAGAACGGTTAGCTCACAACAGTCCAGTTGATTTGCGATGGCATCCATGGATAACACTTGGTCTTTGTTTACGGCTGCACTAATCACCTCCAGTACTTCTTTGTCCGTTCGTCGCGTTGTCATGTTTGGCATATGCACCATATCAACCTCCTCAGGACATCGTATCAATCTGTTAGCATAAGAACAATTATTCTAACCGAAAATTCACAACTAGATAACAGGTTGTTAGTATCAAATAGTTATACGGATGGCATACTGAGGTTATGAAGCGAGTCACCTTGTTTGCCACGTTCTTATTGTTTCTGCTGGGGCTGTCATCAGTCTCGGCTGTTACAGGTTTGGGGCCGGGCTATTACCAGAACACCGATAGCGCTTTGGTGCATACCGGTACGTGGACAATCGGCACCTCCAACGCGGCTAGTTACGGTGGTTCGTTTGCCAGCACCAACAGCCTGTCAGCCGTGCTGACGATTTACACACTGCCGACGGCTGGCTCATTCGGGTTGATCTATGCCATGAACAATCTCAGCGGCGCGTTCATGATCGAGATCAACGATGCCGGGCTATATGGCCCATTCAATTCTTTCAGTACATCCGTGCGCCTCAATCAATACGTGCAGGTTCCACTCCCGTCAGGAGCCAATAAGGTTGAGGTCTACAGCGTGAGCAGCAGCTTCTTCTACCACGCTGTTCAACTGCTGGCTGCTGTGCCTGAACCGGTTGTGAACATCACAGCCGCTTTCTCGTTACCGACGCACACGCCCACACCGACCAACACCCCTACCCTGACCCCGACCGCCGGGCCGTCGCCAACCCGTACGGCGACACCCAGCCCGACCCCGAACTTTGTGATGCGTTCAACGGCTGTTGTGGCCGGGCAGTCCTATGATGTTGGTTTGCGGCTGGAGGCTGATCTGGCGGATTACGTACAGATCGCTTTTCAGATCGTGATCGTTGGGCTGCTGATGTCATTCCTATTCATCTATGTGCGCCGGAGAGACACATGATTATTTTCTTTTTCCTGCCGTTGGCGGCAGTCATCTTTTTTGTGATGGTCGATCTGGGTGTGCAGATCGGCATGATGGTATTGGATGTGTTGAACAATGCCTGAGTTTCTACCGTGGCTGCTGGTCGAAGTATTTATGCCAGTCGTGGCGACGGCCAGCGCATTTCTCGTTGTGTTTAATGTGGTGCTCGCACTCTACCGGGCGGGCTACCAGATTACACATACGACGGTGAAAGGTGAACTAAGTGAATGAGTGTTCTATCGTGGCTCTAGCCCCCGCTATCCACGTGAAAACAAATCTTAAAAGAAAGGAGGAAAGGAACCATGTCAATTGACACGACAGCCATTACCACAGGCGTGACCGATCTCATCAACCAAGCCTTTGAGTTTTTGCCTTTGGGTTTGGCGATCATTGGTATCCCTACGGCGCTGTTCGTTGGGATTCGTTTCGGTGGGCGCATTGCCCAGATGGTGGCAGGTGCGCTGGGCGGCAGCGGCAAGTAAGACTTTACTTGTCGGAAGTGTGGGAATGACCGGGGCGCATGTTCAGTGCGCCCTTTGTATTTAGAAAGGCTAACCATGAAACGATTGCATTTTGTATTTGTACTGCTGCTGGTGCTGGCAATCGGTATTCCGGTTAGCCAAGTGCTGGCGGTTGACTGTTCTGCGACCGAGGACTGCTACATCCTGATTGATGAGTCTCATGGTGGATGGGATTTATTCTCAGCAGCCTCCACATTGCGCTCTGGGCCAACCAATAATGTTGCGGGTTATTCGCCAGAATTCAATTTGGAAGATCGCGACCCGCCTCGCTGGTATTACAATACCGGATCAAGCTACGGCACTGTTCTGGCGATTAAGCGTGTCTTGCCGGAGCCTTGTGTTTTAGATGGGTACTACATCGCTTCCGCTGGTGGCTATGACAATTACTTCGCCTTATTTATTCGGCGGGGTGAGACATGGACGAACCTCGTTGATTACTACTCCTATGCTGAACTAGGCAGTGTTGAAAGTGAGTTTGGCGGGGTTATTGGCGGCGATCCGGTTGACGAGATACAAATTCAATCCTCTTCGGTTGGCGGCACTCAAGTTCGAGCTATTCATATTGAGGCAAGTGATTGTGACGGTGGAGGAGGCCCAGGCACCGGCTTAACCTTTCCGCTGAGTGGCGTTGACGCTCATGAACAGTGGGGAACCTATGACCTCCAGTACGTGCAGGACAATGATCTTTCAATACCTGAAGATGTTGAAATTTCAGAATTCCCCAACACCGTTTATTCGTTCAGCAGCGATCCAGAAGCGAAAGTACATGCGGTCGCTGATGGCACGGTAATCAGTGTTACGCCTTATACCGGGTTGGATTGTTCTGGCGCGTTTGTAGTTCTACAAAGTCTCAGGCGCTGTCGGGTCATTATTCCTGAATTCATTACTCAAGAGACAGGCTCATTTGTTTTCGGTATCGAACTCATCAACATCTCCCTTGTAGTCGTTCAAGACGCTGAAGACGATGACATAACCTATACCTATTGGCTAGCTGATGCTGTGGTCGGCGTTGGTGACGATATTGTCGCCGGGTGCATTCTTGGCAAAACCATTCAACTTAAAAATCCTACCAACTTTGAGATAACCGGATTTGATCTTGGTTTCAGCGGCAGCTTGTCAGCAAGTGGTGATGCTGGTGTTAGCATCAACGGTGGCATTAGTGCAGAGTTCCGTTCGCTGCTGGTGGAGGCCGGTGTCACCACTGTGGTTGCTAAAGTTGAAGGCGAGCCGGTACCGCTCTACCCGCTGCTGACGGAAGAACCAGACTCTTCTAACTGTGCCACTTCAAGCCTCACCAACTGTATTGTGGATAATCCTGATCTCAAGCCAGATCGTAATGGGATGGTTGTTGGTGACTGGAGTACATCCGGGGCGACCGCGATTGACGGCGGTGGTGTACATATCCAGAACGGCGGTTCAATTGTTCAGTTCAATATCGCGATCCTGCCAGACGTGAGCTACACCCTGAGCGTGCTCGCACGAGTGACGACCCCCATTGATTCGTTTTATCCAATCCGGTTGGAAGTTGGCTCGGCCAGCACCACGGTCAACATTACTGAGGGTGACTATCAACTAAAGACGTGGGCGCTGGGGCCGCGCGAGGTCAGCACGCTGCATCATATCGGTGTGTTCAATCAAACCGATTTCACCTTCAACTCCGAATTCCCGGTTGAGGTGGATATTAAGTACATCTGCTTCGCACCGGTGACGGCCAATGTTGCGCCCGGCGCTTGCTACTTTGCCAACCACCAATTCACAGCCGATGGTCAGGGTTGGGTGACTTCCGGTAACGTGCAGTTCATACCCGGTCAAGCCGTGCTGGGTGACGCAGCAGTCATTGAGCAATCAATTCCACCTCTACTGCCTCATACCGATGGCCCTGCTACTTACACCGTGTCTGCCCTCGTGAGGTTGTCAGCCACCAACCAATTCACCGGGCAGGTTGGTAAAGAGCTTCAGCTCGTTTACAGCTTCCCGGAAACCGAGAGCTATGCCGAGCTGGGTTTGATTGATAGCGTGCTGGTAGAGTCTGAAGGGCGCAACACATACGACGGCACCGTGAATGTTGAGCACGTATACAACTTCTCTCAAGAGTTTGAAATTTCAGTGGCGACAGACGGCCTGTTCTCTTTTGGTGTGCTTATTACCGACCCAGACAATTACATTAGAGGATTAAGGATCGATCAGTTGTGTATCACGCCCGATACACCTGATGGCTCCTTTCCGGGTCAAGATGGAGGCGGTGGTTTTACACCCCCCTTCATTGAACGCTGCGGGGTAATCCCCACACCCACCGACAACAACATCAGTTCGTGGACATACTTCCACTGGAAAAATCTGGAGCGCTTTTTCGATTGCACCCTGATGATCCAGATCAATAAGATGGCCGCGACAATCGACACCGCATGGAAAACCGTGCGCTTGTTTTTAAGGTGGTGCGTGGTGCTGGTTAACCGTGTAGGCGATTGGTTCACCAGTTTTGTCTGGTGGCTCGGTGGTCACTTCCGCAACATCGCCGTCGGTCGGGTGACGACGGTTTATGAAAGCGGCGGTGGGACGTGCAGCGATTTCTTCTGTGTGCTCGACAGTCTGATCAACGGCATTCTCACGCCGGTGAACAACATCGTCAACACGCTGCTGGGTATCCTGACCACCACCGTCAATCTGGTGCTGACCATCCTCACCGGTGTCATTGGTTTGGGGTTGGCGTTCCTTGGCCGGCTCATTACGTTGTTTGGGGAGGTGACCGGGTTGTTCACCGGGTTGATCGGAGCCTACTCCAACGCCACGCCGGCTACCATCGAAGGGCTGCCGATGTGTGGCATTGATCCATCCTCCAGCCCGTTCTGCCGCGCCACCCACACGTTGGACAATACGATCTTCGCCGGCCGCTGGGCTGTGCTGTTTGTGCTGATGATCGGCGTGTTCAGCATTCATCTCATCATCTGGGTGATCGGCGAATTCAAACAAACTATTCTCATCACAGGGAGCAGCTCATGAAACGTCTACTCGCTGCTGCCCTGCTCGCCGCGCTGGCCACCACCACAATGGTGGCCAGCGCCCAGAATGATTGCGGCGATGGTCTGCCCTGTGGAAAGATTCCGTGGGACTTACCACCGCTTGCTCCTCTGCCCTCGCCAACACCGATGCCGACGGTGGCCGTCACACTGGTGGCACCGACACAGACACCGGGCGGCCCCACCGCCACGCCGATCCCCCCAACCGCTGGGGGTTTTGACATTGACGTGAGCGGCATCAGCGACCAGTTCGGCACGCTCGAATCACTGGCCGGTGCAACCACGATCCCGGTGATGGTCAGCGGTACACCCGTATCAACCACCGACCAGCTCGACACCCTCACCGAAAACACTGAGACATTTTTCAGCTATGTGCGTGGGGTGACTTCAATTGATCTGGGCGGCCTCAATTCCATTTTCGGATTTGTGACCGTCGCATTCCTGACCGTGCTCACCGTCAAGGTGGTGACGCTGCTGCTGCCGGTGCTCACTGCCCTCTTCGGTTTGGGGCGCAAGGTCATCAGTGTTGTTTTAGACTTCTTACCGTTGTGAGGTGAACCATGTGGCCCACGCCTACACCTATTCCGATTGGCACACCCTCATTCAATGTGCCGATTGATCCTGAGCAAGTTTCCGGCCAGTTTCTTGACAACATCATTCAAGGCTGGAACACATTCGACAGCTTGCCGATCTCCACCATCTTTTTCATTGTGCTGCTGCTGCTGATCGTGTTCGTCGGACTGTGGAGCATTAAGGCCCATCTGGAGAAGCTCTAATGACCGTCTACAACTACCGGCAGTCCGGGTATAACCCGACGCAGAATCAGCAGCCGCCGCCACGGGCCAGCGCCAAACCGATCATTACCTGCGCCGGGTTGGTGCTGGTGATGATCTTCGTCGGTGGCTTTATCGCAGCGATGGCCATGAACGGCCAGAAGGCTGCCCAAGCCTCTGCCACCCAAACCGCGATTGCGCTGACACCCACCGCCACGCTCACCGTTGATTCGTGGGCCATGACCGGCACGGCCATCTTCTGGCTGACCTACACACCCACGCCCACGATTGATGTGACCTTTACACCCACCTCAACCGGCACGGTCACGCCGGATATTCCGGCCACCATCACCGCCATCTACAGCACGCTTAACCCATCGGTTGAGAGTACGGCTGAAGTGTTTGGGCAGCCCGCCATGCCGACCTACAAACCGACCAGCAAGCCATCCATCATCATTGGCGGGAATGGTAATGACACCGGCACCAGCGGGAACTACCTGCCGCCATCCGCCGGCAATTACATTGACACGGTGAACACCCAGCAAGCACCGCAGCCTAAACCACCGACGGCCGTCCCGCAGCCGCCGATCATCGTCACCCGCATTCAAGAGATACCGGTGATCGTCACCGCGACATTTGCACCGACGGTAACACCGGCACCAACATTCACACCGACCTACACGCTCACACGCACGCCATCACCCACGGCAACCTTGACGGCCAGCCCGACGGCGATCTACACCGCAACGGCCAGCCCCACGCCCACACCGTCCGAAACAGCCACCAGCACGCCCAGCGCGACCGCTACTGAGTTTCCTAGCCCAACACCGACGGAAACACTAACGGCCACGCCCACACCTTCAGAAACGCCAACTGAAGTTCCTACAGAGGAGATTGTGCAATGACCTTCACCCAACTAATTGCCACACTCGCGCTCGGCCTGATAGGTCTGGGCCTCATTGGTGGCGTAACGTTAATCGCCCACGGTTTCTGGCAGCTGCACGTCGAACAGCGCGACAAGCGCAGGCTGATCGCCCGGTTTGAAGAGTTAAAGCGAGCGGAAAAGTGAGCTTCATTAAGTCGCTGTTTCGCATGTCCATCCAGAGCAAGCTGCCAGCCTTGCGACGCACGTTGATCAACCGGCGCGATGGGCAGCCGATTGATGACGGTGCCGAGCGGCTGCTGCGAGCTGGCCTCGCACGGGATGAATACTCAGCGCTGGAGCTGCTAGAACGTCACCAATTGCCGGTAGGTGACGTGATCCGCAAGCTGAAAAAGCCACGCCGCGCCAACTGGCAGCAGCGGCTGCTCAACCGGTTGCGCTCGCTGGAGGGCAGCTATGAAAATGATCCCTACATAGCCGACTATCGCGAAATGAAACGCGGCCAGCGCCTCACCCGCAAATAGAATCAAAAGCCCCGGTGGTTGCCGGGGCTTTAGAGATTGGTGTGTGACCCTCGCCGTGTCACAGATGTCTGTGACCACCGGTGCATCACACACGTTTTAGGCTGCGACCTTCTAACATTGTCCGCCGTGATAATTCTTCATCATCACCAGCCAATTGCAACAGATCATTGATTTGAGCCTTTAGCTCTTTCAGTTGTTCTATTGACTGCTGGACATTTTCGCGCCGTTTGATCCCACCACGCATGATCTGGAACTGTGACATGATGCGGGAATATACCTCCGCCTCACTTGCTCGCAATCGCTGTAGCCGTTTACGGCACGATGGGCCACACGTCTTTTGACTGAGCAGGTGCATACCTTCAAACGGCTTTCTGCACACTGCACACTCCCCTCCCGTAACCCATTCATAGGGAATATAGTTATCTGGCAGATCGTTGTGTGACACAGCTATGTCACACAACGATCTGGTGTTTGTGTTTTCCATCATTCCGCACCCTCTCTTTTACTGGCGATATAAAACACACACGCGAGCGCCAGCCCAAACCCTAAGATCACACCCGCAGTCAACCCAATGAGCAAGCTGAAAATGTCAATCATGGCAGCCACCTCACTGGAGAGCCGGTGGCAGCGGGATCACCCCGCTGGCCGTTGGCTGGTAACAGTACGGCTCACCGGTAGCGCTGTTGATGGCCGTCGCCAGACAGACCGGCGGGCGTGTAGGCTCAACCAGCGGCTCCTCCGGCATGGGCGACGCATCACACGGCTCGATACCCGGCAGCGTGATCGGTAGATGAACCGTTTCGACCACATCCTCAATGCCCGGTATGCTCTCATCCCACCGCCCAAATCCCAGCAGGTCAGGCAGCTCTGGGGGATCACCTTCACCGATGATAGATAAAGCGCGTGGGTGGCGACCGACAACAGTTATAAAGTCAAACCCGCTGCCCATCCAATGAGCAGCCATATTGGTTTCGTAACCGAACCAAACAATGACACCTGTATTGGTCGGCTCAACACAGTCCACGCTGAAGGTAGTCGCTGGCTCCGGTGGTAAGTCCTGTGCTGCTATTGGGGTAACAGCCACGATGGATATGAGCAAGGTGGTGAGGAGGTGCTTCATTCGGCCACCGCCTCAACATCATAGCGATAGCAGTAGCAGAATGGACACCAGTAAGCTGTGGTGCTCGAACCGTCATTTGTGAAGTTGTCGATTTGCTGCCATTTGGAATGGTGATAAGACTTGCAAATATCTTCAGGGGATTGATCGTCGGTCGCAGCAGGTTCTCCCTCAACCATGACACTTTTTTTCCCAAGCAAAATGTCATGGGTTCGAATCCCATTACCCGCTCCTTATGAAAACGCCCCTTAAATTCGGGGCGTTTTTCGTTGCTCAATTGCAAACGAACAGGGTTGGCGATGGCTCACAATCCGAATCAATGTCGGGCTTCTACCAACATCTTTGCGGGACTGTATTGTTCATGCTTTTCATGTAATTCCCTGTCTGTAAACACGACATAATGATTGACCGTCGTGCTGACATCACGATGACCGAGAATTTTGCTAAGTGAAGCCACATCGCCACCATTCATTACGTAGTGCTTACTGAAAAGATGGCGAAATGAGTGGGGATTGAAACGTCCTTTGACATTCGCCTTCTTTGCCAGTCTTCGCGTTAGCTGGTAAAGACCATTGGGTTTTAACGGCGCGAAGGTGTCAAAATCGTAGAAAACGTAAGTGTCAGATTTAGATACCTCTAGCCACTTACGAAGCAATTCCGATGTTTGGAACGTGAAGATCACAGCCCTAGTCTTTTTGCCTTTTTCGGTTACTACTCCCCGATTAGAGTCTAGGGAAAGATCAGATAGCCGTAGCCCACATAACCCAGCGGCGCGACAGCCCGTATCAAGCAGAAACGCAAGTATGGCACGATTGCGGATACCCATATCGCCGACCCCAGCGACATCATACATCGCAAGAACGTCCTCAATTGATGCTTCTCTAGGCATCGGCTCTATTTTCTCAGGGTATCTAATTCTCCTCATTGGATTCAGGACTTCATATTCTAGGCTACACCAGCCGAAAAACTTATGAAGAGCACGATTATGTGCGCTAAGAGTAGCTTCTTTATAATCGCCCGATTTTTCCAACCAATTCAAATACACCCGAAGATCATGAGTTTCTATGTCTTTGACTGTAGCGCCGGGAAAGCGTTGTAGAAACTTGCCCAGAAGCGATTGATACCAGATTAGTGTCTTCTCGCTCAGACGATCTGTCTTACATGACAACATGAACTCAGCGAAGGCTTCTTCTAGGCGTACCATGCTGCGCCATCCTTATCCGATCCATCAGCGAACGGATTAGCTTCGTTTATCCCGAAGATTTGGAGGCTGTTAGGTGTTTTATGAGGCGTATCAAAGAGTTGAAGTCTCCTGACTTTAGCTGGTAACTGTTGAAAGGACAAAAGGGAGTGATGTCCTCTCTGGAAGGGGTAAACATAAAAACATGATATACTGATGTTCATTAGCGGACTCCTGTCGGCTATGGTGGTCAAACGGGGCGGCAACCCGCAAAAGTAGGCGCTCCGTTTCCCACTGCGATTGAAATTTGGTCACTTCTAGGCACTCCTAACCTAAAGATAGCGTTTCAATTTCCCCTTTCTGAACTGATCTAGACGACATTTGTCGGAGCAGTATTTTTTCGTCCGCCGCTGCCCGCGAAACGGCTTTCCACATACTTGACACGCTTTCAATCTGGAACGGAGTCTTGGCCTTATCGCCCGTTGTTGTTGCCGTTCACTGGAAAAGTAGTTTTGTGTTCCCCAATGCTGGATAAAGGGAATGTGTTTGCCTCAATCCCTTCGCTTGCCGTTTTATCCGCTTTCTGCCTTTCCTTATCAGCAATCTTAGCTTCCATATTGGCAGCATAGACTCGTTCATAGATGGCAATCTTCTCTTGGTCATACTCGTTCATTTTCTCAGTCAGTAAATCTGTCAAACGCTTGGGGTCTTCTGACAGCATGACCATTCCCAAATTATGAGCAGCACTCTGAACGAAAAGTACACCCGCCAACGACAAGCCCAAGCCCATTGTAAATTCAATCACAAGCACGACAGCAGGTTTTGTTGTGTGGCCTGTGACCACTGCCGTTATAAGTGGTTCAAGCAAATCATAGACTGCCAGTAAAATGGTCGTCCACGTAATAATCTGAGCCGCCATGTGTAACGTAGGATTGTATTGCCAGTCTACTTCTCGGAGTGTTGGTTTTCCCCATAACCGTCGCCCAAATGCACTCAAATATCCTCTAAGGGTGGGGCTACTTACCGCATAGCTGGTCTGTCCGCGCAATGTTCCGAGCGCATAAATAGGATGAATAATATTGGCACTCACAACTGCCAGTGCTACTAATTGGGCGCTGTCAGCACTTTGGCCTAATGCTTGCGCTCCATGCTGTACTCGTTGGAACTCTAGTAGCCCAAATAGAATTGCAATAATTGGAGCGGCGGCTGTCTCAAGTATTTGTGTTATGACTAATTTGCTGGCACGACCCGCGCCACGTATGAAACGGAGCATATTGATTAGCCACTTCTCTTCTTCGTAGCCTACTGCTTTCAATGACTCCAATGTTGGAGGTGTGCCTAGCAATTGATCTACTTCTAATTCAACTTGTGTTTCAACAGCCTTTAGTTCTGTTGCTGTAAGGCGTGTTTTGAACCGTGAGTCTACTCGTTCTGTCATAGTAACCCCTCTTTGATGCGTGTCATTCTTGCAGAAAATCGCAATCCTGCAAGTCGGCTAAAATGGCCTGCACAATACAAATCTAATAAACTCTAGAATGTATATACTAGAAATACAATTGTCTTAAGATTGTCTTCGGTCAGGCATGATATTATCACCTTAATTAATCATCTAAATTATACAAAAATCTCACGTAAACGTTAAGGATGTAGCTCTCAAGAAGCGATAAGTTCGCTTATTCCACACAACTCAAATAAGCGCAATGAGCATCAGAATATGTTCAAAGAGCATTATGAGCTAAATTAAGAAAGATATCAACTAGATATTTTTAAGGGGCGGAAGACTAGATACATCTGCGCCGAGCAGCGCAATAATCCTAATCGCTTTTTGTTTGAGGTCATCTGAGGGAAGAGCGTGGAAAGCAGCGATCAAGGCTTGGTCAAGATCATCTTGCGAGATAGCATCTTGGAAGAAGTAGAGAACACTAACCCCTAATTCAGAGGCCAATAGCGGTAATTCCGTCACGGAGATACGGCGTTCACCTATTTCATATTCATAAACGGCTCGTTGGTCTTTACCTATAGCCTTACCTAAATGGGCTTGGCTCAAGCCTTTGCGAGTACGGGCATCCTTAATACGCTTACCCAATATTTGGCTTGCGCTTAGGTCTTCGTTGTCTTGTTCGTCTACATTACTCATCGTCCATCTCCTTCCCAAAGCGCGACACGAAACAGTCAGCAACACTATTCATTCAATGATACTGTTCCCGTATGAAAGATGCGAACGCTTATCACTTGTCTAATAAGATTACCAAATTTGACCAACATTGAAGCAAAAACTCTACTTTTAACCTCTGTCTACTCCACGGGTTTGAGATGGAGTTTAGTAAGACTGTTTGATAACCCCATGACCGATTGGAAACCCCATGAATGATTATGTGCAACCAAATAGTTAGGTATTAAAAGTGGTCGTCAAATGGGTATGTGTGTGTTGCCCCAGAAGTTTTTACCTAAGAGGTGTTCAGTAATATTGCCAGATAATGATATATCCTAATAATTTAGGTCTGGATATCGCTAACCATGATTGCTAGACTGATAACCATGATGGGAGCATATATGCCCATCGGCTTCTCCGCCTGACAATCGGAGTTATACATCAATCACAGTCCATGTGAGGGGAAGCAGTATTCCATTCGTGTAAAAGCTCTTTGCGATACGTTGAGCATAGGTCAACGGGTAACTTGTCACTACCCACCCCTCACAGCCTATGCCCCACTTACCGCAGAGAGTTTTTCGTTTCAGAAATGAAAAGCCGCCTAGATCGGAGTATCTGGCGGCAGTCCAAGTCTCCCACGTATCGCCTTCATTTACAGGAAGCCCATACAGCTAGGGTGACAGAGTAGGCAGCTTTTAAGCGGACGTGATTTGCACACACGTTCTATTATAGCATGTTCCCTTCTGTCCTCAACGCTGACTTTAGGCTGCCTGCTGTTCTCCGATCATTCGGTGGCAAACCGAATATCTATAAGGAGAACATCATGGTCAACACTGTAACACAAAGCACACTCCCATTTGCCAGTCCTGTCCTATTCTCAACCAAACCTAAATGGAAACCTGTCCACACCGATGAGGAAAAACATAAATATGCTGTCAAATCAGGCAAAGGTTGGGTCACACAAACAATCAATAGTGCTCAAGAGCTTTATGAGCATATTCGGAAAGGTCATCCCATTGCGCCTGTATTTGAGAAAGGCAAACGACAGCAGGCCAATTTCCAGTCGGCTCAACTCCTGCTCTTGGATTTTGATGAGATTGCCAATCTAGGGATAGATCGCGCCATGTCCATCCCCTTCATACGTGATTACGCAGCCATCCTCTACGAAACACCCAAATCAACACCTGAGAAGCCCCGACTGCGGGTTGTATTCATCTGCGAGAAGCCAATCACCGACGCAGGAGAATATGAAAACCTACTCAAGCGGTTGCTACTTCACTTAGAGGTGACTTACGATTTCTATGCAGATTGGTCAACCGCCAATGCCGCACAATTCTTTTTCGGTTCGGATAAGCCCAATCCTGTTGTCAGAGACCGGATTCTGCCGGAATGGTTGATTCCTCCTATCAATTATTCACTGGAACAAATTAAGTTCCTACGCAGCCAACGCCTGAAAGACGCTCAAAGCTTTAAGGGGGGCGATTTTACTCCCACCAGCAGCGCTCAGGTTTTGGCTCAAGCCCTTGATACGACACCAGCATCCGCCAGTGACCAACATGCTGCCCCTACTGTTCAAGCCAAAACCCCCTTATCGTCTGACTGGCAGTTCATCCCCGAACAGATTAATGTGATTCTCAAAGTGTTAGACGTAACGTTTTTCCATGAGAGTGGCTTCGGGGATGCCTACTGTCCGTTTCATAAGGATGACAAGATGAGTGCGGGATGGAATCGGGATAAGCACTTCCTTCTCTGCAAAGCGTGTAGAAAAAAGTATCTAGCTATAGAGGTCGCCGCTAAACTCGGCCTTCCCCTACAGAGCGTTAGACTCAACCCAGATGGCAGCCTCTATTCACCCCCTAATGACGGACTCCTCCACTTGCCCAATTCGGTACGTGAATGCTTTCTGAAACATCAGATCACCCACGTTCCCCGACTCCTTGATTTGCTCTATATGAATGGGTTTCAGGCTGATGAGGTTTTCTGTGCGAGTACCATCCTCCCCCTATGTGAGAAACACGGTATCAACCGCAAAGCACTTGGGGAGGCACTCAAGCAGGTGGTCAAGGGGCAAGCGATATTCGTCCCTCACCAATCGTCTGATTCCACCCACCCTGATAATTTGGAGAACTTTTGCACGGTAGACTCTGGTGGCAGCCAGTCCCTATCCATACAGACATCTCACGATGTCAACGTGCAAAAAGGCACAGAAATAGCGAAGCGTAAGCGGGGTCGTCCTAGCCAGTATTACCGCCTGCCATCCGTGAACGATTTATGTGGGTGGCTGGATGTTTTACCCTCCCGCAGTGATCGGCTTGAGCCAACCGACCTACGCAGTCCGGCCCGTTACCGCAGCGCACTCAACCGAGCGTTGTTTGAACGTCGTCCTCAAGCCTATTCTCAGAAGTGGTTAGCCAATCGGCTGGGCGTTAAGGCCGTCTCTACCCTCTACCGTCAGTTCAAGGAAATGGAGGAAAATGATGGATTAGTTAAAACACCCCAATTCCATGAACGTTCAATCACCTTCAAGAATCTGGATACCGTGCCAGACGATGAGACAGCTATGACACTTAACAATCTGTGGCTGGAATGTGAGGGTTCGGACAAAAAGTACCCTCCCAAACGATCTGTGGCTGTACAGCGACTTAAGGAGGGTAACAAGGTCAGATTGATGAGCCGCCGCACGAATCTCTACGAGATCAACCGTGAATTGGCAGCACAGCAACAGGCCGAACGGGAAAAGGAGGAAGAGGGACAACCTCCGCAGCCCGACGCGCTATCAGAAGTTCCTTTACCTTCGGTAATGGTAATGGTGACAAAGCAACAGTCGGATGGAGTAGATGCTTCAATAAAATCGGATACAGTACGGGATGTTGAGGGACGTTATTCGTGACAGCAAAAGGGATACCAATAGCCAGCGAGTTTCGCTCTACAATCCCTTCTCTAGTGCTTTGAAGCCTAAGCCAAAACCTTATAATGATGTAGAGGAAAACTTCGCCGCATATTGACACCGTGTCTGCCACTACCCATAACGCAAACGCAGTAGGGAGCGCTGTGCTTTCGCTTCCAATCCGCCAGTTGCGCTATACTAGCGTGACCCACCTTAACATTGGAAGCTAAATGGATGATTGAGTTTTCTATTGCAGCGCTCGCCGAACAAGTTGTTCAAGAAGTTGCAGCCAAAATTTGGGGCAGACCCGAACTCACCCGTCTACGCGAGCCGATAGAATCGGCCTTCAAAGGCGATCAATTCAGAAAGCTAACACGAGAGGCATTTGAGACCTTTGCCAAAGGCAGCCAAAGTGCGTTGCCACAGTTTTTTGACCCCGGCTTTATCCAAATGCCAGCCGTGCAGTCCCAACTCGCAAATCACATTGTGCGGGGTGAAGCTGCCGACGCGGATGGACTAGCCGAGCAATATACCAAGCGCTTCCTCCAACCATCAGACGCGCCAAACGTCAAAAGGCTATTGGATACCTATCTAAAAGCGCTCCGCGAAACCTTTGCCAGTGATCCAACTTATGGCCCTTTATTGTTGGCGCGGGATGCACAGGCAATGGTGGCTGCGCTAAACAACCTACGTGGTGAGATGCACGAGCGTTTTGATGAGGTCATGACCTTACTCAACAAACTCTTGAGCGAACCCGATTTCAAAGCGGTGGTTGAACGGCGCACGGGAACACACATTTTCCTCAGCTACAGCAGCAAAAACTCGGTGCAGGCGATAAAAGTCCGTAATGCACTACAGGATGCTCACCATGCCGTCTGGCAGGACGTGACTTCGCTGGTAGGTGGCGACCAATGGCAAAAGTCTATCGTAGATGGTATCAAACGGGCATATGCGGTCGTGCTGGTGATGTCGCAGCAGTCTAATGAGAGCTATTGGGTCACTGAAGAATTTTTGTTGGCGCGGGGGTTAGGCAAACGCATCATTCCCATTCGGATTGATGACTGTGAACTGTTCGGTAAACAACAATTACACATCGTCAAAGCCTTCCCGGATTTTGAGGCTGGCCTACATGATTTGGTTCGTGCATTGCCAACGCCGCAGGAAGGGGCCGTACAAGCTTATCAAGACGCTGAAAAACGCCAAGATCGCCACCAATTGGAAGCAGATTATCTGACTGAACTGCTTTCCAAGCATCGCATCTGGCAGACTGTGTACACGCCGATGGCTGGGGTCGGTCAGATGCGTATTGAGACGGCGGAAGATGCCGATATTGAGATGGTCATCGCGCCGACTGGCATTGCTGCCGAGTTCGCGCTGATGATTGATGAACGGTTGAAGCCCGAAGCCCGTCAACAGCCTGTTGAAAAGAAAGATTACGCGGATATTCTGGATGCGGTCAAGGATATGCGGCAGCTTGTGGTTTTGGGCGATCCGGGAGCGGGCAAGACGACCACTTTATGGCGGATAGCTGCTGACTGCGCCGAACGAGCTAAGGCCGACACGACTCAAGCAATCCCGATATTCATCCGCATGGGTGCGATTGGCAAAGACCAAACGGTTGAAGAATTTGTTCGCCAGCAGTTGGGTGCTTTAGGCGATTATTTTGACGCGCTCTTGAAGGAAAATCGGCTGATACTGTTGTTTGACGGCCTCAACGAGCTTCCTGAAGCCAACCGTGACCAGCATTTGGAACAGGTTAAAAATCGGGTGACGTGGTGTCAGCAGCATAACAGTATCGCTGTCATTACCTGCCGGGAGTTGGATTACGTTGGGGCGCTGGACATGGGCATCCCGAAACGGATCACAATTACGCCGCTTGACCCTCTCCGAATCCAGAAATTCATCAAAGCCTATATCCAGAAACCGCCACACAAAGCCGATGAGTTATTCTGGCAGCTTGCGGGAACAGAGGCACATGGCGAATGGGACAGTTTTGTGGAGGATGTTGGAGATGACCCTATAACCTTCTGGATTGCGACAGAACCACCAAAAAAAGCGCAAGGCGGTTGGAATGAGGAAAGAGGTTACTTTTGGCAAAGGTGGCTTAAACGACGTGAGCATCCACGAAGCTTACTTACACTAGTAAAAAACCCTTTCCTGTTGTTCATGATGATACAGGTCTTTACGCAGACTAAACGTATTCCGCAAAATCGCGGGACGCTGTTCAATACTTTTATTGAATACCTGCTGACGAAGCGCGAGAAGCTGGACAATGCCGCAGCCGAGAGCCTTAAGATATGTCTTTCAGATTTAGCCTACGAGATGCAGCGGCAGGGCGAAGGCACGAGTTTCAGCCATGAGCAGGTGATGGTGTATCTCAAGGACACTCAGAGGCTTTACCAAGCCCGCAGTGCCAGCATATTGAGCGAAGGCGACAGCATACGCTTCACCCATCAACTGCTGCAAGAGTTTTTTGCTGCCCAGCGGCTTGACCGTGAACTGCGGGACGGAACACCCGCGTCAACTTTTTGGCCTTCCGATGATTGGTGGTCGCCGCAGCGTTGGGAAGAAACCGCTATCTTATTGGCTGGCTTATATAGCAACGATACCACGCCCGTGATTGAATGGCTGCGCGACGTTCAGCCTGAACTGACCGCCCGCTGCGTGCTGGAAAGCGGGGCACACACACCGCAACAAACAGTTGAAGCGCTCCGTCCAAGGTGGCTACCACGCCTGACAGATTTACATAGTGACCCGATGCCCGAAGCACGAGCGGCGGTGGGCAGGGGCTTGGGTATGCTGCATTTGGATAACCGGCCCGGAGTTGGTACGGTTACAATCGGTGAAGCAAAGATTCCTGACATGATCTGGTGTGAAATACCTACTGGAAGTTATACGATTGGTGGCGAGCCTAATGCTAATAAGCCACTATCGCAGCAAACCATCAACGTCCATCAGCCTTTTGCCCTATCCAAATATCCCATCACCTTAGCCCAGTTCCAAACCTTTCTGGATGCAGCCGATGGCTTTACAAACGATTTGTGGTGGCAGGGGCTAACACAAGAATACAGAAAACAGCCGATGGCAGAGCAAAGATTCAAGTACGATAACGCCCCGCGAGATTCCGTGAGTTGGTATCAGGCAGTGGCCTTTTGTCGCTGGCTAACAACCAAGCTCGGTTACGAAATCAGGCTACCGACTGAACAAGAGTGGGAGGTGGCAGCACGCTATCCCGACGCACGCGCTTTTCCTTGGGGAAAAGAATATATCAACGGTTACGCTAATATTGACGAAACGGATGACAAGGGCGGAACTCATTTTCTACGTCAGGTATCGGCGGTAGGTATTTATCCACAAGGAATAAATCCAAACAACAATTTAGCGGATTTGTCAGGCAATTTGTTCCAGTGGTGTATTAATGACTCCAATCTCCCTACCAATATAGATTTCGGAAACCAAAGCCGAAAAGCTACACGTGGAAGTTTCTGGGGGACTAATAGTCGGGACTATGCACGGCTCGCTTCTCGCAGTTTTGGATCAGGTGCTGCTGTTGGATTTCGGATTTGCTGCCCAAATTATGTAAGTGGTCGCTGATCGCTGGACTTTGAATGAGGGTGCGAAAGTATCCCTGATATAGGTATTCTCGCCGACAGCGAGTCACACTCGCAGTTTCTCGGAATCGGATTCGTCTAATAACGATAAGGGTGGCTTAATCGGATGCGTATCAAAAATGTGACTGCGCAGACCCCATGTATCGGCGTAGCGCACACGATTAACCCAGCACTGTACGCTGGCATCCAATTCCGCAAAGGAAATACGTCCAGATTGGTACAGGTCAAGGTTATGTTCTAAACGGCGGGTAAAGGCCGCCGTGTTACGACGATTCAGTGTTTAGCTCAAGATTAGGGCAGCAAACCCGAAATCCGTATTCGTTTCTATTGTCGCTAGCGAATGCCCAGAGACGACTGGCCGCCTTCCCATCACCCGCAAAATAGCTCCACGAACCGCCCCGTAAACAACGATTGTCTTTACCTTCCGGGTCATTGTCTTCAGGATCGTTGTATGATACTCGCCATTTGTTAAGACACCACTGCCAAACATTCCCACTCATGTCCTGTAGGCCATTAGGACTTACGCCATCCGGGAACAACCCAACGGCGCTGCTGCGGCCTATTTCCGTTTCAATATAGTTCCCCTTGTTCGCATCAAATTTTGAACCATACGGATAAATTTGCCCATCATCGCCACTTGCTGCTCGTTCCCACTCCACTTCGGTTGGCAACCGAATTTCATAGCCGAGATTGGCAGTCAGCCAACGGCAATAGGCATGAGCTTCGTACCATGTCACCCCTACCACTGGATGATTAGCAAGATGCCATTGCGGGTCATTCCAGCAATTTTCTGGTTGCGTTTTATCCTCTCTCCATGACCAACCTGCTTCCGTCCAATACGCCCGGTTGTGGTATCCATCACTATTGACGAAGGCTTCATACTGAGCATAGGTAATCAAATATTGGCTAATACGATAACTCCCTAGAGCGACCGAATACTGTAGTGTTTCAGCAGCGTGTCTTTTAAAGCTACTAGGGTCTAGTAAATCGCTACTCGTCAAGAATGAGCCTGCTGGAACGTCGCACCATACTATTTGTGGCAATCCCGTATTGGGGTCTAAACAAACCCCTGAGCGTGGATCACCGAGATGACTCAATACTCGTCCGCAAGCTGCCCGTTCTTTAGGTGGCAGCACTTGCGGTGTTTCTATCAGTTTCAATAACCAGTTGACGAAATTTTTGCGTATGTATCGTTTACCTGATAATTTAGTTACATCTTGTTGTTCTAGTTCCTGCTCAAGTATGATTTCGCCTGCCAACCAGACCGACCACCAACAAGGATCATCAGATTTTATAGTGGGATGCACTTCATTACCGCAGAGCGTTTCAATCAGTGACCACAAATCTTCATAGGCATCGCGGGCATTTTCACGATCACGCAGCACATCGCCTACCAACAAACAAGGAATACGCCAGAGTTGAGTGTGACTTTCTATGTATTCGCGCACAGGCTCATATGAATCGGTGCATTCAGCCACAATTTGCTTTGCAGCCAAATACTCTTGGAATGTCCGGTGGGCAAAGCGAAAGACGTGACCGTCCGCTTGATGACCGGGCGAAACCAATACGCCGGCATTCTCACTCAGGTACGAGACGAGTTGGGCAGCTTTGACCGAAGGATCGTCCATTTCCATCTCAAAGATATGTTTGGACAACAATTCACGCGGAATATCTACTGCCGTTTGTTCTTCACCAAAGCGTTCATGAACGGCATAGGCGAGTGCTGCCAAGCGCGACAATAAATCGTCGCGGGTCGTATTACCGAGTAACTCAGCTAAAGTGGGTGTACCCGGTTTGGCTTTCGTCCAGCGTTCCAGTAGCAGCAAGATACTCTGGCGGTAAAGCGCACCTTTACGTGTCGGAAGTCCTTCCGACCCGCCAGCCGCATAGACTGTTGCCATCAAGGTGATGAAGAGTGGTGTATCTCTCAGTTCACGCGATATATTTTTTGCCTGCAAATCCTGATTAAGCCGTTTGGCCTGTTCATTGGCTGCATCTGTGGTATCACCCGATGCGCGATAGAGGTTCGCTGTCAACTGTTCGCGCTGCTGGTCTTCAAATGGCGCAAGTTCCACAGACGAAAAACCCGGTAACGACCAGCCTTCGTAAGCGTATGGACGGGAAGCTACCAAAATGCGGGTTTGACCAAAAGCATCCTCTAGTGCCTGAACCAATGACTTCAACTGTAACTGACGTTTTTGCAAGTTGCCTTTTCCACGCGGATAGGGCACTTCGTCCAGCCCATCTAAGATGATAAGTCCACGTCCCCCATCCAAGTCATTCCGTAAACTGCTGGCGTAATCGGTTAATGCTGTACCCAATATGTGCGTCTTGACATAGCTCCAGAAGGTGTCTACATGAGGCTGGGTTGTCACATCTTCAGCCAGCATCGTGCCGATTAAATGCCTCAGTTCCACATAGACAGGAACGAGTTCACCGTGCGACCACTGCCCAATCTGCGCGAGATTGATTTTGCGAGTCTTATTTATCCACTGCTCTCCGGCTAGACACAAGGCTAGGTGACGGACGAATGAAGTTTTTCCCGAACCTGGCCCACCCAATATCACTAAACGTGGACAGGCAGCAGCCGCATCACAAGCATCCAAGTGAATGTAATCGGAAAAGATACCGTCGTCTAAGCTAATATAAAAAGGTGGGTTCGCGCTTTCGGTTCTCTGGCGTTCGGCCCAGTAATGTTGACGCTCCTCATCTAACTGAATTTGAATCGCGTCCACTAATGCTTCAAGCGCGGACAAGTCTGTCCATCCTTTGGGCCGTGTCCGATTTTCGGTGGGAATTGATTCTGGCCTTGGCCTGCCAACATGGATTTCTTGGCTGCGCTCGGCAATCCACCAATCCGCTTTAATATAGAAGTTTTCAATCTCAGCACTGATAGCCATTTTGGTTGGCAGGGATACATAGATATCTTCCAACGGTACACCATCCGCTTGCGTATGATCGGGGTTGATCGCTGACAGTTGTACCCGTCCAACCTGTTGGATGAGCTTGGCAAGGTAGGCTTGATGTAAGTGGTATTCCTTCTCGCCCCGCTGCTGCCGCAGGTCGTGGGCGGTTACATTGATACCCTGTTCGCGCAACCCAACTAGCAGCTTTTGGAACTGCTGATCCCAATTGTCTATAGTCATGAGTTCGGATACGTTAGTGCGTTCTGGTAGGCCAATTTGAATGAGTCCGTCTGGCAGTTTTATAGCTTCCAGCATCATTGGGAAAATGGGTTTCTTGAATTCCAGCGCCTTACGAACTTCAAAACGAATCGGCTCAGACTCGCAAGCCAAAGGGGTTAGGCACAAGACCATCCCGGAACATTCACGCAAACCCGCTTCAATTTTGGCTTGCCAGTCTGAGTCGCCTATATGAATATCATCACGGTCAAACCAAAGCGCATATTTCTCAGCACGAAGGTCGTCTTTGAGCTTTTCAACGCCATTAGTCTTGCGCTTGTAGGATATAAAGAGTTTGGGCATGTTGGCAGGCTTCCGTAAGAGATCGGTTCTTACTGAAGAATATAACTTGCCGCGCGGGATAACTGCAACTCAGGAAGGCTGGCTAATCAATGTTAATTGTCCAGTTCGGCACACGCTCTGACCAATCTACATCCTTACCAACATAAGCCTCTGTAATCGTCACCGAGCTATGCCCCATGTTTGCGCGTAGCGCTTCCCAACTCATGCCAGACTGTTTGCTGATTTTGGCATAGGTGCGGCGGAGATCATGACAGGCAACACTGACTTGCTGCCCATTGTATTCGGCTGTATAGGAGCTAACTGCGTCCTCAATATTGCGCGGTGTGATTTTGTCGCCTGCACTGCTATAGGTTGTGCCTTGCCGCGTGGCCTTACCAACCTTAGCGCGTGTGACAATCTTAACCCCTCTAAAAACACGTTCAGTTGGATGCTCAAGGGGTGTTAAGCCTATGGTATCGGTATAGGCTTTCACCGCTTTAATCACCCAACTCCCCCACCCATTTAAGACGACAACACGGGTTTTGTTATGTTTCCCCCGCACGACCTTAATCCCTTGCTGCCCACTAGCATTAACCGTGCTGAAAACATCGCTCATGGTGAGGTTTGCGACTTCCGACACACGGAGGCCAGCGCCTAACATCACCGCAATCAAAGCGCGATCTCGCAACCCCTTCAGATGGTTAATGTCAGGCGATTTAATTAATCGTTTGGCTGCATCTAGTGCGAACCGTTTACCGTAGTCTGCTTCGGTCTTGTCTTCATCGGCTAACGCGGTTTGCTTGGCATCTTTGACGCTGCACCATCGTTCGGCAGTCATTTGAAATTCTGGATTATCGGCGTGGTCGCTCATGGTGCGAATCAGCTTACGGGCAGCAGAGAGTTTAGCATTAACGGTACGAACAGATTTACCATCAGCAAGCATGACATCACGCCAGCGCTCTAGGGTTACTTTATCAGGCTGTAATGCGTGCGTCTCGCGCATGAAATGTAAAAGCTGCTTTGCCGCACCGCTGTAGTTCTTGGCGGATAAAACTGAATATCCTGCCTGTGGGGAGGGTATACCTAGTGTTTGATCTATAAACGCCTCAAGTGGTGAATATTCGTCCTGAACTACAATATCTTTGGTCGTCATGGCTGAACCCCTGCCGAATTGATTGCCAGCGTATATTATACATTATACGATGGCAATCACGCGATATCAACTCCTTAAAATCGCACCATATTGTTACGGTGTCAGCCGAGTACCGATTAGCCCATTTGTTTCAGATCAAGTATAATCTTTTATAGTCATATTGCCGAATAATCGGAGGTGGGTTTGAACGCTGTCGTCCGCCATAAACTACTCAGTCTTCTCATAGGGCAGCAGGTTGATCTTGAGCCATATGGCATCCCGTACATCGTGCAACGACTAAGCATATGGGTCTATCGCCTTGCCCCGCATGATCGGGAGGCCAAGTATCACCGTATCCGCTGCAAAACCCCAAGACCTGCATCACCAAAATCGCTCAAGCCCTCAATCTACCTGTGCCGGAGTAAAGATCAACATGGATGACAAAATACTTCGGGTCGCATCCGAAGTTTACAGCGCCCCTAAAGTCTATGCCCTGCTATTAGGGTCAGGTATCTCGCGGTCGGCTGGCATACCAACAGGTCAGCAACTTATGGATGATCTGATTCGGAGGATAGCCTATCTCCACAAAGAAACGATCAATGAACAACCTGCCGAATGGTATGAGCGCCATTACAACAAAAAGCCAACTTATGGAGGGGTACTTCAGCTTTTAGGACGCAATCAAGCTGATCGCAGCAACCTGCTTCGTCCGTACTTTGAGCGCCAATCAGATGATGAAGTTGAAGTTAAAGCACCAACCCGCGCCCATCATGCTATTGCTCGGCTCATCAAAGAGGGCTATATCCAAGTCGTCGTCACGACCAATTTTGATCGGTTGTTGGAACAAGCGTTAGAGGCTCAGGGGATTTCTCCATACGTCATACGAACACCACAGGATGCTGCCAATTCCGTGCCACTCCAAAATTTGCCTGTGACCATTATTAAACTGCATGGGGATTATCAGGACATCGGCATTCTTAATACGGCAGAGGAGCTTAACGCATATGACCCTGACATTAATAAGTTGCTAGATAAAGTGTTGAGTGAGTGGGGTTTAATCATTTGCGGTTGGTCGGCTGAGAGCGATACGGCTCTGCAAGCAGCATTTTCTCATGCGCTCAAAAGTCCTTACTCTACCCACTGGATTACCTATCAGGGGGATATGAAGCCGGAAGCTATAGCCATTAAGGATGATCGCGGAGCAGAACAAATTAACACAATGGGGGCAGACACATTCTTTGACGAATTGGAGCAGAACGTTATGGCACTTAAATCACTTGATTCAATCCGTGAGTTATCGCCTCTGGTTGCGGCTGAACGAGTTAGACGGCTGTTGTCCATCCTAAATGGAACGATTGACTTAGAGACTTGGCTCAACGCTGAATTAGAGCAAGCCTACCAAACGTTTTCTAGCCCTGAATTTACTGAGCAAATCCATTCATCCTGTAAGGATTGGCGTGATGTTGAAACATGCGTGGCAACAGTAATGAAGCTGTATTTTGCGGTTTTAGAAACCCCGCTTCATATGGTCGTAACACTTTGCTGGCATGGAAAAGGTGAATTACACTCGGTACTATCCCATACTTTGAGTCGTTGGATGGAACTACCGAACGGAAAACAGTCATCTCAACAACGGTTCGCATATGGGCGTTTGCCCATCTTGCTCTTAATTTATGCGGTTGGAATTGCCACAGTTGAGCGAGCAGGCTGGCAATATCTACAATCAATTTTCGTTGACCCATTTCTGCCTAAGCAAAATCGCCAGCAGCCTACTAACATATTGGTTAAAATCTTTGAAGAGACTTTCGGTGGGTACATGGTTGATAATGAGTATCTTTCGTTAGGAGACCCATTGCATACCCTCTTGCGTCCTGTTTTCCAAAGCTACCTCCAATCTAATGATCGTTTTAATCGGGTTTTTGACCTGTTTGAGTTGGTTTTGAATTTGGCGTACCTAGCATTCCCTTTCGGAAAGGGTAGAAAAGAATGGATACCCAATCACTCAAATCCAATGGAGTCTCGGTCATGGGACTACCTAATCCAATATTTGGAGGAAGCTGGGGCAATTGGGAACGAGTGGGGGTTACTCAAAATCAAACCGTTTGATGATGATGAGCTAGATTTTGAAGGGTTGCTACAGCTATATGTTGACGCACTTGAGTTCAAAAAGAAGTATTATCGCCAAGTAGACTACCCATCTGACTTAGTGGAAGCCTACAATCGGCGAAACTCTGATCGTATCCATTCTTTTTCGGGTTAATGGATATCAGTTACTATGAAACTAACCTTTACCTTTGCCGACTCAACTGACCCCATCCATCTCAAAAAGTACAGCTACTCATCCAGCATTGAGTTTCCCGACGAAGCGCTCCAACTGCCCGATTGTCGGGAACGGGTGCTGAAACTGTGTGAACTGGTTGGCAAGCTAACGACTGTGGTTTTGGTAGTGTCATGCAGCAAACTTGGCCTGCGGGACTTCCCGATTAAGACCATAAAGGAAAGCATCTACTCCACGCGCCACCTTTGGCACACCATTGTCCTGCGTCTTGAGCGCGATAGCCGCCTGCGGGATAATCGGCATGACCTGAAAATCATGTCGCCCATCCAATCTCCATTTCCCCACTATCCGTCTTCAAAACGGGGACGCAAACCTTCGCTAACCCGCGAACTGAGGAGACATGATCGCCTGAAACAGATATCGCCTCAAGAGCAAGCCTATTTGGATATTATTGAAGCACTGGGAGCAGCCTATGCGGGGTTGCTCAACGGCAGTCTGCCTGCTGACACGGATAAGGGCAGTCAATGGCAGTTCAGTGGTTTTCATCCCGACTGGAAAGACCCAACACTCATTAACCGCTTCAACAAACGGGCCACAGAAGAACGTCGGCAATCTAGACTCGCTGCTAAAGCGCAGGAACGGATGCAAAAACAGCAGGAATTGAGCAAGGCCAGCCCTCCCGCCGTTTCAAGTGCTTATGAGCCTAAAACAGGCGCAGGACGGCGTGTTGGGGCTGTTCCTGGTGTTTTTAAGGGTATTCAGTTCCGATCACAGCTTGAAATCCGATTTGTCACCCAGTTGGAGGAAATGGGCATCCGATGGGTCTATGAGCCGGAGCGCTTGAGCGATGGCAATTATCTTGTGGATTTCTACCTGCCTGATCTCAAAATATGGGTGGAGGTGAAGGGACGATTTGAACCCCGTGACAACTTCCTGCTCAAAGATGTGGCTGCTTACTTGAAGCGGGAGCGAAACGAACGGCTCTATGCCTTTTCAGCTTCTAAAGCCTATGCTATCAACTCACGCAGCTTCAACGAGATTAACCATAAGCTGTTTTGGTCAAAAATCAGCAGTGGCTCGTAACCCGTAGGAGCAAGCGATGTCCAAGAAGAAACAGTCCAAAACTTCCAAGATTAAAGTTGACCAGAAACAGGTTGACTACTATTTGTCCCTGCCCTACACCATATTGTTAAGCCCTCTGTTGGAGGATGATGGCGGGGGCTTCGCAGTAGGCATCCCTGAATTGGAAGGCTGCCACAGCTATGGGAAAACACCCAATAAAGCCGTTAAACAAATCAAAAAGTCTATGGCAGTGTGGATTGCGGGGTCGTTGAAGTTAGGGGACGAAATCCCGCTGCCCAATAACCTATATACCGAAACAACAGAAGCACCTTAGCCCACTCTTCATGCGATAGGGAGGATTCTATCTATAGCTCCTCCCCCATCTCCAATTATGAGGCTGGTGCAGGTGGCGTTTCATTGCCCTCAGCCACACATCTATCTAATCCGGCTTTGTCCGCACCATAAATGATGCTGCAAATCATGGTCTGATGTTGACTAAGGCACAGCGTCATAAAGTCGTATGTGCCGCCCCGATTGCTACACGTCTCAAAGTCTTTAGCAGCCTGCTGACAGGCAGACCGTTTGAAGCCGTCCATGTAGAATGCTGCATCGCAGTTTTGGGTCATGCCTGCCGACATTTCGGCTGCCGATTGGCTGACCGCTTGTCGCTGCGAGTTTCCCGTGAGCGCCGTAAGAACCGCCAGCAGGATGCAGGTCGTGGGGATAGCCAATACCGCTAAAAGCAGCACTTTCTTCGGTGTCCACTTGCGCTTGGGCTGAATGGGCTGTGCTGCGGAAGCGATAGTGTTGAGTTTCGCCTCCCACTGCCGCGCTGTCGGATGGTCAATCGTCTTGAGTATGGCTCTGGCCTCAGCATACTGCTTGGCTTGAATCAGTTCTTTGACCGCCTCAAATTTGGCTTTTGACATTTCCCCTACCGATCTGTTGACACGGTGACACCGTATCTACCGATTTATTAAATCCTGTAAGCCTTGATGTGCCATTTGACGTTGCTGCATCAGGGCAAGGACGAACAGGCCGATGATAAGCAACCCGATCACCAGTAGCACGGTCTGCAACCGTGTAGGCTTTGTCCTGATCTTGCTTGCAGGTATCTGCGGCGCAGGAGCGATTACATCCAGCTTATCCAGCCATGTGATGGCAGTTGGATGGTCAATCGTTTTCAAGAGCGCTCGTGCTTCGCCGTAGCGCTTCTCGTCTATCAGTTCTTTGGCAGCATCAAACTTCGCTTTAGACATATATCCTCTGCTGTGTGGTTAAGGACGTGTGTGGTTATTCGTTAGGTTGGAATCACCCTTCAGCTTCCTGATCTCATCTCGCACTTCGCTCATCATCTCTATTAAGAAAAGGGTCTGGATACGCTCCCAAGTGAAATGGCGCTCAAACATCTTCTTTATCCGATTGAGTAAGCGCCATTGAAGGGGGTAGTCATCACCTGCTACAGCTTGAATGAGGAATAGGATTTCATCAGCGATGGGTTGGGCGATGAACTCCGAGTCATTCATCACATCAACGCAATCTGGGGGCAGCTTTACATTCTGGGGTGTGGCATATGACATCGTGTTTCTCCTTATTCCGCGTCCATCGGCGGCAGCGAATGACGAACGGCATAGGCTAAGGAACTGTATTCTAGGATGAACTCACAATCGTCAGTGACTTCTTGGTAAACCCACTCTGTCATGATTACCATCCATATTTGCATCCACGTATAGCCTTGCAGCGCATAATCAATGACATTGGCTATATGGATGCTCCGCCCATACGGATTGGTCTCCCGCATTTGGATAACTGTGAGCGCTATCGCCGCATCCAAACGGCTGAATGTCGGGCATTTTTGAGCCAGTTCATCCACTGTCGGGAGTGGTGGCGCAGGTGGCAAATCATCGTCGTGGTCATGGGGAGAGACAGTTGGGTTAATCATCGCAGACTCCTTTTTGTATTGCTAAATAAGCGAAATCAGGCTTATCCGCGCCACTCCGATGCAAGGCTACGATGATTTATGTGGCAGCTACTATGGGTTCGGCAGTTTACCGAAGTAAAACAATGCCAATATTGTTAAAGACGAATAAACATTCTAGCGTGGGCTTCCTACAATTGCAATATTCCCATAGTATTTATTGGATATTGGCAATTGGACTCAACCGACTTAGGACTACGAATTAAAACGCGGCGAGAAGCCTTACGGATGACCCAAGAAACACTGGCTGATCGTACCGAACGCGACCAACGATCAATCTCTGAATATGAGGCGGGGAAAAGACGTTTATCGGCTGTGGATTTACCCGTATTTGCAAAGGCTTTGGAGGTTTCGGTTCTCTATTTCTTTGAAACGGCTATGACCGATCACGATTTTGATGCTGCGTTGTTAGAACACTTCAGTCGCCTGCCTACTTCACAGGCAAAAGAAACCGCAATTCAACTCGTGAAATTGTATAGTGAATCAATAAAGTCGCATTATTCTGGCTGAGTATTTGGAACAAATGGCAAATCACAAAGTTAGTGCTGGTAGATTACCCGCTTGCTCACACAGAACATTGGTTACATCCCCTTCACGTTGTAACTTCCCCTTCACCCACAGCAACGGCGCATGACGCAGCACTTGCTTGAACTGCTTGTACACACTCGGACGCACAATCACATTTATCATGCCGTCTTTATCCTCTAACGTGATGAAATGGAAACCCTTCGCCGTAGGTGGTGCTTGGTGCATCACCGTCGCCCCTGCAACCCGCACGAAGTTTCCATCTGACTGCATGTTAATGGCTTGGCTGCCCAACATGCGTCGCTTTCGCATCCAATCCAGATAGAAGCTCATGATGTGTTCTCCGGTCGTGAGACCCATGATATCGGTTTCAAGCATGAGGCGTTCAACCTGCGAAAGCGGCGCTAACCGGACTTCGCTCTCTGGGAAAATCAATCCAAAGCCCCCATCATAATTACCGATTTGCCCCAGCTCCAAGATGAGTTTCCGACGATCTATCCCCCACTCGTCAAATGCGCCCACCGCAATCAAGTTTTCAGTGATCCGGCGCGGTAACTTCACCCGTTTACAGAAATCAGCCAGATCACGAAAAGCACCATTACGCTGTGCTGCCTCAATCTTGGCAATTGCCTTGTCGCCCATTCCAGTGACATAACGAAAGCCAATCCGTACCGCATTATCTTCAACCCGACAATTTCCGGCGCTCTGATGCACATCAACCCGCTTAATCGGGATGCCGTGCCGCCGTAAATCGTTCGCAATGACCGCAGGTGTCCAAAAGCCCATAGGCTGATTATTGAGTAACGCTGCACCAAGTTGGGCAGGCCAATAATGCTTGAGCCATGCACTCTGGTATACCAACAACGCAAAAGCTGCTGCATGGCTCTTCGGGAACGAGTAACCACCAAAAGACTTTAAGCTCTCAAAGACCTGCTCGGCAATCTCAACAGGCACATCTTTTTGTCCTGTACCCTCCATGAACGTCTCTCGTAACTTCTCCACATCCTTATCAGGTCGCTTCCCCCCTAATGCTCGTCTCAGCAATTCACCTTGTCCTGCTGTAAATCCTGCCAGATCACGGGCGACCTTAATCACCTGTTCCTGAAACAGGATAATTCCCAATGTTTCTTCAAGCGCGGACTCTAGCACTGGATGAGGGTAGCTCACCATTTCTACCCCCGCACGACGGCGTAAATAAGGGTGAACCATATTCCCCTGCACCGGGCCGGGGCGGATCAATGAAATGCTCACAATCAAGTCGTTGTATAACTGCGGCTTCAAACGCGGCAGTGTTTGGGCTTGAGCGCGGCTCTCAACTTGGAATACGCCGATGGTATCCCCTTTCGCCATCATCTGGAAAAGGTTTGGATCATCAAAGGACAACTGTGACAGTGCAGGTGGCGTTCCAGTCTTTTGACCGACAAGCGTAATGGCTTCACCGATTGCCGACAACATCCGCAGCCCCAACAAGTCAATTTTAACGATCCCCGCCGTCTCCAACATATCCTTGTCCCACTGCACCACGACCCGATCCTGCATGGTGGCAGGCTCAGTTGGAAGTCGTTGATAGAGTGGAGTACCTGTAATCACCATCCCTCCGTTATGGATACCTAAGTGTCGGGGTAAATCCCGTATTTGCTCACATAGGTTCGCAAGCTGCGCCATTTGCGGTGATGTGACCGGGATCATTTCGTCCCGATCACTGGCTAACGCTGCGCCGTCTAAAAGGTTTTGTGGGATACCTAGTGCCTTACCTACATCACGGATTGCCAAGCGCCGTTTGTAGGTGATAAAGGTGGCAGCCATTGCCGTATGCGCCGCACCATACTTCCTGTAGACATATTGGATGACTTCTTCACGGCGGTTGGCTTGGAAGTCAATGTCAATATCAGGGACACTGACCCGTTCTTCCGATAAAAATCGTTCAAAGACAAGGTTATGGCTCAGGGGATCAACCGGACTGACCTTCAACAGAAACGAAACCAGTGAGTTTGCGGCTGATCCCCGTCCCTGACACAAAATGCCATTCTCACGGGCGAACCGCACGATATCCGCCACGATCAAGAAGTAGTTGGACAACCCACTTTGCTCAATCACCCGTAATTCGTGCTGCATCAAGAGGATTGCCTTCGGCATATCGGGTCGGGTCTGGCTGCCGAGTGCGCTCTCGCACAGGTATCGCAAATGGTCATGCGCGGACTGCTGATCCTGCGTCGGATACAGGGGTAAATCCTGCAAGCCGTAATGCAGATCAAACTGACAGCGGTCGGCGATAGCAACCGTGTTAGTGATGGCATCGGGTATATCAGCAAATAACCGAAACATTTCTTGGGGCGATTTCAGGTAATACTGGTCATTCGGCAGCCGCAGGCGGCGGCTGGCCTCTATCGTCGTGGTATGGCGGATGCAAGTCATGATGTCCTGCAAGGGTTGTTTATCGGGGGTCGCATAATGGACGTTATTGGTCGCCACATAACCAATCTTGAGGTAGTCCGCCAAGAGCGTGAGGTTACGGATGAAGGTCTGTTCACGGGGAATGAGATGGTTCTGAAGCTCAATCCAGAAATTTCCCTGACCGAACCAGTGCAGGTAACGTTTGGCGATATTTAACGCATCTTCATAGCGTTTCTGGCGGATGGCGTGACCAATCTCACCCTGCCGATAACCCGACAAGGCAATTAGACCTTGTGTATGCGTTTCCAGTTCGCTGATGGGTAAGGTAGCATAGCCTTTCTTGGCACGGTGTCGGGCAACTGAAATCAAGTAACAGAGGTTCTGCCAACCCGTTTCCGTCTCAACCAGCAAAGGAAGGCGATATCCACCTTCAATATTCATCTCCGAACCAATAATCGGCTGGATGCCCGCCTTCTTTGCGGCTTGGATAAACGGGATAACCCCGTAGACGGCAGTATCGTCAGTAAGCGCTATCGCCTGAAGGCCAACGTCAACCCCGCGCCGAACTAAGTCTTTGGGGGTATCGGTTGCACGGAGTAGGCTGTAACAGGAATGGGTTTTGAGTTCCGCGTAAGGCAGCATCAGTCAAAAACCCACTGAATGTACCAGGCTTGGGTCAGGCCGTTCAGAAAAATGATGAGGGCGAGTCCGGTCTCTGTGACCACCCCATAATAATCCCGCTTTTCCCATTGATCGTCCCACGGATCAGAGACCACCCAATGATCGGTAATTTCGGCGATCATTTGCTTACCCGAAAACCAATCCCACAGGAGGAGGTACGGATAGCCATCTGCATTGGTTTGCACCATGATGGGATAACCTGATTGCCAGAAATAGGTCATGCGATTTGGGCTTTCTCAAAGGCGTAACGACGCTCCGGCAGCCAATGGTCAGTGTCCAGCGGTATGACCTGTAAGAAACATTCGTCTCCAAACCGTGCAGTCAGGCTTTCCAAGAGGTCAGACAACCGATTTTGTCCGAGCGTCGGTGTCCCAAAAAGATCAAGCTGACGCATGACCGGCGTTGCCAGTTCAGAAGCCGTCACCTGGATTTCAACAACGCCCATTGTTATTTCCACGTCGGATAGCAAACGCATGAGCATCCGACCAATGAGCTTGGCATTGGCAGTTGCTTCCCGCAACACACGCTCGGTTTTGAGGCTCTTGCCATCATCTAACACGAACCGCAGCACCAGCTTTTGGGTCGTCATATTGCGGTTTTTAAGCCTTTCAGCCGTTTCTGTTCCCATCATCTGAAACAGGCTTTCCAGTACGGTCTTGTCTTCCACTGCCCCTTCCAAGACGATGTGAAAGCTTTCTTGCGGCTTCACCATCCTGACAGCCACCGTCCGCCCGTCTTTCCCCTGCGCGAGTTGGTGCAGGAAACGGCCTTGCTTACCAAATTGGTTCAGGACGACATCTTTAGGGAGCAGCGCGAAAGCCCCCAACGTATGCAGTCCAAGCAGGTGCAAACGCCGGTTCATCTCCTTTTTTAGGGGCAGCAGGCTCACAGGTAGTCGGGATAAGAATTGGCGCTCAAACCCTAATCGGATCAACTTAGGGGCATCCGGTTGGGCAAATCGGACGGCTGCGGCAGCAGTGAATTTTCCACTGGCGAGACCGACGCAGCTTGTCAAACCAAACTGCGCCATCAGAGTTTGCTGGATTTGGGCGGCAAAGGTCAGCGCTTCAGCCCGTTTGAGCTTGCCGAGATCAAGATAATAAATCGCGCCGGACGGGTAAGCAGGCTGAGATGTCTTGTTTTTGGAAGGCTTCCAAAAACCGGGGACAAGTTCTATTTTGGCGCTAAAATCCTGTAAGGCATCACCAATCGCTTCGGTGACTTCAGCATAGGGTTTGTCATTAAACGGAAGTACGACCGCGTTAGGACAAAGGGCTTGGGCTTCATATTTCCCCATACCCACCCGAACCCCCAGCTGAACAGCCACCAACGACGCGGCTTGGACTTTGCCCGTGTGGGTCAGCAAGATCACGGGCTGACCATTGGTTTCAGAGAATTGATGTTGGATGTGGGTGGCAAGATCAGGGATGAGCAGGCAGGCAATCATGAATTGTCTCCTGACATTTTGTCATCAAACATAAGCTGAAGCGGTACTTTGCGGCCTTCGCTTCCACCCTTATATTTGAGAAGGGTAACAACCGTTTGGTAGCCTTGTATCTGCCCATCGGTCATCAACCAGCGTTCAAATGCCGTGTGCAATCGGATGTCAGCGAATTGACTGACGGAGGAACGCTTAGAGGCCGCAAGCGTCAACAACAGCAGCGCACAATGGCTTCGCGTTAGCCGTGGCATTGCTCGGTTAATTACCTGTCCTAAAAGCAACTGTTGCTGAGACGAGAGATGCGGCAAACTGTTGAAGATAATCAGCCCCGGTATATCCGTTGTGATAATGTCATACAAGAGTTCCACTGTCGCCTCAAACGTATGTCGGATGACCATTATCTCTGCTAAATTAACCCCGTAGTGGGTCGCGGAATCCGGATCAAATGCCGAAGCCAAATCCAGATATACCACGCCGTCGCCTAGCTTCTGAGCGGATGCTGCTAGTTTGAGGGCTAAGGTGGTCATTCCTGAAGTCGGCTTCCCCACAATTTCTATCAGGCCGCCACGAAACACACCGCCACCCAGCAACCGATCTATAGCTGAATAACCCGTAGAGAATTGATCTTGCGTTTGGGAAATGCGGCCTTTCTGGATTGCCTTTGCGCCCCATTTTTTCTGGATCATGGCGATAACAGTTTGGAGGTCTTGGTGTTGAGTGATCGTCATACAAAAGCCTGTAAGATAGCGTGTAAGTATGGTTAGAATTTTGTTATGCGAGACACATCCTAGCACAGAAGTTCGCGTTACGGTGAACTCTATGATTTCAACGCGGTATGAACTTGGTTAGAAAACGGGTAGAATTTTAGTTCGTGGAATATATTTTCTCATTTTGGGCTATTTGCTATCTAAGAACACTCCTCTTCTTGCAGCAGACGGCACTGATCCTTAAATTAAAGAGCCTATGAATTTCACAGGCTCTTTTGCTCACTACAGTTACGGTAGGCCGAACGCCTTCATTCAGGCTCAAACCCGAAATCATTGAACTTCAATGTCCGGCTGTTTTCGCTCAATGTCCGCAGTGTGGTCTCATCAAAACCATCACCTTTCCGCGCTGTAATTTCCAGCCGCACCTCTACATCACAACCCGCCAAACTGGTAAGATGCTGAACAACTTCATCTACAATCTGACCAATCTCTCGGTTTAGGCGCTGTGCATCCAAGTAGGTAGCACCATAGTATCTGCCAATCTTTGGTGGTGGGGTTACACGGTCATCCCCGTCATCCGATCCATCATCGCCGTTAGAGTCATCGTCGCCATCAGTACCACCATCAATAATTGGAGGAGCAATCCGGTTAATCCACTCTTGTGCAATTTCTGGCCTAACGATTACGCTGCTTGCATCAAAATAGATGCTGCTTAGGCTGCGGTAAGCCAAGCCCTCATATCCATCCTGTGTGACCTTAGCAGCGTAGGCAAATGGGGCATCCAACATGCCAATGCCAGCGTGGACAGCATCTACAAGGACATTATGATCTCGTAGACGGGGTAGGAAACAATAGGTCGCCAAGTATTCCCAAAGCTGTTTCAAGCCGATATGTGCATCTTCGGCTTTCCAGAGGTAATTGTCCAACTCCGTTCGCAGCATATAGGGCGACCACTGCGTAATAAGGATTTCGCTCTGTTTGAGCTTACGAGCGGCACGGACATAGAAGTTATCATCGCCCGTGATGCGGTGGGTCTGCCATTCAATAAAGTTCTGATTCGCATCGGGTTGTGCAGGAACAATTAACCAACTGTAGGCAGCCTGTAAGCGCAATTCCACCGTTTCATCAGCACGACTCAAACTGCTTCTCACCTGCTTACGCATTTGAGCGTCCAAATTAAGGTGTTCTTCTTCTTGCTCAATGGACTTCCAAGCAAGATAATCCCGTACTGCCTTATCCAATGCTTCATACTCGGTCTGGTCTGCCGCAATGAACAGGAGCATATTCCGGTAAATGCGCGGCGAGTTACCCCGCATCTCCCAGATCGCCCGAATAGTCTTCATCGCTTCCGAGTCATCCACATTCCGCTTATGGGTATAAGCCGAACCTAGCACAACCACACGAGCGCGGGGTTCATCCACAATATCGCCAGTGCCCATTGGATCAACATGCACACCAGAGAACATATCGGTTGAGTTCCGAACCTTCTTCAATCGGTTACTGATCTCGTGTTCAACATCACCGATGGGCAAACTTTGAGCGCGGTCACGAGCGATCTTATTGACGGTTGGACGGGTATCAAACCAGTATCGGCTGCCGTCACCATACATATAGGTCAACTGATTGCTCATACGTTTGAGTGCATCACCAAATCCGGTGAGTGGTTCGCCGGGTTGCACGGTTGCCAACCGGATATTCGGTTCATCCACCCCACGCACAGACTGTCCTACTACTGACGGTGCGCTTCCGATAAATATTGACCGAGCGACCCGCCGACTGGCGGCATAACGCCCTAATGCTGGCACTTCACCATCAATGGCATAGGGACGTGAACGCGCTCCGTCAATATCTGTGTCAACGATGGCAGACCAACCTTCTGGCAGATAGCGCAGCATTTCATTACGAACGGTGTCTACATCCAGCGGGATTGTTCCTGGCATTATCAAAAGTGATTGATCTTCCCGACTCCATAAGGCATGAATAACGGCAGCCATCAACCGAAGTACGCCGCGTGTTCGCTGGAAGCGTTCAAGGGTTGACCAATCCTGGTACAACCGATCAAACAATTCAGGGTGGATCGGATAGGCTGACTTCATTCTGAGCAGATAATCACCCTCAGACACGCCTGATGGAAACTCGCGGTTATTGGAGCGATACATCTCAATAAATGCGCCCAACACCGCATCACGGGCGGCATAATCCACTTCAGTAGCAAACAGACGACGGCGCACGATTTCAAAACTCTCGGTAGGCGTGACAGGCTTCCACACCGACTCCAAACGACCAATCGTGTTACCCAATATCTCACGGGCAAGCTGACCACCTTCACCGCCAATTTCAATATCTGATTGGGGTACTGACACCAGTAGCATTGAATCGGTTGACCGTTTAACGGCTTCTGTCAGGGATTGAGTGAAACTCATCACCGCATCAAATGAGCCAGCAGGCAGTCCACTCACCCCATACAGGTTACGGGCAAAAGCTACCAATTCATCAATAATGATGAGCGCCGGGCCAAACTGCTCCAAGAGTGCCACTAATGTATCTGCGCCGGGATTAACCCCTTTGAGATCAGCATCTTGCACGAAGGCATAGCCCTCAATGCCACCTAGCTGATAAGCCATTTCGCCCCACAAGGTATGCGTTGTGACATCTGGATAGCGGCGCGGTGTAGCGGGGTTAAAGTCTGTACCGACCAACACAGACCGATTCGCCACCGGCAAATCCGCATAGCCCGACACCTCTTGAATGTGTTCGCCGCCCACAATATCGGAGAGTTTGACTGTGCCGCCCATTAAGTGATAAAGCGCCAACATACTGTGGGTCTTACCACCACCGAAGCTGGTTTGAAGCTGAACAACCGGATCACCGCCCTGCCCCCATAAGCGGCGGACTCCAGTGCCAAGCAAATCAAGCAAACCTTGTGTCAGATAGGTGCGGCGGAAAAACTCAACCGGGTTCAGATATTCAGGCTGTGCTGTACCCTTACGAACCTGCGCCAAATCAGCCGCAAACTCGGCTTGCACGTAGCGTCCACTGGCAACATCAGGATGGGGTTGAACGACTAACCGCCAAGGTTGCAGGCCGGGACGGGTCGTTAATTCCCCCTTATCCAACGATCCGGTTTTCTTCTTGGCTTTATCAGCCTCAGCCTCAAAACGCAGCCGCAGCAATTCATTCCCAATGGCTTGGGTCACACCCGCTTGTTCCCCTGAGCTAATGGCCTGAAGCAGTCGTGTCGCCGTGTCAGCAACCCGATAGGCATCCTCATTGGTGAAGGTTTTCTGATGCGCCCACGCATTGCGGGCTTCCATCAATTCACTGACATACGAGCGCTCAGAGTGCCCCATTTTGCTCTGGAACACTTCTTTCCAGCGGTGGAACATGAGCTTGAGCCAGCCCGCTGTATCCACAGCCTGCATCAGCGATTTCTCATCGGCAAAAGCATCGCGTGGAAGCTCATACGCACCACTAACCAAAGTCGCATCTATCTCGCGTCCAAACTCACGCTTATAGACCATTTTGTATTCGCGGATGACATAGGGCGCTAGACCAACCTTCAGTGCATCCATTACATCGCCGACGCGATCACGATTGCTTTTTGCCATAATCTGCTCTCTATTTGCTAAAGGTTATCTTTATTGACACGGTGTCAGAACATATCGTGGATGTCACACCACTTTGGTCTATTCTTCCCCAAACAGGCTGGTCTGTGTCGGCTCATTCTTCTGCTCCACTGCCAGTGCAGTAATCTGAGGCCACGAAATGACCAGCGCGTTGTAGTCCCGTGCGTAGTCTGCCCATCCCTTACGCTCACAAATGTTGTATAGCCGATAGGCCAGCGCCCGCGCCTCTGCCGACAACTGGTCAGGCATCTTGGCGACCAACATTGCTGCACCACTTTCGCTGTGACGATTTAGGCGTTCAATGAGATGATGGGTAGCTTCCCAAACTGTTGCCCGTTTGTCTTCTGCTGGACTCCAATTGGCGTTGTACTCATAGAGTTCTGTAGGGGTATATAACTGCACCTTGCCCTGCCCTGCCCGTGCAACGAAGGCTTCTACGACACCTTGAACGCTAGTATTCTTCGCTCGTGCCAAGACATCAGCTTGACCAAATGCCCCTTCATCAAAACCAAACTGCTCAAACCAACTAAGGGCAAATCGGGTATCGGCATCCACATCGCCTTCTTGCTCTGCAAGATAGGCATCCAATTCTTGATTGATGAGTTGCAGCGCAGTTCGCACAGAAAGGGGCGTGCCATCTGCCTCAAGCACAGCCTTATAACGGCTGTAAACCGCCATTCCCGGCCCAATAGATGCCTGTGCCAAGTCAACAGGAGCAATATTGCCAGATTGGAGTTCTTTGAGGGCAGCAGGAACTTCACGTCGTAGTGCATCCACAAACCCGCGCCGGGAAATCGTAAGTGCATCATCAGAACGTGGACGACATACAAGGACTATGGATGAAGCTAGGGCATTTGAGCCACTGGCTATTGTCCGGTTACTCAACTCAGTTCGCATGGGCCATGTCCCACCGATAGAGAATCCAGCTTCAATCAATCCAATAAGCATCGTTTCCCAACCTGTACTTGCTACCGTAGGATTATCTAAGATGCCATTTTCTACACTATCTACTTCTGATTGCTTAAAAGCGTAGTAGACAGTCAAAGGAAAGTTGCTGTCTACAACATGATTTGCATTAACAAACACCTTTTGCAAACCAGTCTCAAAATGAGTATTAGCAGCGTTCCTATCGCCTCCAAACCGATAGGGCGACGCTATCAATTCGGGGGTTTTAGGTACTAACATGGTTTGAAAAATATCTGGGTAGACTTCCCTCAAGCTCCGCCGCATCCACACATAGAAGAAGTCTGACAAATCTGCATATCCAATGTTATCGTAATATGGCGGATCGGTTGAAATGATTAGACCAGTCACGTTACTTGGACTTGCTGCATCTGCTTGTAATACCACGCCCGGTTGCGTCGCATCATTTGTCTCTAGGACTTTTGAAATCCAGTCAAAGTTTCCCGAAATCCCCCCGGTTGAATCACCAAGAGGATTAGCTTCAACAAAATCCCATGTCATAGGAATAGCCTGACGAGCAAAGGTATTACGTATACTGTCGCGGCTGACATCCCAACTAGCGATAGAGGATAATCTATCGGCAGTTCTACTTACAGCAAATGCGAGATACACAGAAATTGCCTCTGCATAGGCTCGCGCACCATCACCGCCGTCTGAAAGCGGTTTGTCTCCAAGTAGATTACTATTTAGCGCATCTGCATATATCTGTTCACGGGCTTCATTCACTAACTCAGTGAATGTCGTTAAAGCAACTAGCTGTCGCTCAGTAAACAGATCACCAAATTCCGTCATCCCATATTCCACAACGTTCGTTCTTCCAGGCCAGTGAGAGATTTCAAAATTCGGTTTCCATGTGTGACTTGCTGACAAAGCAGTAGATTCTTGAACCGTATCTGGGGAATAAAAACCACGCACACTAGCACCATCAGTTACTATTGCCATCAGTTGTGCCCCCATACGACCAGCTTTAGCTTCATTCCGTATGTAATCAAATGGGATCGGCACACCAGATACTACACAATGTCCTCCTTGACGATTAACTGTACCTTCTGGAGGTTTTCCTTGTCCCTTATAGACTTTAAACGTAACCTGTTTTGTGGCAGGGTCAATATGCGGCTCAACCCATGCCTGCCGACCTTTCTTTTTGCTGAGTTCAAAACTACGTACTAACGGCACATGAACATTTACTGCTGGATTTGGGCTTTTCACTGTTCGCGCCCATATCCAAGCAATAACTGTTTCCCCTTTATATTGCGGATACAGATAACCGATGCGATCCCATGCTTTTTCGCGCATCCAATCACCGTAATACCGCACATCGGCTGCCATTCCCTCTGCTCTATTCCATCCGTCTTTGCCCCCAATTTTCTTACGATCACGCGGATTCACAGGCGGACGATTACTAAAACGCGGAGGGATTTCAATCAACGCCTTATTAATCATTACGGCAACAGGATTCAAATCGCTGGCATGTGCTTCCAATCCTAAGCGTTGTGCCTCTAGTGGAATACTGCCCCCTCCAGCAAATGGGTCAAGTAATGGCGGTGGATTACCATCAGTCGCCAGCAGGATCAATTTACGGGCTGTTTCTAGTACCTTTTCATCGGTTGTGCTTTCCCACTGCACCAGCGTCTCAATAAAGTCAAACAACCTCATCCTAGGAGTATCATTCATCAGTGCATTACGTTTGGCTGGGAGCTTCTTGCAAGCATCCACAAATGCTTTGGGGGCTTCTGGATCATCTGGATCATCTACTACGGATGAGAATATCACTGCACGGCAGGTTGCCAGTGGTCGTCGTGCCCACCAGAGGTGCAACGTACTAGGGTGTCCATGCCGGATAGATTTTTCACGGGCACTGGCTTCATTGATGGCTTCCAACGGAAGCGCGACTTCAATCAGTTTTTTACGTGGGGACATGAAAATAGCCTTTAACTTAAGGAATAAGCACCAAAGATTTTACATTCTTCGGTAGGGTCAAAAAAGCCAATTGGATCAATCGGGCCGATCACATACTCAGGCCATTTATCAGCAGTCTGTTGAACTTTTTCTCTGAGCAGTTCAAAAGCGTGTTCAGGATCATCCCCTAAATTGAGGTTGCGTGCAGCCCGTATGGAACTGAATGCACCACCTAAAATGGTATTGATTGCCTGTTTTAGAGTTGACTCGCCAAGCACAGCGGGAAGTATCACACGTATTATATGTTCCATTTCATCAAGCCAAATGTAGACTGCTTCCGAGTGAATGGATTGCGTTTCTCTTAAAAATCTGTCGTAGTCAATCCGCCTAGTATCTTTGGCAATGACCGTCACATCGTAGAAATATCCCTCAACGCCAGCAATCGGATTCTGTTTATGAGACGACTGCCAAGGGCGACGACTAATATCCACCTCCCAAGCTAGGGCATAGTTATAGCGGTCAAGTTCTCTTAGAACGTTTTGACTCAACAGTGGACGTGCTTTCTCATTATTACTGGCAAATGCCAGCGTAACCGGATCATTTGTGTTATCCGTTGACACGTCCAACGAATAAGTGCTGTTCAGCGCCGCGTAGAAATGCCATGCGCCCTTATCAATATCGCGCAACAATTGCAATACCCTTGAGAGATCATCACCATGACTGGTTCTAAAATGGGCAATCCGATTTCGTATCTGATTGACTTCTGCGATTTTTGCTTCCCAGATTGCCTTTGGCGGCAAATAGAAGTGAAAAATATCCCATTCGCTTAGTATGACCTTGCACAAAGAACCGAAGGTCGCATAGCTGATGTCCATCACATCAGGTGTCACCATGTGTGTCAGTTCTTTATCGTTTGTGCGTGACCATTCGTGAAATACAATCTTGGTATTCCAAGCATTACCATACTTCGCCCGAAGCTCTACATACACCATACGTCGCAGCCATGTTTCTAGCTGCCAGAGTCGGACATAGAGTGTCAGCGTCGTATCCCCAAGTTCAGGCGTGGAATACAATGCCCTTACTAGCTGCGGATGCGATGATTTTACTTCTTCGTCGGTCATGAAATATACCTATTTACTCAATTCTAAGAGCTTACCAAGCTCATAATTAACACTTGTGACTCCGAAATCGGGTTCTCTTCCGAACGCTCCCCTGACATAGCGGGGTTGCTCAACAGTACGCCCATCTACTAGCACTATCGCTAGTATAAATTGCTCAGGCGTGTTCAGTGCCGTGAGGATTTCATTGCGCGTTACGGTAACGGTCTCCGCCCCGGCTCTACGCCCCTTCACTTCAAGAAAGCGCAGCTTGCCTGTCTGCCCATCGCGGCTTTCAATGTCGTAGCCCCGTTTGTTGGCGCTCACGTCCTTCGGGTCATGCCCTAGTGCGATTTCTTTCTTCATCACGGCCTGCATCGCTATCTGCTCGGTAATGCGCGTATCCATCATTTCCGCTGACACCGTGTCACCAAACAGTAATCCCGCTGGCACAACCAATGCCCGTCCAATCAACACGGGAGGTGATGCCGATATTTGGCGTTCTAGGTCAAGCTCTTCCTTACGTCGCCGCAACCGTTCATGAAGCTCGTCTGCTCGCGCTTGTGCTTTCGCCGAGTTGATTTTGGCATTAGGTCGTCCTGCCTGCTCCAACTCTTTCAATTCGCGTGCCCGACGATCCCAGTGGTATATCTCTTTGGATAAACGTTCCTGCACAGCCGCCAACGTTTTAGCAATCAGTTCTTCACGCCGCTCCCGCACCCGGTTCAGGTGTGCCGGAATTAAGTCCCTTATGGCATAACCTGTTACTGCCGCTTCCAAGCCGCCCGTTGCCACCCAATCAGTTTGCAGGTGCGGCTGCAATGTTTCCAATTCATCGGGTGTAGGTGGACGATAATCCAAGTAAGGGGCACTGCCCGCCGCAAGGGTCTTGCCCTGCGCGTCAATTTCTACGAAATGCACTTCGCGTGAGATGATCCGTCGTCCACCATCTCGCAGAGGGGTTGCATCCTGTATATTCTGTTCCAGATAGAACAGGACACGCGGCTCTTTGCCGGGATCAGTGGGGTCAATCAGCACCGCACCTTGACTCAGTACATCGCGGTTGCGCTCTAAGCTCAAACTGATGACTGCATCTAAAAGTGGATGACCGGGACAGATAAAGGCGGCGGGCGGTTTATCGGGCAAGTTTATCAAACTTTTCTCAAAGCACACCCGTTCATATTTGTTGGAAACTGGATGCCCTACGCCGATTTCTTGGGCACGGTCACGGATGACCGCAGGGACACGCGATATATTGAACCGACCCGGCTCACGTTCGTAGATGCTCCCGCCTAGCGTTTCAAATGCCTGCATGAAAAACGATTTGATGTAGTGCGGTTGTAAGCGTCGTGCCGCAGCCCGCTCCATATCCTCACGGATTCGCATGATCTCGGACACGTCCATGACTTGCTGCGCTAATGAACGGCGTTCTAAGAGGTCACGCACCCGTTCTTGGTCAACAGCATTGTCAATTGCCTGCTCTAACCGTGCCCGTACCTCTGGCAAATCGCCATATCGGATCGCTTCAATCAGCAATGACCTTAACGGTGCTTCCTCAAACAGCTTGCCGAGTACATCAAAGACCTGCCCTTTCAAGGCGCTCCGTTCGGTTTCCAGCTTCTTGAGCAGGCGTTGATAGACTGCCCCTTCGCGGGTCTCACCTGCCACCAGATTCCAAAGGTGGCATACCTCTGTCTGACCAATGCGGTGGATGCGTCCAAAACGCTGTTCTAGGCGATTAGGATTCCAAGGTAGGTCATAGTTGACCATGAGGTGCGCCCGTTGCAGATTGATACCTTCACCCGCCGCATCAGTGGCAATGAGAATGGTCACATCGGGGTTATTCTTAAATTGGTCTTCAGCCGCTTTGCGCTCTGCCCGTCGCAATCCGCCATGAATAGCAACCAGCATGTCACTGTTGCCGAATAACGTGCGAATCCGATCAGCCAAATAATTTAGCGTGTCCCGATGCTCAGTGAAGATGACCAGCTTATGTCGTCCCTGTTCCGCGACCATTTCACTGTTGTAAAGCATCAGACTAGAAAGCTCTTCCCATTTCTTATCCTTGCCATGCCGTCGCACCTCTGCCGCCATCTTTTCCAATCGGCGTAGGGTGGTAATTTCCATCTCAAGTTCGGCGATGGTTTGGGCTGCCGTCGCGCTATCCATAACCTCAGCTTCAAGAGCTTCCACTTCCTCATCTGGCGCATCGTCCAGATCATCCCAATCGTCTTCGTTCAGAATAGGAGTGTCTGCATTAGGGTCAAACTTTCGCCGAACCTGCTCCCACTCTTGCTGCTTCTTTTCCAACCGTTTGCGACGGCGTTGTAGCGATTGATAGATGGCTTCAGGGGATGAGGCCAGCCGCCTTTGCAAGACAGTCAGCGCAAACCCTACAGTGCCCTTGCGACCATCGCCCTGTAGTTGGTCAGCGCGATTGAACTCTGCCCGAACATATTCCGTAACGGCTTCATAGAGGCTACGCTCATCTTCTGAGAGGTCATAATCCAGCGTTGATGCTTGGCGCTCTGGAAACAGCGGTTTGCCGTCAAATTTGAGCAGCTTTTCTTTGACCATACGACGCATCAGGTCTGACGTATCCACTTCATGCGTACCATCGCGGAAACGCCCTTCAAAGCGGTCAGCATCCAACAGTGACATGAAAAGCTGAAAGTCTTCTTCTTTGCCATTGTGAGGGGTTGCCGACATAAGCAGGAAGTGGCGGGTGATTTCGCTCAAAAGCCTACCGAGCTTGTAGCGCTTGGTCTCTTTCAGTTCACCACCAAAAAAGGATGCTGCCATCTTATGCGCTTCATCACAGATGATTAAATCCCACTCGGTCTGACGCAGCACGGCCTGAAGATCAGTATTCCGGCTCACTTGGTCAAGCCGAATAACCAGCAAGTCGCCTTCAGTGAATGGATTACCGCTCCGAGAGGCTTCAACAGTCGTCCTTGTCACGATGTCAAACGGTAGCTGGAACTTGACCCATAATTCATCTTGCCATTGGTCGGTCAGATTACCGGGAACACAGATAAGGCAGCGCCGAACATCACCTCTGATGATGAGTTCTTTGATGAGCAACCCCGCCATGACCGTTTTGCCAGCGCCGGGATCATCTGCCAGCAGAAAGCGAAGCGGCTGCCTTGTCAGCATCTCGCCGTAAACCGCTGTGATTTGATGCGGGAGTGGTTCAACCATTGAGGTATGAACCGCTAGGACAGGATCAAACAGGTGGGCAAGATGGATACGATAGGCTTCTGACACTAAACGCAATTGCGCCCCATCTGCGCTAAATGCCCAAGATGCAGTAGATGCAACAGCTTCAAGATTGATCTCATCATGCCTAAAGATCAACTGAGAGCCTGTATGCCCATCTGCACGTTTATAGACGATCTCAGCAGCATCAGCATAGGGCGACAAGCTCGCTACAGTGACGATTTGGTTGGGAATTATGCCGCGCAGTTGTAGGCCGGGTCTCAGCGATTCCAGTTTAAGCATTTGGTAATCTTGTCAAATAAAATAGAGGCGTGAATTGCCTATAGCTTGCAATGAGGAATGTGCATTAGGACGGCGATTTAGTGGTGTTCCAAGTGTCACCGCTGCTAACCGTACATGCTCCAATAATAAGTCTCACTTTTTTCGCCTTAAAAAACCCAATCCAAAAATGGCGAGACCGCCCGCGAGACCGCCTAGTGCCGTGATGGATTTTGCGATCCCTTTTATAGATGTGAAGGACTTACGAGTGTGGTAGTCGCAATATGGGGAATTTTCAATAGCAGGACGTTTACATCGGCGGCAGATTCTCTCACTCATTTGATTCCTACTTCCTATTATCCAATAACATTTGGGCTGGTAACTCAATAGAAATCTCACTAATTTCCCCACTCTCAAGACGCAAAGTTCTTTCAATTGCATATTCAGCGATTGACACCGCAGTACTAAAACCATCCGGCAGTGCTTTGGCATCCGTTGGAAGTAAAGTAAGAAGCTTTAACCTAGCTTTGTTTATAAAGGGGAGAAGCTGATGGATGGGTTTCCAGCATTGTGCTACCAAATTAGGCTCTCCCATTTCGCAACACGCTATCGCTAAACATTGAGTTGCCAGAAGAATATCTCGTAACAACAGTTCCAGATTGTGAACTACCACCTCTACGTCTTTGAGAGTAGTGCCCTTTAATTCTGACATAACGCTCGTGAGTAATTTCGGCTTATCAGGCAGAACAGCAGTATTAATCTCAGTCCGTATGCTTAAGATGAGTCTTGCGCGTGCCTCACTCAACTGAGCAATAGCATCTTTCAAAAACAGTTGACGATTTTCTGGATATTCAGAAGAAACGGCAAATAGATAGAGGTTTATGCCACTGTCCAGTAAACCTGCACGATCATCACGTTGTCCTTGTAGGACACGTTGCACACCTTTTTCTATAGTCTTTAGCTGGTTTGTAATTTCAGTTAAGGCACTTTGCAAAGCCATCTGATGCATAGATGGCAGCAGCGCTTGGGTGAAATCAGGTGGAAGCTCAACCAGTCGTGCTTGTCCCTTAATTCCCTGTTCCCCATACGTCATAATATTAGTCGTCAATCCCCCATCTGTACGTGGGACAAAATACGACTTTGCCGATGCTATTTGCTTTCGTAGCTCATCGGAAGTGACCACCAAGCGATAATGGGTCGCTCCACTTATACGCTTTAAGTCAGATATCGCTTGCAGGACTGACGGGACTTGACGTAATAAGCCCGTTATTTGTTCTGCTTTTCTCTCAGATGATCGGTTTGCTGCCACTTCAATGTTTTGCGCTCTAGAAGATAGACTCAGGCCATCGCTCTCGTAGTCGTCCAATATTGTATCCTTTGGCAAGTATAATAGGTTTGTTTTCCAGTAATATCTCATCCGATTATAACATGTCCATATGTACAGCACTGTTTAGATTCCGACTGTTGAAAATAAAGCAACCAACGCATCACAGTATGTCCTTTAAGTAGTTGTCTGCCTTATTGCACAAAGGAGATTTACAGAAGCGGGGTATTAATTACTTACCAACTCAAATGACATGAAAATTCCCAAGCAAAATGTCAGGGGTTCGAGTCCCCTTACCCGCTTACCCTGTTTTTCATCCATAATCAACCGCTTTCCACTACCGGTGAAGATACGGTTCTGCACCTGCAAAAACGCACTCCCCAAATATGACTGCCCAACTAAGTTATTCTAGCAGTAACGGTAATCACGCCCAACATCTCTTCTACTTCGTGGTATTGACAGAAATACGCATAAGTACCGGGTATATCAAACGTGTAGATCCATCGGTCGCCAGAAAACAAATTACCCGAATCAAAAGGTATAGCACCTTCTGGCAAAAGTACGCGCTCCGCGAGTTGAGCCTTTCCAGGGTCAGCCGTAACCGTATGCACCTGATCGGCACGGTTATGCCATGCGACCATCGAACCGGCAGGTACTGTCAATGCTGCCGGTTCAAACACATTTCCACTACGAATGACCACCGTATAGTTTGGTTCTCGGCTGGTTGAGCTGCACCCGAACAGGATACCCGTAGTCACGCCCCCACAAAGATGTAAAAATTGGCGACGGTTCAGCATTAAGACATCACCTCATTTGGGTTTTGAAAATAGGTGTTTTTTAACCCAGCGGAAGCGAAATAAGCGAGTGCCATAACAGTACCGGTAGGGTTCAATCCCGCATTTTGCGGGAACAGTGCCGCCCCGGTGACGAATACATTTGGTGTATCCCAAACCTGCCCATACTTATTGGTGACGGAATGGCTGGGGCTTGTCCCCATAATCGCGCCGCCCGTGTTGTGCGTACTCTGGTAACTATAAATATTGTAGGGGGCAAGTTCATCAGTGGTATCCATGTGTGTCGGACCCATAGCCCGCATAATGTCCTTAACCTTCGCCGCAACAAATCGATACAAACGTGCGTCGTTTTCATGAAACTCAAAGGTCACCCGCAGCAGAGGCAGCCCCATCGCGTCTTTATAGGTGGGGTCAAGGTCAAGAAACTGATCTTCATACGGCAGACTCTCGCCCTGAATACCAATTGATATGGTGCTATCCCAGTTCTTACGGAGGTTTTCTTTCCACTCCCGCCCCCATTGCTTGCTCGCGCCAATCAAACTGCCAAATTCAGATGGCAGCGGAAGATGCTCACGGACAGGTTTCTCCTCATCCGAAGCAGCAGGTGACGTATTTCCACCAGATGCCTGTAAATTATGCGCGGAAGCAATAGGTTCACGTTCGCCACCCCCACACGTAATCGACGCGCCGCCAATAAAATCAAGCTCGCTGTGGTCAAAATTATCCGCATTAAAATCCTCAATGACGTTTTGAAGGCAACTGTTCCCCATATAGGAGTTAAATCGCCGTCCCTCAAAAATCCCGTTAGCGGGTGTTTTATTCAGTTGATAAGAGTAATTTTTACCGACCATACCTTGATCGTTGCCGATACCTTCAGGGTGTACCTCATTTCGCGAAAGCAATAAGAGGCGCACATTAGTCAGTGTAAAGCCGGACAGAATAACAACTTCCGCAGGCTGTTCATGGGTTTGTCCGGTTCGGAGGTCAACATAGGTCACGCCAGTAGCGAGGCCATCGCTGTTCAAGTTAACATTGATGACCTTGGAATAGGTACGAATCTCGTACAATCCTGTATCCAGCGCCAAAGGAATGTGACTGACATTCGCGCTCGCTTTGGCATCCACCTCGCAGCCGTAGCGCGTACAAAAACCGCAGTACACACAAGCCGCTCGTTCTCGTCCAGATACATCCCGATAAGCCCGCGACAATATCGATGCTGGCTGTGGAAATGGGTGGTACCCTAAGCCCTGTGCCGCTTCTCCGAACATTTCAGCAGGCATACTACGAAACAACGGCGGGAGTGGATACGGGCGACTGCGATTACCTTCAAACGGATTGCCGCCTTGGAGAATCGCACCATTGAGGTTACCCGTTTGACCGGATATACCGATTTCGTAGTCAGCCTGCGTGTAAAAAGGTTCCAATTCTTCGTAGGCTAGCCCCCAATCCTGCACCGTGCAGCCTTCAGGGATACGAGCTTCACCATAGCGCTCGATATGATGCGAACGGTATCGAAAGTCCGTAGGGTAAAATCGCCACGTCTGCGCTGCCCAGTGAATACCCGCCCCACCAATCCCTACACCGGGATGAAAAGACCCGTATTGTCGAATCGGTAACGAAGGCATACGCGGGTTTGGTCGCCACGTCCACGTTTCCTTACTCAGGTTAAACATCAGGCCCGTACGCAGCGAGTGGTAAAGAGAATCGTGGTTATGTGCAAAATCAGGGTTGGCAAATCGGTCTCCGCCTGCCTCGATAGACACGACACGATGCCCCTTTGCCGTCAGTTGTTGGGCGATGATTCCGGCTGTCCAACCTGCACCGACAGTCACAATATCCACTTTCGGGAATACAGTCATGAATGGCTCCAGTAAATTGAATAACGGCTATGGATGATCGTGATGCACGGGAAATTCTTCTTCTGAACCACTGACGGGCAGCACCGTATAAGAACCGGAATACTCACCGGGGCTAAACGCATGAAGTTGCGCCAATGACTGGGGCGCACGGGGTATATCCGTTTCCGTAAGGATGTCATGCTCGGTATAAGCCCGCTGTGCCCCCGGATACCCGATTAGCTTCCAGCCAACCATGTCGCGGTTGCCGCCATACGCTGGGTCACTAAACATACCTTCAGCCGTATGCCGCCGCAGTACGGTAAAGAATGATCCGGCTGCAATTTGGTCAAATCCAACTTGTGCGTCGCCACTCACCATATCCTCGATAATGCTGTCTTGTTGATCTTCATCGAGCATTACAAACGATTGCTCAAATTTTGAACGAGCATAGGCATCAACAGCGATTACACCCAGCCGATACACCTCGCGGGGTGACAAATTCGACTGATACCCGTAGCGTTCGATCTGGTCAGCCGCCACCCAAACCGTTTGGAAAGAAGTCTCCTCTTCCGGTGGGGTTTCGCCATCATAGATCTGGGCGAAAGGCGGTTCGCGGTAAGTCGATTCAACAAAACCTTCTTGATAAGCCAGCATATTGTCAATGTACGTCACCACGCCCGCTTCCTTCGCCCCCGGGTCGTCCGGCGTTCCCGGCAGAATCCGCGCGGTTAATGCATCAACCGTCCTTGCCTCATGCGCCGTAAACGTACGCAGCATGGTCATGTTCGGGGGTGTGGTTGGCGCAAGGGGTACATCAGGGTTCAAAGGAGGCGGCGGCGCGGATTGATACCCCGTTTGTGGCGGTGGAACGTGTTCAGACGGCGAACACCCTGCCGCGACGACCGGAATGCTGGCAGCCGTTATGACCACGCCTTTTAAAAATCCACGACGAGAAAGCTGTGTCTTAGGTGCTTCATTTTTTGTCATGAGTGCCCCCTACTGACTGTACAAATAGGCTGCGATATTACGGGCATCAGTTTCGGTGACGTTCAAATTAGGCATCGCGGTTCCCGGCTCAACCGATTGCGGAAACTGAATCCAATAGACCAAATTGTCGGCATTGTTCGGCAGGTTACCGGCAATATAATGGCGCTGCTCAAACTTATTCAGGGGTGGCCCAACATACGCATTTGCCTCCTGTACACCGGGAATTACATGACATGAACCGCAGCCATAAGTGACAATCGCTTCACGCCCCGCCTCCAGATCAGCACCCAACACGGGCTTATCAACAGAACCGATTGGACGCTGGCATCCGGCAGCCAACAAGAGAATCAACGCGAGTGCACCCACTTTAAGCATCACTCAATTCCTTCATGAGCTGTCGCTCCCGTTTAAGCGTATTCAGTTCAACCGCGCTTAACCAACCTGCGAGCAGCCAACCTGCCGTGACAACGTACACGACACCCGGCGGTATCCACATAAAAAGCCCCGCTAATTGCTGATCTTGCAAAAGGGTTAGCCCCCATTCGCTTACATAGAGGCTGTGGCTCGTATACCACGGCAAGTTTGAGAACGTCATAAGTGCGCCCAAAACACCTGTCGTCATCATAACGATGAACACAGCCAGCACCCGCAAACCGTAATGATCGTTTGTTAAGATCATCCACCAGAACAGTAAGGCGCTCCCCAAAAACGAAGCGTGTTGCAGCATATGAACAAGCGGATAAAGGAGTGCCGCGTTGTATAACGCCGGAATATGCCATAGCCACATGAAGGCGATATGCAGCGCGGACACCGCCAACGGCTGACTTACATTTGACCAAGCATGATGCACCCAAGTTGTATTAGAAACCCTCCCTATCCCCTTACCCCATGCTAACGGCAAGCCTCGCAGCAGCACCGGTGCTGGTCGGCTCATGACGATCAGCGGAGCCGCCAGCAGCACAAAAATCAAATGCTGTAGCATATGACCGGAGAACAGCGTCGCCCCCATAACATCCAATGGTGAAATCAGTGCGAGGAATAATGCTGCTATTCCACCGAGGAAACACCCAATCCGCCATCCACTCACCTTATAAGTCATCGCGCCGCGAAAATAGATGTACGTTGGTAGCAATAAAGCAGCCAAAATCACCGGATCAGTGTTCCAATGTGTCCACACATCAGATGGCACGGCTCGACCCTCATGCGCGAACGCCAACTGAGGAACGAGAAGCAACACGATGACGAGCTTCATCCACATCTCAAATCGCCTTATCACAAACACTAAGTACGAATGCTGGCGCGACTGTGAACAAGATGCTTAGGATGAACAGCGCACTAAGCAACATGCCGAGCAACGTAAGAAAATGAAACCGAGCCTCGTAAGCAGATTCCTTACGGCTTGTTTCTTTCCTTACTTGAGACCATGCTCGAAACGCGAGTATGCCACCAAACCCAACCCCGATAACACTAACGACAGTCAGCACAATCATCGTCAGGCGCATGGTTTCAGGCGTGATGAAGATCAGGTTAGTGAAATTAGAACGACATCCAAACTCGGCTAGGCTGTACACAGCAACAAAATGCACAAACCAGATAATTGGCCCACTCAGGACACTATAACCGAGTACGAAAGGTGAAGTCGTGCGAATCATAGCAGTCCCTAAATCACAATCGGGCCGATATAAAGCAGCGCATAAGTCACCACTCCCGCTGCGACAGCGTAATACCAAAACAACACAAGGTCAGTGATCGCTTGATGCCGGCTTGGTCGCTCGTGGGTGGCTCGCACAAACCAGAACAGCATGGCAGCCCCCATCACCACAATGACCAACATCGTCAACAACTGGTAGCCAGCCATGATCGCAAAAATTGAGCCAAAAGCCTGTGTCTGGTAATTAAAACCGAGTTGCCCGTAACTCAGCAGATTGCCAACAAGATACAAAATACCGAGGACAACGCCGATGAGTAATCCCCGCTGCACACCTGCCCGTTCATCCCGCTGTAACGCGCTCGCCGCCCATCGCATTGGAATGACGCTGATCAACAGCACCAACAGCGCGATACCCGGTAAAACCGGATCAGGCATCGCAATACCGTCCGGCGGCCACTGTGGCGGTTTCAGCCGCAGATACAAATAACTGAAGCATAATGTACCCAGCGCGGTTGCCAGCGTCACAATCGTAAGAATAGTTCCCCATCGTCCAATCACACGGCTGCCATGTGGTCGCAGCGGGACACCATACTCGCGCTCAAATGCTTCTTCTTCGTCCGGCTTACTGTAAGCACCGGTGTCGCGGTGCCAACCGATCAACGTGAACATCGTGATAATCAGGCATACACCAGCCAACGCATATTGTGAAAACACAAGGAATAGTGTCATTACAGCAATAGCGAGCGCTGCCCAGAACGGATAAATGGATGGCCCAGCCACGCGAAAAACCTCAAGCGGTCGCGCATCAATCGCCGAAGTCGCAATCTGTGCGCGGTATTCACGCGGGTAATGTTTCAGCACGTCGAGCAGCTTTCGGGTACCCGGTTCAACAACCTGTTCCTCGGCCTTTTCCCACAACGGATTACGGCTGTTGACAACCGGAAACTCACGGAAACCGTAAGGTGGAACAGGTGTCGGTGGCAGCCATTCGAGCGTATCGGCGTTCCACGGGTTTGCTGGCGCTTTCTGACCGTTGCGTGCGCTCCAAATCATGTTAATCAGGAACACAACGAAACTGGCCGCAACCATGAACGAGCCAATCGTCGAAAGCAGGTTATAGGGTTCTAAGCCAACCCCTGCCTGATAGGTATAAACACGTCGCGGCATCCCCAGAATCCCACTAATGTGCATCGGGAAAAACGTCACATTGAAGCCAATAAAAAGTAGAAGGAAATTCCACACTCCTAATCGCTCGTTTGGCATCCGTTCAATAAACTTGGGGAACCAGTAATAGATCGCTGCGAAAATCGGAAAGAGCCAGCCGCCGATCAGCACATAATGGAAATGGGCGACCACGAAATACGTGTCGTGTGTTTGCAGGTTAACGGGTACGGAAGCCAGCATCACGCCGCTCAAACCGCCGAGAACAAAAATCAGCAGAAAACCGATTGCGAACAGAAAAGGTGTCTTAAAAACAGGTCTGCCGCTCCAAATGGTGATAATGAAGGCGAAGATTTGTATCCCGCTCGGAATGGCGATCATCATGCTCGCAGCCGTAAAAAACGACAGCGCCAATTCCGGCAGTCCAGTTGCGAACATATGATGTACCCACAACCCGAACGAAAGAAATCCCAGCGACACCAACGAGATCACGATGAAGGTGTAACCAATCAGCGCTCGCCGTGAGAAAACCGTCACAATCGTTGCCACGATACCCAGCGGCGGAATAAAAATGATATAGACATCAGGATGACCGAATATCCAAAAAATGTGCTGCCAGAGGAGTGGATCGCCATTCTGGTCGGGGTTAAAAAAGTGCGTACCGATTGCGCGATCCAGTTCCAATAATGTTGACCCAACCACCAGCGGGGTAAAGGCGAAAATAATCATCCAACCCGTGACCATAATCGCCCACGCAAAAATGGGAATGCGGTTGATAGACATCCCCGGTGCGCGCATGTGGAAAAACGAAATAATGAGTTCAAATGCGCCTGCAATCGCCGCCGTTTCAGCAACATTCAAACCCAACAGGTAAAAGTCCACACCTAAGCCGGGAGAATATTCTTTTCCGGTCATAGGCACATAGGCAAACCAGCCACCTTCCGGCACCGCATCCACGAAGAACCCGAAATAGAAAATCAGGCCGCCAAAGAGAAACGTCCAAAAGGCGAACGCGGCTAATCTTGGAAATGGCAGCTCGCGTGACCCCATCATTTGCGGCAAAACCAGCGTCCCAATCCCCTCGATCATCGGGATTGCCACCAGAAACATCATGGTTGTGCCATGCATGGTCATCAGCCGGTTATAAGTCTCTGGGTCGAGGAATGTATTATTGGGTACAGCAAGCTGCGTCCGCATCAGGAGCGCTTGAATACCACCGAGAATTAAGAAGAAAATGGATAACCCGATGAGGCGAATGCCGATTGGCTGGTTTTGCACCCCTTGTAGCAAACCGCGAATACCTGTGGGGTCATTCCATACCCGTGCGAACGTTTCTTCGGAAACAGGTTGATGAAATTCGTTTTCAGAATGTGGCGCGGTTGTGGTCAAGTCAGAGTCCTTTATTGGAGCGTCGCTAAATAAGTGAGTAAGGCTTGCAAGTCATCACTCTCAAGGTAAATGGGTGGCATCAAGTTCCCCGGTTTAATCGACTGCGAATCGATAATCCAACCCGCTAAGTTGCCCGGTGTATTCAAAACAACCCCCGCGCCGAGCGTTTTCCGGCTCGCGAGGTGGGTTAAATCAGGGCCGATAACACCCGACGCGCTGGTACCCCGCACCGTATGGCAGTACACGCACGCCGCACCGAGGAAAATCTGCTGTCCGCGTAGAGCCATATCATCCGCCGGAGCGGGCGCTTCTTGTTGTTGCCCTTCGATCCAATGCTCAAAATCGGATGGCGACTGTGCAACCACAAATAATTGCATTCGCGCATGTTGAATCCCGCACAACTCCGCACATTGACCTCGATACTCGCCCACTTCCGATGTCCGCAAAAACATGCGATTGGTTTGACCGGGTATCAAATCAGTCTTACCGTTGAGCTTTGGAATCCATAGGCTGTGGATAACATCCGACGAGGTTAAATGCAGTTCGACCTGAGTATCGGTTGGAATGTAGATTTCGTTTGCGGTAACGATGTTGTGGGTTGGGTAACGAACCTCCCACCACCAGCGATGACCGATCACTTCGATAGTCAATTGGGCGTTTGCGTTAACAGGGGAAAGCTGAACAAGAGTTAATAAATTGAAGCCAAAAACAAAAGTCAAAATAGCAATTGGAATAGCGATGCCATTAACAACAATAAAGGTTCGAGCATGCTTGCTCGGTGGCCCCGTATCCGGTAATTGACCACCGCCATCGGCATTGCGTCGGCGGAACAACGCAAGCAGGAGAAACGAGATGACCTGAACATAGACCACCGCCGCGATGATAAGCATCACCCACCACAGGTTAGCGATGTGCATCGCCCCTTCCCCACTTGGGTCAAGGATTGACGACTCACCTTGGCAGGCCGCAAGCAAAACAACACATAAAACGAGCAGTAAGAGACGAGAACGCTTGCGTGATAACTTCATCAAAGAGTCCTAAGAGTGAAATTTTTACAATAATGGTGAGGATTTGAGTTCTTATTCACCACATTTTGGACACTAAATAATCGTGAACACATAAAGTAACTGGCATTTTATATGCCAATTTCTGCCAGCCACATATCCACTTAGCGAGTTTTTAATGGGTCAACTGGGTGGTTTATGCCGAACTTCCCCTTTTGGCAAAACTCAGTCTTGAACCTACGCCACTTAAACCGCGTACTAGGTTAAAGACAATTTGCTGCGGAGGCTATCATGCGGCATCTCGCAATAGGATTTGTACTACTCATCAATCTCATACCATCAGGCATCCACGCAGGAGATAAACCCATGATTCAATCCCCAGCTTCCCAAGCAGCTTGGCGCGAAGACCTCAACGGACTGGCGGAGCAAATGGAATCGCGGCATCCCGACCTGTTTTGGCGCGTTTCCGAAACCGACTTTAAGGTAATGGTCAGCGATCTCGACGACAAAATCCCGTTCCTGACGAATGAGCAAATCATCGTCGAATTCGCGCGCATTGTCGCCATTGCGGACGCGCACTCTCACCTCTCACTTTATCAATCAGGCACAGGTTTCAGTGTCTATCCGCTGCGGCTCTATTTCTTTCGGGATGGGCTGTTTATCGTAGATGCGGAGGCCGCATCGCTCATTGGTTCACAGGTGACCGCCATCAACGGTCACTCGATTGAAGAAGTCTATAATCAGGTTGCCCCTATCATTACACACGACAACCTCCACGGGATGCTCAACCTAGCACCGAGCTACCTCATCGGCCCTCAAATTTTGCACGCACTCGGCCTCATTAATGATGTAAACCAGCCCAACTTGGCACTGAAACTCCCTGATGGCAGCACTTCAGTAATCAATTCTCCTCCCGTTGCTGCTGGCGACTCCGGTTGGGAAGAATGGTTTATGAGTATGCTTCCGCAGCGCGAAGCACCCATCTATCTCTCAAGACACACCGACAAAAACTTCTGGTTCACCTTTTTACCGGATACAAAAACGCTCTACATCCAATACAACTGGATAAGTAGTACCAACCCTGATGGTGAAAGTCTTGTAATGCTCGTCAAAGCAATTGAACAATTCCTCGCTGAAAACAGCATCAACCGCACTGTCCTTGATCTGCGCCATAATGCGGGCGGCAATAACACCACCTACTCACCTTTACTACGGTTGCTGACCCAAAATGAAGCCATTAACCAACCAGATCGTTTTTACACCCTCATCGGTCGGCGCACTTTTTCCGCTGCTGCAAACCTCGTCATTGAACTGGAACAAAAGAGTCACACCATCTTTGTCGGTGAACCGATGGGGGATACACCGAATATGTACGGTGATCCCATCCCTTTTACCTTGCCCAACTCGAAGCTAGTCGTCGCCATCTCCAGCCGCTTCTGGGAAAAAAGTCCCGATGATACGCGCGATACAGTCGAACCCGACATTCGCATCGACCTATCATCAACCGATTATTTCAATCTAATCGACCCCGTTTTAGAAGCAGTCATCAATTTGCCAGCCTGACACTCTCCATAAGCAAATGTAGTGCCAACCCTTTATGCAAAAGATTGGCACTATCCAGCGCAATCCTCAGCTTATCGGGCTGACGCTGACACACTGCGTACCTGTTCGCCCTTCGCGACAAACGAGCGCAACCGCGCCATCCATCAGTGTAGTCTCATCATCGGTGATCTCAAGTACAAGTCGCCCGTCAATCCAACCTCGGATATGGCTATCCTGCACTTCGAGCGTCATCACGTAAGTGCCGCCGAATGACCATTCAAATGGAGCAGAGGCCATAACCTGTTCCCCATCCAAAACCTTAACCAGCTCAACCTTACCATCCCGCCGCAGGAGCATCGCGTAATAGCGCTCTAACCCCTGTACCCGCACCGCGATACCTGCCGCTTCAGCCATATGCGGTGTCACATCTGCTTCCACGCGGTAATTTCGCCACTGGCGCGTACCCTGCATCAACAAGCCGGTTCCGTGGTTTTGAATCAACCGGTATGATTCGGGGTACTGCCAATCGGGCGAGTCGGTGCTGTCCACCCACGCCCGTTTCCACATTTGACTGCCGTCATTCGGGTTCATCAGCCGGATGTTCGGCTCGCCATCCCATGTCAGGTAATCCAAATACACGCTGCCACTGCCGCCTTGTAGAGCCTTTAACTCTAGCCCTACTTCAGCGACAGGTAATCCTTTCAAATCAGGGATTTGCCACGCCAATTCGCTTACCTCTGCCGTTAAAGTCACAAATTCGCCGCCCAACTGCACCAACGATTGCCCTACGCCGTAGTAACTGATGATGATTCGTGCTTGCACATTTGCTGAAGAACTCAACTTCACCTTCACCGTCTGCCCCGGATACAACGTCGGGCAAGCCAGCAGCCGATACCCCTTCATGTCAATCGCTTCCGGTGGAATAAATGTCAGCGTTGCCACCTGTACGACCTCACCAGCACTCAAATCGTAGTAATGCAGACCTAAGCTCCGCGTTCCACTGGAACTGTGTCCAATGACATTCTCCACCCGCAGCTTATCACCACCCTTCGATTGGAAACCCTGTACAGATCCCGGCATCTCAAAGTGAAAGCGCGCGCCGTTTTTTGGTGCAATCGGCTCAATACCAGCCAACGCATGTCCAATATTCACAACCTTGTACGCTTCGATTATGGCATCACTGATCGCGCTGCCACCCTCACCGGTTGGCAAGTACAAACGGTCAGCCACTGGCCCACGCCAATCGGTGTTGCCTTCGAACGATGCAAGCCCATTCTTTATGCCCAACAAACACCCGACATTACCAGAATTGCAATCCGTATCCCATCCTGCGGTATTCACCATCATCAAAGATTGATTGAAATCATCCTCACCATGTAGCAAGCTCATGATAATCAAGCCGTGGTTTGGAACCATGTGGCAGTTCCCGCCGAACTTGTCATACCCGTAGTGCTGTTCAATCTGCTCGCGTGTATCGTGCCAATCTCGGAACTCCGCGTGCCACTCACGGATGTCATTAATCATCCGGTAAATCACTGAATTGTTCGGAATCAGCTTGGTCGCCGTATTCAGCAGCACGTTAATATCGCGCTCGACATAGGCTTGTGCCTCCATCGCCGCGATCACCTGTGCGCCATAAATCGCCTCCCCGTCGTGGCTGACACTGCTCGCCCGCCGCGCAAAATCGGCTGCCCGTTCGGGATCGCCGGGGTTGACCATCCCCCAACCGTCAATGAATATCTGCGACCCGATTTGCTCCGCGACAACCTGTGAGTTCAGTTCAATCGAACCGCTTCTCGGCGCAGCTATCCCCTGCTTCAATCGCAAATAAGCGGTGTGCTCGGTTGAGTTTCCAAGCCCGCCCCACCACAGGATCGTCTTATTCTCAACAATATAATTCAACCAACTTTGTCCAATTTGCTGAGGGGTTATATCTGGTGAATTGCCATAGTCCGGCAAGGCTCTCAAAAAAGTGAATGTGCCGCTAATATCGTCATCCGTCACAATCAGCGGCATGTTGAGCTTGTCGTGGACATACCCCGTGATCTCACCCAATTCACGCATAATCCGGTCATAGAACCATCCCTCGAACGGCCGTCCCAGATACACACCAATAATCTTCCCCAAAACACCTGCATAAGTACGCTCAATGTAATCCTGCGGTATATTCATTTTTGTTCCCGTTTGCGTGTCCAGACGATCCGCGAATGTTACCGACTTTTCCTAATCCCTGCCGCAGACCAAATAAAAACAGGCTTCGCCATCAGGAAGCCTGTTTCATGCATACGGCTAAATTTATTGTGCTTGCTGGTTAACCTCAACCGGCGGGTTACCATTTTGATAGATCAAATACCGTGTCGGGGCGAGCGAAATAGTCTCTCCCTCATTCAGGTTCACCGCTTTTGAAATGAATATTTTCAAATCGCCCAACTGCGGCACATCCACCAATACTTTGCGGTAGTGTCCCAAATCCATCACTTGGTCAATCTTCGCCTTCCATACCGTTCCAATTTGCGTATCCGGCACCAGCACTAAATCCTCAGGTCGCAACGCCACCGTCACCTCGCCATTAGAAACCTTGCCACTAGGAACGGCAAGCTGCTTCTCACCAACGCGCACGGTGCCGTCTTGCACAACCCCTTTGAGCAAATTCATCGCACCAATAAAATCCGCCACGAATAAACTCTGCGGATTCGAATAAATGGTGCTGGGATGGTCAAGCTGTTCAATCTCCCCACCGCTCATCACCGCGATCCGGTCAGCCAGTGACAGGGCTTCCTCTTGGTCGTGTGTCACAAAGATCGCGGTAATTTTTAATCGCCGTTGAATCCGCTTCAGCTCCTCGCGCAGCCGCACCCGCAGGATCGCGTCAAGGCTGGAAAAAGGCTCATCGAGTAGCAGTATCTTCGGTTCAAGCACAATCGCCCGTGCCAGAGCCACCCGCTGCTGTTGACCACCCGAAAGCTGGGCAGGATATCGCGCTTCATAACCGGATAACCCCACCAACGCCAACGACTCCTTGACCTTCCGCTCAATCACCTCGCGCGAAAGCTGCCGCAGCCCTAACCCGAAGGCGATGTTGTCATGTACCGTCATATGAGGCCATAACGTGTACTTCTGGAATACCATCGCCGTCGGTCGTTTGTTCGCGGGCAGCGCAGCAATCGACTCGTGGTCAATCTGAATATCGCCGGCGCTTAATTCCTCAAACCCCGCAATCATCCGCAGCAGCGTGGATTTACCGCAGCCGGACGGTCCTAAAATGCACATGAACTCGCTGTCGTTGACGGTAAATCCCACATCCTTGACAGCCGTCACACTTCCAAATCGTTTGCTCAAGTGAACAATATCGAGAGTCGCCATACATCACACCCCAAATCCGGCTGTCAAATAGCCGCCACGAAGTAACCGCTGTGCCACCAAAAGCAGCAGCAGCGAGGGTAGCCACAGCACAAATGACACAATCGCGCCGTACTGCGTCACCAGTTGGCTGTTAATAAGCGAGTACATCAGCACCGGCATCGTGACCACACGCGGCAGCCCGATAATCAACGCCCCTTGTGCCTCGTAAAATGTATTCACAAACGTCAGTAACACAGCCGCACTTAATGCGGGCATCACCATCGGCAGCGTAATCTGAATGAACACCCGTAGTTGTGACGCGCCTACATCGAGCGCCGCTTCTTCCAGCGAACGATCAACCCCTTGGAAAGCCGCTGTCGGGATCCAGATCATCAGCAGCAGCGTATTAACCAGTTGGATAAGAATCACACCCGGAACCGTGCCAATTAAATTCAGCCGGAAAAAGATCACCGCGATGCTCACGTACAAACCAAAGCGCGGGAAGGCATTCGTCGCCAGAAACGACAGTAAAAGCAGTTGCCGGCCACGGAATCGCATCCGCGCAAAAGCATATGACGCAGGTAAACAGATGATTGCTGAAAGCAGTGTCACCGTCAGCGCCAGCACAATACTAAAGGGCAGCGCCGCCACAATATCCGCCCGCGAAAATGTCTCCGACCAAAAGCTGAAACCGAACTGTGTCGGGACAAGCGAAGGATATTTCCATCGCTCCGCGAATGCCCACAGTACCACCGAGTACAACGGCCCTAAAATGACCAAGCCAAGCACAACCAGCGCCAACAAACCAAATCCATCGCGTTTCATCATGCTTACGAAGCTGTGGCGCGACCGCTCCCAAAAACCACTCGTCAAAGGCGGGTTCAGAGTACTCATTCGGATTCCTCCTGCTGAATACGCTGTTTGGCAACCGTTCGCACGTACAGCAGCCCCACCATCGAACAAATGAGGAATGTAATGACGGCTTGCGTTTCCGCATCGTCTGGTCGCCGGTACTGCCCGAACGTCTGCTGCATATAAACGCCCATCATTTGCGGCGCGGCTGGCCCCAGTAAATACGGCACGGTATACGCCCCAAAGATGCCGAGGAAGTTGAGCGAAAAGGCAATCAGCAGTGGGCGAATAATCAGCGGCAGGATAATCCGCCGGAAGATCGTCCAATTCCCCGCGCCTACATCCCGCGCACATTCAATCAGCGAGTCGCTAATTTGTCCCAACCCCGCCGTCAGCACTAACACCGTAAACGGAATCGATTCCCACACCAAACCAATGACAATCGCTTCGGGTTTAAGGTACGGTGTCCGGTAGCCTGTAATCCCCACGATACTCAGGATGGTTTCTAACGTGCCGCGTGTCCCCAAAAATCGGATTAGCGCATAGCATAGGATAATCCCCGGCACGAATAACGGGAACAGCACCAATATCTGTACCGCTCCGGCAATCCGCCCTTTCGCAAATCGCAAGTACAGCGATAGGGGAAAACACACGAGGAAAATGGTTGCCAGCGTCAATAAGACAATCTGAAACGTAAAGATAAGGTTCGAAACGCTGATCTTGTCATTAAAAAACGCGATGTATCGGGAAAAGCTGAAGCCTGTTTGCCCGTCTGCGTCAACAATTAGCGTCCGAATAATCGATTGCAGCGCAGGCAGGAAGATGAGCAGCGTCATCAACAGTAGCGGAGGTGCAATCATAATATAAGGTAGCAGCGAACCACGAAACCAACGCCGTGGCGATCTACCATTTGCGACCGGAGTAGGTAATGTCGTCATAAAAATGATTGAATTGTTATGATGCCGGATAAAGATGATAGAAAAGGGTAGAGAACCCATGCCCCCTACCCTTTTCAGCCTAAGCTACGTTTACCTTAGCTCGCCGGGTCGATATTAGTCGCGACGTTGTTATACCAGCCTTCAACCATCGCCGCACCGTAATCACCACCCGGCCAAGTCGGCACGGTATCGGTAATCACATCGGTGAATTGGGTTTGCAGTTCTTCTGGCAGTTCCGACCATGCGACCGCCGGGAACCCACCGATTTCATTAACAATCGACTCTTGAATAGCCGGTGACAACACAAAGTTCGCCAGCGCCAAAGCACCTTCTTGATTGGTCGAGTTCGAAGGAATGGCGGAGTAAGAATAACCACCCGTGAACGGCAAATCTTGCAGTTGAGCCAGCTTCGCACCTTCCGGCAGCAATCCCTTGTTCATGGCCTGTAGCGCCTGATCGGACCAAGCCGTAATCATGTTGACCGAACCGTTCGCGAACAGTTCCAGCACCGGTGTGTTCCCTGCCGGATAAGCACCTTGTTCATACATATCTTCATGCACGCTGCTCAATAGTTCCCACGCCTTCGGGAATTGGTCAATAAGCGCCGCGTCAGCTTCACCGGGGACGAACAATGACGGATCTTTACCAGTGACTTCGAAGATCGCGCGGGTCACCATCGCTGCGCCGCTGCCACCCTTGTCAGGACGGTTGTAGACGAACTGCCCCGGATGATCTTGAATCCACTGCATCAGTTCTTCATACGTGGTCGGTACTTCATCTTCAGCTACAAATTCGCTGTTATAAGCCAACAATACCTGCGAACCACGGTACGGAATTTCGCCGGGCAAACGGTTCGTCGCTTCGATCACATTCGCAATATTAGGGACATTTTCCTCGGTGATCTCAAGGAACAGTTCCTTATCAACCCATTCCTGTGCCTCATCAACATTCATAGTTTCAAAGTAGTCAACTTGGGGGTCATCGCCGGTTTCCAAAGCGGCCAGCGCACGATTAGCAATATCATCATTCCCGCCGCCCACACCGCGTACAATCGTCAGGACAACTTTGTACTCAGGGTGTTCAGCCTCAAACGCCGGAATCAAGGTATTCGTCCACCAATCACTGATGTTCGTATCAGAATCGGTATAGACAAATATTTCCTTCGGGGCATCCTGCGCGACAGCGGTCGCCGTAACCAGCAATAAAGCCAAACTAACCAACAACAATCTTAAATAGCGCATCACAGTCCTCCATATTATTTTGGGATGTCAGGCATCTTACCGCCCTGCCATGTACATCCATTTAAAAAGGGTGTAATTTTAGGTTAAGAATAATTGACAGCATGTTAAATATACATTAAATGATTTACCGCTACAAATGTTTTATAAGCATCGTGAATGTGTTCACAAAATGCTTGCTGGTAACGAAAAATTAGTCGTTTAACTAAACCGATTTAATCAAAAAGCGTTACAATCTCGCGGTGTGTTTTCCGCGCTAAGAGGATTCTTAATTGTGGTATTCCAAATCGTTCATCATATGGCAGCACTGGATTCTTCCCCAAATCCGCCGAATTCGCTGCAAGCCATTGAAATGTGTCTACAGGCCAACGCAGCCGTTATAGAGGTCGATATTACACCCCTCGCTGGTGATGATTTTCTGCTTGTTCACGATCCTGTCTTGGAGTCCGAAACTACAGGAATTGGCAAAGTAGGCGACTGCACCCCCGAAATGGCAAAGAACTATAAACTAAGGGAGCGTGGCGGCATCGCGATTTCTGACCATCCCCCTGCCCTCCTCACCGAAGTGGTAGCGGCGTATCTTAACTCACCATCTCAGAGCCGTCTGCAGCTCGACTATAAATCCGTCTACCCTTCAATCAGTGACGAATATTTACAACGTCTAGCCCGCATCGTCCAGCCGCTTGGCAATCGTGTCATTGTCAGCAGCGGAGCGGATTGGCATCTACGACAATTGAAGCGCATCGCCCCGTGGTTGGATGTCGGCTTCGATATTGGCTTCTATCTGGATTGGCGTGACCCGTCATGGACAGTCGAACCAGAAAATCCACCTTACCAACGCGGTGTCTATGACTACAACGACGATCATTTATTTGCGCGTAGTCGGCTTCTCCCGCCGGATGCCTACTTAGCGCAGCGCTGCGAAATGCTGCTCAATCAAGTACCAACCGCCAGCATTTGGTATGTCAGCCATTACTTACTCGTGCGCTGTCTGCAAGATGGCTTTAATATGGCTGGATGGCTGCACCAGCATAATGTCAAACTGGATGCTTGGACGTTAGATATAGATAAGCCAATAGCAGTCACAAATGCAGCCTTGCTTAAAAATGCCGGTGTTGATCTCTTCACAACCAACACCCCGTTCGCCTTAGCCACTTTGCTCACTGGTACAAACTAATGCGCTTACATATCATTCGCCACGCCGACCCCGATTATGAAAACGACAAACTAACCGCCGCTGGAGAATTAGAAGCTGCCGCCCTAGCCAAACGCATGGCCTCCTACCATCTGGATGCCATCTACTCCTCGCCCATGCCCCGCGCCCGCATGACCGCGCAGTACAGCGCCGATTTACTCAAGCTGAAAGTAAATATTGAACCGTGGGCGATTGAGGTGCAGGGTTGGGCTTATGAGCCGATAGTCGAGGACGGCGAAGCCATACCTGTATGGGACATCCCCGGCGAAATTCTCCGCGCCGATCCTGCCTTCTTCGACCTTGAGCGCTGGTGCTATACCCCACCGCTCGATTCGCCCCGTATCCGCGAAGACTACGCCGCCTTGTCTGCCGAGATCGACAAGCTCATCATGCAATATGGCTACCAACGCGAAGGCCGCCGGTATCGCATCCTCAACCACGATCAGCGCCAAATCGCCCTCTTTTGTCATAATGGCACAGCGCTAGCGGTTTTGGCCCATCTGCTCTGTGCGCCACCACCGCTCATCTGGTGCAGCTTCTGGCACGCCCCAAGTTCAGTCACAACCATCTTATTCGAGGAACGCAGTAACGAATGGGCCATTCCGCGTGCGCTTTCAGTCGCCGATGTGTCGCATCTTTATGAAGCGCGTCTCCCCGTGCAGCCGCGCGGTATTCGGGGCAATTACCGCTAACGCTTCTCCCAATTGTCAAGAGATGCCGGACTAAAGTACCGGCTCAAAAATCACATCATTTGAGCTATTCTTCACAAGGTTACAATCCATTCAGATTTATTTTTGCGTAGTGATGAATTGTGAATCTTTACGCATTTGCTCTGCCTTTTGGTTTTACGATGTTCATATCACCCAATCTCCATGAGTAGAAAGTCTCGCAAGTTGAACGACCTCCGACAAACCCTCAATGTCCAGCGCATTCTCACCAAAGACAATGGCCGAAAACTTGTGATCGGCGGCACGATGCTCCTAGTAATTGGCTTCATGTTCCTCCTGACCCAGCCCCAAGTAAGCTACTATCGTGTCATCGGTATCATCGGCGCGGTTGAGCTTTTTATCGGCCTCGTCATGCACCAATCGTTCGAAAACCCCAAGTAACATCTCACCTTCTGGTTACAACCCATCAAACCCCCTTCTAAACATCACCCATCAAGTGCTGTCGGATACGTTTACGGCAGCACTTGGCATTGACGAACGCCCCTCCCGCCATTAAAATGCTCCCATTCATAAAGTGAAATAATTAGCTGTCGTATATCCTAATGGCGAATGGGTCGAATTCCTGAACGCTGAGGCAGACAGCCAACTAAGGAGTTCAATCGTGGCCGAAAATTTTGTTATTGAGGCTCAGTCCCGAAACATCGTCGGCAAGAAGGTTAGCCAACTGCGCCGTCAGGGCATCGTTCCGGTTACGGTTTACGGGCCGAAGTCGGAGCCGGTCAACCTTCAGGTTGAATACCGCCCCCTTCAACTCGCGCTTTTGAAGGCCGGTGGTACGAACCTGATCCAAATCACGGTCAACGGCAAAGCGACCCCTGTCCTCGCGCGTGAAGTCCAGCGCGATATCCTCCGCAACGACATCATGCATGTTGATTTCTTCGCGGTCGATATGAGCGCCAAGATCACCATCGACGTGCCGCTGCACTTCGTCGGTGAAAGCGCTGCCGTCAGCACCAAGAAGGGTATTCTGGTCACCGGCCCCACCACCCTCGCGGTCGAAACACTGCCCAGCCACCTGCTGAACCAGATTGAAATCGACATCTCCAACCTTAACGAAGTCGGCGACTCCATTCACGTCCGCGACCTTAAGCTGGACTCAGAAATCACCGTCCTCAACGACCCCGACGAAATGATTGCCCGTATCTCGCAACCGGCTGCTGCCCGCTCTGAAGAAGACGCTGCGGCTGAAGCTGCCGAAGGCGTGGGCGAAGTTGAAATCATTAAGAAGGGTAAGGCTGACGAGGAAGACGAAGGCTAATCCTTCTCCACCACAGCAAATGAAAACGGGACTTGTTAGTCCCGTTTTTGATTACCTTATTTTATCCTTCGCCAAACCATTTTCCAACGCCTGTTTACGCCCCCGTTCCGTTCGCGCTCGCTTCCGGCGGCGGTGCGTCCGTTGGCACATCGTCCTCACCGTTAAGTTCCGGTTCAGCCGTCATAATCGCCACGCCTACGACTTCATCACCGTCATAAACATCCATCAGCGTCACGCCCTGCGTACTGCGTCCTGTCTCACGGATTTGACTCAGCCGTGTACGCAAGACAATCCCGTACATCGTGATCAGCATAATGTCGTCGTTCTCATTGATGCAGCGCACACTCACAATCGGGCCGGTCTTTTCATTACGGGCGAGCGTACGCACCCCGTATCCGTAGCGTCCTTGTTGGCGGTACTCGCTCAATTCCGTCCGCTTACCAAAACCATTCTTGGTGACCACCAACATATGAGTATCGGTTTCATCGACCACATCCATACCCGCTACAAGGTCATCATCCAGCTTGATCGCGTGTACGCCGCCTGCGGGCCGCCCCATCACGCGCACTTCCGACTCATGGAAGCGGATGCTCTGTCCACCCTCGGTCACGAGGATAATGTCTTGGTCGCCGTCCGAGTACTTCACCCAACCCAGATAATCATCCGGCTCAAGCCCCATCGCGATCAATCCGCTGGGGCGTACTGCCGCGAATTCATCCAGCGTCACCCGCTTGATGCGTCCACGCTTAGTTGCCATCACGAAATGCCCATCCAGTTCGAACGAATCAACAGGTTGCACAGCCGTAATCCGTTCGTCCGGTTCTAAGTTCAAGATCGTGTGAATAAGCGTGCCTTTGTTCGCACGTCCTGCCTCTGGGATATGGAACGCACGCTCGGCGTAAACTTTACCCTTGTCGCTGAAGAACAACAAATGTGCGAGGCTGTTGCAGGCGAAAATGTCGACCAGCGCATCTTCTTCCTTGGTCGCCATCCCTGTCACGCCCTTACCGCCGCGACGCTGCGCCCGGTAAGCGGATGCCGGAACGCGCTTGATGTAACCGCGCCCTGTCATCGAAATAACGACCTCTTCCTCACGCACAAGATCAGCTTCGTTGAAGTCCGTCAGCACCCCGTACAGGATTTCAGTGTTGCGTTCGTCACCGTATTCTTCTGACAGCAGTTCCACATCTTCGCGGATCAGCGCCAGAATCTTAGCCGGTGAAGCCAGCAGGTCTTCCAAATAGGCAATCCGCGTCATCACCTCATCAAACTCGTCTTGGATCTTCTGCCGTTCCAAAGCTGCCAAACGCCGCAGTTGCATTTCCAGAATGGCGACCGCTTGCGCCTCGCTCAAGCCAAAACGCTGCATCAGGTTCGCCCGCGCCGAATCCACATCATCAGCCGAACGAATCGTCTGAATAATCGCGTCGAGGCTCGAAAGCGCCTTCAGCAAACCTTCCAGAATATGCGCCCGTGCTTGCAGTTTCCGCAGCTCAAACTGTGAACGCCGTACAATCACCTCATACCGGTGTTCGACGTAAATTTGCAGGCACCGCTTCAACCCCAGTGTACGCGGCTCATTGTTCACCAGTGCCAGCATCTGAATACTAAAGCTGCTCTGCAATCCCGTGTACTTATACAGTTGGTTCAGTACCGTCTTAGGCTGTGCGCCGTACTTCAACTCCACCACCAACCGCATACCGTTCCGGTCGGACTCGTCACGCAGGTCAGATACGTGCGGCAGTCTGCCCTCACGCACCAATTCGACGATACGTTCGATAATCAGCGTTTTGCTCACTTGGTACGGGATCGAGTTAAAGACGATCCGGTAACGGTCGCCCTTCATCTCCTCGAACTCGGCACCCGCGCGCATAATGACACGCCCCTTGCCGGTGGCGTATGCTTCTTTTAGCTCATCCCCCACCACAATTTGTGCGCCGGTCGGGAAGTCCGGTCCATGCACAAACTCCATCAACTCATCAACCGTAATATCATCAATCCGGTGATTGTTGTCGATGATGTGGATGATTGCTTGGGACAGCTCACGCAAATTGTGTGGCGGGATGCTCGTCGCCATACCGACTGCAATACCACTCGCGCCGTTCAGCAGCAGGTTCGGCAAACGCGAAGGCAGAACACTCGGCTCTTGTGTGGTCCCATCATAGTTATCAACAAAGTCAACCGTATCCATGTTCAGGTCGGTCAACATCTCTTCCGCCATACGCGCCAACCGCGCCTCGGTGTAACGCATCGCCGCAGGGCTGTCACCGTCCACGCTGCCGAAGTTACCCTGACCATCCACTAGCGGATACCGCAGCGAGAAGTCTTGTGCCATACGCGCCATCGAATCATAGACCGCTGTATCGCCGTGCGGGTGATACTTACCCAGCACATCACCCACGATACGCGCACTCTTCTTATAGGCCGTGTTCGCCCGTATGCCCATATCATACATAGCGTATAAAATTCTGCGGTGGACAGGCTTTAACCCATCGCGTGCATCCGGCAGCGCCCGTGCTACGATGACGCTCATCGCGTAATCGAGATAGCTGCCACGCATTTCCTCATTGATGTTTACAGGACGAACTTGACCAATATCCATAAGTGCGTCTATTCCCTGAAACTAATTGGGCGAAGTGAAACCTTCGCCCTTATTTCCCAAATCGAACCGACTGCTTTATCCCAATCACTTGCTCATGTATCCCAAATGGAAACGGACAAATGACCACTTTTAACCCTTAAATTATACGATAAAATGGTCTAAAAAGCCAGCGTATCCCAACGATGTATCCCAAACGCTAATAGATTTATCCCAAAATACTTGGGAAATCCCACATTAGTCTTTGCTCATGTTGTAAAATGTGGGAAATCAAATTGAGGTGTGACTCAATGCAATCTCAAACAATCCCTCGTAATCACAAAATCCCTCATCAAACAGCATCGCTTTTCCGATACATTATCCTTTTGGTGCTGCTTCTGGGGTTCATTCAGCCCATACATGCCCAAAACGAAATAAAAGCGATTTATGTCTATATTGATACAGTATCTGATCTCACAAATGAAAAGGCTCAAAATTTCTTGGTGGAGTTACAGGGCAAACTCCAAGATGCAAAAATAAGCGTAGAATTTATGACAGCATTACCTTCTGTGTTTGGAAATAATCTAAGTCCAATCGCAGAGATTTTTTTCGCCCCTACTTTTAACGGTGAGCGTATAATTATCGACTACAGCATAACAATTACACCTACCGCAAATACTCTAGTCAAAACTTCTCCCATACTAAAAAATGGATTACCCATATCAGTAATGATCTCGGAACAAACTGCTATTGATCTCGTATATGGGACAATTCTGTTTACGGCTGATCGATGTGATCTTGCAATACCCATATTTGAAAAACTAACCGTATCTAAAGAGATTGCATATCGTCTGAATTACAACTTAGCAACGTGTTACCTAATAGAAGGCGACTACAAAAAAAGTCTTGATCTATATGATAATCAGCTCTTTACAAATGAAGGTGCTTTTTTAGGTACAAACCTTGCTTGGCTATATCTGCAAACAGATCAAGAAGTGAAAGCCTTTGAGACGATGGATATTGCTATAAACGATTATAAATACCTTGATGGAAATCGATCAGAACTATTTTCTGATCGCGCCCAACTCTACAATCTCGCCTTCCGCTACGACGATGCCATCACCGACCTCACAGCCGCCATCGAACTCTCCCCCACCAATCCCGAACTCTATACCCTGCGTGGTCAAACCTATCTCCTACTCTACGAATGGGATGCTGTTCTCGCTGACTACAACAAAGCCCTCGAACTCGACCCAACCTATGCCGATGCCTACTACTATCGCGGCGTTCTCTACTACTCGATCCTCCAAACCGGTCAGGAGATGTACACCGCCGCCCTCGCCGACTTCCAACGCTACCTCGAACTCGCGCCCGAAGGTATCCACGCTGCCGAAGCCACACGCTATGCTACCGACATCCAAACCCAAATCAACGCCCTAAACAACTAATACCCGACAGGCATGCATCTGTCACTATCACCAACCCCAACCCACTAAACAACAATAGGGGCGTAAGGCTTTACGCCCCTATTTACCCTCAAAATTAGCCCTCAAACCATTTTCAAACCGTCCACCAACCCTCTTAATCATCTTGCTCTCCTATTTGGGTTGGTGAATTGCTTACCAAAAAGAGACCATTTGTTCCACAATAACTAAAACATCTGTGCTATCATATAAGAGTAATAGATTACGTGTATGCGACGCAATTTATTCCAACCAACGATATAGGTTGCATTGTAGGGGAGCAACATGCTGCTCCCTTACTAGCTTAGCAACTACTTGCACCTTAACAACCGCATACCCTTGGCTATTCGCATTCGCCCTTGTATTGAACTTGTCACTTGAAACTTGCTACTTCAAACTATGGCAATTGGCAATAATGGCGGCGGCAGTCCAAACCACGATTTTTCGCCAACTTTGCCAACAATTGACCGAGATAAAGTGTTTTGGATACAAAAATTGCCAGTCGAAATTGCCGAAATTGCCGCCAATTGTGCCAACTGACAATTCTGACATTGACGACACTGACGACATTTGCGACAAATCAGCGATTTCTCAACAGCAGCAACAACAGCAACAGCGTTAAAAACTTCCGAAATCGAAGAATTTGAAGAATTTTATGACCGAAGGAAATCCTCTAGGTTGAAGTTTCGACAAATCACTCGCTCAAATCCGCTGTCATCCGCCATTTCGTTTTTGCAGTTTTTGCAGCATTTGGCCTTTTTCTATTCTTCCACCACCGTCACCAAACGTTGTAACAACTGCAACATATGCAACATTTTAGACACTTGAAACATTAGTATCTGGTTATGGTCACCTTGAACAGCACTATAGCGTTCCCATTTCAAATGATGTACAACCGTAACCAGTACTACTTTTCAAATCCCGTTCGGAGTCGATATGAAGATTTTGCGTAATACTTTGCTTGTTTTATTGGTGGTAATTGTCCTCCTCGTCATAGGTGGGGTCGTTATCTTCAACCGCTGGACGCGCGGCCCGCTGCCTCAACACGATGGCGAAATCACCATCACCGCTGGTGACAAATCCATCGGCGCTCAAACCGTCTCAATCGTTGGTCTGACAGATAAAGTTGATATTATTCGGGATAGCTGGGGCATCCCCCAGATCTATGCCTCCAATGTCCACGACCTGATGTTCGCTCAGGGCTTCACGCAAGCCCAAGATCGCTGGTGGCAAATGGAATTCTCCCGCCACATTGGTAGCGGGTCGATTCAAGAACTCACCGGCGCGAACGAAGATGTCATGGGTCAGGATGTCTTTATCCGCACCGCTGGCTGGCGCAAAGCTGCCGAAAATGACTACACCGTCTATGATGAGGATAGCAAAACCGTCCTCCAATCCTTCGCTGATGGTGTAAATGCCTACATCCTCAACCGCCCCGCAGGTCAGCTTGCCTTTGAATACAACCTGCTCGGCATCACCGGAGTTAACGTCCCCATTCAGCCGTGGACACCCATCGACTCGCTCGTTTGGGCAAAAGTCATGGCGTGGGATTTGAGTGGTAACCGTGGTATGGAACTCTTACGTTCCGAGTTGTACGCTAAACTCGGTCAGGAAATGACCGACGAGTTCATCCCGCCCTACCCCTTCGATCAACCTGAAGGCAAGAAGCCAACGATCCTCCAAACTGAAGACTTACCGATTGGAGAAACCAGCCTAACCGCTTCAGCCGCCGATACAGCCGGTATCATCGGTGTATCCACCGTTCTCGCGGGTAACATCACCCCCGATCACGACCTATTCCGCGATCAACCCGCTATCGGGAGCAATAACTGGGTTATCAGTGGCTCACGTACCGAATCCGGTAAACCCATTCTCGCCAACGACCCGCATCTCGGCATTGGTATGCCATCCATCTGGTACGAAATCGGCCTTCATTGCCAACCAGTAAGTGATGCCTGCCCGTTCGAAGTCACGGGTTTCGCTCTTCCCGCCACCCCCGGTGTCATCATCGGTCACAACGCCAATATCGCGTGGGGTCTCACCAACGTCGGGCCGGATACCCAAGACCTCTACATGCTCAAAATCAATCCCGACAACCCGCTCCAATACGAGTGGAATGGCGAGTGGCGCGATATGACGACCCGTGACGAAATCATAAAGGTCGGCGATAGCGAGGAAACCACGACCATCACCGTTCGCGAAACCCACCTCGGCCCGATCATCAATGACAATCAACTGGACGAAAACGGTAAGCCGTTGGGTTTCAACAATGTAGACCCGATGGCCTTCAAATGGACGGCCACCGCCGAACCCGGAACCATCCTCAAAGCCATCATCCTGCTCAACAAAGCCGCTAATTGGGATGACTTCCGTAACGCTGCCAGCTACTTCGATGTCCCTGCCCAAAACCTGATTTACGCCGACATCGAAGGCAACATCGGCTACCAAACCCCCGGTCGCATCCCCATTCGCGCCGAAGGTCACAGCGGTCTGCTACCCGTTGATGGCACAACCGATCAATACGAGTGGAAGGGTTATATCCCCTTTGACGATCTCCCACGCATCTACAACCCGCCGCGTGGCTATATCGCTACCGCCAATCAAGCTGTCGTCCCGCCGGAATACTACGACCAGCTAAAGGAACAAATCGGCGGTGAGTTCGGTGAAAACAGTAACTACTTCATCAGCCAAGAATGGTCGTACGGCTATCGTGCTGAACGCATCAACGAACTCATCAACGCCACCGACAAACACACAATTGAAAGTGTACAAACCATTCAGGGCGACGATAAGATGATTAGCGCCGAGGAAATTCTGCCAGCGCTCGCCTCGCTCGATTTTGGTGATCAGAAGTACAACGATGCCCGCGACTGGCTGCTCGATTGGGACTATCAAATGACGATGGTTAGTCAGCAAGGAGGTTTATACGGCTACTTCTGGATGAACCTGCTCAAAAACCTATTTGACGATCAGCTTGGGGATATTGGAGTCGCCGACGAGGGCGATCAAAGCATGTGGGCGGTTCATCTCTTGCTCGAAAAACCGGATGATGCGTGGTGGGATGATGTCAATACCGCCGATACCACCGAAACCCGTGATGACATCCTCATCCGTACTTTCCGTGCCGCCTACGACCAAATCTCGGCAGAACAAGGCGATAATCGTGAAAATTGGGCATGGGGCAAACTCCACACGGCAACCTTCGTCAGCAACCCGCTCGGACAAAGTGGTATCGACATCATCGAGAATATGGTGAACCGCGGCCCCTACGAAACCGCTGGTGGCCCCGATATTGTCAACGCGACCGGCTTCGATACATCCGCCGGAAACTTCGAGGTCGATTGGCTGCCTTCAATGCGGATGGTCGTCGACTTAAACGACCTTACCCAGAGCCAAACTATGCACACCACGGGGCAAAGTGGTCATCCATTCAGTAACCACTACGCCGATATGATCGACTCGTGGCGAGAGATTCTCTACCACCCGATGCTCTGGACACCCGATCAGGTGGACTCGGCTAAGGTCAACGTTCTCGTCCTGAAACCCGGCTAAAAAGCCGAATCAAAAGGGGCATGATTTTACTCATGCCCCTCCACAAAACCTACTTAGTCAGGAACTCATGTACCAGCGACTGAAAATGATGAACACCGTTCTCACGCAGCACCGAGAACCGTCCTTGGTTATACACATTAGACTTTAAGCCCTTCTGTACATTCTCGCAGATTTCGATGTCTTCCTGCTGTATCTGGTCACTAAACGCGATAATCTGCTGCATACTATCCCAGCCCTCGCCTGTCCCCGGCTGTTGAAAATACCACTCGAAAATCGTCAGGGTTTTGTCCGGCCCGAGAGGCAAAATGATGTTGATGGATGTGTTATCGAGGTAAACATTCAACATCACGTTCGGAAATATCCAATAGTAAAGTGCTTCTGCCTCGGCCTCGGTACGTACATATCGCCGGTCACGCACTTCGCCTTCTACAGGGCGAATAGGCGCGTACTGAGAGGAATAATATCGGTAGGTATCAACGCGGTATTGGTCATAATCCAACTCTTTGAACAACCCCGGATGCGCTATCGGTAGGTGATACCCTTCCAGATAGTTATCGACGTAAACCTTCCAATTACAGTCAATCACATAATCGCGCCGTTCGATCAAGCTCATCTTGCTCAGGTCAAAGCCCTTGCTGAAAATTTCCGTCTCTATCGCCCCATAACTCTCGCTCATCGGTGCAGCGTTCGGATCGAGATTAACAAAGACCCACGGCCCCCACTCCTCCACCCGAATGGCCGATAAACACACATCTTCTTTCTCCCAGTTTTCAACACCCTCGAACTCCGGTGCGCGTGTGAGCCGCCCTTCGAGGTCATACGTCCACCCGTGATATTTACACTGGAGGCTTTTACGGTTGCCCTGCCCCAATGCGACCGGCCCTGCGCGATGCATACACACGTTGTAAAACCCACGCAGCTTTTCGTCTAACCCGCGCGTAATGACCAACGGTTGCCCCACAACCTCACATGCAAAATAATCGCCTACCCGCTGCACTTGATCTATTCGTCCAACGGGCTGCCATGTCTTATAAAAAATCTTCTGCTTTTCGAGTTCCAACATACGCGGGTCTGTATACCAACTGGCTGGTAACGTCTCTGCCTGAGCCAACTTATCAGTAGGTGTAAAGCTGTTTAGGTTAAGGGGCTGTTCTAAAGAGTCGAAATTTAAGGGTTTCATAATGGCTCCAATTTACAAGTGGGCGAGAAATATAAAAACAAAGGGAATGGCTGATGTCATTCCCTGAATATGCAATTTTCTAATCTGCAAAGGTCATTTATCTGCGAGGGCGAGCAAACACAAGGTATAACTGGAGCGAGGAAGTTCCAGCAGGTAAATCGAGATGTCCAATGAACTTACCATTGTGGCATCCTAGAAGAAGATCAATACAGAGAGCTTAAAATACGATCCGCTTAGTCGCCAGCAAAAAAGCCAGCCCCAAAATAGCCACGTTCATAAACAGGAAGATCGAGATAAACATCCGCTCTACAGCCGTCATACCAAGAAAGAGCTTCTGAACCTTCTGCTCTTGGTCGTCAACGATCTCTAGGCCGATGTCGCCTTCAAAATCAAGGCTGTCGTCATCGTCAATTGAATTATTACGCAGTTCGTCTAACATCACTTAACCCCCACTGCCAAGTACGGTGTCATCTATTTGTAGAATAGCCGAGAAGCACGGTACTGTCAATTTACACGTTTCCATACACCGTCGGCTAGTCGGAATGTAATCTCAGTCTGTTGTATAGCAGCGCCTTCACCGACGATCACAACCACTCTTAAAATGGTCGTCCCATCCGCTTGGATTTCACTTTGTACCGAGCTAACCTGCTTTTTGCCTGTCACTTCGTTCATACTAAATCGCTGGTAGGCTAAGTTACGTGCCGCCTCATCGCGCGTGTCATATAAGGCTAAATAGCTCGCTTCATCGCGCTTCTGGAGCAGTTCATCTTCTAACTCCAGCCGCCACGTCAAGTAATCGCGCCAATCTAACCCTGCCTGCTCCACAGGTTTACCGGTCACCTGCGTCAACAAGCTCAGGTTAGAATCCGGTGCCATAGCATGTACCAACTGTCCAACTGCCTCCGCACCATAATTGGTTGCTAGGCTGCCGACTATATAGGCTCCCGTATCAACCTGCGCCATATTCCCAACCAACCACGAGACAACCGCCTGCCGCAGGTAATATGCATCGGTGGGGTAAACAGGCTGCATGTTATTCGAGGCTTGCAAGATCAAACGGTCAGCCAGCTTTTCTGCTACCGCAAGCTGTGCATCAACCTCAAACGGCATATCAGTTCGCGCCCGCCGAATATAAGGTGATGGAATCTGCATTCGCCAATCATCACCCGCTGCCCATGCAGTTTGAAGGGCTTCATCCGGCACAACCTCAACCGTAATTTCCGGGATCACCGCGCAAGCCAACGCCTCACAAGCCGTCCGTGACCACAGAGACATCTTTTCCGCCACTGACTGCGCGAATGTCTTATCCACCATGTTGTAGCGAACGGTGACGTTCTGGACTTTTTGAACTTCTAAAGCACCCCAGAAGGTGTAGTCTGGGGGAACATGCCGCCATCCATCCTCATACCGCCAATAGAACCAAACGCGCGTATAAGGTATGCCGTTTACGATCTCCTGTACGCTCACCCGCGCCCGTGAACGCTCGACTGCAATATCCGAAACGGTACCTGAAAGCTGCACCCCATCTTGCATCTTTAAGTCTTGGTATTGGTTAAATATCTGCTGCTGGACTTGAAGCCAATCCGCCGACGCGCTCCGTTGTATCGAAGCAAAACTTGCATAATCGCCCAAGCGCAGCGCCGTAAACTCGGCATCTACAGTGCTGCGTAATGTCTGCTCGATTTCTTGCTCAACCGAATCCAAGCGCCAGACAATCAGCGCCGCGATCCCACCAAAGAAACCAATCACAATAGCAAGGAAAATAAACAGCCTCAGCAGCCTTACCCGCCGCTTGCGCTTGGCCTCAGCACTTTCACCCGTGCGCTGAACCTGTGTCTTTTCCGCCTCAATTTCCCAATCAAAACGTAAGCCCATGCTTTATCCTAACGCTACATCCCCAGCGATGACTCGCTCGATCTGTCCATTGGCTAGTCGTACAAACAGTGAACCATCGTGTTCAACAGTTTCAGCCACGCCAGTCACTTCACGGTCGGCTGTACGAATGCTTACCTGCTGCCCTAACGTGACCAAACGATTTCGCCATGTCTCATAGACTGCTGTGGTACCAAACTGCGCTGCCCAATAGTCGATTCGGGAGAGCAAAACCTCAATCAAATCAATCAGCTCTACACGCTTGCCCAAGACTGGTTCAATGCTAACAGCCTTTTCGGCGAGTTCAGTATCCGTAAAATCAATTCTGACATTCACACCCATACCCAGAACGACACCCATCAGTTGTCCGTTTTCCCAAACGACTTCTGGAAGAATACCCGAAACTTTTAGACCGTTCAGCAAGACATCATTCGGCCACTTGATACCAACCTGCTCTAGTCCTAATCCCTTTATCATATCGTAAATCGCCAGAGCGCCGACCATTGTCATGTGCGTGAGCGCCTGTGCTTGCGGGCGTAAAATGACCGTGACAATCAGTGCGCTGTCCGGTGGTGTAAACCACGTTCGCCCTAAGCGCCCTTTTCCTTTGACCTGTTCGCCGGCAATCACGACCGACCCGCTAACCGCCCCATTCGCTAACCATGTCAGCGCCTCATTATTTGTGCTGCCAATTTGTGAGAAGTAACGGACAAGTCGTGGTTGCAATCGTTCAATGAGCTGTGCTTCAGTCAATATCATGCCAACATCCTCTTTTCAACCTGCCGATTGTATCACCATTAAATGTCCCATAGAACTACCAACACCTCTGTAAGATTGCTATACTGTGATGAACTGTTCCTGAACACTTGGTCATATTAGGCGAAATCTCATGGATCATCTCTATACCCCGTGGCGTATGGCCTATATTCGTGGTGAAAAAAAGCCAGTAGACGGTTGCATTTTTTGTCAGCTTGCCACCGCTAACCATGACAATCAACTCGTCATCGCCTACGCAGATCACGTATACGTCACGCTCAATAAATACCCGTACAACAATGGGCATTTGATGATAATCCCCTACGAGCACGTCGAAAGCCTTGAAATGCTGCCGACTGAGGTACTGACTGACCTCATGCTCACGACCAACAAAGCACTAGCTGTCCTCCGTAAAAACTATAACCCACCTGCATTTAATCTCGGTGCAAACTTGGGTGCCGCTGCCGGTGCGGGTATTGCTGAACACTTTCACTTCCATATTGTGCCGCGCTGGCCCGGTGATGCGAACTTTATGGCAGTCGTCGGTAACACGCGCGTCATTCCAGATACCCTCGAAAATGTCTTTACCGAGCTAAAAGCAGGTTGGCATACGCTGTTTCCACAGGAAAAAACACCATGATTCACGACAAAAGTCTGCGCGATCCTGTTATCCTCGGCAGCGCCCGCACGCCTCAGGGCAAGTTCCTCGGTGGATTAGCCTCACTTACCGCTGCTGAACTCGGTCAAATCGCTGTCAAAGCGGCTGTCGAACGCAGTACGATTGACACCAACAATATTGACGAAGTGATTATTGGTAATGTTGTCAACGCGGGGGTTGGGCAAGCCTTACCGCGTCAAATCAGTGTCGGAGCCAATATCCCTGACCATGTTGGCGGGAGTGTCATCAATAAAGTCTGTGGCAGTAGTCTAAAAGCCGTTATGTTGGCCTCAAACGCCATCAAGTCACAAGATGGCGACCTCTTTATCGCTGGTGGCGTAGAAAGTATGAGCCGCGCACCCTACCTGAATGATTCCATCCGTCAGGGAAACAAATATGGCGCTGTTCAACTCCGAGATGCACTGCAAACCGATGGCCTGTGGTGCGCTCTATGCGATTGGAGCATGGGCAGCGCCGCCGAGTTTATCGGCGAACAATTCGAAATTAGCCGTGATGAAATGGATCGCTTCGCCCTTCGCAGTCATCAGCTCGCCGCCAAAGCAACCGACGAAGGCAAGTTCCAAGCTGAGATTACACCTGTCTCCATTAAGTCGCGCAAAGGTGAGACAGTCATCCAACAGGACGAGAGCATTCGTCGCGAAACCTCTTATGAAGCCCTCTCCAAATTACCACCTGCCTTTAAACAGGATGGCAGTGTTACGGCAGGCAACGCCCCCGGCATGAATGATGGCGCAGCGGCGCTCGTCGTCAGCAGTCGTCAATACGCCGAATCAAACCATCATCAGCCAGTCGCTAGAGTGGTTGGTTATGCCCAAGCCGCCGTGGAACCGAAATCGATCTTTTATGCGCCAGTCAAAGCCATACCTCTAGCCCTGCAACGCGCTGGTTGGTCGATGAGTGATGTCGATTTATTCGAGATCAACGAGGCTTTTGCTGCCCAAGTTCTAGCCGATGTTGAAGGTCTAAAACGAATCGGCTATGAACTCTCCCTCGAAAAGCTGAACGTGAACGGCGGCGCAATTGCGCTGGGTCATCCATTGGGCGCAAGTGGCGCGCGAGTTCTCATTACGCTTATCCATGCCTTAGAAGATCGCGGCCTCAAACGGGGTATCGCCGCCTTGTGCTTGGGGGGTGGAGAAGCGGTCGCTTTAGCCGTCGAACTTGAATAACGGTTGATTAGGACTGCGACTCAACCAATGGAATGGTGAACACAAATGTTGTGCCGCTTTCCTGTTTGCTCTCGACGCGAATCGTTCCGCCGTGTGCCTCGACAAAACCACGCACAATTGCTAGACCTAACCCGGTTCCTCGCCGTCCATCATTGGTTTGCGCGCGGGATTGTTCCCCGCGATAGAAACTCTTAAACACCTTGTCCAAGTCCGTTGCGGGAATAAAAGATCCCGAATTGTGGATACTGATTTCCGCAGCCTGTTGATTAGCGGTAGCAGCGAGTGTAACGTCTCCGCCCGATGGGGTGTATTCAAGTGCGTTTTCAATCAGGTTATACAAGATTCGCTGCACCTTATCCGGCGCGATATAAAGCGTGTCGATTGAGGGATCAACCTCTGCCGAAAGCCTCACCGAATGCTCTTTCGCCCGTGCATTCATATTACTCAACGTATCCGATATAAGGTCGTGGATTGACGTTTTCTGTCGTCTGAGCGGAACATGCCCTGTATCCAATTGAGCAAGTTCGAACAGATCATTGATCAACTGCCCCATATGCGTGATTTCTTTTTGCATATTCTGCTGGTAACGAGTGATGGTTTCAGCATCCTGAACGACTCTATCCAGCATCGCCTCATTCATCGCACGCAGAGCCGCAAGTGGCGTTCGCAAATCGTGAGATGCCCACGCGATTAAATCACGTCTGGTCTGCTCGAGCTGGAGCTTTTGAGCATCCAATGCTTCTAGGTCAGCCGCCATTTGATTAAACATTTGTGCCAGATGGGCAAGGTCATCATTCCCGACGACAGGCAGCCGCACTTTCCAATCTGCCCTTGAGAGTGCCTGTACACCTTTTGACAGCTCATCAATCCGCTCGTGCAGCGTACGGGCGATAAAAAATGTGGACACCGCCGCAATAACACCTGCAAAAACTAGCAATCCGGTGGTTAACACCAAATCGTGTTCTTGAATGAACATCAACCGTGCCGTAATCCATACATTGATGAAAACCAGCACAACCGTCAAGATAATGATGGTGAACAGCGACCCGCGTAGACTCAAAAAGCGCTGAAGCATCCGATGACGGTACAAAAAGTAGGTGATACCAACCGTCAATAATCCGCTCGTCACCATGTACAGAAACAAATTTTGAACATCGACCGCCGGAGGATTGAGCGCGGGTATAACAATGAGCATCGCCAGCAGAAATGCAGCAATTACGACTAAAACCAGTTGAATGAATGGAGAAAGTTTCATATTTCCGGCTCAAACTTGTATCCGACACCCCATACGGTCTGAAGATAGGCTGGCTGTGCCGGGTCGATTTCGATTTTCTCCCGCAGCCGCCTGATATGCACAGTAACGGTGCTTTCATCACCATAAAACTCATAACCCCACACTTGGTTCAGGAGTTGTTCGCGCGTAAAAACCTGCTGGGGGTGTCGGGCAAATAACCACAGCAAGTCAAACTCTCGTGCTGTTAAAACAACTGACTGTCCCTTCAAGGTTACGACCCGCCGGATAGGGTCTATCTGCAAATGCTTAAACGAAATAGGCTTATCAAGCGATTGCTGTTCGCTTGCCGCCCGCCGTAATACTGCTTTGACCCGCGCCACCAACTCGCGAGGGCTAAACGGTTTCACCACATAATCATCGACACCTAAATCAAATCCTACGAGCCGGTCAACCTCATCACCTCGCGAGGTCAGCATGATGATCGGCACATCCGATTGTGTGTCGGCAAATTCAGATGAGTTTCGCAGCGTCCGTGCGAGCGAAAAGCCATCCACACTCCCCGGCAGCATCACATCCAACAAGATTAAGTCCGCATGTTTTTCACGCAGCAACGCTAAACCGCTCGTGCCGCTGTCAGCTTCGATCACGTTGAAGCCATCAACCGCTAAATAGCGTCGAACAACATCACGCAAGGTTATTTCGTCATCAATAATGCAAATCGTTTGTGCTTTTGACATACGCCCAATGTTAAATCCAAGGTATTACCAGATAATTACATCCTTATCAGTTACGACACAGCGAATAGCACCGGTAACACATAAGCATTATCAGGACTTGCAACAGCTAATCGCGTCGAGTCAGTTGGGTTATACCAGCCTAGAATCACTTTATAGCTTCCGGTGAGTATGGGTTGATCAGATTTAAGCGGATGTTGGGTCACAAACGTCTCACCCGCCAACCAATAACGTGTAGGTAGTGTTGGTGGCGCATCACCTTGAGCAGACACGTGATTATTGGCATCCAGCGCCTGTACGAAGACCGTGTAATCTGCGGGAAACATTTCTAAGGAACGCCATTCCAAGCGTAGCAAATCATCTTCAAGCTGATAGGCAACAAGTTCTGCTTCATTACCAAACCTAATTGGTTCAAGTTGGACTCCATCCTCAACATGCCGCACCGTTCCTTTAGGCGCAAAACCACCCGTATTGAGCATGACACTGGCTAACGGCTGATCGGTTTGGTCAACAGCCTCCACCAGCGCTCTGGACACATAATCCCACCAGCCAACTTGAATACGCAGCCGCGAAACGCCCTCGCTCGCAATATCTAGCGGAATTGCATAAGTATCCGCATAGATCGCGCCTGCTTGCCATGTCGAGGTTCGCAACCGCCCAGCACCGGGGAAGCTATCGACTTTGCCAATAACGGTTCCATCATCAAGCGTTGCGTGTAAGTATAGACTGTAGTCAGTCGTGGATGGCTCAAGCACCTGCCAATAAACCGTAACGGGTAGATGATCACCGGGGAAATACCGTTGGTCAGGCACAACATAACCAATTAGCACCACATCACCGAAACGCGCGTAAACGGAGCGAACACCATCAGGCAACTGGTCAACCGGCTGTGGCGTGGCGTATGCGGGAACAATGCTCGCAAAAGGCACGACCAAAGCAAACAGCGCCATGATGACGACAAAGCCATAGTATACGCTTGCGTTTAACATTCGTCCGATTGTTGGGCGCAACCAAAAACGCCCAATAGTGATTAATCCCGCTGCCCCTAAAATCGAAATCGCCGCATTGAAGGGAAATAATAAGCGACCCTGCGAAGCATAGGTTTGGGATGTCCAAGCCGCTACGCTAATTGTCCCTGCTAAAACGATGAGCGTAAGTAAAAGGAATATGGCACATTTATCCAACTGATGCCGATTTTCAGGCGATAGCCAGCCAGCACGTTTGCGCCAAATAAGAATGCCGCCTGTCAGCAATCCAAGGACAATCAGCACAGTGAGTACGTCCATGACATCGTAAAACCAGCGAAACGTCATGATGTTGACCGCACCAAACAAGGCCCAGTACGCAAACCGGAAGCCTTGAAATTCATCGACCAGCGTTTGAAGGGTAAATTTTTCGAGGCGCGGCCCTGCCACGGCGACCATCATCTGCGTACCGAAAAGCTCCCCATAAAGTGTCACATTTCGCAGATACCACCAACCTGCAAAGATGACCCAAATGCCGCCGAGCAGCAGGACAAATGTGAGCAAGCCGCGCCATTCCAAGCGGGGTTTTTCGATCTTGCTATTCTTAACCGCGTAAAGCTGAGGCCGGATAAATACCCAAAGTGCTGCCAACCCCACGAACGGCACAAGCACCAAACCGCTTAACTTGGTAAGCGAGGCCAACGTAACCAGTACCGCGATAACCAAACTGCGGCGTGTCGAAAGTCGCTCCTGCCGGATCATCACGACCATCTGCCAGATCACGAGGCTGTTCAGCGCCGTAACCAAGTTGTCGTTATTAATGGACGAGCTGATAAACAGGAACATGGGGTTAAAAGCTGTGAGCGCCGCCGCGAGAATCGGTAACACAGGCTGCCACAGGTCAAGCGCCCGCGCCGCCAAGTAGATCGCAGTGATTGTGACACAGCCGCACAACATACTGAACAGGCGGATAACATATACGGCTAAGATGCTGCCCTGTAACGCCGGATGGGGTGTATCGTGCAAGACCAAATTCTTGTTCCCGACATACCCCGGTACGCCTGCAACCGCATGAGGGTTGGCGTGAGTCAACTCGTTAAAATCGCTCCGATCAATACCGCTCACCAGCAAAGCCGAGATGAGGTAATAAAGTGGTGGTTGGCTGCCTTCCTGCTCATACGCCGTTTTAGTTCCCGGCTGCTGCACGGGTAACTGCCCCGTGTCGGCAATCCAATCAACCATTCCAAAGTGCCAGAGTTCGTCAGACGCTTCCAGCGGCGGGGTCGCCCATGTATAAACCACACATAAAATGACAAAAGCCCCAAGGATAATCCCAAGGGGCAAATTGGCTCGAAGCCTGAGGTATATAGCTGAGTTATTCATAGCCAGCCATTCTAGCCAGCAAGCCTATCATGGGCAAGTTCAAACAGGTTAATCGTAGGCTACGAACCTTCAGCCAACATCTGCCGTGAATTTTCGATATAACTCAGGGATTGGTGGCGGAAATAGGTGTTGTATAACTCGGCATAATGCCCGCCAGCGCTCATCAATGACTGATGACTGCCCTGCTCGATGATCTTCCCTTGACTGAGGACAATGATGCGGTCAGCGCTGCGAACGGTACTCAAGCGGTGGGCAATCAAGATCGAGGTCGATTGCGCGAGAATTTTATCCAGCGCCTCTTGAATTTGTGTCTCAGTAAACGGGTCAATACTGGCGGTCGCTTCGTCCAAAATGAAGATCGGCGGTCGCTGTAACAGCACACGAAGCAAGCTCACCAACTGCCGCTGCCCCATGCTCAAGCGTGCGCCGCGTTCGCCCACATCCGTCTGCAAACCATCGGGCAGCGTTTCGAGCCACTCACCATCACCAATGCTGCGGGCGACCGCTTCGACTTCCTCGTCGGTCGCATCCAGCTTGCTGTAGCGGATATTATCGGCAATCGTCCCGCTAAACAGGAACGGCGACTGCGAGACAATACCGAGCTTGCTGCGGAAAGACTGTACATTTAGAGTTCGAATATCTTTATCGTCAATCAACAGTTCGCCACTTTGGAATTCGTAGAAACGAGCGATAAGTTTGGCGATAGTGCTTTTACCCGCGCCGGTATGCCCGACAAACGCGATACTTTCGCCGGGTCGGATCGACAGACTGAAATGATCGAGTACAGGATTATTGGGCTTGTATTCAAATACCAAATCCTTGAACTCGATCTTGCCGCGCAATTCGTTCGTTGGGACATCAGCAATCTGGTTCACCATATTGGTGGAGTCGATCAAGGCGAAGATACGCTCGGCAGCACTCAAACCCTGTTGGAGCTGACCCCAAAAGCTGGCGAGGTTGATGATCGGAAACCAGAAACGGTCAACACTTTGAATGAAGAGGTACCACGAGCCAACATTGATCGAACCTGCTATCGCTGCCATACCACCAAAGTAGATGATCGAAGCGGTTCCAAAGCCAGATAGAATATTCAACACGGGGAAAATGAGCGCCAAGACATACCCACGCTTAAGGTTGATGTTGTAGGACAAACTATTTACAGCGACAAATTCCTCGTAAATCAAGCCTTCACGCCGGAAGTTTTTGGCGATACTGATCCCTGAAACACTCTCTTGGATGTTGTCATTCACCGCCGCCATTGCCCGTGATCCCTGCCGCCCAACGATGCGCGACAGGTGGCGAAAGACGAGCGACATTCCGATAAATATCGGCAGCCACAACAGCACGACCACCGACAACTCAATCGAGCGAGAAATCAATACCGCGCCGAGCAAAATGAGCTGCACGAGTTGAACGAAAATATCGGTAAAGATGACCAGAATATTACCGAACTCCTGCGTATCGCTTGTGATGCGGCTGACAATTTTCCCCGACTTATTATCATCGTAGAAACCTAGATCACGGTTTACCGCTGAGGCAAACGCATCGCTTCGCATCTGGGCGATACCCTCGCCGATCAAGCGCGTAATCATCCGTCCACGCCACCAGTTCAACAGGTAGTCGATGATGGATGCGATGAATAACCCACCGAGCAGTAGCAGCAGCGGGCGGTTGTCATCAGTATTGAGATAGTCGATTGACGAGGCAATCAGTACCGGAAAGATCGACCCTAAAAGTGAGAAAAAGACCAGCAGCGCGGCAATCGTCCACAAAGTTCGCTTTTGCTGCGAGAAGTAGCTACCAATCCGCTTGAATAAATAGCTGTCGCTGTACAGGCGGTCATAAGAGTCTTGGTTGAGTGAGTTAAACATGCCGCTTTAACCTTGCACCGTATCTGATTGAGGTTGAGCTTCTTCGTAACGGGCGAAGATTCGTCGATACGAATCGGATGAAGCGAGCAATTCTTCGTGCTTGCCCTGCGCCACGACACGCCCTTTCCGCAGCACCACGATATGATCCGCCCAGCGTATTTGGGAAAGGCGAGCGGTAATCAAGATGGTTGTACGCCCTTTGGATGCCGCCCAGATCGCCTGTTGAATGCGGTCTTCAGTGGCGCTGTCAATCGCGCTCGTGCTGTCATCTAGGATAAGAATGGGCGGGTCGGTTAAGAAGGCGCGGGCAATGGCAATCCGCTGCCGCTGACCACCGCTTAATGTCACCCCGCGCTGCCCGACGACGGTTTCGTAGCCCTCAGAAAAACTCTCGATGAACTCATGCGCCTGTGCTTTTTTGGCAACCTCGACAACCTCATCCCGTGTCGCGGCTTGCTTGCCAAAGCGGATGTTATCGGCCACAGAGCGGCTAAACAGGAAAATATCCTGCTCGATGATGCTGATTTGCGAACGCAGTGAGGCTAAATTCCATTCACGAACGTCAATGCCGTCAACCAGCACACGGCCAGAATCAACGTCATAACTCCGGTTAATCAGTTTAGTGATCGTACTTTTACCTGAGCCAGTCTGACCGACAATAGCGACGGTCTGACCGGGTTCGACCGTGAAGGAAATATCGTGCAGCGACTGATTATTCTCGTTATAGCCGAAGCTCACATGCTCGAACGTAATACGACCCGCGATTTTCGAGGTTCGTCCAGTTGAGTTTTGGTCAAGGTCGGTCTGCGCTTTGATGATGCTCAGAATGCGCCCTGCTCCTGCGTAACCAAGCGCCACTTGCGAGAGGGAACGCAGCGACGAATACACGGGGAATTGGTAGAGAAACAACACACCCAAGAAGGTGACGATTTTGCCTTCGTCAATCAGACCTAGTTTGTACAGGTAAATCGCGTGGATCAACCCTAGCAGGGTCAGCATAGAGAGCAGCAGAAATGAAATGTACCGTGCTTCGATATAGCCCTGTTTGATAAAGAAACCACGGACTTTACCAACTAACTCATTAAAACGTTGGATTTCCAGTTCTTCGCGTGCTGCCCCTTTCACGACCTGCAAACCATCCAACGTTTCGGCTAGATGGGCGTTCATATCGCCAAATGTTGAGCGCACCTGCTGGGCAATCGGGTTCAAAGTTCGGATGAAGCGATATTGAGCGAAAAAGTAGAGCACCAAGAATATGGCGGGGAAGATCACTAAGGAAGGGTAGATCGTCGGGGCGGTAAACAACGGCACGATGAGGAAAAAACCGGAACCGATAATCAGGTTCATACCGGGATTCATCATCAGGTTCATCTCGCGCACATCGTTGGTTACACGCGCCATGATTTCACCGACCGGCTGCATGTCATGAAACGCCATGCTCTTACCCAAGAGGCTCGCGTACAGCTCGTCACGAACGTCACGCTCAATTCGCTGCGAGAAGGTTTCAGCGCACAAGTTCCGCATGAGCTGCAAGCAACCGCGCACGAACTGGGAGAAAATCAAGCTAATGGTCGCGTTGACAATCACCTCGGTCTGATTGCCATTGATGACCGCGTTTAAGGCGACACCCGCATAGTAAGGGACTGCAACCGCTAAGGCCGCGTTACTAAATGCCCCAATAATCATCAAAATTCCGACGAGGGGGTGTCGCAGGATGTGCGAAAGAATGAACCGCAGTGGGTTTGAATGATTCGTTTTGAACGGAACGTGTGCAATAAATTCAGCAGACATAGTTAATCACAGTATTCTATTTGAAAGGAGCAGAGGTTATCAAACAGGTGGCTAAAATGTGAGAACCAACGGTCAACAGCGTAATACTGTCTTATCCTAGCACAGGTGTTGCAAACGATATAATGCCAATTCACCTACCTTTGCTTGTCCAAAAGTACAGATACTTATGGCACCTGTACTTGTTCAATCACTAAATGGTCATTTCCATCAGCCAGTAACAGGCGCTCACCGGTTTGCCAGTCGTATACGATCAGCTCTAATTGATAATCGCCAGCGGTGATTGAATCCGGCAAATTGAGGGTTCGATAGTCGATATAGATTTTGTCTGGCTGCATGGCTGCCGTATCGACCGATTCATGACCATAATGCGAAATCGGGCCGTCAATCTGCGCGACAAGGTTGCCAGCAGCGTCGAGTAAGTGCAGCCCTATCGAGTAATTCTGTTTCGGCGGCTGCGCGGCACGCCACCACAAATGGACATCCACCGTATCGTGGGTCACGGCCTCGACATCCGCCCCCCAGAACGGCATCTGCTCACCGAAAACGACAGGTGTTTTGAACGGCGGGGCGACCATAAGCTGTACCAGATAGCACCAATAGCGGTTACAGTCCCCTAGCACACGCTGGACAGGATAATCCGGTTCCAAATGTTTGAAATCAACCTGTACTGCTTCATCGAACCAATCGGCTGTCGTAAACCAAATGCGGCGAGCAGTTTGCGCTTGATTGATGTCTCTCGTGAACGTTATAGATGAGGGTATATAATGCATCATTTGCCACAGCACCACATTATTTTCCATATCAGCATTATCCAGCAGCATCACATCTCCCGCTTGAGCCGATTGAGCGATATCTTGATAAATCGCACGGTGAGGAATACGGTTGAGGCCGAACTGCGAGGGCAGTGACCACAAACTTACGGCTGCAAAAGCCACCAGACCAAGCCATTGGATACGGCGCGGCAGCACTGAAAAGCCAACCGCAATAGCCAGCGCAAAGCCGATGGACAAGTAGGTGATATAACGCGGGGTGTAGACGGAGAACACAAAATTGACTAGCAGCGCAACCAGCGGAACCGCCAGCGCCCACATGAGGATTAACCAATAGCGTTTTTGCCGCCCGCTGTAGATAAAACCTACGGCAAAGAGCAGAAGATAAAGTCCCGGCTGACCGCTTGTCATGAGGTTGAGCAGACTTACAACGCCGGTGATGGTCGTTGACTCGGTGGTGCTACCAATACCGGCGGCTCCACGCGCATTCCCAAAGCTGGACTCAATCGCAATCAGGGTTCGAATTTGATGGATAAGAATAGGGAACCACGGCGACCATAATAGGAAAGCCAGCAACCACGCCGCAGCAATCTGCTGAAGCATTTTGAAGCTCGGACGAACGATGAAAAGCAGGTACAAAAACTGCGCCGCCACCAAAAACATCAAGAAATAATGCTGGTAGAGCATCCACGCGACCGTTAGCCCATAGACCAACGCGGTAGCAAACGTGCACCGTTTTAGCCAGCGACCAAAGCACCACATCGAGAGGGTGGCAATGAGCATATTGACCGCGTAGGGACGGATCTCGAGGGCGTAGGTGAAAAAGTAGGCATTCACGCCCAGCACGGCGATGGCAAACAGCCCTACCCGCGAGGACTTAAACCACGTGCGCCCGATCTGATACACGAGCGCGAGGGTGATGGTCGTGGCTAAAACACTGTAGACCCGCGCGGTGAACTCATTCGTGCCAACGAACTGCTGCCACAACCAAAACGACGAAAACCATACCGGCGCATGAACATCTTGCATGGCCTGATACCAGACGGTGTAGCTTAAGTCCTTAGAAGTAGTACGAAAAGCGATTTCCTCATCATCACGCATGAAGCGATATTGAATGCTATCCACATGGAAGGCCACGACCGCGAAAACAAACACCAAGCCGAACAGCCATGCCGATTTTGACTTCAAGACCATCTGCCACTACACCTTATTGTTGAAATCACCATTTGCCGTTACAGTCGTGGAATTTACCCACATAGCCAACCCAATAGAGGGAATAATGCGCCCAAAAGTTTTCGTCAGCCGAATTATACCTGAAGCCGGATTAAAACTGGTTCGTGAAGCCTGTGATGCTGAGGTTTGGCCGGATGTCATGCCCCCACCGTATGAAGTTCTGACGGAGAAGGTCAAAATGGTTGACGGGATGCTCTGCACCTTGAATGACCGGATTGACGCGGCATTGATTGAGGCGGCGGGTTCACAGTTCAAAATCTTTAGCCAGATGGCGGTCGGCTACGACAACATCAACGCGAAAGCTGCCCACGCACGCGGCATCCTGATCGGGAATACGCCGGGTGTCCTAACGGATGCGACGGCTGACATCGCGTTCGCCCTTTTACTCGCGGCGGCACGGCGGATTGTCGAGGGGATGGAGTACATCCGCGAGGGGAAATGGCGCACATGGGAACCCCTAGCCCTTCTCGGCGCGGATTTAAGCGGCGCGACGCTTGGCATCATCGGGTTGGGGCGCATTGGGGAGGCGGTTGCACGGCGGGCCAAAGGCTTTGATATGCGGATTATCGCCTACAGCCCGAGTAAGAAAGCCGAAGATGTAGCGAAGTTGGGTATTGAATTGGTTTCGCTCGACGAACTCCTCCAGCAGTCGGATTTCGTGTCGATTCATGTTCCGCTGAACGACCAAACACGTGGGATGATCAACGCAGACGCGCTAGGCAAAATGAAACCGACCGCGATCCTAATTAACACAGCACGTGGGCCAATTGTTGATCAAGAGGCGCTAATCGAAGCGGCGAAAAACGGTACGATTGGGGGTGCGGCGCTGGATGTCACCACACCAGAACCTTTGCCTTCTGACCATCCCCTACTCTACTTGCCCAACGTTACAGTCGTTCCACATATTGGGAGTGCCAGCCAGCGCACGCGCGATAAGATGGCGACAATGGCAGCCGAGAATTTGATCGCGGGGGTGAATGGTCAGCCGATACCTAATCAGGTCAAACCTAGTTAAAACAGAAAGCATTCCAATGCTTCTACGAATGGCACAAAATTCGCAATTTGCACAAATATCCGCTGAAATGGCTGGCGACTCGTTCCCGTACGTCCGCTGAAGTGACATTTTGTGGCGGCAGGTGCAGGGGAGCATGGCGCTGAAATGGCGCAAGTGCGGCAGAACTACGGGAGCAACCCGCCGCTGTGCAACTTTTGGTGCTGTCGTCGCGGCTGTACGGGAGCAATCCGCCGAGTGTGCAAAATCATTTTTACCACAAAGGCACAAAGAACGCGGAGCAAATACGAATCGCCAAGAAGCCAAGAGAAGCAGAGAGCGCCAAGCGATTCGTTATGTGTTGATGTGGATCGTGATGGCGGCATTCAACATACCCGTTTAAAGATCACTACAAAGCCGAAATGATGCTGTTGCTGCTGTTAATGCTGTTGAGAATCCGGTCATTTGTCGCAAATGCGGATAGCACACTACACCCTAAACCATATGACAAGGTAGGACTACCTTAAGTGGTGGATGATTATTTTAAGCCCTCACCCTACGATGGTACGTTCGCAGGCTCACTCCACCATCAGCCCTCTCCCTCAGGGCGAGGGACTTTAAAGACTTTTATGGTTCATTTTGCGATGAAATCGACACAAAATGAATTTCCACCGTTTAGTGTGGTGCTACCTATGACAATTTACAACCTTATTATAGAACAAAAGTTCAATTTGTCAAGCAAAAACCGTTTGAATATACAAACCCTAGTGTCCCTTGTAGGGCTGAGGTTGCGGTTCGTTATCCGGCGATTTGGATGGTAATGGGCAGCACGGCAAGGGTGTTGTCTACGGCTGTTTCGCCGCTAACGGGTAGCTGAACCGTGCTGTCATTCGATTGATAGAGACGCAGCCAAATTTGATATTGTCCGGTAGGCAGTGTGGAGGGCAGCCGCAAAGCGCGGTTATCCCACTGCGGCACACCCGCCTGCCAACCGGAAGTTGGCGCGAAACCCCACGCGGGTTGGGCATCCTCGCCCTGCGCCACAACACTATCGAGCGAATCAGCGACAAAATAGGCGACGGTGTAGTCGGTGTCAAGTTGGGTATCGCTGCGCCAGTAGAGAGAAATGGGCAGAATGTCACCGGCGTGGTAGGTTTCACCCAACGGCAGTGTGAAGCCGAGCAAGCGGATCGAGTCGCCGAAACCTAGATCAGCTAAGTGATCGGGGCCGCGGAAGGCAAACGGATCAGGCGCGGGAACGGTGCTGTATTCGATTAAGCGAATGCGGGTATCCAGCGGATCAGACGTGAACTCTCGAATCGGATAATAATGGCTGACCATAAATCGCTCGGCGGGGCGTATCGCCCACGGCTGCCAGATACCAAAATCGGAGAGCAGCCATAAGGTCGGGCGATACTTAGCGAGGCTGTGCATCAGCGGAACGGAACTTTTGACCAACAGCGCATCGGGGTTAGTGGAGGTAACGACGAGTTCTTGGCCTTCGTTGGGGCGTTCGCCGGGGGCATCTGGCAGCGAAATGACGCGGGGGAGTGGGAGCTTGCCGTGGTTCAAAAAGAACGACTCGTATTCGTTGTTCGACAGCAGCAGCACATCACCTTTTGCGGTTTGGCTGGCGAGAAGCGGCAAAATCGAGCGCAGGGCGGTATTCGAACCGGCGTAAACAACGTCATGATTGATGGCTGATAAGCCCAGCCCGATTAGCAGTAAAAGCCCCAACGGATACAGAACCGCCGCGCCGCCGCGCATGAACCGTGACCGCGTGGCGAGAAATGCCCCTTGCCGCCGCAATAATCGGACGAGCCAAAAGGCACTAACAACGACCACAAGGATACAGACGAGAGGCCACGCATCGACACTGGCACGCACCCACGCAAAGTCAAACGGCTCGCCGCCCCACAGTTTCGGCAGCATCACCCAGCGCAGATACGGAACTGCGTTTAAGCCACCACCCCATTCGAGGAGTTGGTTGGCTTCGGGCGGGAGCAAGTTGATGTAGGTTCCCCACGTGTAGGAAACGGCACTGAACTGCACCCACAGGCTGTAGGCGGCGACAATGACTGTTCCCATGACCCAGCCAAAGTGAAGCGGCTTTTTGAGTACGCGATCCCAAGCGGGCAGCGTCCCCAGCATCAAAATCGGCACGGCTGGAATCAGAAAACGCGGCGGCCACGACAACCCACCGAACCAATGGTCGCCGCGTAGAAAAGCGTATCCGAAGGCAAAGGCAAGAACGACCGAGATCAGCGCGAAGGGATAGCGATATTTGCCCGACCGATAGAGCGCCCACATTCCCGGTACGACAAGCAGCAGCACGGGTGAAGTCGCCCAAACGCTGCCGCCGATGCTCAACAAGTAACTGTGCAAGGCGCGGTGCATGGTGGCTACCTGCTGCGGCGAGCGGCGAATGAGTAAGGCTACAAGCTCATAAACAGGTGTGATGTCCGTGAGATTGGCAGCCAGCGCCGAGAGAATGAGAACGGCAAACACCAGCACTGTGAGCAGGAAAGCCAAGCGAATACACCACTTCGGCAGACGGAAAGCAGGAGCCAAAATGAGGATAAAGGCGGGTAAGGCAAAAATGACCGCCTCTTTCGAAAGGAAGGCCGCTGCCAGCGTCAAGATGCTCAAGATCAGGAACACGAACGAGCGATAACGGGACAACCGCCAGCGTTCGATGCATAAAGCCGTTAAGAGGATAAACAATCCAGCTAACGGTTCGCGGAAGAAGGTGCGGCTATACGGCCAAAGGAGCGTGCCTAAGCCGAGCGCCAGCGCTGCAACCACGGCGACCAACGGGCGATAACCGAGTGTGCTGGCGTAAATGTAAAGGACAGCCGCACAGACAACGGCGACGAAAATATTAAAGAACCAAACGGCATGAACAAGGCCGATGTTGGGCAGATGGGAAGCAAGCCAGTAAAGCGGCGTACTTAAGATGAGGTGCATCGGCTCGACTTCCACCGAGGCGAGGGGATAAGCTGACGGTGGGGTGTCACCTGTCGGGGGTGTATCCGCCGCGCTTTTATCGAGCAGCAAATCACCATAATCGACCATACTGGCGGTGGCGTTAAAGAGCGATAAGGTGTCGCCGCTTTCGATGCGTCCGCTATAGGTAAAGGCATAAACGCCAAGTAAGATGCCAGCTAAAGGGAGGAGTACCCACCACTGAATTCGGGGAGACTTTGACGCATCAGGCAGCATACACAACCCATCCAAACCTAGACAACGCGCGGCAAGGTAAAACAAAGGCGGTAGTCCTGTTGAGAACTACCGCCTGAGTTTAACTGATTTCAAAACGGATAGGAACGCAGAACGCGATTAGTTCCCGCCCATCAACTTGTTGCGTACGCCGAGCAAGCCCTTAATGACCTTCTGGCTAGTGTTCAACTTGTCGAGCTGTTCGAGACCCGCTTCGTAGGTGGCAGCGCCGACCATAATTTTGCCGTCACGCACTTGCAAATCGCCCATCGCGATCAAGGTTTCGCCGTAGAGCTTCTTCTCGCCTATTTCTTCGAAGATGTCGGCGGCTTGGCGGTAGCAGTTGTAAGCCTGTTCCTTATCGCCCAGCGCCACATACACGCCGCCCAAGTTACCGAGAACCTTAGCGATACGCATGTTATCCTGAAGTTCCTGGAAAATGGCGTAGGCACTTTGCATCATATCCAGCGCTTGTTGGTGTTCGCCCAGCACACGATGAACAAGGCCGATATTGGTTTGCATTTCGGCAACCATATCGCGTTTACCTTCCGCTTCATAGGCATCACTGGCTTGATGAAAGACTTTTGAAGCGGCTTCGTAGTCCTTCTGTTGGAATAATTTAACACCTTGATCTTGCAATTCCTGTGCTGTTGGCATGACTCACCTCATTGTCTAGCTATCGGGTTATATCGAGAATACTAGCCCCAACCTGCCTCAAATCTTCGACCGGCATTTTACTGAACATGATCGCGATTTCGATAAAACCGATGTTACGCGGGTTGGCGGCAAATTGGCGCTTTTCATCGGGCAGTTCCAAAAAGTGTTTCCATTCCTCACGCATTTGCAGCCATTCGCCAATGTATCCACTGGTTTCCAGAAAGTAACTGGTGTTCTTCTTCAAGATACCGGAAAGGACACTCAGTTCGTGCATCGGCACCGGCAGTTCACCCAGTTCGTACTGCGTGAGCAAATCGGCGGGAATGGCGCTGGCTTCGCTGACTTCTTCCAAGCTCAACTTCTGGTCGTCGCGCGCTTGGCGCATCATCGCCCCGATCATGCGGTTGCGGACGGCGACATACTCGGTTTGAATATCCGCGTGGCGACCGTACTTGGCCTCCAGCGTATCCGTCCCCCAAAAGTGGCTGACCGGTACACCGAGGTAGTAGGCGAGTAGTTCAATTTGCGGTAAGCTGGGTGTTGAGTCACCAAATTCCCACGCTTGCATTTCGGCGGGTGTGACCTTCAGCAAATCCGCACATTCTTCGATACTGCGTTCAGCGTTCAGGCGGGCATCATGGATCAATACGCCGATCATGCGGGCGCGAATCCGGTAGGATTCAGCGAAATCATGCTGGCGGGGGTGAGCACCCTCCCCTGCTTGAGCATTGGCCTGTTTCGATTTGAAGCGAGCCGAAGCGTTTTTAAAATCCATCTGTCCCTCCGAAGAGCCGATTTGCAAACATGATTATGGTGCGATTATAGTCCCTTCCAAAGGGAGGGGCAAACGGGCTGCTTCGCTTATATAATTTTATGGTAGCACAAGAAATTGGATGCCGAATTAACGTTTTCAGGCACTTTACCAAAGAAGAACAAGGGTATAATAAATTCTTATAGGCTTCTGATGTTTGAATATGAACTGTTTAAAGAGTAAACAATGGTTGCTATTGAAAACCGAACCATCGAAGAAATCCGCCAAGAGAATGCAGCCCTACAAACGCAGGTTGCCGAATTAAGCGCCGTCAACAAGATGGCGTTGATGCTCGGCACGTCGCTTGAATTTGACGAATTTTTGGACGAGTTCATCGTTACGATCCATGACACGGTGCAGTGTGACCGTGTGCTGGTGATGATACAGGATGACCAAGAGACAGTACTCCAATATGGCAGCAGCAACTTCCGGCTCACAGCCGAGGCACAAAGTATGCTTGAAGGGCTGCGGTTAGGGACGTTTCAACCCGAAAGCGGTTCGATCATCGACCGGTGGATCAACAACGAAAGTATCAAGTGGAATGCCAACGATGCGACCGAGCATTCGTCGTTTCAGTGGTTGGCGAATTACCTCGGCAGCAGCGAGTATTATAGTGCGCCGCTGCAAGTGGACGGCTTGCTCATCGGCGCGTTGATTATCGACAATCAGCCGAGTGGACAGCCGGTCACTGATGAACAGGAACATTGGATCAAGCTGCTGAGTTCTAGCTCGGCGATGGCGCTCCAGAATGCCCGTTTGCATCATAAGACGGTGCGGGAACTCGCGGATAGTATGCGCGAGATGTATATTCTGCGGCAGATTGACCGCGAACTCAGCGATACAATCAACATCAATCACGTGTTCGAGATGACGCTGGACTGGGCGCTGCGGTTTACGAACGCGCAGTCGACCTCATTAGCCTTATACGACCAAGAAGCCAACCGCCTGCACTTCCTGTACGAGTACGGTTACGACATCGCCCAAGCGCAGATGGAACTGATCCGGGAGGAATACGGGTCGGGTATCACGGCGCGGGTGGCGAACTCCGGTTACGCCGAAGTTGTGCCGGATGTCAGCATCGACCCGGATTTCGTGCGGCTCGCCACCAATACGCGCTCACAAATGGCAATCCCCGTTATGCGTGAGGATCGGGTTGTCGCGGTCATCACGCTCGATAGCAAGAAGCTGAACGGTTTCACCGATGCACACCAAGACTTTGTGCAGAAGCTGGCGACCCGCGCCGGTGTGGCGATTGACAACGCGCGGTTGTATGAGGAAGCCATCCGTGAGCGTGAAAAACTCTCGCACATCTTGAACAACACGGCGGATATGATTATGGTCATCGGCATGGACGAGCGTATTATGCTCATCAACCAAGCCGCGCTGAACGCCATGCAGCTTTACACCAACCAAGATTACACCAAGCGGCTCGCCAATGAGGTCTTCGAGCATACGGCGCTTTGGGTGACTTTCCAAAAGGCGAAGGAAAACGGCGAGGCCATCAACGAAGAAGTCATTATGCCCAACGAGCGCATTTTCCACGCCAACTTGCGGCGGCTGGATGAGATCGGTTGGATTGTGGTTATGCACGACATCACGCCGTTCAAGGAAATGGATCGGCTGAAGGGTGAACTGATCGCGACCGTATCCCATGACCTCAAACAACCGTTGAGCGTCATGAATGGTTACATCGAACTGATGATTATGCAGCAGAGTGTGACCCAGCAGGGGTTGAACGCGGTGCAGATGATCCGCAAGGCGATGCAGAATATGCGCCAGTTGATTGACGACCTGCTCGACCTCGCGAAGATTGAGTCCGGCATCAAGCTCGATCTGCACAATATTCAGGTTGAGCAGATCATCCAAGATTGCATGGAATTGGTGAAACCCGTCGCGCAAAACAAGGCAATTACGGTGATGAACGGCATCACGGATAAGCTCCCGCCGATTACCGCCGACCGTTCGCGGATGCGCCAAATCCTGATTAACCTGATTGGCAACGGCGTGAAATACACACCCAACGAAGGCTGGGTCAAGGTGTCCGCCGAGGTGAAAGGGAACATGCTGAAGATCAGCATACAGGATAACGGCATGGGGATTAGCCCCGAAGATCAAATTCATGTCTTCGAGCGCTTTTACCGTGTGCGCCGTCCCGAAACCGATAATATTGAAGGAACGGGGTTGGGGTTAGCCATCGTGAAAAGCCTTGTCGAGGCGCACGATGGGCAAATCTCGCTGGAAAGCAAGCTGGGCGAAGGGACGACCTTCTATCTGCTGCTGCCGATTGCGAAGAATGCAGCCTAGCCAAACGGCTGGCGGAGACGACCTGAATAACACCCTATACGTGTTTGTGGAGGATATAACAGAATTGTACCCTACAGCCGGAACAAGAACAAAATTCTGACCATTAGGTTAAGATTTACAAACTTTTGGAATTCGTTGATCGGTTAAAGTAATTGTTATGGCGGACGCGGTGTCTATGGCATATGAAACGTAGGCCACTTGGGTTTTGCGACCGAGTCCAATTTTGAGCATAATCATGGATACGATAGTTGTTGCAACACAACTTATAGGGAGATAAACCAAGAGCCGAGCCGCAACCAGTCAAATTATTAATACGAGGTGACATTATGCCAATACTTGTACGCTGGGTAGACGAAACCAAGCGAATTTTATTGACAGAATATGTTGGGGCATATACCCGTGAGGAGAGCCAGAAGACGCAAGAGGAACGCAAGTTGCTCTATGCGAATTTCGACTATCCAATCGGAATCATTGAAGACGAATCGCAAGGCTACCTCGTTCACACAAACGAAGCCACCCGCCCGCAGCGCCTGCCCGGAAGGCACATTTACACGAGCAGCACCGATTTTTCGGTTGAGAACATGCTGCAACCCAACCGTGTCGCCGTTACGATCAAGATCCCATATGCGCTGGATGCGTGGGAGTCAGACAAAGACGGTGAGATGTGGAACGCACATTCGCGCGAAAAACTGGAATCCGCTTTCGAATATCCTACGTTGGCCTCGGTCAGCGTGATGATGACCATTGATCCCGCCGAAGCGCATATCATTATCGTTGATTACCTGACTAAACTGGAGGCGCAGAAGCGTGCACCAGTCGCCGTCTAGCATACGACACGCCGAACCGAAGGCGCTTGTATGATGTCATTCGAGACGCTAGTCGTTCGCATTGAAGGGACGGTCGCCAACGTGACGTTGAACCGTCCCGACGCTAAAAATGCCATGAACAACCAGATGGTTCTCGACTTGATGGCCTGTTTCGAGGGGTTAAAAAATCAAGCTGAGGTTCGTGTCATTGTCCTCAGCGGCGCGAACAGGACTTTCTGCGCGGGTGGTGATCTGAAGGAAATGAGCCAAGCCGATCACAGCGCGGCGGATTATTTCTCGGCAGTGCTTGACCAAATGCTCTGCGCGATCAATGAAGCGCCGCAGGTTGTGGTTGCGAAAATTGAGGGCGCGGCGATGGGGGGGGGCTTTGGCCTCGTGTGTGTGGCGGATATTGCGATTGCAAGCACCGAAGCCACGATGGGGCTGCCAGAAGTTCGCTTGGGAATTGTACCTGCCATTATTTCGCCCTATGTGATTGAGCGCATCGGGGTTTCACGCGCCCGCGAGCTGATGTTAACCGGTCGGCGCTTTGACGGGTTAGAAGCACTCACCTACGGGGTGATACACGAAGCAGTTGTGCCGGAAGCACTCGAATCGCGAGTCAAAGTTGTGATTGACGAGATAAAATTGTGCAGCCCACAGGCATTAGCCGCCTGCAAACAACTGATCTTCACCGTCAAAGATCAATCCACCACCGCGACCGCCCCATATCGAACGGCACTCTTAGGGGAAATGCGCCGCAGCGCCGATGGGCAAGAAGGCATGAAAGCCTTCATCGAAAAGCGTGCCGCGAAATGGGTACAAGATTCCTAAACCCCGCGTAACAGAACTGAAACGTCTCATCAAAAGCTGAACTTGCTGTAACGTCTTTGCAATCAAGCTAGTCTATTCTAACGTAGCTCACTATTTCTAAACTCCAAATTATCAGGAGGCAACATGCAAAGCGGTACTTATCGTATTGGGCGGTTTGCGGCCCTGCTCGCCATTCTGCTGCTGATTACCGGCAGTGTATTCAGCGTCCACGCACAAGGGGGAACCTTACGCATCGGAGCAGTCGCGCCGACGGTGCTTGATCCGGCTCTGGGTTCAAACGACCCTGAGATTCTCTTTAACCGTAGTATTTATGATTACTTGGTCGAAGTGCTGCCCGACCGTAGTATTGCGCCCAACTTGGCAAAGTCGTGGACGATTAGCGAAGATGGCCTGACCTACACGTTCACACTTGAAGACGGTGTGAAGTTCCACGATGGTTCTGACTTCAGTTCAGCCGACGTGGTTTATACCTTCAACCGTTTAGTCACCATCGAGTCACCCGCCGTTAACCTGCTGGGCGAATTCGCGGTGAGCGCACCCGACGCGGCGACCGTCGTCTTTACCCTGACCAGCCCGAATGCCGACTTCCTCTACGGCGTGGCGAACCAGTTGGCGCTGATCGTGAAGGATGGCGCGGAAACCCCCAACGAACTGGCAAGCGGTGACAATCCATACGCCAACTTTAACGGTACTGGCCCGTTCACCCTCACCGAATACAAAGAAGGTGAAAGCGCGACCTTAACCAAGAACGCGACCTATTGGAAAGAAGGCCAACCGCTGCTAGATACTATTCAGTTCCAGTTCATCAACGATCCAGTGACACAGGTGAATGCGCTCAAGAGCGGCGAAGTTGATTTCATCTTCAAGATCAGTCCCGATCAGGTCAGCGGCCTCGAAACCGAAAGCGGCATCAGCCTCATTCAAACCACGACCAACCAACATCCGGTGATCCGCCTGCGTACAGATCAAGGCCCCGGCACAGATGTGAAGGTTCGTCAAGCATTCAAGTACGCTACCGACCGCGCCGAATTGAACGATCTGGTGCTTGAAGGTCGCGGCACCATCGGTAACAACGACCCGATTGGCCCCGGTTATGCCACATTCTTTGATGCCGATATTCAGGTGCAAGAATACGACCCTGAAAAGGCCAAAGCCCTTCTCGCCGAAGCCGGTTATCCCGACGGCTTGAACATTACTCTGCAAACTATCAATGTCCTCGGCTACGACACACTGGCTACCGTGTTACAGCAGCAGTGGGCGCTGGCGGGGATTAACGCCGAAATTCAGGTGAACGAAGAAGGCTTCTACTATGATGACAGCAACCCCGACAACTGGCTGAAGGCTGACCTCGGCATCACCGGTTGGGGCGACCGTCCGATTCCGCAAGGTTACTTAGCCGAAGCCTACACCACCGAGGGTATTTATAACGAAACCCACTGGTCAGACCCCGCGCTGGATGAACTCATTCAGCAGGCGAGCATTACGGCTGATCCGGCAGCACGCGCGGCGATTTATAACCAAATCTCCGAAATCTTCAATGAGAGCGGCCCGATCATCATTCCGTGGTTCGCCCCGATTTTCTCGGCAACCCGTGAGAATGTCAGCGGCCTTACCGTCGCGCCCTTCCCCGGCTTGACCGACCTGCGCGGCGTTTCCGTCAGCTAGTTTATCTTGCAAACAGCCCTTTCGAGTGCATCGAGAGGGCTGTTTTTCATTAACGAACCGATAACGATATTCAATGACGAGTATTACCTCCGAAAACGCAGTTCAAAGCCCTTCACGAATTAAACGGCTCACCGCGCCCGTATGGAATGTCTTTAAGCAGTTGGCATCGCGTCCGTTGTCACTGGTCGGCATGGTTGTCGTCGCCCTCTTTATCCTCATGGCGATTTTTGGGCCAATCGTCGCCCCTTATAAATTTGACGCGCTCATCAAAGGGGCAGCACGGCAAGCGCCATCCGCCGAGTTCTTCTTCGGTACGGATAAATTGGGGCGTGATGTGTACAGCCGCGTCCTGTGGGGCGCGCGGGAAGTCATCGTGATACCCGGTGTGGCAACAACTATTGCGGTTACTATCGGCGCGATTATCGGTATGGGAACGGCCTACTTCGGCGGTTGGATCGACGAGATTGTCTCCCGATTGCTGGATAGCTTACTGGCTATTCCAGCCTTACTGCTGGCGCTGGTTATGCTGGGTGTCATCGGCCCCTCACCTATCGGCATCGTGATCGTGATTGTGCTGCTCTACGTGCCAATTGTGGCGCGGGTCATCCGCAGCGCGACCTTGAACGTACGCAGCAGCGGGTTCATCGAGGCGGCACGACTGCGCGGCGAAGCCAACTGGTATATTTTGTTTCGCGAGATACTACCGAGTGTGCTGCCTGCCCTAACGGTTGAGGCAGCGCTGCGGTTCTCTTATGCTATCTTCCTAACCGCGTCACTGGGTTTTCTGGGTTTAGGCGTGCAACCACCGTCACCCGATTGGGGACGTATGGTGAACGAAGCGCGCGAAAGTTATGACCGTACACCGTGGGCGTTGTGGTTTCCGGCGGGGGCAATCGCCGTTTTGGTTATCGGGGTCAATTTGCTGGCGGATGGGCTGCGGCGCGTCTTCCGCTATGAGGGTGTTTAGACAAAAAAAGAGCGACCGGTGAAGATCGCTCTCTTATAGAAGGCCATTTGCCACTAAACGTTGCGAATGACGTTGGAAAACATATTGCCGACTGCGGGTCCAACGAGGGCGAGGATAACGAGAACAACAATCGCCACCAAGACCAAAATCAGCGCATATTCGACCAAACCCTGACCTTCTTCACGGGGCATATAGATCATGGTCAGTACCCCACTTTACGCTGGTCGAATTAAAGGTTACGGACGAGGTTCGAGAAGATGTTACCAATCGCCGGGCCAAGCAGCGCCAGAATGACGATAACGACAACCGCGACCAGCACCAAAATCAGCGCGTATTCAACCAAACCTTGACCTTCTTCACGGGGCATGTACAACATTATGAGTTCTCCTAAAATTATGATATGGGATGACAGATGATAAAGTGATTATGTCAATTCCCTATAGATAACGTTAATACAGCATCGTAATTAGAGTCAAGCGAAAAGTATTAATTTTTCCCAAATTTACGCGACCTTAACGGAATTAACAAAATAATGACAAATCCGCCCGTAATTGAAGCCCAACATCTCACCATTGAATACCTGCTCGGTAAGCAGTGGGTAACGGTGCTGCGTGATGTCTCGTTGCAGATTAACGCGCTCGAAATTCACGGCTTGGTGGGCGAAAGCGGCAGTGGTAAATCGACGCTGGCACTGGCACTCATGCGCTACATGGCGAAGAACGCGCGGATACGCTCCGGCGATATTCTGCTTAACGGGCAAAGTTTGCTTGGTAAAAACAGTGACGACATGCGGCACATCTGGGGGCGGGACATCAGCCTCGTGCCGCAAGACCCGCTGGCCGCACTCAACCCCTCCTACACAGTGGGCGACCAAATCGCTGAGATCAGCGTGCTGCACGACAATATCAGTTCCAAACAAGCGTGGCGCAAAGCGGTCGAGATGTTGGAAAAAGTGCGTATCGCTGACCCCGAAGCGGTCGCCAAAAAGTATCCGCACCAACTCAGCGGCGGGATGCAGCAGCGGGTAACGATTGCGATGGCACTCAGCACCCGCCCGCGACTATTGGTGCTGGATGAACCCACTACGGCGCTCGATGTGACGACCGAAGCGACCATCCTCGACCTGTTCCGCGAGCTGATCCGCGATAATCAGGCTGCGGCGCTTTACGTCTCCCATAATTTAGGTGTGATCGCGCAGATGTGCGACCGCGTAACGGTGTTATACGGCGGCGAGGTGATGGCGAGTGCGGACGTAGGCGACATCTTCGCGAATCCGATACATCCCTACACCATTGGTTTGCTCGCCAGCATCCCGAAGGCGATTGAGGGGGTCGAAACGCGGCTGCCGACGATGGAAGGGATCTCCCCTTCGCTCACCCAGCGCCCTACGGGCTGTGTGTTTGCGCCGCGCTGTCCGGTCGCGTTGGAGCTGTGCCATCAGCAAAAACCTGCGCTCGAAACCATCGCGGACGGACGAATGGTCAAGTGCCATCGCTGGCGGGAAATTGTCAGCGGCGAATTGACGGTGGATAACCAGACACAAGAGGCGATTATCGAAGGACTACCGCCGGTTGAGAACCAGTATGTGCTCAAGACCGAACACCTGAATAAGCAGTACGGCACACAGTCATTTCTGGATAGAGTCACGATGCGAAAGGCGCGTTTCGTGCAAGCGGTCGATGACGTGGCGGTGCAGGTACGCGCACGGGCAACCTTAGGGCTGGTGGGCGAAAGCGGCAGCGGCAAAACGTCGTTGGCACGCTGCATCGTCGGGCTGGAAACGGCGGACAGCGGCGAGATCGAACTGATTGACGTGCCGATCTCGCGCCAGCTTGCCCAGCGCCCGCAAACAGTCAAACGCGACTTGCAGATGGTATTCCAGAACCCCAATGACACACTGAATCCCTACCAGACCATCGGTCGCGCACTCGAACGTACTATTCGACTGCTCAACACGGAGGCGCTGAACCGCGAACAAGTCCAAGCCCGCATCGCCGAGTTATTGACAATGGTGCGCCTGCCCGCCGACTACGCCAACCGTTACCCTTCGGAACTGAGCGGCGGCGAAAAGCAGCGTGTCGCCATCGCTCGCGCCTTCGCGGCAAATCCGGCGCTGGTGGTAGCCGATGAGCCAACCTCGGCGCTTGATGTATCGGTGCAGGCGGTCGTGCTAAACTTGCTCAAAGATTTGCGGGCGAAAGAAGGTGCTTCCTACCTCTTTATCTCGCATGACCTCCGCGCCGTGAGCTATCTCGCCGATTGGTTGATCGTCATGTATTTGGGGCAGATCGTGGAGGAAGGCACGACCAGCCACGTCTACAGCATCCCCTCGCACCCCTACACCGAGGCGCTGGTATCATCTATCCCAATACCTGACCCATCGGTGAAGCAAGGGGCGATCCGGTTGCAAGGGGAGATACCGAGTGCTACCAACCTGCCCACCGGCTGCCGCTTCCACACCCGCTGCCCTCGCAAAATCGGCGCGATCTGCGAACAGCAGGAACCGCCGTGGCGCGACGCGGGGGATGGACACCATATCCGCTGTCACATCCCGATTGACGAACTGATCCAACTGCAAAGCCAATCGGCAGCCACGCCAGAAGGAACGAGGTAGCCACAATGGCGCGATTTATCATCCGGCGGGTCGCCCTGCTCGCCCTCACCATGCTCATTACCTCGGCGATTGTGTTCGCGCTCACCCAGCTTGTCCCCGGCGATGTCGCGCGATTGATTCTAGGGCGGGATGCTTCACCAGAAGCGCTCAATACTTTGCGCGAGGAATTTGGGCTGAACGACCCTGCGCCGCAGCAGTATGTCAATTGGCTAGGCGGTTTCCTCACCGGCGACTGGGGACGCTCGTTCACTGGCGCGAACCAACCTGTGCGCCCACTTGTGACCGAGCGCCTCGGCAACTCAATGCGCCTAGCACTGATGACCCTGCTCATTAGCGTGCCGCTTTCCGTGTTTCTCGGCGTTATCGCCGCTCTCTACGAAAACACATGGATTGACAGCATCATTTCGCTGTTCACGCTGGCGGTCGTGGGGCTGCCGGAGTTTGTAACCGGCTTGGTACTCATAAACGGCTTGGCGCTCGGTGTAAAAGCGCTCGGCCTGCCTGCCACCTCCGGCGTACCGGAAAATACCATCGGCGACTGGATACACGAACTCATCCTGCCCTCTCTCACCGCCACATTTGTGCTGCTCGGCTACGTCACACGTCTTACCCGCGCGGGGGTCATCGACGAACTCAAGAAACCCTATGTGCGGACGGCGACCCTCAAAGGTTTGCCGCAGCGCACCGTCATCTTCAAGCATGTCCTTCGCAACGCCCTGCTGCCCACCATCACGGTGATCGCTATCAGCTTCGGCTGGTTGATCGGCGGCTTGGTGGTCATCGAGAACGTCTACAATTACCCCGGCCTCGGTGCGCTGCTGGTGGATGCCGTTAAGCAAAAGAATCTTTTCCTGCTGCAAGCAATTGTGATGGTGACGATCTTTTTCTTCGCAGTGGCAAACCTACTCGCCGATATTGTGTATGCACTGCTCAACCCGCGCATTCGGTTGGAGTGAAAATTTAATGGCAAAATAGAAATATGACCAAATATAATATAATTAGAATAAATCTAAGCATAATATTCACAGCAATCAGTCTTATCATTCTATCAATAGTAATGTTTACTGTGCTATTCGGTTGCCATGTTGAACTATTCCAGCCTCAAAAACTCGCACAAGCAAAAAGTCTATGGGTTTCCAAAAGTATTGTTCATTATGAAGAATTAATAAGGTTTGGATGCTTAACAGAATTCCCATGTTTTAGCGAAGTCAAAATGGAAGTTAAAGATAACCAGGTAATTTATGCTGAATCTCGCGGCATTTTAATGATGAGTGATCCATTCAAGCCTATTACACAAGAACAATTCGCGTCGGGCAAACTTCAAAACTATACAATTGACAGTTTATTTCAACAAGCTACATCAGCAACCCAAGGCATGGGGTTTGTTGACATAAATGGTCGAATCTATTTGGACTTTGATTCTGAACTGGGCTTTGTTTCTCGATTCACAGTTAATGATTGTGGACAAGGTGGATTACTGGGCCACAAAATGGGACATTGTTCCTCAAATATTATTGTAAAATCTGTCAAGCCAATAAACTAAACCTTCTCTATTTTGATCTATAATCATGATGAACATCAAATGCGAGGATTCAATCATGCCACTCTATGATTACCGCTGTGAGTCGTGCGGCAAACCCTTTGAAGCCCGACATGGTTTTAACGATCCAGCGCCGGTTTGCCCCTTCTGTGGTCATGCCGAAGTCAAGCGCCTGATTACCAGCGTGCCAGCCATCGCGGGCGGCATCCTGACCAACGCGGGTGACAGCCGCAGCGCCAGCAAAGAACAGCTCAAGGATAAATGGGCGGAAGAAACACCGAAGCTGCGGAAGAAACTGGTCGACAAACTCGGTGAGGACTTCGTGCGGAAGAACGCCCCCTCACTGGGCAGTTCTGAATAATGGCCGAATCAGTCGCCTTTGACCGCGCCGCCGATTATTATGATGCCACCCGCGCCTTTCCATCCGGTGTGGAACAGGAAGCCGCAGCCGCGATTGTGCGAGCGGGCAAGCTGACGAATAGCAGCCGTGTGTTGGAAATTGGTATCGGCACAGGGCGGATTGCGCTGCCATTGGCGCGGCATGTTGGCGAGATTTACGGCATCGACCTCTCACGTCCGATGCTGCTGCGCCTCCGCACCAAACAACAAAACGAGCCGGTTAATCTGGTGCAGGGTGTGCGACTCGCCTACCCTACGCTGACCACAGCTTTGACGCGGTGGTGGCGGTACACGTCTTTCACCTCATTCCCAATTGGCAAGGGGTCATCACCGAATTGGCACGGGTACTCAAGCCGAATGCGCCCGTTATTCACTGCTGGTCAGAAAGTGATGACGAATTCAAACTGCTGTGGGAAGCATGGCGCTCGGCTGTGCCAAGTAACGAAGCAGCCGATGTTGGCCTGCGCTGGAACCGCAACGAAGGCGTGCTAGAAGAAATCGGTTGGCGCACAGGCGAAACCGAAACCCATCACTACATCTACGGTCGCAGTCCGGCAGGCTTCGTGCAGCAGTTGGAAAAACGCATCTGGTCAGCCACATGGCGAGCCAGTGAAGACTCATTAGCGCGGGGTGTCGAGGCCGTCAAAGCGGTTGTGAAACAGAATTACTCCAACCCTGAAAATGATATTGTGATTAACGAACGGTTTATCGCTAAAGCCTACACGTTCGGCAAATGAGCATGACCTTATAGCGGTTGGTGCTGAACTCAACCCCGCACTATAATCACCCTTACCGACGGCAGACAGTGAGGGTGACGATGGTTCGACCGCTGCACATCCGTGGCGCACACATTTGGGACGGTAGCAAAACCGTGCAGCGCGACCTCTACACCAACGGCGACCGCATATCCGCTGTGCCTGTAGCTGACGCACAGGTTATCGACCTCGACGGCTACACCATTTTCCCCGGCCTCATCAACGCCCACGACCACCTCGAACTCAACCATTACCCGCGCAGCAAGTTCCGCGAGCGATACGACAATGCCCATCAATGGGGCGAGGATATGAACGCGCGGCTGAACGATGAGCCGTACAAATCGCTGCGTGCTTATCCGCTGTGGGATAAGCTGTTCATCGGCGGCCTCAAAAACCTGCTGTGCGGGGCAACCACCGTTGCCCACCACAACCCGCCGCACAAAGAACTGTGGCGCAAGGATTTTCCCGTGCGCGTCCTTAAACAGTATGGCTGGTCGCACTCGCTGCACTTCAGCACCGACGAGGAAGTCGTCCGTTCTTACCGCAGCACCCCCAAAGACTGGCCGTGGTTCATCCACTTGGCAGAAGGTACGGATGATGTGGCGGCGGGGGAATACCAACGCCTGAAAGCACTTGGATGTATTGGCGTAAATACGGTAATTATTCATGGAGTAGGGTTAGACTCAGTAGATGTGGTTAAAGCTCAAGTAGATGCTGTTGGAACATATAACACTGGTCACGGCTCACAGATACCTGTTGTTTGGTGTCCTACGACAAATATATTTTTACTAGATAAAACTGGTCATGCACGAATGGGATGGAACACAGGAATATTTTTAGGAAGTGATTCGCGTCTTACGGCTGATGGGGATTTATTGGATGAGTTGAAATTTGCAAGCGAGTATTATGGTAAAGGTCAATTGACCTTTACGGGTTACGAAATCGCACTATCTATGGTAACGACTCCTAATCTACGATGGCATCATGTTTTGAAAAATGCTGTTGCGCCATTACGAGCAGTTGAATATGCAGATTTTGTTATCATCAATGACATTGAAAATCCTTCTAAAAAACTCTGCAACTCCCGCCGCGCCGACCTCGCCCTCGTCGTCAAAGGTGGTGTGCCACAAATTGGCGACCCTGAACTCATGGCGAGGTTCACCGGCACAAGAACGGTAGACGCGACGCTTGACGGCAAGCCGAAAGCAATCCATATTGAACTCGCCAAGCGTATCCATGCCAACAGCCTGAAAGAAGCGGGGTTGGAAGTGGATGTTGTGCCGAAGCGAAAACTATTTCAGTTCATTTAGACGATAAAGCGACTAGGAGGCGGAAACACCATGACCGACATTCTTTTCGGACAATCCTACTACCTGCGCTTTGACCCCAAGCTGTGGGAAGCCATGCAGCCTTACCCTCCGCAAGGCACACTGTACGCGGCGGCCTACATGCGGCAGAAAGGCTACTCGGTCGCCCTGTTCGACGCGATGCTCGCCGAAAGCACAAATGAGTGGGCAGCATCACTCCAACAATATCAGCCGAAATACGCTGTACTGTTCGAGGACAACTTCAATTACCTCAGCAAAATGAGTCTGCTGCGGATGCGCGAAGCCGCCTTTGAGATGATCGGCATGGCGAAGTCCCGGAACTGTACGGTCATCGTCACCGGCGCGGATATGACCGACCACGCCGAGAAGTACCTCCAGCACGGCGCGGATTATGTGCTGGTCGGCGAAGGCGACGAAACGCTGGGCGAACTGGTTGATTATCTGGCAAAAGCTGAAACGGTTGACGAAAGCGAACTCTACAATATTCAAGGTATCGCTTACCTGCATGATGGGCGCATGGTCAAAACGCCCGCCCGTCCGGTCATCCGTGACCTGAACGCGCTGCCCTTCCCCGCGTGGGACTTGGTTGACCGCGAAAAATATCGCTCGGTGTGGATGCAGCAACACGGCTACTACTCGATGAACCTCGTCACCACGCGCGGCTGTCCATTCCACTGTAACTGGTGCGCCAAACCGATCTGGGGGCAAAAGTACAACATCCGCAGCGCCGCCAGCGTGGTCGAGGAAATGGCATGGCTGAAGGACAACTTCAACCCCGACCATATCTGGTTTATGGATGACATCATGGGCATCCAAGACCGCTGGATCGAGGAGTTCGCCGATCTGCTCGAAGCCCGCAAGCTGCACATCCCATTTAAAAGCCTCAACCGTGTTGACCTCCTGCTGCGTGGCAAAACGATTCCGGCGTTGGCACGGGCGGGCGCGAAAATCGTGTGGGTCGGCGCGGAAAGCGGCTCACAAAAAATCCTCGACGCGATGGACAAAGGCACACAGGTCACGCAAATTTATGAAGCCACTAAGCAGCTCCACGCTCACGGGGTTAAAGTCGCCTTCTTCCTACAATTTGGCTACCCCGGCGAAACGCGCGAGGACATCGAACTCACGCTCAAGATGGTGCGCGACCTCATGCCGGACGACATCGGCATTAGCGTCAGCTATCCGCTGCCCGGTACGCCCTTTTATGAAAACGTGAAGCATGAGTTGGGGGAGCGTGTCAATTGGCTGGACAGCGCCGACCTCGCTATGCTTTACAAAGGGCCGTTCGCCACCGAGTTTTATCGCCAATTGCACACCGTCGTGCATAAGGATTACCGTTCGCGTAAAACGTGGGGCGAGGTGAAGGCGCTCGTGCGTAATCCGGCGAACCTGCGTCCTGCGCTGCTCAAGCAAACGGCCGCCATGATCTACCACCGCCTAACGCTTCCGGCTGCGGTCGCCAAGCTGGACACGCTCGCACAGCTCCCGCACGAACCCACCCGCGTTAGCAACGTCGTGATTAGCGGGTAGTCCCTCGCACAAGTACAATAGGGTAGTGTGTTCAACAACGCCTGTTATTATTCAGTGCTTCAAATCAACTGCTATGAAGCAAAAATGAGGCAAACATGACAATTGATCCAAAAGTCGCGACCGAGTTAAGTAAGCGCCAAGTCATTATTTACCTTGATGAAGATGGCAAAGGCTAGGTTGCCGACTGCCCCAGTTTACCCGGATGTCACAGTCAGGGTGACACATGGGAAGAAACCTTGGCGAACATTAAAGAAGCCATCGAATTATGGATAGAAGATGCAGTTGAGCATAACGAGCTTATACCACAAGATTAATCCTTATGGTGTTCCAAAAAGTAGTGATGGAGTTGAAACATGCGTCAGATTATCATGTACCCCGGTGAAGATGGTTACTGGGTAGTCGAATGCCCAAGTTTGCCCGGCTGTATTAGTCAGGGAAAAACTGAGGCCGAAGCACTTGACAATATCAGAGACGCGATTGACTTATGGATTAGGGATGCCGTCGCTCATAATGAACCTGTTCCTGATGACCCTAAGCAAATACAACTGATGCTTGTGGCAGTATGAGTAAGCTGCCACGACTTTCAGGCAGGGAATGCGTTAAAGCATTGGAAGGGACTGGTTTCTATGTTTCAGGGCAAACGGGCAGCCATATCCAAATGCGACGTGATGAACCCAAAAAGAAAATCACTGTTCCAAATCATAAAGAACTGGATAAAGGAACACTTCGCGCAATCATTCGACAAGCCGACCTCACTGTCGATGAATTCATAGACTTGTTGTAAGGCACACATAGATGGACATTCTGCTCGCACACGGTTACTTCCTGTACGAAGACCCGCACGAACTCAAGGTCATGAAGCCCTACCCGCCGCTGGGCATCCTCTACATCTCGTCCTACCTCAAAAAGCAGGGCTTCGATGTGGGCGTGTTCGACTCGACCTTTAGCGCCATGGCGACCTTCAAAGCACTCGTCGCCAAAGAGCGGCCTTCGGTCGTCGGCATCTACACCAACATGATGACCAAACGCAACGTGCTGGAAATGACCCACGCTTGCAAAGAAGCCGGCGCGATTGTCGTCCTCGGTGGGCCGGAACCGCCCTACTACGCCGAGGATTACCTGAAGCACGGCGCGGACATTATCATCAAGGGCGAAGGTGAACTCACGCTGGAAGAACTGCTGCCGCACCTCGCCAAGCATGGCCTCGACCAACTCGAAGCCATCACCGGCATCGCCTTCCTCAGTGATGATGGCAAACTGGTCGAAACGCTGCCCCGCCCCTTCATCCCTGACCTCAGCGCCAACCCGTGGCCTGACCGCGAGGCGATTGATATTCCGCAGTACATGAAAATTTGGAAGGACAACCACGGCAAAAGTTCCGTGTCCGTCATCCAAGCGCGCGGCTGCCCGTTCACCTGCCGCTGGTGCAGCCACTCGGTCTACGGCAATACTCACCGCCGCCGCACGCCGGAAGATGCCGCCGACGAAGTCCTGTGGATTAAAGATCGCTACAACCCCGACCTCATCTGGTACGCTGATGATGTGTTCACCATCAACTCGCGCTGGTTCATCCAGTATGCCGAGGCGCTCAAGCAGCGCGGCGTTCGCATTCCGTTCGAGTGTATTTCCCGTGCCGACCGCCTGAACGAAGAAATCGTCAAAACCCTCGCCGAGATGGGCTGCTTCCGCCTCTGGAACGGCTCGGAAAGCGGCTCACAAAAAATCCTCGACGCGATGGATCGCAAGGTGAAGGTCAAGGACGTGCAGGAGAAAACCCACCTGCTGCAAAAGTACGGCATCGAAACCGGCATGTTCATTATGCTCGGCTACGAGGGCGAAACCATCCAAGACCTCGAAGAAACGGTCGAGCATCTCAAAGTCTCTAACCCTGACCTGTTCCTCACCACCGTCGCCTACCCCATCAAAGGCACCAAATATTACGCCGAAGTCGAAAGCCGCGTCCTCGCCGACCGTGGCTGGGAAAACCGCAGTGACCGTGACCTGACCGTCGCTGGGCGTTACTCGCGCCGCTTCTACAGCTACGCCACCCGCTGGATGGTGAGCGAAGTCGCGCTCAACCGCGCTAATATAACAGGGGATGTTCCTCTCAAGCGCCGCCTCAAACTCATGGCGAGTGCCAAAATCGGGCGCATCGGCATGATGCTGACGCAGGGTGAGAAGGAAACAAGTGGGCAGCGGGTACATGAACCAGCCCCAAGCCTTTGACCCGTTAGCCGCCAGCTATGACAGCACCTTTACCGACACGCAAATTGGGCGGTATCTGCGCGGCATCGTGCAGTCACGCCTCGCGCTGCACTTCACCGCTGGCAACCACATCCTCGAACTTGGCTGTGGTACGGGTGAAGACGCGCTCTGGTTGGCGGGTCGCGGCCTCCACGTCACCGCCACCGATGTCAGCGAAGGGATGCTCGCCACCGCACGGGCAAAATGCGCCGGTCATCCATCGGTACAGGTGCAGCCCCTCGATTTGCGCCGCTTGGACGACACGCTTCTACCCGACACTTTTGACGGCGTATTCAGCAACTTCGGCCCCATGAACTGCCTCAGCGAATGGCGTACCCTCGCCGCGTGTCTGGCACAGCGCGTCAAAGCCGGGGGCATCGTCGGCCTTGGCGTGATGAGTCCCTACTGTGTATGGGAACCGCTGTGGCACGGCCTACATGGGAACTGGCGAACCGCTACCCGCCGCTGGCGGAAGTCCACCACCTTCCAGCCGGATGCTGTGAGCGAACCGATTGAAGTAACCTACCCAACGATTAAGTGCATCACGGACGACTTCGCCCCGCACTTCCGGCGCACCTTTGTACGCGGTCTTGGGGTTTTCCTACCGCCGAGTGATGTCTACGGCGCAGTCGAAAAACGCCCACAACTACTCAAGGCACTAATGGGACTGGAGAGGCGTTTCGGCAGTCTGTCAAAACTAGCCCTTTTTGCAGACCATTATTGGATCGAGTTCGAGCGAATATAATGTACGGTCTCCTACTGAATGAACGCTCATGCCGCCGCTAAAAAGCCTCAGCCGCAACACCCTCGCCCTGCTCCTCAGCAACACTGGCAGCGCCGTTTTATCCTTCGCCCTGTCGGTCATCATTGGTCGCGCGTTGGGCAAAGAGGGGCTTGGCGTTTATGCCGCCGCCCTCGCGTGGGTATTTCCGCTGTCGCTGGTTGCAGAGTTCGGCATCGGCACACTCATGACGCGCGAAGCCGCCCGTGCGCCGGAATTGGAGGCAAGCTACCTCCGATTATCAACCCAAACGCGGCTCTGGCTCGGCGGCAGCTTAACCGTACTGCTTTTCCTGCTCGCGCCATTCCTGAGTGATGACGCTGCCGTTGTTCAAGGGCTGCGCCTCTCTACTCCGCTCATTCTCATCACGCCGCTGTTTAGCAGCATCACCGCCCTGTTCCGCGCCCGCCAGCAAATGTGGCCGGTACCGTGGCTCAACCTCGGCATGTTGGTCGCGCAGGTGGCTCTCACCACACTGGTTTTTATCCTCGGCGGGGATGTCCTTCACGCGCTGCTCGTCAACACGCTCACCTCAGCGGTACAGCTTGCCGTCGCATGGTGGATATGGCGCAGGTGGTTCACCCCTCCGGCAGTCGCTGCTTCGTCGCCTACCTTGCTCATGCGCGACATGCTCCGGCAGGCATGGCCGTTCGCGCTGGCGGGTATCCTCGCCGCCATGCAGTTCCGCCTCGCGCCAATCCTGCTTGAAAAACTATCGGACACGGGTAACGTCGGCTATTACGCCGCTGCCAGCCGCTTTGTTGAAGCTGGGCGCACCATTCCCAACGCCCTTTTCGGTGCGCTGTTCCCTTTGCTGGCGGTTCTCGTCAGCCAACCGGATAAAATGCGCCAGACGTTCCGTAAAGTCATGCTTGGCCTTGCGGCTTTCAGTGGGCTGTTAGCAATTGTCTTCACTCTGTTCTCCCCTCTCATCCTGAACCGCACCTATGGCGCGGATTTCACTGCTGCTGCTGCAACCTTGCAAATCAGCATGTGGGCGCTCGTACCCTCGCTCCTCCGTGCGGGATTAACCCTTTATTGGTATGCTCAATCACGTGAACAACTTACCAATCAGGTCATCGCAATGATGCTTGTGGTGCAGTTAGCACTCAGTTTGTGGCTGATACCGACTTACGGCGCGTATGGCGCGGCGTGGGGTGTCCTCGGCAGCGAACTACTTGGGGTCGTCCTACTCATGTTACCGTTCCGACAAAGATGAAGTATGTACAGGGCAAAATGGGGTTCGGTTTACACCCAGATTAGTTGGATGGCGGGTTTGTTCGCCCTCAGCTTGCTCCTGCGCCTCCTCATTTTACGACCCACAGCGTTCGATGGCCTCTATGGTCAAGATGCTTATGCCTATTATGACTACGCGCAAAGCATTCAGACGAGCTTACAAACCGTATCGCCTTTGCCGCCCTTCTTCTGGCCGCTCGGCTATCCAATGTTAATCGCGCTCGGTCAAGCCATCACCGGAACTCAACCTGCAATCGCCCAGACCATCAACCTCCTGCTCGGCGCGGCCTTATCGCCTCTCGTCTATTTCATCACGCGCCAACCCGGTAGAAGCCATTTTGCATCTGTCTCAGCAGCGCTCATCATAACCTTTTGTGGGCAGGCACTACAATCCAGCATGGTAATTATGAGCGATATTCCCGCGCTGTTTTGGGGAACGCTCAGTGCAGCCCTCCTTGTGACCTATATCAGTGCCTTCAATAATCATCAGCGGTCAGGTCGTTGGCTGGTTCTTGCTGCGGTGACATTCATATTTGCAGTCCTCACCCGTTGGCTGTATCTCATCCTCGCCGTTCCCTTTGGATTCGCCCTGCTCATTACATGGCGCGGTCAAGTCCCGCGGCGTGCGGTCACTGTGGCGCTGCTCGCTTCCGGCCTCGTCTATCTGCCCCAGTTCCTATTCAGCCGTACCAACCCCGCACCGACCCTCAACCACGAATGGGTGGAAGGTTGGTCTATTGCCAACGTCGTCAGCAGCAGTTTCACCAACCCCGATGGGCATTTTGACTATGAGAAGTTGAACGCCGTTTATTATGCCCAACCCTACTACGACTCGTATTATCTTTCGCCGCTGTTCACACCATTCATTCTCGTTGGATTATGGACGCTCTATAAAACCAGCCGCTGGCGAGTGATTCTGATCGGCGGTTGGGTGCTGCTCCCGTACCTATTTCTCGCCGGTATCCCGTACCAAAATATCCGCTTTCCCCTTATCGTCACTCCGGCTGTAGCACTGCTCGTCGGCATCGGCCTAGATATCACACTGACTTTCCTGCACCGCCACCCAATAAGCCGTTTACCTCGTCGTATCATGCCGATATTCATTATGCTTCTCCTGATATTCGGCCTCACTCACATGGGGTTACACGCCACTGAAGTGATTAGCACGTTCATCACCAACCAGCAGCAGGACAAACTTGCGGCTAAATGGGCGGGTGCATATATCCCTGCCAAGTCGACCGTCTATACCTTCGGCCTCACGCTCACCCTCAAGCACTACACCGCCCTCAACATCTATGAGCTATACTACGAAACACCGGATACACTAGCTGATAAGTGGCAGCGCGGGAAAGCCGATTATCTACTCATCAACGTCTGGAATATCGAAAACCAGTGGGCAGGTCGCGACCCGCAAGCCGATTATCATTGGCTGCGTGATCAGCGCGGCCTAATACGTCTGGGGAAGTACAACAACTACACCTTATTCAAAATACGAGGTTAATCATGGCAAAACTCGATAGTTACATCGCCCGCAAAAGTGAAGCCCTCACCGCCCGCCGCGAAGACTGGACGGCGAACCCTGAAAAAGCCGTCGCCACCATCCGTGCCTCATCAAAGGTCGCCGGCATCACCGGAATCCGCCCCACCAAAATGGGCGACTACACCATCGTCAGCGACTCCGCGCCGGGGTTGGCAGGGTTCTCGCTTGGCCCGACCTCGCCCGAAATGCTGCTCGGTGCGCTGGCAAGCTGCCTCGTCCACACCTATCTTATCCACGCCACTTTACTCAACATTCCGATTGATGATGTTGCCATCGAAATTAGCGGAACGCTCGACTACAAACCGGTCGTTGGCCTGCCGTCTGAAAACCGCCCCGCCTTCTCCGATATTCAATACAACGCGACCGTCGAAAGTCCCGCTGATGCAGCTACCATCGAGCAGCTTCACGCCAGCGTCGAGGCTAACTGTCCAGTACTCAACACCATCCGCTACCCCACCAGCATCCAGCGCAGCAGCTAATGCGCGTTGGCATCCTGCTCCCCGGCTTCAGCAGCAGCGAGAACGATTGGGCGATACCGGTGCAGCTCAACCTCGTCCGTGAAATGGCGAAGCAGGACGACGTTCGGGTGTTAGCCCTTCGCTACCCCCATCACCGCGACCGCTACACCGTTCACGGCGCGGAAGTTTGTTCGCTCGGTGTCGGGCAGGTGCGCGGGTTGCGGCGGCTGGCGCTGTGGGTCGACACGCTGCTCACCCTGCGGCGGCTGCACCGTGATCGCCCCTTCGATGTACTCCACGCCATGTGGGCGGATGAAACCGGCCTCATCGCCACATGGGCGGGGCGCTGGCTCGGCGTTCCAGTCGTGGTGTCCATCGCGGGTGGCGAGTTGGTCGGCTTCGATGACATCAACTACGGCCTTCAACGCAGCCCCTTCAGCCGGTGGATTGTCGGTCAAGCGTTGCATGGTGCTGACCGCGTGGCCGCCGCCTGCACCTATGCCGCGCGTCTCATTCCGCAGGCTGGCTATCAACTTTCGCCGGACAAAACGCGCATCATCACCTTAGGCATGGATACGACTGTGTTCCGCCCATCAGAACGCCCGATCAGCAGCAAAAAACTCATCCACGCCGCCTCGCTCGTCCCAGTTAAAGATCAGGCAACGCTGCTCCGTGCGCTTGCCCGTCTGGACGAGTCCATCACCCTCGACATCATCGGCACGGGGCCGCAAGAACCGCATCTCCGCTCCCTCGCCGCCGAACTCGGCATCAGCCAGCGGGTGCGCTTCGTCGGTGCAGTGCCGCATCTCGAAACCCCTGCTTACTACCAGCAAGCCGCGCTCAACATCTTGTGTTCGCGTCACGAGGGATTAGGCATGGTAACGCTCGAAGCCGCCGCCTGTGGCATACCCACCGTTGGCACAACTGTCGGCCTCCTGCCCGATCACCCCGCGCTCGGCATCAGTGTGACAGTGGGTGATGACGCAGCACTCGCTTCGGCTGTTCAATTGTTACTTGATGATGAACAAAAACGGGCAGCGTTGGGTGCAGCCGCCCGTAACTTGGTCGAGGAACACTTTACCATTCAAGAAACCGTGCGCCAGTTCCGAGCGTTATATGCCGAACTGGTCGCTAACAAATCTCACTAAATGGTTTTCCACCACACGCCGGTGCATTCCGGCAGGATGACCCAGTTCTTCCGCACCGCTTCATCTGCCAGCGCGTCACCAAAGAAGAACCGCGTCAGTTGCTCCGCCTCTGCCAGCGACTCAAACCGGTAATCGGTGCGGATGCTGGTCGACTGGTAGCCGAGGCCGCCTTCTAGCCATGCGTACAGTTCCGCCAAACCCTCGGTCGGCGCTTGCGGGGTCTCGCGTCCGGTTCCGAGCGTCTCCAGCAGGATAATCGTCCCGCCGGGGCGCACCACCCGCTGCATCTCACCCAGCGCCTTGCCCATCTCATCCCGCCAGCGGTCAGGGTACCACCCTACCAGATGCCCGAAGCTCCAACCCTCTATCGCCACATCGGCGGACATCGCGCCAGCGGGGACGTTCCGGTTATCGGCAACTTCCGCTGTCCAGTTGTTCAGTCCGGTCGCCTTCAGCTTGGCAATCGCTACATCCAGCATGTGCTGTGACCCTTCATACGCCCGCAGGCTTTTCACCAGCGGCGCGAGCATCAGCGTCAGCCGTCCGGTTCCCGCGCCCCACTCCGCTACATCCAGCCCCGCCAGCGAACGGATGCCTTGCAGTGTCTTGAGGATATTCCCTTCGTAATCTTCCCGCTGAATCAACGCTTCGTACTGGTCGGCATGTTGGGCATAAATCGTCTGAAAATGATCAGGCATAATTTGTTCACCATATAATACATAACAGAAGGGCGCAGAATATGCGCCCTATTCATTCGTAACATTCGATCACGGAATCAGCGTGAAACAGGCTGCTTATTATGATTTCGAATGAGTGTGGTAAATAATTTGACGGTCTACACGCCTTTTCGAAGCGCCTTTAGTGCGCTTGTCTGATGGCTAGCTGAGTGGCTTTAGCCCTCAGCGGTGCAACCCGACCAATTACTTGACACAAATCCGCACCCTAGCTAAACGCCTTGACCTGATCCAGCAGTTTACCTTGATCAACGTCCGGGTACTTGTCCAGCAGCGCCGTAAATATCTTCATGTATTCCACGATCTGCTCTTTCGTGTACGCCTCGAACCGCAGCGTAATCGCCGGCTGCGTGTTGCTGGCGCGTACCATGCCCCAGCCGCCGCTAAATGACGCACGTACACCGTCAAGCGTAATCACGTCGTACTGCTTCGCCAGAATATCCGAAATCTCTTGGATAATCTGGAACTTGGTCGCATCTGGCGCGGAGAGGATAATTTCCGGTGTCGCCACCAGCTTCGGAATCTCGTCAAATATTTGCGAGATTGTCTTGTCCGAGTTCGCGATAATCTCCAGCGTCTTGAGCGCGATCAGCGGCGCATCGTCGAAGCCGTAATAGTTTTCACCGACGAACAGGTGGCCGCTCACCTCGCCGCCCAACGGCGAACCGATCTCGTGCATCTTCTTCTTCATGAGGCTGTGTCCGGTCTTCCACATCACCGGCACACCGCCGTACTTCTTAATTTCATCCGGCAGCGCTTGCGAAGCCTTCACGTCGAACACAATCTTTGCCCCCGGTTGGCGGCTCAGTAAATCCCGTGCCAGCAGCGCCAGCAAACGGTCAGCCGCGATGTGATGCCCGTGGTCGTCAATAAAGCCGCAGCGGTCCGAGTCGCCGTCGAAGCCCAGACCCAAATCCGCGCCGACTTCCACGACTTTCGCTTCCAAATCTTTGGTGGTTTCAGGATCTTCAGGGTTCGGCAGGTGGTTCGGGTAGGTGCCGTCCGACTCAAGGTACAAACCGACGACTTCCACACCGAGCTTCTTCAGCACATCGGGGATATACGTGCCGCTCAACCCGTTACCCGCGTCCAGCACTACTTTCAACGGGCGGTTGATCTTGACCTTCGAGGCAATCGTGTCCATGTGCTTGTAGATCATCTGTGGGTCGCTGTTGATCTCACCCTGCCCAGTCGCGAAGGCATCTGTCTGGATGAGCTTCAGCAGCGCCTGAATTTGGTCATCCGCCAGCGCCAGCGACCCATACGCCATCTTAATACCGTTGTAACGGGTATCAAGGTGGCTGCCCGTAATCATCACACCCGCGCCCTTGCCCGCGTAACTCGCCGAAGCAAAGTACAGGGTCGGGGTCATCACCGCGCCGATGTCGGTCACGTTCATGCCGGTAGAAGCCAACCCTTCCGCCATCGCCTGTTTAATACCGGGGGATGTCGTGCGGTTGTCGCAGCCCACGAAAACACGGTCGGTCTGGAACTGCTGAGGCAAATAGGTTCCCAGCGCCTTACCCACCAACCGCGCCAGATCGGGCGTAATTTGCGCTTTCTCGCCGCTAACCGTTCCTCGAATATCGTACTTGCGGAAAATGGAGGTATCCACCTGCGTCATATAATAAACTCCTTAATACCTTACGAATAGATTTTTGCCTGTAATCTTACCCACTTGTCGCATTTATGACGACTGTTGAACCGCGTTCTCGGAAGTCTGGCGTTTGCGCCGCTGGATGTGCATCTGCGCCGTCACCCGCAGCAAATCGCGGCAGGCGGCTTGCAGTGTCGCGCCTTGTCCCAGCATATCCATCGAATCGCGGTCACTCGTCAGCCGTGTTTGGAAACGTACATCCGCGATCTCAACCGGTTCATAAATAATCGTCAGCGCCCAAGTCGGCGCACAGGCAATTTGGAACAACTCGATCATCTGGTTGAAAACGGTACGAGTCACCCCGTCCAACCATTCATCATCCCCGTAATTAGAGGGGCGGCGCAGCATCGCCTCGCGCGATTCAAAAATCACGTGCTTCCGGTCAATCAGTGCCCACAACTCCCGCAGCGCCGCTGGCATTGACAGTTTATCCGTCACCTGCTCAGTGTTTTGCCCCCACACCGCATAGGCATTCCATTGGATAGCATCGCCGTTAGCTACCGCCCGCAGCGTCAGCGAGGCATCCAACCGATACTGCAACCGCAAATATCCGATGGTCGCCTCCCATGCCAGCAGCCCGTTCGCGGGGCGCTGCGGCATCGGGCGGGCATTGAGCGTGGCAGGCATGTCTATTGCTCCCTGAAAAACGTATGCGCCAAAAAGCGATCCAAATAATACTGCGCGAGCTGCGCCCCTAACCCGAACGTCACGCCGTCAAAGCCATGCCGCGCCCACGGTATCCGCAGCAGCACGAACGGGTTCTCGGTCAGCGTCAACCGCCGGCTGATCTGGTCGCCGTCACTGTACGGCACAATCGTGTCCATCATCCCTTCCACCAAAAATAGTGGTGGCAGCTTGCCAAATGGTTGGTCAACCGGATTCGCTGCCGTATATTCATCCCGTAGCTGCTCCCACGGGCCGCCCATCAGGTTGTAAACCGGCGAGGCGTTGGTTAGGTTTTCGTATTTAAGATCGGTCGGCGTATAAAACCCGATCACCGCTTGCACCTGTGTCGCCGCGTCCGCCTTCAATGCCGTCATCAGCGCGATGTGCGCTCCTGCCGAACGTCCGAGCAGCGCAATGCGGCGCGGGTCAACGTTGTACTCACCCGCGCAGTCCCGCACCCATTGAAGCGCCGTTCGTGCGTCTTCCAATTGTGCAGGCCACAGCGCCGTGCCGGATAGACGGTACTGAATATCGAACACCACAAAACCCAAGTTCGCGAGGTAACGGTGTGTCGGCTCAAAATACTCCTGCTTATCGCCGTTCCGCCACCCGCCACCGTGGATTGCGATAATCGCCGGATAGGTTGTTCCGATAACAGGCTTCGTCATCGGCTCATACACATCCAGTTTCAGCGGCTTTCCATTCGGCGAGGCGTACACAATATCGCGCCACACCCGCGCCCGTGCTGCCCGCAAATGCGAACCAAATAGGTTGGGCAGCGCCACCGTCACCGGCAGCAGTCGGTGTTGCACCACCAGTGGGATTTCCGACTCGTAACCCTTACCGAGTCCGGCCTTCATTGCCGAGGCCGCATCTTCAACCGTCGCCCGGTACTCCATCAGCGGTTTGGCAGCCAATATCGCGCCAATGCCGCCTGTAATCACCCCGAACCACAGCTTCGGCTTGCCCACCAGCGACCACACGACCGCGACCACACCTAAAAGCGCAGTCAGCCACGGCAGTTCGCTGGCGGCGAGTTGTACAATACTCCACGAACCGCCCAAATCCTTGGATACGGTCAGAATACCAGCCACCGCCGAAAATAAACCTAACAAACGGGTTATAAAACGCCGCAAGATTTAACCCCCGACCGTCACTTCTTTGCCGTCCACAATCGCGGCAAATTTTAAACCGCTTGCATCTGCGTCCACGTTCACCTGCGTCCCTGACGGCGGGTTAACCTTCAGCAAGAAGTCCGCCAGCGGGTCGCGCACGAAGCGCCGGATAATGCGTTGCAGCGGTCGCGCGCCATATTCCGGTTCGTCGTTCTGCGCCAGCATCCATTCCACCGAAGCATCCGAGAATTCGAGCGTCAGCCCGCGGTCAGCCGCCATCTTGCGCTCTTTCTTCAGCAGCAGCACGAGGATATCATGCAGCACTTCGGGCGACAGCGCGTTAAACATAATCACTTCATCAAGCCGGTTCAGGAATTCAGGTCGGAACCACGTCCGCACTTCTTCCATCGCCTCCTCGCGAATATCTTCAGTAATCACCGGCACGGCGAGATGTTCCGCGCCGAGGTTACTGGTCAGGATAATCACCGTTTCACTGAACTGTGTCGTATTCCCGCGCCCATCGGTCAAACGCCCTTCTTCAATCACTTGCAGCAGGATGTCCATAATGCGCGGATGTGCTTTTTCAACTTCGTCGAACAGCACAATGATGTACGGCTGTTGGCGCACACGCTCGGTAAGCTGCCCACCCGCTTCACTGTCCACATAACCGCTTGGCGAACCGATAAGCCGGTTCAGGCTGCTCTCGTCCTTGAATTCGCTCATGTCCAACGGCAGCATCGCGTCCTCACTGCCGAACATGAACTCCGCCAACGCCTTCGCCAGTTCCGTCTTACCAACACCCGTCGGGCCGAGGAACAAGAACGAACCAATCGGGCGTTTCGCGTCCTTCAAACCCACACGCGCCGTCTTGATCGCGCGGCTCACGGCCAGCACCGCTTCGTCCTGCCCGATCAGACGCTCTTTAATATGCTCAACCATGCTGGCGTAGCGCAGCCGTTCATCCTCGCCCAGCTTGCTCACGGGGATACCGGTCATCTGGCTCGCCGTCAGCGTAATATCTTCCGCGTCGAGGTTCTGGTCGCCTGCCCGTTCATTCTTGAACGGCAGTTGGCTCTGCTGGCTCATACTGACCATCGCCGCCGTCCGGTGCAAGAGTTGTTCCGCGCTCCGTGGCAGCGGGGTCGAGCTGAAATAGCGCTTCGCCAACCGTACCGCCAGCGACAGCGCATCATCCGTCACTGTCAGCTTATAATCGGCTTCAAGGTGTGTCTTCAGAATTTTCAGAATTTCCAGTGTCTCGTCCGCCGAGGGTTCCGGCACGCGGATCACTTGGCTGTTCTCCGAAAGGGCACTCACCGAAAGCAGCCGTTCCTTATAATCCTGTTCGGTCGTTGTACCGATAATCACCGGATCATCACCCAAAAATGCCTTCTGAATCAGCGGTGTCGCCTTGCTAAACTCCGCCTTGATCGGTCCACCGAAGAAACGGTGCAAATGTGGAATGAACAGGATACCGCCCGACGCTTGGCTCAATCCCGCCCGTACCGTCTTCTGGTCGTTATCGAGCAGCGCGGTTTCGTCGATCTGGACGAAGTTCTTCAACCCCGCTGGCCCTTTGCCTTCAGACATCAGCAAGCCGAGGCTGTACGCCAGCGTCCGCTTACCCACGCCGTCCGGCCCCACCAAAATGATGTGCCGCTTCACCGACTGCGACAGGATATTAATCATGTCGCGCAGCAACCCCTCGCGGAAGTAAACCGCCCGCAGCTTGCCCGCCTTCGCCTGCGCCACCACATCCTGCGTCGTGCCGTCCGGTTTCAACCGCACCTGTGAATTATCCATCCTTATATCAGCAATCGCCTTCGGGGTAATCCCCTGCGCCCGCAGCAGGCCGCTCGTCGGCATCGACGCTTCCGCCATGATGCTTAACATATGGTCGGTATCCACCCGCACTTCATCTTGCGAGTTCGCGAGGCTCAGTGCGTCGTCAATCAGGATGATCGCCTGTTTGGAAAGCGGCACTTGGCGGTTGCCCTTCGCCACGAAGTCGAGATTGCCGTTCGGGTCGCCGCGCCCCTCTACCGCTAGGTGTACCTGCCGGTCGAGCTTCGCCGTGTCAATCGCCCGCGTGCTGGTGAACACATCCAGCAGCCGCGCCGCCGCCGTATCAGGGTGTCTCAGCAGTGCCAGCAGAATCAGTTCCGGTTGTAAAGTCGGTTTGCGGTATTGGTCTTTCAACGCCACCGCGTCATTCATCACCGCGTCTAAATCTTTAGAGAGCAAATCCGGGTTTAAAGTGCCCATGTAACCTATTGCTTTCTACGCTCAAAACGTATGCCATCATAAAAACAAAATATAGCGCACCCACCGTGTAGGCCGCCCGTAATTGTCGCCCGAAATGGCTTAGAGGCGTGTTAGAAAACCTCACTGAACATCGAATGTCGCCGCCGTCAAACGGTCAGATGCTTCGCCCGTCAACGGGTCTACCCCCAACAGGCGTTCACCTGTCTGCCAATTATACACTGCCACGCGCAAACTGTATGCGCCCGTTGGGACATTTAATAAGGTTCGGGTACACGCCCGTCCCGCGTTCGGCAGCCCGTAATCCGCCTGTGCCACAAGGTTGCCAGCCGCGTCCACCACATGCACCGCCACCGAGTATTGGTCGTTCGGTACTTCATCCGCTTTTACCGACCCCAGCACAACGGTCACTTGGCCCAAGCCGTTCGCGCGAACCAGTTCAACCAACTGCATACCGATCCCCTCGCCAAATCGCAGTGGCATCGCGCTCACACTCTCCGGCAGCCGCGTCTGCAAATTGAGTGTCACTGACTCGTCATCCAGCGCCGTATAGCAGTCAACAAATCCTTCATCCGCCAGCGCCCGCTGGAACGCCTCTAACCGGAAGTTTGGCGGGTCAATGTGCGACACCGCCACCCACACGTTCGTCTTATCAGCCAGAAACGCCCGTACTTGCGTGGTGTATTCATCGTTCTCTGGCTTACCGGGGATGTACTCCATCATCTGGTGCGTCAGCGGCAAACCATAGAGATAGTGGTCAAGTTCCAGCGACCGTATCCAGTCGTAGTTCCCCGCGTGGTAGGCCACCACATCTCCCGCCTGTGCCTGCTGCTCCAGCGTCGCGCGGAACTCTCGCCACGACGGAATAATCCCGTACAAGTAGCCGCTGAAATCATTCGCCGCCACCGTCCACAACCCCGCCGCCAGCCATATCCCCAGCACAACCACCGGCGCGATACCCGTTCGGCTCAGGCGCTCTACACCCAACCCCACCACCACCGCCAGCAGCGGCCACAGAAACATGATGTAGCGTATCTGGTTAATGAAGGGATACACTGCGTTGGCCGCCAGCGTCCCCACCACCCCAAACGCCGCCAGCAGCAGAATCGCGCGGTACTGCCGCAGGTGTTTATAGGCCGCGAAGACTACCACCAACCCCAGCAGCGCCACGCTGTTGTTGCTAAACGTCAGCAGCAGCGACGGCAGGATCTTCGCCGCGCTCATGCTCACCACCGCGTTAATCGTGTTCCCCTCCGAGAAGGTCATCACCGTCCACACCCACGGCAGGAACAGCCCTCCCGCCGCCCCGATCAGCAGCGCCACCCGCCACCACTGCCGCGTCATCCGCACCGTCAGGAGGTGATACAACCCGATAACCGCGAACACGAACACCAACTGATAATGGAGGTACAGCGATGCCCCCGACACCACCACAAACGCCGCTTGCAGCCCCCATCCTTCTCTTTTCTTGGCGACTTGGCGGTTCAACCCCGCATCTCTCCCCCTTCTATCTTCCTCTGTGTTTCTCTGTGTCCTCTGTGCCTCTATGGTGAATCTTCCTTGTCTTTCTCCGTCTTCCTCTGCGCTCTCTGCGTCTCTGCGGTTCAATCCCGCATTTTGTCTTTCCACCAGCTTCAAATACGCCCACACCTCGAACGCCGCACATGCCACGATCAGCGTATACACCCGCAGTTCGTGCAGGTAGTAGATGTAGTACGCCGACGCGCCCACCGCCACCGCCGCACTTAACCCCACCAGCGCCGCCGAGCGAATCCCCACCACCGCCGCGTAATCCCGCCCCAACCGGTACGTCATCGCCACCGACAGCATCCCAAACAGCAGCGACAGCATCCGCCCCGCCACCGCCGATGACCCTGCCGCTTCGAGCCAGTAATGCAGCAGCAGGTAATACCCCGGTGGATTCTTCTCGTGCTGCAATTGCCCCACCACCCGCGTCAGCACCTCGCCCGCACCAATCGGCCCGTACTGCTCGCCCCCCGCGTAAATGTACGAATAAATCTCGTCGTACCACATCGCGTCACGGTCGAGTCCGATAATGCCTAGCCACGCCACACCCAGCAGCAGTAAAATAACCCACCAGAAGATTCTGCTAGGCCGATAATCGGTTTTAGTAAACGTAAACTGAGGCAGCATCAATTACCTTCAGAATAGGACTTAAACAAATAATCTGAACGCAAACACCAAATTAGGTGTCGGTTATGATTGACCACAAACATTTCTCGGCGGGTTTGAGGGGGCTTTAGCCTCCTTCCCGCCGGAACTCGGAGCCGGAGGCTTGAGCCTCTGGCGGTTGAAGTCGACACTATTTAAATATGCTGACATCGAAACGCACGGCATTATACAACCAAATCGAAACCAAAGTTTAAGGCTCGTCAAGTGCATTCACTCAAAACAAGCGCGATCCGCATCACCCAAATCCTCACCGCCGCTGTCATCCTCGCCGCTCTAGCCGTCATCCAACCGTCTGCTAACGCCGCTCAAACCTGTGCCGCCACCGGAGCAGTCACACGGGGCAGCTTCCGCAGCGTCCCTGCCGAAACCACCTTCTACTACTCGGTCTACACCCCGCCCTGCTATGAAGGCTCAACCGGGGTTTATCCCGTCGTCTACCTCATGCACGGCTCGAATGACGATGACGGCCATTGGGTACGCTTGGGCATCCAGCAGGCACTTGATGAAGGCATCGCGGCAGGAACACTCCCGCCGATGATCGTTGTCATGCCCTATGGGGAGTGGCTCGCCAACAAAAACCAGTTTGATGTCGTCTCGTGGGAAAATGTATTCCTCAACGAACTCATGCCGCTGGTCGAGTCTCAATATCGCATCGACCAGCGCCGTGAAACACGCGGTATCGGCGGCATCTCGCGTGGTGGCTTCTGGGCATACGAAATCGCCTTCCGCCATCCCGACCTGTTTAGCACCGTCGGCGGTCACAGCGCCTTCTTTGCCGAAGGCAACGCCCCGCCCGACTACGACCCTCTCAAGCTCGCCCGCAACGCCGCCAACTTGGATACCCTACGCATCATGCTCGACCGCGGCAATGCCGACTACGCCGCCCCCGGCATCGACCTCATGCACGAACGCCTAACCGAACGCGGCATCGCTCACACCTTCATCATCTATCCCGAAGGTGAACATAACAACATCCATTGGAAACAGCACGTCGCTGAGTACATGGCCTTTTACGCGGAACCGTGGCTCGCAGTTGCACAACCAACCACCGCTGCGCCAGCCATGCCAGAAATCGTGTTCGCCACCAACACGCCGCAAACACCCCTCGCCGCTCCCACACAATCACCCACCGTTGAACTACTGCCAGTTGAAGCAACACCTGAACCAGATGCCGTCAATCAGCAAGGTTACGCCTTATTCGTCCCTGCTGTATCTTTCCCCAGCCTCTTGGGTCAAATCACCCTTGAACAGTTGCAATCCGTCAGCCTCGGTCAGCCGGATTCCGCGCTTATCCTTGATGAAACCACCGCCGCCGCCTTAGCCAGTTTCGGGGTAAATCTTTCGCCGTCAACTCAAATCGTCCCCGATGATGCCCTGCAAAACAGCCTGTGGCGCAATGGCAAGCTCTACACCCTCATCGCCTTTGACCGCCTCATCACTCGCTATCGTGTCCTACATATCGGCGAAACCCACCCGCTCGATACCGACTTATCAACCTACCCCTTCGCCTTCACCACCGGTCAGCCCAACTTCGAGCCGCAAAAGCTCACACGGCTGCTGATGTCCGGTGTCACCGCCCTCACCCGCCTCACCCGCACCGAGCTGGACGAACAGGGAACCGATTGGGCGGCTTCCGGCATCTTGCCCTTTGTTGAACGCGCCGATTTCTTCCACACCAGTAACGAAGTCTCCTTCTCACCCAACTGCCCACAGGCCGATACCACCCCTCCGCTTGGCGAATTTTGCTCCAAGGAATCCCACTTCGATCTGCTCACCAAGCTCGGTCTCGATATAGTCGAACTGACCGGCAACCACAACAACGACTTTGGCACCGAAAACTACCTCCGCACGCTCGAGTGGTATCAGTGGCATGGCATCCGCACCATCGGCGGTGGCGCAGCGCTCGCCGATGCCCGGCAGCCGCTCATCCTCGACCATAACGGCAACAAAATCGCCATGCTCGCCTGTAACTGGGTCGGCCCCTACTATGCCATCGCCAAAGACACCACCCCCGGCGCGGCCTTCTGCGATTGGGATTGGCTGCGCGTCATCATCCCGCAGCTCAAAGCCGAAGGGAACTTCGTCGTCGTCTCAGTGCAGTATCTGGAAATCGAGGACTACTTGCCGAGCAATCAGCAAATCTCCGACTTCCAAGGGGTTGCCGATCTCGGCGCGGATGTCGTCCTCGGCACGCAGGCGCATAAGCCGCAAACGATGGCCTTCTACGGCGCACGTACCGGTCAGGAAGCCTTTTTGCACTACGGCCTCGGCAACCTGTTCTTCGACCAACCCTTCTGGGGCAACAGCCGCTTCTTCATGGATGAACTCTACATCTACAACGGCAAGCTGCTCAATGTTGATCTGTTCACCGGCATCATCGACGATCTCGCCCGCCCCCGCCCAATGACGCTCGATGAACAAACCAACTTCTTCGCCTTCATGTTCCACACGCAAGGCGCTTTCTGACCCACACATTTTATTGTAGGGGCGCAAGGCTTGCGCCCTCTTACCACCCACGCGACCACTTCTGTAGGGACAGCAGACAGGCTGTCCGCTGCTTCCCTGCCCACGCTTCTTCCGCTTCGTACGTACTCTTTTCCGACTATTCCCGTTCATGAGGGTTATTCGCCGTGCCAGCGGGTCTATAGTCCCATTGTGGAGTTTTCCACTGGTAAATTCCAACTATAAAATTCTTAACTTGCTGCGTAAGGACGCAAGTATGCTGTCCGCTGCTAACCAACGCTAAACTCGATCAAATACCGATCCTATCTACTGCAATTTTGCACTCCCAAAAGTTTGAAAACTCTAACCAAAATCCCTTGACTGGATCGCCCATTTGTTCTAAAATGAATTGAAATGTGATCACACTTTTCACACTGATTCAATCAGGTTTTTGTAAAAGAGGCGCTTCATGAAGCGCCTCTTTTCACCCAACCGATAAGTGAGTTCACAATCACACTCAAATTTCACTCGTGCATGTGAAGAAAATGAAGAATTTTGCGAGTCAGTCCCGTTTTGAAGTCGCTTTAGCAGACTTGTCTGGCGATCAGCATGATGGCTTTAGCCTCATGCGGCGCAGCCCGACAATCGTTCCGAATTTGACGAATTTTCCGAATCACCAACCGATTGCCATTGCCGAAATCTATAGTGCCAAATTTGCCAACCGACATTTCCGACACAGACGACTTCGCCGACAATTGAGGGAGAAACGATAAAACAGCAACTGACAGAAACGACAATTGCGACAAATAATGAGATTCTCAACTGCAACAACAGCATCAACAGCATTTGAAATGGCGCTCTACTGCCGCCGCCGCCGCCAATGCCGCCAACTTTTAACAGGTGAATAATTGTGCCGCATTTGCTGCTGTTGCCGTTTGTTCCGCATTTTGTGCTTTTAGCTGGAGACTGGCGACTGAAAGCTGATGACTTGCTTTTGCCTTTATCTGTAGACTGTCACCTGTTGACTATCGACTAATCGCTATCGACAGCTTCCCGTTCGCCGGTATTCGCCCGAACAACACCCCGCACGCCGCCGGAACCGCCTGTGGCAGCGGGCTGTAAGTCACCACATAACCCGCCACCTGCGGGTAGGTCGTCCAGTCGTAGGGCGAAGCCAGCGCCACCGCAATGGTTTTATCCGGTGGTAAAGCGTTCACCAACGCTCGCCGCTGGGGGGTCACGTCCGCGTTCTCGCTGAACACCACCGTGTAATCGACCTGCGCCGCCATCCGCTGTGCGCTCGCGATGTCACTCTCGGTCGGTGTCTCGGAAACCGCCAGCGGCTTCACCGTCACCCCTTCAGCCGTGCATTCCTGTTGGATGCGCGGTCGCGTACCGGGGAAAATCACCGCCACCCTCTGCCCGGCTTTGAAAGGAATAACGTTGTTACGGTCAACCGCCACTGTCACGCCTTTATCAAAAATCTCGCTCACCAGCTCGGCATGTGCATCCAAATTCATCTGCTCATTAACCGTCGTGGGATCAATCGGCTGCCAATCGAGGATGCCGTACTTTTCCTTCGCTGCCAGAATACGCCGTACCGACTCGTTAATCCGTTCTTCCGGTATCTCACCCGACCGAACTGCCTCCACCACCCGCTGGATGCCTGCTGCCTGTGCTTCTAGGCTCACATGCGCCGCGATCACCAGATCAACCCCTGCCTTAATCGCTTGTAACGAGGCATTTGGATAGCTGTAAACCGTATCAATCGCGTCCATATCCAGCGCGTCGGTCACAATCAACCCATCGTAACCCATCTCCTCACGGAGCAGCCCAGTAATCACGTTGTAAGACATCGACGCGGGTAAATCCGGCTGCGGTTCGAGTGCCGGATACCAGATATGCGCCACCATAATCGTACTCACACCCGCCTCAATCGCCGCTCTGTAAGGCGCGAGTTCCACCGCCTCCAGCCGTTCACGGTCGAGCGCGATAACCGGCAGCCCAACATGCGAGTCATCGCTGCTGTCCCCATGTCCGGGGAAGTGCTTTGCGGTCGCCATCACGTTCGCCGCTTGCAATCCCTCGATATACGCCCCAACAATCGGGCTAACCATCGCTGGATCACTCCCAAACGACCGTCGCTTAATAATCGGGTTATTCGGGTTCGTCTCAAGGTCAGCCACCGGCGCGAGGTTCATATTTACGCCCACCGCCAGCATCTCCTCGCCCATCGCTTCCCCTACCCGATACGCTAACTCGGTATCACCGCTTGCCGTCAAGAGCATGGGCACCGGGAACGTCGTAAATCCATCCCGCAGGTGAGCAATCGTCCCGCCCTCTTGGTCAACCGAAACGAATAAGGGCAAACCACCGCTGTCAATAATCGTCTGCTGGTAAATGGTGTTGAGCTGCGTTACCTCTTCTGGCGTACGGATATTCTCTGGCAGCAGTACCACGCCTCCCGGTTGGTAACGAGTCAAAAAGTCCCGCGCGGGTTCGTTCAACTGGCTGCCGTACAGGTTGACGATGAACATCTGCGCGACCTTCTGCTCCAGCGTCAAACGAGAGAGCAAGTCGTCTTGCGCGTCAGTCACATGGTAAACGCTGAACAACGCCGAAATAAAAACACAGAGCACTATACGTGATAGACTCTGTGTTCCGATAAGAGCATATGAATGATTAATCAAACGCATTCAGTTCGTGTTCTTACTGACCTGTCTCGCTGAGACGGTAGCCAATACCACGCACATTGACGATCAAATCCGCGTCCTTGCCTGTCTGCTTCAGCTTACGGCGCAGGTTGCTCACGTGCGGGCGAATAACTTCACGCGCTTCCGCCTCGTCCACCGCGTACCCGCGCACTTCGCGTACCAACTCGTGGCACGAAACCACACGCCCACGGTGCGCCGCTAAGTACAGGAGCAGATCAAACTCGGTTGGGGTGAGGTCAATCGGTTGGTCGCCCACCGAAATCTGGTAACGACCGGGGTAAATCGTCAGCGGCCCCAGCGTCATATTCGCGTTCATCGGCTCGACAGGCGCGGCGCTCTCGTAACGGGCTTCCGGTACAATCGCTGGTTCTTCATCTTCATACACTGCCGCGATAGCTTCCACATCAGCCCGCGTCAGTTCAAACACGTTGCTGCGGATCGCGTCGAGCAGCGCACGGCGGCGCTTCAGGTTACGCGCCCGTTCAACACCCCGCGCCACGCTCTGGCGAATATCTTGGCTGGAACTCGGCTTAATCAGGTAATCATGTGCGCCCAAACGCAGGCTTTCGACCGCCGTACCGAGGCTGGCATACCCTGTCATCAGGATAACAATCGCGTCCGGTGATAAATCCTTAATACGCTTTAACAGATCAACACCCGTCAAACCCGGCATACGAATATCCGTTAAGATCACTTCATATTCGTTGCGCCCAATCATCTCCAGCGCTTCTTCACCACTTGCCGCCTCATCGACTTGATACCCGATGCGTTGAAGCGTCTTGCTCACAGAATAACGAATTGCCCCCTCGTCATCAACCACCAGAACGTGGGCAGTATCAATCATCGTGTCCATAGATCAACCTATATCCAGTGTTTACTATTCCCATATTTTGTCTTAAGGATACTCAACTCTATCTACTTTTGCAACCAACAGAGCCTATTACAAAGTTGTGCATAGCTTAAAATTGCGAGAAATTCATAAATTTTGCAGAAATTGAAAATAAATAACACGCCTTGAGGTATTCCATACCGCGAATGATTCGCTAATAATCCACTGCCCATTCACAAAGAAAGCCGCGACTTCACCATTCACGACAATTAATGGAATTTGGTCACGTATTTGTTGTGGTACTTTTACGTTCACCATCCACCGGCTGATCTTCTGCCTATGCCCTTTCATACCCGGCGGCGCGAAGGTGTCGCCGTCTTGCCGTGTCCTCAACACGATGGTTGCGCCTTCAGCAATCGCCAGCCGTGCGCCAAGTCCACCTTCAGGAAAGGCTTCTTGTTCGACAATCAATCGATACGCACCAATATCCGTATCCGATGGAGCGTCAATAATCCGTTCATATCCAGCATCCACCAACGGCAGATCAGCGACAATTAACTTGGCTCCGATACGTTCAATAACAACAAACGTATAATCGACCCGCAGTTGGAGCTTACCGCCCAGCAGTGCAATTGCGCCTTGTTGCCCATTGATAGCGATCTCAACCCCTTCCAGAATCAACTGCGCCGAGATGGAATCCTTACCCTCCAGTTCCTCACACACCCATACCAGCAACCGCCGTTGGATAGCTGGATGAACACTTCGAAACACGATGCGTTTCATTTTGATGCTTCCGTCCAGCCTCTTAACCGCATCCGACTGAACAAGCTCAACCAATTTTTGATGGATAAAATCATCCTCAACCGCCGCGATTTCCGCGAACCTGACGAGAGCCGACCGCACCTCCGCGCTAACCGTTTCCAAGTAAGGCAGTACATCCAAACGAATCTGATTGCGTAAAATAGTGGTATCGCTATTCGTTGAGTCGTATCGTGGCTTTAATCCCACTTGTTCGCAATAATCCTCAATCTCACGGCGAGTAACGCTCAGTAAGGGGCGAATGAGTGTTAAGTCGGGATGCATCGGAACCGTCGATTTCAACATCATGCCGCTCGCCCCTCCTACCCCCGCTCCCCGCAGCAGATGCATGAGAACCGTCTCGGCTTGGTCATCTGCGTGGTGCGCCACCGCTACTGTATCCGCCTCCACTTTAGAAGCGACCTGTGCCAAAAAGTCATACCGCGCGAACCGTGCCGCTGCTTCAATCCCCATCTGCTTATCACGAGCGAGACTTGTAACATCAGCCGCCCCAACGGTAAGCTCAATGCCCCACTCACGGCAAATCCCCCTGACGAACTCCACGTCACCGTCGCTTTCCTCACCACGCAGTTGATGGTTCAACGTCGCCGCGTGGATGCGAAAACTCATTCGGGGCGCAAGTTGACTTAGCATATGCAGTAGCGCCAACGAATCCGCGCCGCCCGATACACCAACGACAACCAATGTGTTTGGCGTAACCAGCCGGAACTTTTTTATGGTCTGGCGCAAGGTTTCGAGCATAAAATTGAAATAGCTGACAATATTCCCCAGCCTTAACCTACCCATCTGTAAGGCCGGATTACAATTCTGATTGATGTGGTCATAACGACCAACGCCAACCATTATAGTATAGTTGTCGCATAGTGCGGGTAGCTTTGTATTCAGCCTAGCGCGTGTTATAATGCCGCCCGTTTTCCTTTTCGTGAGGAGTCTTCTACGTGCAGAGTCCCTTTGATTTTTTGCTCGGTATATTCTCGCTGGATATCGGTATCGATCTCGGTACAGCGAATACACTTGTCAGTGTCCGTGGCAAAGGCATTGTAATCAACGAGCCATCCTTCGTCGCGCTCGAAAAGAAAACCCGCCGCCCTATCGAAGTTGGCGCGCGTGCTAAAGAAATGTGGAACAAGAATCCCAAGGATATTGTGGTTGTTCGTCCCTTGCGTGACGGTGTTATCAGCGAGTTCGAAGTGACCGAAGCCATGCTTCATCATCTGATCAATAAAGCCCATGAGCAAACATGGGTTCCCCTCCCGCGCCCGCGTGTTGTTGTCGGCATCCCCAGCGGCGTGACGGAAGTCGAAAAACGCGCGGTCTTTGACGCGGCCATCAGCGCCGGTGCGCGTGAAGCCTATCTGATCGAAGAACCCGTCGCGGCTGCCATCGGTGCAGGTCTACCCGTTCAAGAAACACGCGGCAGCATGGTCATCGACATCGGTGGTGGTACAACCGAAGTCGCCATCTTCTCGCTTGGTGGTATTGTCATCAGCCGTTCCATCCGCGTCGCCGGTGACGAAATGGATGAGGACATCGTTCAATACATGCGTACTAAACACAACTTACTCATTGGCGAACCGACCGCCCAAAAAGTGAAAGAGGAAATCGGTTCAGCCTATCCGCTCCCACAGGAACGAACCTTTACCGTCAAGGGTCGTAACTTAATGACCGGCCTCCCATCATCTGTCGAAGTCAGTTCGATTGAAATTCGCGAGGCCGTTTCTGGCTCGGTGGATATTATCGTTGACACCGTTAAAGATGCGCTGGATGATACCCCTCCAGAACTTGTCGCCGACCTCATGGAAAGTGGCATCTGCATGGCCGGCGGCAGCAGCCAACTCAAAGGCTTAACCGACCGCATTACCGATGAGGTCAACATCCGCACTTGGCTTGCCGAAGACCCAATGACCTGTGTTGCCCGCGGCGCAGGTCGTGTACTTGAGGATTACAACAACCTCCGCCGCTTACTCGTTGGTTTGGAACGCGGTAGTACTCGCCATTAGTCGCCGATGCACCCAATAGCGTAGAAACCATATGTCACGTACCTCCGTAAAAGCAAAGCAGACTCTAAATCAACACCAGTCGCTAACTTTGCTATAATTGCCTCCAGTCGTAAGCGAAGATAGGGCATCATATCGTGCGAAATTGGCGATCTAATCGCGGATTATTTTTGGGTATCTGTCTCTTGGTATGTTTAGCGCTCATCACAGCCAGCCAACTGGGTTTACTCTCACCGGTCACGGGTATTCTATCAATCCCGCTAAACTTCATTACCGGAATATTCAACCGCACGACGCTCGAAACCGTAGATGCTATCGAGATGCCCTCAGACGTACCCACGCTCCAACGGCGTGTGGCGGATCTTGAGGAAGCGCTCGCCCGTTATCAATCCGAACTTGTGGAATTACGCGAAGTCGCCAATGACTATCAACGGTTATCCGAACTGGTCAATTACACCTCGCAAACGCAGGATCAGGAATATGTAGCCGCCGATGTCATCAGTAACTCAGACTCGAACGCGCCTTTACAAACCATCTCGCTCAATCGTGGCACCCGTGATGGCATCGAAATCGGTATGCCGGTCATTACCCAGTTAGGCTTAGTAGGCCGCATATCGGATGTCACCGCAAACGCTTCTCGTGTCCTGCTCATAACCGATGTTTCTAGCGCCATCAGCGCCCGTCTGCAAACAACCCGTGACGAAGGCAGCATCGTCGGACAGGCAACCAACGATTTACTCATGGAATTTATTCCGCTCAACGCCAGTGTCCAAGAAGGCGACATTGTGATCTCATCCGGTCTTGGCGGTAATCTTCCGGCTGGATTGGTCATTGGGCAGGTGACGAATGTCCAACAGCGCGAATTCGAACTGTTTCAGAACGCCACCATTCGCAGCCTGAATAACTTCGCCACTCTCGAAACCGTTTTGGTGATTACCAGCTTCCAACCAGTCGATCTATCGGTATTCCAGAGTACGCCAGTGGCCGCCGGAAGTGGCAGTTAACACATGGGGAGTTTCCTCAGTTTACCCATCCTGATGTTGGCCGCAGCCATACAAGTGACCGTCATGCCGCAAATTAGCATTTTCGGCGGGCGACCCGACATCGTGCTGCTGATCGTATCAGCATGGTCGCTCAACACCAGCCTTGAACAGGGTGTTCTTTGGGCTTTCGTCGGTGGCATCTGCAAAGACTTACTTTCAGCCGCCCCCATTGGTACCTCCATTGTAGGCATGGTACTGATTATCTTTGCGATTCATGCCATACGTCAGCAGTTATTCAGTGTCGGTTTCTTCACCCTCGTGTGGGTCAGCGTTCTCGGCACCATCATCCAGCAGTTCACCATTCTCATCATTTTGTTATCCACCGGATTTCAGCCTCAATATGTCGATCAACTCGGCTACGGAGTTGTTCTAGATCAAATTCGATTATTCATTGTGCCAAGCATCGTATATAATCTCATCGGTATTATGCCGGTTTATTGGTTTGTTCGCGCCATACAGCGTGCGTTAGGGACTGATCTTCGACTAACGAGATGACCGCCTCAACTTCCACTCATCAATGTGTCTATAATGACGACCACGAACATTCCATTTCACGCCGTCTAGCGCGGTGACTGTCAAGAAGTAAGTAAGCAGGAGTACCCGAAATTGAATAGACGTTTACTTCCTTTTCAAGGATGGCGACTAACCCTATTTCAAGCTGTGATGGTAGCAATCTTTATCTTGTTCTCGTTCCGTATGTACGACCTCCAAATTGCGAGCTTTGACACCTATCAGGCCGCCGCTGACGAGAATCGCCTGAACCAACTGCCAATCGCGGCTGACCGTGGCGTTATCTTCGACCGGAATGGTGTGCCACTGGCCCGTAACGTACCCGCATTCAACGTCACCATTGTGCCTGCCCTACTCCCCAGCGACCGTACCCAAACACTCGAAATTTTCAATCGCTTATCAGCTTTGGTCGGTGTACCGCCAACTGCGGACATTGCGGCTGCCAGCGCCCAAACCACCGGTGAGCGCGTTCGCAGCATCGAAGAACTCGTAGTAGAGGGTGAAGGTATTGCCCCCTTCCGCGAAGTGACCATCGCCATTGACGTTGACTTCCACGTCGCCTTACAAATCCGTGAGGAACGCCAGTCACTGCCCGGTGTCGATATTCAAGCCAAAGCCGTACGTGAATACCCAACCGGCGCACTCACCGCCCATATCATCGGTTATATGGCTCCCATCCCTTCCGAAGAAGCCGAAGCACTGATTGAGCAAGGTTATGACCCGAACTTTGACCGTATCGGTGTCGATGGCATCGAGTACTTCCTGAACGCAACCCTAGCAGGACGACGCGGGTCTCTTCTCCGCGAAGTCGATGTCGCGGGTGCGACCGTAACTGAAATCGAGCGTATCGATCCTATCCCCGGTCAGAACGTCCGCCTGACCATTGATGTCGAACTTCAACAAGCCGCCGAAGATGCGCTTAAAAACCGTATTGCGCTGCTAAACTCGACCTATGAACGCCTCGTCAGCCAACAGGGTGTCATCATCGCCATGAACCCGCAAAACGGCCAAGTATTAGCGATGGTCAGTTACCCCGGTTACGACAACAGCATGTTCGCCCGTAACATCGACGTTGAGTACTACTTGCAGGTCGCCAATGACCCGCTAAAACCACTCATCAACAACGCAATTCGATCTCTTTACCCGCCCGGTTCGACATGGAAGCTCATCACCGCCTCAGGCGCGATTGAAGAAGGCGTTATCTCACCCCAACAGGTTCTGAATGACCCCGGCCGGTTGGTGGTTGAAAACAAATACGCGCCGAACGACCCTGCGGCTTCTCAAACCTTTGTTTGCTGGAAGCGTGACGGTCACGGCCCGCTCAACGTTATTGGTGCGCTTGCCAATAGCTGCAACGTCTACTTTTATCAAGTTGGCGGTGGGAACCCCGATGTGCCCGAAGTAAGCCTGCGGCCGGGTGGTTTGGGGCCAACCGACCTATTCCGCTACGCCACAGCCTATGGCATCGGCACCGAACTCGGTATCGAACTACCATCCGAAAATCGTGGGCGTATGCCTGATCCGACATGGAAGCGCGTACTCTACGGTGAAAACTGGTCGACGGGTGATACCTATAACGCCGCACTGGGACAAGGCTACGTAAACGTGACCCCCTTACAGCTCGCAAGTATGGCGGCCACCGTAGCCAATGGCGGCACGCTCTATCAACCGACGATCATCGAAAGCTATCTTGATGCCGAAGGGAATGTGGTTCGCCCCTTCGCGCCACACGTTTTGCGGAATGTCAATTTAAACGGTGTGACCGGCACACTCAACTTGCTGTTGGTTGAAGACATGATTATGAAAGGCCCGAACAGCCTTGACTGCATGTGTGAACCGGATAGCGCGTTTTACAATCCGGTACGCTGTAATCCGGCGACTTACCGCAACACAGTCGATATCAGCCCTGCTCAAGATGGCAGCGATGTTCGCGAGTATCAGGTATTTATTCCTGATAACTACACATTTAATGCCAGCATGTGTACCGAGCTGCGCTTCGACGACAAGTACCGTCCCGCATTTGTCAGCCAGGAAACGATGGATATTGTCCGTCAAGGGACACGCGGCGTTATTACTTACGGTACGGCTCAAAGTGCAAACCTACCGTATGTTGATGTTGCAGGGAAAACCGGTACAGCCCAATATTGTGATAATATTGCCAACGGTTTGGGGTTGTGCAAGTTCGGCTCATGGCCGGCTCACGCATGGTTCTTAGCCTATGCGCCCTACGAAAATCCAGAAATCGTGGTCATTGGCTTCATTTACAACGGTACAGAAGGCTCGTTATGGGCCGTACCAATGGTCAGAGAAACATTGGAAGCCTATTACCGCTTGAAGAATCAGCGTGCAGGTCTTGCGCCTCCACCACCAGCGGATAATATTGCGCCACCCGCAACACCGATTGCAACGCCGATCATACCCGGAGGCTAGGTTGAATACACGTCGCATGGCAGCTCATTTACTGCCCGCAGTTTTAACGGGGATTGTGACGCTCGTCTTATACACGCTGGTCGGTCACGCACCGTTGATGCGGGCATTGGGCATGGCCGTTAGCGTAAGTGGCATGACACTTATCTTGCATCGCTTCGGTGCGGTTCTCGGCATCGTCGGCAGTCTCGCGCTGGCCTTCAGCCCCGCCTTCTGGTCGCAAGCAAATGGTCAAGAAACCAGTCTTGCCATTTTGTATTCCGTTGGCCTTTTGCTGGCACTCTCGATCTTGGCGTTCCTGATATGGAGTCAGCGAATACCTGAAAAGGTTTTGTTGGCTTCAATAATGATTTTGGGATTGATCTTTTTAGTACTCATTGGTGCGCCGCGCAGCTTACGTGTCACGACACTGCTGAACATCGGGCTGATCTATGTACTCCTCGATTTGCTCATGACGAGCAATCCACGACCAGACATACAACCCCAATCCGTATTTCCATCGAACCATGTTCTGAGTCTGGTCATCATCCTGTTTATTGGCATCGTGAACGATCCGTTATTCGTGCTGCTTGCTCCGGCATTGATCGTTGGCTTACATCTCTCCAAGATGCCGATCCCGAAGTGGTACTGGGTTGCTCTCGGACTAATTATCGGCTGGGGCATCTATGGCACGGCCATGCAATATATGGTGAGCGGGTGGTGGCTGGTATCATCAGAAACAGCCGAAGCCACCGGTATAAGAGTACCTTTTGTCATCGCCGATGGTTGGCGCGAAGCCTCGCGATGGGTATATCTCATCAATTTGGTTAGAAATCAGTTTACAGATATTGGCATTTTATTAGGGATCATCGGCCTCGCACGCTTGGCGCGTTGGTATCCCGGATTAGGCGTAACGACACTCGTTGCCTACGGAACTTATGCCCTGTTTGGGCTGGTATATTTTGGTAAAGACAGTACGATTCTTCTCCTGCCGCTGCTAATGATCCATGTTATTTGGATGACCTACGCCATCTTTGCCTTCGGGCAGTGGCTTCAGAAGAGTCTAGCCATCCGAAACAGCGCTCAATGGCTCGCGACAGCCGCTTTTGTACTGCTTCCCCTTGCTTTGCTGGGACGGATTACAGGCGTGTTATAGCGCACGATAAAAAATAAGGTATAGTTAATAATTATGGGAGTTCAAGCTGTAATAAATATGGGTTGCCAAATCTATCTTCGTGTTCGCTTAACCCTTTATCTTGGTGGCATCGATGCAAGAACAAACCGTTGCGATTAAAGGGATAAAAGATGGATTGTTGGTTGCGCTTAGTCCGACCGAAGAGTGGCAAACCATCACTGCCGATTTAGCTGCACGCATTGACCAACAGAGTGCTTTTTTCGCTGGCGCACGCATCACCGTCGACTTGGGAGAACGTCCAGTTCCAAAGCACGAATTGGGTTCGTTGAAAGCACTGCTTGAACGACGGGGCTTATCGTTATGGGCAGTATTAAGTGACAGCACGACGACCGTTGATGCGGCACATGCACTCGACTTACGCACAACCACATCAACACCGATACCGGGGCGAGAGGACGATGTAGAGTCAGAATTCGATCCCGAAGAAGACGGCACCGTAGGCGTAATGATTAAGCGGACACTGCGTTCCGGTCGAACCGTCAATAGTGCTGGTCATGTCGTCGTACTGGGGGATGTCAACCCCGGCGCGAAAATTATCGCCGCTGGAGACATCATCGTTTGGGGTAGGCTGAGGGGGATTGTCCATGCCGGAGCGGATGGAGACGAAAACGCGGTCGTTTGTGCATTGGATATGACACCGATGCAATTGCGTATCGCCAGTTATATCACCACATCGCCACAAGACAAGCGTCGCCAGCCCAAACCGGAAATTGCCTCGGTACGAAAAGAACAAATTATTGTAGAACCATGGACATATTGAAAGGAACATGAATCCTTATGGGGGCTAAAGTTGTAACAGTTACGTCCGGCAAGGGCGGCGTGGGTAAAACAACCACGACCGCGAACCTCGGCGTGGCTTTAGCACGAATGGGCAAGAAAGTTGTTTTAATTGATGCCGACATCGGCCTACGCAATCTTGATATTGTAATGGGGCTTGAGAACCGTATTGTCTACGACATGGTGGATGTGATCGAAGGTCGCTGCCAGTTGCGTCAGGCGATGATTAAGCACAAACAGTTCCCGGATTTGTTCCTCATTCCTGCTGCCCAAACACGCGATAAAACCGCTGTCAGCCCAACAGACATGATCCAAACAGCCGATAAACTGCGTCCAGAGTTTGACTTCATTCTCATTGACTCTCCTGCCGGTATTGAGCGAGGCTTTAGAAACGCCATCGCGCCAGCAGACGAAGTACTCATCGTCACTAATCCCGAAGTCTCAGCGGTGCGTGATGCTGACCGCATTATTGGTCTGCTTGAAGCCAACAACAAAGGCCCCGGCAAACTGATCCTGAACCGCGTCAAAGCCAAGATGATCGAAAAAGGCGAGATGATGTCCGCAGACGATGTAACCGACATCCTCGCAATTAAACTGATCGGTATCGTGCCGGAAGATGAAGGTGTTATTCCATCTTCCAATAGTGGTAATCCAATCAGCCAGAATGAGAACTCCCGCGCGGGTCAAGCCTTCCGTAATATCGCCCGCCGTTTAAATGGTGAAGATGTGCCGTTCATGCAGCTCAACGAAAATAGTGGCATCTTCCAGCGCATTGCTCGTTTATTCTCAGGCGGTCAGTCCGAATAACACACAAGGACGTATCTCATGTCTGGATTTTTTGAGCGCTTACTCGGACGAACCAGCAGCAAAGGCAGCGGCGTAACCGCCAAAGAACGTCTGCAATTCATTCTTGTACACGACCGTATTAACTTGCCACCTGAACGTTTGCAGGCGATGAAGGCTGAGATATTAGAAGTCATCTCAAAGTACGTCTCAGTAGATAGTGATGATGTCGATATTTTCCTCGAACAACGTGACCGTGATAGTTTGATTAAAGCCGAAATCCCATTCACAGGCGTAAATGAGAAAGATGAAGCGCGTAACCGCTTATCGCACGCATCACGCCCTGAAGATGAAACCCTAGACGATGGCTAGCTGCCTTGCTGTATAATAATCAGTCAGTTTAGCTAGTCTCTAAGAAGTGCTTATGAACCGAACTGGTAATTTCTGGCGTAACTTCGATTTCATTCTGCTTGGTACCACCCTCATTTTGATCTTATTCGGCATATTGATGATCCGCAGCGCGACTATTGGCGCTGTGGATACGGACATCATTAGCCGCGTACCTGACCAAATCCGTTATGCGATTATCGGCCTTGTCTTGGTCTTCGTACTCGCTGCGGTCGACTACCGGTTGCTTGGCAGTCTGCATCTCTGGCTGTATATCATCATGGTTGCCCTGCTCATCTTGGTTCAGTTCCTCGGTGTGGTCGGTGACGCAGGTTCACAGCGCTGGATCAATCTTGGTATCCGCATTCAGCCTTCCGAGATTGGCAAGATCATCATCATCATTACGCTTGGACATCACCTCACCCAAAATTATCAAAAATTGAGTAGTCTACGCGCCGTCATCATGTCGCTCGTCCATATGTCCATTCCGACAGCACTCATCTTCATTCAACCAAACCTCGGTACAACCATTGTTTTCATGGTGATCTGGTTTGCCATGATCTGGGCAGCCGGTTTACGCCTCAAACATATTGCCTTGTTTGTGGGCATTATTCTGATCGCTGCGCCCGTCATGTGGACGCAGATGAAACCCTACCAAAAATCGCGTATCACAACCTTCCTCAGCCCGGAAAGTGATCCTGAAGCCTTCTATAACATCTTGCAAGCCCGTATTAGCATCGGTTCGGGCGGTTTTGGCGGCAAAGGCTATGCCAACGGCACGCAAAGCCAACTTCGCTTCTTGCGCGTTCGCCACACAGACTTCATTTTCAGCGTCATTGCCGAGGAATTTGGTTTTGTCGGTGGTGCAGTGGTCATGGTACTTATCAGTGTTGTCATTTTGCGGATTTTGCGCGGCGCACGTCGCGCGGTTGACCCACTCGGCAGCCTCATTTGCTACGGCGTAGCAGCCATCATTTTCTTCCAAACAGTCGTATCAATAGGTATGAATCTCAATATGCTGCCGGTAACGGGATTGACACTGCCTTTTATTAGTTCAGGTGGTACATCGCTGCTATCAATTTTGGCCGGTATCGGATTGGCTGAAAGTGTCATCATTCGTGGACGGAAAATATAACCCTTCTCCTGCCCTACAAATAAATAACGCCTTCAGGTAAAATGACAAACCCAATTTCCGCTGTTCAGGAGTTTGTCGTGACCGACTCAACCACTCGCCCCGTTCGTGTGCGCTTTGCGCCTAGCCCAACTGGTTCGCTCCACATTGGTGGTTTACGAACTGCGCTTTTCAATTGGCTGTTTGCACGGCATAACAATGGTGCGTTTATCCTGCGTATCGAGGATACTGACCAAACCCGTTTCGACCCAACCGCCTTGCAAACACTAACAGAAGCGCTCCGATGGGCAGGTTTGACATGGGATGAAGGCCCGGAAGTGGGCGGGAACTATGGTCCTTACGTTCAATCTGAACGGTTGCCCATTTACCAAAAATGGGCGCAGTGGTTACTGGATAATGGTAAAGCCTATAAAGCCTACGAAACACCCGACGAGTTGAAGGCGATGCGTGCCGACATGGAAGCACGTAAACTGCCACCGGGTTATAACCGCCAGCACCGCAACCTCACGGCGGAAGAACAGGCAAAATTTGAGGCGGAAGGTCGCCCATATGTCATCCGCTTCAAGATGCCTCTCGAAGGCGAAACAGTCGTCGATGATGCCGTTCGTGGGATCGTGCGCTTCGACAATGACAAGCAGCAGGATACCGTGCTGCTCAAGGCGGATGGCTTCCCGACATATCATCTCGCCCATGTCGTCGATGACCACCTGATGGAAATTTCCCATGTGATGCGCGCGGTTGAATGGCTGCCCTCCCTGCCTGTTCACTGGCAGTTATGGCTGGCATTCGGTTGGGAAACGCCGATTTACGCTCACCTGCCGGTTATGCTCAACCCGAACGGTAAAGGCAAGATGAGCAAGCGCAATCCGCCACTGGATAAGTTTGGCAACGTGATTCCAGTAATGGTCCACGATTATATCGCTCTCGGTTATTTGCCGGAGGCGATGGATAACTTTCTTGCGAATATCGGCTGGAGCTTCGGTGACGAGCGTGAAGTTTTCTCGATGGCTGAAGCACAGGAACGTTTCGAGCTGGGTCGCATCAATCCCGCTAACAGCGCCTTCCCACCGGAAAAACTGGATTGGCTAAACGGGGAACATATCCGACTGTTAGCGATTGATGATCTCGCGCGGCGGTTAAAGCCATTTCTAGTAAAAGCTGGCTTTGAGGTGAATACCGAAATTCTCCTCAAAATTACGCCGTTAGTGCAAACACGTATCAAACTATTGAGCGAAATTGTCGATTTGGCAGGCTTCTTCTTCCGCGAGGAATTTATACCTGCTACAGCAGACATGCTGCCACAGAAAAAGATGGATGTGGCACAGGCTCGTAATGCCCTCCAGAGCGCCTATGATGTGCTGGCGGGGTTAGATGATTTCGGCTTCGCATCTCAGCATACAGCGATGGAAAACTTAGCGAAAGACCTAAGTCTTTCAAATGGTCAACTATTCGGTGTTTTGCGGGTAGCAGTCACAGGCCAACAAATTTCAACACCTGTGTTCGAAACGATGGAAATCATTGGTAAAGACGTGGCCTTAGGTCGCATCAAAGCCGCCATCGACACGCTTGATAATTCTCAGCAGAAAGCCTCTTAGCCGACTCTTGAAATGAGGTGAGCGGCATGATAAGATGTCCTCACCTTAACAATGGGGGATAGTTCAACGGCAGAACAGTAGGCTCTGAACCTATTAATCTTGGTTCGAATCCAGGTCCCCCAGCTTACTTGGAGCCAATTCGAACATTGCTCCTGAAAACAAGCGGAAGATTTTCCGCTTGTTTTTGTTTCCGACATCCTACCTTCATGAGGCTTCACACTGCGTATCTCGTCGGTCAAATCTCGTAGATACGCGAATGGAGTCCGCAACTCCAACTTTACAATTCCCTCAGCATTCACGATAACTCGTTCCACGGCCAAACGCAGCAGTTCTTTCTGGTCGCTACGTTCCAGACTATTATACAGCACTCCACCTTTTGTAATGCTTTCAAAGCAATATTGATAATTGCCCTTGATGCATCCTTCACTTTCTTACACGAGAGATGAGGTAGTACGACACAGCGGTATCGCACTCTATTTTTAAGTGCATTCAACTCCAGAATTTCTTGAAATTTCCTCCACCTTATATCAAAGATGCTTGCCTAAGATACAAGCGGATTTTACTTGTCTATAGGAGGTTTCGATGAAACGATTACTAGGCATAGCGTCAATCCTGATGCTATGCACCGTTAGTTTGGTAAACGCACAGCATGGAACGACTATCGCCCTACAAAGCGATACTCAAATCTTTAGCGGATTAGCCTACAACCAAGCGACAAACACTTTGATGGTTAGTTCTTCAACCGACGGGCATATTTACTCAGTCGGGGTGGATGGCTCGTTAACACCTGTTATCCAGTCGGAAGAACTGACTTCTGCCGATGCAATCAGCATCGATAAAGCGACCAATCGTCTATACGCCGTTTCTTCAACATTTGGTGGTGGGCGAGGTCCGGGTCAAGGCTTTAATGGTGCGCCGCCGGAAGGGATGACACCACCAGAGGGAATGACACCGCCCGAAGGTGCGCCAAATAATGGCGGCGCACCACCAGACGGAGCGACTAATGGAGAAACACCATCTGAAGGCTTCCCCGCAGATGGTCAGTTCCCGGCAGCAGAAGCGACGTTATACGCTTTTGATCTGGCAACTGGCACATCAGTTTTCCAAGTCAATTTGACGCAAATTGCACCCAATGGTGGCGGGTTTATCGGTCAAATGACTCTAGATGCCGCAGGCAATCTTTATATCACGGATAGCGCTGCCAGCGCCGTATATCGTATCGATTCATCCGGCTCACCCACTTACCTAAGCGACTCAAATTTCCAAGCCCAACAGCAACAAGGTAGGGGCATGGCAATGGGTATCCGGGGTCTGGCTTATGATGGCACCAACTTACTGGTATCAAAAATGTCTGATGGCTCTCTGTACCGCATTAACCTATCTGACGGCTCGGTACAAGCGGTACAAATCAGTGATGCGCCAGCGAGCCTCGGCGAATTAGCAATGTTAGCTGATGGACGGCTCGCGGCTCTTGACCGCATGAATGCCAAAGTGGTGACATTGTCCAGCAGCGATCAATGGCAGACAGCCCAAGTAAGCAGTTCGTTGGATATATCAGCAGGTGCTAGCGCAATTACCGCCTATGACAACACAGTCTACATTTTGGAATCGAACCAGACGGTGGACAACGGAGAGCAAGGTACTCCGGTTACACCGCAATTTTCGATTGTTTCGTACACGTTGTAACGTCAGAGGAATATTGGTGGAGAGGCTGCCCTACGAGGTTGCCTCCCACTAATCGCTCAGGTGGCTGCTTGGATGAGCGGGATTTTGATGGTGAAGGTTGTTCCATGCCCTGTAATCCCATCACTGCTCACTTGGATAGTTCCATTATGCATTTCGACAATTGCCTTTGAAATAGGCAGCCCCAACCCCGCACCACCCCTCGCCCTGCTGCGAGCTTCATCAGTCCGGTAGAACCGCTCAAAAATACGCTGCTGATCCTCTATCGAGATGCCAGCACCAGTATCCTTGACGGTAAGCTGAATAGTGCCTTCCACAGCGGATAATCCGACCGTAATCTTTCCACCCTCAGATGTATGAGTGAGGGCATTCTGAATCAAGTTTTGGATGACCTGAGCAACGCGATCAGGATCAACTGAAGCCTGTATCGCTTCAGGTGGAACCTCAGCAGATAACAGGATATTTTGGGGGATAGTCACGACATTAAAATGATCGACTAAGCTCTGAACGAGTTCATTCATATCGGTATTCATTTTATGGAGGGGAAGTTGATGCGCTTCGGCTTGAGCGAGTTCGTGCAAATCACTCACAAGACGGCGCAATAAATCGGTTTGCGTCTGGAGATTTTGAATTTCTGTCTTATTCATCGGGTACAGGTCATCCAACATCGCTTGAATGTTCGCCTGAAGCACCGTCAAAGGTGTGCGAAGTTCATGGGCAACATCACCGACCATGTTACGGCGCAAACGCTCAGACTCAGCCAGTGAATCTGCCATCTGGTTAAAAGCAGTTGCGACTTCACGGACTTCAACTGTTCCCTTCACTGGTGCGCGTTTGCTCATATTGGGTGAGCGGAATGTGCGAACGGTTTCAGCCAACTCACTGAGAGGGGCGGTGAGCTGCCGGCTCACCATGATACCGGCAGCTAAACCGAGTATACCAGCAATTGAACCCACTAAAACTAACCCATTCACTAGCCCGCGCAGATCGCCATTCGGATCACTACCCGGTGGCGGCTTAAAATCCAGATTTTGGAAAACAACATAACCACGTACAAGGTCATCAACTTTTATTGAAAGGGCTGATGCTTGTTCGTCTGGCGTGAAAGGACGGTTATCGCGCTGATGAGTTCCATCATAAATAATACGACCATCAATATCAGCAAAAACCAATGCGGAAGGTGGAGCACCAAAGCCGCGCGGTGTTACAAAATCATAAGATCGTAGCAAGTTTTCAACATCGTTCCAGCTTTCATTTTCGGCATAATAGGCTTCAACCTGAGAGATAACCCGTTCCCGATTACGTTCGATTGAATCAGTGATGTTAAGGCTCAACAGGTATAGTAGCAGTATAGAAAACATTACCACGCCGCCTAAAATGAAAATCGAAAAGTACAGGCTCAGGCGAACCCATAAACGATTCATGTGACCTAAGCCTCTCCTAGCCGATACCCCACCCCGTAAACCGTTTCGATATAAATGGGATTATTCGGATCAGGCTCGATCTTTTTACGCAGATGGTAAATATGACTATCGAGTGTACGTTCCATACTTTCGTATTCGTAGCCAAGCCCACTTTGCAAGAGTTCATTACGGGTACGGGTATAACTAGGTCGCTGGATCAAAATCGCCAATAAGTTAAACTCTGTTGGGGTAAGGTCGATTACCCTACCCACTAAAGTCACTCTACGCCGTGCCATGTCCACAATCAAATCCCGGTAAAAGTAGACCTTTTCATCAACTTCGTCGCGTAGTTCCAGACGACGGAATGCCGAACGCACTCGCGCGACGATTTCACGCGGGTTGAACGGTTTCGTCACATAATCATCCGCACCAAGTTCCAGCCCGATAACCTTATCAATATCCTCGACTTTGGCTGTCAACATCAAGATATAGGTTTGCAGCAATTTAGGGTTTCCACGGATTAAACGGGTCACTTCCATACCGTCTTTTTCAGGCATCATGATGTCGAGGATAGCTAATTGTGGGCGCTCGCGCATCAACGTATGCATAGCGGTATTGCCGTCATATGCGGTGAAAATGGTATAACCTTCCTTCGCCAAATACACATTCAGTACTCGGACGATTTCTTTGTCATCGTCAGCGATGAGGATTCGTTGGGTCGAGAGGTTATCGGATACGTTTGTCATGATAACGTGCCTTTTCAGTGATTCTAAAATACACAAGGCCCTAAGGCTGAAAGTTCATATGATTTCACTCTCAACCTTAGACCATCATGAATTGACCTTCATTAGCCCGTCAGCGTCGCTAATTGACTGCAAGCCGCCTGTGGTGTTACATATTCACCGCTTACCCACCCCAATTGTCCTTCATACGTCACCTGATACCAATCATCATGTGTATGACCGCTTGATGTCACGGTTGTGCCATAAGGGATTGAAAGCAGCACGGTACTGCCTTCCAGCGCGGGCTTGTCGCGCAGATTTAAATTATAAACCACAACAATTGTACAGGTTGTAGAGGTACCCACAGCAGTCGGCGCAGTCGTGCTTGAAGCGGTTTCATCTACAAGAACTTCGGTCGCGTCCGGGGTTGGGGTCGCCGTCGGGAATGCGATCAAGGTCGGGCGCATAACAACCTCTGTCTGCACAGCAGCGACCTGCACATTATTCTGGCTCGGCATGGGCGATGCAGCGGCCTGTTGGTTGGCGTTGGCAGGGGGTACAAATCCGCCACCGCTGCCGTCCTCCGAGTTTGCAGGTGCGCCATCATTACCGCCAGCGGGAAATGTTGACCCTTCTGAACCGCTCGGCGGCGTAAATCCGCCACCGCTGCCGTCCTCCGAGTTTGCAGGTGCGCCATCATTACCGCCAGTGGGAAATGTTGACCCTTCTGAACCGCTCGGCGGCGTAAATCCGCCATTGCCATTTTGGGGCGGCATTCCTTGTGGCGATGCGCTGTTACCTGAAATCAGTTGGTTCGCCAACATCTGCTGCGCCCGCGCTGGAAGCTCCCCTTCGACAACTTTCGTTGCAATATCTGTCGTATCAGTGCCAAAATTACTCAGCATCTGTGCTGGCATCCCGCCGGCTGTTTCCAAAGCGTTCAACGCGGTTACAAGCGCCACCTTAACCGCTTCCAAGTCACCATTATTGGCTGCCACAAGCTGCGCGATGGTGCTGCCGTTGTTGAGCTGGGTTGTTAAATCGGTTGTCGAAAGCCCGGTTTGAGCCGTGAGTACCGCAGCAACTTCTGTTGTTCCAGTGGTCGAACTTTGCATATTCTGCCCGGTATTCGGTTGCGATATATTGACGAAATTATCAGCATTCGGGAAATCAGCCGTTGTGGGATTAGCCTCTTGCGTCGACATACCTTGAGTCAGGGACATGACAACCAATACTCCAGCGAGGACGACACTCATACCGAGGCCAAGTATTCCGTAGGAGCGTTTTTTGTCACGCTTTGAATCGCGCCGTTCAATCAACAGGATGACGAGGCAGCTTATACCGAATACAGCCGTACCAATCACCATCGAATTCATCAAACTGGTGCGTCCAGCAACATCGCTGCTCACAAAGTAAGCAATCACAGGTATTGCGAGGACAATCAAGCCAAGAATGGCTGCACCAAAACTTTGGCGCTGATGCCGAAAGACTTGAACGAAGGCAAAGAGAATGTAGATAAGGATCAGAAAAGGAGAGAGAGAGATTAGTGTGTCCATTGTTTGTTTACCTCGCACTTACTCATAACGCAGCGCATCAATTGGGTTCAATTGTGCCGCTCGTGATGCTGGATATACGCCAAAAAAGAGACCGATCAGCGTCGATATAGTGACCGCGAAGATAATGTTTGCGGTCTGTATCGTCACGGTGAAATCAGGCACAAGCGCACTAATCAGCACAGCGCCGCCCCACGCGATAAGAACGCCGATTAAACCGCCTAATAGAGTCAAGACAATTGCTTGAATGAGAAACAAGACCACAATGTCGATATATTGAGCACCAACAGCTTTACGCAAACCGATCTCACGGGTGCGCTCGGTGATAGCAACCAACATAATGTTCATGATGTTGATGCCGCCGACGAGCAGTGAGATACCGGCAACGATGCCTAGAAAGATCGTTAGAACTTCAATCGTGCTGTTCAAAGAGGACACAATTGTGGATGCAGTGAACACGTTGAAGTTGTCTGTATCGCCCGTTCCGACATCCCGCTCTTGCCGGAGTACAGTTTCGAGTTCGGTTGTCGCAGCCTCAACTTGTGTGGTATCAATCGCTTGAACCAGAATGGTGTCCACCGTCCGCTGTCCATCTGCGGTGTAACTATTCTTCAACCGATCTTTAAACGTCGTGAACGGTATGACGATCAGATCATCATTCGTGCCGGATTCCTCAAACACGCCGATAACCTGTACCAGAATGTTATCGATACGTATGGTCTTCCCGATTGGGTCTTCGGTATCAAATAAGTTTTCCACCGTTGTGGTGCCAATGATCGCAACTTGAGTGCTGGCGTTATAGTCATCGCTGCTAAAGAATCGCCCCGTTTCAACGGTGCGCCCTTCAATGTCCAGATAATCGGTAGTCACGCCCGTCACATTGACGGTGAATTGATTACCTTCATACAAAACACTGTAACTTCCGCTAACAGTCGCCATAACCAACCCGACGGATGGCAAGCGTTCCGAATCCTTCAGGGTTTCCGCCAGCGTTTCAGTCAGCGGGACAGTACGCCCATTACTCGGTCGTGCGGAAACCCGAATCGTATTTGCGCCGAGGCTGGCAAACTGGTCACTCACATACGCCTGAACACTTTGGCCGAGTGACATCAGCAGCACGACTGCGGCGATACCGATTGTAATCCCCAACACGGTCAGGAACGCTCTTAGTTTGTTAGTGAAAATCTCGCCGATGGAAAGGCGCAGATTCTCGATAAACATGCTAATCATTATTCAAACCTCAATGCTTGAATGGGATTCATGACCGCTGCACGACGAGCAGGATAAACACCGGACAGTATCCCGATAAGTGTGCTGATGCCTGTCGCCAAGACCGCCGCCGAAGGGGATACGGCGATGGTCAACTGGGTTACAACCAAGCCAGCAATAGTCAACAGGGTCGTTGCCAGCACAATGCCAATCAAGCCGCCGAACAGAGACAGTAAAATGCTTTCTAGCAAGAATTGAGTCATGATCGAGGCAAACTGTGCGCCGACGGCCTTACGCAAACCAATTTCGCGGGTACGCTCGGTCACAGATACCAGCATGATATTCATGACCCCAATGCCGCCCACCAACAGCGAAATACCCGCGATCACACTCAAGAAAACCGTTATCAGGCTCAAGGTTGAGGACAGCGAGTCCAGAATGGTTGCGGCACTAAACACACTAAAGTCAGCCGCGTTGGGGTTGCTAATTCCGTGTGCCCGTAGGAAATAGGCTTCGACCTGATCGGTGAGCGTATTAATCGCCTCGGATTCGGTGGATATGACCTTAATTTGAATGGATGAAACGCGGTAGCCTTTACCCGCCACCCGAACATTCGCCAGCCGACTCTGTGCGGTCGAGACGGGTATGAGCACCATCTGCTGTGAAAGGCCAGTGATTGACCGTTCTTCCATCACGCCGATGATCGTAAAGATTTGCCCGCGAATGAAGGCCGTTTGACCAACCGGGTCTGCCGTCCCAAAAAGATCAGAGGCAGTCGTTTGGTCAAGCAGGGCGACACGCGAACTTTCAGTAATGTCCTCCGCATTGATGAAACGTCCCGTTTCCGGCTGCCAATTATTCACATCCGCGTAGTTAGCCGTTACACCCTGTATCGACAATGACGCACTGCTGTCGCCCGCCGAAACGGTTCCCTGAAGGCTGTACGTCCAAGCCACCCCCGAAATCATGGGCGCAGCCCCCGACTGGAGCAGCCCTTCCGCCTCCGTTGTCGTCAGCGGTTGTGTACCGGAAGCGGTGTTGCGGCCTCGTGCGGCACTGACTTGTAAAATATCCGCACCCACACTTGCAAATTGGCTCGTGATGTATCCCTGTAGGCTGTCACCCAGACTCATTAAAGTCACGACGGCTGCAACACCAATCATGATGCCTAAGGTCGTCAGCAGCGCCCGCAGTCGGTTCGTGGAAAGCGCGGTCAGGGCCACGCGGAAAGTTTCGAAGAAGTTCATGGTAAACCTTAGGTGTACTCTTCTTTTTTGCCGCCATAGTAGGCCGTTTCCAAAAGGTTAGATAATTCTTCCGCTTCCGAGGGTCGTTCCGCCGTCCCCGCATCTAAAGGTTCGGCGATCTCTTGGTCAGCGATAACCAGTCCATCACGCAGCATAACCACCCGATCTGTATGGCGGGCAATCCACGAATCATGCGTGACGAAAATGGTCGTGATGCCTTGTTCACGGTTCAGCTTCTGGAAAATCTGCATAACTTCCTTACCACTGCGGCTGTCCAAGTTACCGGTCGGCTCATCAGCAAGGATCAGCGACGGTTCGTTCACCAGCGCACGGGCAATCGCGACGCGCTGCTGCTGTCCACCGGATAACTCACTTGGCAGATGATCTAAACGTTCGCCCAAACCCACCGACTCCAACGCGGCCTTGGCCTTTTGCGTACGCCCCTTAGCACCCGAATACAACATGGGCAGTTCCACCTGACGGAGCGCTGTGGTGCGCTTCAGCAGGTTAAAGTTCTGGAATACGAAACCGATTTTCCGGTTGCGAATGACAGCGAGTTCACGCTGATTAAGCTGCGCTACATCGGTTCCGTCGAGAAAATAGGTTCCGGTTGTCGGCTGGTCGAGCGCACCGAGAATATTCATCAGTGTGCTCTTACCAGAACCCGACGGCCCCATGATCGAAATGAACTCGCCTTTTTCAATTTTGAGGTCGATCCCTTTGAGCACATGGAGATCGAACTCGCCGACTGTGTACGTCTTGGTAATCCCTTTGATGTCGATGACAGGTATCGGGTTAAGCGCTTCAATTGCGTTCATTAGGGTCGCCCTCCGCCACCACCCGCGAAATTACCACCACCGGGGGGTGCGCCGCCACCGCCAGCGGGGAAGCCGCCACCCCCTCCACCAGCGAAACCACCACCACCGGGGAAGAGACCAAAGCCGCCAGCGTTACCAGAGCTAGAGGTATCCACCAATATGACGAGCGTTTGACCAACCGAAACACCACTGGTAATCACACTTTCCGAGTCGGTCGCGGTGCCAATCGTGACCGGAATATCGGTGTATGTATTCAGTGCTGATTGAACTTTAACCGTGGTTTGATTCGTAACTGGATCAGTCGTGATAAACCGATTGGGAACCACCAGAACATTATTAAACTGATTGAGAATAACACTAGCGATGGTAGTCATACCCGGTCTGAGGTTGGTATCTGTCGAGTTCAGGGTGACTTCTATGTTGTAGGTCACTAACCCTGACGAAGTGGTGGGGATAGGCTCGATGCGAGTGACGGTAGCCGGTATCGTCACATTCTCTAAGGCTTTGATCGTCAGATTTGCCGTTTGCCCCACTTTAAGTTGGGCAATATCCTTTTCATCGACTGATAGTGTCGTACTAAAATGGCTGATGTCGAGCAGCATAATCGCGCCGGTCGCCGCTGGCATTTCGCCTTCCGCGATGTTCACCTCTGCCACCACGCCATCAAATGGCGCGGTAAGCACCGCATCCTCAACCGCCTGTTTCACCGCATCCAAATTCAATTGGGCTGTCTCAACTGCGATTTCGGCCTGCCGCAATTCCGTATCGCTTGGGCCAGCCAACAAACTATCAAGCTGCGCCTGTGCGCTAATAAGCTGTGCATTACCCGAAGCGAGTGAACTGGCATCCGCTCCATTGGAAGCGGTTGTTTCATAATTCACAGCCGCCTGATCGACACTGAGTTGGCTCTGGGCAAGACTCGCGTCACTTTGAACCTGATTGGAATAAGCGTTCATCGCATTCGGGTTTGACCGCTGGCTGCTCATATCGCGGTTCAACTGCGCTTGCCACAATTGATTCTTAGCGATTTCTTCGCGATAAGCGGCGATCTGAATATCGTTATCGGTTGAGCCGGTTAGCGAGGCAGAACTTAAACTTGCTTGAGCGGCTTCGATGCTGGCTTCGGCAACTTTAATGTCAAGGTCACTCGGTTCAGCCGTGAGCGCCTTTAATGCGTTCTGCGCCTGTGTCAGGCTCAATTCTGCATCGCGTACTTGTGCATCCAGCGCTGTTGTATCCACACGCGCCAGCACATCACCCGCCTGAACCTGATCGCCTACCTGCACGTTGAGTTCTGTCACCGGTGCGGAAGTCTTAAAATTCAAGACTGTGTTTTCCGCAACAGCCAGTGAACCGGTTGCATTGAGCGATTGCGTCAGGGTTCCAATCTCAACGGTCATTGTTTCACCAACCGTTGCAATCGCTTCGGTTTGCGGCAAAGAACTGCTTTGCGAACGTATCGTAATCATACCGATGACCACGAGTGCGATGACATAGGCTGGCAAACCGATAATACGCAGCGTGCGCCGGATGCCTTGTCGTGTAATGCGCCCTGTCAGCCACCAGATCAGAATGATCCCGGCGATAAAGAAGATGATCCCGCTGACGATAATGGGAAGTTGAGTCGTGTTCATGCTGCACTTTCCGTATCAATGGTGACTTCACCACTCATGCCAATGAGTACGCGGTCATCTTGGGTTTCAAAGCTCACTTGTACGTTATAGGTCACGATACCATCCGTGCTGGTTGAACTCACCCAACCCACATTTTCGACCTGCCCGTTGAGTGTCAGATCGGCAATCGCGTCAATTGTGATAACGACACTCGCGCCTTCTTTGATGCGGGCAATGTCGAGTTCATTAATCGGCACGGTAATTCGCAACCGGCTAAAATCCGAAATTTCAATGGCGGCTGTTGTTTGCCCCACCGAGTCACGCGCACCGATATTGATAGCAGTAACAGTACCGCTTACGGGGGTGACCAACTGGACGTAACGCAGTGCGGTCTGGGCATCTTCGACACTGGCTTGTGCCGTTTGGAGGGTAAGCTGGGCGCTGTCGATTTGTGCTTGTGTGGGTCCGGCAAGTAATTGGTCAAGCGCAAGCTGCTGCTGTTCAATTCTGACTGATGCCTGCCAGAGTGAAGAACCATTCGGCGCTTGGGCATCTTCGAGTTGCAGCCGCGCAATTTCCGCGTTGAACGTGGCTTCACCAATTTTTGCTTCTTGCATAGAAATTTCGAGTTCGCTGCCATCCATATGGGCGCGGGCTGTTTGCAGCGCTTCAAGGCTTTGTTGGGCGCGTTGGTAATTCAACTGCGCCGTTTCCAAATCACCTGTTGACCCGTTAGCAGCGGAACTATAAGCCGCCTGAGCGCTGGCGATGTTCGCCTTTGCCACACGTATATCTTCGTCTGTCGGGGGATCGTCAAGCGCATCCAACGAAAGCTGTGCATTTTCAAGGTTTAGTAATGCCCGATTATAGGTATTCCACGCATCTGTGGCATCCAAATCCGCTACGACTTCACCGGCATTAACCGTATCACCAAGTTGCACATAGACCCCATCCACCGTTCCTGCTGTTCGAAAGTAAAGGGTTACCACATTCGCAGCTTCGACCGAACCCAGTGCCGCAATTGCAGTTGACTCCTCTGTAGCCGTTCCTTGTGTTGATAAATCCGGCATTCCCGATGGTGGGAAATCCGGTTGTTGCACGGGTTGGTCGTCACCTGATGCGGCAGTGATTCCGGCAGTCGCAAGCAACATCAACACCGTGACGACTATCAGATGCGCCCAGCGTTTTATCGTCATCGTTCAATCTCCATATGCTGATCACGGTCTTATTCTTAGGTGGCGACCTCAATATTTATTGGAGAGATTCTGGATAAAATCTGGAGATTTAGGGAATTGGAAGCGAATCAGCATTTTTTTGTGCGGACTCTCATTTTCCTTTTAGAATAACCTTTTAGAGTCACCCGCATCGTCAACTATGTTTCCTCAGTAAGATAACCTGTAGGGGATTGTCGTCGTAAACATCAATCCAAATAACTGGGTTTACCGAACGAATTGTGAACTGATCGAGGTTTGCTGATCCGAATGAATGCTCCCGTCGCTCCACCTTTGAAGATTTGGCAACAGCGCTGGTTACAGATACGTGGTGCTGCACGGCGAGGTCTGCCATTTGCTTCGGGAGCGGCGGCAGCGGTAGTGACGATTCTGTTATATTCCGTTCTTTTTCCAGCGCCTCATCAAATGACACAAAACGAGGTTGACACGTTAGTGGCACAAGCGATGGCCTCGGCGACGGCTCCACCCCCATATTCTTCACTTGTGTACCAAGCCATACAGCCCTCGTTGGTTTTGATCCAATCCCAAATTATTGATGTGGAGGGTTTCGCTGCGGATGGCGGTTTAGGGACAGGAGTCATTATCAACGATGCGGGGGACATCTTAACCAGCCTCCATGTGGTTTCAAATGAACCGAGCATCATCGTCACCTTTGCCGATGGCACCGAATCCAGTGCGGAAATTATCGCGGCGCAACCTGAAAACGATATTGCCGTACTCCGCGCGAACCAACTACCCGAACTATTTTTCCCAGCCGTCCTCGGCAACCCGAACGCCATGCGTGTTGGTGATGAAGCCTATGTCGTAGGTCACCCTTTCGGACTTTACAGTTCAATGAGCGCAGGTGTCATTTCGGGATTTGAACGGTCCTTCCAGATTCCAGACACCGGGCAAACCTTAACGGGACTCATTCAAGTCGATGCGGCCATTAATCCGGGCAACTCTGGCGGGCCGCTGGTGAACCGCGAAGGACAAGTGGTGGGGATTGTGACGGCGCTTCTGAACCCCACCTCAGAAAATGTGTTTATTGGGATTGGCTTTGCGGTTCCAATCACGACAGCAGGGGGCGCTGCCGGTGCGCCACCCGTATAACAGACCAGTAGTTTCGCAAATGTTGTTCGTATTCTAGTGAAAGTGAGCGCCGATGAATTCAAACATCAACCCCAGTAGTGAGCTGCCGATGGAACGCTTACTCTATGAAGTGAAAAAGATCATTGTCGGTCAAGATCACTTATTGGAGCGGATGATTGTCGCGCTTTTGGCTCGTGGGCATATTCTCGTTGAAGGCGTTCCCGGTCTGGCGAAAACGATGGCGATTAAAACCGTAGCCGAAGCGATTGGTGGCGACTTCAAGCGCATCCAATTCACGCCCGACCTCGTTCCAGCAGACTTAATCGGCACACGCATCTACAATCAAAAAACGGGGGAATTTAATACCTCACAAGGACCTGTATTTACCAACCTGCTGTTGGCGGATGAAATCAACCGCGCCCCCGCAAAAGTGCAAAGCGCCTTGCTCGAAGTGATGCAAGAACGCCAAGTCACGATTGCCCGTGAAACCTTCAAAGTTCCGAACCCGTTTCTCGTCCTTGCAACCCAGAACCCGATTGAAACCGAAGGCACTTACCCCTTACCAGAAGCTCAAGTTGATCGCTTCATGCTCAAGGTTTTGGTTGGGTATCCCACTGTGACCGAAGAATTTGTCATTGTGGAGCGTATGACCGGTACGTTGCAGGCAGTCCAACAAATACTGACGACCGATCAATTGGTGAGCTTGCAACAAGAGGTCGACGGCGTTTATGTCGATCCTGCCTTAATTGAATATGCGGTCAAACTGGTCACGGCGACACGCAAGCCTCAGGATCATGGGTTGAAGGAACTGCAACCCTATATCACGTTTGGGGCGAGTCCGCGAGCTTCCATTAATTTGATCCTGACCGCGCGGGCGCTCGCTTATGTACGGGGGCGTAAGTATGTTCTCCCGCAAGATGTTTTGGATATGTCACTTGATGTTATTCGACACCGCCTCGTGTTGTCGTATGAAGCCCTTTCGGACAACGTGACAAGCGATGACATTCTGCAAAAGATTCTGAAGCGTATTCCAGTTCCGGCGGTGCCATTACATGAACACGCTAACCTCCGCGCCCACGCCTGAAACGATCCTGCAACGGTTGGATTGGAAGGTCATCCGTCGCCTTGACGGCCTTCTACAAGGCGATTACCGCAGCCTGTTTTACGGCTACGGGGTAGACTTTGCCGATCTGCGGGAATATCAACCGAACGACGATATTCGCTATATCGATTGGAATGTCACCGCGCGTATGGATACACCTTACATTCGGCAATATATCGAAGAGCGTGACATAACGGCGTGGTTTCTGCTCGACCTTAGCCCATCGGTCGATTTTGGAACGATTGAGCAGTTGAAACGCAACGTATTAATCGACTTTGTAGCCACGTTCGCCCGCTTACTGACCCGCCACGGCAATCGCGTTGGCGCGATGTTTTATGGTAATGGGGGTGATCGGGTTATTCCGGCTCGCGGAGGGCGCGTGCAAGTTCTGCGAATCATCAATGATCTGCTCAAGCAGCCAGAATCACCCAAATCAGACTTCACCGATCTCGTTCCATTTCTGACCAGCGCTCTGCACACGATCAAACAACGCTCTTTAATCTTTGTCCTATCAGATTTCATTTGTACCCCCGGTTGGGAACGGCCTTTGACACTGCTTAACCAACGTCATGATGTGCTGGCAATCCGGTTATGGGACGAAGCCGAAAACCAATTACCGGATATTGGCCTCGTCATTATGGAAGACGCGGAAACCGGCGAACAACTTTACGTGGATACCCGTGATGCGGGATTTCGTCAGCGATACCAAGAAGCTGCTGTCCAGCGTGAAGTTGTGTTAGCCGAAACATTCAAACACGTCGGCATAGATACCCTTTCCCTCTCAACCGACGAAGACCTCGTGCGAGCCATAACAAGACTCGCCACGCTCAGACAGCGACGTAGAAAGTAATTGTAGATAGTCCTATGTCATTTATATGGCCCTCAATGCTATGGTTACTGTTGTTGATTCCGGTGCTGATTGCGCTGTATATCATCCTGCAACAGCGACGGCAGCAGTCGATAACCCATTTGAGCAGTCACAGTTTAATACGCTCTACCTTACCCACCGGAGCAAATAACCGGCGGCACATCCCACCTATCTTTTATATACTGGCACTGACCGTTCTCGTCTTAGGGCTTGCACGACCACAAGCGGTCGTCAGCTTACCGCGTCTAGCAGGTACTGTTATTTTGGCCTTCGACGTTTCAGGCAGCATGGCAGCGGACGACCTCGAACCCACGCGCATGGAAGCGGCGAAAGTCGTCGTCGAGGACTTTATCGAAAGCCAGCCAGCGACCGTGCAAATTGGGGTTGTAGCCTTTAGCGACAATGGGTTTTCGGTACAAACACCAACAAACGATGAGGAGATGCTTTTAGCGGCGATTGATCGTTTGTCACCTGAGCGGGGTACATCCCTTGCCAACGGCATGATGATGTCGCTGGATGCGATTAGGGCCGCAAGCGGACAAACGAACACCAATTACTATGGTGATTTATCGTTAACGCCGGAACCAACACCCACGCCTATGCCCCGTGGTATGTATGCTCCGGCGGTCATTATCTTGCTGACCGATGGGGAAAACAACCAATCACCTGATCCTTTTGAGATCGCCCAGATGGCGGCTGACCGGGGTGTGCGTATTTATACGGTTGGTATTGGCAGTCCACAAGGAACCGAAGTCCACATTAATGGTTTTACGGTACATACCGAGTTGGATGAAGCCACGCTCCAACAAATTTCGCAGATTACGGCTGGCACCTACTTTCATGCGGAGAACGAAGAAGAACTGCGCGAAATCTACGACACGATCAGTTCTCAGCTTGTGGTCAAACCCCAAGAGATGGAAGTAACCTCTCTCATTGCCGGTGTCGGGATTTTATTCTTTCTCGTTGGCGCGATGTTTTCGCTGTTATGGTTCGGTCGAGTTCCATAAATTCGTTAGGTTGGAACGACGCAGGAGATCAATATGGACTTACTTTGGCCCGGTTTTCTCTTACTTCTCCTATTGATTCCGCTGTCGGTTGCCGGATACATCTGGGTATTGCGCCGGAGGAAGCGGTTTACGGTTCGCTTTTCCAGCCTCTCGCTTATTCGCGCCGCCCTGCCCCGTTACTCGCGGCTGCGCCGTCACTTACCATTTGCCTTGTTACTGGCGGCGTTTGCGAGTTTGATCTTCGCCCTCGTTCGACCTGTGACGGTAGTGGCTGTCCCGACTAATCAAACAACCATTATGTTGGCGATTGATGTGTCCCGGAGTATGTGTTCGACGGATATTCAACCGAGTCGTTTAATCGCGGCGGAAAACGCGGCTATCTCGTTCATCGAAGGTCAGAAATACACCACCCATATCGGCATCGTGGCTTTCTCAGGGTTTGCCGAATTGATCCACACCCCAACCACCGATAAACAAGCACTGCGAGACGCTATTCACAGCTTGCGAACGGGGCGACGCACTGGCATAGGCAGCGGAATTCTAGAATCAATCGATGCCATCGCCGAAATTGACCCCAGCGTCGCGCCGAGTGTAAATGAGTTCTCGTCGGCACTACCGCCGGAACCCGTACCCAACGGCGCATTTGCCCCCAGCATCATCGTATTGCTCACCGATGGCGCGAGTAATGTCGGCATCTTACCGGTAGACGCAGCCCAACAAGCACTTGACCGGGGTATTCGTGTTTACACGATTGGCTTTGGCACCGCGCAGGGTTCTGAGTTCCCGAACTGTGGCGATCAGTTTATGGGACGCGAGCCTTTCGGTGGCGGCCAGCAGTTTGGGAATGGCCCCGGCGGTAATTTCCGGCGCGGCATTGATGAAGAAACGTTAAAGCAAATTGCCGATATGACCGGCGGAATTTACTACTCGGCAGAAAGCGGCAGTGAGTTACAAAGTGTTTTTCAAAGCCTTCCGACGAACTTGATCGTCAAGCATGATGTCATGGAAATCAGTGTCGGGTTCATCGCTATCGGTGTGCTGTTGGCAATGAGCGCGGTTGTACTCTCAATGCTCTGGCATCCCATTCGCTAAGATCAGTGATTTTTCGTGCGTGAATTAATCACCTATTGAGAGCAAGCGGCGGGGCGTATCGACCATCAGCATTTGAATATCGGCAGTCGTAAGCCCTTTTTTCCGCAGCCACGGAATGATTCGCCAGAGAATAAAGGTATAACCCGGCCCACCGCCGTATCCCGTCCAGTCGGAACGCCGTGCTAAGTCACCGGAAATCGCAATCTGCTTACCAAAGCCAGCCTTTATCATGCGTACGAGGAAATCAACACGCTGGCTGTCAGGGAAATATTTCTCTTTACTAAACTGGTCATAACCTAATGTCACACCTTTGTTCGCGATGGCAAGATGGTAATCCCAGTCTAAGCGGCGATCTGTATGCCCGATTAAAATCCGCTCAGGCGTTACGCCTTCTGAACGCAGCAGTTCAACCTGCTCAAGCGCCATTGTACCGGCTTCGGTATGGGTGGAAATTAACGCGCCGGTTTCGCGCTGCGCCCGTGCAACCGCCCGAAAAATCTTTTCCTCATTTGGGGTAATCTTATCGAGACTTGAACCCGCTTTTAACAACCCCGCCTTAATACCCGTGTCACCAATGCCCTCGGTGATTTCATAAGTCAGTTCATCCGCGATTTGATTAATACTCTTATCGGTAACAAACGGATCAGCGGATGAGCCTTTAATAAACCCACTGACGCTCACGATATGTACACCTGTCGCTTCGGATAAGCGCTTGAGTACCAGCGGGCTGCGGTTGTAGTCACCGGGAGACATTTCGACGACGGCTTGACCACCGGCCATGCGGAAGTGATGCAATTCGGTTGTGGCTGCGGCCTCGCTATCTAATCGCAGATCCATATCTGCATCAGGCTTGAAGGAGTACCCGAAGAGGTGTTCATGCATATAGGTAACACCCAATGCTTCGGGAGAAATATCACCGCGAACGGTTCGTATGATCGCCATTGTAGTACGCTTTCAACAGTATGAGGAACTTACTTTATGTCTTTCCAATCGGCAAAACCAACGTTAGACGTGTACCTGCGCCTTGCTTACTCTCAATCTTGACATCACCCCCGTAAATGCGAGCGCGTTGGGCGATATTTTGCAGCCCTAAACCACCACGCTTGGATGTCGTTCCTTCCGCGAAACCTTTGCCATTATCGCGAACGACCATTTGAAACTGCTTAACGTCTTCACTGACATCAATAACGGCCTCGGTCGCCTGCGAATGACGAATAATGTTACTAATGGCTTCATAGGCGATTTGACAGACCGCTTCGACCACGGGCGGCGCAAAAGGCGGCTGACGATCCGGCGCGTTTATTTGAACTTTTAGGGTTTCAGGAATGTGTAACCGTACGAGGACATCTTTGAGACACGCATGTATCGTTTGTTGTTCATAGTTAGCGACCTTCAAATTGAGGATATAGTGACGAATATCCTCAATCACCATATCGATTCCATGAGTCACTTTAACGAGGTCATCGCTTACTTCCTGCTTGGCGAGTCTGAGGAGCTGAAGCTGCATCCCTATCGCATATAAAGATTGGATGATGCCGTCATGAAGTTCCATACCGACACGCTCACGCTCTTCAAGCAGGGTTAGACGGCTGTGCTGTTCGCTCAAGCGCGACCCGGCGATGGCTAAGGCAGCGTAACCCGCTAACGACTCGACGAGCCATTGGTCATTTTCAGTAAACGGCAGATCATCCAAGCGGTCGGTTAAATACAACATGCCGAATAATTGGGTTCCGGCTTGAACCGGTACGCCTAATAAGCGATCCATATAGGGGTGATTTTCGGGAAAGCCAGCACTGCGCGGGTCATCCTGCATGTGTTCAAGGCGCAAAATCTCGCGCTCGTTCATAATCACACCCAACAAGCCGCGTCCGATGGGTGGATGTGCTATACTTTGAACCTCGTCCGGGGTTAGGCCAGCCACCTCGAAGTATTTCATGGTACCATGTTCACTGGGGACACCTAAGGCGGCATAACGCGAATGAACAAGCTGCTTGGCAACATAGGCAATTTGTTGGAGAACCTGCTTGAGGGTTCCCGCCTCAGCCGCTAGAATGACAGCTTCGGCAATGTTCTTCAATGTTCCGAGGACAACTGTCACTTCTTTATCAGGAGTTTCGTTACTCGTCATTTTCCTACTCGTAGTTTAAACTCGATGCGTTTATTGTATCGTTAACTCACCCAAGTCAAAAACGGAACCGATATAAAATGCCACAAACAGTCCGTATTCTAATTGCTGATGATCATTCTGTCGTCCGTGCTGGCTTGCGTGCGCTGCTTGAGCATCATGGGCATTTTCATGTTGTCGGAGAGGCTTCCACTGGTGACGAAGCGATCCAAAAGGCACGCGAACTTCGACCCGATGTAGCGGTACTCGACATTCGTATGCCGGGTATTTCGGGCATTGAAGCCTGCCGACAAATTGTCTCCACCGTTGACGGCTGTCGGGTGGTCGTTTTGACAACCTACGCGGAAGACGAGTTACTTTTCGCGGCGATAAGGGCGGGTGCATCCGGTTATGTTCTCAAGCGTATCGGCGATAATGATCTGGTACAAGCGGTCGAACGGGTCAGCCGTGGAGAAAATATCCTCGACTCGGCTTTAACGGCGACGGTATTCGCCGAGATGCGTAAAGCTGACCAATCACGGCAGGCAGCGGCGTTTAGCGAACTGACCCCTCAAGAGTTAACGGTAATTTCACTGGTCGCTCACGGCCTCACCAACCGGCAAATCGCGGTTAAGATGTATTTGGGCGAAGGCACTGTACGGAATTACGTGAGCAGTGTACTCGCTAAGATCGGTGTTTCCAACCGAGCTGAGGCGGCAGCTTACGCGGTTAAGCACAACATTGACGAGATCGTGCCACCACCGACGGACATTGACCAAAACAGATAAATTATAGTGGATTAATGTCCACAAGCTACTCACCAGTTCGAGCGATTATTGGCAAATTTGGCAGCAACGGCAAACAGCTATTCCGTGCCAAGTTTGCCTTTTGATTCGGAAAATTCTTCAAATTCTGCAAATTCGACACCCTATTTTGCGACAATTCGGCGGATTGCTCGGGGAGATTTGCTGCAAAAAAATAAAGGGTTCGCCGCTGCAACGTTTGCTGCAAAAGTAGTCTTTAGTCGGTAATCGACAGGTAATCATCATTCCGACGAATGAAGTGTGCGTCATTCAAGGTGACACGACTATTTGAAAACCCGGTTAAGACCCTATTCCACAACTGTTACACTCCTGACGGGAACATGCAATACATAAAAGCAAAACGGAATGGTCTGAGACCATTCCCTACGAAAGACAACATTTGTGGTTGGTAGCACGGACGCGCTGTCTCGCGTCCCTACGCATATTCTGTTGCAGATGTTTGTACAACGATTGGATCATTTCCCATACAATCGCTGCTCACCTTAGAATAGAACAAATGTTATATCGTCGTCAAGCAAGTTTGGTTTGAGTTTTCAAACTTTAGTGTCCTTTTTGTGACACCGCAGCCGCTTCCAAAACTAAAATACGAGAGAACCGAATGACCCTCTCGTATCCAGAAAAGAGGCGTGAGCTTGGCCTCACTGACCAACTCGCAAATTATTCAGTCACGACCAGCGCCGTGACCATACCGAACATGCCGTCACGACCTTCAGCATGGTTCAGAATGTGGCAGTGATAGGCCCATGCACCGAGTTCAGTGCAGTCGATAATGACATCGAAACGTTCGCCGGGGGAAATCAAAACGGTATCCGCCATGTAAGGGGTCGGCAGGTTGAAACCATCCTTCGCGAAAACCAACTGCGGAATACCGTGCAGGTGCATCGGATGGATCATCAAGCCTTCGTTCATGTAGCGAACACGAATCTTATCGCCTAACTTGGCGACAATCGGCTGCGTATAGGGGAACGACCGCCCGTTGAGCGTAAAGCCGAGGGTGGTATCGTTCAGAATGATGGTGTAATCGCCCTGCACCTCAGGTTCGCGGCTGGTGTCTTTGGGGGTAATGATAAACGCACCCAGCATACCCTTCGTGACTTGTTCCACCGCGTTGTAGTGCGAGTGGTACATATGCGAACCGGCGTTACGTGCTGTGAATTCGTAATTGAAGGTCTCGCCGGGCATAATGGGGGTAGGCTGGGTGATGAACGGTACACCGTCCATGCTGTTGGGGAGGATAACACCGTGCCAGTGAACAGCAGTGGGCTGCGTTGTTTCGTTGGTGACGACGAGCTTGAGCTTATCACCCTCGGCGACGCGGATGGTCGGGCCGGGGACGCGACCATTGTAGGTGATCGCAGGGAAAACAACGCCGCCACCGGTGTCCCATTCAACTTCTTGGCAGCGAATATCGAATACTTTTACATCACCTTCCATCGTCGGTTGGAGTTCTTCCGGCCAGAAGGTCGGGTCTTTGCCGATGTTCGCCAAGAAGATGTCGACACCTTCCTTATGATGGGCGTTCATCGCGTCCCAGTCAACCTGCTGGGCAACATGGCTAGCAGGCATGGAGGCGTGTGTCATTTCCTGTGCGCCTACGGTTCTTGCAAGTCCCGCCGCGCCAGCGCTCCCCACGCCAATCCCTAAATATCGTAGAAAATCGCGTCGCTTCATTATTTAACCTCTATTCCTATGCATATGTATCACAAATACATGATAATAGATGTGGTGTATTCCCATAAGGAATAATTGTCACGGTATTTAATGACAAATTTCACTACGTCAGCCATGACCCTATTCCCATAATGATTATATGCCTTTCACCAAGAGAGAAAATCTATGACCAATCAACATTCCGTCCGTTCTAACGATGCCCTCATTCCAGCTATCATCTTGTTCGGCTCGCTGACGCTGCTCCTGCTGGCGATCATGCCAATGCGAACCAACAAACCCGCCGAAACAACCAGCACAGTGGCTCCTACACTTGTCGCGGTTGCGGCGACTGAAATTCCGCCGACGGAAGCGGTTCCCAGCTATGACCCCGCGCTCGTACAGGAAGGACAAATGATATTTCAAACAACCTGCACGACTTGCCACGGCTTGGATGGGCATGGTATTCAAGGTTTGGGCAAAGACCTTATCATGAGTGAATTCGTCGCCAGCCTGACCGATGAAGAACTGCTGCACTTCATTATCGTCGGGCGTGATGCTTCTGACCCGCTGAACACGACGGGTATTCCGATGCCCGCGCGTGGCGGCAATCCCTCATTAAGTGATGAGCAGCTTATGGGCGTAGTCGCCTACATGCGCTCGATTTCAGAGGTATCAGCATCGACAATGGATCACTCCACGACCGCATCTGGCGTAGCAGCCCAACCGACCACGCTGCCAACTGCCCAACCAACCACGCTGCCGACTGCCCTACCGACAGAGGAGCCGACAGCAGCAGAACCGACTCCGGTTGTCGAGGCGGTACTGCCGACCACCATTCCGGTTACACCGCAGTCCTTCTCGGCGGCCACCGCTTATGCGTGGTCATGCAGCGGCTGCCACGGCATTGACGGCGCGGGCAACGAGCCTTTCGGCCCAAGTATTCTGGAGAGTGATCTGTTTGAGGATGACGCGGATTTGCTGGCCTTTATCACCGAAGGTAAGCCGCTCGCTGATCCACTGGTTGAATTCCCACATCCGGGGCGCGGCGGTTTTCCGCCCCTGACGGATGAGGAACTGACGCAGCTTATTGACTACCTGCACACGCTGGTGGCCGAACAACCTGCTTCGTAATCAATGTGGTTCTAAATGACCCTTCTGGTAGGTGAGCTGCCAGAGGGGTCATTTTTTACCCTCAAACTTCCGTTTTTGAAGTAAGTTTCACAGTAAAAAGAATTTGGTTTAACCACCCTTAATTTTGAGATGTGCATATCAGTAAGTCTAACTTTACAAGGGCATATGTCGATGTTTTACCGTGGAGGGTTTGCATGTCCTAAATGTGAAATCCCTCACTTAATCGCCTGCGTGGATTTATCCCTTCCCCACTGATTATGATTGGCTGCGTCAAGATAAGTATAAATCTTATTGTCATCGCAGCATAAATGAAGGGGAAAGTATGTTTTCGAAGTTCCGCAAGATGAGTATATGCGTGCTCATGAGCACGTTTTTTGTTTTCACATTTATCAGTCACGCGCAAGACACCACGACCTGCGACAAGGGATTTACCCCCATTCAGGATGCGGTGGGCTTAACGTGCATACCAGAAGCGTCACAGCGGATTGTCGCGCTTGAATGGACGTATGTTGAAGACCTACTGGCGCTTGGTATCCAACCTGTCGGTGTGGCGGATATTGAAGGGTATCACGAATGGGTGAAAATCCCGGTCGCACTGGATGAGTCCGTTGTCGATATTGGAACCCGTGATGAACCGAACCTCGAACAAATCGCCGCCCTCAACCCCGACTTTATTATCGGTGTGCAGTTCCGACTTGCTGAAAACTATGACGATTTAAGTGCTATTGCCCCCACATTGGTTTTCAATCCCTATCCGGCAAACGTCAGTGTCTCGCAATATGACGAGATGACCACCACCTTTAAAGCAATTGCGATGGCACTGGGAAAGACCGCCGAAGCAGAAGCGATACTGGCTAATGTGCAGACGACCTATGATGGTGCGCGGGCAAGTCTAGAAGCCGCCGGACGCGCAGACGAGTCGTTCATCCTCTCGCAAGGCTGGATGTATGATAATATCGCCACCTTCCGTCTGTTTACCGATAACGCAATGGCAGTGCAAATCCTTGAGCAAATTGGCCTGACGAACGCATGGGATGACGCGCCGCAGCTTTACGGATTTACAGAAATCAGCATTGAAGGTTTCGCCGATCTTAAAGACCAAGACTTCAATTTTTTGTACGTCGCACAAAATAGCGATAATGATTTCTTCAACTCATCGCCGATTTGGAGCAGCCTAAAGTTCGTCCAAAATGACCAAGCCTATTGGATGGGCGGAGACGTGTGGTTATTTGGCGGGCCACTTTCAGCACAACTGCTCGTTGAAACAGTGCTTAATCAAATGGGTATTGAAATCCTCACCCCAACAGCAGAAGCAACGGCGAACCCATAAGGAAAACATCATGTTTCGATTTGAAGACAACGAACCAGATTTCCTGATTGTTTATACCGGCAACGAACATGCCGAACCTGAGGATTACATCCACTTTGTAAAACATTGGGTCTCGAAGTTGGAGCAAGGTATCCCGTTCGGCGTGATACTGGTTTCCGAACCGCACCCTGACCATGAACACACCGAAGAGCATCGCCAAGATGAAGCCGAGATCACGCGCATCATCAACGATTTCCGCCGCGACTACCGCGACCGTACCAGCCAACTGAACACAGGCTTCGTGCGGATCTTCACGCCGGAGATGGTGCAAGAATATATGCCGACACAGGAGTTGTGGGATCAAGGGCGCGAGGCGAATAACCGCTTCGCCCAATACAACTGGGGCATTCCGGGAGAAGGCTTCACCAACCTCGACGACGCTCGCAACTGGCTGCGCGGGCAAAAGCATGGCGCAGGAGCAGCACCCGAAGCAGTCACATCCAAACCATCCGCCGAGCGCGTGGGGTTATATTATGGCAGCTCAACCGGCATCACTGAATATATCGCCGAAGAAGTGCAAGAGGCGTGGGAAAAAGCCGGGATGAAGCCGATTGAGGCCGTCAACATCACCGACGTGAGCGACATTTCGGTGCTGCTCGACTACGACTGCTTGATCTTGGGCATCCCAACATGGAACATCGGACAGTTGCAAGACGACTGGGAAATCGTGTTCCCGCAGCTTGACCAACTGGACTTTACAGGTAAGAAAGTTGCCATCTTCGGTATCGGTGATATGCGCGGCTACCCTGACAACTTCCTCGACGCGGTGGGTATCCTCGGCAAGAAGTTGATCGAACGCCACGCGCAGTTGGTCGGCTACTGGTATGACGAACACTACAAATTCCGCGAATCCTTGGGGTTTGTGGATAGCAAATTTATGGGGTTGGGCATTGACGACACTAACCAATCGAAGCTCAACAGCCAACGGATTGATGGTTGGGTCGCGCAACTCATCAACGAATTCGCGCTGCAACCTACCGCCGTTTCATAATCGCACATTACCGTTACGAGATCATTCATCTATGCACTTCATTGTACCCATTCAACAGTACGCCACATCAGGTCAATGGGCAGCCACGCTCATTGACCTGTCCCGATTGAGGGCAGCATGACCGCGCGTACTCAACCGTTAAATTCTACGAGCCGACTGATTGGCCGCCGTGCCTTCTTACTGCCGGGGCTGATCATCGCGCTCATTCTCCTCGTTCTCTGTGTCCTCTGGAGCATCACGCTTGGCGCAGCAAAAATTGACACGCAAGTCGTTTACCAAGCGCTGTTCCAATATGATCCCTCAAATTTCGACCATCTGATTATCCAAACCGTTCGCTTACCGCGTGTACTTTCGGGCATCACCGTCGGGGCGGCGCTGGCCGTCGCGGGGGCGATGATGCAAGGGCTGACGCGCAATCCGTTGGCGGACAGCGGCTTGCTGGGCATCAACAGCGGCGCATCGTTCGCGGTGGTGATGGGCGTTTTCCTGCTCGGCGATCCTTCCCTTTCGACATATGCCCTGTTCGGGTTTACAGGTGCGGCCATCGCGGCGGCGCTGGTTTACGGCTTAGGGTCGATGGGGCGCGGCGGGATGACCCCGCTGAAGCTCACCTTGGCGGGTGTGGTACTCTCCGCCTTTTTATCAGCCTTCACGACCACGATTTTGATCCGCGACCAAGAAACGTTGGAGAAAATCCGCTTTTGGACGGCGGGTGCGCTGGCAGGGCGCGAAATGCCGCTGCTCCTGCAAACCGCGCCTTACATCATCATTGGGATTATCGCGTCGTTGTTTATCAGCCGCCAAATTACCACCATCAGCCTCGGCGACGACATCGCTAAGGGGCTGGGGCAGAATACGGCGTGGGTGAAAGCCTTAGCGGCCCTCATTATTGTTCTGCTGGCGGGTGGCGCGGTGGCGCTGGCGGGGCCAATCGGGTTTGTCGGCCTCATCATCCCGCACGTCGTACGCTTCCTTGTGGGCGTGGATTACCGTTGGATTATCCCCTACTCGGCCATCCTCGGTGGTATGTTGGTTACGGTGGCGGATGTGGCGGCACGGGTGGTTATCCGCCCGCAGGAGCTGCCGGTGGGCGTAATGATGGCGATCATCGGCGCACCATTCTTCATTTGGCTGGCACGGTGGAAGGTGAAACGCTAATGAGCGCTAAAAACCCACCCCGTCCCAGTTGGATTACTCTACGACCGCGCGGCGCAAAATTCTCGTACCGGATTGACCGGCGCGTGCCGCTTATTGCCCTCATCATCGCGACGTTCACCATCGTGGTGCTGGTCTTCAGTATCAACTACGGGCAGTACAACATGACCGTGGGTGATGTGGTGCTGACGCTGCTCGGCCTGAATAAAGATCACCCCGACTACCGCAACTTCGCGCTGGTCGTCCACACCTTCCGGCTGCCGCGCATCCTCCTGTCCTTCTTAGTCGGTATGGCGCTGGCGACCTCCGGCACGATCATGCAGGGTATCACCCGCAACCCGTTGGCTGACCCGTATCTGCTCGGCGTGAGCAGCGGCGCGGGGTTGGCGGCGGTGGTGTTGATCGTGGCGGTCAAGACGATTTCGCTGTACTGGCTGCCGTGGGCGGCGTTGGGCGGCGCTCTGCTGACGGCAGCGGGCATCTACACCTTCGCGTGGAAGAACGGCACGTCCAGCCCCATCCGGCTCATCCTCATCGGTATCGCGATTGAAGCGGTGTTGGCGGCTGTCACCAGCACCATCTTGCTATTCGGTCAAATTAACGATGTGCAGCAAGCCTATGTTTGGCTGGCGGGCAGCGTCTACGGGCGCAACTGGGAGCATGTCTACGCGATTGGCGGTTGGCTGCTGATTTTCCTGCCAGCGGCGATGCTGATGGCACGGCAGCTTAACACGCTTGGACTGGGCGAGGACACCGCAAAAGGCTTGGGGCAGCGTGTCGAATGGCAGCGCGGCGTGTTATTGTTCATCAGTGTAACCCTTGCGGCAGTCGCGGTATCGGTTTCCGGCACGATTGGCTTCATCGGCTTGATCGCGCCGCATATCACACGCCGGTTGGTCGGCCCGTCCCATGAAGGCTTAATTCCGGCATCGGCCCTATTCGGCGGTGCTTTACTCGTACTTGCAGACCTTGTCGGTCGCTGGGTCATTGCCCCCAGCGAACTTCCCATTGGTGTCGTTACGGCAATGATCGGCGCACCTTATTTCATGTACTTACTGTATCGCAATCGGAATGCATAACCATGACCCAATTAAACGCAGCACACCTTTCACTTTCGTATGATAACACCCACATCATTCATGATCTGAGTGTGACCATTCCGACCCATAAGATTACTGCGCTCGTCGGGCCGAACGGCTGCGGCAAATCAACCCTGCTGCGCGGCATCTCGCGTTTGCTCAAGCCGCGCCGTGGTAACGTCGTTCTCGATACACACGATATCTGGTCGATGCCGACCAAAGAACTCGCCAAGCGGCTTGGCATCCTGCCGCAAGGGCCGGTCGCGCCGGAAGGATTGACGGTACATGAACTGGTGGCACAGGGGCGCTACCCGCACCAGAGCTGGCTGCAACAGTGGTCGCCAGAGGATGAACGAATCACCCTCGAAGCGCTCGAAATTACCGACATCGCGGCCTTCGCCGACCGCCCTGTTGATACGCTCTCCGGTGGTCAGCGGCAGCGGGCGTGGATCGCGATGACACTGGCACAGGACAGCGACTTGATTCTGCTGGACGAGCCGACGACCTTCCTTGACCTTGCCTATCAAATTGACGTATTGAACCTGCTGCACGACTTGAACGTGGAACGCGGCAAGACGATTGTTATGGTGCTGCATGACCTGAACCAAGCCTGCCGTTACGCTGACTTCCTCGTTGCGCTGTGCGGTGGTGAAATCCGCGCACAAGGCGCACCGTCCGAAGTGGTGACGGAAGATCTCGTCAACAGCGTGTTTGGTGTCGAAAGCCGCATCATGCAAGACCCGATTACCGATACACCGCTGATTATCCCGATCAGCCACCGCCGTAAAACCAATCTGACTGAAACCGTGCTGCCCTCACGCGAAATGAACCTGATGCCGGAGCGCGAGACGGCCTAATGGAAGCACCATCCGCAGAAACCACCAAACTCTACTGCAACCGGCTGGCAATTGAAAAAGGGGTCGACCCGGTCGGCCACGCGGGCAGCTTCAAAACCTTGATGGTGATTGAAGCGCCGCTGCCGTGGAAGAAGAATATGTACAGCGAGGTCGGTATCCTACCGCAGCAGGTCATGGACTTGTATAAGGTGCGTCGTGAACGCTACAACGCGGGTGAAGGTTATCACCATGCCCTACTGATGGTCGCATCCGATCCCGCCTATTCGCAGCGCGGCTACCGGCGCATCATGTATTACGACCGTCCATCGGACTGTTTCGCTGAATTCCGAAAAGTGGAATACTCGGTGCCGGACGATCAATTCGGCAGTTTGATTTGGGCGCTGGCAGAAGAACGGGAAACGCTTGACCAATATGAGCAGTACCGCGACCCCACGCATGATGCAACCCGCGAAATCCTGATCTGCACTCACGGCACCGTTGATGCGGCATGTGCCAAATTCGGGTATCCCCTTTACAACCACATGCGGACGAATCACGCGAGTGATGATATTCGGGTTTGGCGCGTTAGCCACTTTGGCGGGCATCTCTTCGCGCCCACGCTGATGGATATGCCGCAGGGGCATTATTGGGCGTATGTCGAGCGCGAACAAGGCGACCAGATTATCGAACGTACCAACGACCCGCATAGGCTGTATGGGCATTACCGTGGATGGGCGGGACTGCACGACAGCTTCTTGCAAGCCGCCGAACGCGAACTGTGGATGCAGCACGGGTGGGCTTGGCTTCAGATGCCGAAATCGGGTGTCGTCCTCGAAAAGGATAACGAGGAGGAACCCCAATCGGTTTCGATTCGGCTGGACTACCGCCTCGATGACCAACCGCGTTCGTATACGGCGACGGTGGAGGTACACCAGCGCATTTCGACACCCTACAGCACAGCCTCTGAGGAAACTTACGCCTACGAGCAGTACAAGGTGCGCGAAATCCAAATCCCCTGATGTAGAAAGCCGCCCAAGTAAGCTATAATCGGTGGCATTCAGTTCATCAGGTGAGGATCAGTCTGTACAACATGAATGTTTCGCTGAAAATAATCTTGTTGGGCTGTGTCATGTTCGCACTCGCGGCCTGCCAGCCCAACACTTCCGACACTTCAAGCATCACCTCCGCACAAGTTCCCACCCTCGATCCGACACCCACCGACCCCGGCTTGATCGCGGTACGGGCAACGCCTGATCTGGCGCAGCTCCCACTCCTATCAGCACACCTTCAACGGGTGGAGGCCAACCTCCAAGAACCGATTCCCATACTGCCGCTTGAGGAGGGGCTGGATAACAACCAGCGGCTTGCACAGTCGATTGCCATACGCGACAGCCAATTCCAGCGCTACATCCGCGAAAACGGGCAGCCTTTACGGAACGAAATCTTTAGCGTTTCGCCCATTCGCCCCAGCGACATTTCTGAGAAAACGGCCTCCTGCAACACCGACTCGTGCTACCGTGTCGAAATGTATAACTACGCGCTGAACCTGTATACGGCTGCCGTGATCGACATTCGCAACCAGAAGGTGCTGGACATCGTTGGCTACGACAATATGCAGCCAGATATTCCGCAGAGCTTGGTCGATGTCGCCCTCGAAATCGCGGTCAATTCGCCGGAAGTCCGTCAAACATTCGGTTATACACCGGACACAAAAGACGCGGTGATGGCGAGCACGAAAACCGCGCTGAACGACACCACCTGCGAACGGTCGCGGCATTTGTGCGTTGCCCCAACGTTCGTCGTTGAGGATTACGCGCTGTGGGCGATTGTCGATTTGACGGCAGGTACGTTGGTCGGTGTGCGCTGGACATCAGTTGGTAGTACGAACACGATCACCGAAAAATCGCTCGAAAACGAATCAATGACCCGCCGCTACTGCCAGCAAAACACGCTGCTTGAGCGCGATGGCTGGCGCTTAGATTATATCCTCACCAGCTCGGATGGCTTACGCATATCGGATGTTCGCTATCAAGATACCGCCATCCTCAGCAGCGCGAAATTGGTCGATTGGCACGTGAGCTACTCGTCGTCGGACGGCTTCGGCTACAGCGACGCGGTGGGCTGCCCTGCTTTCAGCCAAGCCGCCGTCATCGCGGTGGAGCCGCCGCAGGTTGAGGACATTACCGAGAACGGCGAGATCGTCGGATTCAGCCTGACACAAGACTTCTGGAGTGATTTATGGCCGCTGCCCTGCAACTATTACTACGAGCAGCGCTTCGAGTTTTATAAAGATGGGCGCTTCCGTCCGGTGGTGAGCAGCTTAGGGCGCGGCTGCGGCGATGACGGCACTTACCGTCCGGTCACACGCTTGGTCTTCGCTGAACCGGCAACCTTCAGCGAATGGAACGCTTCCGGCTGGCAAGCATGGACAACCGAAAATTGGCGTTTAGCCGCCGAGGTGGGCAGTAATGAAAGCGGCGCTTCATTCCGCCTCACATCTGGTAACGGCGGCTTCGACATCGTTCCGTCGGCAGGTCAATTCAGCGACGGCGGGCGTGGCGATAACCCGTATATTTTCGTCACGCGCCACCATATGGATAAGGACGAGGGCGACTCCGATTTGCCAACGATTGGGCCGTGCTGTAATGCGGACTACCAGCAGGGGCCGGAGAAATTTATCGACACGGAGCCAGAATCCATCACCGATGCCCCATTGGTGGTGTGGTACGTCCCGCAGCTTGCAAATGATGCCACCGAAGGCACTGAATACTGCTGGGCAAAAACCGTTCTGGAAAATGGCGTGTATATTCCGGTGAGCTATCCATGTCCCTCCGGCCCGATGTTTGTGCCGTTGAACGCACCGTGAGGCAGCCGTGAGCAAACGCACGCGCAAACTGGAACGCGAGAGTAAACCAGCATCCGAGTCGAAAGATCCGGTGGTGCATAAACGTGATCTGCCCGCCGAGCCTACCCCAACACATGATTGGAAGCGCACGATCATAGGCATCACAGGAGTGCTGGTCGTTGGGGTAATCGTTTTCGTTCTCTACAGCCGTTCACAAACACCACCGCTGTTGGAAGAAACCTTCACCTCCGGCAGCGCGCAGTACTGCGCCACCCGCTCGAAGTTTATTCAATCGCTGGGCTTTACCGGCATCACCGCCTTTGACACCCGCTCCCGCTACGTGAAGGGCGCGGCCTTGCGCGAAGTCGACGCGAACGGCAGCATCCTTGACACGCACCAAGACCCCACATGGGACGATGCAGGCTACTTGGGTGCGCTGCAAAATGATGAAAACGGCAATGTTTATCTGATACCCGTACCCTTCATCAGCGTACTGGAAAACCCGCCGGAAAAAGCAAATACCATCTGGCGGATTGATACCGACACCGGCTTGATGCAGCCCTTCATCGACCTGCCCCCTGCCGTCCCTATTACCGCGCAAAGTCTGTTCGGGCTGCTCGATCTGGCTTACGACTGCGACACCAAAATGATCTATGCCTCGTCGGTGCTAGGTTCGACGCAAACCCAGATGGCAGGGCGGATTTATCAGATTGACCCCGCAACCCGCAGCGTGAAAGCTATCCTAGAAGGGATTGATGGATTCGGCCTCGGCATCTTCAACGATATGCGCGGCAAGCGCCTGTACATCGGCCTCGCCCGTTCGCCGGAGATTTACTCGGTTGGCTTGAGCAACAACGGCGACATGGGGAACGACTTGCGCTATGAAATGTCGATCACGGACGTATCGGAGGCTTATGTGGATGACCGCGCACGGTCGATTGTATTCCAGAGCCAAACGCAGATGGTGATCAAAACGCTCAAGTTTAACTACAACCTTGTCGCACCGTCGGAAACACGTCAAACGATCCTCGTGTATACCTATGACTCCAACGCGGACAACTGGCAGTACACCAGTTCGCAAGTCACCAGCGAGTAAACAAAAAGGCGCAAGTGTTTGCGCCTTTAAGGTGCTCAATCCCAAAAACGATTAGTGGTATTCCGGCAGCCAGCTACCGTGAGCCTCAATCAGGTCATCGACCAGTGACCAAATTTGGTCGAGGCTGAGTTCGGCGGCGGTGTGCGGGTCGAGCATCGCAGCATGGTAAATATGCTCGCGCTTTTGGGTAAGCGCGGCTTCCACCACCAGCGACTGCACATTCAAGTTGGTTTGCATCAGCGCGGCTAACTGCGGCGGCAGTGTGCCAATGTGTGTCGGCTGCAAGCCGCTCTTGTCGACCAGTACCGGCACTTCGACGCAGCAGCCATCCGGCAGGTTGTCGATCAAGCCACGGTTCGGTACGTTACCATACACAACACGCGGGATGCCGGTTTCTTGGCTGTGGATAATCAACGAGCCGTATTCCATGCTGCGGTGAACCTCAATCGGTGCGCCACCTTCGAGCGCGGAACGCTGCTTTTCCCAATTGGCGATCTGCACTTCGCAGCGGCGAATGTACTCGTCCAGCGGAATGTTAAATTCCTCGATCAAATCAGGACGGTCACGCTTGATGAAGTATGGTGTATATTCGCTGAAGTGTTCGCTGCTTTCGGTGACGAAGTAACCCAAACGCTTAAGCATCTCGTAGCGCACGCGGTTCCAATCGGGTTGGCGGCCGTCTGCCAGCACCTTACGGATTTGCGGGTACAAATCCTCGCCGTTACGTTCGAACTTCAGGTAGAACGCCATGTGGTTAATGCCAGCGGCGACATAGTTGATCTCGTCAATCGGGATGCCGATGTCGTCCGCCAACTGCCCTGCCGTCCCCTGTACGCTGTGGCACAAGCCGACCGTCTTGATCGTGCTGGCGCGGCTGATCGCCCAGCAGTTCATCACCATCGGGTTCACATACTGGAGGAAGGTGACATCCGGGCAAAGTTCTTCCATGTCGCGGCACATATCCAGCAGCACGGGAATGGTTCGCAGCCCGCGCATGATACCGCCGATGCCGAGGGTGTCGGCAATCGTCTGGCGCAAACCGTACTTCTTCGGGATTTCAAAGTCCACAACCGTACCCGGCTTGTACCCCGCTACCTGAATCATGCTGATGGCATAGTCCGCGCCGTCCAGCGCTTCGCGGCGGTTGGTGGTCGCGGTGATGGTCGGGTTAGCACCAATCGCCTCGGCAACACGGTGGGCGACGACTTCCGACGTTTGCAAACGGGTTTCGTCAATATCGTGCAGCGCAATGTGGCTGTTCGCCAGTTCAGGGAACGAGAGAATATCGCCCATCAGGTTTTTGGCGAAAACCGTACTCCCTGCCCCAATAAATGTAATCTTCGGCATTTTAGCTTAAACCCTTTCTAAGGTATGTAAAACAATGAAGTGCATCCAAACGGGAACAACAAATTCGTGTCGGCTCAATAATGAGTTCATCTCCATACTATCGCGTATTCGAAATACACACTAAGCTAACACAAGGTACGTAAAAAAGCACCTGTACCACACGTCTAAAGTGATAGACGCAATCAGCCAGAGAATTGGCGCGTCACCCCTTGTCAGGCAGGAGCAAATCTGATAACCTGCATGGATGATACACAGTATCATTTAACTTGTTTTTGTCCACAGATCTAGGTGAAGTCACGTTGTCGGTCATTCCGTTTTTCCCGTATAAAAAATATAGCGGCGCTTCCAGCAAAGCAACCGCTGCACCCTTCGCGGTGGATGTTGACCAGTTAAGCGTTGGGTATCCCAGCGGCGATCAAATGTACGCGCTGGATAATGTCAGCTTGCAGGTGCCGTCCGGCGCACGAATCGCCCTCGTTGGCCCCAACGGCGCGGGTAAATCCACCCTGCTAAAGGCCATCGCGGGGCTGTTAAAAGTCCAATCCGGCAGCATTCATCTATACGGCAATCCGGTCGGTGCGGAACCGCAGCGTGTGGCTTACCTCCCGCAGCGTGGCGAAATCGACTGGCGCTTCCCCATCAGCTTGCATAAGCTGGTCGTCACCGGTCGCTATGTTCACCTCGGCTGGTTCCGGCGACCGTCCGCTGATGACCACAAAAAGGCTGATGAAATGATCCGGCGGTTGGGCTTGAGCGCCCTCGCCGACCGCCAAATCGGGCAGCTTTCCGGGGGGCAGCAGCAGCGTGCCTTACTCGCCCGTGCGCTTACCCAGAACGCTGACTTGCTCCTACTCGATGAACCTCTAAACGCGGTTGACTCCCAAACCCGCGCTGTCATCGCCGATGTCTTGAACCAACTCCAGCGCGAGGGTAAAACAGTCCTCGCCGCCACGCACGACTTAGGCCGCCTCGAAACCGACTACGACGATGCCATGTATCTGGCGGAAGGTCGTGAAGTCGCCCCACCCCCCGGCGCATTCACGGGTCAAGTTCGCACCAAACTCGCCCAACCGAAACCCACATTCACGCATAAGGCGGGCTAATGGACTGGCTGATCGAACCACTGCGTTATTCATTCATGCAAACCGCTATTTTGGCGGCTGTGCTTGTCGGCGCAACCTGTGCAACCATCGGCGTGTACGTCGTGCTGCGGCGGATGGCCTTTATCGGTGATGCTCTCGCGCATACCGCCCTACCCGGCTTAGTGGTCGCCTATCTCAACGGCTGGAACTTGTTCGGCGGCGCGGTGGTCGCAGGGTTACTCACAGCACTCGGCATCGGCTGGCTGTCGCGGCGGGAAGAAGTGCGCGAGGACACCGCAATCGGCATTCTGTTTACCGGTATGTTCGCCCTCGGCATCCTGCTCATCAGCACCACCCGTTCCTTCCGTGATCTCACCCATATCCTATTCGGCAATATCCTCGGCGTAACGACGAGTGACCTGCTGCTCATTGGCATTGTGACCGTCATCACATTGGTTGCCCTCGTCGCCTTCCACAAGGAGTTCGAACTCACCTCATTCGACCCCATCCACGCCGAAGTCATCGGCCTCCGTGCTGACCGGCTGCGTTACCTGCTGCTCATCCTACTCTCGCTCACGGTTGTCACCAGTATTCAGGTCGTCGGGGTTGTCCTCACCAGCGCCATGTTGGTGACACCCGCCGCCACCGCCGCGCTGCTCACCAATCGGCTACCCCGTATGATGCTCATTGCCGCGCTGATTGCGATTGCGTCCGGCGTGATCGGCCTCTATATCTCGTTCTATCAGAATGTTGCTTCGGGCGCGGCCATCGTGTTGGTGGCGACCGTGTGCTTCGGCCTCGCGTGGGTTGTGCGGATCATCAAAAGCCGAATGGCAGCCAAAACAATTCCCGCTTAATTTGATCCATTGCCTGCGCTATAATAGGTACGGCACATTCGGAGTGATTATGTCAAATTCGCCGTCCCCTATGAACAAAAATAATCTCACCCGCGCGGGTGTCGCGGGCGCGTTACTCGCCGTTTTCGGTATCGTCCTCTTTATCGTCCTGTGGGTGCTGCTGGGTTCCGCCCAAGTCGCGTCGTTACCGCGTTTATTCACGTCGCTGTGCGTCCCACCAGCCGTCATCGCGGCCATCATCGGCGCATACATCCTCATCAAACGCCCGCACAAATAACCGTCGAGCCTTACGGAAGCGATAAACAATGACGACCGGTGTACCTAAACGTGCATCATCGTCTTGAAAGCGCACGCTTGCATCCTGCCCCAAACGCGGCTCCAAAACGCCGTCAATCACCAGTCCCGCTTTTTCAGCCGCAGCGTGATAATCCGCATACAGGTGAACATGATGCTCGACCGCGAACGTTTTCCCTGCTGCGTCGGTAAAGGTTCTGCGCTGCCCATTCAGGAAGATGAAAGGGTGGAAGTCACTCACCAGCGCATGACCGCCCTGTTTCAGCACCCTGCCGATTTCCGAAAGGCTGGCATCCAACGCCGGCAGATGCCCCAACGCCAACCCGCACAACATCACATCGACGGATGCTGAGGCTAACGGTATCGCCTCGGTCGTACTCACGGCCTTCGCCGCGTGTGGGTTCACCCGCAGCATCGGTGGGCTGTTATCAAACCCGACGGCACTCGCCGCGCCTTGTTGTAGAGCAATTTGAGTATACCTTCCGCTGCCACACGCCAAATCCAACACGCGCATCCCACCCAGCGGCGGACACAACCGCAGCATGGCCGCTTCTTCAGCCTGCATCAGCACGTTATGGGCATATGGCGGGTAACTGGCTGCCCACCGTTCGTAGGCGGCTACACTTGGCAGCGTGACCGGCGCGACAGATGGACGCAAGCGGCGCAACAAAGATTTCAGCATGAATTAGTGACCTGTGTAAAAGAATTCTTCGTCGCGCGGGTTGGGTTCTTCTTCCCGTATGGTTCCCATGATGACAAAATCCGCCCACAGCAGGAAAAGGGAGTCGCTGCTGTTATAGGTCAACCGTGCCCGAAGCGGCAAATGCAGCCACATATAACCGATGCGGCGGCGTTCATAACGGGTTGTGCGCTCACGGAGTTCATGGTACCAACGCGGAAACCGCATCAGTTTGAGGTTAATTTTCTTTGAGATTTGCGGATAGGTATAACTTGCGCCGACGAGAAAGATCAAGAACACGCCCACGGTGCTGAGGGTAAACGACAAGCTGGAATAACCCGTCGCCCATAAGCCGCCGCAAAAACACAGGATACCCGTCCATAAAAAGAGCGACTGCGCGGGCATATAAAGTTTTTCGTCCGGCCCATATTCGGAAAATGTCTTGATAATCGGTTCTTTGTACGTGCCAATGATGATGAGTGTAACCCGTATCAAGAACCCCAGACAAACCGCCGTTAACAATGCGAGAATAACGGTCATACCGTTACATCCTCAATAGTGCGCGAGGCCCCTTATACAACGGGCAAACACAGCGCTCGCATTCCGCCCGCTGGCCGGACTTATACGCTTGCCGCAGTGCTTGTGCCACCGGCGTATTAATTGCCTTGGATAAATTTTCACCAACCGAAAGCCGCCCATACGAGGGTAAAAAGTAGCAGGGTCTCAAGGTGCCGTCCACTTCAATTACCGTCGAAATGTGTGGCGAATTGCAGCGCGGGCGTGGAAAATCTGCTTCGCCATTCAGCGCCGCGAAGTAGCGCACCATCGACCGGAATTTCGCTGGCGACTCAGCGATCAATCCGCTGTCAAAATCGTCGGCGAAATCCGTAATCACCTGCTCGACAACCTGCTCAAATGCCGCTACATCATTTAGATCGAGCGCCGTTGGTGCGGGCGCTTGCATCACAGGGATAGCAGCGCCGCCCCCACCTGCAAGCTGTAACGCCGGATCAGCCACGAAACGCGGGCCAAAGGCGTATTGGTTGCTGACATCGACCGTCAAGAAGCTGACGCGGTTCGCACCGGCTTGCTTCGCCGCTTCGATGATCTGCGGCATCTCGCGGAAATTCGAACGCTGTATCGTCGTACGAATGGCAACCGGAATGCCACGCGCCCGCGCCGCGCGAATGCCATCTAAAATGAGGTCAAACGCATCGACCCCGCGTATTGCGTCATACGTGTTGGCAGTCCCGCCGTCTAAGCTGACGATCACTTCATCCACATTCCCAACCAGATCATCCGCCTGTTTGCGAAGCAGCAAGCCGTTGGTCAGCAGCATGACGAACGTGCCTTCATCGCGGAAGCGCCGCGCGATCTGCGGCCATTGGGGGTGCTGCATTGCCTCGCCACCGCTTAGGAGTACCCACCGTGTTTGCAATTCCTCAAAGGCGGAGGCAATTTCGTCTACTAATTCCATTTTCATATTACGGCGCGGATTACGCCAGATGTCACAGGTTACGCAGCGGCTGTTACAACCATCCGTCAGATAGAGAACAACCAGTGGCAGGGTATAGAGTTGGTCGCTAACGAGGTTGAGAAGGTGTTTCGGTTTCATAATTATGCAGTATACCCCGAATATCCCATCAACGCAGACTATCCCTCGTGGTATTCTATGTTAGAATGAATCACTAAAACATCCGTGCGGGCAACCTACGCCCACAATCAATTTAGAAATTATGGCAAATCTCGACCTGATAAAATCTGAGCAGGGGCCGCGTCTCGCGTTCCTCGAAAAAGCCGAAGTCAACGCTATCGCCGAAACGCTGGTGGCCTTTGCCAACACCGAAGGCGGTACGATTGTTTTCGGCTTGAAGGACGATGGCGAAATCGCGCCCAAGAAGATTGAAACCAAAGCCCTCGAAAAAGCGCTGCGCGAGGCGGACACCGCCTGTAACCCGCCGGTGGTCGTTGGGAATTGGGAAGAGATCGAGAGTGAAAAAGGCACGGTGTTTACGGTCCGTGTGCCGCGCAGCATCGAACTCCATGCCCTATCCGATGGGCGGGTACTCATCCGCAGCGGTGTGAAAAATCGCCCCCTCGGCGGTCAAGAAATCCTAAAACTCGCCAGCGCCAAGAACACAGGCGACTTTGAAACCGAAACCGTCCCCGGCGCGACGATTGACGACTTCAGCAACAAAATGATTACCGAATATCTGGCGAAACGCGCCGAGCGTACCAAGCGCCCTTATAACGGTAAGGTCGCGGATCTGCTCAAAGAAATCGGCGCGACCGATAAGGACGGCAAAGCGACCGTCAACGGCATTCTCATGTTCAGCGAGTACCCGCAGCATTGGATACCGCAAAGCAGCGTCGTGTTTGCCAAGTTCGTCGGCAAAACCCCGCGCGGCGAAAATGGCCTCGCCGGTTATACCCGCCGTGAAGAACTGACCGGCCCCCTGCCCCGCCTAATTGAGAACGCATGGAACTTGATCTGGAGCGAAATGGCCGTGAGCGCGGTCGTTAAAGGCTTGGAGCGCGAAGAAACCTACGAATATCCGCAGTTCGCCGTCCGCGAAGCCATCGTGAACGCCATCTGCCACCGCGATTACCGGCTGAAGGGTCGGCGCATCGAAATCCGCATGTATTCCGACCGTCTTGAAGTCATCTCCCCCGGTGGCCTGCCGGGTTTCATCACCGTCGAGAATATCGTCGAGGAACATTTCAGCCGCAACCCGCGCATCGTGAACGGTCTATTCCAGTGGGGTTACATCGAAGAACTCGGTTTGGGTATCGACCGCATGATGGAAGTCATGCAGCAAGCCGGGCATAAGCCGCCGTATTTCGATGCCCGCCCCTACAGTTTTGCCGTGACGCTGTACAACGAGCGCGAGAAGCAAAAAGCGCCCGAATGGTCACGCAACACCAATCACCGCCAAGCCCGCGCCCTGCAATACATCCGCGATCACGGCTCGATCACCAACCGCGAATACCGCAGTTTGTGTCAGGGCGTATCTGCCGAAACACTGCGTCTCGATCTGGCTGATATGGTGGAGCAAGGAATTTTGCTTAAAGTAGGCTCTAAGAAGGGTACCTACTATATTCTGAAATAAAGGAGTCCTGACCAATCCGTTGTCCTTCGGTCAGGACAAGGTTTTGTAAGGCTATGGACTCGATATTCAACGCAGCCATCGCTATCAGCACAGGACTTTACGCTGTCCTGCTCGTCTATGTGCAGTTGCATCACCGGCAGCTTCGGGTCGGGCGATTATGGCTTTCCGCGCTCCTCGTTCTGGCATCCTTGGGCGATTTACTCCTTATCCCGCAGCTCCAAACCAGCGAATTCTCATTTAACCGTGGCTTCGGCGAAGTCATCGTTCTGATCGGTTTGATCGGGGTTTATGGCTATATCATGCTCTACGACATACGCGGAAAAAACCGACCCGCGCCGCGTCTCTGGCTCGCGTGGAGCGCCCTGTGGATGATCGCTTTCATCGCTGCCGGTTTCGCCACCACACCGCTGGATGTGAGCGCCGAAGGTTGGATCATCGACGCGGCGAAGTCGCCGGATGCCAGCGCCCTCATTCTGGTAATCGGCTTCGTACTGAGCGCGTTGTACCTGCTCGGCACAGCCTTATGGTCGTACAGCCGTCGGTTGCTGCCTGAAATCGCCAACCGCGTCTTATTCTGGCTGATTAATTGCAGCACCCTGCTCCTAGCCTGTCTGCTCCTGATGAGCGGCAGTTCGCTGTTCGTCGCCCTCGGTATCGTGACGCTCATCGTCGGATGCAGCGGTGCGGTTTACGCGGCCACCTCCTATCAGGTGTTCGATATTCGTGCTGGCTTCAATCTCGCCATACGGACAACGTTACTGGTCGGCTTAACCGCGCTCATCGTGTTCGTCGCGCTCTACATCACCAACAACCTCGAAATCCCCCTAAATTTGGATGGCACACTGCTCCTGATAGTGATCGCCCTTCTTGTGGGTGCGGTTTACCTCCCACTGCGGAAGGGTGTTGAACTCATCATCAACCCCATCCTCAAGGGAACACTGCCCGACAGCGCTTCGATAACGCGCCAGTTCAGCCAACAGGTTTCACAAGATGTTGAACTCAACGCGCTTATCAAGTCAGCAACCGAAACGCTCAATAAAACGCTGCGTGTGCGCCGTTCAGGCATTCTGCTTGTGAACAACACGGGCGAAGGTAAGGTTGAACTCCACCTGCCCCAACCCTCAGCGGACAAGAACGAGCCGCAGGGTATCTTGTACCTCAAAAGCCCGATTTACCAGCAGCTTGCAACCAACCAAGCGCCAGTCAGCCAGTTTGAACTGGAGTACAACCCGAAGTACGCCGAAGTACTCGACGTTGAACGGGAATTTTTTCACGGCCTACAAGCCAGCGCCTACGCACCGATCATCATTGAAAATAAGCTCACGGGTATCTTGTTTTGCGGGGCAAAGCTCGGCGACTCGCCGTTCTACCCCCGCGACCTAGAACTGCTTGCAACCCTCGCCAACCAGATTGGTATCGCCCTGCGGAACGCCCGCCTTGTAGCCGATCTACGCCGCTTGAACGAAAACACCGAACGCCTCAACAGCGGGTTAGCCAGCGCCAACCAGCAGATGGGCAAACTCGACGCGGTAAAAACCGACTTCGTTACCATCGCCAGCCACGAACTGCGAACGCCCCTCGCCCAGATGCGCGGCTATATCGACATTATGGGTGCGCTCAACGAGCAAGGCATGTTGGATCAAGATCGCACGACAGGCATGGTTGACAACCTCCGTAAAGCCACCGAACGCATGGAAGAACTCATCGCCGCCATGCTGGATGTCAGCCAACTCGATGTAGACGCGATGGACTTACGCTTCGCACCCACGACCATTGAAACCGTCGTGCGGATGGCGATTGACCCGCTGACGGATGCGATCAAGCAGCGCAAACTCACGCTCTCGGCACGCGGCTTAAAAGGCTTGCCCGCCATCGAAGCCGACTTGCAGCGCCTCGTCCAAGCCTTCCGCAATGTCGTCGTCAACGCCATCAAATTCACGCCGGATAAAGGCCGCATCGAACTCACGGCGAGTTTGCAATCCGCCGAAAACGCTAATGGCGAGCCGTCAATCTTGGTCGCCATTACCGATACCGGCGTGGGCATCAGCGCGGAAAATGTCGAGTTGATCTTTCAGAAATTTTATCGTGGCTACGACCCCGGTTTGCACTCCACCGGCACCTACAAATTTATGGGCGCGGGGCCGGGCTTAGGACTGACCATCGCGCAGGGTGTCATCGAAGGTCACGGCGGCAAAATCTGGGCGGAAAGCCCCGGCAACGACCCCGAAAACTTCCCCGGCAGCACCTTCTATATCCTCATTCCGATTAAGTCGCCCGAAACCAAACGGCGGGTAGAGATGGAAGGGTTAACCGATGTGGCAGCCAAAAAGGCGGTTCAATAGAACATAAAAGCAGCGGGAGCTTCAACGCCAGTAAGCAGCTTTAGGCTTTCCTGAAATCCCTCTACATCCCCCGACGTGTAATAACTATTCTCTGCTCGTTCAGGTACTGCGTCGCTGGGCCACAACCGCGCGGTTTGGCGGGCGACAGCGGGGCTGGGATCAACCAGTGTGATGCCCTCCCCCGCGATCTCCTGAATCGCATCCGCCAAAAACGGAAAGTGCGTACACGCGAGGACGATTTGATCCGCGCCGCCATTCATCATCGGCCACACGTAATCCGCAATAATCGCGCGGCTGGCCGCCGTATGCTGGCTCTGCTCCTCGGCGATCCGCACCAGTTCAGGCGCAACTTGCGTAATCACCCGCTTGTCCTCAGCATAGCGTTCGAGCAGCCGCTTATACAACGTGCCTTCCGCCGTGGCGCGGGTCGAAAGCATCCCCACCACGCCTGTTTTCGAGGCTTCGAGCGCTGGCTTGATCGCCGGTTCCATCCCGACGAACGGCACCTGTGGATATTTGGCACGCAGATATTCGAGGCTAGCGGCGCTGGCGGTATTACAAGCGATCACAATCACCACGCACCCCTGCGCGATCAAGAAGCGGGTAATGTGGTCGGTAAACGATTGAATTTCGCTAATAGGACGCGGGCCGTACGGCAGGTTGGCTTGGTCGGCGACGTATACCGTTGGATGAGCGGGGAGCAGATGGTGAATTTCGCGCAGCACCGATAATCCACCGATGCCGGAGTCAAAAACACCGATTTTAGGCGGTAGCGCCACCAGCAGCGGCCTCAACAAACGACTTAAACAGCCGCTTCATCGCGGGGTCGTCGCGGTACAGGTCTTCGGGGTGCCACTGAACGCTGAGAACGAACTTCTTATCCGGCATTTCCAGCGCTTCCACCACCCCATCCGATGAATACGCCGTCACGCACACATCCGGCGCGGGCTTTTCAACCGACTGGTGATGCAAGCTGTTGACCTTGACCGTCGTCGAACCGAGAATGCTGGCAAGACGGCTGCCGGGGTCAATATTGACTTCATGGGCGCGGGTATCTCGCGGGACGGTGATGTTGTGGTTCACGCCCTCGCCAATTTCCGACGGCACATCTTGGATGAGCGTCCCTCCCAGCGCCACATTGACGACCTGATGCCCGCGGCAGATGCCCAACACCGGAATATCGTCATCCACCGCCCAGCGGGTGATCTCAATTTCGGCGCGGTCACGCGCGTCATCAATGTTGTCGGTCAGGGGGTTCATCTCTGCGCCGTACAGGTTAGGGCGAACATCACCCCCACCCGGCAGGAGAACGGCATCGAGACGCTCGTAAATAGCACGCAGCGCCTCGTTATGAATGCTTATAGGGATGAGAACAGGTAAGCCACCGGCTTCTTCAACCGCCTGTATGATGGCGACATAGGCACGGTTATATTCCCAACCAGCTTCGGAAGTGTAGCTGGAGGTGGTAACGCCGATGAGTGGCTTCATGTGAAATTAGCCCCGGCGTTCCTTCAGGCGGGCAGCCTTACCACGCAGGTCGCGGAGGTAATACAACTGTGCGCGGCGCACTTTCGAACGGCGGACAATTTCGATCTTTTCAATACGCGGGCTGGCGAACAGGAATGTACGCTCCACGCCGATGCTGTTGCTCGCGATACGGCGGACGGTGAAGTTGAGGTTGTTTCCACCCCCACGCAGGCGGATGACCACGCCCTGAAAGACCTGAATACGTTCACGGTCGCCTTCAACAATGCGAACGTGAACCTTAACCGTGTCGCCCGGCGCGAGTTCGGGATGTTCCGGCGCTGCGACCTGTAAGGAGTTTAACAACTCATTCATTTGGATTCGTCCTTCCGAACAAAATGCGCCTACAGGCGCAACTCAGTTCTCTATCTAATTAGGGTGCATTATAGCAGTCGAATGTTAGGGCTTCAAGGGAACAAATTTGGGGATTAAGCATCGTCACGAGGATACGCTTTCTCGTGAATACAAAATGGATAAATCGAATACACAATTGACAGGTTAGAGCAAGCACCGTAGGCTGAAAGTGGTTTCGCCAGCACGTTAGGATAGGTCGAGATGCTCGGATTCGCTATCGGTTTTATAGGACTTGGCGCGGCGCTCATCGCGTTGGGTATCCAGAAGCGGGTGCTGTGGTTGCAACGTGCGGCACTCGGCTTACTGGTGACGTATTTCACCATCGCCCTCCTGCTCCTTATCGGTGAAGCCTACTTCCGCTTCGTTTATGCCGAATCCGATGGCCTCCCGACCCTCGCCTCCCGCAACTGGTTAGCCCGCTACTGGCAAACGAACACTGACGGTTACCGCGACATCGAGTGGACAGACGAACAGCTTATTGGGCGTAAAACAGTGTTGATCCTCGGTGATTCCTTCGCCGCCGGTTGGGGCATCGACAATCCCGAACAGCGCTTCGGTAATGTGTTAGCGCAGCAGTTGGGTGATAACTACGCCGTCGTTAATCTCGGTAAAGAAGGCGCGAGTACCGTTGTAGAAACCGCTAACTTACTTGCCTATCCTGCCGCCACAGCCGAGGTCGTCGTCCTACAATACTATCTCAACGACATCGAAACCGCCGCCCTGAGCATCGGCCTCAACCCGCAGCTTGACCCGACAGGAGATATGCCCGCATGGGTGAATGAGTCCTATCTCGCGAACTTCCTCTACTGGCGCTTAGTTGCCCGCTTCCGCCCGCAGCAGCAGGGAACCCAAACCTATTGGGATTGGCTGTACTCGATGTACGACAACGCAACCGTGTGGTCCATTCACGCGGAGCAGCTAAAAGCCTTTGCCGATGCGGTTGAGTCCAAAGGGGCAAAATTAATCATCGTCATCTTCCCCAACATGCTCGACCCCACCCGCAGCGTACCCTATGTTGACCGTGTAGCCCAAGCGTTTGAAGCATGGGGTTATGACAGCGCGAACATCATCAAACTGTTCGACGCAACAGCAGCCATGCCCCTTCAAGAACGCATTGTCTCCGAGCGCGATGCCCACGCCAGCGCCGCCTTCAACCGCATCGTCGGCGATATGCTCTACACACGCATTCAAGCGATGGAGACTGCCGCCGATTAAGGACTGCCAATCCGCTGCGCCACCAACAAAATCGCGATGATCGTCTTGGCATCCGTAATCTCGCCGCTTTGAATCAGCGCCATCACCTCGCTAATCGTCAGCCGCTCAACCTCGATAAACTCGTCCTCATCCCCCGCCAAACGCGACTCCACCAATCCTGTCGCGAAATACAGGTTGATATATTCGGTCGTGTACCCCGGCGCGGTATGGAAACCACCGAGCGGCTCAATATGCGTCGGCTTATAACCCGTTTCCTCTTGGAATTCGCGCACCGCCGCCGCCATCGGGTCTTCAGCCGGATTCAGCAACCCCGCCGGAATTTCCAGCATCACCTTAGCCGCAGCCACGCGGTACTGCCGCACCAACAGCACACGACTGTCTTCATCCAGCGCCACCACGGCACTCGCCCCCGAATGCCGGATGATCTCGCGCTTCTGGTGTTTACCGTCCGGTAGTTCCACCTGCGACACCTCAAGGTTGACAACCCGCCCGCTGTAAATACGTTCAGTCGAAAGTATTTTTTCAATCATTATTCACCCCATCAGTGTTACTTAAAATGCCTAAACAAAAACAGGGCAGCCGTGGCTACCCTGTTTGTCAGATCAAATTGACTTAGGCTGGCGGAATAACCAACTGCTGATTAATCACAATCAGGTTGATATTCGAGATACCGTTCGCGTTGGCAATCGACACCACCGGCACGCCGAACTGCTGCGAAATCTTGAATAGCGTATCCCCCTGCACCACCACGTACGTCTGCCCGACCAAGCCGCCCGTGCCGCCAGTACCGTCACTGGGTACAGAGGTCGCGGCCACACCCGTACCGCAGTTCGGAATGGTCAATTCCTGCCCGACGTAAATCAAGTTCATGTTCGCCAAACCGCTGGCCGTCGCGATCTCCTGTGGGGTCGCATTGTAGTTGAGCGAAATACGATACAGGTTGCTATCAGTGGCCGTTACCGTGTGAATACAAGTGCCGGTACCACCTACCACGCCACCCGTACTAGGGGTAGCCGTCGCGAACAACGCCGCTTCCGTTGCCGTCGGGATACCGAAGATCGCCTGTGCCGTCTGTGTCAGTTGGATACCGGCGGTGTCGGTCGCCTGCTGCACGATGAACGTCGCCGTCATTTCCAGCGGGTCAAGAACCACGCCTGTTTGTTGATCTTGAGGAATAGTAAAGCCGTTCGGGTCAGTCGTCGGGATAGCGATACCGAGTGTGTTCGGGTCTTGCGTTGGGAATTCAGCAAAAATCGCGTTCGGGTCAGGGGTCGCCGTAACGATCACTTCTTGGACAATCGGTGGATCAGTCGGGAACGGCGTAAACGTCGGCCCCGCATTCTGCGCGACCGAGAACCCGGAATTATCGCCACCGGCGGATTGGAAGCAGCCTGCGAGCGTCAAAAGAAGGGCAGCCGAGCCAAGAAAAACGAGGCTTTTATTCCAGTATGATCGCATGAATGTCGCCCTCCTTGAAGTCTAAACAATTTAGACTTATGAAATAATGTCAGTCTACCATTCAAGCGAATTCTCAGCAAGCAAAAGTGCAAACTGCTTGGGGCGGTTAACCTTTCACATTATCGCGGTCATACTCCCAGCTCGGCACTGCGGGCAGTTGAATAGTGATACGTGTATATTGGTCAGGAACGCTCTCAATATGGAACTTGCCGTTGTGCAGTTGGATCGAACGGGTGACGATTGCCAGCCCGAAGCCCGAACCCTGCTGTTCGAAATACTTACGCCCGAACTGCATGAACGCGCCGATGCTGTCGATCTGGTTGGTGGTCATCCCCCGCCCGTAATCGGTAATCGTCAGTTGGTAATAGTCATCAAGCAGCACGCCGGAAATCTCGACCGCCGAACCCGCTTGCGAGAACTTGAAGGCGTTGTCCGAAAGTTCCTCGATCAACTTCTTGAGGTTGTCGTCAATCATCCGAATCGCCACATCGTCACTGACGTTCAACTGCAAATCAGCCTCGCGGTGATAAAACTGCGCCCGCTGGTAAGCAATATCCTCGATCAGCGAACGCGGGTTAACCGTGACGAAACTCCGCATCGCCTCGATTCGCGCGTTATCCGTTTTCAGCACTTCAAGCTGCGTATACACCACATAGTTTTCCGTCAGCCGGTACAGCCGTTGTGCCGCGCTGTGGATGTGCCGCGCCATCTCGCTCACCTTGTCCGGCGACATCACATCCGCGTCCATCAGCAGAATGTCCGAGAAACCGAGGATGCCTGTCAGCGGCGTACGCAGTTCGTGGGGCAGCGCCAGAATGATATTCTCGCGCAGTTCGTTTAAGCGGTCAGCCGTCAAATCCTCACGCGCGGCCTTCAGGTCAAGACGCTTACGCACGCAGGTGATGAGTTCAACGGCGGTAAAAGGCTTCGTCAGGTAATCATCCGCGCCAGAGTTCATGCCGCTGCGAATTTCGCTCTTATCCGAACGGGCGGTGAGGAAGACAAACGGAATAGTGATACCCGCCCCATCTTTCCGCAGTTCCGCCAGTACACCAAAGCCGTCCATTTGCGGCATCATAATGTCGCAGATGATGAGGTCAGGGCGGTTTTCCCGTGCGCGGCGCACGCCTTCCAAACCATCGGCGGCTCCGGTGACATCAAAACCTTCGAAAGTCAGCATTTCGATGATGTCTTTACGAAGCGCATCAGCATCTTCGATGACCAGAATTTTCGCGGGGATTTCCATACCAGTTCCTCATCAATAACATAGTATTACCGAAACCTTTGACGGGGAGAGGATGGATCATGAAACCCAATTCACCTCATCTTCCCAAATTGTAAATCCAGACTCGGATTGATGAGTATTGAGAAATGTTACACGGGTAAGACATTAACTATTATCAGTACGATAATAATAACCCCGGCCAAAATTCGGTAATATCCGAACGCCACGAAGGTGTTCCGCGCCACATAATTCAGCAGCCACCGCACCGCGATCCACGCCACGATCCCCGAGACAATCGCACCGACGATCAAGTTCACAAGGTCGCCCGATTGAATCAGATCAAGGTCTTTCACCAGTGAATACAGGGACGCGATGCCGAGCGTTGGAATGGCGAGGTAGAATGAGAACTTGGTCGCCACCGCGCGGTCAAGCCCGAACAACATCCCGCCGATAATCGTTGACCCTGAGCGCGACACACCGGGAATCAGTGCCGTAATCTGCGAAAGGCCAACCGCCAGCGCTTGCCGTGGGGTCATCGTTTCGAGCGACACCGTTTGCGTAGTCGCCGGTGCGCGGCGCTCAACCAGCAGGAAGATCACGCCGCCGATAATCAACGACGCGGCAACCACCACCGGACGAAACAGCACGTCGGTAATCCAATCGTTGAACAGGAAACCCAGCCCCGCCGCCGGAATAAACGCGATGATGATATTCAACCATAACCGTTGAACACCCTTATCGTCTTTCACCGTCGCCACTTGCTTCAGTAGTTCCGCGCGGAAGAAAATGATGACTGCCACAACCGCGCCCAATTGGATGAAAATCTCAAACGTGCCGCCCAGCGCATTCCGAAAATCCAGCAGCGCCGAGGCGACAATGAGATGTCCGGTCGAGGATATGGGCAGAAATTCCGTCAACCCTTCAACGATACCTAAGATGATAACTTTAATAATATCCAGCATAACCATACACTCCTCATCAGGTTGACACGCTCAACGGCAAAACGCGCTCCATTCTACCGCACGATACCCAAAACGCCCCATGTGGATTTACGTGGCTCACCGCAGATGTGGTAGGCTAAAGTCAATATTTTGATAAGATGAGGGTTTAGAGTGCGTTCATATATTACGTTACTTCGGCAAAATCCCGGTTTTGCGCGCCTCTGGTACGCGCAGGTCATTAGTCTTTTTGGCGACTGGTTTAATATTATCGCCCTGTCCGGTTTGGTCACCCAATATACTGATAAATCCGGCTTGGCCGTCAGCGGCCTTCTGCTCGCGCGTGTGCTGCCCCCCTTCATCGTCAGCCCCTTTGCTGGTGTACTCATCGACCGCTTCGACCGTAAACGCTTGCTCATCATCAGCGATGTCATGCGAACACTCATCGGCCTCTCGCTGTTCTTCGCAACCTCCCCCGAACGCCTGTGGATCATCTACGCCGCCACCATCGTGCAGTTCATGTTCTCCGCCCTGTTCGAGCCAGCCCGTTCCGCCTTGATGCCCGGTTTGCTCCCGCCCAAAGACTTGCTGAAGGCCAATGTCCTCAGCAACGTCACATGGTCGGTCATGCTCGCCGTTGGTGCGATGATCGGTGGCGTAATTACCGCTGTCTTCGGCATCACAGTGGCGCTGATCGTGGATTGCGCCAGCTTCGCCCTATCTGCCTTTCTGCTGACGACCATTCGTGTACCCGTTCAGTCCATTGAGGTCAACAATCCTGATCTGCCGCGCAAAGCATCCAAAGGCTTTACCGACGGCCTTGCCTATGCGAGGCAGCGTCCGAATATCCTCATTGTGTTGTTGGTCAAAGCCGGTCTCAGTGTCGGCAGTGTGGATACGCTCATCATCGCCTACGGAACCTCGTTGTTCGTCATTGGCGAAAACGGCACCGGTTCGATGGGCATCCTCTACACCTTCTTTGGTTTGGGTGCGCTCCTCGGCCCTGCCCTGCTTAACCGCTTCAATAACGGGCAGGTCGTCACCATGCGCCGCCTGATGATCCTCAGTTTTGCGTGGGTCACTGTCGGTTGGATCTTGCTCGGCGCAGCCCCCACCATCTGGCTCGCCAGCATTGCCTTGCTGATACGCGCGATGGGTGGTTCCGCCACTTGGACGTACAGTTCCACCATTATCCAGATGAGCACCGACAACGCCTACTTAGGGCGCATGTTCTCGCTCGATTGGGCAGCCTTCTACCTCGTGATAACCATCAGCACCTTGCTCACCGGACAGGTACTAGAAACGCAGGGTAACGAAGCCGCTCACAGTGTCGCCCTCGTCATCGGCGTACTCAGCATCATTCCCTTGATCGCGTGGGCGGTCGCGGTGCGCTGGGTCGAGAAGCATATGCCAATCATGCCAGTCGTAGAAACGGAACCTACACCATCCGCAGAATCCGGGGCTGTCGGCGTACAGCCAACGGCCGCCCATCAATCCGATTTTGGCGTATGATACGTATCAAAGAGAAACGCAGCGCATTCGAGAGGATATGAACGATGGAGGCACTTCGGCAGCACGCGGTTGTGATCGGCGGCAGCATGACCGGTATGCTCACCGCGCAGGTTCTAACTCATCACTATGCGAAGGTCACGATCATCGAGCGCGACCAACTGCCGGATGAAGCCGAAATACGCGATGGCGCACCACAAGCCCGCCACCTTCACGTCCTGCTCGCAAAAGGTCTCGAAATCGTCGAAAAGCTGCTGCCGGGGATCGAAGCCGAAATGGTCGCCCACGGTGCAACTACCCAATTCTGGGGACGCGACACCACCATGTATATGGAACGCGGTTGGATGCCATCCTTCGAGAGTGAAATGAAGACGCACGGCATCAGCCGCGTCCTGTTGGAATGGCTCGTCCGTAAGCGTATTCGTGCCAACACCAAAATCACCATCATGGAGCGCACCGTCGTCAAGCAGCTTCTAACGAACGATAGCCGTCAGCAGGTGACCGGTGTTGAAATTCAACCCAAAGGCACGATGACCACCAGCACCATCCATGCCGATCTGGTGATCGATGCCAGTGGGCGCGGTTCAAACGCCGCCGAATGGCTGACCAGCTTCGGCTATGAACAGGTGACTGAAACCGTCGTCAACTCCTTCCTCGGTTATGCCACCCGCCGTTACAAGCGCCCTGCCAACTTCCCCGCCCATCTCAAGATGATTACCATCCAATCGCTGCCCCCTGTACACCTCAGCGGCGGCGTGATTATGGAAGTCGAAAACGGTGAGTGCCTCGTAACCGTCGCCGGTGTCAACAAAAATTATCCGCCGACCGACGAAGCTGGATTTGTAGAATTTGTGCGTACCCTGCTCTCCCCTGTCATCTACGACCTCATTCGTGATGCCGAGCCACTTTCCAAAGTCTACGGTTATCAACGCACCGAAAACCGCATCCGCCATTACGAACGCTTCACCCGCTGGCCGGATGGCTTTATCGTGCTGGGCGATGCCGCCTGTGCCTTCAACCCCATCTATGGTCAGGGCATGACCACCGGCGCGATGGAAGCCGACGACCTCGGCAAACTTCTCGATGAATATAAAGGTCGCGATCAAACAGGCATGGCGAAAGCCTTCCAAAAACGCTTGGCAAAGTTGATCGAAACGCCGTGGCTCATGGCGACTAGCGAAGACTTGCGCTACCCCGCCACCGAAGGCGCAGCCCCCAACTGGCGCATCCGCTTGGTGCAGCAGTACATCCAGCGCATCATCGCCATCATGCCCGACCACCCCGAAGCCGCCGATGTATTCCTGCACGTCATGAACCTCGTGCAGCCGCCTACTCAGCTCTTTCGCCCCAGTCTGCTCGTCAAGGTGCTGGGCAGCTTGCTCACCAAAAAGAAGACTGCCCAAAATCATACCGCCATTCCCGCCGCCCTCTCCCAACCGCACACATCATCTTCCCTTAGGAGATAGGGACGAGATACTTCTCGTCCGCATCACCCACCGCAATCATCCCCACGGGTGTAGGGACAGCAGACAGGCTGTCCGCCTCTAAAACCTCGACAATTCTTAACTTGCTGCAAGTGAGAGCCATCATGCTCTGCCCTCATCACCAACCACAAACACCGTCTTTTCGTAGGGACGAGATACTTCTCGTCCGCGCCACCCTCACCAACCATCTTCTCGTAGAGACGTACGCCGTTGCAACCTCTGTCACCAACCACAAACACTGTCTTTTCGTAAGGACGAGATACTTCTCGTCCGCATCACCCACCGCAATCATCCCCACGGGTGTAGGGACAGCAGACAGGCTGTCCGCCTCTAAAACCTCGGCAATCCTTAACTTGCTGCAAGGGAGAGCCATCATGCTCTGCCCTCATCACCAACCACAAACACCGTCTTCTCGTAGGGACGAGATACTTCTCGTCCGCACCACCTCCCCGACCGATCATCTTCTCGTAAATACACGCGCCGTTGCGCCCTCTGTCACCGACTACAAACACCGTCTTTTCGGAGGGACGAAATACTTCTCGTCTGCGCCACCCTCACCAACCATCTTCTCGTAGCGGAGGGTCTGAGATCCTCTCGCGCATTTTATCCTCCATCGCTTGCGGAGGAGGTGTCGCGTCAGCGACGGAGGGGATTATTGCTCCATTCTAACCTCTAAAATCACCCTGCACTGCCCACCATTTTCTAACCCTCTTCCAAACCATTTTCAAACTTGACTTTTTAGACCCTTTGTTCTACACTGTATATGTGCATATCTCTCTATATTCTTTGTGCCTTTGTGGTAAAAACGCATTCATGGCGCTCCACTGCCGCCGCCGCCGCCAATGCCGCCACAAACGCCTTAGTGTTCTTGCCAACTTGTCCTGAATGACCAACTGACATTACCGACACTGACGACATTTCCGACATAAAATGCACTGTGAAATTGCAGAATTTGAAGAATTTTGTGCATATTCAGCAAATTGCTCCCTCAATCCCGCCTTCTAAAACCGTTGCCGCATTTGCGGAATTCGCAGCTTTTGTGACCGAAGGAAATCCTTTAGGGCAGCTTTTGGCGGTTCGCTCCCGTGCAGCCGCCGTCCAAAACACGTTGTAACAACAACAGCAACTGCAACAACTGCATTATTTTCAATATTTCGAACATTTTGAACGTTTGAGGAATCAAAAAGGGCAAGCACTTGGCTCGCCCTTCGGACTTAAAACCTGTCACCTAGCTGTCGAGCGTACCCTTCTTCAGCCCAACCGGCAGCGCCGCTGGCTGCACCACGGTACTCGTCAGGGTCACGTGCGTCCCTTGGCTGGAAGCCTCGTGGAAGCTCTGCATCAGGTCGAGAACATGGAACGCCAATTGCCCGCTGGCACGGTGCGCCCGTCCACTGCGGATCGCGTAAGCCATGTCAGCCACGCCCGTACCACGCCCGATCTCGTCGCTGTGCGAAAGTTTGATCTCGCGCCAGTCCTTCTCGTCCCAGCGCCGTACCAAAACCTTACCGCCGAAGTTGTTCGGATCAGGCACGTTCATCGAACCTTCCGACCCGTAAATTTCGATCAACGGCAGGTTGTGCGACCATGTATCGAAGCTCGTGATGATCGTCCCCACCGCGCCCGACGCGAAGTCCATAATACCCGCGACGTAGGTTGGCACATCAACCGTAATCTTCAGCCCGTTCTTCTCTTTGCTGGTCGCAATACGTTCCGGGAACGAAATCTGCGCCGAACCGGTCACACGCTTGATCGGCCCCATCAGGTTAATCAGCGCCGTCAGGTAATACGGCCCCATATCGAACATCGGGCCACCGCCGAGCTTGTAATAGAACTCAGGGTTCGGGTGCCATGACTCTGGCCCATGCCCTGCCATACACGCTGTCGCCGCGATTAGCCGCCCAATTAGCCCGTCGTCAATCACCTTACGCGCCGTTTGGATACCACCACCGAGGAAGGTATCCGGCGCGGAACCCACCAGCAAACCCTTCGCCGAAGCCGAGGCCAAAATCTGTGCGCCCTCGTCACGGTTCAGCGCCAGCGGCTTCTCACCGTAAGCATGTTTGCCCGCGTTCAAAATCACCAGCGTCACTTCAGCGTGTGCTTGCGGAACGGTCAGGTTCACCACAATCTCGATAGAGGGGTCAGCCAGCAGTTCGGAAACCGAGTAGGCATGAGGAATATTAAATTCCTTCGCCCGTGCCTGTGCGCGGCTCAAATCCATATCGGCAACGGCAGCGACCTCAAGAATTTCGTAGTTACGAAGCCCCTTCATGTACGCGGGGAAAATGTTACCGCAGCCAATGATGCCGACGTTGACTTTATCGACCATGTGCATAACCTTTCGAGGTCAAGAAGGTATAGCTCTTGGTTACCGCCTCCACCATATCCGTCGCGCAGCGATCCAATTCCACAATCAGCCATTCTGCGTGGGAAGCGGGGATAATCGTCGCCCAGTCCATCACCCCGTCACCCACCGCCACCATCGGCTGGTGCTCATCCGCTGGGCCGTCCTTAATATGCAGCAGGGGTACGCTTGCGCCGAGCTTGTTCAGCACCGCCACCACATCACTCCCGCCCGTTTGCGTCCAATACGTGTCGATCTCAAACCCGACGCTGGGGGCAAGATGCGCCACCATGGTCTCGAAAGCGGGCTTACCATCTACCTGCTGGCGGAATTCCCACCAGTGGTTGTGGTAAAGCAGCGTCAAGCCGTTGGCGCGGGCAATCGCGTCGGCTTCGTTAATCCGTTCACAGTTCGCCTTAATGCGGTCAGCCGTCGCGAAATCCTCAGCCGGCAGGAACGGCAGCACCACATACTTCGCGCCTAGCGCCGCCATCGTATCCAGTACCTTATTCTGGTCATCGCCCAACGGCAGCGGACCATGAGCGCTCGACACTTTCAAACCAAGTTCAGCGAACAACTTGGTCGCGGCCTCCAGCGTCGAGCCATTAAAACCAGCGGTTTCGACACCGGCATACCCCATGTCGGCGACTTTGCGTATCGTTCCATCAAAATCTTTTGCAAGTTCATCTCGTAATGAATAAAGCTGTACAGCGATTGGAGCAGACACAAAACCTCCCTATTTCTACCAAATGGAACGTGGTAAACCCACGCCAAAACGGATTGATTCTACTCCGCTCAGGGTAGCCTAGCAAGGACAGATGGATAGTAATGGGCAAACGTCAGTCAGGCAGTGATGGAGCGCGTTGCGGGGGGTAACAGGCGGTGATAGAATGCAGCTATGAAGTGTTCCATAATGTTGTGGTTGCAATCGGGGTAAGTGAATGAACCGTTACATGCGACTTGTACTCATACTCATTGTTCTCGCGGTTGGCGGATGCAACCTATCCTCTCAACCACCGACGAGCGAACCAATCGATGTTCCAACCTCTCAAGCGGGCGGGCGGCCTACCGTCACCATTACCTCGCCGGCAGACGGTGCCGAGGTCATGTCCGGCACGCAGGTTTTCGTCACGGCAACCGCCACCGACGCGGTAGGTGTAACCCGTATGCAGTTGCTCGCCAACAACCAGATTGTCAAAACGATTTCTTCTGAGTCCCCAGCGGGTCAGCGGAACTTCGAAGTCATTTTGGATTACACGCCGCGCCAAGAGGGCGAAGTCAACTTACAAGTCGTGGCTTACCGTGGCGCGATTGCCAGCGATCCGGCTTCGGTCGACATCAACGTCAAAGCGCAAGCGTCTCAGGTGCAGCCGACCCAGCAGCAGTCCTCAGGCGGGAATAGCGGAGGCAGCGGCGTTCCCGCTATCGACCCGAATGACCCCACCTGCCGCGCCCTCACCAATACCGGCTTGAACCTCCGCAGTGGGCCGGGAACGGTTTATGATCGCGTCGGCTTGGTCGCGGGTGGCGCAGTTGTCCCGATTATCGGGCGCGTCGGCGATAATTCGTGGTGGCAGGTGCGCTACGGCATCACAGTTGGCTGGATCAGCGGTCAATACACGTCCATCTATGGGATTTGCTCATCCATTCCGGTCATCAGCATCCCGCCGACACCGACCCCAACCGGCAGTACACCAACGGCGGTGCCAACCGTTACCCGCACCCCACCACCTGTACCGACCATCACCGTGACCCCCGGCAAGGCGGATCTTGTTATATCGAGCATCGCTGGCCCGACCAGCACAACAGTCGCCGCGAGTCCCGTGACCTACTCGGTGACCATCACCAATACTGGCAGCGGCCCAAGCGGCACCTTTAACAATAAGATCCGGCTGCCAAACGGCATGGATACCGACTTGGGTGTCGTCTCCAACTTGAATGCTGGTGAAAGCATCAGCCTCACTATTGAAATCACCTACACCGCCGCGACCTCCTACACACTTGTCGCGATGGTCGATACCGGTAGTCAGGTCAACGAAGTGAGCGAGGTCAACAACACCGCTACCTTGCTCATAACCGTATCCTAATGAATATGGGCAGGGAACAGTGTTTCCCTGCCCCTTCTACAATGTTCTAAATCCGAATTCGATATGAATTTTTTCGGTTAAATTGACTTCAAATTGAAGCACCTATAGAATGCACTTATGGCAACACGACTACTCGTCATTCACCGTCAGTTGGTTTTCGCCGTCACCATCAAGCAGGCGCTTGAACAGACCGGCGGCTTTGCTGTGCATCCGTTCACCAAAGCCGAGGCCGCGTTCGACTTCCTGCGGGATCATCCACAAGATATAGCGCTGGTTGACTTCAATCTACCGGGGCGTTCCGGTGCGAAAATCATTCAGCAGCTTCGCAGTTTGCAGCCCGACATCGCCATCATCGTCACCCCCCAGCTCTCGGCGGACGACCAACGCTCATACGGCGTGCAAGGCTCACTCAATTCGCCGTTTAGCGCGCGCGACCTCCTACCTTTATTACAAGATGCGCTTGACGAAGCACCGAATGAAAACCTACGAGACTCTGCGCCGCTCTCCGGTGGGCAAATGACCACCAGCAACCTCGGCGACCAGAAGCGCATCAAACGCCAACAGATGGGTACGACCCAGAATTTGGGTAGCGAAGCGCCTGAAAATAAAAATGAGCCATCACAAACGCATCTGCTCAATACTGAAGAAAATAAGCCCGAAACGCGGCAGCTAGGCGAGCTACCCAGTCAACCGCCGCAGCGTCCCTTCGTTGCGGATAGTGAACGCCCATCAGGTCGCCCGACGACGCGCCCCTTCACCGGTGAACCGGACTACAGCGCACCTCCGCCACCGCAGCCGACGCGCAAGCCGGTTGATCCGTTCAAAACACGCAACTTCGAGGATGATTTCGAACTCAACGATTTGCGTCCGCCAAAGACGGAACCCTTAGTATCGAAGGAAGCACCGCCACCCACCATGCCGGAGGTTGACCGCTTCCAAACACGCAACTTGCAAGATCAGTCACCGGAACCGGAAGAACCTAACTATGGCACGCACATCCTGCCGGATATTCCCACCGGCAGCGAAGAGGATTCGTGGCAACCATACCAGTCAACAGATGATGAACCCGATCCTTACGACGATCCGGTACAAACACGCAACTTGGATCGGCAAGACCCGTTCGGCACACGCCCATTAGATGGTGGCGGAACAACCCCACTGCCCCCTTCCCCGCCGGAATTCTCATCGCTCGACCGCGTATTGCAGAGTTTCGCGATGGAAGAACCCTTAGCAGACGACATGGATACCCCTGCCGTCCCCACGAAGGACTCTGATGCGCTGCGTCAGTTCATGGCGACCAGCAGCAGCAGTGAAGACGCAGGCTTCTTTGATGATGTGCTGGGCGCGATTGAACCTGACCTTTCTGAAAAGCCGAAGCAGCAGCGTCAGGTTGACTTTGAAGGTTTGGTTAAGTCGATGCAGCGGAACGAACCGCAAAGCCGCTTACCAGATCGTCAGCAGCAGTTAATGGATTTCGTATTAACCAGCGGCATGGACTCGGTTTTGGAAGAAATCGAGAAAACCAAAACAGGCAAACTGCCGAAGTTAGCCGACCAACCACCCGAAACGCGACCGCTGCCGCGCTCAACCACGCCACCGCCTTCCATATCGAACGCGAACTTCGAAAAGTTGGCACTAGAGGAGCCGCCGCTCCCGACGCTGGAGGAAAACGGAACCGTCAGTGATTTGCTCGTCGGTATTGCCGACAGTAACTTCCGCGACGTGCTGGCACTCCTCAACGACTCGCCGGGTGAACCGAGCGCCCCAACGCCGCCGCGTATGCCGAAGGCAGCCACACCGCCACCCTTACCGGCTGTACAAACCGACAGCCAGTACTTGGATGACTTTCTACAATCGACCGATGTTGACTCGGACTCGGTTCGCACAGCACCACCACCGCGCCCGCAGGCTGACCGAACTTACGACTTCAACTTTGACTACGACGATGATGACGACGGCGCAACCGTCGCCGGTGTCGTGCTGCGTTCGACCACCGAAAACACCACAATGCCGGGTGAGTTTTCGCTCGACCAGTTAATGTCGGACATTAACGACCGGTTGACCAGCCACAAGTTAAAGGTCAAACCGCTGCCGTCGTGGGATATGGATACGACCGCCTTCCACGCACCGGTTACGGATGTTCCGCCACCGCCTGCGGTACCGATGAGTCCGAGTAAGCGGATGCCGGGTGAGCCGAGCTTCCTGCCTGAAATGTTCCCGGTAGAGGAAATGATCCCGCCGGAACTGCCCGAACTCGAAGCCGAAGTTGCCGAAGTCTGGACAACGCGGGCTTCCGAACCCAGCTTGGAAACCATCGAAGAAGTGGATGCCAACGCCGAAACAATGGTCGAAATGGGTTACTTTGACGAACCGCAGGTCGAAGAAGAAATACCCGAAGCCCCTGCTGCGATTGACGCGGATATGTTCTCTGGCATCTTCGATGAAGCCACCCAATATGACGACGATACGCCGCGCTACGACAGCGAAGCCGAATCCTCCAGCCAGCAACCCATTTACGGTTGGGGCGAACCGCTCGTTGAAACTGATATTGACGTAACCGCCGCGTGGCAAGAACCCGAAATACCCGACGAAGCAACACCCCAGTGGATTACGGCGGACGTTCAACCGGAAGCCATTCTTCCCCCTGAACCGAGCATCGCCGAGGATTGGGATACGCTCGAATCAGTTCCCACATTCGACGAACCGGTCGCGGATTTCACTGAGTATCCGACCTATGAGGAACCGATAGCCGCTGAAACACTTGAAAGCGACTGGGATACAGGTTGGGACGTTTCGCAGACGATTGCCGAGCCACCCGTCGAACCGATCAGCGTTGCGTGGGATGAACCACAAGCGGCTGCTGAAACACCAACTATCAGTCTGACCGAAGAAGCCAAGATCGCCCAATTGGCTTTGAACCTCACACAAGTCTCGTTGGAAGTCAGCGCTGAAGGTACAATCCTAACGCGCGATAACGGCATCATCGCGGTCGCTGGACACCTCTCTCAAGACGATGTGATTGAACTCGCCACAACCATCAATAACGATTGGGGAACTGGTGGGCAAGGTGCGCGTCTGCGCTTCATTACCCTGCCAAGCAGCGGCAAAGAATACATGCTCTACTCGACCGGAACCGAAGACGATCTCATTCTGTCGATGATCTTTGCCGGCTCGACCCCGCTGCGGGTCATCCGTCAGCAGGGTCAGCGCTTGGTGAAGGCGCTGGGCGAAGTACCGGAACCGGAAATTCGGCTGGCGAATCCCGAAGTGTTCGCGCCGAAACGCGAAGTCCAGCCCGTGGAAGAAGCACTAGAACCCTATGCCTACGTGTGGCTCGTACAAAATCCCGAGCAGCCGTTAACCAGCGCCGTCGCGCAATCCATTAGCGCGGGCTTAACGATCCAACTGAGCGAGATGAACTGGCAAATCGAACAGTTGCAGGTTCGCGACGAGTATATCTACCTGTTGGCGAACATCCCCGGTGAAGAACCATCCTATTCCGTCGTTCGAGACCTGAAACAGCGAGCAGCATCCATCGCCCAAAAGCAGGATAGTGAGCTAATCAACCAAGATATGTGGGCGGATAGCTATCTCGTGTTGTCCCCCGGTCGCGAGTTAGCGCCAGACGAAATTCAAGAGTTTATCGACTTCCAACGCATGATGTAACCGCCCGTAAAAATAGTGAGAGCTGCGGTGTAAACGGCAGCTCTCAAATCGACCAATTGCCGATCCCGAATAAAACGACTACAATTAGCCCAAATGTTCACAACACCTTACCCTAAGGATGTCCTATGGCCTCGCGTCCCATGTTTTACATTATCGACGGTTATGCCTTGGCTTATCGGCAGTTCTTTGCCCTACCGGTTGCCAGCTTCAGCACCCGCAGCGGCGAACCGACCAATGCGGTCTATGGGTTTGCCCGCACCATTCTCGATATTATGCAGCGCAACCAACCGGAATATATCGCGGTCAGCTTTGATCGCGGTCTCAGCGGACGTGAAACGTGGTACGGCGATTATAAGGGTACGCGCGAAAAGATGCCGGGGGAACTCCTCACGCAGATTGACCGCATCGCTCAACTGGTTGAAGCCTTCAATATGCCCCTCTTGGCGATGGACGGTTACGAGGCCGACGATGTGATTGGCAGTGTCGCGCCACAGGCCGAAGCCCAAGGAGTTGATATTCGCGTGGTGACTGGCGACCGTGACATTCTGCAACTGCTGACCGATCACGTCACTGTCCAACTGCCCCGCAAAGGCGAAGCGGATGTCGTCTTTGACGTGGCTAAATTCCGTGAAGAGTATCAACTCGAACCGTGGCAGCTTGTCGAATGGAAAGGTCTAGTCGGCGACACCTCCGACAACATCCCCGGTGTAAAAGGCATCGGTGACAAAGGTGCGACCAAACTGCTCCAGCAGTACCAGACCGTCGCCAATATTTACGACCATATTGACGAGATCACCGGCGCGACACAGAAAAAGCTGATCGAAGGCAAAGACTCTGCCTTCCTCAGCCAGCGCTTGGCGACCATTCAAAAAGATGTGCCGATCACCCTGAACCTGCAAGCCTGTACCGCCCACGACTATGACCTTCGTAAAGTCGATGAATTATTCGGCCTGCTGGAATTCCGCCAGCTTCGCGACCGCTTGCCCAAAGCCAGCGCTCAGATGAGCCTGTTTGATACAGCAGCGATCAGCGATATTCCGGCTGAGGAGGAAAAGAGGCCACCAGTCGTTGAAACGATCATCGTTCAAGACGAAGCCGGTTTACAAGCCCTCGTGGAAACACTGAATGCTGCCAAAACCATTAGCTGGGATACCGAAACCACCGGAACTGACCCGATGTCAGCCGCGCTCGTAGGCATTTCGGTCGCCGTTGATGGCGATAAAGGCTACTACATCCCGGTGGGCCACAAGGATGGCACACAGCTACCCTTAGAAACAGTGATGAATGCTCTGCGCGAGCCGTTGAATAATCCCGCCATCGGCAAACAGGGACACAATGCCGACTACGACCTGCTTATGCTCCAGCGGTATGGTGTGGATGTGAAACCCGTAACCTTCGACACCATGATCGCCGAGTGGTTACGCAGTCCCGACAGCAAATTCCTCGGTCTAAAAAACCTTGCCCGTCAAGAACTACAGGTCGATATGACCGAAATCAGCGAACTCATTGGCACAGGCAAGAAGCAAATCACGATGGACTCGGTATCCATTGAACGCGCCGCCCCTTACGCCGCAGCCGATGCAGCCTTGACTCACCGTTTGGCCGATTTACTACGCCCGAAGCTCGAAGAAATGAGCCTGATGGGGCTTTATCACGACTTGGAGTTGCCACTGATTCCCGTGATTGCCGCCATCGAGCGCGTCGGTGTCGTCCTTGATAAGCAGCACCTTGCCGAACTCAGCACCCGCTTGAATGAGATGTTGGCGCAGGTTGAGGAAGAAATCTATACCGTCAGCGGCTATGGCAAGTTCAACATCAACAGCCCCAAACAACTCAATGATGTGCTATTCGGCAAACTTGGTCTTTCAGTCGAAGGTTTGAAAAAGACGACGCACGGCTACTCGACTGATGCGACAGTGTTGGAAAGCCTCAGCGGTCAGCACATCGTCGTCGATAAAATCCTCAACTACCGCGAAGTGAGCAAGCTGAAAAGCACCTACGTCGAGGCTCTCCCTACGCTAATTAATCCCCTCACCGGACGGGTTCATACCAGCTACAACCAAACAGGAACCGTAACGGGGCGCATTAGCAGTAACAGCCCTAACCTGCAAAACATTCCGGTCCGTACCGAATTAGGGCGCGAGGTACGCCGTGCGTTTGTCGCCGCCGAAGGGACGAAATTGCTATCAGTCGACTACAGCCAAGTCGAACTCCGTATCCTCGCCCATATCAGTCAAGATAAAACCCTTTTGGAAGCCTTCGCTGCCGGTCAGGACATTCACGCCGCGACCGCTGCCGCTGTTTATGGCATCCCCGTTGAAGCAGTCACCAAAGCACAGCGTTCATTCGCCAAGCGCGTGAACTTCGGTTTGATCTACGGCATGGGTGCATACCGCTTGGCGCGGGATAGCGAACTCACACTGGCAGAAGCGCGTGAGTTTATTAAGACCTACTTTGAACGGCTGCCCGGTGTCGAAAAATACCTCGACGACACCAAACAAGCCGCACGGCAAGGCCCGATTACAACGCTGTTTGGTCGCCGCCGTGAATTTGGGCTGCTGCGCCGTGCCGACTCGACCAGCAATAAGGTCGCGGTGCAGGCGGAAGAACGTGTCGCCATCAACATGCCCATTCAGGGTACAGCCGCCGACATTATGAAGCAGGCCATGATTAACCTGTACGGCGAGTTGCAAGCCAAAAAGCTCACTGGCAAGATGATCTTGCAGGTACATGATGAACTCGTCCTTGAAGTGCCGGATGCCGAAGTTGCCGAAACGCGAGATGTGGTCGTTCGTGTCATGGAAGATGCTTATAAGTTGGACGCACCGTTACGCGCCAACGCCAACGTGGGCGATAACTGGCGGGATATGATCAGTATCTAAATTTACGGGACAAAATTAACCGAGTGCAAAGGCGTTTACATTTCGCCAGCCCGTTATCTATGCTATACTGCCCATATAGCATGGATTATTTGCTTTACAATCTCAATAACGCGGAACAACATGAAAGACTTCCTCACGCTAGCCGATTGGTCAACCAAAGAACTATGGGGGCTAATTGATCTCGCAGTACATTTAAAGTTTGAGTGGAAATCAGGCGGAAATCGTCCGGTGATGCACGGCAAAGTGCTAGCAATGGTTTTTGAAAAACCGTCACTGCGTACGCGCGTATCGTTTGAAGTCGCAATGAAGCAGCTTGGCGGCGACGCGATGCGACTTGGGCCAGATGAAGTCGGCCTCGGCAAGCGTGAAAGTATTGCCGATGTGGCGCGTGTGCTGTCGGTTTATACACAAGGGATCATGGCTCGCGTATTTGACCATCAATATGTGGTGGACTTGGCGAAGTGGGCAAATATTCCGGTTATCAATGGCTTGAGTGATGCCCATCATCCCTGTCAGGCGATGGGCGACATGCTTACGATTTATGAGCATTTTGGTCGGCTCGAACGCCTAAAAATAGCTTACGTTGGGGATGGGAACAATGTCGCCGCTTCACTGGTGCTGGCTGCTGCACACTTCGGTATGCACTTCACCATTGCCTCACCGGATGGATATACACTGTCAGAAGACGCGCTGGAAGATGCTGCCCCGATTGCCGAACGCAACGGCGGTAAGATTGAAGTCTTTAACGATCCCGTGAAAGCGGTTGAAAGCGCCGACATCATCTACACCGATACATGGGTCAGCATGGGACAAGAGAAGGAAACAGCACAGCGTATGGAGATGCTGCAACCGTATCAGGTGAATCAAGCGCTGGTTGACCACGCCAATAAATACGCCATCGTCATGCACTGTTTACCGGCTCACCGCGGGCAAGAAATCACCGACGATGTAGCGGATGGCACGCATTCAGTCATCTTCCCGCAGGCGGAAAATCGCCTTCATATGCAAAAAGCAATTTTGGTCGAATTAATGGGTTAGTCAATAGACTCTGGATAGAAACTATGCCCGCAAACCGAGAACTTTACGAACGCGCAATGAATGCCGGCTATAATGCCGCATGGGATAAGGATTGGCCGCAAGCCATCGCTGCTTATGGTCAAGCGATTCAAGAATTCCCGGATGACCATGAAGCGCATATCAACTTAGGATTGGCGCTTCTCGAAGTCGGGCGCTTGGACGATGCACTACGGGTCTACACTCGCGCCCACCAAATTAACCCGAACGACCCCATTCCGCTGGAAAAAAGTGCGGATGTGCTGGAAAAAGTCGGGCGGCTCAAGGAAGCGGCACAGCAGTATATCAACGTCGCCGAGGTCTACCTCACCCAGCGCGACCTTGATAAAGCCATCTTCAACTGGCAGCAAGCTACCCGCCTGACACCCGGTATGGTAGCCATCCATGCCAAGCTCGCTCAAGCCTACGAACGACTGGGGCAAAAGGGCAAATCAATCCGTGAGTATCTTGTTCTCGCGCAGAACTTCCAGCGTCTAGGCGAAAATAACAAAGCGCTGGTCGCCGCTCAACGCGCCCTCAAACTCGACCCCAAAAATGTCACCATTTTGAATGCGCTCCGCGCGTTGGAAAGTGGGTCAGAGCTATCGCTGCCGACACTGGATAAAGCCGATGCAGCGCCAGCCAAAAATGATAGCAACAGCAGCACATCTAAAATTCAGCAGGTCATTGAGGCTGATCCACTCGGACCAATGGGCGAAACCATGAGCTATGCGATGGCGATGCTCGCAAGTTTCGTCATGGAAGGCGGTGCGCTGGATGCATCGGGTGGTGATGCATTACAAGCGTTGGAACTCCAACGGCAGAGTATCAACGATCAAGCGATTCAAGCCTACCAAAGAGCCGAGTCACGCTTGAATCATCCTGCTCTAAAAATGAACTTAGGTGGTTTGTTAGTGCTGGCAAATCGGAACGATGAATCAATCAAATTGCTGGGCGAAGCGGCTATGCACCCGCAGCTTGCACCCGGCGCTTTCCATGCACTCGGTAAAGCCTATTTTGCGCTGAATAAGCACAAGCAGGCCATCAACTATCTGCTCCAAGCTGCTCAAGCGGTTGACTCGGCTCACGCTATGTCCAGCGAAACGGATATGCAAATCGCCGATTCATACGAACACCTACTCGAAGTACTGCAAAATCGACCGGTCGAAACCTTAACTGCTATCAACAAACGCTTTACCGACCTGCTAACTGGCAAAGAATGGAAACAGCGTATCGGCGAAACACGCCGCCAGTTGGAGGACACACTCCGCAGTCAGGGCGAGCAAGGTGTTGTCGATATTCTGATCGCCAACCGCAGCAACGAACTCACCGAAGCCGTCGCCCGCATTGACCGTTACACCCGTCAGGGTTTATACACGCTGGCGATGGACGAGGCGCATCGTGCGGTCGAATTCTCGGCCTTCTACCTGCCTGTCCATGTCCGAATGGCCGAAATCATGATGAAGGAAGGCCGCGTTCGTCAGGCAATCAATAAGTACAATATGATCGCCAAGACCTACTTAGTTCGCGGCGAAAATGACCGTGCTGCCTCCATCCTCAGCGAAGTACTGGAGATGGCTCCGCTCGATATTTCGGTCCGCGAAAGCCTGATCGAACTGCTGGAAAGTGAACAGCGTTGGGACGAAGCCCTCGATCAATATGTTGATTTGGCGGATACCCATCATCAGCTCGGCAACTTCGATATGTCGCGCGATATTTTCGGCGCAGCAGAACGCCTAGCCAACCGCGTCGGTGCAACGCCGGATAAAATTGTCCGCATCAAACATCGCATCGCCGACATTGACCAGATGCGTTTGGATATTCGTAAGGCGCAGAAAACCTACGACGAAATTATCCAGCTCGTGCCGGATGACGAACGCGCTCACCGCATGTTGGTTGACCTGCACTACCGTCAAGGTAGCCCGTCTGAAGCCATTAAGAAACTCGACGCGCTGCTGAGAATATATGCAAAGAACAAGCAGCCCAACCGCATCACCCAATTGTTGGAAGAACTGGTCACCACCTACCCCAACGATACCGGCCTGCGTTCGCGATTAGCGGCCATCTACACGCAGCTTAAGCGCAAGAATGATGCCATTCGCCAGTTGGACGCGCTGGGCGAACTTCAACTTGAAGCGGGCGCGCATCAAGAAGCAACCAATACCATTCGCCAAATCATTGCGCTCAACCCGGACGGTGTTGAGGATTACCGTAAGTTACTCATGCAACTCGGTGGCTAACTGTGGAACTGCTGTGGGCGCTCGATAACCTAACTTGGAAAGCCTTACTGGATATTCTCCTAGTTGGGTTAGTCTTTTTCGGGGCGAGTTTCCTCTTTAGAGGAACACAAGCCATCGCGCTGCTTCGGGGCTTGCTCGTCCTGCTCGTTGGGCTGTTGGTTGTCTCCAGCGTGCTCGATTTACAGGCACTGCGGTGGATACTCCAGAATTTACTCCTCGTAATGGGCTTGGCTATTCCGGTTATCTTCCAGCCGGAGCTTCGGCGAGCGCTCGAACGCTTGGGACGCGCAGGTACGCTACTGAACCGTCAAGCACCCGAAAGCATACGGGCGCGGGTGATTGAGGAAATCAGTGTCGCGGCTGAAAAACTCTCTGAACGGCGGCATGGCGCACTAGTCGTCCTACAGCGCCGCAGCAGCTTGGAAGAATATATTAAGACAGGTATTCCCCTGCATAGTGATGTCACTTCCCAACTTTTGCTGACCGTATTCTGGCCGAAAACCGAGCTGCATGACGGAGCCGCCATCATTGACGAAACCGGACGTGTAGCCTCAGCCGCATCCGTATTACCACTAACAGCCAGCCGCAATCTGCCCGACCCCAAACTCGGCACGCGCCATCGTGCAGCATTGGGGATTAGTGAAGTCAGCGATGCCATCTGCATTGTCGTCTCGGAGGAGACTGGACGCATTTCAATTACCAGCGCAGGACGCATGATTCCGAAACTCGATAGCAAGCGCCTGCGAACCATCCTGACCGCCTTCTATGGCGATGAACGTAAAAACTCCACAACCACCTTAGGACAGTTCATCGAACGCAGCCAAGACTACCTAACATCCCTACGAGAACGTCGCAAACAGGCATAATGCAAAGGCAAAATACCCGTAATCTAATCCTCGACAACATGCTCTGGTTCATTGGCTCAATGGTACTGGCGTTCTTCGTCTGGATGATTGCCACCTTCCAGTCAGACCCGATCCAGCAGCAGCGCTTCGGCGAACGTGTACCGATACGCATGAATCCCGATGCCGGTCTGCTCGTCACGTTACCGACAGTCGCAAACCGGCAGGCGAGTGTCGTCATCCGTGCGCCGAATTCGGTGATGGAGCTGCTGACGGGGGATGAAATATTAGTCACCGCTGACCTCACCGGACTTCCGGCTGGAGAACACACCGTCGAGTTGAAAGCGTCGCTGGCGCGCCAGCAAACCAGTATCGTCGATTTCTCGCCCCACCAGATGCACATTACGCTAGAAGAAGCAGCGCAGCGTCAAGTCCCTCTGCGTGCCATCATCATTAACGAACCGCCAGCAGGGTATTCACGAGACGAACCGACCTTTAACGTCAACCTCAATCAAGTGTTGGTGAGTGGGGCGGCATCTAAAGTCAACTCAGTGGTCGCTGCTCAGGTTGAACTCGACTTGTTGCAGCGTCGTAACCCCATTGAGGTCGATCTCAAACTCACGCCGGTTGATGCTGATGGCAACGTCGTCACAGATGTCACCCTTGACCCGCAGACGGTTCGCGTGAATGTCAACATCCGTCGTAGAGACGATGTCCGCGAAATCAGCGTACGCCCCAATGTACAGGGAACTCCGCCTGAAGGTTATGTTCTGAATGCATTGAGCTATGAACCGCAGTCGGTACTCGTGAGCGGTACGCCCAGCGAATTAGCCGCGTTAGCCGATACGCTTTCGACTCAACCTATCGATTTAAGCAGTCAAACAGCGAGTTTTGAGGTGTCGATTCCTATCGTCCTACCAAACCCCAATCTGGTTGTCATATCCGGTCAAAACATTACGGTCTCGGTCGAAATCGCGCCGCTAACAACCAGTCGACAATTTGAAAATATTCCAATTAAGGTACTGGGCTTAGGCACAAATCTTAGCGCGATCCTCGTACCAAATACGGTATCCGTTCTCGTGAACGGCCCACAGGCAGCCGTGAATGATCTGAGCGAAAGTGATGTAAATGTCATCCTCGACTTAAATGGATTAGCACCCGGCAACTATACCCTGCCCCTAACCATTTCTGTCGGGCAGGGCGAAATAGCAAAAGAAGGGGTCTCGGTGCTTCCCGGCGAAGTCGACGTTCAAATCATTGATAACACGATTCCCACCCCGACCATCGAACCAACACCAACTTCTTAACGTCTCCACCTACGAAACCTTCCAATCATCTGATAAAATAATCGTAGGGGCGTGTCGCTGACATGCCCCTATTCATGTTGGATGAAAGGCAAATGGATTATGGCGCGTAAACCGTTGGTCGCGCTGGTTGGTCGCCCAAACACGGGCAAAAGTACACTTTTTAACCGGTTGGTTGGTGAACGTATGGCAGTCACCGATCCGATTCCCGGAACAACACGTGATCGCATTCAATCGGAATGCGAATGGACGGGTGCGACATTTAATGTAGTTGATACCGGCGGTATCGAAGTCTATCAACCGAAAGGCACGCGCGACACATCTCCGCTCGCCGAAGGTAGCATCGATTTCGTTCCCCAGATCAAAGCTCAGGCGATGCTTGCTATTCAAGAAGCCGATGTTGTCATCATGCTGGTGGATTCGACCCACGGTATTACCGCAGCCGATGAGGAAATCGCCCAGATTTTACGGCGCAACGAAGGTAAACCCATTATCGTCGCCGCAAATAAAGCCGATAATTTATCGCGTACCGATGATGCGTTTGAATTTTATGGGCTTGGTTTGGGTGAAGTTTATGCCATTAGTGCGATCCACGGCCTCGGCGTTGGCGACCTATTGGATGCAGTCGTCGCAGCCTTTAAGGACTTGCCGGGAATCAATGAAGACGACGACGAAGAGATCTTACGTATCGCAATCGTTGGTCGCCCGAATGTCGGTAAAAGCAGCTTACTCAATCTGCTGATTGGCGAAGAACGGGTAATTGTAAGTCCTCATGCCGGAACCACACGCGACGCAATTGACACGGAAATCACTTGGCATGGTGAACCGGTCAGGTTAATTGATACGGCTGGTATCCGCCGCCGCGGGAAAATCGAACCGGGTGTCGAAAAACACAGCGTCTTACGTACGATGCAAGCCCTTGAGCGCAGCGATGTTGCCCTGCTGCTCATCGATGGTGCTGACGGCATCACCGATCAGGATCAGCATATCGCGGGTTACATCAAAGATGCCTTCAAGAGCGTGGTATTAATCGTCAACAAATGGGACATCGTAGAAAAAGACGAACACACGATGAACCAGTTCTTAGATGACATTCGCATGAAGTTCGACTTCCTACCCGAGCCGCCTGTGATCTTCATCAGCGCTCTTACTGGTCAACGTGTGCATCAAGTTTTGGAAACGGCTCACCGCGTCTGGCAAGCGCGATACCAGCGCATCCAAACCTCGGAACTCAACCGGCTTCTACGTGCGGCTGTGCAAAAGCACCCTGCCCCGACGAAGGGTACAAAGCGCCTGAAGTTGCTATACCTAACACAGGTTGCGGTCAACCCGCCGGTATTCCTATTCCATGTGAACGATACACGCTTGGTACACTTTACCTACAAACGGTATCTGGAAAACCAGATTCGAGCCGAGTTTCCCTTTGAAGGGACACCCATTCGCTTGAGCTTCCGCCCACGTGACGGCATGTTGGAAGACACCAAAAAGCCAAAGAAAATGGGCTTATAAGAAAACAGGCGTTGCTGGTCTAGCAACGCCTGTTTTTATCAGATCAAACGTGATTACTTCGGTGTGGCATTTAATCCGATCAAGTCGTAGGCAAAAGCGGGTTTCTTCTTATTTCGCATTTTGATCTCGCCTAACGGGTTAGCCTGTATCATATTACCCAACCGCTCCACAATCGCCGACTCAACCCATATTTTCCCGGCGGGAGCGAGTTCTTGCAACCGTTTAGCCGTGTTCACGACATCACCGATTGCCGTATAGTTGACCGCCCGGTCGGTACCTATAAAACCGACGACAGCCTCACCAACATTGACACCAATACTGTATGACAAATCATCGCCACGACGGGCGCGCATTTCTTCACCGGCCTTCATGAGGGCAATCGCCGCGTCCGCCGCTCGATGTACGTGGTCGTTTTGCTCGTTCGGGGCGTTAAAAATCGCCATCAAACCATCACCGAAGAACTTATCCAGTGTGCCGTTCCATGCAAGGATGACTTCAGCCGCGAGGCTCAGGTAATCATTCAGCATTTCGATAACTTTTTCAGGCGGGGCGTTTTCGCTCCACGAGGTATATCCGCGTATATCAGCGAACAAAACACTGATCTCTTGCCGTGTACCGCCGAGTTTCAAATCCTCAGGATTAGCCAGCACACGGTCAACAACCGAGGGCGGCACAAAACGCTCGAATGTCCCACGTAGCTGCTCATGTTCACGTTCTTTGGTTTCGCGCAGCGCCGCAAAGTTACGCGCGTTCTCAATCGCGATAGCCGCATAATCGGTCAAGGTACTGAGCAAGGCTGCGTCATGTTTCGTGAAAGTATGTGAGTCCGACGTGATATTGCTTACACCCAAGATACCCATCACTTGATTACGCAGCGTCATCGGTGCATAGGCCATCGCGTAAGTCTTTTGTCCCTGCTGCTTTAGTTGGTCAGCGTCAAGTAGTACAGGCTTACCATGCCGGATAACCTGCACCGCAACCGGGTCAAGTGGCTCGAAATCAGCAGGTCTCGCCCGCCCAGTATTTAGACGCTTATGAGCACGGCAAATAAGGCGTTCCCCTTCGAGTAGATAGATATAGCTTTCCTCGGCCTGTGCGATGTGTGAAGCCGCATCCACAATTCGGGGCAGCAGTTCATTCATATTCGTTAATTCGGTAACACTTTTACCAACCGTATATAGTACATCCAACTCTTTCAGACGAACTTGGAGATCGCGATTGGCCTGTAACAAGCGTTCCGTGAGCGCTTCCTTCTCTTTACGAAGGCGCACCTCCGTCAAACTACGCTCAATCGCTTCTGTCATTTCCTCGACAGTATACGGTTTCTTGACGTAATCACGAACGCCTAGCCGGTAAACTTCAATCGCAATTTCTTCTGAACCGTGAAAGGTCATCAAGATAACCGGAATATCAGCCTCAGCAGCCGACAAATGCTCCAAAACCTCGATACCGTTCATCTTTGGCATTTGCAGGTCAAGCAGAATCAAATCGGGTCGCTCTTGTAGAGCGATTTGCAGCCCTTCCTGTCCATCACGCCCGATTAGAGGAACGTAGCCATTAGGCTGGATGACATATTCGACAATAAAATCGCGGTTTTCGCGACCATCATCCACGATCAGTATGCGTTCACCTGCCAAAATATGCCTCGCACAGTGTATCAATAATCTTGCGACATTTGAGATATTCTAACACTCAGTATAGTACATACCACGAATTTCCACACTTAAGTACGAATAAAGTCCGTAAAGGATTAGAATTTGGGCATAGGATTGTCTCTGTTAGCGCGTAGGGATTATAATGAACCCGCGTGTTTATACAGCGTTGTAAACGGTAAACACGCCTCATTACCCATTTCAAATCACACATCTGCAATCGAGAACAGCTTTTGGAAACAACGACAAACCCTACGATGGTTCAAGAAACAGAAACGCCCGCTCTCCCCGCTACGGTTCAACGTCCAAACTTACGTCAGCATGGTTACGGGCGAGAAATCATTGAAACGATTATCCTCATCGGCGCAATTTATGCGCTGGTTAATCTCGCCACGGTGCGGTTTATCGTCGAGGGGCCAAGTATGCAGCCTACTTTCCACACGGGTCAGGTCTTGATGATTAGCCGTGTCAACTACCTGTTCGGTAATCCCCAACGTGGACAGGTGATTGTCTTCAACGCACCGGGCAAACCCGCCACTGAGCCGCCCTATATTAAGCGTGTCATCGGCTTGCCGGGCGAATTGGTCGAGGTACGGGATATGAAAGTCTATATAAACGGTCAAGAACTATACGAGCCGTATATCAATGAGCCGTGTACAGCAGGGAGCTGCCCCAACCGCACATGGCAGCTCGGCGAAGATGAATACTTCTTTATGGGCGATAACCGCAATCACAGCCTCGACTCGCGTTCGTTCGGCGGTGTCAAACGCGAGCGCGTGATCGGTGAGGCACTGGTGCGCTATTGGCCGCCGCAAGATTGGGGAATTGTAGGGACTCTCAATTATCCGGCTGATCCATTCGCTGCGCCGTAATTTGGATACGGCATGTCACAAACACCTAGCAAGTTTATTCGTCCGCGCCTACAGCGTAAGACTCGACTGCGAGAAATCGCGAACTTATTGCTGTTCCTGATAGCGGTGTACACCTTGCTTGAGATGGCAGCCCCTCGTTCGGTTGTCCTTTCAACCAGTATGCAGCCCAACTTGGTCGAAGGGCAGCGCTTGCTCATTAGCCGTGTCCACTACTTATTTGGTAAGCCTCAACGCGGTGACATCGTCGTATTTGAACCGGCACCTTTCCAAGAAGATCAGGATCGGCTCATTAAAAGGCTCATTGGGCTGCCCGGCGAAACGATTGAATTCCGCGAACAATCGGTTTATATTAACGGTAAACTGCTGGAAGAATCTTACTTAAACGAACCCTGTAAATCAGCCTTTTGCCCGGACGAAGCATGGGACTTAGCAGCCGACGAATACTTTATGATGGGGGACAACCGTAACCGAAGTCGCGATTCACGGGCATTCGGCCCAATCAAGCACCAGCAAATTGTCGGGCGTGCAATTGTGCGCTGGTGGCCTCCGGCAATGTGGGGGTTTTTAACGTATACTTATGGTGAGACAACGACTGCTGCACCATGACTATTCCCAAAGTGAGGGATCATGATAGACTCTAGCGAATTTCCATGCCCGAATTGTCAAATCGGCATTTGCCAACCGAAGAAAACAACCTATCTAACCATTTATGATGGTATGTTAGTCAGCGTTCCCAATACGCCTGTCTGGCAGTGTGACATTTGCCAGTACCAAGAATTTGAACATCAAGCCATTAGCCGGCTCGAAACCTTGTTGGGTTTACAGGACTCGCAGCCGGAGCAAACCCGCAGTGCCGTTAAAGTGGCACCAATTGAACCTACTGAAGCCACTACCGTTCGGAGGATTAAGCCGTGAGTGTTGATCTACGCAGTTATGTTTTTCTCGATACTTTACAACCGCAGCACGCGGCCTTCATGGGAACGGTATCAAAAGGCTTCTTACCAGTTCCCGGCGATGCCTCATTATGGATTGAAATTTCTCCCGGTATCGAAATTAACCGGATTACGGATATTGCGCTCAAATCAACCAACGTCCGCCCCGGAATGCAAATCGTTGAACGCCTATATGGGCTGCTGGAAGTCCATTCAGGCAGCCAAGCCGAAACACGGGCGGCGGGTGAAGCCATTTTAGAAGCGCTGGGTGTACGTGAGCAAGATCGCCTGAAACCGCGCATTATTTCGAGCCAGATTATTCGCAATATTGATGCTTACCAGACTCAACTGATTAACCGCCTTCGGCATGGTCAGATGATCCTAGCCGGACAAACCATGTATGTACTAGAAGTCGAACCCGCAGCCTACGCCGCGTTAGCCGCTAACGAAGCCGAGAAAGCCGCCAATATCAATATCCTTGAAGTACAGGCCTTCGGCAGTTTTGGTCGTGTCTATCTTGGTGGTGATGAACAAGACATCATGGCGGGATACGGTGCTGCGGTAGCCGCGATTGAGGGCGTTGTCGGGCGCGAAATTGGTGGTGGGCGTAAGGAATAAATAGTCATGATTATCGGCGTGGTTACCGGTTCAGTCATCGCCAGCCAACATACTCAAAACATGACTGGCCTACCCCTCCGCGTTGTGCAGCGAGTCGATCCAACGGGCAGTATCAGCGACAGCTATCTCGTGGCCGTTGATGTGCTAGGCGCTGCTCCCGGCGAGTATGTGTTGATCGCTTCTGGTAGCACTGCCCGCCAAACCACGATGACGGATGGCAAACCAATTGATGCCATCATTATCGGAATTATCGATACGTGGCAAATTGATGGTAAAGCGCGTTACGAGAAAACGAGCGCATCCATGACAAGCACCTAAAAATCCCCTCATGGAAAAGTGTAAAGTCTGCTGAGTTGCCAGAAAGTCGCTTTTCCATTGCTTCTCAATACGCTTGCCGTTCAATTTTAGAGAAGCAGCAACTCGTAATTAATGTTATGATAGCGTGATAGCTAGTGGTCGCTTTAGGGGAAGCAAGTATTCACAATGAATAATCGGCGGATTCTTGTTGTGGAAGACAACCGCGATAATATGACATTAATCACCGACATACTCGAAGCAGCTGATTACACGGTCATTTCGGCAGATGATGGTCAACAAGGTGTGTCTCTAGCGGCTTCAGAGCAGCCCAATTTGATACTCATGGATTTGTCTTTGCCGATTATGGATGGTTGGACAGCCACTCGCGAAATTAAACGGAACGTTGCGCTCAGAAATATCCCTATCATCGCCTTAACAGCGCACGCTATGTCTGGAGATCGTGAGCAAGCACTGAATGCAGGTTGTGATGATTACGTCACCAAACCAATAAATGTCGCCGAATTACTTATAAAGATCACCAAACTACTGGCAGCGAAGCAATAATGTCGAAAATACTAGTTGCAGAAGATAACCCGAATGCACGGCAGCTCGTGCATGATATTTTAGAAAGTCTTGGGTATGAATCAGTTCTTGCCGTCGATGGCCCAAGTGCGGTTGCTGCTGCTCAGTCTCAAGTTCCTGATTTAATCATCCTTGATGTCAATATGCCCGGCATGAGCGGATTTGAAGTGTGCCGGATTATTAAGTCAGATGTCAAACTCGCGCATATTCCAGTATTGATGCTTACGGCACAAAGCGATGTCGAAAGCCGTGTAACGGGACTTGGCCTCGGTGCTGATGATTATATTGGCAAGCCCTTTAGCCCACGTGAATTAGCCGCCCGTGTTGAAGCGCGTATTCGCGCAAAAAGTGAAAATGATAATCTTCGCCGTACTCAAGAAATAATCCGCCAAACTTTCGAACGCTATGTTTCGCCGAACGTGGTCGAAAAATTGCTCGAATCACCTTCTGATGTCCAGCTTGGCGGCAAGCTCCAAGAAATTACGGTGTTATTTAGTGACTTAGAAGGTTTTACCAGCGTCTCAGAAAAAACAGACCCCCAGAAGCTGCTCGGCATCCTCAACCTCTATCACGAACTGGTGGTCGGCATTATCCAAAGTGAAGGCGGCACCGTAGATAAGTTCATCGGTGACGGGGTAATGTCGCTCTACAACACACCTCTGGCGCAACCTGACCATGCCTTACGCGCCATCCGTACCGCGCTCAACATTCGCCGTGAACTCGTCAATTTCTCCCAACAGTTCGAACCCATTTACCGGATGAAAATTAACTTTGGGATTAATACTGGAACCGCTGTCGTCGGTAATGTAGGCACAAACCGAATTATGAACTTTACGGCTGTGGGTGACACGGTAAACCTTGCTTCCCGGCTGCAAGCACTGAGCAACAACGAAAAAATACTATTAAGTCAAGCAACATACGATCAACTGAATGGGCAAGTTCATGTCAATCCGCTTGGCGCTCGCAGCGTCAAAGGACGTATCGAACCTGTTATGGTTTATGAAGCACTAGAACTCGTTTCATAACATAAGAATGGAATATTGATGACGCAAACCACCTCCGCGACCCAACATTTACTCGGTGATGGCGAAAAAGATATTACCGGCACCACATGGCTGTTAGGACATGATCTCAAAAGCCCGACTGCGATCATCATTAGCACGTTAGAAATGGTCATTGCGCTGCATGAAGACGATGAGGAGATGGCACACACGGTACGGTTGCTGCGTGGCGCATTAGTGGCCGCACGACGCGAGTACAACATGGTGTGCGATATGCTCGATCTAGCACGCTTCGAACTCAATCAATACCAATTAAACCGTGAACCCTGTGATCTCAAAGCGCTACTTGAACAAAATGTTGAAGACGAAGCCTATAGCATCGAGATTAAAAAGCTAAAGGTTGAACTCGATATACCAGCCGACCAAAACTTTATCACTAATGTCGATACCGAACTCATGGAACGGGTTTTTAGCGGCCTGATCGATAACACAATCAAATTTACAGTGCGGGACGACAGTTTAACGATCAAAGCGCAGCGTATTAAAGATACTATTGAAATCACATTCACGGATACCGGCCGCCCGATCTTCCCCGAATTTGAGCAATCCCTCATTAAACGTGCCCCGCAATGGGAAAACCGGCAGGCAGGCAGCCGTTCGAGCGTTGGTATGGGTATTCCGTTTATCAACGCGGTGATCCATGCTCATGGTGGCGCTTTTAATGCCAAGAGTGATACCTCTACCGGATTAACACAATTCAAGATAACATTACCTGTGCTAACCACCGATGAAGGTTTTAAACATGGCTGATTCACACCCTATAGATGACTCACAAATCAATCGCATCATCAACAATGTGATGCGCGAGTTATCCGAACCCTCATTTTCAGCACCCTCCCCTGCAAAAGCGAGCAAGCCAATCCGCATTCAAGCGAGTGCTGGCGATGGCTTATTTCCCGACCCCGACAGCGCAGTGGACGCGGCTCAATCCGCTTATGAACAACTCAGTGACCTACCGCTTGACCTTCGTAAGCAGATGGTAGCAGCGATGCGCGCAACCGCCCGCGAACATGCGGAAGTTCTAGCACAGTTTGCCCACGAAGAGACAGGCATGGGCCGCTTTGAAGATAAAGTTCAAAAGAACCTCTTAACGGCCAACAAAACACCCGGCCCAGAATTTCTTGAGCCGCACGTTTGGACAGGTGATGATGGCTTAACGCTCACCGAGTATGCACCCTACGGGGTAATTGCCGCGATTGCACCCACAACGAACCCCACCAGCACGATCATCAACAATAGTATCAGCATGATTAGTGCAGGGAACGCCGTTACGTTCAATGCTCACCCCGGTGCGAAACAATGCAGCGCATACACCATTCAACTCCTCAATCGCGCCATTCAAAGTGTGGGTGGCCCTGCTAATCTCCTGACCTGTGTAACAGAACCAACGATTGAGTCGGCACAAGCCCTTATGGTGCATAAAAAGATACGCTTAATCGCTGTTACGGGTGGGATTGGTGTGGTTCGGCAAGCGATGAAAAGTGGCAAACGTGCCGTCTGCGCTGGCCCCGGCAACCCGCCCGTCGTCGTTGATGATACCGCCGACATCGAACAAGCAGGTCGCGATGTGGTACGGGGTGGCAGTTTTGACAATAACCTCGTATGCGTAACCGAAAAAACCTGCTTAGTGGTTGAAAGTGTCGCGGATGCGCTGGTCGAAGCGATGACCCGCCACGGTGGTTACTTGATTACCTCGTGGCAGCTCCGACGCTTGATGAAGTCCATATTTGAAGAAGATCACGGACCCGGTAAAGCAGCGCTGATGAATAAGTCGTTCATCGGTCAAAACGCGAGCGTGCTTCTAAAAGAAATCGGTGTCAATGTCGGCAGCGAAGTGCGGCAAATCGTCGCGGTTGTCGAACCCGATCATCAATTGGTTTGGTCGGAACAAATGATGCCGATTATGCCTGTTGTCCCGATGCCGGATGTCGACGCGGCAATTGACCTCGCTGTACAGTCGGAATATGGCTTCCGGCATACCGCAGTGATGCACAGTAAGAATATCGATCACCTCACGCAAATGGCGCGTGCCATCGACAGCTCAATTTTTGTAAAAAATGCGCCCAGTTTGGCAGGTTTAGGTTGGGGTGGCGAAGGTTATACGTCGTTCACCATCGCCAGTCCAACGGGCGAAGGCTTAACAACCTGCCGCAGTTTTAGCCGCTTACGTCGCTGTACATTGAAAGACAGCTTCCGCATCGTTTAATAGGTCACACATGAAAATTACAAAACTGGAAACGATTTTTGTTAAGCCGCGCTGGCTCTTTCTCAAAGTTCATACGGATGAGGGCATCATCGGTTTAGGTGAACCTATTGTTGAAGGCCGCGCCCAAACAGTCGCGGCAGCCGTTCATGAAATTGGTCGCTATTTAATCGGGCAAGACCCGCTGAGAATCGAGCATCATTGGCAAGCGATTTATCGCGGGCAGTTTTATCGTGGCGGGCCGGTTCTGTGCAGTGCGCTCTCCGGTATCGAACAAGCCCTTTGGGACATTACCGGTAAATGGATGGGACAGCCAGTTTATAAGTTGCTAGGCGGCGCTACCCGTGACCGCATCCGTATGTACGGGTGGGTCGGTGGCGAAACCTATGGCGATTACATTAGCAGCGCGAAGGTTTCAGCCAATGCGGGCTTCACGGCCTTAAAAGTCGGTCTGTTCGGGGCGATGGATATTGTCGATACACAGGCCGTCCTCGAAGACTGTGTGCAGCGTTTTGCAGATTTGCGACAAGCGGTTGGCCCGAAAGTGGACATTGGTATCGACTTCCACGGGAGAGTTAGTCCGGCGATGGCAGTGCGTTTAGCAAAAGCGCTTGAACCTTATTACCCGATGTTCATTGAAGAGCCGGTGTTACCCGAAAATGTGGATGCAATGGTCACAGTCGCTCGAAGCACGACCATTCCAATCGCGACAGGTGAACGCCTTTTCGCGAAATGGGGCTTCCGCGAAGTCATCGAGAAACAGGCCGCCGTTATTCTGCAACCTGATATTTCACACGCAGGTGGCATCTTGGAGTGTAAGAAGATCGCTGCGATGGCGGAAACGTATTACAGCGCGATTGCTCCCCACTGCCCTCTTGGCCCCATTGCCCTAGCGTCCTGCTTACAGCTCGATGCTTGCATCCCCAACTTCCTTGTACAAGAACACGTTACAACGGGCGAAGGCTATCTCAAAGAGCCGTTTAAGATCGTAAATGGTTATATCGACTTGCCAACCAAACCGGGCTTAGGCATCGAGCTTGATGAAGAAGCCCTTGCCGATAAGCTCGATGATGGTTCGTGGGAGACACCCCGGCTTTGGCATAAAGACGGCTCAGTGGCGGATTGGTAAACACCGTTATGGCGCAAAAAGAAATCACGCCAGCGCAACCTTTAGTCATTGAACCGGCACTTGCACTGCTAGAAATCAGCAGCATTGCCATCGGGATTTTGACTGTCGATGCAATGGTCAAGCGTACTGCCCTTGAGGTGGTACATGCTGGCACCGTACATCCCGGTCACTTTTTGATCTTGGTTGGTGGCCCTGTCGCGGAAGTTGAAGAGGCCATCACGGTTGCCAAAGAAATGGCCGCTGACACACTAACGGAAAGTCTATTCTTAGCAAATGTGCATCCCGATGTTGTCAGTGCTATCGGCAGTAACCGTAAAAAGCCAGTTGGTGACGCGCTTGGCATTATCGAGACCTATCATGTCCCTGCCGCTATACAAGCTGCCGATGCAGGTATCAAAGGTGCGGAAGTAAGGTTACTTGAAGTCAGACTAGCCGAGGGGTTACACGGCAAAGGTCTCGTATTCTTTAACGGCGATGTATCTGATGTAGAGGCCTCCGTCGAGATGGCGACAGGGGTTCTAAAAACCGATCAAATTGTCCGTAAAATTGTTATCCCACAGCTTCACGCCGAAGTGATGGACATTCTCATTGGAAGTACACGTTTTGGTGTGCAGATTGGTTGGGCGGTAGGGAATACCGATGACGACTAGACAAACCGATCAAGTATGGCAGTCAGTCGAGGTCGCACATGGCTACCTAGAAGGAATGCGCGGCGCTATCCCGTTAGCCGCCGAACAACTCGATGTCATGATGCGAATCATTCGCGCAGCACGGCCAGAGTTGACGACTTTTCTTGACATTGGCTGTGGTGACGGCATCTTGGGTCATACCATTCTCGCGCACTACCCTGATGCAACGGGAGTACTACTCGATTTTTCTGAACCCATGATTGAAGCAGCACGTCGCAAACTTGCACCAAACCGCAACCAGCTTCAATTTATCACCCAAGATTATGGCGAGCCTGAATGGACTGCGTCTGTTCAGACATACGCCCCATTTGATGCAATAGTTTCTGGCTTTTCAATTCATCACCAACCTGATGATCGAAAACAGAGCATCTATCAAGAGATTTTTAGCCTCCTTAAACCGGGTGGCGTGTTTATCAATATTGAGCATGTCGAACCCGAAAGTCACTGGATTGAGGAGCGTTTCAATGAGTTGTTTGTTGATACGCTTATTGCTCATAATCAACGACAAGGTGTTGATCTTACACCTGAGGAAGTTGATCGCCGCTTTCGAGAACGTGAACACAAAGATGCAAATATCCTCGCCCCACTTGACTCCCAACTCGATTGGTTGAGAGAAATCGGTTACCAACACGTTGCTTGCTACCTCAAAATGTTTGAACTAGCGGTGTTCGGGGGTATACGTCCAGAATGACGGAAGCCGAGTTGCGCGAGCAAATGTGTCTCATCGGTCGACTGATGCATCAGAATGGTTACGTAGATGGTGCAGGCGGCAATATTAGTGCTCGGCTTGATCGTAATCACATTCTGACCACGCCCAGTGGTATCGCCAAAGGGTTTATGAAACCCGAACAAATGCTTGTGGTCGATCTAGATGGTAATCCAGTTAAAACATCCTCCAATACCAACACACGCCCCACATCTGAACTCATTATGCATTTAGAGTGCTATCGCCAACGTCCTGATATTCACGGGGTTGTCCATGCTCATCCACCGACCACTGTTGCACTGAGCATTTCAGGTCATTTATTTACGGAACTGATGCTACCAGAAGTCCTAATTCTACTTGGGCCTATTCCTATTCTTCCTTATGCAACCCCAGCAAGTGATGAAAATCGAAATCTGATTAGTCAAGCTATTCAAGATCACGATGTATTGGTGTTAGCCTATCACGGTTCACTAACAGTCGCGAAAACCGTATGGGATGCCTATTTAAGGCTAGAAAATCTAGAACACACCGCAAAAATCCTGTATATGGTGCGGCAACTGGGTGGCCCAAAATCATTTCTAAGTGAGCAGCAGACTGAACAGCTTATCAATATTCGTGAACGTTTGGGTTTACTGCGCCCCGGTCAGCGCGAAATCCTCATGAAAGTGACACACCAGTAAGTTTTGACCTTGACGCAAACCAAAGCGATTGATAGAATGCTTCTTATTGGTCCCATCGTCTAGCGGCCTAGGATGTCACCCTTTCAAGGTGAAGACACGGGTTCGAGTCCCGTTGGGACTACAGTACATATCCTAAATAAATGTGAAAGCGGGAAGGTATAAAAAATACTTCCCGCTTTTGCATTTATCACAATTTTCGCTACGAATTGCCGTATCGCTTGTCTTGAGACTTCAAGATGAACTTGCCCCGATTCAGTGGAGGAAAACTGAAGAGACAGGTAGCCTGAATCGAGGAGCAGAAAACCATGATAACAGAACGCAGGCAGTACACGGAAGAATTCAAGCGGGAAGCCGTGCGGCTGATGGAAAGCAGTAGCAAACCGATTGCTGACTGGCGCGTGATCTGGGGAACAACGACAACAATCTGTATCGCTGGCGGGGTTGTATAGCAACCAGACGCAAGCCAATACCAATGGCGGCGTGGTCGAGATGGAAGCGGAACTGGAACAGTTGCGGCGCGAGGTGGAAGTGCTGCAAGCGAAGCGCGACATTTTAAAAAAGGCTATGAGCATTGTGAGCTGAAACCAGCCATGAGCTACCCCATCATCGAGGCGAACCATGAGGTGGGCAATGTCGAGACGCTGTGCGGCGCGTTAGGCGTGTCGGTGAGCGGGTACTACGCCTAGCGCAGCCGAGAACCGAGCCGGCGCCAACAGCAGGATGGCGATCTACTGGAACCTATTCGGGCAGCGTATCAGGCCGGACGGGGCTTGTACGGTAGCCCTCGTATTTACGCTGTGTTGCGTCAACAGGGTGTACGCTGCTGCCGCAAGCGCGTGACTCGCCTCATGCGGCAGCACGGTATTCACTCGCGTCGCCGTCCAAAAAGACGCATGTGTACCATCGACAGTCGGCACAACCGTCCGGTTGTACCTAACCTGCTCCAGCGTGATTTCAGTGCCGACGCACCCAACGAGAAATGGGTGAGCCACATCGTGGGGATTTGAACCGATGAAGGCTGGTTGTTTCTGGCCGCTTTGCTGGACACCTATTCACGCTTTATAGTCGGCTGGGCGATGAACGTCTACCGTGATGAAGTGCTGGTGACGGCTGCCTTACGGATGGCATTAGCCCGGCGAGAACTGCCTGAAGACAGCGATTTGATCTAGCATACGGTCACGGCAGCCAGTACACCGCCGATGAGTATCTGGCACGCCTGAAGACACATGACATTCAGATGAGCATGAGTGGCAAAGGCGACCCGTACGACAATGCATGATGGAGAGTTTCTTCAGCACCTTGCGGGCGGGACTGACCGACTTAGAACGCTTTGCCACCCGCTAGGCAGTGCGCACCGCCGTATTCGAGTTCATTGAAGTGTTTTATAATCGTCATCGGTTACACTCGTCGCTGGACTATCGCAGTCCGGCAGACTTTGAAACTGCCCATTTATCCTGAAAGTGTCTCTTATTCATCCTCCACCAAAGTGGGGCAAGACCAATTGTAGAAATTTTTAACCGTGCTTGATACAATCTGATTTCTTACTTACCACATTATATGAATGCTCATTATGCCCAATGAAATTTTAATTACACAGCTTGATGAACTTCGAGACTCATATGTCCAACAGCAAAAAGCCATTATAGCAGTGCACTCTGCTTTCAAAGCAAATACGGATGCGCAGAACAAAACGCTTAAGGCACTTAAGGACTACAACGCCGCCGTTGACATTAGTGCTGCACAAGATGCATTTGCACAATCACGCCTAAAAGAAGAGGTTATTGATCCTCTAGTACCCGATTTACGTCGCGAATTAAAGACCGTGACAACTGTTATTGGGGCATTGAAAGACGCTTCTGTCGCATTACGGGGTGAACCTGTTGATGTGATAAAACTTGATAAAGGAGTCTCGCTCCTGCGGGCAGCAAATCAGCAAAACCTTGTTGATTTGCTGCCAGAATTATCTACTGAGCTTGAACTGGCTCAGCTTGCACTAAGTGATGAATTCGGTCAGAAATTACGTGATATCTTGGCACAAGAAGGTGTCATAATGACTAGGAGTGGTTCAAAGTTTGTGATAGGACGCTTTGAACTGGAAGCTAATTTCTCAAAGCGCTTTATAGTACTGCGCTATGGTAAAGATGTAGTTGTTCCTCGTGTGCCTGTTACTGTAGATGCGGCCTTAAAAGCCTATCAGACTGCCTCGAAACTGATTGTTGGACGTAACCAAGAGGGCAAATCTTGGATTGCCCGATTTTACGAAGCATATCAAAACCTTCAACGTAAACAAGGTGGGGATAATTTGCGGATTAATATTGTGGACTGTTACGTTGAATTTGTAGTGCTCAATCAAGGACGTAATTTTTTTAGTGAACCCAGCAAGCGCACGTTCAAAGATTACAGCAGAGCCGAATTTATTTATGATTTTTATGAATTTGTGGATCGTCAACGGCTCGCACACAACGGGCTGGTTGTCAAAGCTCACAGTGCCATGAAATCACAGACGGATAATCCTACAAAAAGTATGTGGGTTGTCGAAGGTGACACACCTTACGATGGTCGTTATATCGCTGATGTGGAATGGGAGAAAGAATAGCTTATGCTGCCAGAACCCCGTCTCGCTCGGCAAATTATTGAAACATTAGGACAGTCTGGTACACCAGTCTCTAAGGGTGTAAGTTATTACAATGCAGGCAATGAGTCGCTGCTGAATGCCATCGACACACATTACCTCGGCTCATACCTTGCTGATGGTGGTGCTGTATTTAAGTTGGTGGTGGGTGATTACGGCAGTGGTAAATCGCACTTCTTGTATTGCGTACGGGATCGGGCGTGGCAGCGAAATTTTGCCGTGAGCAAAGTAGAACTAAGCCCTAAAGAAAGTCCATATGATGACCAACGACGTGTTTATGCGGCGGTTGCTTCATCGCTGATGTGGCACGAACTAGGAAGCCTGAATGAAGACGAACATGGTCTGAGTCGTTTCCTTGAAGGAACACTACGTCGTTTGGTCAACCCGCACGGCTTGGATTTGCAAGATGAAGGGGTTGAGAATATACATGAAGTGCGGGCTTTCCTGCATACTCTCGCAACCAGTAATGCCGATAGCTTGAGTTTTCATAAAGCTGTACAAGGTTTCTTTAATGCCTTACTGCGAGGACAGGAACGCCGTGTAGAGTCATTGGAACGATGGTTGCATGGTGAGGAAGTAAGTCCCGAAGATATGCGAGACTTACGCATGATTGGGGTCACGGAAAAGATCAATAAGAATAACGCCTTTAAAATGCTGCGTTCCTTATGTCAAACGGTACGAGCGCTGGGCTATACAGGATTGGTGTTATTGTTTGATGAAGGTGATCGTATGTTGAGTATCGGTGGCAAGGCTGAAAAGGTCGCTACCGATAACTTGCGTGAAGTTATTGATCGCTGTCGTGAAGATTTGCCCGGGGCGCTTTTCATGTACGCAGTTCCGCCTGATTTTCTACATACCGTTGTCCCGAAATATCCGGCATTACAGCAGCGTATTCAAGCGGCAAACTACTTCTCACGCGCAAATCCCTTCAGTCCACAGATTAATCTCGAACATCTTGATGTTCCAGATGAAGAATTGCTGGAACAGATTGGTTATCGACTTCTGTCTATTTTTGAAATTGCTTATGATGTAAAGCTGGATCGGGATACGCAATTAGCCAATATTCAGGTGTTCTCCGAAGCAGCGCGTAATTCTTATTTGGCAATCAGTCATCGTCGGTTGTTCGTAAAAGCATTAGTGACGGAGTGGTTTCGCCAGAAAGAAAATGGCGAAACGGTTGTCCCGCCAGAATATGCTTCTGATGTCATCAAAGGGCAAAGCGAAGCACTCAATAAGCTGGCAGACGAAAAACAAAGTCCGTATTAGGGGTATTTGGTGGAATCACAAACAGTCTATCATCCGCAATTTGGCGGTGGAAAACTGCTTAAGACTTACATGAGTGGCTTCGAATGGGAAGTGCAATTTGAGTCGGGGCGGCGTTTTCGTTTACCTGCGAAAGAATTCACTCAAGAATCGTTGGCTGTCATTCAAGGTCAACGTGTTGTATTGCCTACTCCCCAACGTACTGCATCATTGGGAACGGATCAGTTTCGGGCGCGTCAGACATTAGAAGCATTGCGCGTCGGCATTGTTCCGGTGCAGGATGCCGAAACATTGACCATCGGACTAGAGGCCGAACGGGTTACACTGAATCGAGCCTTTGAGCGCAGTAGCGAACGCAGCGGTGATGTCATTGCTGTTATTGGTGATTATGGATTTGGGAAGAGTCATTTTATTGAATTAGCAGCTCTACACGGCTTGCATAGCAATTTTATTATCGCCAGTGCTAGCCTTGACCTTGTGGAAGTGCCGCCAAGCAAAGCACATAAAATCTATGAAGCACTGATTACATCGTTGCGCTATCCCGATACGACTGAGCATGGATTATCTCCACTTTTGAAAAAAGCTTTGGAAAACCCGACGGTGGTTAGCCAGTTTGTTGGCTTATGCCCACGTGAGCCAAAAGATTGCCCATTGGCTTCCGCATTGCTGGCATTGCAAAATTGTCCGAGCCAGAGTGCCTTTGATGAAATCGTGCAGTGGCTCAGTGGTCAAGCGAAACCACAAACTGAGATGAAAACCTGCTTTAAGAAGCCACCACGTTTATACACAACCGGCGAAACGGCACGGCAATATAGTTATTTGTTATCCGGTATTAGCGTTTTAGCAACCTTAGTTGGCTATACCGGTTTGGCTGTATTGATTGACGAGTCGGAGCATTATTCTCTGCTTCGTACAAACCAACGAGAAAAGGCCGAGTCTTTTTTTAAAGCGATGATTACCGGCGCGTTAGGGTTGAATAATGGGCGCATTGATGCACGAGATATTCCTGAAAGCGTGCGTGTTGAATATCCACTGACCTATACCTCTGAACCTCGTTTGTTGTTCCTCTTTGCACTTACGGAGAGCGATGACCGAATGCCAGTAGGAACGTGGCTCGCTCCGGCGCATATTGTCCGTTTAGATGATCGTTTTATCGAAAAAGATATACGTGAATTCTTTAAGAATTTGCTGCGTTATCATCTGTTAGCCTACAACTACACGGCTGCACAAGAACGTTACGAATCAATTGTTATGAATGTGTCTGCCCTGCTTTTTAGTGCTTTGAATAAACACCGCATCAATTTGCGAGAATTGATACGAGGTGCAGTAACCGTGTGCGATTTACTGTACTTGCATGCCGATTATTCACCTGAAGCGTTACTTGAAGATCTGAAGCGTGGTTTGAAGGTGTGAACGCCTACGCATTAAAGAATAGTCTGCCCCGCACATGGGGTGCGTTCTTTGGGCAACATGGCAATTTTACCTCTGCACAGATTGCTGCAATCCCGACTGTTTTAGAGGGTAAAAATGTTTTACTCTGTGCGCCTACAGCTAGTGGTAAAACCGAGGCGGCAATTGCGCCACTCATCGAAAATTATTTACCAGCATCTCGCGCCACTTCCGAACTAACAATCCTTTACCTATTGCCTACCCGCGCTTTAATTAATGATCTGTGGGCAAGACTCGCTGCCCCCTTTGATGCTTTGCATATCTCCCTAACTGTACGAACACACGATTTCAATAATTTTAACCCGCAACATCCATCCGATGTGCTTTTAACGACACCTGAGTCTCTTGATGCGTTAATGTGTGCTCACGCTAAAGTGTTGTGTGGGGTTCGTGCCGTTATCATCGATGAACTACATATCTTTGAAGGGAGTGTGCGTGGGGATCAGCTTCGAACTCTTCTTCAACGCCTGCGACAAATTCGAACACATGCTTTTAAATTTGGCGATACCCCAAACGCGGCAATACAATATGTAGCTCTTTCTGCGACGCTCGCGCAACCAGATATTGTTGCGGCTCATTATTTTCAAGATCTATATGTGGTACATATCACAGGCAACCGAGCCACAGCGATAGAAAGTGTTGCGCTTGAGGCAGAATTACCAACGGCATTGTTGGCTTATCTAAGTACTTTTCGGCAGCGAGGTTGGCGTAAAGCCTTGGCCTTTTGCAACACTCGTGCGGAGGTCGAAGCCTACGCAACGGCCGTTCGCGCAGGTAATTCTCCCTTTGGCGAATCGGTATTTGTCCATTACTCTAATCTTGAACGGAAACGGCGACACGAAATTGAGCAGCAGTTCGCGCACGCGGAAACTGCAATCTGTTTTGCCAGCAGCACATTGGAATTGGGCATCGACATCGGCAATATTGATGTCTCCTTGCTTATCGGCCCACCGGGTAGTGCCGAAAGTTTTGTGCAGCGTATAGGACGCACAAATCGTCGCCAACCAAAAGCGAAGGCCGCCTGTTTTTATCGCTCACCCCTTGAACGGGCAATGTTTGAAGCACTACCCAATACCGTAATGCGTACTCCGTCGTCGTCTTTTCATCCCTCCGTCGTTATTCAGCAGATTTTTAGCATCCTCAAGCAAAGTCCTACTGCTGCCCTACGACTTAATCCCCTGTGTGATTTGTTCAAAGATTTCATTTCCCCTGATGATATACGAGCTATCTTAGGCGAACTTCAGGCTAAACAGTATTTGAAGAGTAGTCGCATGGATGAATGGCGCGCTGATGAACGATTGAACCGGCTGATCGACATGCAAACTTCCGAGCATACACCACTGAGTATCTACAGTAATATCCAAACCAGCACTGGACAGTTGAAAATTCGCGATCAGAATACCCAACTCGTTGTGGCAAATGTAGATCGCCAATGGTTTCAGCGGGATGTATTAACCCTAGAAGGTCGCCCGTTGAACGTGACATGGTACGATGGCGAGGCGCTATGGGTATCATCTTATCGAGGCACGAATGCGGCAGGCTCGATTCGTTATCTTTCTGGACGGCAGATCTTAAGTTATGAGCTTGCCCAACAACTCGCTGTTCAGGCCGGACTCGAAACGGGCGCAATTCCCATCATTCAATGTGCTAATGGTTGGCTGTGTTTTCATTGGTTGGGTGACATTTATGGTCGCGTATTTCGTGATCTGGTTAGTTACACTTTATCGGTCGAGGAAACCAAACAACCGGGCTTATGTTTACTGATTCATGAAGAACCACGGGCTTTACCGACTTGGACAGAAGAGCAAATTAAGCGTTACCTGCGTGACAATTATAGGCGCTACGAGTCGATGCTATCATTAGGTGCTTATCAGCATTTGCTTCCAACCGAGCTTCGTCGGCGCACTGTGGTTGAGCAATTTAATGTGCCACACTTCATGCATGCGATACAAAGCCTACATATTGAACGCACTTACGAGGCACCTACAAACGATTTGGAAGCACTTCTGGAGTGAAAGCAATACTAAGCGCTATGGCCAAGTTGAGTAGTAATGCGACCACATGCAATCTTGCCAGAACATTCAATAAAAGTGCATGGTGTGAACAGACATTAGAGGCAGGGATATTCACCGATTTCGGCTAACAGCTGACGGTTCTCAAGGCGGTCTTCATCATTCATTTGCAAAACCCATACCCTAGTACGTCCATGTGCGGTAAGACCTTATGACAAGGAACGGTACCAGCGGCGGCCGGTAGACGACAGTATTCACAACAATTCCCGGCACGATTCCGGACAAACTGCTGCACTGCTTTCGCTAGTGTCATGCTGAAGCGTTCCTAATCTTGAGCTTCATCTTGACTTTAAGTAGCGACATCATTTCATCAACGCGGACAAAATCAAATATCTCGTCGCGTTCTTCAGGTGTTAGTTGGTCTTCGCCATTGCGTTCCAATAGTTCATGTGCACGTGCTTGCAAATCTTCCGAAAGTGGTCTACCCCCCAGTTATTTAGAGTAACAACTGCTCAGACGGCACGGCTGACAGGACGGTCATAACCGATGCCCGAATGCAACCGCTCACGATTGTAGAAGACTTCACATAACGCTTCCACGCTCAGGCGGTTGGCGACTTGCTCCTGCTGGATCATTTCGTACCGTTCTTCTTGTCTTGGCTGGCGATCCCGATGGCCTTTTTAAACTTCAATCTGACCTTCGCACCGCTAGTGGACTCTCCAACTGCCGCGCTCGTGCTGAAAGTTCCTTGTCGCTGACTATGGACACATCCAACGGCACACCGTACTGTTTGATCCGTGCAGGCTCTTGTTGCTGATGCCCAGCTCGCGTGCCGTTTGAATGACGTTACCACTGGCTTCCGCCTTCGCTACCGCCTCGCGCTTGTAGCTTTCGCTGTAATCACTTTTGCGTCCCAATTGCTCCCCTGATAATGACCTATTCTACAATCTCTGGGAGCAACTGTTACTCTATTTTAGCGGGGGTGGATCAGTATATTAGCTGTGACCTACTATAGGGTCTATACAACCGGCAACGATCCCTGTTTCAGCCTATTTTGCACGATGATATATTTGGCGTGCGTCCATAATAAGGGATTGGCGATCTCGCCTCGTTGAGCAACCCACCCCTGGTAAAAACTCGGGGCGAACATGGCATTGTTCACTTGTTCAGGTAAGTTACCTTGTGCATCAACATGAGATTCCGTCCAATGAACCAACATGCGTGCTTTATTAGTATCACCTTGCTGAGTGTAATACCATGCCAACCATAACCCCAGCAGTATCCACGCCCCGCCACCATAATACGTGTCTTCCGTATGCCGGTGGACACCATGCCCGTCTGCTAACAGGTCACGCTCAATACGGGCGATAGTGCGTTTCATGAGGGGGTCATCAACCGCCAGTAAGCCGAAGTCCGGCAGGGCGGCCAGCAGCAGGTTTGCATCAACCATATCCAGACCAACCGACTTCGCTAGTTCACTCGTTGGGGTCAATCCCTGCGTCAGGATGAAATCTTTAATTTCGGCCCGCTTCGTCTCAAAGTTCAGCGTGGGGACAAGCCGTTCAGCCGCGCCCAGTCCCGCGTAGATCGCGGCCATCGTACTGATATGGACATCACCGCCCCGTTCTTCCCAGCAGTCATAACACGGGGTTCGCCACAAGGCCGCCAGATAACGCGCGGCCAAATCAACCGCCTGCTGCCAATAGAGTGGTAGTGGCTTGACACGGCAGACCTCGACATACTTTTCTAACGCCCACAACCACAGGGCGGGTCCGTCCAACTGAAATTCCGGCCATTCCGCTGGCCCTGCGGCCCCTTCGTCGCGGTAGCGGGCGTTCAGAGTATCCGCGATCACTAACGGCTCACCGCGATTGGCGCGTTCGATACTGCGTTCGACGGCCTCAGCCCGTTCGTTAATCATCCGCGCGCACCACTGGTGGAACTTACCGGCGCTGTCCCACTGTGCCGCGATCCCTGCCGGATGCGGGATAGGTGCATCCCTTCCGTCTAACGTCAGCGCATAGGCGATAAACGAGCCATCGCGGAACCACGAGAATTGATAGTCAGGCATCATTGGACAGGCCAGATACCCGCCGCCGGACTGCTGGTTATCGAGGATCACTTGCTGGCTGCGGCTGTGCAGGCTTTCAGGTGCGAGAAACAGGTTTTCAGTTAGCATCGTTGTACTCCACGACAAGCATCGTCCAATAATCGAGACGCGGGATCTGAAGTTTTAAATCACCGTTTTCGACGATAAATGGCAAGATTTGAGCATTCATACCGGCTGCATCATCCGGTGAGGCAGCCCAAACTTGCTTGACCGAGTGGCTAACCGGAATAGTGATCGCTAGGTCGGTAAACAGTGTGGGCGGAACAGTGGTCGGCGTGTTCCAATTCGACTCATCAATCCCCACGAAGTTGATCAGGCTGAACGTCTCAAAGCCCTGTCCCGTCCGCACGATGGGAACCACACGGTTCTTCGCACGGATACCGCCTATACGAATATCCTCGCCGAGGCTAATCGCACCAGCGCGTTCGTTGGAAGCGGCTTGCGTTTGCACCGAGAGTCGGTTTTCATAACGCACGAGAAAGTCATAATAACGCCCGTATAACTCCTGATCGGCCTCAGCGATAGCGCCGTACTTGGGGAAATAGGGGTCAGCCAGCATAGTTTCTGGTTCGCCCGTTTCAAGGTGGAAGCCGCCGCTGGCGAAAATAACAGCGTTCGCGAGATGCCAGTTGATCGTTCGTTCCGGTGGAATATAGGCAGCCAGAATAACAGGCTTCTCATTACCTAACCGCTGCGCGTTGGTGATAATCCGGTGGAGGTCGAGGTAGTCATCATGCGGCGGCCAAACTTCGATATACGAAGCGTCTTGGTTAGCTGGGGCAACCGCGTCAATCGGCCAATTGCCCACACAGTTAAACAACGTCGCGCCCGCGTCCCCGCGTTTGCTCTCGACAATCGCGGCAGTCTGGTTAATAAATTCAGGCATCACTTCCGCTAAATCAATCCGATTACCCGCCTCATCAAAGCCGATTTTGGGCGACCCATACTGGTCGATATGAATGCCATCGAATGCTGTTCGATCCAGCACATCAGTGAATTCGTTCATCAGGTGTGTATTCCACGCCGATCCAACAGCCGGATTCATAATGGCGATCAGATCACCGCCGAACATATACGGTTCGCTTTTGGCATCCAGCAGCGCCCAATCGGGGTGCTCGCGGAAGAATGGCATCGAAGCGCCGTAAATAGCCGTATATGGCATAGCACTGATGTCATGTTCGTGGAGCAGTTCGATCAAGCGGCGAACGGTTGCCATCGACTGCGGGCGACCCAGCCCATCCGCGAACAAGTCCGTATCAGGGACGAGTTTTTCCCATCGGTACTGCCAGTCATAAAACTGCACACCGTTGATATGATGCCGGAGCATCCATTCAATCGTCTCGGTATCGTTCGACCGTTCAGCGCGGAAGTCGGTTAAAAAGCCGTAGCGTGGCGCGTCCGTCCAATGGTTCAGCACATCAAAGGCCGCATTCTGGCTCGTCAGCACCTGCCCGTTCTCGTCCAGCACATCGACCACTATACCGTAACCGCGCGGCGCGGTCGGCGGGGGCATCCACTCGACTATTGCTTTTCCACCCACCAACGGCGCACGGGTAACAGCAATCTTTTGATCGAGGTAAAAAATAGTGGCTTCAACCAAGCTGCCGGATGGCGAAACAGCTTGCAAATGAACGGCTTCATTCGGTCGATAAAAGCTCTTTTCAAATTGAATCTGAACCTGCGTTTCAACGGCGAACACAGCGCCTCCTCCTAAATTCAACATCAATAACATGACAACCATGAATAGCGAGCAAAGGCGCACTTTCATCCGCGAACCGCCCCACTGGTGATGCCCTGAATAAAGTAGCGTTGGAACACGATGAACAGCACCACGGTTGGTACAACTGCCGTCAGCGAACCCGCGAATACCAAACCCCAGTTGGTGCTGTGCTGCCCACGGAAATTCGCAATCGCAATCGGCAGCGTGCGAAGTGTTTCGTCGGTCAGGAAGTTCAGCGCGAGGACGTATTCATCCCACGCCCCCAAAAAGCTGAACACCGCCACTGTACTAATCGCCGGTGCGGCCAGCGGCAGCATCACACGCCAGAAAACCGTGAACGAATTCGCGCCGTCGATGATCGCCGCTTCTTCAAGTTCACGCGGGAGGTTTTCAAAGAACCCGCGCAGTAAGAATGTGTTAAACGCCAATGGGCCGGCGCTGTACACCAGAATCAACCCCGGCAAGCTGTTCCGCAAACCTAAATTGCTCGCCAGAATGAATTGTGGGATGAGCAGCACCACACCGGGGATCATCAGCATGATCAGCAAAACGCGGTAGATCGGGCGCTTACCACGGAACTCGAATCGCGCGAAGCTGTAAGCCATCGTCGCCGCCAGCATCGTTACTAAAACGCTCGTCGCGATAGCAACGATAGCACTGTTCAGGAACGCCCGACCAAAATTACGGCTGGTAAAAGCCGTCTCAAAGTTCTCAAGGGTGACGGTTTCCGGTATCAGCCGCGGCGGATATTCCTGCACATACGCCGAACCTTTAAACGCGGTTGAAATCATGTAAAACAACGGGGCGGCGGCAATCACAACTCCGGCGCACAACACCAGAAAAACGAACAGATTGAACAACCGCTGCTGGCTGCGTGAAGTTGAGATCATCGTTAATACTCCACTTCCTGACTCTGACGACCGAACAGGCGTGTTTGCAGAACACTCACAATCACGATGACGATGGCGAGGATGTAACTCAATGCCGCGCCGTAGCCGAAGTTCAGCTTGCCGAACGCCTCATCAAACATATACGTCAGGGCGACTTCGGTGCGGTGCAGCGGCCCACCGCCGGTAAGCATCAGCACCGAGAGGAACACTTGGAACCCACCGATCATCAGCGCCACGAATACGAACATCAACGTACGCTTAATCAACGGTATTGTCAGAAAGCGCAGTCGCCCAAACTCATCTGCGCCGTCAATCGCCGCCGCTTCATAAAGCTCGGTCGGGATGCCTTGCAGGGCAGCGAGGAAAATGACCATCGCCCACCCCATTCCCTTCCAGATGCCCAGACTGTAGATCGCGATCCATGCGGTGTCCGCACCCGCCATCCACGAAATCGGTTTATCAATCGTGCCAAGCTGCAAGAGAATATAGTTGACCAAGCCAGAGTTGCCGGGGCTAAACAGGTAGATAAAGAGAAAACTGACAACAATCCAGGATGTAACCACGGGTAAGTAATAAATCGTTCTAAAGAAACGTTTTCCAACTACCACCCGATGCACCAGTATCGCCAGTGCCAGCCCGACAATCATCTGTCCGGCGACCGTCACAATGGCGTATCCGGCAGTGTTCCGCATGGCGAGCCAGAATGTTTTATCGGCAAACGCCTCTTGATAATTAGCCAGCCCGACAAACTCACTAACTTGGCCGGGCATAATCTTCCAGTCAAAGAAACTGATATACAGTTGGTAAATGAGTGGGTAAACCGTCCATAAGAAATAGAGCAGCAAACCCGGAATAAGGAACAGGTACGGCACATACGTCCGGTAATAGGGCTTTGCGCGGTCTTCCGACCGTTTTCGTGAAACAGGCGCGGCGTTTGAGTGGGACTGAGCCAGATTGATACTCATAGTGAAAGCACCTCTTCTGCAAATCAAATGGAGCGGCTTACCGCAAGTGTAAGCCACTCCACTAGAATGGGTTTAGCTTTCAGCCAATATTGCGTCGATTTCCTCTGCGGCGGCATCCATCGCTTCTTGCGCCGTCATCTCACCACGCAGCGCGAATTGTGCCGCGTCGTTCAACACACCTTCAATCTCGGTGTAACGTGGGTGCGGGGTACGGGCGCGGGCGGTTTGGAGCTGCTCAAGGAAAATGCCGTAGTAAGGATGGTCGGTGAAGTATTCATTTTCTAGCAGGGAGGTCAAAACGGTTAGCTGCCCTACCTTCGACATTTCCAACTGGTAGGCTTCGCTCTGGGTAAAGCGCAGGAATTCCATCGCTTCTTCGGGATGCTTTGTGCCAGCCCCGATGACGATATTCTCACCACCAACAACTGAAATATGTCCGCCCTCACCAGCGGGCATCAAAGCTGCGCCAATTTCGAAGTCAGGGTATTGACCTTCTGCCGAAGGATACAACCACGGGCCTTCCAACATCGAGGCAATCGTACCGCCGAAGTAACCACCCCATGTGTCAATCCCACTGCCGACAAACCCGTCGGAGAAGCAGCCGCTGTCGATCATCTCATGCAGGAAATCAATCGCCGCAACTGTCTTTTCGCCGTTGACGTAACCGGTCGAAGTTGTGATCGCTTCATCGGTAATGTCGCCACCAAAGCTCCAAATCCACGGCAGCAGATTCCAACCGGATGTACCACCATCGCTGAATACGAACGCACTTTCGCCCGTCGCCTTCACCGCTTCGCATTGGGCACGTAGTTCGTCAATCGTTTCTGCTGGCTTCTCAATACCGGCCTTCGCCAACAACTCCGGGTTGTAAATGTAGACGCGGGTGTTTGTATCCAGCGGCAGCCCATAATACGCGCCATCATATGCATTCGTGGAGAGAGGCCCCGGGAATACAGCGGCTGCCAATTCATCGAAGTCCGGCATGTTCTCGCTGAGGTTCATCAGCACACCTTGTTCAGCGAATTCCGGCGACCAAATGATGTCCAAGCGCACCAGATCAGGGCCTTCGCCGCCCGCCGCCGAAGTCAGCAGTGCCTGACGGAAACCGTCGTAGGGATAGGGAACCGACTGCACCTTGATATTGGGATGGTCGGCTTCGAACTGCGGAATCAGGGTATCGACGAGCGTTTGGTTTTCCGGCGAGACTTCGTTGTAGGTGTGCCAAAAAGTAATGGTAACGGGTTCTTGTGCAAGGCTAACCTGCACCAGACCGAGCATAAGTAGGCCGATAAGAAGAAACTTTGTTTTCATGCTGTACTCCTAAATTTATTCAAAACTGCTGTACTAGACGGCGATAAAAGTTTGTCACTGACTACCGATCACCTCCTAAATTGAACCGCTTCAATTCGCGGGTAAATTTTTAAGGGGCAGCACCGCTGGACTGCCGGACGTGCAATTCAGGCGCAAATAATTTTGCGCCTAAAGCATCGGTATTCTCACGATTGATAATTGCCAGCAGCAAATTGAAAAGCGCTTTACCGATGGTTTGTATGGGCTGACTCACGGTTGTGAGCGCCGGGTGGCTGTAACGAGCGAGTGGAATATCATCAAACCCCACGACCGATATATCTTTGCCCACCGTCAATCTGCGCGCCTGTATCGCTCGCATCGCACCAAAGGCCATCCGGTCGTTGTTGCAAATAATCGCGGTCGGCGCGTTTGGTTGATCGAGGAAAAAGTGCGTACCCAACTGCCCTGACTTCTCACTGAAATCACCTTCATACGTCAGCGAAGGGTCAAATGGCAAATGTGCTGCTTCCATCCCGCGTATAAAACCTTCCCAACGCTGCCGTGCCAGATACTGTTCGTGCGGCGGCGAGATGTAACCGATACGTCGGTGACCGAGTTCGGTGAGATGCTGAACCGCCAACTCAATCCCATACGCGCTGTCTAAATCAATCCAGTTAGGGGTTTCCTGCGGGTCAAGCCGTCCAAAAGTGACGAATGGGAACACTTGTTGTTGTAAAAATGCGATACGCGGGTCATTTTCGCGCAGAGCAAACAGGATCAGCCCATCAATTTGGCGGCTGTTTACGAGCTGCTTGTACAAATCCGTCTCGCGCGACCCAACCGGAATCGTCCAAAAGGTTAGGCCGATGCCGCTGTCCATAGCAGCGTTGGTAATACCGTCAATCAGGTCAAGCACAATCGGGTCAGTTTCAATGCGGTTCTGCTGTGGCCGGATTTCGCTGCGGATCATGCCAATCGTGTTCGTTCGCTGGGTGCTCAGGCTGCGGGCTGCCGCTGTCGGATGAAACTTCAATACTTCAATGGCTGCTAACACTCGTTGACGTGTTTCCGCTTTGACCAACGAGCTGCCGTTAAGGACATTAGATACAGTCCCCACAGACACTTTAGCATATTGAGCCACATCACGAATGGTTGCCATTATTCGCACTCTTATTGAACCGGTTCAATAAGAGTAAAACATAAAGTAGGCAATTTGTCAACGCATTACTTAAATGACCGCAAGGCTTGAATTTGAGATTTCGTGAAACCTGTACATCTGATCACAAACATACGTGTCATTACTTACGCTAGTTAATCTAGTAGTAGGGATGCTTCCTGTATACTAGTAACGTGAGTTATGGATAAACAGCTTCCTCCAAACGCCGAAACTGAGCAAGATCGAGAGAGGATTTCTTGGCTTGATGGGTATAAGCAAACAAGCCAGAAACCAAATTGACTAAGAAATGAATTGGACTACGATGGCGCGAATGCTCAATCTGAGAGAGATTCTTGAGCTGGTCGTAGTAGGCTTTGAAGGTTCGATAGTGACTTTGGTGAAAATGGATCATGATTGTCAACGCTTCACTATCGCTCAATTGCCCGGCTCGTTGTCGTTGAGCCGTCCCACTCGGCAGTAAGTGTCCACCTTGCGCTTCGTCCACTCTTTTGCAGAAATCATCGACAGCGCAGTACAGTTCCAGTAAACTCATTTTGGATGCCTCTTCAGTTTGGTTTCGTCACCCGAGAGATTACTTCATCTCTCCCTTTGAGGCATCCCTTATCCATAACTCACGTTAGGTAGTATTTTTCTCACAACTAGTCTACATCTTCAGGATGGAAGATCTGAGCCGAACACAGACCACTGTTTCATCAAGGCAGGCTAATATTGGCCTTTTTGGCATTCGCCACAAGCTGTAAGTAACGTTGGGTTTGAGTTGTAATCCAACCAACCCCATGCTGGGCAACCTGTTCAGCATCAAAGAAATTACGCATTCCCGAAACGGCACAAGCTCCTGCACGAATGAATTCACCTGCCGTTTCCAAACTGATGCCACCTGACGGAATCAAGTTGACTTCGGGATAAACCATTTTGAGGTTGGTCATATAGGAAGGCCCACCCAAAGCCGCAGGGAAAATCTTCACCATATCCGCTCCTGCACGCATAACCGTGAACACCTCGGTAGCAGTAAATGCGCCCGAATAACAAGCAACACGATAGCGATTGGCAATATCAATGACCTCTGGAACGACCGCAGGCGATACCAAAATACGCGCCCCGGCTTTGATAGCATCCAAAGCACTGGCAGCATCTAGGCAAGTACCAGCAGCCAAATAGAGTTTATCGCCAAAGGCAGCAGAAATAGCCCGAAAGTTTTCCAATACGCCGGGGGTCGTCATCGTGATTTCAATCACTCTTGCCCCACCATCATACATGGCTTGGGCATACGGCAGCATATCAGTCGGCTGCTTCAGCTTCATAGCGGGCAGGATTCCGGTCGATTTAGTCAGGTAAACAGCTTCTTCGCGGCGGCTCATATCATGCATGGTTTATCGCTTTACTCGTAAATCAATATTTTCTTTTAGTAAGAGGAGAACTTCGGCAGCGGTGAATTGAGCAACATCGCCTTCAATAGTATGGGCTAAAGCACAAGCGGCGTTACCAAAATCCAAAGCGAACTGCGGCGTGTCATCAAGGTAGCCATAAAGTAAACCGGCAAAGAACGCATCACCCGTCCCGAAACGATCCACAACGTCAAATTCGTAGCGGCGGCCTGTGAGTACTTGACCATCGTAGAGCGCCTTACTGCTCCACGCGCCTTGCAGCACACCCATAATTTCGCGATGTGTTAAGCAAATCAGTTTGTGTCCGAAGCTATCATGATAGGCTTGCATGATATCAGCGTCGCTACCAGTGAAACCGAAAACGGCTTCTGATACTGAACGGCTGGTGACAACAATATCAACCAATGGAAGCAGGGTTTTCCAGCACTCTAAAGCAGTGGCTTCCGTCCAGAGGTGTTCGCGGTAGTTGACATCAAAAGATGTAACGCAACCCGCATCTCTGGCAGCTTGGAGGTAGGCTGTGGTGGCCTCACGGCAGCCGGTGCTTAAACCGGGGACGATTCCATCAGTGTGGGCAATACGGGTTTGAGCCGCCAGCGCTGACCAATCAAAATCATCAACAGTTATCGTACTGGCAGCGCTTCCACGTCGATCAAAAATGGTCACACCAACACGCGGAGTTGCGGTAAACTCCAAGAAGTTCATACCCATACGTGTGTTCGGAACCCGTTTAACATGGCTCATATCCACACCATAGGCAGCACAGCTATCGTAAGCTAAAACACCCAATTCGTTATCCGGCAGCTTAGAAATAAAGGCGGATTTCTTGCCAAGACGTGCTATATTCGCAGCAATATTTAACTGCGCTCCGGCAACCTCAACATCCAAGCTGCGGGTTCGCCGTAAACGTTCAAATTTAGGTGGGGCGAGGCGCAACATAACTTCACCCAAGCTAATCAAATCGTACATGGGTTAATGTCCTCCATCGTGATCAGCCGTAGTACCGTATTTGTACAACCACCGATCACGCTCGCTTCGAACGTGTGTACTCGGGATCGGTACTGGTGTACTGATAGCACGAGTCATGAGATACATTTGGCAGACGCGCTCGACAATTTGTGCAACAAATAGGCTTTCGTCTACAGTACGGCCACAAGCAACCACACCATGATTGGCAAGCAGCACACCGTTACTGTCACCAATGGTACCCGCCACAGCATGGCCGAGTTCTTCATGGCTACCGGCAGGCACATACGGCGCACAACGAATTGCATCCCCTACAACCTGCGACTGTTCTTCAACAATAACCGGCACAGTTTCATGCAAGCAAGATAAGGCCGTTGCATAAAAGGAATGGGTATGCAGAACAGCACCTACATCAGGGCGTGCCAAGTAAATGAGGCGGTGAACGTCAGTTTCTGATGAGGGCAAACGATGTCCATCCAGTTTAGCCCCATCATCAGCGACAGTCACCATATCATCAGGCGTGATGGTGTGATAATCAACCCGGCTGGGTGTCACAATCAACCCTCCCGGTATGCGTGCCGAGGCATTGCCATAAGTGCCGATAACATAGCCCAGAGCTTCCAAGCGCAAACAGGCATCGATAACAGCTTGTTTCAGTTCCCGATACTCGGTCATATTTTTTTGTCCTGAGTAAAATCAGTTATCCACTCACCATCCCACAAACTTGGAAAGGGGTTTTGAATATAGGGATGTTGAGCAATCGCATCATCATCCAATTCCAACCCTAATCCCGGTTTATCATCCATAAAAAATTCACCATTCCGAATCGGGTTCCAACCACGCACCAAATCATTACGCCACGGCACATCAAACTCGGCAAAAGATTCTTGAACCATGAAATTAGGTGAACTAACATCAAGATGTAGCGCGGCAGCCAGTGAGACAGGCCCGACTGAACAATGAGGGGCAAAACGCATATCCTGCGCCGCCGCCATCGCAGCGATTTTCTTGCTAATGCCAATACCACCACAATGAGCAACATCCATCTGTACCACGTCTGCAGCCCGTAGAGTGGTCAGTCGGTAAAAGTCCGCAAGGGTGTAGAGGCGCTCACCTGCCGCAATAGGACTGCGAGCCTGACACTTGACTTCAGCCAACAAATCCAGATTTTCTGGCGCTACTGGCTCTTCACACCACGCAGGCTTAAAACGTTCCAATTCGCGCATCATGAGTATCGCCTCACCTACTGACAGCCTACCGTGAAATTCAATCATGAGATCAACAGCAGGGCCAACCGCTTCGCGTACAGCAGCGACAATAGCAATGGCAGATTCGCGTTCAACCGCGCCTAAATCTTTCCACGCAGTACCAAAAGGGTCGAACTTCAAGCCTCTATAACCTCGCCCAACAGCTTCCTGTGCACGTTCGGCAAACTCAGATGGGGTATGTGCGCCCCCATACCATCCATTAGCATAGGCAGGTATGCGACGATGATATCGACCGCCGATCAATTTATAAACTGGCTGACCACACGCTTTGCCGATAATATCCCACATGGCAATTTCGACACCGCTAATAGCCGTCATGACAGTCGAGCCGCCCTGATATTGATCACGAATCATGTTGCCGACTACACGCTCAATGTCAAAGGGATCGTACCCCAAGACACGCCCTTCAACCCATTCGTGAGCAACAGTTTGCACCGTTCTTTCCTGCCACTCAAGGCTAGCTTCACCGATGCCAGTCAACCCCGTGTCCGTATGCAACCGAATGAACAGGTAATTACGCAAACCTGCATTTGCCATCAGTGTTTCAAAGCGTGTGATTTTCATCAGCGACTTTCCACTTCGGTTTCAGCGAGGAGTTTTTCCACACGCTGGCGGAAAGATTGAATACTTTGCTCACCATTCAACACACCCACTTCTAGGTCATAAACTCTCTTTTCGCCGGGCTGGAGGGTAATTAACTGCCCAAGATTACGAGCAATTTCTCGCCCGAAAGTATTGGTGCAAGGTTCAATGCCGACTGCATACTGCCCTTCACCCATCATGCGCCATTCTAGATATTGTGGCATCTGGCGCTTATTGTAAACAACATAGACACCGAAACCACTCGGATTAACAATACCGACAGGAACACTACCATCAGCTTCTGCATTCATATCTAACTCAAAACCCTGTAACTGCCAATTTTTCTGCGGGGCGATAAATTGGCGATAGGTACTGATGTCACTACTGGGCAACCCATCTGGAACTGAAGGCGGCCTAGACACGGGTGCAATCAGTTGTGAGCCTTCATCAACGACGGGAAAGCCAATATTAATGTGATACAACAGCATATGTTCTGTGGGTAAGAAACCGGCATTTTCGATCTCATCATGCATAAAAAAGCGTGACTCACCCAAACGTGCAGTGTAGCGGCGCGTCAGCACAAGATTTTCGCCGTAAGCCTGTGCCTGTACCACACGCCCTTCGGCTTCAAGGATACATTCATCGCCTTCCCACCGTTCGCCATAACGCATTAACTGCCCGGGAATCATTGCCATTCGGTCATGAACACCGTAAGTTTCTTTTGCGCGCGCCGGAAAATGATAACGGGACACATCAGCCGTTTCAGGATTACCGATATGTACCATACCCGCCGAGGTGTTGAAGCCACCGAGAGCCGTCCGCAGCCAGCCAAAATCATTTTGTTGTTCAAAGTACCACGGGCCGGGGAGCATAGTAGCCGGTATCCATGCGAGGGATTGGCCTTGATATTCGCAATAGCCGACATCCATACCGCGTTCAATAGCAACCTTGAAATTTAGGCCGGTTCCAGTGCGAAACTCAAGGTAACGTACACCGCGAGCTACACCATCCTCGCTAGCAAGTAACTGCACCCCGCCAATCTGCGAAAGGTGTCCAACACGGCGCATGAGTTCGCCACGTGTGTAGTGTTTCCCAAACAAGAATGGCATATCGTTGGCTCCTTCATGCCATGAAGTTAATAAGTAAATAGCAAGTGGTTAGCTTTTTCCCGGCCAACCGCTGGCTTCCAACCACGCTTTTACTTCATGGTCGGCAGAATGTGGATCAGACAATGGTAAAGTAACACGACTGTTCGACATCAATGAGAGTTGTACCGCCCTTAGCAACTCAATAGCACGATAACCATCCCATCCAGTAACCAAAGGTTGATCGTTACCGCGAATGGCCTGCGCGAAATTCTCAATGATGCCCATGTATCCACCAAATTCTTCATCAAAGAGAAGCGTATTCGGAATGACGGTGCGCCATGATTTAGTCGGGCCTTCTTCACTGTCGTAAATCAGGAGTTCATGCTGATCTTCGACCGACAACCACGCATGATCGCCATACACCTCTACCCGTTCCCACGGCTTGAGGTTAAGCGCAGACGCGCTGGTATAAATCGTTCCCACAGCACCAGACGCAAATTCAAGTGTAATCACTGCATTATCAATGGGGTATTTGCGCCGATTACGTCCATATTTATTGACACCTATGGCGGTCAGCGCCACCACATCGCCCATGAGATAGCGTGCAATATCAAAAAGATGAATGGTGCCAGATTCGAGCAAATCCACATAATCGTATCCGAGGTTAAACTTGCCGACGAAAAGTGCCGGATCGTGTATGCTACCAGATTCAATCGCCTGTTTGGCGCGACGATAAGGCGGCGAATAGCGTTTATTGGCAACAGTCATCAGTATGGCATGATGTTCATCAGCGGCGTTACAAATGTGCTTCGCATCAACCAATGAACCTGTAATGGGCTTTTCGACCAGCACATGCCGACCTGATTCGAGGCTAGCAAGTGTATGTTCGAAGTGTAAATTGTCAGGGCTGAGAATAATAACGCCATCAAGTTTGGCTTCGGCTAGCATCGTACGATAATCGGCATACCATTGCCCGCCGTAGATGGCTTGCACTTTGCGCCCATGTTCCTCGCGGGGTTCGCTAAAAGCTGCAATTTCGACCGGCTCCCAGATCATACGCAGACGGGCGACCGCCGGAAAGTATTTGGACTGGGCGACACCTCCCGCACCGATGATTCCGAGTCGAATAGGAATGCGGTTGGCACGCCTCTCATCATAACCAATCCCGTAAACATCCAACTGCTGGAAGGCTTTGTGAACCGGCGTATGGCCGTAAGTATCTTCCAACATCAGATTTTCCTTCTCAGTAACCGGACGCTGACTACCCCAAACAGCAGCGCCAGAATAATAGCCGCACCTTTATAAGTCGCAATCTGCGCGTCTAGCATACCCAAGTTACTGAGACCATTATTTAGAACAGCGATAAACAAAGCGCCGATCAAAGTGCGCCGCAACTTACCCTCACCGCCTTGAAACGGATTTCCACCAATGATGACAGCCACAATTGCATCGAGTTCCAACCCGTAAGCGGCATCTGGAGCGGCAGCGCCCAAACGACTGACTGTAATCAATGTGGCTAAACCTACAAACAAACCAAACATAGCGAACATCAACAGCTTGTACTTGGTGGTAGGAACACCCGCCTGAATGGTAGCACGTTCGTCACTGCCCATAGCAAAGGTGTAACGCCCTAACCGAGTACGGTTCAAGACAAATCCGCCAGCAATGAAGGCCAGCGCGGTCAATACAACAGGCGGTGTAATCTGTAAGAAAAGGGATGCGTTCATAAAATCAATAAATGGATGTTGAACGCTGATCGATTCAGCACCCGTCAGGCTAACAGCTAATCCACGCGCCCAGATCCAGGAGGCGAGGGTCACAATGAGCGGATTGATACCAACGCGAGCAATCAATATGGCGTTGAATACTTCTACAAAAACCGCCGTGACAAATGCAGCAGCAATGGCAAGTATGATGCTGCCAGAAGCCGCGAAAACGATTCCCATGATGGTGCCGCTGAGGGCAATAAGGGAGGCCGGAGACAAATCAATATGCTTCGAAATAATAGCGAAGGTCATGCCGACGGACACGATCATCATGGCGGAATTCTGCGTCAGCAGCGTGGTCATGTTGGCTAAGGTCAAGAAGCGAGGATTGAGCGCATTAAATAACACAAATAACACAATCAATATAAGAAGCAAACCATATTCAGCTACTAACGCGCCTGCCCTGCCCTGTAACCTATAGGGGGATTGTGTCCCTGATGTTGCGCTTGCCATATTCGCCTCCTAGCCTCGCCTACGTTGGGCTAGGCGATCCAGTACAATGGCCGTTAGAACCAACAATCCGGTGGCAGTTTGCTGCCATTCGGCCGGAATACGCCTAAGCGTCATAAAGTTTAAGACCATATACAGAATAAAAGCACCCAGCAGTGTTTTTTCCACGCGCCCGATTCCCCCGCTGAGACGTGTTCCACCCAGCACGACGGCCGCAATGGTATAAAATTCACTACCTGCACCTAAACCGGGACTGATGACACCTGTCGCAGCGGCCATCAACATGCCCCCGATACCAGCCATTAATCCACACAGTGTATAAGCCAACAGTTTGATCGGAAGTACAGGCAATCCAGACAGGTGGGCAGTTACCTGATTGCCCCCGATTGCATAGATAAAGCGCCCAAACAAGGTTTGACGTAACACCACCGCCATGATGAGATAAATAATCAAGACAATGATGACGGTCAGCGGAATGCCGGGGACATCCAGTTCAGCTATACCGGGCGTGCGAGTAATGGCAACCCACTCGAAGAAAGGGTCGGTAACTCGAATTTGAGCATTATTCATCAGCACCAAAGTAAGACCACGCACACCAATCAACGTACCAAGTGTGGCAATCACAGGACTAATACCGGCAACTTCCACCAGCAGCCCATTCATCAATCCGGCCACCGTCGCAGATGATAAGCCAACCAAAATGGCAATTGCAACCGGAGTACCATCACGCAGCAGCACAGAAGTAATCCCTGCGGCCAGAAACAATACTGAGCCAACGGAAAGGTCAATACCGCCGATCAGAATGACGAGTGTCATGCCAAGCGCCAGCACCGCAACCACCGACATCTGGCGAAAAATGTTAAAAATATTGTTGGGTAATAAGAATTTATCACTGCTCAAGCCAAATGCTACAAGCATTAACACGACCACCAACAGCGTACTGTTCTGAGCCACAAAACGCGAAAGGATCGCGCCGACAGATGCTTGATTGTCAGGAAAAGATTGAACCTTATTCGACATGGGCGTAACCCTGGGTCGCTGAGAGCAGCCCTTCTTCCGATGCTTCTGCACGGTCTATGGTTTGGGATAATTGACCGTCGTACATAATAAAGATGCGATCCGATATACCTAATATTTCGATCAAATCTTCAGACACAACCATAATCGATTTACCGGCTTCAGCCAACACGTGTAGTTGCCGATATATTTCAGCTTTAGCACCCACATCGATGCCCTGTGTCGGTGCTATGAACATCAGAATATCCAAATCACGCATTAGCCATTTAGCCAAAATGACCTTTTGTTGGTTACCACCACTAAGTGTCCCAACGGCAGCATGAGCAGAACCAACTTTGATCTGCAAATCCCGAATAGAATCGTTAGCGGCTTGAGTTTCACTGCGGTTGCGAATAAATAGAAGCGCCTGTCGGAAGAGAAGTGCCAGCGAAGGAAGCGTGATGTTTTCTTTGACACTCATGTCAACAATTAGGCCCTCTGCTTTGCGATGTTCGGTAAGCAGTCCTATACCTAATGCAATCGCTTGTTTTGGTGAGCCAATAAACACTGCCTTGCCCTTGCGGCGTATCAGTCCACTGACTTCCAATTCAGTACCGAAAAGCGCACGGACCAGTTCGTTTTGGCCTGCGCCGAGTAAGCCCGTGATGCCGACAATTTCACCGCGCTTGAGACTAAAGCTAACCTTCTTTACACTACGCCCAACCGATAGATTTTCGACTTCGAGTACGATTTCCTCACTGGTGGCATTCTGTTCACGCTGTTGGAAAAAGGTCTCCTTGCGCTCACCAATAGTCATCTCGACCAATTCGTCTTCGCTAACACCCTGCATTGCGAAGGTTTTGACAAGCTGCCCATTTCGTAACACCGTAGCGTGGTCACAATATTTGAGGATTTCTTTAAAGCGATGCGATATAAAAATAATGGCTATTTGTTGAGCTTTTAGGCCTTCGAGCATTTTGAACAGCAGTGTGCTTTCTTCATCGGCGAGGGCAGCAGTTGGTTCATCCAACACCAGAATCTTGGGTTGATGTGAGATAACTTTAGCAATTTCCACTAACTGCTGTTGTGCAAGCGGCAGGTCGCTTACGAGCGCATCAACATCAATCGATTGAATGCCTAGCTGTGTCAAAATTTGAGCCGAACGTTCACGATCCGCTTTTTGATTGATGAATATGCCGTTGCCAGCCTCACGTCCCAAGAAAATGTTATGAGCCACTGATAGCTGTGGAACGAGGCTGAGATCCTGATAAACTGTGCCGATTCCAATGCGTAAGGCATCCCGCGGGTGCGAAAAACGCATGGACTCACCTTGAATACGGAGTTCACCTTCTTCAAGCGGATAGACCCCCGCTAGAATTTTCATCAAGGTCGATTTACCCGCACCATTTTGACCAATGAGAGCATGAATCTCACCACGTCGGGCTGAAAAATCAACGCCGTTTAAAGCTATCATGCCGGGAAACCGTTTGGTGATACCCCGCATTTCAAGAATGGGGGCTTCCTTATTTGGCTGGATCATCGTTGAAGCAATTCACTTCTTTAAGCCTATTTGGGGGGCAAATACAATCACCCCCCCATGCCATATCAATTATGTATTGGGATAACGAGCCGCATAATCGGCCACAATGTTGCCAACTGGCAGTTCGAAGGGAAAAATGGTGATCTTGTCAGCCAAGTCCGCCGATAACTGTTGGAAGCCTGTCAGATTCTCGGTGGTTACCAGCGCACCCGGCATGTAATAAGTGGCAGGCACCTGAACGCCGCTGCCGACCAAGTAAGCCGCGTAAACATTCCAGAAGCCGTTATATTGCGGGAGCAATGCTACCGTGCTCCGCAGTGAGCCATCCGCGATACCCGATAGGCCAATCTCGGTACCGTCGTATGACACGATCATGATATCTTCTTTGCCAGCACGCTTGAGTACATTGGCAGCCGGAACCGTCAGTGAATCGCTTAGACCATAGATGAGGTCAAGGTCAGGATAGGCCGTCAGCCAGTTCTCGGTCAAAGCAACTGCCTTATCGGCCTCCCAGTTGCCAGTTGATTCTTGGGCATCAATGACAATATTAGGATATTGCTTAATCACTTCTTCAAAACCACCAGCACGGTTGGTGTTGATGTCTTGTCCGAGCGCACCTAACAAAATGGCAACATGCCCCTTAGGTTCGCCGTACTTCTTGGTCAACAATTCGACTGCATATTGCCCTACCAAGCGACCGTTAGCGACTTCTTCAAAACCTAACACAGTGGCACAGCCATCCATATAGCTGAAGAGGCAGACGACCGGAATGTTGGCATCAGCCGCCTTCTTCATAGACGGGCCGAAAGCCTTGGCATCCAAAGGATTGATGGAAATCGCACTGACTCCCTGATTGACAAGATCTTCAAAAGCCTTAACTTGCTTGGTGACATCACCTTCACCGCTTGTGACGACCAATTCAAATCCATAGCGGCGGGCAGCTTCTTGTCCACCAGCCACCTGTGCGATCCAGAAAGGATTGTCGGTGCCAAGCTGTACCAAACCGATCTTAATCTTATCCTGTGCGGCTGCCGGTGAGATAAATAATCCCACGAGCATCATCAAAAAAAGACCAATAGTTAAACGGTGCTTCATTTCTAATTCCTCCGATATAAATATTTATCAAACAGGCTCATATCATGTTGCCATCGTGATGATTGACCTCTATACGACGTTCGGAGTCGCTTAGATGCTCAATAATGGCAAGGTATGCACCTTCTACGTTGTGATCTCTAATGAGTTGTAATAAGTTTTGATGTGCCTGTAACCCCCTTTCTACTGCCCCCGGAACGATGTATCCTTCAGCGATGACTCCACGTAGTTGATCCACAAGCGGTTCCAGCAGTAATTCAAGAAAAGCATTATGAGTGGCTTTGGCAACACCAAGATGGAAATCAAGGTCAGCCTCAGACCATTTTTCGATAGAACCGGCATGTTCTTCCATGCGCTGTAGGCAATCGCTGAGGAATTCAAGGTCGTAACGATCTGCGCGTTCCGCTGCTAAACGTGCGTTCCAACCTTCAAGGATGCGTCGCGCTTCATATAAATCCGAAATTGAATCGTGTGCACCTAACATACGAATATAGCGTCCAAGGGCATCACTCGTGGGGGCATGACTGGGATGTTTGACGTAAGCTCCACTGCCATTCATGATTTCGATCAGACCGCGTTCCTTGAGGAACTTGAATGCTTCGCGAACAACATTCCGGCTAACCCCAAATTGGTCAGCAAGTTGTTGTTCTGAAGGCAGTTGGCTACCAACAGCAAAACTGCCGATAATGATCGACTCTTCAATTTCGCCGGCGACCATTTCGGACAGCGGTTTTCGTTGCAATTTTGCAAAAGTCTTCATCTAAACTATTTACTAAAAAACATTCTATGATCTGTGGAGCTATTCTACAGCTGCAACAATAACGTGTTTTGGATTCTATGTCAATAATTTTGGCTGGCACTAAATATACGGTGTCACAAAATCAAGAGATTTGCCAATTGAGGCAATATAGATCAGGTAACACAAGCAACATAAAACCAAATGACATCTATCTTTGATAATGTTTAACAAATGGGAACAAGGCTGCATATTATTTAGCTATAGAACCATTGGGAGCCAAAAGAAATAGACCAGAGAAGCATTTACTCCTTCAAACCCAAGTAAACAACTAGAGAGGTCCACTGCGGAATCTGAGAACAATAGTTGATCTATCCTCCTATAAATTGACTGAGTATTCGCGCAAATCATACGAGTATAGTGACATGGCTAATGTGTCCTGAGATGCTTAATGTGAGTGATTGGCCCTATTCCACGCAGTACCAACACTGATATTGAGATGTTTTGCAATCGCCGGAAAGCTCCATCCTGCGAAGTTCAATGACTTTTGCTTGGAGTTCTATTTTTGCGGGATCAATTGGACGAGATTCGGCCTTATACTTGGCTCTTTTAAAGACAAATACAAGTTTAAAATATCGAGGATAGGTGCGGCAGCGATGTCTTGAGCCTTAATTGGGAAAACAGCCTCTAAGCAAGACTTCGGCACTTGAAGATGGATATGAACTGATCTGCTGTATAACACCTAAGATGTCCATCTCAGTCCAACTCTCGGTAATTAATTCATCACAGGTATGAAATAAGCTAATGGAAGGTGTTACGATCTCACAACCGCTAGCGAGTATACCCAGAAAACTGGCTTGATGCGTACCGTAAAAAGTTGTACGTAGAACCACTGTATTCGGCAGCATAATGCTCTCATCAATACTCATATGTAGGTCAGGAAAAGCTAAGTGTAGACCCTGTACAAACCCTTTAAACCCCACCTGACTCAGGGGAAGCAGCATAGGGACATGCGCTACGAAGTGCGGTGCAAAGATCCCATCAGATAGATGACTATTAGGCATATTGAAGAAATGGGCTAAGGATTGAACAATCACCGTGGTGTCATTTGTAGACATTTTAAAGTCCTGTTTATGCAATTTAGGTAGTAGAAACTGTCTTCATTTCGATCACTATTAGGGGATTTTGTTAATGGTTGGTACGGCCTTTGCGCCAGCTAGGAATGCAAGAATTAGGCCGACCAATTCAAAGGGTTTTTCAAAAGGTATTTCATGCGTGCAGTCTAAGAAAACAATACTGGGATTCCCAAGCGGCTCTACCACAGTAGTTTTTAGGATGTCAGGCGTAAAAATTGAATCATGGAGACCACCAATGACCAGCACTGGACAGTTGATTAATTCCAATCGACTTACAAATGAGGTTTCGGTTATCATTTTAAACACACTGTCCCACACAAACTTTGGAACTTGAAAGGCATTCTTGTCTCGACAGTCTGTTAAATGAAACTGATGGTTGGACTGGTTCTGATATATATCTTCCGGTAATTGCATCACCGAAGCCGGGCAACCACCAATGAGAATGAGGCCATTGACACGTTCACGCTGTAAAGTCGCAGCATATTGAGCTATTTTAGCCCCAAGACCAAAGCCAATGAGGATGACACGAACCGCTCCAGCATGATCGAGGACATCAAAGACATCTTGTGCAAACCGCTGCACGGTATAGCCTAATTCAGGTTTATCCGAGATGCCATGTCCACGAAGGTCATAGGTAATGATTCGTAAGCCTGTAAAATCAAAGTACTTCATCATGTCTTGGAAATCTTTTCGTGATCCACCATAGTCATGTATGAAGAGTAAATGGCAGCGTCCAGAACCATTGGTGCTATAGGATAAGGCAATATTGTCGTTGGTGCGTGCAGTAGGCATTTCACTTATCCATATCCGACTATCGATAATCACTTAACGAATATTTGTTTAACCGTAGATACTGAAGATCAGCATCTAACAGAGGTATATTGGCAAGCAAATACCAACTCACTCAGGGTTAACAGTCCCCGTAATTAAATAACACAGACGTGAATTGGCTAAATATTCAGTCTTAACTGAGTGCTATCGGTTGACCACAACGCGCTGATTCGATAACTGCATCCAGAATTTTGAGAACCATTCGCGCATCCGCTGCTGTAATCATGGGTGTCCGTTTTTCACGAATAGCACTGGCAAATTCTTCAAGTTCAGGCACCAACATCATTTGGATATGATCGCGGAATACAGGCGGTCTTATGACAGTCGGGGCCGAATAAGCCGCTACTGCTTTACTTGATATTTCGAGTTCGAACTGTAAGAAACTTCGCCCCCGTAATATAAGTTGTCCCTGAGTACCTCGAATCGCGATTTCATAAAAGAACCCAGCGCCAGCTTGTGTGACAAGACACTGCATGATTGCTCCCTTAGAAAAGTGAACTTGAAAAGCAGTTGTGTTGTCAGCGCCTGTATCTTGGCGATAAAAAAGGTCCGCATAGACAGAAGTAGGGGTGTCATCCATATACCAGAGTATGAGATCAAGTAGGTGGCAGCCAACAAAGAGGAGTGGGCCGCCACCCGTTTCAGGATACGCTAACCAATCATGATTGAGTGGCGGCATACTGATCGAACTTGTGATGGCGTAGATGTCACCTACAGCACCCGTTTGGAGCAGCTCATGAACAAATCGACCCATCAAGAAACGGAATGAATAACCTGCCATATAACACAAGCCGGTCTTTGCAACGACACCCTCAATTTCAGCAGCCTCTCGCTCATTCATAGCAGTAGGCTTTTCAGTCATAACGTGTTTACCGGCCTGTAAAGCTGTTATCGTAATGGGTTGCAAAAGATGGTGAGGTGTTGCAATGATGATTGCATCCACTTCACACTCAGCAAGCATCGCCTCGATAGAACCATGCGTACTCACATTATCTGCTAGAGTGGCTGCATGGTTTGCAGCCATTGCGTTGGGGTCAGCACAAGCCACCAGTTGTAAAGATGGGATACAGGCTATCGCCTCCGCTAAGGCCGTACCTTGCCCACCACACCCAACTAGACCCATCCGCAGCTTTGGCAAATTGCTCATGACCGATTCACCTTACACGAAAAGTAGATTGGGTTTATGATTGGGCGGCTGGCACCGGCATCGCACCGATCTGTTCCAATAGTGCTGGCATATCGGCGAGTATCCAAGTTTCGACAATTTTGTTGTTTGCAATACGGTAGATAACACAACCTTCAATCCTAACCGTTTTACCACTCGCCGGGATGCCCATGAGGGAGCCTTTTTGCACACCATGAACAATAGCCCTAATCACAACCCGGTCATCTTCGGCAATCAAATCGACTTCTTCCATCCAGTAGCCGGGGAAAGCCGCATCGAACATGGCGATATGCTGCTTCAGATGTTCATCTGCAATATATTTGTCAAGCGTTTCCGGGTTCTTGTCCTTACGAATTGCCTCAAGATATTCACGAATAAATTGCTTATTTGTTTGACTGGACATTTCACAATCCTCCTTTAAATAAAGTCGACAAAACTAAGGTAGCATAGAGATCGCTTCAAAAGCGTTTCACTTGATACGGCAAATTATGAGAATTTCTCTGCCTTCTTTATAACTATGAAACGCTCACGCCAAGCTGTTGCAGTAAGTCGAGATTATCACCCATGCGAATGATGTCCGAGATTTTTTCATCGGTTATGGTGTAGAGATCCATTGCCCGCCAACTTATTTTATGGCCGGTTGCGGAAATTTTGCCGAATGAGCCAAGATGGGTACCGTGCAACTCCCGCAGGCAAGCAACTTTGTCTCCTTCCGCAATCATGTCCAATATCGTGATCGACAAATCAGGAAATGTCCGGGTGAAGCCATTAAACGCATCCCGTATATCATTTTGCCGGTGTACAGCCCAGAATTTCATTGCCGCTTCAACATCATGAGCGTTACGCGCATCAAGCCAATCGCGAACAATTGCTTTGTTGTCTTCAGCCGACATTTTATATCCTTACATTTGAGGGTAAACCGATAGATACAATAACTATATTGAGAGGCACGCTTCAAATACGTTTCACGTTATGGCTCATTCATTAGAGATACTTTTCTTCACTAGCCTGTTGGACTGCTATACCTAACCACAGCTTGCAGTCGTCAATATTTTGCGCCTCGCTTGCTCTGACAGCTTTTATTAATGTTTCTTCGACTTGTTTAGGAAGCTGTGGTTGAGATTGGTCGAGCAACACTTGCACATGAGTTATTGCTTCAAAGATCTGATTTTCGTGTAATGCCACGGCAACCAAAGGCCAGCGTAATATCCACTGAAAACCATAAGGGGTGCTGAGATGCTGCCAAATATCAAACGCTTGCTGTTCATAGTGATGAACAGCTTGAAAATCATTCTGGTACCATGCAAGCCAAGCAAGATTGCTATAAGCAGCACCAACATAGTCATATAATGCGTGATTCGATGCGAACTGTAAACTTGTTTGGGCAAACATTTCAGCGAGTTTGTAGTCTCGTTTGTGACGTGCTACAAAAGTCAGATAAGTGAGGCAGCGTCCCTCTAAAGAAATGTCTCCACGCTCTCTTGCCAGCGTCAACGCTTGACTAAATTCTGATTCGGCTTCGTCAAGATCAGTTCTGCCCCAAAGCAGCATCCCCCCTAATTGAAAATGTGCTGCAGGAAGCGCGGCACTATCATTTGTTTCTCTACTCAATCGGAGGTAAGTACGCGCATGATAAAGCGCATCATCTGAAATGATGAAACGATCTCGCCGCATGATCGCTAGGCCAATCGATTGGTGTAAACGTGCCTGCTGCCTGAGTGAACCATAGTTTTGCAAAATGGGGCGAATTTGTTCAACCAGTTCTAGCGTTTCTGAAGTACGACTAAGCCAATAGAGGGTCGAAATGCGATCCAAATTCACTTCTGCCCAACACAGCCGTGTACGACTTGAATCATCGTCAGGTGAAAGTGCCGCGACAGCATTATCGTATGCTGCTAAGGCGTTAGGATGCTGGTATTGATCTCGCCACGAATTTCCGATTTTGCGGTACAGGTGGGCGCGGAAAATGGAATCTTCACTGGATGAACGCTGGAGTGATTGTTCCCAAGCATTACGAGCCTCGGTGTACTTTCCGATAAAATGCAATACATCACCTATTTGATCCAATAACTTTGCATGTTCAGGTTCGTCATCAATCAACGCTAAGGCTCGTTGAAAATAAGAAACTGCAATCTCATGAGCGAACAATAGTTGGGCGAATTGGGCAGCTCTTTGGTAATATCGAACGGCTTCTCCCGGCATTTGAGCGAGATCATAGTGTTGGGCGATTTGTCCGCTTTTGGATTCCAGATCGGAGCTATAGACTATCTCTAATGCCTGAGCAACCCGACGATGAAGGAGCTTGCGCCGTGCCTGACTCAAATTGGTATAAGTAATATCCCGAAGTTTATCGTGTGAAAAGTCATATGAATCCTGCCCTTGTTCGCGCAGTATTCGCCGCTGCCAGAGTTCATCCAACGTTTGTACCAGCGTTGCTTCATCTACATCACAGCTTTGCGCCAACACCTCGAATGTAAACGACCGTCCGATGATCGCTGCAACGTCTAGCACATTTCGTGTATGCGTTGTCAATTGGTTCAAGCGTCGCTCGATGACTGCTTGTATCTTGGAAGGCAGTTGCGTAGCTGTTTTCTCAACCACATTCGGTAAGACAGATTTTTCTTCCACATTCATTAATCCTGCTCGTACCGTTTCGACGACAAATAACGGATTGCCTTCTGTTTCTATAAAGAGGTGAGCAGCCTTTTCATCTGGTAGATGAGCGCCAAGCACACTGCTTGCCAGATGCGTTGTATCCTCTTTGTTTAAAGGCATGAGCGGAATTTCACTTAAGTTTCCTTCCCGACGCAGCGTATCAAGTAATTCAACCAGTGATTTGTTCTCTATAAATTCTTCTGCACGTATCGTTGCAACCACTAAGAGATTCGTATCGGTCTTGAAACGAAGAAGATAATGCAACCACTCCAATGTATCAGGTGAACTCCATTGGAGATCGTCAATCATGAGCAGTGTTGATCGTTCCGAAACGAATACTGCCCTCGCCAATGCTTCAAACAGTCGTTGATACTGCCATCGCTGAGTGAGTGGTTCTTGGAGGTTCACACTCAGATCATTGGCGAAAAGGTCTGGTGCTATCCGGGCAACATCCGACCGCCATATTTTATCAAGCTGTTGCAGACCTCTTTTTAATTCGTCTGAGCGTAAGAGGGTCGCGATTGGCGCGAACGCCAAATCACCTTCAGCGGCATAACACTGCGAAATAGCAGTTATGATGCCGCGTCCTCTCGCCCAATAGATAAGTTCCTCGGCAAGCCGAGTTTTACCGACTCCAGCCTCACCCGAAATAGCAAGCAGACGTGATTGGCCCGCTACTGCAAGTTCCCATGCTGCTTGCGTCTTTTTCCACTCACGGGTTCGCCCAATCAAAGCAGTAGTAGAACCTTTATATGAGAAACTTGCTTCACGAGATGATGGTATTTCTGATGCCACTAGTTGTTCATAAGCTGCACGGAGGGCTTTTCCCGGTACTGTACCCAGTTCGTGTTCCAGAACCGTTACACAATTATGATAAACATAGAGGGCGCTTGCTCGTTCCCCTTTAGCATCGTGCAGCAGCATTAAGCGAAGATAACCAGCCTCATTCAAGGGATCAATGTTGATGATCTGTTTCGCATACAGGATTGCTGTCCGGTAATTGTGAGACTGTTCAAGAAGCGTCACTAAGTTTTCCAAACAATTGAGGAATAAGTCGCGGAGGTGTTGTCGTTCGGGAAGCACCCATTCATCGTAACAGTCGGGCAGCAAATCACCGTTATAGTATTTGACAGCCTGTTCAAGTGCTTGAGCAGCAGCTAGATTATCGCCTAAAGTGAGGGCATTATTCGCCGCTTCGATAGCTTCCACAAAGTCATTTACATCCAGACTCAGTTGAATAGAGGGTTGCCATTCAAGAACCTGTAAATCCAAATTAATGAGTTGAGTAATTTGTGGAAAAGAGGATTGCAAACGATGCAGAAGTGTACGCAAGTTTGTGTACGCTTGGGTTTCTGATGAATCAGGCCAAATAAGAAATGCTAAACGCTGACGGGGTTGAGGTTGAATATGATACAGCGCGAGATAAGCGAGTAATCCCTGAAGTCGCTGAGAACTTATTTTTATTCTTTCGCCTTCGGAATGGAGAGCAAACCCTCCAAGTAACTGGAAACGTACCGTTATCATCTCGTTTTCTTCTACCGAATATGTGGTCGTTTTTAGTGCCGAGACTTTGAATGATGACCTTGCTAACAGAATTGACTGTAAAAACGTGCGAGAGAACAAATATATTATTTAGACTGAGAAACAAACTGCCATTTGGAATGGTTAATTTTTACCTATAGACCATATTATCATAGCGCATATTAGCTAAAACAATGAAACTGCATTTAACATCTAATGGACTAGAGTTCAAGTTCATGAACAACTTACATTGAGAGTGAACATATCGAAGATAGTTCGATTTAAGTTCTATTTTTGCAAAATAAAGTGACCCCTGAGGTTGGAAACAGTACTAAATACAGTATCATAGTCCATGAAAGGGACACCCCGACTGAATTTGAGGCACACTGGCAGGCGAAGCAACCAGAACCCGTGCTAAAATAAACACAGACACGCTCGTGTCCAACTTTTGGGGTCACTACAATCTCTCAAGGTAGCAAAATCGATGAAAAATATTGATATTCATATCCGCGATCCGTTTGTCCTTCCAATCCCAGCCGAAAACCGCTACTACCTGTATGGCACAAACGGCCCGGAAAGTTGGACTCCCTCTGCTTCGATCATTGAGTATTACACCAGCGCTGATTTACAAAACTGGGACGGCCCCTTCCCTGCCTTCCAACGACCCGAAAACTTTTGGGCGGATCGCAATTTTTGGGCTCCAGAAGTTCACGCTTATGGTGGACGCTATTATTTGTTCGCCACTTTTAAAGCCGAAGGTGCTTGTCGTGGAACGCAAATCTTGGTCGCCGACACGCCGATAGGGCCTTTTCTACCCATCAGTGACGGGCCAGTTACCCCGCGCAATTGGGAATGTCTTGATGGGACATTATTTATAGACATGAATGCCCAAGCATGGATTGTTTTTTGTCATGAATGGGTGCAGGTCGGCGATGGGGAAATTTGTGCCATGCCTCTAAGCAGTGATCTCAACCAAGCGACAGGCAAGCCGCAGCTATTATTTCGCGCTTCCGAAGCACCATGGGCTTTAGAACTCAACTCGAAAGGGCGGAAGGGATATGTCACGGATGGCCCGTGGTTTCAACGTTTATCAAATGGCGACCTGCTGATGCTGTGGTCGAGCTTTGGTGAGGGCGGTTATACCGTCGGCGTAGCGAAGTCGGAAACAGGTGACATTCTCGGCCCGTGGCAGCAGCTAGAGAAGCCTTTATATGTTGGGGATGGTGGTCACTGTATGACCTTCCGTACCTTTGATGGTCAGCTTCTGTTAGCTTACCATCGCCCTAACGCCTCACCGAACGAGCGCCCATATTTCGCTCAATTACGCGAAAATGATGGATCCTTAGAAATTTTTGAGTGACTTGAGCAACGAACAAGTGCAGCGATAGCAACTTCTACTTAAATCCATCCCCTCATCGTGGCACTTCTACTTTCCCCTTTATAGATCTTTCAATAAAGAGTCCTCATCTACAACCAACATAAATTGACTAACTACACCTCTTAATCAGGCTGCTTGACTTCCTGCAAAACTGGCGATATATTTTATTCACACGTGTCAATTGACACGAAACAATAACTAGAAAATACACTTTTAATTGTTATGAAACGTCCTACACAAAAAGATGTCGCTCAAAAAGCCGGTGTTTCCCGCTCCACCGTGTCTTATGTACTCAATGATCAAACTGAGCTAAAAATCCCGATTTCCGATGAAACCCGGCAGCGGGTTATGGATGCCATCGCTGAGTTAGGCTATGAGCCGGATGCACGCGCCCAATCCCTACGCAGCGGCGACACCAATATCGTTGGCGTAATTATTCCAGTCATCCAAAACCCCTTTTTTTGGCAAATTTTGTCAGGCATTTCCGCCGGATTGCAGGAAAACGGTTACAGTCTTTATTTGTCTCATCACCCCTTAGACTTACAGCAAGAAGCCAACACCATCCGCGCATTAACCCGTCAACCCGTGGATGGGTTTATCCTTCTCGCCGCAATCAAATATTTGTTACCCCGTCTCAGCGATCATCTGCGTAAATCGGGGCGGCCAATTGTTGAAATTACAGCCGCTAAAGCCGAATTCGATCAAGTCGTTCATTCATACTCTAGCGGTACACGCGCACTCCTCGCCCATCTTCTGGAACTCGGCCACCGGCGAATTGGCTTTGTCTACGGCATTACGAATGAAGTGCAAGGTTTTGACCGCTTGCTTATTTATCGCGAAGTTTTGGGGCAAAAAGGACTGCAAACATACGAAGTACATTGCACTGAAAGTTTGGAGGGTGCATACCAAGCCGCGTATTCCATACTTCAAGGTAAAAATCGCCCAACCGCCCTGATTGTAATTAACGATATGTTGGCGATTGCCGTAATGCGCGCAGCCAGTGACCTCGGTCTGACAGTCCCACACGATCTCTCGGTTGCGAGCTTCGACGATATTCCCTTTTCCAATTACATGGTGCCGCGGCTAACAACCGTTTCAGGCAAATCCGAAGATAGTGGGCGCGAAGCCGTTCGGTTACTTCTCCGCCGCTTCGAAGAACCCGCCCTGCCCCAACAGTTATCAACACCGGATGTACAGCTCATCATCCGCGAGTCAACCGGACCTGTCCCTAAAGGTTAAGTTGTACGAGCGAGCCAGCGATAAGACCGCAGAAGTTAGATTTCATTACAAACATGATTTTTGGAGCATCAAATGATAGAGAACCTTCCCCACCAAACGTTTTGTGCGTTTCGACATCAATCCATCAATCTCCACCACAGCCTTTAAGTGCTGGCAATACGCGAGTAAAGGAGGTTTCTTGATGCAAATAATGTCAGGCTCCATTCGATTTTTCCGGCGCAATGCCGTCGCCTATATGTTTCTTACACCGTGGCTCATCGGTTTCTTCGCGCTGACTCTATACCCACTCGCCTATTCACTCGGCTTGAGCTTCACAAACTACGACTTCACCAAGCCCGATTCAACACAATGGATAGGGCTTGATAATTACATAAAAATGTTCGGTTCGTTATTTGGAGTATCGGAGTTCACCTCGACTACAGGTGAACTCATGCGCGTAGACCCGTACTACTTAAAATCCCTCTCCGTAACCCTAATCTACGTATTTGTATCCGTCCCCCTCAAGCTCATCTTTGCGCTCGCTGTGGCCGTACTGATGAATCAAAAGCTGCGTGGAATTTCCTTTTACCGCGTCGTGTACTACATCCCTACTCTCCTCGGCGGCTCGGTAGCAATCGCCGTACTGTGGAGAAAACTTTTCGAGAAAGATGGTCTGGTAAACGGTGTCCTATCCGCATTTGGCTTTACCGACCTACCAAGTTGGATAACCAACCCGAACTTCGCCCTCGCTACATTGATTCTCCTAACGGTTTGGCAGTTCGGCTCCTCAATGATTATCTTCCTCGCGGGTCTAAAACAAATCCCGCAGGAGTATTACGATGCAGCGAGTGTGGACGGCGCGACCAAAGTACGCCAATTCTTCTCAATAACCATCCCCCTACTCTCGCCTGTCATTCTGTTCACCCTCGTCATACAAATCATTTCCGCGTTTCAGGTGTTCACGCAGGCCTACATCATTGGCGGCGGTAAAGGAGGCGTACTCAATTCCACCTTGTTCTACACCCTACACCTCTACATTCAGGGCTGGCAATATCATCAGATGGGCTACGCATCAGGGATGGCATGGGTACTGCTGCTCATCATCGGCGTATTTACGGCAATCGTGTTTAGATCGTCAGACTGGTGGGTGTCGTATGGGGTCGGTGAATAACATGAAAAACAAGACGCTAGTACGCCACACCCTGACGCATATATTCATTATTACGCTTGGGCTGTTCATGATCTACCCCGTCGTCTGGATGATCGTCAGTTCCTTCAAGCCCAACAATTTAATCTTCAGTGATCCAAGTCTTATCCCGAAAACACTGACATTTGAAAACTACTTTATTGGCTGGAAAGGATACGCAGGAACATCTTTCGCCACGTTTTTTACGAACTCGCTGCTCATGTGCCTCGCCGCAGTCGTCGGGAACCTCATCTCCTGTTCAATGGCGGCCTATGCGTTCGCACGGCTCAAGTTCACCGGAAAACGTTTTTGGTTCACCATCATGATGATTACGCTGATGCTGCCGGGGCATGTAACCCTTGTGCCTCGCTACGTCTTGTTCAACACCTTTGGCTGGGTAGGGTCGTACCTCCCGATTGTCGTACCCAAATTCCTAGCGACCGATGCCTTCTTCGTTTTCCTACTGGTTCAGTTTATACGCGGGCTGCCCAAAGAAGTCGAGGAAGCGGCAATCGTCGATGGATGCTCAAAAGTCGGCGTATTCCTGCGGATCATCTTGCCCCTCGCCACACCCGCGCTCGTAACCACCGCGCTATTTACATTCTTGTGGACGTGGGATGACTTTTTTAACCATCTCCTCTACCTCACGAAACCGGACATTTTTACCGTCTCACGCGCATTACGCACATTCGTAGGTGATGCTGGCGCTGTATCCAACTGGGGTAGTGCACTTGCAATGGCAACACTCTCGATAGTTCCCGCCTTTATCCTGTTCTTTTCTCTACAGAGATACTTCGTACAGGGTATTACGACCACCGGCATTAAAGGTTAATCCAATCACAGGAGGCATGTCTATGAAATGTTGAAAGTACGGTTCTTAGGCTAATCCACTCAAACTATAGACTTTTTCAGAACTAGGAGAATTCGATGATGAGAAAATTTCATAACATAGCGCTCGCGCTGCTGGCCTTGATGCTGGTTATCGCCATCCAACCGATCATGGCACAAACCGATGCGGTCGAACTTCCTGCTTATACCGGTGGCCCGGCTGAACTCCGCATGGGTTGGTGGGGTAACGACGACCGCGCCCAAAGAACCCAACAGGTCATTGAACTGTTTCAAGCCGCTTACCCCGACATCAAAATTGTTGGCGAACCGAACGGTGGTGCTGGCGATCACTTCCAAATTCTGGATACGCAGTTAGCAGCCAACAACGCACCCGATATTATTCAATTTGGCGGCAACTGGCCGGACTACCAGCAGTATCTTGAACCCCTGAATGACTATCTCGGCAAGCAAATTCTGATCGACACTCCTGAACAGTTTGACCAGACCGCCCTCATTCCCGCAACCTCAGCCGACGGCGATCTATATGCCGTTAGCCTCGGCACAAACACACTTGTTCTCGCCTACAACAAGACGATGATCGAGGCAGCGGGAGCAGAATTACCGCAAGACAACATGACATGGGACGAACTCATCGCCTATGGTCAAGACCTCAAGACAAAGCTGCCCGAAGGGGTCGCCCCCTTCGTAGACAACAGCACCAATCAGGCCAACTACCTCAGCTATTTCTACACCCAGCAAGCGACCCCGCTTTGGACGTTGGATGACGGTGGCAAGTCCTACGCGACGGTTGAATCAGCGGCAAAGTGGTTGCAGATTTGGGCAGATATGCGTGGCGAAGGTCTCATTCCTGATGCCGACACCACCTATACCTACACCGAAGCTGGCCCAGATAGCTCGGCATTCGTGTCGGGCAAGGCAGCCATTAACCTGATTTGGAGCAATCAAGGGGCAGCCTACCAAGCCGCAATGACCGATGAGCTTGGCTTGACGACCCTTCCCGATGGTGGCGAACCTGCATATGCAATCCAGATGAGCCAGTACCTCGCAGTCAATAAAGACAGCCAGAATAAGGAAGCCGCCGCGCTGTTCATTAACTTCTTTGTCACTAGCCCGGATGCCGGTGCAATCCTCCAAACCAATCGCGGTATCCCCTCCTCGCCGGTTGTGCGGCAGGCCATCGCTGAACAGGCCACCGCGACAGATGCAGCCGTCTACCGCATATACGACGTGATCGCTGATCGCACTGTTCCGCAAGGCCCCAACCTGCCCAACGATCAGGAATTTGTAAACGAATTACTGTTGATCGGTCAGCGTGTAGCCTATGGAGAAGCCACTGTTGAGCAAGGCGCTGAGGAATTACAAGCATTGATCGAGCGTCTAGCAGTCAAATAAGTTCCGGTAAAAGTCGGATAACAATGGCGCGGGATGTTAACCCGCGCCATACTTGATTCCATGAATATTTAAGCAGCTTTAATCCCTATCGACGAGAATAACACGGCGCTCGCGAGGTAAACTTTGAAAATATCCCATCTGAAGACCAACCGTATCGTCAATCCACTCGGTTTCGCCATCAATAAACCTTCCTTTTCGTGGATAGTGGATGACACCCCTGATACGGTACAAACCGCTGCACAGGTCACCGTCGGCCTCGATGCTGACTTCAACCAAGTGATCTTTGACAGCGGGAAAGTAGATGGGCAAAGCATCAATAGTGTTAGTTATCGTCCAAACCTCGATCTCAAGCCACGCACCCGCTACTTTTGGAAAGTCCGAGTTTGGGGGGAAACGGAAAGCGCAGAAAGCGAAATCGCATGGTTCGAAACATCGAAAATGGGCGAAAACTGGCAATCGATATGGATAACCCCCGCTTGGGAAGATAACCAAACCCACCCAATTTTGTATAAGCAGTTTGAGCTTCCATCCCCCGTTGTTACAGCACGCGCCTATATCTGTGGGTTAGGCTTATATAACCTTGAACTCAACGGAAAGCGCGTAGGCGACGAATACTTTACGCCCTACTGCAATGCCTATGATCAGTGGATTCAGTATCAAACCTATGACCTCACAGAGAATCTTCAAGTGGGTCAGAACCTGATTTCAGTGATGTTAGGCAATGGTTGGTATAAAGGGCGCTACGGCGCTGATGGTGGCAAAGTCGATTTTTATGGGGATCGCTTCGCCCTACTCTGTGAAATTCATATCACGCTGGAAAATGGCGATGAATTGATAATCGTCAGTGACCCATCGTGGAAAGCACAGCCTTCCCCCATCCTACAGAGTGACATCTTCGACGGCGAAATACACGACGCTCGTATTGAAAAAACGGTGCCGTCACTAGGTCAATCTTTCAACGTGATCCCTATCAATATTGACATGCAGCGCTTGGAAGCCAGACGGTCACTGCCTGTATGCATCCATGAAGAGATAAAGCCAGTTGCGGTAATCCATACGCCTACCGGGGAAACGGTGCTTGACTTCGGCCAAAATATGACAGGTTGGGTTCGCTTCAAAACCAATGCGCCTTCTGGTACACGCATTTACCTTCAGTTCGGCGAGGTGTTGCAAGGCGGCAACTTCTTCCGCGACAACTTGCGTACCGCCAAGGCTGAATACACCTATATCGCAGACGGCACTAAAGCAGTTGTCGAACCCTATTTCACGTTTTACGGCTTTCAATATGTGAAAGTCGTAGGCTGGGTTGGCGATCTCAATCGCGACGATTTTACCGGCTGCGTCATCTATTCACAGTTGGAAAGCACCAGCGAAATCGAGACATCCAACGCCAAAGTCAACCAACTCATCAAGAATGTCATTTGGGGGCAGAAAGGGAATTTCCTCGATATTCCGACCGACTGCCCGCAGCGTGACGAACGCTTAGGCTGGACAGGCGATATACAAATTTTTTCAGGCACGGCCTGCTTCAACATGGATGTTGCCGCCTTCTTGTCCAAGTACTTATATGATCTCGGTAAAGAACAATCAAAAACCGGTGGTATGGTGCCGCACATCATACCAATGGCGAATTTAAATAAGGGTGGCTCTGCCGCTTGGGGGGATGCAGCGACGATTGTGCCGTGGAACGTGTATGACTTTTACGGCAGTATTGACATTTTGGAACAGCAGTTTGAAAGTATGTGTGCTTGGGTGGATTACATTCGACGTGCAGATGAGGCTTCCGGTAGTAAGCGCCTCTGGACAGGCGGCACACACTTCGGTGATTGGTTATCGCTGGATGTGACAATCAGCGATCCAACATCGCGCAAGGGAGGTACACCGGAAGATTTTATCGCCTCAGCCTTCTATTATCACTCGGCGCGGTTGGTTGCGCGTGCAGCAGCAGTACTCGGTAAAAAACAACACGCTGATGAATATCAGCAGCTAGCAGCCGATATTCAATTAGCCATTCAAAAAGAATATTTCACCGAAACCGGTCGGTTAGCGGTTCCAACCCAAACCGGATATGTGCTTGCACTCTTTATGGACTTAGTGCCAGCAGTTCACCGCAAGCGCGTGGAGCATGATTTCATCACCCTACTTCAAAAGGATAAGACGCATTTGCGGACGGGCTTCGTCGGCACGCCTTATATTTGTAGAGTGCTGTCAAATATTGGAGCCAATGATTTAGCCTATAAACTCCTGTTAAATGAAGATTACCCATCATGGTTGTATGCTGTTAATTTAGGCGCGACGACGATCTGGGAACGCTGGAACTCAATTAACCCTGATGGAACCATCAGCTCAACAGGAATGAACTCCCTTAACCATTACGCCTACGGATCAATAGTTGAATGGATGTTCCGCGATATGTGTGGCTTAAATCCCTCAACAGGCGAGAACGGACTTACAGGCTTCCGTCATGCGCTCATCGCACCGAAGCCCGATCAATCACTTCAATGGGCAAAAGCACGTTATCGCTCGGCGGCAGGTTACTATGAAAGCGGCTGGAAGATTGACGACACAGGTAAGATCACGGTTGAGATTACGATTCCCTTCAACGCGACAGCCAAGATTGTGCTGCCAGATGCACAAATAGGCTCGATCTTGGTTAACGGAAACGAGTATTGCGAAGGGATACAGGTTAGCCAAAATCTAGCGTTAGAGCTTAAAACTGGGCATTACAGCATCGAGTACCAAAGCGCTGTAGAAATTGCAATTGAATTTTAGTATCATCGCTTAAATATTCAGTTTCGACTAAACAACTACCATCCACACCAGAGGCGGGAGTAATCTCTGATACTCCCGCCCTCAACCTATAAACATTTACAACAGATGCCTGTTACTCATAGCGCAGCACATCCAGCGGACGCACACGAGTCGGCTGCCATGCCACCAAACCCGCACTAACCACCGCAATCCCAACCGACACTATCAACATAATACCGATGATCAACGGTTCAATCACAAACTGTGCGCCGGGCTGCGTCAAATTGATGACCGTAATCACAACGGCTGAACTAATTGTTCCCATCAACCCTGCTAACAAACCAAGAAACCCGTATTCACTCAGCATCACACGCAAAATGTGACCGCTGGTGTAGCCAACAGCCTTAAACAACCCGATTTCCCGCCGCCGCTCAACCACCGTCAATCCAGTAGCGTTCGCAATCAGCACCGCCCCCGCCGCAAACGCCAATCCGGCAACAGACGCTGCAAAAGTAAACAAGGATTGATAAGTCGCCACCAGCGTATCATTCACATCAGCTAGGCTGAATATCATCTGTGTGGGTAGTGCCTGCCCCAACCGGTTCGTGACCGCCCTCAACCGATCAACAGGAAAACCACCAACGACACGAGTTTGCGACCGATTATCACCGAGTTCTTCCGCTACTGTCATAGGCACAATGATAGGTGCAGGCTGGAAAAACAGGTTGTCCGATTCCATCGTATAAAATCCGCCAACCACAACGCCGCTTTCCTTCCCCAGCACATCGAGCGTCACGCTGTCACCAACCGTGTATCGATCCGCATAAGCATCCGGCATCAAAATAGCGGCTTCGTCGTCTGATAATGTTCCGTTATACTGCACGCCTTTGGTGAAATCACCCGCTTCACGCCCTTCAATAGTAAGCGGCTCACCGTTCAGTGTGCCGCTTATCCGTTGCGCCACATAGATGTTTTCCGCGCCTTCAGTCGTCATTTGGGCGATAGCATCCGCAGACTGCTCACCATCCGTGAACACCATCAGGTTATAACCATCGTCTGAACCGCGTACCCGCATCACCGTCGACTGTGCGTTAAAAATAACCAGCGCTGCGAATGTTACCGAGAACGCGCCGGCAAACAGCGCCAGCACAACGAGGCTTGCTTGGGCTTTACGCTGCTTCAGGTTCGCCCGCGCTAAACGCAGCATCGGGATACGCGGCACAGGCAGCTTAAACAAAACCCATAGGATGACCCAAAACACCGCGCGTACCAGCAGAAGCAGCAGCCCGCCACCAAAAAACAACACGACACCTTCAAGTGGCGAACCAAGCACAACACCAACCAGCAGGCCAAACAGGATGAGCGTCAATGCCGTTAACCCCATCCGGCTCACCTGCACGCTCCTCGGCGTTTTAAGCGGTAAATCACGCAGGAGTTCTACCGGGCGGGTCGTGCTGCTCGCGAGAATAGCTTGCATCCCGAAAACAATAGCCGTCAAAACACCAATAAAAATGCCTCCGTTAACAATCACGGCATCCGGCTGCCAATCCAGCATGATCGACCCCATATTTCCGAGGACATCGATCAGCTTTCCGGCAATGAAACTTCCCGCCAACGCACCAACCACACCGCCGATCAAGCCGATGAGACCGGTCTCTAAGCTAATCAGCATCAAGAGATCACGCTGCTGGTAGCCGAGCGTTTTCAACATCGCGATTTCCAACTTCCGCCGCGCCAAAATCACTTGAAGCGTGTTAGAAACACTCAACCCGCCGACGAGTAAGCCCAATACTCCTGCCCCCTTAAGCATCATGTTAAACAGCTCAAGCCCGCTGGAAGCCTCGATAACCTCCTCAGGCGACGCGGCCACATATACGCGGAATGGACTATCAACAACGGTTTGTTCCGCACCCTTAGCAGTACCCCATAGTATTGAAACCGAGTTGACCGCATCCTCGCGGTTTTCGATCATTCGGGCAGTTTCAAGGGAATAAAAAACCGAGTCGCCTTGTTGGGTGGGTGTCGCCTTGATAATGCCGGCAACCGTCAGCGAAACAGGCGTACTGTCGCCACTAAGCAGGATGGTATCGCCTAGTCGTAGGCTCAGTTGGTCAGCAAGGTCGCGCGTAATCAGTACATCAGTCGGTTGTTTTAAAACGTCTGCAATGCTTACATTCGCTGGTTCGCGCAAAACCAGATCGCCAATGAGTGGATAGCTACTAGGGTCAATTCCGCTTGCCGAGGAGAGAAAGTTCACACGTCCGTTCGTCGGTGTTCGCAAATAGCGAGCCGAGCCAACGGATAGCATGGTGTAATCCGCAATCAATCCCTCCTGCCGCCACATTTCAATCTGTTCAAGGTCACTTGCACTGAAGCCTTGCCCATCACGCTCCGGCTGAATTTGGGCATCACCACCGAATTGAAACCGTTGGTCATACATCGCCCCTTCTAACAGTGCGTTCGCAAGCAGCGGCATCGCGATCAGCGAGACTATCCCAAAGGTAACGCTTAGTCCAGCGAGGAATGTTCGTGTACCGTCGCGCCGCAGGGAACGCAGCGCATACCGGGAATAAAACAGCAGTCGGCTCATCGGCCATCCTCCACCAGCAGCCCATCCGCTAAATGCAAGATACCATCCACCCGCGCCGCCACCGCACGGTCATGCGTAGCAATCACAATCGTCAGGCCAAGTTCTTTCCGCAAATTGTCGAACAAGTCCAAAATCGCTTCACCGGTCACGCTGTCCAAATTGCCCGTGGGTTCGTCCGCGACAAGTAAGTTTGGTTCATTGACCAGCGCCCGGGCAATCGCCACCCGCTGCTGCTGCCCGCCCGAAAGCTGGTTCGGACGATGATGCAGCCGGTCGCCCAACCGCACCAGTTCCAACATCCGCTTGGCACGGGCGCTGCTCCGCTCGCTGCTGCGGCTGGCAAACAACGGAACCTCAACATTTTCGAGTGCTGTAAGGGTAGGAATCAGGTTAAACGACTGAAACACCATGCCGATCTTCTCATTACGGAAGCGTGCCAGCTTGCCCTCATCCATATGGGTAATGTCTACCCCGTCAACATGAATCTCCCCACTCGATGGGGTATCCAACCCCGCCAGTAATCCGAGCAGCGTCGATTTCCCCGAACCCGACGATCCCATAATCGCGATCCATGAATAACGCGGAATAGCAAACGAGATACCCCGCAGGATTGAGATCTGTTCGTTCCCAAGCGGTAGCTCGCGCGTAACCTGTTTCACTTGAACAATATCGTTCGCTTTTTGAACCACGTCTGCCCGTGCGTCATTTCGTGGTTGAGCTGTCAATTGCATAAACGTCTCCTAGACAAAGAGGTAAGCAGCTCGAAGCATAACGCTGCTCTGTCACGGAACAATCACAAAACTGTCGCAGAATTGTCGCAAAAACGGAGACTAGTACATCAACAAGATGAGAATGCGTGGTAGTGGTCACGAAAAACACGACGGGCATCCTCAACGGAAAAACGCCAGTGGATTTTTGCCTGCTGTTGATTACGGCGATTTTCCCAGGCAATGATTTCCAATCCGAGCGTCCATTCATCCGGCAAACGGCGTTTCAGGCACTGGCGCGATAGGATGCTCAATTCGATTTCTGCCATATTCAGCCACGAGCCATGCGGCGGCGTGTAGTGAAAACATAGTCGCGCTGCAAGACGGTCTGCTTCGCTTTTGCCAAACGTTTCGACCAGTGCCAGATAGGTATGGGTATTCAAGTTATCCAACACCACATCAATGACTTCCGCTGCAGGATAGAGGGTATCCACCAGATAGCGCATCGCCTGAGCAAACTCGCTTTTGCCACGTCGTTGCGTGACCAGCACCGCCCGTTTGCCGGCTTTCGATTCAACGAACATGAACAGATTACGTGTGCCACCCCGCCGATATTCGTAATCCTGTCGTCGGCTCCGATTCGGCATGAGCGGCAGCGGCTCACGCACATCGCCCAACAATTGGGTCATTTTCTCATCAAAACACACCAGCGGGCGTTTTGGGTCAAAGGGTTGGGCATACAACTTCAACACCGCTTCCATCCGCTCAATAAAGGCAGCGGTCAGTCGAGGAATGCACCACTGATGTACCTGCCAGGGCTTGAGATGTTTTTTTGCAGGATAAGGCGCACGCTTTCCACCGAGATATTGCCAATCACACCATCAGCGATAAACCGCTCGGTCAGCAATTCCAGCGTCCAGCGCTCCCGTCCCTCCGGCGGCGCACTACAGGCTAACGCCACCAGATGCCCCTCTTGTTGCTCAGTCAACAGCGGTTCGCGCCCGGCGGATGGCTCATCTGCCAGTGCCGCCTCGATGCCCGCTTCCCCAAAACGTAATCGGGTGCGCCGCACGGTGGATTCGCTGATATATAGCCACTGGCTGATTTCAGCATCCGTTTTGCCATCGGCACTTTTGAGTAAAATATGCGCGCGTTGGATAAACGATGCCTTATTGCGCCCTTTGGTTACAATGGCAACCAGCTTGCGTCGTTCTTTTTCAGTGAGAGTCACAGTATGTTTTTCCATGCCCTCATTTTAACTCAACCCGTCAACTTAATCTGGTCGTTGTACTAGCGAGGTGCTGCCGGAGATTTAGCCGCTGACCGTGCCACAGGTTCGGGCTTAGGCAAATCAGATCGAACGTCTAATAAACTTTGATACGCCGGAAGCATAATAGTAAAACACGCGCCCTCCCCCGGTGTGCTGCGAACGCTCACTTCGCCAGCCATCGACTCAACAAAGGATTTCACGAGGGCCAGCCCCAACCCTGTCCCCCCTGTTTCTGTATCCCGATAGTAGCGTTCCCAGATATGCGGTAAATGTTCTGGCAGGATACCCTCTCCCGTATCTTGCACCTCAATCTTCACAAAACCACTATGTTCATCTGCATGAATAATGACAAGGCCACCCGGCGGCGTATGCTTTAAACTGTTATGAATGAGGTTACGCAGTACCTGTTCCAACCGCGCCTCATCAGCCAGCACTTTCGGCAGCCATGTCGGCAGCTTGGAAACCACCTCCACACGATTACTGCGCCAAGCAATCGGGGTAACCGTTTCGATAACCTGTTGGATAACAGCAGTGCAATCAAGCGGTACAGGTTGTATGGTCAGTTGGTCGATTTCCGCCCGCGACAGCGCAAACAAATCATCGACAAGTTTTTGCAGCCGCAAAGTCTCATGCTCAATAATGACGAGATCATTTGCCACCACGACAGCGCGTCCATCGGCATCTTGTTCACGCTGCATCGAATCAAGATACGCTCGTACAGTAGCGATTGGGGTTCTCAGTTCGTGGGAAACATTCGCCATCAACTCACGCCGCACCTTCAGCAGTGTACTCACTTTCTCCCGTTCATCTCGTAGGGCATCAATCGTCAGCTTCAAATTTTGGGTCATCACGTTGAAATCAGCCTGTAGCCGCGCCAGCTCATCACGCCCGCTAACCGCAACTTGTGTATCGTATTGACCATCACGCGCCGCATGGGTCGCCTTTAACAGATCATCCAACCGCTGTCGGATTCGTCGTGCAAAAAAATACGACACCGCAATCGAAACAGGCAGCAGCGCGATCAATATAGCGGTTGCCATCAGGATCGCTAACCCAACCATCGGCAGTGATGTTTGTAAGCGGAACAACATCTGCGCCATCGGGGTATCTGGCAGGTCAATCAGCGGGTTATTCGTAAAGTTTGAGAAAAAGATCGCGAAACTGATCGGGATAATCACAATGAGTTGGAGTACCGCCACCGCCACCAAATTACTGCTGACCAACGACCAGATCATGCGCCGCTGGCGGAGTTCGTTCCACCATGCCACGAAGCGCACCATAACCCGAAAAAACACATACGGAAACGCCATTGTGATGATGAACACCAAATCGAGAGCAGTCATCTCACGGCTCGTGCTTGTGAACCCGGTCTGCGTCACACGCAGCGGCAGCCAAACCAGCACGTTAAAAACCAGCGTTGGCATGAGCAGATAAAGCAAATCGACAGCAAACTGCCGGTACCATCGCCCTTGTGGAATACGTAGCCGTAAGCTGTAATACAACGCGGCGCATGGGTTAATAAAGAATAGCAGCGCCGTAAAGGTCATGTCCGCAGCAATCGCTTGGTACACCATCCGCACAAACAGCAGCAGCACTAAGAACAATAAAGCTGTCTCTACAAAGGTGTTGAGTGCCCTTGCCTTGAGCAAAAATCGTAAGCCGAACACGTTTATTCTGGACATTCGCGCTTCCACCGGTAACCAACACCCCACACCGCTTCGATGCACGTGCCGAGGGCTTTTAACTTCTTCCGCAGCCGCATAATCGTATTGTCAACCGACCGATCTCCGTCCACATAATCCGCTCCCCAAACGGTGTCAAGGAGATACGCCCTGCTAAAAACCCGACCCATATTACTGACGAGTAGATACAGCAGCGCGAACTCCGTCCGTGTCAGATCAATCGCATCCCCTTCAACGCTAACCGTATAGGATGACGGCTCGATACGCAGCGACCCAACCTCAACCCTGTCACCTACCGCAGACTGATCGCTAACAATCGTTTGCTCAATCAGTTCCCGCCGGCGCAGCATCGCCCGAACACGCGCAACCAGTTCACGCATACTGAACGGCTTTGTCAAATAATCATCCGCGCCCACTTCTAATCCAAGCACACGGTCAATCTCGGCATCCCGCGCCGTCAGCATCAACACCGACACACTGGTATAACTTCGCAGCGCCCGTAAAACATCCAACCCGTTGATACCCGGTAACATCCAATCAAGAATCACCAGTTGGAAGTCCTGTTCTTGTCCAAGACGAAGCGCCGTTTCACCGTCCGCCGCATGGGTAATAGTATATCCAGCGGCAGTCAATTCGCGCCGGACGACATCCGCTAAATCAGCAGCATCTTCGACGAGTAAAATATGGGCGTTCTTATGGGTAAATACCCGCTGGTTTCCAGTCATTCACAAATCCAATGCACACTAAAAGCGTCCCAAAACAAGTTCAGTATAGTCGTTTGCTTGAAAGGGTTATAGGGGATGACCAACAAATGGATTACTTGCCCCATTTCCGCGCCTGCTTTACACTCCCCACTCATCTGCGTTTTCGGCTTCCCTCAAAATAAATGGAGCAAATTATGGGTATCATTCCAAACAAAGAAAACGATGAACAACTGAGTATTCTATTTATCGGGGCGCATCCTGACGATGCCGACATCCAATTCGGTGGTACCGCACTGAAGTATCTTCAGCAAGGCCACACGGTCAACTATGTCTCGATGACCAACGGAGATGCCGGTCATCATATGCAGGGCGGCGGTGCATTAGCCCAGCGTCGTCGTAGGGAAAGTCAGCGCGTAGCCGAATTCATGGGTATCCATTACATCGTGCTTGATAATCACGATGGCGAGTTGCAACCCACCGTCGAAAATCGTCACAAGGTCATTCAAATCATCCGTGAGGTAAAAGCCAATCTGGTCATCACCCACCGCCCCAACGACTACCACGCCGACCACCGCAACACCTCACTCATCGTACAAGATGCCGCTTACCTGATCTGTGTGCCGAACGTTGTACCCTTTACCCCGCGCCTGACCTTCAATCCCGTCATCGTCTACCACCAAGACCGTTTCCGCAAACCCTACCCCTTCGTTCCTGAAGTCATTGTCGATGTTACAGACACCAACGACAAAAAATTTGAGGCGTTATCCTTCCACGAGTCGCAGGTGTATGAATGGCTGCCCTTTATCGAAGGCTACTTGGATGAAGTACCCACCACATCGGAAGAACGGCTGAACTGGCTTAAAGCCAAATGGTCGCCCATGTTTAACACGTCGAGCTTCGTCGCTGACCTAAAAGCATCAGCAGACACATTAAACGGGGTTCAGTACATCGAAGCCTTTGAGCGCTGCGAGTACGGCGGCAAACTCACACACGAAAACGTCAAAACCCTGTTTCCGTTCGGCATCGTCAACTTCTAGCTCAACATAAGCATAGGGGCTGTATTGTCAGCCCCTAATTGTGGTTCAATTTACTGCTTCCGCTTACTCAAAATTGAAGGTGTAGTTCCCATCGGGTAACGTGCCATTTGAGGCCGGTATCGCTCCAACAGCGCCGCGTTGTGCTCACTTCCCCCCTCAACGTTCGCACTCACCCATATCGGCGGTTCAATCCCGCGCTCACTCAATAAAGCCGCCGCTTGCACCGTAATCGCCTGCAAAATCGCGGAACCCGCAATCGTTGAGGTTGCCCCTGTCTTAAAAGGACTCCCCGGCAGTTGGATTGAAGCATCCCCCGGTGCGCCATGCGTATCAATCACAATATCTGCCACCTCAAACAGCTTCTTCCCACTAGAATGCCGCGACTTCACACTATTGCTATGCATCAACGACGTAATCGCAATCACGTTCAAGCCACCCGCTTTAGCCAGCATCGCCATCTCAATCGGAACAGGGTTAATACCGGAGTTGGAAATGATCGCGAGGACACTTTCAGGCGTGGGGTTGTATCGCGCCAAGATATACTGGGCTAACCCCTCCAAACGTTCGGCATCCCCATCCGCGATGTCATCAATCATCATAGCCGCCGCTAGCCCACCTGCGCGATAAGCTGAATCCTTAGCGATGAGCGCCGAATGCCCGCTGCCAAATAGCAGAAACATACCCCCATTTTGGATGGCACTCGCAACAGACTCAGCCGCTTGGTGAATAGCCTTTTGTGAAGAATGCCCAATTGTTTGAAGGACTTGAATGACATTTGCGAGGTAAATTTCAACAAGGTTTTCCACGATATTTCCCCTATTTTTCAGCAAATTAGAGACAATATCCAACATATTACCCTGAATTCTAGTAAAGTGATTAACTTTACATAATCAGGAAAATTTGTTAAACATTAAGGAGTTGTTATTTGTTCAATCATTGTACAAATGGCTACTGTCGATGCGTGGGCAATTTGGAAAATACTTAAGGAGATTCGGCAATGAAAAAAGTTGTTTTGATGTGTACGGTTCTCGTGATGATGCTGTCGATGGTGGCAGCAAACGCGCAAGACAAAGTTGAACTGGTCATGGGTAGCTGGCGTACCGAAGATGTTGAAGCATGGGACAACATCCTCGCAGTTTTCGAAGCAGCGAATCCCAATATTGATGTGAAGTTCGAGCCGACCCTCAACACCGAATACGACAGCGTGATGACCAGCGCCGTCGATGCCGGAACCGGCCCTGACCTCATCACCTGCCGCCCGTTTGACCGCGCACTACTGCTGTACCAGGCCGGTGGTTTGGCCGACATCAAGGACATCGAAGGCTTGAGCCACTTTAGCGATGTCGCGAAGAGTGCTTGGTCAACCGATGACAAGAGCGCGACTTACTGCGTGCCGATGGCCTCCGTCATCCACGGCTTCATTTACAACAAGGAAATCTTCGACCAAGTTGGTATTGAAGTCCCGACCACCGAAAGCGAATTCTTCGCTGCGCTGGATGCCATCAAGGCTGCTGGCATCACCCCGCTGGACATCACCACCAAGGATGCTTGGACGACCCAGACGATGGGCTTCAACAACCTATGGCCGAACTTCGCGGGTGGCGAACCTGCCCGCTTGGGTGTGATCGATGGCAGCATGAAAATCACCGACCCCGGTTTCGTCGCCGCGCTGGAAACGGTTGCCCGCTGGAAGGACTATCTGCCGGAAGGTCATGAATCGATTGGTTATGCCGATGCTCAACAGTTGTTCCCGTTGGGTCAGGCTGCCATTTATCCGTCCGGCTCATGGGAAATCCCGCTGTTTGAATCGCAAGCCGACTTCGAAATGGGTGCGTTCAAGCCCTATACCCCCGATGGCGCGACCGAATGCTCAATCAGCGACCATGTAGACATCGGTGTCGGTATGAACACCAAGAGCGCCCACCCTGAAGAAGCGAAGGTCTTCTTGGAATGGCTGACCACCGCCGAATTTGCTCAGGCTTACTCGGACAACCAACCCGGCTTCTTCTCGCTCTCCGATCACCCGATTGAAGTGAAGGACCCGCTGGCGGCTGAATTCGTGTCATGGCGCAGCGAATGTTCATCGACCATCCGCCTGTTCGACCAATTCCTGTCCCGTGGTGAACCCGCTGGAAACACCACCTCTGCCGAAAACATTTACCTGATGGTTCAGGGCAGCAAGACTCCTGAAGAAGTCGCCCAAATCATTCAGGATGGTCTGGACGAGTGGTACACCCCGATGACCCAATAAGGGCCATTGGATAGCAGATAAATTAAAGCGGTTTTGGCTGCAAACATGATGGCAAGTTCCAAATGGGGCTTGCCATCATTCTATATTTTGAAAACTTTTACCAATACTGGAAAATTATGGCGACACGACGCGCACGCTGGCACCACTTAGTTGTATTCTTGGCACCGGCTGTCATTATTTACTCCCTCTTCCTGACATGGCCGCTGATTGATTCACTGCGAGCGAGCTTTTACGATCAACAAGTATCGACCGCCAACGGCGTGACCACAACCACGCAAACTTTTGTCGGCTTAGACAACTTTGCCAGACTGCTTAACGACCCTAACTCAACAAATTATGATGAACGCTTTTTGAATGCATTCGGCAACACCATAAAATTCTTTATCATTTTTATGTTGGTTCAAAACCCGGTGGCTTTATTGTTAGCAACACTGCTGACCTCGCGCAATCTCAGAGGTGCATCTATTTATCGCACCATTCTGTTTACCCCGACTACCCTTTCAATTGTCATCATCGGATGGATTTGGACGCTCATGCTCAATCCACTCTGGGGTGTCATCAACAATATCTTTAAGACGGTAGGTTTGGGCAGCTTAATCCCCAAAGAAGGCTGGCTGGGTTCGCCCGACCTCGCCCTAACGGTGGTCGCGCTGGTCGGTGTCTGGCAGTATGTTGGCCTCCCGATGATCTTATTCTTATCCGCTCTGCTGGGCATCGACGGTGAACTGATTGATGCCGCGCGTGTCGATGGTGCAAGCCCGTGGAATGTGTTCTGGAATATCAAGTTCCCGCTTATTCTACCAACAGCCGGTATTGTAGCCGTTCTGACATTCGTGGGTAACTTTAGCGCCTTTGACAACGTTTATGTCATGCAGGGCAGTCAAGCCGGGCCGGACTTCCGTACCGATTTATTGGGCACCTTCTTCTATCGGGTAACCTTTGGCGCTGCCGGCCAGCTACCCAACCAATCGATGGGAACGACCATCGCCACCATGATGTTCCTAATCATCTTGACCGGGGTCATCATCTACTTATTTGGCGTGCAACGGCGCTTGGTTCGCGATTAACGGAGGCTATCGTGTCACAACTCACATCTACCGCTACAACGATCCCCTCAGAAACGCCGCATAATCGTGCCGTTGATTGGGGTTACAAAATCGCAAAGTTATTCCCGCATGTCATCTTGATCGCCTATTCGGTCTTAGCTCTCTTTCCGACCGTGTTGATCGTGATGAACTCGTTTAAAGACCGCCGCGATCTCTTCCGCGTGCCTTATACACCGCCAATTTGGTTTTCACTGGAAAACGGCTTCGAAATCCTCAATCTGTTCTCAACAAAAGGTTATGAGCAAGTCTTTTCGAGAGCGTCGATCTTCAACTATTTCGGTAACAGTATTTTTGTGACGGTTGTTGCATTATTCTTGATCTTGATGCTCGGTTCGATGGCAAGTTTCGCCCTATCCGAATACGAATTTAAGGGTAATCGGCTTATCGGGTTATACATGGCGATTGGCATCATGATCCCCATCCGCCTCGGCACAGTCAGCCTCATCAAGCTCATGAACGCATTAGGCATCTACAATACCCAGTGGGCGCTGATTTTCGTTCACACCGCCGCAGGCTTACCGATTGCCGTGTTCATCCTCACCGAGTTTATGCGTCAGGTTCCCACTGAACTAAAAGATGCGGCACGGGTGGACGGTGCAAGTGAATACCGTATCCTATTCTCGTTTATTATGCCGTTGGTACGCCCTGCCCTTGCCACGGTTCTCGTGTTTAATATGCTGCCGATCTGGAACGACCTTTGGTTCCCGCTGACACTTGCGCCCGCAGGCAACGTTCGAACGGTCACACTTGGGTTATCCGAATTTGCAGGGCAGTACAAAACCGATTGGACAGCCTTGCTAGCAGCGCTGGTGCTTGCCATGATTCCAGTTTTGGTGTTTTATACGGTTTTCTCGCGCCAGTTTATTCAGGGTTTGACGCGCGGCGCTTTGAAATAAAGCGAGATTACACAGCGGCGGAAGTTTCTTCACGGATAATTTGCATACGGGAAACTTCTGCCGCAAGCTGCTTACGAATGAGCAGCACGAGGCACGCCGCTAAAATGCCAACAAACGCTGCCAGTTGAAACAAGAAATGTGGGCCAGCGTTATCGAATAACCAACCCCCGCCCCATGTGGTGAGCAAAATCGCGATCCCCGGCACGGTTACTTGAGCCAGCGCCTGATTAGTAGCCACGTTCGAGGGGTGACTAATTCGCGCAACCAACAGCGTCGCCGACACATTGTAAAACGTATAAAACGTTCCCCGTATAATCATCAACGGAATCAGCAGGATTGGCCCTGCCAGCAGCGTATATCCGATCCACAAAATCGCCTGCCCCATCGCCCCAATCGCCAGTGCTGTTCGAATATTCGTCCGGCGCAGGATACGATCCATAAAAATCATCGACGGAATTTCAGCAAGCGCGGACACGGATGAGATGATGCCAATGATTTCGTTACTCGCGCCTAAATTCTCTTGGAAATAAATAAAACTGAACGCGGAAATCGCATTCGCGCCCACATAAAACAAGAACACACTGAGCAGGTAAATATAGAACACTCTTGAGCGCGATGGAGCAGAATGTGTCTGTTCGGTATGGGCGGTTGTATGCTCTGGAAACACGCGGACGAAAGGTAGCAAAATCAGGTTAAAGACGGCAGCCAAGATAAAGAGAAGCGGGTAGCCACCCAACGCAAAGATACGCCCGCTAACAAGCGTTGCGACTGCCCAACCAAACGACCCAAATGCCCGCAGTCGCCCATAGATCGCCATTTTCCTCGTATCCAGCCACGTAATCGTAAGCTGCGATAGCAGCGAGGCGCTTGGCGCATCCGATGAGTCACGGACGACAATCGCACCGCCGAGGAACAATTGACTGGTATGCGAGACAACACCGACCAGCGCTAACGCATTAGAAACCAACAAACCGTAGTACAAGCGTCGGTGCTTATGAGAACGATCCGCTAAGGTATGCAGTAACGGCGTAACCAGCAGTTGAATGAACGCACTCACGCTCACCAGCAGTCCGATTTGGGTCGCCGTAAATCCAGTCGACTTGAGGTAAATATTGATGAAGGGTAAAACAAACCCACGCGCCGCAAACGTAAAAAAGGTAATAACAGCGATCAGGTAAAGCGCTCGACGCGATGATGAAGTCATAGTTTATCACTTTCAACGTTGGAAGTGTCTCCATTATGCGCCTACAACTTAAACCACTTAAGTCCAAAAGTTAGAAAACTCAAACCGTTTTCGCTTGACAAAATGAACTTTTGTTCTAAAATAGAATAATAGTGATCGTGTGGTAACTAATAAATTTTGTACCAACAAACAAGCAACCAATGTTGTAGGGACAGCAGATAGGCTGTCCGCGCCACCAACCACACACCGCTTACCTCGCACCCACCATCGTTGAGAGATATGTAATGAAATTCAATACCAACGACCAATCAATCACCTTAGATGAATCTCTCTGTGACCTTTGTGCCTTTGTGGTAAAAATGTTTTCCGATTTTTTGCGCCTTTGCTTCCTTGCGCCTTTGCGTTTTGTTATGGTCTTTGTCTTTGCATGTTCGGCGACATTCTCCCTCGCATCCGCCGAACTATCCGTGGCGGCAGTTACACGGGAGCAATCCGCTGCGTTTGTGTCATTTCAGAGCCGCGCTCCCTTACATCTGCCGCCACAAAATGACACTTCGGCGGATACACGCGAGACTCCCGCTTGCCATTTCGGCGAGTTGTTGTGCAATTTGTGAACATTTTGCATGTTTTGAATAAAGTCTCCTAATCATTACCCGCATAACTGATCCTACCCGTAGCCCAAGCGTCTAGTGATCACACGGTTAGTATTCCTTATTTGAGACTACAATTAATATAAACACCACTCTAAGGAGTCTTAAAATGAGGCACAGGTTCTTTTGGTTCAGCCTATTGATATTGCTGTTTCTCATGTCAGCCGTTACCTTATTTGCTCAGGAAACCAGCGGAGCGATGTATGGCCTCGTGACGGTCGACACCGCCGATGTCCGCGCTGGACCAGATTTCGCCTACCCCACCATCGGGCAGCTCCCCCGTGATGCCTCAGTCGTTATCCTCGGTCGTGCTGGTGACTTCTTCCAACGTTGGGATGGCCGGCAGTGGTTACAAATCGAGTACGGCAGCGCCCCCGCGTGGATTTACGCCCGTCTTTTGCGGACGAGCGAACCGTTTAACTCGATCTTCCCAACGGGCCGCATCCTCCCGCGTGATGCCAATGGACGTGTACCGGAAGAATTCGACCTTTCCACGGAAGTCTGCTCGCAGTGGCAGGGTGACTTTACCCTGAGCGGCAACTTTATGGCGGGCGAAAACAAACTGACGGTAACCTATCCCACCTTGAAGGGGTCAAATGTTTACAGCGTGATCGTTATTTCGCCCACCGGGGTACGCCGCGCCTTCGACAGCACCAGCGGCACGTCCATCATCGACATCGGTTTCTTACCGCAAGAAGCAGGCACCTACACATGGCGTGTTGCGCCTTACTGGACGAACTCCGACTATCGCTATAACTGGCAGCAAGTCTGCCTCCTCCGAACCGGCGGCACATTCGAAAAGCCAAATACCGCCCCACCAACAGCCACCCCTCGCCCATAATAATAAAGAGGCGGTCGTGTGTTAAATCACGACCGCCTCTTTTATTGACCTTTGACTTTAGATTAACGACGCTCTTGGACGATCCGTTCAATATCCGCTAGACGTTCCAGTTCAGCGTTCAACACGACCTTCGCGTTAATCGCGTCATCTCGCGCGTCACTCACTACATCCGGTGATAACACACCACAGGCTTTGAGGGGGTCAATCGCTTGATTGAGGTAATCAATACCATCCATCACACGCGGAACCAATCGCCCTAGTTCGGGTAGTTCACGCACATCCTGATCATTGATGTTATAGGCCAGCACTTCAGCCGGTGGTTCACAGGGTTTAATGGCTCCACGGAAAACGTCCCACCAAAACGACTCAAGCACCATCGCGTAGTCCCGATGCTTAAGGATAAACTCCCGTAGACGGTCAATCTGTGCTTGTTGGATTTCCGGCGGAATGATAATCACCGAAATCGTCGTCAAGGGCGGCAGATTAGGCGCTTCCGGTATAGCCATCAGATTGTCGATACGGGTAGCGTATGAGATGACCCAACCATCATAACCGCGATAGTGAACATGCACCCAACTGCCGTCTTGGTTACGTTCCAGCACCGGAATAGTCACCAGAGGGGGTATGTTGACGATCAAACTACTGCTGCGGTCTGGTGCTTGGCGCAATGCCAGCCCTTCTTTGAGGTAAGCCGCGAATTCCGGTGCTGCGGCCAATGGAGTCGGGCCGAGCAGATCAGTTGTAAGATCGCCCAATGGCAGATCCTCGACGTTAAATTCCCAGTCAAGCAGCTTATTAAATACCCACCCCAAGTTGGTTAAGCGCCCCGGTCGCCGCACCTCAAACCATGAACCATCGAGGTTGCGGCTGACAACTTCTAGCGGGTCGTCTCGGAACAAGGAAGCGACCCGATTTGCCGACTCGCTCGGTAGCTGGCGCACAACAACACTGTCGACATTGGTCGTCGCCTTGAACTTGTCTTCTGCTTGGGTAACACCAACCACACTCAAAAGCAGAATGATAAGAAGCAAACCTTTTTTCATCATGAGGTAACAATCCAATCTTGGATATTCCAAAACGGACGGTTTAAAGTCGGTGAAGGCCCGATAACGTCGCGTGTCACCAGCATATCCTGTGGCGCATACAACCAAACGTAAGATTGGTCTTCCTGTAACAGTGCTTGAGATTGTTTATACAGGTCAACACGAGCGTCAACATCGCATTGTGCTTGATGAAGCGCTTCATCCATGATTGTTTCAACTTCAGGATTGGTGTGGGAGCCATAGTTTCGACCACCGTACAGAATATCGCTTGCTTGGGTGAACAATGCACTCTGATCGAGAGTAGCCGGATACGACTGCGTTTCGGCGTAGAGATACGCATCAAACTCTTGGAAACGCAGTTGGTCGAGCAGTGACGCAGCATCAATTTGATAAGCATCGACATAAAACCCAACGTCATCAAGTTGCCGCGCGATTAAATTACCCGCGACCTCACGTCCACCACCGTCAACAACCAGCAGCACAAAATATAAATCACGCCCTTCATCCCCGTATAAACACCCGTGACATTCACGTACGCCATCCGCATTCCGATCTGTCCATCCCGCCTCATCAAGCAGCTTTTTAGCCGCATTCGTATCGTAAGTAGGCGGCTGTAACTCAGCATTTGCGCTCCATGTTCCCGGCACTTGGCTAGACGCAATCGGGACACCATATCCGAGCAGTGCTATATCAATGATCCGGTCGACATCAATCGCCTTTTGCAGCGCTTGGCGCACCCGAATATCACCAAATAAAGGGTGATGCCCTTGTTCCAACGGTTGACCATTCCCGTCAAATGCGCTGCGCGGCAAAGCTGGATTAGCCACATTTAAGCCAATATAGTTCCATGTATTACCCGCAAAAGGCGTGACTTGCAAATCTAAATCGGCTATCAAACTATCACGATTTTCGACAGGCGGATTAATCAAGACGTTGCTGTTGCCCGACAAGAAGTTCTGCGTTTCCGTCATCGAAGATTGAATATCGCGGTAGACAAATGCAACCTGCCCGTCAGCAGTCGCAAGCCGGATTTCCTCATTTGGCAGCCGCTGGACAAACTGAAATACACCGGCACTCACCATCGGGTAACTATTAAAGGCGTGGTTAGTCAACATACCAAAACGCGAGGGCGGATAGAACTTTAACCATTCGGCAAACCACGTATCAAGTTCACCGCTGTCCCCCATTTCATCCACCATTTCACGGAACAGCGGGTCAAAAACGTGTGCCGGAATAATCGGGAAGTTCATGCGTGCCGGAACTGAGCAGTTAACTTGATTAAAGCCAAACTCAACTGTGTGTTCGTCAATCACCCGCGCAGCCGTAATCATGGTCTGCAAGTTCGGATACGATGTGCTCACATACCGGCTGGTTGCGGCCAGATAACTGTAAAACACATCATACGCGGTAACAGGCTGTCCATCACTCCACACCAAGTCTTCGCGCAGCTTGATTTCGCCGGTATCTTGGGTGGGCGCTGAGGTATCGAGCGCCACCCCATAATTCCCATCACCGGCTGACACGATCAGCCCCGACGTTGGATCAACCGCGTAAAACGTTGGGAATAAGAAGTCCGTGATCCGACGGCAGTATGGGTTGTCACAGAGGAGCGGGTTAAGCGCCCCAATGTTATCCGTGCCGACAGGATTTCCCTCCACGATGATACCGTTTCCGGCAGACGCGGGCAGGAAAACCAAAAGCGTTAGAAGGACGACTGCCACGAGGCAGCGTATGAACGGATGTCGCATAATGCACTCTTTCATTGGGCGGCAGTTAAGAGCGGCAGCCAAACAGCAAAGCTGCCATCTCGTAAACTGTCGTCCATCGCGGTTAGCACTTCGTTTGGTGTACCGGCGGGTAAACGAGCCTGCGACCCTTCGACCTGTAAGAACGCCTGATAGTTTTGCGCCGCCATCGCGGAGTACACTGCTGCCAATGACGCATGGGGTGTTCCGTAGGTCGGGTCAAGCTCAATCGCCATCTCAAAATCGGCGATTGCCTCGTCAAAGTTCCCTTCCGCAGCGTGGACAACACCCCGATTGTTATAGGCAACCGCGTTGTTCGGATCAAGCGCAAGCACCAGTTCAAAATCGTTAATCGCTAACCCAAAGTTACCAAGCTGCGTGTAGAGCGTCCCACGGTTGTTGTAGGCAGCGATCAAGGCTTCATCCAGTTGCAGTGCCCGATCATAATCCGCAAGCGCGGCCTCGCTATCCTGCAAGCCAGCATAAGCGAACCCGCGTTTGACATAGATGGGTGCGTAATCCGGCTGTAGATCAGCAGCGCAGGTATAGGCTTTGACAGCTCCGGCGTAATCTTTGCGTTCGAACCGCGAATCGCCTAAACCTAGATAGTAGCTTGGTTCAGCATTGGCTACGGCAGGTTGGTCGCAAGGCTCTGGCGTTGGCGTTTGTGCCAGCAAACTACTGCTCGTCATCATCAACAGGCAGATCGCTAAAAGTCCCCTAATGCGGCGCATCATTCACCCCGTTTCTATGAGCCTTGCAGCGAATAATCAGCGACCAGCAGCCAAGTACCACTATCCAAGCGCATCTCAAACGTAAACTGCGACTCGAGTGCTCCGGCGGCGCTCTGGATACGTGCATCACCGTTACCGCGCGTCAAGAACAGATACTTCTGGTAATTGTCCAGCGCACGGGCGGAATACATGACACCGAGCAAAGCGTAAGCGCGGGCATTCAACAGATCATATTCAATGGCAGGCGCATCACTTGGGCGCTGCGGATCGGTCAGTTGGTTGTAAACACCTTCGATACCGGAAATATCAATCGCCTGTTGCAACAGTTCAATCGCCGTATCGTAATCCCCACGAATAGCGTACAACACGCTGCGATTGTTCAGACCGAGGATGGAATCAGCATCCAATTCCAGCACCTTATCAAAATCGCGTTGGGCGCGGTCATAATCCCCCAGCGCCGTGTAAACGATGCCACGGTTGTTATATGCGCCGAGTAAGTTCGCGTCGAGTTGCGTAGCGCGGCTGTAATCTTGAATAGCGCGTTCAAATTCCTGCCGCCGGACGTAAGCCGCTGCCCGCATCATATAGGCCGGAACGTAATCCTCATTGACCACGCGGATGACACAGGTGAAGCTAAAAATGGCATCACTCAATAATCCTGAGGACATGAAGCCCACACCCTCACCCATGTAATAGCTGGTGCGGCTTTCCTGTGACTCACCTTGCAAAACCGGGCAATTCGGAGGCGGCTCTAGGGTCGCTGTCGGCACAGGTACGGGTGTTGGCGTTGCATCCTGCGCCGCAACCGGAACGGATAAGAGCACACTAAACAACGAAACGAGTAAGAATAACATCAAAAAGAAAAGGCGCTTTGACATAATTAATCTCCTATGGATTATGAGTTTTCCCCGGCGAAAGTGGCGAGGAGTGGGTTCCGGTTACGTAAGGGTTCAAGCAGCGATGAAGCTAAAATCAAGTTGCGTTCAGCATCTGCCAGTTCAAGCAGCGCGGCATCAATATCTGCTTGCGTCAGGCTTCGGGTGGTACTGTTACACAGGTCAATAAAGGACGAAATCGCCGTATTGATGGATGTAATCCCCGCGTCCAGCGCAGCCACGGCAGGGACGAACTTCGGCTCGATTTGAACGTCGGCATCTGTCAACAAGCGGCGGGCATAAGTCGGGGCTGGCGTACACGTAACGGTCGCGCCCTGCCCTAAGCGCCGCCAAACATCGCGTATCTGGTTATAACTCGTGACCGTAATCGCGAGGTTTTCTTCAAGCTGTAAGATCAACCGCCCGTATGGAAACAGATAAGCCGAGTCAAGTAAGCGCAAGTAATTCCCGCCTGTCACGCGGATATTCCATGAGCCTACCCAATACAACTGACCTTGATACTTGATCTGAAAGCGGAAGAATCCATTTTGGCCGAGCCGCCCCGTTAATTCGACTTCGACACCAGCCGGAATGGTGCCGACTTGATCTTCCGGCGTGACCTGCGTGCGGTAAATCGGTGTTTCGCGGATGGTGACACCGACTGCACCAGCACGGCGCACGAATGGCGCAGGGTTGATGCCATCTACAGGCAGTGTTGTTACATCACCTGTCCATACCAACAAAATGGAAGCAACCCAACCTAAGGTGCCGTTGTAGTTCACCTGTATCCAACGAGTGTCCGCTGTGCGACCAACAGCTTCCAAAGTGACGACAGGCGGTAAAATGTCGATACGTGCGAAACTTTTATCCGGCCCTGCCCGCAGCGAGCTAAAATCTTGCGTCGTCACATAGATACCGGTTCCCGGCTTGGGTTCCTCTGTGGCTGTCGCATCCTGCGCGAAGGCGATAGTTGGAACGATCATCAATGCAAGCAGGATAAAAATGAGCTTTTTCATTGTGCTTCCCCCGTCCACACAATTGCGTCACGTCCTTGATCGGTGATGATCGTCACCGAACCCGTCAGCGTATCCAAAACCAAAGTACGCACCGTTTGATATTCATACTGCGTCTCCAACGGAATATTCGTCGGGCGCGGCTGCGGTGTGGGTGTCGGGTCTTGAGGGGTGGGCGTATAGAGAACAGGCCACGTATCGCCTTCAGCGGGCAGTGTCATCGTGAAGCTGAGATAACGGTTATCCGGCGACCACAGGAATCCGCTGCCCGAATTCGAGATACCGCTTTCAGGGATGCAGTAACGGCGGGTCAAACCCGTTTGGCTATCCCAGATGCTAATTTTCGGCACAATCTTGCGCTGCTCGACAAACTGGCGGTACTCATCCGTATTCAACGACATCCACTGCACACGGTAGCGACCATCACGTGACCATAGGCCGTCCGGGAAGCGTCCTAAGACTTCATGCTGACCGGTAGCCGGATCAAAGCGGTACCAATTCGGGTCGCTCGGATATTGATAGTAAAGCGCCTGCCCCAGCGGATGCCACTGATAATTCAGCCCCCCACCAATCAGACGCGCGAAATAATTAGCGGTGTTCGTTTGCAAGTCATACAGGTAATACTTCGTCCCGACCCCGCCACCGTAATCAGTGCTGACCAACCAGTAGCGCCGTTCAACCGGCTGTAAAGCCAATGCGTTCGTCGGCAGTTCATTGATGACTGGCTGCACGATCAATTCAGCCGGACTAGTTTCCTCGCCCGTAATCGGATCAAACTGTCGGGATAGGCGAACCTGATTGGCGTATTTCTCTGGAATCCAACCGTTGTATTCATAACGCAGGGTATGCAGGTTGACCCAATTAAAAGTATCAGGCCATGAAGTCCGCTCAATCGCCTCGAATAACACGGTAGCATTCGTCCCATCAGGGCGCGAAACCGAGACCGTATCGTCAAGGCGATAAATCCAATCTTGGTCAAAAGAGAACTGGCAGTTGGTCGAAACGCCACATGCAGGCAGTGTGTCATCATACGTCAGTGAACCGCTTGCCACATCTAACGACAGCATCCCCCGGTAGCCGTATTGTTGGGCAAAATCCGGTATTAGCAGCCGACCACGCGCACTAAAATCCTGCGGCAGGCTGCTCAGATCATACAAACTTGTCGAAGGGCAAACGTCTTCGACTTCGCCATTTTGGGGCAATGAACTTGCGGCCTGTGCAGCAGGTGGTGGCGTAGGCGTGACGGTCGGCGTTAAGGTGGGCTGCGGCTGCCCCACATAATCGAACGGTCGGGTCGCGGTCGCCGGTAATGAAAGACTGCGCGGCGCATCGGCTTCTTCGGCTGCGGCGGTCGCAGTCCGGTCAGCGACAAGGGCTTCATAGGGCATCGACAGGCGATAAATATCGATGAAACCAAAGTCGTCAGTCATGGCAAACAAGATTCCATCAGGGCTTAACTGCACGTTACCATTCGGGTAGAAACGCTTTTCGCGTTGAAACGCTTCCAACACACGATCAAGTGGACGCGCGTTGTTTTCTTGGGATGGCAGGTACGTACCAACGCTGCGTTCGCCCGTTTGAATATCGACCATCATGACTTCAAGCTGCTGTTGGGTACCGGAGTCCACCGTAACAGGGCCGCTGTCAAACGGCGTGGCGGTCGCAGCGTTGAACTGGTTAGGGTCAAGCGTCGGCGTGGGCGCAAGCTGCCCCAACGACGTAATCAACCCTTCGCATAACTCAATTTCCAGCTCGGCTTTAGCCACATCGTCCAAGCCAGCCGACATTTCACGCCACGCTTCGGCATAGGCCAGTGCTTGACGGGGAAAAGCAGAAGTCAAACAGGCCGGCACACCCGATATACCCAACGGATAAGGGGTTGCTTCTGAGCGATAATTTCCGCGCGGAGTTGGGGTAAGCACTGGAATAACATCCGCAGCAACAGTAGGTAAGCTCGAACATAAGCGTTGAGTTAACCGTCCGAATGACACTGAATCCATTCGGGCATTGAACTGCTCCCATAAGGGTACAAACTGCTGCCACTGGTCAGAGTAGGTATTTACGAGGCACATTGGTACGCCTGACGCATCATAATCGAGTCCGTAGATACGCGACGATTGACCACTTCCAGCCGGATAGGGGCTTGAAATGGCGATTGTCTGGTTATCAACCCAGCGGTAGCTGCGTCCATCAGGGCTGGGGAGATCGCTGCCAGCCAAGAACAGGACTTTGCCCTCGTCCATCTTATAGATGGCGATTTCATTGCCGGGGTAATGCGAACTGATCGGTGTTGGTGCATAGACCACCAAATACTTCGTCCAGTCGGGGCTGGGTACAATGGTTTCAACAGAACGGTCTTCAAAAGGCGGAATGGTAATCCTACGACGTTCGGCAACTCCAACTTCGACAATCTCAAACGTATCGCCCTGCCCGTTATTATATTGGGTCAGGTAGCGTCGAGCATCCGGTGAGGAAGCAATCACATTACCAACCAAGTTCAACTGCTGGCGATCAATCGGCCTACCGGTACTGACATCCCACAGCCGCCAGTCGCTTCCATTGATCGTCACAAGGTCTTGGCTGTCTTCACTAAAAAGAAAGTTTTGGAAACCGGAGGTATAGGCGGTTTCTAAGATGGTACTCTCGCCGGATGCCACGTTAATCCGTTCAAAATCGGTGATGATTTGCGTGCCGTCCGCGTTGAAACTGAGCGTATGGGAACCATCAGAGTCGGGTTCAGATGGAAAGTAGGTGTGCTCCAATAATCCCGTATCCAAGTTGTAGAGTTCGAGCGGCTGGCGACCGGAAGCGCGACGAATGAGCAGCCGTGAATTGTCAGGACTGAGTTCCATATCGACAATATCAACAGGGCGAATGAACTCCATCGCACCATAACCCTGATCGGTATAGAAGGTATAGACGAGCACACCCATTTGCTCACGCCCAACCGTAACGGGATCAAGAATATCGAGCAGCGTTACGGTACTCGGTTCATAACCTTGATATTGACGATATTCCTCACCGAAAATAAGCCTTAGCAGCGGGTTTTCGCCCACATCATTTGGCGCACCAACCATGCGCGAGATGTTACTTAACCCCATCCCTTGAAGTGCTTGAAATTGCTGTAAGCCAAGTTGGTTACCCAGTGGCAGATTAGCAACTTCAAAGGTATTCGCGTTCACCTGTAACAAATTATTCTGACCATTGGGGCGAATATAAAGGAAGTCGTCACGAAGGCTGCGCCAAATGTCCATCGGGTCGGTTTCGATGCGATTCATCTCCAAATCTCGAACCGCACCATAATCCTTCGAGTGCCCATCCAGCACCTGCAAACGAGCAGGTAAAGCGGCGATCATGGTATCGTTCGGCCCAATAATCAGACCATTGCGGAAGCCAAAGAACGGATATGCCTCGGTTCCACCGGGTAGTGTGGAATTACGCTCACCCCGTTCAGCGGACAAATCCCACATCCACGGCAGGATGCTGGTGTCATTCTCACTACGGCGGAGTTCCGGCGGGGCGCGGACAACCGAATCGAACAAGAGAAGGCGGTCATCATCCGAGAAGCGCATGATGCCCGACATACTGAGGACACCATCCGGCGCAAGTGAAATGTCGAGCGTTCCAGTTTGCGTGTCCCAGATTTCGACTTGGCGATCAATCGCCAGCGCGAGATAACGACCGTCATGGCTAAACACATAACCACTGTAGTTACCTTGTTCATAGAGAACGTGGCGCACCTGTAAAGTAGCCGCATCCACCAAGACAAGGCGACCTGTTAAATCGGTATACGCAAATTGGTCGAAGTTGATGTCATAGCGGATGCCCTGCGGACGGGGTTTACCGATCTCTTGGACAAGGGTAAAGATCGGCTGTTCTTCCGCAACCTGCCCCAGCACCATGCCCATGAGTGGAAACGTCAATAAGACAAGCAGCAATAATAAACGCTTCAAAATGAACTCCTATTTTGGAAGGGGCATTTATCGTATTATAGAATGAGTATCTCAATTTAATACCTTGCAATCACATGATGATTACCCTACGCTTCATATGCGGTGATTTTTCGATTGCATAACATCTCTTATAGTGTTTATAGACACAACTACATCTAAAGAGAGTTTTATCATGAAACCGCGTTCCATCTGGTACGTTATTTTCTTACTGTTCAGCGTTTCGATGAAAGTCGCGGCACAGGCTGCGGTTTGCCCTCCCCCGGTATTACTGGACTTCGCCCGCTCAAGTTCAGCCTGCTTCCAACTCGAACGAAATGAAGCCTGCTACGGGAACGGTTCGGTTAGCGCCACATTCCAGAGTGATGATCTCGCAACCGCGTTTGCCCAAGCGGGCGATATTGCTTCGTTGAGTGTACTGCGTTCGGTTACGCTTACGCCGAGTGATGAGGATGTGGCGATCACGAGCCTCGCGGTACAAGCGAGCCTGAGCGATACCGAAGCCAGCAGCGTCGCGTTCCTGTTATATGGAAACGTGACCATTGAAAACAAAGTCGATTATCTGGCTGAGTTACAGGCTACGGCTAAGGGGACGTTGACTATACGCAGTAAACCAGAAGCAAATGGCGATATTCTGGCGCAGCTTGCCGTGAACAAAGGCGTGGTTGTGAATGGACGAAGCGCGGATAAGAAATGGCTGCGGGTCATTATTCCCGACTCACAAAACTACGGTTGGGTAGCGGCTGAGTTAGTTTCTTCCCAGCAGAGCATCGACGTACTTTCGGTCGTGGATGTATCGACACCTGTCCTCAATCCCTTCCAAGTGATAACGGTGAAAACGGCTGACGCGAGTCTGTGTGATGGAAAAGTCGCTGGCGGTGTGCTTATCCAGACCCCAAACATCGAAGAAACCGTCAGCATGACCATCAACGCGGTTGAGGTGCGGTTGGCAGGAACCGCTTACCTGACCACAAATGAGGACGAGTTCCTGACCATCAATATTTTGGACGGTGAAGCTGAGGTCGGTGAACCGGACTCGATGCGATTCGTTCCAGCCGGTTCGCGTGTGAATATTCCGATTGATAGCGAGTCGAACAACGCAACAGACACAGTATCCGAAACCGAACCGTATTCGGTAGCGCGGTTTGAGGGAGTGCCACTCAATAACCTGCCGAATCGGGTCAAGGCGGCAGAACCACTGACCTTAGAACAGATCGCGACTTTGACGGCTGAACACGAAGCCGAGCCAGTCGTCGTGATTGACCTCAGTACGCCGGAGCCGAGCACCATCTGCCGATATTTCACGAACAGCACCGCGACTCTATGGGCGGGGCCGGGAGAGTTCTATGAGGCGATAAATGAGATCGCGGCGAACGCGCGTGTTTATCCTGTCCTCCAAATAAAAGATGCCGATGGCGCGGTGTGGTGGCAGTTGAGCAACAGCAATTGGATTAAAGCGCGAGCCGTCCGGCAGTTGGGCGACTGCCCCGAAATTCCCATAACAGACGTTGCACCGGCACAACCCTATAACATCATCACCATGGAAACATGCAAAAGCCAGAACGGACCACTCCGGGCAGGACAAACCGTGACCATCGAGTTCAAGCCTGCGGCGTTTGAGAACTACTATGACGCGAGCATCGCGCTTCAGGTTGATCCGGGTCAAATCTGGATTGACGAGCGCGCCCAATATGTGACGGCTTCAAGGCCGATCAGCATCGGTACGGCGGGGACGGATCAAGAGCGTTACGTACGTATCTTCTCAACAACATGGAAGGCGACCGGTGGCACACACGAGATCATCAGCGAAAGGCTGGCGTACATCCTGACGTGTAACATCACCGTACCCTTCGGTTAACGGAGAAACTCAGCTTCTATCAACTACCTCTGATAACAAGTCAGGGGTGGTTTCATTTTAGGGATAGTCCACCGAGAATGGTTCCCTAAAACAGGCAGTGGTTGGGTATAATTATTCACATTCGGAAGTGCTTGTTTTACAGATCATCAGTTCCCTTAAAAGCATGTTTATTTAGACGAAGAAAAGTGGATTTATAGCAATGCAACTTCAAGACAAAATAGCGATTGTTACCGGCGCGGGTCAAGGGATTGGTAAAGGCATAGCACTACGGCTGGCACGGGAAGGCTCGCACGTGGTTATTAATCATCCGTCGGCCAGCACAGCGGAAAAGGCCGAAGAAGTAGCCACCCTCATCCGAGAAATGGGGCGAAAGTCTATCGCTATCCAAGCGGACGTTTCCAAAGCGGCGCAGGTCGAGGCGATGGTACAACAGACGGTCGAAATCTTTGGGCGGCTGGATATACAAGTCAACAATGCGGGTGTTGACCCCCACATCCCTTTCTTTGAACTGACCGAGGAACAATGGGACTTCATCATTAATACCAACCTCAAAGGGAATTTTTTCTGCGCCCAATCAGCAGCACGGGCGATGGCGAAAACTGGTGGTGGTAAGATCATCATCATCAGCTCGATTCACGGGATGCAAACTTATAAACGGATGACGGCTTACGCAGCGGCTAAGGGTGGGCTGAACGCGATGACCCGTCAGTTGGCGATTGAGCTTGGGCCGTACCACATCAACGTGAACTGTATCGCGCCGGGGGCGGTACAGGTCGAGAAAAACTATATTATGGACCCGAACTTTGACCCGCACGCCTTTGACCACGAGATTCCGGTGGGGTCGATTGGCAACCCTGACGACATCGCAGGAGCAGTGGTGTTTTTCGCCTCCGACGATGCGCGATACATCAGCGGGCAGGTGCTGACGGTGGACGGTGGGACGAGTACGCGCATTCTGCTGGGCGTGAGCGACAAGAAAATAGATGTCGTTGAGCAAGTGGTCACAATGAAGCCGGAAGATTGGCTGGGCGAGAAAGAATAAACGTAAATTTCGGAATGGTCTGAGACCAGTCCCTACAGATACTTTCTAATTGAATTTCACCTATATAAAGGTAAACCGTGAGCATTTACACTTCGACGTATAAAGATCAACCGGCGATTACGATTGAATCAGACCTGATTAGCGCTCAATTTCTACCGACGATTGGCTCGAAGATGAGTTCGTTGGTTTATAAGCCCCAGCAGCGAGAATTGATGGTGCAAAACCCCAGCGAGAAATATTTACTCGCACCCTATGACGGCGTTTATGAGGCGGCTGAGTGTTCGGGGTTTGACGAGATGTTCCCGACGATTGACATCTGCTATTACGAAACGTTCCCGTGGCAGGGAGCCAAGCTGCCCGACCACGGCGAGGTTTGGAGCATCGGCTGGCAGCACCAGATTGAAGGTGAGGCGCTCCATATGAGTACCTACGGAGTCCGGTTCCCCTACAAGCTGGAAAAAGTCGTGTCCTTCATGGCTCCGCATATCCTGAACTTTCGGTACACAGTGACTAACCTTTCGGACTTCGACTTTGACTTCATGTGGGCGGCGCACCCGATGATTTACCTTGAAGATAACGTCGAGCTGGTACTGCCGGAAGGCGTGAGCCACATTACCAGCGTCAGCTCGGATACCCTGCTCGGCAAGTACGATGATGACGTGACGTGGCCGACGTTCACGGGCAAAAACGGAACCGAGTACGACCTGCGGAAGCTGCGCCCGAAAAGCACAGGTGAGGCGTACAAGTACTTCGTGAAGGGCAAGATGCCGGAAGGCTGGTGCGCTTTGAAGTACCACGACAGCCAATTCTCACTTGCCCTTTCGTTCCCGACGGCGACCGTTCCCTATCTGGCGGTGCTGCCCAACGAGGGCGGCTGGCGCGACCTGCACAACATTTTCCTTGAGCCGGCGACCGCGAGCCACGACCGGTTGGACGTGGCACGAAAGCACAACCAGTATTCGACGGTGAAGGCGCAAGCGACCTACGAGTGGCACCTGAACTTTACCCTGAGCGACCGGACGGATTTCAAGGTGGTGAGTGAAAGTGGCGAGTTGGTTTAGGACAGTCGTCAGCTTTCAGTCGCCAGACACCAGCTTAAAGGCAAAGGCGAATCGCCAAGATGCCAAGTTCAGACAGAGAACGCCAAGGTTTTTATGTCGGCGATGGCGGCGAAGTCGTCGTCGCCATCAAGGATGATAAACGCCATAAAAGTTGCAAATGTTAGAAATGTTGCAGTTGTTGCTGTTAATGCTGTTGAGAAATGGATCGCGATTCGCATATTTCTTCACTTTCACAGTGCATTTTGTCGGAAATGTCGTCAGTGTCAGTTTTGTCAGTTGGCAACTTTGGCAGCAATTTCGGCAATGGCAAGGCGGATTTTGTGCCAATTCGGCGGATTGCTCGGCTAGAAACGCGGCGATATTGGCAAAAGGTCTGCCGCCGCCAAGATTGCTAATCAAGTTATCAGTTTACAGTCAACAGTTGTCGGTTCAATGCAAAGATCACTCATCAAAACTTATTTGCAGTGGCGGACGGTGGGTCGCTGCTGCAACGTTTGCAGCAAAACAGTTGTCAGTCCACAGTTGACAGTTATCAGTTCAATGCAAAGGCGAATGCGGTGATAGACCCCATCCCCAACCCTTCCCCGTAGTAACAGGGAAGGGAGCAAAGACAATGCGTATGAACAGAATAACATTAATTGTGTTCAATAGGGTGAACATTTGTCAGAACATTTGGTCACTTTTAAGCGATGTTGGCGCTAACTTTGTGAGGGAGAGGAATTGTTAAGACAGTTGGTGGACGGTTTGTAAACGGTTTGTCGGGTTAACCGAAACTAAACCTAAGTAGTAACAAGTTACAAGTGGCAAGTTTCAAGTGAAATGCAAAGACAGTTTTGAGTTACGAGTAGCGAGTTGAATGAGTAAGAACAATGACTAAAGATGAGTATAAAGACCTTTTTATGTCAGCATTAGAACGTGCTATAGAAAACGCTGACAATCAATTAGGATACAAAGTGCCTCGTGAAATCAAAATTATCCTGTTTGACAAGAAAAATAAAGGCGATACCGTCGATTTTATAACCGCGCTTGACAGCTTGTATCTAAAAAATGGGAAATCATATTATGTGATAGATGTTGGAGTAAGGGACGTTTACCCCACATTCATAAAAGTTTTCGTTAGGTGCAGTGGTCATACGCCAGTTGAGTATGAAGAAGTATGGGTTTCACCAGACGACGGTACAAAGCTCTTTAAACAGGTATTGCCTCAGATACGTATCGTAACAGAATAACAATGTCTCTGAAAATGAAATACGGAAGGGACTGAATCCCTTCCCTACGAATGCAAATTATGGCAGTGCATGATTAACTAGGGGAGCCAATTGCCGGCGCGGACACGGGGCCACGCGAGGGCGGGTTTGAAGGCTTCGGCGTATTCGACCTTCGACTGGAGGCCGCGGAACTGCCCCATGATGCGCGAGAACTTGACTAAATCCCAGCCACCGAACTTGAGCATATTTTGCATCTGGCTCTCGTGGTAGTTCAGCAGTTCAACTTTGCGTTCCCACACGCTGGTAATATCGACATAATGCGTGGGCTGCCACTCGAAGCCTGCGGTGGAGTCCATGTAGTAGAGTGCGGGAGTCTGGGGCAGCGGGTCGTGGTCAGTGAAGATGGTGACGACGTTCGCCAGCATGACGGCGTGGAACACGATCTGGCTGGTGATGATGTGGTCGGTATTGTAATCAACAGGCGGATGGCAAAAAACAATGTCGGCCTTCGCCTCACGCAAGATGTCGACGAGTTGGTTACGGGCTTCGTCGGTATCGCGAATATACTCGTCCGACTGCCCCATGCAGATATAGCGACCACCGATGGCTTCGGCAACACGGGTCGCTTCGCCGATGCGTACCCGCGCGATTTCTTCGTAAGGGGTGCTGGGTTCATACTGCGAACCTTTGTCACCATTGGAAACCGTGACGTTGGTGAAGGTGTGACCGCCCTGCTGCTGGTAACGAAGCAGAGTCCCTAAACAGTGAATTTCGATGTCATCCTGATGTGCGCCTACCGCGACGATGTTCATTTTCTTTTTACCCCTACCCTAGCCCTCCCCCGTAAACGGTGGAGGGAACAAGAAAAATATAGTGCTACGAATTAAGGCAGCCAGTTACCAGCGCGGACGCGAGGCCAAGCCAGCGCAGGACGGAAGGCTTCGGCATATTCGACACGGCATTGCAGACCCCGATAGGCATCCTGCTTGCGGGCGAAGGACACCAAATCCAAGCCATTCATTTTGGTTGAGTTCGCCATCTGGCTTTTGTGCATCCGCAATAGATCGGCCTTTTGTTCCCACACGTCGCTAATATCGACATAATGCGAAGGCTGCCATTCGAGGCCAGCGATGGCATCCATGTAATAGACAACGGGTGTTTCCGGCAGCGGATCGTGGTCGGTAAAGATGGTGACGACGTTAGAGAGCATGGTGGCGTGAAAAACGATCTGGCTGGTGACCATGTGGTCGGTGTTGTAGTCAATGGGCGGCAGGGTGAGCACAATGTCGGCTTTGGCTTCGCGCAGAATATCGACCAGTTGGTTACGGGCTTCGTCGGTATCGCGAATGTATTCATCCGACTGACCGAGGTTGATGTAGCGACCACCAATGGCTTCGGCAACGGCGGTAGCTTCGGCATTACGGATGCGGGCGATTTCCTCGTAGGGGGTGGAGGGATTGAACTGCGAACCTTTATCGCCGTTGGAGATGACCACATTGGTGATGTGGGCTTCCCCTTTTTGTCGGTACTTGAGCAGCGTCCCCATACAGCAAAACTCGATGTCGTCCTGATGCGCGGCGATACAGACAATGTTCACGGTAAATCGCTTTCTCAGGCTACCTTACCCCTAGCCCCTCCCCGTAGTAACAGAGAGGGGAATTGAAGACTATAAGTGAAAGAGATAGACAAAATAGCAAACCGGTTGACTTCTAAACATCCAACATACGGTGGATGGCGGCGACCACGCGACCTTTGTTGGGGATGACATAATCTTCCAACGGGGCGCTGAATGGGATGAGCGCACCTTCCAATGTGACGCGGACAACGGGCGATTCGAGCGACCAGATGGCTTGATCGGTGACGCGGGTGGCGACTTCTGCGCCCCAACCCCCAGCGTGCGGCGCTTCCTCAACGGTCATCAGACGACCGGTTTTTTGCACCGAGGCGATGATGGTTTCAAGGTCGAGCGGCACGAGGGTACGGGGGTCGATGACCTCACACGAGATACCTTCTTTGGCGAGTTCCTCGGCAGCATTGACGGCGACCGCGACCATGCGTTGGGTAGCGACGATGGTAACATCACTCCCTGCGCGGACGACGTTAGCCACACCGAATGGGATAATGTGTTCATCATCCGGCACTTCGCCCTTCTCGGCGTACTGGACTTTATGTTCGAGGAACACGACCGGATTGTCGTCACGAATGGCGGTTTTGAGCAAGCCGAGCACATCCGCTGGATTGGAGGGTACGACGACTTTGAGGCCGGGGGCGTGCATGAACCATGTTTCGACACACTGCGAATGCTGCGAGGCGAACCCCGCACCACCACCCTGCGCGGCACGGATGACGAGCGGCACCTTGAGCTGACCGCCGGACATATAGCGGAACTTGGCGGCCTGATTGATGATCTGGTCGAGGGTGACAGCGGCGAAATCGGCAAACATCAGCTCGACGACCGGACGCAAGCCCGTGACAGCCGCGCCGATGCCCGCGCCGATGATGGCGTTTTCGGAGATGGGGGTATCGCGCACACGGACACCGCCGTACTTCTCGAACAAGCCGGGGGTGACTTTGAACACGCCGCCAGCCGCGCCGACATCCTCACCAAAAAAGATCACATTTTCATCACGCGCCATCTCTTCATCAAGGGCGCGTTTTACTGCTTCGCGGTAGGTCATGACTGCCATATTAATTCACCCAAATATCTTCATAGACCGCTTCGAGCGGCGGATAGGGTTGTTCGAGCGCCCATGTGGTCGCCTCTTGGACGGCTTCCTGAGCGGTGGTGTGCATCTGCTGAAGCTGCGAGTCGGTTAGCTGACCGTCGGCCTTCATGCGGTCGGCAAGGATGTTGATGGGGTCACGCGCCAACCACTGCTCAAGTTCGCCAGCCGGACGGTAAGGGGCGGTATCGGTGCGGGAGTGACCTTTGTAGCGGTAAGTCTTGGCTTCGATGAGGGTTGGTCCCTGCCCTGCGCGGGCGCGGTCAACCGCTTCTTGAATGGTGGCCTTCACAGCTTCGGGGTCTTGCCCATCGACGATGATGCCGGGGATACCATAAGCGGCAGCACGGTCGGCGACGTTATCAACGGGTGCGGTGCTGGCATATGAGCTGTATTCGCCATATAGGTTGTTCTCGCACAAGAACACGGCGGGCAGCTTCCAGACGGCGGCGAGGTTAACCGCTTCGTGCCACGCGCCGATGTTGGGCGTACCATCACCGAAGATGGAGATGCTGACCGCGCCGGTACCCTTAATCTGGGCAGTGAGCGCCGCGCCGTTGGTAACGGGCAACCCCGCGCCGACGATGGCGAAGGTGCCGATGAGACCGATGTCCATATTGGTGAGGTGCATGGAACCGCCTTTGCCTTTGCAGCAGCCGGCTTCCTTGCCCATCATTTCAGCCATCATACTGCGGAGCGACATGCCGAGCGCGAGAGCGTGACCGTGACCACGATAGGTGCAGGTGACCGTATCGCCGCGCGGGGCATCGATGACTGCCGCCATACCGACGGACACGCCTTCCTGCCCGATACAGAGATGGGTGGTGCCACGAATGACATTTTCGAGAAAGAGTTCTTGGATGCGTTCTTCACAGTAGCGAATTTCGAGCATTCGCGTGAGCATGTGGAGGCGCAGTTCCGGTGAAAGAGGATTAGCCACAATGTTATCCTTTACTCAGCAATTCATTCAACCTCACCCCTACCCCACGTTGGCACCTTCGCAGGCTCAGTTCGCCAACAGCCATAAGTGGCGAGGGGAGAAAGGCGATTCCAATTCCTAACCCCCACCCTTACCCTCCCCCGCAAGCAAGGGAGGAAAGCATACAGCGTGTGAGGGCATTACATTTGCTACTTAACCCGCGAATGCCTGCAACTGTTGGTCAAAGGCTTCGAGGAAGCGAGCCGCCAACATGCCATCAATGATGCGGTGATCGGCTGAAAGCGTCAGGTGAGCCGTGGTGCGAATATGTAGGCCGCCGTTGACGACCATCGGGCGCGGCTTGGCTGTGCCGACAGCGAGGATGCCGACCTGCGGCGGGTTGATGATGGCGGTGAAGCGATCCACCTGCTTGACGACACCGAGGTTACTGACAGTGAACGTACCGCCGCTGAGTTCATCCGGCTTGAGCTTGTTGGCACGGGTGCGCTCGATGAGGTCACGCACATGCCCCGCGAGACCGGAGAGCGAGAAGTCGTCGGCGTTACGCAGCACGGGAGTCATCAGGCCGTTGGGGAGCGCCACCGCCAGCGCGAGATGCACATGGTCGTATTGGAATAGATGCCCGTTCTCGAAGGTGGCGTTCAGTTCCGGCAGCGCAAGCAAGGTTTGGGTCGTCAGGTAGAGGATGAGCGTGTTGAGGCCAATCCCCTTGGGCAGTGTGGCAGCCGCATCGGTAAAGTCTAATTCGCCGGTGGTGTAGAAGTGCGGCGACTCCTGTGCGCTCTGGCTGAGGCGGCGAGCGATGGTCTGGCGCATGTTGCTGATGGGGATTTCGCGGCGGCCTTCCTGCGAGGGCGCAGCGGGTGTAACCGTGCGTTCCGTAGGGAGTGAGGCAGCAGCGGGTGCAGACGCAAGGGCGGCAGGCGGCGCGGCGATGACAAACGGCGGTTCGCTGAGGTGGGCTTCCACGTCCTCGCGGCGAATACGGCCTTCTTTACCCGTCCCTTTGATGGTGGTGAGGTCGATGTGGTTATCCCGCGCCAGCTTGCGGACGGCAGGCGCAGTTAACACCTTACCGTTGGAGTGTGCCGCCGGTTTCGCGCCGTCGATCACCGCCTGTATATCCTCGCGGGTGATACGCCCATCAGCACTGCGCGACTGGACGCTGTTGAGGTCGATGCCATGCTCGCGGGCGAGGCGCTGGGCGACCGGCGAGATGCGCTGACCACGGTCGGCATCATCACTAACAGCGGCTGAGGCGGGTTGACCTTGATAGGCTACATTATCAATCTCGGACATGGAGGGCGGTTCGGCAGCAGGAGCGGCTTCACCCGTGCGGATACGCCCTAAGACGGTGCCGACCGCGACCATCTGGTCAGCGGGGACGAGTACCATGTCCAGCACACCGTCGGCCAATGCTTCGAGTTCGACGTTCGCCTTGTCACTTTCGATTTCGGCAACGGGTTCGCCCTTACGGACGGCATCCCCCGGCTGCTTGAGCCACGCGAGGATGCGCCCTTCCTCCATGCCGAAGCCCATATTGGGCAGAACTATTTCAGAAAAAGCCATAGCGTTCCTGTATAAATACTCGTTTACTGTCGTTGAGGCCGTTACTGGGTGGCGGTGATGCCGCCATCCAAGTACAGTGTCTGCCCCGTAATAAAATCTGACGCGGAGGACACAAAGAAAAGTATAGCTTGCATCACGTCATCCGGCTCGGCAATGCGGCCCAATGGTATACGGGCGGTCAGTGCGTTATAAAACTCGGGGTCAGCCAGCATCGCTGCGACCTGCTCGGTGCGAACGAAGGTCGGCGCGACCACATTCACATTGATGTTGTCCGGGGCTAACTCGGCGGCAAGCTGCTTGCACATAATCCCTAGGCCACCCTTAGCGGCGACATAAGCCGCATAACCGCGACCGCGCAACCCCAACTGCGTGCGAACCGAGCCGAGGTGTACCTGCTTACCACCTTTGCCCTTCGCGATCTGATACTTGGCCGCCGCTTGGGCGAGGAAAAAGGCTGACTTGAGGTTGGCGGTATAAACGTAATCAAAGTTTTCTTCGGTTACATCCAATAGTTTTTCTTCGCGGTTTAAGCCGACGCAGTTCACCAGAATATCGATGCTGCCCAACTGCGAGGCAGTTTCATCGACCATGCGGCGGATGTCTTTGTTCTTGTTGGCATCAAAAGGCGCGGCGTAGGCATCATAACCTTCGCTTTTGAGCGTCGCTGCCAAATCTTCGGCACGTTGTTCATTGCGTCCGGCCACGACAACCGTCGCGCCGACAGCAGCCAAACCCCGGCAAGCCGCCTCGCCGATGCCACCGTAGCCACCGGTTATGAGCGCGACCTTGCCATCCAAGCGGAACAACTTGGCTAGCAGGTCGGCAGTTTTTACTTCAGCCATGAATCCTCCTTATGAGCGATTTGTCTTGAATGTAGGTGCGACTTGTTCAGCAAACAACTGCATTCCTTCAATATCGGGGGCATCCATGAACCACAACATAAAATGGGTTATGCCAATAGCGATATAATTTTGTAACTGCGCGGCAACTTCCTCCGGCGTGCCTACTAAATTATTTTCCGTCAGATAGCGCGGGTATTCATCACTGTCGCCGTTCACAAAGGCGATGAAGTCGGCATCATTGGGGGTCTCGCCACCAGCGGGGGTTAAGGCTAAGATCGACTTCAACTTCTCGCGAATGGCTTCACGGGTCGGCGCGATTAAAATCTGCACTTCGTAGCTGATTTCCAGTTCGTCAAAGGAACGGTTCACCTTTTCACAAACGGCACGGAGCGAGGCCAAGCGTTGATTCATGGTCGTCAAGCCGACCGGAACGCTGTTCCAGCCCTGCCCCCAACGCGCGACAGCATCAAAGGTAATCGGATGCGCTTCGCCAAACCAGATGGGCGGGTGCGGCTGTTGGGCAGGAGGCGGTGTACAAACCGCTTCTTTGACGCTGTGATATTTACCGTTGAAGGTCAGCGGATTTTCCGGCGTGGCTTCCCACAACTTGAGCGTCAGATCCAAGCCTTCGAGGAAGTTTTCCATGCGTTCTTCGACATTTTCAGGGTAATTCAGCCCATAGGCTTGATGCTCGCTAATGCGCGTGCCTGTATCCGCAAAGTAGATGAAGCGCCCACCGGAAATCTGGTCGAGTGTGGCGATCATCTTGGCGGCCACCGAAGGGAAGCGGAAGTAATGCCCCTGATGGATGATGCCGAGTTTGGCGCGGCTGGTGCAGCCCGCAATCGCCGAAAGGGTCGTCCAGCCTTCCATGATGGCCTGATCTTTGCCGAGCATCAGGTGGTCGGCAACCCAGATCGAATCGTAACCGAGTTCGTCGGCGGCCTTCCCGGTTTCGATGGCCTGCTTGACATCCAGTTCAGGGAAGTTCGGTGTGCGGAACAAGCCACCACCGGGCATCGAGAAAATCGGGACACAGTAACCGAATTGAATGGGATGTGCCATGCTTACCTGACCTCGTATTTCAGCGGTTCGCCGCGCAAGTGACGGTAGACATTCATCCAGATGTTGAGCGAGTCGCGGACGTGAGTCCAATGCCCCTGCCACGCCGAGTGTGAAGTCAGGATAACGTTGTAGCTGGGGTCTTCGTTGAGTTCATGCAGGACATCCTTCACCGGCACGGGTTCTTCGTACATCACGTCCAAGCCCGCACCACCGAGGCGGCGGTTCTTGAGGGCATCGACCAGCGCATCCTGCTCGACCAATTTACCCCGCGCGGTGTTGATGAAAAACGCATCGGACTTCATCAGGCCAATTTCACGCGCACCGATGATTTTCTCGGTCGAGGGCATGATCGGGATGTGGACGCTGAGGACATCCGACTGCTTGAACAGTTCGTCCCACTCGACATATTGAACGTGGTATTTTTCTTCAAGTTCGGGCGGGAAGCGCACTTTATCCCAATAGATACACTTCATCTCGAAGGCGTGGGCGTACTTCGCCATCGGGCGGGCGATTTCACCAAAGCCGAGCAAGCCGAGTGTAAAGTCCTGCACGATGCGGACGTTGGGAATGGTCGCGCCCCAACCGCGTTCAACGTACAGTCGTTCCTTCATCTGGCGTTCTTGCTCGCGCATCTGCTTATACAGGTTGAGCAGCAGCGTCCACGCATGTTCGGCAACGGCGATGTAGTTAATCAGTGGGGTAACGCAAACAGGGATACCCATCTCACGCGCGGTTTCCATCGGCAGGCCGCGAGAGTCCTCGCCCATGTGCTGAAGCAGCTTGATCCGCTTGCCCTTGCGTAGGGTTTCGGCTGGCAAGCGCTGCTTGTGAACCACGAGGTAATCCACTTCCTCGATGATGGCTTCGAGTTCTTCCAATGTGCTGACCTTCGTCAGTTTGGTGTCGTAGTCAGCGAACAGTTCTTCAAACAGCGGCGCGTCTTTCGCCCATTCGACACGCGCAGGATCGTTCGGCGGTAAACGTTTTTCAAGCTCGTGGGCATACTCCCTGCGGAACTGCACACCGAGCAGCACATAATTATATTCTTCCCAAACAACAATATTCGTTGTCATGATCTCACCTGCGCCCATGCGCGCATAAACGTCCGCTTCCCGTTGGCGAGGATGGCCTCTGGCGTTTCTTCGCCGGGAATCGTCCGCAGTTCCATTGATAGTATCGGTGTCGAGCCGAGTCGTTCGCGGGCATTCGTCCAGAATTGAACCGCATCCAACTGCTTGAGATAATCCACCACTTCCGGCAAATCGTTCCGCCCCAAGGGGTGACCGAAACGCGGGTGGAAGTCGCCATACAGCGGCGAGTCGGGATGGTCGACCACACAGTTGCCGATGTGGGCGTGGATGAGATGCCGTCCTGCCGTTTTCAGCGCGTGTTCGGCGGTTTCGCCGAGCAGCGGTAAGTGGCTGAGGTCGATGGTTAGGCCGAAGTTAGCACGGTCAACCGCATCCGCCATCTTAGCCGTTTCAACCGTCGGGCCGATCAGGCGCTTCTTCTCAATCGTACGGTCAAAGTTCTCGAACGTGATGAACAACTGCCGCTTGGTGGACTTCGCGGTGGCGTAATCACAGAGTTCTTGCAAGTCTTCGACCAAGCGGGCGGTGGTCGCCTCGATCTGGTCATCAGGGACGGCCAGCGGCCCCTGCACCATCGCCATGACACTGTTAAGGTCAATCGCTTCGTCGATCAGTGCCTTGAGGCGGGTCATCGCCGCATTTCGCAGGTCGGGGTCGGCACTGCCGGGTTCGAGCTTTTCGAGCAGCACGGGCAGAATCGGCAGATAGACCACCTGCAACTGCGACTGTGCCAACAGCGCTTTGGCCTTCTGGCGGACTTCAGGATTTTTGACAGGTGCGATTTCCACCGCGCCAAAATCCGAGTCGTTGACGATGGTCGTCAGTGTTTCGACAACCGGCCCTTCACCCGTGCGGCATTCGAGATAGATTAAGGGGTGAATGACCCCAAAATCCATCATGTGTGACCATGCAGTCATGCTTGCATACCCCGTAGAATTTCATCTTGATAAGGCTGTTCTTCGCCGAGTAGGATTTCTTGCAGTGTAACCATGCGGTTGAGCAGTTCCGATTCGAGTACGCCGAACACCAACGCCAGCGAGCGCAAACCCTGTTCACCGGTGACTTCCGGTTCGCGGTCGTTCAATACCGCATCAACGAAATCGGCCTGTTCGATGCCGAGCAGGTTCGCATCAATTTCCGCCCACGGCAGGTCATAGGTTGCCAAGCGGTCGCCCTTGAATAAGGCGGCGGTGACTTCATCTAAGTGGAAGTCCGGCACGAGCGCCAGCAAGTCTTCGACGGGGGTATCTTTGCCCTCGCGGCGCTGCACCAAACGCAGCGGCTTACCGGAACGGTCGCCGGGGATGGAGAGTGAGCCGCCTGTTCCGTAGATCACGCGCGAGAACAAACCCTCGCCGCGTCCGGCGACATTCAGCAGCCAGTTCGCCAGCGCCCCGCTTTCGAAGCGCATCACGCCCACTGAGAGGTCTTCGGCATCGACCGGATGTTTGTTGCCCTGCGCGTCGGTGCGTTCCTTATCGACAATCGAGTTCATGCCGACGACCGTATCAATCGGGCCGAGGTAGAACTCAAGGATGTCGGTATAGTGGACACCCATATCAATCACGATACCGCCGCGATCTTTACGATGCCGCCACGGGGTAATGATGACGAATTCACCACCACCGGATGACTCCTGTGTGGCGAGAAAGGGTGTACCGATTGCGCCACTGTCGACCAACGCTTTGCCCAAGCGGTTGATCGGGTCACGGCGGTAGTTTTCGGCGACGGCGAGCTTGAGGTTGGCCTTTTTGCCCGCCTCGACCAAACGCACACCTTCGGCGACCGTGAGCGTAATCGGCTTCTCGACCATCACATGAATACCGGCGGCGAAGGCTTTTTCCGCCACATCAACGTGCATTTCCGGCGAGGTGGTGACGATGATGCCATCCAGCTTGAGGGTGCTAATCATCGTGTCGAAGTCGGTGAACGCCTGCGGGCGCTCGCCAAGCAATTCCTCGGCATGGTCAACCATTTTTTCGAGGTTGGCGGGCATAATGTCGCAGACGGCGACCAAATCAAAATTCAGTTTCCCTGCCGCCTTTAACTGTTTCATGCCGATGACATGGCGGCGACCCATCACCCCACAACCAACCAGTCCCATTGCGAACGACATGGTTAATTTCCCTCTGGCAGTTCTAGTTTATGATTCAGGCTCTTGATGTGCGCGGCGTTGATCTTGGCGCTTTCAAGCGGTGATACCGTGCTGCTGCTCTGCTCGACCACGACCCAACCGGGGAACTTCTGCGCGACCAACTCGGCGAGGATTGCGCCGAAGTCGAGGCCGATGCTGCCCTGACCGATTTCCACGAACTTGCCGCCCGCCCAGTCCTTTAGATGCATGTAGCCGAGGCGCGACTTGTACTTGCGGATGTGGGCGACCGGATCTTCGTTCACCAGACCGATGTGTGACACATCGAGGCACAGCTTGGTCTTCTTGGTTTCGTTCAGCAGAATGTCGATTTCGGCCTCGGTTTCGATGGTACAACCGACGTGCGGGTGGTAGGCTAAGGTAATGCCCTTGTCTGCGCCGTACTTCGCCAGTTCCTCGCAGCCAGAGGCGAGGTTCTTATATTCCTCAGCCGTCGGCGGACGGGTACGGAGGCGACCACCACCGACCAGACCGTACTGCTCCACACCGAACAACGCGGCGTAATCCATGCGGCGCTTGTGGGTGGTGATGGTGTCGGGGTTAAACGGCACTTCGATGCCGCCAAAGAAAATACCGGGGTGCAGCCCGCCCAAGATCGAGCGCAGGTAGTCGGGCGGCCCCATCCAGTCGAGCGAATGGTCAAAGAGTTCAACCGCGTGCCAACCGGCTTTCTTGATGTCCTTGAACATCGTGACCATATCTGGTTTGGTCGTCCAGTTGATGGTACTGTAAGCAAAACGGAGCGCGTGCGGTTTCTTAGCTGATGCTTTCGGCATGATAATTAGGCTTCCATGTCTTTCTGGTTAAACAAATGCTTTCGATACAATGCTTCAATTAAGCGGGTTCTTCATCAGCATTCAGCAGCCGAATGCCGAGTTCACCTGCGATTTGCGTAAATAACTTGCCGACCGCAGGCATTTCCTCGCTTGTTGCCCCTTCCACAATCACCGGGAAGTCCGACGAAAGGGCTTCCATCCGGCGGAACAGGTTATGGAAGTCCATATTGCCCTGACCGGGACAGCCATCCTGTAAATGCACTGAGAGGCGGTTCTCGATCCAAATATCCTTGGCGTGGCAGCTAATGATGCGGCTGCCCAGCACATCGAAATGGCGGTTCACAGCAGAGGCGGTATCAAATACCTCGCCCCGTGTGATCCAATTTGCCGAGTCGTAGTCGCTGGTCACACGCGGCGAGTCGACTTCCGCCAGCACTTCGTTGGTCACTTCTGCCGACTCCAACGTCACCAATTGGTGGCCTTCCATGCTGAGGTAGACATCCGTGTCCTCAGCAGCAGCGGCACATTCTTTCAAGCTCTTCACCAATTGGCGGCGTGCCTCGGCTGACCAGTTGTAGGGGTGCGGGAACCACGGGCCAGCCGGATTCATCGAGCCGGGGCCGGTATCAATCCCACGCGCACCTAACCAGCTCGCGAGGCGCAGCGCCGCTTGTACCGTCTTGACCGACTCTGCCCGCGCGGTTTCATCCGGTGTAACGAGGTTCTGCCAGTAACCCGTCACTTGATATAAGCGCAGGTTTTCATCCGCCAGCAGCTTGCGTACCCGCTCGGCTTTTTCGCGCGGGGTAGTATGGGGGTCGTTCGCACGAAAGCGGGTAAAAATCCCCGAAAAGCCCATATCGCGCACGCGCTTACAGGTTTCGGGGGTCAAGTCATCCATGTTATCGGGGAGAAACGCCCCGCACATTCCTATTCGCATCAGGTTAATCTTCCGTCTTTATTCAGTATGTTCGAGTACAGCACGAGCACTAAAAGGATCGGTCACAATCAGCGACAGGATCATCACCGGTTCGCTGCCCGTGTTGCTGATCTGATGCGGTGTCGTCGCAGGGATGTGGATGTATTCGTTGGCAACCAGTTCACCAGAGAGCTTATTCGAACGCACCTGCGCCGCGCCGGAGACGATGTAGAAAACGCGATCTTGCACCGTTAGCTTCTGCTCAGATGTGCTTTCCCCCGGCTGCAACACGATCCGCTCGGCTTTGAAGTGTTCATTCGAGGGGAGCTGATCGGTTTCGTAGATGTTGGCGTGGGGGGCATCCCCTTCGTAGTTATCCGGTGTGAAGTCCTTGTGCCGCAGCCGGTTGTGCTTATGGTTCGGCCCAACCACGACGAAGAAACAGGCCGTTTCATCCCCCGCGAACCAATAATTGTGGTACTTATTGGGCGGCATGATAACAAAGTCGCCCTTCTTATAAATGCGCTTGCTGCCGCCGATTTGAATTTCGAGGCTGCCCTGCGCCATAAAGCCAATTTCGGTCGCGTCATCATGCACATGCGGCGTTGGGCCGAGCCAGTCGTTATTGAACCATTTGACATCCGGTGTCCAAATCAGGGGCAGCCCACGGCAGCGTTCGTTCAGCAAGCGGGGCTGCTCCATCCAGTTATTATGATCAATCTGAGCCATGTTTAACCTTTAATGCCGCTGGTCACAAAGCCGGAGACGATGTACCGCTGTGCAGCGAGGAACATCACAATCATCGGGATAACCATCAACGTTGAAATAGCCATGATGTAGTCGGTACGCGCCAACTGCGGGAAGTAATTACGGAACAGGTTCAAACCCAGTGAAATCGTAAAGTTGTTCGGGTCGGACAGGAAGATGAACGGATTGAGGAAGTCGTTCCAGATACCCAAGATCGTCAGCAACGTCACCGAAATCAGCGCCGGACGAGCGAGCGGCAGGTAAATCTTCCACCAGATCGTCAAATGCCCTGCCCCGTCAATGATCGCTGCCTCGTCCAACTCACGCGGGATTTGCATAAAGAACTGGCGCATAAGAAAGATATTGATCGCCCCGCCACCAAACCACGCTGGCACAATCAGCGGTGCAAACGTGTTCAACCATCCCAGCTTGTGGAACAGGATGTACAACGGAATCAGTGTCACCTGTGCCGGAAGCATCAAGGAGGCCAGAACCAACATGAACCACAGGTTACGTCCGGGGAACCTCAACCGTGCAAACCCGTAGGCACAAAGGGATGAACTCAACACAACACCGGGCACAGTCGCTACGATGATAAAAATCGTATTGAACGTCCAACGTGGAAACATCGTGTTCGGATAATTCCACGCTTCAACAAAGTTGGACGGCACAATCTGGTTAGGCAAGAAGGTCGGCGGATAACTGTTGATTTCCGCATACGATTTCAAAGATGTGCTCACCATCACAACCAATGGCAGCACAAAAACGAGCGCACCGATAATGAGCAGAGTATAGACAAAACCTTTGCTCGTCACTTCCTGACGGCGGCGCACCGCTTTAATTTTGGCGGAATTAGGGGTGCTGTAAACAGTGCTTGTACTGGTATTTGTGGTCGAAGTCATGAGCGCACTTCTCCTTCGTAATAAACCCAAAGTGGCGAACTGCGGAAGATAAACAGGGTCAGTACGATGATGATGGCAAACAAGACCCACGCCATCGCCGAGGCATAGCCCATTTCCAACCACTTAAAGGCTTTTTCATAAAGGTTAAAATTATAGAAATAGGTCGATTTTGCAGGGCCGCCGTTGGTCATGATGAAGGCAGGGACAAAGAACTGGAACGCCCCTATGATGCCCGTCACAACATTGAAGAAGATCGTTGGCGAGAGCATTGGAATAGTAACACTCCAGAAACGTTGTAAACCATTCGCACCATCAATCTTAGCCGCATCGATCAAGTCTTCAGGGATGTTTTGCAAACCCGCGACATAGATGATGGTGGTTACGGCACTCCCCCACACAGTCATAATAACCAGCGCGAACAACGCCGACTCCGGTGAACCGAGCCAGTTGATCGAGGGCAAACCCAACGCCTGAAACACGCTGCTGATGGGGCCGAACTCTTTGTTATAAAGATATTTCCACAGGACAGCCGAGGCCGCTGCGGGAACGATAATTGGCAAGTAGAAAATGGTGCGGAAAATCGTCAGGCCGCGCACTTTTTGCGTCAGCAATATTCCTAACCCGATGCCGACGATCTGCGACAAAATCACGAACATAATGCCAAAACGAACCGTAATACTCAGGGATTGAATGAAGGCTTTATCTTTTGTGAACAGTTCGATGTAATTCTGAAATCCAATGAATTCAGGCACACCAATAATTTTGTAATTTGTCAAACTATAGTAAGCCGATGCGATCATCGGGCCGAACGTCCAAATCAGCAGCCCAAGCACCACTGGAAGAATGAACAGATAGCCACGCAGCGTATCCCTCCAAAACGTAGGGCTGCGTTGGCTTTTTGGGGGTTTAGATGCGACTGCGGTCATGATAACTCCTCGTAACTTCAAAGCATTTAGAGTCCCGCCGCAGAAAACAAACTGCGGCGGGAGATTTTCGAACGTTTAAATCACTGATCCGTTCAGGATTTAGCCCTCGAGGCAGGACTGAATGTTGTCATTCGCTGTGGTGAATGCGTCTTCGACCGATGAGCCGCCGACGATAACCGCATCGAACGCATCATTGATTTCGGTATTGATCTGACCGGCATACAAGCTGCCGCAGTTACCGGGGAAGTAGGTCGGGGTAATGCCGTTCGCGCCGTTGTTCATGAAGGCTTCGATGTTATCCGGCGGGCCAGCCAGTGCCAGAATATCGGGGTCGTTACGCAGCGACTTCAGCAGCGGCATACCGTTGTAAGCGAGGGTGCTGGCCTTCTGGGTTTCAGCCGAGAGCAAGCCCTTGATGAAATCCCAAGCCAACTGCGGGTCCTTGGCATTCGCGGAGATGCTGAAGCCATAGGTGCCCATACCAGTGATCTTCGTGCCATCAGCGAAGCTGGGGATCACTTCCACGTCCCATTCAAAAGGCTGCGGGTCAATCGCACGGAGGCTCGCCATCGGGCCGGGGATGGTGAATTGCAGGGCGCACTTGCCGACCATGAAGCAGTCGCCGCCCGCGTCAAAGTCAAACGGTTGACCAACACCGTGGGTCGTCCAAATGTCGGTGTAAGCCTTCAGGCCAGCCAGCGATTCCGGCGAACTGAGCAGCACGGTCGTACCATCTTCGCTCAGAATGTCGCCGCCAAAACCCTTGATCCACGGAACGTAGGTCGCCCACCACTTGGTGGTACCACCGTTCGTACCAGCAGGGAAGCAGTAAGCGCCGGTCGCTTCAAGGATGGTCTTGCACGAGGCAATAACATCGTCCCATGTCGATTCAGCGGTCGGCAGCGGAGCGCCAGCTTGTTCGAACAGGGTCTTGTTGTAGTACATCGTCACCACGTCGTAGGACGAGGGGATCATGTACAAGCCCTTGCCTTCCACCTTGCTCAGGTCAAGCATGTTTTCATAAACATCGCTGATGTCAAAATCCGGGTCAGCGGCAGCCAGCGGTTCCATATCGACCGAGATACCACCCTTCGCGAACGGAACAACGTACAGGTCAGCCGTGAAGATCACGTCAGCCAATGAACCGGCAGCCGCCTGCGCCGCGAGGGTTACATCGAGGGTCGCGCCGTCCAACACTTCGAACTTGACGGTCACATCAGGGTGCAGTGCTTCGAACTGCTCAATGAGCATGGTATTCACGCCATCAACAAACGAGCCTTGCAGCGATGCAAAACGGATTTCCTTTGGTGCATCTTGCGCGACGGCGACACTGCCGCCAATCGCAAAAGCGCTCATCATCAAACCAGCCACGACTTTTCGTATAAACATTGTTTTTTCTCCGTATCTAAAACATATCGAAACTTTATCAACCGGTTAGCACAATGAATGGGTCGCAATCACCTCCTTTAGGGCTTTTGCAAGTTCTACTTCGGTACACTGTCATTCGTATCGGGAGGTATCGGTGCTGGCAAGGATTGCAAATGACCAGCACGGGCGGTGTTGTCAGGAGTAATGTCCTCGAAGATAATGAGGACGGATTCGCGTTTAGCATTGCCGTCCTCAACAAGGGCATCGGTAATGCGTTGGGCGACTTTTTGTTTTTGTTCGGAAGTTCGACCGGGGTACCAATAAACAAAAACGGTTGGCATATAAAACTTTCCAAAAACGAAATTTTTCTATAGAATGCTTAAAACGATTTTCGAAATTGTAAATTCGAATTTCGAATCTGTCAAATCAAATGCACACAACTAAGGACTGTTCATGATTACTAAATCGTTCGGCCCTATCGAAGATAGTCGGCGCACACTGGCGGCACTGGTGCAGGAACGCATCCGTGAAGCCATCTTGAAGCAAACACTCAAGCCGGGTGAACGTATCGACCAAAACCTGCTTGCCGAGCAGCTTCAAGTCAGTATGGCTCCCATACGCGAAGCTATGAAAAGTCTCGAAGCCGAGGGCTTGGTCACCATCCAGCCGCGCCGGGGTGCGTTCGTGGTCGAAGTGTCCATTAGCGACATGGACAACCTCTACTTCACACGCGGCCTCATCGAAGGCGAAGCCATTTTCCATGCCGTGCCTCGCCTGAACGAAAACCACTTCACCGCCCTGCAAAATATGACCGTTGCCATGCGTCATGCCACCGCCTCGAACGACATCAATACCTATATCGCGCTCAACCGCCAGTTCCATACGCACATATACTCGGCGTTGGATAACGCGCATCTGCTTCAGGTCATCCAAATGTTGTGGGAACGCAGCGAGCTTTACCGGTTTCGCTATATGTTCGTTACCCACGACCACGAACGTATCCACCAAGAACACGACGACATCCTCGCTGCCTGCCGCAGCCGCGACCAAGAACTGGCGAAACAGCGTGCCATCGACCATATCACCCTCACCCAGCACGCGCTGCACGACCAACTAAAGGGTGACGAGTCGCATCGGGGCGAATACCACGACCAATAGCGCGGTTAGCCGGTGCCACCCTTCACGCTCCACACCGAACCGGTGGTGTAGGTATTGCGTTCTGAACTGAGGAACTCGACAACCTCAGCCACTTCTTCCGCGTCCGAGTAGCGACCTACCGGAACACCGGGGTTCGCCAGATGCTCGGCAGAAAAGCGTGGCACGACCATTTCCGTCAGCGCACGCCCCGGCTCGACACCGTTGACGAAAACACCCTGCTTCGGGTAAGCGTTTCCCAGCGCGTTCACAAATGAGAACACCGCCCCTTTTGAGACACCATAGGGTACAAGGTTCGTCGCCCCGTGCCGTGCGCCGGAGGTGATCGTCACACAGCGCCCCCAGCCGCGTTCGAGCATATGCGGGATCGCCGCTTGGTGCGAGTAGTAGACACCCGCCACGTTGATTTGAAGCACACGCTGGAACTCCGCCGCTGACTGTTCCAAAAACGGCTGCTCTTTGCCCAGCACCCCCGCGCAACAGATCAGAATATCCAGCCGACCGAAGGTATCCACCGTCTGCGCGACCATATCCTTGACTGACTGCTCATTGGCAATGTCAACCTTGATGTAGAACGCCTTCTGCCCCAGCGCCTCGACCTGCTGGACGACTTCACTGCCGTCGATAATGTCGGCAATCACCACGTCACGGCCTTCTTCGGCGATCCGCAGGGCGCTCGCCCCGCCGATGCCCCGCGCACCACCGGTCACCAGCGCGACACGGCGTTCCTTAGGAGCAGCAAAACGTAAATTTGGCATGGTAAAAATTCCTTTATGGGTGTTCGACTAAAGTCGTTTTTCCGGTTTCGTAGGACCGATACAGCGCGTCAATAATGGCGATTGTTTTGATGTTATCGTGGCCGGAGGTGATCGGCGTTTGTCCGGTCGCCACGCACTCCAAGAAATGTCCAACCTCATGCACGAACGACTCGGCATAATTGGCGTTCGGTAGTCCCATCAACTGCATCCCCTCTGTGTAGCCGTCAACCCCGGTGCTGTGCATATGCCAGCCGTTGATGTTGCTAATCATGCCTTTGGTGCCGTACAGGATAACCAGCTCATGACTCGCCGTTGGGATCGGGTTCTGGTAGGCGGCAAAGGTGAAAAACGCCTCGCCAATCGCGCCATTTTCGAACTCCATCGCGAACGCGGCAATGTCTTCGCTGTCCATGCCGGGGTTCAGGCCGGAGGTGGAGTACAACGCCGTCACCCGCCGCACATCGCCGAGGAACGAACGCATCAGGTCAATCTTGTGAATAGCGGTCGTGCGGATGACCCCGCCGCCCGCCAGCTTCTTCGAAAACAACCAGTGACCTTCCGGGTATCCCCTGCTCAAGAACTGATTACCGTCGATCCGTGCCGCGACCACGCGACCAATCGCACCATCGTCGAGCAGCTTCTTGATCGGCTTGTGCTCCGGTAGGTAACGCTGGTTCTGCGCCACCATGAATACCTTCCCCGCTGCCTCCATCGCGCTCACCATCTGTCGTGCTTCACCGAGGTTCATCGCCATCGGTTTTTCCAACAGCACATGCTTGCCCGCCTTCGCCGCAGCCAGCACAATCGGCGCGTGGAGGAAGTGCGGCGCACACACATCCACCGCGTCCACCTGCGGGTTATCAATCACCGCTTGCCACTCGCTGGTTACGGCAGCCGTACCGCCGAGTTTGGCCGCTGTATCCTCCGCCAGCTTGAGATGGTTATCACAGCACATCACAATTTCGGACTGGTCACGCGCTGCCTCGTACCCCGGCAGATGCGCCCGTGCCATCAACCCACATCCGATTAAACCAACACGAATGGTCACGATGACTCCTTCTACGATGCTAGCTGTTCAGCGAGTCGCTTCAATCCAAGTGAAAAACTTCGAGCCACATATCGCCCGGTATCGACGCGAAGAACGGTTTCATCGCCGCCTGCCAGCGTGTGTTCACATCTTTTTCGCCCACACAGGCGTTGGATGCCGTAAAGTCATCCGACTCCAAATAGCCAAACACCATGCCATCCTCGCGCATGAACAGCGAGTAATTGCGGAAGCCGCAGTCGCTCAGTGCTTGCCGCATCTCCGGCCACACATTGGCGTGCCAGTGTTTATATTCCGTGATGTACTCTGGCTTGATGTGGAATGCAAAACAGGCCCTCTGTGGTTGGTTAGTCGTCAATTTTCGAAACCTTAAAAATGTGTTCAAAAAAGCAAAATATGTTATATTAACCATCACTTACACGTGTAATGGGATCTTTTTCTATAATTAACACGCTTGCATCGGGCTTGTCAACAAATTGGTATGGGCTTGCTCATATCGCGCCGACTTTTTAACTTAAAATATCTTTTAGCTGTATCTTTGTTATACATGAAACGACCTACTCAACAGGATGTCGCTAAACGAGCTGGCGTATCCCGCGCCACTGTTTCTTACGTCCTCAACGGCCTAACCGATGGCTACGTGACCATTACCGAAGAAACGCGCGAAAAAGTGATGCGGGCGGTTGTTGAACTTGGCTATCAACCGGACGCAACCGCACAATCGCTGCGTTCCGGTACGACCAACACGATTGGCCTCCTGATACCGGATATGCACAACCCGCATTACTGGCAAATCGCGTCCGGCGTGGAAAGTGAACTGCAAACGCGCGGTTATGACGTGCTGTTGATGAGCGCCTCGCTCAATCCCGAACGGGAACTGCACAGCGTCCAAACCCTGAGCCGGCGGCGCATCGACGGCCTCATCTTGCTCCTCACCTACTACGACCACCTGCGGCATGAACTCGAAGCGCTCGTCCGGCAGCGCAAGCCGCTCGCCCTCATCGGCACCTCCGCCAGTACGGTGGACATCGCCCGTACCAGCTATAAGGCGGGCGCAGTCGCGGTGATGAAGCACCTGCTCGAACTGGGCCACCGCCGCATCGGGTTGATCTACGGCGGGAGTTTGGTTTACCCCGAACAGGGAACCGACCGTTTGGTTGCTTACCGGCAGGGTTTGCAAAGCGCCGGTATCGCTGCCGACGACGACCTCATCCAATACTGCGGGACGACGATTGACGAAGGCTACAAAGCGGCTTCTACCCTGCTCGGTCTTGCCACGCCGCCCACTGCCATCATCACCATTAATGACATGCTGGCAATCGGGGCGATGCGGGCGATTGATGAACGCCAACTCGCGATACCGGCTGATATTTCGGTCGCCAGCTTTGACGACATTGCGATGTCGGCTTACCTCAACCCACCGCTGACCACCGTGCATATCGACGCGGAAGAACTCGGTCGTGCCGCCACACGCCTGATATTTAGACGACTGCAAAACCCTGACCTCCCACCGCAGGAAACGTTTGTTCCCGGTCATTTAATTATTCGCCAGACGACTGATGTACCCAAAGGACGGACACCATGATTATCGACAGCCATTCCCACGCTTGGCCGCTGTGGCCTTATCAACCGCCTGTGCCGGATGATGCCCATCGTGGCAAACTCGAACAACTCTTAAATGAGATGGACTTAAACGGGGTCGATCAAGCGATGATCGTCTGCGCCCAAATCGACCGTAACTCGCGTAACAACGCCTATGTCGCGGGACAAATCGCGCGGTTCCCGAACCGTTTTCACCAAATTGTTGACCTCGACAGCGAATGGTCAGCCACTTATCACCAACCGGGTTCAGCCAGCCGTTTGCAAGCGATGATGGACGAGTGGCCGATCAAAGGATTTACGCATTACATCGCGCAAAGTGATGACGGCGCGTGGCTGCATTCGGATGAAGGCCAGCGGGTCTTTAAGATTGCCGAAAAGCACCATCTGATCGTCAGCTTGAGCACGTATACCCACCATCAACCGGCCATCCGCCGCGCCGCCGAGATGTTCCCTACCGTACCGATACTGATTCACCACATGGGCTGGGTGAAAGTGGATGAAGCCGAACCGCGCGAAGGTTTAAGGCAGGTGCTGGAGTCGGCCAAGCTGCCCAACATTTACCTGAAGTTTTCGGGCTTCGCATATGCCACGCGCACCAATTGGGATTACCCGTATACCGACACCCACGATATTTTCCGCGCGGAGTATGAACACTTCGGCGCAGCGCGTATGTGCTGGGGATCGGATTATCCGGTCGTCCGGTTCTTCATGACCTATAAACAGTCGCTTGAAGCCTTCCGGCACCACTGCACCTTCATCTCCGAGGGCGACAAGGCGCAAATCCTCGGCGGGACGTTGGAGAAACTGCTTCAGGCTGTTAATTTGCCTAACCGTGAATGATGTTTGTGGCGGCGGCGGCGGCACTAATGGTTATTTACTTATTAAAATGGTAATTGGTCGGGTTACGCCGCATGAGGCTAAAGCCATCATGCTGATCACCAGACAAGCCTGCTAAAGCGGCTTCAAAGGCAAGTGTCAGCGCCTCCAATTATTTACCATGCTCATTCGTAAATCACTATAAGTACCGCCAATACAGCTTTTAGCGATTAGCTTTTAGCTCCAATTTCAGTTTCAAACGATACGAGTTGCACATTCGAAATACTGCGAAAACTGCCCTAAAGGATTTCCTTCGGTCGCAAAATTCTTCAATTTCTTCATTTTCACAGTGCATTTTGTGTCGGCGATGGCGGCGAAGTCGTCGACGACAGATGAGTGTATTGTGTCGGAAATGTCGTCAGAGTCGAAACCCCACCCCAGCCCTCCCCGTAGTAACAGCGAGGGAGCAAAGAGTGGCAAATTTGGCAGCAATGGCAAACATTGTTTTTGTGCCACGTTTGCTATTTTATTTGCAGCGGCGGATGGCTGGTTCGCTGCTGCAACGTTTGCTGCAAAAGGCAATCTTTAGTCGATAGTCATTAGTCCAAGACAAAGATGAATGCAAGTCGCCAAGATGCCACGTAAAAAGCACAATATGCGGAACAAGCGGCAAAAGCGGCACGAATTGAATGATAATGTGGTGCGCGGTGGATAGATGCGGTTGTTAAGGTGCGTGCGGGTGGCAAGAAAAGCGGATGGGATGTATCCCGTCCCTACAACCAGCCCTTTGAATAGCATATACGAAATCAAACGGTTAAGGGTGAACATTTGTCAGAACATTTGGTCACTTTTAAGGGCTATTGGTGCTAACTTTGCGGGGGAAAAACGAAGGGGAAAGGTTGAGAAATGGTTAGAGAATGGTTTGCCGACAAACCTAATTTAAACCTAAATCATAATATCAACAGGTCAAATAAATAATTAAAAAAGGCGGCCTGAGCGGTCGCCAGTGAATTCTATTTGTTCTTTACAGCCAGTGGTCATTAATCGAGATGGAAGACTTCTTCGAGTTCCATCATGTTCTGGTCAGGACGACCGGAAAGCGCCTCAAAATACGGCCCCATGAATTCCTGCCACTTGAGGTTAATTTCCTCTTTCGCCATACCCGCGTTGGAAGCCTCAAAACTCTCCGCCGCCTCGAAGTAGCCGAACATCAGCCCATCATCGCGCAGGAAGAGGCTGTAGTTGTGCCAACCGTTACGCCGGAGCGCGTCCAGCATTTCCGGCCATACGGCCTCGTGGTGCTTCTTGTATTCTGGAATGCGATCACGCTTCACTTGGAGCAAAAAACCTACTCTTTTCATAATTGTTCTTTCCTAAATGTCTATTCAATAACCATCAGTTCGAGCTGTAACAGCCGTGCGAGCTTCTTAATCTTATCCAATTGGCAGCCAACGCCCAAAGCAACATGGTGGGTTGGGCCGAAAGCGCACCATTCGTCCATGAACTTCGCGGGGTCGAGCTTGAACTTCAAGCGTGAGTTGGTATTCCCGATTTGCATGGTCGTGCCTGCAATCGACTCGCCCTCCGCAGCCAGCAACCGCAGCTTACCTTCGGCTGTCTGTGTCAGGCCGAGAATGGTAATCGGCCCGCGTTTGACGCGCATTTCGACCGAGAGACCGTAGCCGCGTTTGCCGTGGAATAAGCCTAAACCACGCAGCATCGGCTTGCCGTCGGAAATGGCGATATGACCGGGGCCATCATGCCCCATCATGATAAAATCCTCGTTGAAATCCATCCCATAAAACTCGGTGTACGAGCCACCCGCGCCCAAGCGATCCATAATCAGCATGGCGACGCAGGTTTTGAGGTCGCCCTCACCCGATGCGGGAATGCCCCGCGCCGTGAGCAGCGAGTTGCCGACGATTAGACCCGCGCCAAGTTCTTCATTCTCGTTGCCATCTAAGCCGCGATAGTAATAGGTTAAGCCGTTGAGGTCGAAATCCGCGACCAGTTGGTCAAGTCCACAGGCGACCCGCGCCGACCACCCCAACGCTTCGGGGGTTACATCCTGCGAGATTTTGTCGCTGCCCTTCCCCACTAATTGAAAGTGGTTCTGGATTTCCTCGACCTTGTTCTTGATGGCGGTGTCACTCGCGCCTTTGACGCGCTTGTGGAGGTCGTCCATCTCCAGCACTTCGATATGCGCCCCAAGTTGGGCATGGTGCATGGTGAAGTCGGAGTACATATCCAACATGCCGGGGTAGGTATGGCCGAGGAAACCGATGCGGCTGTAGCTCAGTTCACGCAGAATTTGTGCGGCTTTAATCCAATCCTCGATCTGTTCCCACGCCCGCATGTAATACTGATTGGCGTGGCCTTCCGCTTCCTGAAGCAAACCGGAGACCACGTTGAATTGTATCCGACTACGGGCAAAGGCATTCGAAATTTCCGGCACGCAGCAGGCGCAGCAGTTCGCCAGCCACTCGGCGGTATCTGTATTCGGATAGTCCATCGCAGGGGATGGTTGTAGGTTCAGGATGAGTACCGGCGCTTTCCGGCGCTGGACGGCGGGCAGCACTTGGGAGGAGGTCGAGTACGTGCCGACGTAGCAGATAATCAGATCAACCGAGTGGCTGGCAAACAAGTCACCGGCCTGCTGCGCCCCCGGCGCGTTATCTACCAAGCCCGCCGAGACGACTTCCGCACCCATCGCGGTAATTTTACGCTCAACCTCGCGCTGGTAGCCTTCCAAACGTTCTTTTAGACCTTCAAACTGCGGCCAATATGCCGCGAGGCCAATGCCAAAAACACCAATTTTCGCCTGTTTAATCGCCATTATGCAGCCTTTTAGGAATAAGTGTTGATGCTGTTTAAAACGTGTTCAATGAGTATTTGGTGACCGGCAGGGCCGGGGTGTAACCCATCCGGGCAGTAGAGTACGGGGTCGGGTTTGGTGCTGTAAAGGCTGACCAGATCGACTAGCGGAATACCGCGCTCACCGGCGATCCGCTTGAGGGCATCCGCACAGGCTTGAATGTCGGCGTTATCCCACGTAATACTCATGGCGGCCATGCCGGGGTCGTTGTTGACAATCGACTCGACCACGGGACTCGGCGTGATGAGGATGATGCGCGAGCCAACGCTGAGGAAGCCATCGACAATCGCCGTAAAGTTCGCGGTGTATTCCTCGATGGATACCAGCAGCTTGCCACCAGAGCCGTTAAAGCGCTTGGTGTCGTTCGCGCCGTACTTGAGGAACACCCAATCCGGCTTCTGGGCGAGATATTGGGTAAAGGTGTGCTCAAGGCCGTGGGTGGAGGTGTAGCCGGAACGCCCGTGATTGTAGAACTGAATGGGCTGTTCAGGGTCAACCAAGCCGACCAACGCCCGCAGGATTTCCGCGTAGCCGTAGCGGTAGGTGGTGATCGAGTCGCCGACCGTCATGATGGTGCTGATATGCCCATCACGCGGGGCTTTCAACTTGCGAATGGCTTCCGCCCATTCCGGCTTTTCGAGCAGCTTTTGGGCGACGGCGGTACACTGCCCGAAGGCGTAATCGGTATAGGCCGTGAACTGCACGGCGGTGATGTCCAGCATGAGCGCAGCCGCTTCGACCGGAATGTTGACTGCCAGCGCGGAGGGAACCTGCTGGAAGTTGAAGTCCATCTGAAAAATATTGTCATCGGATAGTTCGAACATCAATAAACCTCGTTAATATTTACCTCGTAACAAGCGGCCTAAATTGCCCACGCGCAGTTGGTCAAGCCCGACCGCCAGCAGGAGTAGGACACCGAGGGCGATTTGCTGGTAATAGGCGGAGACACTGAGCAGCGTCATGGCGTTATCCAGCGTGCCTAAAATGAGTACGCCGAGCAGCGTCCCGAATAGGTTACCCTTGCCACCTGTGAGGCTGGTTCCGCCGAGAATGATGGCCGCAACCACCTTGAGTTCGAGGCCAGTGGAAGCCTGCGGAGCGGCTACCCCTAAGCGTGAGGTTAGGAATACACCGGCAATCGCGGCGCTTAGGCCGGAGAGGACATAAGCGATCAGTTGGTAGCGTTTCACAGGAAGCGCCGCAAGATGGCTGGCGCGGCTGTTGCCACCGATGGCATACATCGCCCGCCCGTAGGTGGTGAAGTGCATGAGGATGACGGCAATGATGAACATGATGACCACGGCAACAATGAGCGTGGGTACACCCGCGATTGTGCCACGCCCCAACTGCCCAAAACCTTCGTCAAGCAAGGGAATACTCAGCCCTTCCGAGAATACGTAGGCTAGGCCACGCACGGCTGATAGCATCCCCAGTGTGGTAATGAGCGGGTTAATCCCGATGCGCGTTACAAGCAGGCCGTTTAAGAGACCGATGAGCACACCGATAACGAGGCCAAAGGCGACGGCACCCCACACGCCTAAGGTGGGTGCGCTGGAAGCTACGGCTACCCCGACGAGCGCGGTCGTCGCCCCAACCGAGAGATCAAGGCCGCCACCAATCATCAGCATGGTGCTGAAAATGGCGATCATGCCGATGACCGCCACCGATACGGGCAGGTTGACGAGGTTACGCGGCCCCAAAAAGAAAGGTGAGAGTTGTGAAATTACAATCACCATCAGCACATATAGAACGAGCAGCCCAATACCGTTGTTCAAACGAATGCGAGGGAGCCGTGAGGACGATTGTGGAACCAGTGGTTTGGTTGTTTCGGTCATGATGTCCCTCCGGCTGCGGCGTTCAGCAGCGTTTCGCGGGAGGCAGCAGCGCGGGTAAATTCTCCCGTCAGTTTGCCTTTGTAGACGGTGAGGATGCGGTGACTAACCGACAGCACTTCATCGAGATCAGAGGATACCAGCAAGATTGCCAGCCCTTGTGAGGCGAGTTCTTCAAGCTGGGTGTAAATATCACCGCGCGCACCGACATCTACGCCCCACGTCGGTTCATTCAGCAGGAGGACTTTGACCTTCGCTTCTAGCCAGCGGGCCAGCACAACTTTCTGCTGGTTACCCCCGCTGAGGAAACGCAGGTTGGTCGCCATGCCGCCCGCCATGCGGATGCCGAGACGGTCGATCCACCGCTTGGCGTGGGTGCGTTCGGTCGAGCGCTGGAAGAAGCCACCACGAGCGAGTTCACGCCAGTTGGAGAGGGTAATATTTTCGCGGACGTTCATATCCAGCACCAAGCCCTGCACTTTGCGGTCGGCGGGGACAAGCCCGATTCCGGCGCGGCGGGCATCACGCGGGCTGCTGATGGACACGGGCTTACCGCTGACGGCGATGGTGCCGGTATCGGGGCGGGTCTCGCCGAAAATGGTGTTGATGATAGCATCGTGACCCGCGCCGAGCAGGCCGAAGATGCCGACAATTTCACCGGGGGCAAGTTGGAGGTTTACGTCCGAAAACAGGCTGCCTTTGCTCAAGCCGGAGACTTGGAGTACCGGCGGCGCGTCAACATTTTTACGCGCAATCGAGGCTTCGGACGTGCCGGTTGTAACCTCGTGACCGACCATCATCTGCACCAGATCGCTGTGCTTGATGTCGGCTATCCGGCGCGTACCCACCAGTTTGCCGTCTCGCAGAACCGTCGCACGGTTGGCAATCTGGAAGATTTCGTCGAGACGATGCGAGATGTAAATGATCGAGATGCCCTGCTTGACCAGCGCACGGATGCTTTCAAACAGCAGCGCGACTTCGTGCGGGGGAAAAGCGGCTGTCGGCTCGTCCATGACGATGATGCGGGCGTTACCCGAAATCGTTTTGACGACTTCAACAATTTGCCGTTCAACCACTGTGAGGTTCATCATGGGGGTTGTTGGGTCGATGTTGAGTTTAAGCAGCTTCAACTGTTCGCGTGCTTTTTGGTGCGCGGCGTTCCAATCGACAAGTAGGCCGCGCGAGGGCAAATGGCCCATCAGCAAATTTTCGGTGACGGAAAGTTCGGGCGCGTAATGCTGTTCCTGATAGATCATGCGGATGCCAAGCGCTTCGGCATCACGCGGCTGGCTGATTTGTACCAGCTTACCGTTGATCAGAATGCTACCGGCATCTCGTTGATAATCGCCGTTCAATATTTTGATGAGGGTCGATTTACCCGCGCCATTTTCACCGAGCAGCGCCAGTACTTCGCCAGCATATAAATCCAGCGAAACGCCATCAAGCACTTTTAGGCCGTAAAAGCTCTTGTCGATATTTCGCATTTCGAGCAGCAGGTTTTGGCTGGCTTCGCTCATTTGCTCCCCCCACCCTGCCGCGTTTGTTCCCACTTAATGCGGATTTGGTCAACACCAACCGCGAGTAATAACACAACACCCCGCGCCACGTCCTGCCAAAAGGCGGAGACGTTGAGTTGGATGAGGCCATTATCCAGCGTTCGCAGGAGGATAACCCCAATCAGCGTGCCAAGCAGCGTGCCTTTACCGCCGACTAAGGTTGTGCCACCCAGCACGACCGCCGCGATGACGGCAAACTCCAGCCCGAAGGCCGACTGCGGACGACCCGCAGCAAGCTGCGAGGCGCTAACGATGCCGGAGAGCGCGGAGAGCAGCCCGCACAAGCCATAGGCGATGAGCAGGTGACGGTTCATGTGGATACCGGCTAAACGCGCCGCGTCCGGGCTGCCACCGATGGCGAACAGGTTGCGGCCAAAGCGGGTGTAGCGCAGTACAAGGGCGAAGATCAAGTAAAGCGCGAGCATCAAGATCAGTGAGAAGGGAACACCCGCGATATTGCCACGACCCAGAAATTGGAAGCTCGGCTCGCCAAGCTGATTATCCTGCGTACCGGAAACCACAAAGGCGATCCCACGAACGGCGGAATAGGTGGCTAATGTCGTGATGAGGGGGTTGATGCGGAGGCGGGTGATAATGAACCCATTGAGCAGACCGACCAGCAACCCGCTAAGTAAAGCAACACCCACCGCAGGCCAAATGGGGAGCGTACTCGGCCAGAGCGAACTGGCGACGACACCGGTCAGCGCGGCGACCGAGCCAACCGATAGGTCAACACCGCCCGTAATCAAAACGATGGTCATACCAATCGCCGAGATGCCCACGGCAGCTAGGGTGCTGGCAATCGTCACCACATTGTTCATACTCAAAAATGTGGGGGCGCGTGAACCAATAACGAGGCACATAACGATTAAAGCGCCGAGCAAAACCAGCGTCGGATTGACCTTCAAGCCAGCAGTACGCGCCGGTGGAGCAACAGTTTCTTGCAACATAGGCTTCTTTGTTTAGGAATAACTATTTTCGGAAATAAATATCTGAGGGCAGCCGTTTGACTGCCCTCGCACATATTATCGTTAGCTCGCAGCAGTAGCTTCCGGTGTGGCTTCTTCGGTCGAAGCGCCGCCAAGTGTCGCGCAAGCCTTGCTATCCGGCAAGACTTCGCAAATGTTTTCCTTGGTCACGAATTGGTGATCAACGTAGATCGCGGGCGGAACGGCACGGCATTCCAGCAGGTCGATCATCGCGGGAATAATCTTGCTGCCGTAGAGTTCGGGGAAGTAAGCGGTCGCGCCCAGATACAGGCTGTTTTCCTTCAACATTTCGGTGAGGCCGCTTTCAACCGCACCCTGCCCGACGATGATGGAGTGCTCGGTACGACCAGCAGCTTCGAGGGCGGCGGCGGTACCCTGCGCGGTATCGTCGTTGATTTGCACGGCGATGATGTTGGCATCTTCGGGGATCAAGGGCAGCGCATCACTGACGACCTTGAAGGCAACATCCTGCGTGTTCTTGCTGTCCAAGCGGATAATGTTTTCTTCCGGCACGGGGGTTTCCAGCTTGCCCTGAATACCATCAACCTGCCCTTGCATACGGGCGGCGGGGATGGGGCCGGACTGCGGCAGTTCGAGGACGAGGATGTAATCCACCTTGCCGCCCCAATTTTCGTTGGCGTAGTCGCCACCGGCTTCGCCAGCCATCAAGCCAGCCTTGTAGTTATCCGCACCGAAGAAGGTCGCGCCGGGCATCGGAATGTCAATCGCGATCACCGGAATGGGCGGTTCGGTGTTCTGGAACAGGTTCATGATGACGTTGCCGAATTTTTCGTCGGTTTGGAATTCGACCACACCATCGACACCCTGCGCCACAAAGTTTTCGGCATTGTTCAAGGCGGTCGCACCATCAAGATTGTTGTTGGCGATCACGAGTTCGATGTTACCAGCGGCCCCGGCAGCGCTAACCATACCGGCTTCTACGGCGGTGATGAAGTCAACACCGGTGGTCAGGTTGGCAAAGCCGATCTTATAGCTGTCTTTTTTAGTGGGGCAAGCATCCTGTGCAGCGACGGAACGGGCATCAGACTTGCTCGAAGCAAATATTGAGGTGACAGGGGTGACAGCGAGGGCGGCGAAAACGGCAGCAACAGCTAACTTACTTTTAACGTTCATTCGATTTTTCTCCGATTAACTAAACGATTTATATGGCTCTATTTAGTGAATGCAGTTCAAACGACTCGCGACCTCCATTTCGGATTTTGTTGATTTTTGTTGAAAATTGTTGAAAACCGTTGATAATGTAGCATGGGTGATGGATGTTGTCAATTATGTTGCCAGTACTACACCTGACTTGAAACAGATGACATTAGACGATTACGAAGAAATTTTTATTCGGTATAAAATAGTTTGTTTGACCTTTTCGAAAGAGGCTTAGTTTGACCAGCAAAGCACTAACTACCTTTGAACGCCGACAGCTTATCCTACGGATTTTAGAGGAACAGTCGGGCATCAAAGTCACCGATTTGGCACTCCAACTGGACGTATCTGAGGGAACGATTCGGAATGATTTAGCGGCGTTGGACGATGAAGACCAGATTATGCGTGTGCGCGGCGGCGCGGTGTCACGCATCAAACCCCCACACTCGAATCATCTCATCGCGGCGCGGTCGCGGGTGAACTATGACGCGAAGCAGCGCATTGCCCAATGGGCGGCGGGAACGGTGGAAAACGGTGATGCCATTATTCTGGATGCCAGTACAACCGTTTTGCACATGGCCGAGTTTCTGCATAACCGGCGCAACCTGACGGTGGTTACGAACGGGTTAGAGGTCGCACGGCGGCTGGCGGAGTCCTCATCGAATACCGTGATTTTGGTGGGCGGTATCCTGCGAAACGACGGGAACGCGATCACAGGTTTACTTGGCACAAAGCTGCTGGAGGACTTGCATATCCGCACGGCGTTTGTCTCATGTGTCGGTTTCTCGCTCGAAGCGGGGTTGATGGAGTCGGACATCGGGCAAGCGCAGATTAAGCAAGTGATGATCCAATCGGCGCAGCGGGTGGTGGCACTGGTGGATGCAAGCAAGTTTAACCAGATCGCCCTCGCCCCTTTTGCGGCGGTGGATGCAATTGACCACATCGTTACCGACCAAGACACGGACAGCAACATCATTCAAGCGCTGCAAAGCAGAGACATCAGCGTAACCGTGTCTAGCGACCACGCCGCCACAACCTATACGCCAAACCAGAACCAGCATAAGTTGTACAAAATCGGATTTGCGAACCTGAGTGAGGATATGGCCTTTCCACGGGATGTACGGCGCGGACTGGAACGGGCGGCTAAGGAATCGGGACAGGTTGAGTTATTCGTCGCCAGCAACCAGATGAGCCGCGAGATTGCGGTCGAAATCGCCGATGATTTGATTGCCAGCGAGATTGACCTGATGATTGAGTTCCAGATTGATGAGAGCGTCGGCAACGTGCTGATGAGCAAGTTCAACCAAGCGGGGATTCCGGTGATCGCGATTGATATTCCGATGGTCGGCGCGACCTTTTTCGGGGTGGATAATTATCATTCCGGTTATGTTTCGGGATTGGAATTGGGCAAGGGTGTTATGCAGGAGTGGGGTGGGCAGTTCGACCGGCTGCTGGCACTGGAACATCCACGAGCGGGGCATCTACCAGCGGCGCGTATTCGCGGGCAGATTGACGGTTTCAAAGCCGTAATCGGTGAGGTGAGCGACGATAAAATCATTTACCGGGACAGCGGGAACACGACACAAATTAGTGAGGCGGTGATGCTGCAACTGCTCCAAGAACTGCCGGATGAACACCGGCTGGCGGTCGTTAGCTTTAATGATGATTCGGCGATTGGCGCATTGGAAGCGGCACGACGCGAACACCGGACGAACGATGTTTTGTTGGTCGGGCAAGGGGCTGACCGCCGTTTGCGCGATGAGTTACGACGCGGCAACTCGCGGATTATCGGCTCAACAGCCTTCCACCCGGAACTGTATGGCGAAAGGCTGGTGAAGCTGGCGATGGATATCTTACAAGGCGAACCGGTGCCACCGGCGGTCTATATGGAGCATACGTTCATCAACGCGGCGAATGTCGATTTACAACATATCATCCGTGATGACCGCTAGATTTCAATCGTGTATTTGCGAACGGTATCTTCGATGACATCCGCGCCGAGACCGTAGCCTTCGGGGGCATACACCCAGCCTTCGCGCTGCTCAACGGGATTGGTAACCAGTTCATGCTGCACGATGCCCGGCGCAGGTTTGAGTTCAAACAGAATGGGATTGGTCGCACACAGGGACAGATGAATACTGGCAGCGGTATTTAAAGCACCGGCCCAAGTATGAGCATTGACAGCAACGTTACGTTCGGCGGCGCGGCGGAAAATCTTCCACATTCCGGTGATGCCTTCCACACGACCGGGGTCAACCAGAATGACATCACACACATCAGCATCTAAAAGGCGACCGTAATCCTGTAGGTTAAAGAAGCGTTCGCCGAAACCGACCCGCATTTCAGGCACGGCTGACCGGAGGTGATGGTAGGCATTAAAGTTATCGGGGAAGAAGGGGTCTTCGATCCACGCAAGCTGATATTCGCTCATGGCTTTGGCGGTACTGACGGCGCGGGGAATATCCCATTTACACTTGGCACCCACGTCGATGATGAACCCGGCTTTTTCGCCAATCGCGGAACGAACGGCTTTCACGAAGCTGACATCACGGGCTTGATCGACACCGAGATTGGCGTGGCCTTTTTTGCCGAAACCGACTTTGACATATTGATAGCCGTTTTGGATATGCGCGGCGAGTTCAAGCGCCATGTCGTCAATGGTGGCGGCTTTGGGGTGGGAACTGGCGCAGGCAGGGAGACGTTCACGCAGTTTGCCGCCCAACATTTGCGAGAGGTTGAGCTTGAGCAGCTTACCTTTTAAGTCCCAGAGCGCCATATCAATCGCGCTGATGGCGAGGGCTGCAATGCCACCAACGTTGCCGTACCACCAGACTTTATCCCGCAGCGCTTCCCAGATGGCTTCAATGTCGTAGGGATCTTTATCCAGCACGACATCCCCAACGCCGTGACGGATTAAAGCGGTGATCGAGGCAGTGGCTTCGTGGAAAATGCTGATGCATTCGCCCCAGCCGACGGTGCCATCGCTGGCTTCGAGGCGGACGACGACGATGGAGCGGACGGACATATTGTCGTTGCTTTCAGGATATTCCATCGGGAAAACATCTATTTTTTTGATCTGCACAACAAAATCCTTTAGTTATCAAAGAATATCGAAGGAGAGTGCATTCCTGCCCTCTCCATTACAAGTGGATTTTAACTCAGCGAACCTTATATTTGGCTACATAGGCGCGATCCAGTTCGATACCGAAACCGGGCTTATCCGAAATGGTGTAGTAACCGTCTTTGAGGGGGCGGGCTTCGGTTTGGATGTCCCAGAAGAAGGGGTCACGGTCGCGGTGGAAACACTCGACGAAGGTTCCATGCGCGACGCTGCCGAGCAAGTGAGCCGAAATTTGGGCTTCTTCGTGGTGCGCCATTTTGATGCCGAACGCCGAGCAGATGCTGGCGACACGCCGCCACATGGTCGGGCCGCCGCCCCATGAGGTATCAAAGTTGCAGTAGTCGATAGAATCACCGATGATAAGGTCACGGACACCATCAATGCGGTATTCGCTCTGCCCAGCGGTAATAGGCACGCCGGTCGAGAGGCGGACATCGCGCAGCCAACGTTTGTCGTTGTACCAGCGCACCGGCTCCTCGAACCAGTACAGCTCGATACCGGCGTTTTCGGCGAGGCGGCAGAAGCGGATGGCTTGCTGGAGGTCGTACCCCTGATTAGCATCCACCATCAGCGTAAATTTTTCGCCGCCGACCTGCCGCGCTATCTTGAGGCGTTCAAGGTCTTCTTCGGGGGTCGCGCCGCCGATTTTGAACTTCATGCCGACGACACCGTAGTCGATGTAGCTGGAAACTTCGTGCGCCAATTCATCAAAGTTTTGCCCGTAGTAGCCACCAATGGCGATCATCGGTAGGCGATTGGTGTAGCCGCCCCATAGGCGATACATCGGCATATTGAGCGCCTTACCGACCGTATCCCAAATGGCGGTATCCACTGCCGAAATCGCCTGCATTACGACACCACGATCCCGCAGGATGTCGTAGGTAGCGGGTTTCATGGCTTCCCAGCAGCCCTCGGTGTTAAACACGTCCATGCCGATAAGCACAGGGGCTAGCTCTTTATGGATGATGGATAAGATGACATCTTGTTCTTCATCAGTATCGCCCGTGTAGACCTCACCCACGACACCCTGTTTGGTCAGGATGCGGGTGATGATGGTGCAGCGGTTCTGCATCGAATATTTGCTACCGCGATAGACTTTGTTGAGGGGGATACGGAGGGCTTCCGTTTCGATGGCTTGAATGGTCAGGGGGGATGATGGAACCCAATTTTGCGCGTCAGTCATATTGATTTAACTAAAAGTCCTCTATTTTTGACAACATTTTTGGATGTGTTACAATTCGACAAGTATAGACAATTATCAACAAAAATCAACAATTTTCGCAATACTTACATAACACTAAACATGATTATTTGAGTTCATTTCAATCCGCAGAAAAAATAAGTCCTGTTATGTCAACATTTTAGGAGGGGTTATTACGTGAGTGAAAAAGCTACAGTCGCGGTGGTGGGTGCAGGGTGGTGGGCAACGACCATGCATATCCCTGCCCTGCTCAAAAATCCGCGCGTCGAGAAAATTCTACTGGTGGACAAAAACCCAGCCGCAGCGAAAGCAGCCGCTGAAAAATACAACTTACAATTCCAATACTCAACCATCGCCGAGGCGAAAGCCGCACACCCTGAACTCAAAGGAGCGATCATTGCGGTAACGCACCAAGCGCACTACGCCGCAGCGATGGAAAGCCTCGAACAAGGATTACACTTGCTCATTGAAAAACCGATGACGATATATGCGCGGGATGCGAAAGCCTTAGCGGATAAAGCCGATGCTATCGGTGTTGAAATCCTGATGGGTTATACTTTCCCGTATATGGATCATGCGGTGAAGGCGAAGGGGTATATTGATGAGGGATTAATCGGCGACATTGAATATGTAGCGTGCAGCATGTCGTCGATCACCTACGATTTGTTGAAGGGACACCCAGAGAAGTTTGCACCCGATGGTGGCTATACGGTGACAGGGCCAGCGACGACCACCTACAGCGAGCCATCGGTGGCGGGGGGCGGGCAAAGCGTGCTACAAGTCACACATCTCGCGGCGTTGATGTTCCACTTCGCGCAAGAACTTCGTGCCGATACGGTTACGGCTTTTATGAATAACCTTGAGGCGAAGGTCGATGTCGTGGATGCCATCGCGGTACGTATGAATACCGGCGCACTGGCTATTGTGGGCAGCACGGGCAACGTTGGCATGGGCGACCCCGGTTCGGTGGAAGTCCATTTGCACGGCAGCAAAGGCCGCATTCTCGTTGACGGCTTTTCGGGCGAGATGTTCATGCGGCTGCATAATGGACGCGAGGAACATATCCCGCGACATAATGCCGGATACCCCGGTGAAATCCCGTCGATGAAGTTGGTAGAAATTATTCTGGACGGCGCTAAACCCGCTTTCCCCGGTCGAACGAACGGCTTGTACACGGTTGAACTGCTGGAAGCGGCGCTCCGGTCGGCAGCGCAAGACGGAATGCCGGTGAAAGTTGCATCCCTTTATACATAACCCAATACGTGAGTGTGAAAAATGAAAGATCGTGTTGCAATCGTCACCGGAGCCGCACGGGGTATTGGCGCGGCGACCGCACAGGTTCTTGCCCAAAAGGGTGCAAAAGTCGCTGTCACGGATATTGATGTGGAACTTCTGGAACAGGTCGTTGCTACTATCAAACAGGCTGGCGGCGAGGCCACCGCTTTCCTGTGTGATGTTTCGCGACCGGAACAGACTGACCAACTGGTGAATGATGTGGTCGCCACGTATGGGAAGGTCGACATTTTAGTGAATAACGCTGGCATCTGCCCGCGCATTCCGGTTGATGAGATGACTGAAGAGATGTTTGACCGGATGTTTAATATCAACCTGAAACCGGTATTTTTCCTCACACGGGCGGCAGCGAACGTCATGAAGCCCTACAAGTGGGGACGTGTGGTCAATATTAGTTCGACCGGCGGACGGATTGGCGCGGTACACAACTCCACCGTTTACAGCGGCACCAAAGGCGGAATGCTGGCGATGACCAAATCACTGGCACGACATTACGCCCCGTACAATATCCTGATTAATGCGATTGCCCCCGGCGCGGTGGACACGCGCATGTTCGCGAACGTGGCCGCAGAGGCACGGGATGAATATGTCGAGACGGTACCCCTGCGGCGTTTTGCCCAGCCGATTGAAATCGCACAGTCGATTGTTCACCTATGCAGTGAAGAAACCACGTGGGTTACGGGTGCAACGCTGGACGTGAACGGCGGTGTGGTGATGGTGTAAGTTTAGAGCGAGACACCCAACAAACCGCGCGTGATTTGGAACTGGGTGTTGTCGCTGTTGCTTAGATGTGGGGTGTAACGCCGAGCCAGTGTCTCTACAACCAAGTTCAGCAGGGTAACAGCCCAATCCGATGATGGGTCATACGTGGCATCCAAATCAGTCTGATTGTCGGTATGGGCGGTTGAGCCGACTTGTAGAACGGGTAACAGCGGATGCCCCGCCATTGGATTATCGACATGAGCGAGGATGAGTTCAATGCCGCCTGCCCCCAATCCGGTTAAGATTTCTCCCCATTGGCGTGAGGGCATAAACATGATGTGGAAACCGGCTTTCGTTATGGGCTGGGCATAATCCAACGTTGGCATAGGCTTCACATCACCGAACACAGACTGCACAAACAGTTTGTCGTTGAGCAGCGGATCATTTTCCGCAATAACGACCGTGCCACCGCCCGCGACAATCATCTGAACAAGGTGTGCATAGTGCTGTGTCAGTTCCGGTGGCAGCGCACATTGCGCGATGAGGCCGAGGCGCACCCCTTCCATGCCGACTTCTACTCGTTGGGGATACTGATCTCCACTTGCCTGATCGGTAAACCAATCGCTCATTTTGCGGATGACATTTTGGATGCCACCGTCCATTTGAACACTCGCCCATCCGTAATCCTGAGGGTCAAGCGATTTCTCGCTCATGAGTTGGCGGATGTAGCCATTGTGGGTTTTCTCGCAGCCGTGTTCGAGCAGCATAGCGTGTTTAATCATGGGGTGCTGGAGATAGCCAAGCAGGGTATCGGTCAATTCGCTGCCGCTGGACGAACCACAGCCTTCGGTATGAACTAAGGTCACAAAACGCGATATTCCGGCATTTTCCGACTGGTGTTTGTTCAACTGCTGCACGCACATGCGGGCAATTTGACCGGAGCAGAGACTCGTGGGGAGAATGAGGCCAACATTTTCGGTCGCCCAACCAGAAGCCGTGCGGTAGGCTTCGAAGCTCACCTGCGGCACCTCGACATCAGTTTTAATCGGCAGCGGTTCGCCAGAATATGTGGCGGGCGCAAACTCCTGAAGGTTAGCCGGGCTGGTGAGCTTCCAATCTCGCCAGATTTGCACCTGCGAATGGCCTGCCTTTTCGCCAGCAGACAACTGACCGGAGGCGATGTCGATGGTGAGTTGAAGGGACTCCGCACCCAGCACATCCATTGGGGTGTCGTCAAGGTATGCACCGGCGTTGACATCCATTTCGGCGCGGAGCATGTCGTAGCGGTGAGTCGTCGTGACGATTTTGATGGTGGGTACGTAGGGGAAATTGGTGATCGACCCATTGCCAGTGACAAAGAAAATCATATTGCAACCGGAAGCAATCTGCCCAGCGATGCTTTCCAAGTCGTTGCCGGGGCTATCCATGAAGTAGAAACCGGCATCGGGCATGAGTTCGCCATAGTCGATTACATAGTCGAGTCGTACATCGGGGTTCTTTTTGGTGGACGCGCCAAGGGACTTTAAGTAGATATTGTACAAGCCGCGATAGAGATTACCGCCAGAGGGGTTGCCTTCGGCTGAATGCCCGTGCCAACCCGCCCATTCTTTGAAACGCTCTAAGAAGCGCACAAACTTTTGAGCCGTGGCGAGATCTTTGACTTTATCTAACACGTAGGATTCCGCGCCAATGAGTTCGTCGGTTTCCGCCAGATTAGCCGAGCCGCCGTAGTGCAAGATTTCTTTGGTTACCCAGCCGAGCAATGGGTTGCCACTGATACCAGAAAACGCATCTGAGCCACCACACTGCAAGCCGATCTTCAGCTTACTCACCGGCTGAGGGGAACGTGACATCACGTTGACGGTATCGAGCCAACCTTCAACGATGGCACTGGCGGTATCCATATCTTCTTGGAAGGACTTGGTTAACGAGATGAACTGATGCGGCAAGTCAGCAAGTGGATAGTTATGCTCTACTAAATATTGGCGCAGCGCGGCATTGTCAACCGCCTCGCCACCCCGATCAACGGCTAAGAGTGCGCCGACATTGGGGTTCACCATAAAGCCAGCCAACGTTCGCAGCAGGAGTTCACGGTTATTCGGCTGGTCGTGACCGCCTTCGGTGTGTGCAACCGCGACGATGCCATCGATATTGGGATAGCGACCCACGAACGCCTGCAAGCGGGTTTCGAGCGCACGCACAAAGCCACCGGTGAGGGCAGATGTCCCCAACAGCACAATCATGTTGCGCGTACCGACACCACGTTCCGCCACACGCGGATAGCCCATGAATGTCCTTTGGTCACGGTCAGGATACAACATCAAGGGCGGCGTGGGTTGGAACCCTTTTTCGTCGAACACGAATGGAGGAATTTCGTCGTCAAAGTTCGGTTCGGAGGGCAGTGTGAAGTCAATCGGACGGCGGCTGAGTTCACGCAGAACGCCTTGATTGCGGATATAAGTGCCGGGGGCAATATCGACGGTCGCGAGGCCAAAAGGCTGCGCCCACGACAACAAGAACTCACCTTTTGAGATGGGGCGAACGGCAAAACGATGCCCTTCTAACAGGGTGTCGCTCATCACAAATTCGCTGTCGTCCAGTTGGATCAATGTACCCGCATCGAGGCGACGGGTGGCAATGGCGACGTTATCTTGAGGGTGCGGTAAACGGCCTACGGTTTCAAATTTAAAGCTCATGGTCTTTTCCAATAAATTTCAATTCAATGAAGATGTGTCTGTTACCAGTTTAACGTATGCCGTTCATTCTCCCCATTTCCACAGGTGACCCTAAACAAAACAGCCTACAACGGTTGAAGTCGTAGGCTGTTAGGCAAGCACTCAATATCTATCAGGGCGAGTGGTTATCGTCCCAGATTTTTTGCCCAAACTCACTGAGGTTTGTAGGCGAGTTACAGTTGTCGATTTCCCAGCCGCCGCCGATGGTGGTGTTGGTGGTGAGGTCGTTGCCATCGCTGCCATCCCACTGCCAGACGATGCGACCGATGCCGCGGGGTATGGTCGTGTTGAAGGTTGAGTCGGCAGCGGCTTGCGTGTCGCGGTCGGTTTGGATACCGTACTCGCCCACGACCATCGCAAAGCCCTGTGCGGCTACACGGTCGAAGAAGTCGCCCATCTTCGCATCGCCGTGATTCCACAGGTCATAGGTGTGGATGCTAAAGACAATGTTTTCGAAGGTGCGACCGCCGTAGTGCATGACATTCTTGCCGAAGTTCAAGATCGCGCTATCGGTCACAGGGGAAGCATCGTTATTGCCTGCATCCTGCCCACCATATGCGCCTTCGACAATAATGATGTTGTTGGCTTGTGCGTCATCCCGAATGGCTTGAATGACCTGTCCATGCATGTTGACCCACTGTTCGCTGTCAATGGACTTGCGCCCGCCGGGTTCATTCATGACATCGAACCAGACATAGGGGTTATCCCGGTAACGCCGGGCGAGGTCGGTAAACCACGCGACGAGGGTCTTGAGATCATCACCTTGATAGTACGAGCCAATCCGGTCATGCGCCTCAAATACCACGACGATACCGCGTTCAGTGTAGGTTCGAACGATTGCGTCGAGGTCGTTGTTGGTGGTGTACTGCGGGTACTGAGTCTGGCCCATAAACAGGAATGAATTCACGCGCACGAGGTTAAACGCCCAGCAGTCGACTATCAAATCAACATCATCAACGGTGCGGCGCGGCCACACCCAATTGAAGCCGTTGACGTTCGTCCCTTTGGCGATAAACTCGCTGCCATCGGGGGCGTAAATCTTAGAGTCGCGTACGGTAAACCCAGCACCATTAGTTGAGGACGATTGGGCTTCGGCTGCTGCGGTGGGCGAAACCGATTCGACGACTACGGGGGCGGCTGCCGGATAGAAAATAATTTGACCAAATACGCTGGGATCAAGATAAGACTGGTCAGAAACATCGGCTTTTGACCAACTCAGTTTGAGGTCACGGTCTTGCTGACTCGCACCATTTAGTTGAATTTGGAAACCAATGGCTTGATCAGGCGCAGGGGTAATCTCCCAAATCGAAGTACGGAGAGGGATCGACACTTCCATCGCATAACCCATATTGGTTTTGACGACAACGGCCTGTGCGCCAACCGACTCCCAATCTTTGCCATATAGAATGGTTTGGTTCATCGGTTTACCGATATTCACGGCTGGAATATTCACCTGCGCGACACCAGAGGCAAATTCTGTCAGCCCCAAATCACCAGTGGCATTGATGTAAAGCTCAACCGAATCTTCATTCCAGTAGTTGATGTCATGCTGACCAGCAATAATGTTCGCGTCAACGACATCAATCCAAAAGTAGAGGTTGTTTTCATCGGCGACTGCGGCGTAGGTAAAGGTGCTGTGGGCGGTCGCACTTACGGGTACCAGCGGCCCGCTGGTGACAGTCACCTGATGCACATTCACCCAGTCGGTGAACTTGCCATCCAGAGCGATGTTCACCGGATAGGCTACATAATAGGTTTCGCCGGGGGTGCCTTCTGGAGCAAGCCAATCCTGTGCCATCGTTGGTTGAATGACGGATAGAACACCCGTAAACAGGAATGCTAATAGGGACAGGATGGTTATCCGTAGTTTCATTTGCACGTGTACTCACTACTCGGTAAACAGAACTAGTCACTTGGGCGGAAGGCGGCAAACCTAACTGCCACACCTTACACGCGGAAGATGGAGGGAAAATGATGTGATTATTAGCCGTTGGCTAGCGCGAGTTTGTGTTTGGCGATTTGCCGGCTGATATAGTCGACATCGAAATCCTTGCTGACGAAGTGAACGACTTTGGTATTGAAGCGGAATAAGCGTAAATACAACTGGCTATGCGCTTGATACAAGAAGCCCTCACGGGTGTCGCGCAGGGTTAGGGGGATCTTTAGTTTATCCAGTAGATAGACACTGTAGAGTGTCCATTCGCCGAACTTGTTGCGGTTTTCCGGCTTATCCTGAATACCTTGAAGCAGCTTGGTATACGGATTATCACCGTACAGTTCACGCAAGTAGTCGTTAAGGCTGATGAGTGCGTCACGGTTGAAGCAAAAGAGGTCGTTGATGAAATCGACGTACCGCAGCGCACTCACCGGACTCACTTTTAGCAGTTCACCGATGTAATTCACACGTGCTTTTTCGTAGCGAAAGTGCGAATCGGGCAGCAGGTGGCGGGTGTAATACAAGACCGGCTTGCCGTTATCGTTCAAGTCGCTCTCTAGAATCGGTTGGAGCATGACGGTATCCGCACCCAAGCAGCAGAAGTTCGGCGTTTCGCAAAATTGGTAGGAGCGGAGTTTAATCAACTGCTGCTTAAACCAACCGGGGAGTTCCATTTCTTCTTTCGAAAGCCATTCGCGGTCGTCGCTGAGTACCACTTTGCCTTCTAAGCCGATACGGGCGACAAATTCACGCAAATGCGGCAGGTCGTTGGTGATCATCATCAGCCGCCCTTTCGGCAAGAAATTCAGCCGGTAGGAGCGCAGCACCAGTTCCAACAGATAACTGACATCACGATGATGGACACAAATAAAGGTATCAAACTGCTGTTCAGCCATTATTCGTTCTCCTATTCCGCCACTACAACAGCGGGGGTTGGTACAGGCTTTTGGAAGCGTGCCAAGAGCATCAAGACAACCATGATTACCGTCTGGCTGATGGCCCACGCCAAGCCTACCCCGACGATGCCATGTTCCGGCAAGAAGATATGGCTGAGGCCGAGTACCATCACGGCGTTTGCACCATAGACCCCGACAATCCCGCGAATACGGTTGTTGGCACGCGCCATGCTGATGTAGACGGCGTTGTAGACGTTGGGGATCGCTGATAGCGCGAGAAGCTGCATCAGCGGAACGCCTTCTTCGACATAGCTTGGGCCAACGAAGCGGAGGATAACCGGCGCTGCTACGATTAACAGTGCGGCAGCCGGTAGGACGAGGCGCAAGATGCCCACCATCGCTTTACGCCGCGACGCACCGATATTCTTCGAGTCGACAATGGCCTCGACTGTGAGCGAGGTTGCCATGTTCGAGACCGCGATTTGCAAGGAACTGGCAATCGTCCATGCCAGATAGAAGTGAGCGTTTGCCTCCGCACCCGCGACCTGCGTAATAATCAGCGGCAGTAGGGTGCTTGCCATATTCGCGAAGAGCGCAGCCGCATAATTACCCGCGACATATTTGGTGAGCTGGCGCAGGGGAATAGCCAGATTTTCTTGGGTGGTTGTTTCAATGTGCTTGGGTATCAAGCGCTTGAACAGCAAGATATTGATCGGAATGATGATGATTAACACCGATACCGTCCACGACACAAAGATGCCGGTTTGGGGCAAGATAGCAGCCAGCAATACCAGCATCGCCACCTTAATGACCGAAAACACTGCGTTTTCAGCCGGTATCCACAGTGCCTGCCGCAGCCCAACCAAGACGCTATCTTGAAGCACAAATACGCCCCAGATGGCAACGGTTGCAATGAACCAGCCCGCCAAGGCCGGCGAAGCCGTCAGAAAGGTTAGTGTCGGCGACCAGATGGGAATACCGAGAAAGAAAACGAGGCCGACCAAAGCGGACAATCCGATAACAACCGAATACGTCATGACGACGAAACGAGGTGTCCGGCGACCAGCAACCGGTATATAGCGGATCATGGTTTCTTGGAGGTTAAGCTGCGACATACTCGACAAGAAGATCATGATTGAGATCACAGCAGAATTTAGGCCAACATCTTCGGTCTGATAAAACTTCGCGGCAACTGCCCAATAGAGTAAACCAAGAGCCGATGTTATACCTGTACTCAGAATAAGCGCGTAACCGTTACGGTATAAAGGTGTCCGCAGGTGTTCCACCAACTGCTTATAGCTCAAGGATTTCCGGTCGAAGTAGAGTTTTCTCATTACATCTCACACTATTTCTACGATGCTGCCCGACATACTCTAATACGTACATTAAGGCAGTACCCGATTGATATAAGAAGGCCACAAGTGCTTATCAGTAAATAGGATTACGACACTGTAAAATCATTGGCACTTAATACGATGGTTAGGATTTGAATACCGCCACCACGGCGTACCCGCAGCGTGACCCTCGAAAACGGGTTTCGGGTTTGCATCACGTCAAGAAACTGTGTGCGCGTGGTCACAATGTCAAGGTCAACGGCGAGGACATAATCGCCTTCTTTGACACCCGCCGCTTCCGCAGTTGAACCTACACTCGTAACCAGTAAGCCGGAAGTTGTGTCTTCGACTTCGATACCGACATAAACACTTTTGGGAAGCGAATTGATTAAGTCGGGTAAGGGGGTATTGGTGGGTCTAAAGGCGAGCTGCGGTGTTGGGGTCAACGATGGCGTGACTGTCGCGGTCGGTGTATGCGTTAGGGTTGGCAGCGGCGTATTGGTAGGGGGGCGTGGTGTCGGCGTAAACGTCCGCGTTGGTGGCACGAGTGTGAAGGTCAACGTCAAGGTTGGAAACGGGGTTGCGGTCGCGGTGAAGGTTAACGACGGAACGCTGGTAAAGGTGCTGGTCGGTGGCACGGACGTGTTCGTCGCCAATATCACAGTCGCTGTAGCGCTGGGCGTAAAGGTCGGGGTAGAAGATGGAGTGGGTGTCGATGTGGGAGTAAGCGTGCTGGTCGGTGTGTTGGTGCTGGTTGCAGTCGGTGGTGTTTGGCTCAACACAAACTGAGTGGCGGCGATGCTTTCGGCGGTAGCGGTGCTGGCAACTGAGGCGCTGCGCTCGGCACGCAGGCGGAAAAACACCTGACTCAAGATAAAGACGATGACGGCTACCAATAAGGACAGCCCGACCGCACCCGAAATGATCCGCTGCCGTTGTGCGGCGCGTGTCGCAACACTGCTGCGTTGAAGTTCAGCCTGAATGGCTTCTATTTCTAAGCGCCGATCCGCGTGCAACTGCGGTTGAGCGGTGAGGAGATCGAGCAAGGAGGTGGCGACTTGAAACGTCTCGTGACGTTCCAGAAATTCGCGCACGTTTAAGATGATGGCTTTTTGTTCAGCATCGTCGCTACTTAAGGTCTCGATTCGCTGACGCAGTTCGGCTAACGGCGATACCCAATTGGCGTTCGTCGGGAACTTTGCCGGCAGGGATTTAGGCGGCGGCAAATCGGCGATGGCCTGTGCTAAAGCATTTTCGGAGGCTGCGTTTTGGGTTCGGAAATCAACAACAGATCCCAAATTACGCCCGATCATGCTCACATCTTCCATCAACACCGGAAGAATGTTTTTGCCGAGCTTCTGGGCGTATTGATATTCAATTTCACAGGTATAGGATGCCAGTGAAGCAGATGTCAGCGCAGCAACGAACACATCACAGCTTTGAATGCTCGCCAAGACTTGTCGCCAAGTAATGGGATCACCCACAATCTTTATTTCAAACTCGACATCATGACCCAACGCACCTAGCGCCATGACTAAGGCTTCGACGTGTTCACGATTTACACTGCTATAACTGACAAATACGATCATTTACATCCATTTACCAATTTAGTAGAGAAACGCGACTTAGTTCAGCCACAGGTTAACGGTGCGATAGGGTTGGTTCGGTTCGTCAGTACGGTACAGAACGGCTTCAATCGGCACAGCAGTATCACGGTTCGTATCAACATCGAGGACATCCTGCCATGTTTCGTCGGCTTGCAATAACAAGCTCGGATACTCATGGATCACGGTACTGCCCTGCTGCACGACGAGACGATAAGTAACCGCCTTCTGTTCCTCATTCTTGATACCGAGATTGACCTGCGATTTATCAGGATTGCTCGCAACCATCCAGACCTGCGAGAAGGTTGTATGGGGTTGGTTGAGGACACCATTACGGGCAACCAAGATGGAGATGCTGGCAATGGCGACCGCTAAGACGAGCACCACAAATTGCAGCGGTTTCAACTCGAAGTTCCACGACTGCACACTGGTTGGTGCGACCAGACCCGGCTCGGCGCGGCCACGCACCAAGCCAACAATGACTTGAATTAACGTGACAGCCACAATGAAACCTATCCACGACTGGAGTTGCAGTCCCCAAGAGGTGAAGTGGAGGATAAGACCACCGAGAGTCATAATCGTCAGACCCAGAATAATGGTCATTAAGATCCATACCGCACCGCGCAAGCGCAACCCTGCTCCCCACGCATGTAAGGCTGTATGCCCAACAAATATGAGCAGCAGTGAGGCAAAAATCGTTCGAATAAACCCAATTTGCGGATCAAGCCACAAGATGACCGCCATGATGACCGTGGCGACCGCAATCAGCAGCAGTTGAGGTGTTTTACGGATTAACATTGAGCGCTCTCACATCGTAGATACTGATATTCCCATCATCGAAAACACGTGACACATTGGCAAGGTTCGCGAACTTTTCTAAGGATTCAAGCGGCATCGGCACGGTGTACCTATTTCCATTCGGTTCGCCGCCTTCAAAATACACGCCGACCAGCGGCAAGCTGGTACTCAGCCGCTTATCTACAAGCAGGTACTCAACCTCGACTCGTCTCATCAGTTCCAGTTCGGTGTCGCCGACCACCGGCGCTGTAAACACCGAAGCGAGATATGTGGAATCGGAGAGATGGGTGATTGGCCGCTGTTCACCATACACGGCTAATAAGAGCGTGTTGATGCGGTCGGCGCTGACGCGGCTGTCATGCGGGATATTCGCCTCAACCCACTTGGAGGCTTCGACACCCTGATTTTCAATCGAGCGTGTATCCGCCGAAACAAGGTATGAACCGGGGAGACGTGCCCACGGCGGCCAACCGGAAATGGTACCGCCCAAGAAAATAATGCTCGCCCAAACGACAAAAGCACCCTTCCAAACAGGCTTGATGAATGAAATTGACCTGAGCGATAGGAAACCGATGGTTATTACAAAGGCAATCGCCCAAAACAGAAACTCGGACGAACGGTTCGCGATTTCCCAGCCACTCGAAGTCAAGCGGAAGCCCTGCATAACCGGGTGCAGCAGCACGATGAGCGCTAATGTGTAAGCGAGCGCGTTGTTGCGGTAGCGCTGCCACGACTGGAGCAAACCGTAGCGCAGACGGGTGATACGCTTGCCGAGGAAACTCTTTTGGAAGGGCGACCGCGCAATTTCGAACAAACCAAAGGGCAAGATGAGCAAAATCAGGGCGACGGCTCCGATGCCGACGATACGTTCCCATATCGGGGCAACCTGACCCGTAGCACTGCGGAACAACTCACGTCCTTCCTGCTCATCCAGAATGAGGCGAGAAAATTCCGTGATGCCGTTGCGGAACACGGGGCCTAAGTACTCGCTGGTGGTGTTGCCTACGGCTTGCGACCAGCCCCAAACGATGGCTAAGGTCACAATGGCGATGATGCCGATATGCTGCCAATCGCCTGATTTACGATTCTTGAAGAAGGCGACGACTGCCCAAACACCGAGCATCCCCACCACCACATAACTGGTTAAGTGATGGGTGATTGTTAGCGCACCAATCAAGGGAATCATCAACAAGGTGTGCTGCACAAAATTACGGAGCGGCTTGCGATTAGCATATGCAACCCAAAAGAGCAGCGTAATGGCAATTGGCAGCGAAAGTGATTCATATGAGAACTGCGAGTCAAAGAATACAAAGTTCGAGTTGGCGCAATACAAAATGGCCGCGACACCACCAATTTGCGGGGAACTACTGATACGTTCATAGAACAAGTAGAGCGCCAGCATGAAGGCGACGCGACCGATGCCCAGAATGATTAAGCCCGACTCCACGACTGACATCCCGCTGAGGTTGGCAAAAGCAGTGGTGATAATTTCGAGGCCGGGATAAAGCGCGCTGACTGGCAGGATCGAATTTTCGGTAAAGAGGCGCTGCGTTTGTATGATGTGATTTGCAGTGTTCCAGTGCAAAAACTCATCGTAGAACGTGAAGTCGAGCGGACTGTGCAGCACCTTCACGAGGTATAGGGCAATACCCAGCGTAACTACGAGGCCGATACGTTCGCGCCGAGAGATGGTTGGAGAGATTAACCGGTAGGCAATCGGAGCGAAAATGATGAGCAAGCTAATCCAAAAGACAAATGCGCCTAATTCGCTTTGATTACGTTGAAGTGTGTATGCTGTCGCAACCAATAACAACGCACAAGCATCCAACAAGGCGATAGCCGGAAACCAGCCCCAACGTGTTGCTTCGACCTCAGAGCCTAAGACAGCATCCGTGGCAGAAGGCATATCCGGTGCATACGTCGCAGTCTGGTAAGGAGAATTTGGTAGGGATTGTGCCATATTACTGATCATCATTTCTTCATGCCACTGCATGAACAGGTCTACAAGACACTAAACAAAGTAACAACGCAACCTTTCAGAGACATAACTTATGTCTTGAGCGCGGGTAGTACGCTGCAATCACCCCCGGTCGCCCGTACTACATCCGAGCGTACCCAGCGATCTCCGGTCGAAACTCGCCACCACACAAAACCATCGTTATCAAGGGATTGGGCATCTACGGTTACGGTATCCCCTGCAAGTAATTTGCCGACAATTTCGAAGTTTAGACCGGGGCCGAAACGCAGGTTGCCATTGAAATTACCATTGGGGGTAACAGTGCATGTCGCGCCGGCAACCGAATTACTACCGGGAACGTTTGCTATGCTCGGATCACTAAACGGTGAGATCGGCAGTACGCCTACATCACCGATGAGTTCGCGAATAGCATCCGCACCGGGAAACGACACCGGGCCTTCATAACCGGCACTGCGCTCCAAGAAGGGTTGCAACGCGGGTACGGCCTCGGTGATGTTAAAGAATAGGGCGCGTGCAAGCGCCACATTATTCGGTCGCCGACCGCCGATACCCCTGACGAGCGCCAGATGTTCCTGCTCAACTGCGCTGACTTGAGCCGAGGTTGCAGCCAGCAGCGGGAAACCGAGTTGAGCGAACTGGCGCGTGGCAGCCAAGTAAGCGGCGATGAAAGTGGTTTCGAGCTGCTCGGTAATGAGTGAGAACTGTTCGCGATCATTGTAGACATCGACCGGCAAATAAAACCGTTCAGTGACGGGCGCAGCTTCGTTCAAGTATAAGAGTTCGAGATGCTGTAGCTCGGCATCCAAAAACCCTTTGAGAACTTCGATTTCATCGGGGGCGAGTGCAATGTTGCTGTCGGTCAGCACGCGATAGTAATGCGTACACGCGATGAGTTCCGCAGTCGCGGCGAGGTTGACAATCGTCTGCGGGTCATTGGCGTTGTCCTGCGCTGAAAGCTGGCTGTAGTTAAACAGTTGGTTGAAGGTTAGCAGTGAGGCACTACCGGCCACCGCACCTTTTAACAGCGAACGTCTGGAAAGCTGATTAGCTGAAGTCATCGGCGCACTCATTTCACTCGTTCGAGGCCGTAAAAGGCTCGACGGCTTCGACACCCTGCGTACCGACTAAGCCGCGAATTGTTTCGGCACCGGGGAAGGCGCGAGGGCCGCGAAAGCCATCACCACCTTCAAGGAAAGGTCGTAAAACGGGTACAACCTCTGACACGTTGTAATAGTTTGCCGCAGGGAGTGAGGTGTTGTTCGGAAGGAGGTTTGCCAACTGGCGAATGAGCGCTAAATGCACGCCTTCGGTAACGACAATTTGGGCGGTCGTTGCTGCCAGCAGTGGATTGCCCAATTCCGCGAGGCGGCGGGTGGCTGCCAGATAGGCACTAATAAATGCTGTTTCTGCCTGCTGCGTGACGGTCGAAAAATTCGCGCGGTCGTTGTAAACATTGAACGGCATATAAAACTGCGTCGTGAGAGTCTCACCGCCGTTTTCAGTCAAATATTCGTAGTGATAAAGCTCGGAGTCGAGTGCTGAAATTAATATCGCACGTTCAGCGGGCGTTAATTGAATTTTGCTATCCGTTAGCGCAATGTAGTAATGGGTACAAGCCAATGCTTCGGCAGTCGCAGCCAAATCTAAAATGGTATCGACATCATCACCGTTGGCCTGAGCCGCTAGTTCGCTGTAGCCAAATAATTGATCAAACGTCACGATTGACAGGCCAACACCTGTCAGACCTGCTTTTAGAAATGCGCGTCGAGATTGATTTGTCATAATTCCACTTGTTTTCTTTCGTCCACAACCAAGTTCGCCTCTTCCCACAGATCACGCTCGTGCAAGCTGTTCAAGCGCTTTTCATCTCGCTGCATATTCTCGTAGAGGACGAAATCGAAACTCCCCTTATAAGACACAACACGGGCTGGTGCGCCCACTGCAACCGCACAATCAGAGAGATCATGCGTGACGACTGCGTTCGCGCCAATGGCAACATCGTTACCTATGGTTACTTTACCGACAACCTTCGCACCTGCGCCGAAGTACACGCGATCACCGACAACCGGTAGACCACGCTTGTCGCCACGTCCGGCTACGCCAATGGTGACTTCGTGCGACAAATTGCAGTTTTCGCCGATGATACTGGCTCCGACAAAGATCGAGCCGAAATGGTTAATGTACAAGCCGCTGCCAATTCGCGCTTGGGTGGAAAGTGAAATTCCTGAGTAGATTTCGACCAGTCGTTTACCCACGATATAAAAAGGCCGAAGGAACTTGAGCAAGGTACGCGAAGAAGCATCCACATCCGCATACCAAATCCAATGACCGATGCGGTAATAAAGCCCTGCGATCAAGCCGGGACACATCACAAATAACGCTGGATAAGAGCGTTTTTCGGTTACACGGTAGCGGGACAGATCGCCTAGCATGTAGCGCAAGGTTGTCTTAAAGGAAATTGCGTAAGTTTCGCTCATTGTAAACTCAAGGATGAGATAATTCTGCTAACCGAGAACCGAGGCGTACTGACGTTTTGCGACAATTTGCTGATAAGTGCTTAACAATGATGCTGCACAATCATCCCATGTCGGCAGAGTAACCCCTTCCGGGTTTATAGGATGCTCCAGTTGATTCAAAATCGCCTGTGCAACTTCATCGGATGTGCTGTTCGGCGCAATCGCCCTCACCCATCCTTTGTGGGCTAACTCACTTAAGCCAGAGGTGTCATACACCAAGACGGAACAACCGAGTGACAGCGCTTCCATCACAGCTACCGGATGCGCCTCGTACTCGCTGAACAAGACGACCAGCGAAGCCTGTGATAACAGCCCAGCCATACCCTGTCGATCTTCGGCAGGAATTGCACCGATCTCGACATGGGCTTCCAAACCTTTGTCGCGCACAAGCTGGCGCAGCTCGGCTTCGTAAGGCCCACCGCCTACAATACGGAGTTTTACATTAGGGTTCTTTTCCAAGACCATTGGCAGCGCATTGATGGCATGGTGGTGGCCTTTGTAGCGCTCCACGCGCCCCGGGGAGACAATCAAGGTTTCTCGCGTTGGAGGCACTTCGGCGGTCAGCTTCGGAAGCTGCGAACCATTGGGAATAACGACAAAGTGGCTCAGGTCGATTCCTAGATGTTCTTGAAAGAATTTCGCTTCAAATTGTGATACACAGATCAACCGGTCGGCCCGTTTGAGCAACGGCGCGAGTAATAACCGCTGCATTCCACGTGCCGCCGTCCGCACTGAAGATGAATGTCCACCGCTGTGAAAGCTCACGACATAGGGAGTCTTCGATGCTAGCGCTGCCAACATCGTGATGGGGGCGACTAGCGTGTGATAGCCCTGTAAATGGATGATGTCCCACTTATTCTGGGTGATATACGAATAGATTGCCGGTGCGAGGTAATAATCACGGTTGGATGGATAGGCGGGAACGCGATGTATTTTGAGACCCTCACGTTCATCGTCAACCGGGAGTTTTTTGCTTGGATCAGTGGTTAATACGGTCACGTCATGCCCCAGCGCTTTCATACGCCAACCGACCTCATGCACATGGGTTTCGGTACCACCGACATAAGGTGAATAGCGGGCGGAGACCATTAGAATGCGGAGACGGTTGCTGCCGGAAGCGGTTCTTCCTGCTGTGGTTTGAGAGTCCAAAACGAAATCCACTCTACTATCCCCTTATATATCCCGCAGTTGTAATCATGAGTCCGGCTACGATTGCACCTGCACGTTTTAGACCGTCTCGATCACCGCGTAAAACCGCATCACTTATACCTTTTATTACCCCTTTCGGCAGCGTAATTAAGGCATGGGTACGTTCGGAGGCCAAACCATCTTTTTGACCAACGATTTTTGAGATGAGCGCCTTTGAAAGCCCTTCGGCGTAACAACGCGACCGGTAATATGACCAGCCTGTGCGCTTCAACGGAACACTGTGGTGAACGACTGTGTTCGGGTCATATACAAAGCGGGCATTCGGAACCGCTTGACGGACACGGATGCACAATTCCGTCTCTTCGCATCCAAGTGGTACCGCGTCTACACGACCGATACCCACGCGAAAACCGCCGACTTTATCAAATACTTCACGGCGGATCAGCATATTCGCACCGACGAGGTTACGAACGTCAGCGGTTTGTTCCGGCACACCCTTATGGGTACAACCGACCACCCAGTAGAATTCTTCGGGCATCCACATCGGACGATCTGTTTCCCACTTCGGGATAATGCGCCCACCCGCGCCCATAATCAGCGGGTCATGAGCGATAATTTGGCTCAGGTTTTTCAACCAGTCCACTTCAATTACTGCATCATCGTCTACAAAGCCAATCAGCGTTGCAGACGATGCCGCCGTAATACCACTGTTGCGTGCGCCGGAAAGCCCCTTCTCCTCGGCATTTTCTATCGCAAGAACCGAAGGGAAACGTTCTTTCACACGCGCTAACAATGCTGGATTATGGTCGATGACGACCACAATTTGTCGAACAGGTTGACTTTGTGCCTGTACAGCTTCGATAGCATCGACAAGCTGCGACCAACGTTCATCCGTATAGGCACATATAATGACGGTGGCATCTAAAGGTATCGAATTGGCAACAGGTGTATTCATTGCTTCGTGACCGAACCCACTAGTAGCCAGTGGGTTTTTCGGCTTGCCATGTCCAGTGTTCAGCAATCCGGTTCTTCGGTGAGCTGATGCGTTCGCTGATGATTGTCCGCAGCACACGCAGACCGTCACGAATGGGCTTCAGGTTACTTTCACCATGTACGCGGTCACTCTCGTAGCTGGGGACTTCCGCAACTTTAAGGTTCGAGCGCAGCGCACGGATATTCATGAGGGTCTCGATTTCGAAACCGTCGCAATTGGGGTCCATGACATACAAGGCACGCTTCCAAAATGCGTTGTAACCGTAGCACAGATCGGTATATTGACCGCCAAACAGGATACGTACGGCCCATGTCAAACCGAGGTTGCCCATCTTGCGGATAAAGGTCATATCCGATGTACCGCCCCCTTGGAGGAAGCGCGAACCCTTAACATAGTCTGCACCGGAGCGAAGCGCACCGACATACAGCGCGATTTCGGCGGGGTTCATCGAACCATCAGCATCCATCATGACGATGATGTCGCCTTCAGCCGCATGGAAGCCGGCTGCCAGCGCTACGCCCTTACCACGACGGGTTTCCTCAACAATTTTGACATCCGGGCGCATGGAGAGCGCAACTTCACGGGTGTTATCTTTGGAATGCCCATCAACGATCAGCACTTCATGTACCCAATCAGGAATATAGGGCAGCACATAGCGCAGGTTTTTAGCCTCATTAAGGGTTGGAATCACGATACTGACGCGCGGAAAGTCGGTCACATGAACGTTGAATAAGTTCTGTGTACCCGGCCGATCATAGGCGAAAACCTTTTCGTATGAAGATGGACTGATAATCGATGTGCCTTGCATGATTGACTCCCTGTTTCAACTACGGAACTTGTCCTATGAATTACCTGCCCCCATAGCAAGATGTTTGACTGTGTGGTACTGCAATAAAATAGATGTTGTTGTCAGACAGAACACACTGGTTTCACAAGCAATTGGATTGCTTGATGCAAGACCGGGTTGCGAGGAAATATTGAGCAGATCATTCACAGCGTTTTCAGTTTTAAAGTTTGGTTATGACTGCTGTGTTTGGGCTGTTCAATACTTTTGCTACACCTCAGTTTGCGATCAAAGATTGCCGCACTTCATTACGTGTTTATCCCTGATGTTCGCTTCACTTTACAATGTAAATTACAAATTGGAATGAGACCTATAGATAGTCTCTCAGTAGGCCAACTGGCCAGATTTATCCCTCGATTTCCGACTTAAGTCTGTGGTCAGTACGGTCTACAAATGCGTATAATAGGTACCTGATTAAAAAGATCGCGTTTTACTCGTCCCAGTGGCGTGGGGTTGAAGAAAAGGAACGAGCAGCTATGCCCCGCAATCCCAAGACTGAAACGACTACCCTGTACGAAGCGACACTCCTTGGGGAGATCTCGAACAGGTTGACTAAGGCAGCTACCCCCCGCGACTGCCTGCAAGCTCTTAGCGAATATGTACTCGTCAAAGGCGCTAATGGAGGCCGACTGAATTGGGTTTATGAGCTACCGGATGATATTGTTCGGGCAGAAATCCTGAATGTTTGGGGTGAGCTTCAAAATACCTTCCAACGCAAACCAGTACCTCGTGTTCAAGCCGGTTTGACATTGGATGAACCCTTACTCATCGCTGACCTTGAAAATACCCCTCGCATCCCCCCGGAGGCACTAGAGGAATACGCCGATTTAGGTATTCGCGCCCTTGTTCTGATTCCGCTGAAGGCCGATCAAAAGCATGTGGGCGGCTTTGAATTTTACTGGCCTTTCCCGGTCACGTTTACAAAAGAAGATCATCACGCTTTTAAAGTACTGATGCAGCTTTCAGAGCCGCTTCTCCACAGCTTGCTGCTGGCGGAGCGTGAGAAAAAAAGCCAAGCACGAAATCAACAAATCAACGCGATCAGCCAAGCGCTTTCGTCTCAGGCAACTAATGAAGCTGAGATTATCACCACGATCCTCGATTTCGCCCGGCCTTATGGCGCAGTCGGGGCTGATCTCCTTTACTTGAGCGACGATACACCGATTTCAAAAGACAGTGCTAACGGCACAACCGATTTGCAGTGGTTCAACGTGATGGATCGGCGTTTACTCGCTGACCTCAACACGATTGACGAAGCCAATAAACATGCGAAGCCGTTCTTCACTGAAAATGTCCGGCATGATCTCAACCTCGCTGAGGCCAACCGCAGCCTCCTGATTGAGAAGAATATCGAAGCGATGGTGATGCTGCCCCTCTACAACGCACAAGGGATGCAAGCTATTTTACTTGTGTATTGGGAGGCCACGCACAGCTTTACCAGTCATGAGCGGCTGATCTACGCAGCTATTCTGCCGGTTTTAGCGGCGGTTGTAGAAGGCAAACGGGCGAACAAAGAGGCGGAAGAAAGCGAGCTGCGGGCAACGGCGCTCTTCCAACTGGCGGAGTTCATCAATGCGGCGACCAGTTACCAAGAAATTGTAGACGCAGTTGCGTGGTTACAGCCGAACGCAGACGGTATTTTGCTCAATATGTTTGAGAACTGGAACTATGTAAACGCAACCTATTTCGAAACGATTGCGCTTGCATCGGTTCCCGTTGCTATTCGTGATACCTTAGAACCTCGACTGCCTATGATGCCGATCATCGCTCAAATCGTTGAGGAAAAACTCTGGGTATCGGAGAACATTTTTAAAGATGAGCGCCTCGATGCATTCAGCCTGTCCATCTTGAAACGTCTACCGACCAAAGCGCATATGGTTGTCCCATTGAAGAACGGGCAAACCTGCTGGGGTGTGCTTGTTTTCAATTACAACCGACCGCGTATCTTCAGTCAACGTGAACACCAGATCGCGCTCGGTATCGCAGACCTTGTGAATTCCGCCGTTGCGCGAATGCGATTACAGGAAGAGTCGCTCATTGCACGGCAGCGAGCCGAAACGCTCGCCAATTTGAACGCGGCATTTTCGAAGGCTGTGAATGAAACCGATATTTTGAGAGCGTTTGTCACCTATGCCCAAACGCTGGACGCATACCGGATCGAAATGGCTTATGCCGAGCATCAGTACAAGGAAAGTGACCCTTATGCGGCTTATCTCATCGCGCTATGGCTGGAAGGTGACATCACCGATTATTACCGCACGGGCAAAGAGCCACGACACGTTAAGAGCAACGAATATTTACTAGGTGATTATTGGATACCACAAGCCGACCGCATTCTGTATATCGAGGATGTGAATACGGATGAACGGATACCACCGGAAAAGCGCGTCCTACTAGCCGAGCGCTTTAAGACCGAAGCAGCGGTTATTATTCCGTTGAACCACAGCGGGCAGTTCCAAGGATTGATTAGCCTCAATTGGCACGCACCACATCATTTCACGGCGAATGAACGATATGTGTTTGAGCAACTTTTTCAGACCCTTCCCCCGATCATCGCGACGAGACGTGTCTATGTGGCAGAGCAGGAAGAACGGGCGCGGGCGCAGACGATTGCATCCATTAACGCGGCTTTACTCCAAGCGAGTGATGAGGCTGACATTTTGGCAGCCATCGCGGAATACACAGGCTTGCAAGGTGCAGCAGGTCTCATTATCAACTACGCTACTAACAACGAAACTGTCACCAACCTTGATTTCCGACCTGTCGCACGGTGGATGTTCAAACAGCCTTTTCCGTATCGCGTGATTAACAATGAGGAACGCTTTTCCGTCCGGCAAGGGCAGCATCATGACGTGATCCTCGAAATCCGCGACATCAGCCTGCAAGACCCACAGAAGGTCGCCTACATCGAAAATGTGGAGACGGATGAACGGCTCTCGGCGGATAAGCGAGTGGAGTTTATACAGTATTATGCCATGCGTGCTGAGGCCGTTTTGGGGCTATACAGTGGTGGTCGCTGGCAAGGCAATCTCATCATCATGTGGTACCAACCGCATGTTTTCAGCGAACACGAACGCAGCGTTTATGAACAGATCGCGCAAAATCTTTCGACGGTCGTAGCGACACGACGCGCGTATCTGGCTGAACAGCAGGCGCGGGAAGATACCAGCCTCCTCTATACCGTTTCCGAGGCGGTAAACGCAGCCATGACGTTCGCGGATGTGATTAAGGCCGTCGCGCCCGTCGCGCGGGAAGTTGACCGCGTTTACCTGATTCTCTGGGAGAATTTAGACTACCGGCAATCGACTTATTTCCAGATGGCAGCGGGTATAGACCGGGAGGGGAATACTCCATCGTCAATCGGTGCGCGATTTACCGAAAAAGATTTTCCGATTGCCCCGCATGTCCTCCAGCACCGGCAAGTCGTCATTGAAAATATTGCCGACCATCCGCTTGTTGACCCGATTACCCAGCGCGGATGGGAAAACCACAATATAAGAGCGTTATTGATGGTGGCGCTGGTTCAAGATCAACGTTGGTATGGAACATTAAGTTTTGAGGCGAATGAACCCCGCGCCTTTAGTGAACGCGACCAACGGCTGACACTCGCCGTTGCCGATCTGGTACTGAGCGCCATCTTGCGAATTAACGCGCAGCACGAGCTGACGAAGGCGGCTTACGAGCAGCGACTGGCTTATGTCGCGGAGCAAAGTTCACGTGCCGAAAACGAACTCTTGTATAAGGTCAGCCGGGACATCAATCAGGCGACAACCGTGGCCGAGGTCATGCAAGCGATTACACGCTGCTTCCCTCTGCCCCTACTCATCGCGATCTTCGCGCTGGAAAATTACGACCAAGAAGGCGCGACTTACACGGAAACGCTGATTTCAAACGACCCGACGCTGCCCGCAGGCACACGGCTTCCGCGAGAAGTATTTGACCTGCTCGTGCCGGCATTAGCGGGTGGGATGGTTATTAACGACACGACCGCGCCGGAGATCGCTCATCACCCAGCCTCAACCTCGGCACAGCGGTTCGGCATCAGGTCGATGGCATTTGCGAACCTCGTGCAAAACCAGCGGGTTGTCGGGATTTTCGCGATTGGCTGTAAGGTACAGCGAAACTTCACTGACCGCGAACTGCGGCTGATGGCGGGTGTGACTGATCTCACTGGAGCAGCACTGGAACGCTTCCGGCTGCGGGACGAGACGGAACGCGCCCGACAACGCGCCCACGAACTGGCAGCACTGGAAGAACGCACACGGTTGGCGCGAGAACTGCACGATTCGGTTTCACAAGCGCTGTATGGTATCGGGTTGGGCGCACAGACCGCACATCGCCATCTTGATAAGAACCCGGCGATGGTACGCGAGTCGATTGAGTATGTGCTGACGTTAGCGGAAGCCGGTTTGACCGAGATGCGGGCGCTCATTTTCGAACTGCGACCGGAGTCACTGGAGACTGAAGGGTTAGTCGTGGCGCTGGCTAAACAGGGTGCGTCTATTCAGGCGCGGCATGGCATCCAAGTGCATCTGGAACTGAGCGACGAGCCAGATATGCCACTACCTAATAAAGAAAGCCTTTACCGTGTGATGCGTGAGGCGCTACATAATGTCGTCAAACACGCGAGCGCGACACAGATCACCTTACGGATGCAGGACCTTGACGATGGATTAGCCCTTGAGGTTGTGGACAACGGCATTGGCTTTGACAGCGACAAAGAATTTCCGGGACATCTGGGACTTCACTCGATGCGAGAACGTATCGCACAGATGAATGGCGAAATCACGATTGCGAGCAAGCCGGGAGAAGGTACCCGACTGAGTGTGAGAATTAATGATCCATCGAGTCTATACACATAAAGTAGGAGATGGAGGTCTGACACTTGACGCAGGATTGAACGACTCGATTATGAGATACTTCTCTTATATCGTCCAATTATGCTCAAGTAGGGTCTTATGATTTCACGTACACCGTCTGTCATCGCTCGTCCATTCGGCACACGACGGCAAGCCATCGTCAGTTTTGGCGATACCCATATGGTGATCGGTTCACCAATGATTCGGGATACGATCAGTGGGTTAAGCCAACCGAATGATTTATTACTGGCGACACTGGTGACGGACTGCACATTCGCGTGCCAAGATACGGCTCAGGCGTTAGACATTCCCATGACGAGCTTAACGACAACCGCGAAGTGGAATTATGAGAACGGGCAAGCGATTATCGTCCATTTAAGCGTGAATGGCTTGATGAGTGAGCAAGTTGAACGACTTATTGAAGGCATTCAGCTACGCGCACAGATGTACAAGCTCTTATCACAGGTTTTACCAATCAGCTTTAAGATGACCGATTAAACCCCTCATATCGGTTTGACTACTTCCGACCAACAGCCTCTATTCGTGCGTAATATCCACAAGGCCAATGCTAGCCGCGTACAGCGCAGCTTGAGTCCGACTTACAACATGCAGCTTACTGAAAATATTGCTGACGTGGGTTTTGACCGTTTTCTCGCCAATATCGAGCTTACGGGCGATCTCTTTGTTGGCTAACCCTTGAGCGACGAGGCGGAGAACATCCGTTTCGCGTTCGGTGAGTTTTTCGGGGGATTCGGGGACACGGACTTCACGGACGAGGCGAGCAGCGGCTTTCGGTGACAACTGTACCTGACCTTCTGAGGCGGCACGGATGGCACGGAGGAGTTCGGGGCCATCGGTATCTTTGAGTAGGTAGCCAATCGCACCGGCTTTGATCGCGCCGACGACCGAGGCATCCTCAAGGACGCTGGTAAGGGCAATGACTTCGGTATCCGGTAGTTCACGGCGGATAATACCGGTTGCTTCGACCCCGCCCATCTGCGGCATAAGCAAGTCCATGAGGACGACATCCGGCTTAAGCTGGCGTACCATATCAATCGCCTGAAGGCCGTTTGAGGCTTCACCGACGATTTCAAAATCCGGTTCACCTTTGAAGAACATTTTCAATCCCTGCCGCACGACTGCATGGTCATCCACCAACAACATCCGAATAGTCATCACACTTATCCTTTGTCTGAACGCCAATTTCCTCTGGATTGAGGAAGGTGCAGCTAGGCTTAACCCCTTGACGTGTAATCGCATTCGTTCGAGTTTAACAGAATTTCGTCTACGATAATCATGTCACCTCAATGGTCAACCCCGTATCCGTCAAAAGTCTGAGATTTCTCTCCGCCAAAAGTCTGAGGCCAAGCGTGAACTCAGTCTTTCGGCGGACGAGACCTCATCCTCAGGCAGGGCGGAGGGATAACCCACAGGTTGCAAGACGGGACACAAGGCGACGTGGTTAGATAGGAGGCATAGACAAACAAACTGTTGAAGGAAAAACATCATGGTGATGGCAGAGTTAATCCACTCATTAAGCTACGAAGGCGAACTCCAGAATCGTATCCAAGGCGATGTGCTGGTTCCCGGTAACGAGGCTTACGAAAACGCACGTAAGGCATGGAACTTGAATGTTGACCAATACCCCGCGGTCATTCTGGTGGCGGAAAGCGCCCGTGACATCGCGGAAGGCGTACAGTACGCACGGGATATGGGGTTGGGCGTGGCGGTTCAATCAACCGGTCACGGTATTACGTTGGAAGCGAACGACTGTTTACTCATTACAACCTCGAAATTGAACGAAGTCGAGATCAATGAAGTTCAGCAGACCGCTTGGATCGGCGCGGGTGTAGTGTGGGCGGACGTGCTGGAAAAAGCACAAGCACATGGTTTAGCTCCCCTGCTAGGTTCATCATCAGCGGTTGGCGCGGTTGGTTACACGTTGGGGGGCGGTATGGGTTGGCTGGCCCGTAAGCACGGGCTTTCGGCGGACAGCGCACTCGAATTTGAAGTGGTGACGGCTGACGGACGGCTGATCTTCACCAACGAGACCGAGAACAGTGAGATGTACTGGGTACTGCGTGGGGGTGGAGGCAGCTTCGCCATCGTGACCAGCATGAAGATCAAGCTGTACCCGATTACCGAGATTTACGGCGGTACGATGATTTACCCGGCGGAAGAAGCCAAGCCGGCGCTAAACTTCTACCGCGAGTGGATCCACTTCCTGCCGGAAGATTGGACAACTTCGTTCGCGATTATGAACTTCCCGCCCATCCCTGATCTGCCCCCGTTCCTGAGTGGTAAGTCGGTGGTGATGATTAACGGGTGCTATTCCGGCGAGGACTTGAACGCTGGCGCGATGATGGCACAGGCGTGGCTTGATTGGAAGCAGCCGATTACCAACAGCTTCCGCCGGATGCCGTTCAAGGAGATCGACAGCATTAGCAACGACCCGAAAGACCCGTCGGCGGGCAAGAGCAGCGGCGCGTGGTTGAAGGAACTGGACGAAGACACGATTGAGGCGCTGGTCGAAAACGCCATCGGCTCACCGATTATGAAGTTTGAGGTGCGTTACGCGGGCGGGGCGGTCAGCCATACACATAACAACGCCTTTGGACACCGCGACGCGAAGCATATCATGCAGATGTTAGCTATCACCCCAACCAAGGAAGCGCTGACTCAAGCGGAGGCTGATATTGCCGACTTTAAGCGGGTGATGGCCCCGCACCTGACGGGCGGCGTGTATATGAACTTCCTTGAAGGGAAGGAAAGCCGACAGGAGACCCGCAACGGTTATCCGACCGATAAGTTTGAGCGCCTTATGATATTGAAGGCCAAGTTTGATCCTGATAACATTTTCCGGTTCGGGTTCAACATTCCGCCGAAGCGCTAACCAATAGACGACCTGATTAATGACTGCCCTCTCATCGTGATTGATGAGGGGGCTTTTTTATAGTTGTCAGCTATCAGTCGCCAGTTTCCAGCTTAAGGCAAATACAAATTAACCGCCAAGACGCAAAGAACACCAAGAAATACAGAGAGCAGGACAAGGGTTTGTGGCGGCGGCGGCGGCGACGACGACGACGACGACGACATAAGGGCTTTTTATGTCGGAATTGTCGGCAGTGTCAGTCGAAAGTTATCAGTTCACAGTTATCAGTTCAAGACAAAAGCATAACATGCGGAACAAGCGGCAGAACATGCATATCTATTTGGTGCGCGTTGTGCATCGTGGATGATGTTAAGGTGCGGCGGGGAAGCCCTCACCCCCTACGACGGTACGCTCGCAGGCTCACTCCACCGTCAGCCTCTCCCGACCGCCGAGTACAGCTAGGAGAGGGGAGCCAATACAGGGATAAAGCCAGCCCTTTGAACAGCATAACCGATATGGACTTGTTTAGGGTGAACATTTGTCAGAACATTTGGTCCCTTTTAGGCGGGGTTGGCGTTAACCCTTTTGAGGGAGTGGGATTGTTAAGCAGGTTGGTGGATGGTTAGAAAACAGTTTGTCGGGTTAACCGAAATTAAACCTAAGTAGTAACAAGTTTCAAGTGGCAAGTTGAAAGATTAGTTTTTAGTTGCCAGTTATCAGTTTTCAGTGAAAGGCAGAGATAGTTCTAAGTTATAAGTGGTAAGTTTCAAGTTAAAGGCAAAGGCAGTTTTAAGTCAAAAAGAAGGTTCGCGAAAGTTCCAAGCGAGACCCCACCCTAACCCTCCCACATCAGCACGTTCGCAGGCTCACTCCGCTGATAGCCGTCGTAACAGGGAGGGAATCAATACCAATTTCTTTATGCTTTCGATAGTACATTACGTGGCAGTCAAAAACAAAAACAAAGACAAATACGAATTACCACGTACGATAAAAGGGGAAATGAAGGAAGTGAGGGCATAACCAGACCATTTTGAGAACCCATGTAGACGGTTGGGATGGTGGTTGTACAATGGTGGCAAATTTTGTACTAGACCATTGTAGGAACCCATGATGCAGCCGCAGTACAACCGGATTGACCTCGCAACTGTACAACTCGCGCCGAGTTTGTTTAAAGACCGATTTGAACTGAACCGCGCGTATGTGATGAGCCTGACGACCGAGAATTTGCTCCAAAACTTTTATCTAGAGGCGGGTATCCGCGACAGCAACTTCGACGGTATGTTCCGCGTGACGATGTACGGGAACAGCGGCGACGGCAGTGACCGCCATTGGGGATGGGAGTCGCCGACCTCGGAGATTCGAGGGCATTTTGTGGGCCATTGGCTTTCGGCGGCAGCGCGTATTATCCAAGTGACAGGCGATCCGCATTTGAAGTTGAAAGCGGATGCAGTCGTCGAAGGGATTAAGCGCTGCCAAGCGAAGAACGGTAACGGTTGGGCGGCATCGATACCCGAAAAGTATTTTCAGTGGCTGGCGCTGGGCAAGCCGACATGGGCACCGCAGTATGTAACCCATAAGACAATGATGGGTTTGCTCGATATGTACCGCTATGCCGGTAACGCCGATGCGCTGGCAATCGTCGACCTGTTCGCAGATTGGTTCGTGAAGTGGACAACCGGATTTTCGCGCGAGGAAATGAACGCGATGCTGGATGTCGAAACGGGGGCGATGCTTGAATTGTGGTCAGATCTTTACGGGATGACCCAAGAAGCGAAGTACCTGACGCTGATGGAGCGTTATACCCGCCCGCGCTTGTTTGAGCCGCTGCTGGCGGGAAAAGATGTGCTGACGAATATGCACGCCAACACGACGATCCCCGAAGTTCACGGGGCGGCGCGAGCGTACGAGGTTACGGGTGAAACGCGATGGCGGCAAATCGTCGAGGCTTATTGGCAGAGCGCAGTGACGAACCGTGGGTATTTCTGTACGGGTGGACAGACCAGCGGCGAGATGTGGACACCGCCGTTTGAGTTCGCAGCACGATTGGGACACCACACGCAAGAACACTGCACCGTGTACAACATGATCCGGTTGGCGGATTACCTGTTCCGGTGGACGGGTGAAGCGATTTACGCGGATTACATCGAGAAGAATTTATATAACGGCATTCTGGCACAGCAGAACGGCAAGACCGGCATGGTGGCTTATTACCTGCCGATTGAAGGCGGGGCGAAGAAAGTGTGGGGTTCGCCGACCTACGATTTTTGGTGCTGCCACGGGACGCTGGTGCAAGCCCACACGATCCATAATGCCTACATTTACTATGCGAAGGCTGGCGAAATCGCTGTGGCACAGTATATCCCCAGCGTCTTAGAAACAACTCAACAGGGTATACCTGTTACCATCCGACAAAACACGATTTATACGGCGGGTGGGGTTACTTACAATCCGGCGGATTTGGGTGGCGACACGCACCGCCCTAACCATTGGCAGGTAACTTTCGACGTTGAAGCAAAGCAGTCAGTACAGTTCACGCTGAAACTGCGGCTGCCGGGTTGGATGAGCGGCGAACCTACCCTACTTGTTAATGGCGAACCGGTACAGGTGGACGCGGTGAAATCGTCGTTCGTGGCGATCACACGGACATGGGCGACCGATACGATCAGCCTGAGGCTGCCGAAGAGCCTGCATACCGAAGCGCTACCCGATATGCCGGAGATGTGCGCGTTCGTGGATGGGCCAGTGGTGCTGGCGGGGTTATGCGCGGAAGACCGGACGCTGGTGGGTGACAAAGAGGATGCGGCAACGATACTCGTGCCACACAATGAGCGCCAGTGGGGGCATTGGCTGCCGGAATACCGGACGCTGGGGCAAGCGTATGGGCTGCGGTTTAAACCATTGTTTGATGTAACGGACGAGGCATACACCGTTTATTTCCAGATTAAGGCGCAATAGCCGAACCTCAATGCAAGGGAGCGCACATGAGAGGTTGACATTTGTGGTGGGCGACGCGGACGCAGCACGCTGCTTCCCTACAAACGTGGTGGTGTTTGGGGTTGGTGAGCGTACGGCTGTGTGTTCCTACAGTAAATTCAAACTCCGTACTTGGGATTTAACACTCTTTCATGGCTTAAAAACCGCTTAAAATCATTGTTCTAAAGATAATCATCGGTGAGGTTGTGCAACCTATCTAAAACCCGATTGGTTCGGTTGCATTTGAATCGTTTAAGTAGTAAACTTCCAGTATTAGGCGAACGTTCGCCTAACCAAATTATTGTTTAGTTTAAATGAATCATGTCCAAAAATATCACGCTTAAAGACATTGCAAAAAGAGCAGGTGTCAGTTACCAGACAGTTTCAAAGGTCATCCGTAACCAGATACAGGTGACGGCTGAAGTCCGTGCGCGGATTGAAGCGGCGATAGCAGAACTGGATTACCGCCCGAACGCGGCTGCTCAGAATTTGCGAACCCAATCCAGCCATATGATCGGTTATTCGTGGAAGTTGGACGACCATTACAGCCCGGTACTGGAACAGTTTCAGCACAGCTTAGTCGAGTCGGCGGAAAGCTATGGGTATCACATCCTACTATTCCCGCAGCGTTCCGACCGTGATTTATTTACAACTTATGCAGAACTCATCCGCACCAAACGAGTGGATGGTTTCATTATATCGAGCGTCGAGTATAACGACCCACGTGTAGCAGCACTGGAACACCTGAATGTTCCGTTCGTCAGCTTCGGTCGCTCGCGCGAGAACGAGCATACGCCATTCGTCGATGTGGATGGGCAAGCCGGTGGCAAAGCGGCTGTCCAACACTTGATTGAGCAAGGACACCAACGGATCGCGGTACTGGGCTGGCCTGAAAGTTCGCGCGTGGGAACCGAACGGCTCGCGGGGTACTGGGAGGCGATGCGCGAGGCTGCCCTGCCCATCGACCCAGAATGGATTATTCGAGGCCGAGGTGAGATTGATTACGGGTACGAAGCGGCCAACAAACTCCTAGACCTGCCGCCGAGCCGCCGCCCGACGGCGTTCGTCGCGATCCTCGACACAATTGCGATGGGTGTGATGCAAGCGGCAGAAGCCTGTGGTTACATCGTCGGGCGTGATCTGGCGGTGGTGGGGTTTGACGATATGGCGGTCGCCCATTACGTGAAGCCGAGGCTCACGACGCTGCGGCAGCCGATTAAAGCGGTGGGGCAAGCGGTTATGCAAATACTGATCTGCTTGCTGAAAGGCGAAACACCGGCGAAACACACGATACTCCTGCCGCCGGAACTGATTATTCGCGAGTCCAGCGGTGGTTACTTGCGGCCTCAATGTGATTGAGGATTACAACAGCTTACTTCCGACATCAGTCGTTTACACATTTGTCTAGCCGAATTTAGTGAAAGGAGCCGTACTATCCACCAAACAACAAACACAGGTAACTTCACAGCCACAGAGAAGAGACTGGAATTCATTGGTAATAGAAGGTAGGTCGAAATGAAAAAAAGTTGGATCGTATTAGTATCACTCTTCGTGATCGTCCTCGCCGTCGCCGCTCAGGTGGCCGCGCAGGATGCCACCTCTGAACTTTCGGGCGTGGTGCGTGTCGGTAGCTGGGAAGCAGACGATGCGCTGACCCCGTGGAACAACGCGATTGCCGCGTTCGAAGCCGAAAACCCCGGTGTTGATATTCAGCTTGAAGCTGTTCCGCAAGACTACGGCACCAAGCTGCTGGCGCAGTTCGCCGCTGGCACCGCCCCTGACATTTTCATGTCGGGTGATGGCGACATCGCCAAGTGGCAGTCGCTCGGCCAGACCGAAGACCTCGCCCCGTACATCGCTGGCGAGAACGGTTTCGACACCAGCGTTCTGGTTCCCGGCCTCTCGACCTTCGGTGACGTGGCTGGCAGCACCTACTACCTGACCAAAGACTACAGCCCGCTGGTTCTGTACTACAACACCGATCAGTTCGCTGAAGCCGGTATCGAACTGCCAACCGCTGACTGGACATGGGCAGACTTCATCGCCGCCGCACAGGCACTGACGGTTGATGCCAATGGCAACAACGCCACCTCGGCAGACTTTGACCCGACCACCATTACCCGCTGGGGTGTTCAGATCCCCGACGGTTGGGGTGACTGGCTGTGGTCGCGCGGTATCCTCCCGATCATTTACGCCAATGGCGGCAGCTTGATCGCGGAAGATGGCAGCACCACCACCGGCTACATGAACAGTGAAGCCACCATCAACGCTCTGCAAGAATATGTCGACATCTTCAAAGTTCAGCACATTGCCCCGACCAAAGATGATGTTGCGGCTTACTCCGGTGTGGATATGTTCCAGAGCGGCCTCGTGTCGATGCTGTGGACGGGTGTGTGGCCGTTGAACGGTTATAAGGATGTCGAGGGTCTGAACTTCGGTACCGCTGGCCTGCCCGCCGGTTCCGAAGGCAAGGCGAACGTGTTGTGCTGGTCAGGTTTCGCCATGAACTCGGCGAGCCAGAACAAGGATGCCGCGTGGGCGTTCCTGAAGTACATCGCCACCGGCGACGGTGCGAAGGAATTCGCGAATTACGGCCTGACCGCTGTTCAATCGGTTCTGGACGAACAAGGTTTGAGCACCGATGAATTCCACGGCCCGGTTATCGAAGATCTGGCGAACGTGAAGACCCTGCCGGAAGCCACCACCCCGTTCTGGGCGGACTGCGGCAACAAGGCTTTCACCGACCAGATGGAAACCGTGTTTGTTGGTGATGTTGCGGTTGCGGACGCGATGAACGCCGCCGCAGAACAGGCTGACACCTGCTTGGCTGAAAAAGCAGCAGAAGGTTCCTAATCACCTCGTGTGATATTTGCTCCGGCGGTGACACCTGTTGCTGCCGGAGCATTTTTATGGCAGCGTGTTCGAAAGCCCGGCAAACTCAAATAGATTTTTTAAATACCCGTAGCGTATGCGAAAGATAACCAACTTATGATTAATTCAATGGCAGGTGGCGCTTCGTCCAAGACGCACGGCAAGCTGACCAAAGCTGGACGGCGTGAAGCAGGGCTTTTCTATCTGATGATTTCACCGTGGGTCATCGGGTTTTTAGTGTTTACGGTCATCCCGATGGGCATGTCGCTGTACCTGAGCATGACACAGTGGAACGTGCTTACGCCGCCGAAGTGGATCGGGCTGAACAACTACATCACGATGTTCACCGACGACCCCGAGTTTTACCAATCGCTCAAGGTCACGATTACGTATGTAATTACGAGTGTGCCGCTGCGAATGATGACGGCGTTGTTCCTCGCGGTGCTGCTGAACGAGGCGACACACGCGATGGGCTTTTTCCGCACGGCGTTTTACATTCCGTCAATTGTGGCGAGCGTGGCGGCGGCGGTGCTGTGGCAGTGGATTTTTAACCCGCGCTTCGGCCCAATCAACGGCTTTTTGAGAACATTGGGGATCGCGGGGCCAAACTGGTTTAACGACCCTAATACGGCGTTATGGGGTCTGGTCATTATGAGCGTGTGGGGTGTGGGCGCGGAGATGCTGATTTTCCTCGCGGGGTTAAAGAGCATCCCCAGAACGCTTTATGAGGCGGCGGAAGTGGACGGCGCGAGCCGATGGACACGGTTCATGAAAATCACCCTGCCAATGCTCAGTCCGACGATATTCTTCAACTTGATTATGTCGATGATCGGCGCGTTCCAAACATTCGACTCGGCGTTTGTGATTTCGACAGCACGGGCGGGGCAAATCGGCGCACCGCTCAAATCCACCCTATTCTATCTGCTGCACCTCTACCAAGAAGGATTCAGCTTCCTCAACATGGGATATGCCTCGGCGCTGGCGTGGGTGCTGTTCATCATAATCCTGACCGTCACGGTGATTATTAACCGTTCATCAAGCAAGTGGGTCTTTTACAGCGGGGGGAATGACTAACGATGGCTACCAATACAGCACTTTCTTCCACCCCGGTGACATCCAATGTGTCGCGGCGGGGTGAACGTAACTACGGCGAAATCCTACGGAAAGTCGTGGTGTACGGCTTACTGCTCTTGTTGAGCGGCGTATTCCTATTCCCGTTGTTCTGGATGCTGACAACGGCACTCAAGCCAGAAGCGCAGATTTATCTGTGGCCGCCGAAGTGGTTCCCTGACCCGCTACAATGGTCGAACTTTAGTGACGCATTCAGCAACCCGCAGCTCCCTTTCGGGCGCTTCATCCTGAACACGCTGACGATTGAAGCCGGTGTCCTTACGGGACGGTTGATCTCGTGTACGCTGGTGGCTTACGGGTTCGCGCGTCTCAATGCCCCCGGTAAGAATTTTATCTTCACGATCTTGCTGGCAACCCTAATGCTGCCGCGCGCAGCGATCATCATCCCTGAGTACATTCTGTTCACGCAGCTTGGATGGGTGAACACCTTCCTACCGTTGATTGTTCCGGCATGGTTCGGTGAGGCGTACGCGATCTTCCTGATGCGGCAGTTCTTCATGACGATCCCAACCGAACTTGAAGAAGCCGCGCGAATTGACGGTGCGAACATCGGTCAAATCCTGTGGAAAATCATCGTACCGCTGAGTATACCGGTGCTTTCGGTCATTGCTATATTGACGTTTAAGGACACATGGAACGACTTCCTCGCGCCGCTGCTCTACTTGAGCGAGCCGAGCAAGTACACGGTGGCGATTGGGTTGGCGTACTTCAACGGACAATACGACGTGAAGATGAATCTGCTGATGGCGGCTTCACTGACGATGATGATGCCAATTGTTATCTTGTTTATCTTTGCCCAACGATCCTTCGTTGAGGGTATTTCACTAACAGGTCTTAAAGGGTGATTCAATGCAGCTTCCAAAGAACTACTATCACTGCTTCCTCGGCAACGGCACGGACGCAGTACTGATCGGCCCAACGGGGTCAATGACTAGCGACAAGTTCAGCGTCGACCGTGGTAATTGGTACAAATCCGACCGTTATTATCCCGAAGACAAATTGGTGATGGTCGCGGGGCGCTTTCCAGTGGACAAGAAGCTGGAACATGCTGAGGGGTCCGGCTGGTACGATGCCGCGCCGATTGGGCGGACGTGGTACACCTTACTGGATGGTGAAAGCCGTTTGGAGCTGCAAAACACCGACCAAAAGTTTGTGCCGCAAGAAGGCACACTTTACAGCAAGGTCGATTACGGCACGGTGAAGGGTGAAGTCGAGACGTGGCTGCACGCAACTAAGTCAGTACTGATCGAACGCTACACCTTCGACAAGGAAGTGGACTTCCAAGCGTGGATTGGCGCGGGCGTGTGGGTGGATGACGTATGGGACACCGACCCGTTTTACAGCGTCGATATGGCAGACGACGCGGCTGAGGGGCATTACGACCTCGGCGAAACCGAGGGTGTTTTCGCGCTGCGACTCGACCCTGCGCCAACGGGATTCGGCAAGGAAGGGCGCGACCGCCGGGTGAGCGTACGGGGCAAGACGATCACTAAGTACTTTATGATTTCTGATAACCGGCAGGGTGCGCTTGACCCGAAGTTGATTGACAAGCTGATCGCCAGCGGTTACGACGCACTGCGCACCGAACACCTGAAGTTCTGGAGCGATTACTTCGCGATCTCTAGTATCAGTATCCCCGACGCGACGTTCCAGTACTTCTACGATGCCAGCATGTACCACTTCAAGGCAATGCAGAGTGTGGTGTCGGGTGGTATTCCGGTTAACAACCTGCGCCGCACATGGTCATCCCACATTTTCTGGGACTCGTACTTTATGCAACGGGCGCAATTGGAAGCGAACCATAAACACGAGGCGCTGGAAGCCTGCCGGTTCTTCCAACGGACGCTGCCCCAAGCTGAACGCCACGCGCGGGAAGAATTTGGCAGTGAGGGGATCAAGTGGGACTGGGAAATCACCCACGACGGACGTAAGGCATATGGTACGCTGCTGCACATGAAGTTCCAAGTGCATAACAACGGTTCGTATGCCAACGAAATCATGGGTTACTACCAATACACACAGGATAAAGCCTATCTGGCGGAGTTCTACCCGATTCTGCGCGGCCTCGCGACCTTCTTTATGAAGTCGATTGTTGAAAAGACTGAGCGCGGCTACGAAATCGGTTATCTGGTGGGCGTACACGAAAGCCCGGTGAAGGTTCGCAACGACGGCATCAACCTGACGGGAACGATTGCCATCCTGCGGCACTGCGCCAACGCCGCGAAAATCCTCGGACTTGAGGATGCATTCACGGCTGAATGCCTCGTGGTGGCGGACGAGCTGATGAAGATCATGGACTCGCTGTACAACGGCAAGTTCTTTAAGGCATCGGACGACCAAGAACACATCAACATGAGTTCGATTGGGCCGATCTTCCCGATGAGTGTGATTAAGCCGATGGACCCGCGTGCCATCAGCACTGCCGATGCTTACATGGACCTTTATGGTGGTCGGCAGATCGGTGACGGCAACCACAGCAACAGCAAGCGTGCATTCCCGTGGTCAGCCGGTGTGTTGGGCGCAATCCTCGCGTGGCAAAATCGCGGCGACTTCGTTTGGGAAGTCATTCAAGCCGCAGAGCCGAGCATGTGTACCTTCGGTGGTATGACCGAAGTGATGGAAAACGGCGAGTGGAACATGCAGTACTTCGGCACGGCGCAGGGTGCGGTGTGCATCGCCATTCATCAAATGCTGCTGCAAGTGCAAAATGGTCACATCGAACTGTTCCCGGCGCTGCCTTCGGCGTGGGAAACCGCGTCGTTCGATAACCTGCTGGCGGAAGGTTTGAGCGTCACCGCCAAGTGGACGAAAGACAGCGTGGAATGTACACTACGCAACGACGCGAACGTGCCGCTGACGCGCGATATTTTATACGGCAAGCAGCCAATTACAGTTGAACTCGCTCCCGGCGCAGAAAGAACGGTTACATGGGCTTCGTAGCAGCATCCCCACAACAACGGCGGCTGGCGCTCGGCGCACTGTTCGTTGTTTCGGGAGTCGGGCTGATTTTTGAAATCACCCTGACACGCTTGTTTTCTCTGTTTTTCCAATATCACTTTACCTTCCTCGCGGTTTCGCTGGCTGTACTGGGCATTAGCCTAGGGGCAGCCAGCGCCCATTACCTCAGTTCTGCCCGCATCCGCGCACCGCAAACGCTGATTAATGTCCTGATCGCCTTAAGTTTGGCGCTGACATTCGGGGCGATGATTATCGCGTGGCTGCCATCAGCCGAATCGATTTTCCCACGGGCGTTGGTGGCACTGGTCATTTTCTTCCTGATCGGGCTGTTCGACGCGCTGCTCTTTGAGAACTTCGCCTCCCTCAGCGGCTCGCTGTACGCGGTTGACTTGATCGGCGCGGCGCTGGGCGTGGTAGCGGTGTTGGGCTTACTCAGCCTGTGGAGCGCCTTCAGCATGACGCTATTTCTGGCGGCGCTGGTGGGCGTGGTGGCGGTCGTATTCGCGTATCAGATGGGCGAGGCACAATCCCGCACGCGCTACTACGCAGTTGGCAGCCTAGCGCTGGGTGGGGTGCTGTTCGTGGCGAACTTGTTCACAGGCATCGTGGACTATAACCCGTTCACGATTACCGGCGCACCCCGCGACAAAACGATGATTTACATCCTTCAAGACAAGACGCAGGAAGGGCAAATCATTTACACGGGATGGAGTCCTTTTGCCCGTGTGGACGTGGTGCAGACGAACGATGCCGACTCGCGGTATATTTTCGCAGATGGGGGCGCGGGCGCATTCATGCTGCCCTACTTCGGCGACCCCAGTACGCTGGCTTCCTTAGCCAACACGGTCGAGTATTTGCCGTTCACCTCCGGCAGCGCGGCGAAAACGCTGGTGATTGGCGCGGGCGGCGGTAAAGACGTTCTGCTGGCGCTGCAAGCCAACGCCGAGAGAATCACGGCGGTTGAGGTCAACCCCGCGATTGTGGATGCCACCCGCCATTATGCCGATTACAACGGCGGCGTGCTGGATTTGCCGCAAGTCAACCTGATCGAAGGCGATGCGCGGTCATTCGCGGAGCATGACAGCAGCCAATACGATCTGATCTACCTGAACTTGGTGTACACACAGGCGGTTGAACCCGCCAGCCAAGCGCTGGTTGAAAACTACATTTTCACCGCCGAAGCATTCCAAACGTATCTGGAACGACTTGCGCCCGGTGGACGGCTGACGATTGTTTCGCACAACGCACTGGAAGGCAGCCGTGCGGCACTGACGGCGCTACAGGCGATGGAAACACAGGGCATCCAACCCGCGCAAGCACTCGACCATCTGTGGATGTGGCTGCTGCCCTCGGATGACGCGACGGTGCGTACGAGTGTGCTGGTCGTGGGTAAGGATGCGTTCACGCCGGAAGCGGTCGAGAACCTGAACACCAACGCGCGCAGCTTGGGGATGCAGCCGCTGTACGCCCCCGGTGACTACGAGACGTTGTTCGAGCCGCTGCGGAGTGGCATGACACTGGCGACCTACATCCAGACGGACGCATCTTACAACCTGAGTCCGACGACCGACGACCAACCGTACTTCTTCAACCTCGAATACGGCCTGCCGCCCGCAATTCGCTCGGCGCTAATTATGTCCGGTTTGCTGGCAGTCGGTTTGTTCGCGGTGGCTTACGTAGCGGATAAACCCGCGCCGGATGGTGCAAGCAAGCGCCAGCGGTGGTTGAGTTTCGCTTATGCCGCGCTGATCGGTACAGGGTTCATGCTGGTGGAAGTACCGCTTATTCAACGCTTCCAACTGCTGCTCGGTCAGCCGATTCTCTCGCTGGCGGTGGTGCTGGCGACGCTGCTGCTGGCAGGTGGCTTGGGCAGTTGGGTCAGCCAGCGCTGGCTGACGGCGAATCTCCCCGCGCGGGTACGAGTGGCTGGCGCGTGGATCGCCATCGTCGCCGTCGTGTACTGGTTCGTGCTGCCGAGCGTCCTCGAAGCGATGCTGGCGACACCTTTTGCCACGCGGCTCATCACCACAGTTGTCCTGACCGCCTTTATCGGTTTCCCGATGGGCATCCCCTTCCCCAGCCTGTTACGGATGGCGGGTGAAGGGCGGCAGCAGGTGGCGCTGCTGTGGGCGATCAACGGCGCGTTCTCGGTATTGGGGTCGGCGCTGGCGATGGTCATTTCGATGGAATGGGGCTTCAAGTGGGCGCTGATTTCCGGCGCGGGGTTGTACCTGCTGCTGGTGGTCGTGGCATGGCTGCTGATGCGCGTGCCAGTGATGGCAAGTGAGTTAGTCACGGCGGGTAAGGCGGCGCGATGATCGACCAGAAGCTGCGCGATGGGCTGATTGATGCTTACGTCGCGTTGATTCCGATGATCATCTTGAATGTCCTGTGGTTTATCGTTTCCCTGCCCCTCGTCACCGCCTTTCCAGCGACCGGGGGGCTTTTTTATGCCACCAACCGACTGGCGCACGGCAAAAGCGCGAATTGGCGCACCTTCTTCGAGGGCTTCCGCATTCACTTCTGGCGGAGTTGGGCTGTAGGTTTGGTGAACCTGTTTCTAGCATTGGTGTTCGCGGTCAACTTCATTTTCTACTCGTGGAATAACGAACAGTGGGTGCTGTTCGCGCGTGGCGTGGTGATCGTCGTGGCGCTGGTGTGGCTGGCGCTGCAAGTGTATCTGTTCCCGCTGCTGATGGAGCAAGAAGAACCGCGACTACGCCTCGCGCTGCGGAACAGCAGTGTGATTATGCTCAAGCGACCGCTGCTGACGTTGGGGGCTACCCTGCTCATCGCTCTCGTCGGCATCCTGTCGACGTTCGTCATTCAGCCAGCATGGATCTTTATCACGGCGAGTTCGTGCGCCTTCCTCGCCAACCGCGCCACGCTTTACGCCATCGCGCAGATTACCGGCAAAAAGACCGACTCACCGCAGCCGGAGTAGCGCCGAGCCTTCTTCTGGCAGGTTATCAAATCGCAGTCCGGTTTCCATCAATTCACGCCCACTTATATTTGCAAGCGGTTCGCCATCCAATGTTTCGACTTGGTAAATATGTTCTGGTTCAAGGTCGAGCAAGGCGATTGAACGCGCGGCTTCCGCCCCCGGCAGCCGGAACACGAACAGCAGATGTTCGCTTTTATCCGGCAGGCTGTACTGGAAGGCACACCAACCGTCGCCCTCCCCGCTGCGGCGCGGCTGCTCGGTCAAGCGGTAGAGATCGGCCTCGCGCACATAGCGGCGTACATGCTGCTTATACATGCCGATGTGATAGGCAAGGCGCTGGGCAACCCATTCCGGCAGTTCGGGCAGCTTTTGAGACATGCCAAAAGCGCCAAGCATGGCAATGCGGGTGTAATAGTCGAGCTGGTGCGGCTGTAATTCAGGGTCACGCGGGTTAAAGTTTTGCTGGGCGGGTCGGCCTTCGCCGCGCCACTCGCTAAAGCTCCAGTGGAGGCAAGCGTTGGCGGCCAGCATGGTACTGGCTCCCCAGAACACCTGCAAATCGTGAACCGGCCAATCGGGATCACTCAAAAAGGTTAGATGCGTATGGCGCATGATGCCGAGGTCGATCCGCAAGCCGCCGGATGAGCAGTTTTCGAGGACGACCTGCGGGAACGCGGCACGGATGCGTTCCAACACCGCGTAGTAACCTCGATAGTGGGCGAATAGACCGTTGTCTAGGTCATGACCATGATCGGCGCGATTGCAACCAGCTTGGGGGTCAACGTTGAAATCGAGCTTAATCCAGTCGCAGTTGTACTCACGAATGATGCGGCTGAGGGTCTCAAACGCCCACTCTTGCACGGCAGGGTTGCCAAAGCAGACATACCCTAAGGGTGATTGGTCACTCAGCGCGGGGAAATACGGTCGCAGCGTGGCGAGGTCAGCCTTCGCACCCAAGCCTTCGATCTCGCACCAGAAGCCGAACTTCATACCTTTCGCATGGATTGCGTCGGACAAAGCACGGAGGCCACCGGGGAAACGCTGGCGGTTGACCTTGTGCCAGTCGCCGCGTTCGAGATGCCACTCCGGCCCTTCCCCGAACCAACCCGCGTCCAGCGTACAAATCTCGACACCTAATGCCGCCGCCGCATCGACATTTTTGAGGAACACATCCTCATTAATCTCGACATCCTCATAACTCCACCAGTGATTCCACTCGACAGGCAGTTCATCGGAAAGGGTATTACGCGGATACCAGTGCTGCCGCCCGACACGCGCATACTGCTGCGAAACGTGGTTGAGGTCACGCCCGACGACGAGAATCATATGCGGCGTTTCGAGCGATTCTCCGGCTGCTAAGGTGGTAGCATATTCCCAATCATGCAAGCCGCCGCTCAGTCGATAACCCCCTGTCGGCAGTGTTTCAAACCGGCAAACCCAATTCCCCGACCACGCCACCGAACCAGATAGCACCTGCCCATTTTCGGCAACCAGCGCGAACCACGGATGCTGACCTTTCGAAGAACGGCCATGATGGGTTTCGAGGGTCATGTTCTCTTGTAAAGTAACCTGTTTGCCCTCAAACTCCTGCCCCCAATCGCTGTTGAAGTGTAAGAGTTCATAGTTGGCTGGCGAAAGATCAAGCGAGTAGCTATCCAACCGAGGAATGAACAACTCACCTTCAATGACCTTTATCACCTGCCACTGCTCAATCAGGGTGGTATCGTCATAAACCAGAATGTGATGATCGACAGTCAACGCTTCATTCTCGAACTGCGCGATCCAATGTTGAGCGCCAGTTCGTGACTCACCCAACGTCCAACCCATAAAAGTCAGGCTAGTCGCATCCCAGCACTGGTCATCGTGATGTATTGCAAATAGCGGCGACAAGCCTTCAGCATCAATCCAAGAATGGCCGTCGATCCCATATTGGCGGAGGTTTAAACGGTCATCTTCGACTTCAAAGGTGAGGATGTTTGGCGACGTGAAAAACTGTTGAGTGGTCATAAACGCGCTTTCATCCTTAGTCGAGTAAAAGTCAATCTGCACAAATCGGCTGTTATTCCCCGTAATACTGTCAGAAAACGGTTGCCAATTCCGAAAAGCACCTGTATATTAAACGTTTAAGTATACAACAAATCAAATCATATAAAAAGGAATTTTGACGTGACTCAGAAATTGTGGCAGATCGAAGAATTTCCCTTCCATCCTGAGCGTCTTAACCACTACGAAACCCTGTTCACCATCGGCAACGGCTACCTTGCCACACGCGGCTCGTTCGAAGAAGCCTATAAAGGCGGTATCTCGACCACGATGGTACACGGGATTTTCGACCACGCCGAAGGTGCGCTCGTCCCTGAATTGGTGAATGCGCCGAACTGGCTGCCGATCAACATCACGATTGACGGTACGCCCTTCCAACTCATCAACCAGAATGACAGCACACTCAAGCCCAAGAATGGCGCGGTCGTCGGCTACCGCCGCATCCTGATGCTGGACAAGGGCATCCTGCGCCGCGAAGTGCTGTTCCGCGCCGAGTCCGGCTCAATTGTGCGCCTCGTGTTTGAACGTTTTGCCAGCCTCCACGACGAACACCTGATGGTGCAGCGGTTGGAAATCACAGCGGTTGACGGCAACCCGCAGATCGAAATCAAGAGTTCTATCGACTCCGACGTGAGCAACGTCGGCATCAAACACTGGGGGGATATTCAGGCCGAAGCGGGCAGCAGCTATACCTCCGTCAGCGCCAAAACAATCCAGTCCGGTTACGGCATTGCGATGGCTTCGACTCTGCGTGCCACCTCGAACAAGGCGAACGTCGAATTTACAACCCGTAACGGTCAGCCGAGCGCGAACACTCACTTCCAACTCCAGCAAGAGGACAGCATCGAGTTCCTCAAGCTCACTTCGGTATACACCTCGCGCGATGGTGACAATCCGCTGCAATCAGCGGTCGCCAAGCTCGGCGAAGCTGCCAGCGCGACCTACGAGTCACTGGTCACCCCGCACATCAACGAGTGGGCGACCTACTGGAAGACCAGCGACGTGCAGATCGAAGGCGACGAGGGCTCGCAACTCGCCGTCCGCTTCACCCAATACCACATTCTGATCGCCGCGCCGCGCCACGACGACGACGTGAGTATCGGCGCAAAGACACTCTCCGGTACCGGCTACAAAGGTCATGTGTTCTGGGATACGGAATTGTTCATCCTCCCGCCGCTTTCGCTGGGGCAGCCTAAGCTGGCGCGTAACCTGTTGATGTACCGCTATCACCGGTTGGCGGGTGCGCGGAATAAAGCGAAGGCCAACGGCTACGAAGGCGCGATGTACCCGTGGGAAAGTACCGATACCGGCGAAGAAACCACGCCGTCGTGGGGCGACCCACAGCCGGACGGCAGCCGCATCCGCATCTGGACAGGTGACAGCGAACAGCACATCTCGACCGATATTGCCTACGGTATCCTGCAATATTGGCGCTATTCCGGCGACAACAACTTTCTGCAACAATACGGCGCGGAAATCGTGCTGGATACCGCCGTGTTCTGGGGCAGCCGCGTGGAATGGAAAAACGAGCGCTACGAACTCTCGCAGCAAATCGGCCCGGACGAGTACCACGAAAATATCGACAACAGCGTGTTCACCAACCGCATGACGGTGTGGCACCTCGAACAGGCGCTTGCCCTGTTGGAATGGCTCAAGACCAACGCGCCCGCCGATGCCGAACGTCTGACCACCCAACTTGACCTCACACCCAAGCGCCTCGACCACTGGCGCGATGTGATTGCCAAGATGTACATTCCGTTCGACGAAGACAAGCAGATTCATGTGCAGTTCCCCGGCTTCTTCGATCTGGAATACATCCCCGTGCCGCATTACGAACCGCGTACCATGAGCGTACAGGCCATCTTGGGGCATCACCGCAGCATCCAAACGCAGGTGATTAAGCAGGCAGATGTGGTGATGATGACCGCCCTGCTTGGTGACGAACTCGCGTCGAAAGACGTGCTGATGAACAACTGGAACACGTACTACCCACGCACTGACCACGGTTCGTCACTCAGCCCTGCCATTCACGCATGGGTCGCGGCTCGGCTCGGCCTCGATGACTTGGCCTACTACCTATTTGAACACGCTGCCGAAATTGACCTGAAGGACAACAAAGGCAACGTCAAGGATGGCATCCACGGCGCGGCCAGCGGCGGTCTGTGGCAAGCGTTGGTCTTTGGCTTCTGCGGTCTGCACATTACGCCCGACGGTAATGTCGCTGTCGCACCGCGCCTACCCAAACATTGGAAACAGGTATCATTTACGATATACTTTAAGGGTAAGGAACAAGAGTTCACCATTACAAATACCCCTTAAAGACGGTTCGTTGGGGTATTGGTATATCCCAGCGTGGTATAGACAACTGTGCCGACAATCAAAGACGTGGCTAAAGAAGCCGGTGTTTCGATAGCCACTGTTTCGTATGTCCTGAATAACAAAACGCATCTTGTCGGGAAAGACACCCGACAAGAAGTACTCGATGCCATCAAGCGAGTGGGTTATACACCCAACATCACGGCGCGTAACCTGAAAGCCAGCCAAACCCGCCTGATCGGTTATGCGTGGCACCGGGTTCCGAATGATGAGACTAACCCCTTGCTTGATGGTTTCGCGTATTTTCTGGCTCAGGCCGCCGAAGCCGTCAATTACCACCTACTGACGTTTACCCACGCTGATGACGATCCCATTCCTGTTTACAATGAAATGATCCGTACGCAGCGTGTAGACGGATTCGTGCTTTCCGGCACCGTCGCCGACGACGCACGCATTCGATTCCTCACCAATGAGGGTTTCCCCTTTGTCAGCTTCGGACGTTCGAACCCCGGTTGGGCGTTTAATTGGGTCGATACGGATGGCAAAGTCGGGGTGCAAACGGCGGTCGAATACTTGATTTCGCTCGGTCATCAGCGGATCGCGATGGTGGCGTGGCCGGAGGAATCGGTCACCGGCAACTACCGCCTGTACGGTTATATCGAAGCGATGCAAGCCGCCGGTTTGCCAGTCCACGACGGTTATCTTCAACGCGGTGAAAATGAGGAAACGGCAGGTGCGAATGCCCTCAACCAATGGCTGCAACTGCCGAATGATATTCGCCCGACGGCCGCCATCGCGATTACGGATATTGTGGCTATCGGCCTGATGCGTGAAGCCGAACGACAGGGTGTGCAAATTCCAACCGACTTCTCGGTCATCGGCTTTGACGACGCGCCCATGAGCCAATACGTACACCCGGCACTGACGACGCTGCGCCAAGCCATCCCGCAAACAGGGCAAGCCTTGATGACGATTTTGGAAGCGCTGCTCAACAAAACGGAGCCGAAAGAGGCACACATCCTCATCACGCCCCGCCTCATTCTCCGCGAAACCTGCGCCCCACCTTTACGCTAGGCGAAACGCTGCTGAACCGCCTCGACAGTTAAGGTCGCCAAGCCGTCCGCGCTCAACAGATGCGCCGCCTGTACATTGGACTGCCCCACACCCACCGTCCAGAAGCCGCCCTTTAAGGCCGCGTCAATTCCCGCTTCGGCATCCTCAAACACAACCGCTTCGTTGGGCGGGGTTTGCAGCCCACCGGCGACCCAGATGAACAGGTCCGGCGCGGGTTTACTGTTGACAACGCTGTAACCGTCACCGATCACGCCGAACAGGTCAATCACGCCCAGCCGTTGCAGTACATTCTTGGCGTTCTTGCTAGCAGAACCGATGCCCAATTTAATGCCTGCCGCGCGTGCGGATTGCAAAAACGCGCCTACCCCCGGCAGCAGGTCGTCCGGTGTGACTTGATCCAAGTAGCGGACATAGTAGTCGTTCTTGCGCGTCATCCACACCTGCGCGGTCGGCTCGTCAATCGGTCGTCCCTTCAACATGCGGCTGAGGCTTTCACGGCGGGATACGCCACGAAGCTGTTCGTTGTCCTCACGGGTGAAGGAAACGCCTTCCTCGTCCGCCAACTGCTTCCATGCGAGGAAGTGAAACTCCGCCGTGTCGGTAATCACGCCGTCCAGATCAAAAATAAACGCTCGAATTATGTTGCCCATATGCACCCCAAATCATGCTCAGTTCACATAACCTTTTTGCACGGCCAAACATGCAAAAGGGGATACACGTGTATCCCCTTTATTCATACCGACTTTAAACGTTTAAGTCAATAGCAGCCTAAACGTTGGCATCAACCCACGACAATATGGTACTGCCCCGCACTAACTTCTTGCACCGCGTCATTCACCACAGTACCGTTCACGGAAACGGGCTGGCCGTTACTGATCGGAATATGCAGCGTTGCAGTGGTGTTGGGCGGCACGTTCACCTGCCAATCGAGCTTACCATCATTTAGCTCCCACTGAGAGCTGAGTGTGCCATAGGGGGTATTGATCGTCCCATTGGCATTCGTTAGCCCTCCCCCCGGCTGCGGGCGAAGGATGCTGTGCTTGTAAGCGGGCTGCGCGGGGTCAATCTCAATACCGGCGGTGGTATTGTAGAGCCACGCGCCAATCGAACCGTAAGCATAATGGTTGAAGGAGTTCATCGCCGGACTCTGGAAGCCGTTTTCTTCTGTCCAACCATCCCAGCGTTCCCAGATGGTCGTCGCGCCCTGCGTCACCGAGTACAACCACGACGGCCATGTTTTCTGGTTAACCAGTTCGTAAGCCATGTCCAAGCGTCCGTTGTTGCTGAGGACATGCGGCAGATAGGGCGCACCAACGAAGCCGGTTGATAGATGCATGTTGCGACGCTGAATATCCGCGACCAGTTCTTCCACGGCGGCTGCGCGGCGTTCTTCTGGCAGCAAGTCAAAGTACAGCGCCAGTACGTAGGAGGTTTGTGTGGGGGTGAACAAATCGGTGTTAAATACCGCCGACTGCACCGCACCGTAATCGACTTCTTTCAAGTTCCCGCGCGAAATCGCGTCCGCTTCGTCCATGCGGCGGCGAGCATCGGAAGGCCGTTCGCTGGCTCTAGCGGTGCTGCCTTTGAGGTAACGTGCGCCGAACGCGGCCTTCACATCCTCGAAAAGTTGGCGATATTTCGCCTCATCAGCGGTCTTGCCCAGCACAGCCGCAATCTTGGTCATCAACGCTGCGTCATACGCGAGGAACGCCGTACCGATCAGATCGCGCGGGGTGGCGGCGTTGATCGACAGCCAATCGCCAAACCCCGGCCAACCTTCGTATTCCGGCGCACAGCGGATGTAACCGGGGCTGCTCGCCAGCAGGAAGTCGACAAACTTGGTCATGGTGGAGTAGCTGGTTTCGAGGATGCGCTTATCACCGTAGCACAGGTAGATCGTCCACGGGCAGATCACCGCCGCGTCCGACCATGCAGGGCCACCGTCTTCGACGAAGGAGGTTCGCATCTTCGGCACGACTGGCGGTACGATACCCTCAGCACTTTGCGAATCGGTCACATCCTGCGCCCACTTGGTCATGAACCCCGCAACATCCATGTTGTAGGCGGCGGTACGCACAAATACCTGAATGTCACCCGTCCAACCGAGGCGTTCGTCACGCTGCGGGCAGTCGGTCGGGATGTCGACAAAGTTGCCGCGCTGCCCCCATACGATGTTTTTCTGCAACTGGTTAATCGTCGGGTCGGAGCATTGGAAGTCACCTGTTTGCGCCATCTCCGAGTGCAGCACGATGCCAGTGATCGTGTCGCGCGTCACTTTGCCGGGATAATCTTGGATTTCGACGTAGCGGAAGCCGTGGAAAGTGAATGTCGGTTCCCACTCGACCTCGTTTGCATCTTTGAAGGTGTAGTAATCAACCGCTCGTGCGCTGCGGAGGTTGGTGGTGTACATTGTGCCATCATCGTTCAACACCTCGGCATAGCGCAGGGTGATGGTGGTATTTGCCGGCGCACTGCCCTTGAAACGCACCCACCCCACCATATTCTGACCGAGGTCGAAAATCACACGGCTGGCGGTGAAGTTGCCTTTATCAACGGGGTCGGCAACCGGCTTGAGTTCCTCGATGCGCTTCACTGTTGGCCCGTTGGTGGCGACAATTTCAATCGGCGGGGCTTCGAACGTCTCAACGCTGCGCCACCCGCGGTCGTCAAACGATGGCGTATCCCAACCCGGCATTTCCAGCCGCGCGTCGTATTCCTCGCCCATCAGCAAGTCGTTGCTCAGGATCGGCCCAAACTGATAGCGCCAACTTTCATCAGTCACCACACTGAGCTTACTGCCGTCGTCCAGCGTCACCTCCAACTGCGCTAGCAAACGCGGGCGGTCAACATACTGCTGCCGGTGGTTCCAACTGATATGCCCGACTGCCCAACCATCGCCCAGCGCTGCACCCAGCACGTTGTCACCAAGTTTCAGCAGCTTGGTCACATCATAAACCTTGTACTGCACCCGCTTGCTGTAATCCGTCCAACCGGGATTAAACACGTCATCGCTGACCGCCTGCCCGTTAATCGAGCATTCGTATAAGCCCAACGCCGTCACATAAAGCCGCGCCGATTGCGGTGCGCTCGACAGGGTGATCGCCTTCCGCAGCAGGGGTGCAGGGATGAGCGAACGCGGGCCGCCGCGCAGTTCCGCCCCGATCCACTGCCCCGCCCACTCGCCGTTGTCGAGCAGGCCAATCTCAAACCACGCCGTTTCGGATTGTACCGCCGCTCCGGTTTCGTCCCACACCGTCACCTGCCAATATACCCGTTGGCGCGATTGCAGTGCCTTGCCACCATACACCACATGCAGCGATTGATCGCTTTCAATCCTACCGCTGTCCCACAAATCCGCCTGTCCCCCGTGCAGGTTTTCGGATGTGCTGGCCGCCACCACTTGATAGGCCGTTTGCCGTGCGCCCTGATTACTGCTCTGCATCTGCCAGCCGAGGCGCGGGTTGGTCACATCAATTCCCAGCGGGTTCTGTCGATATTCACAAACTAAGTTGGTAATAACAGTCACAATCTTTCCCCTTGTGTAATAAGTCTCTACTTATGGCATCACTGCGACACGCGCACCTGCACCGGCCCAAACAAGCCGGATACTTTTTGACCGGGGCGCACGTAATGGGTCGGGCTAACCGCATCCAAATACGGCGCGAGGGTGTTCAGCACCAGCACCTCGACTGTGTTCTCGCCTACGTCACACAGCGCCGTAATATCGAACTGATACGGCGACCACACCCGCACGCCAGCGCCCTGCCCATTAACTGTCACTTCTGCCGTGCCGCGCACCTTGCCCAAGTCCAGCACCACGCCCGATGATAACGCATCCAGTCTAAAGGTGGTCTGGTAGCGGATGCCGCCGGAATAGGCGGTTAAGCCCTGTGCTGCCCAATCGCCTAAGCGCATCGCGCCCGCCGCTGTTGTATAGGTTATGGGCGCGGTAAACACGCCGCCACCTGTGCGCCCGTTTTCCGGCTCGACGCGCAGCCACGCCACCCGCTGAACCTTATCGGATAGGCCGATGTGAGCAGCACCGTTATCCAGCGCACATTCCTCTCCATCGACCCACAAACGCGCCTGCCCCGCGACAGGGATTTGCACTTCGCGCACCCCCGGCGGAAGCTGCCACGCGAACCATTCCACCCGCGCTTGCCCTGCCTGTGCATCCGGCACCACTGGCAGCACAACCCCGTTTGACGGCGTGTTATCCAACCATGCCGCTTCCGGTAAGGGGTGTGGTCGCCGCCATAAAGTAGGCCACGCCGGATCGTTCCACTGGATGCGGAACAGCTTCACCGGCTGCGCCGCGCCACCATCGCGCCGCACCTGCCAGTGCGCCCCGCTGGTGATGGACAACCTTTCGCTGCCTGCCCCTTCAATCAGCGCATCCACCATCGTCGCGGCATAACCGCGCTGCTGGTTCAAACCCTGCGTCGAAAGTGGTACTTCTCGCTCGATTACTTCGTCGTTTTCGTCAATCTGGATGATCGGGGTTGAACCCGTATCCTGAATCTCGACGATGATCTCATTCGTTCCCTTGCGGCAGTTCTGCACCACATACGGCTGCACCCGCGCGAGGCTGGCATACGGGTCAAAGCCACCCTGCCGCCCCGCCTCCACGCCGTTCACGATCAGCTTACACGGCGAGTCTGCCGATACTTGCACTATCATCGACGTGGGTTCGAAATCGACCTCGAAGGCGTAGACGTACTCAATCCGCGAGTCACGCTGCGCTTTATCGGCAGGGATCATGCGTTCTGGTCGGGCAAACGCGGCAGCATCCGTCACAAACGCCCAGTAGGCGCGGAGGTCAGTTTCGGTCTCCGCCACCAACCGCCATTCCAGCAGGTTCGCGCCCTGCTTCAGCGTAATCGGGGTCATCCACAAATACCCCGGCGTACCCTCACCAATGAGTTCGCCGTTCAGCCATGCCCGCTTGCGGGTGGGGGCTGCCAGCGCCAGATAGCACGACCGGTCACTTTCCGACCAAATTGTTGTACGGAACTGTACGCCTTCGCCGGCGTTCACATGCCCGAACGTAAGGAATTCTTCCGGCACATGTGCCTTCGGCCCCAAGTTGGGAACGTGTAGTGCGTCCTTATAAATGCCCCGCTGTAACGAATACTCCGCCACACACCATCCCTCGCCGCCCAATTGACCGTCCAGCGGAACAGCTTCGAGCGGCTTGGGCAGTTCCTTTGCCAGCTTCACCCCCGACCACCAGCCGTAGCTGCCAAAGGTCGCCATCACGGACTCGCCTTCAACAGCACCCTCATACCAGCGACCACTGACCCCATCGTCGCCTGCCTGCTCAAGGTGGTGCGCGAACGACCATGTTTGCACCGGTGGCGCACCGGCGAAGTCCGGCTTAGTCAGGTCGCCGTAGCGGTTGTCGAGTGTTTGCTCCAGCGTCGCCGTCCATACATCGCCCAATGGGATCACGCTTGTTTCCGGTTGAGGGGGTATAACTTGAGCCGCATTATCCGTCTTTTCCCACACCAATAGTGCCGCAGGCGATGAGTCAAAGCTGAGTTCGATCTCGGTCGTATCGCCGTTTACGGTCGCCTTCACCGCTCGCCGTTCGCCGCTGAACGCATCCCATAGGTAAGGTGTGCCGTTGAAGCCGCGCACGGTAATCGTCATCGGGTTCTGGTAACGTGCGGGGTTGAACTCATAATTCGCTCGCAGCCAGCTTAACCCGTCATTATGCGTATCCGTGTTGCGCGTGGCGTGGGGCGAAGCGGCTGGGATATAGAGTACATCCGCGCCGTCAATCTGCCGGTGCAGCACGGGAACAGGTGCTTCCACCACGCGCGGTAAGGATCGCAGCACCGCCGCAATCTCAGCCGCCGATTGAATTTGCACTGCCTTGCCGGACGCGAACACATCCAGCAGCGCTTTCAATTGGGCATCTGTGCCGTTCACCACATGGTCGGGCAGCGCCCCAACAGCGACTAGCAGGCCGCCCTGCGCGACAAAGCGCACCAGTTGATCAGCGGTCGTGCCTTCCAGCACTTTGCAATCCGGCAGCACAATCGCCTTATATCGTTCCGCGCCAATGCGTAACTGACCGCTTTCCGCCGTGCCGCGCTGTACCGAATCGTCATCCAGCACATCAAAATCGCGCTTATCCTGTTCTAGGGTTCCAGCCACCATCTGCAAGAACATCATGGTTCCCGTCAGCGCGATAAAGGTATCATTCGCCGTGCGTGATGCCGATAGCACACCATCCACTGTGAGACCGGATTGAATGGTGGTCGTGGGGTATAGGACACCGACATCACAAACGTGTGTGCCTTGGCTCAGTAAGAAGCACAGACGGCTGACGGTGTTCGCGAAGGCCGAGTAATGCCGCCAGTACGGCTGTCGCCAGCAGGTCGAAGGGGGTGCCCATTCGTACCAACCGCCCCATGTGCTGTAGTAAACCGCGTGGGGATCATAGAGTGTCGCGCCGTTCCGCAGCCACGGCAGCAGCCAGTCAAAGGTTTCTTCCAACGTGCCGCCCCACCCGCTGCTGTGGAAGGATTCAATCCACACGCGCGGGCGATCATATAGATGTGCCAGCGAACTGTGGATTTTGGCGTTGCCGTGGTGGTCACTCCCCGGCACGTCGTACCAGCGGTGCGTCTGCATATAATCCGCATACTGCTGCACACCGCCAATCGGCTCGCCGGTACGCGCGGGGCTTTGCTGGTCGACCCCGCACACCAACCCGTGCTTGCGGTGCCAATCGAACAGCGGCTTAAAGATCGCCTTCTCCGCCAAGTCCGCCCGCACTTGATGGTAATCCACCCGCACACGCTCGGCTTCCGCACCTTCGCCTTCCCACAAGGCGGTCATGTGGTCGCGCAGGTCATAACCCTTAATCTGTTGAAAGGCTTCGGTAAACACCGAACTCCATGTCAGCATACTCGGCAGTTCATCTTGGAACGAACCGACGATCACGCTGCCGAAGTACTGCCCTGCCCGGCGCTCAAACTCATGGTGGATCACATCCATCAATCGGGCGCAGCCATCCGCGTTGAAGTAATCAAACCCGCGCCGGATGGCGTACATCAACCGCAGCCGCTTGTTGTCTGACACATCGACGCTGGCGCTGCGTCCATCCAGCTTCAGTGCTACCGGCTTACCAACCACCTGTCCATGCGCGTCCAGCAGCACATACGAAGCGGCGATGGGTGTTCCTTCAGATGGGCATTCCAACCGTAGACTGCCTGTCCCTTCGACAGTCACCGAGTTCAGCGCTTGCCCCGCGTAATCGGGGTTATCGCGCACGATGCCACCTTGCAGGTTCGCGCCGGAAAAACCGATCTGGTCATAAAACCACACCCGCATTCCCAGCGCCTTCGCATCCTCGCACATCTCAAGGAAAATCGTCCACCATTCCTCGGTCATGAAGTGCGGCCGGTCGGGGTCGGAGCCGTAGAGTGGGCTGGTCGGCGCGAGGTTCAGGATAATCACGTTGTAGATGCCACCCGCGATTAACTGCTCCATCTGCCAGCGCAGCCGCCCCCGTTCGAGCTTATCCCCACTCCACCACCAAATCGGCACGGGCGAGAATTCCTTTTGCGGCGTGGCAAACTGCTGTGCAAGAGTCTCTAAACTTGTATGTGCGGTCATAAAAATATCCATAATAAACTACCGTGTATTTAGCCCTCTAAACACACGTTGAACTTTAAATTCAACTATTAGGGCGTGACAGCTCACGCCCCAGAAAATGACCTACTCTCAGGTCGTTACCGCAGGCAGCACGACCTCAACCTCACATTCGACTGGCGCGTCATATTCCACCGCCAACTGCCCATCCGTTTGCCGCTTCCACGACACCGTAATCGGCCCGTGCGGGGTGGGCACAACCCCTTCCGCCCACGACAGGTTGAAGGGCTGAGGTGCGATCCGCACACGGCTGTAACCCGGCGCGGTCGGTTTCACCCCCAGCACCTGTGTCGAGAGGAAATAAGCCGGTGCGGCTGACCAACCGTGGCACAAGCTGCGGCTCCAATGTCCGCTGCCGATGAAGCCGGGGAACGTCTCCCAGAACGAGGTCGCGCCCTTCTCCAGCATCCGATTCCACTGCTCGCGCAAAATCGTCAGCGAGTCGGTCGCCAAGCCTTCCTGGAACAGCGACTCCAGCGTGAAGAACAGGAACCACGGGCTGCCTACCGGCACAATATCATCCGGTTTCCCTTTCGAAGCGTACCACGGGCTGCTGCCCACAAACTGACCTTGCTTCGCCGCCAGCACATACTGCATGACGGCTTCGCGGCGTTCCGTCGGCACGGCGTTGCACAGCAGTACCAGCGTATTCGTCGGCTCACTGATACGCTGCTTGTTCTGGAAGTCACTATACGAAATCGCTGTGATACCGCGTTTAATGCACAACTGCGTGTAGTGGTCGTAAGCGGTTTGGTCGCGCACGGTATCCACATACCCCTGATACTGCTCCGACCAGCCGTATTGGTTCACAGCATCCCGCAGCCGCTTTGCCAGCGCCACATAACCATCACGCTCGCCTGTTTGCCCCAGCGCATCCGCCATCAACGCGGCGTAATCCAACCCCTGCGCCATCAGCACCGTGTTACTAATGACTTCGCCGTCACGCTCAAGGTCTTGTGCTGCCCAGTCGACCAAGTTCCACACATCGGGAATGTCGAACAAATCCCGCTTGGTCAGGAAGGTTTCGCAGCGGCTCAAACACTCTTTGACGTAGGCGTAATAATCCACGAGCGCGTCTTTATCGCCCGTGTTCATATACTGTTCCCACGCCATCCATATCCACAGGAACGTCCACATCGGGATTTCATCAAACCAGCCGCTAACGACATGCGAGGTGGCGATATGCGTCCGCATCCCTTGAATGTGCGGCGGGATAACCATCTTCAGTTCCGGCGAGAGCGATTGTCCTGTCAGCCGTACGCAGCGGTCGGTTAGCTCATATGCGCCGAAAGCGACCGCGTTCACCAGTGCGCTGTTCCGTGCGTCGCCGACCCAGTAGACTTGTTCATACGCGGGGCAGTCCACATAGGTGTCGAGCATGCACAGCCGCACCGTATAAGCCCCCACCTCCCAAATCTTGTTCAGCGTCTCATCCGAACTATGGAAGCGGCCTTTCGCCTCGACCGGATAGGTCGCCATCAAATGCGTGATGTGCCGTATCTTCAACGGGCGGGACAAGTTGCGGAAGGTGAACGAACCGTAGCGGAAGCCGCGCCGTTCATGCGAGGTGAACACCTGCCGCCCTTCAACCGCCGTATAGCGGAAGCTGTTTCGCAGATTGCGCGTCCAGAAGATGCCGCCGTCATCAATCCCTTCAAAGAAGTTGGCATCAATGATCGCCCCTTCCGGCGCGTCCATGTCAATCTGTACGTAGCCAATCGTCTCGCGCCCGAAATCGACCACCACATGCACATCGCCGTCCGGCTGCGGGTTGATCGTCGTCCACTGACCGTTATCATGCAGCAGCGCGTCCGGTGTGACAGCAGGCAGCGGTCGCCCTACCCCATTGACCGAGGTTCTTGGCGTTGCGCGGGTAATATCGTGCGTACAAAAGCCTCCGGCCACCGCAAAAAACTGCTGGCTGGATGTAATACCGAAAATGTCGATCTTATTGGCGCTCGCCGGGATAGCGATCACCTGCCGACCCTGAACCAGTTCATCCAGCGAACCAGCCTTCCACGCTGCCGTCACCTCACCGTTTAACTCGTTCAACGGCGAGATCAGCCCCCACGCCGCGCCGCTGGCAAAGCGCTCTGCCGTAAAGGTCAACACCTCGTCGGTCTCAAACAGCAGCGAAGGCCACTCGACTGTATTAACCATGACGAGGTTCGCCCCTGCCTTCAACGACACATCAATTGGCGCTTCGGGGTTATCTTGAACGCTGCCACTGCTCCACAAGACTTCATCATTTACCCGCACCGGAATGGGTTCATAGTTCGGGAAGATATACACCCGTATGTTGCAGTCCTTCGGCGCAATAATCTCGGTAAACAGAATTGACCCGCGTTCCCCCGGTGGTGCGCTCCGCAAACCGGTTCGTACCGTGTTCAACTGCTCGCGCAAATCGAGGTTCCAGATCGTTCCCTTCCGCGTCCGCGCCAGCTCAACGGCCTTCAATGCGGTCGGTGGTGTGGCATCTTCCGTGAGGAACGGAATACTGCTCGGCAGCAAGTTTGTCCACGGCGCACTTCCCACGCCGCCGATCACCCGTGCCGCTGCCCACTGGCTGTCGTCAAAGCTAACGCTGTCCCATCCGTGAATCGCCTGCCGCGCGTCGTACTGCTCCTCGAAGCCAAGCTGTACCGAAATGCGGGGCGCTTCACGGTTGAACGCCTCACAGGCTGCCGTCCGCCAGTCCGTCCCCGAACCGATGCGCGTCACCTGCCCCGCGTCGTCCTCAACGATGATCTCGCACAGCAAACCTGCCGCGCCTTTGATATAGACCATCGTGTGATCGCCGAAGGAGTTAACCAGCGCCGCGATCACATTCTCAGAATCTGCCACAACCGACGGCGTGATGTCGTAGCTGTCGTAGTAGTAGGCGTAGGGGAAACCGCGCACTGGCCCCCGCCCGATATGCCCGCCATTCAAGCTCACCTCATAGCGCGAGTCTGCCGTGATGAGCAGCGTCGCCCTTTTCACGTTCGCGGGTGCTATCCACTTAAAACGGAAGTACCGCCACTCATTCTTGATATTGCTGTCCTGCTGCCCCCAAATCCATGATGCAGCCGATGAAAACGTCTCTGTTGATTGGGACATCCAAAATCTCTTTCAATATTCACTCATCAATAAACGCGCGAGTATATCCTAGATGCTCAACCCACCTTGCAAACCGGCCATAAACCGCCGCGCCGTAAAGAAGAACACCACAATCAGCGGCACCGATGCCAGAACGTAACCGGCAAAGGTCACGCCGAAGTCCGTGCTAAACGAGCCGCTAAACCGCAGCACACCGATGGAGATCGGGTAGCGGGTGCTGTCTAGTAAGGTAATAATCGGCCAGATCAGATCATTCCACGTAAACAGCAGGGTGAGGATACCCAGTGTACTAAACGCCGGTGTCGCCAATGGCAGCGCAATCCGGTAAAACAATTGGAGTTCACTCGCCCCATCCAAACGCGCCGCCTCAAAATACTCTTTTGGGAGCGTCTCAAAGAACGTTCGCATCAGGAACATACCAAATGGGATCTGCACCGCCGTCCACGGGAACACTATTCCCTGCACGGTGTTAATCCACCCCATGTCCTTAATCTCGACAAACATCGGAATCACCAGCAGGATACCCGGCAGCATAATCAAGATCAGCATCAGCAAGAAAATGACTTCCCGCCCCCAAAAGCGGTATCGCGCGAAGGCATACCCCGTTAGCCCCGACACCAGCAGCACAAGGATGACGGTCGGTGTGGAATAGATCACGCTGTTCAGGATACTCTGCGAGATGATCGGCCATGCTTTGCTGTAATTATCGAAGTGCAGCGGGAAGGTTGGCAGCCAGAACTGCGTGAAGAACTGTTTGTTATCCTTAAACGAGTTCACAATGACCGACACAAACGGAACGTACGTCAACAGCGCCAGCACCACCAGCGCGATTGTCAGCGGGATGTCATTCTTCCATCCCGCCTGTTTGCTCGTGGTTTTGCCGCGTTCAATAGCAGGGGTTCGAACCGTAGTATTAGACTTCAACATCATGCGCTCGCTTATATCTTGCCCGCAGGATGAATACGCTGAAAACAAGGGTCATCAGCATGAGAACCGTACCAATCGCCGTCGAATAACCGAACTTACCGAGCGTGAAAGCCTGCTGGTACAAGTACAATCCGGGTGATTGGGTCGCGTTAATTGGGCCGCCGTTCGTCACCACCAGCATCGGCGTAAATTCTTGCAAACCCGCATTGATGCCGAGGATGATAATCAGCGCTAACGGCCCACGAATTGACGGTAAATCAATCGCGAAGATCCGCCGCAGCCGGGTGCAGCCGTCGATCAATGCCGCGTCGTTCACCTCGGTCGGCATATTTTGCAGCGCCGACAGCAGCACTAAAAACCCTAACCCTGAAACCAGCGGAAAGCCGACCATAATCAGCGCCGCCAGCGCCGTATTCGGCTGACCTAACCACGGTTGTGCTTGATCACCGAGGCCAATCGCCGATAGAAATTGGTTGAGCAGCCCCAAGCGTGAGTTATAAATTTGTCGCCAGACGAGGAACACGACCGTCGACGGAATCACCAGCGGTATGGTGAAGATGATGCGCCAGATTCCCTGCGACACATAACTCCGCAGGTTGTAAACCAACTCGGCACCGATCAAGGCCATCACCGTCGTTAAAATCGTACGGGCGGCGGTATAAATTAAAATGTTGACGACTGATTTAATAAAAATAGCATCTTTAAGAAGCGCTTGATATTGATCCAAGCCAACGAAATTGGCCTGCCGCGTCCCGTCCCAATCCGTAAACGAATGAAACACGGCGGAGAATGCGGGGTAATAACGAAACAAGAGCAGCAGCACGATAGCCGGCAGCAAGAATACATACGGCATATAAACTGGAACAAGCCGTGATCGCGGTCGGCTGGCATCGCTGACGCTGCCTGTGAGCGTTGAATTGGTTGCCATGTAGGTATACTCCAGAATGATGAAGGAGGGGCAGCATCAGCCGCCCCTCGCTGCGTTTTATGAACTCGGAGTCATGCTCGACGTGGAGTTACGCAGGGCACCATTCATACCCTTGATCGGCGCACAAGCGTGTCGCACCTTCTATCCAGATTTGCTGGAGGGTTGTCTTGGTCGCAGCTTCGTCCGCCTCACCGAGGAAGAACGCTTGCATCGCGCTAATCCACGGATCACGCGCCGCCAGATCCAGACGGTTGTCGGGGTCGTTAAACAGGCGTTCCGGCAGTTCGGCTACGTCTTGGAAGCCGCTCATGACGGGACCAGCATCCGTACCCGCTACCAGAGGCAGGAAACCGCCGAAGCTCTGCGCCATCGGGCCGAAGTTTTGCGGAGCCGAGAGGTATTGCAGGAAGTCAACCGCCAGTGCGAGCTTGCCTTCACGGGCTGCCGATTGGGCGATACCGTATTGACCCGCGCTGCTGGGACCGCCAACACGGTAGGCCGTACCCTGTGCCGCTGGAGCATCCTCGGTCGTGAAGCCGGGGATATAGGTTACACCGTATTCAAACGGAACCGAGTTGGTGAACAGTTTGTTCTTCCATGTACCCGTCCAGTACGCGCCCAACTGACCGCTGAAGAATACTTGGTCAAGGTCGTCAAGGCTGGCAATACCGTTGTAGTCGGCTGGCAGCACGCTGACGAAATCCTTCGACAGGCTCAGGTAGGTATCCATACGGGGATCTTCCGCCGTCAGCTTACCGTCGAGGATGGCCTTCGCCACTTCTTCGGGGTTCAACTGCCGCCACGGACGGTTGGCATCGTTGTACTTCTCCAAGTAGAAGTCATTCGCCATATCCGCCCACGCTACCGTCAGGAACAGGTCGTCTGCCCAGAACCAGTTCGACCAGTCATTCTGCTTGACATAAGCACCGAGGCCATCCGCGCCTGTCTTTTCCTTCAGGGTACGCATGTCGCTGATGAACTTGCCCCAGCTCGTCCAGTTAGCGGGGTCGATCTCAGCCTGCGCGAACAGTTCTTTATTATAGAACAAACCGGTTTCTACCCAGTCGAGCGACACCTGATACCAGTTGCCGTCAGCCGCTTGGGTTTGCGCCAGCACGTAGTCCGGCAGGGAGTCTGACCACTTGTCGTGACCGGGTGTGCCTTCCGCGATGTACGGGTTTGGCGCATCCAAGAATTCATTTAGCGGAACCCACCACGTATCACCGCGCACATTACGGGTACCGAACTGCTGCCACATAATGTCCGGCGATTCGTCAGCCGCCATACGGGCAGCGAGGAATGCTTCGGCATCTTGACCAGCGGGCAGGGCTTCCACTAGTGTAATGGTCACGCCCGGATGTTCTTCCATATATTTTTGGGCGATGCTGGTGGTCAGGTCTGCGGTTTCTTGGTCTTGCGCGGGATCATAATAGGCGTTCAGGTAAACGGTGAGTTCACCGCTTAAAGCATCTTGGGCTGTAACGAGGGAAATGCTGCTAAGAATTATACCGATCAAGAGAGCCAAAAGAAGTTTTCTTGTCTTCATTTTCCTGTCCTTGCAAATAACTATTAGATTGAGAAGTTGAAACGGATGTGTTCGTAGATTCTCTGCGCTCCCTTCACTTTCACTGTTTTGCGAAGACTTACGAATGCTTTCAGGCCGCTCAGGATGTGGCAATAACCTGAATCGCGTCAGAAATTACGGCAAGTGTACAACGGGCTAGCGATTCAGGGATGTGCATAATTTGCCGCAATAGGGTGTATAATTGTACAAAATTGACTTTTTATATCATGTGAGGTCAAAATGATGCAGCCTCCAAAACCGTTACAGCATTTAACCTATAATAAAATTTTTGTTCACAAACAAGCCCCCTACGCCATCTACCGTCATCAAGTCGATGGCGAACACTGTAACAATGTCCATGACCATGACTTCTTTGAATTAGTCCTCATTTTAGGGGGAAATGGCATCCAGATTACCCCTTACGGGAATATGCCAATCGAATCCGGTTCACTTTTTGTCTTGCAGCCCGGTATCTGGCATGGCTACATCGACTGTGTGGGATTGTTAGTCAGCGTCTGTGCAATCGATGCCCGCGTTTTTGATGTTGAACTCGCATGGCTGCGTGATAACCCGCTGTTTAGTGACTTGATGTGGACGAGTGCTTTTAAACCGAACGACTCTGATTATCGCATCCATCGCCTGCGACAGAGTGAGATGGTTCGCTGTAATAAAGCCTTCTTTACACTGCAAGAAATCGAAAGCAAGGCCACACTTCAAGGCCGTGTCCAGCAGATCGGCAGCCTGACCACGTTCTTGGCGGATATTGCCGAAAGTATGGCCTCGCCCGATCATGGCTCGACCCTTAATCCAGCCGCCGCCATCGCCTCTCCCATCATCGAAAAAACGCTGCTCTTGTTCTCGCAAAACATTGCTAAAAACTGGTCAATCCGTGAACTAAGTTACGGTTTTGGCCTTACCACACCTTACTACATCCGTCTGTTCAAGCGGCAAATGGGTGAATCGCCGCTGTCCTATCTCTCCAACATGCGCGCCCGCCGTGCTGCCCAACTGCTCTTGCACAGTGAAACGTCGATTAACCAGATCGCCCTCGACATCGGTTGGAATGACCCCGGCTATTTCTCGCGCCGCTTCCGCCACTACTTTGGTGTAAGCCCCCGTGAATACCGCCAAAAACATCTCGACTTCAGCCACACCTGAGCGCAAACTTTATACGATTCAGAGCAGCTTTTGGCGGTTCGCTTCAATCCAGTCGTCAGCGATCAGTCGCCAGTCAAATGCGAATGCGAGCGCTAAGACACGGTTACGATGGCGGTTGTGGCGGCGGCGGCGACGACACAAGAGCTTTTTTCCGACACAAACGTTGAAAATGTCTGAAATGTTGCAACTGTTGCAGTTGTGATTCTCATCCTTCTCAATATTTGAGCGAAGATTGATGCTGTTGTTGCTGTTGTTGCTGTTGTTGCTGTTGAGAAGCGGCTCATTTGTCGCAAATGTCGTCAGTGTCGTCAGTGTCGTCAGTGTCAGTCGAAAGTTATCAGTTCACAGTTGACAGTTAACAGCCCAATACAAATGCGAGTCGCCAAGTACGCCAAGATAAGCAGAGAACGCCAAGGGGATGCGGTTGTTAAGGTGCGTGTGGTCGGGAGCGCGGCTGAGGCACGCCTCAGCCCTGCAACCAGCCCTTTCAATAGCATAATCGAAACAAGGCAGTTAAGGGTGAACATTTGTCAGAACATTTGGTCACTTTTACGGGGTGTTGGCGCTAACTTTGTGAGGGAGCGCGGTGGGAAGATAGTTGGTGGGTGGTTAGAAAAGGGTTTGTCGGGTTAACCGAAAATAAACCTAGAAAATAGTTTTAAGTTTCAAGTGACAAGTTTCAAGTGAAAGGCAAAAGGCAGAAGGGGAGGTGAAGAAGGTTGTGAGATGTGCGCCCTACTGAGATTCGATGGTTGTGGGATACGCAGTGACGGCTTTGGTTCGGGGTAAAGGGTGCAGTGGAATAACCTACGGTTAGCGAGGTTGGGTGGTGGAGTACATTTCGGTGCGGCGACCGGGCAAAGCAAGGGAGAGTGAACGGGAGGAGATGGATGGGTTTTGGTGGATGAAGCCTGATTGCAGGATGTCATTGTTTGGAGGTGACAAGGTAAAAAAGAAAACTGATTTGCTTGACAAACGGAAAAATGTGATCTATCTTTTGATTGAGAGCGCTCTCAAAAGAGATTATTATGGCTAAATTGACTTTAGAAGATATTGGAAGATTAGCAGACGTTTCAAGAGCGACCGTTTCACGGGTGATTAACGGGTATCCTCATATCCGCCCCGAAGTCCGCGAACGGGTGGAACGTGTCATCCAAGAAACGGGCTTCCAGCCGAACGCAGTGGCACGGTCACTGGCCTCCAGCCAATCCAATATCATCGGTCTGTTTATCCCCAGCGTGGTTCAGTTCATTTTCGCAGACGCATATCTTTCGGCGCTGATCCCCGGTATCTCGCAAGCCTGTAACACGAATGAATACACACTCGCCCTGTTCCTGTTTAATTCGGAAGAAGAAGAACAGAAACATTTCCGGCGCATCCTCGGTTCCAGCACGGTCGATGGGTTGATTATCACGGCTGACCGGCGCGAAACGAGCCTGACGAACGAGCTGCTGGCAAACGATATTCCGTTTGTGCTGATCGGGCGACCGGCGGCACTGAGCGACAAAGTGAGCTTCGTGGATGCCGAAAACCGTGACGGCGCTTACCGGGGCGTTTGCCATTTGATCGAGCAAGGCTACCGGCGAATCGGGCTGATTAGTACCAGCCTTAACACAGCGGCGGAAGACCGGACGGCGGGATACCTGCGGGCGATGCAAGAATACGGTTTGCCTGTTGACGATCTATTAATTGGTGAAGGGGATTTCACCGAGCCGAGCGGGTATCTGGCGATGCAGCAGATTATCCCGCACCAACCGGAAGCGATCTTCGCAACATCGGATATGATGGCCGTCGGGGCGCTGCGAGCGATCCACGAGGCGCGGCTGCGGGTACCGGACGACATCGCGATACTCTCATTTGATGGACTACCGCTGTCGGAAAATTCCACTCCTCCACTCAGCACCATCCGACAATCGGTACATGAAATTGGCAGGTTAGCCGTCGAAACCCTCATTGACATCCTGCAAACGGGGACACAACCCCCACGACATATTATTCTCCCAACCGAGTTGATTGTCCGTACGAGCAGCAGCGCGACGAACAAGACACGCATCGTCAGGTAAGGAGAACATAGATGATGGCAAACTACCTTCTCAAAATTCGTGTATTTTGAGAGCGCTTTCAAAGGGGCATAGTCGCTATTAACCGAACGAATTTTTAGGCCAAAGGAGTTTTATGACCGGAAACCCAGCTCATTCTAGAAAGCGTATTGAGAGCGCTTTCAATACTGATACATGCAGTGAAATTAGTTTCAGAAAGGTAAAAAATGTCTAAGTCAAGATTATCAACATTGGTTTTGGTGTGTGTCTTCGCTGTTCTTTCATTCGGTATCGCCAGCGCACAAAGTCGTATTCCGGTTCGCTGGTACGTCGGTTTGGGTGCTGGCTCGGACGCGCCGACCATCGCCGCACAAGAAGAAGTTGTTAAGCAGTTCAACGAATCGCAAAGTGAAATCGAACTCACGCTCGAAATCGTGGCGAACGCACAGGCTTACGATGTACTGAGTACTCAAATCGCCGCTGGCAACGCACCGGACATCGTTGGCCCGATGGGTATCCGTGGCCGCGCATCGTTCCCCGGCGCATGGCTCGACCTGACCCCATTCATTGAAGCCGCCAACTATGACCTGACGGACTTCGACCCTGCCCTGCTGAACTTCTATAAGGTCGAAGGTGAAGGCCAACTCGGCTTGCCGTTCGCCGTGTTCCCCTCGTTCATGCTGTACAACAAAGACCTGTTCGACGAAGCAGGTATCGCTTACCCACCGACGGCTTACGGCGAATCGTATGTCGATGCTGACGGCAACGAACTGCCGTGGGATCTGACGACCGTGCGCGACTTGGCGATGAAACTGAGCGTGGACGCGAACGGTAACGACGCGACGATGGAAGGCTTTGACCCCGATAACATCGTACAGTGGGGCTTCGGTGTGCAGATGACCGATGTTCGCGGACGTGACACGCTGTTCGGCAGCGGCAACTTCGCGGATGCGGACGGCAACGCGGTTATCCCCGACAACTGGCGTGCAGCGGAACAGTGGTACCACGACGCGATGTGGAAGGACTTCTTCTACCCGAATGGCAACTACGCTGGCAGCGACCTGCTGGGCGGCGACAACTGGTTCAACAGCGGTAACTTCGCGATGTCCCTGATCCACCTGTGGTACATGGGTTGGGGTACGGGCGATCTGGATGCGGCGTGGGATATTGCGCCGGTTCCGGCATACAACGGCACGACTACCGCCAAGCTCCATGCCGACACCTTCGGTATCATGAAGACGAGCGCCAACCCTGAAGCAGCGTTCACCGTTCTGAGCTACCTGATCGGCGAGAAGGCGACTGACCTGACCAGCATTTACGGTGGTATGCCTGCTCGTTTGAGCCTGCAAGACGGTTACTTCGAACGCTTCGTCGAGAAGCTGTCGACCGACTACCCCGACACCGACTTCGATGTGAACTGGGATGTTGCCGTCCAATCGCTAAACTACCCCGACAACCCGAACCACGAAGAAGGTATGCCGAGCTTCCTCGAAGCCAGCGCCCGTTACGTGGAATACGGTCAGTTGGTGGACGCAACGGCTGATGCCGATGTGAATGCGGAACTGGACACGCTTCAGGCTGACCTCCAAGCCATCTTTGACGCGGCGAAATAATCCAAGTCCATCCCATGAAGGCGGGTATATCCTGCCCGCCTTCTGCATTCCAGAGGTAGCAACATGGATATATTTTCCGAGCTGAGTAGTTTCCGCTCACAGCCGAAACGCGGGATTCGTGGCATGTTTAAGCTGTCGGCGATGCAGCGCCGTGAAGCGAAGTGGGGGCTGTTGTTCATCAGCCCGTGGTTGATTGGTTTCTTGCTGTTTTACCTCGCCCCGATGGCGGCATCACTGGTCTTTTCGGTGATGGACTTCACCCTCTCCGCACCAGACGAAGCCAAGTTCGTGGGACTCGCCAACTGGCAGCGCATGTTGCAAGACGAAAACACGTGGGTCGGGCTAGGTGTGACGCTGCGGTTCGCGCTGATTTCGCTGCCCATAGGCTTAGTGGTGGCGTTCATGGTGGCGGTGCTGCTGAATTCCAAGTTCTTGATGGGGCGTAATTTCTTCCGCACGTTGTTTTACGCACCGACGATGGTACCGGGGATCGCGGCGACGCTGATCTGGATACAGGTGCTGAACCCGAACACGGGCTGGCTGAACAAAGGGCTGGAAGCCATCGGGATACAAGCAACGGGAACGCAAGGTTTACGGTGGTTGGATGACCCCAGCCTGATTTATGTCGCGTTCACGTTCATCGGCTTGTGGGGAATCGGTAACGCGGTGCTGATTAACCTCGCGGCGCTGCAAGGTGTACCGACCGAGTTATACGAGTCGGCGGAGATTGACGGCGCGGGATTCATGCGGAAGCTGCGACACATCACCGTGCCGCTGGTAACACCTGTTATTTTTTATAACCTTGTCTTAAGTATGGTGGGACTGCTTCAATATTTCATTGTTCCGTGGGTGCTGAATCAAGGCAGCGGCTACCCGGACGGATCAACCCGTTTTTACATGATTAATTTTTACAAGCAGGCATTTACATTCCAAAATATGGGGTACGGGGCGACGCTGGCGTGGTTACTGTTTATCATCTCGCTGGTGATTACGCTGTTCCTGTTTGGCACGGGCCGCTATTGGGTGTATTACGCCGGGGAGCGCAAGTAACATGACCGCAGCAAATCCGGTTACTAAAGTTGCCCAACAACAGCGGCGGCTGCTCAACCAAGCGGGTGTCACATTACTGGCACTCGTCATCCTGTCGATTTACCTGATGCCGCTGGCCTACGGTGTGGTGACTTCATTAAAGTCGAAGTCGCAAGCCTCCGACTCGAAGTCGCCGATTATCCCGACTGAACCGATTCAATATGAATATGATGGCGACACCTATGACGTGTACAGCGTGCCGACGGACGAAGGCACCAAGTCGATGGCGCTGGTGAAGAAGGGGCGCGCGGCAAGCAGCTTCATTGACATCAACAACCCTGACGCGGGATTGATCGAGTGGGAAGGCAATTGGCGCGGGCTTGAACAAGTCCGTGAATTGGCGCTGCAAACGGAGAACTACCCGAACGCTTGGGAGACGGTGAACTTCCTGCGACTGCTGGGGAACACCTTGCTGTATGCGTTCGTGACGATGATCGGTACGCTGGTGGCAAGTTCGCTGACGGCGTATGGCTTCGCGCGGTTTAATTTCCCGTTCAAAAACATCCTGTTCATCATCCTGATCTCGACGATTATCCTGCCGCCTGCGGTGACGCTCGTGCCGACGTATGCCTTCTTCGTGAAGACGCTGAACTGGGGCGGCACGTGGCTGCCATTGATCGTTCCACAGATGTTCGGAAATGCGTATAATGTGTTCTTGCTGCGGCAGTATTTCCTGACCATTCCACGCGAGATGGAAGAAGCAGCGATGATCGACGGCGCGGGTCCACTCCAGACATTCGTTCAGGTGATCCTGCCCCAAGCAGTTCCAGCACTCACGGCAGTCGCTCTATTCCACTTCTTCTTTGCGTGGAACGACTTCTTCGGGCCGCTGATTTACCTCGCTGGCAGCCGCGAGGCCAACCCGATCAGCGTGGGGTTGACCGAATTCAACGGCATCTACCGTTCTGACCCGCAGTTGATCCTCGCAGCGTCGATCATTTCGATGATTTTGCCGCTGACGATTTTCTTCCTCGCGCAGCGTGTGTTTATTCAAGGTATTGTCATTACGGGCGTGGATAAGTAATGACCTTTTAACATCGAGGCAATCATATGAGTTCACCCGTTCGTACAGACATTAGCAGCGTCGATATTGAGGTGCTGCTTTCGGAAATGACACTGGCTGAGAAGATCGGCCAGATGACGCAGATCGAAAAAGGCAGCATCACGCCGGAAGCGGTGACTGAATACTTCATCGGTTCGGTACTGAGCGGCGGCGGTGGCAACCCCACACCCAACACGCCGGAGAACTGGGCGAAGATGGTGCGCGACTTCCAAGAGGCGGCGCTGCTAACACGGCTGCGTATCCCGCTGATTTACGGCGTGGACGCGGTTCACGGACATAACAATGCAAAAGGCGCGGTCATCTACCCGCACAACATTGGTTTGGGCGCAACACGGGATGCCGACCTCGTGACGCGAATCGCTGAAGCGACGGCGGAGGAACTGCTGGCAACAGGCGTACACTGGGACTTCGCACCGGCGGTATCCGTGCCGCAGGACGCACGCTGGGGACGGACGTACGAGGGTTACAGCGAGAACACGGACATTGTTATCCCGCTGGGCGTGGCATATGTGAAGGGGCTGCAACAGCGCGGTGTGCTGCCGTCGGTCAAGCATTTCGCGGCGGACGGTGGAACATCATGGGGGACAACCTCCAAGTACGATTGGCTGCACGGCAACTGGCAGCTTCCGGGCGACGGCTACAGCATCGATCAAGGGAACGCTGAGGTTGACGAGGCGACACTGCGGGCGGTACACCTGCCCCCGTACAAGGCGGCGATTGAAGCGGGCGCGATGAACGTGATGATCTCGTTCTCAAGCTGGCAAGGCTTGAAGATGCACGCCCATAAGTACCTGATTACGGACGTGCTGAAAGGCGAATTCGGGTTCGAGGGGTTTGTCGTCTCGGACTGGATGGCAGTGAGCCAGCTTGACCGTGATTACTACACCTGCGTGGTGAAGTCCATCAACGCGGGTCTCGACATGGTGATGGTTCCTTTTGACTATAAGAACTTCATCATGACGCTGACGAAAGCAGTCGAACAAGGTGATGTGCCGATGAGCAGGATTGACGACGCGGTACGGCGTATCCTCAAGGTTAAGCAGATGCTCGGCTTGTTCGAGCAGCCATTCGGGGATGACAGCCTACTCAACACGTTCGGGTCGGATGCCCATCGGGCAATTGCGCGGGAAGCCGTGCGGAAGTCGCTGGTGCTGCTGAAGAACGAGGGTAATTTGCTGCCGCTTTCCAAGAACGCAACCCGCATTCTGGTGGCGGGTGAAGCGGCGAACAACATCGGGATGCAGTGCGGCGGCTGGACGATTGACTGGCAGGGCAGCAGCGGCGCGATCACGGCAGGGACGAACATCGTTGCAGGCGTTAAGAAAATGGTCGGCGAGGATACGGCGGTTGAGTACCACACCGAAGGCTTCGCAACGGCTGACGTAACCGATATTGGGATCGTCGTGGTTGGCGAACTGCCGTACTCGGAAGGCATGGGCGATAAATCCGATTTGACGCTGCCGCAAGCGGATGTTGAACTGATTAACAAGATGCGTGCCACCTGCAAGAAGTTGGTGGTTGTGGTGATGTCCGGTCGCCCGCTGGTGATTACACCGCTGTTGGAACAGGCGGATGCGTTCGTGATGGCATGGCTGCCGGGGAGCGAGGCGGACGGTATCTCCGACGTGCTGTTCGGGGATTATCCGTTCACCGGAAAACTTTCCTACAGTTTGCCACGCACGGCAGCGGATGTGCCGTTGAAGGCGATGAAAGCCAACGCCAATGGGGAGTTATTCCCGGTTGGGTATGGGCTGACGACTGAGGTTTGAAAAAGGTTTACAAATCAGGACGGAGAAAGAACCCCCTCCGTCGCTGACGCGACACCTCCCCCGTAAACGAGGGAGGAACAAATGCACGGGAGAGTCTGTGACCCTCCCCTACGAGCTTGAAACTTACGGCTTAAAAACTGTCTGCCAAGTAGTAGGCAGTATTGTGCCATTGTGACTCAATACGCGAACATTTGTTAAGAAAAAGATTACGGGAGGTTTTTTGAATGATGAAAAAGGTCTTTTTTGGATGGCTGCTGGTGATGGTGGCGCTTGTTTCGAGCGTGACGCTGGCACAAGACAGCGCGACCATTACCCAAAGCAATCAGGCAGTTACGCCCGAAGTGATGGTTGATGACTTTGAGGGGGGCGTACCGTATACGGTCGATGAATTTAACAACGGTTTAGGGTTGATACCGTGGGGTGATAAACCCGAAAATGTCATCCTCGCGGCACGGCAGCTTGTACCGTTCTCGACGATGGCGCTGCCAACCGTGACCGATACCGCGAATACGGTGCTGGCGGTCAACTATGACATCACCGGCTGGGGCGGCTATACCCACGCCTTCAATGCGGACGGCGGTTGGGGCAGCATGGATTGGACAGCCTATAACGCGGTGAGCTTCTGGCTGTACGGGAATAATACGGGCGGCGTGGTGCAGTTCGATATTTTCGACAACCGTGATCCGAACTCGAACGGCGACAGCGCCGAACGTTACTACTACCGCGTGACGGACGATTACACCGGCTGGCGGCAGTGGGTTATTCCGTTCGACCTGTTCCAACGACGTACCGACTTTCAACCGGGCGGCGCACCGGATGACGGCCTCGGCCTTGATGAAGTGGCAGGTTACGCGATTGGTTTCCCAGTGGGTGCTGGCGCACAGGTGGCGTATGTCGATGATGTTGGGTTAACATCGGTTGACGATACGACATCGGCGGTTGCCATTACGGTAGCCGATGCGAGCGAAGTGGTGGTCGATATGAGCATCAATTGGGACTCACGCGAATGGAACCTGATCTGGTCGGATGAATTCGACGGTGAAGCGAACAGCCCGATCAACACCGAGTTTTGGACTGCCGAAACAGGCGGACACGGTTGGGGCAACAACGAACTCGAATATTACACCGACCGGCTTGAAAACGCGGCGCTGGATGGCAACGGCAATCTGGCGATTACGGCGCGTGCGGAAAACCCCGACAATTATCGCTGCCACTACGGAACCTGCACCCATACCTCGGCGCGGTTGATTACACGCGGAAAGTTCGAATTCACCTATGGACGGGTTGAGGCGCGGTTGAAGATCCCACGCGGGCAAGGTATTTGGCCGGCGTTCTGGATGCTGGGCGGCAACTTCGGTGAAGTGGGTTGGCCGAACAGCGGCGAAATTGACATCATGGAGAACGTGGGTAAAGAACCGCGCAATCTGTACGGGACGGTGCATGGGCCGGGATACTCCGGCGGCAACAGCATCGGCGGCAGCACGACACGCGACGCTGATCTTGCCGACGACTTCCATGTCTACGCGGTTGATTGGGACGCTGATGCGATCCGCTGGTACATCGACGGTGAATTATTTTATACGTTCACGCCGAATGACCTGAACGGCAAGCCGTGGGTCTACGACCATGACTTTTTCATCCTGCTCAACGTGGCGGTCGGCGGCTACTGGCCGGGGATGCCAGATGACACAACGGTGTTCCCGCAGACGATGCTGGTTGATTACGTGCGGGTGTACCAGTTGGCGGAGTGAGTTTTAGATAACCTTACCTCACCCCCTATAGTGCCTTCCTCGCGGCAAGCTCAGTCCGGCACTACCCTCTCCATAAATAGCGAGAGGGATCAATACACCCTTAACCCCCACCCTTCCCTCTTAAACGAGGGAGGGGAGCAAATAGGTGGGAGGGCTACAGACTCTCCACTACGGATGACGGTATTGGCAGTAGCGCGGACAGCCTGCCTGCTGTTCCACTGGATCACGCAGCTTGCTCATTTGACGATCAAGCAAGGGGTGTCGTTTTGTACGCCGCGCTGATGCAGAACCTGTGGGGATAAATTCACTTTCCAGATCAAAGCGCGTATCCCGCCCTACATACCGAATGGATATAAGCCTGTTGGTGGAATATGAGGGAATTATTTATAATCGATTATTGCGTATCCAAACGATTTTAGAAATGTTTCTGAACGTAAAATACGTTCACACTTCTTGTTAAAACAACCTTATTAGGGGGCTTCTGTGTCCGACCAGCAGCAAATCAGCGATAATGTTTCGACTCTTTCGCGTCCCTCCGACCTCCGCATCACCGATTTACGCATCGCAAACCTTGTTGGGATGCCGATGGATGGTTCGATCATTCGCATCGACACCAATCAAGGCATTTCCGGCTACGGCGAAGTCCGTGACTGGGCAAGTAAAACCTACGTCTTGATGCTCAAAAGCCGTATCCTCGGCGAAAACCCCTGCAACATCGACAAGATTTTCCGTAAGATCAAGCAGTTCGGTCATCATGCGCGGCAGGCAGGCGGCGTATGCGGCATTGAAATGGCGCTGATGGATTTGGCGGGTAAAGCCTACAACGTACCGGCGTACCAACTCGCGGGCGGGAAGTTCCGCGATAAGGTGCTGTGCTACTGCGACACACCTTCCATTAAAGACCCTGTTGAAATGGGCGAACGGCTGAAGCGGCGCATGGAAATGGGCTTTAAATATCTCAAGATGGATGTGGGCTTAGACCTCGTTCACGATATTCCCGGCGCAGTCAGCGCACCGCCGGAAATGGTCACGACCAACCACATCATGCATCCCTTCACCGGCATCCAACTCACGAAAAAAGGTGTTGATCTGCTGGTCGATTATGTCGGAACGGTTCGTTCAATCATCGGTGATGAAATTCCCCTCGCCGCTGACCATTTCGGTCACTTAAACCTTGAGTCGTGCATCAAGTTGGGGCGTGCGCTCGACCAGTTCACGCTAGCATGGTACGAGGACATGATCCCGTGGCAGTTCCCCGAACATTACGTGCGCTTATCCCGCGCCGTAACCACACCGATTTGCACGGGTGAGGATATTTACCTCAAAGAAAATTTCAAACCGCTGATCGAATCACGGGCGCTGTCGATCATCCATCCCGATATTGCGACCTCCGGCGGTATCTTGGAAACCAAGCGTATCGGCGATTACGCGCAGGAATATGGGATTGCGATGGCGATGCACATGGCGGGTACACCGATTGCCGCGATGGCAAGTGTCCACTGTGCGGCGGCGACCGATAACTTTCTTGTACTCGAAAATCATTCGGTGGATATTCCCCGTTGGAATCACCTGTTCAGCGGTTTGCCGAAGCCGCTAATCGTTGATGGCTACATCAAAGTCCCTGAAACGCCGGGGTTAGGTTTGGGCGAACTCGACCTTGAGTGCATGGAAGAATTTATCGACGCGCGTGACCCGATGCGCTTTGACCCGACCGATCTGTGGGATAACGAACGGTCACATGACCGGTTGTGGAGCTAACACACCGCCATTTTATCGAACAAGCACAGAAGGCGCATGAACGCCTCATCTACACATGGAAAGAAGCCAACATGCGCGTATTGGTTACGGGCGGAACCGGACATATCGCTAAAACGACGATCAACCGCCTACTCGAAAAAGGGTGGCAGGTTCGCAGTATTGACCTCGCGGAGACGAGCGATGTGGCGGGTGTTGAATACATCCGCTGCGACATTTTGGATTACCCCGCCCTGCTGGAACTCGCCAAAGGCTGTGATGCGGTCGTTCATCTGGCGGCGCTGCGGAGTCCATCATTCACAAATGGGCCAAAGACGTTCGAGGTCAACGCCGCCGGAACCTACAACGTCTTTGAAGCCGCAGCCGTCAACGGCATTAAACGGGTGGTTCAGGCGAGTTCGATTAACGCGCTGGGGGCTTACTTCAGCACGGGCGACATGCGACTTCAATATTTACCCGTTGACGAAGAACACCCGTCGCATACCACCGACCCTTATTCCTTCTCGAAACAGCTTGTCGAGGAAATTGGGCGTTACTATTGGCGGCGTGAGGGTATTTCAAGTGTCGCACTGCGCTTCCCCGGTGTTTATAAAAGCGAAACCTTTAGCGCTGAACCGTTTCGGGAACGGCTGGCAAAAATGCGACAGGTACTGGATGAATTACTCGCGCTGCCCGAAACCGACCGCGCCGCAAAAATGGCCGATGCGGAACAGCGAATGCTGGCATTCCGGCGTGAGCGCCCCATGGAATATCGGGGCGACAAACCGCCGGTGACGCGGCCAGCCACCCCTGATGACCTGCTGTTCGCGATGGTCATGGCAAACCGATTTGACCTGTGGGCGATGCTCGACGAACGGGACGCAGCACAGGCGATTGAGAAAAGCCTGACCAGCCACTATGAAGGCAGTCATCCGCTGTTCATCAACGGGTCGCAAAATGTCCTCGGCTACAACTCTCAAGCACTCATCAAACTTTTTTACCCGCACATCACCCGGTTTACCGCGCCGCTCGATGGGGCTGCAACACTCGTGAGCATCGAAAAAGCGCGGCAACTAATCGGTTACGAACCGGAATTTGAAGTACCACCTATTACTACTTCGTGAGAATCGCATTCGGCACAATGCGTAGTTTTCGGTCATGGATTTTGATTTAAGAGAGGTCGGCACAAAAATCGTTTTGAAAAATATTGTCCTTTAAGGAGTCTCTACAGTATGAAGATCACAGATGTGCAAGCCTGTGTCATCGGCACACAGGAAGAACACAGCGGCGGCAGCGTGTGGACGTTCGTGCGCGTCTATACTGATGAAGGTATCGTCGGTACGGGCGAGTGCAATTCGGGCGGCCCCGGCTACTCCGGCTTCGCCACCAAAGCGGCTATCACCGCCATGACCCCGCTGCTCGTCGGTGAAGACCCGTTCAACATTCACCTGCTCTACGAGAAGATGCGCCGTGGTGGGCGCTACGGCGGCTCGACCAACGCACCGATTATTTTCGCCATCACGGGCATCGAGAACGCGCTGTACGACATTGTGGGTAAGGCGCTGAATGTTCCCGTGTACAAGCTGCTGGGCGGCAAGTTCCGCAGCGATATTCAGCTCTACGCCGACTGCCACGCGGGTGCAAGCAACGACCCGAAGGCTTACGGGGATAAGGCGCTGGAGGTGATCGCCGAAGGATTTGGCGCGGTCAAGTTCGATGTCGACAGCACCGGCACAGGTAAGCTGGATATGCATAACTGGACGGTCGGCGCACGCGAAATGTCGCATATTATCGGCTTAATTGAGGGCATCCGCGGCTCAATTGGTTACGAAATCGACCTCGCCATCGATTGTCACGGCCAGTTTGACCTACCCTCGGCTATCACCTTAGCGAAGGCGGTTGAACCGCTGCGGCTGCTGTGGCTGGAGGAACCTGTACCCGCCGAAAATATCGACGCGCTGGCGCAGGTACGCCGGTCGAGCAGTACGGTGATCTGCACGGGCGAAAACCAATATACGCGCTTCGAGTTTATGGAACTGTTCGCGCGGCAGGCGGTTGACGTGATTATGCCCGACCTCGCAAAAGCGGGGGGTATCGCCGAAGCCAAGCGCATCGCTGACCTCGCCGATGTGCATTACATCCCTATCGCCCCACACAACGTATCCTCGCCGTTGGGGATGATGGCAGCCTGTCATGTGATGGCCTCCATTCCAAACTTCCTGTTCCTTGAATTTCACGCGCGGGATATTCCGTGGTGGAATGACCTGTGTGAAGGGGATCGCCCCTTCGTACAGAACGGCAAAATGACCGTATCCGAACGTCCCGGTATCGGCATCGAATTGAATGACGAGGTTGCCCGCCGGCTGGTGTGGAATGGCGACACGTACTTTAGCTAACGTCGGTTGATCGCATCAGGGTGTGCCGCTAGTACACCCTGCCGCTCCAAAATGTTTACTTATTATTTCTGAGGTCAATCCAATGTCTGAACAAACACCCTCGATTGTTGAACTCCAAGCCCGTTGGGACAAAATCCGCGTCGCCAATGTTTACGATACACTCGACAGCATGGGCTACCCTAACCAATGTCTCGATCTCGGCATCCGCCCGATATTCCCGCACCAGCACCTCGCCGGACACGTCATCACCCTACGCGGCAGTGCATCACAAATCCCGCGCGGTGAGGAAGCGGGCGACTGGACGGGGGATTACTTCGACAAAGCGGTACAAGCGATGTACCCCGGCTGCGCGGTCGTCATCGAGTGCGGTGGCGAACTGCACGCGGGTAAATTCGGTGAGATGACCAGTTGGGCGCTGCAGCAGGGCGGCGCACGCGGCATCGTCCTCGACTCGTATATCCGTGATTATCTGGGGTTGGAAGTGATACCGAACTTCACCACCTGCGCGCGCGGCACATCACCGATTGAGTCGGCGAGCCGTTGGCGCATGAACGCCATCAACGTGCCGATTGCCATGCCGGGAACGGTCACGGCGCGGGTGCGCGTCAACCCCGGTGACTGGATTATCGGTGAGGCGGACGGCGTGATCGTCGTGCCGCAGCAGATCGCGATGGAAGCGCTGGTCAAAGCGGAAAAGTTGGAAGCTGAAGAACAAGGGATGCGCGAGGACGTGGCGAAAGGCATGTCGTTTACCGATGCCTATAAGAAGTGGGGACGCGCGTAACAGCGTTTGAATGCATAAGGCTAATCAGGGTTATTCGACTGAGTAACCCTGATCGAAACCATATTAATTAACCCTTCACACTACCGGCTGTGATCCCCTCGACCAAGTAGCGTTGGGCGTAGATGTAGACGCACACCACCGGAATCGCCATCAGCAGTGAGGCGGCCATCAACTGCCCCCACGGGTAAATATCACCAAACACCAGTAGTTGTAAACCGACTGGCAGCGTCTTAAGGCTTTCACTGGTGATGAACACGAAAGCGAATAGGAATTCGTTCCACGCATTCGTAAACGCGAACAGCGTCACCGAAAGCAGCGCCGGAGCCGCCAACGGCAGTGTAATCCGCCAGAACGCGACCAAGCGATTCGCCCCATCAATCAACGCCGCTTCTTCCAACTCCACCGGAATCGAGCGGAAGTACCCCAGCATGACCCACGTTGCGAACGGCATCAAGAAGGTTGGATACGTGACCACAAGCGCCGCGTGGGTGTTGATGATGCCGATCTCGGTGAGGATGCGATACAGCGGAATAAACAACAGCGAACCGGGCAGTAGATAGGTGACGAGCAGCAGCGTCGTCAGCAGCCGCCCACCCGTGAACTTCAGCCGTGCCAGCGCATAAGCCGCCAGCGCCGCCACGAATACCGAAACCAGCGTGCTCAAACTGGCGACGATCACCGTATTCTTAAACCATGTCAAAAACTGCGTATCGACGATCAGCGACCGATACTGCTCTATCGTCCACGGCTGCGGCCAGTAAATCGACGAAAACCGCTGGATTTGTAAGTCGGTCTTAAACGAAGTGATAAATATCCAGTAAAACGGGAACAGCACAAAAATCAACATCGGCAGCAGCAGCAGTAAACGCATCCCAATCCCCATGCGTGTGCGCTGGGTACGGGTAAAGCGCGGTTTGCTCGTGGCGGTGGGTTGAAGAATAGACTTCGATAAGCCGCCAAGTACCTGTGCCAGCCACTCGAACGGTAAAAATACGAGGTCAAGTATCCGCGTCAGTCCACGCCCGAACACGCGCAGGCTGCGATCCATAAATGTTTCGTTATTTTTCGCTGTGCTGTACTGCTCAGGCCGCATCACCCGCGCCAAGATGAAAATGATAATCGCCATCAAAGGAGCCATGCTGAAAGCGGTCGCAATCCCCGGCCCGAAGCGCAGCCCGATAATCGCTTTTTCATAGGCGAGGATTGAAAACATACGTGTTGCCCCACCCGGCCCACCGCCTGTCATCAGGTAAATGAGGCCGAAGGTGTTAAAGGTCGAAATAAATGACAGCAGCACCGTTACAAGGATGACATAGCGCAGCCCCGGCAGCGTGATATGCCGAAACTTCTGGATAACCCCCGCCCCATCAACTTCCGCCGCCTCGTACTGCTCGCGCTCAATCGCCTTAAGTCCTGCCAGCAGCAGAATGGTGTAGAACGGGATGCCCTTCCACACGTTGACCGCGATCACACTCGCCATCGCCAGTCCGGGTTCTGCCAGCCACGCCACCGGACGGTTAATCAACCCCAACTGCATGAGTATCGGGTTCAGGCCGCCGAAAATCGGGTCATAAATGCTGCGCCATGTGAGCGCGGTAACCACTTCCGGCACAATCCACGGCAAGAGCATGATGCCGGTCAGGATGCTGCGAAACCACAATTTACTGTTCAGCAGCAGCGCAATCGCCATCCCGACGACAAACTTGACCGCGACCGAAACCAGCGTAAATTGCAGTGTATTGCCAACTGAAGTTATAAAATCGCTGTCTTGTAATAAACGGGCATAATTCGCAAAACCGACGTATTGATCGGTACGAGTGACCACCGACCGAACCGTCATACTCAGCAAAATAGCATTAATAAACGGCCAGAGGATTAACCCTGCCATGATGATGACCAACGGGGCAACGAACGGGATGGCAACCCGCCAGTCACGCCCTAATATCGCTTCTGTCCATTTGGGGCGGTTCACACTCGTCGAAGCGCCCAAACGGGATGCGGGCTTTAAACCCACTTGATGATCCATGCTCACCTCTTTCAGTTATGACACAGCATCAAATCACTGTGCCGCCGCGATGCATAATCGGACGGAAATGCGATGAGAGAATGACAGTCGTGCTGTCACTCTCTCGATCACTAAAAGAGTTAGCTTTGTGGAACACCACCCTCTTCAAAAATCTGGACAATTTTGTCATGCGCGTCTTTAACCGCGTCCGCCGCGCTCATGCCGCCGGAGGTCGCGTTCGCCATCATCTGGCTGGTGATGCCTGCGCCGTCAATCGCGTCAATCAGTGCGTTCGGCTTGGCCGGATGTGAACGCCCATAGAACGGATCGGGGTTCAGCAGAATGTCACGGAACACAGTAAAGTTCGGGTCTGTCCCCAACACGTCATCCGTCCACAGGCTCTCGTAAGCGGGCAAGAACAAACCGCCGCCCACCTGCGCCATCGGGGTCAGGTTCATCGGGTCAAGCATGTGCAAGATCAGTTCTTTAGAGAGGTCTTTGTTCTTCGCGCCTTTGAAAATGGTGAACCAACCACTGTTGCCAGCTTCGAGCAGCCGCCCATCGAGCGTCTTGGGCGCGTGCAGTACTGCTGTGTTTTCGAAGACAGGGTTGCCGTCGGCCTTCGCCTTCCCGTAAACGCTCGGTTGATTGGTCGTGAGCGCAATCGTTCCAGCGAGGTAGGCTTCGTTATTGCTCGTGTCCGTCCAGCTTTCGACACCCGGCGGGAGCATCGGCTTATACTTGTCGCTGGTGTAAATCTCCGCCAGCCATTCAACTGCCGCAACCGTCTCTGGCGAATTAAAGACCACTTTGAGGCCCGTTTCGTCGGTAAAGCTGCCGCCGAAGCCTTGAATAACACCCAAGATCAAACCATGTGCGTCACCGCTGCGGTTGATCGACAATCCCCAGCCCCAGACATTATTGTCGGGATCGGAAACCGCCAATGCCGCGTCGCGTCGCGCATCCCATGTGTCGAGCGTATTGACATCAATACCCTTGGCTTCAAACAAATCTTTACGCGCGAACCATGCACCCGTCACGCTCATGAACGGCACACCCCACCACTTGCCGTCGATCTTGCCGTTCGCCTCGGCAATCGGCGGCACGACGTTTCCGTACAGGCTGATCGCTTGATCAACCACATCGGTCACATCTTCCACGATGTCCAGCGAGTACATCTGCGGAATGCTCAAGACGTGGTAGCCCAAGTCCGGCGGGTTACCGGCTTCGACCGCTGCCAGCATCTTGGCAAGGAAGTCACCGAAGATTTCAGGGTTAGCGGTCGAAATGTCGAGTTCAACGCCCTTGTCAGCCGCGAACTTCACCACATCTTCGCGGAACAAATCTTGGACGGCTGCGAAATATTCTGTTTTATGAATAACAGTGAGCTTACCTGCCGCCCCTTGTGGCAGCGGCGCGGGGGTTGGGTCTTGGGCGAATGCGATGCCATTATGAGCAGCCAACAACCCGGCGCTCGCCCCGGCTGCGGTACGCAAAAAACCACGACGACTGATCTTAGCCATATTTTCAATCTCCTAAAATAGTATTTACAAAGGGTTCGCGTTGTTTCGCCCTGCTCCTTTCTTCCAACGCTCAATCTTCCTGCTGCGGCGGGCAAACGATTAATGTAAACACAGCGCCCGCATCTGGTGGAGAATTTGCATATTGCTCCTACAAGGAAGAACCCACAATTTAGTGTCGGCGTATAATTTCAATCTTGTGGATGTGTTGACTGGCAAACAGCATCAGCATTCAAAAACTAATTTTCGGCCATATGAGCATGATGTGTTCTTGAACGGCTTTAACGGCTCCTTCACTATCGTGTTGACGTAACGCTTCTAAAATGGTTTGGTGGCGGGTTCCAAGATGCACAAGGTCATCATAATGACCGGGGTGGGACTGCACCACGAACCGCTGGATTTGGCTCGATAAGGTAATCCATAACCGCAGCAGCCCTGCACTCTTGGCGACCTCGATAATATAACGGTGAAAACGCATATCCGATTCAGCGAGGGTAATCATATCGTTGCGCTTACCCGCTTCTTCCATCTCATGAATCAGGTTTTCAAGATACGCACACTGTTCCGGCGTGATCTGTGGCGCGGCACGGCGAATGGCATAACCCTCAATCGAAGTCCGCACGGAGAACAGTTCATACATCTCGTCTACCGAAATACTCGTCACGTAAGTCGCACTTCTGGCGCGGCGTTCAACCAAGCCGTCGCGCTCCAACCGCTGTAACGCCTCCCGCACCGGCCCTTGGCTGGTTCCCATCTGGGAGGCAATATCGAGTTCAACGAGCTTCTCGCCGGGTAAGAGATCCGAGCAAATAATTGAATTCCGCAGCTCCTCATAAACTTGATCGGACAGCGACGTGAGCTTCTTGCGACCGACAAGGGACGACCGGGTGGTTACCATTAAATTACAACACTCGTTCCAATTGATTATTAATAATTGAGCATAGCGCAAATGACCATCTTGTCAAGCGATTGAAAAAAGTATGCAACTTGCCCATGATTGGGTATGCTTAACAGGCGGTTAATACTTTAAATATGCCGGAAATTCTTTAACGAGACACCATGCCTCAACAACCTGAAACCATCCATCTTGTTTTCAAGACGCATCTCGACATCGGTTTTACAGACTATGCTAAGACGGTTTTTGATACTTATTTCGAGAAATTTATTCCGAGCGCAATTGATACCGCGCGGCAATTACGTGCCAGCGGCAGCAGCGACCGTTTTATCTGGACGACCGGCTCATGGCTGATTTATGAGTATTTAGAGCAGGCCAACGCCAAGCAGCGCAAGGAACTCGAAACAGCCATCGAACTGGGTGACATTGTTTGGCATGGCCTCCCTTTCACCACCCACACCGAACTCATGAGCGCCGCCCTATTCAAGCACGGGTTGAGCCTGTCCCAGCAGTTGGATAAACGCTTCGGTAAAACGACCATTGCCGCCAAAATGACCGATGTTCCCGGTCACACGCGGGGCATGATCCCCTTGCTAGCCGAAGCGGGCATTCAGTTCCTGCACTTGGGCGCGAACCAAGCCTCCACCCCGCCGGACGTGCCGCCCACGTTCACATGGCGCGATGAAGCCAGCGGTAAACAAATCGCCGTGATGTACCAAAAAGGTGGCTATGGTGGTCTCATCCGCATCGCAGGTTTGGCGCACACCCTCGCCTTCGCCCATACCAACGACAACCACGGCGCACAGTCCCTCAATGAAGTACAAGCCTTATTCAGCCGGTTGCGCGAACAATTCCCCGACGCAAATATTATCGGCTCGACGATGGAAGCATACGCCGCCCAGCTAGCGGCCAGCAGCGTCAGCTTACCGGTCGTCACCCAAGAACTCGGCGATACTTGGATTCAGGGTGTGGGCAGTGACCCGTATAAGGTAAGCCGCTACCGCGAACTCGAACGACTGCGGCAGGAGTGGATGACCAGCGGCAAGGTGAAAGCCAGCGAGAAAAAGCTGATCGCCTTTAGTAACAAACTGATGCTGATTCCTGAGCATACGTGGGGCATGGATGAAAAAGTTCACCTCAAAGACTACACCCATTACGACCGTAAATCCTTTGACGCGGCGCGGTTGACTGAACCCTTCCGCCACTTTGCCGCCTCGTGGGAGGAGCAGCGGGCTTACGTGACCGAAGCAGTAGAAGCGCTCGGTAAGTCACCGCTTGCGACAGAAGCCAACGCGCGGCTCGACGCGATCCAACCCCAACGACCCGACTTAAGCGGGTTTCAAAAGGTGACAGCCGCCAAAACGTTCGACACGCCGCTTTTCGACATCGGCTTCGATATAGCGACAGGCGCGATTAATCACCTGCGCCACAAACCGAGCCAGCGTGACTGGTCATCGGTTGACCATCTACTCGCCCTCCTGCGCTACCAGACCTTCTCCGAGGCGGATTACGCCCGCTACTGGAAGCACTACATCATCAACAAACGCGCCACCAAAATTTGGTCGTGGGACGACAACATGAAACCGGGGATGGAAGCCGCTCATGCCAAGAGCCAGTTTTGGCTGCCGGCGCTGGTCAACCTGTGGACGAACAACAGCCAAACGCAGCCAACGTTTATAGCCGAGCTAACCTTTGACGGAGAAGCGATTACAAAATACGGCTGTCCAAAGGTCGTTTTTGTTCGGGTAGCAGCTTCCGTTCAGGAACCCGTTATCAAGGTCGATCTGCAATGGTTCGAGAAGGCCGCGAACCGCCTGCCGGAAGCACTGTGGTTAGGCTTCCAGCCGGTTACACGTCAGGCGGGTCAATGGATTCTGGATAAGCTCGGCGCAGACATTTCGCCGCTGGATGTCATCCGCAGCGGCAACCGCAAACTGCACGCGGTTGAAAGCGGTGTGTGGTACAACGATCACCGCCAGTGCCTCAACATCGAAACGCTGGATGCGCCGCTCGTCGCGCCGGGGGAACCTTCGCTGCTGGACTTTAACAACCGCCAACCCGTGCTGAAAAACGGGATGCACTTCAACCTGTATAACAATGTGTGGGGAACAAACTTCCCCATGTGGTATGGGGAAGATTCACGTTTCCGTTTTCGGCTGCGGTTCGGTGCATCTAGCCCTTCAAACCCGTCATGACGATACCCTTGATGAAGTAACGTTGGGTGAAGAAGAACAAGATGATGATGGGGACGATCACCGATGTCGTCGCCGCTAACTGCAAGTCCCAGCTCACATCCAGCGTGCTGCGGAAGGATGCCAGCCCCACCGCGACCGTGAAGTTCGCTGGTGAGCGCAAGTAGATAATCGGGCCGAGCAGATCATTCCATGCGTTCAAGAAGGTGAAAATGGCGACCGTGATGAGTGCCGGTTTCGCCAGCGGCAGCATAATCCGCCAATAAATCCCGAACTCACCGCAGCCGTCAATCCGTGCCGCGTCCGCCAACTCCTCCGGTATCGAGCGGAAGAACTGTCGCAGCAAGAAGATATTGAACGCCCCGCCCCCGAAAAACAGCGGCACGGTCAGGGGCAGGATCGTATCCACCCAACCGAGGCGCGTAAAAATGATGAACTGCGGCACGATCAAAATCGCATACGGCAAAAACAGTGTCGCCATCACGATGCCGAACCAGAAGTCGCGCCCCCAGAAGCGGATACGGGCGAACCCGTACGCACAGAATGACGACGAAAACACCACCGCCACCACGTTCAGCACCACAATTTTCAGAGTGTTCACGAGGTATAACCCGAACGGTTTGATGCTCAATGCCTTTGAGTAGTTTTCCCACTGGATCGGGTCAGGTATCCACTGCGGCGGGTAGGAAAAGATCTGGTTCTGCGACTTCAGTGAACTGCTCACCAGCCATATGAACGGCAGCAGCATCACAATCGCCATCAAGATCAACAGCCCCGCGTTCAGGCTGTTCCAAAACCGGTCGCCATTCTGGTAAACCTGCTTGCGTTTCGCCTGTGTTTTAAGGACCGCTTCCTCAGCAAATTGGTCTATTGTAGCCATGATCGTTATCCTTTTCGCTGCCTATTCGCCGGGGTTTTCGTAATAAACACGGCTGCCGAGATACCGGAAAATAACATAAGACATGATCGTCAGGATGATGAACAACACCCACGACAGTGCCGCCGCGTAACCCATATTTTGGCTGCGGAAGCCCGTGCGGTAGATGTACATCACGAGAAAGAGCGTGGAGTTTTCCGGCCCGCCCGTTCCGTTCGTAATCAGATACGGAACGGTGAACACCTGAAACGTATTGATGAAGCCCAACACCAAATTAAAGAAGATGATCGGTGACATCAACGGCAGCGTCACGTTGCGGAACTTCGCCCAGCGCCCCGCCCCGTCAATCTCCGCCGCCTCGTAATAAATGTCAGGGATACCTTGCAAGCCAGCGAGGAAAATAATCATCGCCCCGCCCGCGCTCCACAAGCTGAGTACCACAAACGCCGGGATCGCCCACGACGTACTCTGCAACCACGGCACCTTCGCCCCGCCAAACGCCCGAATAATCACGTTAATCAGGCCGAACTCGGTGTTGAACATCCACGCCCAGATCAAAGCGTTCGCAATCGCCGGAACGATACTCGGCAGGTAGAAAATCGTTCGGAAGATCGCGATACCGGGGAACTGGCGGTTAATAAGCGTGGCTAAAAAGAAACTGACCGCCAAACCCAGTGGTACAGACAAAAACGTATAGAGAAACGTCGCCTTTAGGGATTGCAGCAGCAGCGGATCGCTAAACAGGCGAGCGATATTATCAAGGCCAATATATTGTGGCGGGCTAATCAGGTTCCACTTTTGGAAGGTGAGGTAAGCCGCGACCAGTGCAGGGATCAAGAACCAGAATAGGAAGCCGAGAATAAACGGCAGGATGAAAATGTAACCGGTGATGTTCCGCCGCTGTTGCAGGGTCAACCGTTTCTTTTTCATCGGCGCACTTCTGAGGTCAGAAGCGATGAGATTCGATGGTGTAGTCATTGGATTTCCTTCGCAACCCGTTGGCGAACGTCATAAACAGCAGCAGAGGGTAGAAGCTGTTTTATGCTCCTACCCTCCCTCAGTTACCTTACCGCATCAGCTTAGGCTGTTTTAGCAGCAGCAATGATCTCGTTCGCCTGACGAACGGCATCAGGAATGACATCCGCGACCGGTGTACCAGCGGCAATCGCTTGGAAGGCCGGTGTAATAAAGCTCGAATCCGCCTCAATGTAGCCGGACGGAATACGCAGCGCCACACCATGCTTCGGCAGGTAATCCGTAATCAGGTCGCCATAATTCGCCGGATGGATACCTTCGGTCAACCACGTCTTCATGCCTTCCGGCGTACTGAGAGCGGTCTGGCTGGGCAGCCACAAACCAATCTTCAAGAAGCTGGTCTGGTAGAAGGGGGTCGCGAGGAAGCGTACCCACTGCCACGCTTCTTCAGGGTGCTGCGTGGAGGAAATAACCGAGTGGAAATGCGCTTGCATAATCGCTGCGGGCTGCTTCATCTTCGGAATAGCGCCCGTCCCCAGCGGCACCTGCATCATCGACGGGTTGATGTACGACAGCGCCCACGAGCCGTCAACGCCCATCGCTAAACGTCCACTGTCAATCATCTGCGTGTTTGTCATACCGAGGTCGGACATCGCCGACGCACGCGGCGCGACATGGTGTACATAAATCAGGTCGGAAAGCCGCTGCATCGCCTCAATCGCTTCCGGCGAGTCAATCCCCAGCAATCCGTCCTCGGTCACATAGCTGCCACCGTTGGAATAAACCGCCGCGCCAATCGGCATCCACCACAGCGGCCAATCGACACCCCACTGTTGAATATTATCGGGGTCGAAGCCTTCATCATCCGGGTGCTTGCCGTTCGCGTCCAGCGTCAGCAGCTTGGCATTGGCGACAAACGTATCCCAGTCCCAAATTTCATCATCCTTGAAACCGGGTGGGGTAATACCGGCTTTTTCGAGCAGGTCAATGTTGTAATACAGATGATGGGCGACCCACGTCGAGCCGATGCCATGCCAGCGTCCATTTTCGTCGGCGCAGCGGTTGCCTTCTTGCGGTTGAATGAAGTAGTCCGGCTGGCCGAGCAGTTCGTCACTCGTGATCCGATCCGTAATATCCATCAACTGCCCCGAAGCACGCAGCGTTTCATAAGCATCCGAGGTGATGAAGCTCGTATCCGGCGCAGTCCCTGCCGCGAAATTCGTCAGCAATTGCTGCATATAATCCGCTGCTGCGGGTGTAAGCTGCCATTCAACGGCGATATTCGCGTTCTCCGCTTGGAACGCCTGAATAGCCGCCTGCACACCGTTATCTTCTGCCGTTGCGCCCCAACCGCCGAAAACGATATTGATCACATCTTGGTTAGCCGGTGCCGCACGCAGCAGGCTCTGGATGTTCATACCGGAAGCCATCAAGGCTGCCGACGCACCCGACATACGGAGAAAATCACGACGCGAAAGTTTCTTGTTAACCATTTTAAATCTCCTTTTCATAAACGACATTTTGCTTGACACAACAGCTTGAATTCAGCAGAAACAGTAGTCTCCTTTCATTCGATGCATCCACCTGCATTGACCGGTTTAAACAAACACCACACGGTTGAATAGTAAGCAGGTAGGGAATGAACTTTCCTCGGTACACAAACAGAGCGATTTACCGCGCAGGGCAAATCGAGGGAATAAGCATATTTTGAGCCTGTGTTTCTATCGGGCAGCAAAGGAAAGAACGATGAACGTGGTTCATTTATCAAATAAAACTCCAGAAAAAATGTTTTAGAATAATTCCTACGCTGCAAACCCACCTATCCAACCCCGAAAAGTATTTTTTGAGGGTTAAACAGCGCACCATATCCACTAATTTGTTGATATAAAGTATATATAGCCTGCAACTGTATTCGACAGACCCCAATTACCGACAATAGCAGGACAAATCCGACTTTCAGGATTGTAACGAGGTCGGAATATGCCGGGATGGACGGAGATAGTCCGTCCCATCTGCGGTATAGTCAGGCGTTGAAATGTGTATTGAAAACGTGATTGCGTCGAACCGGAGGAAGCCATGAAACTCACTGTCATTGGAGGCGCAAGTGTTCGCACACCTCGCTTCATACCCGCCCTCGCTCGCCGTGCTGAACGGCTTGGCTTACAAGAACTGTGGTTGATGGATATTGATGAACACAAGCTCGACCTCATGGGTGCGCTGTGTCTCGAAATCGCCAAACAGCACCATATCGACTTCAAAATTATCCTCAGTTCCGACCCACAAGCCGCTATCAAAGATGCCGACCACATCATTACGACCATCCGCCCCGGCAAGGAACAGGGTCGCGTTTTCGATGAACGAATCGCCTTCAAACACGGTGTACTCGGTCAGGAAACCACAGGCGCGGGCGGTTTTGCGATGGCGATGCGGAGCCTGCCCAGCATCCTCGCCTACTGCCAGATGGCGGCTGACTTAGCCCCTCGCGCATGGATCTATAACTTCACCAATCCCGCCGGTTTGGTCGCGCAGGGTCTCCACGACGCGGGTATCAAGCGCATTGTCGGCATCTGCGACAGTGCCAACGGCGCACAGCACGCCGCCAGCCGCTTCTTAGGTATCCCCAATGAACGCATCCGACACGAAGTATTCGGCCTCAACCATTTATCATGGACGCGCAGCGTCAAAATTGATGTGGATGCAAACGGTCAAGGCGGCGAGGAAGTCTTACCATCCCTGCTCGGCAACCCCGAATTTATCAGCAGCACCCATATGTCGATGTTCCATCCCATCATCATTCAACAGCAGGGCATGTTCCTGAACGAGTATTTGCATTACTTCTATCATCGGGACGAGGCGCTAAAGGCGCTGCTGGCAAAGTCGGAAACGCGCGGCGAAGAAATTGTCCGTCTAACGGGCGAACTGCTGGATCGGCTTGAAGAAATCAATCCCTCGCAGCACCCGCAGGCAGCCTTAACCGCCTACCACGAACTCATGGGGCGGCGCGGTGCAACCTATATGGCACACGCACGCGGCGGCGCGGAACGCAAAGCCGTTGAGCAGGTCGATGATGACGAAGGTTATGCCGGTGTTGCCTTAGGCTGCGTCGAGGCGATTGCCCTCAATACCACCCACTACACCGGCTTAAACGTCCCCAACAACGGCACGATTGCCGGATTAGCGGATGATGATGTGGTCGAGGTCAACTGCCGCGTCGATGGTGAAGGTATCCATCCCCTCCCCGTAGGCGCGATCCCCGAAGATCAGTATGTCCTCACCCGAACCGTCAAGCGCTACGAACGGCTAGCCGCGCAAGCCATCTTGCAGCGCTCGAAATCGCTGGCGGTCGAGGCGCTAGCCACCCATCCGCTGATTGGTTCGTACCCGCTGGCGATTAAGCTGGTGGACGACTTCTTGGAAGCGCATCACGAAAATGTTGGCACATGGAGTTAAAGCGCCAAAGGTTTGTAAACGCTAACCGTTTTCGCTTCCTAAATTTTGTGCAAATTAGGGGGAGGACTACCTTAAGTGGTGGATGATTATTTTAAGCCCTCACCCTACGATGGTACGTTCGCAGGCTTACTCTACCATCAGCCCTCTCCCTCAGGGCGAGGGACTTTAAAGACTTTTATGGTTCATTTTGCGATGAAATCGACACAAAATAAATTTCCACCGTTTAGTGTGGTGTTACCAAATTAGGCCGCGTTTGACTTTTTAGCCTTTTTGTTCTACTATATTGTTGGTAGTGGTGGTCATCGCACTCAGCAAATCGCAAACCACGTTGTAGGGACGCGATACATCGCGTCCGCGCCAACCCACCACACACGTCAATTACTTTGCAACCATCGCATCTCGGTATGATCTTGGCGTTCTCTGCGTCTTGGCGGTTCAATGTCTTTGTATTTTCTCTGCGTCTCTGCGGTTAAATCTGTATTTGCACATTCGGCGGAATTCTCCCTCACATCCGCCGAAAGTGATGTAGCGGCGGATACACGGGAGCCATCCGCCGCACTTGTGTCATTTCAGCGGGAACACGGGAACGTCCCGCCGACACAAAATGACCTTTCAGCGGATATGAGGGAGCGTCCCGCCAGTCAATTCGGCGGAAAAATTGCAAAATTTGCAACAACTACAACACTTCACGGAGTCACCTACAAACGACCGATTTCTTGGTAGCGGGATAAACCGGCCTGTCGCATCCGGTTTTCCAGTTGGCTGATGGCCTGCCTTACAAATGCCGGCCCTTTATAGATGAAGCCTGTATACGCCTGCACCAGACTTGCACCGGCTTCCAGCTTCTCTAGGATGTCGGCTCCAGTGAAGATGCCGCCCGCACCGATAATCACGAGTTTGCCCTCAGTATGCTGGCGAATATGCCGGATAATCTCGGTTGAGCGCTGGCGTAACGGCTGCCCGCTTAACCCACCCGTTTCCGATTGGTAAGGGCTGCTCAGGTTCGGTCGTTCAAGCGTCGTGTTGGTCGCGATGATGCCCATAATCCCAAATTGCAGCGCCAGATCAAGGAGGTCGTTAATCTCCGCCCAACTCAAATCCGGCGCGATCTTAACAAACAGCGGTTTCGGCGCTTGTCCCGGCCCTAGCTCCCGCATCTTCGTCATCACCTGCTCAAGGAGACTCGCGAGGTAATCCCGCGTTTGCAGCTTGCGTAAATCCGGCGTGTTGGGCGAGCTGATGTTGATAACGAACGCATCCCCATAAGCATATAAGTGATCGAGGAGTGTCAGGTAATCCTGCGCCGCCTGTTGAAGCTCCGTAGCCTTGTTCTTACCGAGGCTGATAAAGATCGGCACGTCAACCGCGCTGCGCCGTTTTAACCGTTCCCCCAGCGTCACCATCCCGCCGCTGGGAAAACCCATCCGGTTAATCAGGGCGTGGTCTTCCGGCAGCCGAAACAAGCGCGGCTGAGGATTACCGGGCTGCGGCTGCGGTGTCACCGTCCCAACCTCGATGAAGCTGAAGCCGAGCGCCTGTAACGCCGGTAAACAGCGCCCGTCCTTGTCAAACCCGCCCGCTAAACCCAGCGGATGCGCGAACGACAAGCCGCCAACCTCGATTTTCGGGAACAAAGCACGGGCTGAAAATAGGGAATTGAGTAAAGCCCGTGTGGGCGGGATACGTCCCGCCACACCGAGCATCTGAACCGAAAAATGATGAATGGCTTCCGGGTCAATACGCGACAAAACCTGCGCGTACAGGGTGTTATACATGCTCGGCTGCCAGATAGTTCTGGATTTCCGCGTGGTGCTCCGCCGAAAGATAACCCAATTCTTCCCACACCGGCAGCATTTCGCTCAACTTAACCAGCGCGTAATAGTTGTATCCGGCTCGCCCCAAAATATCAGCCGCGCCCTGCTCACGGTCGACCACCACCACAATATCTTTCACCACCAGATCAGCCGATTTCAGCCGTTCGATGGTTTCAATCTTGGTTTCCCCGGTTGTCGCGAGGTCATCCAGCAGCACCGCCGTATCGCCCGCCTCGAAAACACCTTCGATGTTGACACCCGTACCATAGGCTTTGGCTTCGCGGCGCGGGTAAATCAGCGAACGGTTCGACTGAAACGAGGCCGAGACACCGATGGGTAACGCTGCGTAAGGGATAGCCGCGATGTGGTCAAACTCCAGCTTCGCCAACAGGCGAGCCAGCGCCGCCCCAACTATGTTTAGATGTTTCGGATACGACACCAACCGCCGCAGGTCGAGGTAAAACGGCGACACTTTGCCCGACTTCAGCGTGAAGCTGCCAAACTTGACACAGCCCGACTCGGCTAGTGCCCGTGCAACCGCCACCAGATCAGTATTTACGGCTGGTCGGCGGGTAATAGCTTCACGAGCAGCATTAATCGCGTCCCGTAAAGCGACCGCTTCCGCGTGTGGGTCAACCGCTTTCGCGATGCTCCGCGAGGCCGAAATCAACAAGCCCATGCCGTCAGCACGTAGACCCGCCGTCACCACCTTTTCAATGTCGCCGCCCTGCGCCCCCACCCCCGGCACGAGGAACCACGTTTCAGGCGCAATCGCCCGTATCTTGCCCATCGCCTCGGTATCGGTCGCGCCAACCACAAACCCGATTTGCTGCGGGCTGCCCCACTGCTGGACTTTTTCAGCCACAACCTCGTACAGCGTGCGCCCTTCCACTGCTAGGTTCTGGAGTTCCTCCGCGCCGGGGTTGGATGTCTTGCAGAGGATGAATAAACTCTTGCCCTCATAGTCGAGAAAGGGCTTAATTGAGTCGTTACCCAGATACGGACTCAACGTAACCGCCCCTGCTGCCAGCTCCTTAAACGCCGATGCCGCGTAACCTTTCGCCGTGCTGTCAATATCACCGCGCTTGGCATCCAGTAATACTGGAATACCCGCCGGTACATGAGAGATGACTTCCTTCAACGCCTGATACCCAGCCGCACCCCACGCTTCATAAAAGCCGCTGTTCGGCTTGTAAGCGAGTGCTACATCGCTGGTTTGGTCGATCAGCCGCTTACAAAAATCGCGTGCGGCCTCGACCGAGGCGAAATCCTTCTGGTCGGGGTCAAGCCCAACGCAGAGCAAACTATTGATCGCCTTCGAGCGTGCTTCGAGCTGTTCGATAAAAGTCGTCATGCCTTACCCACCACCATCGCTAAGAGTGCCATACGCACGTACATGCCGTACTCGATCTGCCGGAAGTAAGCTGCACGCGGGTCACTATCGACATCAATATGAATTTCACCAACACGCGGGAACGGGTGCATCAGCGTCATCGTCGGCTTGGCCTGCGCCATCGTCTCCGGCGTAATCACGTAGCTATCCTTGACCGCATTGTATTCCGCTTCGTCGGTAAAGCGTTCCTTCTGAATACGGGTGACGTACAGCACATCGGTTTCGGCTAAGACATTATGTAAGTCCGAGCCTTCGGTCTGCGGCACACCAATTTGAGGGATCAGTTCGGCTGGCATCCGTAAGCTATCCGGCGAGATGTAGTTGAGGCGTACATTGAACAGCGAAGCAATCTTCGCCAGCGAATGAACCGTACGACCATATTTCAGGTCGCCGAGCATGGTAATCGTCAGGCCGTCAATCGTCCCGCGCTCGCGCAAGATGGTGAACAAGTCGAGCAGCGCTTGTGTCGGATGTTCACCAATGCCGTCACCCGCGTTAATAATCGGCTTGCGGGCGTACTGTGCCGCCAGAGCCGCCGCGCCAGTTTCGTAGTGACGCAGGACAACCACATCGGCGTAGGCTTCAAGCGTTCGTACCGTATCCGGCAGCGACTCGCCTTTGGAGACACTCGAATAGCGCACCTCGTTGATCGGGATGACCGTCCCGCCGAGGCGCTGCATGGCTGCCATGAACGAGGAAGATGTACGGGTGGACGGTTCATAAAACAGATTTGCGAGGACGTACCCTTGAAGCGGCTTGAGCGCAGCAACCTTTTTACCGTCGTGATGATACTCCTCGGCTACGTCGAAAACGTAGGCGATAGCATCCTTATCAAATTGGGAAACCGATAGGATGTGATGACCGTTGAACCGGCCGTCACGACGCACTTGTGCCACCAGCGAACCTGTATTACTGACCGTTACTGCCATAGGGGGTTAGCTTCCTCTCTCTTGATACACAGGCGCGATATTGCGGCCTGAACCCGGCGTAGCAAAGAACAAACCGTTCTCATAAACAACTTGATTACGCAGCGTCACGCGCTGCACCTGACCGCGAACAGGCATACCCGCGAAGGGTGTCCACCCGCAGCGTGAAACTTGCTTTTCCGGCACTCTCCACCCGGCATCCACGTCGACATCCACCCACGTATCCGGCTGCTCAGGGAGAGCGAAGATACGGCGCGGATTGTCTGACATCTTCTTGATGAGGTCATCGAGTTCGATGCGCCCCTCATGAACGGCTGTCAGCATCAGCGGCAGAGAGGTTTCGAGGCCGGGGAAACCCGGTGGCGGCTTATCACTGTCCTTCTCGGCGAGTGTGTGGGGCGCGTGGTCGGTCGCGATACAGTCAACCACATCCATGTTTGCCCACAACGCGGCGGCATCGTCGGGGGTCGCTAGGCGTGGGCGCACCTCACTGCGACCAGCCCCCAAACGCGGAATATCATCGGTCGTCAGGAACAGGTGATGTGGCCCGACTTCGCAGGTCACATCCAACCCGCGCATTTTGGCATCACGTATGATCTCGATCTCTGCCCTTCGGCTAACATGGCAGATATGGACGCTGCGCTTTTCCAGATAGGCTACCATCAAAATCGCCGCCAGCGTTCTGTCCTCGGCGTGACATAAAATCGGACGTTGGTGAGGCCAACGTCCGAAGTGTTCACGGATGATATGGAGATCAGTGAGATGTAATGGGCCAAATGTGGCATCCAAGTACAACTTCAACCCACTGGATCGAGGGGCTAATTGTGCCGCCGTCTCGATATTTTGTGGGCTTGCCCCTAAGTGAATGCCGTAATCACAAACAGCTTTTTGAGCGGCCGCTGTTTCGGCTAATGATAAACTTTCGTCGTCAATAAGGGGTGGAGAGGTGTTCGGCATCGCCAAAACAATGGTAAAACCACCGGCTAAGGCAGCTTTGGTGCCGGACTCGAAATCTTCTTTGTGGGTTGCGCCCGGTTCGCGTAGATGAACGTGAGGGTCAATCAAACCCGGCAGACGCAGGTTTGTCATGTTAACGAGTACCCCGCTAGATAAACCGGCGGAATAATAACGGTTCTTAACCATTTTTTCAACAGGGTTTAATTGCTCTGGCACTTTGATGGTGAATCGTGTATTCTAGCGTTCCGTAGGTTCACTATCGGCCTCCACATTTTCGCACAACAAACCAATAATCTGGAAGAATGAGAAAGCCTGATGCCACTTGCGACGACTGCCCAACAGTCTTTTTTGGTTGAAGTGAGAACCATCAAGCCCAAGTCCCATTCGGCGGCAGTTCATTTCACCGCCACATGGGAAACCGCACAACTCTACTTTTTACGAGGAGAGTTAAGCCCTGATGACCTCTCCAAACTTGCGACCCAACTCCTGACCGATCCTGTTACCGAAACTTTTTCCACCACCTTCTCACCCTCAAATACCCAAAACCTAAACTTTGTTGATGTAACTCTCCTCCCCGGTGTCACCGATCCGGTTGCGGAAAACTTGCTCCACGCAGCCAGTTGGATTGGTATCGACTCGCTGGAACAGGTCGCCACCGGACAGCGTTACTACCTGCACCAGCCGCTCACGACCGACCAACTCCAGCAGCTCGCGACCGAAGTTTTCTCGAATGCGGTCATCCAACGGTTCGCGATCAACGAGCCGATTGAGCCGCCGTTCGTACCCTTCCAAGAACGCGACTCAACTGTCGAGCGAATCTCCCTCACACAAGCAGATGACAAATCATTAATGGCGATTAGCGCGGAACGGCGTTTGTCGCTGGCCTTGGAGGAAATGCAGGCCATTCGTGCCTACTTCCAAAGCGAAGGGCGCGAACCGACCGATGTCGAGCTTGAAATGCTGGCGCAAACGTGGAGCGAACACTGCGTCCACAAAACCTTTCGCGCCAAGATTGATTACACGGGGCCGGACGGACAAAAAACGATTGATGGCTTGCTCAAAACCTACCTACGTTCCGCCACTGAAAAGTTAGCGAAACCGTGGGTACGTTCAGCCTTTGTTGATAACGCGGGCATCATCAAGTTCACCGAACATTGGGACTTGGCGCTCAAGGCTGAAACCCATAACCACCCTTCGGCGCTCGAACCGTTTGGTGGTGCCAACACCGGTGTGGGCGGTGTCGTGCGCGACATCCTCGGTGTGAGCGCCCGACCGATTGCCAACACCGATGTGCTGTGCTTCGGCTGGCCGGATGCACCGGCGGAGTCGATCCCTGACGGCGTACTGCATCCGCAGCGCATCGCGGATGGCGTGACAAAAGGCGTTGAAGATTACGGCAACAAAATGGGCATTCCGACCGTCAACGGGTCAATCATTTACCACAGCGGCTACACCAGTAACCCGCTGGTCTTTTGTGGCTGCCTCGGCCTCCTGCCACATGGTTCGCATGTAACCAGCCCGCAGCCGGGTGATCTGGTCGTCGTGGTTGGTGGGCGCACAGGGCGTGACGGCTTACGCGGCGCAACCTTCTCCAGCATGGAGATGGATACCAGCACCAGCGAAATCGCGGGGAGTTCGGTACAGATCGGCCATCCCATCCACGAGAAACAGGTGCAGGAAGTTATCCTCAAGGCGCGGGATGCACGGCTCTATAACGCGATCACCGACTGCGGCGCGGGTGGCTTGTCATCGGCGGTTGGCGAGATGGCGAAAGATGTGGGCGCACGCATCCAACTCGAAACCGTACCTCTGAAGTACCCCGGTTTACGCCCGTGGGAAATCTGGTTGAGCGAAGCGCAAGAACGCATGGTACTGTCTATACCGCCCGCCAAGTGGGAGAAATTCCGAGCGATTTGTGATGGGCAGGATGTTGAGGCCGTGAGCATCGGCGTACTGGAACCCACCGGGCGCTTACATCTTTACTACGAAAATACATTGGTCGCTGAACTGGCGATGACCTTCCTGCACGATGGCATCCCGCAAATGCAGCTTAAGGCCGAGTGGAAACCAATCGACTCCGCAGTATCAAACGAACAAGCAGCATTCACAGTAGGGGAAAGTTTACTTAAGCTGCTGACACACCCCAACATCCGCAGTAAGGAAGCGGTGATCCGGCATTACGACCACGAAGTACAGGGTGCAACCGCGCTGAAGCCGCTGGTGGGTGTCGATAATCACGGGCCAGCGGATGCCTCGGTACTTGTGCCGCAAGACACACGCACGGATGATGCGTTGCGAGGGGTAGCCTTGTCGAACGGTATCGCGCCACTCATCGGCGAACGTGACCCGTACGCGATGGCGTGGGCGAGCATTGATGAGGCGATGCGAAACTTGGTAGCGGTCGGTGTTGACCCTACAACCGTGTCGATCCTTGACAACTTCTGCTGGGGCAACCCGCGCCTTCCCGACCGCTTAGGCTCGCTCGTTCGGGCGGTAGAAGGCTGCCACGATGCGGCGATGGCCTACGGCACACCGTTTATCTCTGGCAAAGACAGCCTGAACAACGAGTACATGGGCGCGGATGGACAGCGCCACGCGATTCCCGGCACGCTGATGATTACCGGCATGGGTATCGTACCCGATGTGCAAAAGACGGTTTCGTCCGACTTCAAGCAGGCCGGAAGTGCTGTATACCTCGTCGGGCAAACCAAAGCTGAAATGGGCAGCAGCCACTATAACCTCGTTAATAATTTGAATGGTGGGCAAGTACCGCAGCCTGTAAAGACTGCTTTATCGACGATGCAAGCCCTTTACGGCGCTATTCAAAGCGGCCTCGTACTCAGTTGCCACGATTGTAGTGAAGGTGGTTTGGCGGTCGCACTGGCAGAAATGAGCATCGGTGGGCGTTTGGGGTTGGAGGCTGACATTACCGCTACTGCACCGGACGCGATCACCGCATTATACGCCGAGTCGCTGACGCGCTTCGTAGTTGAGGTCGCGCTGGAACAACAAGCGGCGTTTGAGGCTGCCCTGAGCGAACAACCTATTGTGCGTTTGGGTCTTGTGACAGCCGAAACGCAGTTCACTATTCAGCATGGCACCACTAGCGTATCAGAAACTGTGGAGACGCTCGAACAAGCATGGCGCGGCACACCTGCCGTGAGCGCGAAACCCGCACCACTGCCAGCAGCATCGAATTTTAAGCCAACCATCCGAACGGTGAAAACCCACACCACCAAGCCAACAGCGTTGATTCTGCACGCGAACGGCTCCAACCGCGACCGTGATGCGGCGCTGGCCTGTACAATCGCTGGAGCCGATCACAAAATCGCCCACATGAACCAAATCCTTTCGGGCGAGGTTCAGATGAGCGATTACCAAATCCTGATCGTCCCCGGCGGCTTCTCTTATGGGGATGATTTGGGCGCGGGAAAGTTATGGGCGCTGAACCTCCAGCACCGGTTGAATGAGGATATTCAAGCGTTTGTGCAAGCGGGTCGTCCGGTGATCGGCATCTGCAACGGCTTCCAAACGCTGGTGAAAGCGGGCGTGCTGCCGGGGGTGGCGGGCGTGACACTGACTTATAACGCTTCCAGCCATTTTGAATGCCGCTGGGTAACGCTTCAAGCACAGCCGAACAGCCCTTGCCTGTTCACCGAAGGCATCACCGAGCCGATTTACTGCCCGGTGGCACACGGCGAAGGCCGCGTGGTGGCGCATGATCCGCAAGCACTGTGGGCGGATGGTTTGGTTGCGCTGACGTATGTGACCACAGCGGGCGAACCAGCATCCTACCCCGACAACCCGAATGGCTCCGATTTGAATATCGCAGGACTCACCAACGCGGCAGGTAATGTGCTGGGGTTGATGCCCCATCCTGAAAACCATATTTTCCCGTGGCAGCATCCGAACTGGCGGCGCGGTGAAGGTGGCAAACTTGGCTTACCCTTGTTCCAGAACGCGGTTAAGTATGCGTGAGGTGTTGTCATGCTGACACAACAACAAATTCTTGATGCGATTCCTAGCGTACTCACCGATGTTAATTTGGTTGGCTTCGGAGAGAAAACAGCGGGCAAAGTCCGCGACATTTACACCAGCGGCGACCATCGCATTCTGATTACCACCGACCGCGTATCGGCCTTCGACCGTGTACTCGGCGCTATCCCTTATAAAGGTCAAGTCCTCAATCAGCTCAGTGGGTGGTGGTTTGAGCAAACACGCGATATTGTGCCGAACCATCTGGTCGCCCTGCCCGACCCGAACGTGACCATCGGGAAAGAAGCCCAGCCGCTGCCCGTGGAAGTCATCGTTCGTGGGTACATTACAGGCGTAACCAGCACCTCTTTATGGACACTGTATCAGCAGGGCGAACGCCAGCCTTACGGATTAACGCTGCCGGACGGGTTAAAGAAAAACGACCCGCTGCCACAACCGATGATTACCCCGACCACCAAAGCAACCGGCGGCGCACATGACGAACGCCTGACGCGCGATGAAATTATTAGCGGCAGGTTGGTCAACGAGGCGCTATGGAAACAGGTTGAGGAAGCGGCAGTCGCGGTGTTCCAACGCGGGCAGGCTGTCGCCAAGCAAGCAGGGTTAGTGTTGGTCGATACCAAGTACGAGTTTGGCCTAATTGACGGCAAACTCGCGCTGATTGACGAAATCCACACGCCGGATTCCAGCCGTTACTGGATTGCGGATGTTTACGGCGAGGACGGCGAACCGGAAAGTTTTGACAAGGAATTCTTACGACGCTGGTTCGTCCAGCAGGGCTATAAAGGGGAAGGCACACCGCCTATAATGCCGCCTGAGTTTGTGGCTCAAGTGGCGCTTCGTTACATCACCGCCTATGAGAAGTTGACGGGCGCGGTATTCGAACCGGGGGAACAACCCTACGGCGAACGCATCGCGCGAAACCTTTCAACCTACCAATCGCATTCCCTAGATGGAGCCAAGAGACAAGCATAGTGAGCAATTACTCGAACGTGGGATTTTGGGATGAAGATCGTCCACACGACGAATGCGGTGTCTTTGGTGTTTATGCACCGGGGCGCGATGTTGCCCGTCTGAGCTTCTTCGCCTTATATGCCCTTCAACATCGCGGGCAAGAAGCGGCAGGCATCGTCGTGGGTGACGGCAAACGCACGCATTCGCATAAAGCGTTAGGTTTGGTTTCCCAAGTATTTAACGAAACCAATCTCTCACCGCTTAAAGGCCATCTGGCAATCGGACATACACGTTACTCTACCACGGGCGGGCAGCACATCCGTAATGTGCAGCCGTATTTGATTGAAACCATGTACGGTTCGTTGGGTTTAGCCCACAACGGCAACCTGACAAACGCACTCACCCTACGTCAAAAACTCTTGGAACGCGGCGTGGGATTATCCTCCACCAGCGACACCGAACTCATGACGCAAATTCTCGCCTCCCCGCCGGAAGTGTGGGGGGCAATCGGCTTAAATGTCGACAGCGATACCGACGACAAATGGATTGTCCGCATTCGGGCGATGATGGCAGCCGTTGAGGGGGCTTACTCCCTCGCTATCCTGACGCGCGACGCAATCTACGCCGTACGCGACCCTCACGGGCTGCGACCATTGAGCATCGGCAAGATACCAGAAGGCTATGTGGTTGCCAGCGAAACTTGCGCCCTGAGCACCATCAACGCCGAGTATTTGCGCTACGTCGAACCGGGTGAAATCATAAGGATTGATGCCAACGGTTTAACCTCTTATAAGGGTGTACAACCGGCACCGCAGCGTTCATTATGCGTCTTTGAATATGTCTATTTCGCACGGCCTGACTCAATCCTCGACGGGCAGGTCATCCATAAAGTGCGCCAAAACATGGGGCGGCAGCTCGCACGCGAAGCACCACAGGATGCTGATATCGTGATCGGCGTACCGGACTCGGCTACACCCGCAGCCATTGGCTACAGCCTCGAATCCGGTGTGTCATTTAGCGAAGGCTTGACCAAGAACCGTTATATCGGGCGTACCTTCATCCAACCAGACGACATCATGCGGAAGGAAAGCGTCCGGCTCAAGTACAACGCATTGACTTCCAACCTTGAGGGCAAGCGGGTGGTACTGGTGGATGACAGCATCGTGCGGGGTACGACTTCACGACCGCTGGTTCAACTCCTACGGGACGGTGGGGCGAAGGAAGTTCACGTTCGCGTGTCGTCGCCTCCTGTTAAGCACCCCTGCTTTATGGGCGTGGATATGGCGACTTATAAAGAACTGATCGCCCACAAAATGGATATTGCCGGCATATGTGAGCATATCGGTGCGGACAGCCTCGACTATTTGAGCCTACCCGGAATGTTAAATGCCATTCAGCAGACGGTTGGGTTCGAGAACACTTACTGCACGGCATGTTTTAGTGGCAATTACCCGATCAAGATTCCTGATTGGTTGTTCGCCGAGGAACGCGACAAGATGCTGTTTGAGGATGTGTGGGGGAATTGATGAAGATATTTGTCGTGGGTAGCGGCGGACGTGAACATGCACTGGCATGGAAGCTCGCCCAATCGCCACAGGTTACGCAGGTGATGGTCGCGCCGGGGAACGCCGGTACCCAGTGGACGGCAAGCAGCGGTTTTGCCTCTTCAACGAATGTATCTATCGCGGCGGATGATATTGATGCGCTGCTTGAGTATGCCCAAGCACAAGCCATTGACTTGACGGTTGTTGGGCCGGAAGTACCCCTAGCGGCGGGCATCGTTGACCGTTTTGAACAGGCGGGACTCAAGGCGTTTGGGCCAAGCCAAGCGGCTGCCCAAATCGAAGGGTCAAAAGCCTACTCAAAAGCGTTCATGCAGCGCCACAATATTCCTACAGCGGCTTATGGCGCATTTACCGATTACGAAAGTGCGGCTGCGTTCGTGCGCGATTTCGGCAAGCCTGTCGTGGTGAAGGCGGATGGGTTAGCGGCGGGTAAAGGCGTGGTGGTTTGTGATACCACCGAGGACGCACTGAACGCACTTCAGCGTATCCTCATCGACAGCGAGTTCGGAAGCGCCGGAACGCAGGTGGTGGTTGAGGAACGGCTGACCGGCACCGAAGCCTCGATACTGGCGTTCTGCGATGGGCGTGATGTACTGGTAATGCCTCCAGCACGCGATCACAAACGGGTATTCGACAACGACCAAGGGCCGAACACAGGCGGGATGGGCGCGTATGCCCTCGGTGATTTAAGTCATGCATTACTCTCGCCAGAACTCTTAGCAGAAGTCCGTGATACAGTGTTGTTACCAACCGTGCGGGGGATGTCAGCAGAAGGTATTCCCTATATAGGTGTGCTGTATGCGGGACTGATGATGACACCGGACGGCTTGAAAGTGTTGGAATTTAATGCGCGGTTTGGTGATCCTGAAACACAGGTTATCCTACCCCTGCTCCAAGCCGACTTGGTGGATATTCTACAAGCGTGTATGGAAGGTGGGCTAGGCAGCTACCCAACACAATCGATCTGGTACGACGAGGCTTGCGCTGGTGTGGTAATGGCATCCAACGGGTATCCGGCGAGCTATCCTAAGGGGCTGCCGATAAAGGGGTTGGATATGAGTACAAACGCGGTCGTATTCCACGCCGGAACGGACTACAACGCTGATGGACAAGTCATCACATCAGGGGGGCGAGTTTTAGCGGTGGTGGCACGGGGAGTTGACCTCAATACGGCACTCGCTACGGCATACCACGCCGTCGAGCAAATTCATTTTGAGGGCGCACATTACCGCCGAGATATTGGGCGGACAGCAGCAGCGGAGGCTTCGCCATGACCGGAAATGCGTACGAACTCGCGGGCGTGAATATTGATGCCTCCAACCGCGCGAAAGAACTGATGACCGCAGCGGTGCGCTCGACCTACGGCAAAGAGGTGCTGTCAGGAATCGGGGCGTTCGGCGGATTGTTCGATGCCGGAGCACTCAAAGGGATGCGTTCACCGGTACTGGTTGGTTCGACGGATGGCGTGGGCACCAAGACGAAAGTGGCGGCACGACTGAACCGGTGGAACAGCATCGGGCATGATCTGGTCAACCACAGCATCAACGACATTTTGGTACAGGGCGCACGACCGTTATTTTTCCTCGACTACGTGGCATCGTCACAGGTGTTACCGGAGCAAATCGCAGCGGTCGTCAAAGGTGTAGCCGATGCTTGTAAGGCGGCAGGCTGTGCGCTGCTCGGTGGCGAGACGGCTGAGATGCCGGGGGTTTACCTGCCGGGGGAACTCGACCTCGCGGGAACGATTATTGGCGTGGTGGAGCGTGACCAGATTATCGACGGCTCGCGCAGCCAAGCGGGTGATGTGATCGTGGCCTTCCCCTCGACCGGATTGCACACCAACGGTTATTCGTTGGCGCGGCGGGTGCTGGACGGGTTGGACTGGACAACTGACATGCCCGAAATCGGCGGGACGATTGGTGATGCGTTATTGACGGTACATCGATCCTATATTCCGGCGGTCGACCAATTACAGGCAGACGGAATCGATATTAAAGGGCTGGCACATATCACAGGCGGCGGGTTGATCGAGAACCCACCCCGCATTTTCCCTGAAGGATTGGGCGCGGTGATTAAGCGGGGTACATGGAACGTCCCGGCCATCTTTGAGCTGATCCAAGAACTGGGCAACGTGAACGAAGCTGAAATGTACCGCGTGTTCAACATGGGCATCGGTATGATCGCGATTATCAGCGCCGAACAAGCCAGCCTGTTACCAGCGGAATACCCGATTGTGGGCGAGATGATACGTGGCACGGGCGTAACGATTAGTTAGCGAGTATTAACTTGACGGCGACACTGGTTATCCTTATTTCGGGTTCAGGAACCAACTTACAAGCGATTATTGACGCAGTAGAGGGCGGGCAGCTCGATGCTCAAATCGGGCTGGTCGTCTCGAACCGTAAAGCGGCTTATGGTTTGGTACGAGCCAAACAACACGGCATCCCTACCTATTATCTCCCACTCAAACCCTATACCGATGCAGGGAAAACGCGCGAGGATTATGACCGCGATCTAGCGGTTCAGGTCGGGGCGCACAACCCGACATTAGTGGTCTTGGCGGGGTGGATGCAGGTTTTTACGCCCGTATTCCTCAACCGTTTTCCAAACAAGGTAATCAACCTGCATCCGGCACTACCGGGGGCATTCGCGGGAACACACGCGATTGAACGGGCATTCGAAGCGTACCAGCGAGGGGAAATCACGGAAAGCGGCTGTATGATTCATCTCGTGATTCCAGAGGTGGACGCGGGAAAAGTGATTACCACGGCGACTGTTCCCTTTCGACCGGGCGACACGTTGGAAAGCTACGAAACACGGATGCACGAAACCGAGCATCAATTGATTATCGAGGGCATTTGGATGTGCCTTGAGGGAGTCGTATGAAATTCGCGACGATTGGTATTCTGGGTGGCGGGCAGTTGGGGCGCATGATGGCGTTCGATGCTCAACGGATGGGCATGAAAGTGATCGTTCTCGACCCTGACAGCAACGCACCAGCCGGACAAGTGGCGAACCAGCATATCATCGGCAGTTTCCGTGACCCCCAGAAAATCACCGAACTCGCGAAACTGTGTGACGTGGTGACGGTTGAGATTGAGCATGTGGACGCAGATGCTCTGGAAACGTTGGAGCAACAAGGTGTAGTGGTACAACCGAGTGCGCGAACGATCCAGATGATACAGGATAAGTACGCCCAAAAAGCGCACTTCGCTCACCAGAATATTCCACTGGCACCCTTCATTGATGTGCCAGACGAGCAAGCGGCCTACCAAACGGGCGAACAGCTCGGTTATCCGTTCGTCTTGAAGGCCAAACGGTTAGCATACGACGGGCGCGGGAACGTGGTGGTCAACACCAGAGATGATGTTCCACAGGCGGTCAAAGCACTGGGCGGGCGCGAGCTTTACGCCGAGGGGTGGATCGCGTTCACCAAAGAGCTGGCGGTGATGATCGGGCGCGGGCTGGATGGGCAAGTGGTGGCGTATCCGGTGGTCGAGACCATCCAGAAGGATAACATCTGCCATACGGTGAGTGTTCCGGCATCGATTCCCCCTCGGTCGGTTAAGCAAGCGCAGGCAATCGCGCTCAAGGCGATCAGCAGTTTGGACGGCGCGGGGATATTCGGCGTGGAATTGTTCCTACAGGCGGACGGCCAAGTTCTCCTGAATGAAGTCGCGCCACGCCCCCACAACTCAGGGCATTACACCATCGAAGCGTGCAGTGTTAGCCAGTTTGAACAGCACTTACGGGCAATTACCGGACTGCCTTTAGGGGATACGAGGCTGCGCGTACCAGCGGCGGTGATGGTTAATATCCTCGGTCAAGAGACGAGTGAGGCTACGCAAGAACTGGTCGATCAGGCGATCACTATTCCGGGGACAAGCCTCCACTGGTATGGTAAAGGCGAGTCGCGTCCACAGCGGAAGATGGGACACGTTACCCTGACAGGCGAGACACTGGATGAGGTCACGCAAAAGCTCATTCCCCTTACGACGAACACGATTCAAGCGCGGCCTGATGTGGGGATTATTATGGGCAGCGATTCGGACTTGCCCGTGATGAAACAGGCGGCGCAGATCTTAAAGGATTTTGGTGTCGCGTTCGAACTGACGATTGTTTCGGCGCACCGCACCCCACAGCGGATGTTTGATTACGCGCAAACGGCGCACGAACGCGGCCTGAAAGTGATTATCGCGGGGGCGGGCGGCGCGGCGCACCTGCCGGGTATGGTGGCGGCGATTACCCCCCTACCGGTGATTGGCGTTCCGGTTCGGATCGAACCGATGGACGGACAAGATGCGCTGTTTTCTATCGTGCAGATGCCGCGCGGCATTCCGGTGGCGACGGTGGCGATTGGGAACGCGACGAACGCGGGACTGTTGGCGGTACGGATTTTGGCGAGTCAACGACCAGAACTCCTTCAAAAGATGCAGGCTTACCAAGCCAGCTTAGAGGCGATGGTTCTGCAAAAGGCTGAGAAGATCGAACAGAACGGCTGGGAGTGAAGTCGTTAGAAGTCTCAAGAGATAAGTTTCAAGTTTTAAGATAAGCGGTGGGCAAGGGTTCACCGTTTTTGATTCGCGAGCGAGCTGCCCCAATCGAGTCACCGGCTATCAGTCGCCAGTCTCCAGTTAAAGACAAAAGCAAATCGCCAAGAAGCCAAGAACGACGGAGAACGCCAAGGGTCATTTATGGTTGACGGCTAACCGTTTGTGGCGGCAGTGGCGGCGGCGGCGGCGCTATACCGCCATAAATGTTTGAAATGTTGAGAAAATTAGAAAAGTTGCAGTTGTTATTCCTCGTTTTTGTCACAAATGTCGTCAGTGTCGTCAATGTCAGAACTGTCATTCATATCAATTTTATTTGCAGCGACGAAGGGATGGTTCGCTGCTGCAATGTTTGCTGCAAAAGGCAGTCTTTAGTCGATAGTCAACAGTCGTTAGTCAAAGGCAGAAGGCCAATATGCGGAAAAAGCAGCAAATTCTGCAAAAGCGGCAAATGCGAACGTGATTTTTTGGCGATTCGGCGGCTGGCACGGCTGGTTTCGCGGCTATAGTTGGCAAAGGGTCTGCTGCCGCCAAGATTGCCAATCGCCGGTTGATACGAATGCTTTTACCACAAAGAAGACAAAGATCAATTCATAGAACAAGGGTGGTGGTTACAAAGTAAGTGGTATGTGTGAAACGGTGGCGCAGACGAGATGTATCTCGTCCCTACACGATGGATTCTGTTTGTGTTAGAGCAATGATTTATCACTTACCATATGACCACTACCTAGAACAAGAATAGAACAAAAGGACTAAAATGTCAAGTTGGAATCGGGTTTGAAAGTAGCTGTAAAATGGTTAGGTTGTAAAAAGGAGGCGAGCGATGTACGAGGATGTCATTCAAACGTTACGGCAGGCATATGACCGATATGCCGCAGAGCGTGACCAGCACGGGATTGAAAGTTGGAAGGTTGCAGAGCGGCAGCAGTTCCTCGAGCTGCTGCAAGCGGCAGGCAAAGAACGGCTGCTGGAAATTGGCGCTGGTCCGGGGCGGGACAGTAAGTTTTTCCAAGATCACGGGCTGAAAGTGACCTGCACCGATTTATCGCCGGAGATGGTGGATTTGTGCCGCGCGAAAGGGTTAGATGCACACGTGATGGACTTTCTCCATTTGGATTTCCCAGATAAGAGTTTTGACGCGGTGTATGCGCTGAACTGCCTGCTGCATGTGCCGAAAGGCGATTTGGCGAAGGTGCTCGCCAACATCGAGCGGTTATTGAAGCCCAACGGATTGTTTTTCATGGGTGTTTACGGCGGACATGAATTCGATGGGATATGGCCGCTCGACCATTACGAGCCGAAGCGTTACTTCGCGTTTTATACGGATGAGCAGATCAAAGCGATTGTCTCGGATTATTTTGACGTGATTTATTTCAAGTCGATTGAACTGGAAGATGGTAATGAGCATCACTTCCAGTCGATGATTTTGCGGCGACATGTGTCAGCGTAAAGTTGGGAGTGGAGACAGATGGTAGCGTTTCAGCCCCTCCCCTACAAATACGCCGACCATCAAAATTTTTTTGGGTATTTTACGGCGGACAGCCTGTCTGCTGTCCCTACAAACGTGGTGATGAAGGCGGTTGGTGATTGGAGGCACACAGCCGTGTTGCCCCTACAGGTGTAGAGAGATTTGAGCGCGGTGGCGCGGACGCGATGATGGTGTTTATGGTGGGGCGACGCGGTTGAGTTCGAGTTCAATGGTGCGAGCCGAGTCAATGCCGGTGCAGACATTGACGGCAGAACGGTTGTGCCACGCGACGGCGTTGGGATTCGGACGGAGATAAGGCCATGTTTTACCGCGACTAAACCCCTGTGTTTCAACGCGAATAGGCCACTGCTTAACTGTGAAAGCGTCCGGCATGAGCAAATAGGCGATGGCGGTTGAGTCGTGGACGAGCAAGCCGCTGACCCCATTTACCCGTTTACTGAAGTCATGATAAAGGGGGTTGATACGGGCGATATGCTGTGCCATCGGGCTAGAGGACTGGGCGTAACGCTGAAGATGCTGCTCGGTCATGCTGGCTTTGGTGGTGACATCGAGGCCAACCATCGTGACTGACCAATCCGCGCCGAAAACGACATCGGCGGCTTCGGGGTCGTCGTGAATATTGGCTTCGGCGGCGGGTGTGGCATTGCCGGGAACGAGGGCGTTTCCACCCATGAGGACGACCTGCTTCACATTTTGGGCGATACGCGGTTCGAGGCGTAAGGCTAAGGCGATATTGGTCAGCGGGCCGATGGGAACGAGCGTAATTTCGCCGGGGGCGGACATGATCTGCTCGACGATAAACTCGGCAGCGGTTTGGGTGATAGCCGTGGTGGTGGGCGGCGGCAGGTGGATATTGCCCTGCCCATCGTCACCGTGAATAAAGGTGGGCGGGTTGGTATACGTACCAGCGAGGGGGTTGGCTGCGCCTTCGGCAACCGGAATATCGGTACGTCCGGCGATTTCGAGCAAGCGGAGAGCGTTGGTGACGGCAAGATCAACATGGACGTTGCCAAACACGGCGGTGAGACCGATGACTTCGAGTTCGGGTGAGTTGAGGGCAAAGAAGATTGCCATGGAGTCATCAATACCGGGGTCGGTGTCGATGATGATTTTCTGTGGGGGCATAAGACCTCAGTTGATGGTTAGTGCGACGTGGGAATTATGACAGAGAAGGCGTTAACCGCCAAGTCGCCAAGAACGCCAAGAAAAGAAGAGGTTTAACGCAAAGGCGCGAAGGGGCAAAGGGCGCAAAGAGTTTTTAACACAGAGGCACTATGACTCAAAGGCACAGAGAAGATTGAACCGCAGAGGCGCGGAGAACGCAGAGTTTCAAGGCGGAGGGGGATTAACCCCTAACCCCAGCCCTTCCCCCGTAGTAACAGGGGAAGGGAGTTAAGGCCGTTCTCTATAATGCTTATGGTTGGGATTAGAGACTAACAGGTTAGGTTACGGATGCGGGAGTGAAGTAGATCTGATCCACAGGAGTGGGGCTGCCAGTGATGGTGAAGGAACCGTTTAAGCGGATGTCGTCCGAGGCTGCACCAATCATCACCGAGATTGAACCGGGTTCGACGGCATAACGCATGTCGCGGTCGTAGAAGGCCAAGTGGCGCACATCGAGAGCGAAGGTGACGGTTTTTTCCTCACCGGGCTGTAGGGTGACACGTTTGAACCCTTTGAGTTCCTTCACCGGACGGGTAACGGAGGCGATGGGGTCGTTGAGGTACAACTGTACAACTTCATCCCCCGCAACTTCACCGCAGTTTTTGACGGTTACGCGAATATCCAGTGTATCGGTCGCGGTCACTTGATCGGCGCTGATGTTGAGGCTAGAGTACTCAAAGCGGGTGTAGCTGAGGCCATGCCCAAAGGCAAACAGCGGCCTAGTGGTCATGTCTTCATATGTCCCCTGCCAATGACTGCGACCGCCGGAGGGTTTGTGGTTGTAGTAGAGCGGTACCTGCCCGACATGACGTGGGACGGACACAGGGAGCTTGCCACCGGGGTTGACCGCGCCGAAAAGAATATCAGCGATGGCAGCACCGCCTTCTTGAGCGGGTAACCACGCTTCGAACACGGCAGGTACATGGTCGGCAATCCACTGGATGGCGTATGGGCGACCGGTCAGCAGGACAACGACGGTTGGCGTACCGCTGGCAACGACGGCTTCCACCAACTGCTGCTGGACACCGGGGAGGATGAGGGTGGCGCTATCGTGGGATTCGCCGCAGGTGCAGCCGCGCGCGAGACCGGATTTATCGCCGACGACGACAACGGCAACCCCGGCATTTCGGGCGGCCTCGACAGCAGCCGCAAAGCCGGATGTGTCGCTGCCAGTGGTCGTACAGCCCTGCGCGTAGTGGATTTGCGTATCGGGCGACACGGCAGCACGGATACCCGCGAGAACGGTTGTGGACTTGGGGAAGTGATCTGTCCAATCGAAGGTACGGGCTTTTTCGGGTGGGGTGGGTGCGCCGAGGCTGACATCGGGGTCGAAGTTGCCTTCGAGGTGAGCGGGATAGTGATAATCGCCTTGCAGCAAGCGGACGCTATCGGCGCTGGGGCCGATGACGGCGATGGACTTGAGCGCGGGGTTGAGGGGCAAGAGCGAACCCTCATTTTTGAGCAGGACAATGGACTTCTGCGCGAGGGTGCGGGAGAGTTGAAGCTGATCGGGGGTGTTGTAAACCTCAATGGCTTTCCCGGCATCGACATACGGATTTTCAAATAAGCCTAGCTGGAACTTTAGCTTAAGGACACGCTGCACCGATGCGTCGATGAGGGCGGTATCAATTTGCCCAGCGGCGAGGGCATCGAGCAGCGGCTGACCGTAGCAATCGACACCGGGAAGCTCGACATCTATGCCCGCTTGCAAGCCCAACACGGCAGCATCCTGCTTGGTAGCAGCGATTTTGTGATACTGGACGAACATATTGATGGTGAAATAGTCGGAGGCGACCACACCGTCGAAGCCAAGTTCGCCGCGCAGCAGATCCACCATGAGGGCGCGGGAACTGCCAACAGGGACACCATCATGCTCGTGGTAGGCATTCATGAAAGTGGCGATATTCGCGCTTTCGAGGGCGGCTTTGAAGGGCGTGAGAAAGACTTCGCGGAGTTCACGGTCGGGGATGTGGGCGGGTGCCCAATTCATCCCGGCTTCGGAGGCGGAATGTCCGAGGAAGTGCTTGGCGGTAGCCGCGATGCCCTGCTTCCAGTCGGGGGATTGGAGGCCGCTGACATACGCCGCACCGATGGCGCTAATGAGGAACGGGTCTTCGCCGTAGGTTTCCTCGATGCGCCCCCAACGCGGGTCACGCGAGACATCAAAGACGGGGGCGAGGGAATTGTGCGCGCCGACTGCCCGCATCTGCTGACGAATGACATCCGCCATTTGATACACCAAGTCCGGTTCCCACATGGCGGCGAGGCCGATGGCCTGCGGGAAGGTGGTTGCCTCGCGCCCCAAGTAGCCGGCGCAGCTTTCCTCATGGACGATGGCCGGGATGCCCAAGCGGGTTTGCGCGACGAGGAAGCGCTGAACGGTATTGGCGAGGTGAGCGCTTTTAACCGGCGGCAAGAGCGCACCCCCGCCGACCCGCGAGATATGCCCTACGCCATTGGGGATACGACCCGCCGCTTTGGTGGGCGAAAACTGCCGTTCATCCTGTTCGGTTTCGATGATCTCGTTGATCCATATACCCCAGAGTTGAGCGACTTTTTCTTCGATGGTCATTTCCGCCAGCAGATGGCGAACGCGATCTTCCACAGAGAGTGTGTGATCGTGGTAAGCATGTTTAGTCGTCATATCGAAACCTTTGATTTAACCTTTGATTTCGCCACCTGTTAGGCCAGTAACAATGTAGCGCTGTGTGAGTAAGTAGAATGCAACAGCCGGAACGATGAGCAGACTTACGAAGGCCATCACCCGCCCCCAATCGGTGGCGTACTGCCCCTGAAACTGCATGATACCGAGGGTCAGAGGCCAGCGTTTTTCATCGTTGAGGATGAGCAGCGGGAGGAAGTATTCGTTCCATGCTTTGATCGTTTCGAGCACGAAGATCGCGCCGAGGGCAGGACGCGCCAACGGCAGCAGGATATACCAGAAAAAGCCGAGCGTATCGCAGCCGTCGATATAGGCCGCGTCTTCCAGTTCCACGGGAATGGCACGGAAGAAGCCGCGCAAGATAAGGGTCGCGCCGGGGATGCCGAAAGCAACCAGCGGCAAGATCACGCCGAAGTAACTATCGAGCAAGCCCATCTGGCGGACTTGAATGTAGACGGGCAAGAAGGCGATGGTGATGGGGAACAAGAGGCCGAGGGTGAAGAAGTTAAAGAGCAGATCACGACCGGGAAAATCCAAACGACTGAAGATGAAGGCGAGCAGACTGGAAAAGGTGACGGTGAGAATGGTGTCACCGGCGACGATGATGCTGCTATTGGCAAGCTGCTGCCAGAAGCTGGAGTTGACGAGAATATCGGTGTAGTTTTCCCAGCGAAAGACCTGCGGAATGCCAAACGGCGACTGGAACAACTCACCCGTGTTTTTAAAGCCACCCAACACGGCAGTAATGACGGGCGCGAGGACGATAAACGAGAGCAGCACCAAAACGGCGTACTTCAGGAAGCTCCACCATAAGTCGATTGGACTCATTTTGGGTTTGGTTGTGCGCGACGGTAAAGTGGTCATCATATCACTCGGTTGTAACTAGCTGACCCGACCGGCGTAGTCCCGACGCAACAGCGTGCGCTGGTAGCCGACGGAGAAGATCAGCGAAATGACAAATAGGATGACGGCTACAGTCGAACCATAGCCCAAGTTGAAGCGGACGATGCCGAACTTATACATATAGGTTGCGGCGAGTTCGCTGGCGCTGACCGGCCCGCCATTGGTTAGAACCCATGTGATGGCGAACTGGTTGAGCGAGCCTAAGACCGAGAGGAAGACGGTCAGGCGGATGGTCGGCCCCATCATGGGGATGGTGATATAGCGGAGAACGCCCCACTCGGTTGCGCCGTCGATACGCGCCGCGTCTTCGATTTCTTCGGAGACCTGCTGCAAGCCCGCCATGTAGAGGATCATCTGGAGGCCGAAGTACTTCCATGTGATGACGGCAAATACGGCGAACAGGACGGTGTTGGTATCGGCAAGGAGGGTGGCGGGTTGGTAGTTGGGGATGAGCGCACCCAAGATGATGTTGACGAGGCCGTTCTTGTGATACACATACGTCCAGATAATAGCGGTGATGATCTCGGAAAAGACATAGGGGAGGAAGAAGATGGTACGGAACAGCATCCGCCCTTTCAGCTTGCGACCAACGGCAATTGCCAGCAGCAAGGCACTGGGTAACTGGATGACCAACGACAGCACGACGATGACGATGCTATGCTGAAGGGCAAGTTGAAAGATATTGTGATTGAGCACCAAGCCGTAATTATCAAGGCCACGAAAGTCGGTGGCGGGGCCGAGGCCATTCCATTTAAAAAGACTGTAATAAACGGCCTGTATCATCGGCAATATCAAAAAAAGGAAATATATGATGGCACCGGGGAGGATAAACGCCCCGATAATTAGCCACTGTTTGATGCCCTGCCGCTGACGCGGTTCAGTCCGGCGTTCTGCGCGAGGTAAGACGCGCGTTCGAATTGCACCCACGATAAAGCCCTCACTCTGCCAAGCCTAAAAGAACCGGTTAGCAGCTTGTAGTAGACGGTGACTATGAGTATCTTTAATAGGGGTTAGTGAGGTGTGGAGATTGGACAAGTCATTGCCCAATGCCGCCCATCTCCACACCCGCTAACCCGACGATTACGCGGGCGCTAACTCCATAGCAGCCGCATCTTCTACCTGCTGGGCGGTTTCCTCAGGCGACAACTGACCAGCCGTCAGCCCTTGAACCGCATCCAGCACGGCCTGAGCAACAGGCGGCGGCAAGAATTGGTCGTAGTAGAGTTGGTAGTACTTGGCGTTGTCACGCGCGGCCAACACGTCAACCAACAGCGGGTCCGTCACGAGGTCATTCATGCCGACGACGGTCGGGAGAATGCCGTTGACTTCAACCGCAGCGGCGAGGTTTTCGCGAGTCATGATGAACTTGGCAAATTCGATTGTGGCATCCGGCGCATCCTTACCGAAGGCAAAGCCATCACCACCGCCGAATACATCCGAGGGATCACCGAGTTGGTCGGGGACAGAGGGGAACGGGAACCAGCCGAGCGTACCTTCCGGCAAGCCTTCTTTGGTTGCGCTGCTATCCTTCATAACGGCAGGAGCCCACTGCCCCATCAGTTCCATTGCGGCTTCACCGTTGCCCATATGGGCGGCTTCTTCGGTATAGCCTTCGCCCAAGAACCCATCCTGGAAGGCATTTAGATCAACCAACTGCTTGAACAGTTCACCTGCTTTGACAAACGGTGCATCGGCAAATGAACCGGTACGGTTGTAGGCGGCATCAAAAGCGGGTTGACCACCGGCACGAACGGCCAATGAAGCCCACCAGAAATGCCCCGGCCACTTATCTTTTTGACCAATGGAGATGGGGGTAATGCCTGCGTCCTGCAACTTCTGGACGGCGGCGAGGAGTTCGTCCCAAGTGGTAGGGGTGGCTTCGATGCCGGCCTGCGCGAACAGATCTTTGTTGTACCAGAAGCCAACCGCACCGAAGCTGTAGGGAACACCATAGTATTTACCGTCATTGGTATAAAGGTTCAGCGCACCCTGCGTGGAGAACGAGTCCCGCCATTCGTTATCGTTGGCGGTCATTTCCAGCGTAATGTCACGCAGGAGACCGGCCTGAGCGAAGTTGGCGAGTACGCCACCACCCCAGCTCTGGAACAGGTCGGGGGGACTGCCGGACTGCATCACCGTGGTCAACTTGGCCTTGAAGGCTTCGTTTTCAAGAACGGTGATTTCGATGGCGACATCGGGGTGAGCGGCGACAAAATCATCCGCGATTTTTTGGAAGAGGGCGGCGGCATTTTCGGCGGTATTGATATGCCACCACTGGATGACGGTTTTATCTTGCGCGGAGACACCGCTTAAGGAAACGGCGAGGAGGGTAAAAACAAGCATCAGTAAGACTAGGCGTTTGTGCGATCTCATTCAATTGCTCCTTACAAATAGCATTCCAACAATGGGTTATTTTTAGCAGCTTCGGTTCTGGTCTGGTCGACATCACCCCCTTCCGGTGGGATAGGCACGGATAAAAACATTAAATCGGTCGGCACGAATCACGAACAACAAGATGCGTAGCCAGCGTCACTCGTCGCGCTGGACGGTCAGGATTTTCAATTTGTTCAAGAAGCATTTTTACGGCGACCCGCCCCATTTGCGCGAGGGGTTGGTGAATGGTGGTCAGCTTGGGATAAACAATAGAGGACTGGGGAATGTCGTCAAAACCGATGACGGAAATATCTTCAGGGATGCCCAGCCCCGCGTTACGAATGCTTTCCATCACGCCATAGGCGGAGAGGTCGTTCGCGGCGAAGATGGCGGTGGGACGTTCGGGTAACGACAAGAGACGTTCGGTCGCGGTAACGGCAGTCGCTTGCCAAAAGTCACCCTCGATAACCAATTCATCGAGATAGGGTACATCGTGGTCGGCAAGGGCGGCTTTGTAGCCTTCCAAACGGTCAACCGCGCTGCTGAGTTCCATCAAACCGGTGATAAAGGCGATGCGACGATGCCCACATTCGAGCAGGTAACGGGTGGCATCATACGCACCCTGCCAGTTGGTAGCATCAACCACCGAGCTTTTGTCGGCGGCATCCCACTGGTCGATGAGGACATAGGGGAAGTTACGCTGGCGCAAGGCATCGAGGTAAGCAGAGGCGACCAGCGGGACGATTAAAAGGAGGCCATCGGTTAAACCGTTGGCGATGGTGTTGACGTAAACGGATTCTTTACCGCGATGGCGATGGGTGGTGTAGAGCATGAGGTCATAGTTGGCGCGTTTGAGTTCTTCGTCCACGCCACGCACAATTTCGCCGATGTAGCCGTTGTCTAGACCGGGGACGAGCAAGCCGATGATCTGGGAGCGCCCCCCTGCCAAGCTGCGGGCTTGCAAGTTCGCGACGTAGCCCAACTTATTGGCAGCATCCATCACCCGCTGGCGGGTTGATTCTTTGACGAACTCGTAACCATTGAGGACACGCGACACGGTGGAATAGGAGACACCACATTCGCGAGCGACATCGATAATGGTTACCGGTTTAGTAGAATGATTGCCGTTTTCAGTCATAAATTTTTGCAAGCGTTTGCAATATGGGCGAAAAAATATATGTCAACAAGCGAGTATTGAGATTGTAAAATCATTAAAAAGTTTATTTGTACCATTTTGCACGATCCGGTTTGCAAAGGCTTTTTGCAAGCGTTTGCAAATTTAATCTAACATTTCCCCAAAATTCTGTCAAGCAATTGAAGAAAAACAGCCCCTGCCACTAACCCCTCCCCATAGTAATAGGAAGAGGAATCAAATCCTTTAAAGCTCTTTTTACAGCGAGATTGCCAATAAATTTCGTTTTAGCCGTTTAGTATAGGTTCGATATGATGGTAGTTGTGGAGATATGTAAGTCACGGTACGATTCGTGGGGTGGCTGCCACCGCCTTTACCACGGCAGACCCCAAAGGAGCCATAAGCAAGATGCGAACACTCATCCAGAACGGTATCGTTATTACCCCACAGGAGACGTTACGCGACCATAACCTTATCCTGAACGACAATCAGATCGAGTCAATCGGCAGCGGAGACACCTCAGCGGACAGCATTATTAACGCAAAAGGCTGCTATATCGTACCGGGGTTTATTGATGTGCATGTTCACGGCGCGGCGGGGTACGACACGATGGACGCGACCCCCGAAGCGATCCAAGGCATGGGGGCGTTTTACGCCAAGCACGGCGTAACCTGTTATCTCCCGACGACCATGACGATGCCTGCGGCAGATATTCAGGCGGCGTTGGAGAATGTGGAACGCTGCCCACAACCGACGAACGGCGCACAACACCTCGGCGTACACGTTGAAGGGCCGTACCTGAACCTGAAGTATAAGGGCGCACAACCGCCAGAATATTTCCGCAACCCCTCCCCTGCTGAGTACGGGCAGTGGTTGGAAACGGGCGTATGCAAACTGATCACAGTCGCGCCGGAAATCGACGGCGGGATGCAGATCGTACAGGAATTAACCGCGCAGGGGGTTGAGTTCGCGATTGGTCACAGCGCGGCGACCTACGACGAAGCGGTGAAGGCTTTCGACGCGGGTGTGCGACAGGTGACGCATGTGTTCAATGGGATGGTGGGACTGCACCACCGCGAACCGGGGGCGCTGGCGGCTATCCTAACGGACGACCGTGTGGACGCGCAGTTAATCGCCGACGGTATCCATGTGCATCCGGGAATGATACGGATGCTGATCCGGGCAAAGGGAGCCGAGCATGTAATGTTGATTACGGATGCTATCCAAGCGGCGGGGTTAAGCGACGGCGACTACAGCCTCGGTGGGCAGCAAGTGACGGTGAAGGAAGGGATTGCGCGGATTGCGAACGGGGCGCTGGCGGGCAGCACGCTGACGATGGACAAGGCTGTACGCAATATGATGTCGTTCACTGATTTGCCGCTGCATAAGGTGATTGGCATGGCTTCTACCGTTCCGGCGCGGTCAATGCGGCTGGCGACTAAGGGCAAGCTGTTGGCCGGGTATGACGCGGACGTGGTACTGCTCAACCGCGACCTCGAAGTGATGATGACGATTGTTAACGGTAAAACTGTTTACCGTGCAGAAGTGTTTAATTGAATAAGGCGAAACTATGACCCACAGTGTTTATTGGACTGCAAAAAAACTTGCACAACGTTTAGCGCTGATTGAACCGCTGGTGTACCGGCAATCGGTGGCGCTCGCCCCTTTCCGTTACCAGACGATCCCCCTGCCGGAGGACACGCCGCCCATCGGGACGGATGTGGACGACAGCCAGTGGGAACGGCTGCACCCAAACACGTATTGGGCGGGATGGCTGACGAACTTCATTCTGCGGAATGACATTCAAATCCCGACGGATTGGGACGCGAGTATTCCGGTGGCTATCCGGTTCCGGCTGGGCGTATCGCACGACTTTTCGCACCCTGAGGCGCTGACGTATATCGACGGCGTACCGTATGCGGCTTGCGACCGGCATCACTATGAAATCCTGCTGCCTGACCGGCTGCGGGATGGACAGAGCCATCTCATTGCGCTGCACGGTTGGACGGGGTTGGGCGGCTGGGGCAACGGACAGGAGCATACACGCCTGTTTGCGGAAACCAGCGAACTGGTACAGATCGACCAACCGACGCGAGATTTCATCGCGGTGGCGCGGGTGACGCTGGGCATGGCGAACGTAATTGATGCCGACCAACCCCAACAAGCGCGGCTGCTGACGCTGCTTGATGAGGCATTCAAGCGGTTGGACATCCGCGAACCGTTCGGCGACAACTTTTACGCGAGTGTGGCAGACGCGACGACGTACCTGCGTGATGGACTGGCGACGATTGGCGAACCGATGGATGTGGACATTTTCGCCGCCGGACACGCACACATCGACGTGGTGTGGTTGTGGACGCTGGGGCAAGTGCGGCGGAAGGCGGGACGCACGTTCCACACAGTCATGCGGCTGATGGAGCAGTTCCCCGATTACCGCTTTACGCAGAGCCAACCACAGCTTTACGACTACGTGCGGCAGGATTACCCTGAGCTGTTCGAGGATATTAAGCAGCGGGTAGCGGAGGGTAAGTGGGAAACCATCGGCGGGATGTGGGTGGAGGCGGACTGCAACCTGACGGGGAACGAGTCGTTGGCGCGGCAGTTCTTGTTGGGGCGCACGTTCTTCCGTGAGCATTTCGGTGTCGACTCACCCATTTTGTGGCTGCCAGATGTGTTCGGGTACGCATGGAATTTGCCACAACTGATTAAGCAAGCGGGGTTGGAATACTTCTTCACGATCAAGATCGGTTGGAGCCAATACAACCGCCTTCCCTACGACAGCTTCTGGTGGCAGGGGTTGGATGGGACAAAGGTGCTAACGCACTTCAGCCCGACACCGGATATGAGCAACAGCAGCTTCGCCAGCACGTACAACGCGGCGGTGACACCGGAACAAGTGATGGGGACGTGGACGAACTTCCGGCAGAAAGACCTGCGCGGCACGGTGGAAACGCCGCCGACGCTGATGTCCTACGGCTGGGGTGACGGCGGTGGTGGGCCAACGCGCGAGATGCTGGAAAACCTGCGCGAGTTGAAAGCCTTCCCCGGTACACCGCGCATGATACCGTCGAGCGCACATGAGTTCTTCAAGCAGTTGGCGAAGCTGGGCGATTTCCTGCCGACTTGGAACGGCGAGTTATATCTGGAATACCATCGCGGAACGTACACGACGCAGAGCCGTAACAAACGAGGCAACCGCAAGAGTGAGTTCCTGCTGCATGATGCGGAGTTCCTCGCAAGTTACGCGGCGCTGATGGACGGCGGCTATGATTATCCGGCGGAGACGCTGCGGAAGGCATGGGAGTTGGTGTGCCTGAACCAATTCCACGACATTATCCCCGGCAGCAGCATCGAAGAAGCATATGTCGAGTCACAGCAGCAGTACGCGCACATCCACGAACTGGGCGAAGGGGTGAAGCAAGCCGCGTTGAAGAGCCTCGCCAGCTACAGCGGTGGCGATGTGATTATCGCCAACCCATCTTCCTTCGACCGCTATGATCTGGTGACAATCGAGGGCGTGAAAGCGGGCGCAACTTTACAACGCGCCGACGGCACACCGGTTGAGATACAGGCAACCGCTGATGGTAAGGTGCTGGTTGACCCCGGTAAGCTGGCTCCGTTCAGCATCACGCCGCTGCGATACGCGAGTGAGGCACAGGCACAGACGGAAAACACACTGACGGCAGAACCCACCCTGCTCGAAAATGCTTATGTGCGGGTTGAGTTGAACAGCGACGGTGATATTACCCGCATTTACGACAAGGCCAACCAGCGGGACGTGCTGCCTTCGGGGGCGATTGCCAACCAATGGCAGGTATTTGAAGACCGCCCGATGGACTTCGATGCGTGGGACATCGACATTTTCTACGACGACAAGATGTGGCTGGCTGAACCGGCGACATCGGTGAAAGTGGTGGAAAGTGGGCCGCTGCGGGCAACATTGGAGATCGAACGACGCATCCTCAACAGCACTTATACGCAGCGGGTTTCGCTTGTACACGACAGCGCACGCTTAGACTTCGACACGCATATCGACTGGCAGGAAAAACACATTCTGCTTAAGACCGCGTTCCCTGTCGATGTGTTCTCGCCGGTCGCCACGTACGAAATCCAGTGGGGCAACGTTCAACGCTCGACACACCGCAACAGCAGTTGGGATTGGGCGCGGTTCGAAACCTGCGCGCAAAAGTGGGTTGACCTGAGTGAAGGTAACTACGGCGTAAGTTTGCTAAACGACTGCAAGTATGGACATGACATCCAGAACAACATCATGCGCCTCACCCTGCTCCGCAGTCCAACCTTCCCCGATAAGCACGCAGACGAGGGTGAACACCGCTTCGCTTACAGCTTGCTGCCGCACGTCGGCGGATGGAATGAGACGACAGCACGGGAAGCCTACGCATTGAACGACCCGCTGATCGCACAGGTTGTCGAACCTTCACCTTCTGTTGATGCGACGGCACTCGGCAGCTTGATCGGCAGTGCGAATGATAATGTGATGATTGAAACTGTGAAGCGGGCGGAGGATGGAAACGGGCTGATTGTACGCTTCTATGAGTTCAAACGCGAACGGGGGACGGTTAGCCTGAACTGCCGTTTCAACCTCGGCGAGGCGTGGCGCACGAACCTGATTGAAGACGACCAAGAGCAAATTATCGTTGAAGGCAATCAAATCAACCTGTTCTTAAAGCCCTATGAAATCGTGACGCTGCGACTCATTCCTCAACAATAATTCCTGCAAATTTTTGGTTACTCCAACCAAATGAACCTGCGCTCTCGGCAACGTGTCATAATGCCAAAGAGCGCAGGTCAAAACTCGTCTTTGACGAGTTGGCAGGGATTTGTTAGATTTGACCGGATTTAGAAACACTAATCATCTGAATCTACAGTTAGTTTTTACTAAAGGGAGAGCATATGCGGTATTTTCGTGCTGGTATCGTCGTCCTTCTATTGACGTTCGTGCTGTCGCTGACAACGGTTGGCGCACAGGACAACACCCTTCATATCCTTTTTAATCAGGATATGCGTACTTCTGACCCGCATATCGCCTACGAAACTGAAACATGGCCGACTGCCTCGCTGTTCTATGTCGGCTTGGTTAAACTGGCTGACCCCGGTACACCGATTCCTGCACTGGCGGAGTCGTGGACGATCAGCGACGACGGTACGGTTTATACCTTCACGCTACGGCCTGACTTGAAGTTCGCCAACGGCAGCCCACTGACCGCCGAAGAGGTGAAGTGGAGCTTCATGCGACTGCTGAACCCCGAAACGGCTTCCCCAACCTCGTTCATGTTCGAGCCATTGGTCGGCGCGGCAGAATATCTGGCAGGTACGGCTGATGATGTCCCCGGTATTAAGGTGATCGACCCGCTGACGATTGAGTTCACGACCACCGCGCCTGTGTGGACGATGATGCAGCGCTTCGCCCTGCCCCCCGGCTTCATTGTTTCGCAAGAAGGGGTCGAGGCTGCCGGTGATGACTTCGGTCGTCAACCGTTGGGCGCTGGCCCGTTCATGATCGAAAGCTGGGAAAGCGGCGTGATGATCGTCGGCAAGAAGAACCCGTATTACTATGAACCCGGCCAACCCGCGTTTGACGGTTTCGATATGCAATTGGGTGTCGAGTCGTCGGTCGAAATCCTGAAGATTGAAAACGGTGAGGCAGATATTGCGCTGGACTTCGTTTCCAGCTCGGATTACCCGCGTTTGTCGGCTGATTCCGTGCTTGCCCCGCAACTGATCGCTTCGGAAGGTTTCCCGAATACCGGCTACGTCATCATGAACAACAACAAGGAACCGTTCAGCGATGTGCGCGTGCGCCAAGCCCTGAGCATGGCCGTTGACCGTCAACGCCTCGTGCAGATCAAGAATGGTCGTGGTACACCGATTGGTGGCTTCCTGCCCGCGAGCGTCGTTGGTCACAACCCCGATGTGGTTGCCCCCGAATGGGATGTTGAAGGCGCGAAGGCATTGCTGGCGGAAGCTGGCTACCCAGACGGCTTCACCACCAACATGATCTCGACGCTGTTCCCCGATGATGTGGCATTCGCGCAAGCTGTCGTGGGTGATCTCTCGGCAATCGGCGTGACCGTCGAGCTGGAGTCGATTGACACGGCGCAGTTCCTTGATGTGGTCAACCAGAAGTCGGACGACCTGAGCCTGATTATGACCAACTGGTATATGGACTACCAAGACCCCTCCAACAACTGGGAACCGCTGCTGCAATGCGGTGGCTCGTACAACTGGGGCAACTACTGCAACGAAGACCTTGAAGCCATCTTCACCGAAGCCAACAAGATTCCGTTGGGTGAAGAACGTTGGGCAGCCTTCTCGGCCTTTGAAGCCGCAGTTGCCGAACAAATGCCGAATATTCCGCTGATACAGGCCGTTGACTACTACTTCGCCAGCAGCCGTTTGAACATCCAAACTGATCCGGCGGTACTGCTGCGCTTCGCAGAAGCTACGCTCAAATAACCTTCTCCACATCGTTTAATTCAGCATCGGGACATGGCAACCATGTCCCGATGCGGTTTATTCAGGTAACAATGTGACCGCATATATCATTCGTCGTCTGTTGGGTGCTTTGGGCGTGATCTTTGGGGTCGCCACCATCTCATTCCTGCTCGTCTTTCTCATGCCCGGTGATGCCGCACGGATGTACGCTGGCCCACGCGCACCGGAAGAAACAGTACAACGCATCCGCGAACTGTGGGGGTTAGACCAACCGCTGCCCGTGCAGTACGTCCGTTATATGGGTCGTGCTATTCAGGGTGACTTGGGTAATTCGACACGCGATAAACGCCCCGTGTTGCAAGCGGTCGTCGAACGTCTACCGGCCACCATCCAACTGGCGGTAGCGGGGTTATTCATCGAACTGCTCGTCGGTATTCCGCTGGGTATTCTGGCGGCAACACGTCCCGGCTCATGGATTGACCAACTGGCGACAATTATCTCGCTCATTGGCATTTCAGTACCCCAATTCGCGTTAGGTCTCGTGGCTTTATATGTGTTCGGGTTTTTGATACCCATCTTTCCACTGGGGGGGTACGGCACGCCGCTGCACCTCGTTCTACCGGCGATTGTCCTCGGCATTGGGGGGACGGCGTTTTACTCGCGGGTACTGCGGAACAGTATTTTGGAAGTCTCTGGCGAGGATTATGTACGGACGGCGCGCGCCAAAGGTTTATCGCCACGCCGCGTCCTCACACGGCACATCCTGCGGAACGCGATGATGCCGGTCGTCACACTGGCAGGGCTTGATCTGGCGCTGCTGCTGGGTGGTGTCGTGGTGATTGAGGCGGTGTTCGGTTGGCCGGGGATTGGCTTACAGGCGTGGACGGCGATCCGCAACCAAGACACGCCGATGATTATGGGGACAGTCCTTTTTGCCTCGGTAGCGGTAGTCTTCCTCAACCTATTTGTGGATGTCCTTTATATCGCTATTGACCCGCGCGTGCGCCTAACCTGAGGACATCATGACGACCATTGAACTTCAACAAAAACCGATTGAACGCGGATTTTGGATACAGCTTCGCCGCCTTCCACGGGCGTGGATTGGCGCAGCGTTGGTGCTGATGGTTGTGCTGGCGGCCATCTTCGCGCCGGTATTTTCACCCGCTGACCCGCTTCAACAATTCCGTGACGGATTATCGCCAACAGGAACGCCATTACCGCCGGATGCACGTTTCCCGCTGGGGAGCGACAACTTGGGGCGCGATATTCTCAGCCGGATGCTGTACGGTGCGCGGGTTTCGCTGACGGTGAGCATCGTGGCGAACGTAACGGCGGCGATCTTAGGTACATTTCTCGGCTTATGGGCGGGCTATTATTCAGGTAAAAGTGACTGGCTCATCATGCGGTTCGTGGATGTGCTGCTGGCCTTTCCAGCCATCTTACTGGCGCTAGGCATCGGCGCGGTGTGGGAAAAGAGCTTTACAACGGTGGTCGCGATTTTGACGATTGTCACCTTCCCGGCGTTGGTGCGCCTCGTCCGCAGCCAAGTACTGAGCGTGCGGGAACGGGTATTCGTTGAAAGCGCACGGGCGCTCGGCGCGACTGATTGGTACATTATTTTCCACCACATCCTGCCGCACACAATTACGGTAACGGTGGTGTGGGCAACACTGAGCTTCGCTAACACGATATTGGTCGAGGCAGCATTGAGCTTCCTCGGTGTGGGCATCCAACTCCCCGCGCCAAGCTGGGGCAACATGATTAATGAAGGACAGAGCCGCTACCGCATCGCACCGTGGATGATTATTGTGCCATCGGTAGCCATTCTGATTACGACACTGGGTTTTAACCTATTAGGTGATGCGGTGCGCGATGCGCTTGATCCCCGCACCTCCCAACGACAATAACGAAAGGATTTAATGAACATGACCCAACCGACGACTGAAGGTTATATTCCATTTAAGGGATATAAGACGTGGTACAAAATTGTTGGCGAAAAGGAAGAACCGGGAAAGCTACCCCTGCTGCTGCTGCACGGCGGCCCCGGCGCGTGCCACGATTATTTGTGGTCGCTGGCAGCGATGGCCGATACCGGACGGCGTGTGATTTTTTACGACCAAATCGGCTGCGGCCTCTCACAAATTGGCGAGTCCAAGCCGGAGATGTGGACGGTTGACCTATACGTGGAAGAAGTCGACGCGGTGCGGCAAGCGCTCGGCCTCGACAAGATTCACCTGCTGGGGCAATCGTGGGGCGGGATGTTGGCGATGGAATACATGATTCGCCAGCCGAAGGGTGTTGCCAGTGTGACGATTGCCAGTTCCCCAGCGAGCATGATTCAATGGGTGGCGGAAGCGAACAAGCTGCGCGAAGAACTGCCGCCGGAAATAAATGCAACCCTGCTCAAGCACGAAGCGGCGGGAACAACGACCGACCCCGATTATATTACGGCGATGACCGAGTTTTATAACCGCCATGTGTGCCGCGTCGTGCCGAACCCCGAATATGTGCAGCGGAGTTTCGCCAAACTGGGTGAGAACCCCGAAGTGTATAACACGATGAACGGCCCCAGCGAGTTCCATGTGGTCGGTACGCTCAAGACATGGGACATCATCAACCAGTTGGGCAAGATTAACGCGCCGACGCTGGTGACATCCGGCAAGTACGATGAGGCGACACCCTTGATCGCTGAAACGGTTCATAACGGCATTCCCGGCTCAGAATGGGTATTATTTGAAAATAGTTCGCATATGGCGCATGTCGAAGAAGCGGATCGCTACCTACAAATCCTGAGCGCATTCATCGCCCGACACGAGCCATAGAGACCATTTTGCGCGGTTGAAGTTGTAAGGAGTTCACCAATATGAGCAATTTTACGATTCCAAAAGATCAAAAAGCCTTTGCGTTTGATGCTAGCATTCCGCCTGTTCTCGAAATCGACAGCGGCGACACCGTTACATTTGAAACGGGTGACGCGGCCTACGAGCGCTTGTCTAAAGGTGAAACGGTCGAGGCAATTGGGCTGGAAAATTTTAACGCGGTGACTGGTCCGGTACGGGTACGCGGCGCGGAAGCAGGGGATGCGCTGAAGATTGAGATCAACGATATTCAGGTCACACGCGCATGGTCGGTATGGCTGCCAGACTTCGGCGGTTTGGGCAAGCACACGAAAGAGGTCGGTGTAAAACCGATTCTGCTGAAAAACGAACGTGCTTATATCAGCAACCGCCTGAGCGTGGACATCAAGCCGATGATCGGCTGCATCGGTGTTGCCCCGGCGGAAGGCAAAGGTTCGACCTTTATGCCAGCCTACCCTTACGGCGGTAATATGGACTTGCGCGAGATGTCGGCGGGCGCGACGTTGTATCTGCCGGTGCAAGTGGATGGTGCGCTGCTGGCGATGGGTGATCTGCACGCGGCGATGGGTGTGGCCGAACCAACATGGGTGAGCCTTGAAGCGGCTGGCAGCGCGACGCTGACGATCAGCGTTGAGAAGAATATGAAGTTGAAATTCCCTCGTTTACGCATCGGCAGCAGCACCTACTGCGTAGGCATGGGCGACACGCTGGAGAAAGCCCACCAAGCGGCGCTGGACGAAGCCTACAGCCTGCTCATCAACGAGCGCGGGCTGGAACCGTTTGACGCTTATGCCTTCGCGAGCGCGGTGGTTGACATGCGACTCGGCGGGCCGGCAACAGCGATTGTGCTGGCGGTCGTACCAGACTTCTAAAATTGTTAAATCAATGTTAAGATCGGCTTGCATTCACTTGCAGCCTATTATCATCTTCCCCGCAGGTCAATTTGATCTGCGGGTTTCGTTACCCACAAAGGGGGATTTATGGCTGATGTTTCGGCGCGCGGGATGTTGACTCTGGATGAACTGCGCCAAAAGGTCGAAAAGGGCGAGGTTGAAACGGTCGTCGCCGTATTCACCGATTTGTACGGGCGCTTCATGGGCAAGCGGGTGACGGGCGAATTCTTCGTGGCGCAAACGGCTGAATCCGGTATGCACGCCTGTGATTATCTGCTGACCGTCGATATGCCGATGGAGCCAATCCCCGGTTATAAATATGCCAGTTGGGAACTCGGTTACGGCGATTTCCACTGTGTTCCCGATTTGAAAACGCTGCGGATGGCCTCATGGTTGGAAAAATCGGCGATGGTCATCTGCGATGTGTACGACGAAAAGACTAACTCGCCGGTATCCGTCGCGCCGCGCAGTATCCTCGGCAAGCAGGTGGCGGACGCGGCAAACGCTGGCTATATGGCGCAGGGCGCTTCTGAACTGGAATACTTCATTTTTGACGAAACCTATAAAACCGCGCGTGAAAAAGATTACACGAAACTGGAATATTTCGGCGCGTATATTGAGGATTACCATATCCTGCAAGGCACACGCGAAGAAGTGCTGAACGCGGTCGTGCGGAAACAGTTGATGAACAGCGGGATTCCAGTCGAATTCAGTAAGGGTGAGTGGGGGCCGGGGCAGCACGAACTGAATATCCGGTATGCCGACGCGCTGACGATGGCTGACCACCACAGCATCTATAAGCAAGTGTTCAAAGAGGTCGCTCATCAACTGGATTTAGCCGTCACCTTTATGGCGAAACCGGATGACCGTTATGCTGGTTCGAGCAGCCATATCCACCTCAGCCTATGGGATTTGAACGGGCGAAATAATATTTTCAACGGTGAGAAAGAAATCGGCCCCATTCACGGTTCGGATGAGTTTCGCTGGTTCCTCGGCGGTTGGATCGCCCACACGCGCGAACTGATGCCCTTCTACGCGCCGACGATTAATTCCTACAAACGCTACCAATCCGGCTCGTGGGCACCAACCAGCCTCGCGTGGAGCTTTGACAACCGGACGGCAGGTTTCCGCGCGGTGGGACATCGCAAGTCATTACGCATCGAGTCGCGTATCCCCGGCGCGGATGTCAATCCCTATCTGGCATATGCGGCGGCGCTGGCATCCGGCTTAGACGGCATCCGTAACAAGATTGAGCCACCGGAAATTTTTAAGGGCGATGTATACGCGGCGAAGAATTTGCCTCAGGTACCGCGAACGCTGCGTGAGGCCATCAGCGCGATGGAACGCAGCGCCTTCGCCCGCGAAGCCTTTGGCGATGATGTGATCGAACATTATTTGCACTTCTACAACACCGAACAAGCGGCGTATGATAAGGCGGTTACCACATGGGAACGCGCCCGCTACTTCGAGCAGATTTGATGTGGTTATTTATCCAACGGACGTGCTGCATAACGTTCGTACTTAGGGAAAAGCCCTAATCCATTCAGGAGTTTTGATATGCGTTTGAAAGATAAGGTTGCACTGATTACCGGCGCTGGCAGCGGGATTGGGCGCGAAACGGCACTGCTGTTCGCGGCGGAGGGCGCGGCAGTCGTGGTCGTGGATGTGAACGACGCGGCGGGGCAAAAAGTTGTGGGCGAAATCGAGGCGGCGGGCGGCAAGGCGGTCTATGCTCACGCCGACGTTTCCAAAGCGGCGGACTGCGAAAACATGGTGAAGGTCGCTGAACAAACTTATGGCAAGCTGAACATTCTGTTTAACAACGCGGGTATTTCCCATGCCGATGACGATAACGCCGTGACCACCGAGGAATCGGTGTGGGATTTGACGATGGAGATCAACGTCAAAGGCGTATTCCTCGGCTGCAAGTACGGCATTCCCGCGCTGCAACGGGCGGGTGGTGGCTCGATCATCAACACAGCTTCGTTCGTCGCCATCCTCGGCGCGGCGACCCCGCAGTTGGCCTATACTGCCAGCAAGGGCGCGGTACTTTCCATGAGCCGCGAACTGGCGATGATCCACGCACGGCAGAATATCCGTGTGAACGCGCTTTGCCCCGGCCCGCTGCGTACCGAACTGCTGATGAAGTACCTAAACACCGAGGAAAAGAAGCAGCGCCGTTTGGTGCATATCCCGATGGGACGCTTCGGCGAGGCTAAAGAAATCGCTTACGGCGCGTTGTATTTGGCTTCCGACGAGTCCTCATTCGTAACCGGAACCGAATTTTTGGTGGATGGTGGTATCACCGCCGCCTATGTAACACCAGAGTAAGGAAACCCCTATCCCCTGCCCCCACGTTGGCTAACTTGCGGCAAGCTCAGTTAGCCAACAGCCCGCAAGCAAGGAAAGGGGTGTTTTATTGTAAAGAGTTCAAGAGGTTTGACACACTAAAATGGTTGCAACACAAGCAGCATTTGAAGGGTTAGCGATTGGTGGCAAGCGCATCGCCGCCAGCGACGGACGCACCGCCGCAACGACCAACCCGGCGACAGGCGAAACGATAGCACAGGTGGCGCAGGCCAACGCCGCCGATGTGGACTCCGCTGTTAAGACCGCGCACAAAACCTACAGCGAAGGCCGCTGGCACGACATGCACACGCGCGAACGCGGGCAAATCTTGCAGCGCATCGCCAACCTGATCCGCGAACGGGTCGAGTTTTTGGCACAGATCGAGTCGGCAGACGGCGGCAAGCCGATCAGTGCGGCGCGGGGTGAAATCGGCGCGGTCGCCAATACATTCGAGTATTACGCCGGTGCGGTCAACAAAATTCACGGGCAAACCATTCCGGTGAACGCCAACGGTACCCACATGACCTTCCGCGAGCCGCTGGGGGTATGTGCGTTGATTATTCCGTGGAACTTCCCGCTGGTCATCACAGGATGGAAGGTCGCCCCTGCACTGGCGATGGGTAACACAGTCGTCGTGAAACCCGCCAGCGCCACACCCTTGAGCGCGTTGGCATTGGCTGATCTGGCGCTCGAAGCCGGACTGCCGGAAGGCGTATTGAACGTGATTACCGGTTCGGGCAGCGTGGCGGGTAATGCACTGGCAACCCACCCGCTCGTCCGCAAAATCTCCTTCACGGGTTCGACGGAAGTTGGCACAGGGGTGATGAAGCAAGCGGCAGACGGCATTAAACGTGTGTCGCTGGAACTCGGCGGCAAGTCGGCGAACATCGTGTTTGCGGACGCGCGGATTGATTCGTGTGTCGCGTCATCGTTGTGGTCGGTGTATGACAACGCGGGACAAGACTGCTGTTCACGCAGCCGCTTCTTGGTCGAGCGCCCGATTTATGACGAGTTCGTGGAAAAGTTCGTCAACGCGGCGAAGGCGATTAAGGTTGGCCTGACGAACGACGAAAGCACCGAAATGGGACCGCTGATTACCGCCTCGCACCGCGAGAGTGTGGTCAACTACATCCACATCGGTGACGAAGAAGGCGCGAAACGGCTGTGCGGTGGGGACATTCCAAATGGGGCGCTGGGGAACGGCAATTATCTGACACCCGCCGTTTACAGCAACGTCACCAGCGACATGCGGATCATGCAGGAAGAAGTGTTCGGGCCGGTCGTGGGGATTATGCCCTTTGAGGGTGAGGCTGAGGCCATCCGCTTCGCCAACGACTCGCCCTATGGCCTGTCAGGGTCGCTGTGGACACGCGACATCGGGCGGGCGCTGCGGGTAGCACGGTCTATCGAAACGGGGATGCTCTCGATCAACAGCAGCAGCAGCGTACACATCGAAGCGCCGTTCGGCGGTATGAAGCAGAGTGGCATCGGGCGTGAGCAAGGCATGACGGCGCTCGAACACTACAGCGAACTCAAGTCGGTCTTCATCGCGAACGACTAAGCTAGATTTGATAAAGAGCGAGGCAGAAGTGTCTCGCTCTTTTTAGTTTCGAACATTTTTAACCTAGAAAGCTATCAAAGGATAAGAGTTTATGTCGATGGATAGTTTTCTCGAAACAAAAGATTGCACCTCTGCGGTTGAATTCCTAGAGTATCTTCAGCTACGGAATCCCCGGTGGCTACCTCCAAATACAACAGAAGTTCCCTGGGTATTTAGAGGGCAGCGAGATGCTAGTTGGCCTCTTCTTCCTAGTGCATTACGTCCAGATGATAAAAAACCAAGATGGCAACTTGAATGGTTCAAGCAATTTAGGGATAAAGAACGCAGCAAATTTGAACAATTTCTAAATAACGAGTATAGAAATGCTATAAAGACCTTAGATTTAGATATTACTCGTGCAGTCGACTTACTTTTACAAGTTGGAGCAGAAATCAAAATTGTTGAAGACTTCATAATATTAGCTGATAAAGTAGGGCATCCGATTCCACAAAATGCACAGCCAGAAAAAGTTCGCAGGCCATATTCTTCAAGTAGTCTTATGTTCGAAGTAGGTATACATGAGATGAACCAAGTTAAAGAATTTGCTTTTAAGCCTCATAGCATTGAACAAGCACTAGCACAACATCATGGTATTCCTACAAGAGCGCTTGATTGGTCATTTGCATCTTATGTTGGTGCATTTTTCGCCGCTGAAGAATATGTATTAAACAAAACTCAGGGTAGCGATTTAATGGCTGTTTGGGCAATAAAATATACAGAATTAAATGAACAAAGTAATCTAGAAGTCATTACTCAACCGCGAGCACAAATCAGCTATTTGAATGCTCAATCTGGACTTTTTATTTATGACAAGACTGCAAACCGACACTTTCTAGAAAATGGACAATGGAGAACATTTAAAGAAGCATTGCAGAGCCCTAATTACTCTGGCCCAATCCTACGTAATGTAACCTTACCAGTTAGTGAAGCACACGAGTTATTGCGATTATTATCAGCAGAGAATATTACTCGATCACATTTGATGCCCTCATTTGACTCTATTGCAAAAACAGTAGAATTAAACAGTCTAATTGCAGCTGCAAAACTTTAAGTGGAAACAATGATTACACAACCTATCCTCAACTACCTCACGCCGAGGCTTGACAGCTACATCGCGGAACTGACGACACTTTCGGGCATCGACTCGTATTCACATGACCGCGAGGATGTGAACCGCGTCGTCGATTGGCTGCAAGAGCGGCTGACCAAGCTCGATTTTACGATTGAACGGCATGTCGAACGCAAGGCGGGGGATAATTTACTCGCGATCCGCAAAGGCAGCGGACAGGGGCGCGTGCTGCTGGTTGGCCACAGCGATACGGTGTTCCCGCGTGGAACAGCCGCCCAACGGCCTGTAACGATCAATGGCGATATGCTGCTTGGCCCCGGCACCTGCGACATGAAGGCCGGACTGCTGACAGGCATCTACGCGGTGGAAGCGCTGGACAGCATCGGCTTCACCGACTACGAGGAACTCAGCTTCCTAATCGTATCCGACGAGGAGATTGACGAGCGTTACTCGATCCCGCTCATTCGTAGCGCCAGCCGTGGCAAAGACGCGGTGCTGACACTGGAAGCGGCACGGGCGAACGGCGACATTGTGACGGCGCGGAAAGGGGTGCGGTCGTTCGTGGTAGAGGCGTTCGGCAAAGCGGCGCATTCGGGGGTCGAGCCAGAGAAAGGCCGCAGTGCTATTCTCGCCCTCGCCCATCAAATCATCGCACTGCACGATCTGAATGACTACACGAATGGGGTTTCGGTCAATGTGGGGGTGATCGAAGGTGGGCGGGCGCGAAACATCGTGGCTGACCACGCCAGCATGAAGTTCGAGGCGCGGGCATATGATTACGCACATCTCAACGCAACCACCGATGCTATCCTAAAGCTGTTCGCGCAGCCGCTGAACGAAGTCACATTCAAAATCAGCTACGAGGATGTTCACCCGCCGATGCCACGCACCGCGACGATTGAACAGCTAGAAGCCGTGACCAAGCGCCTCGCCAACGAACTCGGTTTCGAGGTGAAGGGCGCAAGCACAGGCGGCGCGGCAGACGCAGCTTTCGCGGCGGATGAGGGCGTACCGGTGCTGGACGGACTCGGGCCAGTGGGCGGGCTTGACCACAGCCCCGACGAGTACATCCTCGTGAGCAGCATCGTGCCACGTACGGCCCTGCTCGCGCGGCTTGTGATGGCTATCGTCAAAGGCGAAACTTCGTAGTATCGTTGACCGATCTTCACGCTCGATCACCATGAAGCAGCGTTCAAATTCGATAAGGGGAATTCACATATGACTGATCGCATTCAATCCGCCATCACCTATTCGCATCATCACAAAGAGGAAGCGCTCGAAGGCTTTATTAAACTGTTGAGCTTCCCTTCAATTAGTGCTGATCCAGCTTACAAAAACGACATTAACGCCTGCGCTAACTGGCTGGTCGGCGAACTCAAGCGCATCGGTTTCGATAACGTCCGCACCATCCCAACCGAGGGACATCCGGTCGTGTACGCCGATTGGTTGAAGGCGGGCGACGACAAGCCAACCGTGCTGGTTTACGATCACTATGACGTGCAGCCGGTCGATCCGCTGCACCTGTGGAAGTCGGAACCGTTCGGCTCGGAAATCCGCGAGGGCAAGCTGTACGCACGCGGCGCGGTGGATAACAAGGCGGGTGTGTGGGGCAACCTGATGGCGTTCGAGGCAATGCTCGCCGCCGACGGCAAACTGCCAGTGAACATTAAAATCTTGTTTGAAGGCGAAGAGGAATCCGGCTCACCCAGCATGGGCGCGTTCCTCGACCAGTACAAAGACCTGTTCACGGCTGACGTGATGCTGAACTGCGACGGCGACTTCGAGCCGAAGGAACCAACCATGTCCTACGCCGGGCGCGGCATCGTCAGCGGCGAAGTGAAGCTGAAGGGGCCGAAAGCTGACCTGCATTCCGGCGGCTTCGGTGGCATCGTGCAAAATCCGCTGCATGTCGCGGGGAAGATTATCGGCTCGTTCCATGATGCTGACGGACGGATCGCCGTTCCCGGCTATTATGACACCGTGGCGAAGATTAGTGACAGTGAACGCCAGCGTATTCATGATGGTTGGCAGGCGGAACGCACCGAAAAAGACGCGGGTGTGCCGCTGACATGGGGGCGAAGCATCGCGCCGGACGCAGAACGCGCGACGGTGCTGCCAACGGTCGAAGTCAACGGTATGTGGGGCGGCTACCAAGGGCCGGGGACGAAAACGGTGCTGCCAGCCGAGGCGGGATTCAAGTTTACGCTGCGGCTCGTGCCTGACCAAAATCCGCACGAAATCTCCCAACTGTTGAAGTCGTATATCGAGGGTTTCGCCACACCGACGGTTAGCGTGACCGTCGAAATCGGTGAGGAAGCGTGGCCGTTCGCGATGCAAACGGAAGGCCAATACCTCGACGCGGTGCAGGACGCACTGGAAGCGACCATTGGCAAACGTGCCAAATTGGTTCGCACGGGCGGGTCTATTCCGATCCTCGGCATGTTCAACCGTTTAACGGGTGTGCCAATGACCGGTTTCGGTTACGGCGAGGGTGAGAACATCCACTCGCCGAATGAATTCGTGGTCGTGGACAGCTTCTTCCAAGCGATAGAAGCGGGCATCCGCCTGTACCACAACCTCGCGAAGACGACGAAATAATCAGACGTTCAACGTTCTAAGGGCTTGCCAACCGCAAGCCCATTTTATTTCGCCCTTAAGAGGCGATATGTCTTGCAAGCTGTGGTATGATAACCAGTATCTACACTTGTGGATGCTGCATTGGGACGACCTAACGCAGACTATGTTTTCCGGGGACGACCCCACTAGAGAGGAGAACATGGTATGCCGTGGTTCATGCTCGTGATCGCAGGTTTACTCGAAGTGGTGTGGGCGCTCATGCTCAAGCAGTCGGCGGGTTTCACCAAACCCGCGCCAACGGTTGCTTTCCTCGTCAGCTTATGCCTCAGCATGTTTTTACTCGCACAAGCCATCAAATCGCTGCCGGTTGGCACCGCTTATGCCGTTTGGACGGGCATCGGGGCGCTTGGAACAGCAGTGATTGGTATCCTCTGGCTGGGTGAGTCGCGGGATGTGCTTAAGATCGTGTCACTGCTGATGCTGGTCGCGGGGATTATCGGCTTGCGGTTGAGCAGCGCTCATTAATCGCGGTCAGGACGAGTGGAAGCGTCATTTAGGCGGCGCTTTCACTTGTGCCACCTATACATTTCGATACCAAAATCCGCCTCTATATAACCGAGCTTCTGGTAGACACTTTTTGCCTTCGCCGACGACCAAATCCATGTATCGGCATAGCCCCAACCGCGAATGATGGTCATCAGCGCGTGAGTGAGCGTCGATGCAAACCCTTGACCACGGTAAGCGGCCGGGGTTGAAATGTCGTAGATGGTGGCACAACCGCCAGCCGCCATAACGGAACCAGTGGTTACGGGTACTCCGTCCTGATAGCCGATGTAATGCTGCGTTTGAGCAGCCGCTCCATAGCCATCCCTTTGATACGCAGTGTGAAAGCTAGAAAGATCGACTTTTACACCAGCCTCGGAAAGTCTTATCCATTCGTCAAGCAGCGTATCGCTACAAACTTCCTTGATGTGAAAAAGTGATGGGATTGTTGGAAGTGGAGCGAGCGTTGTTAAATCCGCCCACATCCAATTCGGGCTTCTGCCACCTTGAAACCCACGCGCCGCTAATCGCGCTCCTAGGTCAGCCGGTTGGTCACATGGAAAGACGAGCCAACTCATTTGGTCGGTATGTCGGCTGATTTGAGCTATCGTCGCGTCGATTTGCGCGTCGGCCTCCGCATCATTCCAACGCGCACGGAGGATGCGGTCGCCGGGTGCAATCTGATTCCGCACGAACCAGAAGGTGTCCGCGTCATGAATGGTAATCCCCGGCAGACCTTTATAAAGCCGCGCGTAGGCAATAAGATTGTCCTGTATTTGCTGAGGCTTAGAGGTCGCGGAAAAATCGAACACAGATTATCCCATCAACGGCATCTATTTGTGCCAATGATACTCGCGTAAACCAAAGTCGGCATCCACATAACCGAGGGTGCGATACAAGCTCTGCGCCATGTTCGATGACCAAATCCAAGTATCGGCGTATCCACGCCTGCGAATTTCCGCCATCAAGGCGAGTGTTAGTGCGCCGCCAAAACCTTTACCCCGATAAGCTGGAGGTGTCGACAGATCATAAATGCTTGCGCCGCCACCGGCATCCAAGAGCGTACCGGAGGTCACGGGAATATTGCCCCAATAACCGATGTAATGCAGCGAGAACGCATCATCGCCATACCCATGACGCGCATAAGCCTCATAGAAGCACGAGAGTTCGCCACCAAAGCCCGCTTCCGAAGCGCACACCCATTCAGCCATCATGGCATCATCGCGCACCTGCTCAATCCGAAAGTCCGGCGACACGTTGAGAGTCGGTAACAGCGTGGATAGGTCAGCCCACAACCAGTTGCCGCCTCGCCCACCAACCATGCCCCGTGCTTCCAGATACTTGCCCAGATTAGCCGGTTGATCGTGGGGGAAAACCATCCAGTCTATTTCCGCCACATGCTGACCGAGTTCTAAGAATAGTTTACCAATCTGCTGATCGACATTTTCTTCCGACCACGTGACGCGGAGGACACTGTTGCCGGGTGCGGGTTTATGGCTGATGAACCAATACACATCGCCATCATGGGTCACCATATTCGGAAGGCCAGAGAACAGGTTCATATAAGCAATTAAATTTCCCTGTATCTGGCGGGCGACATGACTTTTTGACCTATCGAGCGGCAATTCGGGCATAAGACATCCTATCAATAGAAATTTTTGCAGATCATAATAGGTCACAAAAGATAATTTAACAAGCAAAATAAAAGGGGCGCTGTTACACCCCTTCCATTTCAATCTCATGTGATCTGGCTGCGGCTATCTTACGTCCTGCCACGCGCGATGAACCTCAGTTTGGCCGCGCTTCATCGCCAAGAGCAGCGCATCTTGGTCAACTGGAATTTTGAAGATGCGAACGCCAGTCGCATTGTAGATAGCGTTGCAGATAGCAGGCGTGGTGTTGATAGAAGGAATTTCGCCCACGCCCTTCGCCCCATATGGCCCATCCGACGAACGATGCTCGACCAAGTGTGAGGTGATCTCCGGCGTGTGCTTGATGCTGGGCATCTTGTAGCGCGAAAGCAAGCGCGACCACGGTACGCCATCCTCAAGAATGAAGGCTTCGCTCATACAGTTGCCCATCGCCATAATGATGCCGCCTTCGATCTGCCCTTGCAGCATCAGCGGGTTAATAGCGCGTCCGATGTCGGTACTGGAGAGAATCTTCAACACATGAACCTCGCCGGTATCGGTATCGACTTCCACCAGCGCGGCTTGCGTGGCGTAGCTGAAGGCGAAGTGCATGTCGCCGCCTGTGCCGAGCGGTTGGGTTTTCGGCCCCCAGTACTCGTGGCGCGTTTTGGGCGAAAGACCACTCTCTTTCATCCATGTCACCACGTCGCCCATCGGCACCGAATGACCGTTGCTCCGCAGCAGCCCTTCTTCGTAGTAAATTTTCTCCGGCGGCACGTCCATCATTTCGGCGGCTGATTGGGTGATGGCCTCACGCAAGGCTACCGCTGCTAACCGTGCCGCGTTGCCCGTCATGAAGGTTTGGCGGGAAGCGGTCGTTGGCCCACCGTTGGGGGTCAAATCGGTATCGCAGAGCAGCACCTTCACCTTTTCATAGGGGATGTGCATTTCTTCGGCAGCGCACTGCGCGACCACATGGGCAATACCCTGCCCCATGTCGGCGGCTGCGGTTCGCACTTCAATCGTGCCATCTTCGAAGGCTTCGATCTCGGCTTCGGACTTATCCGGTGCGCCACCGCCCAAGCCCGTGTTTTTGTAGGCACAGGCGACACCCCACGCATAGGCTTTGTTACCCTCGCGCCACGACCAGCGGAAGCCATGCCCGTTGGACTTGGCGACCATATCACCCTGCACATCGTCAATCGTTTCGAGCAAGCCAACCGACTCACGCAAGAGCTGTCCGGTCGCGGTGGTCACGCCGACTTTTTGGGCGTTCATCCGGCGGAACTCAATCGGGTCAATGTTGAGCTTTTCCGCGAGCATATCCATATTTTGCTCGACGGCAAACGCAGACTGCGTGACACCGAAGCCACGGAACGCGCCGGACGGCACATTGTTGGTGTACATGGCGTAGCAGTCAATCTTGGCGTTCGGCACTTCATAGGGGCCGGTAGCGTGGGTCGTGGCGCGGGTCATCACCTTATCGGAAAGGGACGCATATGCACCACCATCGCCGTAGAGTTCAGCCTGCACCGCGACCAGCTTACCGTCTTTCTTCGCGCCGGTCTTGATGCGGATAATCGTGGCATGGCGCTTGGGGTGGAAAATCAGCGATTCCTGACGCGAGTAAAGCATCTTCACGGGTTTTCCGGTAACGGTCGCCAGCAAAGCCACATGAATTTGTCCGGCGATGTCCTCTTTACCACCGAAACCGCCGCCGATCAGCGTACCAATTACACGAACATCGGTCGCAGCTAAACCCATCGCCAGCGCGATTTGGTCACGGTCTTGATAAGGAATTTGCGAACCGACATACACAGTCAGTTTCTGATGGTCGGTGTAGCCCTTCGGTACGCCAATCGCACATTCGGGTTCAAGGAAGGCATGTTCGGTCGTCGGTGTGCGATACTCATGCTCGACAATGACATCCGCCTCAGCAAAGCCCTGCTCGACATCGCCGTGGCGTACCTTAATGTGCTTGAGCAGATTTCCGGTCGGGTGATTGGGATGCAGCACAGGCGCTTCCGGCTTATGGGCATATTCAGGATCACCGACAACCGGCAGCGGCTCGTAAGCCACCTCGATCAGTTTCAAGGCCTCGGTCGCGATTTCCTCGGTTTCAGCGGCAACAATCGCTACCGCATCGCCCGTGTACCGCACGACATCGCCGCATAATACCGGCCAATCGCGGTAGACGAGGCCATGCAGGTTTTCACCCGGCACATCCTGATAGGTCAGAACGGCTTTCACACCGGCCAGTGCTTTGGCCTTGTCGGTGTTGATGCTGAGTACGCGCGCGTGAGGATGCGGTGAGCGCAGCGTCCGCGCGAACAGCATATCGGGGAAGGTGTAATCATCGGTATACTTGGCGACACCGGTTACTTTTTCGGTCACATCCTGCGGCGGCACCGAACGGCTGATGACCTCCATCGGCTCATCGACCACCGGTTCGTTAATGGGCAGCGGGGTTAGACCACGCTTCTCCCGCGCCGCAGATTGAATGGCTTGCATAACGCTGGTGTAGCCGGTACAGCGACAGTAGGTATCTTTAAGCGCAACTTTGATGTCATGCTCGGTCGGTTCTGGCTTCTCATCAATCAGTGCCGCCGAGGTCATAATCAGGCCGGGGGTGCAGTAGCCACACTGTACCGCACCGTGCCGGATAAAATTGGACTGGAGGGGATGTAAGGTCTCGCCCTCAGCTAGTCCTTCAATCGTGGTGATGCTGCGACCCTGCGCCTTGAAAACCGGATAGATGCACGAATCCACGGGGAGACCATCAACCAACACAGTGCAGATGCCGCATTCAGCTTCTTCACAGCCAATCTTCGTGCCTGTTAGTCCTAGATCAAGACGGAGGAAATGCGCCAGTGTGCGGGAGTCCGCCACGTCCATCTCAACTGCTTGCCCATTTACGGTAACGTTCAGTTTGCCCATTGGTACACTCCTAAACCCCTACCCCTTCAGGAACTGCCGTACCTGTGCGTGCGCGTTCGGTCGCCAAGGTGAGCGTCCTACGCAGCAGCACACTAATCATCTCGCTGCGGTAATCTTCAGTTGCACGATACTTGCTGGTGCGGGGATGCAGAACGGTTTGCGCGAAGGCCGCTACCGACTCTATGGTATCACTATTTGCTGGCTTACCGACCAATTCGTTCTCGACTTCGGTTGCTCGCGCGGGCTTCGGCCCAACTGGCGCGATGCTGATACGGACGGCTTCAAAATGCGCCGAGATGGGATCGAGCTTCACCCAGACCGCGCAGCCCATAATCGGCAGCGCCACACCCTGCGGACGCATGATGCGCTTGAAAGCAGTCGATTCACCTTTACTCGCCTGCTTAAACCGGAAGCCGAGCAAGAGATCACGACCGATTTGCAGCAGTGAACGACCCGGCCCTAAAAACACGTCACAAACGGGCAGCCACTTCCGCTGTCCATCGTGGATCACCTCAACTTCGGCATCGAGCGCCACCAATGAAGTCGTACCATCGCCAGCAGGCAGCGCGTGAGCCACGTTCCCGCCCAGCGTTGCGACGTTCCGCACCTGCGGCCCACCGACGACACCGCAGCTTTCGACAAGGCAGGTCGCGCCATCCGCAATCGACTGTGACTTCACGATGTTAGTATGGGTCACACCAGCACCGATAAATATCGTGTCGTTCTCTTGTCGAATGTGAAGCAAATCGGGAATATGCGTAATATCGATCAAGGCTTCATGCGGCTCGAAAGTAATTTCCGCCCGCGCATCAACCAGCAGGTCGGTTCCCCCCGCGACGACACGTCCCCTGCCCGCGTAATCATTCAGCAGGCGGAGTGCTTCGTCTACGGTTTGGGGCGTATGATAATGGTTCCAAAGTTTCATGGCTTACCGTTTCACTCACTATACAGGTAAACCAACAGGCACTTTTCGGTGGGGTGTTAACCCAGCGCCATCATCTTTCAGACGACCTGTGGTTCCTCATACTGTAACCCTTTTAGTCGGCTTTATCCAGCATTTTGCCGTTAACATCGCTCGTTGTCATCCAGTGCGATCAACATCAAAAGCGGAATTAGCCCAAAATAAGTTTACACAATTGTTAACGTATTGAAGCACAAAAATTGCACAATGGCCGCTTGTAAACCTTAGTGTGAGTACACAAAAGCGGGAAGGTTATCTAGACATAGGCAGCTATCCGCCTAATTCAATTAAGGGTTTTGTAACGTTCGATTAAAAGGGGGTGTCGAATGGGTAGGGAGCGCGTTATAACGTGCGGTATGGATAAGCCTTGCATACCATACCTGTTTGCAAACGGTTAAGCCATCAGCGATAATTTCGAGCGCTAACACGCCAATTTATTGATGGTGGTTTACGGCAGTTCACACCACCTATAGATGCCTATTTCACACTGAAATGAAGGAGATTGTGAATGAGAAAATTTGCTATTTTGCTGACTCTCGCGCTGATGCTTTTGGGAGCGGCTGCGGTCAGCGGTCAAGACGCGGTTGAACTCCGCATCACATGGTATAACGACGGTACCGAAGGCGACGCGCTGCGGGCCGCCCTCGACCAGTTCGAAGCCGCTAACCCCGGTATCACGGTCGTGATTGATGACATCGGTTACGCCGACCCGAACGTTTACCACTCGACCATTCAAGCACAGGTTGAGTCCGGTTCACCACCAGACCTCGCCCGTGTCAATGACGGTTTCCGCTTCGCAGGTAACTATCTCGACCTGACACCACTGGTTGCAGATGCGCTCTATTGGACGGAGAACTTCAGCGACGATGTATTGAACTCGCTGCGCGTGGATGCGAACGATACCGGTATCTACGGTTTCCCGCTCGGCTTCACCATTACCGCGCCGTTCGTTAACCGCACGTTGTTTGAACAAGCCGGCATCGAAGTGCCGAGCGACACGAAAGAAGATGTGACGTGGGAAGAATGGGCTGAGGTTTCCAAGCAGGTTGCGGACGCGACAGGTACACCCTTCGCCATCGCTTACGAACCGCGCGGTCACCGCTTCTGGGGCTTCGCCATTTCGGAGGGCGGCGAATGGTTCAACGCCGACGGTTACTTTACGGCGGACTCGGAAGGCTTCCGCACCGCCGCCCAAGCCATCATTGATTGGAACCAGAACGGCCTGAGCGACCCAAGCATCTGGGCAAACCTGCCGGATGGCCCGCGTTTGGCGCGTGAGCAGTTCATCAACGGGCAGGTCGTGTTCCTGTACAGCGGCAGCTTCGCCGTCGGTGGTTTGGCTTCCAGCATCGCGGACACCTTCGACTGGTCAGCCGTGCCGAACCCCAGCGGCCCCGGTGGCAGCACCGGCAGTCCCGGTGGTTCACTGTTAGTTGGTTTCGCCGGTACACAGCACCCTGAAGAAGTCGCGAAGCTCATGGACTTCCTGACGCAAGAAGATGTCCTCGGCGAGTTCAGCGTCAAGTCATCGTTCCTGCCCGGTCACCTCGGTTTGGCGGCAGCCGGTTTGGAATACGCGGATAACGCCGAAATCCTGAACCAACTGTCGCTGGAAATCCCCAAGATCGACGAACAGGCTTACAAGCTGCAATACAGCAAATATGCCTTCACCTACAACCGTCCGATTGATAATCGCTTGGCACAGGTCATCGCTGGCGAAATCACGTTGGACGATGCGATTGCCGCCATCCAAAAAGATGTGGATGACGCAATTGCTGCCACCGAAGCTAGCTAACTCGCTCTTGTGAAGGGGCGCGGCTTCTCGTAGGATGACCACGCCCCATTTAACAAATTGTCCGAGGTATGCCTGATGGCAAGTGTCCCTGTCACAAAAAGCTCAACCGCCTATCGCCGCCGCCGACCTGACTGGTTGACAGACGTGCTGGACTGGATCATGCATCCCGTTGAACTGATTTTTGTGCCGATACAGCGGCGTTTCGGTACACAAAAGATGGCGTGGTTCTTTGTCCTGCCGAACCTCATCATCTTCGCCATCTTCATCATGCTGCCGATGCTGCTGAACTTCTACTACGCCTTCACGGGCAGCACCAACTTCTTCCCGCAGGATCGCCCGTTCGTCGGTACCAGCAACTTCACCACCCTGCTCACCTGCGAAAACTTCCTTCAGCCCGTCACCTGCGAACAGGATATTTTTTGGCGAGCGGTGTGGAACACAGGAGTCTACGTCTTTTTTGAAGTCGGGGGCATTGTCGTCATTTCGTTGATTACGGCGGTCGCCCTCAACCAGCGAATTAAAGCGCGTGGGTTCTTCCGCAGCATCTTCTTCTATCCGGTGCTGCTTTCACCGGTTGTGGTCGCCCTCATCTGGAAGTGGATTCTCCAACGAGACGGCGTGCTGAACGCGATCATCGTCGCTTTGGGCGGGGAGCGCGTGCCGTTCCTGCTCAACTCTGAGTGGGCGCGTATCTGGGTAATCGTCGTCAGTATCTGGGCGCAAATGGGCTTCTATACCCTCATCTTATTAGCCGGGCTGCAAGCCATTCCGCCTGAATATTACGAGGCGGCGCAAATCGACGGCGCGTCTCACCGGAACACCTTCCGCTATATCACGCTACCACTGCTGATGCCGACGATGCTGGTGGTGCTGGTGCTGTCGCTCATCCGTGCCGTGCAAGTGTTTGACCAATCGTTCGCGCTGACGGGCGGTGGGCCGGGAACGGCCACAACCTATATCGTTCAGTATATCTATAACACCGGCTTCACCAGTTCCAGCCGGCAAGCGGGGTTAGCGGCTGCCGCGTCGGTCATTCTCGCGGCTGTGCTGATGATCCTCACGCTCACGCAGTTACGACTTGGGCGCAGAACCGAGGAAAACTCGTGAGAACGGTTTATAACTTCCTCACCCAAACCCGTAATCATTACGGCCTGACGCGCAGCGACATCGCGACCTACATTTACCTGTCACTCGGTACGCTTGTCATGGCGGGGCCGTTGGTCTGGTTGGTACTGTCGTCGTTTAAGCCGCAGTCGCAGTTGGTACGCTTTCCACCGACGCTGCTCCCCTACCAACAGCAAACAGTGACGGTCGCGGGTTACGAAGAACCGCTTGAGTTATTCAACGTCACGATGGATGACGGAACAGTACACCAACTGGCGCAAGTATCCCGCGTGGGGCTTGAGGCGCGAATGGTTGACCCCGCCGCGCCGGAAACCATTTACAAGGTGAAGCTCGACCAGCGGCAGCCGATTGAGTCCCTCAACTTTGGCTTCGATAATTACACGCGCGGCGTTGAAGCGTTCGACTTCTGGAAGTACTTTCGCAATACGCTGGGTGTGACGGTATTCGCGACCATCCTGACCCTGCTCGTCAACAGCATGGCGGCTTTTGGACTCAGTAAATACCAGTTCAAAGGGCGCAACCTGATTTTCATTATCATCATCAGCACGTTGATGATTCCGCTGTCGGTCATCCTCATTCCGGTGTTCTTGGTGATTAGCGAGGTCGGGTGGAGCAATAACCTGCTCGGCGTGATCGTCCCCGCTGCGGCTACACCAACCGGCGTGTTCCTGCTGCGGCAGTATATGCTCACGATACCCGATGAACTGCTGGACTCGGCACGGATTGACGGCGCGAGTGAGTGGCGCATCTACTGGCAGATCGTCCTGCCGCTGGCTGGCCCTGCCCTCGCGGTACTGGCTATTTTCTCGGTCATGTGGCGCTGGAATGACTTCCTGTGGCCGCTGATCGTCCTCAGCCGCAATGATTTGTTCACGCTGCAAGTGGGACTAAATTCATTTCAAGGTGAGTTCAATACGCAGTGGGATTTAGTGCTGGCGATGACGGTTCTTACCCTGCTGCCGGTTACGATTGCCTTCGCCTTCCTACAGCGTTACATTACCACGGGTATCGCCACCACAGGGATGAAATAATATGGGGCAAGCAATTACGGTTGTGGGGTGTGGGGTTATCGGCCTCACTTCGGCTATTCGCCTACAAGAGCGCGGCTATAATGTAACGATCATCACCCGCGATCTGCCACCCAAGCTGACCTCGGCAGTGGCGGGTGCGTACTGGTATGGTGGCGAATTGGCGACCCATTCTTCCCGCCACCGCTGGTCGTCTATCTCACTGGAAACGTATCTTCAACTCGCGAAGGGCGATTACTGCGGCGTATCAACCTTCCGCATGTTAGAGGTTTTTGGTTCGCGGGTCGAGGAGCCGTGGTACAAAGACCTCTTGCCCTTCTATCAGCGGGTCGCACCGGCTGATTTACCTGTTGGATATGCGGACGGCTACTGGATTGAAATCCCGATTGTCGAAACGCCGCGCTACCTCGCCTATCTGGTCGAGCGTTTCCGGCAGGGCGGCGGTCAGATCGAGCAGCGCACCATCAGCGATTTGCATGAACTCGCGCATGACCACGCGAACATCGTGAACTGTTCCGGTGTTTATGCGCGGCACGTCGCCCACGATAACTTCGTGTACCCGATGCGGGGACAAGTGGTGAAGGTCGACGCGCCGGAGGTTAAGACGGCTTTCAGTGATGACGATGCGTTCACTTACATCCTGCCCCGCAAAGACGGTGTTGTGCTGGGCGGCATCTCACAGAAGGACAACTGGGATTTAGAAATCGACGCTGAGGTTACGGCGGATATTCTGCGACGCTGCGAGGCGGTGCAGCCGGAGATTAGCCAAGCGCCGATCATCGCGGAGCTGGTGGGCTTGCGTCCCGGGCGGCACGAAGTCCGGTTGGAGACTGAGCAACTGACCGACGGTTGCACCGTCATCCACAACTATGGTCACGGCGGTATCGGTTATACGCTATCGTGGGGCTGCGCGGCGGATGTGGTCGCGCTGGTGGAACAGAGCCACTAGAACTCCAGCCCAAACCTGTTATTCACAAACTGCATAAAATTCGCAAAATTCGCATATTTCCCGCCGAAATGGCTGGCGGGATTCTCCCGCGTATCCGCTGAACTGGCATTTTGTGTCGGCGGATGTGAGGGAGCGCGGCGCTGAAATGACACAATTGCGGCGGATTGCTCCCGTGCTGCCACCGCTATGCAAATTTGGCAGTTGCATGGCGGGTGTGAGAGAGAATGCCGCCGAGAGTAGTTTCAAGTTTTAAGTTGCAAGTGAAAGGCAAAAGCATTTTAACCGCCAAGTCGCCAAGAGAATACCGAGAAATACAAAGACAGATTAACCACAGAGGCACAGAGAAAAGACAATAGAATACAGGAGATATTATAGCACAAAAATTCTTATGCGATGGTTAGAGTTTTCAAACTTTGGGGATGAGTAATTCGAGGAATTGGAGGAGGCGAACCTCCTCCGAGGATCAAATACTTAGGTCAGTTTGACCGGTTGGTCGGTGGCGGCGGACTCATAAGCGGCGGTGACAATTTCGGCGGCTTTTACGCCGTCCTCACCGGTGACGGCGGGAGTGCGTTTGCCGTTAACCGCATCCACAAACTCGCGCAGCATCCCCGCGTTGCTATCCGAACCCCAGCCGTACCACAGCGGTCGCCCGATCTTCTGACTGTAGACGGTGGTGTACTGCTTGGCGGCATCCATCGTCGCGAGGCCATTTTCCGCGACCAGTTCCATCGTCAGGCCGCCCCACGTCGGGTAATAGGCGGGCTTACTCCAACTGCAATCGACACTGGCGAACACGCCGTTAGCGAAGGTCAGCATCACCAAGCCGCCGGTTTCGACGCTGACTTTTGCGGCGTGCATGATGGCGTTGGTGGTGGCGAACACTTCGACGACTTCGGATTGCAGATACCAGCGCAGCATATCGGCGAGATGAACGGTGTGATCGGTAATCGCCCCACCGCCCGCCAGCGCTTTATCCACAAACCAATCCCGTTTAAGGAAGGGTAAATTCTCGCCCTGATGAAACTCCGGCAGCGCACCCTGATTGGTGGTGTTGAAGCCGTAGATTTGCCCCAACTTGCCGGAGTCGATGAGCTTCTTGATCTCCAACGCAACCGTGCTAAAGCGCATAGGGAAGGCGGTCATCAGCAGCACACCGGCCTTCTTGCAGATGTCCACGATAGCCTGTGCATCCGCGACGGTGGTTGCCAGCGGCTTTTCGCACAGCACATGCACACCGGCCTCGGCTGCCAGCTTCACCAGCGGGAGATGCTTTGAGTTCTCCGAGCAGACGATCACGCCATCCAGCTTTTCCGCCAGCAGCGCGGCGTAGCTATCAAACAACTTGACATTGAACATTTTGGCGAAGTACTGCCCGCGTTCCATGTTCTCATCGGCGATGCCCACGACCTCAACATCCGGCATCTTTTGCATCACAGCCATGTAATTTTCGGCGTGCAAGTGGGCGAAACTCAATATCCCGATACGCATTATGCCACCTCCGCGATCTGTACCTGCCGACCGGTGCGTGACGACTCAATCGCCGCGAGGCCAATTTGCAGCGCCGCCAAACCATCCTCAGCCGAGACAATCGGTGTCGTGCCTTTCTCTAGCACATCGAGGAAGTGCTTGACCTGCGTGGTATAAGGATCTTCCGCTAAGGGATTGACCGGTATGGGCGCGTCAGCAACTTCGCCATTCTGCTTCATGTAGACACCTAAGGGTGTTGAGCTGTCCACCGGATGCTCGATTAAACCCGCATCACCCGCGATCTCGAAGGCGGTGCGGAACATCCCCGGTGCGTATGCCCACCCGCCCTCGACGTTCGTAATCGCGCCGTTCTTGTGCCGCAGCATCACGAGGCCGTAGTCTTCTTTAGAACCGGGCTTCTGCCCGCGCAAGCTCTTGGCGAAAACGCTTTCGACATCGCCCGCGACCCAACGCGCGAAATCGTAGTCGTGAATCATCAGGTCGAGGAGCATTCCACCGGATTTTTCGACATCCATCAGCCAATTATCGGATGCCCAATTCGGCAGCGCACTACAGCGGGTAAAGCGCTGCACCGCCACCTTGCCGATCTCACCACGATCCACCACCGCTTTGGCCTGTGCGTACTGTGGGGCAAAGCGCAGGACGTGGGCGACGAGCAACTGCACGTTGGCCTTCTTGCACGCAGCGATCATCTCACGCGCTTGGGCGACGGTTCGCGCCAGCGGCTTTTCGCAGACGATATGCTTACCCGCTTTCGCCGCTTGCAACACCATTTCATGATGTAGATGCGTCGGTGTGCAGATGTCGATCACATCGACGGCATCCAGCAGCTTTTCCAATGAATCGAACGTACCGACACTGTACTGGTCAGCCAGCGCTTTCGCCCGTGATTGATCTGTTGAACACACACCGACCAGCTTGACGGGCAGCTTTGCCCATGCAGCGGCGTGGGTTCTGCCCATAAACCCGCTCCCTACGATCCCAATTTTAAGCATATTTTGGTATCCCTTAATAAAGCCGGCAAACGGTCATTAGACTGTCGCTCCGGTCAAAAAGTGTATTATAACGTTCCCTTTCGCCCACACAAACCATTGCAAAAGGTTGTATTTTCCGTCAATTCTTTTGTGCAAATACGCTAAACTTCGCCGCTCGCCCTTGCCAGCAGAAACACTGAAAGGGATTGAAAGTTAAGCATTTCGGGCATTTCTCGATCAAAATTGAACCTGGTTTGAGCGAAAAGCGTATTCAATTCCAATAAGGTTTGGTCATTGTTACTATCAAAAAACAGCTTTGTGTGTGAGATTTATTCCCTTGCAGATTACAAATGGTTGTGTTAAGTTTTTACACGCGAATAAGGTTTGAAAATGTGGCAATCTTCACGGATTGTCGCAAAGATTTAGTAGATCAGTTTCAATTATTTTAGAGAGGGATGAAACAAATGGCTCGTTCGAGGAAGATTATGCGCTATATGCTGCTTGCAGTATTAGCCGTCGTTCTGACCACTTCCGGCGTACTGCGCGCACAAGACCCGAAGATCGTCAGCAGCGGCATCAGCATGGTGGGTGGCGATCTGGAAACGATTGACCCCGGTTTGGCGGAAGCCAGCTCGCAAATTGAAGTCATTAACCAGATTTTCGTTGGTTTGACCGCGCAAGATGTGGTCACGGCTGAATCGGGCCTCGGCCTTGCCAGCAGCTACGAAGTCTCGGAAGACGGCAAGACCTTCACCTTCACGCTGATGGACAACGTGCCGTGGGTTCGTTACAACGCCGAAACCGACGCGGTTGAAGAAGTGACCGACGAATCGGGTGCGGTTCGTTACGTCACCGCCGACGATGTGAAGTACGGTATGCTGCGTTCGCTGAACCCGGACACCGCTTCACCCTACTCCTACGTGTTGGCTCCTTACGTGGTTGGCGCGACTGAATACAACGCTGGCGAAGGTTCAGCCGATGATGTCGCCATCACAGTTGTTGATGCTACCACCCTTGAAGTGACCCAACCGGATGCCGTTCCGTTCGCGATCAGCATCTACGGCCTGTGGATGGCGCGTCCTGTTCCGCAATGGACCATTGAAGAAAATGGCGATGCGTGGACTGAACCCGAATTCATCTACACCAATGGCCCCTTCGCTCTGAAGGAATGGGCGCACGATGAAAGCATCACCCTCGTCAAGAACCCATTCTGGCCGGGCAGCACCACTGTTCCGCAGGCCAAGCTGGACGAAGTGACCCTGCGCTTCCTTGACCCCGGTGTTCAATTCAACGAATACCTCGCCGGCACAATTGATGCCGTTCAGGTTCCCGTTGAAGCCATCGACCAAGTGAAGGCTGATGCCACCCTCAGCGCCGAATACGTTTCGGGCGGCAACCCCTGCACCTACTACATCGGTTTCGACAACACCGAAGCCCCGATGGACAATGCTCACCTGCGCCGCGCGTTCTCGTTCGCCATTGACCGTCAGTCGTTGGTTGACAATGTGACCAAGCGCGACGAAACTCCGGCTCAGTGGTTCGTATACCCCGGCTTGCAGGCTGCGCCCACCCTCGAAACCAACCCGGACTTGGGTGTGAAGTACGACCCGGAACTGGCGAAGGCCGAACTGGCACTGGCACTTGAAGAACTCGGCCTGTCCGATGTCTCCGAACTGCCGGAAATTCCGTATGCCTACAATGACTCATCCAATCATGGTGCGATTGCACAGGCCATCCAGCAGATGTGGACGGACACGCTCGGTATCACCGTCACCCTCTCGCCCCAAGACCCGACCACCTACTTCAGCCTGTTGAGCGAAGATGCTCCGCTGGTTTATCGTGCGGGCTGGTGCCAAGACTACTCGGATGCCAACAACTTCGACTACGACGTGTTCTACTCGGCCTCCAGCCAGAACGACACCGGCTTCGTCGATGCGACCTACGACGAAATCGTTTCGAAGGCTCGCACCGAATCGGACATCGACGTTCGCCGCGATCTGTACGCACAGGCCGAACAAATCCTCGTTGTCGACAAGGCGGCTATCGCCCCGACACACTGGTACACCCTGAACCTGCTGGTCAAGCCCGGCGTTGAACGCGCCCCGTCTGTCACCGGCAACGAAGCCTACTATCTGTGGGACAAGAGCTAGTTTAGGTTCGTTTGTTTATCAATCAGGGGCAAGAGTTTCTTGCCCCTGATTCATTCGTCATCTAGGGTGTGCTAACAGGTTTTACTCATGGGTCAATATATTGTCCGCCGCTTATTATGGATGGTTTTGGTCTTATTCCTTATCTCCGTTGTGACCTTCTTGCTTATGCGCTCGGTTCCCGGCGGCCCGTTCGCACGAGAAAAGCGATTGCCCGAAGCGACAGTCGCGCTGCTCAATAAAAAATACAATTTAGATGCCCCGCTTTGGCAGCAGTACACCAGCTATATTGGGGATATTGTCATCCCGACGGTGACTTACGGCAAAATTAAACCGAACGCGGCGGAAAACTACCTCCTCAATGTTCCGCTGCCAGCCATGTTTGGCGATGAAGCCGTCCTCCGCTGGGCGAACTTTGGCCCGACGTTTAAGTCGCGCAGCCGGTCGGTCAACGACATTTTCCGCGAGAACCTGCCCATCTCATTCCAACTCGGTTTAGCGGCACTGATAATCGCACTTGCTATCGGAATGCCGCTCGGTATCCTGTCGGCGCTCAAGCGCAATACCATTTACGATTACCTCGGCATGGGTACGGCGCTCATGGGCGTATCCTTTCCAGTCATCATTACCGCCCCGATCTTGCAGTATTTCTTCGGGGTGCAGCTTAAAATACTTCCCGTAAGCGGTTGGGGCGATATTCAGAGCATGATTATGCCCGCCCTCGCCCTCGGTTTTGTGAACGCGGCGATCATCGCCCGTTTGACCCGTGCAAGCCTGCTGCAAATCTTGGGCGAAGATTACATTCGTACCGCACGCGCGAAGGGCTTACCGGAACGGGTGGTGATTATCATTCATGCCCTCAAAAACAGTCTCATTCCAGTCGTGACGGTGGTTGGGCCGCTGTTCGCCGCGCTCGTCACCGGAACGTTCGTGGTCGAGACGATCTTCGGCATCCCCGGCATGGGGCGCTTCTTCGTCACCAGCATCACCGGACGCGACTATCCGGTCATCATGGGGACGATTTTGCTATACGCATTTTTCTTAATCGTGACAAATTTACTGGTAGACATTACATATGCGTGGCTTGACCCGCGTATTCGCTATGACTAAGGACGCACCATAATGGCGACGATGGAACAAACCTCAAACACCCCTGTTATCCAGATTTCAGAAAAGAAAAAAGGGGAAAGCCTATGGGGCGAATCGTGGAAGCGGCTCCGGCGTAACCGGGCGGCGGTGATCGGTGGAATAATCATTCTATTGAATATTATTGCTGCCATATTTGCACCGGTATTAGCGCCCCAAAAATTTGACCGCACAAACCTACCCGATAACAACGCCACTCCTGCTTGGGTGACGCAAATCTTCCCCAATATGAAGCCCAAAGATCAGGGCGGCTACGTAACCATCAGCGAAAAATATCCGATTGGTGCGGATAACCTCGGTCGGGATATGCTCAGTCGTATTATTTACGGTACGCAAGTCTCGCTGTTGGTGGCGTTCATTGGCCCGTTGGTGAGCATTATCGTCGGGCTGACGGTCGGGATGATTGCGGGTTACTTTGGCGGAGCAACCGATAATGTGCTGATGCGGTTGGTTGACCTGATGTATGCTTTTCCAACGCTGCTGCTCATCATTCTGATGATGACCTTTTTCCGCACGAGTTTTGCCAGCCCTGAACCCGGCACTATCTCGTACACGCTCGGACAGTTGGACAAGGAAACCGGCGGTATGATTCTGATCTTCATCGGCATCGGCCTTACCTCATGGATGCAAATGGCGCGGTTGGTGCGCGGTCAGGTGCTGTCTATCCGCGAGACCGAATATGTGCAGGCGGCACGGGCGCTCGGCGCGACCACGCCTAAAATCATGATTAGCCACATTCTGCCGAACATTCTTGGGCCGTTGATCGTCGCGGAAACACTCACCATCCCGACGTATATCTCGTACGAGGCGTTCCTCAGCTTCATCGGTTTGGGGGTCAACCCGCCGACACCAAGCTGGGGCAGCATGATCTCGGAAGGCTCGAAGAACATCAGCAGCTATCCGAACCAAGCGATATTCCCGGCAATCGCGCTGTTCCTCATCATGTTCGCCTTCAACTTCCTCGGCGACGGCCTGCGTGACGCGCTCGACCCGCGTATGCGCGGACGCGACTAATAACCGTAGAGTCCGAACGGGCAAGCACAGTGGCTTGCCCGTTTTTATGTCCGCACCTTCCACCGTTCAACTCGACCCGACTCTTATCTATAATGAGACCTGCCCGTCCCAGCCTTCAATGGAGATCGCATGGTTTTCCAAAACTTGTTCAACCGCATCCGTCCCTCTACGCCGAAGCGCCGCGTCGCGATCATCGGCCTCGACTGTGCCGCGCCGGAACTGGTTTTCGAACGTTGGGCGGATGAACTGCCGAACCTTGCCAAACTGCGGACGCATGGCCTCTATGGGGAACTCGAAAGCGTAACGCCTGCCATCACGGTTCCGGCATGGTCGTGCATGATGTCGAGCAAAGACCCCGGCACCCTCGGCGTGTACGGCTTCCGCAACCGCAAAGATCACGCTTACAACAGTACGGTTGTCGCCAACTCGGACGCTATTCATGAGCCGCGCCTGTGGGACATCCTCTCGAAGCACGACAAACGGTCGATTGTGCTGGGTGTCCCCGGTACATACCCGCCCACGCCCATTAACGGCGACATGGTAAGCTGCTTCCTCACGCCATCAACCGATGCTGATTACACCTACCCCGCCGCGCTCAAGCAGGACATCACCCATTGGGTCGGTGACTACATGGTGGATGTGAAGGGCTTCCGCACCCACAACAAACAATGGCTGCTCGAACAACTGCACATCATGACCCGCAAGCGTTTTGAGGTTGCCCGCCAACTGCTCGCCAACCGCGAATGGGACTTCTTCATGATGGTGGAAATTGGTGTTGACCGCATTCATCACGGCTTCTGGAAGGACTTGGATGCAACCCACCGCAACCACGATCCCAACTCGCCCTTCAAAGAAGCCATTCGCGAATACTATCACCTGATTGACCACGAAATCGGTACCCTGCTGCCCTACTTTGACGACCACACCTCGGTATTCGTCGTCTCTGACCACGGCGCGAAAAAGATGGACGGCGGCATCTGCATCAACGAGTGGCTGATTCAAGAAGGTTATCTCGTCCTCGCCACACCACCGGATACCGCAAACGGCGTAGTCAAGTTCGAGAGCTTGGATGTCGATTGGAGCAAAACCCGTGCGTGGGGTGATGGCGGTTATTACGGACGGTTGTTCATCAACCTGAAAGGCCGCGAGCCGCAGGGCATTGTCGAACCTGCCGATTACGACTCCTTACGCACTGAACTAATGAGCAAGCTGGAAGCGCTCGGTGATGAAAACGACCAGCCGATTGGTACGCGCTGCTTCACGCCTGAGGCGCTATACCAGAACAGCCGTGGTGTCGCGCCGGACGTACTGGTGTATTTCGGCGACCTTGCGTGGCGCTCGATTGGCACCGTCGGTTGGAACAGCATCCACGTTTTCGAGAACGACACCGGCCCCGATGACGCAAACCACGCCCAACACGGCATGTTTATCTTCCACGACCCCCAGCACGACTTCGGTGGCAAGCGTCTTAGCGGCCTCCACCTGATGCAGATCGCGCCAACCGTCCTCCAGCAGTTCGGCATCCCTGTTCCTTTTGATATGCAAAAGCCGCCGATTGCTGAACTTGAGCCGGTTTGACACGCACCTTTCCCCTGATAAACTCTAAGCAACATTAAATCAGGTTGGCGCTATCTAATTCAAAAGGATTATTGATGAGCAAATACTTTCTGGGTGTTGATACCAGCACCACGGCTTCTAAAGCGCTTGCCGTTGACTCGCAGGGAAATGTAATCGTGATTAAGGGCAACCCACACGAGCTTTCCACCCCGCGCCCGCTCTGGTCGGAGCAAGACCCCGAAGATTGGTGGCAAGCCGCCAGTAAATCCATCCGTGAGGTGGTCGCAGAAGTCGGCGCGGATAACATCGCCGCTATCGGCCTCACGGGGCAGATGCACGGCCTGACATCGCTCGATAAGGACGGAAAACCGGTTCGCCCCGCTATCCTGTGGAACGACCAGCGCAGCGCCCCCCAATGTGCCGAAGTGACTGAAAAAGTCGGGGCGAAGCGCCTATACCAGATCATCGGCAGCCTGCTCCTCGCGGGGTTTACCGCCCCCAAAATCTTGTGGGTGCGCCAGAATGAGCCGGAAGTTTACAACCGTATCGCCCACGTCCTGCTGCCCAAAGATTACATCCGCTACCGCCTCAGCGGGGCATTCGTGTGCGACGTGGCCGATGCGTGCGGCTTTGGCTGCATGGATGTGGGCAAGCGCACATGGTCGGATGAAGTGCTGGCCGCCTTCGAAATTCCCCGCGCGTGGCTGCCGGAACTGTGCGAGTCGCAGGAGGTTTGCGCCACCGTCAACGAGGAAGCGGCGGCGATTACAGGGCTGAAGGTCGGCACACCAATTGTCGGCGGCGCGGGCGACCAACCGGCCAGCGGTGTTGGCAACGGCATCGTCACCATGAATCAAGCCAGCCTCACCGTCGGCACATCGGGCGTGGCTTACGCAGCGAACGACCGCTACGCGCCTGAACCGGACGGTCGCTTGCACACGTTTTGCGGCCCGATCCCCGGCACATGGTTCCACATGGGCGTGATGCTCAGTGCGGCGGGTGGCTTGCGCTGGCTGCATGACGAACTTGCGCCGAACGTCAGCTACGACGACTTGAATAAACACGCCGAATCCGTGCCGCGCGGTTCGCTCGGCCTGCTGTTCGCGCCCTACCTCACCGGTGAACGCAACCCGCACCCCGACCCGTTTGCACGCGGCGCGTTCGTGGGCTTCACACTGCGTCACGGCTTACCGCATATGATCCGCGCGGTGATGGAAGGTGTATCCTTCGGGATGCGGGATGAACTCGAACTGCTGCGTTCGCTGGGTGTGAATCCATCGGAGGCAGTAATCGCGGGCGGCTTGGTCAACAGTCCAGTATGGCTGCAACTGACCACCGACATCATGGGTATACCGCTGTATACCATCAACACGGGCGAAAGCAGCGCCTTCGGTGCGGCCATCTTGGCAGCGGTCGGCGCAGGGGCACACGCCGATGTACCAACAGCCTGTGCCAATATGATTCGCCGCGTCGATACGGTTCAACCGGACACGAAGGGGACAGCCGATTATCAACGGTTGTATCCGGCCTTTCGCGCGTTGTATCCGGCGCTCAAGGAAACCTACGCGACCCTCGCGCAGTTTGAAGATTAAAGATGATTGAGGGAAATGGCGCGGCGGGAGATCTGTCGCGCCTTCTTCGCAGGGCTAGCGGAAGTTATCCTCTTTAAGTACCGCTTCCGCAGTTTGCAAATCCGTCGCCAGCGCTTTAATATGCCCACCGCGCAGCGCCCCCACGATTGAACGCGCTTTCTGCAAGCCGCAGGCCACCGCCGTCACGTAGGGAATGCGCTTCATCTGCTCCAAACTCATGGCGATCACATGGCGGTTAATCTCGTAATCCGAGTTGCCGTCGATGTCGAAATACTGCCCGACTGTTTCCCCGACCACGCCCTGCACCCGCAGTCCCATCAACTGCTGCTTGGTCAGATGCCCCGCCCGCAGAAAGCTGGACGAGTCAGGGTCAACCGTGCCGACACCCACAATCGCAATATCCGCCCGCTGTGCCTGTGCCAGCGTGTGCTGGATCATCGGCTGCCCCAAAAAGGTATCGCGGGTTGCTTGGCTGTCGACGACTAACGGCGCGTGTAGATAGTGATACTGCCCGCCAAGTTTGTTCGCCAGCCGCCGCGCCAAATCCGGCCCATCAATCTCCGACACGGCGTTGCCCACGCTGCCCAACATCTGCACGACTTCGATATGCAGCACCGGATGAATGGCGAAGGCGTTCACAGCCGCTGCCACACCGGTTCCCCAAGCGATTGCTAATACTGTATTCGGGCGAATGATTTCTTCCAAATACCACGCGGCCAACTGCCCCGCCGAGGCCAATCGCGTGTCGTAGTCGGCATCATGCAGGTCAACCACCATCGCGTGGTGCAGCCCGAAGCGGCTTTGCAGCTCGCGCTCGACGCGGGGAACGGTCGCAATCCGTTTGTGGATACGGATTTCGACCAAGCCCTTCTGCTTGGCCTCTTTCAATAGGCGCGAAATATTCGACCGCGAAATTTTCAGCATCTCGCCGATTTGCTGCTGGCTGTAATCGTATTCGTAGTACAGCGATGCCACCCGTGTTAGGAGGTCTTCCCGGCTATCAGAATTCATCCCGCCCCGATTCAAAGTTGTCTTACAATTAGTTCGACCGCAAAGAAGGTGCAATTGTAGCGACTTTCATCCCCTGACTCAATTCTGTCGTAGGATAATGTATGTCATCCATTTTGCTCTTGCTCATTTCTTGACAGGATTATAGGGGTCACATACAATTTGGCAAAATGTGAAGCGGGTTCACATTTGTGCAAAAATACAGTTTATTCGTAATACCCCAAAATTACGCTTAAAGGTTCTTAAATGGCTATTATGACGATTGTTGGTGCAGGGGTGATGGGTTCCGCGCTCACCTTCCCTGCCGCCGATAACGGGAACGAGGTGCGCTTAGTTGGCACACACCTCGACGAACCGATCATCACCCGCCTTCGCAAAGATCACTACCATCCTCGCTTACGCCGCCCGTTACACAGCAGCGTCAAAGTCTTTTCACACACCGAAATGGCAAAGGCGCTTCAAGATGCGGAGGTCGTGGGCTTAGGCGTGAACTCGCAGGGAGTACACTGGGCAGCGGAGGCGATTGGCCCGCATTTACGTGCCGGTCAAACCATCCTGATGGTGACAAAAGGGATGGAAAGCACCGACGGCAAACTTCAAATCCTGCCCGATGTCCTGCACGATCATTTACCGGCTGCGATCCGTGACCGAGTAACCTATGCCGCAATCGGCGGCCCGTCGATTGCCGGTGAACTGGCGGCACGGCGGCAAACCAGTGTGGTGTTCGTCTCCCGAAACGCCGACGTGTTACCTAAGCTGCGGTCGCTCTTTATGACCGATTACTACCACATCTGGACTTCAATCGATATGATCGGCGTGGAAGTCTGCGTCGCGCTCAAGAATCCCTACGCGCTCGCGGTGGGTTTAGCGGCTGGGGTGCTGGAAAAGCAGGGCGAAGATATGGCAAACGCCCGAATGCACAACTACGCGGCAGCCGTTTTCGCGCAAGGCTTGGCGGAGACTGCCGTGCTGGTTCAAAAACTCGGCGGTGGGCTTGAAACCGTCTTTAGCCTCCCCGGCGCGGGTGATCTCTACGTCACCACGCAGGGCGGGCGCAATTCACGCATGGGGCGGCTGCTCGGTATGGGGATGCCCTACAGCGATGCGGTTGAAGAAATGCCGGGGGAAACCATCGAAGGCGTGGATGCGGTCGTGTCGATCATGCCCGCCGTCGAAGCCATGATCGCACGCAGCGACCTCGAAGCCGATGCGCTGCCCTTACTCCGCGAACTCCACCGGATCGTGACACGCAACGCCAAAGTCGAGTTCGATTTCAACAGCTTTTTTAGCAAGCTCCCCCTCTCACCACCCACGAAAGACTTATCGACATAACCAACTATTCAAGGATGAACGATGTCAGTCAACAGGCAGATTTTGCCGGAAGTAATTCAACGTTACCATGAGGTGATTGAGTTACTTGGGCCAGAATTTTTGAAAGAGATGCTCCAAGATATGCACACCATTCGGGCTTTCGAGGAGCGCGCCGAGCAGCTTTACAGCCTCGGCAAAGTCCACGGGACGATGCATCTTTCCATCGGGCAGGAAGCGACTGCCGTGGGTGCATCCAACGCGCTCAAGGATGGCGACTATCTGCTCAATCACCATCGTGGGCATGGTCACTGCCTCGCGTGGGGTTCCAACCCCGACAAGATGATGGCGGAATTCATGGGCAAGGAAACCGGCTTCTGCCGGGGGCGCGGTGGCAGTATGCACATCGCCGATGTGGACGCGAACAACCTCGGCGCGAATGGCATCGTCGCGGGCGGCGTACCGATTGCCGTCGGCGTGGGCATGAGCATCAAAATGCGGAAGACCGACCAAGTGTGTATGGTGATCTTCGGTGACGGCGCGGCGAACGAAGGCGCGTTCCACGAGTCGCTGAATATGGCTTCGATCTGGAACCTGCCCGTGATCTACCTGTGCGAAAACAACCAGTACGCCATGTCGATGCCGGTGGGCAAAGCCTTCAACATCGAGGACATCAGCGTCCGTGCCAAAGCCTATAACATCCCCGGTAAAACCGTCGACGGCAACGACCCGCTGGCGGTCTACCTCGCCGTCCACGAAGCGGCGGAACGGGCGCGGCGCGGCGAAGGCCCCAGCCTGATCGAGTCCAAAACCTACCGCTATAAGGGACACTCCAAGAGTGACCGGCAGGCGTATCGCACCCGCGATGAAGTTAACAACTGGATGGACAACCGCGATGCCATCAACGGGTTTGCCGGACTGCTCACCACAGCGGGCGTGATTAGCGAGGCGGAAGCGACCGCGATGCGCGATACTGCCCTTTCCATCATTGACCGTTCGGTCGAGTTTAGCGAAGCCAGCCCCGCGCCGGATGTGGCGACCATTCTGGAGGGCGTGTATGCGTGAGTTAACCTACGCCGAAGCCCTGCGTGAAGCCCTGCGCCAGAGCATGACGCAGGATGAACGGGTATTCTTGATCGGTGAAGATGTGGGGGTTTACGGCGGCGCGTTCGGTGTGAGCGCGGGTTTGCTGGCCGAGTTCGGCGAACAGCGCATCATCGACACGCCGATTTCCGAGGCGGGCATCGCGGGGGCTTGCGTCGGCGCGGCCTTGACCGGAATGCGCCCCGTCGGCGAAATCCAGTTCATGGACTTCATCACCCTGACGATGGAGCAGCTTGTCCTGCAAGCGGCAAAAGTACGCTTCATGTTCGGCGGTAAGGCCAGCGTGCCGATGGTGCTGCGTACCCCCGGTGGTTCGGGTACGGGCGCAGCCGCCCAGCACAGCGAAAGCCTCGAAAATTGGTTCGTGCATGTACCGGGTCTCAAGGTCGTCATGCCGAGCAACCCCTACGACGCGAAGGGCTTACTACTCGCGGCGATTGACGACAACAATCCGGTAATTTTCATCGAACACAAGCTGCTCTACAAAACCAAAGGCGATGTGCCGGAAGAAATGTACCGCATCCCCCTCAGCCAAACGGCGATTGCCCGCGAAGGCAAACATCTGACGGTGGTGGCGACCTCGATCATGGTCAGCCGCGCCTTAGAAGCCGCAGCCGAACTGGCGAAGGAAGGAATCGAACTCGAAGTGGTTGACCCGCGCACACTCAAACCGCTGGACGACAAGCCGATTATCGAGTCGGTCAAGAAAACCGGACGCGCGATGGTTGTGCATGAGGCCGTCGAGATGGGCGGCTTCGGTGGCGAAATTGTGGCGCGGATCGCCTCCAGCGAGGCGTTTGATTACCTCGAAGCCCCGATCCGGCGGCTGGCAGGTTTGGATATTCCAATTCCCTACAACCGCGAATTGGAACGGGCAACCGTTCCACAGGTCGAGAACATTATCCTTGAAGCGCGTAAACTGGTACGCGGTGAGTACTAACTACCATGCCTATTCCGATTATTCTCCCCAAATTCGGCTTCACGCTGGAAACCGCCGATATTGTCCAATGGCTCAAGCAGGATGGTGATACCGTCCGCGCGGGCGACCCGATCTGTGAAGTGACCACCGATAAGGTCAACATGGAGGTCGAAGCGCCGGAGTCCGGCACGCTGATGAACCCACTGTACGCGGCTGGCGCGACCGTTCCCGTAACCGAGGTGATCGCCTACCTGCTGCGACCGGGGGAAGCACGACCCAGCAAACTGCCCACCGCTGCTCCGGCAAGTGAAAGCGTACTCACCGCAGCCGACATTCAACCAGCCACAACCGAATCCGCTGGCACATCGGTGAGTCCGGTAGCGCAGCGGATCGCCGAGGCGGGGAATGTTGACCTCAGCCAGATCAAAGGTTCAGGGCGAAATAACCGCATTGTCCGGCGGGATGTGGAAGGCGCGTTAACACGCCCTGACGGCAAAGTCCGTGCCACACCTGCCGCGCGGCATCTCGCCAAAGAAGCCGGTATCGACCTGCTGACCGTCAGTGGCAGCGGCCCACGTGGTCGCATCCAGAGTGCGGATGTCGAAGCCGCCGGACAAGCCGTTACACCCGTTGAGCAAGTCCCACCGCCTGCCTCATCACCGCTGATCCTTTCCGGTGAACAACCGCGCATCGTGAAGATGGAAGGGATGCGCCGGACGATAGCCAACCGCCTGCAAAAGAGCTTCCAAACCGCGCCGCATATTTTCTTCGACGCGGCGATTGATACCGGCGGCATTGAAAAGCTGCGCCAGTCGTTGAAAGCACGGGACGAAAAACTCTCGGTTACGACTATTCTCGTGAAAGCCTGCGCGGGTGTCCTCATGCGTCACCCGTGGTTGAACGCCACACTGGACGGCGAGGAAATCGCGCTGTGGCCGACCGCCAACATCGGGGTCGCGGTGGCGCTGGAAGCCGGTTTGGTCGTGCCGGTGGTGCGGAACGCTGATCGCCTCTCGATGCACGCCATTCAAACCTCTGTCGATGAACTGGCGAAACGGGCGCGAGAGAACACGCTCAAAGTGCCGGATATGGTGGATGGTACGTTCACCATTAGCAACCTCGGCATGTTCGGCGTTGACCGCTTCACGGCGATCATCAACCCGCCGCAGGTCGCCATCTTAGCCGTTGGGCGGACGCAGCAGCAGTTTGTGCCGGATGCCAACGGGCAGCCTGTCCTACGCTCATTCATGACCGTCACGCTGTCCGCCGATCACCGTGTCGTCGACGGCGCACAAGCCGCCAACTTCCTCCAAGACCTGCGAACAGTGTTGGAAGAACCCGCCCTCTTGGCGTGGTAGCGAACTGTTTTAAGCAGCAAGGGACAAGAGAGCGTAGGCAGCCGTCTGCGCTCTTTTTATTTGAGTGAACAATTGCCAGTTACCAGTAATCAGTTCATAACTAATTTCAGATAGCTACACAAGCGAAGGATCAGCAATCCAGCCTTCAAGTGCGTCAACATCCGGTGGGATGCCATAGTCCGGCGTGCGAGAAGCCCATGCCGCCTGTATCGCGCACAGCACCGCGTCGAGCGTGTCACCCGTTTTATCCTCTACCGCCGCGCGTTGGACTGCCGCAGCCAATTTCAGTTTAATGCCATAAGTAGCTCTCAGCACGGGGGACATCAGCACATCCAGCAGCGCCGAACGGGCAGCGGTGTGCTGGTCAGTTTGCCGCGCCACTGCGTCCTGCTTGTAGCTTGCCCGCTGGTTGAAGCGCCGGTTAACCAGCGCCGGATAGACCTCCAGCGCAGCGCGGGGACTAGCAGTGGGGTGGCAGGGTAATACGTTGAGGCCAGCCGCCAGCAAACGCGGCGCACCTTGAAAGAACATCTTGCCGACGGGTACAAAGTCCAGCTTCATCGGGCTGATAGCATTCGCCCGAACGTCTGCCACACGGCGGTGGAGTTTGTCGCCGCTGGGGCGCGGGTCGCTGTAAAGCCGGATTTCCGCCTCGAAGGCATTCTTCCCCATCGCGGCGATCAACGCAATCAGTTCTGCCCACTCGGTCGGCCAGCCCAACGTCTCAATCAAGCGGCGCGGTTGGCTGAACGGGAAGTCAAACCCCGCAACGTAGACCGGATAATGAACAAGTGTTTGCTCGAATTGGGTGAAGGTGGACAGCCGGTGTACTGCTTCGACATGCAGCGTTTCGCTTTCCAGATATGCTTCGGCACAGGTAATGGGTTTGGCGCGGGTGGGTGCGCTGGTGAAGTCGAGGCCGAGGATAAGCATTCGTAGTTAACCAAATAGAGTCGGGGTATATGATCAATACACACCAAGTTAAGAAAATTGACCTTGTTAAAGACACTTTTCTGGTGTTAACACCTATAGACAAGCATTCTTGAAGCGCCTTTAGTGCGCTTGTCCGGCTGTTAGCATGATGGCTTTAGCCTCATGCGGCGCAACCAACCAAGTTTGTGTACGAGCGCAGTTCTTAACTTGCTGACTACGGGGCGCATGATTGATGCATAGGCATTAAGCTAAGGGATTTTCAGGGACAAAATCACTTAATAAGAGGCTCGCTGTCGAATTTTGGAGCGCCTTGAGTGCGCTTGTCCGGCTGCTAGCAGGATGGCTTATGGTGATTTACGAATTAGCATGGTAAATAATTGAAACGCTGATCCTCAGCTTTTGAAGTCGCTTTAGCAGACTTGTCTGGTGATCAGCATGACGGCTTTAGCCTCATGCGGC
>JAIUNI010000013.1 GCA_020161935.1 Chloroflexota bacterium
CTGAGGAAATGCTATACTGTTTCATACCAATGGTCTCCTGAGGAATACCGTTTGCTCGATACCTCACAGTATCCCACTTGAACCATTGGTTTCCCGTCTTTTTCTCCTTATTTGCACAAATTTGTCGCGCTTGACAGAGTGATACAAATGTTCTAAAATAGAATTTACTTCGTGTCCTTTTGAAATGATGCTTCACTGGCAAATATGGCACACCATCGACCTTTGCCATTGCTGCCTTTGCTGCCAATTGTGCCAACTGACAATACCGACACTGACGACATTACCGCCAATTGAGGGAGAAACACACATCCCATCGCTGACAATAGCGACAATTCCGACACAAAATGCTTTTGTATGGGGCTAAAAGCTAATTTTCACTGTGAAATTGAAGAATGTGAAGAAATTTGAGAATGTTCGGCAATTCGCTCTCTCACAGCCGCCGTCAAAATGCTGTTGTAACAACAGCATCAACAGCATCAACTGCAATAGTTTCGACATTTTGAACTTTTGTAACTTTGTTTGGAGCAAATCGCTAAAAGCCAATTGGCGCACTTGGCGACTCGCATTTGCATTGAACTGTCAACTGTCAACTGACAACTGACAACTGACAACTGATAACTGACAACTGACAACTGTCAACTGAATTGGCGCTCCGCCGCCGCCGCCGCCACAAAACCCTTGGCGATTTGTATGGCCTTTAACTGTTGACTGTTGACTGTTACCTGTTGACTGTTCCCTGTTGACTGTTCCCTGTTGACTGTTGACTGTTACCTGTTGACTATTACCTGTTACCTGTTCCCTGTTGACTGTTCACTACCCACAAAACAAAACGAGCGCTCGCGCACCCGTCTTGTTTCTGCCTTCTCGATCAGCGAATGACTGCACTTGGGTTTCACCATTGGCAAACCCCTTTGTGTCTTTGAGCCTTTGCGCCTCTGTGTTAAAAATCTTACTCAGCCAAACCCGCCGTGATCGACTCGATCTTCTGCATCACTTCATCGGTCAACTGTGGTACGACCTTGATCGCTTCCATGTTTTCCTTCACCTGCTCCACCTTCGACGCGCCGGTGATCACGGTACTGACGTGCGGGTTCTTGAGGCACCACGCAATCGCCATCCGCGACATGCTTGTACCGAGTTCGTCGGCCACCTTGCCCAACTGGCGGACGGCTTCCAAGCGCGGCTTGCCCGCCTCGCCCGTAATCATTTCCTTCAGCCATTCGTAACCCGGCAGGTTGACGCGCGAGTCGGCAGGGATGCCGTCGTTGTACTTGCCAGTCAGCAAGCCGGAAGCCAGCGGCGACCAGATCGTCGTGCCGAGTCCGACCGCATCCGGGTTATAAAGCTCGGCGTATTCCTGCTCGACGCGGTTGCGGTGGAAAATGTGGTACTGCGGTTGATCCATCGTCGGGGGGATGAGATCGTACTGGCGGGCGACTTCATACGCCTTCTCGATGTCCTGCGCCGACCATTCGGATGTCCCCCAATAGAAGACCTTCCCACGCAGGATGAGTTCGGTCATGCCGCGCACAATTTCTTCCATCGGCACTTCAGGGTCGGGGCGATGGCAGAAATACAGGTCAAGGTATTCCACCTGCAAACGTTCGAGGGCTTGGTCACAGGCTTCGACAAGGTGCTTGCGGCTGAGTCCCATCTGTGTCGGCTTGGGGTTTTCCTTCGCGCCCCACATCACCTTACTGGAAACAATGTAGCTGTCGCGCTCCCAGCCGAGCTTCTTGAGCGCTTCACCCATCACAATTTCCGACTTGCCCTTGTTATAGACCTCGGCGTTATCGAAGAAGTTCACACCTGCGTCATAAGCCGCAGCCATGCAGTTGACCGCGAGATCAACATCCACTTGGCTGCCGAACGTCACCCACGAGCCAAACGAAAGCTCGCTCACCTTCAAACCGGATTTACCTAAGCGGCGGTATTCCATATGAGTCTCCCTATTTTTCAAATCATTTTTCCCTAGACACTATAACAGATTGCCGTGAGTCCAACGAACCATTTTGGCGTTAATCGGTCTGTACCGATTTGCAGAAAGTGAGGCGGATACGGACAATTAAGCTGTTATCCATCTGGTGAAGGGATGCGAGTCATGCTGCTGGGTCGCGAAAACCAACCCCGACAACACACGTTCACGCTGCACCTCAACGATATTCACGAATTATTCGCGCCGATCCAGCATGACCCGTTTCACCCACACTACCGCATGAACTCCGGCCTTGATGAGATTGCGAGCGATCTCAAGAGCGCCCGAAGCTCAGGCCGCAACGTCAAGCTGCACATTGTTATCGTTTTACCCCCAAGTGATGTCAATAAGGCCGAACTTCAACAGGCAGCGCAGGTGGCTATAGCGCGTTACTGCGAGGTACGTATCCAACGCCAGCGGCTCGAATATGAGACGCGGCGGCACAATGTCCTTCACAGCTTACAAATCGGGCTGGGGATTTTGGCGGCATCGCTGGGGTTAGCGACGGTGGTTACCAATTCGCCCCATCTTTCGGACGGCGTGCGTAACCTGCTTTCCAACGCCCTGAGCATCTTCGGCTCGGTAGCGCTGTGGTCGCCGACGGATGCGTTCTTATTCGGGCTGCGACCGCTGGCAATCGAACTGCGGACGTATGAGGTTATCTGCGCCAGCACGTTTGAGATACAATTCGCGCCACCCAATCATTCCATCTAGACGAAAGAAAAACGCCATGCGCTACCACTTCACCGACCTGAACAGCACCTACAGCATCGTCGCCCGTGACCCGCAAACTGGACAGTTGGGCGTGGCGGTACAAACGCACCAGATGAGCGTCGGCGACGGTGTGCCGTGGCTGCTGCCGGGGGTCGGGGCGATTGCCACCCAGTCCCTAACCAACCGCAGCTTCGGGCCGATGGGGTTGAAGATGCTGCAAGCGGGAGTCGAAGCCAGCCGCGTCATCCAAGCGCTGGTCGCCTCAGACGCGGGTGAGAGCCGTCGTCAGGTAGCCGTCATCGACGCACAGGGGCGAGCCGCCGCGCATACCGGCAGCGGCTGTATCACCGAAGCGGGACACCACATCGGCGAGGAATACAGCGTGCAAGCCAATATGATGACGCGGAACACGGTGATCGCGGCGATGACCAATGCCTACGAAAGCACCAGCGGCGACCTCGCCCAACGGATGCTGGCGGCGTTACAAGCCGCGCAGGACGAGGACGGCGACATTCGCGGCTCGCAGTCGGCGGCGCTGGTGGTTGTGCCGGGTGACCGGAATGAACCGGAATGGAAGCGCGATTACAGCCTGCGGGTAGATGAACACGCTGCACCCGTCACCGAACTAGCACGGCTCGTCCGCAACCGCCGCGCCCAACTGATCGACCAAGAAGGCCACACGCTGCTGGAAGCGGGTGATAAAGCAGGGGCGCTCGCCAAGTGGGCAGAAGCCCGCGCCCTCGCGCCGGAGCAAGAAGAACTCGCCTACTGGCAAGCCATCACGCTGGCGGATGCACCGGCTGATGTGCAGGGGGCAGCCGCCATTTTACGCCCGATGTTGGCGAATGACCCGCGCCGCGCGGAGTGGGTGGAACTCATTCACCGGCTGCAAGCCTGTGGGTTGATCGAACGGGCGGGTGCCGGGGCGGAACTGATCCACCTATTGATATAAACACTGAGACCCTATTTGCAGGATGGAAAAGGCGGGAAATCCTCGTCTTGTACTTGGTGTTCGCCTTGATACATTGATCTCGTTGTTGCTTAACCAAAAAACAATCTGTAATTATAGCAACCATTAAGATTTCTCACCTACACAAAAACTTCACACTCCGTTCAAGGTTTATTCTATATCATAAATTTATGACGGAATCCGATTATATGTTGCCACTGGGCTTTTATGACCAACCGCAACTCCTGTTGACTCTCATTTACAAGGATATATCCTATGGCGGCTACCGCGTCACCCCCGTTGAGCACTCAGCGCTTAATATCATTTAAGAAAATTTGGCAGGGATTAACCCAACCATCAGAGAAGGTGCCTGAGGAAAATCGGCAGCAAGTATCCATCTTAGCATCGATTCTCTTGGTTTTTCTGCCAATAGGCATACTCGTTAGCATCATCGGCCCCATCAACCAAATTTTTACTGGTCAATCCGTTCAGGCCATCCAAACCAGCAATTGGGTAGGCATATTGGGTATCATTGTTGCCTACATTTTCAGTCGTACTCAACACTACAAATTTGGAGCCTATTTAGTCATCTTAGTACCCATTTTTGCCATTGCTGCGATTTCTTTTACCAGTCAAACGCCTACCTTAACCTCAGCAACGATCTATTTAACATTAAGCATTATCCTCAGCAGTTTGCTCCTAGACGCACGTACAACGGTCGTTACGGGGATCATTATTTCCGTATTTCTAATTATAGATCATACACGTCCAGCCAACAGCGAAGATCGATTATGGTGGGCAATACTGATGTTCATGGTGCTCGCCACAAGCATTTTGGCAGTGGTGAGTAACATCCGCGATGCGTACATGCGATCACTCGAAACAGCGCGGAAACAGCTTCAAGACCAAATCGTAGTGATTGACCAAGCCCGCGAACGCGCCGAACAGTCTGACCAAGTGAAGTCGGCCTTCCTCGCCAGCATGAGCCACGAACTGCGTACCCCGTTGAACGCGGTGATTAACTTCACCCGTTTCGTGATCGACGGCGATACCGGCCCCGTGACCGAGCAGCAAACCGAGCTGCTGACGGAAGTGGTCGGCAGCGCCAAGCACCTGCTGAACCTGATTAACGACGTACTGGATATGTCGAAGATCGAAGCCGGTTCGCTCAACCTGTTTATCGAGGATGACGTGAATATGACCAGCCTCGTCAACAGCGCGGTTACGACCGGACGCGGTTTGTTGATAGGCAAATCGACGCAACTGCAAGCCAATATACCCGAAAATCTGCCGCTGATCCGCGCCGACCGCCAGCGCATCCTGCAAATCTTGCTCAACATCATTTCGAACGCCTGCAAGTTTACCGACGAAGGTAGTGTCAACGTTCAGGTGCGGCAGCAGGCGGATGAGGTTCTCATTTCGATTTCGGACACCGGGCCGGGAATCGCGAAAGAAGATCAAGCGATGGTGTTTGAAGCCTTCAAGCAAACCAAGACCGGCTTGCGGCAGGGTGGCGGTACAGGTTTGGGGATGCCCATCGCCAAGAACCTCGCCGAAGCACACGGTGGACGCTTGTGGCTGGAGAGTGAGCAAGGCAAGGGGGCAACGTTCCATGTGGCGCTGCCGATTAAATCTGAGACATTAGTGCCGATGACGGCCTAGGGGGAAGTATGACGACTAAACAACCGGCTATTCTATACGTAGAAGATGACCCGCAGAGCCGCAAGCTCATGAGTATGCTGCTCAAGGGGCGTATGAAGCTGCCGCATGTGACGATCCTTGAGGACAGCGAGAATTTCCAAGCGCATGTGGAAGCGCTCGACCCGAAGCCCGATCTTATCCTGCTGGATATTCACATGAAGCCCTTGAACGGCTTCGAAATGCTCACCCTGCTGCGCGAATATGAGTGGGTACAAAATACGCCCATCGTGGCACTAACGGCCAGCGTGATGAGTGAGGAAGTACAGCGCTTACGCAGCATCGGTTTCGATGGCTGCCTCGCGAAGCCGATTGACCTGCAAACCTTCCCTGAGACGCTGGAGCGTATTCTGGACGGCGAAATCATCTGGCGCATTATTAGCTAAAGAACGGGAAATTATTCATGATTCTCAAAGACAAACGCATTTTCATTGTCGAAGATAATATGCAGAACCGCCTGATCTTCCAGATGGCGCTGATTCGGCAGGGTGCATCGGTCGATTTTGAGCGCTGGGGGCGCGACACGCTGTATCATCTCCAAAACATGTCACATATCGACCTCATCATCCTCGATTTAATGTTGGCTGATGGTATATCCGGCCTCGACCTCTTCGACCAAATCCGCCAGGTGCCGAAGTACAGCGCCTTACCGATTATCGCCGTTTCCGCGATGGATCCCTCGATTGCCATTCCCAAAACGCGGGCAAAAGGCTTTTCCGGTTTCATTGCCAAGCCCATCGACAATATCCTGTTTCCAAAGCAGCTTGTATCCATTCTCAACGGAGAAAAGGTTTGGTCGGTCGGCGAACGCACATTGTAGCCGAACCTTTTACCGACCACGCACCGATTACCATTATTCACTACGGAGAAACCCATGAGCCACCATGCTCTCGTTATTGATGACAACGCCCAGAACCGCAAGGTACTCATTCAACTGCTCACTAAGCAGGGGGTCACGGCGACTGAAATCCATGACCCGCGCAAACTCGAAGCGGCCTTACCAACACTGGGCGCGGTGGATGTGGTTTTCCTCGACTTAGAAATGCCGGGGTTGGATGGCTATGATGTGAAGAACCTGCTGCGGTCGCACTTCGCCGATACGCCGATCATTGCCTACACAGTGCATGTTAGCGAAATGAATGTGGTGAAGCAGCGGGGGTTTGACGGCTTTTTGGGCAAGCCAGTTGATACCAGCCGCTTTCCCGATCAGCTTGCGCGTATCCTCAACCGGCAGCCGGTATGGGATCGGACGTAACAGCACACTTCGGCCTTTAGGTGTCAAGTTAAGACATAGAACTGCCGGATGCGCTGTCTCGCGTCCCTACATCCATTGGTGTTTTCGTAAGGACAGCAGACAGGCTATCCGCTGCTTATCTCCTTAGAACGCTTATCCTGACTGGGGATGAGGCACGTCGCATCCCTAAAATCAGCCCGTTAGTTTGCCTCGGTCGCCTTTTCGAGGCGCTCGCGGTAGGCGGGAACTTCAATCATCGGCGGGCGCTGCTGGTCGCTGATGTCCACGATGTCCAGCGCGAAACGTTCCGGCTCATGCACGATCAACTTCATGCTGCGGTTGGCTTTGTCGAGCATTTCGGTGCCGAAGCGCCCTTCCAAGCGGGCGATAAACACCTGCAAGATGGCGAACGACATTTTGCTGAGGTCAACCAACGGCTGATTGTAGTGGATACGCACTTCAAGGTCGGATTGGGCGATGGCCTCCAAGCCGAACTGTTCCAGAATGTCCAGCAGCAAGCCAGTTTCCACGCCGTAGCCGCTAAAGAACGGCACGCGCTCCAACGCCTCTCGCCGCCCCGCGTATTCGCCGGATAGCGGCTGAATGATGCCCGACAGCTCAGGATAGAACAGGTTGAGCAGCGGACGCGCCACCAGTTCCGTCACACGACCACCGCCGAAACTTTCGATCTTCTCACCCACCTTAATCGGGCGTTGATAAAAGCCTTTGACGTACTGCACCTCTGGACGGCGCAGCAGCGGGCCGAGCAAGCCATAGGCGAAATGCGGCTGAATGTTGGTGATGTCGGTATCGACCCACGCGATGATGTCACCCTTGAGGACATGCAGGCTTTTCCACAACGCCTCGCCCTTGCCGCGATAGGTTCCCATCTCCGGCAGAATATCGGGGTGGCGGTAAACGGGGATATGCAGCGACTCGGCGATTTCGACGGTGCGGTCGGTCGAATTGCTGTCGATCAGCACCATTTCGTCGATCAGCGGAATTTCATCCATCAAGGCCGATTTCAGCGTTTGGATGACGTTACCAATAGTGTCTTCCTCATTGAGGGCGGGTAAGCCAATGCTGATGGTGACCCCCTGCTTTTCCTTCAGCGCCATCAGGGCTTTGAGGTCAGCAAATTCGCTGTGGTGAAAGGTACTTTCGGCGAACCAGCGATCCACTTTGGTCGAAAGTGATTCCTCGACCACCAGCGGCCACGTCGGTTGGTGGAAAGACAGCGCTTCCGGTCGCAGAGCGCGTACCACGACTAGGGAGCTTTGCGTTTTCGAGTCTACATCGTTCATGAAGCGTGACGATGGGCTGGCAGTGGTGTGCGGTTTGTGGAAACTCGCACCCATCACAATTGACCGATGCCCCACCGATTCGCGGATGATGCCTTCACCAATGGAAGTATTCGCGGTCACGGTACGGGTGATACGCGGGTCGGAAAGCATCGGGCGCAGGTTGGTCGTCTGCCCCTGATCGGTGACGTGGAACAGGGTGATGGACTCATTTTCCGCCAACGTTTTCGCCACATGCAAACCGAGCGAGGCATTCGGGCCACCGCGCAGGGAGAGCAGTACCGGCCCTTTGTGCTGCCACGGCTTGCCATGCACCAGCACTAGGTCGCAGGGTGCGAACTGAAGCATATCGTCGGTGGACATATTGCCGGTAAGGGCTTCCGCGCCGCTCCACTGCACCAGCAGCAGGTCAACATTGGCCTGATTAATGTCGTTGATGAGGCGCGACATCGGTTTGTAATCGACGACAACCGAACTCGACTGCGGCGTGGGCAAGTTCGGGTCATTGGCAATCGCTTCCAACACGTCGCGCCATTCCCGTGCGAGGTTTGTCCCTTCACTCAAAGACTTTTCTTCGGGAACGGTCAGTAAGCCGCGCACTTCAATATTGTCGTGGGGATAGGCCATTTGCGAGGCCAGATTCACCCACGCGGACAAATCACTATGGTCGGACAATGCCAAAAGCACCCGATACGGTCTAGCTGCCATAGATTACTCCTCGATCAGTGGTATCAACGACTTCTGAATGATGGTTTCCCACCGATACTGCTGACGCACGCGGACGCGCAGGCGGTACGTGGATGATGTGTTTAAGGTGGCGACGATTTGCGCGGCGATGGCTTCCGGCGAATCCCGCAGCGGGTCAAAGTAGACGGCCTCATCACCACCGGATTGGCGCAGCGGTGGCAGGTCGGAGCAAAACACGGGAATACCGCTCAAGCCCGCTTCCAACACTGGAATGCCGAAGCCCTCTTGGGTACTGGGGAAGCATAACGCATCCGCCAACCGATAACAATCCGCGATGGTGTCGTCATCGAGTTCCAGCGGGGATTGCGGGTCGGGGCCTTCGCGATACAGGAAATGTGCCGCCGCATCCAAACCGAGTTCTGCCCGCAGTTGGAGGAGTTGGCTGAGGTAGGCGTGGTTGCTGGGGTTATGCGGCCCCGGTGGCCCCGTCACCACGAGGCGGAAATCCTTGCCTGACTGCTGGCGTACGGCAGCCAGCACCCGCAGCCCCAACTCGATATTTTTACGGCGGGTGAGGCGAGCGGGCAGCAGTAAGATACCGTCGGCATCCATCAGGTGCAGCTTTTCGACGAGCTGTGAAGTCGTGGCTGTCCACTTTAAGAACTGCGCTGGATCAACCCCACCGGTAATCACGGTCACTTGCTCCGGCGGCACACCGAGCAAGTCGGCTAATTCCTGCTGGCGCATCACCGAAACGGTCGCGTAACGTGCGTCCGGCCACACCTGCCGCAGCTTATCCCACGGTTCGCCCGGGTGAAGCTCGGCCTGATACTGGGGGTTTGTCCATGCGAGGTCGTGGCAGTAGGCGACGAGACGCATACCGCTGCGTTCCACATAAGCGGCAAGCGCGGCGGTCAGCGGCAGGTTCTTGTGCAGTGTCGGGATGTTATGGGCGATGCACACCTCGATGCCTTCAAGCGCGGTTTCCAGCGCAGCCGCGATCTGCTTCACCAGCGCGTGATAAGCGTCTGTCACCTGTCCTTGCGCCAGTTCTTTTTGAACGGCGAGAATATCGGGGTGCGATGAACTCAACAGCGGGTTGATGACCGTTTTGACCTGCGGGTCAAAATCCCCGCCCACGCCGCTAACGACGACCACACCATAACCCATCCCCGCGAGGATACGCGCTTGATGAGCGATGGTGACTTCCACACCACCGATACCCGGCGGACTGGCATAATGCATAATCGCGATTTGCTTCAAATAGCCCTCATCAGATGATAAATTCTGAACGTAAAGCGTAACCTACCACACTTGAAACGCTGGCTCAACAGCCAGTTGGGGGATTTTCCCTAAAACAAGGCAGGGATATGAGCAGATTCTCACCTTCTTTTTCTTGCGGTGGGGGTTTATCTGTTAAAATGCACGGCGCATCAGCCCAACCAACCGGAATGCCCTATGACCGCTGCTCTTAACACGCCCATCTCCGACAACACCCCCCGACAACCGCCGCTGTGGTCACAATTGATTCCATACCTCGGCATGGCTGCGATAGCCATATTGGTATGGCTGCCCTTCAGCTTTAAAACAACCGGATTGCTCGAAGAACTGGGGGCGACCGAGATGATGGACAGCGGCGCACAGCTTTTTTTCATCACACCGTATACCAGCGATTTGGGGCAGGTGCGTTCCCGCCCGCTGCAATGGTTCCCGACGGCGGTGGCACATGCGCTCGACCCGAACTCCTACGTGATCTACAACATTTTTATCATGCTGTTCACCGTCGGCAAGATGGTGGCGGTGTACTGGCTGATCCTCAAATTTCTGCCGGGGAAAAGACTGCTGGCGTTCGTCACCGGTGTGCTGTTCGTGCTGTATCCGGCGGACACGGGATTATTCTCGATCCGAATCATTCACGGTCACTTCTCGGTGATGGCCTATCTGTTTGCCGTGTATTTCCTCATCCGGTTATGGGAAGCACAGGGCAGCAAGCGCTGGCTGGCGCTGGCCGGTATGGTCGTCGCGATGGCCTTTACGGTGTGGCAGTATCAAATCGCGCTGGCAGCGTGTTTCGTCACCCCGATTGTCCTGCTGTACTTCACGCGCCCGAACAAACGCTTTTTTATCACGGCGGGGGCATGGTACGGCACGCTGGCGCTGCTGCTGGCTTATTCGCTGTGGGCGGCGTGGCAGTCAACGACCTCTAGCTATGAAGGGGCGCTGCTGCCAGAAGGTATTAGTCTCCAATTTATCGGGCAGATGGTGTATGCGCTGGTGGTCGGTTATGGGCGGCAGGTCAGCGGCTGGGCGGGAGCTTTTAATAAGCTGGACTATCTCGCCTACTACGGCGTATACGTACTGGTTGGCATGGTCATTGTGGCTGTAGTGGGCTGGTGGCTTATCCGCCAGCGCCGCGAGACAGAGGCAGCAAGTGTCTCGTGGCAGCGGTACACCCTGCTGTGGCTGGGCGGCGTGGCGTTCTTCGCGGTGGGGGTGGCTACGTTCATCCCCATTCCAAGCCGCCAGTTACAGGAATTCCGCATCTACCTGCTGGCGCTGCTGGGTTCGGCGTGGGTGTTGGCACTGAGCCTGTACTTCATCAGCCGCCTCGCGCGGCAGTACGCGAATGTGCTGTTCGTGGTTTTGACGCTGCCCTTCGCTGGTTTGGCACTGGTGAATGCCATGCAGCAGCAGCAGTACTACACGAATTATTCGCTTGAACAGCAGAGCATCGTGCAGCAGGTTATCGCCCAACTACCCGCCTACAAACCCGGAACGCAAATCGTGCTGCTCGATGAAGCGGGTTTGCTGGATGACCTGTATGTTTACTACTACGGTATCTACTGGCGGACGGCCCTGCGCTATAGCTACAGCGACAGCAGCTTGAATGCCTATTACTGCCCACCGGAGGGCGGGACAAGCACGCTTTCGGCGGCCTGTACACTCGAACCAACCGATGTGCAGGTCAGTAATTACGAGCCGTGGTCGCTGGCGATCACCACACCGGTGGATTCAACCGTCAGCTACCGCAATGCGATGCTCTTTCGGACGACGGCTGACCGGCAGGTGCATTTGCTGACGGCGCAAGAAGCACGAACCGCTTACAACATCGAAGGTTATGACCCGCAGCCGTTGATTGTGCAAGCTGACCCGCCCTACCGCGCCGCAACGTTGTTCTCGTGCCAACCGGCCCTAAGCTGCTACCGGCCAGCGCCACCTGTGAGTGCGCTCGATCTTGACCTCACAGGGGATATTGGCAGTGGTTGGCGTGAGGCTGAACCGAAGCAGGACAGAACGGGCGTATTCCGCTGGTCGACTAAGCCCGTCACGACGATTGAACTCAACCTGAATATTGACCGTGACCTACAGCTCGAATTTCATGTTTTGGCGTGGATGGTGGACGACACGACGATGGATGATCTGAAACTCTTGGTCAATGAGGATGCGCTGCCGCTGACAGTGACGCGCGACGAGAGCGGCGGGCGACTCTACAGTACCGTCATCCCGCGTGATACACTCGCGAAACAAGGGGCGGCGACAGCCATCGTATTGACACTCGACCACATATCCCCAGTGCCGGACGCGCCAGCAAACGTTCGACTCGGTTTCGCGCTGGATGGGCTGCATATCCGGCCTGCAAATTAGTCTTTTCAGCAACAAGGTCAAATCGTTTCATGACAACCGCTTTCGAGACATCTGAACACAGAAACCAACCACGCTGGTGGTCACGTCTGCTGCCCTATGCGGGTATGCTGGTGATCGCGCTGCTGCTGTGGCTGCCGTTCGGCTTCAAGACAACGGGGTTGATCGAAGAAGTCGGCATCAACGAAGTCCTTGATAACGGCATCCAACTTTTCTTTATCACACCGGATTCCCTGCTGGCGCTGGTACGGACGCGCCCGTTGCAAATCTTCCCATTCGCGCTGGCGTATACCATTGACCCTAATTCCTACTTTGGCTACAACCTGCTGATGTTCCTGTTCCTGTTTGGCAAAATGGTGGTCACTTACTGGCTCGTCCTCAAATTTTTACCGGGAAAGAAAACGCTTGCCTTTGTCACCGGTGTGTTGTTCGCCATCTATCCAGCCGATTCGGGGTTATTCGCCTTCCGTGTAATCGCGGCGCACTTCGCGGTCGTGTCGTACCTATTCGCGGTCTATTTCATGCTGGCGTTCTGGGAGCAGCATAGGTGGCGGCAGTGGCTAGCCCTATTGGGTATGGCAGCCGCGCTCATGTTTAGCATCTGGCAGTATCAAATCGCGCTGGCGGCCTGTTTGGTCACGCCAATTGTGCTGCTGTACTTCACTCGCCCCAACAAACGTTTCTTTGTCACGGCAGGGGCATGGTACGGCATTATCGCTCTGCTGCTGGCTTACGCATTCTGGGCATTAGGGCAGTCCGCCACCACCAGCCACGAAGCGGATATGCTGCCCTCCAGCATCACCCCCGACTCCATCGGTCAAATGCTCTACGCGCTGGGCATTGGTTATCAACGGCAGTTCACCGGTTGGACAGCGGCACTCGGCAAACTCCCTTACCTCACCTACTATGGGGGTTATATCGCTGCTGGCTTGCTGGTGATTGTGCTGGTGGGTTACGGGCTGCTGCGCCAACGGCGGCATGAGAGCGGCGAGAACACGGTACCGGCATGGCGCTATGCCGTATTGTGGTTGGGGGGCATCGCTTTCTTCGCGGTGGGTGTCGCTACGTTTATCCCGATCCCCAGCCGCCAGTTGCAAAACTTCCGCATTTATCTCGTCGCCATGCTCGGTTCAGCGTGGGTGTTGGCGCTGACACTCTATTTCCTCAGCCGCTTCGCCCGCCGCTACCGGGATGTACTCTTTATCGTTCTTGCGCTGCCTTTCATCGGTTTAGCCCTGCTGAACGCGATGCAGCAGCAGCAGATGTACGTGAATTACTCCCTACAACAGCAAAATATCTTGCAGCAGGTGATTGCCCAGGCACCGCAGATCACCCCGGATACGGTCATGGTGATCGACGACAACGCCGGTCTGATGAACAACGAAAACGTCTTTTACTATGGCACCTATTGGAGTACACTCATCCGCTATCTCTACAAAAATCCAACCATGCGGGTTTTTTACTGTCCTCCCGAAGGCGGCACAATCGTTCCGGCAGGTGCGTGCCAATTCGAACCGTCTTTCCTCATCGCATCCATCATCACGCCGGATGGCACGGGCGCAGCACCGCGAACCGACATCACCATTCCTTATGATAAGCTGTTGATCTTTAGAACCGAAGCCGATGGACGCACCGCTCTCCTGACCACGGAAGCAGTGCAGGCACGCTGGCAGATCAGCGGCTATAACCCGGATGCCCTCATCACGCAGGGCGACCCGCCCTACCGTGCCACGACCCTATTCTCGTGCGAACCGGCCCTAAGCTGCTACCGGCCTGCGCCACCTGTAAGTGCGCTTGACCTTGATTTACGGCAGGAAATCGGTACCCATTGGCGATCATTTGAACAAGCCGCCCACGACGACAACGTATTCCGCTGGTCAACGCATCCTCAAGCGACGATCAACCTTAACCTGAATACGGATCGCGATCTGCGGTTGGAGTTTCATGTATTGGCGTGGGTGGTGGATGATATGACGATGGACGGCCTCACACTTTCGGTCAATGGGGATGAACTGCCGCTGACGGTGACGCGCGATGAGGGTGGAGGGCGGCTCTACAGCACCGTCATCCCACAGGCGACACTCGCAAAACAGGGCGAATCGTCGGTGATACGCTTAACACTTGACCATGTGGCAGAAATACCGGGTGCAGTCGATGTCCGGCTGGGTTTCGCGCTCGATGGGCTGCGTATTCGTCCGGTGGATTAACGAACGGCGATACCGGTTGCGAGGGTAATAGTGTCGGTCGTTGCGCTGACTGGCACACGCTGGCCGGTCGCCGCGTCATATAACCCGACGATGAGCGAGGCGGTCGCGGTGCTGGCATCAGCATGGAAGTTCACGGTATGGGTGTCGACGAGGTATTCGCCACCACGCCAACCAGTCGTCGGGCGGCTGCCACCGGCGGGCAGCGAGTCACTTTGCGCCAGCACACGCCCATCATCCGCCACCAACTGCACGAACACGGTGTAACTGATGGCTGTCGGCAGCTCGGCTTGCCAGATCAAGTCGAGAGTGAAGGGTTGGCTGCGGTCGCCCATATCGCCGCTGACGGTGTACCCGACCAGCGTGCCGATGGCCGGAACAACCGTGTTTACAGCGGTGTCGTAGGGGGGTGCTTCGTACAGAGCGGGGATGCTCTCAACGGTGATACTGGCTAACGGTGTGCCATCGGCGAACTGAAGGCTTGCGCTGCCCGACCCCGCATCCAACGGGATTTGCACCCGCCGCCAGTCGAGCGTGATCGAGTCGCGATTTGGGACATCCGGCGCGTTTATCCCAACCTGCCATGTGCCGTCCTCCGCGACTAACTGCAAGTTCGGCAGTTGGCCTTCGCCGCGCCACAACAGGGCAAGGTTCACCGTGTCGCCGTTGCGGTAAGTGCTGTCCTGTAGGTTGTGGGCAAGCAGCGCTAGGCGCATATCCGGCACGGCAATATCCACCTGAACCGGTAAATCGGTACTGCGGTTGACAGCTTCCCAATCCGAGCCGGACGAGCGTGAGAAAGACAGCACCACATCACCGCGCGTTTGCCCATCCGGCAGCGTCAGGCTGTAACCGGCGGGCTGCGCCACTTCGTCATATACCCGCACCGAGAGCGTGTAATCCCCGGCTGGCGCACCATACGGCAGCCGCAGCAGTGCGTAAGCGGTCAGCACGGTACCAGCGGGAAGGCTGGAACTGAGGCGCTGTACACGGTCGGCGAAAATCGCGTCGGTTTGGGCAATTGGCTGCCCGAAAGTGTTCCGCACCACGACCGCTGCTTTCAAATCAACGGTTGTCGGCTGCGTCAGCGTCAGTTGTATCGGTAAACAGATGGCACGGTCGGCGGGCGCTGGGCGAATATCCCCAACGGCTGTGATAGCCGCCATACTCAGGCTGGCTTCGAACGGCACGAGCGCGGGTGGATTTAGTGCAGGGGCGCGAAATAACACGTCCGTCATACCATAAACGTCGAAGCGTTCCGGCTCGTTCACCGTGCCATCGCCCAACAAGCAGCCCATCATTCCGCGATAATCCGCCCGCTGCGTGTACCAGACGTTCAGCGCGACATCGCCGGAGGTGGGCAGCAGGGGCAACACCGCGTCGAGGTCTGCACCTTCCGGCAAGGTGATGCGCTCCGCTTGAACGCCCAGCCGATCCCAGTAGTAGGCCAGCTCATAACGGTCGGCGTACGACCACATGAGTACGCTGTCGGCGGCGGTCAGGTGGTCGGCGTAATAGCGTACCATCCCGCGTGCGTCGTCATGCTGGTAAGCGGGATTGGTGGTCGTGAAGTGAAGGGCAGCGGCGAAGGCAAGGCCGAACAACACCACGCCGACACCTGCCAGATATGATGGCAGCCGTGCCAGCCCACCGCCCATGACCACCAGCAGCAGCGGGGCGATCATCACCAGATAGCGCCCGTGTACTTCGTTACCGAGCAAACTCAAGGCCAGCCACAGCCCGCCCGTGAGCAAGATGACGTGCAGCACCAACCAACGCGCGTTCGCTTTCCGCCACGGGATCAGCAAGACAGCCAGCCCGAAGGCCAGCGCCGAGAAACCGACGAGCAGTGGTTCGCGCCCAACCATCGCCCACGTGCCTGTCCATAGGGATTGCCACAAACGTCCGAGCGATTCCAGCGTCAGCGGCGTAGTGCTGTTCAAGGCGCTGTTGGCTTCGGTGAGGTTCAGGAAGCGGTTGATAAAGTACGGCAGCCATAGCAGCCCGACGATGGCCTGACTGACGAACCATAAGGCCAAAGTACTGAGGACTGAGGGCTGAGGGCTGAGGATTAGTAGTGATTGACGATTTGCATCTTTTAACGTGTTACTTGAAACTTGTAATTTGCTACTCATCACGGCTGCGAGTGTGACGGCGTTCAGCCACAGGGCGACCACGGGGCCAGTGTTGTGGGCATACAACATCGCTAATTCCCCGGCGCACAGCAGCAGCCACCCCCGCCAGCCGCGCCAACTCGCCGCCAACAGGTGATGCCAAGCCAGCGCACACAGCAGCACCAGTACCGCCAGCAGGGTATACATACGTGCTTCTTGCCCCGCCCACCACATTAGAGGCGAAACGACCAACAGCAGCGCCGCCAGCAAACCCGCGTGGGGCGTAAACAATCGACGTGCCAGTTGATAGGCCAGCGACACCGCTGCCATGCCAAAGGCCAGTGACACCCAGCGCAGCGCGAGTTCACTGTCGCCTATTCCACGAGCCACAATATGCACGATGACATAGTAAAGCGGCGGATTGGTCTTATCGGAGTTAATCGCGGACTGCAACGTTGGTTGGATGGCAGAATAGGCCGACCAGCCCTCGTCAAACCAGATGCTTTGTGACTGAATATGATAAAGACCGACCGCGAAAACGATCAGTAGAATTATTATTACAAAGTAAGGGATATTATTACGCACACGCATAGATAAAGCCTAGCATGGGCAAGGTGCAAAATCAACCTTGCCGCGTAAATTTGAACGCCCGATACTTGCGTGAACTATTCATAAGACAGTAGAATATGCACAATTAATCTTGGATAAACATTAGAGAAATTTGTCCTTTATGTCCGATCAACCAAAACCGAATCAGCCAGCGAGTCCGCCTCCGGCGCAGCAGCCCTCAGTGCCGAAGGACGCGCAGCCTGCCGCTGATAAAGCATCCGCACCGCCACCGGCAAGCAGTGAGGCCAAACCCGCGCCCCCTGCCGCAGCGAAAGTGGATGCCAGCACTCAACCCAAAGCGGACGTGAAGCCAGATGCCGCACCCACTGTACCGAGCACCAATGCTCCTGTGCCAGCGCCTACTGTGCCGTCAACGAATGCGCCGTCGCAGCCTGCCGCGCCAACCGTGCCAGCAACCAGCGCAGCAGCGCCGACCGTGCCGTCAACGAATGCGCCGTCACAGCCTGCCGCGCCGACCGTACCATCAACCAGCGCCGCAGCGCCGACCGTGCCGTCAACGAATGCGCCGTCACAGCCTGCCGCGCCGACCGTGCCAGCAACCAGCGCACCACGCGACATCAGCGATGACCCGACTCTGCCAGCAAAACCATCGGTTGCGTCTTCAACGACAGCCGTTGTGAAACCACCATCTGATAAAGAAGACACTATTCCACCGGGCAGCGGCAGCAAGGTTACGCAGCGTTTCAATGAACCCAGCCCTGCCACCGGTGTGCCTGCCGGTACGATCTGCCCGAGCTGCGGACACCGTAACCGCCCCGGTACGCTGATTTGCGATAACTGCGGGACGAACCTTGTCGGTGGTGTAAAGTCGGCGGTCGGCACGCGCGATCTGGTCAGCGCGACGGAAGCGGCTGCGACGGCGAGTACATCCTTGTTGACCGAAGCCCAGCAAAGCGCGGTGGAGTCGGCAGGCGGCTCATCCTTCACCGACGACATGGTGCTGCGGATTGAGATTGAAGGCGGCGCGACCCCGATGCTGGTTTACCCCAAGCAGGAGATTATTCTTGGACGGCGTGACCCGAACACGGGTACCCTGCCGGATGTCGATATGACCGCTTACTCCGGCTACCGAATGGGTGTCAGCCGTACACATGCTTCGATCCGCTTGCAGGATAAGCAGTTGAACCTCTCCGACCGTGGCAGCAGCAACGGCACGTTCCTAAACGGCACACGCCTCGTTGCCCACCGTCCGTACCCGCTGAAGGATGGTGACGAAATCCGCCTCGGTCAGATGGTGCTGAAGATTTACTTTCAGTCCAATAAGAACCGGAAGTAGCTGTAGACTACGCGAATCAAAAGGGCGAAGGTTTAACCTCCGCCCTTTTTTATTGCTCTCGCTTACACCGTCAGGACGATCTTGCCGCGCCGCAGGGTACGCGATTCCGCAAACGCATGGGCGCGATTAGCCTCGGACAATGGAAATGTATTACTCACCGTCGTGCGGAGTTCACCATTCGCGATCAGCTTGGCGATATGGTCAAGGTGGCGCTCGACCGGACGCACAAGAATGGAGGTCGCGGCTACGCCGTACTGTTCGGCGAGCTTCTCATCCGGCTTTCCGGCAATCGACACCAAACGCCCACCATGTTTCAGAACTTTAAAGGAACGGTTGAGCAAATCACCACCGACACAGTTCATCACAAGGTCAATCGACTCGACGGCTTCTTCAAACGGCGTGGTGGAATAATCAACGGCTTCATTCGCACCCAACTCGTGAATAAAATCCATGTTGGCGGTCGAACCCGTGCCGATGACATAAGCGCCTACCCACTTGGCAATTTGTACCGCCAGATGCCCGACACCACCCGCCGCACCCTGCACCAGCACCCGTTCGCCGCGCTGCAAGTTACCCGTCTCGAACAGCGCTTGCCATGCGGTCAGGGCTGCCAGCGGGTAAGCGGCTGCCTCGATGTGGGTAATGTTTTCCGGTTTCAACGCCAATTCGTGCTGGGGAACGGCTGCATACTCGGCGTAGGCCGCACCCACATCAGGGAAACGCGCCATGCCAAACACCGCATTCCCAACCTTATACATATCCGCGCCTTCACCCAGTTCCACCACCTCGCCGGATAAATCCCAACCGATGATGAGTGGGAAAGGATGGCTGCCATAACGGCTGCCCATGCCACTGCCCGCACGGGTTTTCCAATCGACGGGGTTAATCCCTGCGCCGTGTACTTTTACCAGCACTTCGCCCGCTTGCGGTACGGGGCGCGGGGCATCTTCATAAACCAGCACATTCGGGTCACCGTATTGGTGAATACGGACGGCTTTCATCATATCTACCATCGTATGAACTCGCTTTCAACTACATGATCCTCACTTGAACTCATTATATGAGGCTTAGGGGTCAACCCGCGTTGGGTAATCAGGCGTGGCGACCTTGTTCAGCCCTAACAGCATATTCAACTGCGAAGCGTGACCGTGTACATGGCGCATATTGTAGATGAGCAGTTCGAGGAAGCTGCACGCGCCCCAGCCGAACACACAATGCCGATCTGCAATCTCATCGGTCAGGCTATCAATCGTTGCCTTACAGGTGGCGCGTCCCGCTTTGATGTAGCCGAGGACTTCCGCTTTGGTGTAGGCGCGTTCAGGGATCGGGCCGTACTGATCCTGTTCGATTAAGGCAAAGGGTGGCGGTGGTAAATAGCCTTCTTCCGCGCCCGTTAGGTAGAGATTCAGCCAGAATGCCGAGTGATAGGCCACGTACCAAAATTGGGCGAGTTCGGGCGGTTTATCATCCGTATTCCACAGCGAAGCGTGCCAGAGCGAATCGGGACACGCTTCTATAGTGTTCACTAGATAATCAATTGAAGCGCCAAACTGCTGCCAGATGCTGGTTTTGAGGTTGTTATCCAATTGAATATCCTTTTTGGCTGCGCGTGTGATGGAAAACGGGATGAGGGCGCACAGCCATACGCCCGAACGAGGTGTTAACCGGATTAGCGCACGAGTTCCGGTGCTTTGCGCTTGAGGTGTTCGAGGCCGATGGCGGCACGACGCACCCGCTCGATACCGCAGTTGATAGCGGCTGCTTCCAAATGCTTACCCGAAGGATAGAGGGCGGGTGTGTTGCGGAGGCCAAATTTGAGATAGACAGGGGCGGCAACCCGCACGATGTCGGCAATATCGTGGTGACGGATAAACCCGCCGACATCATCCGGTGCTTCGACGTAGAAGTCGATCCACGCGGCGGTCGCAGCGCGGATTTCGGCCAGTTCGTTGATGGAAAGGTCGGATGGCACGTTCAGCGAATTCGCGCCCAACTGCCCCAGCACTGCCGCCGTCGCGGGGTTACTCGGCGCACTGAGAACCGACACTTTGATGATGAAGTCCGCCGGAATGAGTCCCTGTTTGCGCTTCTGGTCAAGAATGGCGAGCAGGCCGAGGTCAGCAACCAGAACGCTGTGGCAGCCGAACGCAATGGCGCGGTCGATGTCCTCCAGCGCGTGCGAAAGCTGACGCGCACCCCGCAGCGCCCCTTTAAGCGCCCCACCGTTAGAGGCAAGGGCGGCAGCGCCAATATCGAACGAGCCGCGCGGCCCGACAAACAGGCAGCACTCGACGTTACGGGCGGCACACTGCGCGACCATATCGGTGATTTCCGCATCGGTAAGCAGTTGAATACCGCTGCCCTGCGAGATTCGGTCAATCGGTACGCCGTAGCGGTCAGCTTCGGCAAAGACAGCCGCAAGAACGGCAGGGCCTTCGACACTGGGGATTTCCAGCTTCCACCGCAGTCCATCAGGGAAGGTTTGGTTGGAAGTTGGAACGTTTAATACATACGGAACATCAGGGACGATTACGTCAGTCATCGCGCATTATTCCTTCGTAGGCGGTCGGCAACAATGCGGATACTATAGCGCGGGATGGAGGAAATGAAAATTGCCCCATCCGCATGACTTTGACCATGCGATTGGGGCGTTATTCGCTAGTGCGCGGTTTGGTGCTGGCTAAAGTATTGGCGTACTTTGGCGGTGATTTGAGCGTCACTGAGCTTTTCGGCAGGTTCTACGGCAAGGATTTTAGCCGTTAGCTTGTGCTTTTCGAGGTGCTTTTGTAGTTCGATCTTCGCCTCGGCTGGCCCCATAATGTAGACGGCTTCCGCGTCATGCAGATGAGTTGTGACATCCGTATAAAAGCGTGTAAGCTGGTCATCGAGTTTGCGGTCACGCCGATCTTCAGCGTTGTCGTCATTGGAATTGGGATCATGGGTTTCGGACGCGCCAGAGAAACGGACACGCTTTTCAAACTCGGACTCGATATGTTGAACGGTGGCTTCCTGACCATTGAGCGTAACGACGACTGCATGTCGATGATCAATCCATAAGCCGACTTCTGTTTTCATAAATCGCTCCTTTGTTTGTGGTTTGCGATAGCTATTCAGGTTTGTATACCTATAACTCACCCGAATATGCCTATAGAATAGACTTACCGGCAGCGGCTTTGAGTTAACCGATCATGAAAGTTGCGTAACAATCTGGTGGCTGATGTCCAATTTGCCTGTCATTTATCCTCAGCGCTATAGTTAGCCCATTGAACACCAACGGGAGCATACGCCCATGATGAACACCGAAGAATACTCGGCACTGCCCGCCGTTGAACCGGATGCGATCTTTCGCTATGGAGAGGATGAGAACCAGTTCGTGGATTTGTATGTGCCGCAGGGTGAAGGGCTGCATCCGGTGGTGGTGCTGGTACACGGCGGCTGCTGGCGAGCGATGTATGGGGCGAAACCGTTGGGCGGTATCTGCCGTGCGTTGAACACAGTGGGTATCGCGGTGTGGAATGTGGAGTACCGGCGTGATGGGAACGGCGGTGGGTATCCCCAAACACTACTGGATGTGGCACGCGCGGCGGACTTATTGGAAAAAGCGGCGGTTGAATATCCTCTCGATTTGGCGCGGGTGATTAGCATGGGGCATTCAGCGGGAGGGCAGTTGGCGCTGTGGTTGGCGGGGCGCAGACGGCTTTCCCCCAATAGTCCAATTTATTCTGCCGATCCCTTACCTGTACATGGTGTCGTGTGCCTAGCCGGGGTTATCGACCTTGTGAACGCGGTCGCACAGGGGTTATGCGGCGAGACGCTGCCACAGGTGATGGGGGGACTACCGGCGGATGTGCCTGACCATTACCGCGATGCTTCACCGATGGCACTGCTGCCGTTGGGTGTTCGGCAGATTCATGTGGTCGGAGACGCGGATACCGGTATCCTTGCGAACGTTCAACCGTATATCGAGGCGGCAGAAGCGGCGGGTGATAATGTACGACTCACGATTGTGCCTGAGGCAGGACATTTTGAGATTGTGGTCGCTGGAACAGCGGCTTGGCAAGCAGTTCAGTCAGCCGTTCTAGCATTGTTCGAATGACTTTTCTAATCCCCCAACATTACGGGTAATTTTGCGCTTTATGCTGGTGTATAGTATTCTCATTGCTAATTACTTATCTGGGATTAAGGAAAGACCTAAAAAACAGCAATTCGCATTAAATCTTAAGTTTTATTTACAAAATCAGACAATACAATATTAATTGTTAGGTACGGTGTAAGTTAGATTGAAGGCTAGAATGGCAACAAAAACACTGGTCACGGTCAATTGGCAAGGGCGCGAGTATATCACTGTTGAAGAAGCCGCTTGGTTCCTTGACCAACCCCGGAATACGGTCTTGAACTGTGTTTTTCTGGAACACATTGAGGCGTGCCAGATTAACGGCGAGATCATGGTTGACCTCAAGAGTGTGAAGGTCTATCAACAGCGGCTGCCGCGCATCGGTAAGGCTAATATCATTAAGAAGGCACGACCCGATGAAGCCCAACCAGAACACCGTTTTCTGAGGGATGTACTAAAAATCGTTACCGGCTAGACCCGCGTCATCACAATTCAGAATTCACAAAAGCCTGAGCCGTTCATGGTACAGGCTTTTTTGTTGCGTTAACGGGCCAAACCCGCGACCAGTAAATCGAGGGCGAGGCGTGGCTCGATGCGTCCGGTTTTCATGCGGATGTCGTTATCCAGTAAGGCGCGGTAGACCTGCTCCAACTGCGGCAGGGTGAAGGCGCGGGCTTGCTGTGCCATTTTTTTGGCGACGTACGGGTTCATTTTGAGCGCTTCGCCCATCTGATTGGGGTAGCCACCGCCGACCAGAAATTCCTTCGCAGTCAAAAGTAAACGGAACTGGCGCACGATCATGCCATAGATTTTGAAGGGGTCGTTGTCTTTTTCCATCAACAGCCGGTGCAGCATTTTTAGGGCTTCACCCCCTCGCCCTTCCGCCAGCGAATCGACCATTTTGAAGATTTCAGCCTCAGCCACGTAAGGCGTAAGCAGCGCGACATCTTCTTCGGTGATGGGGCGAGCGCCGTCGATATAGCTTACCAGCTTAATCAGTTCGTTGTCGGCACGGCGCAGGTCGTTGCCGATGACGCTGGCGAGGGCAGCGGCGGCCTGCGGTTGTATCTCGGCGGCGTAGGTATCTTTGGCGCGGCGGAGTATCCAACCGGTGCTGTCGCTGGGGGCGGCGAAGGCTTTCTCATAGCCGTTTTCGAGTTCACGCGCCAGCTTGACCAGCTTGTTACTATCGCTCAGGGTTTGGCGTTCGATAAAGACGAGCCGCGCCCATTCCGGCAGCGTGGGTAAGGCGGTAACAAATTGTTCGACCGCTTTTTTCCCCGTTTCACCCGCGCCCTTACGGGTAATCCACGCGATCATGCCTTTGACGATGACCAGACGCTTATCCGAGAGGAACGGGTAGGAACAAACAGCGTTGATAACCTCGGCGGCGCTGGTGGACGCACCCTCGAACTCACTGGTGTTCAGGCCGTTGTCGTCGCCCATGCGGGAACGCAGCGTATTGACTTCCTGCTCAAGGCTGAAATCATCATCACCGTGCAGGATGTAAAAGGTTTTGGGCGCTTTAGCAGCCATATTTAACCCTGTTGCAAGCCTTTAAAGAGGCGTTCGTGTTCGGTACGGAGGCAGATATTCTGGGCGAAGTTCAAGCCAGCGCCGAGCGCCAGCAAACGGGCATCGTCATTTTCGACACCCAACTGTCCCCAGACGGTTTTCGCGCCGATGTCGATGGCTTCCCGCACAACATTGGGGAAGGCATCCGAACGGCGAAACACATCGACAATATCCACTTTTTCGGGAATATCCTTGAGCGACTCGTAGACCGCTTCGCCATCAATGTTATCGACATTCGGGTTGACGTTGTAGACGGTGAAGCCTTCTTTGATCAGATACTCGCCGACCTGATAGCTGGTGTAGTAGTGGTCATCCGAGCGGCCAACGATGGCGATCACGGGCGAGTGCAGGATGGTTTCGCGGCGGGCGTGTTCGTCTTTGTTGAGGTCGTGTGCCATAGGGTTAGTCCTTTGGATTATCAGCGTGTCGATAAGTGAATTAGCTTTCCTTGTGCTTCTAACTCAGTAAGCAGCCGTTGAGATTCGGCAGCATCCGACCGCATCTTTGTGTCCATATCCGTTTTGTGCTGATAATAATAGGCGAGTGCAGCATATACCTGTCCCATATCAAGCGCAAAATTGACCGCAAGTTCTTCGGGCAATAAGCCGCGATAAATATGACTGGCAACCACATCAATTACACGAATGGAAGTACCGGCAATAATCGGCTGTCCACCTCGGTTATTAGGGTCTGACATGATCGTATCAATCGGATGTATGGTTGCCATCGGGCAATACCTTTCGACTACCCCAAACGGGTGTTGACGCGGGTGACGACCATTTTACCACTCAGCGGAACGGTCACTTCGCGCTGGGTGATGTCGGCGATTTCGAGGTCGCCGGGGTCGCCTTCGGTGGTGAAGTGCTTTTGCAGGTTCATGCCGAGCAGCGGGCCAAACAAGATCGCGCCCATCATGGCGGTACTGACGTAAGGGAAGCGGTTCATGGCATCTTTACGGCTGGCACCCGCCATGCCAAAGTAGGCGATGGCGCTGGCAAGGAAGCCGGTGGTGACCAAGTTCGTACCACAGTTGGGATGTACCGCGAGTTTATGCTCCCCGTTTTTCATGCGGCGCAGGGCTTCGGCAGCGGCCTTCTCGACGGCTTCGACCGGCACTTCGCCGAGGAGAACAAAGCCGTGATCGTCACTGCGACCGGAGAGGCGGTAGCCGCGCGGCGTGAGGACGGTGATGGTGGCGTGTTCGAGACCGTGGTTACGGCGGGTGCGGCGGATGTAGGGGAAGTTCAGCACGGGATGGCTGGCTTCAGCGAGTTGTTCAAGCATTTAGGAATACCTCATCTATGGTTCCTGAAACCCCACTGTAGCACTTTTGAGGGGTGGATGCCAGCTATAGGCGCGAGTGTTTATACTCTTTTTATGTGTGGTTAGGCAGATGCTTATTTGCTCGTCCAAAGTTGGTCTTCCCGTTCATAGTTTGTTTAGATTTGCTTGCTAGAATGACAAGACATCAAAGAGACCTATTGTAAAAGTGAGGCCGAGTTATGAAGAAGCGGTTTATCGGCGTGGGTATCGCCCTGCTGGCGGTGGTAGCGTTCTTGATCGGTGGGACGGTGATGCGGGCGCAGGACACGACACCGACTGCCTTTATTGGCGACCCACATTACCCTGCACCAGCGTTCCCAACGGGTGTGGATTGGCTGAACGTGGAAAAGCCTCTAACGGTGGAAAGCCTGCGGGGCAAGGTGGTGGTACTGGACTTCTGGACGTACGGGTGCATCAACTGTATCCACATGATCCCGACGTTGGAGCAGCTTGAAGCGAAGTACGGTGACGCGCTGGCGGTCATCGGGGTGCATTCGGCGAAGTTCGCGAACGAGGGCGAGACGACCAACATCCGGCAGGTGGTGGAACGCTACGGCCTAAAGCATCCCGTGATTAACGATAAAGATTTTACCGTTTGGGGCGCGTATTCGGCCTACGGGGTGAACGCTTGGCCGACGTTTGTGGTGATCGACCCACGCGGGAACCTGTTCGCGGTACAGGCGGGGGAAATCCCGTTTGAGGCGTTTGATGAGGTGATCGGTGGGATGATCGCGACGTTCGACGGCTTCAACGAGATTGACCGGAACCCGATGCCCATCAAACTTGAGAGCGAAACCTCCCCTTCCTCGACGCTGGCGTTCCCCGGTAAGGTGACGGTGGACAGCGAAGGTGGGCGGTTATTCATCGCGGACAGCAGCCATAACCGGCTGGTGGTGGCTGACCTGAACACCTACGAAGTGCTGGACGTGATCGGCACGGGGGCGGCAGGGCTGACCGACGGCGGCTACGATGAGGCGACGTTTAGCAAGCCGCAGGGGATGGCCTTCAAGGACGGTATTCTTTACGTGGCGGACACCGATAACCATGTAATCCGCGCCGTGAACGTGGACGACAAGACGGTCAGCACGGTGGCGGGAACGGGCGTACAGGGTTATGACCGCACGGGTGGGACACTATTGGCGACTGACCTCAGCAGCCCGTGGGACGTAACGTTTGACGACGCGAATAACCTATATATCGCGATGGCTGGCACGCACCAGATTTGGATGCTGTCCTTCGATAACGACACGGTCATGCCGGTGGTGGGCAGCGGACGCGAGGGCTTGCTCAATGGCGACCTGATGGATTCGCAACTGGCACAGCCGAGCGGCCTTTACTGGTACAACAACGTGCTTTACTTTGCCGACTCCGAGTCGAGCAGCGTTCGGGCAGCGGACTTTAACACGAACAAGGTGATTACCCTAGCAGGGCCGGACATGAACGACCTGTTCACCTTCGGCGATGTGGACGGGCGGCTGGGCGAGTCGCGGCTCCAGCACACGCTGGCGGTGGTCGGTGATGACGACGGGACCCTGTACGTAGCCGATACGTATAACAGCAAGATCAAGCGGCTTGACCCGCAGGCCAAGCAGATACGGACGCTGTTCGGGTTGGGCGGGAACGGCGGCTTCCGCGACGGTGATAAGGCCGACGCACAGTTCGACGAGCCGGGTGGATTGGCATACGCCGACGGCAAGCTGTATGTGGCGGACACGAACAACGACGCGATCCGCGTGATTGACCTGACGGCGGGAACGGTCAATACGATTCACTTCCCGAACCCGGAAGCCCTGCAAATCGAGGGCGCGGTGACAGTAGTCGGCGGCAACGCGGCGGCTGGCGAAACACTGGCTATTGACGCGCAGACGGTCGGCGCGGGCAGCGGTGAAATCAGCCTGAACGTAACGCTGCCGGAAGGCTACAAGCTGAACGGCATCGCCCCGTTTACGGCGGAATGGTCATCCAGCGGCGAGGCGGTGAGCTTTGCCGAGGGTGGCGCGGTTCAGAGTATCGTCGCGCCGGAACTGCCGCTGGTCGTTCCGGTGACGCTGGCAGAGGGCGAGGCGACGGTGACAGGCAGCCTGACGATTTACTACTGCGAGGCGGTCAACGAGAGCCTGTGCTTTATCGACCGCGTGACGGTGAGCCTTCCGGTGACGGTCACAGCAGATGCGGCGACCACGACATTGACTGCCGAGCGGGTGATTGTGCCGCCGGAGGTGACGGTCGGCGGATTTAGCTAGTCGTCAGCTATCAGTCGCCAGTCTCCAGCTCAAGGCAAATACAAGTCGCCAAGAAGCCAAGAAGGATAGAGAACGCCAAGAGGTTGTTGATCAAAGCGGTGGGCGAAAGTTCACCGCTTTTTGATTCGGTCTACAGAGCGTTGGCCGGTACCCAAAGCGTGGCTGTTTCCATCGCTGGAGGCTAAAGCCGTCCAGCTAACCGCCAGACAAGTCCACTAAAGGGACTTCAAAGACAAGTATTTGGCAGGTAGCCTATCAAAATTTGATGTTCGTTCGTCAATCTTCGCCTAAGTGATTATCAAACTAGCACCGGACAAGTAAAGATCGCAAATGTTCAAAATATTGCAAAAATTGCAGTTGTGATTCTCAACTTTCGCAACATTTCTCCCTCAAGTGATGCTGTTGATGCTGTTGTTACAACATCGATTTGTGGCGGCAGTGGCGGCGGCGGAGCGCCAATTATCAGTCGATAGTCTTTAGTCCACAGTCATTAGCTTAAGGCAAAGGCGAATACGAGTCGCCAAGTGCGCCAAGAAAGGCAGAGAGCGCCAAGCGGATGCTGTTGTTAAGGTGCGGCGGGAAACCCCATCCCCAGCCCACATCAGCACGTTCGCAGGCTCACTCCGCTGATAGCCCGTAGTAACAAGGAAGGGAGCAAGATGCGTTCGCTCCTGTAAATAGGGTAGCAGAGTTTGAAAGCGAAAGGGTGAACATTTGCCAGAACATTTGGTCACTTTTAAGCGGTGTTGGCGTTAACCTTTTGAGGGAGCAGGATTGTTAAGGACGTTGGTGGATAGTTGGTAAATGGTTTGTGGCACAAACCCAATTCAAACGTAGGAAATAATAGTTTGAAGTTTCAAGTGGCAAGTTTCAAGTGAAAGACAGAGCAGGGTTTGGAGTAGAGAATTTGTGCTATTACAAGGATTTATGTTATATTCAGAACGAGTGTTCATATTTAAATGCGGAGGCAAAATTTTGACCGAGTTAACAAACCCTTCGTCACCTCATACCGAATCACCATTTGAACGCATTCGGCAGACTGATCCCGACGGTTATGAATTCTGGTCAGCACGCGACCTTATGCCCGCGCTTGAATATACTAAATGGCAGAACTTCAAAACTGTTCTTATCAAGGCTCAGATCGCTTGCGAGAACAGCGGAAATGACCCAGATAACCATTTTACCGATGCCAGTAAAATGGTCGCGATAGGTTCAGATTCGAAACGCGAAGTCGAGGATATGCACCTCTCGCGTTATGCCTGTTATCTCATCGTGCAAAATGCTGATCCTACTAAAGAAGTCGTTGCAATTGGGCAGACTTATTTTGCAGTACAAACCCGTCGACAAGAGATGGCGGATGCTGATGCACTGACTGAATTGAGTGAAGATCAGCGGCGTTTACTGCTGCGCCAACGTATCAAGGTTCAGAATACTGATCTGGCATCAACGGCAAAAACAGCCGGTGTGATCACTGCACTAGATTTTGCTGTTTTTCAAAACCACGGTTATCGCGGTTTATATAATGGGCTGACTGCGGATGCGATTCACCGTCGCAAACGGTTAAAGAAAAGTCAACACATTCTCGATCATATGGGAGCAACCGAACTTGCTGCCAACCTCTTTCGCAGCACACAAGCGGAAGATAAATTACGGCGCGATCATATTCAAGGCAAAGATACGGCAAACGAGGTTCACTACCAAGCGGGTGTAGTGTGTAGTGGTTCGTCGTGCGATTGCTGAACTCGGTGGCACCATGCCAGAAGATTTACCCACTGCTGACAGCATTAAGAAACTAGAACGTGCTGAAAAGAAACGGCTCGCTGCTCCGAAATCAAAGCGTAAGGTCGAAGAGTAAATATTCTTTACTCAAACAGCACCATGATTTCATCGAGGGGTTTTTTGATGATGGTGGGGACGGTGGCATCCGGCGCGGGGTAGCCAACCGGAATGAGCACATAGGCGCGTTCGTTGGCTGGGCGACCCAAGATTTCGGCGAGAAAGGCCATCGGGTTGGGCGTGTGGGTGAGTGTGGCGAGGCCGGCTTGATGCAGGCTGGCGAGCAGCAGACCGACGGCGATACCCACGGATTCTTCGGTGTAGTAGTGTTTGATCCTCTCCTCCGCGCCGGTATCGGGATTGATGGTTACCCCATAGGCTTGGCGAAAGACGACAATGAGATAAGGCGCTTCCTCCAAGTGGGGTTTGTGCCAATCGGTGCCGAGCGGGGCAAGGGCGGCGAGCCATTCGGCGCTCATGCGGCGTTCGTAACTGATCTTTTCCTCGGCTTCGGCGGCAAGGCGAATCTGCGTTTTAATGAGCGCATTACTGACGACCACGAACGTCCACGGCTGCTGGTTCGCGCCGGAGGGTGCGGTTCCAGCGGTGGCAACGGCATTGGCGATGAGTTCAAACGGCACGGGTTCGGTAGAGAAGTCGCGGACGGTGCGGCGGGTTTGCATCCGCGCGAGGAATTCACGCGAAGTGGCGAGCTGTTCATCAGACGAGAGGCGGGTGAAGGCGAGCGGTTGGGATTGGTAGAGTATATTCATGTAGGTGATTATGCTGTGCAAGGTGGATGGGCGCAAGTAGAATTAGGCGAAAAGTAGTGCGTAAAAATGCAGAGAAATACAAAGGCAAAGACATTTTTACCACAGAGACACAGAGAGCACAGAGAAGAACCCCCTCCGTCGCTAACCCCGCAAGCAAGGGAGGAAACTCATTTGGTGATGCTTGTCACGCAGCTTGAGAATTTGAAAAGGTGGCGCGGACGAGGCGTGCCTCGTCCCTACAATAGATGTGATACTAAAGGGCAAAGTATTTATGCAGATTGATGTATTGACGTTATTTCCGGCGATGTTTGAAGGGCCGATGACCGAGAGCATGTTGTGGAAGGCGCGCGACCGCAATCTGCTGGATTTACGGCTGCACGACATCCGCGATTATGCGCTCGATAAGCATAAATCGGCGGATGACATCCCCTACGGGGGCGGTGGGGGGATGATTATGAAGGCCGAGCCGGTGGCGCTGGCGGTGGAGGCGGCATTGGCGGGCGCACCTGCGGGAACGCCGGTGATCTTGATGACCCCACAAGGGCGGGTGTTCTCGCACGACATCGCGAAGGAACTGGCACAGCATGAGCAGATCATCATGGTATGCGGGCGGTACGAGGGGATTGACGACCGCGTACGGCAGTTGATCGCGACTGACGAGTTGAGCATCGGCGATTATGTGCTGACCGGCGGGGAACTGCCCGCGATGGTGATTATCGACGCGGTGATCCGGCATATCCCCGGTGTGCTGGGGGCGGAAGGCGCGGCGGACGCGGACAGCCACGCGGACGGCATCCTCGAAGGGCCGCACTTCACGCGACCGCCGGAATGGCGCGGGGTGAGCGTGCCGCAGGTTTTACAAGACGGCGACCACGCGAAGGTAGCCAAGTGGCGGCGGGAACAGGGTTTACGGCGGACGTGGCAGCAGCGACCGGATTTGCTGATGACCGCCGAGCTGACGGAGGATGAGCGTTATCTGCTGGCGACGTTCGCGAATGAGGACGCGGGGAAAAACCCTCACCCCTAACCCCACGACGGTACGCTCGCAGGCTCACTCCACCGTCAGCCCTCAGGGCGAGGGGAGCAATACGGGAGGGTCTCAGCGCCTACGAGCGGATGTTTGTGGTCGGTGGCGCGGACGCGCTGTCTCGCGTCCCTATGAAAAGACGACATTTGTGGCCTATGGAAAATGCATTAGCTACAAGATGAAGCAAAAGGACACGGCGAAGGCTGTGTCCTTTTGAAATTCTCTGTATTCCTCTGCGTCTCTGCGGTTAAACAGCCTTAGATCGGCTCGATCCAGTACTGACCGCTGCCGCCTTCCGGTGTCCAGCCGACGAGGCCGTTGTAGTTGACCTGATACCAGTACAAGCCGCTGGCACAGGTGGCGTTACTGAGGATGGCAAACACCCCACCCGGCGGGATTTGCCCCAGCAACTGCGCGTTGCTATCCGGCAGCAGGCGAATGTTATTCGGCAGGCCGGGGGTGACACGGGCGTAACGGTTCGCACCGAGGCGCGGCGTGGGTGCGCTGGAGCAGTTGATGGCGGATGAGGTCGGTGTCGGCACGACGACCCCGCCGCTGCTGACCGGAACGCCGGACGTGTTGTAGGCGGTGACGAAACGCGCGTTCACCCAGCCGATGATGCCGTTGACGTTCAACTGCCACCATGTCGAGCCGTTGTTCCGCCCGACAATCGGATACGACTCGCTGCGGTTGATCTTGGTTAAGATCGCGCCGTTAATCGGGTCGGGTGCTGCCCGCACGTTCAAGCGGTAAGCGCCGGTCACGGTGGCATACGCGCCGGTAATGACAGGCGGCACGGTCGGTACAGGGGTTGCGAACCCACCGCCGTTGCCCAGCGGCACGAAGTTGAAGTTCATAAACGCCGCACCCGTCGCCTCATAGTACTCGATCAAGAAGGTGTGCTGCCCCGCCGCCAGCGTGACGTTCGCCGTATAGGTCTGCCCGGTCGCCGAGTGCCACTCGTTGATGTAGAAGATGTTGTCGATGGCGACGCGCACGCCGTCGTCGGCCTTCACCGTTAGCTGGTAGGTTCCGGTGGGCAGGGTTTGGACGCTCGTCCACCGCGCCGAGAAGTTATCCGCCGGAATGCTGGCCGTCGGCGAACCGTTGCCCCATTCGTGGCTGGGTGTCGCCTCGGTTTGGATCAGCGTCGGTGAGCTAAACAGGCTGGGGTTGGCGAAGTACTGCGCCGTCCACGGGCCGCTGCTCGGTATGCTGGGATTGGAATTATTCAGCGGCGGGAAGTTCGGGCCGCCGGGGTTGGTCGCCAAGTTCGCCCACGTGACGTACACATAAGCGTTACCAGCGGCTTCGGCATAATCCACCTGAATATGATGCGTCCCCTGCGCCATCTGAATATCCGCCGAGACAATCTTCGCGACCGAAGCGGTGTTGAAGGTGTCGATCAACGGCACGCGGTTGTAGTCCACCCACACCCGCACTTGGTCATCCGCCAGCGCCCAGAAGCGGTACGTCCCTTCTTGGAAGAACGGATCGGTACCAAAGCGCACACTAAAGTTATCGGCGTTGATGCCCGACTGCGGCGAACCATTGCCCCAGTCAAAGGCAACCGCGTTATCCTGCCGCTGGGCAATCGAGCGCCCATACAGGATATTGTTGTTGAAAAACTCGGTGTTCCACACAATCCCCGACTGTGCCGCCGCTGGCATAACGGTGATGCCCACGATCAGCAGTAAACCTAGTAATACCCCGAACCATTTGCGAGACATAATGCCCCACTCCTTATGCCGTGCGCTGGTGAGAATCGCGCACCTGTTCCCTATTCGATGAATAACCCCATTATAAGAGGAAATGTGCCAACTTGTGCGCCGCGCAGGACGACCGTCAGGTGCGCGTGGGATGGACGTGGGTCGGGCGTATTGGAGCGGTGGTCAAGCGGCGTTATAGTCGGCTGTTTTGCCTCATCGCATGGGGATGCTGGTAATCATAATCGACAACCGATTATCCGGTGTACATCTCCGCCATCTGACCGAAGGTTGGCAGCGTTTTCTTCCTAATCCGCCGCCGGGTAGCCCCAACTCGCAAAAACGACATCCTGCGCGAAGTGGTGAATAACGGGTAAGGTGATGCCGCGCTGTAAATCCATCAGGTAAATTTGCAGGTCGCCGCTGTGCAGTGTGGGGAAGCCGGAAAAGAGAATGTAGCGTTCGTCGGCTGACCAGTCGGGATAGATGGCTGTCCCCGCGCGGTCGGTAAGCTGCTGCAATTCACCGGTGTCGATGTTCAGGTGGAAAAGCTGTTGATAGGTGTTGGCACCGCGTAAATCCATCGTGAAGATGGCGCTGCGCCCATCATGGGAAAGCGAAGGCCACACCACCCGCGTACCGGTATTCACAACGTTCAGTTCATCACCGCAGCCTTCGGGGAAGTCGAAACAGCCGGTATAAAACCAGATGAGGCCGGTTTGCAGGTAATCCACATAAGCCATGCGGGTGCTGTCGGCTGACCAAGCGGGTTCGGTCAATAAGGCGGTGCTGCTTAACAGGACGGATTTTTGCAAACAGGTATCCGAGCCATCCCAGCAGCCGCGCGTATACAAGGTGCTGGTCGCGACACTCGTGTTGGCAAAGGTGGCGATGATCTCGCCGCCCGCGCCCCACGCGATCCGCGTATCACCCGCAGCGGCTGGCAGCGGTGCTGGCTGGCAGGTTTGCAGCACGAGCAGGCAATCACGCGGGTAAACCACCCAACCGTCGCCCAAATGCACCGCGATATAATCCCCGTCCGGTGACCATTCCGCCACTGGCAGCGAATACAGGCTGTCCAGCAAGAAGCGGCTCTCACGGCGGCAAACGGCCCACACATCCGCGCAGCCGATGGTCGCCATATACAACTGCATGGTGGTCGTGTCGCCGAATAAAACCGGCGGGTAGACAGGCTGCGCGGCGCGTGCCAGCCCCCACACACCAGCACAAATGACGCTCAACATCATCAGTAAACGAAAAACGAATCCCGTAAAAAACGTGAACATCGTAAAAAATGGCGAACGAATAGCGGGTCTTATGGGTTTCAAATTTGTAATGTGGCTTATGATAATGAAATGAACGTTTGGTTTAGATAATGCGTTCTATAACGCAAGTGATTGTGTAACGATTATGCAATACGATCATGATGTTACCACTTTAACACCTCGTCACATCGTTGAGGCGTTTCAACGTGCCTACGCACAGGTCTACGGTCGCGAGGCGCAGGTCGTGCATATGTTTGCCGAATGGTACACCGTCAACGGCGAAACTGTACACCGCATGACGCTGTTCAGCGAAACCGCCCGCCTGCGTGATCTCGCCAAGCAGCAGCAGGAACAGCAGCAGCGGCAGTTCATCGAGCAGCTTTTACGCGAGCAAGAAGAAGCGGTCATCGCCCAACAAGAGATGCAGTTCGCTCACCAGCAGGCCGCTATCACCCAGCAGCAAGCCTATTACCACCAGCAGGCGGTCATCACCCAGCAGCAAGACTACTATCAGCAACCGCAGCCCGCGCAGCCGCGCCCTGCCGAGAAGCCCAAGGCCGACCGCAGCATGATCCAGCGCCTCATCTCGCGCCTGCGCGGGTCGTAAGCAACCATTTGAGAAGTTCTGAAAATACCGGACAGCCAGTATGCTGTCCCTACAGAAATACGAAACTGTAAGGCGGATTTCTTGTAGGGCGCGATACATCGCGTCCGATGAACCCTAATCCTCGTTTTCAAACGGCTTCTAACCTCTAGGCGAAGATCACCGTTTTGTTGTTATACACCAGCACTTGATGATTCAGGTGGTAGCGTACTGCGCGTGACAGCACCAGCTTCTCTACGTCCTTGCCCTTCCGCACCAAATCCTCCACCGAGTCGCGGTGGTTCACCCGCATGATATCCTGCTCGATGATCGGCCCCGCGTCCAACTCCGCCGTCACATAATGGCTGCTCGCGCCGATGATTTTCACGCCACGCCCATGCGCCCGATGGTAGGGCTTGGCTCCGGCGAAGGCGGGCAAGAAGGAGTGGTGAATGTTGATGATACGGTTCGGGTAGTGGCTGACGAAATTTTCCGAGATGATCTGCATATACCGCGCCAGCACCACGAAGTCGATCTTAAACTCCTCCAGCAGCGCCAACTGTGCCGCCTCGGCTTCCGGCTTGGTGTCCTTACTGACCGGCACGACGCGGTACGGGATGCCGAACTTGGCGGCAAGGTCGCTCATATCGGGGTGGTTGCTGATGATGACCGCAATATCGACCGCCCATTCGCCCGACTGGTGACGGTAGAGGATGTCGTACAAACAGTGGGCTTCCTTCGACACAAAGATCGCCATACGCGGGATTTGATCCGAGAAATGAAGCTGCCATGTCATCTCGAAGGGTGTAGCAATCGCCTCGAAGCGGGCTGCGATTGCCTCGCGGGGGATTTGAAAGTTCGCCAAGTCCCACTCCACGCGCATGAAGAACACATTCTCCTGCGCGTCCACATGCTGGTCGAGGTGCAGGATGTTGCCGTTGTGCCGCGAGATGAAGTCGGTGACTGCCGCGACCAAGCCTTTGCGGTCAGGGCAGGAAATGAGCAAGGTGGCGGAAAGCAGCGGGGTTAAATCAGGTGCGTCCATTGGTTATTCCTATGCGCGTGTTTTTCCCGCCCACGATACCACACCCCCTCGCTGAACTCAAACCATTACCTGCGGGAGCGTTAGAATCGCGGTTATCGGTCAAAATCGGTGAACCCCGGCACTTTCGGACAACCTGACGCTGTATTATGATTAGGGGTGGAGGTCGCTATGGCGGATACACTGGTTCAATTGGCGGATCACGTTTGGATTTTCCCGCGTGACTCCGACCCGTCCCGCGCGGAGTCGCAGCCGAACGTGGGCATCATCGTTACCGAAAAACACACCCTACTTGTGGACGCGGGGAACAGCCCTCGCCACGGTCGGCGCATTATGATCGCGCTCGACGACATCCAAGCCCCTTCGGTCTACAACATTATTTACACCCACAGTCATTGGGATCACGTCTTCGGCGCGATGGTCTTTGGTGCGCCAGCGGTGGCCCACGAACTCGCGCGGCGGCAGTTGGGCGAAATGGCAACCCGACCGTGGAACAACAACTACCTGCTCGAAGAAATTCAACGCACCCCTGCCCGCGAAAGCTCGATCCGCGCTATGATGCGGGCGATGGAAGATTGGCGCAACTTCCGCATCGTGCAGCCGGAATTGGTGCTGTCGCAAAAGCTCAACCTGTATGTGGATAGCACCACTATCGAAATCGAGCATGTGGGCGGTAACCACTCGCCGGACTCGGTGATCGTCACCCTGCCGCAGTCGCGCATCCGGTTCATCGGCGATTGTTACTATCCACCGCCATCTTATCTGCGGTCGCCGGAAGACACACTCGATTTCGCCCTCATGCGCCGCCTCATCCGCGACGACATTGACCTGTACGTCGATGGGCATAACCCGCCCATGACCCGCGAGGTCTTCACCCGCTACGCCAATGGTGAAACCCTAACCGCCCAATCACTCGGTTGAGAAAGAGCATCTATCCATGAAAGCCGTTTTAAACATCGTCTCGATTTTACTGGTTGTGGTGGGTATCGTGTGGTTCTTTCAGGGGATCGGGGTGATACGCGGCAGCTTCATGACCGACGACCTCACGTGGTCGATCATCGGCATCGCTTGTATCGTGGTCGCGGGTGCGATTTACTATTTCAATCGCCTCAAATCCACTGCCTCATAAAGCGGAATGGTCGGTGTAAATAAACAAGTCGAATACGCGGAAACCGTTCAAGCCGTTTACCCGCAGCTTGACATCCAAACCGCTGTCTACCGCGAGGGCGGGCAGTACAACGCTATTCTCATCGTCAACGACCGCTTCATCTTTCGCTTCCCACGCTATGCCGAAGCGGCGGCCTCGCTTGCCACAGAAACGGCCATACTGCACGCCATTTACGGGAAGCTGCCGCTCGAAACGCCGAACCCCGTTTATGTCCACTTTGGAGACCCCACCCCACAGCATAACTTTGTCGGGTATCCCATGATTACCGGAGAGGCCATCAACATTTACGGCATTAGCACCATGTTTGATGCCGCAGCCTGCCAGCGCCTCGCCGATCAGCTTGCCGACTTTCTCAAAGCGCTCCACGCGCTGCCATCCGGTTTATCCCCCGCGCGGGTCACGAACAGCGATAAGCAAGCGTATTGGGCTGATTTTTACGCGCGGGTTCGTGCGAAGTTGTTTCCCCACATGAGCAGCGCTGGTCGTCAGGAAGTTATAAGTCACTTTGAGTCTTACCTCGCGGACAGCCGAAACTTCAACTACACACCGGTTTTAAGACACGGCGATTTTGGCACCGGTAACATTCTTTTTGATCGGGCTTCCGGCTTATTTACAGGTGTGATTGATTTCGGGTCAGCGGCGTTGGGTGATGCGGCAGTGGATTTGTCGGCGATTTACGGCTGGCGCGGACGTGGTGAGACACTCGCGCGGCGCATGTTCAGCCGCTACCCTGAATTGGAAGCGATGCTGCCCCGCGCACAATTTTACGCAGGGACATTCCTACTCCAAGAGGCGTTGTTTGGGGTCGAAAATGATCAACCCGACCTCATCAAAAGCGGCTTAGAGCCGTACGTCTAGTTTCCATGCTTATGACCATTAGCCACTCAAAGGTTAGAAGCCATTTGAGAAGTTCTGAAAATACCGGACAGCCTGTCTGCTGTCCCTACAATAACGCGCGTTTGTGGTGCAAATTTTTTGTAGGGACGCGATACATCGCGTCCGATTAACCCCAAATCTACTTTTAAACGGCTTCTTAGAAGAATCAAAACGAGGCTACGGTAAATAGCCTCATCTCACCCCTCACTTAGTACACCGTAATCCTTACGGACTCGCGGCTTCCGGTATGCACAACAACTGCCCCGGTACAATCAAGTTCCGGTTGGTAATCTGGTTCGCCGCCACAATCGCGTCCACCGTCACCCCGTAGCGGTCGGCAATCTTCTTGAGCGTGTCGCCACTCAACACAGTATGGATGGTTTGGCAGGTTTCGCCGTTCACCGCCGTTACGTCCGGCGAGACCGTTGCCTCAACGATAGGCGTGGCTTCCGGCTCGGCGGTCGCCAAACCCGGTTCCTCGGCATATTCGCGCGGTGGGGTGATGAGCTGTTCGCCCCACCCGTTTGCTACCGCGAGCTGGTTCACGGTCGTTTGCAGCAGTAACCCGCGCTCGTACTCGCGCTCGCTGATGCCGCGCAAGTTATCGACCACCACCGTCCCATTTTCCTCAATGTGAATATCCACCGTCTGGTTCGCCAGCAGCGAGGCGGTGTTATCACCCACGCGCTGAATAATGTTGCCACGGTGAATGGTGCAAACCGTCGGCGTAATCGTCAGCAGCGTGCCGGGGCTGAAGTCGGTATCCACGCCGTTGAACATCATGTTCACAGTGATATTCCCCGGCGTTTGAATGGTCAGTGTCGGCTCGGCTTCGTAGCAGTCACGGTTCCCCGGCCTCGGCAGGAAGTAAAACGACTGGAACGGCGCTTGGTCGCTGCTGCCCTCTGGCACTTCGTTGGTCAGCTTGGCATCGCCCGTCAGCATGAAGATCACCGCCTGCCCCGGCAGCGTGTTCGGCACATTCGCCTGAATGTTGAGCAGCGCCACGCCGAAGCTGTTGTCGGTGGCGTTGAGCGGCTGCGGGTGAATTTCGCGCAGTTGGAGCAGTTCGGAACGGTCACCGGGGTTGGCAAAGAAATCCGCCGGACGCGGGTTTTCGAAGGTCACGCTCTCGACCGTCTTCGCGCCGTAGCAGGCCGCGTTCCGGTTCAGCGGCGTACAAATTTCCGAAACCGACGTGAGCGCCGTTTCGACAGCCTCAGGACACTCGATTGCTTGGGCGTGAATAATCGCGACCGTAAAGGTCAGGAAAAATAAAGCGAGGAAAATACGTTTACGCATACTCAAATCCCCCTACGTGAAGCAAAAATACATCTCCATCATATGTGGATTTGAAACTTTGGGCGAGTCGTCTTTACGCCGGACGCACGACCTGTAACCCCAACGCCACCGCCGCGCTAATCACGACACACCACGGGATGATGCCCAGCGACAGGCCAATCACCAGCGCACGCGGCTTCACGCCCAACGAGAGGCCAATCAGCGCCCCGATTTGTGCGCCAAGCGTCACCGGAGCCAGCAGCGATAACCCGATCAACCCGTACTTGTCCCACACCCGCCAGATCAACTTATTCGGGTCGTGGGTGGTGCTGATGTTAAAGCGTTTGGTCAGCCGTTCCCGCAGCGGCGCACCGATCAGCACCACCGCCAGCACCCCCGCCGCGTAGCTCAGGCCAGCCGTCACTGCCGCCACCGGAAGCGGTAGTTGCAGCGCCGCCCCCGCCGGAATCGCTGCGATGAAGTAGAAAAACGCGAGACCGAATGTACTGATAATCGCGGGCAGCATTACATCTCCTTGTTGATGTTCATTAGAAACCATTTGAGAAGGATACCGGACAGCCTGTATGCTGTCCCTACAAAAACGCATGATTGTGAGGCAAATTTCGTGTAGGGACGCGAGACAGCGCGTTCGATTAACGACAAACCGACTTTTCAAACGGCTTCTTTAGATGTAGGGACGCAGCTTGCTGCATCCGTTTCCACGCCGCCAGCCTATCGCCTTCAACCCAAAATTTGAAGGCTGAATACACCTCATGAAAATTGTGATTGACAAAAATCGGTAAGTCGCCATACGATATATCGAGTAACGACATATCAGCATTCGACATATAGGGAACCTGATGACGGACACGACCACGGCAATTCGCGTCAGCGGGCTGCATAAGCAGTTCGGGCGCGGCAAACGGCAGGTGAAAGCCGTACAAAACCTCAGCTTAGAAGTCCAAGCCGGACAGGTCTACGGCTTCCTTGGGCCGAACGGCGCGGGTAAAACCACCACCATCCGTATGCTGCTCGACCTCATCCGCCCCACCAGCGGCGAAGTAACCCTGTTCGGTCAGCCGGTTTTCGGCAACCCGAACGTACTCAAGCGAGTCGGCGCGTTGGTCGAGGGCGCGACCTTCTACCCCTACCTCAGCGGTCGCCAGAACTTGGAAGTGTTGGCGCGGACAGGTGGTTACTACGACCCCAAGCGGGTGCAAGCCATCATCGAGCAGGTAGGCATGGCTGACCGCGTTGACCGCCGCACCAAAGGCTACTCGACCGGCATGAAACAGCGCATGGGCTTGGCGGCGACGCTGCTCGGCGACCCTGATCTCATCATCCTCGACGAGCCGACCAACGGCCTCGACCCCGCTGGTATTCAGGAGATGCGGCTGTTCATCCGCGAGCTGGCGGATAAGCAGGGGAAAACGGTGTTCCTCTCCAGCCACATGCTCAACGAAATCGAGCAGGTTTGTGACAGTGTTGCCATCATCAACAAGGGCAAGCTCGTTCGCGAAGGCACGGTCAAGGCGCTGCTCAGTGAGCAGTCGCGCCTGCTGGTCGAAGCCGACCCGCTGGATAAGGCACAGGCTGTCCTCAGCCCGGATTGGACGCTGCACACCAACGGCGGCGCACATTTAACCGTCGAAGCGCAGCATGACGACATTCCGCACATCATCCGCAAACTGGTCGAGAACCACATCAACATTTACGAAGTCGCGCCGCAGCGCCAATCGCTCGAAGCATATTTCCTTGCCGTCACGCAGGGGGAGGATACCCATGACTGAGTTATTCCGCGCCGAGTGGATGAAGATCAACGGCAATCGCTATATGACCGCCTTCACCGTTTGGCTGTTCCCCATCGGGGTCGCCACCTTCCTCACGCTGGCGCTCATCCCCGCGCTGGCCTCGGAAAACTTCCGCGCACAGGTCAACAACGCCCCGCCGACGTGGACGGTGCAAACCCTGCTGCCGTGGACGGTCATCAATTCCATCATCACCCGCATGATCTTGGTGGCGTTCGCCGCCGATGTGTTCGCCGGCGAGTACCAGCGGGGCATGTGGAAGAACCTGCTGCCGCGCCGCCCGCGTGCCTCCATTATTCTGATGAAGTTCTTCACCATGTCCTTTATGCTGCTGATCGCCTTCTTCGCCACCTGCTTGCTGGCGGGGCTGATCAGCGGTGTCGTCGTCCGCATCACCGGCGCACCCTATGACCTGACGCTGCCGGGGGAAACCTTATCCGACTTTTTCAGCAGTTTCGCCCTGCAAGCCTTCGTCGCCATCATCTCGGCACTGCTAGCCGCCTGTTTCGCGGCGTTGGGCGGCATCCTCACCCGCTCGATACTGGGCGCGGTCGGCTTTGGCGCGGCGCTGACGCTCGGCGAGCAGGCCGTTTTGCTGGTCTTGTTCTTTCTCGGTAACATTCTAAACATGCCCGGTATCATCGCACTCTATCAATACACGCCGGGGTATAATCTGTCGAATATCAGCTCATGGGCGACCAGCGGCACACCCTTTCTCGCCAGCGACATGACGAAGCAGTACATGATCGATATGAGCGCGGGGGCATCCTTCGCCATCCTCGCGCTGTGGCTCGTCGGCCTCATCGGGCTAACCGTGTGGATGTTCCGGCGGCAGGATATCCTGAGTTAGAGTCAGGCAGCGCCCTGATGACCTATTTGAATGTGAGGTGTATTGTTGTGTAGGGACGCGATACATCGCGTCCGCTCACTTAAAACAGCCCATTTATAAACAGGTTCTGACTGTAGGGATGAGGCAACCCGCCGCTCCCGACCACAACCTTATTGTAGAGGAGCGTCTGTGATCCTCCCGCGCATCCTAAATCTGTATCCATAGAGAAACAGCATCATGACCGAAAAACTAACCAAACACCCCCTCACCGAAGCCACCTTCTTTATTCTTCTCAGCATCGCCCAAAAGCCGAAACACGGTTATGCTATATTGAAGGATGTTGAAACCCTCAGCGGTGGACGCATCAAGTTCAGCACCGGCACACTCTACGGCGCGATCAGCCGCTTGCTGGAGCAGCAGTGGATCGAGCAGATCGAGAATGACCAACCGCCGGACACTGGCCGCCCGCGCAAAGATTACGCGCTCACCATGACGGGTCGCAGCGTCCTCAATGCGGAAATCGGGCGGATGGAAAATGTGCTGGCATCCGCCAAACGGCGTTTTGGAGAAGACATTGGATGAGAATCGACAGCTTTAAAATCACGCCGGAGCAGCCAGTCTCGCGCGGCAGCCACCCCGACCGGCTTACCGCGCTGCTCGTCCGCCTTCACACCCTCGCCCTGCGCCTGTATCCCGCAGCCTTCCGCACCACCTTCGCTGACGAAATGACCGATGTGTTCGCCATGACCATTCGCCACGCCAACAGCCTCGCGGCGCTGTGCATGATCGTGCTGCGCGAACTCGCCGGTTTGCCCATTGCCGTGTGGCAGGTACGCCGCCAAGCCTTCGCCCAACTGCCACCCACCCTACAACGGCTGCGGCATATCCAGACGGCCGTTCGGATCGTCGCCGCGCTGTTAGGCATCTTCCTACTTTCCACCCTGCAAGCCGTTTTTTCGCCGGCTTACAACCTATATGCGCTGGCGGTTCCCTTTGCCGTCGCGCTGCTGCTGGCGACCGTCAGCTTGCTCATTAGTGTGCTGTGGGGGCGGGTCGGTGGCATCCTGACCTTTCTAAGCGGCGTGGCAATCGGCTGCTGTATGACGCTCTACATCTATATCATGGGTGTCGAGCAGCTTGGCCTCGTCATGGTGGTGTTCATCGGTCTGCTGTGGGCGCTGCCGTTCCTGATCTTCGGCAGCTTGTTTTACCAACTCAGTTATCGCACCCACCAAACAGCTTCGCCCTAATAAGGTATAGAAATAACTCCCTCACTGTTAGAGGGTCTTTGCCCTCTCCCTTCCTTGTTACTACGCTATCAGCGGAGTGAGCCAGCGAACATGCTGATGTGGGGCTGGGGTGGGGTCGAAAGTATTAACCCTATCGACCTGTACCCTTGACCACTACCCATCTCCGACCTTTGCCCGATGTTCATCCGCGTCCGGCGCGTTATCCTCAATAATGAACAATAAGGTGCTGCCGCACGTACTAGCTTTAGGGGGCTAAAACACATGCTTGACGCTCAGGGCATGATCTGCTATGATCTTTTTTGAACCCTCAATGACGCTTTATACCAGTCATTTGAACATATCGGTATAAGACAAATACAGACCACCCCACATTGACACAGAACAGAAAGGCTGGTTAGATTGATGATTGTGACATTGGCTGATTAACCCATAATTCTGGTTCATTCTGTCGTCCATCCTTTTTTCTAGTTGAGGCCGAAAAACTCCCGGTGAAATGCTCGCCGAGGGTGTCTAGCTGTCTGTGGAGGGTGTGTTTTGACCCCACCAAAACAAACGTATACCTACGATATACGCAATAGTCTTTCTAAAAATCTATTTCGTGGCTTCTGGCGAATGATGACGGGTTTCCGTCACTATTACTTTATCGCCGTGCTGATGCTGGCTGGCTCCGCGCTGATGAACACCTCGTCCTTCCTGCTCGTGCGCCACTTTGTCGATAACATCCTGCCTACAGGCGATGTCGCGCGCCTCGCGCCGTTTGTCGGTCTGGGATTCGTGCTGCTGGCGGGCGGGCAAGGGTTGTTCAGCTTCCTCAGTGGTCGCTTCGCCTCGAAAACGGCGGAAGGCTTGGCGCTGCGCCTGCGCGATGCCATGTACGACCACATCCAGCGGTTGAGCTTTACCTACCACGACAACATGCAAACCGGTGAGCTGCTGTCCCGCGCCACCTCGGACTTGGATGCCATCCGCCGCTTCTTCTCGGAGCAGGCCATCGGTGTCGGTCGTATCTTGCTGCTGTTTACCATCAACTTCATCGCCATCGCCTTCCTGAATATACAATTGGCGTTGATCTCGATTATCGTGGTGCCGTTCATCGCGGGCTTGTCGTTCTTCTTCTTCGGGCGCATCTCGCGCCTGTACGAACACCTGCAAGAGCAGGAAGCGAAGGTCGCCACCACCCTGCAAGAGAACCTGAGTGGTGTGCGCGTCGTCAAGGCGTTCAACCGTCAGGACTACGAACGGGTGAAGTTCGACAAAGAAATTTTTGAACACTACCGGCGCGGTCGCGGCTTTTTGGTTATGCACGCGCTGTTCTGGCCGCTCAGTGACGTGCTGGTGTTCGGGCAGATCATCGGCGGTTACTTCGTCGGTGCGACGCTGGTCATCAACGGAACGCTGTCAATCGGTTCGTACTTAGCTTACGTCAGCTTGCTCGGCCAGTTGATTAACCCGATGCGTAACCTCGGTCGCTTGATCGTCGATATGTCCACCGGTGTCGTCTCGTACAAGCGCATGATGGAAGTCATCGGTCAAGAGCAGGAATCGCTGGTTGATGGCAGCCACAAGCCGGATGGCGACCTGCACGGCGACATCGTATTCAAGGATGTCAGCTTCCAGTACAACGCCGATACACCTGTGCTATATGACGTGGATTTCTCGGTGAAGGCCGGTCAAAGTGTCGCGCTGCTCGGCTCGACGGGTTCGGGTAAAACCTCCGTCGTCAGCCTCATCCCGCGCTTCTACGACTACACGTCCGGCAGCATCACCATCGACGGCATCGAACTCCGCGACATTCCGCGCGGCTACCTGCGGGGTCAGGTCGGCGTGGTCGAGCAGGAACCGTTCCTGTTCTCCCGCACCATCCGCGACAACATCACCTTCAGCGTCAGCCGCGAGGTGAGCGAGGAAGAAGTGATCGCCGCCGCGAAGGCCGCTGCCGTCCACGATGTCATCATGACCTTCCCCGACGGCTACAACACGCTCGTCGGTGAACGCGGTGTCACGCTCTCCGGTGGTCAAAAGCAGCGTGTCGTTTTGGCGCGCGCCCTGCTAAAGAACCCGCGCATCCTCATCTTGGATGACGCGACTTCCTCGGTTGACAGCGAAACCGAAGATGAAATTCGTCAGGCGCTGCTCCGGTTGATGAAGGGACGTACGTCGTTCATCATCGCCCACCGCATCCAGACGGTGATGCACGCCGATCTCATTCTGGTGTTCGACAAAGGACGGATTGTTCAGCGCGGTAATCATAACCAACTGATGCGCGAAGAAGGCATCTACCGTCAAATCTTTGACCTACAGTCCCGCATTGATGAAGAAGTGGAAAAGGAGGCGACTGATGTCCTCGGACTTCCAGTTTGAAGAAGAAGATTTTTCCGATAATAGGGTCAATACCAACACCCTCATTCGTATCCTCGGTGCGGCGCGTCCGCACTGGCGTACCGTTGCCGGTTTCTTGTTTTGTACGATGGTCGTCTCCGTGTTGGAAGGTGTGTTCACCATCCTCAGCAAGCGTATTGTTGATGAGGGTATCCTTGCCAAGAACACCACCGCCGTGGTGCAAACGCTCGAAGTGTATGGTGTCATCGCGGCCATCTTCGCCGTGATGGTGTTCGGCTTCATCTACCTCGCCGGTACGTTGGGTCAGCGTGTGCGTTACGATCTGCGTAAGCTGGTGTTCGACCACCTGCAAACGCTGTCGTTCTCATACTTCGACAAGACCCCCGTTGGCTGGTTGATGTCGCGCGTCACCTCCGATACCGAGCGTATGTCCGACCTTGTGACGTGGGGTATGCTCGACGTGACGTGGGCGGTGATGAACATCTGTACCGCGCTGTTCTTCATGGCGACCATCAATTGGAAGCTCATGTTGATCGTGCTGGTCATGATCCCGATTCTGCTCTACGTGGCGATGTGGTTCAAGAACAAAATCTTGGTCGAGTACCGCGCCACCCGTAAACTGAACAGCCGCATCACCGCCACCTACAACGAGAACATCACCGGTGTGCGGGTGGTCAAGGCCATGCGCCGCGAGGAAGCCAACCGCCGCGATTTCGATACCCTCGCCGAAGAAATGTACCGCCGCTCGTTCCGTGCCGCGTGGCTCAGTGCGCTGTTCCTGCCAGCCGTGCAGGTCCTCAGCGCCCTCGCCATCGGTGCGATCATCTGGTACGGCGGCTTGCAGGTGAACCTCGGTGAGATGACCATCGGCGGGATGATGGCCTTCATCTCGTACGTCACCTTTATGATGTGGCCGGTGCAGGATTTGGCGCGTGTTTATTCGGAAATGCAGCAGGCCGTCGCCAGCGCCGAACGCTTCTTCTCGTTGATGGATACCAATTCCGAACTGGTGAACAAACCCGGTGCGACCGACCCCGGTACCATGCGCGGTGACATCGAGTTCGAGAACGTGAACTTCTACTACCAGCCGGAAAAGCCGGTGTTGAAAGACTTCAACCTCAAGGTGCGGCAGGGTGAAACCATCGCGCTCGTCGGGCCAACCGGCGGTGGTAAGAGTACGACCGTGAACCTGATCTGCCGCTTCTACGAACCCAAGACCGGCACCATCAAGATCAACGGCAAGGACTATACCGACTACACGCTGGAAAGCATTCACTCGCGCCTCGGTGTCGTGCTGCAAACCCCGCACTTGTTCAGCGGTACTATCCGCGAGAACCTGCGCTACGGGCGTTTGGACGCGACCGATGCCGAGATCGAAGAAGCCGCCAAGCTCGGTGGCGCACACGACTTCATCATGGCGTTGGAAAAGGGCTACGAGGAGCAGGTCGGTGAGGGCGGTGTCTTGCTCTCGACCGGACAGAAACAGCTTATCAGCCTCGCCCGCGCCGTGCTGGCGAAGCCCGACATCTTCGTGATGGACGAGGCCACGTCAAGCGTCGATACGCTGACCGAAGCGCTCATCCAGCGCGGCATGGAACTGCTGATGAAGAACAGCACCAGCTTCATCATCGCCCACCGTTTGTCGACCATTCGCCGCGCCGACCGTATCCTCGTCATCGAGAACGGTGGCATCAGCGAAATGGGCAGCCACGCTGAACTCATGCGCCTACAGGGACACTACTACAACCTGTATATGCAGCAGTTCCGCGAGGAACTCACCGCCCAGTTGGACCCGTTCGCGGCCAGCGAACACCACACCGGCGGCACCGGCAAGGTTCCGGCGCAGGTCATCGCTGCGGGGGACTGAGCCAGTCAATCGTTTTAAGTCAATCGTCTTTAGAAGCGGTGAGGCACAAACTCACCGCTTTTGATTCGGAAAATTCTGCCCTAAAGGACTTCCTTCGGTCGCAAATTCGTCAAATTCCGAATCTGATTTCTTGCAGTTTCCGAAGTTTCCTCCTTCAATGTTGAAAAAAATGCAAATGTCGTCAGTGTCGTCAGTGTCACAACTGTCAGTTGGTAATTTGGCGGCGGCGGCGGCGGCAGAGCGCCATTTTAGTTTTCAGTTGACAGTTATCAGTTGATAGTTAAAGACAACCCAAATCTCGTGCAGGTAATTGTTTTATTGCAGCGGCGGAAGGATAGTTCGCTGCTGCAACGTTTGCTGCAAAAGGCAGTCTTTAGTCTGTAGTCTTTAGTCGACAGTCATTAGTCAAAAACGAAGGCAAAAGACAAGGCGGATGTGGTTGTTAAGGTGCGTGTGGTTGGGAGTAGCTTGAGGGTTTGTCAGCATTAAACCGCTACAGCCGAGCCTTTTTCTATTGTATGCAAAGTGATGATATTTAGGGTGAACATTTGTCAGAACATTTGGTCACTTTTAACGGGTGTTGGCACTAACTTTTTAGGAGAGAAAACGCAGGTTGAGGTTGGTGGAAGGTTAGAAAACGGTTTGCCGACAAACCTAATTCAAACGTAAGTAATAATAGTTTGAAGTCATAAGTGGTAAGTTACAAGGTGAATGCAAAGCTGTGAAGGCTTATTGAGGGCGGTTGGTGTTGCGGATGAGGCGTGTCTCATCCCTATAAGTTGGCAAAACACCATTAACCAATCTCTTGGCGATCTCTGCCTTTAACTGTCACCTGTTGACTGTTACCTATCGACCACAATCCGAAACGCGACATCCTCCGCCAGCGCATCAACCGTCAGCGTGACCACACCGTCACCGTCGCTGGAAACGGTTTCTTCCGCCATCACCGCCCCGCTGCGGGTATCCACCCAACTCACGCGGTAATCGGTCGAAGGGGCGAGCGTGATGGCAACCGTCCCGCTCTGGCTGCCGTTGTAGCCGTCGAGGGCGCTGCGCCATGTGAAGTCGGTATTCTGAATCCACCCGTAGGCGCTGCCACGGTCGAGGTTCTTCTGCCCCACGACCCGCAGCTTGGCGTTGGAAACATCAGCAGCTAAATCCACGTAACCGCCCGCGTTCACATCCAACTGACCGACAAAATCCGCGAACGCGCCGGCAATCGCGAAACGGGGAATCTCGTCGAGATGTTCCTGATACCAGTAGCCGGGTTCAAACAGCGAGGCGCTGTCCAGTGATGCCCACAGCAAATGCCGGTACCAGATGCCCGCGTTCGGCTGCTTCAGTTCGTCATACCATCCCGCGTGGTTAATACCCGTCTCCGCGCGGATAGTAGGCTTACCAATCGGCGAAGTCTCGACTTGGCTGCTCCATTCGAGGTGGAAGGCTGCCATATCCGCACCAACCGGCTCGTCGCGGGTGTACTCGTGCAGGTCGGCATAATCAATATCGGGGAATAAACTGTTGTTGCCCCAGAACTCCGGTCGCCAGCAGCACCAGAACGAGGTCGTTGCCAGGTGCGGCTGGGGGTCATTCTCGTGCATATATCGGGCGAAGGCTTGCGCGGTTTCCCAGTGGGGCGCGGTTCCGTTTCCGGTCGAGTCCGGCGGCCCTTCGTTGTTCAGCTCCCACGAGTGAACGGCGGTCGAATAACCCCACCGCGCGATGATGTAGCGGTACCACTGGCGCAGGAGCCAGCTTGCTCTGGTGTCCTCGGCTTGGTAGTAACCGTCGCCCTCCTCGGCGAATGAACCGTCGGCCTTGAGGTGGTTCTGTATCCAGTCGTTCTTGTCATGCACCACCAGCTTTAGGTACACGCCGTTCTGCTCGGCCTGCTCGACCATCCAGTCGATGTCCGCCGCCCCGCGCGGGTCCACATAGGTGTGCATGTCGGCCTTCGGGTTGCGGATGACGCTGCCGCCCAAACTGCCGTCCGCCAGCACTTCGCGGATCTGGAACTCGTCGATATAGGCGCTGCCCGCGCTGACGTTATCGAGATAAATCGAAAGGTCGTTTTCCGGTCGTGATCCGGTTCGAAAGGTGGTTTCTACCGTGAACCAATCGCGGTTTTCGGTGATGTGGTCGAACACCATAGGCTTATCGCGCAGGGTGTTCTCGACCTCCTCTACCGATTCGCTAAGTCCAAGCCACTCGTGCGTCCGCGCCGTCACGCCCCACGGGAAGGCCGAATTGCGCGGCCCGCTGAGGCCAACCGTTTTCAGCCGGATCAATACGTTGTAGGTGGTGTTCGGCTTGAACTGCGGCCCTTTGTCCTCGTTCAGCCAATTGGTAATCCAGTAGCGGAAGGCGTTCGGGTACGTCAGGTCATACGAGAGTTCGCTGTCGGGGGCATGTTCGCGGAAGTTCAAGCGGGTCATCGCGCCCTCGTTACCGAGCGTTTCCGCCGAGGACAACCACCGCGCCCAATTGGTCGAATACGCGCCGATGCCGCCCAACCACGGACGGTCGAAGTTGAGTCCGGTGTCCTGATATTGGGCGTAATCCCCGTAGCCGTAGGCAGGGCCAACCGGCCAGAACAGCGTCCCGTCGGAAAACTCGAAGTAGCGCGGGTCATCGTCGCTCACGCGGATGAACCCGTGCCGTTCGGGTGCTTGCGCCTCAAAGCTGCCCGCCGCGCTGCTCACCGTGCCGGAGGCATCCGTCACCGAAATAGTAACTTGATACACGCCCGTTTCCTGTGGGCTGTAGCGCAGTCTCCACGCCGCTGTCGGCAGTTCGTCATAGTACACGCTGCCGCCCTGCTGCACACGCTGGACATCGACGCTGTAAAAGGCGGGCTGGCGCACCGTCTTGCCCGACGGCGTGGTAATCACCCCCTCAACCGTGATGCCGGTGGCGGGGGTTACGCCGGGTGGCGGGCTGTCGTCATAGGCAAAAAAGGGATGCTGTACGCTTTGGGGGATGCTAAAGCGCAGCTCGTACTTCTCGTAGACGCGCGGCGCTTCGGTGTTCACGTCTAATACCGTCACCGCCTGCGCCTGCACCACCGGCGCGAACAGCACCGGCAGCGTGAACAGGATGAGCAGCCGCAGGAGCAGATGGGTAAGCGGTCTTTGCCCTTCTCGCCGTGAGGGAAAAGGGCTGGTTGATGTCCACCGCTTGAATGGAACCGGCATAAGGCGGGGATTATTCCGCTTCGCCAACGGGTTCTTTGGTGGTCGTCACGCTCATCCATTCCGGGCGGTCGGGGCGCAGATGACCAAAGATCGGCTTTTCGTAGCGCAGCATATCCACGAACGCCATGATGTCGCGGATGTTGAGGAACATATAACCCTTGTTCTCTTTCTCATCGACGTACGGGTCAGGGTAGGCGCTGTCTTCGGCGAGGAAGTACACATCCATCCCGAACTCGCCGCCGGTGCAGCGTACAATCGCCCGAACTTTGGCGCTCAGGCCGTTAATGTTCTGGATTTCGAGCTGCCGCCAGATAATCATGTACTCTTTGATTTCAAAATGCTTGGGGTCCATCATCGCTCCTCTACCGCAGTGATTACACGCCGAGAATACCTCTAAGTCTACAGTCGTCAGCCATCACCCGCCAGTGATGCGGGGTTATAACGTGGGCTTGGGGTCAGGCTGAATGGCTTTCCAGATCAAGTCGAGCATTTGCAGGGTGAGCAGGTTCCGCACCGTGCAGCCGTAGGTCAGGTTCTCCACCGTGAAGTCGGCTGCCAGTTCTTCATCACCCGGCGGCCACGAGGGATGCACGTTGTCATAGGCAAGGCCGCTGTTGGGCAGTGGGGCGAAGGCCGCGTTCACGTCGATGAGCGGCAGGTCGTTGTTGTAGGCAAGGTCGCGGATGATGCCATTAAAGGCCACCACACGGTCAGGCACGCGCGGCTGCGGGGGGATGGTCATCAGCACCGGAATCACACCCATCTCCATCGACGTTTTGACAATCTCGCCCATGTCACGGCTGAACTCGTCCTCCGTCCGGTAGCCCACGTCGTTCGTGCCGAACATGATGAACGCTACCGACGGTTGAATAATCCGATACTCGCATACCAACGGCGATTCGCCCGCCTCACACTGGTACGGATCAGCCGAGCGCGGCGCGAGTACATTATACGCCGCCCAACCAACGGCTGAGGCCACCGAGGGATTATCGAACGAAGTCACCTCGCGCACCGGCGTTTTGACGTATGCGTCAACCACAGCCTGCAAATAGGTATGGTCGCGCAGTTGGTAAAGCCCCGTGCCGAAGGGGTACAGATACCGTTCGCCGACGGTGATGCTGTCACCGACTTTGGCAAACACGTACAGGTTGTTCTCGCGCACCTTCCCGATCATGGCAATCGTCTTGATTTTCGAGACGACCTTATCGCTCAACGCGGGGAGCGGGTTTTCGCCTTGCGCGAGGGACAGGCGTAGGACGCTGCCCATCAACAGGGCGATGATGATGAGGAAAATGACGGTGTAACGGCGTGGGGGAATAGTTCTCAACTTGGCTGACCAGTACGGGCTAAAAGCGATGCGGTCGCCTCCGAACAAAAGAAAGAATAACGCACCCCCCTATTGTTACGAAGATTGCTAAAAATGCAAATCGAATAAGGCGAGCATGAAGCTAGGCTCGAATGCGCGGGCTTATAGGTTTGCTAATAGGGAATCGGTCGGCCTTCGAGGTACGCCTTCAGGTTCTCGACCGACATACCGTAGCCGTTTCCGGTCGCGTCCAACCACTGCTGGCGCTCATCGGCGGGAACGGTCTCATAACCGGATTCGTGGATCGTTACCCGCGTTCCGTCGGCCTCGCTGTTGAGCAAAAAGCTCGTGATGAGGGTCGTCGCGGGGTAGCCGGTGGGCGACTCCCAGCGCAGTGTGAACTCGCGCGGCGGGTCAACCACGGTGATGGTCGCCACCTGCATATCGGCGTGGTTGTCCTTGTTGTAAAACTCGACCCTCGCCCCTGCCGCCAACGCCGGAATATCCCAGTGATAGAAAGTCGCGTACCACTGGTTCAGGTGCTGCGGCTCGGTTACGGCTTGCCAAGCCCGTTCCGGCGGTACGGCGACCCAGATGCTGCGTTCAACGGCTGTCGATTCTGCCATCCTGTTTTGTCTAACTCTAAAAGTAACCAACCAGTTGCATAGAGTATAAGCGAAAAATTGTTCTAATGCAACTGTTGTTATATTACCCGCGCCGACCGCAACCGGAATCACGCTTCACTCGTACACATCAATGTGGCATCATGCGTGCTGTTTTTATTGGCACGTCACGAGAAAGGACGTTTGATGAAAAAGGTTTTTATCCTGTTCATGATCTTGGTGCTGGGTACGGGCATTATTGCCGCCCAAGAAACCGAAATCACCCTCGAACCGCTGAATGATACCCATTTTGGCCTTACTACCGTCGTCCCGTCCGGCTGGACTTCGCTGGGCAACGGCCTCCTCCAACGCGGCGCGACACCGGAGGATGTCACACTCCTCGGCATCCAAAGTGCGCCGTTTAAGATCGACGCGCTGATGGACGCGGTACTCCCGCAGTTGGGCCTTTCCGAAGTGCCGGAAAGCGTCGGCACGTTGGAGACGGAAACCCTAACGTGGACGCTTTACAAAGTCGATGTGAGCGCCGGCGCACAAACCGTCATGGTGGATTTAGCCGTGACCGAAGCGGACAACAAGAGTTACCTCGTCCTGCTGCAAACCTCCCCTGAGGATTATGATGCGCTGCACGAAGCGGTGTTCCTGCCGGTTGTTGAAGCGCTGGAAATCGTCAAACCGAATGTCGCGGATTTGCCGTATGTGGTCGAAGAACTGACGTTCACCAATGAGGATGTGACCCTCGCCGGAACACTCACCCTGCCGGAAGGCAAAGGCCCGTTCCCTGCCGTCGTGCTGGTATCCGGCAGCGGCCCACAAGACCGTGACGAAACCATCGGTGCGATGAAGCCGTTGGGCTTGGTGGCGGACGAACTCACCCGCGCCGGTATGGCGGTGCTGCGTTACGACGACCGGGGTGTCGGTGGTTCCGGCGGTGATATTTTCGCGACGATTGAAGAAACCACGGCGGACGCGGCGGCGGCGCTCGACTTTCTGAGCAAGCGACCGGAAATTAACGCCGACGAACTGGGCATCTTGGGTCACAGCGAAGGCGGTATCGTCGCGGCTGGCCTCGGCGCGACCGACCCGAACATCGACTTCATCATCGTCATGGCGGGGCCGGGTGTCACGGGCAAAGAAGTGCTGCAAGAACAAGGCCGCCAAATTTTGAAGGCCGAAGGTGGCAGTGACGAGATGATCGAAGCCCAAACGAGCGCCCAACCGGCGATCTGGGAAGCCATCGAAAATGACGACCGCGAGAAGTTCATCGAACTGGCGACTCAAGCCACTTTGGAAGTCGCGCAGCTCCTGCCCGAAGCCGACCGTGAGTCCCTCGGCGATTTGGAAACCTACGCGAAAACATCTGCCGAGCAGCAGGCCGCCGGTTACTTCAACCCGTGGTTCCGCTCGTTCTTGGCGACCGACCCCGCCGCTGATTGGGCGCAAACCACCGTGCCGGTGTTAGCCGTTTTTGGGGGCAAGGACGTACAAGTTCCCGCCGAACAAAACGCGCCCGCCATCGAAGCCGCCCTCGCGGAAGCCGGTAATGAAGATGTCACCATCGTCACCCTGCCGGACGCGAACCACCTGTTTCAGCAGGCGGAGATCGGCTCACTGAGCGAATATGCCCAGCTTGATCCGGTCTTTACGGAGGACTTCGTGCCGACGTTGGTCGAGTGGCTGCAAGCGCACGTCACCCTGCCGGAATAATAGCGCATCTACTAACGGGGGATCGGTTGATCCCCCGTTTTATTGGTTTCTTAGAAACCGTTTGGAAAGTCGCATCACAAGTTCGCGTTTTGTAGGGACAGCATACAGGCTGTCCGGTATTTTCAGAACTTCTCACACGGTCTCTAAGCCGCGCCCATCACAAAAATGGGACTGAGATTAAGAAACCGTGACTTGATTGAACTTTTATGTAGAGTATATAAGTAAGTTTAAAAATAACTTCATCAACCTTTCATCGTTCGTCCACAAAATCTCCAGAGTTATTCGTTAGATTTCGCCGCTGCCAAAACGAAGTGCATATTCTAAATGATGGATAGCGCCAGTATATGAGTGTTGCCCCTCTCCACGCCCGTAACCGTTACACCTCCCCGATCTGGATGCTGTTCGCCATGATCGCGCTGCTGCTTTTTGCGGGCTGGCTGCGTACACAGCATCTCGTGAGCTTTTATGAATGGCCGGATGAAATCTGGTCGCTCTGGCATGTGCAGGGCAGCTTTGCCGAGGCCATGAGCCGTGTCCCCTACGATTGGCCGCCCCTGTTCAGCATCATGACGTGGGTCTGGATGCAGTTCGTTGGCCTCACGCTCGAAGCCTCTCGCTACTTCATGATCTTGCTGGCGCTGCTGGGGGTCATCTTCACCTTCCGCGCCGCCCAAGCCCTTATCGCCGCGATTGCCCCCCCATAACACCCATCAAAAGGGGGCGGCGTGGGTCGCGGGGGCGGCTGCCGCCAGTTTAGGCTATCTGGTGTATACCGGTGTGGAAGTCCGCGCTTACGGCATCGTACTGCTGTTCGGTTCGCTGTCGTTGTGGATGACGCTGCGCTGGATGCGCCAGCCCGACAATTGGCGGCGGGTGCTGCTGCTGGCGGTCGTCCTCGCGCTCACCTTTTACAGCACCTTTACCAGCGTCCTGTACATCGCGTTCTTGTCACTGCTGGTCGTGGTACTGCGTCCGCGCCTGTTCCCCCGCTGGGTACTGGTGGGTGGGGTTACAGCCATGATCGCCCTACCCGCCATCATCCAGTTCATCGGGAATGCTGCCCAACGGCTAGACGTAATGCCCCAACCGCCGAAGGATTTCCTCACCGAAATGGTGCAGGTCTACACCGATTTTGGCGGCACGAGCATCCACCTTGTTCTGATGCTGGGGGCGGTGGCTGCCGTCGTTTATGGGTTGCTGCGCCGTCGGGTAAGCGGACGCTGGGTGCTGGTGCTGTTCATCTGGTTAAGCGTTCCAGCCGTCATTTATGGGGTCGCCCCGAACCGCGAATACCTGAACGTGCGTTACGTGTGGTGGGTCTCGTTGGGCATCGTCATGCTGTTTGCGACCGCCGCCGCCTTCCTACCGCGCCGGGGACAGTGGGCAGCCGTCGCCGTCATCCTCGCGACCGTCTTTATTCCGGTTGATTGGCTGCAATTCCGTGCTGTGCCGACCGAAGCCGTTCCGATGCGGATGGTACTCTCATGGTTTGCCCGTAACGTCCGCCCCGGTGACATTCTCATCAAAGACCCCTACTGCGTATGCGGCACACCCATGTCGTGGGATTACTTCCTGCCCCAGTTCTTCCCGCAGGGCGAACTGCCGTGGGCGACCGAACCGGCAGACCATTCGCGCGTGTGGTATTTGGCGACGACCGGATGGCAGCAGGACGAAGCCCTTAAAGCGGAAATTATGAAAGATCGCAAAGAGTCGATCTTCGTCGGCCCGTGGAATTTCCTGCTGCGCCTGTACGAAGGCCCACCGCTTTGGGAGGGCATCGCTTTCAACGACACAGTTGCGCTCAACGGCTTCGAAATCGCCGAAAACCGTACCACGTTCCGCGAGAATGAAACCCTGTCCGTCAAGCTGTGGTGGTCAGCCCTCCAACCGCCGCCGATGGATTACAGCATCAGCTTAACCCTGCTTGATGAGGACGGTAATATCGTGGTGCAAAGCGACGGGCCAGCCAACGCACCCGGCACACCGGAACAAATGACCGCGTGGCAGCCGGGGGCATACTACGAAGATTACCGGACGCTGCAACTCCCCAAGCAGCTTGCCGGTCGCCATTACAATCTGACTGTCACGGTTTACGATTGGCAAACCGGCGAACGCCTCGTCCCTGCTGCCAATGAGGATTTCGAAGTGGATACAGCCAATCGCTATTTACTGCTGAAAACAATCGAAGTCGTTTCGTATTAAGCGCCAAACCCGCTTCAAGCAGTCGCCCAAATTCACGCTGCATAGAGTTCAATGTCAAAATTCCATATCGGTATATAATGATCTAACATTACAATGTGAATTCCAGACTAACGATAGGGTAGCGCTTTGCAGATTAACTTCACTGAGATCATCGGTATTGGCCTCGTCTTCTTTAGCGTCGCATGGATTTTAATTAGTTTAGCTACCATCTTGGATCGCAGCCGTAAGGAACAGGGACTATCAATCATACTGACCTTGATCGCGCTGGTGGGTTTTGGCGCGTTTCTGGGCTTAACCGCCAGCACCCCCTTTCGACGCGCGTATATCAACCTGCCGATGCGCGAACTCGCCAGCGGTTTGATTCAGAATACCGGCGGATTCATCCTCGGCGCGGGTTTAGCCACCCTCATCTATATCGTCGCCCGGCGCATCAGCAACCGGCAGCATTGGCGCTTCGTCGCCATCTCCGCTGTGGCGATGCTGATTGTGTTCGGCGGGGTGCTGGCGTGGCTGTATTCGACCACCTTCGAGCCGGACTTGGATCAAGTCACCACCGACACGAATGACGAAGCCTTAGCCGACATCACCATGTACGACAACATTCCGATCCAATTTTTTGAGAACCAAGTGGTGAAATCCCCGACCGCGATGGAAGTTGGCCCCGAAGGTGAACTGTATGTCGCCAGCCTCAGCGGGTTCATCTGGGTGCTGCGTGACGAGGACAAAGACAACGTCGCCGACACCGTGACCGAGTTCGCCAGCGGCCTCGTTAAACCCGAAGGCTTGGCATGGAGCGAGGATGGTTTGTACGTCAACGTCGCAGGTGCGCTGGTGCTGATGACCGACACCAACGGCGACGACAAGTCCGATACCACCAAGACGATTGTCGACGGTTTCCCCTCGGAAAGTTACGCCTTCCACCAGAATAACGGACTCGTGTTTGGCCCGGATGGTCGCCTCTATCTCGGTTCCGGTTCCACCACCGACCACCGCCCTGAAACGAACGAAAAGGCCGCCCGTATCTTCTCGATGAACCCCGACGGTTCGGACTTCAAGGTGTTCGCTACGGGTGTCCGCAATCCCTACGGCCTCATTCCCGCGCCGGATGGCAACGGCTTCTTCGCGGTCGATAACGGCTCGTCCGGCTGCCTCGACACCGAGTTCGAAACGGACGATTGCAGCGACCCGATTGATGTGCCGGAAGAAGTGAACTACATCATCGAAGGCGGCGATTATGGCTTCCCCAATTACTTCGGGCTGCCGCCGGAAGACTCTGGTACGCTGCCGCCCGTAGTCACGCTGCCTGACCATTCCGCGCCGACCGGTATCGAACTCTATCAGGGCGACAAGCTGCCCGAACGCTACGTCGGTCGCTTGATCGTGACGATGTGGCTGCGGAACGAGGTGGTTTCCATCATCCTGTATAAGATTGACGATCAGCACTACACCGGTTCGGTGCGTACCCTGATCGAAGGCTTGATCGGCCCATCGTCGGTTGTCAACTCGCCCACCGGCGGCCTGTATATCTCCAGCTTTTCGGGGAACGCCATTTACTACGTCGGCAACCCTTAGGCATACTCCATCCGTCATTGGCAACCTTGTAGGGGAGAGGACTGTAACCCTCCCCTTTCCGATAGAGAGCGAGCGAAACCTTGACGAGTCGATTAACGGGTCTCCGCAGCCAGTGGCGGGGTCTGCTTTTACCAGCGATCATCGTGCTGTATGGGCTGTTCCTGCTCGGCTACGGGCTGTTGTGGGCGGCTGCCCGTGACCGGCTGTGGCAAACCGACTTCCTCAGCAACTTCACCGCATGGTATTTTCTCCCCGCGCCCGTGCTGCTGGTCATCGCCCTGTTACGCAAACGCCGCCGGTGGGCGCTGGTGCTGCTCATCCCCTTGCTCGTGTTCGTGCTGAAATACGGGGTTCACTTCTTGCCAGATACCTTACGAGCAGGCTGGCATAGTGAAGCCCGTACTATAACAGTCATGACCATGAATGTACTGAAGCGCAGCACCGATTGGGCAGCCGCCGAAGCCCAAATCCGGCAGGCGAACCCCGATGTGATCGCCATTCAAGAGATGTCGGACGGCTTCCTGAGCAGCGTTTGGCCTTCGCTCACCGCAGCTTATCCCTATACCGTCAGCGTGTTTAGCCCTCTGGATGAGTCGTCGATGGGCGTGATGAGCCGCTACCCGATCACCGACCAAGAGACCTTCAACCTGCCGGAGAACTACGAACTCACCCACATTCGGGCGGTGGTGGATGTCAACGGGCAGCCGGTTACGGTCTATAACATGCACATGACCGCGCCGTCGTTCGTCCGCCCGCAGGGGCAGCGGCGCTTCATCGGGCGCATCTTCCCCTACGAGTACTTCACCTACTACCGGCGCTGGCAGATGGATAACTTTTACCCGAAGCTCGCCGCCGAATCGCAGCCCGTCGTGGTGATGGGCGACTTCAACACCGCCGACTCCAGCGGGGATTACGACCGCTTTGTGGCGGGCAGCGGCTTGCGGGATGCCTACGCGGGGGTCGGCTTCGGCCTCGGCTACACCTTCCCCTCAGAAGTCATCGTCGGGTCGCAGAAGCTGCCGTTTCTACCGTTGATGCGCCTCGACTACATCTGGCACAGCGAGGCGATAAAGCCGCTGGCGGCGTGGCTGGGCGGCTCGACCGGTTCGGATCATCTGCCGGTGATTGCCCAACTTCAACTGCCCGCTTAAATCGCCTCAGAACCTATCTAAATATTCTGTATTGGGTCATAACGGACGCGATCAGATGGTCAGGAACCTCACTTTATCAAAATAAGTAATCATTTAGATTATTTTTTAAACGTTTAATTCACTATTGATTCGCGCTGCTCATTCGCGCATAATCATCATAAGGATATGCTCGGAATTGGTCGCACTACTGTCACTTGTACCACTCGTGCTTTGCCCACGGACACTCATTGCTACGCACCACATTCAGGGTCTCAAACATTAATCGAACGCGGCAGTTGATCTACTAACTAACCCACCGCAGGGTTGTTTACGTTCGCTGCTTATCACCTTTAAGGGAACGCTTCCAGTGCTGGATGTGTCTGTAAAATTCGCCATGATCGAGAAAACTAAAGTCCTCACCTATATCACCCGCGGCAGCCGCCTTTTAGTGTTCACGCATCCCACCGCGCCGGAAGCCGGTATTCAGGTTCCCGGTGGCACGGTCGAGCCGGATGAATTGGTCGAAGACGCAGCACTGCGCGAGGCGATTGAGGAAACCGGCCTCGCGGGTTTACGCCTGAGCGCGTTCCTCGGTCAGCACAGCCGCGATATGTCGGACTTCGGCATCCCTGAAATTCACCACCGCTATTACTTCCATATCTGGTGTGACGAAGACGCGCCGGAATACTGGCAGCACGGTGAGTATATGTCCGCCGATGAGCCGATCCCCTTCGACTTTTATTGGGTCGAAATGCCGGATGACCTGCCCGACATCATCGCTGACCATAGCATCTACCTGCCGACGCTGGCAGCTAATTTAGGGCTGGCGTAACTCGACGCTTGATCCCAGTCAAATGTTATAGATGTTGAAAAAAATTGCAATTGTCGCAATTGTCATTCTCATTTTTCGCAACATTTGAGCGAGAGTATTGCTGTTGATGCTGTTGCTGTTATTGAGAATTGGCGGCTGTGGCGGCGGCGGCGGCAGTGGAGCGCCAATTCCCCATCTCAATGCAAAGGCTTTTTACCACGAAGGCACAAAGAACACAGAGAGAAAGACACAGTTACAGAATAGAACAAAAGGGCTAATTTGTCAAGTTAGAGTCTGGTTGGTAGGACTACCTTAAGTGGTGGATGATTATTTTAAGCCCTCACCCTAAATCCCTCTCCCTCAGGGCGAGGGACTTTAAAGACTTTTATGGTTCATTTTGCGATGAAATCGACACAAAATAAATTTCCACCGTTTAGTGTGGTGTTAGAGTCTGGTTTGAAAGCGAGTAGGAATGGGTTAGTCGATGTCAGATTTAGTTTCGCGGCTGGCAGGCGGCAATTGCATCTTCTAAGGCTTGCTTTTCATAACCTATGTAAGTGAGATCATCCGCTAGTTTAACCAATAATGGATATAGTCTTGGATCGGCTAAGTTTTCAGCCGCTTCAATAACCAATGTTCCTGTGTAGCCTGCTTGCAAGTGCTTACTTACGAACTCAAATGCACGTTCGTCGTGCCTATTAGCCAGCCCTACCAAACCCTCACCTGAAGCATTGCTCGGATCGTCAAGGTCAGCAGCACGTTTATAAAGGGCTTCACGAATTTCAGGGGTATCCAGCGCCGTTTGAGAGCCTAAGGCAAAGGTTGCCCAATCACGAACCTCGTCATCTTCATCAGCCGACAACTCGATCAATGCTTGGATAGCTGATGGGTCGTCTTCGCCACTCAGCCCGAAAGCCACGCCAAGGCGCACCTCTGGATGGACGTGGTTTTTGAATTGAAGTAAGGGGTCAACTTTTCGCGGGTCCGGCGAAATATGCCCCAAGCCAACACCCAACGCATTTAAGACACGGTGATCCTGTTCGCTCGCCATGAGCTTGAAAAACAGTTCAAGGGTTTCATCAAGAAACGGGCGAGGCTTTAAGCCCAACTGTGCAAGAATAGTAATACCCGTACTGCGTTCAAGGGGGTCAACGCTCTCGCATAACGTACGAGCTGCGTCAAACACTTCGCGTGTGCCACGATTGCGCAGCTCCGAGATGGCATCCCATCCCCAATTATCTTCCTCGTCGCTGGCGGTGAGCGCTAACTGGATGAGTTCATCGGTCGGTTTTTGGCCCAGCGCTTGCAAAAATTCATCTCTGCTTTGACTCTGCTCTGAAGACATGATCGCCTCATCGTGGTCAGTGCTACACACCTAACAATAGTACTCTATGTCGCAACCTCACTCTAATCAGGGTAGAGCAAGAGCACTTCACGGTGTCCACCACTTATAAATGAGTCCCTGCTGTCTGTATGGTCTTTGCAGAATGTTCGTGAGGGACGCGCCATCCCACTCATAAATCGTCCAACTGCCATTCCGAGTAGACGAGAAGGTTAGCCGATCGTCTTTAATCCATGCAAATGAGGATTCGCTAGTGCTCGCATACGAGAGGTCCGTTACTGTTTGACCATCCCACACATATACTCCCCGAGGCCCATCACTAAATGTGGAGGACACAAAGGCCAACCGTCCATCGCTGCTCCATCTTGGGAAGATATTATATCCGCCTTGAGGAAATGAGGTTATGATTTTGCCATCCCACACCTCAATTTCAACATTCGAGTTGTAATTGGATACAAAGGCTAACCGTCCATCTGGACTCCATTCGGGCCAATCAACAGCATCTTTGATGTGGTAGATAGAAGTTAGTTCTTTGCCATCCCAGACAGAAATAGCAGCGCTGTCGTACCAACCGGAGGCAAAAGCCAGCCGTCCATCGCTACTCCACACAGGAGATGAATGACGGGATGCACTCTGAGAAACAGCTGTTATTGCTCTACCGTCCCAAACAAAGATTGTAGAACTGAGGTCTTGTTCAGAGACAAAAGCCAGCCGCCCATCTGCACTCCATCTAGGCGATGTATCACTCGCGCTATTGTGTGAGATATTCTCTACCTTCTCACCGTCCCAGACAGAGATGTCATTGTTACCCTCGTCAAACGAAACAAAAGCCAGCCGCCCGTCGGTACTCCAAGCAGTGGATGTATAAGCGCCTACCTTCTGGGAGATCATGGTCGTCTGCCCACTCTCCCAGACATAAACTCCAAACATGCTATCCCGATACCCTACAAAAGCCAACCGCCCATCGCTGCTCCAGCTAAAGCTAGTTGAATTAGACCCGCTGACAGCGCCTAGACTGACGGATTGGCGTGTTCTCAAGTCCAGAACCTGTATATCGAACGTACCTGAAAGACCAAAGTGTCCTATAACATAGGCTATTTTTTCACTCGGAAAGCTATGTCCTACCACACGCATGATCCCGATCAGCAGCAGGAACACCGCTGTCAGTTCGACTATTATCAGCACTCTTTTTTTCATCTTTAAGCATCCACGCGAGACCCGTTTCAAAGATGCTACACCTGTATGTGAAACGGTAGGCTTATCGTCGGTGAAAGGTGGGGTTGGTGAGTTTAAGTGGTACGTGGGGTCTGGTGAGGCGGTAGGGTTTGGTGGGCGCACAGCCGTGGTGATAGGGTTGGTGGCACGGCGGAGGCACGCCTCCGCCCTACAAAATCCGAGTTGTCAGGGTCATGATGAAGCATCAAAATAAAAGGTCGGGTAGCAACTACCCGACCTGAGGTTACTTGTCAGTCGGTTGGTAGATGAGGGCGAGCGTTCCCGATTGGAGCGTCTTGCTGTCGACCAGCCGCAGTTTGGTCATGTCCGTCCCATCGGCGAAAAAGCGTCTGCCGCGCCCCATGAGGAAGGGTTCGACGAGCAGGCGGTACTCGTCAATCAGCCCTGTCCCTTGAAGCGACTGCACGAGGGTCGCGCTGCCGTCGATGATGATGTCTTTGCCCGACTGCTGCTTCAGCTTCCTGATTTCTTCCACCACATTGTCGCGGATAATGGTCGATTCTTTCCACGGCGCTTCGGTGAGGGTGGTCGAGACCACAACTTTTTGCATCCGGTTGAGCAGCGGGCCGGGGCCATCGCCGGTGGTTTGGGTCGACCAACCCGGCCAGAGCATCTCATAGGTGACGCGCCCCAGCATATAAATGTCGCCCTGCGCGTACTGCCCGGTGATATAATCCATCCGTTCCGGGCTGTTCGAATTCTGCCACCAGTTGTCCATCGTCGTGGCATCAAACACACCATCCAGCGTCAGCCACGCTTTGACCCATAGTTTTCGCATCGTTCGTCTCCTTTTCGCGCATCGGAATACCGTTCAGGTTGGTTGGCCGATAAAAATCATTTGAGAAGTTCTGAAATGCCGGACAGCCTGTCTGCTGTCTACAAACGCAAGATTGTGGTGGAATTTCGTGTAGGGACACGATGTATCGCGTCCGGTTAATCTAAACCACGTTTTCAGGCTTTTTTGAGTTCTTCCGCCAGTTCGATGATGATGCCCTCCGGCCCGCGCACGAAGATTTCCTTATAAATGTCCTCGTAGATTTGGATCTCATTAAACAGTTCTGTACCGCGCGCCTTCAACTTGGCGACCACCGCGTCGAGATCGTCCACGAGAAAAGCCAGATGCCGGATACCCAGCGTATTGGCGAACGACGGCTGAAGACCTTTTTCATCCAGCGGTGAGTGAAACTGGATGAGTTCGATGGTCGTTTCACCGTCCGGTGTTCGCAGCATGGCGCAGTCGTCTTTCACGTTTTGCAGGCCGATGACCTTTTCCACGAACGCGCCGCCCATCGTGGCTTCCCACATGACTTCAAAGCCGAGGTCGAGGAAAAAGGCTTTCGCGGCAGGCAGATCAAGGACGTTGATCCCCACATGATCCATTCGGCGGACTTTCATTTTTAGGCTCCCTTTTACAACGGCCTATCGCTTTTGGAGGTGCGGTTTGAGGCCAGAAAAGCAACGTTTGTTCTGTATATGGTATCATGTTCACCATAACAGCCGAAAGACGAATTGAAAGGTATATTCCCCTTATCGGGCGAAATTAAAAGGAAAACAGGGCGATGACTTTACAATCAGAAACCCCGCTTGATGCGACCGACTGGAACATCCTGCGCGAACTCCAGCAGGACGCACGCTTGTCCTACAATGAGCTGGGGCGGCGCGTGGCGTTGTCGGCTCCGGCGGTGGCGGAGCGCGTCCGTAAATTGGAGGATCGCGGTGTCATCACCGGCTACGCGGCACAGATTGATCCGGCGCAGGTCGGGCTGCCGCTGCTGGCGTTCATCCAACTCCAGTGCGACGCGGGGAAGTGCCTCTTAAGGACAAGCTCCGCCGAAGCGTTCCCCGAAATCCGCGAGATGTACAAACTCAGCGGCGGCCACTGTGCCTTGCTCAAGGTGGCGGTCGCCTCGATGCAGCATTTGGAAGCCCTGAACGAACGGCTGGGCGATCATGGTCGGCGGGTGGTCAACATTGTGACCTCAACCGCCATGTCGAACCGCCCGATTGACTGGGAAAACCCTGATGTGGACATGAATCCTCCACCGGATGTCGGCTGGAAGTAGGTCGTGTTAGGGCGTGAACAGCTTCCACTTGCCTTCAGTAATCACGTCGACTTTTCCATCGACCACCTTGATGGCGGTTTCATCGTCGATGGCGTACCCCGGCGACTGGATATGGGCTGCCCATTTTTCGGCATAGGCCATTGCGTGAGTCGGCAGCGTCGGGTAATCGAGATGCGGGAAGATCTCGAAATCGACCAGCCCCAACGGTTCATGCTCACTGCTGGGCTGCGTCCAATGGATGAATTCCTTCGCAATTCGGGGAGTCATTACGACGCTGCCAGCGCTTAGTCCCACGTAAACCAAGTTCAGCGAAGGGAAAAGGTCTGCAAAGCCCGACTGCCGCATCCAGTAGGCCAGATACACCGTGTCGCCGCCGTTCACCAGCAGCACATCGGCCTGCTGAACCATCGGAACCCAAACGTCCTTGCTGATGCTGGGCAGCGCGGTCAGTTCTAGCACACCGAGCGACTTCCAACCCAGCTCGCACATGGGGGTTATGGGTTCGTTGCCAGTGACGAATTCCCATACGCGATTAAAAGCACGGTCAAGGGGATAGCTGGCGGTGGAATTGCAAAGGGCGTTGCACTCGGCAATCGGTTTGCCCAGCAGGTCAAGCAGCGCGGCATTGATCGTCTTGTTCCTGATGCCCGCAGACGTAAGCAGCATTTTCATAAAGGTACTTCCCCTTCAAAGTGAGTAAGCCAATGCGGCGTATTGAACCATTACACCTTACAGCGTAGAACAAAAAGCCTAAAAGGTCAAGTTCTCGACAAAGTCAGATTAGAGAAATGAGAAAGGATGCGGTAAAAATAGGGGGATGAAAACGAGAACAAACAGCAACAATGGGAACGATGGGGGCTGTCGCTGGAAGCGATTGCAGGGTTAGATAAACGGCTGCAAATATTCTGGCGGGGCTATGGCTGGCGAACACGGACGAAGACGCGGGACACACGGCGGTATGGGGAAGCCTATTTGAGCGGCATGCTGCGGATGGAAAGCCGGAGGAATAGTGCGAGTATCGGACGGGCAACAGGAGTAAATGAGCAGAATATGCAGCATTTCATGAGCCAGTCACCGTGGTCAGGACGAGGGATGATTGAAGATGTTCAGGCGGCAGTGGTGCAGCGTGGGGAGTTGGCAGGCGGAATACTGATCTTGGATGAGTGCTGTGAGGACAAACGCGGGAAACACAGCGCCGGCATGAAAAAGCAATACAATGGTCGCCATCAACAAGTGGAGCCGTGTCAGGTGGGGGTGTACTTAACCTATGGCAAAGGCAGTATCTGGACTTGGATCGATGGGGATTTGTATCTGCCACACGACTGGTTCAGCCCCAGCTATGCCCAGCGACGACTGAAAGCCGAAATCCCAGTCGAGCGGCGGTTTCAGACTAAGATCGAACTGGGGTGGCAGATGATCCAGCGGGCGCAGGCTGCCGGTATCCCGTTCGAGGCCGTGGCTTTTGACAGCGCCTATGGCGATGATCAGGTGCTGCGTGACCAGTGTCGGGCAGCCGACATCGAATATTATGCGGATGTGCGCAGCAATACCCAAGTCTATCTCAGTCCGCCTGAAGTCGTGCGTCCACCCAATCAGCAAGGCAAACTCCCCAAGCAGCATCGTATCCTCCGTCCGTGGACGGTGAGCGTCAAAGAAATTGCTCAAGACCCTCATACCCTGTGGCAGCCGCTTGTCCTGCGTGCCGATGAGCGCGGTTTACTTGAAGCGGATTTTGCTCATTGTCCGGTCTGGATGGTGCGAGCGGATGGTCGGGTGGTGGCAGACACTTTGCTCTTGCGTCGGGATCGTCGTGGTTTTGTCACCTACTCTTTGACCAATGCCGCTCCCAATACCCCTTTACTGACCCTCGCTCAACGCAAGTCCCAACGCTATTTCATTGAACGCGCTAACCAGGATGCCAAATCCGAATTCGCTTGGGACGAATTCCAATCCCTCAAGTATCGTGCTTGGGAACATCATTTGGCCTTTACCATTCTCGCCTCGTGGTTCATTGCTGAAACCCGTCTCGACTGGGACATTGAGCATCCCCGTGATCCGGCCTTGCTGGACGACTACGCCACTGATGTCCTGCCAGCTCTCTCGGTTGCCAATGTGCGCGCCATGCTCCGCGCGGCTCTCCCTTTACCTCAACTCTCGCCTGAGCAGTCGGCCTTGTTGGTCGTCAAACATCTTGATAACCGTACTCGTTCCCGTTCCTCTCGCCTCAAACGCCGCTTTAAACCTTGAATGTGACTTTGTCGAGACAAGGTATGTTTAGAACAATAGTGCATTTATTTGAAAACTATCTGTTGTCGTAATAAGAGAAAGTTGGCTAACATTATTCACCTTTAGAAAGGTATAAAAAGGAATCGCAATGGTGATGAGAATTCCAAAATTGAGACGATAAGTCTAGAACTTTAACATACAAAACTAAGGCGAGCATATAGTATTACTATAGTCCATTATTGGTGACCAAAATAATTGATGTGCTGTTAGACGTTTATCTAGTGAGATAGTGTTTCCATCTAATAAGTGCTGGGCAATATAGCCATTTGGTGTACGGAAGGCTAACCATTCATCATTAGAAGACCAACTGGGAATGTAAAATTGATAGTCATTATATGCATCTCCAAGTCTTTGTAGCCTATTCTTCTTAAGATCATACACGAAAACTCCATAATCTGGTCCATCATAATCTGTTGTGATAGCTATTTTACTACTTGTTGAGGCCCATACTAACGATTGAATAAATTGTTCTGATATATCAACATGTAATCTTGTATTTTCTTTCATAAAAAAAATATCGAAGCCAGGAATTTGCGGCTTAAGCGGCATTAATTCAGTAATACCTTCAGAAGTATTGTCACTAGTAGCACCTCTAAAACTTGTAAAATCAAAAAAACCAGCAATCATTTTATGATCGGGAGAAATGTTAGATGTATTATAGAAAGGCTGTTGAGAAAATTCATTTGGAATTATTTCACTTTCATTATAAAAATTTGATATATTATTTGTCTTTATATTCCAGACAAGCCATTCGTATCCATCACTTTGATAAATTAATTCATCATTAGACAACCATTGGGGAAATAACATTGCTTCATTAATTGTATTCAGCAATACTAGACCTTCTCCTTTATTATTCGAGATATAAATCTTTGTTGACTGTGTAGTGCCATTGTATGAAAGAAATATTATATTTTCATTGTCTAATGTCCAAATTGGCGTACCTAATGGTGGTAATTCTTTAAATGAGAAATCAAAAATAGACAATGTACCTATTTTTGTATCGCCCTCGAATGATTGCAGGACAACGACATCACACCCATTAGGAGAGAATTGAAATAATCGGGAAACATCAGTTAATTCCACGTCCCAAACCTTACCAGTGCCAATGTCCTGAAAGATTATTTGATTATTCACTTGTCCAGAAACGATTGGTCCTTTGAGAACTTGCGACTCTTCTTCTACCATTACCATTTTTACAACTTGCCCCTGAATAGGCATAAGCATGATTAACATTAATATACCGAATACGTTTATTAAACTACTCATACGTGAAACTCCCTCAAATATACTCGGTTAGATTCTGAGGAGCATTTATCATTTTTGCAACTTATATCGATATTGCAAAAATCTGTCTGTATTAAGGACAAATACCTTCGCCGCAAACAGGGAATACTGTATTACTTTTTGCGTTTGGTGTCGTCAAGTTTTCTATCACTACAAGATCTAAATCACCTGCGTTTACAAAGCCCAATTGATCTCCAATTGCGGGTATTGCCGCAGCGGGACTTCTAAATCTCTCGTTTAAGTCAGTAGATTTGCGAGGATAAAAGGTCAAAAGTGTACCTATAATGTGCTCGTTCGTACTTCAAAATGGAGATGATCTTGATTATTAGATCCAAAGCCGGTCTTTCCACTTACACCAATTCCTTGTCCTGTTTTAACGCTATCACCTTTCGCCACAGACATTTCTGATAAATGGGCATAGAAGGTCAAAATTCCAAAGCCATGATCAATAAAAACATGATTGCCATAATCGTTATGGTAGTCTGCAACAATTACATTTCCGTCTCCTACAGCATTGATTCTCGTCGTGCTAGTGTCGATGTCAACTGCGGTATGGTATATACTCTTCGATGTTCCAGCCACGTTGGCACATTGACATCCAGTTGCAGGGGCACCTGCTCGATAAATATTTGCGCGCTCCTTATGTCTCTCATTTGATGTCTTTATTCCGTTACATTCATAAAAAACATTCTGGAAGCCATCTCCAAGGCGAGATTCACTTTCGTGACATAGGTTCTGATATCTATAACCACCAGCGTATTTGGGAGTGCCTTCCACTGGCGATACCCATTGACCACAAGACGCTTTGCAAAAACGCAAAACTTCAATATCGCTCCCGCAAAGTGATAGCTCGCATAGCATACAAGGGATTCTGCCAGTGGGATCAACTGCATTTAACACATTGCCCTCGACCCAACTATAACCATTTAAGCTCATTGGTCGATTGTCTAGCCCTTCAGCTTGGTCGATTGATGTTAGAACGCCAAGTGTAGAGTTGTAACGGCGAGCGCGAACATCTAACAGTCCGCTGGCATCCATCATTTCTCCTGTAAATGCGTAAGGTGTTTGAACGGCTCCAACCGCTCCGAAAGGATTACCGTAACCGTCATAATTTGTATTCCATAATACATCTACATTGTTGCTCATTACACTTCGGACTGAACCCAATCCGTCCTGCGCTATCCATTCCCAATTGTTGAACTGATCTTTTTGAGCATGAATACCGCGGGGCGTATGTATGAATCTTGTCACATTAGCACCTACATCTTGGGATAAAACGACTGACAATCCGGGTTGCAGATCGAGTAAATATTTAGTGACCGTACTACTCACGGTTTGCATCCACAAACCCCACCTTCACAAATCGGGTTCAGGAAGGCTCACGCTGCCTGTTATTGCCTGTTTTACAGGCCGTTTAAACCCCCTTTCGCTGTTGATCTTGGCGTTCTTTGCGTCTTGGCGGTTAAAATCTCCTTTTTCTGCGTCCTCTGTGCCTCTGTCGTTCAATCTTCTGGTTTTCACCGATCTACCGAAAATGGATAACAACATCCTGTTTATTCATGCATCCCGTTTCCGGTTCGATGGTAAAATTTACACCAAACGCTGTTTCAAATGAACTGCATCCTGTGTTCGCCTTGCCACCAAGGAACTGTTTCGGCATGAAAACCGCCCTCACGCTGCTGCTGACCCTCGTCCTCTTATGCTCCGGCATCACCCACGCACAGGACGCTGCGCCCACTGCTGACGATGACTACCTGCGTTCATCCCGCTTCGGCATCAACCATGTCAGTGGTGTGGAAGAAATTACGCCCGACAGCCGCTACCAGAAGGCACTCGAACTTGGTGCTGGTTGGAACCGCTGGCCGATTTATTGGGATCGTGTCGAAACCCAGTCCGGCACGTTCGACTGGAAAGGTTACGACCGCCTCGTCATGGCGGATTTAGCGCAGGGTTTCAACATCAACGCCATCCTGCTTGGCCGCCCCGCCTTCTATGCTGACGGTGATCGCATCAAAGGGCTGCAAGAACCAATCTTCGCCGATGGCAGTGATACACCAAGTCAGGGCAAAAAACTCAACCCGAAAAATTATTGGGTCAACTTCGTCCAGAAAGTCGTGCAGCGGTATAAACCGGCTGGCAACCTCGCCCACGAACAGGGTTGGACAGACGACAAAGGCATCCGCATCTGGGAAATCTGGAATGAACCGGATTACACGCCGTTCTGGTCATCCGGCATCATCGACTACGCCCGCCTGCTCAAAACGGCTTACATCGTCATCAAGCAGGTTGACCCCGACGCGCAGGTGATGTTCGCCGGTTTGCTCTTTGGCACGAATGACAATTGGCTGGCACGTGTACTGGCAATCTACCAGAACGACCCGTTCCACGAAGCCTATAACTGGTACATGGATATCGTCGCCATCCACAACTACAGCTACCCGTGGCGCAGCGGTTGGCTGGTGAATGTGGTCGATCAAACGCTGATCGCCTACAAACTCAAACGCCCGATCTGGCTGAACGAAAGTGGTGTCCCCGTCTGGGATGATTACCCCGGCCCGCTGTGGGCAAACACGCCAGAGGAAAAACAGCTCCGCGCCACCAGCCAGCAGCAAGCCGAGTTCTTCATCCAGTCCACCGCCTACGCTTTCTCCGAAGGGGTCAGCACGATCTTCTATCACCAGTTGTTTGACGACTGCGGCAACCAACCCGCCGGAACCAACTTCGAGTACCACATCACGCCCGTATGCAGCGGCCCCATATGCAGTGGTGATGCCTTCGGCCTGTTCCGCAACGAATCGAACGCGGTTTGCTTCAGCCATCACCCGAAACCCGGAACAGCCCGCCCTGTCGCCAAAGCCTACCAGCTCGCCACCGAAATTTTCGGCACAGGTGAACTCGAAAAGCCAACCGTCACCATCCTCGATAACCGCGCCACACTGATTACCTTCGACCGACCAGCCACCGACCAGCGGATGTACGTCGTGTGGAACAACACGCTCGATCCGGTCAGCGTCAAACTGCCGGTTGGTGAAACGCCGCTCGACGTTTACACCATCCACTCGCGCTTCACCCGCACGCCGGATAAAAAGGGCTACCTCGAACTGGAACTCCCCACCGCTGGCTGTGATTACTTCCCATTCCTGCAATCACTGGACATCACCGGTGTTGGTGGTCAAACGTTCATCCTCATCGGGGAACTGCCTGCCGTCACCTCCAAGCTCGAACCGGCAAAACTCGTCCCGCCCGTCACCGCCCCCCGTACGAGATGTGAAACGGTTGGTGGATAGCCACGCACCAGCGCGGAAAACTTGCTATACTCCATAATGAATGGCGGTTGATTATCACCTAATCTATACGATGAACTCACCCTATGCCTTTTCTAACGCCCGACCAAAAGCACACCCTGACCCTCATTTGCGAGACGTTCGTTCCCGCCCTGCCGCCATCGGATGGCGATAACGCCGCGCTGTTCGGCCTCGGCGCTGCCGATGTCAACCTTGTGGATATGGTCGAGGAAAATATTCTCGCTGTCACCGACTCCGCCGCCCGCTTCCAGTTACAGCTTATCCTCAACCTGATCGAAAGCCGCCTGTTTAACCGCCTCACCGTTGGCATCAGTAAACCCTTCTCCGCCATGCTGCCCGACGAGCGCACCGCCCTGCTGCGGGCATGGGGCAACAGCCAGTACGCCCCCGCGCGGCAGTGGTTCCAGAGCCTCAAACGGCTGGCGCTGTTCCTGTTTTACGCCGCCATGCCGGATAACCAACCACATCCCGCGTGGGCGAGCTTTGCCTATCCGGCCCATCCCCCGCGCACCGAACCTGCCACGCCGCCCATCAAACCCCTCGCCATCACCGCACCGACCACGCTCTACGCCGATGTGTTGGTGATCGGTTCCGGCGCAGGTGGCGGTGTCGTCGCCGGTGAACTCAGCGCGGCGGGGCAGGATGTCATCGTCGTCGAGAAAGGTGCCTATTACGCCGACCACCAGTTCAGCGGGCGTGAACTCGGCAGCCAAAGCCTGTTCGAAAAGCGCGGCCTATTGACCACCGCCGACCTCAGCATGAGCATCCTCGCGGGGACGACCCTCGGCGGCGGCACGACCATCAACTGGGCGGCATCCCTCCGCACGCCGGAAGATGTGCTTTACGAATGGGAACACGAGTACGGCTTCACCGGCGCATCCGGCGAGGCGTTCCAGCACAGCTTGGATGCGGTTCTCAAGCGGCTAAATGTCGAGGCTGAATCCTCGCCGGTCAACGCCACCAACAGCGCCCTCGACCGTGGCTGCAAGGCGCTCGGCTATGAGGTTTCGCCCATCCCGCGCAACGTCAAAGGCTGCGAGGAATGCGGCTTTTGTAACTTCGGCTGTCCCTTTGGCGCGAAGCAGGGGACGCTTAAAACCTACCTGCAAGAAGCCCATGAACGCGGCACACGCATCCTCGTCAACGCCCACGTCAACCACCTGCTGATCGAACGTGGCGCGGCGGTTGGCGCGGCACTCACGGTGCAGTCGGCGGATGGCCTACCGCAGCCCGTGACGATCCGCGCCAAGCGAGTGGTCGTCGCGGCGGGGGCCATTCACACCCCCGCGCTGCTGCTGCGTTCCGGTCTGACCAACGCCAACATCGGCGCGAACCTGCACCTGCATCCGGTCACCGTCACCTACGGCCTGTTTGACGAGCCGGTTCTCGGCTGGCAGGGGCCGCCCATGACGCGCCTCAGCCGCCAGTTCGCCAACCTCGACGGTCACGGTTACGGCGTGCGCTTGGAAACTGCCCCCGTGCATCCCGGCCTCGCCGCCGCCACCTTCCCGTGGCAGTCCGGCGCGACGCACAAACGCATGATGAGCAGCCTGCCCAACCTCGCGAATATCATTACGATCACCCGTGACCGTCACAGCGGGCAGGTGAAGGTCAACGCAGCGGGCGAACCGGTCATCCACTACAAACTGCACCCGTTTGATGCCGCCCATATGCTCAAGGGGATGACTGAGTCGCTGCGGGTGCATATCGCCGCTGGCGCGACCGAAGTCTCCAGCCCGCACAACCAGCAGATGCGCTTCCGTCCTGCGGACGGGGGCAGCCTCGACACGTTCTTAGGGGAAGTGGCCGCCCGTGGCCTGCACCCCAACGCCTACGCCCTGTTCAGCGCCCACCAGATGTCGTCCTGCCGCATCGGTGGCGACAGCGCGACCGGTGCGCTCGATCCGACCGGCGCGAGCTACGAGGTGCGGAACCTGTACGTGGCGGATGGCAGCGCCCTGCCTACGGCCAGCGGCGTAAACCCGATGATCTCCATCATGGCGACCGCCCACTTCCTCGCGCAGCACCTTAAAACACGGCTCTAATACCCTCGCTATAAAAGTTGAAAATGTTAGAAATGTTGATATTGTTACCCTATGGATTTGACGGCGGATTTAAGGTGACTATTTGCCAAAAACTGCGAAAACTGCAAAAACGACAACCGCGAAAATGGTTTTAGTGGCAGATTTGAGGGAGTGAAGTGCCGAAACTGCACCCTAAAGGATTTCCTTCGGTCACAAATTTCTTCAAATTCTTCATTTTCACCCTGCATTTTTGATGCTGTTGTTGCTGTTAATGCTGTTGAGAATCAGCTCATTTGTCGCAAGTGTCGTCAGTGTCAGAAATGTCAGTTGGCAAATTTGGCGGCAAAGGCAGCAATGGCAAAGCAGCTTTTAGCAGTTAGCGATTGGCTTTTAGCTCTATACCCCCTTCAGCGGATTGCTTGGCCGATTTTGCGGCAACAATGGTTATCAGTCTGCTGCTGCAACGTTTGCTGCAAAATAGTTATCAGTCAACAGTTTTCAGTTAACATTCCAATGTAAAAGCACAATATGCGGAATAAGCAGCAATAGCGGCAAATGCGGCACGATGATTTGTGCTTATTGTGCATGGTGGGCAGATAAGGTTGTTAAGGTGCGTGTGGGATAAGAAGTGAGGGTTTGCCGGCGGCACTTCCGGCCCTACAACCAGCCCTTTGAATAGCATATCTGAGTTCGATGTATTTAGGGTGAACATTTGTCAGAACATTTGGTCACTTTTAACGGGTGTTGGCGTTAACTTTGTAGGGCAGGAAATGGGCGGAGGGGTTGGTGGATGGTTAGAAAACGGTTTGCCGACAAACCTAATTCAAACGTAAGGCATAATAAGTCGATAGTCAGTAGTCTTTAGTCAATAGATCAATACAAAGACAAATGAGTGATAAATTACCATCTAATAGATAATTTTTTCAAGTTGGAAGTAGCAAGTTAGTCATTATGCTCGTTTGATTTTTCTCCCCCAAAACCTCACCCCCCATAGTGCCTGCCTTGCGACAAGCTCAGTACGGCACTTACCCTCTCCAATTTGCTGAGTACAGCTTGGAGAGGGGGAGCAAGGGAAAACGATGTGGACGTAACCATGAAACTAGCATAATGACTCAGTTAGAAGTGGCAAGTTAAAAGCAGAGAAAATACAAGAGTTGAACCGCAAGATATTAATTGGACATTCGCGATGTATGTTGAGAAGTCGGCAGTTCAACAGAGGCGGGTAATCGGTTGCAAGCGTGTGGGTGTGATCTTGCTGGTGATTGTGCTGGCGATTCCGGTGGTTTGTTTTGGGAGTATGTGGTTGTTCGCGCGGATTGGCGGCGAGTGGGCGACCGCAGCGGATTTGCCTGTGCCACCCGACAGCCAGCTTTTGAGGGTCATATACGAGGATGACTACGCATACCGGAATAAAACCAGTATCTATGGTCATCTATCATCAGCAGAAGCGCTGCGTGAATGGTTCGATAACGCAGGTATCGCAATGTCGCCTATTCCGCTGAATATGGAAAAGACCAGCTTCATTGCCTATGACAATTACTATGGAACACCGTCGCCGTTTCATTTAGGCTCGTCATTGAGCCGACTTCATGAGACTGCTTCGCTGTTCACACATGGATGGTTTGAGGACTTCACGGCTGATTGTCAAGACGTGCGCGTGTACAAAAGCCTCGCACTTGCAGGCGAAGATTTCCCTGATTTACAGTTTGGCAACGCGACTTCGATTTTTGCTATCACCAACTGCTGGCCGCTTGTGCCTTGACTGACCGCTAACGATAGGGCTTCCTGATGAACCACACCACGCTCACCACCAGCCAGCCGACCACCGTCAACGCGAGGCCGAGGATCAATGACATCGGGCGGTAAACGAACGTCACGGTATGCTCACCCGCTGGCACACAAACCGCTCTTAACGCCGTGAATGCCCGCGTGATCGACACAGACTGCCCATCGACCGCCGCTTCCCAACCGGGGTAGTACTGGTCGCTGAGTACCAGCACCCCGCCACCTCCGCCCGTGTTAATCGTCACACTCGTCGGGTGATAATCGGTGATCTCAGCCGTGCTGTCGGCGCTGGTCGCGCAGTTCAGCGGGCTGTCGACAATCGCCGTGTTCCGTAACGCTTCCACGTCCTTGTTGATGGTCTCGCGCACCGCATCGTCATTCGGCTCGACCGTCACGCCGTTGGTGGCGAACCACACACGCGGGAACGGGTCGGTGCGGCGATAATAAATGCCACCCTCGGCGATGCCGATCAGCTCGAAGTTCTCGCGGTCGTAAGGGGTTTTGGCGAGTAGATACTTTACGCCCACCAGCGTGTTCGCCGCGTTCATCGGGTCGTGCAGGTCACCCAGCTTTTGCAGTTTATCGAAGGTCGCAATTGGTAGGGGGTCGTAACCAATCACATGCTGATGGCGCGTCACATAACCGCCGTTGTAGGGGCTGTCTTCAGGGATTTCAAGAACACGCGCATCGGGTGCAGCCTTAATGTTGACTGCCGCGCCTTCCCACAGGCTGTCGCGCCAACCGGCCGTGGTGTTAATAAGCTGTAGGGGTATGCGCCACGCATCCAAGATCACCACGAACGCCAGCACGGGTAATGCCCATTTCATTACGTCAATGCCAGAACCCCCACCCCGACCCACATCATCAACGTTCGCAGGCTCACTCTGCTGATAGCCCGCAAGCGAGGGAGGGGGTGAAGCATCGCGTGTCCACATGGAAAGGGCGGCCCACAAACCTGCCAGCACAATACCCGCCGCAGCCAGCGCCCCCGCGACCATCAGCGCCCGTGTGGGCATCGGTTCAACGTGGCTGGCACTGGCGTACCAACCGGAGAAGAACACCGACGCGCCGAAAGCAACCAGCATCCCGATAGGCAACCAGCGGGACAAAATCGGTTGAAGGAACTCGCGCCGTTCGTCATCTATCGAATGTTGTAGGGTGCTGATAAGCAGCGCCAGTAAACCCGCGAGGCCGAACATCACGAAGAACAACGCCCGCCCCGGCGCACGAAAGAACGAGAAGCCCGGTATCCAGCGCACCACTATGGGCAGGATCGCCCCTTGCAGCCCGACGCTCATGAGTACGCCCAGAACGATCAGGCCGATGAAGAAGAGGTGTTCACGCCGCAGCCGCCGGAAGGCCAGCGGGAGCGCCAGTAAGGGGAGTAAACCGACATAGGCGCTGAACTCCTCGTAGAAGTCGCGCCCCCAATAGTAGGTCGGTGCTTGATTGGGGTTGCCGAACAACCCCGGCAGCGCGAGGCCGAGGAACTGTGCCGGAGGCAGCGCGAAGGAGTTGATAAATTCGATGTCGTTGCTATCGCGTACCGAAAGCCGCGTCAGTTCCAGCGCCGGAATCAGGAGCGCCGCGCCCAACACCGCGCCGATGATGCCCAGCACGACCAACTGGCGCAGGGCTAACCCGAACGCCCGAACCGTGTCGTCAGCGGTCATGGTGTGCCAGACGAGCATGACCACCAGCGAGAGGCCGAGATAAAACACCATCGGGGGATGACCGCCGAGCAGCGCCATGCCGAGCGCCGCGCCAGCCGGTATCGTCGCCAGCCACGTGCCGCGTTTGAGCGCGAAGTGATAACCCGCGACTGCCCATGGTATCCACGCCGCGACCATAATCAGCGTGTAGTGACCGGCGTAGAAGCGTGTCCCCATCCACTCGCTCATGCCAAAGACCACGCCCGCTAGTAAGCCTGCCGTGTGCGTCGCGCCGAAGCCGCGCATCAACCGCGCCATACCCCACGCTGCCAGCCAGACGTGGAAGGCGAGCGCCAAGCCCACGCCGCGATCCGCGCCGATCAGCATAATGAGCCAAGTCGCAGGGTAAAAGAGTGCCGAGTGCGGGTTGCCGATCAGCGGATGGCCGATGAAGGTGTAGGGATTCCACAGGGGAAGTTCACCCGCTTGTACCATGTCGTGGAGCATAGTGGTCAGCGGGTAAAACATCGCGCGGAAATCATTCGCGGCCAGCACCTCGCCGTTGGGGGGCAGAACTGCCGGACGCATGAATAACAGGGTCAACAACGCCAGCACCACCGGAACCCAATACGGGCGGCGCTCGAAAGCCTTTTCCACTACTGCACCTCGATCTCACCAATCGTCGCGAACGGCTGCCCATCCACAGGCAGCGCTTCATTATCGCCGTACCAGTAGACTTTGACCACTAGCGAATAGCGTCCGGCGGGTAAATCGGGTGGCAGAGTCAGCGTGTGACGGTCGAAGTACAGGTCATCGGCTGTCCATATGGTTGTCGGTTTATCGGAAGGCGCGCCGTTGTGGTCAACCCGCACTGCACCGGAACTGTCGAGCAGGAACACGCCCACCGAGTAGTCGAGAGTTGGCTGTGCGGTCACGCTCCACCATAGGTCAATGGGTAGGCGTTCGCCCGTGTGAGCCTGCGTGGGCGCTAAGGCATCGCGGAGGGTGAACAGGTCGCCGAACTGCCACGATTGAGCATCGAGTATTGGCTTCTCGTACAGCACCATCTGGATCACCGAGTCACCGAAGCGCTGGCGATAATCGGCGTTCACGGGCAATTCGCGGCGGATCACCGGTTGATAGCCTGCCGTGCCAGAATCGAGCGCGTTCATAATCTGCGGGGCTTGTAACCACTGCACCACCCAGACGCGCCGGTGCGAGTCGAGCTGGGGCATGAGCGCGGGTAATAAGTCTTTCTGGTCGGAGTAAATGTCGGCGCGGGTAATCGTCCGCACGATTTCGGCCTCCGGCAGGACACGCCGCAGTTGGTAGGCAAAGGCGTTGTCATCCCAGCCGGTTTCCAGCACGATCAAATCACCCGCCGCGTAATCCTCCGCCACGATACCGGCTGCGGTGTCGCTGTCGATGCGCGGTTGAATAACGGTCGGGCTGGCGAGGGTCACTAGCAGCCACGCGCCGAGTAGAAGGTTTGCAGGAGTTACAAGGCGGGAGGGGCTGAGAGGCTGAACCCTCACCCCTTCCCCCACGTCGGCTACCTTCGCAGGCTCAGTCCGCCGCCAGCCCTCATGGCGAGGGGTTTCAAGCAGGCTCGCACCGTAACCACAGACTACGACGAGCATTGGCACGAGGAACACCAGCGTCCGACCGGAGAGCAGGTTAAAGCGGTAGCTTAGTATGAACATCGCCACCAGCAGCCCCACGCCGCCCAACACCACCGCCCCTTGTTGGGGTAATCGGACGGCATGTATGCCGTCCCTACGAAATTCGGGTTGTGTGGAAGTGTTGTATATCGCCCACACGGCCAGCGCCCCCAAACCCAAGAGCAGCGCCCACTGCGTACTGAGCAAGAGTTCGCCGAGCGGGGGGATATTCGCCAGCGTCGCGGCGTAAGTCCCCGGCAGGTTGCCGATGCCGGTGGTGAGCGTCGGGAATTGAATGGTGGCGATCACCCACAACCACGGCAGGTAGAGAACGGCTGTCACGACCCACGCGCCGATTAACCAGAAGAAAGGTTTCTTGTAGCGCGGATGCGTGCCGGTATTTCGCAACCGCCAGCCCCACACTAAGCCGACCACGACCTGCACGGCTAAGGGGAGCACGGCGAAGTACAACGTGTAAAACGCGGCGGTTAATCCCAAAATATATCCCAACCATTTCCCAAATGTGGGATATTTTTGGAATCGCAGGAAGCATAACCACGACAGTAGGACGAACAGGACGAACGCGCCGTAGTGCCGCACTTCTTGGCTATAGTAGACGGCAATTGGCAGCACCGCCAAGAGCAGCGCCGCGTATAACCCTGCCCGCCGACTGAACACATCCGCGCCGATGCGGTAGGCGACGGCCACCGTCAGTAACCCCGCTGCGATACTGATGTAGCGCAGGGCGAGTGGGCTGTCTCCCGCGAGCGAACGCCAGCCCCACAACGCCGCGAAGTACAGCGGTGGGTGGCGGTCATGGGCGAGGTTATCAAATACGACATCTAATTGTGAGCCGTCGGTTGCCCAGATGCTCCAGCCTTCGTCCGTCCACAGCGGCCAACTGCCGACATTGGTGATGCGTGTCGCAGCCGCCAGCAGCAGGATGAGGACGAGGATGGATAGGTGTCGGGCGTGTTGGGTCATGTGAGGGTTCAATCGGGGGATACTTAACGCAGCGCCCATTCTGGTATCGCAAATATTTGGTCGGTGGTGAGTTCAAAGCCGGGGAACAAATCAGCTAGATCAAGCGTTTGTGAACCGCGATAAATGCGTATCTCAGGGTTGTTATCGCGCCGATACTGGTGCAGTTCTTTGGTGGTCGGGTATACCAACCACACCTGCTCCGTTCCCTTCGCGAGATACGTGCGGAGTTTGGTCTGAATATCGTCCGCGTCTTCACCGGGGGAAATCACCTCTACCGCTAAATCTGGGATACCCGGATATGGTTTGGTGTTATCCGACATCGGTAGAATGTTTTCCAGCCGGATAAAAGAGATATCCGGCACAAATGAGTTTTTAAGCCCTTTGGTATCCGAAAGCATCAGGTAGGTCAGGCCAGTAGAAAAAATGACACCAAAATTGAATTGATTGAGGTAGGTATCAATGGAATGATGAACATTTTGACTAGCTAACTGATGCAGTATTCCTGACGCACTCTTTTGAAGCACTTGGCCGTCGATAATTTCGATCCCTTTGCCCAGCTTCAACAAGTCGTCAAGCGAAAGCAGTTTCGGTTTTGCGGGTGCGTCTAGCATCAGTTAGCCCTCAAACACATCACGAACCTTCATTGTGAAACCGGGCAGCACAGGTTCGCCGCTGATCGTGTCATCCATGGTGTAAAACTCCACATCATCCAGCGTGACCACTTCAATCAGTTGTTTCGCCGGATACACCAACCACACCATGCGCGTCCCATTTGCGAGCATGTAGTCGGCCTTTTCGCGCAGTTTTTTGATGCTGTCTCGTGGTGATTGAATTTCGACAGCGACATCCGGCATACGTGGCACTGCGCCTTTTTTACTGATCGGTTCAGTCGTGTCGATATAGAAGGACACGTCTGGCTGACGACCATTATAGTTATCTGTCGTCATCCGATGAAGAACTTCTGCTCCGACTCGTCCAAAATTGTTTTGGCGTGAATACATTTTGAAGTCAGCAGCAATATTGACCATGATAACGCCGTGTTCTTGGGTCGGCACTTTTTCTACAATCTCCCCGTTGATGAGTTCAAACAGGCGATCCGTATTTTGTGGCTGGCTCATGTACGCTTCGAATTCGTCAAAGGTATAGAGTTTTTTAGCGACGAGCATTGTAAGCTCCATTCCACTTCATGCTTCATCAGGATTATACAACACAACGACTGTGCCTCGCTCAGATCGCCGCCATCTCGCGCAGGACGTGGCGGGCGATGACGAGGCGCTGGATCTCGCTCGTGCCTTCGCCGATGCTCATCAGCCGTTGGTCTCGGTAGATGCGCTCGACGGGGAACTCGCGGCTGTAACCGTAGCTGCCGTGAATTTGAATTGAGTTGTGGCACACCTTCTCGGCTACCTCGGTCGCCTTCAGCTTGCCCATCGCGGCCATCTTGCCAAAGTCTTTACCCGCGTCCTTCATCCACGCGGCCTTATACACCAGCATCCGCGCCGCTTCGATCTCAACCGCCGCGTCCGCCAGCATCCACTGGATGGCCTGATGTTCGCTGATGGGTTTGCCAAATGCCCGCCGCTGCTGGGCATATTTGACTGCTTCTTCGAATGCCGCCTGTGCCAGCCCAATGCTCAACGCGCCGATGCTGATACGTCCACCGTCGAGCGTTTGCATGGTCTGGTGGAAGCCGCGCCCCACCTCGCCGAGCAGCGCATCGGCAGGTACACGCACATCCTCGAACGTTAGCATTTGTGTGGGTGAGCCTTTCAAGCCCATCTTCTTTTCTGGTGGGTGAATGGTCAGCCCCGGTGTCCCCGGCTCGACCAGCAGCATCCCGAAACCGCGTGTTCCGGCTTCTTTGTCCAGCCGTACCAGCACCACGATTACCGGCGCGAACTTGGGGTTGGTAATCCACGCCTTATTGCCGTTAATCACCCAGCTATCGCCGTCGCGTACGGCGCTGGTTTGCACCCCACCGGCCAAGTCTGACCCTGCGCCGGGTTCGGTCAGCGCCAGCGAACCCAGTACCGTGCCGCTGGTCAGTGTGCGGAGGTAGCGCTGTTTCTGTGCGTCCGTCCCCCAATTGGTGATCGGTACGCAGCACAGGCCGTTATGCGCGGCCAGCGAAATCGCCGTCGAGCCGCACGCCCAACCAAGTTCCTCAATCGCTATTGCCGCGCTGATACTGTCCAACTCCGCGCCACCGTAGGCTTCCGGCACCTGCAACCCCGTTAGGCCGAGCGCGGGCATCCGGCGGATGGCATCCCAGCGCAGTTCGCCTGTCTCATCGACCTGTGTGGCATACGGGCGCAGTTCGCCGTCGCAAAAATCATGCACGGCGCGTTGGTACATTTGTTGTTCGGCGCTGAGTTCAAAGTCCATGAAAGAAGTCCTTATTTTAGTTAACAGTTATCAGTCAACAGTTGACAGTCAAAAGCAAAATTGAATTTTATTATGTGTAATAAGCCATTTAAAGTACTGAATACGTAGGCAGCGGACGCGCTGTCTCGCGTCCCTACAGCCAATACGCGCCACAAGCACACGTTTGTGTAGGGACAGCAGATAGACTGTCCAGCATTTCAATGACTTTCAAAAGGTTTTAAGATCCGAAAAATCATAACCATTTGTGCGATTATATCCCACGACATCAGGTACATTGAATCTCTAAAACCTATCAGCTTTAGAACCCAAATGCCCGCCGAACCAGCATCAGCAGGAACAAACCCACGCCCCAACCCGCGTACCCCGCCAGCACCATCGGGATGAGCTTCCAACCGGCCTTCGCCGCCAGCCACGCGATGACCACAAAGGCGAACGTCGGAATCAGGTTAAGCGCCAGCGCCCGTGTAAACTGCTCCATCTCGGCTTTGGTGCTGCCGCCGTACACCAACCACATCCCCAGCGGCAGGTTGATGGGCATGGTGGACGCAATCGCCGCCAGCGTTTTCGAGTATTCCCGCAGCACGGCAATCGTGATAATGATGACAATCGAGACGATAACGGGCAGCACCCGCCCCCATGCGATTTCCATAATGAAATGTCCTGTGTATGCTCACCCATAGACGAGACCATTTTAGTAAGAATTTGCCCGCGCCCCCGAAGCGCGTTATAAACCGGATTGTATCAGTCTCATCTACACCCGTCATAGTCCATTGAAGATGAGGAGAACGCGATGGCTCATCGTATTCACAAGTACACCGGCGAGAAAATTGATGTCAGCTACGATGCCGGACGCTGCATCCACGCCGCCGAATGTATCAGCCGCTTACATGCCGTATTCGATAACAGCAAGCGCCCGTGGGTACAGCCGGACGCTGGCCTCGCGGATGGTGTGGCAGCCACCATTCTGCACTGTCCATCCGGTGCGCTGCACTATGAACGCAAAGATGGTGGTGCAGTCGAACCAACACCTATCGAGAACACGATCCGCCTCGATGAAGATGGGCCGCTGTATGTGCGCGGTGATGTGACCGTCGTCAACGGCGCGGGAGAGGTCGTGGTTCATGATACACGGCTGGCGTTGTGCCGCTGCGGCGCGTCGGAGAATAAGCCGTTCTGCGACAACTCCCACATTTCGATTGGCTTCTCCGCGCCGGGAACCGTGGCCGAACCGGTGATGACCGTTGCCCCGACCAAAGGGGGCAAGCTCCGTATTGAAACCACGACCAACGGTTCACTGCACCTCATAGGCAACTTCACACTCGTGAACGATGAGGGCGAAACCGTGTTCCAAAGCGTTGACGAATGGCTGTGCCGCTGCGGGGGTTCCGGCAACAAGCCCTTCTGCGACGGTTCGCATAACCGCAACGGCTTTGTCGCCAGCTAATGTGAATCAAAACCGCCCCGGTCTGAGGCGGTTTTATGTTTCTAATCCGTTGGGGGTTAATTAAACTGTGATTGGAAGGTCGCGCACAATTCCGGTGTGGTCGCCGCGTACACATAGTTCAACGTCTCGCCGTTGACCACCTTATCACCACTGCCACCGCACGGCTCGATTTCACCTGCCGACTGCGCCGAGAAGGGGTTGGTGTTCAAGACGCACGACATGAGATTGTTCTGCAAACGGGTGGTGTTGATCACCGCCAGCACGCCGACTTTTGGCGCGGTCGGGTTGGAGGCGATGTTCACATCGGTATACACCCGTGCTGCCACCGCACCGACATTTTTGTAACAGGCGATCATGGTATCCAGCTTGGCAATCGCGCCCGCCATCGGCAGGTTGCCTGTCAGCAGCGACCCCGCCGCGCCGGCTTTGGTCAGCGCGTCGGTTACGCTGGTCGCGTCGGTCGAATTATAGCCAGCGATATTTGGCGGAACGAACTGCTGCGCCGCTTCCGGGTCATTGGCGGTATCGCCGGTTGTTCCTATGCCCATCTGGCAGCCAACGAGTGCCACCAGCAAAATTGCTATCATCAATACACGTTTGAACATCCCGAACCTCCTTGCATCGTATTCCCTATATACAGGAAACAACTTGGCATATCATCCGTTGCTATCCTAGGGCATCCGAACCCCTATGTCATTCCCCACTTTTCGGGGTATTCACTTCTCTAGCGTCCGGCTAGCTCGGTCAGCAGCCAATCGTGTTCGTGTACCAAAGTCGCGATGAGCGCCGCGTCACGGTTCGCGTCCGGTTCGAGGTTGGCAACTGCGGGGGTCGTTGGCAGCCATTCAGCAAAGGCTACTGCTGTGCGCTTGCCTTCTGCCAGCGCTACGATCCATTCCAGTGCCGCTTCTGCCGCCCATGTCACCTGCTGCCCATTGACGGCCAGCATGAACAGCGCCGCCACCGTCGCTGTGCGTTTGTTTCCGTCGGCAAAAGGATGATTGCGGGTGATACCGTGCAGCAGGACTGCGGCTTTCTCATTCAACGTCGGGTAGGCATCCTCACCGAAGGCACTGGCTTCCGGTCGCGCGGCAGCCGCCGCCAGTAATCCGATGTCGCGCACTGCCCGCTTGCCTTCGACAATCGTGTGGATGGCCTCGCCCGTCACCACCTGCTCGTTGATATACACGAGTTCATCAACCGTTACATAACGCACATGACCGTCCTTTTATAAGCTGTTGGCACCCGGCAGCCTTGCTCCACAAATTCTAGTCATCTCTCGCCCGGCAGGCAAACGCCTCATGAAAAGAAGCCCAAAGCCAGCAAAACCGCCTCACGATTTCTGTAGAAATAGCCAGTTTACCCAGTATCGGGCGTGCGCCATCCTCTATGCTTGATATGAAATGATTAAATATTAGGGATGAGTGTAGGAGGTTGACGGATGGAGATGCAAGAACTGGAGTCGAGCGTGGTCAGCGGGGCGGGCTATTCGCGTGTCCTCGAAATTGAATTCAACAGCGGTCGCGTGTACCAATATTTTGATGTGGATGAATCGGTGTATCAGGACTTTTTGACAAGCGAGTCAAAAGGCAAATACTTCAATGCCAATATTCGTGGGAAATTTCCATATCGCGAAATATGGTTGAAGCCCCCAATCGCCGAATCATGATGAAAAGCCATTTCAACTGATTCGTCCCTGAAATCCTCATTGATAAATAAACCATCCGTCTGACTGCACAACGGATGGTTGGATCGCAAATTCCGTTAGCCAAGTGAGGCGAGTAGCTGCGGTAGTTCTCCATCCGCGATCTGCGTCAGGTACTGCGTGAGCTGCGTTTGCAGTTGGGGGATGGTGGTTAAATCCGCACTCCATAGATTTGCGTTCGCCAAAGTGGCGGCTACCAGCGACCCGGTTGACGGCGCGGTTTGCCATTGGTCGTGGAACCACGCGATGATCTGCGGGTCATCGCTCACGGGCAGCGAACGACCTTGCCACTCGCCTTTGTAAAACTGGATGTAAGCCGCCAGCGCCAGCACGACACGCGGCGGCAGTGCTTGACGCTTCCGCACATAATCCAGAATGGTCGGGATCAGGCGCACTTTGATCTTCGCCGTGCAGTTGAGGGCGATGCTGGATAGGCGGTGTTCAATCGCCGGATTGCGGAAGCGGTCGAATACGTCGGCGGTGAACTGCTCCAACCCGGCCTGTGGTACATCGGTCGCCGGAATGATTTCTTGATAGGCTTCGGCTTGTAAGAACGCGCCTAACTGCGGATGCTCGATACAGTCGCGTACGGTTTCCAAGCCGAGCAGCGATCCGATCAGCAGCATCGAGGTATGCAAGCCGTTGAGGATACGCACTTTGGTCAGGCGGTAGGGCGTGGCGCTCTCCACGATTTTGATGTTGAGGTTGGTCTTATCCACCGGCAGCGCCGCATTGAGGCGTTGGGGCGCTTCGATCACCCACAGGTGATAGGGTTCGCACATCACCAGCATCCGGTCGTCGTAACCCAGTTCTTCGAGGAAGGCGGCTTTCCGCGCGGCAGGGAACCCCGGCACGATGCGGTCAACCAGCGTATTGCAAAACAGGTTGTGTTCGCTCACCCACTGGCTGAAACCCGCATCCAAGCCCCACTGTTCAGCAAAGCGCAAGATCATCCCGCGCAGTTGGGTGGCGTTATCCTCGATCAACTCGGTCGGGATGATGATGCAGCCTTTATCCGCCGCCCCCGCGAAGTGCTGGTAGCGCTCGTAGAGAAACAGGGCGATTTTGGCAGGGAATGATGCTGGTGGTTGGTCGGTGGCTTTGTCACCTTCGTTATATTGGATGCCGGATTCGGTCGTATTCGAGATCAAAAAACGGATGTCCGGCTGGCGGGCAAGCGCTTGATAGGCCGCGTAATCGTCATGCGGGTAGACGCAGCGGTTCACACAGGTGATGAGGTGCGTCTGGTTGACGGGCGCACCATTCTGGATGCCCTCGACATGCACATGGAACAGGCCGTCCTGTGTGTCGAGGTCGTTATATTTGCCCTGCGGCGTAACTTTAACCACTACGACGCTGCTCTGAAAATTCGCCTGTTGGTTCAACTGCTCGATGATCCAATCGGCAAAGCCGCGCAGGAAGTTACCCGCGCCGAACTGGACGATGCGTTCAGGGTAGGTGACTGGCTTACCGGTCGTCTGGCGGTTGAGAGGCGTAAGTGTCGTCATAAGTTGTAGGTCGCCTTCGCAAGGTCATAAGCTAACGCACGGATCATTTCATAAGCATCGTCGGTATCAATCAGGTCGCGCACCAGCATCCCCGCCAGCCAATCGGCGGCTGCCCTGCGCCACAAGGCATGACGCGCCGGTATCGAAGGATAAGCGCGGGTGTCGTCGTTGAAGCCAGCGGTGTTGTACACGCCAGCCGTTTCAACCACTTCATCAAAGAAGCGGCGCATCCCGTTCAGGCTGTCGAAGAACCACCACGGTGGGCCGAGGCGCAAAATCGGGTAATGACCTGCCAGCGGCGCGAGTTCGCGGCTGTAGGTCGTTTCGTCGAGGTTGAACAGCACCACTTTCAACGCTGGATGATTGCCAAAACGGTCGAGCAGCGGCTTGAGGTTACGGGTGAACTCGCTGGAAATCGGAATATCCGCGCCCATATCCCGCCCGAAACGTTCCATAATCAGCGGGTTGTGGTTGCGGAATGAACCGATGTGAAGCTGCATCACCAGACCGTCGTCGCTGCTCATCCGCGCCATTTCGATCAGCATATGTCCGGTGAAGCGGCGGGCATCGTCAGCACTGGCTGTCCCCGCAAGCGCACGCTGGAAGATCACGTCAGCCTCCGCAGCACTCAGCACTTCGGTATAGGCAGTCATGGCGGCGTGGTCGGTGGCGGTTGCGCCCATACTCTTAAAGAACGCGCGGCGCTGTTCGAGCGCTTGAATATAAGTCGGGTAATTCGTAACCACGATACCGGAAACTTCAGCTAATTTTTCGATATTCTGCCGCCAGCCCACCATATCCACATTCACCACCGCGTCTGGCCGGAAAGTCGGAATGATGCGGCCTGACCAGCCGGAAGTGCGAATGGCCTGATGATGTGCGAGTGTATCGGTTGCCGCGTCAGTGGTCGCCAGTACCTCGATGTTAAATCGCTCGAACAGGCGGCGTGGTTGGAACTCCGGCAGTTGGAGCTGTGCTTCAATCGCGTCATAGATGGCTTGGGCGTTGGCGCTGTTGAGCTTTTGGGTGATGCCGAACACGTCCCGCAGTTCATCGCGCAGCCAGAGGTAGGTGGGCGTGCCACGCATCAAATACCAGTGATCGCAAACCGTCTGCCAGATTTTGCGGTGGTCACGCTCGACCGCGCCGCTATCCTGCCGCGGAATGCCGAGCGACTCCAGCGGTATCCCCTGCGAGTACATCATGCGGAAGATGTAATGGTCGGGGATGATGAGCAGTTCGACCGGACTGCCGAATTTGTAGTCGGCGCTGGCGAACAGGCGCGGGTCAACATGCCCGTGTGGGCAGATCAGCGGCAGATCGTGAACGGTTGCATAGAGGTCGGCAGCGACTTTTTGCTGGGTGGGGTCAGGCGAAAAATAAGCGTTAGACATGAATCATCTCGTGTGTATTTTGTAAAATATTTTTGCTGTTTATTGGGAAGGTCTACAGCGGACGCGATATTGACGGTTGATAACATGATTCGGTCATTGGGTGTAAAACGGACGAGATGTATCTCGTCTCTACATAATATGCACTTCGTAGGGACGGCATACATGCCGTCCCGCCCTCGAATACTAAATTTAATCATCAACCATCACCATCGCGTCCGCCCTATTTTCAGCCTACTGAGCCTTCTCCCGTTCGGGCAGGCGAAAGAGTTCATCCACGTTGATGAGCTTGCCGCTTTGCATCGCCAGATTGCCGGAAATGCCGACGAGGATGGAAGCCGCGCCGTCGATGTGCGAAGCGGCACGGTGATACGGGTCATACGGGGGGTTGGGCGCGAAGATTTGCTCCAACATGACCGGATCGGCACCGCCATGTCCGCCTTCACCCTGCGGCAGTTCGATCTCGTAAGGCTCACCGAACATCGGGAACACTCGCAGCGTGGCGGCTTTGAACGCGCCCTTGCTCTCTTTCGCCGCGCCATCCCCTTGCAGGTGGTTGATATTCTCGACAATATCCAACTCGGCACGGCCTTTCGTGCCAGTGATCGCTACCCGCAGCCCTTCCCACGGGCAGTAGGCGATGAGGCAGTACGAGAGCAGCACACCGTTCTGGTAGCGCACCGTCACGTTCATCGTGTCCTCGATGGTGATGGGTTCACCGAACACGTTGCGATCACGAAGGTAGCCGGTTTCGGGTTCGGCGTTCAGATACAGCCCTTTATAAACGGCTTTGTCATCAAGGAACAGCGCGAAGGGGTCTTTGGCAGCCGCCGCTTCGCCCGTATAGCGTTTGTAGTCGTAGTGTTCCCCCCGCGCTTCGGCATTCTCGCGCCCATAGAACGACAGGTTGCCCATCGCGAATACCTGCGCCGGATACGAGTCAATCCACCAGTTCACAAGGTCGAAGTGATGGGTGGCTTTATGCACCAACAAACCGCCGCTGTTGTGCTTCTCGCGGTGCCAACGGCGAAAGTAATCCGCACCGTGGCTGGTATCCAGCATCCACGAGAAATCGACCGCCAGCGGACGACCGATTTTGCCCTGCATCACCACATCGCGCAGTTGGGTATAAGCCGGTGCGTAGCGGTAGTTGAAGGTCACACGCAGCGATTTGCCGGTGCGATCAATCGCATCGTAAATCGCGCGGAGTTTATCGAGGTCGGTGGTCATCGGCTTCTCGGAAATCACGTCACAGCCGAGTTCCATCGCCCGAATGATGTACTGGTGATGGGTCGCGTCCATCGTGGTGACGATCACCGTGTCCGGCTTGGTTTCGGCGATCATCCGGTCGAAGTCAGACGCAGGGTACGTAGGGAGGGCTGCGTATCCACGCTGTTTAAGCTGCTCGTTATACCAATTCATGCGGGTTTGGCTGAGGTCGGCAAAGGCGACCAGTTCCGCCGAGTCGCGGTAGGTGTTGGTGATGGCATCCACGAACATCCCCGCGCGAGAGCCGGTGCCGATGAGGGCATAACGTTTCTTTTGACTCATGAAAGTTCCTTCTTATTAAGCGGCATTGTTTTCAAGAGCAAATTTTGCAATTCATCTGCCGTGAACTGCTTCTGCAAAGTTGTCCATGTCCCGTACGAGGCGAGGTAAGCCGTTGCCGAAACCAGCCCGAACAGCAGAAAGGCTTTCGGCAGGATAACCCCCGCCGCCAGCGGCAGCAGCGCCAACAGGGTGATGCCAGCGCTCCGCAGCGGGTGGCTAAAAACCAGCGTCATCACCAGCTTAAACAAGGCGTTGATGCCCAAATCCGTCATGACTGCCAGCGGCCAAGCGTAAACATTCGCCATAAACAACACAAGGCCGACGAAGATTGTAATGCTCCGTGACAAAATTGCCATGAGATCATTACCTGCCATCATCGGGAAAATGATGAGATTCAGAATCAGCAGTCCCCCGACCAGCACATCGGCTGCCGCGATCATCACCGCTTTTTGCCAGTGGTCACGAATGCCGCCTAAAAAGGTGCGGAACAGTTCCGGCTGCCGCCCCTGCACCCACGCGCCCATGACGGCGAACAGGCCAATGGTGGCGAAGGGGATCGCCAATATCGTGACGGATAAGGCTACCCACAGGAAGTTCGCCAGTAAGAAGGTGGCGGCTTTATCGACATTGGTGAAGAAGTCCCCGTCGCGTTTGGGCCAGATCATTTCAACCTTTTAAGCCTGTGGTCGCGATACCCTGCACCAGATAGCGCTGGAACACGATGAAGATAACGAACACCGGCACAAGCGACAGCGTGGACATGGCGAAAATCGCGCCCCAATCGGTTTGACCGGAGGGGTCGGCAAACGTTCTCAGCGCCAGTGACACGGTGTACAAGTCAGGGCTGTTCAGGTAAATCAGGGGAATGAGAAATTCATCCCACGTCCAGTAGAACGAGAAGATGGCTGCCGTAATGAGGGCGGGTGTCAACTGCGGTACGATAATCCGGTAGAAGATAGATGCTTTGCCCGCGCCGTCGATCATCGCCGCTTCGTCAAGGTCAATCGGAATACCCCGAATGAACTGGACGATCATAAAGATGAAGAAAGCCTGCCCGCCGATACGCGGCAGCAGCAGCGGCAGGAAAGTATTCAGCCAACCCAACTGGCTAAACACGATGTACTGCGGAATGATCTGCACCTGTGTGGGCAGCATGAGTGTACCAAGCATAATGCCGAACCAGATGCGCTTACCCACGAATTTGACGCGCGCGAAACCGTAAGCCACCACAGCCGATGCGGCGACGTTAATGACTGTTCCGGTAACGGCGTACAACAGTGAGTTTTTATAGAAGGTGGTGAAGGTGATACCGCCGAAGCCAGCCCAGCCGTTGCTGTAATTTTCCGGGAAGAAGCGGTTGGGGATGAGGGCGACCTGATTCGTCCAGATTTCATCCGGCGCTTTGAAGGAACTGCCGACCAACCACAGAATCGGGTACAGCATCAGCAGCGCGGCGATCCCCACGAACAGGTGGTAAACCAGCGACCGCACCGGCTTACGCTTGCTCCATGTGGTTTCGGGAACAACGCGCTCAGAGGATGAAATGGGGGTCACTGAATCCTGCACATTTACAGTCGCCATAGCTAGTTCCCTTCGTCAGCTTCGTAATAGACCCATTTAGATGAGGTTCGGAATACGATAGCCGTCAGAATTGCGATCACCAGCAGCATCACCCACGCCATCGCCGAAGCGTAGCCCATCTCGAAGTTCTCAAAGGCGCGGCGGTAAATATAGAGCGCATAGAATAGCGTAGTATCCAGCGGACGACCACCTGTAATGATGAACGCCTGTGTAAATACCATGAAGCCGGAGATCAACTGCATAATCAGGTTAAAAAGAATAATCGGAGTCAGCATCGGCAGCGTGATTTTGAGGAACTTCTGGAAGCCGTTCGCCCCATCAATATCCGCCGATTCATAGAGCTGTGTCGGGATGTTCTTCAACCCCGCGAGGAAGATCAACATTGGCGAACCGAACTGCCACGCCGCGAGAATAATCAACGTCCAGATGGCCGTTTCAGGCCGCCCCAGCCAGTTCATCCCCTGAATACCTAAAATACCCAGCACGAAGTTCAGCAGGCCCTCGTTACCAAAAAGCTGCCGCCACATCACCGCGACCGCGATACTGCCGCCGACAATCGACGGCGCGTAAAAGGCTGCGCGGTAAAAGCTGACCCCGCGCCGGTTGGTGTTCAGCAGCATCGCCACCGCCAGCGCGAAGGTCAGACGCAGTGGCACCGAAAAGACAACGTACTGCACGGTGGCCTCGACCGAACGCCAAAAACGGCGGTCTTCAAAAAACATCCGCTGGAAGTTTTCGAGGCCGACGAACTGCCACTTCCCAAGAATGTTGTAATCGGTGAATGAGAGGAATAAAGAGGCGAGTATCGGAATAAGCGTGAATAATAAGAAGGCGATCACCCACGGGGAAATGAACAAGTAACCGACGAGATTGTGCTGACCAAACTTCGGGCGCTTCTGACGTTTATTTTGGGGAACCGCAGCAGTTGAAGCACTCATAAAAATCCTCACCCGTAATTTACTTTACAAATTTGGCCTTTAGGCCGCGAGAAAGCCACGCGGTTTGAACCGCAGTGGATGAAAGCGCTTTTAGGCTTTAGCCTGCGGTCGGCGTGGGTCAGTCGCGTCATGCTCACGGATAAACGACTGGACACCAGACCGCCCCTTGAGTTATACTTTGGATGTGTTGAGCAAGCGAAAATTCGCGCCAACACCGTTTCATGATTGGGCGGGACGCGCCCATGTCGCGTAACGCAGCCCCTCTGTTTCTGTCCAACCGCAGAGGTACGGGCAAACGTGCGGCAGAAGCTACACGGATTTATCCGTAGTAGAGCGTCACAACAAAATATGGGACACGAGCCTGTGTCCCATATTGAACTATTCAGTAACCATTGAACAGCACTACTTAGCTGCCCAAAATCGCGTTGGCTTCTTCGCGCAGAAGGGCTGCCCCTTCTTCGGGCGTAATCAAACCGTACATGACCGGCTCAACGAATTCGGGTATGAATATGTTGTTGATTACATCGGCGTGCTTTGCCGGGTCAGCCGGACGAATCGGGCTGTTATTGCTCTCGATGACTTCGAGGTAGCGGAACATTTCGGCCTGTGCCGCGCCGAGTGTCGGGGCCATCGCCTCGCGCACGACTGACGACACCGGAACGCCGCGTTCGGCCTTCAGGATTTCGTTGGCTTCAACCGAGTTGACGAACCAGTTAATGAACTTCGCGCCTTCTTCCGGCTGCTTGGCTTGGGAGGTCAGCGAGAAGAACATCGACGGCTTGATATAATTCGCGGGCTGCCCGCCTTCGAAGCGCGGGACGGTGTGCATAATGAAGTTGCGGTCTTCACCGGCTGCCGTCCATGTGGCGACAATCTGGTTGCTCCAGAAGTAAGCCATCGCCGCTTCGCCGGTCACAATCGGGTTGGCCTCGACACCTTGATCGCCCATCGCGATCATTTCTTCATAGGGGCGGAGCGCACCAGCTTCTTGCAGGCGGAGCAGCATCTTGTAGTAATCAACGAGCGGCTGGTCATCTTCGTAACCGAGTGCCGTACCATCAGCGTTATATGACCATTGGTCACAGCAGCTCATATACAGCGACTTCCACAACTGCTCGGTGGTGATGTTCGAGTCAATCGCATATTTACCAGAGGATTCGTGCAGCTTCATCGCGATTTCTTCAAAGTCAGCCCATGTCCAATCATCGGGCGGGATTTCAATACCGGCGGCTTCGAAAGCATCCGCATCCAGTGTGAAGTTTTCCGAGTTGTTGCCGAGGTTGATACCGTATAGCTGCTCATTGACGAAACCACCCGCGAGTGACGACTCGGAGATATTGGTGGTGTCGATCACGCCGCTGGCGACATATTCATCGAGCGGCAGCAAGAGGCTGTTGTTGACCCATTCCTCAATACGCGCATAGTCGTGCTGCATGATGTCCGGCAGTTCACCGCCCGCCGCCTGGGTCGAGAGCTTCGTCCAATGGTCATTCCAACCTTGAAACTCGTACACGATGTCGATACCGGGGTTTTGTGATTCATAAAGTTCAATGGCGGCGATGGTTAAGTCATGACGTGTTTGAGAACCCCACCATGAAATACGAACCTGCGTCTGATCCTGGGCGGTTACACCCACGGCCGAGAGCATCAGCATCACAATCACGAGAAGGCTAAGTGTAATTTTTTTCGGTGACATCTTTACCTCATAAGTTTCGATAAACTTCAATTTGCGAGTTAAAAAATGGATATGCAGATGGTATAGCGATACGGCCTCCTTCGGCTAAGTGGTCTGTAGCACGTTTGCCACTTTTGGTATACTATATAGGATATATGATTTTTTGGCAACCGACTCAAAGGACTCCTCATGCTCGCCAAATTTCGCAGCAAAAAAGAAATCGTATATGACCTCTTACGAGAAAACATTCTCACAGGGGTTTATCAACCGGGTACACGCCTCGTTATTGATGATCTTGCCACCAAGCTAAAGGTCAGCCAAATTCCGATTCGCGAGGCGTTGGGGCAGCTTGAGGCCGACGGCTTCATCACGACCGAACCCTATGTCGGCCCGACCGTCACCCCGATTGATGCAAACTCGGTGAGCGAAATTTTCGGCTTGCTTGAATCCATGGAAATCATTTCGAGCTGCGCGGCCTGTGCCACCATGACCGAGCATGACCTCAAAAGCCTGACGCAGATGGTGAACGAGATGGACAAACTCCTCGAAAAACCCGATGAGTGGGCGCGGCAGAACCAGACGCTGCACCTCTTTATCTGCGAGATCGCCCAAACGGTACTCATCCATAAGATGATGCAAAAAGTGTTTGACCATTGGGATCGGCTACGCATGTATTACCTGAAAGATGTATCGACCAACCGCCTCGGTGATGCTCAAACCGGTCACAAGCAGATGATCGAAGCCTTCAAAGCGCGTGATGCCGAAGCGGTGGAGCGTGTGATCCGCGAACATAACCAGAGCGCAATCAAGAGCTACATGCAGCATTTGGAAGCGGCAAAAAACCAGCAGCTAAAGGAAGGATAAGCGTATGATCGAAACCCTTCTCGACCCGACGCGACTGATCGTCGCTGGACGCAAGATTACGGGGAGTTCGGCTATTCTGCTGCCGTTTTTAGAAGATGGCGCGATTGATTGGGCCAGCTTCGAAAACCACATTCAGCGTACTGCCGGTGCTGGCCTGATCCCTGCCGTGAATATGGACACCGGCTACGCCAACCTGATCGACGAAGCCACCCGCCGCGAGGTGCTGCGCCGCACGCGCGACCTGCTCGATGGGCAGCGGTTTGTGGCGGGGGCGTTCGTGGCGGATAAACCCGGCGACTCGTGGAACCTTGATGCTTACCGCCAGCAAATCGACTCCATCCAGTCCTACGGTGGTATTCCAGTCATCTTCCAATCCTATGGGCTGACAGGGCAAGCGCCCGATGCGATTGTCGAGTCGTACCACCAGATCGGGCAGTACGCGCCGCAGTTCGTAGGCTTTGAACTCGGCACCATGTTCGTTCCCTTCGGCAAGATTTATGACCTCGATGTCTATCGTGGGTTGATGGGTGTGCCGCAGTGCATCGGCGCGAAGCACTCCTCACTCAGCCGCGAACTCGAATGGCAGCGCATCCAACTGCGAAATGCCGTTCGCCCCGACTTCAAAGTGTTCACGGGCAACGACCTTGCCATCGACATGGTAATCTACGGCAGTGATTACCTGCTCGGCCTCAGCACTTTCGCGCCGGATGTGTTTGCGCTGCGAGATGCGATGTGGGCGGCGAGCGATCCAGACTTCTACACGGTGAATGACCTGCTGCAATACCTCGGCTTCTTGGCGTTCCGTCCGCCGGTTCCGGCCTATAAACACAGCGCGGCACAATTCCTCAAACTGCGTGGTTGGATTACAACAGACAAAACCCATCCGCAGTCGCCGGAGCGCCCCACCAGCGATGTCGCCATTTTGCAGGATATTGTCGAGCGTCTAGATCTGCTCCAAAAAGGGAGTCCCTGATGAAATACAAGCGGCTGGCTCAACTGCGAACACCGGAACAATTTTTAGAATACTGCCAGTCTATCGGTGCGGAACTGCCGTTTGACGATGTGATGCAAGTTGGGGAAGCCGCCCCGCTGGCGCAGCCCTACTCATATCGTGGGCGGGCCTTAACCAACCGTTTCGCCGTGCTGCCGATGGAAGGCTGGGATGGCACTGCCGACGGACACCCCACTGACCTGACCCGCCGCCGATGGCAGCGTTTCGGTTGCAGCGGATCGAAGCTCATCTGGGGTGGTGAGGCGGTCGCGGTGCGCCACGACGGACGCGCCAACGCCAAGCAGTTGGTCATCAATCCGCAAACGGTCGGCGATATTGCCGAGCTGCGCCAAATTTTGCTGACTGCCCACCACGAACAGATGGGAACGGGCGAAGACCCGCTGGTCGGCTTGCAGTTGACCCATTCCGGTCGCTTCTGCCGACCAAACACCCACGCCCTTGAACCGCGCGTGGCTTACCGTCACCCGCTGCTCGACAAAAAATTCAATGTAGACAGCGACTCCTACGTTTTTACTGATGTTGAAATTGATGAACTGATTGAGGATTTTGTGAAAGCAGCCGTGCTGGCGCAGCAGGCCGGATACGACTTTGTGGATGTCAAACACTGTCACGGCTACTTGGGGCATGAACTCCTCAGCGGTATCGACCGTGCGGGCAAGTATGGAGGCAGCTTCGAGAACCGCACCCGCTTCCTGCGAGATGCCGTCGCCGCCATCCGCGCCGCTGCGCCGGGGTTGGACATCGGTGTTCGCCTCAGCGCCATCGACTTTATTCCGTTTAAGCCGAACGCCGAAAATGAAAACATCGGATATGCCGAAATCTACGACGGCAGCTACCCGTATGCTTTCGGTGGGGATGGCAGCGGTAAAGGCTTTGACCTGCGCGAACCGAGCCGCTTCCTCGACTTGATGCTGGAACTCGACATTCGCCTGCTGTGCGTGACCGTCGGCAGCCCGTACTATGTGCCGCACATTCAGCGTCCGGCGATGTTCCCACCGTCGGATGGCTACCTGCCACCGGAAGATCCACTGGTCGGCGTGGCGCGGCAGATCGCGGTGACAAGCCAACTCAAGCAAGCGCACCCTGATATACTGGTGGTTGGTTCAGGTTATTCCTACCTGCAAGACTGGCTGCCGCATGTGGCACAGGCTGTCGTCCGGCAGGGGATGGCAGATTTCGTGGGGTTGGGGCGCATGGTTTTAAGCTACCCCGAACTACCCGTAGATGTGCTGCGGGGTCAGCCACTCCAGCGCAAACGCATCTGCCGCACCTTCAGCGACTGCACGACCGCGCCGCGCAACGGTATCGTTTCCGGCTGCTACCCGCTAGACGAGTTCTATAAAGAGTCGCCCGAACATCAACAACTGCTCGAAGCCAAAAAAAGCAGCAAGGTCGCCCATTGATGTGCAGCGTTTTACAGAGATCAGAAAGAGTTCGCCATTCATGAAAAAATACCGTATTGCGATTGTGGGCGCGGGTGGCATCGTCGGCGCACACATCGCGGCTATCGCGTCCCATGCTGACCGCGTGGAACTGGTCGCGCTGGTCGATATTGACCAGAACCGCGTCGAGCAAATCTGCCACGAGAACCGTATCCCGAACGCCTATACCAGCGTCAGCGAGATGCTGGAACGCGAACGCCCCGATCTGGTGCATGTCATCACCCCCTCGGCGACGCATACCAGCCTGAGCATCCAGTGTTTGAAGGCGGGGGCATGGGTATTCTGCGAGAAGCCGTTGTGCGGCTCGCTGGCGGAGTTTGACGCGATCACCCGTGCCGAGGCGGAAACCGGACGCTACGTGAGTACCGTGTTCCAGTGGCGCTTCGGCTCGGCTGGTAAGCACCTCAAGAAGCTGATCGACACGGGCGCGTTGGGCAAGCCGCTGGTCGGCGTGTGCAATACGCTGTGGTACCGCACGCAGGACTACTACGGCCTTGCATGGCGCGGCACCTATCAAGATGCGTTCGGCGGGCCGACGGTGACGCTCGGCATTCACCTGATGGATTTGTTCCTGTGGCTGATGGGCGACTGGGAAGAAATACGGGCGATGACCGGCACCCTCGACCGTGACATCGAGGTCGAAGATGTGTCGATGGCGCTGGTACGCTTTGCCAACGGCGCGATGACCACCGTGACCAACAGCGCCCTTTCACCCCGCCAAGAGAGTTATATGCGCTTCGACTTCCAGAAGGCCAGCGTCGAATGCACAACCTTGTACCGCTACAACAACGAACACTGGAAGATCAGCCTGCCGCCTCATGTGGATGAACCGGATACCCTCGCGCAGTGGGAAGCACTCACCGAGGATGTACAAGGGTCGCACGAGCAGCAGCTCCGCGAGTTACTCGACTCGATGGACGCGGGACAGCGCCCATTTGTCAGCGGCAGTGAGGCGCGGCGCATCATCGAGTTTATTTCCTGCCTGTATAAATCGGCTAAAACCGGTTTGCCCGTCAAACGTGGCGACCTGACCGCCGAAGACCCCTTTTATTTTACCAACAAAGGCATAGTTGAGGTTCCAGCATGACACTTCGTTTCGCCGCTATCGGCCTTGCTCACTACCATATTTTTAACTTTGCTGGCGCTTTACGTGACGCAGGGGTGGAAATCGCCCTCGTGTACGACGAACTGCCGGAAATGGTCGCCGAGTTCCAAGCAGCCTTCCCCACAGCGGTAGCTGCCCCTTCGATGGAGGCCATCCTTGAGGACGCGAGCATCCACATCATCGGCAGCGCGGCTATCCCCAACCAACGCGCCAAAATCGGCATCCGCGCCATGCAGCACGGGAAAGACTTTATCTCGGCCAAGCCGTCCTTCACCAATATACAGGACTTGGATGAGGCGCGGCGGGTACAGGCCGAAACCGGACGCATCTACTCGGTGTTTTACGGGGAACGCTTCGGCAACCGCGCGACGGTGAAGGCTGGCGAACTGGTACACGCGGGGGCAATCGGGCGGGTGGTGCAAACCATCGGCTTCGGCCCGCACCGCCTTTTAGGGCATACCAACCGACCGGATTGGACGTTCGACCGCCAATTCTTCGGCGGCATCATCAACGACCTCGCCAGCCATCAGGTCGACCAATTCCTGTACTTCACGGGCAGCACCAGCGGCGAAATCGCAACCTCGCAGGTGGGCAATTTCAAGTTCTCGCAGTTCCCGAAGATGCACGACTTCGGTGATCTGGTTGTCCGCAGCCCGACCGCGACCGGCTACATCCGCGTCGATTGGCTGACCCCGCAGGGCTTGCCGACGTGGGGCGATGTGCGGTTGTTCATTCAAGGGACGGAAGGTTACATCGAACTGCGTAAGAATGTGGACATCAGCGGACGCGAGGGCGACAACCATCTGTTCCTCGTGGATAACAAGGGGATGCAGCACGTCGATTGTACGGATGTGGTGCTGCCCTTCGGCAAGCTGTTCGTGAATGACGTGCAGAACCGCACCGAAACAGCGATGACACAGGCGCACTGCTTCCTCGCCTCCGAGTTGGCGCTGCAAGCGGAAATTCAGGCGTATGCGCTGACATGATGGGGATTTACCCCCACCCCAATCCTCCCCCGCAAGCGAGGGAGGGAGAAAAGGCAATCGAGGTTATCGGTGAAACGGACAGCCTGTCTACTGTCCCTACAAACGCGCGATTGTGTAGGGACGCGAGACAGCGCGTCCGCTTATCAACCTTAAAACTCTTACGCAAAATGGTGAGCGTTTTCCTCCTGTCTCTCTTATTCCTCACCCTACAACCCGCCCACGCCCAACCCTACACTATTGAGGTAGTGGCGAGCGGCTTACAGAACCCGCGCGGCGTGGCATTCCTGCCGGATGGGCGGATGCTGCTGGCGGAGGCGGGAACAGGCTACGACTCCGGCGACCCTGCCGACTATACCGGCAAGTTGAGCGTGCTGACCGACCACAACGGTGACGGGGATTACGACGACGCGGACGAGCGCACGGCGATTATCGAACAGCAGCCGGGGTATAACATCCTCTACCAGTTCAACCCGGGGCGGGATGAGATCGTGGGCATGGGGGATGTGCTGGCGCTGCCGGATGGACGGAGCTTTTACACGCTGGATGACCACTTCGAAACGCTGTCGGTGAATGAGGTCACGCCGGAGTTGAAGCGCAAAGGCTACTTCTACCTGAGTGACAGCACGCTCAACGCGCTGGCCTACGACCCGAATACCAAGCGAATGTACGTGGCGGAAAGTACCAGCAACCTGCTGACGGTACTCTCTCCGAATGGCGACGACCGGACGCTGGTGACATTCGATCTGCTGGCGCACGACCAGCAGCCAGTTCCGGCAGGGCTGGCGGTTGACCCACTGACAGGCGATGTGCTGGTGGCGTTGTTCTCCGGTCAGTTGTGGAGCTACTACGGCGAAATTCTATCGTTCATGCCGGGGGACGCGAAGGTGGTGCGGGTGAACCCCCAAACCGGCGCGGTTACAGATGCCATTACCAACCTGACAACCGCGATAGACGTGGCGGTTGATGAGGCGGGCAACATCTACGTGGTGGAGATGACGACCGAGTGGCCGACCCCGACAATGAACCATAAGTTCGAGTTATATAGCCCGGACGCGCCACCGGACGCAGGTGGTTATGCCCGATATACCGGACGAGTCAGCCGGTATCCGGCGGGTGGCGGCGAGGCAGTGATCCTAGCAGAGGATTTGGACGCACCGACCAACCTGACCTACCACGAAGGGGCGCTGTATGTCTCGGTGGGGCAAGGGACACCCAACCGGCCAATTTGGGTGAAGGGCGAACGCCGAACGATCAGCGGGACGGTGGTGAAAATTACCCTGCCGACTTGAAACTTATAGGCTTTCATTGACAAAGGATATTCTTAATGGACATGCGCGACCCCTCCCGCCCTGACCGCGTGAAAACCTTTACGACCGCCGAACTAGGCGACGAGTTGTTGATCCGAACGGTGTTCGTAGACGGCGAACTGACGCTGACCTACAGCCACATCGACCGCGTGATGGCGCACGTCCGTCTGCTGGATGCCTTCAACCCGATTCGGGCGGATTTTCTGTAGGAGCAGTTAAAAGTTTTAAGTGAAACGTTAAAGGCTAGTGGCGGATTTGTCGGCGAAGTCGTCGATGGCGGCGACGACAAATGCTTGTTAAAACGCCATAAAAGTTGAAAATATTGCGAATATTGCAATTGTGATTCTCATTATTCTCAACATTTGACCGAGCCATGATGCTGTTGCTGTTGTTGATGCTGTTGAGAATCGGGCGTTTTATGTCGCGAATGTCGTCAGTGTCGTCAGTGTCGGTGTTGTCAGTTGGCAAATTGCCGGAGGATAATCCCGCAAGGGGACTATAGCAACGTTTGCTGCAAAAGGCAGTCTTTAGTCGACAGTCAACAGGTGACAGTCAAATGCACAAAATGCGGAACAAGCGGCAGAGGCGGCACGACGAGTCATCAGTCGATAGTCTACAGATGACAGTCAAAGACGAATACGAGTCACCAAGTAGGCCAAGATAAGACCGAGAGCGCCAAGGGGATGCGGTTGTTAAGGTGCGTGTGGAGACCCCATCCCCAGCCCACATCAGCACGTTCGCAGGCTCACTCCGCTGATAGCCGTAGTAACAGGGAGGGGACAGGTTCGCCTCTATAAACAGGATAGCAGAGGTTGAGGGCGAAAGGGTGAACATTTGTCAGAACATTTGGTCACTTTTAAGCGGTGTTGGCGCTAACTTTGCAGGGGAGCGCGATTGTTAAGACGGTTGGTGGATGGTTGGTAAACGGTTTGTGGCACAAACGGAAAGTAAACTTTGTTTATAATAAGTCGGTTGGGGCTGACCAATATGCCTTCAACGGAAATGCAAATACAGTTGAACCGCAGAGACGCAGAGAATACAAGAGTTTAACCGTCAAGTCGCCAAGAACGCCAAGATCAAGGCGGAGGAGTAGAAGGTGTGAGGTTGCGCCGCATGAGGCTAAAGCCGTCATGCTGATCACCAGACAAGTCTGCTAAAGCGACTTCAAAAGCTGAGGATCAGCGTTTCAATTATTTACCATGCTAATTCGTAAATCACCATAAGCCATCCTGCTAACCATAAGACAAGTCCACTGAAGGGACTTCACGGTCAAATGTGTTTGTGTGTGCAAGCAGTAGTGAACCAACTACACCTACAACGCTGCCAACCAGCTTGTCAGTGATGGCACGAATACGCTGACTTACGACAACAACGGCAACATGAGTAGCGATGGTGTGAACAGCTACACATGGGATAGAGCTAATCGCTTGCTGTCAATGGGTGGTGTGGATTATCAGTACGACGGGCAAGGCCGCCGAGTGCAGCAAACCGTCAGCAGCACAGTTACCAAATACCTGCTAGACATTCAGCCGGGGTTAAGTGTCGTGTTGAGCGAAACCACTGGCTCAGATGTGGTTCGCAACGTCCACGCGCCAAAAGGTATTCACGCTCGGAAGGATGCTTCTAGCAACTGGCATTGGCTAATGCAAGACGGTTTGGGCAGTGTAAGGGCTGAGGTCAGCAATAGTATTACGCTTGAAGGCTCACAGAACTTTGCGCCTTACGGCAGTTCTGTGGACGCATTAGGCGACTTCGGCACATATGGCTTTACAGGTGAGCCGACAGATGCAAACGGTTTAGTCTATGATCGGGCAAGATACTATGTTCCAAGTATTGGGATGTTTGCTTCGCTTGATCCTTTTGAGGGCATTAAAGATGAACCAATGTCAATTAATGGGTATAGCTACGTACATGGGAACCCTGTCAATTGGACTGACCCTGATGGTAAATTCCCTACTATATTTGGGGGTGCGTTTATTGGAGCAATAGCCGGAGCAGTCACCGGTGGGATTATGTATGGCTTGGCTACCTCTGGTGCTTGTGGTGATAATCTCAAGAAACAAATGGAATGTGCTGGGCTTGGTAATGCCATATTATCAGGTGCGGTCATGGGAGCAATTACAGGGGCATTGATAGGCGCATTTGGCCCAGCAGCGGCTGGGATATCAAGCCTTATTGGGTTCGGAACATCAGTCTATGATGCGCGTGTCAATGGATTGAATATATGCAATGGGATTGGTATTGTATCCTCCATTATAGGTGGATTTACTAGTACAGGTTCGTTTCAGAAGCCATCATTTGGACCAGGGAGTATATTACAACCAGTTGGAGGATATCCTTACGGTGGTATAACAATACCCGGTATTACTTGGTCTCCTCCGATTGCTTTTCCTGCACCAATTGTAGTTGGCCCATCTGTTGTCGGTGTCGTTGTTGGTGGGGGAAATATAATGTATTCCTCTGATACCAACTTTAGAGGTGATACCTATAGTCAGTCCCCAGATGGTAAATACCGAAAGATATATGTAACTGGTAAGGATGGTAATATTGGACAGGATATGGCTGAGTTTGACAACATAGATACGAATGGTCAGGGGCAGTTTACTGAAGATAAAACTGGGTTTGGACTCCGAGACCCAGACGGTCAGACCAATTGGCTAAAAGTAAACGATTGGATTCAAAAATTTATAATTCACGAGACTTCACAGCAGATTCATGCTTTGCAAAATGGCTTAGATACTAGACCTTTCTCAGGTGAAAGGTTGCCAAGATTGGATTGGTTCAGAAATATTAAGAACTTCATCTTTGAGATTGATGTAGTTAAAAATGATCCAGAACTTAGATTGTATATAGATGATAATGGAGTTAAAAACCTCAGGGATACTTTTGGCAACCAAGGTTATAACTTCCGAATAAAATAATTAAGAATTGGAGTACTTTAACAAGATGTTGAACCTTAATTTTACAATTCTGTATTAGTCTCATATACGTATCAATCTGTTAAAAGGGGAATAGCTATGGGAATGAAGGTATATGTATACAAAAAAAATATTGAAACTGGCGAATGGGGTGGGACTCTAGATTCTGAGATAGGCGATAGTTTAGCAGGCCCAGAATCTACAAGGACTGAGCTATGGGGATTGGAAATTATAAACTTACTAGGTTTAAAGTTGTTACCTACCCTTACACATAAGAATATTGAAGTAGAAGGAAGTCAAATGCTTGAATTGGAGGCAGAAGTAAATACAGTACAAGATAACGTAGCGCTTATTGCTTCAAATGCTCTTATTGATGAATACTCAATTCTGGCAATTACGCGAAATATCTTGAAAGCAATTGATCGCGCAAAGAAAATTGAAGGAGGTGTTGTAATTTGGTGAACGGTGTAGAGGGAGAAATATTCAACCACCTTTCGCCTTGTCCTTCCTCTAACCTGCCCCTTAGATCAGCCTAACTCACTCGGAAGAGCCTGCACACCGTATGCTCTTTCATTTTCGGCCTCAATCAAGTCGTTTGTACTTAGCGACTAGAAGGCGAGAGGTGCAGCTACAGCAAAGCGGGTCGGTGTTGTGAGGGTTGGGAGGATTTTCGCGGGTAGGGTGGGCATGTGGGCGGAAGATGCGTCCATATATTGCCGGACTGTAGCGATTAGCGTTGATTTAGCAGCTTTTCATACTCGGTATGGTTGCCAATCCAGAACCACACGTAAGCATCCTCATCAATGAAGCAAACAGCACGGTACTTGATACTAATACGCGCGGAGTACCAAACGGGATCGCCACTAACAGGCTTAAAATTGAGGCCGGGATGATCGGGGTTTACTTCAAATTGCTCATAGGCTTTATCCGCCTGTTTTTGTACAGCAGTCGGAAGCGCCGCATACAAGTCATAGAATTGTCCTGTGCGTTTGGATTTCACGATTTATGAAGGTCTAAATCCTCAGTCAACCCAGCGCGATGTTCTTTGAGGGCTTGCTTTGCCATTTTATCAAGGGGCGCGGTTGACCGAGCAAAAAGCGCATCCCATAGCTGGTCGCTCAAGTTTACCAGTTCTCTAAGCGTTTCGGGAAGTGCAAGCGCTAAGTTATCAATGCCCTTCTCAGCCGCAAACGCCTCTAAGAGTTCGTATTGTTCATCAGTTAGTGTCACTGTAAGCTGATGCTCGTGAATGGCAGTTTTAGGTGTATTCATAATGCCTCTTGAGACTCACTTACGGCCATTGTAACACAACATTTGTTATTATGACTCGGCCTCAACTCAAGTCGTTCGTGAAGCGCGACTAGAAGGCGAGCGGTGGAGGAAGCTAGGGCAAATCAGGTCGGTGGTGTGAGGGGTGGGGGATTGTCGCGGGTAGGGTTGGGATTGGGGCGACCCCACCCTAGCCCTCCCCGTAGTAACAGGGAGGGAATCATACGGGGAAACGCGCAAAAAGGTGGGTTGTGGGGCGGGAGAGAGCCTGTGGGGATGCAGGCTAAAGCAGTTCAACGAACTCGTCAACCGTCAGCCCTGCTTGGCGGATGATGGATCGGAGTGTTCCGGGTTTTACTTCCTTGTGCAAAGGAACAACGGCAGCCGCATAAGGGTTATCTCGCTGCATAAAGACGTGATCGCCTTTGATGCGGCGCTCGTAAAAACCTGCACGTTCTAGCGCACGAATACACTCACGACCTGAAATATGGGGCAGTTTGGTCACACAGCCATCACTTGAATAGGTTCAGGATAATCTTCGGGGATGGGTTTTCCATCTTCCATCAACACTTCAATGTATAGATCAATGGCTTCCTTGATGTTGGCGAGTGCTTCATCAATGGTATCACCTTCGCTGACGCATCCGGGAAGGCTGGGAACTTCAACGCTATAACCACCAACTTCAGGTTCAGGAATGAGAATAACTTGGCGCATTATTAATCCTTTCACTGGTTGAATGATAGCATAAGTCATGGGTTGGGTCACTATCATAGGCTCTTTCATTCTCGTTCGGCCTCAATTCAACTCGTTCGTGCGTGAAGCGCGACTATACGGCGAGCGGTGGAGGGCTGCCTCCGCGAAAAGATCAGCGTGAAGCAGCCCTATGAGAGCAGCAGTTTATGTTACTAGGGGGTGACGGTGGCTTCGGCTTCGAGGCCGAAGGACAGCACGGGCGTGGTGGCGGTGGTGGCGGTGAGGTTGATGAACAGGTCATCCAGCACCTTGTTTGCCAGTAGGTAGGTTTGCGCCCGCCACCAGTACGGCCCGACGTAGTAAACGTGGTCTTCCTGCACGGCGGTCAGCGCGTTCCAAACCGCGTTGGCTTTGAAGGCTTCCATCGCCGCGTTCTCGGTTTCGAGCGTTTCGGGGTTGGTGGTGGCGTAGGTAAAGACGAACACCGCGTCGGCATCGGCGAGGTCAAGGCTCTCGTCGGAGATGGTGATCCAGCGCTGTTCGCCGTAGCGTTCCTCGGCAGCCTCACCGGTCATGGCCTGAGCTTCGGGACGGGTTAAACCCGCGTCAGCCACGACGATGCCGGGGGCGGTATCTTCCAACCACATCGACGTGCCGTATGAGCTGGTGCCGATGATCGAAACGGTCGGCGAGCCGGTCAGCGCGGCTTTGAACTCGGCAATCCGCGCGTCGTAGTTGGCGGCCATCTCCGCGAATACATCTTCGGTGCCGAGAACGGCGCTCCAAAATTCCATGCTCTGCCGCCAGTTGTGTTCGATACCGGGGGCGGGCATGACCACGGGCGCAATGGCGTTACCGGAGTCCAAATCAATATCACCATCAACCGCCAAAATGAGGTCGGGGCTGACGGCTAAGGCCACTTCGAGGTTAGCAGGGTAACCGGTATCGGGGATGCCTTCGAGCGCGGGGGCGATTTCCGGCAGGAGGACAGGCACTTCCTCGTGCAGCCAATTGGCCGTGCCGACCAGCTCTTTATCGGCGAGGACGACACTTTCGAGGGCGGACATTTCGAGCGCGAGAATGCGCTGGGGGTTTTCGGGAATACACAGCGGGTCGCCAGCGAGATATTCATGCTCGAACAGGCGGAAACCGGCTTCACAGGTGGTCGTGTCCTGCGCGGCAATCGGGCTGACGGCGACGGTCAGCAGCGCCAGCGCCGTGAATAGTACTGTGGGGCGAAACTTCATCAAAAATACTCCTTGTGGGGGTTCAATCAACCAAAATCGTACAGGGTCACAAGGCTAGCGAGTGGGGCGACGGATTTCCACGCAGGGGATTAAACAAGAGATTGCACGAGGGGAGAACAGAACATTAAAGAGCGTAATGACACCTATAAGGCTTGTTAAGTCCTGTCATAGCCGCGGTTAAAAGTAAGTCTCCAGCCAGCAAACCCACAGTATCAAAACGCTCTTGATACGGGAGTCAAGAAATTATCAGCCCGAAGCATAATAAACCCCATCTTTTTACACAGGCTCAGGCACGAAAACCCCTTTAAAACACCCATCTTGATCTTTTCTTGATGTCCACCTCAAAAACATTGACCTTTTTTTTATGATTATTAAGACGGTCTAGACCTAGAATGAATTGTCGCTAAATGAAGGATAGAGTATGAGTATGACTATTCGTGATGTTCGTGAGCGGTTCGCGGAGACCGTTATTGGTAAACGGTTACGGACGGCGGAAATCGCCCACCAGAACGCGCCCAATTTCATTGCCCTCGCCGTTCTCGCCAGTGATGCGATGTCCTCGGTGGCATACGCAACTGAAGAAATCTTGATTATCCTGAACACCGCTGCGATCAGCGGTTTCGCCCTGCTGGGCTTTCAGGGCAACGCCATTTCGATTCCGATTGCCATCGCGATTGCGCTGTTGATCGGTATCGTGACCGTTTCGTACCGTCAGACGATTTTCTCGAATCCGGCAGGCGGCGGCGGCTACCGGGTGGCGAAGGAAAACCTCGGCGAGGAAATGGCACAGATCACAGGTGCTGCCCTGCTGACCGATTACATTCTGACGGTGGCTGTGAGCATCAGCGCGGGTGTGGCGAACGTCATCAGCGTCGCGCCGGGGCTGACACCCTTCCGCGTCGAGATCACAGTCGGCATCATCCTGTTTATGACGTTCCTGAACCTACGCGGGGTGAAAGAAAGCGCGAAGCTGTTCTCGATCCCGACGTATTTCTTCCTGATTACGATGGGCTTCATGCTGATCGTCGGGTTCATCCGGCTGCTGACGGGCAACCTGCCGACGGTGACGGGTGTCGAAGCGATCCAGCACAATGTCCTCGAACCGATTGGTGCGCTGCTGCTCCTACGCGCCTTCTCGTCCGGCTGTACAGCGCTGACAGGTATCGAGGCGATTTCGAACGACACGCAGTTGTTCAAGCAGCCGCGCGCCCAGAATGCGGCTAAGACGCTTGTGGTGATGGCAACGATCTTGATCAGCTTCTTCATCAGTATTACGGTGCTGGCGAACGCTATTCAAGCAGTGCCTTCGCACGAGGAAACGATTATCAGCCAGTTGGCGCGGACGATCTACACTGATCAGGGTATCGGGCATATTGCTTACGTGCTGACGATGGCGGGCGCGTTCGCGGTGCTGTTCATGGCGGCCAACACGCCGTTCGCGGACTTCCCGCAGTTGGCAGCGCTCGCCAGCGGTGACGGCTTCCTGCCACGTCAGTTGACGTATCGGGGTCGGCGGCTGGTGTTTACATGGGGTGTACTCACGCTGTCGTTCAGCGCGATTGTACTGGTGGTCATCACCGGCGCGATTGTAACGAACCTGATCCCGCTGTACGCGATTGGGGTGTTCCTCGGCTTCACCATCAGCCAAACGGGTATGGTGCGGCGCTTCTGGCGGTCGGGGCAACTCAAGCCGGATGAGTTCGCGTGGGGTTTGGAAACCAAGATTGTCTATGACCCGAACTGGAAGATTAAGCTGGCGACCTCAACCGTCGGCGCGGTGGCAACCTTCGTGGTCATGATCGTGTTCATCATCACCAAGTTTACGAGCGGCGCGTGGTTTATCGTGCTGCTGATCCCGACGCTGGTGTGGGTGTTCTTCCGCATCCACCGTCACTACAAGGAAACGGCAGCACGTTTACACCTCGACGACACGCCGATCTTTGACCGCAAGCCGGTTGTATTTAATCCGGCGGTGCATAAGGATGTCGCGATTTATTTCTGTGATACGTGGTCGAAGCTGTCGGTGGCGGTGGTGGAAAGTATCCTCAAGCGCGGGCTGCCGATGCGGATCATCCACATCGACGTTGACCCCAAGCGTGGGAAAGCCTTCGCCAAACGCGCGAATGAGATCATCGAGGCCAACGGCTGGGAAGAAGGCACGATGCAGATCATCGAAGACCAATACCGTGACCTGTACCACAGTGTCGCCAGCATCCTTGAGGATATGCGCGAACATTACCCGGAAGTGCATTTCGACGTGTACATCGGGGCGCTGCGGACGCGCTTCCCCTACAGTATGCTGCATATGTCCACCGACCGCTTCCTGCGGGACGCGATGATGGAGGTGGATAACGCGGCGCTGAATATCAAGCAGGTGGATGTGGATACGCTGCCCCTACCGCCCGGCTTCAAGGTGACGTTCGAGCATTCGGGCGACCACCACGAGCATGAGGAAGAACACGCGCACGGGGCGGCGACGCAGGGGGCGTAAAGAAACCTCACCCCCGGCCCCTCTCCATAAATGGCGAGGGAGCAATACAAACCCGTACAAGCAAACACCCGTTATCAATAGATGGCGGGTGTTTTGTTTAGATGGGGTTAAAGGCGTAGTTCCATCTGGAACTGGGTGAGGGGGTTGGGGGAGAAACCGTTGTTCAGGAAAATCGGGGCGTATTTTTCGGGGCAGATGGGCGGGACGCGCCAGTGCTTGCCGGGGTGGGCGACGACCAAATCCGCAACTAACCGGGTCGCCACACCTTTGCGCTGGCGTTCGGGCGGGACGGCTAGCCCTTGCAGTGTGATCGTTTCGGCTTCGGGATTGGAGCAGACCGCATAGCAGCCATCGACGTGATAGGCCACCGAGGGCGGGCCGGACTTCGCCAGTGTGATGCCGCTGAACTGCCACGGCAAATCCGGCGATTCCCACGCGGCGACATGACGTGCCACTTCGAGAATGTCGATACGGTCGTGCGGTGTACCAGCAATCGGCTGCCCCTCACCGCTCGTCTTATAATCAAAGCCCATCAAACGCTGCGCTTTCGTGAAGCCGCAGGACTCGTACAGGTGAACGGCACGCGGGTTTTGCTCGATGACTTCCAGCACCAGCGACTTGTCACCGACGGCCTTTGCCGCGTCAATGACCTGCCCCAGCAGCCAGCGCCCAACGCCTTGATTCTGGAAACCCTCAGCCACACCCATTAAGGCGATACGCACCGTCCAACCGCGCCGTGCCAGCATGGCGATACCGGCGGGTTCACCCTCTTGCAGGGCAACCAAGCTGCGCGACAAATTGACATCGGCGGGTGTCATAAAACCGGTCAAGGTAGGCAGCGTGAAGTGAAAATCACCCGCCACATAGCCCTTAAACGAACTATTAATCAGTTCGCATAGGGTTAGCAGCGGCAGTTCGGCGGCGGGTTGAACGGTTAAGGTCATGGTTGGCCTCTAAGGATAGGGGGATATGACAGATGGGGAAATGGGAGGATCACAGACCCTCCCCTACAGAACATTTATCTTAACCTCACCCCACACTCGCTAACGACGCTCGCAGCCCTCTTCATAAATGGCGAGGGGAACAATACGGGGATTGGCTACTTGTTGGCTTACGAATGCTCGCCGTTTTCGAACGGGATCTTCGGGAAGCCACCCGCGAACGGCACATCGGGACGGGCATAATCACCCATGAGCGCACGGCGGAGCGGCGTGGTGTTTTCCAAGAATTCGCTGTCGGTGCTGTCGCGGTCGGAACGGCGCAGCCACGGCGGGCTGTAGATGAAGTGCATGTTGTAGCGATCCCACGTCATGTTGTTGGGCATGGGCGAGTGCCACACCCCGTTATGGAACAGCAGGACGCTGCCACGCCGCGCCAGCAGGATTTGCTGAACGGCACAGGCATAGACTTCCTTGCGTACCGAGGGCGGCAGATCAATCTTGCTGCGGTGGCTGCCGGGTACAAGCATCATGTTGCCCATGAAGGGCTGCGACTGGTCGGTGAGGTGGTAGCTGGCGCGAAGCTGCACCAGCGGCACGGGGTAAGCGAGCTTTTTGAAGTCGTAGGCCGACGAACCGTCCTGATGCCAGCCGACCGATTGACTGCCCGCAGGCTGCACGGTACACCATGCGGCTTGCAGCACGAAATTATCACCATACAGGCCGCGCACCTTCGGCAGCACGGCGGGGTGGTCGATCAGGCGCTCAATCGCCGGTTCGTGTTCGAAGCCCTTGCCGATTTGCAGCAGTTTCTCTTTGGGCTGCCCGGCATGGACGCGCTTGGCGGCTTCTAACACTTCGTCACATTCGGTTTCGTTCAACACATCCTCAATAACAATGAAACCGAAACACTCGAAGATGAACTGATCCATCTCCGTCATTTCGCCAGCTTTGGAAAAGGGCAATGCTGTTAATTCCATATTTTCCACTTCCTATTTAAAAGTAATTATCGTTCGGCGTGTGTAGTTTAACACCAATTGAGAGGTTCGGCAGACAGGATTGGTTTGTGGTGATTCCATCTACAAATCACATGCGGAAATTGTTATAATTTATAGGTATAGGTGCGTGGTTAACGCGCCTATCCACTTCATTCAGAAGCCTACAAACCCAACGATGAACCGTTCATCTGCGACCCTGTTAGGAGATAAGGAACTGCCTGTGAGCGCGGTTTGAGTTTGAACTTGTGACGTGTACGCCCTGACGAAACAGGAATCCGTGCTTCAGCCTTTCCGTATCCGTAACAAGCCAGAGGAATAGTCATTAATGCTCCAAACAACCCATACATCACCGGTTCAACTGCGCCACGAAGTCGAGCGCCGTCGCACCTTCGCGATTATTTCGCACCCGGACGCGGGTAAAACCACGCTGACCGAAAAGCTGCTGCTGTACGCCGGTGCCGTCAACCAAGCCGGTTCCGTACGCGCCAGCAAAAACCAGCGCAGCGCGACATCCGACTGGATGGCGATGGAACAACAGCGCGGGATTTCGATCACCTCCACCGTGCTGCAATTCGAGTACGAGAACTGCATCTTCAACCTGCTCGATACCCCCGGCCACCGTGACTTCAGCGAGGACACTTACCGGACGCTGATGGCAGCGGACAGCGCGATCATGGTGCTGGACAGCGCTAAAGGTATCGAGCCGCAAACCAAGAAGTTGTTCGAAGTCTGCCGCCAGCGCAACCTGCCCATTTTGACGTTCATCAACAAGCTCGACCACGAAGGCCGCGACCCGTTCGAACTGCTGGACGAAATCGAGCGTGTGCTGAACTTGCAGGTCGCGCCGATGAACTGGCCGATTGGCACCGGCAGCAGTTTCCAAGGGGTTTACGACCTCAAGCATGACCAAGTGCTGCTGTTCGAGCGTACCGTGCGCGGTAAATCGCGTGCGCCGGTCAAGGTGACTGACCTGTACGACAACGTACTGGAAACGACGATTGGCACGCGCCCTTACCAGCAGCTCAAAGACGACGCGGAACTGCTGGCTGGCGCGGGCGCACCGTTTGACCGCGACAACTTTCTCGGCGGCACGCTGACACCTGTGTTCTTTGGCAGTGCGTTGAATAACTTCGGTGTCGAGCCGTTCCTTGAGGCGCTCATCCGGCTTGCGCCCCCGCCGCGCCCGCGTGAAAGCAGCGAGGGGTTGGTCGAGCCGACCGATAACACATTCAGCGGTATCATCTTCAAGATTCAGGCCAATATGGACCCGCAGCACCGCGACAGCCTCGCGTTCCTGCGCGTGTGTTCGGGGCGCTTCGAGAAGGATATGAACGTCACCCACCCGCGTTCCGGGCGCAAGGTGCGGATGACACGCCCGCACCGCCTGTTCGCCCGTGACCGCGAAACGGTGGACGAAGCCTTCCCCGGCGATGTGATCGGCCTGAGTAACCCCGGTATCTTCCGCATCGGGGATACGCTGTGCGAAGGCGACACGTTCCAGTTCGCGCCGATACCACCCTTCCAACCGGAAGTGTTCGCGACGCTGCGGAATATGTCGACCGAGAAGTACAAGCAGTTCAACAAAGGCGTGGCCCAACTGCGCGAAGAAGGCGTGGTGCAGGTGCTGTACGCGGTGGACTCCTCGCGGCGCGAACCGATCCTGTGCGCGGTGGGTGAACTGCAATTCGAGGTCGTGGTGTCACGTATGCAGGCGGAATACAACGTCGAAACGCGCATTGAGCAGCTACCCTATACGGTGGCGGCGTGGATTGAAGGCGACGACGACCTGATCCGCAGCGTGCGCTGGCCGATGGAAAGCCTGAAAACGCTCGACTTTGACCAGAAGTGGGTGGTGCTGTTCAATACGCCGTGGCAGTTAAACTACACGATCAAAGACCAGCCGAAACTGCGGTTTGTGGATGTGGCAGGCCATCCATTGAAGAAGGCGGAGTAAACAGGCGTGTGATTTGATATTGTAATTGTCGACAAAATACCGTATCGGAATCGTCTGTTGTGCAAAAGCCTTAAATTGTGCATAATATACGCATGTGGTGTTGTACATTTCTGAACCCCACGGCTGACGTTGTAGAACGATCTATCAAGCAACCCAACCCGCCCCGTTTGGGCGGATGTAAAATGTCGCTGAAAACATGGTATTCCGGCTCTTGTAGCCGTCAACATTAACGAGAACATGCGTATTCGTAAATGCTCTGCACGGGACATAAGCCCACCCAAACCGGAGAATCGGGATTGAAACCTCCCATGAAGAGGCCGATTCATTTGATCTAAACCGGCGCACCGCTTTCAGGCGCGACAATTTACGTTCTCAACTGCTTCACTTGCACAGCCGTGGCTGCATTCCGACAGCGACGGCTGTTTGTTTTAAAGGAACTGGCGCGTGGGAAACGGTGTTATTACCGCGCTGGAAATACAAAAGCGCGATAAAGAACGAGTCAACGTTTTCATCGACGGGGAATTCGCCTTCGGGCTGAACCTGCTGGATGCCGCACGGCTGCGGAAGGGGCAGGTACTGGCAGAGGCGGAGATCGCGACACTGCGTAATGATGACGCGATTGTCCAAGCCGTGAATACCGCCGCGCACTTTTTGAGCTACCGCCCGCGCAGCGAACAGGAAATCCGGCGTAACTTGAAAGACAAGGACGTGCCGGAAGATGTCATCGAAGTGGCTGTTCAACGCTTGCAAGGGCTGGGGTATTTGGATGACGCGGCGTTCGCCCGCTACTGGGTCGATAACCGCAACCAATTCAAACCCCTGAGTCACCGTGCCTTACGGCAAGAACTCCGCCAAAAGGGGGTGTCCGATGCGCTCATCAGCGAAACGTTGGGCGACCAGAGCGAGAGTGATTTGGCATACCAAGCGGCGACCACGCAGTTACGGAAACTCCGTAACCGGACCGAGCGCGAGTTCAAAACAAAAATAAGTACCTTTTTACAACGTCGGGGCTTTGGCTACAGCACTACTCAGGATGTCGTTGCACGCTTGATTGACACTTTGGAAAGCGACGACCCCGACTACTTTAACCGAGAAAACGACTTACATGAGGATTAACTGTTATGGAAGCTCTAGGCGTGATTGTCGCCCTTGTTGTTGGGCTGGCAGTCGGATTAGGAGCAGGCTTTTATGGCCTGAGGTCTTACCAGAATTCACAAGGCAAGAACCGGCGTGACATGGCGGAAGCCGAGGCGCGAACGATTACCGACAAGGCGAAAGGCGAAGGCGACAATCTGATTAAAACTGCCGAGACGAAAGCACGGCAGATCGTGGATGAAAGCGAACAAGCGTCACTCCGGCGGCGGCGTGACCTTGATAAAGAAGACGAACGGATGCAAAAGCGGCGTGAAGAAGTCGATAACGCCCGCGAACGGCTGGAACAGCGCGAGCAGAACCTGAACAAGCGCCAGAGCCGACTTGATAAGCAGCAGAGCGACCTGACCAAGCTGGAAGAACAGCGTACCGCCGAACTCCAGCGCATCGCCCAGATGACGACCGACGAGGCCAAAAAGGAACTACTCACAGCAGTCGAGCGAGATGCCCGCAGCGATATGGCACGCACGATCCGACAGGTGGAAGCGGAAGCCCGCGAGGAAGCCGACAACCGCGCCCGTGACGTGATCGCGCTGGCGGTACAGCGCCTTGCCTCGGAACACGTTAGCGAAATTTCGGTGAGCGTGGTTCAACTACCGAGCGACGAAATGAAGGGGCGTATCATCGGGCGTGCGGGGCGTAACATTCGCGCGTTTGAAATCGCTACGGGTGTTGATGTGGTGGTTGATGACACACCGGAAGCGGTGACGATCAGCAGCTTTGACCCCGTACGGCGCGAGGTTGCCAAGCGTGCGCTGGCGAAGCTGGTGGTGGATGGACGTATCCATCCGGCGCGTATCGAGCAGTTGGTCGAGGATTCGAAGGTCGAGGTCGAAAACAGCATCCGCGAAGAAGGCGAACGGGCGGCGTATGAGGCCGGTATCCCCGGTTTGCACCCTGAAATTATCAAGCTGTTGGGGCGGTTGAAGTTCCGCACCAGCTACGGGCAGAACCAGCACGCGCACTCGATTGAAACCTCGCACATCGCGGGCATGATCGCGGCGGAGTTGGGGGCAGATGTACAGATCGCGAAGGCCGGCGGTTTGCTCCATGATCTCGGCAAGGCGCTTGACCACGAGGTTGAAGGGACACACGCGCTGATCGGCGCGGACTTCGCTAAACGGTATGGTGTGAACGCTCGCATTGTGAACGCCATCGCGAGCCACCATCATGAAGTCGAGCAGGAGTACGTCGAGTCGTACATCGTTGAGGCGGCGGACGCGATTTCCGGCGCACGACCGGGCGCACGGCGCGAGAGCATGGAAACCTACATCAAGCGAGTCAAGATGCTGGAAGACATCGCGAACAGTTTTGAGGGCGTGGAACAGAGCTATGCCCTGCAGGCCGGACGCGAGGTGCGTATCATCGTGCGACCGGACGTGGTGGACGATTACTCGTCCCTGCAACTGGCGCGGGACATCGCCCGTAAAATCGAGGAGAGTATGCAGTACCCCGGTCAGATTAAGGTACAGGTGATCCGCGAAACGCGGGCGGTGGATTTCGCGAAGTAAGTACTGAGTGCTGAGTACTCAGTACTGAGTCCAATACCAAGACAAGAAACTTTGAAGGCGTGTCGAGAGATGCGCCTTTTTAGTTGCCAGCGGGCGGGTTTCGGTGTTCAATGGGCAGCGTAGATAAGATAGACAAGCTGGCTAGTAGACTGCTATTATGAAAATACCAAGCGATGCTTTGATTTCTCGTGAAAAACTGACGCAGTATCTCTTGGTTTTTCGCCAAGACAGCGACAAATCAATATTTTTAGGCCAAGGTGGTTTTACACAGGCTAATCCAGACACACTTGAGGCAGCTATTCGAGAATTGATCTCAGAATACGAGGCCATACTCGACAATCAGAACCAATATGGTGATTTTTATCGTGTTGAAGGCACACTTCATGGGGTCAATAATCACAACTTGTTGGTTGTCACGATTTGGATGATACGAAGTGAAGAAGACGGCATCTTTCGCTTCGTGACATTGAAGCCGTGGAGGGCAAAAAATAATGCATCCTGAACTGTATACCCGTGTGGCGCTCGTTCGTGATGTGCCAGAAGCGAACCTTAAACGGGGCGACACCGCTATGTATATTGACCATGCCCCTATTAAAGATGGTGAGACAGGTGCGGTGCTTGAGGTCTTCAACGCGGTTGGAGAAAGCATTAGCGTGGTAACAGTACCTCTTTCGGCGATTGAAGTCTTGCGGGCTGACCACATTTTGACGGTACGTACACGCGCAAGTTAACTAAACATCCGAAGCCATTTGAAGGCGTGTCGAGAGATACGCCTTTTTAGTTGCCAGCGGGCGGGTTTCGGTGTTCAATGGGGGCAAGGATTGAAGGGGGCAGCGATTTATGTTCGGACGACTACTTATCACGATTTTACTGAACGCCTTATGGGTGCTTTGTTTAGGCATACTCATCCTTCCAACGATGCCGGAGTTTGCCCGTGACCGGAATGTGAACAGTATTCTGGGGGCGGTTTTATGCTCGCCCGGCGAAGACTTTCAGCCCAGAAACGAGCCGAACGAGCATCCGTTAATTGAGGCGTTGGGGTTTCCGATGACCCCGTACTGCGTAAATTCGCGCCTCGAAACAGGCACGGATGTGACTGAAAAGTGGCTGACCATCGGTGTGGGCGGCGCGGCGGTGAGCTTCGTGTTGAGTATGGTTTCCGAGCTGGCGCTGGTGATTTACTCGATTCGGAATAAGACTTCCAAGATTATTACGCAGAGCAACCCGTTGGGCGTGAACTTCCTCAACAACCGGATGACGTTGAACGAGCGCCTTCAGCAGATTGAGAACGCGCGACAGGCCGGCACGATTACCTACGACGAGTACGACCAGATGCGGTCGAAGATCCTACGCGAGATGACGGAGAAGTAGTTGGTAGTTTTAAGGTTCAAGTGGCAAGTTTTAAGAAGAGATTAACCGCCAAGTCGCCAAGAACGCCAAGATTTTGATTCAAGAATCTCGATAATATTGACACTGAACAGTCATTAGCTAAAGGCAAATTCAGACTAAGGCGATTTTTTGCAGCAAAAGTGGTAAGGGGTTGCTGCAAAAGCAGTTTTAAGTCAGAAGTTTTAAGTGGTTAGTTCAATACATTCAATTCAGGTAGGACTACATTAAGTGGTGGAGGGTAAATTCGACCTCACCCCCATGATGGTACGTTCGCAGGCTCACTCCACCATCAGTCTCGCTATTTTATGGCAGAGGGGAACAAGACGGAAAACGGGAGGATCTCAAGCTCCTCCCCTACAAAAGCTGTTGTTTGGGGTCGGTGAAGGGCGCAAGGCTTGCGCCCTACATCAGAAATCGACCTATTAAAGACCTCTCTGCCCTAAATCTGCGCTAGGGTAGCACGTACCCGGTATTAGCTTTCGACACCTGCACCGAGCGGCGCACAGTCAGTTGTGAAGGCTAAGGTATAGGTCTTTGTGCCGTCGAGCGAAGGGCCGACCACGAGCAGCGTACCATCGGGTTGGAGCAGGAGTTGGTTGCCGTTGGATGAGGCCAACACAATCGGTTCGCTGGCGACGGGCGGCAGCGCACCCAATGAGAAGTGCAGTTCATCGCTGCCTACGCCACCCGCGCCAATATCGACAAGGGTGATGCTGTCGGCATTGCAGTAAAGTGCCAGCGGCGCACCATTTTCGCCCCGATTGATGCGCTGGGCGAAGTTAATGTCGATATTTGTCGCGCCGCTTTCGATGAGCAGTATCAGTAGATTTTGCAGCGCCTCGAAGCTATTGAAGGTGTAGGTCTGACCGTTGAGGGTGACGGTGCCGGAACACGGGCTGCAATTAAGGAAAGATTGAATCTGGTCAAAACCGGCCTGATCGCTGGTGGTGCCGGAGAAGATCAGCGTATCCGTACCTGAGCCGCCGGAAACGGTGCCGCCAACAGACGAACCAACGACGAGGGTGATGGTATCGTTGCCAATCCCACCTTTTATATCCCCGCCGACACTTCCTGCGTTGATGATGGTATCGTCATCACTTTCATCGATTGTTACAGGAATATGCCCATCAATGCTGCCATCCACCACACCATTGTTGATAATCGTGTCGTTACCACCACCACCTGTGATGTCGCCGCCAACGTTACCGTTATTGGTAATGGTATCATTACCGGTCGTGCCTCCATTTTCAAGCCCATCACCGTAAATGCTGTCTCCAACCACACCGTTGTTGGTAATGGTGTCATTTCCTTTATTCGTTTCACGGTCGCCCCAAATGGAAACCGTTACCTCTCCATTATTGACGACGGTGTCATCACCACCTTTGCCGAATATACCTGAGTTATCAGCATATATATCGCCAGTTGTGCCGTTATTGATAATGGTATCATCGCCGCCGATATCATCGAAATTATCAGCGTAATCACCCGCAATAAAACTGATGACCGTACCATTATTGATGATCGTATCATTAGATTGTTTCGTTGAACCGTTGGGAGGAGTCGAAGTGTAGGTCGCATCGCCGCCGACAATATCCACCGTCGCACCCGCTTCAATGGTGATGACATCTGCCCCTGCATCACCCCTCACAATTTTGTTCGGGTCTGTTATATCACAGTTGATGATGTCGTCGCCGGCTGTGCCATCGGGGCAGTCGGCTAGGGCGGGCAAAGCGGCCGCACCGAGGGTGGCGAACAGCACGAGGAAGATTAGCGAGCAGCGTTTCAAAATGAACATCATAGACCCTCTTAAGCGAAGCCGTCTTACGGATATAAATCTCTATCTTTCATTTTATGCTGTGATATGGATTTTTATCGTTAAGTCTGGTTTGGGTAGGGTTAGAAACAGGTTGGCATGTGGTCGGGCAGATACAGGGTAAGGTGGGCGCACGAGTGTGCATAGGCATTAAGCTATGCTATTTTGACGAGGATATTCAGGGAACGAGTTGACTGTTTGCGCCGTATGAGGCTAAAGCCATCCTGCTACCAGCCGGACAAGCGCACTCAAGGCGCTCCAAAATTCGACAGCGAGCCTCATTATTGAGTGATTTTGTTCCTGAAAATTCCTTAGCTTAATGCCTATGCACGGTGATGCGCCCCGACGAGAAGATTGCCGGTGAGATGGCGCGGACGCGATGTATCGCGTCCCTACGAAAAGGCGTTGTTTGTGGTCAGCAGCGCGGCGCAGTTGAGTGGGTTTTGCTGAACTTGCTGACGGCTGTCGCATAGGCTTCATCCAGCAGGGGGCGGACAGTGGTTTCGAGCGTTGCATCGCTGGGGTTTAGCACCGAGACCCAATGCATCTTGCCATAGACGGGATGCGGCATGAGCTGATCCAACGCCGTGTAGTCGAAGCCACTGAACACCGGTTGGTCGGCACTTTCGTCCTTCGAAGCGGGCTTGAGTTCGCCGAACAGCGACTGAACGGTGGCCTTGCTAACCCCGATGTTCAACCGGTAAACCGATGGGCGGTTGAGATCCGAGAACGGGTCGTTGTGGTCGCTGGTCACAAGGGTTGCCCACGGGAACATATGATCCGGCGGGATGTTCGGGTCGGGGTTGTAGAAGAAAAAGCTGTCGCCTGACGAGACAACCACATCAACACCTGCGAAGTTATCGGTGATATAGCGGCTGAGTTCAGTATCGTTCATCGGTTGTCATCCTTCTGCTTTGTGTCCGATAACTCTATTATAAAACCCTCGTGTGCTTTGAGAGGGTTTGAGGCTGTGCTGTGTTTGCGTGGCTTTCAACCGTAGAAGGTTTGCGTTACACTCGCCATTGGCGCTCATCAACTGAAAGCGAGTTCAACCGCATCACCATCATCGTCGCCTCAAAAATAGTACATCTCACGGTTCGATTAGACACAGGTTATTCTCAATAATTTTCATAAGGATCACCGGACAATGGACAAATTAAACTTAACGCCCCAGCAGTTGGCCTTTATGGATACCTTCGGCTACCTGAGCTTCCCCGGTTTGCTCAACGACAAAATCGTGGCGATCCAGAATGCGTTCGAAGCGGTGTGGACGGAACGCGGCGGCGGGATGGATGGTAAACCCCATTCCGGCAAAATGCGGTCGGTCATCGTCCCCTTCATTGACCAGAGCGAATACCTGTCGGGATTGCTGGATGACCCGCGCGTGAACGGCATCTTTAGCAGCCTGCTCGGCGACGACTTTAACTACATCGGCAGCGACGGTAACTTTTATGTGGGCGATACCAACTGGCATTCGGATCTCGATTGGGCGAGCGATGCGATTGGTACGCCGCGGCTGAAGTATTACAAAATGGCCTTTTACCTTGACCCGTTGACGCGCTCCAGCGGTGCGCTGCGAGTGATTCCCGGCAGCCACCGCTTCGGCGAACCGTATGCCGAAGGGTTAGAAAAGCAGGTGCGGAAGTCACAGGACGTGTGGGGGATCAGCGGCGCGGAAATTCCGGCGATCCCGCTCGAAACCAACCCCGGCGATGTGGTGGTGTTTAACTTCGCCACCAAACACAGCGCGTGGGGCGGCGACAACCAGCGGCGGATGTTCACCATTAACGCCACCGCCCACTACCAACCGGACGACATTGGTTATTTGAAAGGCATCATCAGCGGTGCGGCACGCTTCTGGATCGAGTCGGTTTACGGCGAACGGATGCTGAACAGCGCCTCGCCAGAGCGCATGGTTCACCTTCAGCAGTCATTGGATAATCAAGCGCACCTGCCGGAAGAAGTGCGTAAGGCCAAGCTGACGATGAGCGAACCGGCGCACGGGTAAGGGTGTACTGCACAGGCGCATTCTATCGGGGGGATGCGCCTGTTTGCAAATTACCTTGTACGCACCCGCCGACCGATGACGTAACCACCAACGGCGATGAACAGGCCAGCGGCGACAATACCCCATAGTAGTGTGGGATCAGTGGTAGTTAGGGCTGATGAGGGCGCGGCGGGCTGGGTGGTGATAACCGTTTGGTCGTCAACGCGCTGGACGGTGAGCAGGATGGCATCCGGCATACCAATGTCGAGGTGTTGGGTATCGCCGAGACTGGCACAGATGCGCCATGTGCCGTAGGGGATGCCACTGAGGGCAGTGTTCCCGTAAAACATGCCCCACACGCCGTCATTCAGCCACAGGTGCCAGTGACGCGCGGCTTCCTCGGTATAGTACCCCGGCAGTTCCCAATTCACCGTTTCAACCGTAAAGTTGACATCCCCCAGCGTCGGTTGGTCGCTGGTGATGACGGTTTGCGTGGTCGGCGCGACGATTTTGATGCGGGGCGCATCCGCGCCGGTGGGCATCGGACGGTCGGGCGGCAGGCTGCGGGTACAGTCTTCGAGCAGCGTATCAGGGTTCGGCGTGGGCGTTTGGGCAAGGATAGGCACCAGCGGCAGCAGGATGACCGCGCACAATAGACACCGCACCACTATCACCGGTATTTTCAACGCGCACCTCAGCCTACCCTTTAAGCGGATGGGCTGATTATAGGGCGGAGGTGGTGAGGCAACAACGATGTAAATGCGTAAGTCCACTCGTCAGGCATGTTGTTGGTGCGGACGGATTTCACTATACTCTCAAGGTGCATTTCTTACGTATAAATAGGCCGAGTGGCTCGTTTGAAATAGGTCAGTTGGTTGTATTATTTTTTGTTTGAAGGAATTTTCATGAACACAATTACGATACAAGATGTAAAGGTGATTGCAACGCAGCCGTACGCGATGCAGCGGTTGGTGATCGTCAAGGTGATTACCTCCGAGCCGGGTTTATACGGCCTCGGCTGCGCGACCTTCACCCAGCGGTTTCACGCGGTCGTCGCGGCATTGGAACACCACGTCATTCCGTACGTCATCGGCAAGGATGTGATGCGGAGCGAAGACATATTTAATATGTCGATGGTCAACGGTTACTGGCGCAACGGGCCAGTGCTGAATAACGCTATCTCCGGCATCGACATGGCACTGTGGGACATCAAGGGCAAGCTGGCGAACATGCCGGTTTACCAACTGCTGGGCGGGAAGTGCCGTGAGGCCGCTGCTGTTTACAGCCATGCGGACGGCAACAGTATCGAGGAAATTACCGAGAGCGTACAGAAGTTCATGGAACAGGGCTACCGCTATATCCGCGTGCAGAACGGCGGCTACGGTGGCAAGTACCAAGCGGACGTGCGACCGGAAGGCGCGGTACACGGCACCTACTACGACCCCAAAGCCTATATGCGGAACGCGCTCAAAGCGTTGGAGCATGTGCGGGCGACGGTGGGTGATGAAGTTGAACTGCTGCACGACATCCACGAACGCATCTCGCCGATAGACGCGGTGAACTTCGCCAAAGCGGTCGAGCCGCTGAAATTGTTCTTCCTTGAGGACGCGCTCGCGCCGGAGGACATCGAGTGGTTCACCCATATCCGCAACCAGAGCGCGACCCCGCTGGCGATGGGCGAACTGTTCAACAACCCGCTGGAATGGCGCACACTGGTCGAACGGCGGTTGATCGACTTCATTCGGATGCACATCAGCCAGATGGGCGGCATCACCCCCGCCCGTAACGCGGCGATCTTCGCGCAGGTATACGGCGTGCGGACGGCGTGGCACGGGCCAGCGGATACCTCGCCGGTGGGTCATGCGGCGAACCTGCACCTCGACCTGTGGGCACCCAACTTTGGCATTCAGGAATGGTGCCGCTTCCCGGAGTTCATGTACGAGATATTCCCCGGCACACCGGAACTGCGGAACGGCTACCTGTACCCGAACGACAAGCCGGGGTTGGGCATCGACATTGACGAAAAGCTGGCCGCCAAATACCCGCCGCAGGATGAAGTGCTGCAATGGACACAAACGCGCTTACCGGACGGCAGCCCTGCGCGACCGTAGGTGCAAATGGAATGGTTCTCAACTTTTAAGGTGCAAGGCGAAATCGTATGTTAGTGGCGGAACTGCTTCTCCATCTTACACGGGCGTTTTTTATTATCCTGTCGACCCTCACGCTGGTCGACTATCTCCGCCACCGTGACCGCATCCGCCGCGATATTGCGCTGGTGTTCCTCTCGCTTTCCAGCACCACCTTCATCTTATTTTTCTTGAGCATGACCGGCTTACAAGCACCGTGGCTGACGAAAATCGGGCAGGTGGGCATCGCCTCTCTGCCCATTCTGCTGCTGCGAATGGTCGGTTACTTCCGGCCTGTCTCCGGCAAGATCAAACGGATCGCGCTAATCGGGTGGGCAGCCTCGGCGGTGGGTATCATGCTGTTCGATGCTTCACGGGACGGCGGGGCGATGCTGCTGGTCATCGTGTACTTCGTCGGCGTGAGCGGCTACGCGGTACTGGCGTTCATCAAAGCAGGAGTCAATAGTACCGGTATCGCCCGACGGCGGCTGCGTTTCGCGGCGATTGCCTCCGCCCTGCTGGTGACGCTCATCATCATCGTCGGGGTGCGGTTGGCGCTGCCGGCGAATTGGCCGAACATCACCCCACTGATTCAAATGTTTACGCTGGCGACAGTAGTGACCTTTTACCTTGCCTTCGCACCGCCGCGCTGGCTGCGGCAGGGGTGGCAGTACGAGGAACTGCGCGCCTATTTGCTGGAGGACATCGCCAAGCTGGATAAGCTGGCGCTTGAGGATGTGGTCATGCGGCTGCGGCAGGCCGTGATGCGGGCGATAGGCTCGCAGCAGGTACACATCGCCCTGTGGGACGCGGATAGCAAATCGCTCAAATTAGATGACAAAGCAAGCGCAGCCTTACTGACGAACGCGCAGATCAACACAGGCATCATCCAGCGTGTGTGGCAGTTCGATGAGCCGACGCTGGTGTATCGGGCAGCGGATTTAAGCGGCGGGGATATACAGATCCTCAAAACCCTCAACAGCGAAATGTTGTTCATCGTACCCATCGCGACCGCCGATACACCGTTGGGCGTGCTGCTGGTGTTTTTGGAGTACGGGTCGCTGTTCGCGGAAGATGACCTGAATCTGCTCAATGTGTTCGCCCAGCAAACGGCGATCTTCCTTGAAAACTACAACGTGATGGAACAGCAGCGCCGCTACGCCCGCGACCTCGAAGGGCAGGTGCAGCAGCGCACACTGGCCCTACAGCGGTCGAACGACGAACTGCGCCAGTTCGCCTACGTGGCATCCCACGATTTGCAGGAACCGCTGCGGATGGTCGTCAGCTATTTGCAACTCATCGAAACCCGGTATAAGGTTCAGCTTGATACCGAGGCGAAAGAATTTATCAACTTCGCGGTGGATGGGGCCAAGCGCATGAAAAGCCTGATCGAAGCGCTGCTGGCCTATTCGCGCGTCGAAACTAAAAACCAGAACTTCACTCTGGTTGACCTGCAAAACACGGTGAATGAAGTGCTGCAATTGATGCAGGTGAGCATCAGTGAAAAGGGTGCGACCGTCACCGTTGATGACCACTTACCGGAAATTCACGCCAATGAGCCGATGATGATTCAACTGTTCCAGAACCTCATCAGCAACGGTATTAAATATCAGAAGGATACCCGCCCGGAAGTGCATATCAGCGCGAAGCGTGTCAACGACGAATGGCAGTTCGCGGTACACGATAACGGCATTGGAATCGCGACCAAAGACCTTGACCGCATCTTCATCATTTTTCAGCGGCTGCATTCCGGTGTCGAATACCCCGGCACGGGCATCGGCCTCGCGGTCTGCAAAAAAGTAGTGGAGATGCACGGTGGAAAGATATGGGCGGAGTCCGGCGAGGGTGAAGGCACGACGTTTTACTTCACGATACCGGCGTAATTATACGGAACAGGCATTACCCCAAAAGCTAAACTGATAGCGACCACCAGCATCAGTTAATTGTAGTCCGAGGTTAGGTCTGGCAGTGAGTGTTTGTCCGTTCGATGATGCGATTATGACCACTGTATTCTTGGCAGCCTGTTCCAAAGCGGTCGCTACTTGGTCAGCCGTCACTCGATAAAGGAACTCGCTTCGTCCTGCTGCGCTGCTCCCCATAAAAATCATATCCCCATTCTTGCAGTAGATCGCGAATGAGTTATTGAATGACCGATGCAATAACCCCAGCGCTGTTTCACTGGTAGTGAGGAGCTTCGTCATTCCGGCAACGCCAAGCGACTCTTGTACCTGCTCAAAACCTTCCCACGTAAACGTTTGCCCGTTGTATTCGAGTGAACCGCGCAGGGGGTTGGCGTTTGCAATCTGTTCGGAAAGTGTATCGATGGTTGCTTGGTCAGCCACCATGAAGTTAAATACGAGTGTGTCGTTCCCGCCCTGTCCGTAGATGTAGAGCGTGTTGTCGCCCCCGCCGTTCGCACCGGTTTGCAGGATCACCACATCATCGCCGCCGGTTTGCACACCCGCGTCACCATCCACCTTGCCTTCGACTGTGCCAGCGATAACGATCAAATCATTCCCGCCGGTGCTGCCCTGTTCGTCGTTGTTGTCGTCGCCCTGAATATCACCGCCGACCGTGCCGTTGTTAATCATCAGGTCGTCGCCGCCATCACCGCTGGCGTTGTCGCCGTCGATGTCGTCATCCACCACGCCGCTGTTGATGATGGTGTCGTTCCCGCCGTCACCGTTGAGCGCCGTGTCACCGTCCATATCACCGCCGACCGTGCCGTTGTTGACCAGCACATCGTCGCCGCCGTTACCGAGCGCGATCACATCGCCTTCGATGTCGCCGTTCGTGCCGGTGGTGTCGCTGCTGGCGACTGTTACGCCGTTGTTGATAATGGTGTCGTTCCCGGCCTTGCCGCCGATGATGCCATCCCCGAATACCGCGCCTGTGACGACCGTATCGGCTTCAATCGTCAGGGTATTGTCTCCCGCGCCGCCGATGATGCTGGTGCAGAGCGTACGGTCGGTGCTGCCTTCGGTATCCGGGCGGCAGTCGGCAGCCACGAAGCCCAACACACTGCCCAGTAGGGGAAGGCCGAGGATCAGTATCGCCAGCGAACGTAGAGACTTGGTGATGATGGTGGAATGTGTGTGATAATGCACAGGCAGCAGGTACTTATTGATGGACAGATTAGTCTCATCTTAGCATAAAAATTGATATTTCTGAGATTTATGTGAAATTATTCATTCAATCTCAATTATCGGACTGAGCCAGCAGCAGCACACTCGACCGTGCTTCGACCTGATACGACGAACCCTTAACGCGCGGCGCGGCTGCCGGGTCGCAGAAGTCATCGGGCGCAGCTAAAGCCGTGTCGAGGATACGCCACCAGCCCATGCCTGCGGGCAGCGGCGGCAGCTCGAAACGCAATGCTTCCCAATAAGCGTTGAGGATGACGTGAAGATGGTCGCCTGTGCGCGGGTGGTGCAGGCTGAAGGCCAAGCTGTGCGAGTCATCACCCCAATCCGGCTGTCCAATATGGGTGCCGTGCCATGTCACGTAGGGGCTGATGGGGTTCGGTGTGCCACGCCAAAATTCGTGTTCGCGGAACAGGCCGGATTCCTGCGTGAAGCGGATTAACCCACGCATGAAGCGCAGCAGCGTATCCTCATGGTTCAGTTGTTCCCAGTTGAACCACGACAGATCGTTATTCTGGCAATAGGCGTTGTTGTTACCGTTCTGGGTGCGCCGGACTTCATCACCCATCAACAGCATCGGTGTGCCTTGCGACACCAGCAAAATCGTGATGAGATTTTTGATCTGCTGTGTTCGCAGTGTGGCGATGCGTGGGTCGGTGGTCACGCCTTCTATCCCGCAGTTCCAACTATGGTTCTGATCCGTTCCATCTTGATTCTGCTGCCCGTTGGCCTCATTGTGCTTGTCGTTATACGACACCACATCGTTCAGCGTAAATCCATCGTGGCAGGTGATGAAGTTGATGCTGCGGTTCGGGTCGCGCTGCACTTGTGCAAACACATCACGGCTGGCGGTTAGGCGGGCAGCGAGGTCTTTGACGGTTTGCCGGTCGCCCTTGAGGAACCGTCGCACATCATCGCGGAACTTCCCGTTCCACTCCGCCCAGCGGTCGCCGATGAAGCTGCCGACTTGGTATAAGCCTGCCGCGTCCCACGCCTCGGCGATAATCTTGGTGCCAGCCAGCATCGGCTCGGATTCGATTTCCCACAAAATCGGCGGGCTGCGAAGGGGCTGTCCCCATTCGTCACGCGCGAGAACGGAAGCGAGGTCGAAACGGAAGCCATCGACGTGCATCTCCGTCACCCAGTAGCGCAGGCAGTCCATAATCATCCGCCGTACAATCGATTGGTTGGCGTTCAGGGTATTGCCGCAGCCGGTGAAGTTGGCATAATGTGATTTATCATCCTGCTCCAGTATGTAGTAAGCACGGTTCTCGAACCCGCGCAGCGAAAGCATCGGCCCATCTTGGTTGCCCTCGGCGGTATGGTTAAAGACGACATCTAAAATCACCTCAATGTTGGCTTTATGCAGTGCCTTGACCATATCGCGGAATTCGTCTACTGGCCCCAGTGGATCGCGGCGGGAGGCATAAGCACGATGCGGGGCGAACAGCGCCACCGGACTGTAACCCCAATAATTCGACTCCGGCCACGGTGCGTCCTGCGCGTCGAACTGCTGGACGGGCAGGAGTTCGACCGCCGTAACCCCCAATGCCTTCAAGTAGGGGATTTTCTCGATCAAGCCAGCGAATGTGCCACGCCGCGCCGCCTCCACACCGGAATTGGGATGGTGCGTAAATCCCGCCACATGCATTTCATAAATAAGGGAATGGGCGAACGGCACATGCAGCGGTTGGTCGCCCTGCCAATTGTAGGCGTGGGGGTCAACCACCACCGAACGCATGGCTTGGGCGCAGTTGTCACCGGGTTGGCAGGCCGCTTGACGGTCGTAACAATCGGTGATGACGGCGCGGGCGTAGGGGTCAACCAGCACCTTCGAGCCGTCGAAGCGCAGGCCGTCTTGCAAGCGGGTTTCGCCATATACACGGTAGCCGTAAACCTGTCCAGCTTTCAACCCACGAATGAAGATATGCCAGTAATAAAATGTGTGGTTCGTGATCGGGTGTAAGTGGATGACGCGGGATGGCGTGGGCGCGGTGGGGTGGTCGAACAGCAGCAGCTCGACCGTTTCGCAATTCTTCGAGAACACACAGAAGTTGATCCCGGTCGGGTACACCGTTGCCCCCAAAGGGAACGCCTGACCGGGGAATAGATCATTTTTCATAGCGTATGTCGGAATAACGCCGTCACTAGCAAGAGGCTAGTGGTTTCCGCCTCCTATCCCCCCAGCATACACCCAATTATGGGATATGCGCTTGTGGACAAGTAGAAGGTACAAAAGGTGATGATTGTCATACAAGCTGTAAGGTTCGGTGGGTGTACAGTGATATTAATCATGACCTCTCCATTTAGACGGAGCATCCCCCAAATGGTAGAACAGAACAATCTTCACACATTGCGCGAACACCTTGCCCTGATCTCAACCGAGGTTTATCTGCTGCTGCGTTCAACCGATGAGACCGACCGCATCAACCGCTACAACACCGTGCAAGAACAAATTGATGCCATTCTTGAACTGACAGATGAACGTACTTGCACCCTGTTTTCTGATCGTGACTGTTGCCGCTGATACGTTTCCGCCTATCCACAGCCTTCGACCCTCCTCATAGCCGTTATACCAACCGGGATGATTTTGCCTTTCACTCGATTGTGATATTTGTCACTATCAAGTAAATACGCCGCACGGTATGCTTAAGGTGTGCAGCGCAATCTAGCACTGCGACATACAGAAAGTAGACTGTCATGATGAAGAAATACTGTTTCTTGGTCGTGATGCTGTTTCTGTGCCTCGTTGTCGTATCCCCCGTATTATCAGCACAGGAGACATCTCACGTTCGGTTTGCCCACTTTGTTTTTGATGCCCCACAGGTCAATATTTATGTGGACGAGGTGGTTTTCGCCGGAGAGGATGGCAGCGCCTACCCGCTCAATCCCCTTGAACTTTCGCGGCAGTATCTCGAATTAAGTGCCGATACACCGCACACGTTCGCGGTAGTTCCGGCAGATAAAACCCTCGATTCCGCACTGTTCGAACCCGCTGAATTTACTTTTGTGGCGGGCAGTAACTATACCTTAGCGATCATGGGCAACGTAGCGGCGGATGATCTGCACTTTGTCTTGATGGACGAGACAGCCGCCCTTGCTGAGTTTGACCCCACCGTAAGCGCGGTGACGTTTGTGTTTAACAACCTGTATGGCTTGCCAGCGGTCGACCTGTATTGGGCAGATGAGATCGTGCTCGATAACCTGGCCTATGGAGATTATGTCGCCGCTCAGGACGCGACCGAAGGGATGGGCAGCCGCTTCACGGCGCATGGGGATGTTGACACAGTTTTGTTTGAACTGCCGGATGCCATCGCCGGTCAGGCACAAACAATCGCGTTCTTTGGTATCAGCGGCCATTATCCGGGGACGCTCTGGGAAGACTACACTTTGCCCTACGCTGGCAATTTTATCGGTGAGCCAGTCGTCCGCGACGGCGGTTCAATTGCGGTTGGTGATGTGGTCAGCGTCAGCCTGTCGGAAGCAGGGCTGCGTTACGATTACCAGTTAGTGCTGGACAAAGCCAGCGTACTGGATATTTGGGTTAAGGGCGGTGCGCCGGAAACAGGCACCGATGCCATCCTGCGTATTTTTGACGCGCAGGGCAACCTCGTCGCCCAGAACGATGACTTTGACCGCTTCAATCTGGGGCTGGATGCCGGCCTGGTCGGGCTTGAACTCGACAAAGGCACCTACGTCATCGAGGCGGCCTCGCCATTCGACACCTTCCTCGGCGACTACACACTATCAGTAACTACTACGAAGTAAAAACGTTCCTATCTGGGCACAGTGCCATCGCTGCCCGAATAAGCCACCCTCCTCAATCATCATGGGGAGGGTGGCGTGCATACCGCAAATGACCCCAAAAGTTTGTCTAAAGTTTGTTCGCAAACCGTTTACAAACCATTCCCCAACAATTGACCTCTGATTTTCCCTCGCAAAGTTGGTGCCAAACGTGCCAAAAAGAGACCAAATGTTCTGACAAATGTTCACCCTAAACCTGCTCAAGTGTTCTACACTGTCTTTTAGCTGTTAGCCATGAGCGTTTATTCAGGTGATGCCGATGTAGAGATTTGCCGCCGGCAAACCCCTACGATACCGAGATTACCAAACCCTAATCGCCAACAGCTCTTATCACAATGGCAGCGGAGAAGTAGACCACCGCGCTTTCGGGCGAACGGTTGGGGAAACAAGCGGCCTATATCCCTGCCCACCCCTGCACCACTGATTGGGATACCGCGTGTGGACGGACTGAGGCATGGAAAAGCAGTTGGCTCTTAACGATTAGCTAGCGGTTTGAAAAGTAGGTTTGGGGTTCATCGGACGCGCTGTCTCGCGTCCCTACAGAAAACACACATCACAAACGTGCGATTAGGTAGGGACAGCAGAGAGGCTGTCCGCTATTCACAAGCCTTCTCGAAATGGTCTTTGGGATACAGCCGTATGTGTTTTGACTGTTGACTGGAGACTGACGACTGGAGACTAGACATGCACACCACCTTGAAAGCAATTAACGCCGCAGAAGGGCGCGTGGGTGGCTACCTCGTGGTTTGGGGCAGCCCGCAGCAGCGCGACTTGCAGGGCGAATACTTCTCGCCGGAAAGCGAACTCGGCCTCGATTGGTACGAGCAGCGTCCGGTGCTGTATCACCACGGTTTAGACGGCAAGATGAAGGCCGCCGTGATCGGGGTGATCGACCGTTTACAGGCGGATATGACCGGCATCTGGGCGGAAGCACAGCTTGACCTGCGGCAGAAGTACGTTCGCACCGTACTCAAGCTGGTCGAGAAAGGCATCCTCGGCTGGTCATCCGGCAGCCTACCGCACTTGGTTGAGGTGGCGGACGATGGACACATCAAGCGCTGGCCGATTGTCGAAGGCAGCCTGACCCCCACACCCGCCGAACCGCGCCGCACCGATGTCCACACCCTCAAGAGCGCCTACGCCGCGCTGGGGTTGGCGACCGACCGGCTCGATATACCCGCACCGACATTTCCGACACTGACGACATATCCGACAACTTCAGGAGAAAAATCCATGACCGATAACCATTTGATGACTGACAAGACTGACACAACCGACATGCAGCCCGCCCGCAAGCGCCTGCCCATCGCCAACAGCGACGACGCGATCAAGTCGCACATCAGCGTCGCCAGCCCGTACGACAACCTCGACGCGCTCGACATGCTGCACGGGTATGTGCTGCTGCGGCAGGGCAAGAGCTTTCAGGGGGTGAGCCAGCGTTACGCCAACGCCCTCGCCCATAAAGTGCAGAAGGCCGGACTCAGCGCCATCAAAGCCGACGAGCTGACCTACAGCACACAGGCCGGTTTCGGCGACGAGTGGGTGCCTGACCTGTGGAGCGCCCAAATCTGGAATCGAGCGCGGGTGGAAAACGCCATCCTGCCGCTGTTCCGCAGTGTCGAGATGCCCAGCAACCCCTTCGAACTGCCGATTGAAGGCACCGACCCGACCGTCTACTTCGTGCCGGAAACCAAGAACGAGGCCGACCTGACCATCGCGGGCAGCGCCAACCCGATCCCCGACAGCAAAATCGGTTCGGGCAAGGTGATGCTCAACGCCCAGAAGCTGGCACTGCGGGTGGGCTTCAGCAGCGAACTGGTGGAGGACAGCGTCGTGCCGGTGCTGAACCTATACCGCGACCAAGCCATGAAGGCCATCCTCACCAGCATCGACAATGTGCTGCTGAACGGCGACACCGCCACCAGCGGCAACATCAACAAGAACGGCGGCACCCCCGCTGCCACCGACCGCTACATGGCCTTCAACGGCCTTCGTAAGCTGGCGCTCGTCACCAACGCCGACACGCCGCCCAACCGTGTGGATGCAGGCGCGGCGATGACCCTCGCCCTGCTGCGGCAGGCACGCTTCACCATGGCCGCCCAGTACAGCGCCCGCCCCAACGACCTCGCGTGGATTGTGGACAGCGGCACATACGCCAAGCTGCTCGGCCTCGGTGAGTTCCTGACGATGGAGAAGGCCGGTGCGCTCGCCACCGCCCAAACCGGACAGATCGGTTTTGCCGACGGTGCGCCGGTGATTGTGTCCTCCGAAATGGCGTTGAGCGACGGGGCGAACGGCAAGGTGAACTTCACCACACCCGCCAACAACACCAAAGGCACGGCGCTGTGTGTCTACCGCCCCGGTTGGTTCGTCGGCTACCGCCGCAAGATCGCCGTCAGCGTCGATTACATCCCCTACTACGACAGCTACCAACTGACCGCCACCGTCCGCTTGGCGCTGGTCAACTTCGACACCGACGTGGCCGCCGCGCTGTATAACATCTAAGCGCGGTCGATTTATCGAGATGGGGCGCATCCGGCAGCGGGTGCGCCCTTTACTCACTTGGTTCATCGAGTTGTTTCCCAAAAGCAACCTCGATATCTCGCCAACGCAAATCGTGATTCTTGACAATTTTATGAAGCGACAAATACAGTTCGTTCAATGCATCAAACATATTGGCGGCGAGGTTACAGGCTCGTTTTTCATTGTAGACGAGCCACGGTTCCCACACCCGCACGTCAACGGTATCATGCCGCATACGCCATATTGTGCCAGCTTTCCGGTTTTGCATTTCACCCACATAGGCCACTAACGCCGGAAACAGTGGCGGGGTTGTACATTTAACACGACCTTGTTTCTTGAGTTGAACATCAATCTTCAGCAGACTGTCTTGTGAGAAATCGAGATCGTCCGGTGACAGCTTTAGAAGTGAAGGCAGTTGGGCGATCAGATTTGGCACACGCGCTATGAAATCAGCCCCTTGTGGCAAGCGATCTACCAAAATATGCCGCCCACGGGGGTTTTCTTTGATAAAAGTTTTAGTTGCTTCTATCATATCAATGAAGGCTTGGCTCTCGTTTGCCTCGATCAGACGACCATTTCCTCCCCACAAGACAACGAGTAATCGGCCATCTGAGTGTCGATAGACTTGACCAGCCTCTTTCGACAGATCTTCATCAACCATCCATTCACTATCTTTTAACAGTTCTCGGACAAATTTTTTTGACACCTTTGAGACATCAGCCATATCCTTCTACTCCTGCAATTCGGCTGGATCGGGATCGTTTGGATCAGCCGGATGACCGTATACGCTTGAAAGTAAAATCGGGTTTTGAGTGTAGTCGGGGCAGTTTTGTACTTGCAGTGGATGTAGTGCAGCATTTACCTGTGGATTCAAGAAGACATCAAATCCAACGACAGCTACCAACTGACCGCCACCGTCCGCTTGGCGCTGGTCAACTTCGACACCGACGTGGCCGCCGCGCTGTATAACATCTAGGCGCGTGTAGGTTCACGAGATGGGGCGTATCCGACAGCGGGTGCGCTCTACTGCGGTTGCTGCGCCTTTGCCATCAGCGCGTTGGCAACCGCCAGCAAATCGGCTTTACACCCCGGCGGGATTTGTTGATCGGTTAAGGCAGAAACCTCTGTTGTAAAGGCTTGTAGGCTATTGGTGTCGATTTGCGCCTTCAGCAATTGTTCAACACTCGGTTGCACACTACAGGCTTGAGTGATGGACTCAAGTTTTTCGGCGGAGGGCGCGGGGACGATAACTTGAATTTTCCCATCGAGAAATGTCTGACTGAAATTAGATAATGGCATACTTGTTAGATTGGCGATAGCTCCTGAATCTTGTAAATCTCGGACCCCTAGAGTCAAACGTGCACCATACGGACTATAAGACCATGCACTTATCATTTTGCCAGTAGGCAAAGAATAGCTATCAATAACTTGTCCGGTCGCCGTATCCCATGTAACCATTGTATCCGTGCCTAGCATACCCGACAGCTGTGTGCCATCGGGTGACCACTGAAAGCCTGCTAGAAAATTATTGAGAGGTTCAGATTGCATCAAAGTTTTACCTGTGGCAGTGTCAATAATGAAGGCGTGTACCAAGGTTCCCTTTCCAGTATTTCCGGGGTTAGGAAAACTGCCTGGTGTAGAAACGGGCACATCTTCGGTACTCTGATACGCAATCCGTGTACCATCTGGACTCAAACGCAAAGCGTTCACTCTATAGGGATATTTATAACGTGCCAAATGTTTACCAGTCGCATCGGTTACTCCAATTGCATCAAGTTCATTCAAAACAAATCGGCTACCATCAGAACTAAGAATTGGTAATCCAATCAAATGTTGTCCATCAAATGAAATGTTACGATCAAGGTTTCCAGTTTGGGCATCGTAGCGCTCAATACTATTGTAATCGATAGCTAAGGTACTGACATATTTCCCGTCTGGAGACCATTGGGCTAACGAATGATAAGCTTTAGTGGTTGTAACCGGTTGCAGGGTCTTGGCATCCAAAATCATTGCACCAGCGGTCAAGCGTGTCCCATCCGGACTCCAAAATGCACCAAAAGCCTGATAATCAGGATCATATCCGTAGTGTAAAGGGTTCGGGAAAAAGCCCATAAGCTGAAAGTTTGTGTCATAAACACGAATGCCATCAAAACTACTGGTAGCAACCCGACTCCCATCAGGACTCCACTCAATTAAATACACATCGGAGTTGCTTAAATCTTGTTTAGCTTGTGTAATTTGAGATTGACGGATTGACACAAAGCCAATCATCAACAGAGCGATCAAAACAAAGCGTTTCATATCAAACTCTCCTTACCAGTTCCAATCGAGCGGAACGTAAACACGATTGACCGGTAGCGTCAACGGTCCATCTGGGATAGTGAAGAAATACCAGTCGGCGTGGAATACATCCCCTACTACGACAGCTACCAACTGACCGCCACCGTCCGCTTGGCGAGGGTTCAACTTCGACACCGACGTGGCCGCCGCGCTGTATAACATCTAAGCGCGTGTAGGTTCACGAGATGGGGCGCATCCGGCAGCGGGTGCGCCCTACTACGGTTGCTGCGCCTTTGCGATGAGCGCGTTGGCGACCGCCAACAAATCAGCCTTGCAACCCGGCGGGATTTCCGTGTCCGTCAAAGCGGATACTTGTGTAGTGAAGGCTTGCAGGTTATTGGTGTCGATTTGCGCCGTCAGCGATTGTTCAACAATAGGTTGCACACCGCAGGCTTGGGTGATGGATTCAAGTTTTTCAGGCGAGGGTGCGGGGACGACGATTTGAACTGCATCTACTCCTTGAATTGGCTCAATATAGACTGAAGTATTGTCTATATTAGCTGTAGAAGATGCTATAGGAATAGATGGTTTACTCGTTGTGTCCATAGCAAGTGCCAAAGTCGCTCCAAAAGGACTAAAATCAATATTCCAGAGGTAGCTTGTAGTTTGATACTTTTCGATTACCATGCTAGTACTTACATCCCAAATAGTTATACTACCATCTAAATCACTAGCAGCAATGCGACTACCATCTGGTGACCATTCAATACGGTAAGAAACTTGCCCTAGTAGATCGCCTAAATACGTTTTATTTTTGGTATCCAATATACGGAGTGTTTGTTGCCCAAGTCCTATTGCTAAAAATCTCCCATCTTTACTCCAAACTATTCGAGAAGCGAAAAGATTCTGGGGATATTCCGTTATTACTGGATTGTCAGAGTTGGAAACAATTAGCAGTGAACCGTTAGCTAGAGTAAGGGCAAATTGTGTTTCGTCAGGACTCCATGCTGCATCGGTTGTCATTCCACGATCAACTTTAATTTGCCGAATTAAATCTCCATTTGAAGTGTCATACACTGCAATATTTTCGAAATAGTTACCATACCTTACGGCAGCTTGTTTGAAATCTTTGCTATATCCGATTCCACCCACGTTCGGATCAAAACTATAATCAGTAAATTCTTCAAGTTGAAGTGTATTAGGATCAAGAAAAGCTGTGCCTATAAAAAGTTTTCCGTCATCTGTCCAAACCCCGCCACCTACATCACTCAGAATAAAGTCGATCTTTCCAGTAGTAGGATAGTAAAACCATAACCCGTTATCAGCACCAATTGCGAGAATCCTCCCATCAGGACTCCATCTTGCACTAATAGCTTTAGTCAACGGAACATCCTGAGCCTTTGAGGATAGCTTTTCACCTACTAAAACGTTTCCTAATAGCATTAATGTGAGGATCAAAGCCTTTTTCATTAGTTATCCATTCTACTCAAATCATTACGAGGTACGGTCTTGTTGTGACCAAAACCAATTTGGGTCAACCCATAGTCGTGAAACAGGTACAGTTACGGTGGTAGGCATGGTATAGAAATACCAATCATGAACACCAAAATAGTAAGGAGATGATGTCGGTGAATTAGTAATTAAAGCATTAGACCCCGTAAACCAGCGCGTACAGTAAAATGGACGAAGTACTGGTCGATGACGAGGAAATGGGGGTGCTGCCCATCGCCGTCGAGCAGGTCACGCCGCCCGCACCACCAATCGCATAACCGTATCCGATTCTCAACAGCATCAACAACAGCAACAGCATCAATTCACCCGCTTATTGCGAATCCCCGCCCCGCGACAGCCATTCGATAGCGTCCTTCCACCATAAACCCATCTTCAGCAAGGAGTCCGAATGTTCCAACGTGTGCTGATACGTTTTCGTTATCACCATCGTCAGCGGCTTATCACCCCACGCGGTTTCGCGCGTCGTCGCCCAATCGACCACCGCCAGCGCGTCCAGCAGGGCGATCTGCTCATTCCGCACATCCCAAAACGCCTGCATATAAATGTCTGCGGGCTGGTTGGCAACCGCCGCCCAATCGTCGTCACCATTCGGCCAGATGCGGTCGTCATCCGGCAGCGGCGGCGCACCCAACCACTGCCGCATCGTCGGCATCGCGATGCAGCGCTCATACCCGGTCACATGCCACACATGCCGCGCGGGCGACCACAAACCCAGCCGTGCTTCCGGCGGTTTAGACTGGTGGTAGGCCGGATCAATCGCCGAAAACGCCCACTCGAACGCCTCAGCACTCGTGTGTAAATACTGACGCGACCACTTCACCCAATCCGTCATAACCACCTCCCGCTGCTAGCCTTCACCACGGGTAACTCGTATCCCTCCATAATATAGACCCGCACCCACAAACCCGCCGCAGTTTTAGTTCCCTCCCTGTTACTACGGGGAGGCTGCGTAGCGTGGGTGGGGTCGGCTTACCGCTACATTCCGCTCTACGTCCCTCCGCGCCTCTGCGGTTAATCATTCCTGCTTTCTCTATGCCCTCTGTGTCTCTCTGTGGTGAAATCTCTCCGCATTGAACTCTGCCTTCTCCGCGCCTCTGCGGTTAATCATTCCTGCTTTTCTCTGTGCCCTCTGTGTCTCTCTGTGGTGAAATCTCTCCGCCTTGTCTTGGCGTTCTGTGCGAAGCCTCCTGTGGATGGCGACTTGGCGGTTTATCTTCTCTGATTTTACTCAGTACTCAGCACTCAGCACTCAGTACTTCACTTCTTTCTTCCAACTTCAAACTACTCAGGAGGACTCATGTACACCATCTCGTCACTCGACCAGCTCCGCGCCCGCCTCGGCCTCGCCAACACCGATACCGCCGACGACCCACGGCTGCTGACCGCCGCCGCCGCCGCCACCGCCGCCATTGAACGCGCCGCCGGTCGCCGCTTCCTGCCGCGCCAGAAAGCCATCCAGCACAACTACACCAGCAGCCTCGAACTCCTGCTGGATGACGACCTGCTCGAACTCACGGGTCTCACCAACGGCGGCAGCACCATCGCCCTCAACGATGTCATCCCCGCGCCGGACGAAGCCCCTTACTGCTACCTGCGCCTCACGGGCAGCAGCGCCTTCACATGGGTTACATCGCCCTTACAGGCCATCACCGTCAGCGGCATCTGGGGCTGGCACGACCGCCCGATCAGCATGTGGCGGCTCAGTGGCGACTCCGTTCAGAATAATCCCCTCACCAGTGGCGCGACCACCCTCACCGTCACCGATGCCGACGGCACGGACGACGACAGCCGCTTCCCGCGCTTTCAAGTTGGGCATCTGCTGCGGATCGACAGCGAGTACCTAGCCGTGACCGCCGTCAACACCATCACCAATGTGCTGACCGTTCAGCGTGCCGCCAATGGCACAACCGCCGCCAGCCACGCCCTGAACACGCCGATTTACACCTACCAGCCGCCAGCCGAACTGAACGCGCTCGCCCTCCGCTGGGCAAGCTGGCTCTACAAACAGGCTGATACCGCCGCCTTCGAAGCCGCGCCGGATGCGTTAACCGACGCGCTTATCCCCTTTCGGCGGGTTGGCGTGAAGGTATAAGTTTTCAGTTTTTGAGAGGTCTTGAGGAGCGGTATTTGCTGTGGATGAGGCGTGCCTCATCCGTTGACCCAATGCCACACGAATTTGCCGCTAACAGGTCGTGCGGCTTCCGCTAAGATGATGACAGCCGAATCGAACTCGCCAGCTTGATCAGCGAACGGGCTTCGTCCGAACTTTTGGCGAAGTGGATGTTATTGGCAGCGCGGTTCAACGACACCGTTTGCAGGATTTGCAGCAGTGACTTGAAAAACGGGTTCGCGCCCACCACCACCACCTTACCAATGTTCGACGGCGCGGATTGGAACGACCGTGCCAGCACCGACAGCGCGTTGCCCCCCGGCAAACCGCCGCTCTGGCTGGAATCCGATAGAATGTCCACCGTGTACTCCACCGAATTCAGCAGTGAGTCGATCTGCACTTTTGCATCCGCGAAATCCGTCCACGACCATGACCGTTCATAACTAACGGAGATCGTGTTGTGGTCATCGTTACCCCAATCGACGTGAATACCCATGATGAAAACTCCTCTCATCATTTACAAGTATTCGCATTGTAATCGAGTTATGACATCACAAACCCTCAAGAATCTTAAGAAATCGTAAGAACAGGCGTATGCGCTTGCCTGCCCCACTATCCATCATCCAAAAGGAGACTCACCCATGTCCATCCGCACTGCCCTCACGCGCCTCGCCAGCCTCAGCGTTCCCGCCGTCACTCATAACTACGATGTGGACGCGCTGCCCGAAAGCCTCAACCGTGTCCAGCTACCCGCGCTGCTCGTGCTGCCCATCACCCCGCCCGCCACCCGCCTCACCCGCAGCACCGGCGAAGGTTTCCAGAGCATCGGCTTCAGCGGCGGCCCACGCACCGTCACCGTCGCCGTGACTCACCTGCTGTTGGTCGCACCTATCGTCACTGGTCGCGGCAGCCGTTCCCACCTGCCCAACGTCGTCGATCTGATGGATGCCTACTGCCTCGCCCTCGCCGCCGACCCGCTGCTGGACGACACCCTGCTCGAACCCGCGCATGTCCAAATCGAACCCGGCGACTTCACCTACGGTCACGCCACCTATCACGGCTGTGCCTTCCGCCACACATGGCTCATTCAGGTCTAGCCTCAAAAGCCGCTTAACAATTGGTATTGATTCCCTCCCTGTTACTACGGCAGTCAGTGGAGTGAGCCTGCGAACATACTGATGTAGGTTAGGGTGGGGTCCATCTCCCACCGACCATCCCCAACTTTCAACATGGCATATTCCCCAACACATGAACAAAAAACTTGGCGTTCTTGGCGACTTGGCGGTTAATGCTTTGCTTTTAACTTTGGCCTCCTGTGGATAGCACCCCGTATTCGCCTTGGCTGGCGACTGGCGACTGATAGCTGATGTCTTCTCTTTTAACTTTGCCTTTTACTCAGTACTCGGCACTTAGTATTCGGCACTCAGTACTCGGCACTCAGTACTCGGCACTCAGTACTCGGCACTCAGTACTCGGCACTCAGTACTCGGCACTCAGTACTCGGCACTCAGTACTCAGCACTACTTCAAGAAAGGACTCCCATGCCCCCACCCACCTACCGCGTCAGCATCGACTTCAACGACAACACCACCTATGCCGAGGCGGGCGAAAACCGTGCCGCCGATGTCATCCATATGGAATGGCGCTTAGGTATGGCCGCCCCCTACGACAGCCTCGCCGCACCCGCCACCGCCCGCATCACCCTGCGAAACCCCACCCGCGCCTACTCGCCCGAATATACAGCCGACGATCTCCAACCCGGTAAAGTCGTCTGCATCCAATCCGATGACGGCCTCACGATCCGCACCCACTTCACCGGCTTCATCGACCGCGTTGAACCCCAAACCGGCGATCATGGCGAACGCCTGTCGGTTATCTACGCCGTCGGCGCGGAGGCGGTTCTCGGCCAGCAGCGCATCCGCCTGCCGCCGCAAGTCAATGCCACTGCCGATACTGTCATCGCCGCCGTGCTGGATGCCTGCCTGCTGCGCTACACACCACTGGCGAGCCATTGGCTGTTCGATGTCCCCAACCATGCTGAACTCGGCATCAACACCTATATCGCGGGGGCTGTTCCCCGTGCGCTGGAAAGTGGACGTTCGACCTTCGCCTACACTGCCGATACGTGGGATATGGGTATCCCTGCTGCCACCGCTGTTCGGCAAATGGCGGAAAGCGAACGCGGGCGCTTTTATACCGACCGCTACGGCCAGTTTATCTTCCTCAACCGTCATCACACCCTCCTGACCAACACCTCATTGGCAGCCTTCAGCGACGACATGGACGGCCTCGAATATAACTACGGGGGTGAGGTCGCCAATCAGGTCGAGGTCACACTCCTGCCGCGCAGCATCGGCACACCCGCCACCGTACTCTGGCGCTTAGACAACCCGCAGTTGATCCACCCCGGCGAAACCGGTACGCGCCGCGTTGTCGCCCCGTTTCGGGATACCGTTGGCCGTCCAGTAGGTGCGCTCTCACTCGTCACGCCGACTGCCAATATCGACTTTCAAGGCAACGCACTCGCGAATGGCACCGGGGCGAACCGCACCGCCTTGCTCAATGTCGTTGTGATGGAACTCACCGCCTCCGCCGCAGTCCTCGAAATCCGCAACACCGGCAGCCTTCCGGTTTATCTACTGGCAGGGGCGCAGTTGCGCGGCACACCCTTACTAACCGGTGATCCGGCGCTCGTCGTGCAGTCGGATTACGCCAGCATCAACACTTACGGACTGCGTGCGCTCAGTCTGAATACCCCATCACTCAGCACCATCGAGGAAGCAGCAGAACTCGCGGGTTATGAACTGGCACGCCGCCACACCCCGCGCGGCATCCTCACCAGCATCAGCCTCAGCAGCACCGCGCACCTTGACCAAATTCTCGACCGCAGCCTGTTCGACCGCATCACGGTTCACGACACCCAAACCAACCACACTGCCGACTACTTCATCATCGCCGAGGAACACACCGTCGATCTGGGCGGCACACGCCACCGCAACCGCTGGCGCTTGGAACCCGCCGCAGCCAACGCCTTCTGGATACTCGACACCAGCAAACTCGACCAAACCGCCGTCCTCGCCTACTAACCCTCTGCATTCTCCGAATGATCTTGGCGTTCTGTGCGAAGCCTCCTGTGGATGGCGACTTGGCGGTTAACTCTTCTTTGCCTTTTCTCTGTCTTTCTCTGTGTCTCTGTGGTGAACGCCTTTGTTTTCTCTGCGCTCACTGTGTTCCTCCGCGCCTCTGCGGTTCATCTTCCGCCTTTCTCTGCGTTCTCTGCGTTCCTCCGCGTCTCTGCGGTGAATCGCCTTTGTCTTTTGCTGGAGACTGGCGACTGATAGCTGATGACTTCTCTTGTAACTTGCCACTTCCAACTTCCAACTATTGAAAGGACTGCTCATGACCGCCATCTGGACTCAACCTCGTACGTGGAACGTCGGTGAACTCACCACCGCCGCCCTCATGAACCAACACCTCCGCGATAATCTCGACTGGCTCAAATCGCCGCCGCTCGGCAGCTATACCGCCCCCACCTCCCTCGCCATCACCAGTACCTCCCTCGTCGATATTCTTGCACCGATCACCCTCAGCTCGTCGGGTGGGGCTTTCTTGGTCGGCTTTCAAGCCTGCATCTCCACCTCCACCAGCGCCGTCAACGTCGTCTTCGATCTGCATGTTGACGGTGTTAGTCAGGGCGGAGGCTTGGGCATCGCCTACTTCACCGGTACAGGCAGCAGTACGAACTTCAACCCCTCGTTCGTTTTTTACGTCAGCCCCAAAGCCGCCGGTTCGCACACCTTCAAACTCCGCGCCGCCGTCAGCAGCGGTTCCGCCACCATCTACGCCACCAGCGCCGGTTATAACGCTCAATTTTGGGTACGGGAGATATAACGATGAAGAATCTGACCCTCGAATTAAAAGCCGCCAACGTCCTCAGCCTCGACTATGATCTACGCGCCGCCCTCGGCAGCCGCTTCTACGGCCTTACCTACGATGGCAGCCATGTCACACTCGTGCTGGATGACACCATCACACCCGATCAAGTCCGGCAGGCGCAGACCCTCGTCGCCACCCACGACCCCGCCCGCCTCACGCCCGACCAGCAAACCACCGTGCTGGATGCCGCCAAGCTCGATCAGGCACGTAAAGACTACGCCGCCGCCGAACTCGACCTCTCGCCATATCAGGGCAAAGACTCGGCGCTCGAAAAACTCGCCCAAAAAGTCCTCTGGCTCGAAAGGGAAATCAATGCCCTCCGCAAAGGCTCGTAAACCCGCCGTCCACCTCCCCGGCCTCCGACCCAACCACTCGCGCGGCTCACCCACCACGCCCAACCATATCACCACGACTGTAGGGGAGGGCCGAGACCCCCTCGTATGACTCCCTCGCCCTGACGCGAATGCGGAGGGGCTGGGGTGAGGGCATTGATACACCCTCTCAGACCCTCCCTTATGATTCCCCTCCTTGTTACTACGGCTATCAGCGGAGTGAGCTTGCGAACGTGCTGATGTGGGGTTAGGGGTGGGGTCGCAGGCGGTGAGGTTCATTCCACCCGCCAGCGCGGTACTAACTGCCAAACCCATCCCGAATTTGCAGAATTTTGTGACCGAAGGAAATCCTTTAGGGCAGTTTTTATCGCACATCCACCGTCAATATGTTGTTGTAACAACTGCAACATTTTTCAACTTTTGCAATTTTTATGGCGTTCGAATCCCTTATATGGCGACGACGACATCGCCGCCTTCGCCACCATAAAATGCTTGGCGATTCGCCTTAGTCTGTTACCTGTTGACTGGCGACTGATAGCTGGTGACTTCTCTTGTAACTTTCGACTTGCCACTTGTAACTTCTAACTTCCAACCAAAGGAGCCTCCCAAATGAACCTGCTCACCGATAAATCCGCCCGCCGCCCCCTCATCGACCCGCTGCTGCTCATCCTCAAATCGCGCCGCGTCTTGGTCGCCCTCTGCGCCTTGCTCATCGGCCTGCTCACCGTCGCCCTGCCGGAACTCCGCGCCGTGCAGGGGGAACTGCTCACGCTGCTCATCACCCTTGCCCTCGCCGTCATCGGTGGCTACTCGCTGGAGGATGCCGTCCGCGCCGGACGCGACCGCGCCGCCCAACCCCAGCCCGACGACCTGCGTGACCTCATGCGCGAAATCCTCAACGACCTCATCAACCAGCTTCCCCCACCGCCCCCAACCGACAACGAATAACCTGCCCAAGGATATACTAGGGTTAGGCTCTTAATTTCCGAAATTTGCGTTTTCAGACAAGTACACTTAAAATACAAGTCAACTTGTATTTTAAGTGTACTGGAGTTAATATGAATGCGCTAGTGCCATCTGCCCCTATTGATGGAAGCCAAATCCGGCGTGAATGGGATGAGAATGAATGGTATTACAGTGTAATCGATATCATTGGCGAACTGCTCGATGCAGATTTAAAGCGTGCCCAAAACTATTATCATGTCCTCAAAGGACGACTAAAAAAAGAAGGGAATGAGTCTCTTACAAATTGTAAGAAACTGAAGCTGCTTGCCTCTGATGGTAAAAGATATATGACTGATGTCATGAACAATGAGCAAATTTTAAGATTAATTCAGTCTATACCCTCTCCAAAAGCTGAACCCCTCAAGATTTGGTTAGCACAAGTTGGTTCTGAAAGATTAGAGGAAACAGAGGATCCAGAACTGGGTTTATTTCGTTCTCTAGATAGGGCAAGCGAAAAATATCGTTTGCAAGGAAAATCAGATACATAGATTACAGTTAGAGTTGAAGGAATCGTTACTCGCAAAAGATTTGTTGAGGCACTTGGAAGTGCGGTGTTAAATGCACCTTCAACAATTTATGCTCAAACGACAGACCGTATGTATAAAGGACTTTGGGATAGAACAACTGCTGAGTTACGTAGAGACTTGAATATTCATCATAAAGAAAATCCGCGAGATCATTTTGGTAAATATGCACTAGCATACACGCGACTTGCTGAAGAATTAGCAACAGAACGACTAAACAATGCTGAGTCTGTACCAATGTCTGTAGCGATGGAAATTATATGGAAGGTTTCGAAACTCTTCAGTAAGCAAGTAAAGGAATTAAGTGAAGAAGTTGGCTACGATCTTGTGACTGAGAAACCTTTGCTTCGAAGAAAGAATAAATAGGTAGCGTTTCAAAGTTCCATCACAATTATCACTTACAGCGAGTAGTATAAACAGGGACACGCCGCCTCGCGCATCCCTGCCTATTCAACGTCCCAACTATCTAAAACGCAGCTAGCTCGGCAGTACAGCGGGCTTCAGCCCCCTTTGTATTGACCGGAGCCGGATGCTTGAGCATCTGGCGGCTTTACCTACCCAGCCCCCGCCGACGGTGGCCGGGGCATCGCGTCGTACCGCGCCTGTATCTTCGCGTAGGCTTCCTCCATCGTGTGGGCGAATAGCGCGATCCGCTTGGCACGCGGTCGGATGTTCGTCAGAATATCCATAAACACGTTCACCATGTACGGCGCACCCACCACCGCCGACGCGAACACCGTGTCCGGCATTTGGCGGTCGATCTCCGTCAGATAAGTCAGCGGGTTTCCCTTTGGCATCCCGCCGATTTGCCGCACATCCACGATAGTCGCGCAGGGTTTCCCGAACGCGCGGATTTCCGCAAACAAAATAGCCCCATCCTGCATCAATTCTTCCCACGTCCACGGTGCTTCAACATGAATAAGCATCACATGCTCAGACGTGGTTGACCATTCATGGCGGCAACCCATAATGGTGTTCCTTTCCAGCAAAGCATCTATGTTTGGCATATTTCCACTCAGTTTGCCCAAATCCGCCTAACAACCACCTAACGCCGCGAAATGTCTTTTGTAATAATTTACCCGCTCAATAAAACAGGGATGCTCCAGATGGGGCATCCCTGTTTTGATTCGTAACCTCAAACCATGTTTAAAAGGTCGATTTCCGATGTACGGGCAGTCTGAGACCCTCCCGCATTTCTGGATGACCTTCAAGTAGGTTTAAACCCTCGCCCGTGCATTTTATCCTCCCTCGTTTACGGGCGACCTGCGACTGAGCTTGCCGCAAGGTAGCAGGTTGGTGTCGCGTCAGCGACGGAGGGGGTTCTTACTCCCTTCTCCCCTGTTGCTACGGGGGAGAAGGTAAGCGCCGTACTGAGCTTGTCGCAAGGTCGGCGCTAGGGGATGAGGGGGTTAGTTACATCCCTACTCAATCCCGCTGTACAAAATTTCCGTCAGGAACGGCTCGTAAATCTGCCCCGCCACGAACCCCACCAGCGCGTCATCCAGCAGATCGCTCACACCATCAATATCAGCGGGCAGCACAATGCTCACCGTCGAGATGAACGTCCCATGCCGCCAGAACGTCATCACCCGCACCATTCGCTGGTCGCACATCGTTTCCGTCATTGTGAAATACGGGTGCGGCAGCATATCGGATGTCCGCTGTGCATCATACCCGCTCTTAAGTGCCATCTGCTCCAACACGGGGTCAGCCACCGCTGCGGCTGCGTCGGCCTCGGTCGCATAGGCATCCAACGTATACCCCGCCGAGAAGAACTGAATTTGAGAAGCGTCACAGGTCAGGTTGGTCAGCACACTGCTCACGCGGTATAGGTGATGATACGTATCGAAGAACGCGCCCAAATCGGCTTGTACGGCCTGTGGCGCTGCATCAACAACCTCATCCGTGGTCTGGGTCGCCTTCTGGTTTTCGAGTATAGAAGCAAGCTCGCTGGTAATCAGCGTATCCACCCTGTCCATCGCCGCAACCACTTCTTCCTGTGTTGGCAGCTTGGTCTCGCTTAACTTCACCCGCTCTGTCTCGGTGATAATCAGCACCGTATCCAGCGCCGTGCCTCCTAGGCCGGGGTCAGTCGGGTCGCGCAGTTCAATCTGCCGCACGTTCGCCTGTCCCTCAACCACCTGCCCGAAGATCGAATAATCGCCGTCTAAATACGTCTGCGGCCCAAACGTGATAAAGAACTGGCTGCCGTTCGTGTTCGGCCCCGCGTTCGCCATCGCCAGCCGCCCCGGTACGTCGAACCGCAGCGACGGCACAATCTCGTCCCCGAACTCGTACCCCGGCCCGCCCGTACCCGTTCCGGTTGGGTCGCCACCCTGCGCCATGAAGTCCGGCAGAACGCGGTGAAAGGTCGTGTTGTTGTAATAACCGGCCTGTGCCAGAAACACGAAGTTGTTCACCGTCACCGGTGTCAGCTTCTCAAACAAGTCTACATAAACCGGCCCCGCGCCCGTACACAGGATCGCGAAGTAATCCACGTTCGGCTGTAAGACCTGCTCCGCCCGCCGGAACGTCCGCGTCTCTGGATCACTGGCGGGCAGGGCATTTTCGCACAGTGCAGCCGGTGTCTGTGGTTCGCGCGGTTCAATCGTCGGCAGTGCCGTCACCGTCGCCAACTGCCCGCTGATCGCCGTGATCGTCGCCTCGACTGCCGCTTGCGTCGCGCTGAACGACTCCTCCTGCTCGCTCATCGCCGCCCGATTGGTCGCCACCAGCTCCGCCTCTGCGGTATTATCCTGCTTCACCACCGCCCCCAACGTCGCTGCTGCCTGTGCTTCCACACTCGCGACCGCCTGGGCTTGGGCCGTAGCCGCTGTGTCCTCAGCTTCGGCCTGTGTGGTCGCCCCCGCGTTCACCACCGCCCCCAGCGTCTCCGTCGCCTCGACTGCCGCGCTCGCCAACGCCTGTTCCTGTTGAACCGCTGCCGCGTTTTCAGCCGCCTCCACCGCTTGCGCCTGTGCCGTACTCGCCTGTGCGATCACCATGCTCAACGTGCCGGTCGCTTGGGCTTCCGCGCTCGCGATTGCCTCCGCTTGGCGGGTAGCCGCCGCTTGCTCGGCATCCGCCAGCGTGTTCGCCTGTGCCGTCGCGGCGGTGTCTGCCGCCTCAGCCAAGGCGTTCGCCTGTGTGGTCGCGCCCGCTTCATAAGCGCTTGTCGCCTCACCGGCGGCTGCCGTCACGAACTGCGCCCCCAGCGTGGCCTGCTGCGCCAACCCCTTTGCTTGTCCGGTCGCCGTGTTCCGCGCAATCGCGATCTCGCTCTGCGCCTGCCCGATGTTCAACGACTGCACCACCAGCAGCACGATTGCCAGCGCCGCCACCGCCCCTAAAATCCCAATGAGTGTCCGGTTATTCATGTTCAAGGTAAACCTACCATTCGTAATAAGTGCGATCTTTTCCCCACCCATAATCCCCCATACTCTACCACATCTGAAAACCCTCTGTATGATCTTTCTTTTCTCTGTGCCTCTGTGCCTCTGTGCCTCTGTGTCTCTGTGTCTCTGTGTCTCTGTGCCTCTGTGTCTCTGTGTCTCTGTGTCTCTGTGCCTCTGTGCCTCTGTGCCTCTGTGCCTCTGTGTCTCTGTGTCTCTGTGCCTCTGTGCCTCTGTGTCTCTGTGCCTCTGTGCCTCTGTGTCTCTGTGCCTCTGTGCCTCTGTGTCTCTGTGCCTCTGTGTCTCTGTGGTAAAAATGTCTTTGTCTTTCTCCGCCTTTCTCTGTGCCCTCTGTGCCTCTGTGGTTCAATCCTGCCTTTCTCTGCCTTGAACTTGGCGTTCTTGGCGACTTGGCGGTTAATCCTGTCTTTCTCTGCCTTTCTCTGCGCCCTCCGCGCCTCTGTGGTTAATTCTTGTCTGCTTCTCTCCGGTTTATCCCTATCTTGCCTGCCTTCCCTTTTTGCACTATCATATAAACCATCGTAAAAAGAGCAGAAAGGGAACTTGCATCATGTCCGTCGCTACAATCATCATTCCGACTACGGTCATCAGGTAAGCCTGCTCAAGAACCGTCCTGAGGTTTGAGTCGCAGCCGCTGGTTTCGCTGCGATGCATTGTTTCGTTCGTATCGCCTCGTCAACGCTCGTTTGAGCCAAGCCTGCCTGATAACCCCTTATCGTGAGGTGGTAGTACGGCGCTGCTTGGTGATCCCCTTCTCAAAGTTCACAAATTTGCCGCGCACCTGTCGCCTCCCTGCGTTCAGTTCGTTCGCGCTGCCCGACATAACACATTCAGCCGTCATTGTGATCGTGCTGTCTGAGGAGAAAATTTGTGAAGTCTCGTATCCGATTCTTCTTTTCGTATTACAAACCCTATCGTCACCTGCTGTTGGCGGATGTCTTCTGCGCCTTCATCGTGTCCGGTATCGCGGTGCTGCTGCCGCTGTGTACCCAGTACATCACTAAGGAAATCCTGCCGAATAATGCGCCGGATGCCATGAACCAGATCTATATGATGGGCTTGGTCATGCTCGCCCTCGTTCTCGCCTATACCCTGTGTAACGGCTTTGTCGATTATCGTGGGCATCTCATGGGCGCGATGATGGAACGCGACATGCGCCGCGACTTGTTCGACCATTTTCAGAAGCTGTCATTCGGCTTCTACGACGAACGTAAAACCGGCCAGTTGATGACCCGCATCACCAACGACCTGTTCTGGATTTCCGAACTCGCCCATCACGGGCCGGAAGACCTCTCCATCGCTGCTCTCAAAGCCGTCGGCACATTCATTGTGCTGATCAACATCAACGTTGGCCTGACGCTGATTGTTTTCCTGTTCCTGCCCATCATGGCCGTTTATGCCTTCTACTTCAACCACCGCATGAATATCGCCCTCGGTAAGAGTAAGGAACGCATCAGCGACATCAACGCGCAGGTCGAGGACACCCTCTCCGGCATCCGCGTGGTCAAGTCCTTCACCAACGAAACCATCGAGCGGGAGAAATTTGCCTACGAAAACGGTCGTTTCGTCGCCAGCCGTGGCGCGGGGTACCTCAGCGAAGCCTTCTTCAGCAACGGCATGGAAGCCTTCGCCCAGTTCATCACCATCGCCGTGGTCATCTTCGGCGGTGCGCGGATTTTGAACGCCTCGCTCGATCTCGCCGATCTGGTGACGTTTGTGCTGTGCGTGGGCATCCTCATCGACCCCGTTCACCGCATCGTCAACTTCTCGCGCCTGTATCAAGAAGGCATCACCGGCTTCAACCGCTTTGTCGAAATTATGGAGATCGAGCCGGATATTCAAGACTCGCCCGATGCGCTTGAAATGGGCAGGGCAACCGGCAACCTGCGCTTCAACAAAGTCAGCTTTAAATATAAGGAAGACTATAAGGATGTCGTCAAGAACATCTCACTCGACATCAAAGCCGGGGAATATGTGGCGTTAGTCGGTTCGTCCGGCGTGGGCAAAACCACGCTGTTCTCGCTCATCCCGCGCTTCTATGAAGTCAGCGGCGGCCAAATCTTGATCGACGGTCACGACATTCGCGATGTCACCCTGCGCTCCCTCCGGCAGAACGTGGGCATCGTCCAGCAGGATGTCTACCTGTTCGCGGGAACAGTCGCCGATAACATCCGCTACGGCCGGCTGGATGCCACCCGCGAGGAAATTATCACGGCAGCGAAGAAGGCCAACGCCCACGACTTCATTATGGAACTGCCCAACGACTACGACACCGACATCGGTCAGCGCGGCGTAAAACTCTCCGGCGGTCAAAAGCAGCGCCTCAGCATCGCCCGCGTGTTCCTTAAAGACCCGCCCATTATCATTTTCGACGAAGCCACCAGCGCCCTCGACAATGAAAGCGAGAAGGCCGTCAAAGCCTCGTTGGAACAGTTGACCAATAACCGCACCACGCTCGTCATCGCCCACCGCCTCTCGACCGTCCGCAACGCCGGGCGCATTGTGGTGCTAACCGACAGCGGTGTCGAGGAGCAGGGTACGCACGACCAGCTCATCGCCCGCGAAGGCGCATACGCCAACCTCTATAACATGCAGCTCGAAATATGACCCGCCCAAACCACTTCGTAGGGGAGAACCAATGTATCCCCTCGTTGATAGCTTAAACATCGACTTCTGTAGGAGCTTGCCGCTGGCAAGCCCTCTTACCGACCACATTGACTCGTATCATCGTAGGGAGGAGGCGCGCCTCCTCCGCATCACCGACACTCAAACTTATTTCCCTGTAGGAAGGCCTGCGACCCTCTCCATTTCATGGCAGAGGGGAGGGATGAGGATTTTAGATACACCCTAATTGATAAACTTCATCATGTTGTCCAGCATTTTCAAACCTTTTCTAACCGAAAACAAATTGACTTACATAGCCCTTTTGTTCTATAATGTATTGATGATAATCAACCACTTTCCTTCTTTTATGCTATCATTTTGCCTCTGCCATCTAATGAGATTTGTCTCTCGGTCTTTTCACTGTACTTTTTCAAAAACCTTCTCTGGTTTAAACTTGGCGTTCTTGGCGACTTGGCGGTTAAATCTTCTTTTTCTCTCTGCGCCTCTGCGGTTAAATTCTCTTTCGTTTCTCTGTCTCTGTGGCGAAGAATGTATTGCAACGACAGCGGCGGCAGACACAAATTGCACAGCGGCGAATTACTCCCTCACATCCGCTGCACTGGTGCCATTTCAGCGCCATTCTCCCTCACGCCCGCCGCCACAAAATGTCAATTCGGCGGTTACACGGGAGCATCCCGCCTGCCATTTCAGCGGAGAATCGGCACAAATGTCACATTTTAAACATCGCTCTGAATTAAACTTGGCGACTTGGCGGTTTAATTCTCATGTCTTTCTCTGTGTTCTCTGTGCCTCTGTGGTTAAATCTTCTCTGTCTTTTCTCTGTTCCCTTGGCGCTCTTGGCGATTTGCATGGTATTTCTCGGTCTTCTCTCTGCGCCTCTGCGGTTAAAATGATTCTATGATTCCCTACCGCGAATTTCCACCCCATCCCGCCCTTGCCCCCTACGTCGCCTGCTATTGGAGCATCACCTCACCGCTGCCCCTCATCAACCGCATCCTCCCCGATGGCTGCACTGATATTGTGGTCACGCCCGAACTCAAATTTGTGGGAGCCATGCGCTCTGCCTTCGTCAGCCAGATTATCCCCGACTCGCTCACCGTCGGCATCCGCTTTAAACCCGGTGGTAGTTCGGCCTTCTTCCGCCTCCCCTTGAACGAACTCACCGACAACGAAGTCACTCTCGATAACCTCTGGGGACGTTTCGCCCACGACCTGACCGATCAACTCGCTGCTGCCCGCACCGCCCGCGAGAAAATCGCCCATCTCGAAGCCGCCTTACTCTGCCGCCTCGACCAACTGCCTACCCTTAATCCGACGCTCCAACAAGCCGTATCGACCGTCCGTCAGGCCAATGGTGACATCACCATCACCGACCTGCGTACCCGCCTCGCCCTCAGCGAACGCCAGCTTGAACGCGGCTTTCACCAGTGGGTCGGCCTCTCGCCCCGGCAGTTCGCCCGTGTCACCCGCTTCCGTCAGGTGGTGGATCTCCTCCATCAGCCCGCCCTCTCGCTCACACAAATCGCCTACCGCGCCGGATACTACGATCAAGCCCACTTCATCCACGACTTTAAATCCCTCGCTGGCCTCACCCCGCGCGATTACCGCCGCGAACAGCAGGATGTCGGATTCTTACAATTTCCTGCCGTCACCGCCTGATACACTGGTTCGCAGTCGCGCTTTCGACCAATCGAAGGCACACTTATCCGTAAACAGGTTACAAAGGCGGTCGCATGAAACCTCGTATTACTGTAATCACCCTCGGCGTGGATGACCTCGAACGCTCGCTCGCCTTCTATCGGGATGGTCTCGGCTTCGCGACCGAAGGCATCATCGGTCAGGAGTTTGATCATGGTGCTGCCGTTTTTATTGATTTGAGTAACGGCCTCAAACTCGTCCTTTACCCGCGCACCAGCCTCGCCACTGAAATCGGCATCCCGCAGTCGCCCAGCAGCCCCACCGAATTTACCCTCAGTCACAATGTCAATTCGCAGGCCGAAGTCGACTCCGTGATGGAACACGCCCAAAAGGCAGGTGCGGTCATCACCAAACCGGCTGAAAAAACATTTTGGGGTGGATATACCGGTTACTTCCAAGACCCCGATGGGCATATCTGGGAAGTCGCTTGGAACCCCGCGTGGCACATCGCTGATTAATGTATAAATGAAGGAGTCAACCAATGGCACCGCAGCTTGATCTCATCGGCATCCTCGTCAAAGATATGAAAACCTCGCTCGATTTTTACCGCCTGCTCGGCATGGATATTCCCGCCTCCGCTGATACCGAAGGCCATGTCGAGGTTAAAGTCGGAGGTCTCCGCATCGCGTGGGATTCGGTTGAAGTCATTAAATCCTTCGACTCCGATTGGACACCCCCTTCCGGCAGTCATCGCATCGGCTTGGATTTCCTCTGCGCCAGCCCTGCCGAGGTCGACTCCACCTACGCCGCCCTCACCGCCAAAGGCTACGAAGGCCACAAACCACCCTTCGATGCCTTCTGGGGGCAGCGTTACGCCATCCTCCACGACCCCGACGGAAACGGTGTATCCCTCTTCGCCGCCCTATAGGCGACTAGCCGTTCAATAAGGGAGAATTGGGTAGGCAAGCAACGTGTTGCGTCCGTATTACCACCCTCATATCGCCTTTTCGTGGGGGAGGGTCTGTGATCTCCCGCTGCTCTGTATCGCACAAACGATTGGCCTATGAAAAACAGTATCGGCGGTAAGGTATGCCCTAGAATCAAAAACCCCTCGCCGCTTGACGAGGGGTTTATAAATTCAACTCAGGCTGCTTACCGGCTGGCGAAACGGTAACCCACGCCCCGCAGCGTCATAATATATTCAGGGCGGTCAGGGTCGTTTTCGAGCTTCTGCCGCAGGTAATGAACGTACAGCTTCAGGCTGTCCACCGCGTCGCCGTATTCCTCACCCCACGCCTCGGTCACCAACTCGGTACGGGTCACCACGCGCCCCGCGTTCCGCACCAACACACCCAGCAGGTTGAATTCTTTCGGGGTCAGGTGGCGAATTTCGTTGTGGATGTACACTTCGCGGTTCATAAAGTTCACACGGAAGTCGCCCCCGCTGAATACTGCTTCTTCGCTCACGTTCGGTCGCGGGGCGCGCCGTAAATGCGCCCGTATCCGCGCGATCAACTCATCATTTTCATACGGCTTCACGACGTAATCATCCGCGCCCATTTCGAGGCCGCGTACCACGTCTTTCGCCTCACCCCGCGCCGAGAGGAAAATAATCGGCACGTCGGACATCTCGCGCAGCCGCCTGCATACATCCCAACCGTCCATCTCAGGCATCATGATATCCAGCAGTACCATATCCGGCTGGTGACGATACGCCTTCCGCAAACCGTCCTCCGCCCGATACGCTTTGATGACCTCATAACCGCGCCGTTCGAGCAAAATGCTGATAAGCTGTACTGTGGTTTCTTCGTCATCGATGACCAAGATCTTTTCGGCCATGTTAACCTTCTATCTATACCTGAAACAAACCTTTTCATACCGAGATGTTACAAATACTAAACCTAATGTATCATATAGTGAATATAGACGCAAGTTAAGAAAACGCCTTGTGACACAACCTGTCACAATACTTTTGCTGGCTCTGGATTGCCATAAAAGGTATAGTGAATGAGGTCACTTGTCGATCATCAGGGATATAGAGGATGCGCGAAGTACAAGCCATTATCGAACGCACCGTTCGTCTCAATGAACACTATCAAAATCTGCATCTATCCGTGCAGGACTTCGGTTCGGACATTAAACCCGGTCAATCACTGCTCGCTCGTTTAGCCGAGGAAACGTGGGATCCTTATCTGCGCGAACAGTGGTGGCCGGTCGGCATCAAGAAAGATGAAATCATCGTCGAACGCCCCGGCAGCATCACCTATGAACCGGGTCAAGTCGTTTCCTTATTAGGTGCGGTCGGGCAGCCCTTCCGTTATAAACGGACGCTGCGAAACGTCCTGCTCATTGCCGATGATACAGCCCCTTCACCACTGGTCATGTCCATTCCGTGGCTCATTTCCAATCGCGTGAGTGTAACGTTGGTCTTGGCGGGGCAAGCAAACCAATATCCAACCAACAAGCTGCCACCGGAACTTGAAGTCATCCATGCCAATGACGATCTAAGCTGGCAAAATATGGTGATGACGGTCGGTTGGGCGGATCAAGTATTTGTGGTCGTCAAAGGTGACGACGAGATGCGCCGGATGACCCGTGTATGGGAACGCTTCAAAAACCTCCGTGCCTCGGTGGACAAACAGTACCTGTTCGCCGTCATGCAGCCGCCCCAACCCTGCGGCGTGGGTGCATGTGGTGGCTGCTTGCTCACCCTCCGCGAAGGCGAAGTGTGTACCATCTGTACGCAGGGTCCCGCTATCGATATGACCAGCATCCCGTTCCCCGAATAGGCTGCCTAAATGCCGAGCTTCGACCAATGCCACGATCAAATTATGAGGGCGCTCGAAAAATCAGGTTGGCGCATTACCGACCAACAGGTGCTCATGAAAGTCGGTCGGCGTAGAGTATTCATCGACTTACACGCAACCCACGCGGCAAATGGCAGCCGTGAAGAAATAATTCTCGTTGAGGTCAAATGCTTTCCCGAACTTCAAAATACAGCCCAAGAAATCTATACCGCCGTAGGGCAGTACATTATTTATCGTGCTATGCTACAAGAATTAGAATTGGATATACCGCTTTACCTGTCAGTTCCTGAAGCGATATTTAACACCGTTTTTGACCGACCCGTTCAACGAGCAATTCGGCAGAGTCAGATCAAGGTTATTGTGGTAAATCTGGATGAGGAGAAAATTGTCCAATGGAACGGATAATAGAACTTACACCCATCGTCCAACATATCGTAGAGAGCTACGCCCGCCCGATGTTAAAAGGGAGGTCTTATGCGCTTGCCAATACCACCGAGCAAACCTTTGCAGTTGTCGATGTACCAGATCACTATCCGCGCAAATTTCCGGCTGGTCTAGCCGTCTTAGCGCGGATCGAAGCTGATGTTGTGTTTATCGAAGAAGATACGACTGACCGACCGCTTGTTGATGAACTTGTAAGAGCTGGCATCCCGCGTGAGCAAATTATCTGCACGTACCTTGGGGAAACACTGCCGGAAAAGGTTTAACACATGGCTATCCAGATCACCCGCCCCGGTAAGAACACCATCATCCTCGAATCGCCCGTCATGGCGGCTTCCGGTATTCTCGGCTTCGGCGAACTCTACCGCGACCTCATCGACTTCGAGAAACTCGGCGCGTTCGTCACCAACCCCGTCACCTACGCCCCGTGGCGACCGGCTGCTGGCAACCGTGTCGTGCCGCTCCCCGCGGGAACGCTCGTGCATACCGGCATCCCCAACGCGGGAATCAGCAAAGTGCTGGCGAAGTATCGCGGCCTGTGGGAAACCATGCCCATGCCTGTCATTATGCACATCGTCCCCACCAGTCTCGAACACGCCCGTAAATGTGCCAGCCGGATTGATGCCGAAACCGCCATCGACGGCATCGAACTCGGTCTCAATGATGATGTCGTATGGGATGAAGTCGAGCAGTTGGTAACGGCTGTCGTTCGGAATACCGAAAAGCCGGTGCTGGTGCGCCTTCCCATGAATGACACCCTCAACCTCGGTCGTGCGGCTGCCGATGCCGGTGCAAGCACCCTCGTCGCCTGTTCCGCGCCGCGCGGTTCCGCCCGTGATCCCCTCAGTGGGCAGTTGATTACAGGCCGCGTCTACGGCCCATTGGTCAAGCCAATTGCCCTCCGCCTCGTCCAGCAGTTAGCCACCCAGATTACCGACGTGCCGGTCATCGGCGCGGGCGGCATCCACTCGCAGCAGGACGCGCGAGATTATATTGAGGCCGGTGCGAAAGCCGTTCAGGTCGATACCGTAACATGGGTGCAGCCAAAGCAGTTGGAATATATCGCCCGCGACCTCGGCGGTTTGGTGCTGACTCGTGAAACCGGGGCGTTCGCCGACGAATGGCATCCCGGCTTCGGCGAAACCGAACGCAAAGCCCGTGAAGAAGCCAAACGTAAGCTGGATGAGGACTCCAAGAAAACGCCCACCGGCCGTTAACAGAGTGTTGAGATCAAGCGCTTGCTAGGCGAGTGTCATGCTATAATAGAGGTAGTCTCAACCACCAACTATAGCGTGAATATGTCAACAGGTCCTTTCCCGTCTGCAATCGCGAAAATTACGTGGACGCACCCCATCTCCGGTGAGGTACAGGAATACGTCTTAACCGAAGGCGCAACCGCTTCAATCGGTCGTCAAGCCGGTAATGACATCTGCGTTCCCGAAGAACACGTCTCGCGCCAGCACGCCGTCATCAGCTATCGCGACGGCCTGTTTATGATTACCGACTCCGGCAGCGCCAACGGCACGTTTGTTAACGATATTCAACTCAAGCAGCCCTTCCCACTTTCCGCAGGGGATATTATCCGCCTCTACGTGCCGGAACTCCGCTTCTTCGCCACCGTTACCGAAGAAGAAGAACGCACCGCCAGCCAGCGTGGGATGCTCATCACGGCTACGATCAGCACGGGGCAGGGCAAGCTCATCATCACCAACGGTCCGCAGGAAGGCCAGACGATTCCCCTGCTGCTGCAAAGCATCACCGTAGGCCGCGCCACCAATAAGGCGACGTGGGATATTGGCCTACAAGACCCTTCCGTCTCCCGCCCTCACGCGAAGTTGGAACGGGTCAACAATAACTGGCTGGTCTACGACCTCGGCAGTTCCAACGGCACGCTAATTAATGATGTGGTTGTCAATGAAAAAGGCCGCCTTCTGCGTGATGGCGACCTCATCCTGTTCGGCAAAACCAACGTCCTCTTCCGCGCGGGCTAGTCCATCATCTCCCGGTACACCCGCACCGTATCGGCTGCCACCTGCTCATGCGTGTAATGCGCCAGCACTCGTTCGCGTCCCGCCTCCGCCAACCGCGCCCGTAAATCCGGCTTGCAGCGTACGCTGTCCAACGCCTCGCGCAGCGCGTCCGTGTTCCCCTCCGGCACGACCAGCCCCGCCTCGCCGATGATGTTCGGTATCGCGCCGCTGTCCGAGCCGACCACTGGAACACCGCTCGACATCGCTTCGGTAATCACCCGCCCGAATTGTTCCTTCCAGTTCGGGCGCGTCAGTGACGGAATCACCAGCACATCCAACAGGTGATACTGCGCGGGCATCTCGGTAGAGGCCACCCACTCCACCCACTCGATGCGTGCGCCGATACCCAGTCGTTCCGCCAGCGCCATCAGTTCGCCCTTATACGGTCCGCTGCCAATCAGCCGCAGTTTCCAGTCGCCCGTAAGCCCTGCCACCGCTTGCAGCAGCAGGTGAATCCCCTTTTCCTCCACTAACCGCCCCACATACCCGATGGTAAACGGCCTTGCATCTCGGTTATTCCCCTTGATAGCTGGGGTAAACAACGTCGGGTCTGTACCGAACTGCGGCACAACTGCCATCGGCTTGGTGTACCCCTTCTCGCGCCAAACCTGCGCCGCACTTTCCGTCCCCGCCAGCGCAGTGTCGACGTTCCGCAGCACCCAGCGCTCGCCCCAGCTAAACGGCGGGGGATAACCGCGCTTAATATTCTGCCAGCTAAAAAAGAGCGACTTCGCCCTCACGCGCCGCGCCTCATACAGGGCTTGCCACGCCGCCGCGTTATACGGTTCTTCGTCAATATGGATGATGTCCGGTCGGAATCGCTGTACCCATTCGCCCAGCGTCGGGTAATGGTGCAGGTGGAAGTTCCCATTCAGCCGGATCGGGATCTCCTGTAATTGGTAGCCCTGCGTGTAGACCCGTTCCAGCCGCGTTTCGCCGCGCTCGTCTTTCCACGACGGCGGCACCAGCGTCAGCAGGTCGATACCCAACCGCGCGATTTCCTCCAACTTGCGCTGGTAAATCCCGACGATACACGCTTTCGAAAGCATGAGGATGCGCGGCAAATATTGGTCACTCATGCTTCATCTTCAACCGCAGCAGCCTCATCTTCCAGTCGCCATTCCTTTTGCGGTTGGCTAAAAAGCGCCAGTTCCTCTTTCATCAATGCCAAGATTTGCGGCGCACTGTGGACGAACGAGCGCCCTTTCACCTGAACGCCATCGGTCAACCCGCCTTCAATTTGGCTCAAGTCCGCTAACCCGACGAACTCCACATAAACCATGTCACCGTCAGCATTCAGCCGAACCGTTTCCGCCGCCTTCCCCAGCTTGTAGGCTTTCTTGTATGCCTTATCATCGCTGCGGGCGTGGATCAACCGCACTTGCTCGTCGCAGCTATACGGCCCTGTCTGGTCTTCCACACGGCTGCGGATAATCAGCGTCGCCGCGTACCACTGTTTCTTACTGGTTTTGGAGGTTGGCGTTTTGGAACTCATGATTCAACCTGATAATCGGGCAGGTCGGTTTCAACATGGCGCACCGACCGCAGCCCATAGACGGCTGTCGTCATCACCAGTATAACGCCCCCGACCAGCACCAGCACCAAACCCATGCCCGCCCCCGCTTGGTCGCCCACAATCGGCGTAAACAACCAGTTCGGCTCTACAGCCGGTTCAAGAAAGCGGTCAACCAACGGCCCGACCAGCAAGAACGAAGTGGTCGCGCCGATGAACCCCAATTGGTTAAACACGCTGAACACCCGCCCCTGCATATCCGGCGGCGTTTTGGTTTGCAGCAGCGACACGAACAACCCCCACGCCAGCGGCAGCGTGAACAGCAGGATAAACATGCTGATTGCCAGCGGTATCGGGCTGCGGCTGGTGCCAAAAATGATGAACATCGCCCCCGTCACAAGGAATGTCGGCATAATCACGTTGATGCGCTTCCAGTGCTTACGCCGCAGCGCAATCGCCGCCCCCCCGAACAGCGCCCCCGCGTCCATCACCGCCAGCAGCAGTCCGGTGAGGGTTTCGCTGCCAGTGATCTTCAACAGATACGGGATGTTCAAACCCAGCGGCCCATTCAGTAGGAAGTTCATCACCGAGAAATACACAATCAGCACCAGCAGTACCCGCCGCGCCCCCAAATATGCCAACCCACCGCGCAGCTCCCGCCAGAAACCGCCGGAAGCCGCTTGTCCCTCGGCGCTCGGTGGCGGTTGGGAAATATGCATCATGAAAACAACCCCGACCGCGATCAAAAACGTGATCATATCCACCGCGATCACCCCGCCGATGCCGATCAACGGATACAGCAAACCCGTCAGCGCAGCCGCGACGACACCCGCCAGCGGGAAGGCCATTTGCTTAAGGGCGTTGGCGCGGTCACGGTGTTCATCCGTCACCAGCACACTCGTCACCGCGTCATCAGCCGGTGACTGGAACATGGCGCAGATGCCCTGAAAAAAGACGATCACGTATAAATGCCAGAGTTGGAAGCTGCCCGATAGAAAACTCGCCAGCAGCAGCAAACTGCCCACCGCTTGCCCCGTATCCGCCAGCATAATCACCCGCCGACGGTTCCAGCGGTCAACCAGCACCCCCGCCGCGCTGCCAAACAGCATCGGTGGCAGCTCGTTAAAGAAAGCGACCAGTAGCAGCGGTGCGGCTTGCCCCGTGTCCACCGTCACGCGGATGCCAATCGCGATGCTCGTCATCCGGCTGCCGATCAAGGACAGCGTTTGCGTAATCACGAGTGTGTAAAACACGCGCAGTTTGGAGGCTGTCACGTTGTTCGAGGTATTCACGATAACGGGTCTTAGTGTGATTGAATGACAGGCGCAGGCCGCAGGACATCCACCAGAATGGCGAGGATGACCTTAATCATATAGTAGGCCGACCGCAGCGTGGTAATCGACGACTGTCCGGCGATGCGCGGCTGCATCGTAACCGGCATTTCCAGCAGCCGGATACCCGCGCGGTGCAGCAGGACAATCGACTCCGGTTCGGGGTAATCATGTGGGTACAATTGAGCGCAGAGTTGGGTCGCGTGGCGGTTACAGACGATAAACCCGCTGGTCGGGTCAGTCACCCGCTGCCGGACGATCACCGAGATTAAGCGGGCAAGGATGACACTGCCCAACCGCCGCATCGGTGAAGCCACATAACCCCGATTTTCGATGTAGCGTGAACCAATCACGATGTCCGCTTGGTCAGCCGCCAGTGCCGCGAGCATCCGCGAAATCTCAGCCGGATCATGCTGCCCATCGCCGTCGTTGCGGATGACGACATCATAACCGCGTTTTTCGGCAAATTGGAAACCCGCCTGAACACTCGCGCCGATGCCCACATTATACGGCATGTGCAGCACCATCGCCCCTGCGGCTTCAGCGCGGTCAGCCGTCGCGTCCCACGAGCCATCGTTGACCACCAGCACATCCACCCCCGGAATTTGCTGGCGAACACGCGCGACAACATGCGCGACACTGCCTTCCTCATTTAATGCGGGAATAATGACAAGCATTTTGAGGGACGCAGCCTCGGACATAATTTCTACCCCAACCAGAATGGCTCGATTCTGGCTGTTGAAACGCGGTGTGTCAATGCTCAGTGGTGAATGTAGGGGACAAGCGCCGCCAACGCCGCATCGAGCGCCAAATCGGATGTTGGTATGGACACTGTTTCGAGATTTTCGCCGGCTTCGGCAGCTTTTAACACCGCCAGCATCCGGTTCGTGATGCGCGTCTTATCCGCCGTCTGATACCGGTCAAAGTTCATCGGAAACTGGCTGTAATCTATGAACTCGAGCCCATAAAGGGCATCACTTAACGTTTTATGATAGGGTGTACCAAAATCAAAGTCGAGAACATCCTCGCCGTTCAAAACGATATTCATCCTAGGAATCGGTTCGTCCACATCAAACTCTTTCACCCGTACCACACCGTCCTCAAGGTTGGGTCGCGGGTCAACAATCAGAATCCGGTAGGGGTGAGCCTCCGCCGCCGAAAGATGATCGCGCTTGGTATGATAATCCGGTAATCCGCGCAGCGTCGGTGCCGACTCATGCAAATAATCGAGTTCGATGTAAACCAACCCGCTCTCGATAATCTTGATGCGCTTGTTAAAATAGTCCCACACATCCCGACCAGCAGGTTTGTTGGAAGGAGACAACAGTTCAATCCACGCGACCGCCTCGCCCCGATCTTGCCGTCCCTGCACAACTTCATAGATACCAATTGCGGTGTATGTCTTTTCGGAAATGGGATTCTCAAACAAGGTCTCAGTGATCGAGAAAACCAGTTCACCGCTTGCGGCAGCCGGTGAACCCTGTGCAGAGGGTCGTGGACGAATCGGGTTCATGTCATAAATCGTGACATCCGATTCGGGATATTCGGCAGGTTGAGCAGTATCAATACGGCGGATTTGCAGCGAAGGCTCAAGCGCGGCGGTATACCCCATCGGCAGCAGCACAGCTTTCAGGGCATCTGCTAAATGGACGATATGACGTGTGTGGAACTCGACCCAGCCGCCTTGAGATTGCCACAAGCTGTGCAAATGTGCGTTAATACCTGCATACTGGTTTTTAATTGAACGGACAGCCATTTGCAGCCTCCACAAATCAGTATGCGTTATTATAACGAACCGCTACACCACCAGCAGCACCTTACCCGTCGTCTGACGGCTGGCGAGCGCACGGTGGGCTTCCGCCGCCTGCTCAAGCGATAATGCGCGGTCAATCCGCACCTTCAGTTTGCCGCTGCCAATCAACCCGAAAAGCGCCCCCGCCCGATACTGAATTTCGTCCGGTGTCGCCGTGTAATTGCCTAACGTTGGGCGCGTCAGGAATAGTGAACCTTTGCTGTTCAGCAGTTGAACATCGAACGGCGGCACCGCCCCGCTCGACTGCCCGAACAGCACCATATACCCGCGTGGGCGCAGGCAGTTCAAACTGCGGTCGAACGTATCCTTACCAACCGAGTCATAAACCACATCGACCCCGTGACCGTTCGTCAGCCGCTTGACCTCGGTATCGAAGTCCTCGTACAAGAAAACCTCGTCCGCGCCCGCTTCCCGCGCGATCCTCATCTTCGCCTCGGTTGAAACGGTCGCCAGCACCCGCGCCCCGCGCAGCTTCGCGATCTGTACGACCAGTGCCCCCGTGCCACCTGCCGCCGCATGAATCAGTATTGTACTCTCTGGCTTAACCTGATACGTATCCGTCACCAGATAATGCGCGGTCATCCCTTGCAGCATCACCGCTGCGGCGGATTGTGAATCGACACCATCCGGTACAGGCACCAGCTTCTCTGCTGGCACAATCGTGTACTCGGCATAAGCCCCAATCGTGAACGAATACGCCACGCGGTCACCAGCCTTCACGCTCGTCACCCCCGCGCCGACCATATCCACCACACCCGCCGCCTCTTGTCCGGGTGTAAACGGCAGCGCCGGACGGTACTGCCCCGACCGCTGGTAAATGTCGATAAAGTTCACCCCGACAGCCTCCACCTTCACCCGCACCATTCCGGCACCGGGTTCCGGCGGCCCCATATGCTCGACGCGCATCACGTCCGGCTCACCATACTCATGGACGCGAATAATTTTCATTGTTCATCCCCCCAGCAATCAAACCGATAAATGGCTTTACCCGTAACCGTTCACCACGAACATTGTTTCTCGTAGGTGAGGGGCTGTGATCCTCCCCTGTATTTTATCCTCCCTCGTTTACGGGCGATCTGCGACTGAGCTTGTCGCAAGGTAGCAGATCGGTGTCGCGTCAGCGACGGAGGGGGTTCTTGCTCCGCCCCAATTTATGAAACGTCATCTTCTTCTTGTATGGGCGCACGGCTGTGCATACGCATTAAGTTAAGCCATCTTGGCTCGGAATCTTCGGGTAAATCGTTGATTGTTTGCGCCGCATGAGGCTAAAGCCATCCTGCTACCAGCCGGACAAGCGCACTCAAGGCGCTCCAAAATTCGACTGCGAACATCCGTCTCTATTGATTTTATCCCTGAGAATTCCTTAGCTTAATGCCTATGCACGGCTGTGCCCCCTGTTTTCTCATCACGGACGCTGCAATCCCTCGCGCCTGTTACTGCCTACACGCAGCTTTCCGGCAGCGGTGTGTTCGGGCTGGCGGGTTGGAACGTGATCTGAACATTCGGTACACCCACCAACTCCAAGAAATCCCCAACAGCCACCTGCGCCTGTGTTTGCGCCTCCGCCAGAATGTTCCCGTCAACCGCCGCTTGGCGAAGCTGCTGCACCGCGAAACGCCGCGTTTCTTGGTCAATCGTCGGGTTGCCCGGCGCGAAGATACCGCGTTCCAACGCCGCGATGTACGTCTTGCCCTCGTCCAGAATGCAGTCTTGCAGAGTCGGGGCGGGCAGCGTTAGTGTAAACCCGTCACCCGTTTCCGCGTTCTGGATTTGCGCCTGTGACATATCAATCCCCGCGTTGATATACCCCACCGCCACCAGCACCTGCTTCTGCCCGTAAAGCGTTTGCAACCAGCTCGGCATATCGCTTTGCACCGTCACGATGGTCGAGAAGCTGTAGCGGGTCGTTGTCAGCGAGGACAAGTTCTGCACTTTGTTCAAAATCGTCGTTGCGTTAAAGGTCGTTTTCGCGGCACAAATACCCGGTATAACGCATTGGCTCGCAATAAACAGGGTAGCGACCACGACAACAATGATCGTGATGAGTGTGGTGATGATAGCGATCAGTCGTTTCACGTTATGCCTCCTGCGTTATTGCCGATCAGTTTGTGCTTATTATACGCGGGATACGTTTTGGGCGTTGCAGAGTGGTTGATGAGATCAGCCGCATTTTTGCCCTCGTAACAGATTGTGACTATCATTAAACGGACTCACATCATCACTCATAGAGCATATGTGCTACAATAACGGTTAGCAAATTGGGGTTGACCAAAACTGGAGACAACAACTCATGCCTTTTATCGAAGCGCCAACAACGTTTTATCTGGGTCGTCGTTATGACCCTGAAGCGCACAAATTAACCGATGATGTGGTCTATTACGATGCCCGCGATCTCGTGACCCACGCCATCGTGGTGGGGATGACCGGCAGCGGTAAAACCGGCCTGTGCATCACCATGCTCGAAGAAGCCATCCTCGACAATATCCCGGCGATCATCATCGACCCGAAAGGGGACATCACCAATCTGCTGCTCACCTTCCCTGACTTTAAACAGCAGGATTTTGAGCCGTGGATTAATCCCGACGACGCGCGGCGGGCGGGCTTGGATATTCCCGCCTATGCCTCCGACGTAGCCGCCCAGTGGCGCGAGGGACTGAACAATTGGGGGATCGTGCCTGATCGGCTGCGCTGGCTGAAAAGTATCGCCAAGTACAGCATCTACACCCCCGGCTCAGATGCAGGTCTGCCCATCAGCATCCTCGCCTCACTCGCCGCCCCCAAAGAAGGCTGGGCAGGTAACGAAGAAGCCAACCGCGAGAAGATCAGCGGCATCGTCACGGCGCTTTTAGCCCTCATCGGCAAGAATGTCGAGCCGGTGAAGGACAAAGAGCATGTGCTGATCTCGAACATCTTCGAGTACAACTGGGCGCGTGGCATCAACCTCTCGCTTGAGGACATCATTATGCAGGTGCAGCAGCCGCCGTTCCCCAAACTCGGCGTGCTGGACATTGATGCCTATATGACCGAGAAAGCCCGTTACAAACTGGCGATGGAGATGAACAACATTATCGCTGCGCCGACCTTCCAGAGCTGGATTACCGGCGAGCCGCTGGACATTCAGAGCTTGCTCTACCAACCGAACGGTCGCGCCCATGTCTCTATCTTCTACATCGCCCACCTCAGCGAACCCGAACGTCAATTCATCATCACCCTCCTGCTGGAAAATGTGCAGGGTTGGATGCGCCAGCAAAGCGGTACCACCAGCCTAAGGGCGCTGCTCTATATTGACGAGATGTTCGGCTACTTCCCACCCTATCCGCTGAACCCGCCTACCAAAAACCCCATCCTGCGCCTGTTGAAGCAAGCGCGTGCCTTCGGCTTGGGTCTCATCCTTGCGACCCAAAACCCCGGCGACCTCGACTACAAAGGATTGAGCAACGCCGGTACATGGTTCATCGGGCGGCTGCAATCCGCCAACGATAAAGCTCGCGTGATGGCGGGACTTGAATCGCTGGCGACCGCCGAAAACTCGCTCGACCTGAAAGCCGTTGACCGTCTGATTTCGGACATCGAGCCGCGTGTGTTCCTCATGCACAACGTCCACGATCAAGGCGGGCCGCAGTTGGTGCATTCCCGCTGGGCGATGAGCTACCTGCGCGGCCCACTAACGCGCCAGCAGGTGAACACCCTCATGGCAGTACAAAAAGCCGAACTCGTGGCGAAGATGGTCGCGCAAGGTATACCCGCTGCGGCTGGCGTGGGCGCGGCTCGCAATTTGCCGCTGCCGCCGGTACCGGGTGCCAGCGCACAGGTTGCCGTCCCCGCCGCACCACCCGGTTTGCCCGGTTTACCGCCCGCGCCGCCGGAGTTTGGCGCACAAGCTGCCGCCCCGATGGACGTAACCCAGCAGCTTACCCAAGCCTACTCACAGGCCATCGCCCCCCAGAACACCACCGCCATGCGTACCACCCAGCCGGTACCGGGGTATAACGCCAGCGCCCCCGCGCTCCCCTCCGCCATCAGCCAGTATTATCTACCCGCTTCGGTCACGGCGGAACAGGCCATCCAATACTACGAACAGCAAACGCGCATCGCCTTCACCGGTTCGCCGCAAACACTGCTGGCGTATAAGCCCATGCTCATCGGGCAGGCCAGCATCCGCTTCCAAGACCGCAAGACGCAGCTCTACACCACCCGCACCTACGCCTTCCACATCCCGCAGTTGGATCGCACGGGTATGGTGCGCTGGGAAGACTTCCGCGCCAACCCCATCGACGCACGCCGCGTTTCCGGTGTGCCGTTCGGCAGCGCCATCTTCGGCGAACTCGCATCGGGGTTGAGCGACTCCAAACGCATGACTTCCCTAAGAACCGAAATGGTCGATATGCTGTTCAATACCGAACGGCTGCAAATCCCCTACAGCCCGACCCTCAACATCTACGGCGACCCCAACGCGCAGGAAAGCGAGTTTCCGGCACGCTTACAGCAGATCGCACGCGAACAGCGCGACAAAGAAGCCGATGCGCTCGCCACCAAATACCAGAAGCAGTTTGATACGATTGATGAGAAGATGCGCCGCGAAGAACAGCAGTTGACCCAGCAAAAGCGCGAACTCGCCGACCTCAAGCGTGAAGAACTCTTTACGCGCGGTGAGTCCCTAATCAGCCTGTTCAAAGGCCGCACCAGTTACACCCTATCGCGTTCCAGCCGTGTCAGCCGTTATAAAAACAAAGCCGGCGCGAGCCTGAATGCCAGCGAGCAGACATTGGCTGACCTTGAGGAAAAGGGCGAAGCCTTACAGCAGCAGTTTCAGGCAGACGTGCAAGCCGTCACCGACAAGTGGGCGAAGGTCGCCGCCGAGATACAACCCTATCTCGTCACACCCTATAAGAAGGATATTCAGGTCGAACTCTTCGGGGTCGGCTGGATACCCTACTACTACACACTCATCAACGGCCAGCCCCTTCTGCTGCAAGGCTACTACTAAGAGCCTGATTTCTGACGTAGGGATGAGGCGTGCCTCATCCGCGTGACTAACCAAAACCGTTTCTTTCGTAGGGGAGGGTCTGTGACCCTCCCGCGTATTTGCTCCCCTCTACCATGTATTGGAGAGGGCTGACGATGGAGTGAGTCTGCGAACGTACCGTCGTGGGGGTGCGGATTTTAAACGACCACGAATGGGTTTTCCGTACAGGTCGCAAACCAACTTGTACCCCCTCCACATCCAAACATCCCCGTCACAACGTATATCTTACTGAGACACTAGTACTAATGTCTCATGCCCGCAAAATCCGAATGCGGAGTATTGTTGAGACGGTGTGCCTAATTTTTTAACCTTTGCTACTTAAACTTGCCCACCAGCGGGAACCATTACGAAAAAATAATCTTTCTAACTCATTCGTACGGGAAAATATTCCTCTTCACTGGCTTGACATTTCCGTGCCAAATCATCTAAACTTAACCAAATATTCATAAAGTAAACCCTGCTTTACTTTATGCAAATATAAACTGTTTCCATAATGGGCGTTGTTAGTAAGTACGTGTTACTAGGAGTATTCAGCAAATGTCGCAGCGAATTCAGGGTCAGGTGAAGTGGTTCAGTAACGAAAAAGGCTATGGGTTCATTACCCCCGAAAATGGCAGCAGTGATGTGTTCGTACATTACAGCGCCATTCAAGGCAACGGCTACCGTTCTTTGCAAGAAAAAGCCAAAGTTGAGTTCGAAGTGGTGGAAGGCCCGAAAGGTAAACAAGCGAGCGGCGTTACAATCCTAGAACTGCCCCAAGAAAGCTAATACGACTTACAACTATCGCTGGCTATAGCGTGAATAAGCCTATCGTGTATGATAGGCTTTTTGATTCTGATCAGGAGCGATGATTGTGGACTTACAACAAGTGCGCCAGACCGTGAGCGAAATTGCCCGCGCAGCCGGGGCTGTCTTGATGGAAAAATATGCCCGGCCCCACGAGGAACGGGTCAAGAAGAACATCACCGATATTGTGACCGAGGGCGATTTAGCCTCCGAGGCCGTCGTCATTCCCCGCTTGATCGAAGCCTTCCCCGACCACCGCATTGTCAGCGAAGAAGGTGGCGGCGCGGGTTTGGGCAAACCGGCGGAGGAAGCCGAGTATTTCTGGTACATCGACCCGCTGGATGGGACGAGCAACTACGCCAGCAGCATTCCCTTCTTCTCGGTCAGCATCGCCCTCGCCGATAAGCACATGAACCCGTTGGTCGGCGTGGTGTTCGACCCCTTCTCCGACGAACTCTACAGCGCGGCCAAAGGCTATGGCGCGACTTTGAATGATAAGCCGGTACGGGTCTCCGGTCAGAAGGCGCTGGCACAGGCCATGCTGTGTTCCGGCTTCCCCTATGACAGCTTCAAAAACCCCGACAACAATATCCGCGAGTGGCAGGCGTTCACCGTGCGCTCGCGCGGGCTGCGGCGCTTCGGCTCGATTGCGCTGGAACTGAGTTATATCGCTGCTGGCCGCTTAGAAGGCTTATGGGAAGGCTCCGTCAACCCGTGGGATGTGCAGGCCGGTATCCTGCTCGTGCGTGAGGCCGGTGGCCGTGTGACCGATTACGCCAACGCCGAATCCGACGCAGCGCATTCCGGTAAACAAGTGCTTGCCAGCAACGGACACATTCACGACGAGATGCGGGAAGTGCTATCATCTGCTAAAAATTTAGAAAATATTAACAAACCTTAATTATAAGTGCTTACTGCTCCCCTCTAAAATGGAGATATAGCTTCTGTGTAGACGATATAGTCTCTCTAGGGTAAATAGCAGGCAAATATGGTAGTCGCAGATTCCGATGTTCGCCCTGAACCCATTGTTAGTTATTCAGATGCAGTCGCCCATAACGAGAGCGATAAAGCAGACGATTCGGTACTGCTCAAAAAATTGTTGCAGGTGAGCCGGGATCTTGTCTCAATCTATGACCTCGAAACCGAGCAGATTGTTTATAAGAACCGCTCGCTTGGGATGGTGCTGGGCTATACCACGTACGGCGGTCAGGTCGATGAAAAGACGGTTTTCCAAGTGCTGCTGCACCCCGATGATGTAGTCGTCTTCGCCGACCAACTGGCCGCCATGCGCTTGGCTGCGGATAACGTCGTGAAGGAAATCACCTACCGCCTACAGCATTCCAGCGGCCTCTGGCGCTTGTTCGCGGAACAGCAAACGGTGTTCAAGCGCCGCAGTGACGGTACGCCGTGGCAAATCCTCCGCATCGCACGGGATATTACCGAACAGCACGACTCGGCCCAACGGCTGCAAGCGGATAACGCCCTTAAAATTGAGGAACTCCAACAAGCGGCGGATAAATTGACGCTCGAACGCGAGAAGATGCAGTTGGTCTCCAAATTCATCGGTACGACTGCCCACGAACTACGTACCCCGCTGACCATCATCAACACCAGCTTGTACCTGCTCAAGAAAATGAGCGACCCGCTGAAACAAGCCGAGCGCTTACAGATCATCGAAAATCAGGTGGCGCAGTTGTCGCGCCTCATCAGCCAGATGCACCTCCTCATGCGGCTGGACAGCCTGAGCCAGCTAGCCGAAATCAAGCCCCTGTCGATCAATACACTGCTCACAAAGTTAGAACAAGAATTTGGTGGATTGCTGGCTAAAAAGGAACTCATACTGCAATTGGATTTTGCAGATAACTTGCCGAACGTCTATGGCGATATGGATTTAATCATGGCGGCCTTACGCAATGTGCTGGAAAACGCCGTCCTCTATACCGACGTAGGGACAATCAAAGCGCAAACCGCCCGCTATGAGAACAAACTGGTCTTTTCCGTCAGCGATACCGGTATCGGTGTCCGCGCGGAAGACCTTGACCACATTTTCGAGCGCTTCTACAAAATGGAAAAGGATAAGCGCAGCAACCGTATCGCCGCTGGCCTCGGTTTAGCCATCACCCGCCGGATTATGGAGCTGCACGGCGGTGAAGTCATCGCCGAAAGCCAACTGGGAGTCGGCAGCACCTTCCACCTCATCTGGCCGGTCTAACTATTCCACTCGCTTGCCCATGATAATATCTGGCTTGCCGCGCCCGTTCGCATCCGGCATGACTCCGGTGATGACATACCCCAGCTTCTGATAGAACTCGTAAGGATGCCCTTTCAAGTTTTGAATAGTGGCGATTTTCTCCCACAGGTTCACGTATAAATCGGTATTCGCCAGCGAGGTCATGCCGTCCTCGTCATCCGTGCCGAGCCGGATGGATAACCCCCCACGTGCCTTCACCTCAGCCTCGAACGCCGCCACCAGCGCCCGCCCGATGCCCTGCTTTTGGACGCTTTCGTCAACCACCAGCGGGTGCAGCTCCCACACGTTCCCGTCATACTCCGGCAGCCCACCAATCCAGCCCAGCACGCGCCTGCCGTCGTCGCTCAGGGCAACGCGCACAAAGCCTTCCTTGTCAACCATCTGAACTTCTTCTAACCCTTCGTCGGTGGTTTTCCACGCATCCCAATGAACGCGAAACCCTTCCACCAACAGGTGTGCCATCTGTCGGTGCATCGCCTCATCGGCAGGTAACGATGTAATCTGCATACACAATCCTTCTCCCACTCACCAACCCCAAACATTCCCTGTTATCGTAGGGTCATACGGCTGTGCGCTCGCCTCACCGACCACAAATGTCGCATTTTCGTAGGGACGCGAGACAGCGCGTCCGCACCACCAACCCCAAACATTCCCTGTTTTCCGTCTTGCTCCCCTCGCCCTGAGGGAGAGGGGCTGGGGGTGAGGGTCCTCCCTCCCCTCTAAAACGTCTGCGCCATCAACCATTCGCGGATCGCTTCGGCGGCGGTTTCCGGCTGCTCCAGCATCATCATATGCCCCCCACCGTCGATCTGCACCAACCGCGAACCCGCGATATGCGCGTTCAAGAAACTGCTGGCCTTATAAGGGGTCATCCGGTCGTCCGAGCCGCCGATAATCAGCGTCGGCACGGTGATATGTTGAAGCTGGTCGCGCAGGTCGAAGGCGTTACAAGCCACATAATCGTTGTAGAGGGTAACGGGGTTAAAGTCGCTTAGGCGCTGCTGGCTGCGGCGCACCATCGACTCGTTCGGGCGTGTGCCATAGTATAGGCTCACCAGCACATTCACGGTACGCTTGAACTCATTCACCATACCGTTGAGCAGGTCGGGATGCACCCCCAGCTTGGCGCTCGTGCCGATGAGAATCAGGCCGATAACCCGCGCCGGATGCTGTAGGGCAATCGTTTGGGCAATTGCGCCGCCCATGCTGTGTCCGGCGAGGATCGCCTTGTCGAGCTTCAGCGCATCCATAAACGCCAGCACATCACTGGCGTACGCGCCAACGCTGTTGCGGCCTGTACCCGCGCTGCGTCCATGCCCCGGCAAATCGAGGATGACCGCGTTAAGTTCCGGCAGGCGGCGGATTTCAGCCGGCCAGTCGAGGTGTGTCCCACCCGCGCCGTGAATCACGACCGTTACCGGGCGGTGGAGCGTGGGGTCGCGGTGGTCGGCGTACCAGATCATACCGCGTTCGGTTTCGGCATACGGCATCCTCAGTCACCTCGAATAAAACAGGCGGACTGCTGCGCCCGCCTGTAACAATAGACCATTTAAACCGTGCTGCGGGTTACGAGCAGACGATGTTGTAACCGACCGCTTTAACCAGATCACCGAGCAGCGGGATACGCTCCCACAAACAAGCCTGATCGATAACCAATAAGCCGATAGCAGTGACGCAGCAGCATAACAGCGCCACACCAACACAGCCGATAAGCACCCAGCGCGTCATGCTGCGGGGTTCTTCCTCGCGCAGCGCGTACGGGTCGTAATCGTAAGCCGCGCCGGGAGGGGGCGGGGCGTTGTAGCCGCCCTGCTGTGGCTGCCCCTGCTGTTGGGGCTGCTGACCATACTGCGGTTGGGCATACGGTGACTGCTGTTGTTGGGGCTGTTGACCGTACTGCGGTTGGGCATACGGCGACTGCGGCTGCGGTTGTTGGGGCTGCTGCTGGGCGGCCTGTGGGCTGTAAGGACTGTAGCCACCCTGCTGCGGTTGTCCCTGCCCGATAGGCGCGGTCGGCGCACGGAGCGGCGACGGCGCAACCGGAGCCACATCCTGTCCCATCGGCGCGGCAGCCATGCCACCCCGTACCATCTCGTAGCCGAGGGTGACCGTTTCACCCAAACCGAGCATATCACCGTTATTTAGGGGCTTCGCGCCGGTTAAGCGCTGGCCGTTGACGAACGTGCCATTCGTCGAGCCGAGGTCTTCCAGCGTAAAGCCGCCCGCGCCGCGTGTAAACCGCAGGTGGTGACGGCTGACCTCAGGGTCGTTAATCGTAATATCGTTGGTGATGTCACGCCCGATGGTGATGATGTCTTTGTTCAAGTCATAGACTTGGTTTGGCTGCGGCCCCCGGCGGACAACCAGACGGAAATTGTCGGTCTGCTGCATGGTGTAGCGCCCCTCGTAGAAGCGAATTTGGTAAGAACTCCGTTTGATTATAACAGTGTGCTTGGGATAAGAGCAAGCAAGCGTTGTGCTGTGGTAGGGCAGACGTGCGCCGAACGTGGGACACAGCTAATGCTCACGATCCTCTCTACAAACGATCATCCACAGGCGAACTATACTCGCTGGTGTAGATCGGGTTTAGGAATGAGGAATGAGTACTATGTCGCGGGGAAATCGTGGGCTGATCATCGTCGTGCTGCTGGTTGGCATTGTGTTAGGCGCTGCCGGTGTAGTGCTGGTTTCGAGGCCGCCGGGGGTCACGCCCACCGAGGCGCAGGATATCCCAACCGCCGCCCCTACGCCAACCGCCCTGCCGGACGCGGTGTTTTCCGAGTTGGATGCGCGTGATCAGGTAATGATTAACCTCTACGACCGGATCAATCCGTCAGTCGTCCATATCGCCAGCCGCCAGAATGTGCCGAGCTTCTTCTACGGGACGGTTCCACAGGAAGGCACCGGCTCAGGCTTCCTGTGGGACGATCAAGGGCATATCGTCACCAACAACCATGTGGTTTCGGGTGCTGACCAGCTCGACGTGCTGTTCGCCAGCGGTTTGAGCTTACCGGCGACGGTCGTGGGAACCGACCCGTATTATGATCTGGCGGTGGTCAAGGTTGAGCTTCCGGCGAACACCGCTTCCCCGCTTCAACTTGGCGATTCGGGCGGGTTAAAAGTCGGGCAGTCGGTGATCGCGATTGGCAACCCCTTCGGCCTCGACCGGACGCTGACCACCGGTGTCATCAGCGCGTTGGGGCGGCGCATTGAAACCGACGCGGGTACGGCGATTGGTCAGGCTATCCAGACCGACGCGGCCATCAACCCCGGCAACTCCGGCGGCCCCTTACTCGATATTCGTGGGCAGGTGGTGGGCATCAATACCGCCATCAACTCCCCCAGCGGCGGCTCGGTCGGCATCGGCTTCGCGGTTCCGGTCAATATCATCAAACAGGTGGTGCCAAGCCTGATTAGCGACGGGCATTACACCCATCCCTCACTCGGCGTACAGGTGGCGGAACTCGGCACAGAAGTCTCCACCAGCGACAACAGCGTCCAGCGCGGGCTGCTGATCGTGCAGATGAGCACCGGCAGCGCGGCGGAACAGGCCGGCTTACAGGCGGCAACGATTACGACGCGGCGCGGGCGCTATGTGGTGACCGGCGGCGACATCATCACGGCAGTCGGTGGACAGGCGGTGGAAACGCGCAACGACCTGCTGCTGGCGCTGGAGGAACACTACCGCCCCGGCGACCAAGTGGAGATCACCTTCGTCCGCGATGGGCAGCCCCAAACTCAAACGGTGACGCTGGGGGCGGAGTAGTTAGGTAAGAAACCGTTTGAAAAGGGGTTTGGGATTAATCGGACGCGCTGTCTCGCGTCCCATAGCTGTCAACTTAAGGATTGAGAAAAGGGAAGCAAGCCTGAGAAGATAGTGTTTACCAAGACAATATCAGTCAGGTTGCTTCACCATAAAAACAATAACGGAAGTCACACAAGAATTGCAAG
>JAIUNI010000014.1 GCA_020161935.1 Chloroflexota bacterium
GGGTGAAATTTTGAGAAAACGGACGCGCTGTCTCGCGTCCCTACAGGCGTGGTGGATAGGGGGTGGTGGGTAGCAAGAGGGCGCACAGCCGTGATACCGCCCCCAAAGAGCGAGGTGGGTGAAATTTTGAGAAAACGGACGCGCTGTCTCGCGTCCCTACAGGCGTGGTGGATAGGGGGTGGTGGGTAGCAAGAGGGCGCACAGCCATGCGCCCCTACAAAATCTCTTTTGATTAATGAACGATTAGAGACGGTTCACTCAAAATAGACTTGCATCGCCATTTGACCGAGGTAGATGATGTCACCGGTGTGGAGGGCGTAACCCATGTGCGGGGTGAGGCATTCACGGTTGAGGTAGGTGCCGTTTAAGCTGCCCAAGTCGGAGATGCACAAGCCTTCCTCGGCACGAAAGATGGTGGCGTGGAGGCTGGAAACCCCTTTATTAAAGGCGTGGTAGGGTGCAAGGTCAACATCCGGCACGCGCACGGAATGGCTGCTGGCGCGTCCGATCAGGATATGTCCCTGATTTTCGACCACCAGCGGCTGCTCGGCTCCCTCGATTTGCAGCGTGAGTTTGCCGTGCTTCGTGGCGACCGGCGCGGCGAGCGGCTTAGGCGAGGGGAGGGGCATGTCTTGCATATCCAGCACCGCGCGCATCTGGCGGGTGGCTAGGCCGACATAATGACTCAACGGCTGGCGACACCGGCTGCAAATGAGCGCCCCATCAAGGTTATTGTGGGTACAGCGTGGACAATGCTGCATGATAATCCTCTTATGACCCCCGAATGTAAAGCTATTTACATCATAGTCCAGCATTATCCCGAAAAGTAATAAGTAAAAATAAAAAATAGGTAAAGGGGAATGTGCGATACGATTGACCGAAATTAGAGGCGAATCTCTCACTTCCAAATGGGAACATTGATGTAGTATAGAAAGTATATGAGCGCCCATTTTCTAAAATAGATTTGAATCGTCAGGATGACGTTATGCCTGAACCCGCCGCCGCCGCGAAAAAGCCTGATCCGCATAAGCAGCCTGTACGCGCCCCCGCGCCTGACCCGCAGCTTGCGACACCTCTCCAAACACCGGAAGGGCAGGTCAACCCGCACCTGACGCAGCGCGAGATCCTGCAACTCCAGCGGACGATGGGCAACAAGGCGGTGGGGAGTTTGCTCGGCAGCCAGCCGAAAGCGGCACCACCCGCGCCGGTGGAACTGCGGGCGAGCGGTGAACCGGTTATTCAGGAGTGGCCGTGGTCAACGAAGCCCGATAAGCCAGCCAAACCGAAGCCGCCACCGTATCCGCGACCGGCGAAGGTCAGCGCCCCGACCGACGTGAAGCCGATGGACCCCACCCATTTTAACTCGGACATTGTGGCGACGGATGCCCAGATGCAAGACCCGGTTACTGGCCTGAAAAATTACCGTGAAGCGGCTGGAAAACATCTTGAAGAAGGCAAGCGCCACAAATTCAAAATCCTGCGTTATAAGACGTTTATCGAGGCCGACTACCTATTTATCAAGCAAAAAGCGGCGACGCTGGTTCAACAACAGGAAACGCTGATTGCCGAAGAAGCGATGGCTCAGAAAAGCGGGATGGGGGCTGGTCTCGGCAAAAAGCGAGCCGAACTGGAACAGCAGAGCAAAGCGGAAATCGGCGAGGGCAACCCGATGTTGGCGGTATCACGAGCCGAGGAGCGGGTTGGAAAAGCACTCAACGCGAGTCTGGTGGCGGAGTCCGAACTGCCGTTGATTGCACACGCCTACGACACGATTGTGACGTTGCAAGAAGAAGCCAACAAGAAGGGCGGGCATGGGTTCTTCGGGGGTCATCCTGAAGCGCGAATCAAGCACTACGAGGCGCTGCTGCCGAACGCTGGCCCCAAAGACGCGGCGAAGTACCGCACGAAGATTCATAAGCACCACCTCCGCGTCACAGCCATCAAGCAGGCACGGCAAGACCTCGCGCGGTCGCAAACGCTGCTGGGGCAGGCCAAGCTGAGTGAGGATATGATGGCGGTCAAGCGGCGGCAGTTGAAGGCCGAAAAAGCCGCAATTAAAGGGGGCGCGGGGCGTGCCGTCACCATCGGGACGCACCTGAAAGGCAAGGTTACGACCGGCATCGGGAGTGCTGTGGCCTCGACCGCGACCCTCGGCCTGATTGAGTACGAGCAGAATAAAACCGACGGCGGTTACAACAGCAAACGCGAGCGCGTGAGCATCATCAAATCGTGGGAACGGGACTGGGCGCAGCTTAAAGGTGTTTGGGCCGCACGGCCTTACGGCAAGCTGACAGCTTTACATCTGGTGTTTCAGGGGTTGGGCAGCTTGATCCTCAAGCCGCTCCGCAAGATGTTTACGGCGGCTGCGTTGATCTTCACCGGCCTGTCGCTGATCCCACCGCTGGCACCGATTACCGGGCCGATGGCGGCTTTCTGTTCGCTGGTGACGATTGGGCTTGTCGCGGCGAAGGCGGCAATCGACGCGCTGCTGGCGACATGGAGCGCGTTGGCGACGGCGCTGAACAAGAACGCGCATCATACCGACATGCTGCGGGGTCAAACGCGCGGACAGGCGACGGATGTACTCATGGGTGGTGTTGCCATCGGCGCGGCGTTCGCCACCCCCGCGATTGGGAACGCGGTCGGCGGGAAGTACTACAACCCGGTTGAGAGTTTGGCGCAAACCGGCGGCAGCACGATGGGCATGAGCAACGCGACCGGCAGCATCGGCGACCAACTCTTGCACCAACTGCAAGTACAGGGGTCGAAAGCGCCCGCGATGCTGGGCATGATCGTCGGGGAAAAGGTGGTTGGCGCGGCGGGCGAACTGGAAGCGATGGGTGATGGCGGTAAAGCCTTGTTCCAGATGCGGCAGGGCGAGATCATGAAGAGCGGACTGAGCGGCGCACAACTGATGATCGCCATCGAGCAGGCCAAGCTAGACGCGATGGAAGGGGAGGAAACGCGCCTCAAGCGCCGCATCACCTTCCTCGAAGCGGATCGAAGCGGCGAGGCTGAAATCCCGAAACTGCGCGACAAGCTGACGAAAAACCAGACCGAGCAGGGCAGTGTACGCGGTAAAATTCTGAAGCTGAAGGGCGGCATCAAGGAGTCCGCTCCGGCACCGACGGCTTCCGCGCCCACCACGCTCAACAACATCAAGACACCGGGTACAACCGCGCTGCCCGCGCAGGGACAATTCGCCGACCGGATGAAGCCCGAACTGGCGAAGGAAGCGACGATGCGCGACGAAAGCACCAAAGCGCTGGGGGCGAAGGCCAAAGCACAGGTGCAGGGACTCATCAGCAGTGTGAGCGAGGTCAGCGGCAGAAGCGGGGAAGTGGCTTCCGGCGCACAGGCGGCAGTCGGTGGTGTTGCGGCGGCTGGCTCCGCGCAGGTGCAGCCGGTGGACGCGCCGAACGCAGCCGACGCGCAAGGCGGTGTGCAATCCGGCAGTGACATCCTGCGGGACGTGTTGGAGATCGCTCAAGCTGCGCCCTCGGCAGTGGACGAGGCCATCAACCCCGCGCCGGTCAGCGGTGGGGGTGCGGGTGGTGGGAGCTAGGGGTGGACGGCACGCTACACAGATGCCGTCCGATACTAAAATAATTTTCAGATAGGCTCTTATCGCGTTTCATGTTCCTCAGAAATCATTTGAAGGGATAGAAATACCGGACAGCCTGTCTGCTGTCCCTACGCAAAAACTAATGAATGTAGGGACGCGAAACAGCGCGTCTGGTAACTCTCTTAACTCGATAGCTATAGGTTTGCCGACGGTCAAGCCCTACGATTTACCCACTTCACCCACCCGTTTTAACCCCCCAATTGTCCTACCGGAAAATGACCTGCTGCGCCTAAGGTTTTGGCGCGGCTTCCTTATAAGCTGTAGACATCAGACACAAATAACCTTTGTGGGCAAACAAACGTTTACGAAAGTGCGTTTTTGCAGAAAGGGCTTACTCATGGCTTACAAGGAAACAGTCGTTGCGGTATTTGACACCTTCGATACGGGTAACAAGGCGTTACAGGCATTACTGGATAACGGGTTCAGCCGCGATGACATCGGTTTGGCGGTGAACAACCGGCGTAAAGATGGCGACTTTGGCAACATTGAAACCAACGTCGATAAGTACGAAGACGTGACCGGCGCGGAAGGCAGCGCATTCGGTGCGACCATCGGCGGAATCGCGGGGGCGGCGGCGGCGTTGAGCGCGATTGTGATCCCCGGCATCGGCCCGATTATCGCGGCTGGCCCGCTGGTGGCGCTGCTGGGCGGCGCTACCGGTGCGGTCATCGGTGGCGCGGCAGGTGCGGTGACGGGTGGTATTACCGCGTCACTGGTGCATCTGGGGATCGCGGATGACGAGGCCGAATATTACGCGGAATCGGTACGGCGCGGGAACTCGCTGCTGACGGTGAGCGTGGGCAGCGACAGTGAAGCCACCAAAGCGACCGAAGTCCTGAACCGCTTCAACCCGATTGACGTGAAGCAGCGGGCTTCGGATTGGCGTGATAAGGAAGGGTGGACAGGTTTCGACATGGAAGCCGAGCCGTATCACCACGACGACCTTGAGTCCGAGCGGGTGTTGAACGAAAACCGGCGGAATGAACCGTATTACAACACGCCGGAATCGGTACGCCGCTTCCCGGTACTGCCGCCGGTTCCCCCGAACAAGCCGCAGTAGGGCAGGGGGCATACGAGGGACAAACACCCTTAAAAGCCGTCTATAAAAGGGCGTACGTTGGTGCGCTCTTTTTTTGGATAATGTTAACCACTTGGCCTACGAATATTCGGTGCAGATTACCCATGTAGGGGGTCTCATGACCATCTATATTTAGCCTCATATGTATTACATCCGCTTGCGTCATCGTCAACACGAATAGAAGGAGGATGCCCCAAATGCCGACCCGTGAAATGGTGATTGCTGTATACGACGGTTTTCAAACGGCGAATTCCGCTTTTCAAGCCTTACTCGATGAGGGTTTCTTCCGCGCTGACGTGGGTCTGGTGGCGGTCGATCAGCAAGATTATGACAAGCTCAACTTTCGGTTTGAGCGGCTGGATGAGAGCATGATTGCCGAGATGGGCTACAGCGCCTTACTCGCCAGCGGGACGTTCGCGCTGAACACCGTTACCCTGTCCGATGTGGGCGTGGTGGTGGTGGCGGGTTCGCTGAACGGGATGCTGGGTGGGGCAGATGGCGCGATGGCAGGTGGTTTGACCGCAGCGCTCGTGCGTTTGGGTATTCCGTCGGGCAAGGCCGAAGCCTACGCCGCCAGCCTGCGGAACGGTCACGCGCTGGTGACGGTGCAGGTACGCACCGCCGCCGCGCTGGTGAGCGCGATTGATATTCTGCACCGCAGCCGTCCGGTGAACCTCAAGCAGGGCGGTACGCAGGGTTGGCTGGGCTTCGAGAATGCCCACGAGCGTGAGGATGCCCCATATGAGGTGATCGGGCGCTTCCCGCACCGCGTTTCCTAATTGGGTAGCGTTTGCAAAGCAAGGGGTAATTGCGGTTTGGTGACGCGGACGAGATGTATCTCGTCCCTATACTCAGATTTTTGTACTTCGACAAAAATTTACCACTGACCTGTACTACCTTTAATCCATTTTTCTCACCAGAAGGGCGCACCGAAATGTGCGCCTTTTTTATTCTTTTCTCCCCTGTATGTAGCCACATAGCCTAGCGTTATCAGCACCCAATCGACCTAATAAAAATAGCCTGCCTCGCCCACGTATTCATATCGGGATACACCTATAGTAAAGGCATCCGTTCCCGCGCCAATAACGACAAAGCGGGAACATCCAATGGACTTGTATCGAAAGGTCAACACATCATGAAGAATGCCCAAACGGTTTTAGCCGTATACGACTCTTTTGAAAGTGCCGACCGCGCCATCCGTGCGCTGGTGGATGATGGCTTCTCGCGGGCTGACATTGGTCTGGCGGCGAATGACGTACGCGGTGATTACAACCGCTTGCATAACCCGACGGCTGCCGCATCGGAAGATGTCTCCGGCGGTGAAGGTGGCAGCTTCGGCGCGGTGATCGGGGGTATTACGGGTGCGGTCGCGGCGTTGACGGCGATTGTGATCCCCGGTATCGGCCCGGTGATCGCGGCTGGCCCGTTGGTGGCGCTGCTGGGCGGCGCGACCGGTGCGGTGGTCGGTGGTGCGGCGGGGGCGGTGACGGGTGGGCTTGCAGCTTCGCTCATTCACCTCGGCGTGCCGGAAGCCGAAGCGACCCATTATGGCGAATCGGTACGGCGTGGTAACGCGCTGGTCACGGTGACGGTGGATAACGACGAGGATGCCGAGACGGCGACCAATGTGATGCGCCGTTATAATCCGGTGGATGTAAAGAGCCGCGCGAGCAAGTGGCGGGAGTCCGGTTGGGCGGGTTATGACGCAGAAGCGCAGCCGTACACCACCGACGAACTTAACCGCGAGCGTGAGTTGTATCCGGCGGACACCCTGCCGGAAGAAGAAGTGGTTAACCGCTACTATCCGACCCCACGATCCTAAGTTCCATTTCATCTCTTTGATACAGGGAGGGATTTGCTGGCGGCAAATCCCTACGTTTTTATTTCCGGCGTGTTCAGGCGGCTGGAACGCAGCACACTGACGAAAAATCCGGTGGGGTTATTCAGGTTACGGCGGCTTTCAAACAGGCGCAGCGCTTGCCTGACCTGCGGTTCGCTGTAGGTAATGACCAACCGGCGGGCGTTGCTGAGGCTGAGTTGGCGCGTATCCCCGGCGGCCTGCTGGTTGACGCGGGTGTAAATATGCTGCGCGAGGGTTTCCTGCGCGGCGTTTTTCAGCGGTTTGCGGTAACGGGATTTCGATTTACCCCCGCCCCGATGCTTGCCCGCAGCAGCAGGGGAGGGGAGACCCCCACCCGCAACCCCCATCAGCATGTTCGCAGGCTCACTCCGCTGATAGCCCGCAGCAGCAGGGGAGGGGACACCCCCACCCCCGCCCTCCCCCGTAGTAACAGGGGAGGGGAGACCCCCACCCCAACCCTCCCCCGTAGTAACAGGGGAGGGAGCGACACCTCCAGCCCCAACCCCCATCAGCACGTTCGCAGGCTCACTCCGCTGATAGCCCGTAGTGACAGGGGAGGGGACACCCCCACCCCAGCCCTCCCCCGTAAACGAGGGAGGGAGCAAAGCAGGGGAGGGAGCGACACCCTCAGCCCGGCGCTTGCCCGCAGTAACAGGGGAGGGGACACCCCCACCCCCTCCCTCCCCCGTAGTAACAGGGGAGGGGACACCCCCAGCCCCAACCCCCATCAGCACGTTCGCAGGCTCACTCCGCTGATAGCCCGCAGCAGCAGGGGAGGGAGAGAGCGTGGCTAGGGGCGCGGGGTCATGTGTTCCGGCGAACAAGGGGTGTGATGTGGACGGTTCCACCGCGCCGTACCAGTAGTAATTCCCCGTGCGCTGCTGGTGGTAGATCAACATGCCTCTGGCGAGCAGATGCCCCGCAATCGTGCGTAGGGCCGGGTACTTTTTCCCCTGAACGGTCTCGATAAACGCGCCGGATTGGGCTTCATCCAGTGGCAGGCGCTCGATATTCGACCACAAGAGGCGGGTGGTGATGTAGGTGGCGCGGCTGTGGATGGGGATCAGGTGGTTATAGGTATCAAGGGTGCGGCGGGACACGCCTACACGCCCCGCCAGCCAACCGCGTGTGTACTCGGCAGGGCGGCGCTTAATGAGTTCACGGTGGAGCGCCATGCGGGTTAAACGGGCGCTGCGGAGGTCATCGCGGGTGAGAGGGTCGCTGGCGGAGGGTTTCACCCGCAGCAGGCGGCACAGGTCACGGTTGGACGGCAGGATATACAGGCGGTTCTTTGGCCCTTTTTTTATTAATCCTGATTTTTTCTCAGTAACAAAAAAGCATTTTTTTGTTTTCAATCCGCTTTTGATCTTGGCAGCCTCGTTAGAGGCTCTGGGGAGCGGCGAGGGGATTTTGCGTTTAAAAAAGGGCTTGTTATCCGGCGCGAGGGCGTTGAGGGCGTTATAAACCGAGTCGCGCCCGACGATGCCCTTGAGGGCGGTGATGGCCTGCTCGGCGGTAAAGACCTGACCGGCACGGAAGCCCGCTTGTAGCAGCCCTTCAAACGTACGGACGACATAAGTCATGTGATGCTGCATGAGCCATTCACGGACGCTGTTGGCAAGCGCGTCTGATTGGCGGGTGTGTTTGGGTACCCGTGCCGGACGTGAGAAGGCGCTGCGAATGGTGGCGTGGGCTTCACGCTGACGGATTGGAACCCTCACCCCTAACCCCTCCGCATTCGCGTCAGGGCGAGGGGAATTTGATTGCGCTTCTTTAACAGGTGTGTGGATGTAGAGGTTGATAAGGGCGCGGCGGGTTTGGGTTTCGTTCCAACCGTGATCGCGGGCGTGGAGGGCGGTGCGGAACAGCGCGTCATTCCGTCCGCCTTTGGTGAGCCAGTAGGTATACAGCGCGTGGAGATCGGCGCGGGTGCTTTTGGGGAGACCCCCACCCCGACCCTCCCCCGTAAACGAGGGAGGGAGCAAAGCAGGGGAGGGGGAAGAACCCCCACCCCAACCCTCCCCCGTAAACGAGGGAGGGAGCAAAGCAGGGGAGGGGAGACCCCCACCCGCAAGCCCCATCAGCACGTTCGCAGGCTCACTCCGCTGATAGCCCGTAGCAACAGGGGAGGGGAGACCCCCACCCCGACCCTCCCCCGTAAACGAGGGAGGGAGCAAAGCAGGGGGGGATGAAAGGAAGGTATTGAGGCGCTGGATGTCGTGTTGGGTGAGGGAGCGCGGCAACCCACCGCGCACGATGGTATAAGGCTGCCCGTTGATGGTGCTGGGCGGGGCGACGACATAGCGACCATTGGCGAGGAGATCGACACCGGCGACTTTTTGGCTGGCGATGTGCAGGCCGGAAGGCAGGCGGAAGTACAGGTGGGGCAGGCCGCGTCCGGCGGAGTGGACGGTGCGGGTTTCGAGCAGGTCGGGATAGCGGCGGCTGAAATCGGTGAAGGCGGCTGCCGAGTCGAAGTCGAGGACGACGAGCTGGCTGACGGGGCCGGTGACGATGCCCAGCGCCGCGCCGATGCCGGTATCGGCGAACCACGTTTCGATCTCGGTGAGGGTGGGCGGGTGGTGCTGGTAGCGGCTCCACGAACAGGCGGCAACCTTCGGGCGGGTGGGGTCAAGGTCGCCGTGGAGGGGAATGACCGCATAGCCGAGGGCTAAATAGGTTTCGGCAGCCGTTTTTAGTGTTTGAAAACCATTAAATTTTGACAAAATGAAGCCATTCCTGCCGGAATGACTTGCATTTGCACGCCATTTTAGGTATGATAAATGCACATTGGTTTCCTATATGGAAACACAAAGATGCTGGGCGTGCCATTTGTTAAGCCGCCCCGGCGGTTTAATGAATGCCTTCTTCACCAGTTGCTAAATGAAGAGAAGGCATTTTCCTTTTATAGGGTAAGTGGTGGCGTTCAAATTACGCCGCTGCCCGAAAACCTCGCTGTTTGGCTCGTTAAGAACCCATTTTTTAAGACCAATTTAGAAAATCAGCAAAAGTCGCCAAAAACCCTGCTGATGCCCAAATTCTCCCTCAAAATGACGGCGGGCGGGTGTTTTCCCTTATTAATCCATAAGCACTCCGTAAAGAATTCAATAAAAAAGGTGTCATTCCACCGTTTCGAGAATGACACCTTTAGTAAGCTGTGCTATACTATTGGTGATCTTCAGGAGCGGTGATGGCTCTTGTTGATCCGATCTTCATCGCCGTGGTGGGCGGTGAAGGTCATTCGCTGAACTTGGTGATTACAAGTTCGGCATTCCAATTGATAACCCCTTGGCGGGGGTAACGGCAGAAAGGCGGGCGTAAGCTCGCTTTTCTGTTTCTCAACTGGAACGAAATGTTAATTTGTGTAAGTATATACGCCTCTTTAGACTCGCGCAACTCGTAAATGGGTGTTTGATGGGCTGAATCGGCTGTAATCATGAGCAAAAATCCCTCTTTTATCCGTGTCATTGATTTTAACAAGATGAGTCATTCCTACGCTTATAGTCGGTAGTCGGCAGTCGGTAGTCGTCAGTCAACAGCTATCAGTCGCCAGTCGCCAGCTCAAGGCACAATCAGCGTAATATGCGTAAAAAGCGGCAAATGCGGCGCGAAGAGTCATCAGTCGATAGTTATCAGTTATCAGTCGTCAGCTATCAGTCGTCAGTCAACAGCTCAAGGCAAAATGCGAGTCGCCCAGAGAACGCCAAGGTTTATGGCGTTTTTTATTTGCAGCGGCGGATGGCTGGTTCGCTGCTGCAATGGTTGCTGCAAAAGTCGGTATTTTCATAGGTGATAAACGCCATAAACGTTGAAAATATTGAAAATGTTGCAGTTGCAAATCAGCTTTTGGCAGTGAGTGATGAGTTTTTAGCTCCAACCTATGCTGTTGCTGTTGTTGATGCTGTTGAGAATCTCCCGTTTTTGTCGCAAATGTCGTCAGTGTCGTCAGTGTCGGTATTGTCAGTTAAAAGATTATGCGCTGGCGCATGTACCTCCCCCATATCAATCCTATAAACAGCATAGCACAAATGTTTGCGTTTGTGGGGAACAAATGGTCTCTTTTTGGCGACCAATTCACCAACCTTTTTGAGGGAAACAGATTGTTAAGACGGTTGGGGAATGGTTAGAAATTGGTTTGGGGGTGTTTTTGGGGGGGTGTGGGGAGGCGATACAGCGTGTCCGAGTTGCCCACCACAAGCGAATTCTGTGAGGTGGGTGGGGCGGACAGCCTGTCTGCTATCCCTACGCAGGTGTGGGGAGTGGGTGTAGGGAGGCGGACGAGATGTATCTCGTCCCTACGAACGGCGGGGGGAGTGGGGAGGGTGAGGGGAGGCGATACAGCGCGTCCGAGTTGCCCACCACAAGCGAATTTATGGGGTTGGAGGCGCGGACAGCCTGTCTGCTGTCCCTACGCACGGCGGGGGAGTGGATGTGGTTCATGGAACAATAAGATTGGAAAGTGGGGGTATCAGGAGTTATTTAGCCAATGAGAAGAGAACTTTTATCTATTTTTTCAACAAGTTAATTAGTGTGCCTTGTTCAGACAACGTCAAAACTACAAAGTTCTGCTCAATCAAGCTGGTCCATAAATAATGCCACGCAGTGCCTATATAATTCTGACCATGCTCGTGAGTTGATATTGAGATATTACGGCTACGCAGAATCAAATCTTCCATCCATTGATAAATGCTTTGTACACTGCTATCACGTTGGTCTTTACTCAATTCCCAGTAAAAGTGCTGTGTGAAGCCATGATAATCTGCTGTGTTAGGATCAGCACTAGACCATCGTATCGGTTCTTGAGTGACAAGATGAGTAAGCGTGCAATGACCGTAGCGGATGTCGTAATTCCAATTTTCATTCCATGTGCCTGTTTGTATTTTGGGGCCTTGCTTTAAGGGCATCTGTAAATGCTGATAGAGTGCTTTTAATCGGTATGCTACTTCGGGCAAAAGGTATGGATCTTCTGCCACCTCAACGACAAAATCAGGCCGAAGTTCAATCGTTGCCTCAATAGCGAGCTTCTGTCTTTCGCGATAATCCGTAATAGCGGTAAGGGCTGCTGAAACTACCTCTTGAGGAATATCTGTGTCTAACTTTGGGTGTATATGCGGTTTCTTGACGATAATGCAGTTATAAGTGGACTGGCTGAGCTTAAGCACACCGGTTTCTGTGAGGCGGTAAATAGCTTTTTTGACCGTATTAATGTCTGTTTGTTGGCTTTCAAGCCAGTCCTTACAGGCTTTAGTGTAGGGATCTTCCAGTTCGTTTTTTAATCGCCACACTAAATGATTGATGAACCAGTCGATATTGAACTCTTCCGTATTCGGTCCGTCCCATTCAAGTGGTTCTCCACTGCGCAAATTGACTAATTTACAACCAGAGCCGTGTACGCCGTGCTTCCAATCGCCTTTCCAAACGAGTTCTTCAGGAGTTTTTTCCGCATCCGATGTTTTCGATCTTTCCTCCCATATTTTGCGCCTTCTTTCTCTAAAAGCGTTGAAATATGGTGCAATATCAAGCTCACCCACCTCGCTTAGAAACCGCGTATTGAGATCAAGCATGGCAAGCACAACCAATTGCTGACGAAGAACGTAATACGCGGCTAAGTTCCGCACTATTTCCAGAAACTCCGCAGAAAAACCGCCTGAGGTCATACCTATTCGCTTTCTACTAAATCTAAACTTATCTAGGTTTTGGAGCGATTGAGGCTATATGGGTTCATGATGCAAAGGTGATTTATCGGTTGGTTAGGTAATTGGTAGAGACGGTTGAGAAAATGAAATTTCACAAATAAATATATCAACAGCATTCTCTATTGTAAGGGTGGTGGATCACATTCTCAAAAAGTGCAAGAAAAACGTTCGTTATTTACGCCCGACTATTGCATAACAAACGGTTGAGTATTCTTGCAACACTACGTTGAAGATCGGCGTGTCAGCCCGTTTTGTCTCAGGCGACACCGGACGCGCTGTCTCGCGTCCCTACGCACGGCGGGGGAGTGGGTGTGTGGCGGGGCGGACGAGATGTATCTCGTCCCTACGGACGGCGGTGGAGTGGGGAGGGGGTGGCGGTAGCAAGAACCCCCTCCGTCGCTGACGCGACACCTCCCCCGCCCTAAAGGATTTCCTGCGGTCATAAACGAGGGAGGAAAAATGCAGAAGAGGGTCACAGACATTCCCCTACAATATACGGTTTAGAAATGTTAGAGCGGGTTAGATTCAATACCCCAATTTGGCGCGGGATTTGATGACCTTTGTTTCGTGGGGTTTGGCGTAGCGCAGGGTGGTGCTTTCGTTGGTGTGGCGGGCGATGGCTTTCACGTCGCCGATGTACGTGCCGGACTCCAGCAGGTCGCTGATGAGGGTGCGGCGGGCATCGTGCGGGGCGAAATCGGCGGCAAACTGGCGGTAGAGGCCGTCGTCGCTGATGGGCTGATCCTGCCCGATGTGGTTGCCTTTGTAGATGCGCGGGAACACGTAGACACGGTCGGGGGTGTGGGCGCGCCACGCTTGCAAATGCCGCGCGAGGCTGCCGAGGAACGGCACGTAATCCACCGCATCGCGCTTGCGGCTTTTGCCACCGACGACCTGAATATGCTCCTGCTCGAAATCAATATCCGCCCACTTCAGTTTGACGGCCTCGAAGCGGCGTAACCCCGCGTAAAACAGCACCGCCAGCAGGGCACGATTGCGGAGACCGCGCAGGTGCGGCTTGCCATCGAGGCTGACGGGATAGGCGGCGATCAACTCGTGAACGCGGCTGCCATCCAACCGCTTGCCGGGGCGCTTCTTGCCCTTAGGGTTGGGTTCAGCGGGGGCATCATCCACCGACAGGCGCATCATTTTAAGCTGGGCGTAGTAGGTTTCGAGGCGCGTATTGGTGGTGTCGGCGCTGTAGAGGGTTTGCACGAGGCGGCGTAAGTGCGTCAGCCGTGCCTGTTTGGTGGCGCGGGAAAGTGGGCGCTCGTTTAAGTAACGCATGACGTTCGGCGCGGAGATGGCACCGGGGTCAATGCTGTTGGCGGCGCACCACACGCGCCAGTCGGCATAGGTGTGCTCGTACTGGCGGCGGCTGCCGTTGGACATCCCGGCGAGCATCACTTCCAGCATGGCGGCGTAGTCGGCAGCCGTGGCGCGGGTGAGGGCGGTGGTGGGTTTAGGGTCAGGCAGGTTGTTCATCGTAGGTATATTTTACCGCATTTTCGAGCGCCGTTTTCACAGCAGCCAGATCAGCGGTTTTGGCGGACTTGAGGAGTTTGGTGGTTTTCACGATTTCGCCCAAGTGGTCGCCGTAGCGGTCGAAATCCACGACTTCGAGGGTCGCGCCGTAAGTCGGGTTGATGTGGATGATGCAGATGAGGCGGTTATCCTCGTCGCGCACCCACAGGTTGGCGATGTCGGCGGCTGGAGCGGCGGTTTGCAGTTGGTAGGCGAGCGTACTCATGGTTGACCTTCTATGTTGACACAAATTATGCGCCTATTGTGGCGAATTTTGGGGCATTTTGCGATAGAAAAGTTTCATCTTATCCCCCTCATCCCAACCCTTCGTTGGCTGCCTTGCGGCCAGCTCAGTACGCCAACAGCCCCGCCCTAAAGGATTTCCTTCGGTCACAAGCAAGGGAGAAGGGCTTTAAAATGCGCGTTAAGCCTATTTTGGAGACGAATAAATGCAAAACATATACTAGGAAAGGCTGACAAAAGCGCTAGGTCTGATGGTCAAACAGAAATGCGCCCGATGGGTCATCCGATTGTTGACAGGGCGGCATATAGTATTGGTGTGTGAAATGCACATCCATTACCTAAAAGGTGTTGACCATGTTAAATGATCCACTGAAACTTTCACGAGAAGGTTTGAGCGCACTCACCGACGAAGAATTTGCCGACCAGCGTAAGAAGGCGCTTGAGGCTTGGAACAACAAGAAGCGCAGCGGCGCGGATGCTGGTCACGAGGAAATGTTGTATAAGGCATTTGAGACCGAACGCCGCCGACGGACGATACGCCGTATATAGGTAGGACTGCACTAAATGGCGGAGCGTTCATTCGACCCCACCCCTCCCCGTAGTAACAGGGAGGGGCTTTAAAGACTTTTATGGCTCACCATACATAGGGGGTTGCCATAAAATGAGTATCCACCGTTTAGTGTGGCGCTACCCGTCTATAAATGAAGCACGAACAGTAAAACGGGTGATCGAAAGGTCGCCCGTTTTGTTAAAGGGCTTCATAGAGGAGCGATTGTGATGGAAACCATCATTGACCGTACGCCGAGTGACGTGCAGTATGTCGAGGATGCGCCGGTGTTTTACTTCGGCGTGCAGGCCAACCACATCGGCACGCTGCCGGGGAAAGCCGAGTTCCAAGTGGTGTATGCCCCGCGCGAGGGGCGGGGGTGGGAATATGCCCATTACCGCGTCTTTGATCAGCAGAACGGGATTGAAGTGGTTGAAGACCGAACGCTGCGACCCGAAGAACAGGATTACTTCGAGGCGTGGCTTGACCGGACGAAAGCCGACACAGGAACCATGCCCACCGTGAAACCGCGCAAACCTGCCGCGAATGACGGTATAAATGGGTCAGTTGGATGAGTGGTTACATCCATCTGCCCCATGAGTGACATCCCAAAGCAGATTACGGTTGACATAACGGAAGCTAGCTGCGGAGGTTATCATGCCCGGCAAGAAGAGTCGCTACACTAAGAAGGAAGATCGACAGGCCGATCATATTAAAGAGAGTGAGAAAGATCGCGGCAAATCCGACGAAGAAGCCGAACGGATTGCCTACGCGACCGTCAACAAGCAAAAAAATAAAAAGAAGGAGGACTAAGCGGCTGGCTTGCCTATGACCATGCACTTAGCGCAGCGGATGACTGACGACGACGGTCATCCGTTTTTATTTGTGGGGGCAAACCCTCACCCCCAGCCCCTCTCCCTCATGGCGAGGGGAGAAAAGCCAAAAGTTGGCTTGAAACAATCGTCTTTGCTCTAAAATCGGCCTCAACCTTTTAATGTGGTGCTTTCCTCAGGTGTTCCCGTTCTGCGTCACCCACAGCAGGCGCATCCGTGTGCCTTTCTCCGGTTGGCTTTTGACACTGAACACCGCGCCGATGCTGGCGGCGCGTTCTTGCATGGTGTTGAGGCCGAAGCCCGCGTTGGTGAGGAGCGTGTCGAAGCCGCGCCCGTTGTCGGTGATGGTGATGGCGGTGCAGCGGGGTGTTTGGCGGAAGCGCACGGCGATGCGGCTGGCCTTGCTGTGCTTGAGGGCGTTGTGCAAACACTCCTGCGCGATGCGGTAAAAGGCGACCTGCACATCTGGCGGCAGCAGGGCTTCGCCGGTGGTGTGCAGATGCAGCGACACCCCGGCTTCACGGCGCGACTTGGCGGCATAAACCAACTGGGTGAGCAGGTTGGAGAGCTTGGTCTGAATGATGTTTTCCGGTCGCAGTTCCCAGAGCAGCGTCCGCATTTCGGCCATTGCCCCGCGTACCATCGTGTGTAAATCGTTGGCCTGCTGCACGGCTTTTTCCGGCTTGGTGACGACCATACGCGGCAGGATTTCGCTGATGACGCTGGACGAAAACAGCAGTTGGTTGACGTTATCGTGCAGGTCACGGGCGAGGCGGTGGCGTTCCTCCATGACGGCGAGTGCCTGCGTCTTTTCCGCCAGCCGTGCGCGTTCGATGGCCTGTGTACAGAGCGTAACGACCGAAACCAGCGCGGCCTTTTCCTCGTTGGTAAACGAACGCGGCTCGGCGAATAACAGGCTTATACCACCGACCACACCGGAGGCGACCGCCAGCGGCAGCATCACCGTCGCGCCTTGATTGAGGTGCTTAAAGTTTTTGACGACGGGATAAGCCGCTTCGTAGTCGCTAATGGTCGGACACCACACGGCCTTGTTGTTCTTCACGACATCGGTCAACGGGTAGGCGGGGTCAGCCGGAAACTGGTACCAATCCGCCAGCTTGCCGGAAGCTGCCCATGTCAGGTTGGCGTAGAGCAGGTCGAAGCTGCTGCTGGCTTCGTCGTACATATAAACCGTGCCGGCTTTGGCGTTGATCTGCTTGAGGATGTAATCGACCATCACCTGCGCTACGGCTTCCGTGCTGCCGGCTTGGGCGAGGTCGGCGGTGAGGGTGTAAAGCGAGAACAAGGCTTCTTCGGCGCGTTTGCGTTCATCAATGCTGAGGGTGCAGCCGACTAAGCGGACAATTTCGCCCTTGTCGTTATATAGAATACGGCTCTTGTCCCATACCCAGATGTAGTGACCGTCTTTGTGGCGGACGCGGTATTCGACCGAGTGGGTCGAGGCATATTCCGCCACACGGTCTTGCAGCGATTGGCCGACCCGTTCGTGGTCGTCGGGGTGCATCCGGTTTTGCCACCACTGGCGGGTAAACTCGACTTCTTCCTGCCGGTAGCCGACGAGATCATAAATGCCGGGGGAACGGTAGGCGGAGTTGGTGGCCGCATCCCAATCGTAGATGGCACCTTGCAGCGCTTCGGTCGCCAAGCGGAAGCGTTCTTCACTTTTCCGTAGGGCTTGGGCGGTTTCGTCCTGCCTCTGAATTTCGGCGGCGAGGTTCGCTTGGTGTCGTTTCAGCACATGGACGATATAGACGACGCAAATGCCGACAACCAAATAAAACGAGGCGGCTAAGGCATCGCTGGGCGGCTCTAATTTAATGCTGTAATAGGGTTTGACGAAAAAGATATTGGCGAGAAATGCGCCTGAGGCCAGCGCGACTAATGCCGGTTTGCTGCCGACATACCATGCGCTGAATAACACCGCCAGCAGGAAAGCGGTGTACTGGCTGCGGGTTTCGAGGATGGGGTGCAGGAGCAGTCGCAGGCTGAGTACGGCGAGGACGCTGACCAGCGCGGTAGTGTAACGAGCAATACTGCTCTTGGGCGGCATTTGGCGAAAGAAGTGCTGTGGACGCATGACCTTTAGCTGATGTATGGATGTCTTCCAGTCACACAGAGTATATAAGATTTTAGGTTGAGGGCATATAAATAGTTTTGGATGAACGGCCTCATGGGGCGGCGAACGGGATTACCGTTTTGTGATACAAATGAGAATTGTGGTGTCGAATATATTGCCCATTATAATTTCGCCTATGCTCATCCGCCGATATGAACGGCAGAACCCATTATGCTGACTTGGTTTCCCCGCACCAAACTAAATCCCCCACGCACCGGCGATGTCGTCGTGCGCGAGCCGCTGCTTGCCGATCTGGCGAAGGCGGTGGGCAGCAGCAAACTGACGTTGATTTCCGCACCGGCGGGTTCCGGCAAAACGACCATTATCTCCAACCTCGTTGAGCGCGAGCTGACGATGCCGGTCATTTGGCTGTCGTTGGATGAGTCGGATAATGACGCGATTTTGTTTATGTCGGCGCTGACAGCGGCGTTTCAGGCGTTGGGGCTGGCGAACATCACCCAAATTGAAGCCGGTTTCGAGGGCGGGTCCGCACCCGACCTCAAGCAGCAGATGGCGGTGCTGATTAACGACACGCTGGACGCGCCCGCGTTCCTGCTGGTGCTGGACGATCTGCACGTCATCCACGAAGCGGCCATCCTGCAAGCCATCGACTTCTTCATCGAGCATCTGTCACCCTACAGCCATGTGTTGATCTCGACCCGCCATGACCCGCCGCTGTCGTTGGCTCGGCTGCGGTCGCGCGGGCAGCTTTACGAATGCCGCCTCGACGCGCTGCGGTTCGGCGTGGATGAAACGCGGGTGTTGATGAACGAACACCTCGAACTCGGTCTCGCGGATGCCGATTTGGCGCGGCTCGTCCAGCGCACCGACGGCTGGGTGGCGGGGCTGCGCTTGATCGGCCTCTCACTGATGAAGGTCAGCAACAGCCTCCGCAGCCAGCGCATCACCGGCATTATTGGCGACAACCGCTATATCTTCGAACTGCTGGCGGATGAAATCCTGAAGCAGCAGGACGCGGATACGCAGAAATTCCTGCTGCTCACGTCAATCCTCGATGAACTGTCGCCCAAGCTGTGCAACGCCGTCACCCAACGAGCGGATTCGCACCGTATTCTCGATATGATCTACCGGCACAACCTATTTTTGCGGCTGGTGGATACCAATACGCATACCTACCGCTACCATGACCTGTTCGCCGATTTCCTGCGCCACCAACTGCGGGTGGAATATGCCGATTTGATCCCTGAACTGCACTTACGCGCCGCCGCGGTCGACCCGATACCCCTGCGGAAGATCGAGCATTATCTGGCAGCCTCGGCGTGGGAAGAAGCCGCGCGGTTGATCGTCGAGGTCGGTGTCAAAATGGCGGAATCCGGCAACCGTTTGACGGTGAAGCGCTGGTTCGAAACCCTGCCGGAAAGCGTGCGCGACCACCACGGCTGGATTGTGTATTTACAGGGGATGTTGGCGTACGAGAATGGGGCGCTGGTGGAAGCCCGCCGTTATTTTAAGCTGGCAGAAACACGCTTTCGGGAGGTTGATGACCGCGAGGGCATCCCCAAAGCACTGGTGATGCACTACGCCGCCAGCCCGGAAAGTGAACATATCACAGGGTTCGAGGCGCTGGTGCGGTCGTTAGAACCCTTCAACCTGTCCACCTCCCACCGTTTGTATATCCAACTGGCACCGGCGTGGGTGCATCTCTACAACGGCAACCGCGCTCAAGCCGCCGCTTATTTCCTCGCGTCGATGAACTTGGTCGAGAAGTCGCCAGAACTGGCGGGCATGTTGGGCTTCCATCTCATTGCGCCGATTTTGCTTGTGTTTAACGAAGTCGAGCCTCTGCAAGCGGCGATCTGGCGGCTCATGAGTACGTTGGAAAACAAAATCCACCTGCTCAAACCGGCGCTGCTCAACATTCTGGCACAAATCGCCCTGTGGCAGGGCGACTTACCCGCTACCCAAAAGTGGATGGCGGAGGCACAGCAGCAGTGGGCGTATCTGGGCGGTGTGCCGAACCTCCAGCAAAGTGTGGTGGTGTGGCAAGAAGCGGTTATGGCAATGCTGCTGCATGATGAGGCCACGCTCAACCGGATGACACAGGCAGGGCGCGAAAAAATGAGTGAGACCCATCTGGCGATGCTGCGGGCGCGGCTTGACTGGCTGAAGGGGGATATCGGCGAAGCGCGAACCATCACCCGCGAGATGCCGGACTTCTACGATTCGGAGACGAATATCGTCGCGCCCATGTATCACGCTGGCCTTCAAGCGCTGGTTGAAATGCACGATGGCAGCATCGAAGGGGTCGAGAAGATCCTGCTGCCCGCCATCGAGGCGCAGCGCAGCCGCAATTATTACAGCCTGTTTGTGACCGATCTACGGGTAATGCTCGCCTATCTTTACCTGCAAAAGGGGATGGAGGACGACGCACTCGAAACGATTACGCCGCTGATTGACGAGTGCGAACGCGCGAATATACCCGGTCGAATCGCGCAGGAAGGGGCGTTCGCGCTGCCGGTGATGGAACTCGCCCTCCAACGAAATCTGCGGAAGGCGTTTGTCTCCCGCGTCCTTGCCCTGCTGCGGACGGAAACGGCTTCGCTGAAGATCGAGGAAACCGGCGAAACGCTGACCCCGCGCGAGGTCGAGGTTCTCAAAATGATTGTGACCGGCGCGTCTAATCAGGCGATTGCCGAGACGTTTACCATCGGCGTTTCGACCGTCAAGACGCACGTCTCCAACATCCTGTTCAAGCTCAACGTCGCCACGCGCAATCAAGCCGCCGCCAAAGCCCGCAAACTGCCATTGTTTTAGCCCTTTCGTGATGCCGCTTGTGAGGGGCTGAATAGTACATTTAGCACTAACGGGCGACAACCGAATCGGCGTAAGATGAGGGCAGACGCAGCGATTGCTCGTTATTGAGTTGAGAAAGGTTCGATCATGAATCTGAGCCACGTTGAACTCATGATTGTCGTTGCCATCATCGCTGAACTGGCTGTTCCTCTGATTGGCTTGACGTATCTTCGCAGTACACGGGAGAAGCATCAGAAGTAGGGGGCGAGACAGCGTGTCCGATGCGCTCAAAAACACCTTGTCCATTTATAATGAAGCTATCGGACGGTGTTAAAGGGGACAAGATGATGAAATCGACGCGACCGGTGTTGGAAAATCCGAGAGTATTGCGGCTGTGGGTACCCATCTACATCATCATCAACATCCTGCTGTCGGCCTACTTCTACAGCAACTTCAACAACCTGCTAACCTTATTACCAGCCTTGTTCGGCATTGGCACAGGCTTATACGTATGGTGGCAAGCCGGACGGATCGAACAAGCCGATGCCAGCAAACACGACTAACGAGTCCCGATGACAACGCTTGAAGTGCGCTTGGATAGTTTGCGAACAGCAGCCGCCGAGATCGAACGGGCCAACCGTGAGATTGCCGCGTCGTTAGAGGCCGTGCAGAGCGAGGTTGCCGGCCTGTATGCGCTGGGGATGCCAGCCGGTGGGGTAGGGGCGTTTAGCGCCATGTACGCGGCTGAAGCCGGAACCATGAGCGAGTGGCCGTTAACCTTAGCGCGGTTTGCGAGCAACCTTCAGCAGGCGGCGGACGATATTCAGCAGGCGATGAACCAGCCGGGCCGACCGATTGCGCCGTTGGTGCTGCCGTATATTCCTGAGTCGGTGCCGTTGGCACTGTGGGGACATGGCTTCAGTACCACCAAAAAGCCAACCGCGTTAGTGGTCGACACCAGCGAACCACCGGTTATAGCCGAGCCATTGCCGCTGGGCAGCTACGTGGCAGCCATCAACCAACCGTTGTACACGGTCTTGCAGCGGGAACAGCAGGGACTGAGCAGCAACCAACTGCTGCTTTCGGTGCTGATGCAAACACGGGAAACACGGCTGGAAGACCTAACGGCGCTGAAAAATAACCTCCTCAGTTACGATCCGAACACCGATTTGCGCCATACACCACGAGTACAGGCGTTAGAGACCGAAATCGCCGGTTACGACGGGCAGATTGCCAGTACGCAGCAGACCATCAGCCAGCAGCAGGCGACCATCAACAGCCTGACCGAACGGCTGAACCGTGTCAGGCCGGGGGCCGGGGCGGATGTGACGCTGCTGCAAGAACTCGAATATGGGCAGACGAACCAGTGGGTGAAGGCCAATACGCAGGACTGCGTGAATTATATCGTCAGCCGTGTGCCAGTACCGGACGGCTTGGCGCGGGATGCCTACCTGTGGAACGAACAGGCGGCGAAGCTGACACAGTACGGCGTAACCGGCGGCAGTACACCATTGGTCGGGTCGATTTTGGTGATGGAAAAGTCGCATCCATATGCTGATCCGGTTTACGGGCATTTGATGCTGGTGCAGGCGGTGGATGCCGATGGCAGCGTGTGGGTGACGGACAACAACCATCCGACCGTGCCGGTGAAGCTGGGCGACCTAACCACCGAAACGGGCGGGTCGAACATCAGCTACCTGTACCTGTCGTGGTTTACGCAGGGATAGGGGAGTTACAAAGTAGAGTCTCGAAAGTCACAAGAAAAAGATTAACCGCCAAGTCGCCAAGAACGCCAAGATTTTTAGCTCAAGAATTTCGATAAACCACTAAGTTTTAAGTGGCAAGTTAAAAGACAAAAGCAGAATACAAATCGCCAAGTGCGCCAAGAAAAGATAGAGGAATACAGAGTCCGTTAATGTAGGGGTTTGCCGCTGGTAAAGCCCTATTTTTTTGCCTGTAAAACAGGCAGGAACAGGCAGCGTGAGCCTTTCTGAACCCGATTTATGAAGGCGCGGTTTGAAAGCACAAACCGAATCCAAATGTTAATTTCCATCTCGCAAAGTGGGTTTAAAAGGTCGATTTTGGATGTAGGGACAGGAGACAGGCTGTCCGCGTCCCCAACCGTGCAAAATTTTGGTGGGTTGGGCAATACCGGACGCGCTGTCTCGCGTCCCTACGCATCGCCTCGCCCACGGCTCACGCCCCCGCCTCATCCTTCAAAACACCCATAATCACCCGATCCACATACCGCCCGTTGAGCCAAAGGTGCTGGCGTAAACGGCCTTCTTCCACAAAACCACACGCGCGGTAACAGCGGATGGCGCGTTCATTTTCGCTGTGCGTATTCAGCCACACGCGGTTCATGTGCATGTGCTTGAAGGCGTAATCCAGCAGCAGCTTCACGGCTTCCCGCCCGTAACCTTTGCCCCAGTAATCAGAGTCGCCGATCTCGATGCCCAGCTCGCAGCTCCGCGCCGTCTGGTCGATGTTATGCAGGCCGCAGTGACCGATATACTTCGCATCCACTTCAATCGAGAAATTCATCTCCTCGCCTTCACCCTTCGAAAGCGTGTTGTCATAAAAGGCTAGCAAGCCATCCAGCGTGGAAGGGCGCGGCTTGCCGCCATCGAGGAAGTGCAGATGGGCATCGTTTTCAAATTCCCACTGGCGGTTCATATCCTCGCGTTTCACCGCCCGCAGTAACACATTTTGACCTTTAAACATCTTTATAAATCCTTCCTCAAACCTTATTCGCAGCGATTCTAACCGAACCCTATCGGCTTGGTAAGGTTGAACAGGAAAAGACCACTGCCTCACAAAATTATCGTAGGGTGCTAATCATGTGGGAAGAAACAAACGAAGCTAAATTACAGTACAATTTAAGGTGTTTGCTTTCAAAAGAGTGAGTGATCCCGGTTTATGAACCAACCTCTACAACTGCCTTTGATCGACATGCCGACAACGCACGTGTTTCCGTCCACACGGTTTCAAGGCAGCAAACGCAAAATTGTGGATCAAATTTGGGAAAATATTCGAGATCTGAGATTCGATACTGTCTTAGATATTTTTGGAGGAACGGGAGCGATTAGTTACCGTGCCAAACAAGCAGGTAAGACGGTTATCTATAATGACAACCTCGTGTTTAACTGGAATATCGGCTGTGCGCTCGTGGAAAATGCCTCGGTACAGCTTTCAGATATAGAAGTTGAAACGATTCTCCAGAGGCATAACGATGTCGATTATCCTCAATTTATTCAATCGACATTTGCCAATATCTATTTTACGGATGAGGAGAATAGATGGCTTGATACCGTTGTTTATAACATTAATCACGATCTTGCCGATACGCGCAAGCAAGCCTTAGCGCGTTTCGCACTTTTCCAAGCCTGCATTATTAAACGTCCGTATAATCTTTTTCACCGCGCGAACTTATACATGCGTTCCGCCGAAGTTGAGCGCTCATTCGGTAATAAAGCCACATGGGATACCCCATTTGACGTGCATTTCAGGAATTTCGCTGCTGAAGCAAATGCGGCTATTTTTGACAATGGACGGAAAAATATAGCCCTCAACCTTGATGCAATGGAAACACCGACAGGAGCTGATCTCGTGTATCTCGATCCCCCTTACTTGAATGCAAAGGGAATAGGGGTGGATTATCGAGACTTTTACCATTTTCTTGAGGGATTGGTGCATTATGATTCATGGGATTCAATGATTGATTATCGCAGCCGCCACCGTCGGTTATTCCCTCAAGCATCCATATGGAACAATGAAAAAACGATTTATGAAGCGTTTGAAGCGCTGATTGAACGCCACCGCAAAAGTATTTTAGTTGTTTCTTATCGAGATGATGGAATACCGAGCAAGGCTGCATTGGTTAATTTACTCAAGCGCTACAAATCGCAGGTTCAAGTAGTCAATCATCTCTATAAGTACGCTCTAGCGAAACGTTCAACGAACGAATTACTACTCATTGCTCAATAGGAGTTGATTTTGAATTTTCCCGCTGATCCATTTCGTGAATCACTTTTAGCTTATTTTGATGAACTCAAAGAGCGTGTTGCGACCGAAAGCGGGGATTGGACGGTAAAAGGTTTCATTGATGTCTATCAACGTATCTATACCATTTCGCTCGATACAAAAGTGCTGTCAAAAGTACTTGAACTGCTTATGTTTCCAGTTCTGGCAAAATTCGCAAAGGAACATCACTTTCAGCTATTTCTGGCACGCGCTCAAAATCAATATCCTGATATCAGCCTTGTTTCAGAGATCGACACGACTTGTTATGCCTTAGACATCAAAACCACTTATCGAACAGGAACGGATAAGCAGGGACGTATGAAAGTCAACGGCATGACGTTAGGAACGTTTGGGGGCTACTTTAGAGATCGAGACCGCGCAACAATCAGTACCTTTCCTTATAACCGTTATCATAAACACTATGTTTTAGGTGTCGTTTACAGCCAAGTTCAAGGCATAGACGAGCGCGAAATTTACGATATTGGAGATCTATCACAAGCCAAGATAATGAAGATGAACTATAAATCCCCCTCAAAAGGTTTGTAAACTCTAATCCTCAAATAAGAATTTTTGTGCTATAATAGCTCTTGTATTGCTCTGTGGTAGGACTACCTTAAGTGGTGGATGATTATTTTAAGCCCTCACCCCCAGCCCCTCTCCCTCAGGGCGAGGGGAGAAAAGACCGAAAGACGGCTTAAAACAATGCTCTTCCGCTTGAAAATTCGTCTCCACCGTTTAGTGTGGTGCTACCTTCTCTGTGTCCTCTGTGCCTCTGTGGTTAAAATGTATTGGCTTTGCGGCTTTGCTTCCTTGTGCCTTTGCGTTTTGTTATGGTGTTTGCGCTTTTGCATTTTCGGCGAAACGCTCCCTCATTCCCGCCGAAAGTGTCACAGCGGCGGATACACGGGGGACATCCGCCGCACTTGCGTCATTTCAGCGGAAACAGCCGGGCCTCCCGCCGCCACAAAATGACCATTCAGCGGATACACGGGAGCTTCCCGCCAGACAATTCGGCGGGAATAATGCGAAATTTGTGCAATTTGCGAATCAAAAAGGCGCTTAAACAGGGGTGGTTATAACTGGCGCGTCAAGCGAATGAGTTCATCATAAACCCGGCGGCTCTCGGCGGGGTCAAGCACATCCACATTGAGGGCGCGGCCAAAAACCATCCCGTCTACCGCCAGCCGGATGATGGTCGCCAGAACAGGGTTGCTGCTGTCCTGCACGGCGGCAAGCTGGCTGCCTTCAAAACTCTTGCGGATGCGGTCGAGGATTTGCGTCTCGGCGGAGACGGCTGCGGCGAGGGCAGGCAGCAGGTTCATCTCCTCATAACGCACCGCAAACACCGTGCGGATATACGCCCGCAGCCAGCGCCCCGGCTGGTCGTCCGTCTCCTGCTGGAGTTCATCTTGCAGGCGGTTGTTGAACATCATCACCACCTGATCGATCAAACCGTTAATCAAGTCTTCTTTGGAATGGAAGTGATGCAGGACACCGCCTTTGGTCAAACCAGCTTCGTGGGCAACCGCGTCAATCGTGAACCCGGTGAACCCCTGCCGCGCGATGATGCGGGTCGCGGCGTTCAACACCGTCTCGCGGGTTTGCATCGCTTCCTCTTTTGTCCGGCGCATGGTTGTCCTCCATCCAATAGGGCAGGGGAATAAACCCCCACCGCTACAGCTTGAAAGGGAGGAAACGCTCCTCCCTATAGATGAGACTCGGTAGAGACCATTTGAAAAGTTCTAAGAATACCGGACAGCCTGTCTGCTGTCCCTACAAAGGCACGTTCTCGCTTTGGGTAGGGACGCGAGACAGCGCGTCCGCCTAGCTTAAACTCAACTTTTCAAACGGCTTCTTACAGGCTGCGAGCCGTCAGTGTGGCTTCGAGGCCAGATTTGGGGCGCAGCGTCCCCGCGATTTCGAGTTCGACGCGGTGTTCAGGCAGCAGCGCCACGTGATGTTTTTGGGCGAGCGCAGCCAGAATGAGTACGCTTTCCATCATCGCGAAGCCGTTACCAATGCAGACGCGCGGCCCACCGCCGAAGGGAATATACGCCTCGCGCAGCGGTTGTTCGGCTTTGTCCTTCAGCCAGCGCTCCGGCATGAACGCATCCGGCTTTTCGAACCAGCGGCTATCGTGGTGCAGCACCCACGGGCTGAGGAAGACGAATGTTCCCCCGGCAATATGGTAGCCGTTAATCTCGACATCTTCCAGCGGTACGCGGCGCGTAATCCACGCCACCGGGTAGCAGCGCAGCGATTCCTTGATGACGGCGTTGCAGTAGGCCAACTGCGGCACATCGTCCGAGGTGGGTGTACGACCATTGAGAACGCGGTCAACCTCCGCTTCGACCTGCGCGTAAGCCTCCGGGTTCTGCGAGAGCAGCATCCACGCCCACGAGAGGGTGGTGGCGGTGGTTTCGTGTCCGGCGAGGTACAGCGTGCGGATTTCGTCCAATAGCTGCTCGTCGCTCATCGGCTGACCGTCCTCGTCGCGGGTTTCCATGAACATGGTGAGCAAATCGCGCTGCTCGCTGCCTTCCTTGCGCCGCTGCTCGATCAGTTCCAGCAGCAGCCCGTTGACGTGGGTGACGGCTTCTTGCATCTGGCGGCGGCTGGGCGTGGGGATGAAGTCCGGCAGAATGGCCTCGATACCGGTCTGCTCGGCTCCCAGCGCGTGCATCATCGCGTCGAACGAACCCGTCACATCACCGATCACCGTTCCCTGCACATCGACATCAAACAGCACCTTCATAATGATGCGCTGGGTGAGCGACATCATATCCTGATGCAGATCGCGTGTCGTTCCCGGCTGCCACGTTTTCGCGAGGTCCTGCGTGTATTCGACGATCTGGTCAGCGTATTTCTTGATGGACTGGTGGTGAAAGGCTGGCGCGATGAGTTTCCGCTGCCGCTTCCAGAAGTCGCCCTCGCTGGTGACGAGACCGTTACCGAGGATTTTCTGCATAGCAAGCGAGGGATTACGCTTGCCGTGGTCGTAGCGCTTGCCCGTTTCGACGAGGATGCGGTCAACGGCCTGCGGGTCGCTCACCAAGACGCTCTTGCTGCCCATCAGCGAGAAGGCCGCGACATCGCCGTAGTCGCGCTGGAGGCGGGTGACAAATTTAATCGGGTCGCGGGCGAACTCCGCCATGCTGCCGATGATGGGGAAGCCAGATGTACCGGCAGGTTGTTTTTCAACTTCAAGCGTAACCACGATGTCATCTCCTCAAATTTACATACCGACTGTCTGGTATGTATTTTACGGCTGTATCGGAAGGGGTGTCAATGAAGGTTGCATGTGAAGGTTAAAAGATGAAAGAGGGCAGGGGAGAGATGACTCATCTAAAACCGATGACATCTATCACGGGTTGGTTGACTCGCCACCAAAATAGGCGCATAATGCGAAATGAAAGGCATATGAAGTGGAAAGGCAAATCCTTTGACGGACTTAGCCGAACAACAGCATAGTCCTTTAGGATGTCTGCTCCTCTAACGCAGCAGGCACGAACGCCCATAAGGGCCTTCACGATAGATGAATGGATCATCAAAACACAAACGCGCCAAAATTACTGGCGCGTTTGCTTTTGTGTGAGGGGCAGGGGATTAGCCGCCGGGCATGGCGGCAGGGGCTTCTACGGGTTCGCGCACGGGCAGCGTGACCGTTAGCGGTTCACCTGCGGCGAAGTTGAGCGTTAGGTCGATGGTTGAACCGACCGCCAATTCGCCCTTGAGGCCGATCAACATGACATGCAGCCCGCCGGGGCGCAGTTCGACCGCCGCACCGGCTGGAACAGGAATGCCGCCCTCGACCGGACGCATTTGCATCACGTCACCGTCGCCCATTATCATCTCGTGCAGTTCAATCGCCTCGGAAACGGTGCCTTCCGCGCTGACCAGCACGTTATCGGTGTCGGTCAGGTTCAGCAAGAGGGCGTAAGCCGCGCTGTTGGGCATGGCGGCGTTTGCAGGACGCGCCCACGCGCCGACCACGTGCAGACCGGCACACGCACCCCAATCGGTCGTACTCGGCGCTGCGGGTTCAGCAGTCATTTCGTTTTCCGGCTGTGCCATGCCGCCTTCCACTGCCGTCATATCGACAACCGGCACCTGGACAGCCACTTCACCGGCGTGTTCAAAGGTCAGCAGCAAGTCCAGTGTTTCGCCCGCAACTAATGGCTGCTTGAGGCCAATTAACATGATGTGCAGCCCGCCGGGGGCGAGCGTCAGGAAATCGGAGGATGGAACGACGAACCCACCCTCGACGGGGCGCATTTGCATCACGTCACCCTCACCGACAACCATCTCGTGCATTTCAGCAGCGTCGGCAGCCGGGGTGGTAATGCTCAACACCGTGTCGGTTTCCGCGCCGAGGTTCACCAGCAGCCCGAACACGGCTCCGGTTGGTGCGCCTTCCGGTGTCGAGCGTGCGTACCCGTTGAACAGCGCAGCGAGGTGGCACTCGTCACCGTGGTAAGCGGCTGATATACCCAAAGGTGCGATCAACACCAAACATATCGTGATCCATGCCAACCATTTGATCTTCATGTCGTTGCTCCTTGAAAAGTGCGGTTAGGTTTGCGGCAAAATAAGCTGCAAGTCGTGAACGATGTCACGGTAGTTCGTGCCATACAGGTACTGCATCCGCAGCTCGCCCGTGCTGTCGATCAGAAACACGGACGCAGTATGATCCATCAGGTAAGACAATGCCGACTCGCCGACAACGCGCTTGGTCGCCACGACACCGAACTCGTCCAGAAGCGATTGTAGGGCAGGGGTGTCGTCACGCAAACCGATGAAATCATCATCAAAGGCCGCCATATACAGTCCGAGGTTATCGAGCGTATCGCGTTCAGGGTCAATCGTGACGAACAGGATTTTGAGCTTATCCGCCGGTTGGTTCAGGCTTTCGTAGACATGCTTGAGTTCGGCGAAGGTGGTCGGGCAAAAGTCCGGGCAGGAACGATAGCCGAAATAAATGAGCATCGTTTGCCCTTTATGCTCGCTGAGTTTAAAGGGCTTACCGGTAGTCGAGGCGAGGGTGAAGTCGCTCAACTGGCGCGGCGGATTGATGACTGCACCACGCATCTCACCACTTTCAAATACACTTTTCGGTTGGTTGGAGGCGGGCGTACAGCCGACCAGCGCGGCGAGCAGAACCGCGAAGAAGAACAGCCGGTTTGGGTTCATATTTTATTCCTCAATGATGATGCTAACGGTGGACATGCCAATCGTACACACGCCGACAAAGGTGTTTGGTTCGGTGAACGTCTGGCGGATCACCTCGCCGGGGGCGATGGTATACGGGCCGACGGTATGCGTGACCAGATCGTTATTCTGGATGATGAGTGTGTTCTTGCCGCGTACACTTAACCGGATTTCTTCGGGAATCACCATTTCGCCGACCATCCCCGCCAACTGCATGGCCTGTGTACCCTGTGGAATGGTGATGACATACTGGTGTTCGGGATCGGTGATGACGGTTTGATTCTGGCTTTCGCTGCGGAACTGGTTTTCGTAATCGGGCGCGGTGACGGCGATCTGATAGACGTATACGGCGAAGGTATCGGCTACCGTCCGGCCATCCGCCAGCACAGCCTGTACCTTGACGTACCATTCGCCATACATTGACCAGATGATGTCCGAGGTGAAGGTGTTGGCGGCAGTGCGGGTGACGGGCGCATATAACGAGAGCATGGCAGCGTGGTTCATTTCCGCGCTCACGTCAAAGGTTTGTACATCAACCGCCGCGCCGTTCGCATCCGAGACGGTGAAAAATAAACGCGACGAGCCAACGACCAGCGGATAGGGGTTTGACTGCAACGCGACGTGAACCGGAACGACGGTGGGTTTACGGAGATAGAAAAAACTCACTGCCAATGCCGCAGCCGCGATGAATGTCAGTGCAATTACTTTCTTCAAAATAGGCTCACCCACAAGTTAGCCGGTTACAGTGTAATGATAATTGTACTTGGCCTGGTATAGCGTGTGACAAATATCACGATTTATCAATGGTCAATCTCATGTACCTGAAAAGGGGTATCCTTTTATGTCGAAAATAGATCGTGTAAAGAAGTATTTAAGCGATTTATTGATCTTGTTGAAATACCACTGATTTTTAAAGTGATTAACCCTTGTTCGAACTTTTAGCATCATACCAATGTTGGGTAGCACTACCTTAAGTGGTGGATGCCGGTTTTAAGCCCTCACCCTACGATGGTACGTTCGCAGGCTCACTCCACCATCAGCCCTCTCCCTCAGGGCGAGGGACTTTAAGGATGTTTAGGGTTCATTTTGCGATGAAATCGACACAAAATGAATTTCCACCGTTTAGTGTGGTGCTACCCAATGTTGATGATGCTTGGTCTTTTTATAACGCTTGAGCATTTTAAACTTCCCGAAGGCTTCAATATTTTCCCAAAACGCTGCTGATTATAAGAGAACAAAACGCTTTCTCTATATCACGTGGCATTGCTTATTTGACAAAGAAAACGTTTTCTGTTATCTATTAAGCTAAATAGAAAACGTTTACTATCAATATTGCCGCGGTCAGGGTGTGTATGCCGATCCGCGTGGCGGGGTAATTAACCTCTCCCCTGCCAGATGGATTGTGGTAGTCTGTACCCACCCTATCCGATTTTTATTGAGGTTCATTTTTACGATGACGACTATTCGTGATGTTGCCGAGGCCGCAGGCGTTTCGATTGCTACTGTGTCGCGCGTCCTCAGCAAAAGTAATTATCCGGTCAGCCAAGATACCCGCGAACGCATCATCAGCGCAGCCAAGACGCTGGGCTATTCGGTCAACCGTGCCGCCCGCAGCCTGCGTACCGACCGTTCGTACATCATCGGCGTGATCGTGGAAAACTTCAGCTCGTACTTCGCGCCGGCCATCATTCGCGGCTTGCAGGATGTGCTGCATCACAACGGGTATTTCTGTCTCGTGGTTGATATTCCGTGGGAAGAAAAGTCACAGTCGAAAGTGGTACAAGATTTGCTCGGTCATTCGGTAGATGGCTTTATCTTTGTTGAGACGTGGAGTTCGGTGAACGAAAACGCGGGCATGTTGAGCGGCAAACCGTATGGTTTTGTTCACCGCCTGTTCCACGAGCCGCACCCGAACAGCGTCATACCGGACGAACTCTACAACCAGACGCTGGTGGTCAACCACTTGATTAACATGGGCTACAAACGTATTGGTTACATCAGCGGCCCGCCGAACTTTTTCTCGTCCGCCGACCGCCTAAATGCTTACTGTGACGCGCTGACGGCTGCCGGACTGCCGGTTGACGACAGCATCATCATGCCGGGGAATTGGAGCGTACCGGGCGGCTATAAGGCGATGGTGGACATTCTCGCTTTGCCGAGCATTCCACCGGCGGTCGTAGCAGCCAACGACCAGATGGCCTTCGGTGCCATCCGTGCGATACAGGACGCAGGGCTGCGCGTGCCGGAGGATATTGCCGTCGTGGGCTACGATGATGATGAATTTGCCAAAGTCGCCAACCCGACGATTACGACCGTCAATCTACCCTTGTTTGAAATGGGGCAGGTCGCGGCTACCAACTTACTGAAGCAGCTTCACGGTGAAGCTGCCCCGACCGAAGAAACCCGCATCCGCAGCCGCCTGATTGTGCGGCAGTCGTGCGGCTCGCCCGAAGGACGGCATGTGCTGGCCTCCGATTATATGCGGCACGACCCGAATGCTGATCGACCCGCCGGAAAACCTCCGGTTGATCTGAACGAAGCACCTGAATAAGGAGGGAGTACAGGCAGAAAAGAGCGAACGTTCGCCATAAAGTTCACTTTTATACGTCAAACGAGGAGCGAAAATGAACGTTAAAAGAATAGTCCTATTTATGATGCTGTCCGCAGTCCTGCTGGTTTCAATACCGGCAGCGGCGCAGGATGGCCCGGTTACGATGTCGTTCTGGGTGCGCGATGCCAACACGCTCATTCAAAAGCTGGTGGATGAATGGAACGCCAGCCACGACAACCAAGTCGAACTGACGGAAATCCCCGCGTCGGAGTTCGTGACCAAGTTCGCGGCAGCCATCGCGGGCGGCGAGGCCCCCGATATTGCCGGTATCGACCTGATCTACACGCCAGCCTTCGCGGCGGAAGGCCAGCTTGTCGATATTACCGACAAGGTGCAAGCCCTGCCCTACCTCGATGACCTCAGCCCGGCGCATGTGGCGCTCGGCACCTATGAAGGCCGTAACTACGCCGTCCCCTTCGCAGCGGAAGGCTCGTTCCTGATCTATAACAAAGACCTGTTCCGCGCGGCTGGCCTCGACCCGGAAGCCCCGCCGACCAACTGGGAAGAACTCTTAACCGCTGCCCGTGCCATTACCGCGCTGGGTGACGACACCTACGGTTATTACTTCGCGGGGAACTGCGCCGGCTGCAACGCCTTCACCTACCTGCCGTTGATCTGGGCGAGCGGTGGCGACGTGCTGAGTGAAGATTACTCTGTGCCGACGCTGGATGACCCGGCAGTGAAGGAAGCTCTCCAGCTTTACCGTACCATGTGGGAAGAAGGTCTCATTCCCGAAGGCGCACAGGTCGATGATGGCGCGAACTTCACGAATGCATTCGGCACGGGCAAGATCGGTATGGCGGGTACGGGCGCGTTTGGCATCAACACCTACAAGACCAACTTCCCCGATCTCGACTTCGGCGTGACACTGCTCCCCGGTAAAGATGGCGGCACGGCTTCGTTTGGTGGTGGTGATGTCATCGGTATCCCGGCTGGTTCGGAATACGTTGACCAAGCATGGGAATTCATCGAATGGCTGCTTTCGGACGATGTGCAGTTGAACGTCTACGCGGCGAACGACAACCTGCCGCTGCGCCTCTCACTGGCGGACAACGAGTTCTTCGATGCTGACCCGCGCCTGAAGACGGCAGCCAGCACCCTCGCTGTGGGTCACACCCCGTACAGCCTGGTCTATAACGCGCTGTTTAACGATGGTAACGGCCCGTGGTTGTTCATGCTGCAAACGGCGATCTTCGATGGTGACATCGACGGTGCGATTGCGGAGGCCCAACAGTCCTTCGCGGACATCATGGCGGGTTAATAACCTTCAATTCGACCCCACCCCTATCCCCTCCCCGTAGTAACAAGGAGGGGAACAGGAAAATGCACGGGAGGGTCTTAGACCCTCCCCTACCATCCAATCATTTTATGATGATGGGGAACGTCTCATCCGTACTGCTGATATAAGGAACATCATGGCATCTCACACGATGACCTCGGTATCCGAAGCAAAAAAAGCAAAGCAGACCACATGGCAGCGGCAGCGGTCGCGCACCGGCTTCTTATTCGTGCTGCCGACGGTGCTGTTCGTCAGTGTGTTCTTCCTCATTCCGCTGCTGATGACGGCCTTCATGTCCCTGCATGACTGGCCGCTGTTCGGCGAACGCACCTTTATTGGCATCCAAAATTACCTTGATCTCTTTGGTGATAGACAGTTTATTCGCAGTCTGGATTTTACCGCCCGCTATACGCTGGTGATTACGCCGCTGATCTTTATCGTGGCGTTCATCCTCGCCAGTTTGGTCAACCGCAGAATCCCGTTCATCGGCTTCTTCCGCACCATTTTCTTCCTGCCGGTGGTCATCGGCCTCGGCATTTCGAGCTTGCTGTGGGTGTGGCTGCTGAACGATCAAGTCGGCATCATCAACAAGATCCTGCTGGATGTGGGCTTCATCGAAAAGCCGCAGCTCTGGCTCGCCAAGCCGGATGTGGCGATGAACGTCGTCATCGTGTCGGTCATCTGGAAAACGGTCGGGTTCACGATGGTGCTGCTGCTGGCGGGTATGCAGGCCATCCCCGGCGAACTGTACGAGTCGGCGGAGGTGGACGGCGCGGGATACTGGCAAAAGATGCGCTACATCACCCTGCCCTTATTACGCCGGACGATTGCTTTGGCGCTGGTGCTGTCGGTGATCGGCTCGATCCTCTCGTTCGACCAGTTCTTCATTATTACCGGCGGTGGCCCGCGCAACAGTACCATCTCGGTGGTGTACTGGATTTTCAACAACTCGTTCACCTACTTTAAGATGGGTTACGGCGCGGCGATGTCGATTGTGCTGATGATCGTGCTGGTGCTGCTCAGTGCCGTACAGCTTTTCGTACTGCGCGAAAACACCGACTCATAAGGAATAGTTAGCGATGTATGCGAATACGACCTTTCGTAACTGGCAAATCCTCAAGAACATCACCATCTATGCCGTGTTGATCGTGCTGGCGGCGGTGTTCTTGTTTCCGTTGGTGTGGTCATTTCTAAACTCGGTCAAAACGCCGCCGGAAGCGCTGGCGGTTCCCCCGACTTACCTGCCCACACGCATCGTACTCGATAATTATGCCGAGCTGACGACCTACGGGCGCGGCGGCATCGTCCGGCGCATCACCAACAGCGCCTTCGTCGCGGTGGTCACGGTGGTCGGCACGCTGGTGCTGAGTACGCTCGGCGGTTACGGCTTCGCCCGCTTCAAGTTCAAGGGCAAGAATGTGCTGTTCGTGCTGGTGCTTTCGACATTGATGATCCCGTTCCAGTCGATCTTGATACCGCTGTTTGTGATGCTCTCGGCGGTGGATTTGCATAACAACCTGTTCGGGCTGGCGCTGGTGTACATCACCTTCCAACTGCCGTTCGGCATCTTCCTGATGCGGAACAGCTTTATGACCGTGCCGCAGGAAATTGAGGAATCGGCGCTGCTGGACGGCTGTACGTCGGTTAGTGTGTTGTACAAAATGCTGCTGCGGTTGGTGCTGCCGGGGATTATCACGGTCGCCATTTATGCCTTCATCAATTCGTGGAACGAGTTTTTGGCGGCGTTGATCTTTATGACCGATCAGGATAACTTCACCCTGCCGATCTTCCTGTCGAACGTTCGCAGCGGCTTATACGGGCAGATTGACTGGGGTGCGCTGCAAGCGGGTGTGACGGTTTCGATTATTCCCAGCGTGCTCATCTTCCTGCTGCTGCAACGCTATTACATGAACGGGTTGATGGGCGGCGCGGTCAAGAGTTGAGGTAAACCCCCATCCCAGCCCTCCCCCGTAAACGAGGGAGGGAGTAAAACAAATTCTTGAGAGCATTTTTGAAGTCCCTTTAGTGGACTTGTCTGATGGTTAGCATGATGGCTTTAGCCTCATGCGATGCAAACGCAAACCTTGTAATTACCGGACAAGGCTATTTTGGGATGAGGGTAAATAAGGCAACATTTCGTTTGATACGTTGGTTTCATCATTACAATCGAGGATTTCCATGAAAAGATTGGCACAAAATCGCCCACCTTTGTTACCGGCTGCGTTCGTCGCCCTGCCCTTAGGGGCGATCAAACCGACCGGCTGGCTGAAAGATCAACTGCGTATTCAAGCCGACGGCCTGACCGGACACTTGGACGAGATTTGGGCGGATGTTGGCCCGAACAGCGGCTGGCTGGGCGGCACGGGCGAGTCGTGGGAACGCGGCCCGTACTATCTCGATGGCTTGCTGCCGCTGGCTTACCTGCTGGATGACGAAACGCTGCTGGCGAAGGTCAAGCCGTGGATCGAGTGGACGCTCAATTCGGGCCGTCCCAACGGGAACTTCGGCACGCGGCATCATGACTGGTGGCCGCGCATGGTCATGCTCAAGGTGCTGACCATGTACTACGAAGCGACCGAGGACGCGCGGGTCATCAAGCTGCTGACGGATTACTTCGCCTACCAGCACAAAGTCATGGCGGTGCGCCCGTTGGATATGTGGGGATGGGCGCGGGCGATGGATAACGTGCTGGTGATCCACTGGCTGTACAACATCACCGGCGAGGGCTTTTTACTTGAACTTGCCGAGCAGATGATCGCGGGGACGCTGGATTGGGCGGAGTGGCAGGCGAATTATAAGCTCGGCCAAATCCTGCACCTGCAAGAGTGGGACGGCGCAATGTACACGCATGTCGTCAATAACGCGATGGGTGTGAAGGCGGCGGGTGTTTTTTACGCGCAAACTGGTAAGGAATGGCACCGATTAGCCCCGAAGGTGAGCATCGAAAAACTGATGGAGCATCATGGGCAGCCCAACGGCATCTGGAGCGGCGACGAACACCTGAACGGCACGTCACCCACCAGCGGCACGGAACTGTGCGCGGTGGCTGAATATATGTACTCGCTGGAAGAACTGATCCGCGTGCTTGGTGACTCGTACTACGGCGACCGCTTGGAACAGCTTGCTTACAACGCCTACCCTGCCACCTGCACACCGGATATGTGGGCGCACCAGTACGACCAGCAGGTGAACCAAGTGTTGGTCAGCCACGCCCACCGCGACTGGACGAACAACGGCGACGAGTCCAACATCTTTGGCCTTGAACCCAACTTCGGCTGCTGCACCGCCAATATGCATCAGGCATGGCCGAAGTTCGTGAAAAGCCTGTTCATGGGGACGGACGACGGCGGCCTCGTGGCGATTGCCTATGCGCCGTGCGAGGTGAAAACCACCGTCGCGGACGCGGTGGCGATCACCATCACCGAAACGACCAACTACCCGTTTGAAGGCACGGTCGCGTTCGATATTCAGTTGGAACGCGCGGCCTCGTTCACGTTTCAACTGCGTATCCCCGAATGGGCCGCCAGCGCCAGCGTCTCGGTCAACGGGGCGGCGGTCACGGTCACACAGGCTGGCAGCTTCTACACCATCGAGCGCGAGTGGCAGTCCGGCGACCGGATTGAGGTAGAGTTCCCGCTGACGGTGCGCGTGACCAGCGGGCATGAGGGGCTGATTTCGGTGTATCGCGGGCCGCTGCTGTTCGGGCTGCGGATCGACGAGGATTGGCGCAAGCTGAAGGGCGAGGAACCGCACGCTGACTGGGAGATTTACCCCAAGAGCGCGTGGAATTACGGGCTGAACATCCAGCCGCAGCAGTTGAACGGCGCGTTCGAGGTGGTTAATAAGCCGATGTCGACCATGCCCTTCTCGCCGGAAGGTGCGCCGGTTGAACTGAAGGTGAACGCCCAAAAGCTGCCGCAGTGGACGCTGGAACACAACTCGGCTGGGGCGATCAAGGTTGGCCCGCACACCAGCAGCGAGGCGGTAGAGCGTGTGACGCTGATCCCCTACGGCTCGACCAACCTGCGTGTGGCGGCCTTCCCGCTGGCGGAAAGTTAGTACACCGAACCAAAACGCAAAGGTGCAAAGTGGCAAAGACGCAAAGGATTTTTAACACAAAGGCTCGATGACACAGAGGCACAGCGCGTAGATGATTTTTGTAGGGGCGCACGGTTGTGCGCCCTTTTGATTCGCCCTAAAGGACTTCCTTTGGTCGTAAAATGCGAATTTTGCACAAATTGCACATTTTCCCGCCGAAATGACTGGCGGGAAGCTCCCGTGCAGCCGCTGAAGTGCGATTTTGTGGCGGCGGGAGTGAGAGAGTGCGGCGCTGAAATGACGCAAGTGCGGCGGATGTACGGGAGAATGCCACCGCTGTGCCACTTTTGGCGGGAATGAGGGAGGAAGCCGCCGAAGCTGCAAAAGCAAAGGCAATACATTTTCACCACAAAGGCACAAAGACAATCATTGTTAACCGCAGAGACGCAGAGCGTAGTTTCAAGTTTTAAGTTAGAAGTGAAAAGCAAATTCATTTTTAACCGCCAAGTCGCCAAGAACGCCAAGAAAATACGGAGACCATTTTCACCACAGAGGACACAGAGCAATACAAGAGACATTATAGCACAAGTATTCTAGTTGTGCAGTTAGAGTTTACAAACTTTTTGAGGGGGAAGTTGCAGGGTTGAGGCGGACGCGATATATCGCGTCCCTACAGGCGCATCGCCACGCCGGTTGTGGTGGGTTGAGGCGGAGGCAGATAGGCCGTCCAGCATTAATGGGTTGAAGGATGGGAGATGGCGGAGGCGATATATCGCGTCCCTACAGGCGCATCGCCACGCCGGTTGTGGTGGGTTGAGGCGGAGGCAGATAGGCCGTCCGGCATTAATGGGTTGAAGGGTGGGAGATGGCGGAGGCGCTGTCTCGCGTCCCTACACACGCATCGCCACGCCGGTTGCGGTGGGTTGAGGCGGAGGCAGATAGGCCGTCCGGCATTAATGGGTTGAAGGGTGGGAGATGGCGGACGCGCTGTCTCGCGTCCCTACACACGCATCGCCACGTCGGTTGCGGTGGGTTGAGGCGGAGGCAGATAGACCGTCCGACATTAATGGGTTGAAGGGTGGGAGATGGCGGAGGCGCTGTCTCGCGTCCCTACACAACGCATCATCACGCCGGTTGTGGTGGGTTGAGGCGGAGGCAGATAGACCGTCCGACATTAATGGGTTGAAGGGTGGGAGATGGCGGACGCGCTGTCTCGCGTCCCTACACGCGCATCGCCATGCCGGTTGTGGTGGGTTGAGGCGGAGGCAGATGGGCCGTCCGGCATTAATGGGTTGAAGGGTGGGAAATGGCGGAGGCGCTGTCTCGCGTCCCTACAGGCGTGGTGATGGACAGGGTTGGTGGCAGGGAGGCGGAGGCGTTGTCTCGCGTCCCTACACACGCATCATCGTGCCGGTTGTGGTGGGTTGAGGCGGAGGCAGATAGGCCGTCCGACATTAATGGGTTGAAGGGTGGGAGATGGCGGACGCGCTGTCTCGCGTCCCTACACAACGCATCATCACGCCGGTTGTGGTGGGTTGAGGCGGAGGCAGATGGGCCGTCCGGCATTAATGGGTTGAAGGGTGGGAGATGGCGGACGTGCTGTCTCGCGTCCCTACAGGCGTGGTGATGAACAGGGTTGGTGGCAGGGAGGCGGACGCGCTGTCTCGCGTCCCTACACACGCATCGCCACGCCGGTTGTGGTGAGTTGAGGCGGAGGCAGATAGGCCGTTCGGCATTAATGGGTTGAAGGGTGGGAGATGGCGGACGCGCTGTCTCGCGTCCCTACACACGCATTGCCACGCCGGTTGCGGTGGGTTGAGACGGAGGCAGATGGGCCGTCCGGCATTAATGGGTTGAAGGGTGGGAGATGGCGGACGCGCTGTCTCGCGTCCCTACACGCGCATCATCATGCCGGTTGTGGTGGGTTGAGGCGGAGGCAGATAGGTCGTCCGGCATTAATGGGTTGAAGGGTGGGAGATGGCGGAGGCGCTGTCTCGCGTCCCTACACACGCATCGCCACGCCGGTTGTGGTGGGTTGAGGCGGAGGCGCTGTCTCGCGTCCCTACACGCGCATCATCATGCCGGTTGTGGTGGGTTGAGGCGGAGGCAGATAGGCCGTCCGGCATTAATGGGTTGAAGGGTGGGAGATGGCGGACGCGCTGTCTCGCGTCCCTACACGCGCATCATCACGCCGGTTGTGGTGGGTTGAGGCGGAGGCAGATGGGCCGTCCGGCATTAATGGGTTGAAGGGTGGGAGATGGCGGACGCGCTGTCTCGCGTCCCTACACCATAAACGCGCAAATTTAGCCACTCAACGCGATGGTGATGGGTTCGAACTCACCGGCGATACGGGGGGCGACGAGCAGGGTTTGAACGGTGCTGACCAGCGGAATTTCGAACACGACCCAGCCGCTTGTGACGCGCCCCAGTGCCACCGCCTCTAACGGGGTTTCGCCGCTGATGCTCAGGCCGCTGCGGGGTTCGATGCCTGTGCCGTCATCCAAAATTACGCTGATACGCGCCTGTGGCGGCTGGTCGCAAATCCCGCTGCGGCACTCGAAGGTGAGTTCCAGCGCATAGAACCGCGCACCGGCAATCGGTGTGGCTAAGGAGCCGTCACTGTTCCGCACCACACGCCGCGACTCGTTTTCCAGCGCCAGCACATTCAGGATGCCCTGCGGATAACGGGCTGTGTAGCCTTCGGTGGTTAAGGTTTGGCTGGTGTCGGGTAAGTCAGCCGCGACGACAACGGTTGGCACGACCGCCGTTTGGGTCATGGCGGTGCTGTCTACGGTTGGCGGTGGTTGGCTGCGGTTGAACAGCGCAATCAAGGCGACCGTAATCAGCACGCCGACGAGTGTAAACCCACCCGCCAGCAGCAACGGCTGACGGCGGATGGCGGGCGGTAACGGCGCTGTGTAGGCGGCTTCATCCTGCAAGTATGACTGTGCCATTCGCGCGTATTTATCCTCCGGCGGCACGCGACTGACCAGCACACGCAGCCCTTCGGTCACGGCTTCGGGTGTCGGCTGGGTATGCGCCTCAAGCCACAGCGTCAGGGGTAAATCGGGGTCGGGATGCGGTGCGGCTTCGGCACGGTATTCGTCGAGCAGACGCTGGGCTTCGGCTGGCAGCCCTTCTAATAAGGCGATGTTGGCTTTAATGAGTGTCGGGTGCATGAGTTTTAACGGAACAATTTGGCAGCATCAATGGTTAAGCCGGCGATGACATCGACCGGAATAGAATGGGATACACCGTAAGTCGCCATTGGTTTTTCTGGTGCATAAACGTCAATTAGCCGTTCGTCGGGATAGACTTCCCACAGAAGTATACCCGCTTCAATATACTTCCGGCGCTTCGCGTTAATTTCGGCCAATTTATCGTTCGGTGAAATGATTTCGGCAACCCACAACGGTGGCTCAGGGTCAGGATATTCATCGGTCGTCGGGGTTGGTTTATAGGCGAAATCCGGCGCAAGTGTGTTACTGCCGATCCGGTATGCGCCATCACCGATGCTGATGAAACAGGTTAACTCATGCGTTTCGCAGTAGTTTTGGGTGATGTGACCGAGGGTAAATGCCGAGTTGGAATTGCGCGATGAACTTGGCATCTTCTCGATAATCTCCCCGTTAATCCATTCAAAATTGCGCCCGGCATTCTCTGGCAGCAGCGCAAATGCCAAAAATTCCTCGAAGGTTATCGGTTTGGCTTGTGCTTCAAACATGGCGTACGTCCTCACAACGACATCATTGTCACCAGTCTACGCGGAAACGTATGCCGGGGGCAACTCTCTATTGATTACTCGTTTTGTGGGTGACTTCATAGCGTAACAATACGTTGTCGGAGTTTTCCCAGCGGCGGGTTTCGATCAGCTTTAGGGATGCGGGCGTGCCACCCGCGAATACGGGGACACCGTTTCCGAGGATGCGGCTGCCCACCAGCAGGTGTATTTCATCAATCAGGCCGTGGGCGAGCAGATCGTTCCAGAGGGTTTTACTGCCGGTGATGAGGATATCTTTGCCGTCCTGCTGTTTGAGGTCGGTGATCTGCTGGTAGGCATCTTGACGTTTGACGATGCGGACATCCTGCCAGTTTCCCGTCAGCGTATCGGAGATCACCATGCCCTTGACGTGTTTGCTCGACTGCGACAGATCGCGCTGACCGTCCGTCCATTCGTCCGAATCGGGATTTTCGGCGACTTTGGGCCAGAAGCCTTGAAACAGCTCGAAGGAAACCCGACCGATCAGATGCACATCAGCATTTCGCAGCAGTTCGGCGTTGTAGGTGTCAAAGACATCGCCCATCATCGGGAACATGACCGAGACATCATTGGCGACACCGGTATGATAGCCATCGAGTGAGATGACGTTATAGACGATAATTTTCCGCATGGTTGGTTTCCTCTGGTTTGTTGATGGCTTGAGCAAGATCGAACGCATGTTTCGGCTATTCTATGGTGGTGGTTACAAAGTAAGGGGTCTATGTGAAACGGTGGCTCGGACGAGATGTATCTCGTCCCTACACGATGGATTCTGTTTGTGTTAGAGCAATGATTTATCACTAACCCTATGACCACTACCTATTCTATCGCTTTTTGTGGATCTTTTGTTCGCAGGGTCGATTGGTGGCTGCGAAGTCATACTTCGTACCGTTGGCGGCTCGGACGTGATGTATCACGTCCCTACATTGTGAACCGATCCATAGGCGGTTGTTCTGCTCCCCTGCCCCCGTGCCGACAATCGGCTATAATCAGTGCATAGGCTCAGTTGAGAAGTCGCAGCAACGACGAGGAATGTGTACGCCGCACATGACAATACAACATACACCAGAACAAGAAATCTGGGTCATGACGACCGAGGGCGCGAATATAACGGGTTACAACAGTCGGTATCTTCAACAACTCGCCAAGAAAAATGCACAGTTGCCGGATAATGAACGCTTTATCAAAGTTCGAATGCGTTCAAACCGTCACGAGTTGTGGTTACCTGATCTGCTCCACTATATTGACGAAATCGGTTACGGGCCACACCAGAATAAAAAGTGATCCCCCTTCTATTCCCCTGCCCTGAGAGGGACAATCGGAAATGAGGATACGCATCATTTTATCTATACTAGACACTTAAGATTTTTAGTTCTATATTTGAGAATATGAAACTGATTGCTCAAGTCCGCCTGAATCCTACGCCCGAACATGCCACTTACCTCTTGGAAACACTTGAGGCGGCTAATGCGTTGTGCAACCGCATTAGTGCGTTTGCTTGGGAAAATTACTTGTTCGGGAAATTTGCCCTGCAAAAAGCGTTGTATCATCCTTTGCGGGCTGATACGGGTATCACGGCTCAGATGGTTGTTCGTATGTTTGCTAAAGTCTCAGATGCTTACAAGTTGGATAAAAAGCACCTACGGACATTCAAATCGCATGGCGCAATTGCCTATGATGATCGCATTTTGCGGTATTACACTGATAAAGAAGCGGTTAGTATCTGGTCTATTGGCGGACGTTTACATATCCCTTACAGCGCGGGCGAGCGTCAAAAGGAATTATTGCAATATCAGCAAGGTGAGAGTGATTTGGTCTATAGTAAGACAAGCAAAGAGTTTTTCTTGCTAGCGACCTGCGATATTCCTGATCCAGACCAGCGCCAAACTGATGAGGCGCTAGGCATTGATATGGGTGTGACGAATATCGCGGTAACTTCAGATGGTGATATTTTCAGTAGTGAATCGATTGAATACACCCGTAAGCGCTACGCCAAACTGCGTAAAGCCTTGCAACAGTGTGGCAGCAAGTCCGCGAAACGCCATTTGAAAAAAATGGCAGGTCGGCAGCAACGTTTTCAAAAAGATGTGAACCATGTGATTTCTAAGCGGCTAGTTATGAGTGCTAAAGACACGAATCGCTCGATTAAGGTTGAGAATTTGACCCATATTCGAGTGAGGACAACGGTTGGAGGCAGCGATAAACGCGCTAAGTACAGCAATTGGGCTTTCGCACAGCTTCAATATTTCCTCGCCTACAAAGCACGTATGCATGGGGTCAAACTGGAACAGATTGATCCGCGCTACACATCCCAAAGATGCTTTGTGTGTGGACATATTGCGAAAGCGAACCGTAAGACCCAAGACGCATTCCTTTGTTGTGCTTGTGGATATATCGCCCATGCGGATATTAATGCTGCGAAAAACATTGCTTTCTGGGCGGCTGTCAAACCGCCTATCGTAACCGGTAGACTAGGACAGCCTAGCTAGGTGAGTTACAAGCTACGCGGATTTATCCGCCGTCGTATTTGACAACATCTCCCACAGCCAAGTTGAGCAGCAAATCACTTGTTGACCGGAACATAAGCGATTGAAGTCTTCTCGCGAAAACGACGCGAATAGTACTGTTCGTGTGAGTAGCTACCGTTGGAGTGAGGGTGTGCTTCGTGCTGCCCAGCGTAAGTGTGGGAGGGCGTAAGTGTTGTGCGTCCGTACAATCAGCCGCATGGCAACGCGGCTGTACATCGTATGAGCCTGAACTCATCTATAAAGTACCTCTCGCGTTTGCTGACGGTAGAGGTACTTTTTTGTTTGGGTCAGGCGTGGGCGAACTCCGCCACATCCAGCACGAAGATGGTCGCGGCATGGCCTTCTGGCCGGCTGTAGGGGGCGCAGACTTCGCGGATGATGGTCATGGCGGCGGGGAGGCGTTCCTCGTTCACGCCGATGACGAAGGTGGTGTTGCTGCGGCGCAAGAAGCCGCCGGTGCTGCTGATCTTCGTTACCGAATACTTGGCCGCAATCAGGGCATCCGAAAGCGGGTCAACCGCGTCTGTGTTGAAAATGATCGCCAGAATGAGTTTTGACATGGTTATACCTGCTCGAAATGATCAATATCTAAAACAAAAGTTGTAAAACCGCCGACCTCGATTTCCACAAGGTTGGTGAAGGCCATGCTGCTGGAATGGGCGTATGGCACGACCGCCGGACGCACGGCAGCGACCTCCGAAATGAGCTTCATTACGGTGGGGATATTCCCCTCGTCCGTGCCGATGAGCAGCGTCGAATTACCGGGGTCGATTAACCCGCCGGTACTGCTGACCCGCGTCACACCGATGTGCTGGCGGCTGAGGGCGGACATGACTTTATCCGCGTCCTGGTCATCTACAATGGTGACAATTAACTTCATAAGGTCAATCCGGTCACTAGAGGCTAATAAGTACGATTCGGGGATTATACCATCATGCGGAAAAGCTGGCAGGGAAAGGCGGAATACGGAGAGGAATGGGGAGAAGAATAACAAAACGCAAAGGCGCAAAGAGGCAAAGGACGCAAGGTCTTTTAACGCAGAGGGAGAGGGAGAAGAATAACAAAACGCAAAGGCGCAAAGAGGCAAAGGACGCAAAGTCTTTTAACACAGAGGCACAATGGCACAGAGAAGCATTTAACCGCCAAGTCGCCAAGAGAAAGACGGAGGGGATGAACCGCAGAGGCGCGGAGGACGCAGAGAAAGAGGGAGAAGAATAACAAAACGCAAAGGCGCAAAGAGGCAAAGGACGCAAGGTCTTTTAACACAAAGTCTCTAAGGCTCAATGACACAGAGAAAGAGGGAGAAGAATTAACCGCAGAGGCGCGGAGAACGCAGAGAAAGAGGGAGAAGAATAACAAAACGCAAAGGCGCAAAGAGGCAAAGGACGCAAGGTCTTTTAACACAGAGGCACAATGGCACAATGACACAGAGGGAGAAGAATAACAAAACGCAAAGGCGCAAAGAGGCAAAGGACGCAAAGCGTTTTAACACAAAGTCTCTAAGGCTCAATGACACAGAGAAGCATTTAACCGCCAAGTCGCCAAGAACGCCAAGAGAAAGACGGAGGGGATGAACCGCAGAGGCGCGGAGAACGCAGAGAGAATTAACCACAGAGGCGCGGAGGACGCAGAGGAAGAGGGAGAAGAGGGGCTTGTTGGTGGCAAGCCCCGATAGTTGGCCTGCGATTATTTGCCTTTTGTGAGGGTTTCGACCTGTGCTGCCATTTTGGCAAACGCCTGTTCCCAGCCGCTGCCTGCTCCCTGCCCACCATTCGGCAGACCGGCGTGTGTCATGACCATTCGGGTGCGCCCATCCTGTTCTTCGAACACGACAGTAACTTCGGTCGTCGCTGGATAATCGTCGTTCATGCCATAAGCTGTGGGCGAAACCACATTGCCGTTTTCGTCGGCCATGCTGTCGGTATACACCAAACGTTTGTTGGGGATAACCTCAAGGTATTCGCCAGTTGACCACATTTTCATGCTGCCGTTGGGCGTTTGGCGCTCCATGCAAAACAGATGCCTGCCGCCCACGCGCACATCCATTTCGGCAACCGGTACGCTAAAACCTTCAGGCCCATACCACGTTTTGAAAAGTTCCGGCTGTGTCCATAGCTGCCAGATCACCCCGGCAGGTGCATCGAAGGTGCGTTCCACAACGACTGCATCTTTCGAAAGGGTATTCTCACTCATGATCCTGCTCCTTGTTTTTCAATTGGTTGATCGTGTTTTCCATCCGGTCAAAGCGCGCTTCCCAGATCGCACGGTACTGGTCAGTCCATGAGGCAATTTCTTGCAAAGGTGCTGCATCGAGCCTACACGGACGGTACTGGGCTTTCTGCCCCTGTATAACCAGCCCTGCCCTTTCTAAAACTTTGATGTGCTTCGAGATGGCAGGTAGGCTCATATTGAATGGTTCAGCGAGTTCATTAACTGTTGCTTCGCCGACCGCCAAACGTGCGAGGATCGCCCGCCGCGTGGCATTTGCCAACGCCGCAAACGTCAGATCTAACCGAAGCTCGTCACTCCTTATCATGTTGTACAACCTTATTTAACTAAATGGTTAATTAACCTATGTGTAAAATAAGGTATTTTGATCGAGTTGTCAAGTGAGGCGGTTAGGGCTTACCGGCGGTAAGCCCCTACGAGGCGAGGTTAGACGAACAGGAGTACCATGCCGACGAAGGCGATGACGGTGCCGATGATGCCCTGCACGGTCACGCGCTCTTTGAACATGAAGTAGCTGATGGGGATGAGGAAGATGGGCATGAGTGACGACAGGGTGGAAGCCACGCCGACGCTGGTGTTCTGTACAGCGATGAGCGAGAGCCACACGCCGAGTACCGGCCCCAAGACCGTCCCGCCGACCACCAGCATGAAGGCGCGTGGGTTCTGGCGCAGGGTGCGGTAGGTGGCGACGGCCTGACGGTTGAACAGCGCGATTAGCCACACGACGATCATGGCGGCGATGAGGCGGATGAGGCTGCCGGAGAGCGCCGGAAAATCGCCCACGAGGCCGAAGCGGCTGAGGACGAGTCCACCCGCCTGCCCTGCCGCGCCACCGAGGCCGCAGAGCAAGCCGATGAGGTAGCTGCGGCTGTCACCCGGTTTGGCTGCATCGGTATTGCTGGCATCCGTGCGGCGTTCGCCAATGACGACGAAGATCCCCGCCAGTGTGACGGCGATACCGATGATTTCCTTTAGTGCCAGCGTCTCACCGAGGAAGACCCACGCTAGGACTACGCCTAACACGGGAGCCATCGCCATCATGAGCATGGACAGGCGCGGGCCGATGAGGACGAAGGCTTGCAGGAGGAAGGTATCACCCAGCACGAGACCGACAATGCCGGATAGGCTCATCCACGCCCAGCGGTCAATACCGGCGTTCATGGGGATCAGTTCCCCGTAAAACAGCAGGTGCATGAGCATGACCAGCACGACGGCTACCACCAGCCGACCGCGGTTGAGGATGATCGACCCGAACACACGACCGGACATTGTAAAAAAGGTCGAGCCGAAGGAGAAACAGAGGGAGGTTCCAACGGCTGCGAGTTCACCAATAAACGGCATTTATAAAGACTCCTGTCGGTAAAAAATTATGGGCTATACGGAACGGTGTGAAACCATTCCCTACTTTCGCACATTTGACGACTTGTCACTATCCGAATCCATTCGTTATAGAACTGCACAATACCCGAAATCACCCGCGCTGTATGGAACCACCCGGCACCATTGGGGGAGAGGTTGGAAGTTTTAAGTGGCAAGTTTAAAGTTTTAATGCCAGCGGACGCGATGTATCGCGTCCCTACAACCTCATCACCACGCCTTCGTAGGGACAACATACAGGGTGTCCGGTTTTTTTAGCAGTGTTTGTGGTTGTTTCGCATGAGGCTAAAGCCGTCATGCTGATCACCAGACAAGTCTGCTAAAGCGACTTCAAAGACGCTGCTGACCAACCAAGTTATTTGCCACACTCGTTCGTAAATCACCATAAACTTGATGCGGCGCAGCCGGACAAGCGCACTCAAGGCGCTCCAAAATTCGACAGCGAACAGCATTCTTGAGTGATTTTGTCCCTGAAAATTCCTTAGCTTAATGCCTATGCACGGCCATGCGCCCCTACAGCTTAAACCTCGCGTACTTGCTTCGATTATTACCCTACCCTGCTCGCGGTTATGAGGGTTAGGCTATAATCAGGTATCAACTGATCCGATACGTCGCGCCAAAGACGACAGGATGATATGGCACGAGAGATTACACCTGACCAAGAAATTTGGGTCATGACCAAAGAAGCTGCTGAAATTACCGGCTACAACCACGAGTATATGGAAATATTGGGCAAGAAGAATTTCCGACTGCCGGAAAATGAGCGGCTGATCAAAATACGCAAGCGTTCGGGACGGTTTTACGAGTTATGGCTGCCCGACCTGCTGCGCTATATCGATGAAATCGGTTACGGCCCACACAAAAACAAATAACGGGACGATACAGCGTTCTTTTTGTAGTCGTCAGCTATAATCAGGTATCAATTGATCTGATCCGTCGCGCCAAAGACGATAGGCTAATATGGCACGAGAATTTACGCCTGACCAAGAAATTTGGGTCATGACGGCGGAAGCCGCCCAAATCACCGGATACAATCGCCAGTATATCGAAAAGTTATCAAAGAAAAACTGGCTGCTGCCAGAAGATGAACGACTTTTCAAACTTCGCAGACGTTCAGGCCATTATTATGAAATCTGGCTGCCTGACCTGCTGCGATATATTGACGAAACGGGATACGGCCCACACAAAAACAAATAACGGGACGATACAGCGTTCTTTTTGTAGTCGTCGGCTATAATCAGGTATCAATTGATCTGATACGTCGCGCCAAAGACGATAGGATGATATGGCACGAGAGACTACGCCTGACCAAGAAATCTGGGTCTTTACGTCAGAGGGTGCAGCTTTAACGCAATACAGCCGCGAATATCTGGAAAAACTCGCTTACAAAAATTGGCGGTTGCCGGAGAATGAGCGGGTTATTCAGACCCGAAAACGCGCTGGTCGTTACGAGTTATGGCTGCCTGACCTCCTCCGTTATAAAGACGAAATTGGTAATGGCCCTTTGAACATTCCAAAGAAGTAGTAAATGGATAGTCACCAAATTTTCCATGCTGGTTTTTACTACTTGACAGAATCGGATAAAGCCGATACCATTTTCATTACCACGGCATGTCCTGCGAATAAGTTGGCGCCAAACGTCTTATCGCCCGGGAGATGAGCGGTTAAAGCGGTCTTCGCTGCGGCGGGGTGTGGGCAACGCGATTTCACACCGAGTAGCTATCCGGCAAGGCGAAGGCCATCTTTAAGGCGCGGCTGGCGCGGGGTTGGCGTGGTACTACAACTACATATCTGAGAATGACTTGCTATACAACAAACCGTGGTGGACGGCTTTCCACTTTCAAAGTACCCTCTCGCGAGTTGGCGATTGCTGGAGGGTACTTTGGTTTCCCCCAGAAATCCTCCTGAGAAAAAATACCGGACAGCCTGTCTACAAAATGCGCGATTGGGATACGCATTTCGTGTAGGGGTCGTCCGATGAATCTCAAACCGCATTTTCAAACGGCTTATTCGTGAGGGCGGCCAACAGGAATCAAAACCGGATGATAGATGTCATCCGGTTTTGTTCGCCAACCGCTAGGCGAGGAAGCAAGCGAATGGGATTGATGTTGGACATGCACCGTAACGACGAAGCTGCTCGGCGGTAAGAAGCGGCATAAATTGTCGCGCGTCGCTACCCTTGTAAGGCACGTCAAGCTGATAAGCTGTGCGGTTTACCGTGAATACAAGAATAAGGATGTTCTTGTAAACCCCCAACGAATTAATCATAAGTCAACTATTCGTCTAGCAACCCTTGACGTTTTTTAGACTTAACCCTGCCCTGCCCTACCCTGACCGAATCAAAACCGGATGACAGGTGCCATCCGGCTTTGATCGTTTATCGCAGGAGCGACGGGTTATTTCACAGGGTCGATGGTGTAACCGTACACGTGTGTCCACGGAATACCGTTGAAAATCTTGACGTGGTATTTACCTTCGGCATCGGGGCCAGCGTTGACCTGAATTTCGCCGGTGGTTAGGACGTAGACCGAGACACCTTCAGCCGAGGCCAAGAGCGTGTTTTCGGCAGGATGTTCGGCGACGAACGGCGCGATGTCTTGTTGAGTGATGCTGAACAGGTAGGTGGTGACGGTCGTGCCGGTGTTGGTGTGGAACAAGTCCATCTGCACGTTGCCCTGCTCGTCTTGGCTCTTGAGGAGGGTTACGCCCAAGTCGGTGTCATTGAAGCTGACGTTTTCGTTGTAGTTCACGACCGGTTCAGGGGTCGAGAAAACCTCAACAGGCGGCTCAGGGGTCTGGCAGTTGACATATACCGTGGCAACCTTCGCCTGAGCGCAGGGGTCAAAAGGCGGCGGTGTCGGGGTGGGATCGCAGCCACCCCCCATGGCGGTGATGCTGGTCGGGGCGCAGGGGTCAAAGGGCGGCGGTGTCGGGGTCGGCGGTTCAGGCGTGGGTGGGGTCGGGGTTGGCGGTGTCGGGCAGCCAACTTGGGCGCTAATTCTATCGGGTAAGCAAGGATCAGACTGGGCAGCAACGTGACCAAAGACCGAAACCGACATGACTGCCACAATGGCGAGGATAACGAATTTACCGGTGTGAAACTTCATGAAACTTTCCTTCGATAGGCTTGAACATTACATTTACTTGCGTGTTATTTAACTATAAATTGATTTTGCGCGGATTAAACGACTAAAAATTAACTAAAAATTAATTGATGACATCTATCACCGTTAAAATCCATTTTTTCTCCCGTATATGATGATTTTGTCATATGCCGTCATCGTCAAAAATTTACGTTTTATTCATAAAATTTCAACAAAAAAGAGCAATCATTTGCTCTTTTTGATGTCCAAGTATTGAGGGACATGCCCTGCTCTACCCGTCAAACATGCTTCTCAGTCGTCATCCTCATCATCCATTTGCTCGCGGAGCATCTCATACATGGCCTGCCACTTACCGATTTCGCGGTTTAGGCGTTCGATCTTATCTTCTTTCTCTTTGCCGTCCCGGCGCAGCCGTTCCACCTCTTGCAAGAGACTTTCGATCTGAATCTGGTAGCCTTTGATCTGTGAATAGACGGCGATGGCATTCTCGCCTTCAATCGAGGTGAATTCCGGCGGCAGGTTGCTGTCGATGTCGCCCGCCGCGAGCTTCGCGCCGATCTGCTCGAACGGCACGTTACGGGCGCGTTCAATCTTGATGGTGTTGAGGATCGGTAAATCGTCCATCTGATAGTCGCGCTGGGTACGCCCCTCCCCCAACGCGCCTGCGGAGAAGTAATCGGGGAACATATCCGTCCACATCTTGATCGTTTTCTGGTCAAGATCAAACCGTTTAGCAACTGTTCCTGTTTTCATTCCTGCATTCCTGTTTTATTTGGATTACTTCTTGCAAGTAACTTGAGATAGTAGTATTCTCATAGTATACACGACTTCCCAAGAATTGCACACTATAGTGTGCAGCACATTAAAAGGTTTCATAATGGCTCGACCCAAAAAGCAAACCAAGACCCCCAAGAAGCGCTATGTGCCACGCCAGACGCGCAAGTTCCAACTGCGCCACAACCACCCGATTGATACCCACGTCGGCGAGATTTTAGACTATTCTCGTACTCAGCGCAGGGAAGTGACGGTGATACGGGATGGGGTGCGGCTGCTGTGGGCGCTGGAGAACAACGACCTGAGTGTGCTGTTCGAGCTGTTCCCGCATTATAAGAACCAGTTCGTACCGGATGGCTTGAGCCTGATGGAGCAAATCCAGAAGCTATTCCTGAATTCCCAAGTTTTACCGGAAGCCTCGCCAGCCAAATTGGGGGCAGGGTTGAAAGGGCTGAGTGCGCCGGGCTTCGCGCTGCCGGTGTTTGAGGACGAGGACGACGACCTGCCGACGCTGGTCACTGCAAAGAAGACCAGCAGCAATATCGCTCGTAATTTTCTGGGTGGTATCCATGATTTACAGTAATTGACCGTTAGAAACCATTTGAAGAGAATGAGGGTTAATCGGACGCGCTGTATCGCGTCCCTACAAGAAATTTGCCTCACAATTTCGCATTTCTGTAGGGACAGCATACTGGCTGTCCGGTATTTTCAGAACTTCTCAAATGGTTTCTTACCTGAAAACCTTTTAGGGAGAATGATGAATGTCTGACTACATCGCCAGTGTGGATGCCGGCAACGGTGGAACTAATGCTGTTCTCGCGCAGTCAAAGGGATATAAAAGCTTTTACGAACCATCTGTCCGCGCCGCTGCAACCGGTGAAACATTGGGGTTAGGGAAAACTTGGGAGTTGGAATACGACTATGTGGATTGGGGTGGTCACCGCTATGTAACCGGTGACGATGTGATCCGTGTTTCGCGCCGGCAGCTTGAACGGCACATGGGTGCCAACCGCTACGGCAATGAGTTTCACCAGATGCTCGTCGCACATGCGTTGGCGAGGCTCGGTATCAAATCCGGCACGGTCAATTTAACACTGTTTACACCACCCGGTTTATACAATGACTTGAAAGCCTTTATAAAAGAACGTTTCAGTCAGCGCGGTGGGAAGGTAGAGATTGGCCTCAAGGGTGACAAGAAACCGCGTAAGTTCCAGTATGACCAAATCACAGTCTGGCCGGAAGGATTAGGTGCTGCGGCCTGTTTTGCTCTGGATGACAAAGGCGACGAGACTTCCGCAGATGCGCTCGAAGGCGAAGTGGTTATCCTCGACTTTGGCGCGCATACGCTGGATGCTATACAACTCAGCAACGGGAACTTCAACGCCGAGAGTTTACAACATGCCACATGGGAAGCCGGTGGGGTGCACGTCCACATCCGCGAGCCATTGTTACGAGTGGTTAAAAAACAACTTGGAGATGATGCCCACAATCTAACGGTTGATGATATTGACCGCATTATCCGGCTGGGCAGCGTTAGCGGCGATTATGTGCTGACGGTGGCAGGGTTGGATGCCGACCTCAAACCGCTGCTGGATCGTTACTGCGAACGCTACGCCGAGTGGGTGAGCAACAACATCGCTGACGGGGTATTCGACGGCTTCCGTGGCATCAAGTCGGTGATCCTTGTGGGGGGCGGGGCAGGGCTGATCGAACCTTACTTGAGTAAGCAGACGTGGTATGGCAATAAAATTCTCGACCGCAAAGCCCACAAAACGACGCAGGATGTGCATCCGGTCGATATGAATGCGGTCGGCGGTTTGCGCTTGGCACTGCACCGGCTCAAGGGCGGGTAGGTTAGCTGCTAAAAGAAATCTCCTCTTAAACTCCTCTGTTTGAACTGTTCTCCACAAAAACAAAACCACCCGATGCTGATTTGTCATCGGGTGGTGTGTGTAGGGGACAGAAGATGTCTCCTATAGACGTAAGCGTGAGTTATTTGCCGATGATGAGCGCCTTAAATTCCTGCGTACCGCGTTTCAGGCTTTCCTTCAACATCACGGGGCTGGCGATGAGGCCACCACCACGAACGGTTGCACCGATGACGAGGGCGACGCTGATCAGCACGATGTCCTTGAATACGTACTGGCCTTCGAGCGTCCAGACGAAGGGGAATTGTGACCAGATCAGGTCAGGGCGCAAGACCAACGGCGACATGGCACCGGCCATTTGACCGAGCATCAGAATGACCCCTAAGCGCTGCATCCGACCACCGACGATGTAGCAGATGCCGATGAAGACTTCCATAGCGGCTAAGAAGGGCAGGAACAAGTCCATAGGCAGGAAGGTGATGCTCTGGCGGATCAGGGGTTCTGCCGGGGACATGCCGGGGAAGAACTTCAATGCGCCGAACCAGACGAACACGATACCGACCGAAATCCGCAGCAGCGTTAAGCTGTGCTTGGCGAGCAAGCGGGTGACACTGCGATCAACATTTTCAATACGATTTTGCAACGAAGCGGCGTTCACTTTATTTTTTCCTTTTCATCAACGGTTGTGATGTGCTTTGAAGATGTCCCTATTAAACATCAGCGCGGCATTTTGCTGATCTGGCGGTCGATTGATTTTTGGCTAACCCGATGGACAGACTGTTTTATCCGCCAATGGACGGAGGGCAGGGAGGCATTTAACGCAAAGACGCGAAGGGGCAAAGACCGCAAAGGGCTTTAACACACAGAAAGGCAAATGCGTTTAACCGCCAAGTCGCCAAGAAAAAGGCGGAGAAGAATTCACCACAGAGACACAGAGGGCACAGAGAAATACGGAGGAGATAAACCGCCAAGTCGCCAAGTACGCCAAGAAATACGGAGAGAAGATAAACCGCCAAGTCGCCAAGAACGCCAAGAAATACGGAGAGAAGATGAACCGCAGAGACGCGGAGAACGCAGAGAGGGGCAAAGACGTTTAACCACCGAGACGCAGAGGAATACGGAGAGAAGATTAACCGCCAAGTCGCCAAGAACGCCAAGAAATACGGAGAAGATTGAACCACCGAGGACACCGAGAGAATGTAGGGACAGCAGACAGGCTGTCCGTGATTGGCAACCTATTTTTGCCTGTAAAACAGGTGATAACAGGTGGCTCGATCCTTTGTGACCCCGATTTGTGAAGGCGGGGTTTGAAAGAGCAAACCGTTTTCAAACGTTGGCGGCTGATAGAGAAGGGCAAAGACGTTTAACCACAGAGGCACAGAGGAATACACAGAGATTTCACCACACAGGTACAGAGAATGTAGGGACAGCAGACAGGCTGTCCGTGATTGGCAACCCATTTCGTCGCGACGAAGGACAAACAGGATAAACCGCCAAGTCGCCAAGAACGCCAAGAAATACGGAGAGAAGATGAACCGCAGAGACGCGGAGAACGCAGAGGAATACGGAGAGAAGGTTAACCGCAGAGACGCGGAGAACGCAGAGGAATACGGAGAGGAGATAAACCGCCAAGAACGCCAAGAAATGCAGAGGGGCAGGGCAACTGAAAAGGGCGGGAAGCATAACTCCCCGCCCTTTATCATTCAGGCGAACCGTTGTTGAACGTCGTACTTACGGGCAGGGGACGACCGAGAGATCGGTACCGGTTTCACTGACCCCGATACAAACATTCTCCGCACTACCCGCCGTTTGGTCTTTCCATGTGGTGACGGCGCTGCCCTCCGTACCCTGATTGAAGATGATGCCGGGCGCACCGAGGCTCAACCCCGTGCCACCGAGCAGGTTTCCGGTCAGGGTCAGGGCTGCGTTACCACCCGCGCGACCGTTGTTATGGATGGCATCGTTGCGCGGCGAGGTGCTGCTGCTCAAGGTCACATCGGTCAGGGTCATTTGGGCATGACCATTCGCGCCCAAACCGTTGTTATAGAGCGTGCCGCCTTCTTGGGCGCTGTTGTTGGTGAAGTTCGTGCCGCTGATGGTCGCGGTCGCATTCCCACCATCGAACCCGCCGCTGTAGATCGCGCCGCCGTAGATACCCGCGTTACCGTCGAAGGTGCTGTCTTCAACGACCAGATCAACCTGACCGCCATTCATGCTCAGGGTCATGATCGCGCCGCCGTTGCCGCTGCTCTTGTTGTTGATGAACGCGCCGTTGCGAACGTGCAGCGCCGACTTGCCGCCATCACGCGCGTCAACCATGATTGCGCCAGCGTCCAGCGCCTCGCCACCTGTGAGTTGAATGTCAGTCAGGGTGAGTGCGCCAGCCTTGCCAGCAGTGCCATCGACATAGAAGAAGCGGAACGCGGGCGCACTGGCATCCCGCGAGATGATGCGGTTCATGCTGCTGATGGTGATGTCGGTGGTGATGACGGGGAAGGCATTCTCGCCGCCCTCATAACCCGCCGCAACAGTGATGTCACTTGCCACGAACAGCGTATTCGCGCCGGGGCAGGCCGCCTCGTCGTTCGCCTTATTGATGGCGCTCACCAGTTCGTCCGCGCTCATGATGGTGACGTTGCATTCGTCAGCCGCTGCGGTGGTGCCGGTCGTATCCGCCGGAACCACGACATCGGCAGGGTTGACGGGATCAATCACGATGTCGGTCTGACCGGCAGCCGCCGTAAATTGGCGTACCACCGAGCCATCCGGCGCGCGCAGTACCCAGACGTGGCCGACGAAACTACCTTGAGTCAGGGTGCTGTTCGGTTCCACTGTGCCGTACGAGGTCTCGGCGCAGTCAAAGCTGTACCAGCCCAGCGTCAGCGGTTGGTCGGTGTTGTTGATGATGTTGAGGTCCAGCGCCTCGGTCGCCACATTCGGCGTGCAGGTCGATTCGGCTGGCACTTCCCCGGTGGTATCCGCCGGTACGGCTGTCGGTTCGCCTGCCGGAACGTCGGTCGGGGCAGCGGCTACACTGGCGGTCGGCGCGACGTAGGACGATTCCCACAGCACGTTGAAGCGGAAGGTATCGCCCGCTGGAAGTTTGGACGAGTCGAACCACACCCACAGGTCTTGCGGCTTGGTGATGGTGTAAACCAGCTTGTCGGTACCGGTCGCGCCCGGAATAGCAACGCTGTTACGGCCAACCGATTCCTCCATCGTCAGCGAGATACCGGTTGGGTTGCCCGTGACCGGAACGACGGTGATGGTGTAAGTGCCTTCGGCCTTCACACCGAGGCCCATGCCACCCGAACTGCCACGGTTGTAGCTGCCGGTGGCGTTGGGGAGCTGGTACGAAAGCTGGAGCGAGGAGGGTGGGGGAGCGACAGGCGTAACGCCGTTATTGAACTTCACGACGCACGCCTGAATCGCGTCTTCGCTGCCATCGCTGCTGCTGGTGCAGGTGCAGAAGGCACGGAAGTCAGGGTTCGGGGCAGGGACGTTGACACCGTTGTACATGAACGTCCAGATGTCGCCGGCATGACCGCCGCCCATGTGGGTCGCGGTGGAGTCCATCACGCCGAGGCAGTGACCGGGGCTGTGCAGCCAGCCGCGCGTGGCTTCGTCAGCCGTCTGCTGGCCTTTGGCGATGCCTTCGCCAGAAACGAACGTGCCGAAGCACGCCGCACGCTGACCGAGGTCGCTCACACCCTTACCATTACACATCGCGGGGCGCGGGGCATCGTGGCTGAAGTAATTGCGTGCAACCTGATCGTCACTGTGGAACTGTGCCGCCTGAGTCAGACGTGTGTCCTCGGCGTAGGGGCGGATACCGATTGCGGTACGCCAGCGGTTAAATTCCGGCAGCAAACCGGCTCCATCTGCCTGTGTCGCCACAACAGTGGACTGCTGTGCCGAAGCGGCGGTGGTAAACAATGCCATAATAATAATGTAAGTTATAAATAAAGCATAGCGTCTGCGGTGCATTAGCTCGATCCTCCATAGTATTGATAATATACAGTGCCCTTTCGCACTATACCATGTAGGAACGTAATTCTTGGCATAAAGTTTTAATAAATAGGACAAGTGGACAGATAAAATAGGACAAGTGGACAATGTAGGGACAACATGACGGGCTAGCGTCGTTCAGCCCACGCGAGGAACGGGCAGCCGACAGGCGATCCTCAAAAGCGGAGTCATCAGCGGTTTGGTGAGAAGGACATGCCCTATGCACCTCCGTATAAAGTCAAGCAATGGGTTATCGAATCACGAAAATGATGTGGCTGTTTGAAAGATGCGGACGCGCTGTCTCGCGTCCCTACACAAAAACATTTTCAATGGTCGAACGGGTGTAGGGACAGCATACAGGCTGTCCGGCATTCAATATCAATTATTTTTGGTGCGGGCCATAACCGATTTCGTCGATGTAGCGCAGCAGGTCAGGCAGCCAGAGTTCATAAAAAAGCCCTGACCGTTTGCGTATCTTGATCAGCCGTTCAGCTTCTGGCAAACGTGAATTTTTGTTTGCCAACTTTTCAAGATATTGGCTGTTGTATCCTGTTGCTGCTGCACCTTCTCTGGTCGTAACCCAAATTTCCTGTTCGGGCGTGATTTCTACTGCCATTGTGGTGACGTGCAGTCCTTCTATGAATGTGACACTCGCTCATGCCGCTTATTATAGCCGAGGTGGGAGAGGGTAGGGGAGTTGGTTGGCGGTTGGGGTTATTTCAGGCGAGCAAATATTTTGGGCGGCTGCGGCGGTTCATTTCGCGGTAGGCTTCGATCTGGCGTTCAGTCAGTTTGGCATATTGGTCAATCGAAAGCGTGACCGTCTTTAACAGGCAGTCCGGGTTCCAACAGGTGATGAGCGCGATGAAACCACCTTTGCTGTTTTCCTGCTGGATCATATCCATCGGGTGACTGCATTCCCGGCAGGCATGTTCGAACGAGCGTATTAGCTGATGTTTCCGCCCCACTGCTGCCTCCTTATACATGACCGTTCGTTTCTCGTCACCACATTTCATCCGTTGATTTCACGCTGGATAATTCCAGTTTAGCCGAAAAAACGACAGCGGCGTGGGTAAAAAGGATGGTTTTTCGGACAACTATCGGATGAAAGTCGGGGATGGCCTCCGACCTTCTGCCGATTTTTGGGGTACAGGGTGAACATTTTCGGGGTGCCGCGCGTCGTATGGGTATATCGTTTATACCGATAACAGAAAGAGGGAGACACATGAAACGTAAATGGATGTTCGTCATCGTATTCGCCTTGATGCTCGTTGGGGTAGGGGCTGCCTCCGCCGCGCCCGCCGCACAGGATATACCCCCATCGCCGTATAGCGACTGGAACGGCAGTTTTCTCGTCCGTCCGGCTGTCCCTTTCGTCTGGATACGCCGGTCGCCTTTCAGCACGGGTGACGTGATGCACACCATCTACACCGGCGCACGGGTGAAAGCCCTGCATGTCGACCAGTCCCCGAACAGCGGCCTCGTCTATAACGACGGTCAGTGGTGGGGCTACATCGGCAGCAGCGCCGGCGAGGGCTGGGTAGAGGTCAATTCGCTGGTGCGCGACATCAACGCCACGCCTGTACCCGCCAGCGGCGCACAAAATTGGCGCGTGTATAACGTGGTTCGCGTGAAGGCCAGCGTGCCGTTCGTGTGGCTGCGGTCGTCGGCTTCCTCGGATGCGCCGAACAGCGGGCAGCTCCCCAGCCGGACGACGTTCGTCGTTATGAGTACGCCGCAGTATGACGGAGCGCAGTGGTGGTGGCAGGTGCGCGAGGAACGGGGCAACCACGTCGGCTATGTCGAGCAGAACTCGCTGGAATACGTCCGCGCCCGTTCAACCGTGACCGCCCAGCCGATTCCAGCCGGGTTATGGATGGATGGTTATATCGTGCGGGTGAAGGCGAATGTGCCGTTCGTGTGGCTGCGGAACGCCCCCGACTCGCATTCGGGCATCGCGGAAACGGTGCTGAAACTGAATGAACTGGTGATCGGCAGCGAATCATCCGAGGATGCGTCGAAGCAGTTGTGGTACAAGGTGACGGCGAAGAACGGCGCGGTCGGTTGGGTGGAGGCGAATTCGCTGGAGTTCGTGCGGTTAGGCTAAACAGGGTCGAATGTCAAAACCTTTGGGGGCATACGGCGGTATGCCCCTTTTCATGTCCGGTTAGCGCGTCGGTATGGGTGTGCGCGTCACACGCGGGGAAGCATACGCGGCGGGCGGCGTGACCATCCACGGTGTTGGCGTGGGGGTCGCGGTCGGCGTGGGCGTAACCACCCGCGCGGGCGGCGTGGCGGACGGCACGAACACGATGAACGGCTGCATCCCCGGCAGGAACACAATCGGCGTTTCGGTCGGCGGTGGGGGAGGTGGCGGCGCGGCGGCTGTTTGCGTACCGGCGGCGTTGGCCGTTTGCTGGACGGCGGCAGCGGTGTTGGCGGCATCCATCGCATCCTGCGTCTGCTGGAGCGCGGCGGCTGTACCGGCAGCGTCGGCAGTCAGTTGGGCGGCAGCAGCGGTGTTGGCCGCGTCAATCGCGTCCTGCGTTTGCTGGGCAGCCGCAGCGGTGGCGTTGGCATCGGCGGTTTGCTGCGCGGCGAGGGTAGCAGCCGCAGCGTTGGCCGTGTTCTGGGCATCAATGGCGGCTTGCGTTTGGGCAGCGGCAGCGGCGGTCGCGTTGGCGTTGGCTGTGCCTTGTGCATCGGCGGTCTGCTGGGCAGCGGCGGCGCTGGCCTGCGCGTTCTGGGTCGCAATCGCGGCGGCTGTCCCCTGCGCGTTCTGCGTCAGTTGCAGCGGGTTGGCGGCCTGCGTCTGCTGGGCGGCGTTCTGGGTTTGTTGAGCAGCGGCGGCTTGCGTATTCGCGGCGTTGGCGGTTTGCTGGGCAGCGGCGGCGTTGGTTTGTTGGGCGTTGGCGGTCTGCTGGGCGGCGGCTTGGGTTTGCAGCTCGAATATCGCTGTTTCAGCCGCAGCCGTGCCGGTCGCATTTTCATCATCCGGCGTAGTCGTTCCAACCGGGGTCAAGGTGATGGTTGGCGTGTTGGTGATGGTCGCGTTTTGCGTACCCGCCGCGTTGGCGGTTTGTTGGGCAGCCGCCTGTGTCTGCTGGGCAGCCGCAGCCGTACCCGCCGCGTTGGTCGCGTTCTGAGCAGCAGCGGTCGCCTGTGCCTGCTGGGCGGCGAGGGTCGCGTTGGCGTTGGCCGTTTGTTGGGCGGCGGTTTGCTGAACGGCGAACTGGGTTTGCTGTGCCGAGAAGGCGGTTGCTGTTTGGGCGTTCTGGGTTTGCAGCAGCGGGTTGACGGCCTGTGTTTGCTGGGCGGCTGTCCCTGTTAACTGTGCCGAGATCAACGTTTGCTGGGCGGCGATAGCGGTTTGCTGACCGGCGAACTGGGTCGCAGCAGCGGCGGTTGCGGTTTGCTGGCCGGGGTTATTACCCACGTTGCCAGCAGCGGCGGTCGCGGTCTGGTTGCTGGCGTTCTGGGTTTGCTGGGCGGCGGCTTGCGTCTGCTGGGCGGCGGCCTGCGTTTGCTGGGCAGCGATGGCCGTCCCCTGAATGAGCGTGGCGACGTATTGCCAGAAGGTGGCGGTCGCCGTTTGGGCGTTGGCCGTTTGTTGGACGGGCTGGGCGTTCTGCGTGGCCTGTGCCGCCGTGCTGGTTTGCTGGGCCGCCGCTAACGTTTGGGCGGCAGCGGTCGCGGTTTGGAACGGCCCTGCGTCGGTCGCAACCGGTGTTTCAGTCTGGGCGAGAACGGTCGCGGTTTGGTCGAGCGCGGTCTGTGTTTGCTGAACGCCTGCGGCTTGCGTCTGGGCGGCGATCAACGTTTGGGCAGCGGCGGTGGCGGTCGCGGGTGCGGCGGTGGCGGTTTGCTGCGCGGCCAACGTTTGGTTCACCACAGCCGTTTGCGTCACCACAATCGCCGTACCGGTCAGGTGTGCCGCCGTGCTGGTCAGGCCGATGGACTGCGTAGCCGTTTGGGCGGTGGCGGTTTGGGCGGCGCGGGTTTGTGCCGCCCGCGTTTGGTTTGCTTGAGCGGTCAGTTGGGCCGCAGCAGCCGTTTGCGCGGCGGCGGTGTTGGCGGCGTTCTGGGCAGCGGCGGCAGCGGTCGCGTTGGCATCCGAGGTTTGCTGGGCGTTCTGGGTTTGCTGGACGCTGGCGGCCTGTGTACCGGCGGCGTTGGCTGTACCTGCGGCGGCGGTTTGCTGACCGGCGACGGCGGTTTGCTGGAGCGCGTTTTGTGTACCGGCGGCGTTGGCGGTTTGGATGGCACCAGCAGCCTGAGTATTGGCGGCGTTCTGGGTTGCCACATTCGCGGCTTGCGTCAGTTGGACTGCCGCTTGGGTGCCACCGGCGTTGGCCGTTTGTTGGGCGGCGAGCGCGGTTTGCTGGGCGGCGATGGCACTGGCTTGAACGGCGGCCTGTGTCAACTGCTGGTTAACCGCGTTTTGCGTCTGCTGGGCGGCGAGGGTCGCCTGCTGGTTGACCTGCGTCTGCACAGCCTGCGAGGTTTGCTGGGCCTGTCCCGCATCGGCGGTGGCGGTCTGCGCGGCCTGCGTGCCTTGCTGGTTGGCGGCGGCGGTCTGTGTAAACTTCGCGGCGGAAGTCGGGCTAGGGGTTTGGCTGGGGGTCAGCGTCACCGTGCCGTCTTCCAACGGGCAGCCTTCATTCTCCTGAACGCCGGGGATGGTCGGGCAGCGGTCAACGATGTCGAACACACCGTCGAAGTCGATGTCGGAAAGCGGTGTCGGCGTGGGCAGCGGGCAGCCCTGATTTTCGACCGGGCCGGGTTCAATCGGGCAGACATCCACCGCGTCCGGCACATTGTCGCCGTCCTGGTCGGGGCAGCCGTTGGTACTGAGTGGGCCGGGTTCGAGCGGGCATTCGTCCTTGGGGTAGGGGAGTTGGTCGCCGTCTTGGTCGAGGGCGGTTTGCAAACAGGTAATCTGTTCTTCGCTCTGGGTGAGGGCGAACACGGTATCGTAGTAGGTTTTGACCTCATCAAACAAAATCGGGCCAACTTCGATCAGCTTATTGTTGCTGATGTCCAGCAGCACGCGCTGACCGATGGGCATGACGGTTGGTTCTTCACCGGCGAAGGTGTAGTGGCAGTCGTTTTCCGCGCCGGTGAAGCAGGTGAGCGCCAGCTTTTCGGGGTCGTTGGGGATGGTGAGTTCGGCGGGAATTTGCTTGGCGGCGATGCACAAGGTTTCGGCATCGAAGCGCACATCGGTATCCTGCTGCGGGATGATGCTCACCTTCCCCTGCGAGTAGTCGCCGGTGTTGGCATACATATCACCTGCGGGGAACAACTGCCCGTTGATGACCTTATCCACCCGCGACACGGCATCAATTTGCATCAGGGTATCCTTCTGCAAATAGAAGTTCGACGGAATGATGGGCGGCAGGCTGGGGTCATCCTGCCCTTGAATGAGCAAGTAGTTGATCTCCGGCGAGGTGTAGAGTTTGGCTGGCAGCACCGGATTGCTGGGCAAGTTCAGGAAGTATTGGAAGCCGATCTGGTTAGCGGCCACGAGCGTCGGCGGTTGGGTGGCCGTTCCGGTTGCGGTGGGCGAGGGCGTGGGGGTGACGGTCGGCGTGGGCGTGGCGGTGGCGGAAAGCTGCAAGACCACCTGCACAATCGCGGTTTGGGTCGCGCCGACCTGTACGCGCTCGTTCTCGCCGCTGATGATACGGATACCCGCCAAAATCAGGATAATCATGACGACGGTGAAGGTCAGCCCTAAGCCGGTCTTTTGCTGGCGGCTGAGTCCCGCGCCGACACGCACCATCCGGCGGCTGCGGGATGGCACGAACAGCATCGAAATGGAGGTGTTATCTTCCGGTCGGCGGGCGGCGGCGTACTTCATCAACGCGCGGCCAGCACGTTCGACATCATCATCCATCGCGTGTAATAACAGTTCGTTCTGGTGCAGGTAGGGCTGGCGATCCTGCGGGTTGAGGCCGAATAAGCCGTCCGAGGCGGCGAGAACCGTGTCGCCTTCCTTCAGCAGCAGACCGGCTTGCCCGATGCGGAAGGCGCGGCTGGTATTGACGAACGACCGCCCACGCTCGGCATAAAAGCCAATATCAACCTGTACGTCCGCATCCACGCCGATCATACGGGTGGAGTAGTCGCCGTTCTTCATCTTGGCGGCTTCTTCAACCGACATTTGCCCCGCGTAGACGTATTCATTCGCGAGGGTGTGGTCGATGTTCAGGCGGACGATCTGGCCTTCGCGCAGCAGGTAGATGCGGCTGTTGCCCACGCTGGCGACGAACATGCGCCCGTACTCGCCATCGTCGAGGTTGACGGCGACCACGGCGGCGGTGGCCGTCCCTTTACCGCGCAGTTCGCTAAAGACGATCTTGTTGGCACGCTCGACCGAATGCACCAATATTTTTGGCACATCGGTTTCCGGGCTGAGTTCGATGTACTCCATGATGGTGCGGGTCGTCAAACGGGCTGCTCGTTCACCGGCCTCGCTGCCACCCGCGCCGTCGCACACGATCAGCACTTGCAGGTTCAGGCCGCTGGCGGTTTTGATGACCCCATCAGCCGAGTAATCCTCAAGGTATTCGCGTGTCGCTATATCCCGGTCTGAAAATGCTGTAAGCTGCACCAATTCAATTTGCCAATCTTCGATAAAACAATCTGTAGAGCATATTAATTTTGAAACTCGGTCGTGTTACATTCAGCGTGAGCGTTTATTGGCACGGACAGCATGTATGCTGTCCCTACAAATATCTGGTTGTGTGTAGGGACGCAATACAGCGCGTCCGTTTCCAAATTCCCCCATACGCGCCATCACAAAAAAGGTTACTCAATCGGTATATTAATTTTTTTATTTATGTCATCACTTTAACGATACACCCAAAGTCTTTAGCCGAGACGTTACAATCCTGTCGTTTTGGAAGGAAGTTGTTAAATCGGGCTGTAGTCATCACCGACCTTGCCTTCGTCCTCACCTGCAAACTTGATGCCAAACACCGAGCGCAGTTCCAACTCGTCGCTGGCTTGCGCGGTTTTGGTCGCCACACTGGAATGATGGGTGTAACTGGTTTTGCGATCATGGAGTTTAACCACTGTTTTCGCATCCCACAATTCCATGCTGATATTCATGGTTAGGTTGACTTCCGAACCCAGCGGCACGGGAATATCCCGGTTCTTGGGCAGCCGTTCGCCGTTGACGAAGGTACCGTTCTTGCCGCCGAGGTCGCGGATGAAGAAGGTCTTTTTCCGCAGCATGATCGTGCAGTGGCGCGGGCTGATGAACGGCTGGTTGATCACATAGTTGCACGACGGGTCACGCCCGATGGTAAATTCCTCGGCGGTGATCGGGATTTCGGTGACTTCCAAGCCGTTGACCGTGACCAAGCGTCCCAGCAGGGTGGTTTCCTCCGGCGGTTCCGGTTCGGGGGTGGGGGCGGCTGGCATGGCAGCGACAGGGGCGGCGACCGGCATGGGCGCGACTGGCTGCTGCGCGGCGAGCTGCGCCATGCGGGCGTAATGGCTGCGCTGGCGGTTGGCGCGTGCCAGCATCAGCAGCAGGAACACGACGACAACGATCAGCGCCAGCACGAAGGCTGCCAGCACCGAGAACAGCAAGTTATCCACCACGCTGCCACTACCCAGCATACTACCGTCGCTGCTGGCCTCGGCGGTCGGCGCGACCGTCACGGTTGGGATGGGCGCGGGGGGTAGGGCGGCGACCGTCAGCCGCGCGGTTTGGCTGTCGCTGCCGCTGAGTCCAAGCTGATCCTCGGCGGTGACGGTCAGGTTGATCTGGTTGACGGTTTCCGGCGTGGTGTAATCATCGAATGTCCACGGGATGCTGTAGTTCCCGCTGCCATCGGGGGCAGGGGCGTTGATGACGCGCGGCGGGCGGCTGCGTCCGTTGGCATCAGTGGCTTGCAGTTCCAGCGACTTGATGCCGCGCCGGACACCATCCGGGAAGGTAATCGAGACGGTGACGAAGCGCTCGGTCATGTCGAACACGATGCGATTGCCGCTGTAGGTTGGCATTCGGATGAGATCGGGCGCGGCGGAGATGATTTCGACCTGCGGCGGCGCGAACACTGGCTCATATTGGAATTGTTCGCTGGCCTGTGTGCTGTCCGGCAGGGTAACGGTCAGCGTCACCGTGCGTTCGGGGTCGAGGTTCTGGCTGCCACTCTGGTAGCGCAGGGTGTACACACGGCGGCTGTTCGCCAGCGCGTCGAACATCACCTTGAGCGAGTTGATGGCGGTCGGGATGCCATCCAAGCCCACGCCGCTGCCATTCTCGTTGTTGGCGAATAAGCCCCCGCCGAAGGTTGCGAGGGTGCGATGTTCGGCCACAGCTTGCGGGCGGTAGCGGTGTACCAGCACCACGTTAAAGGGGATCTGCTGCCCGGCGAAGATGCTGGAGGCGTTGGTTTCCTGCGGGTCGTTGAGGAACGAGCCGACGTACAATACCTGCCGTGCGGTTTCTTCATCCGCCGCTTGCAGCATCGCCAGCGCGGCGCGGAGGGTTGGCGTAATCGAGTAAACATTCGGCGAGCGTTTGAGGCTGTCCACGAGTTCGAGGGCGGCGGCTTGGTCAGCGGCGACCGCGACCTGCGCCTGATTGGCTTCCGGCCCCAGCACGTAGAAGGTGACGTTATCGCCTGCTTGATAGTAGTCGTTGAAGTAGGCGCGAAGGGTGTTCTGGATCAGGTCAACATCGCTGCCGTTGCTCAGGTTAACGATGACCGCCAATGTCAGCGCACGGTCGTCGCGGCTGGTCAGCGTCAGGTTGTCCGCCGGTTCGCTCAGTTTGATGCTGCTCGCCGTGAGTTCCGCTGGAGCCAGCCCCGATTGGTCGCTGACGCTGAAATCGAGTTCGACCTGTCCATCCTCCACGCGCGGCGCACCCTGCGTCACGATTTGGGCAACCGGCGCGGCAGCCGTCTCCTGCGCCGCCACCCACGAGGCGGGTAGGGCGAGGAGGAGGAAAAGGGCGATGATGAGGCGGAAACGAACGATCAACTTAGCATCCCATTATTCAGACAATACATCACGTTTAACATCAAAACATTTTGGCGGTTTGCGCCGCATGAGGCTAAAGCCGTCATGCTAACCACCGGACAAGTCCACTAAAGGGACTTCAATTCGTAAGACTTTTTCCATTACGAGTAGCTCGTCGTTCAAGAAACAAGAACAGCAGAAATAAAGGAATACCTGTGATTAGGACAATAATTCCTAATGCTATTGGATCACTAAGAATGTCATATTGATAACCAGCAACATTATCAACGCTTGTCGAGAAAGTTATAAAAGTGCCAGCAACCGTATAGAGGAGAGCTAGTAACCCTAAAATGGTATAGATACGTTTCTGTGTTTTAGGTTCACTCATTCGCATTTATTCCACTAGCTCTTGTTCTCTAAACCTTCTTGGCGTTCTCTGCATTCCTTGGCGCTCTTGGCGATTCGTATTTCTCTCTGCGTCTCTGCGGTTCAATTTGTCTTTTTCTCTGTGTTCTTTGTGCCTTTGTGGTAAACGCATTTACTGCATCTGCCGACGCAGCGACACAAAGCTGTCGAATGAGGCGCGCGCTGAAACATTTTGTGCGCCATCGACCATCAGCAAGCTGTAGGCCGCCATCTCCACGCCGCTGCCGACGCTGCTGGGGTTGGCGAAGTTCAAATTCCACAGGAACATATTCTCCACGAAGCCCAGCGCCTGCCCGATCTGGAAGGCTTTTACGGTGTACTCGGCTTGATGGGCGGTGTTGTTGTAGGCCATCCATGTTTCCGGCGGCGCACCGCTGAAGCCGTCCCACGTCCCCCAACCGAACTCGGTCGCCCACATTTTTGCCGCACCGTGCCGGTAGGACAGCATAATCTGGCGATAATCGGCCAGCGTGTCGAGGAAGAAGAACTGCGGCTTGTCGTCCCAACCTTGCCCATCAATCTTGTTACAGCAGCGCACATCCGGCGGGTTGCCCCAGCCGAAGGGATGCACCCCAATACGCACGTCATAGTTGGCGAGGCCGCCCCGGTACATCTGGCGCAGGTATTCGCGGTCGTTGACGCTCACGGCTGTGTCATCCGCCGGAGCCAAGCCCGCGCTGATGACGATGATTGAGGCCGAGTAGCTGCGGATGGCGACGTAAGCCGGTTTGAACAGCGCCATATAGCCCTCGCCGTTGAAGGGCAGCGTCCCCTGCCATTCGCGCATCAGGTTCGGCTCGTTCCACACCTCAATCGCGCTGACGTTCGGGCCAATTTGCGCCAGCAGCAGACTGATGAACCGCGCCAGTTCGGCAGGGTCGTCCGGCGGGCCATCCTCGCTGCGGGACGTTCGCGCCCATTCCGGCGCTTTGGCGATGCTCAGGAGGACGCGGTAGCCGCTGGCACGGGCTTCGTTGACGTGCGCTTGCAGCTTGGCGAACTCGCCGCCCAACTGCCCGCGTGAGGGTTCGAGCGCCTTCCAACTGGCTTGCAGCTTCACCCAGCCCATGTTGAGCGACTTGGAAGCGGTCATCACATTGCGCCAGCCGGTGTCCTCGACGTTCCAATCGAGCTGGATGCCCATCTGGTCGGTCTTGAGGGCGGCCACCATCGGCGGCGGGTCGCTGATGACAATCGGGGCGACGTTCATGCCGGCTGGCGTACCCCCCGCGCCGCCACCATCAGCCGGGGCGAGGTAGTAGGCATCCTTTTCACCTTCCGCCGTCCAACCTTTGAGGCCGTTCCAGTCGATTTCCCACCAGCGAATCTGGTCATCGGGGTCGCAGACTGGCCCACCAATGACGAAGAAGCGCGTGGTCGGCGGCATGTAGCCGATGATCTCGTTACTCTTGCCGGGGCCGGAGCGCACACGGTTCGCCACGCCGCCTTCGGTCACAATCCCGGCGATGCCCACGCTGATCTGCGAGGGGGTCGGGGAGCCGGGGCAAACGTCACCGCTGGTTCCCGGTATGGTCGGGATGGGCAGCGGCGTGGGTGTCGCACGTTGCAGCGGGTAGGGGTCGGTGTTATCCGGTTCACCGTCGCCATCGGTATCGCGGTTCAGCGGGTCGGTGCCGAGTTTGATTTCCTGCCCGTCAATCAGGCTGTCGCCATCGGTATCACGGTTGAGCGGGTTGGTGCGCCACACCTGCACTTCCTCGCCGTCCACGAGGCCGTCGCCATCGGTATCGGGCAGGTTGGGGTCGGTGCCAATCGCTGTCTCGCGAATGTTCGATAGGCCATCACCATCGGTATCCGCCTCGACCATCGCGGTCGCGGTCGCGCTGGTGAAGGTCGATGCGGCGACAACCGTAGCCGTCGCGTTTGTGCTGTAGTTCGTAGCGGCGGTGATCAGGCCGATTGCCGTGGCGACGATACACAGTAAAAGCAGCAGCACCATACAGCCGATCATCAGGCCGGTGATCCGCGCCGGAACGATCACCTCGCCGTTCTGGGTTTGAGGCAGGGTTTGTTCCTGCGGCACGGCGCTCACCGTGATCTCAAAAGGGTAGGTTTCCGGCCTGCCGAACCACGGTCGGCGCTTTGGCACCGGGCGCAGCGTAATGCGTTCGCTTTGCCCCGGCGCGAGGGTGTACTGCTTGCCTTCCATCTCGAAGCGCACGGCCTGTTCACGGTCACGGGCTTGAATGGTGTAGGTGGCAAAGGTATTGCCGGTGTTGTTAATCAGTAGTTCGGTGCGGCGGCCACCGCGCAGGCGCTCCGGCTCAAGATCGCTGATGAAGTTGTAGAACGGCTGGACTTCCAGCGCCCCCTGTACCCCCGGCGAGGTGATGCCCTGCGCCCGTGCCGTCACCCGCACTTCGAAGGCATGAGCGCCCGCGCTGCTGGTGGTGTTCAGCGGCGGGTGGAACGTCACCGATGTTGTATCGCGTTTCGACGGCAGCAAATACACCGTGTCGGCGGGCTGCGTCACCCATGTGGGCGGCAAACCCACCACCTCGACGCGGAAGTGGTCAACGATGTCGCTGCGGTTGGTGATTTCGATGGGCAGCGTGGTGCTTGAACCCGGTACGACGTGTAACACCGTGCCGTTGACGCTCACACCGATTTTTTCCAGTTCGGCGGGCGGCGGTGGGGGCGGTGGCACCACGACCGCTACCGCACCCCCATCGGTGCTGAAGTCGCCGTCAACCGGCGCGGGGCGTGGGCGGCGGTAAACCCCGGCATCGGGATCAACGGCTTCCTCCAGCCGTATCCAGAAGTTACCGATCCGCAGCGTTTCGCTTTTCTCCCAGATTTCGCCAATATTATGAATCAGCTTGTAGTTGCCGACGTATGTGCCGTTGTGCGAACCGAGGTCAAGCAGGCGGTAGGTGTTGTTCAGGCCGCGTTCCAACCGCAGGTGGCGGCGGGACACCTTATCGCTCGGCAGAACGATGTCCATTTCGGGGTCGCGCCCGATGGTGAACACATTCTTATCCAGCGGGATGACGCGCGTCGGGAAGTCGTCGCTGTAGATGACGAGGCGGTCAACGTCGGTGCGTTCACCCAGTTCCGGGTAGCGCGTCACCAGCGGCATGAAAGCTGATAGCGGCTTGGGCATCAGCACTGTTGCGAAGTTATCCACGACCGCGCTGGTGAAACGTGCCGCGCCCGCACCCGCCTCGTCGCTGATGGCAACGCCAGTCCGCTGGAGCGCACGGGAAAGGTCGCCCGCCGTCTGGTAGCGGTTGTTGGCGTTCTTTTCCAGCGCCCGCATGACGATCTTTTCGAGGTCGTCGGGGATTTCCTCGCGGAAGTCGGTCGGGGCTTGCAGCGGCTCTCGCGCGTGCATCCGCACCGCCTCGGCAATCGAGCGCGGCTGGTAGGGCGGCCTGCCGATCAGCATCTCATACAGCAGCACGCCGAGTTCATAAATATCGCTGCGGAGGTCAACCCGTTCGCCCAAACACTGCTCCGGCGACATATACGGGAAGTCGGTATCCGGCTTATCGGTGACGAAGATTTCGCCTGTCGCCGACTGCTGCGCCACCGTGAAATCGGTCAGCACTGGCTGGTAACGGACAATCGGCCCGATGACCGCGCTGGTTTTCAGCACCACGCTTTCCGGCTTGAGGTCGCGGTGGATCATCCCCTGCTGGTGGGCGTAGTGCATCCCATCCGCCAACTGCACCGTCAAGCTGACGACTTCCGATAGGTCAACCTGCTTATTCTGTTCGCGCAGGCGGTTCATGTACTGGCGTAAGCTGATGCCGGTGATGAGTTCCATCACCATGAACAGCTCGTTATCCACATTGTCGTACGACAGCACATGGACGATGTTCGGATGGTCAAGGCGGCTCAACATGCGCGACTCTTGCAAGAAGCGCTGCTTAAGCGCGTCCTGCGAGGCGAGGTTGGGGTGCATCACCTTGAGCGCGACCGCCCGTTCCAGCGGCAGTTCGGTCGCCTTATACACGCCGGTCATGCTGTTCTGCCCGATGAAGCGGTCGATGCGGTAGTTTTTGATGCGCTTGCCGACGAGGCCGCGCGAGTCTTTTTGCTCCGGCCCCTGAAACACGTCGAGTTCACGGCTGCCGCGCTCGAACTTCATCCAATAGTGACCCATACGGACGATCTCATCCGGTTCCCACTGCACCTGCGTGTTGGGAACGAGCAGCGTATCGCCCACCCATGTGCCGTTGGTGGCGTTCAGATCGGTGATGTACAGGTTGCCGTCGGACTTGGCTTCAACCCGCGCGTGGCGGCGGGAAACGCGCTTGCCATCCAGCACGATGTTCTGGTCATCGTCGCGTCCGATGTCGATGATCTCCGAGTCGATCTTGACCATCTGAATCGGGTGTTCTTCGCTGTAGAGGATCAGGCGGTCAGCCGTCCGCATCTCCATGCTGAGGGGCGGCGGCGAGAAGGCGGGCATCTCCGGCGGCAGCGGCTTGGGCATGACCACGGTAGCATAGGCATCAAGGTCGAACTCACTCGTTTCCAGCTTGCTCGGCAGGGGCAGCACGGCATCCGCCGGTAGTTCGCGCCGCGGTTCGTACTCCATCCAGTAGGTGCCGATGCGAATAGTTTGTTCCGGTGTCAGGCGGATGGGTGAGTTGGTCGGAATGTGCTTGTCATTGATCGTGATGCCGTTGACCGACCCCAAATCGGTCAGGTAAAACGCGCCATCCTGCATCCGTTCGATGCGGGCGTGGCGGCGTGAAATCCCCAAACCTTCCAGTACGATGTCGCGGTTCTTTGCCCGCCCGATGCTCAGGTGATCTTTATCCAGCTTGACCGTCAGCGTCGGTTCATCTTCGCTGTAAAAGACGAGGCGGTCATAGGCCATCTGGTCAGCCGTGAGATACGGCGGCGTGTAGCGCGGCTTCTCTTTGGGCGGGAAGTCGAAACCCATCGTGACGATTTCATCATCGAAGATATGGGTATCGCGCGGCGGTGGGGGCAGGGCTGGCGCTGCATCACCTTCAGGGTTGGTGTCGAATGCCGCGTCATCAATACTCGGCGCGGCGGCTTGCACCACATCCGGTTTGAGCAGAAGCTGCATCCAGTAATCACCGAGGCGCACCGTCACACCGGGGTTGAGGATAACGGGTGAATCGGGCGCGAGGCGTTCCGACCCCAACCACACACCGTTGGTCGAGTTCATGTCGGTGATGTAGTAGCGACCGTTCGGCTTGCGCTCGACCTGCACATGATTGCGCGAGGCCAGTGTTCCTTGCAGCACAACGGTGCGGTTGGGTGCGCGCCCGATGGTGATGACCGGTTTATCAAAGTTCGCGGTAAAGGTCGGCAGGTCGCGGTTGTAAAACACCAGCCGGTCGAACAGGATTGGCTCATCGTCATCCGCGCGGGGGATGTCCTCGTCAATCACCGTCGGCAGTTGGGTTGCCATCTGCGCCGTCGAAAGGTCGGTGGAGAAGGTATCCTCAAGGTTGGTGCTGGCGGCTGATTTGACGACCACCACCTGCTGTACCGGCTTCCGCTCCACCGGCTTTTGCAGGGCAGCCAGCGCTTCCAGCAGTTCCCGCGCCGATTGGTAGCGCAGGTTCGGGTCTTTGGCGAGGCTCTTAACGATGATCTGTTCGAGTTCCGGCGGGAAGTTGGCCTGTACCGCCGAGGGCAGCGTCAGCGGTTCGCGGGCGTGCATCCGCGCGGCTTCGGCGATGTTCTTCGGGTGGTAGGGCAGGCGACCGACCGCCAATTCATACAGCATGATACCCAGCGCGTAAATATCGCTGCGGTTGTCCACGTTCTCCGCGAGGCACTGTTCCGGCGACATATACGGGTAGGTGCCAATGGGCTGCTGGTCGGTGATGGCGTTTTCGCCGCTGCTCGTCAGCTTGGCGAGGCCGAAGTCCGTCACAATCGGGCGGTAGTTCAGCCGCTCGCCGTCGGGGTCGGGCTTGAGGATGACGTTATCCGGCTTCAAGTCGCGGTGGATCATCCCCTGACGGTGGGCATAATCCACACCGTCCGCCAACTGCCGGATGATCTCAATCGCTTCCTGATAATCGACAAACTTGTTGTCTTCGTGCAGCCGCTTGACGTATTGGCGCAGGTTGCCGCCAATAATCAGCTCCATTACCAGAAATAAATTATTCTCGGTGTTATTGAAAGAAAGAACCCGAACGATATTCGGGTGGTCGAGGTGCGCCGCTGCCCGCGCTTCCTGCAAAAAGCGCTGTTGGAAGCTGGTTTGTGAGGCCAGATGCGGGTGCATGATCTTGATGGCGACCTGCCGCTGGAGCTTAATATCGGTCGCCTTATAAACAGCCGCCATGCCCCCTTGACCCAGCACCAGTTCAAGGCGGTAATTTTCGATTATTTTGCCGATCATCCCCTTATCTGGCATCGTGCTTCCCTGAGTGCGGTGCTGGTGTGCTAAACATTTTTAGTCTGGTCGTTTCATAAACACGGACGCGGGTGTCGCGTCCTATAGTGTGTGCGTATTTTTTACTTACAAGGGTTTGCCGCCAGCAAACCCCTACAACATTTTCTCTTGGTAAGTTGGCGGTTTGCGCCGCATGAGGCTAAAGCCATCATGCTAACACCGGACAAGTCCACTAAAGGGACTTCTTAAGTCTCAAACCCTCTGTATTTTCTTGGCGCTCTTGGCGACTTGGCGGTTCAATTGTCTTGATTTTGCGTCTTTGCTTCCTTGCGCCTTTGCGTTTTGTTATTCGCTCCGCTTATTCTTCCTGCGGCTTCTTCTTCACACCCGCGCCGCCTTGCTGGACGACGTGCGTGAGTTCGTGCGCCAACAAACGCTGCCCATCGGATGAGCCGGGATTATACTCGCCTGAGCGGAAGAAAATATCGCTGCCGGTGGTGAATGCCCGCGCACCGAGTTCTTTATTCAGACTGTTGGATTCCGCGTCGGTATGCACATTCACGCCGCTAAAGTCACGCCCCATGCTGGACTCGAACAGTTCGCGGTTCACATCCGGTATGCTTTGGCCGCTGCCGGATTTGGCGCTGATGCGGCTTTCGATGTCGCTGCTCGCGTCGAAGCTGCCGCTTTTGTCGGCGGGCATCTCGTCGTCCTTGCGCTGGATACGCTGCATTTGCAAGGGTTCCTCTTCCTCCGGCGCACGCTGGATACGCTGCATTTGCAGTTCTTCCTCTTCGGCTGCACGCTGGACGCGCATCATTTGCAGTTCTTCCTCTTCCGGCGCACGCTGAATACGCTGCATTTGCAGGGGTTCCTCTTCCTCTTCGGCTGCACGCTGGACGCGCATCATTTGCAGGGGTTCTTCTTCCTCTTCGGCTGCACGCTGGACGCGCATCATTTGTAGTTCTTCTTCTTCCGGCGCACGTTGCACCACATCGCGCTTCGTCATCACGCGGTCGGCTACGGCATCCGCTTCCCGCTCGTAAGCGTCATCCGCCGCGCCGACGGTCATCTTGGCCTGAATGGTCGTGCCGGTGCGCTGGTTGATGCTGACGCTGTTGTCGGCCAGCATCCGTTGGAGGGCGCGGTTGCCCACCAACCGCTGCAACCGTGCCACATCGTTATGCGACCCTTCGGCGGTCGTTGGCGCGTTCTGGTCAGCCGCCGGGGGCTTATGACTGCTTTTCTTCAGAAGTTCTTTCATCTCGTGTTCGGACATGATGCTGCCTCCAACCCCATCATAATTTGCTGCTGTTTTAATCGGATGAGACTCACCTCATCCCTATCTCAAATTTCTCTTTCTTGTTCCCTCCCTCGCTTGAGGGTTAGGGTTAGGGTAGGGGTTTCTTTCCTAAACCCTCTGCATTCTCTCTGTTTTCCTTGGCGTGCTTGGCGATTCGTATTGCTTTCTCTGTACCCTCTGCGGTTAATCGCCTTTTGACTAGGTTATCTCCAGCGTATAAGACGCAAACGCCGGTTTCTGCGACTGAATCAAACGGTTCGCGACTTCGACATCCAGTTGGCTTTGAGCTTGGCTTAAGGGTAATCGTACCACGAAATGACACACCTCATTCTCAATGATTTCGGGCTGCACCCCAAAGTACAATTCGAGCATCCGCTGCAACCCTGCCGGTGTTCCCCGCCGCATGAATAACCACCCGATCTGCCGCATAATTTCGCGCTGGCGGTCAACCGGCAGCTCCGGCAGCAGCAGCATGTCGAACCAGCTTGCCATCCACTGGAGCCACGCTTGCGGTGCAATATCCGGCGACAGGTACAAATCGAAGTTGTCGATCATCCAAATAATCGGGTTATAGATCGACTCGAAGATCAGCAGGTAGCGCCCCAGAAATTCGTCGTTGGCGTAAATGGCAGGGAGGTACTGCATCCACGTACTCTGTTCGCCAAAGGTATGCGAGGCCGGTTTCAACTTCTGCCGGTCGAGGGCTGGCAGCACCGCCGCCCGTACCTCTTGCGGCGCGGATAAGCCCGCTTCGGGATACACCAACTCCACAAACGTGAACAGGTACGGGCCGCAGCGGATGACATCACCCTCGTTTAGCACCTGCGGCACACGCGACGGAATCCGCGCCTCGTTGAACCACACGCCGTTGCTGCTGTTCAAGTCCTCGACCAGATACTTATCGTCGTCGCGCCACAAAATCCGCATATGCTGGCGGCTCAGTTCGCGGTGGTTCAGCACGAGGTTGTTATCCGCGCCGCGCCCGACGCGCAAACCCTGCCGCCCGACGATGATCTCATCGCGGTCAAGGTCTGGGCCGGTAATCTTAAATAAGGCTCTTATTTCATCCATACAAAACGTGTTTTCCTGTGGTTTTGGGCGTAGTTATTCACCGTACGCCCTTCCAAACCGATGTTTGTTGTTAAACGGTTATTCAATGATGACGTTGTGCTGGTACGATACCACCACGCCATGCGCTGGTAACAAAATCTCTTGTGACTCGGCTCCCCGTGTAAACCAACGCTTGTCATAGTTAATCGGGTACAGCTTCACCGACCGGATGAAGGTCACACCCTCCACGCTGGAAAGCACCGCCATCACGTCCGAGATGAACAGGTCACGCCCGAACGGCCAACCTTTGCCATCCACGCCGCCCACCAACGGGTTAATGAACTCGAACAGCCGGTTTTCCACCGCCTGCCGCACCTTTTCCACATCGTAGTGCTGGGCAGCCCGCAGCCGCACCTCGGTTTCGACCCACTGGTAAGCCGGTGGAACCACATGCAGCATGGTCGAAAGCAAACGCCGTTCATCCAAGTACACTTGAATGGTGTTCCGCAGTTCTTCGTTCAGTTCCAAGCTCTCTGGTGAGATAAACCCTTGCAGCCGTGGGATTTGGGGTATCGTCAGAATTTGGATTTCGCCCCGGTTGGTTTGCGGCGGCTGCAAACAGTGGACTCGCCCCACCAAACCCGGTGCGGCTTCCCGCGCCAAGTATTCGAAGTCACTGGTCGTCACTGCCCGTTGCAGCGTCCGTAGATAACCCGGCACCCGCATCTTGGCATACTCGATGTCCTCGGCGTTCTTGCCGCCGCTGGCCGAGATGCGGTTTGTCACCCGATCAATGTAGGGCAGGGCAGATTTCAACACCGTTAGCGTATTCGTCGCCACGTTGCCCACCAACCCACCGCCGTAACGGTAAGCCGACATCATAATCATGGCGTTCTTGGCGGGCAGCGCACCGAAGCGGTGAACCGAGCCGTCCCGCTGCGGCATGGCCGGGCCAAAGCGCACTTCGCCCGTGTTGCTGTCAACCGTGTAATGCTTGTCATTCGCGGTTGAGCTAGAGAAGTCGGCGACTTCCTGCCAGCGTTCCACCCGCCCGTCTTCCAGCTTGACCACGAGGTAATCCTCGGAGGCCGCCCGCGCGATGACCGGCTGATGTGCCAAGTAGAAACGCTGCCCCGGTGTGCCATCCGAACGCCCCAGCACTTCGTTGTAAACCCGCGTCACATTGGTGGCGCTGATCGTGCCGCCCCAGCTTGAGACTTCTAAACGGTTGATCTGTGGGCTGACGTTGTAAGTGGTTTCGCCGTCGTCGTAGTCCAAGCGTAACCGTACCCAGTAGGCAAGCTGGTCATTACGGCTGGCACGGCGCAGCGTCGGCAGATGCACGCGGATCAAGCCGCCAATGTTCAAGCCCAGCGTCGTATCATAATCGACATCTAGAGGAATCCACGCTTGATCGGTTCCGGCGCTCATCACTTCCCACACATACGGCGGATGTTTGGGGTCAATGCCCGCGCCTTCGGCCACATCCACTTCAAGCTGGATGCCGAGGATATGGTTGCTGAGGTCTTCATCAAAGCCCAAGTACAGCGCGTCGTTATTGGTCGGCGGTGATGAGGCGAACACCGGGAATTTATCAAACCCTTCTTGGGCGTTCGCCGCGTTGTGGATGGTGAAGCTGCGGCTTTCTTCCGCGCCGGAGCTGGTCATCAGGTGCTTGAGCTTCGGCACTTTGATGTCCATCGCGCCGTCGGTCGAGAAGATGATCGCCGGTTCGGTTTCCGTACGTGGTGTGGAAACTTCCGTCCCGTTGGGGATGGTCATCGGGTTCGGCTGTGGGGCGCTTAACCAGAACGTCACCTCGACGCGCGCCGGTTCTGCCTCTTGAAGCTGCATCCCCACCAGTTCCATAAACTTGACGAAGTGCTTATCCGGCACACGGTTCAGGCGGTACAGCACAATATCGGTCATCCACGCAAAGAGTTCAATGAGCGTGATGCCGGGGTCGCTGAGGTTATGGTCTGTCCATTCGGGCGTGTATAGGGGTATCCTCGCCCGCGCTTCTTCTACAATATCGTTAAAACTACGGTCGTCTAACCGTGGCGTTTCAAATCCCATATAAGACCTTCTTTTATTGCGGCAGCAAATAATACGGATACACCAAGCTGCGCGGATCATGCTGATCTTTGAGCTTGTACTGAATATTAATAACGAGTTCACCCCGGTCATAATCGCCGAGGCTGACATCCACGACTTCGAGGGTGACGCGCGGTTCCCAGCGTTCGAGTGCTTCACGCACATAGCGTTCGGCGATGGCAGCCGTCTCCAAGTTGATCGGCCAGAATACGAGGTCGTGAATCAGGCAGCCAAATTCCGGTCGCATAACCCGCTCACCGGGAACGGTGTAGATAATGACGTAGATCGACTGCCGGATCGCCGCATCATCTTCGGTGAGTACAAAGTGATTGCGGTCGCCCAAATGGGGCGGGAATGCCCAGCGCCGCCCGGTAATATCGCTCAAAATAACAATCCTTCTCTTTTAGTTGATGTTGACGATTGCGCCTTTTACTGCCATTGGGCCGCTGGATTCGACTTTGCCTGTCGCACCTTTAACCTCAAACATGCCGGTCGCGCTAACCGAAACCTGTGCGCCTTGCATCTTCACGTTGCCGGTGGCGGTCAAGTCTAAGTTACCGGATGCCGTCAGCTTCATATTCCCGACGGCTTTAATGTCGATGTCGGCTTTGCTGTCAATCGTAATTTTCTTCGCGGTTTCGTCAAACTCGATTTTATCGCCAGCCAAGCCGATGATCTCAATCTTTTTGTCGCTGTCGCTGTCGGTGAGTTTGATGATATGCCCCAAGCGGGTTTTCATCATGCGGACTTCAACCTTACCGTTTTTAACCAGCGTACCAATCGCTTCCGGCGGCTTGTCCTTGCCGTTCCACACGGCACCGACGATGTAAGGAAAGTCAAAATCGCTGTGTTCAAACGCGACCAATACTTCGTCGTTCACTTCGGGTAGCCAGATTAGTCCCTGCGACGACCCCGCACCCGGCATACTCACCCGCGCCCAATTACTCTCCAGCGAGTCATCCAACCACGGGAACTTCACTTTAGCACGTCCCATGCCGTCAGGGTCATTGTTGTTGGTCACGATGCCGATGACGATGCCACCCCACAACTGCTTGGTACGCTGTTCACTATGCGCCCTGTCAACCAGATCGGCCATCGTCTGGGCGCGCACCCCTTGCACCGTAAATTGGGTGATAAACGGTTCAGCCGATTGGTAAATGTGGCGAACGGTCGTCACGACATACTTGCCGCTGAACTTGGTACCAACCTTTTGAATATTGACCTTCACACCGGGTTTCAAGGCCGGATTGCCGAAGGCCGTACCGTCCGCTTCGAGGAAACCGGCGTTGATCTCATCCAAAATGGACTGCGCCATCTTGGTCGCTTCATCTTGGGTATGTACCGGATGCTGTACTTCCAACGCTTCGGCTTCGGAGAAGGCGCTTTGAGACAACGCGCCGCCCCAATTGTTGACACCGGTTGTCGGGGAACTGCTGCTGCTGCTGGCGCTGCCGATGATGGCTTGTTTGGTCGTTGGGTTCCAGCCGCGCACTTTGACGCTGCTGACCTGTTTCGCCAGCGACATACGCGGTTGGAAGCTCCACAACGAGTCCCCCCACACCAAGTTGGTTTCGGTACGGGTGGTCGATATGGGGCGAAAGTAGAGCTTCGTGTCGTCAATCAGCACTTCATAGCCGTTGCGCCGGGCGCGTTCGTGGATGAACACCCAATCACTGACCGCGTGTTGGAACACGTGCTTATGCAAGGTGGAGGTCGCGGTTACTTGGGGGCTTAAGCCGCTGCTATTGGCAATCTGCGAGACAATATCGCTGTCGGTCACATCAACGAAGACTTTTGTTTTCGTCCCACGGTTCAGGCGGTGGCCTTTGTCGTAACCCCGTACCACCAGCATGGCGACAAAATCTTTGGTGAATTCGGGTTCAATCGCGGTGATCTCGCCCTTAAAAACCGTTGATAACGCGCCGCTGTCATCGGGGAGTTTAATCTCTACAGCCGCGCCCGCAGCAAAGGTTGTTCCATCTGTCAGGTTCAGTTCTTCATCATGGAAGCGCAGGGTGAACATGCTCGGCAGATAAAGGCTCGTCTCGATTTCCGCCTCGTACAGCACATCCATGATGTCGTTGGTGAGGTCAGTTCCACCCACCTTGATTTCGATCTGCTTCACCCGGGTCTGCGGCGTATTGGCTGGCATCAGGGTTAATCCACTTTCAGCTTCGTGCCGCGCGGCACGTTCAGCGGATTATCAATGTTGTTTTTCTCGGCGACTTTCCGTTGGTCGTTCGGGCTGTTGGCGATATGGTCGAGCCGCTGCCCCTGTACGGCGGTGGTCGGGGCGGTGGGGGTGCCGCTGCTCAGGCTGCTGGCGTTCCCGGACTGCGCTTCGCCCATCGCGTTCACGTCGTCCGCGTACTGCTGCAAGCTGATGTCAACCGAGCAGCGCATGGGAATACCATTTTCGCTAAACAGGGTGAACTGCTGCGAGAGGTCGTTGATGATGGCCTTAAAGTGCAGCTTCCCCCAGTCGAAGACCACAGCGGGCGGCTGGCCTTTACCCGTTTTGGCATCCACCTTCGATTGGTTAATCATCACCATTTTCCATAACTTGTCGGTGTAGTTGCGAACGTCTTTGTTCTCATCTTGGCTGTCGAAGTGCAGCGTCAGCTTGAGGGTGATTGCCCCACCTTGCTGGAAGGTGACGTAGGGGAGGTTTTGCCCGGTGACGGGTTTATCCTGCCATGTGTTGTGCTTGCTCAACGTATATTCGAACGGGTTGAACATGAAGTTGACCACTTCGTTGGTGTCCAAATTGGTGAGGGTCGCCGGAGCTAACCCACCTTTGGTTAAGTTCAGTGCAGCCATACAAACCTCATCCTTGCATTAAAAATCACGCCGCTCACGTTCAATCCGCAGACGGTTTTGGAGCATCCGGTAAACATCACGCGCCAACCGGTCGACATTAATATCACTCGCATCACTGCCAGTCTTGTTTTCAGGTTCTTTGTTGTTCGGCGGCTCGTCTTCCCTCAACGCCCGCTGGATCACCTCGGCGGAGAGGGCTTCGCGCTGCACCATCGGCGCGGCCTGCCGCTGTACGGTGGTTGTGGGGGCAGGGGTGGCAGCGGGAGCCGGATTAGGGCTTGGGCGCGACGGCATACTCTGAATACTTTCCAACAGCGCGAACAATTCCTCATCAACAGTTCGCCGAATGGAAGGCGGTTCCGGTGGGTATTCGGCTGGTGCTTCGCCGCGTTGGATGGCATGAGCCGGTGATGGTTCCGCCGGTTGAGCCGCTGCTTGGAATGCCGCGAAAAGATCCATGTCGTGCTGATTCGAGGGGACAGGTTCGGTTGCCCGCTGAATAATGTCCTCGGCAGTCGGTTCGCTTGTGGCATTCGGCGTGGTCACTGGCTCTGAACTGTTGACTGTTGACTGACGACTGACGACCGTATCAGGGCTGGCGACGACCTGTGGTGCTTCCGCCCTTTGAATAATGTCCTCGGCAGTCGGCGACACGGGTACACTCGGCGCGGTCACTGGCTCTGAACTGTTGACTGTTGACTGACGACTGGCGACCGTATCATGGCTGGTGGCGACCTGCGGCGCTTCTGCCCGCTGAATAATCTCCTCGGCAGTTGGCGACACGGGTATACTCGGCGCGGCGGCATCAGGGCTGGTGACTGGCGACTGGCGACTGGCGACCGTATCATGGCTGGTGGCGACCTGTGGTGCTTCCGCCCGCTGAATAATCTCTTCCGCACTCGGCTGTGCTGGCATATCCGGCACACTCGCCGCTTCCGGGCTGGCGACTGGCGACTGGTGACTGACGACCGTATCCGGGCTGGTGGCGACCTGTGGTGCTTCCGCCCGCTGAATAATCTCCTCGGCAGTTGGCGACACGGGTATACTCGGCGCGGCGGCATCAGGGCTGGTGACTGGCGACTGGCGACTGGCGACCGTATCCGGGCTGTTGACTGTTGACTGACGACTGACGACTGTATCAGGGCTGGTGACTAGCGATGGTTGACTGGTGACGGTTACCGGTGCTTCCGCCCGCTGAATAATCTCTTCCGCACTCGGCTGTGCTGGCATATCCGGCACACTTGCCGCCTCTGGGCTTGTCATTTGAGACTTGCCACTTGTAACTGTTTGCGGTGCTTCCGCCCACTGAACCTGTTTCGGCGTATGCCAGCGACCGGTATTGTCGGTTGAGGCGGCAGCTTCTGGTTGTTGAACGGCTGGTGAATGCCACATTCCTTGCTCGACAGGCGCTTCGGCGCGTTGAATGATTTCCTCGGCAGTGGATTCACTCGTGGCTGTGGGGAAGGGCTGGCTCTCAGCCGCTACACTCGGCGCAGTTGGTTCCGTCGCCTGTTGGATCGTTGGCTCTGTGCTGCTCACTGTCACAGGTTGGCTAGGCGCGACTGGTGCTTCTGCCCGCTGAATAATCTCCTCAGCGGTTGGCGACACGGCTACATCCGGCGCGGCGGCATCAGGGCTGACGACTGGCGACTGACGACTGGCGACGACCTGTGGTGCTTCTGCTCGCTGAATAATGTCCTCAGCACTTGGTTCACTTGCGACTGTGGGGGAGGGCTGGCTCTCAACCGCCACACTCGGCGCGGCAGGTTGGCTCGGTGTAGTCGGTTCAGTCGCTCGTTGAATAATGTCCTCGGCAGTCGGCGACATGGGTACATTCGGGCTGGTGACTGACGACTGACGACTGGCGACTGGTGACTGCTGACTGGCGACCGTATCCGGGCTGCTGACTGACGACTGCTGACTGGCGACGACCTGTGGTGCTTCTGCCCGCTGAATAATGTCCTCGGCAGTCGGCGACACGGGTACACTCGGCGCGGCGGCATCAGGGCTGACGACTGGCGACTGCTGACTGGCGGCTACCTGTGGTGCTTCCGCCCTTTGAATAATGTCCTCAGCACTCGGTTCGCTTGTGGCATTCGGCGTGGTCACTGGCTCTGAACTGTTGACTGGTGACGGACGACTGGCGACCGTATCAGGGCTGGTGGCGACCTGCGGCGCTGCTGCCCGTTGAATAATGTCCTCAGCAGTCGGTTCGCTTGTGGCATTCGGCGTGGTCACTGGCTCTGAACTGTTGACTGTTGACTGACGACTGACGACTGTATCAGGGCTGGCGACTGGCGACTGCTGACTGGCGGCTACCTGTGGTGCTTCCACCCGCTGAATAATGTCCTCGGCAGTCGGCGACACGGGTACACTCGGCGCGGCGACCGTATCCGGGCTGGCGACTGGCGACTGGTGACTGGCGACTACATCAGGGCTGGCGACTGGCGACTGACGACTGGCGACCACATCAGGGCTGACGACTGGCGACTGCTGACTGGCGACCGTATCCGGGCTGGCGACTGGCGACTGACGACTGACGACAACCTGCGGCGCTTCCGCCCGCTGAATGATGTCCTCGGCAGTCGGCGACACGGGTACACTCGGCGCGGCGACGGCATCAGGGCTGGCGACTGGCGACTGACGACTGGCGACCGTATCCGGGCTGGTGGCGACCTGCGGCGCTTCCGCCCGCTGAATGATGTCCTCGGCGGTCGGCGACACGGGTATACTCGGCGCGGCGGCGGCATCAGTGCTGGTGACTGGCGACGGACGACTGGCGACCGTATCCGGGCTGGTGGCGACCTGCGGCGCTGCTGCCCGTTGAATAATCTCCTCAGCACTCAGTTCGTTTGTGGCGGACGGCGTGGTCACTGGCTCTGAACTGGTGACTGTTGACTGACGACTGGCGACCGCATCAGGGCTGGCGACTGGCGACTGGTGACTGACGACCGTATCAGGGCTGTTGACTGGCGACAAACGACTGGTGGCGACCTGCGGCGCTTCTACCCGCTGAATGATGTCCTCAGCACTCAGTTCGTTTGTGGCGGACGGCGTGGTCACTGGTTCTGAACTGTTGACTGTTGACGGACGACTGGCGACAACCTGCGGTGCTGCTGCCCGCTGAATAATGTCCTCGGCAGTCGGTTCGCTTATGGCGGACGGCGTGGTCACTGGCTCTGAACTGTTGACTGTTGACGGACGACTGGCGACCGTATCAGGGCTGGTGGCGACCTGCGGCGCTTCCGCCCGCTGAATGATGTCCTCGGCGGTCGGCGACACGGGTATACTCGGCGCGGCGGCGGCATCAGTGCTGACTGGCGACGGACGACTGGCGACCGTATCAGGGCTGACGACAACCTGCGGTGCTTCCGCCCTTTGAATAATGTCCTCGGCAGTCGGTTCGCTTATGGCGGACGGCGTGGTCACTGGCTCTGAACTGTTGACTGTTGACTGACGACTGACGACCGTATCCGGGCTGGTGGCGACCTGCGGCGCTTCTGCCCGCTGAATAATGTCCTCGGCAGTTGGCGACACGGCTACATCCGGCGCGGCGACGGCATCGGGGCTGGTGACTGTTGACTGACGACTGACGACAACCTGCGGCGCTGCTGCCCGCTGAATGATGTCCTCGGCAGTCGGCGACACGGGTACACTCGGCGCGGCGACCGTATCCGGGCTGGTGACTGGCGACTGACGACTGGCGACTACCTGTGGTGCTTCCGCCCGTTGAATAATATCCTCAGCACTCGGTTCGCTTGTGGCGGACGGCGTGGTCACTGGCTCTGAACTGTTGACTGTTGACGGACGACTGACGACCGTATCCGGGCTGTTGACTGGCGACTGCTGACTGGCGGCTACCTGTGGTGCTTCCGCCCGCTGAATGATGTCCTCGGCAGTCGGCGACACGGGTACACTCGGCGCGGCGACGGCATCAGGGCTGGCGACTGGTGACTGACGACTGGCGACCTGCGGCGCTTCCGCCCTTTGAATAATGTCCTCAGCAGTCGGTTCGCTTGTGGCATTCGGCGTGGTCACTGGCTCTGAACTGGTGACTGTTGACTGACGACTGACGACCGTATCAGGGCTGGCGACTGGCGACTGACGACTGGCGACGACCTCCGGTGGGCCTGCCGCCTGTGGGGTAGGGGAGGAATCATCGTCATCGGACTCAGCCGACGACGACTCAGCCGTTGCAGAGGGCGTATCGTCGGTTTTGGGCTTCGCCGGTTCCTCGCCACGTGTTAAAGCAGAGGTCTCGATGTAATCAAACGAGGCGCGGCTGCGCGAACGCCGAATACGCGAATTTTCATCGGCATTTTCGACATCCTCGGTAATATTGGTTTTCTTTTGCTCACGGATTTGATCGCGTACTGCTGCCTGCGCTTCATGTCCTGCCAGAATAGCCTTCAAACGGTTATCCATCGCAACGGTTTTGTTAGGAATGGCCGGAGCCAGAGTAGGTGGCGGTGCGCTTTCTCGTTGAATAGCAGGCTGAACGGCGGCGGGTGCTACAGGGACTTCGGCAGACTCCTTAGGCTCGGATGCGGGTACAACACTTGGCGATGGGGCAGCGATTGGTGTCGGAATAATTGCGGCAGGCTGATTATCCCAAACCAACGGCGTTTGGGTCGCGCTCTGCCAGACAGGTGCAGGCGGCACAACGCTTGGCATTTCCTCCGCCGGCGGCAGATAGCTCCGCATCAGCGATTGGCTGAAGCGCTGCATCCGCATACCAACGGGGCGGAAAGGTTTTCGTTGTTCCTCAGCCATCATCCCATCCCTCTACTCATTGCAAACTCAACTACACGATTTCAAAACCGTGATGCACAAATTCGATTTCCTCAATGGCAACACTACTGCTATCCGTTTTGAAAGTCGGGCCGCCCCATTTGACCGGGTAAGCATTTCGAAATGTCCATGTCATCAGCGTCTCTTGGTCGGCGTTCAGCATCACCACCGTCACTTGCCGGGTCGCCGCCGCAATATCACCCTTCAACACATCCATATACCACTTCAATAACTCAAAATTATTCGAAACCCCTTGCCGCAGCGTCGCGGAACCCGCTGTCACGCGCACTGGCAGTTTGTGTGAAAAAGCATTCTGCCCGCCTTCTTTAATTTCCTGCGTTTCCGTCTGTAGGCTCGGCAGCGTAAATTCGGTGAAAGCCGCGTAATTAATCCCGTCCACCGCCACCATAAATCGAAACGATGAAAACTGCTCAAGATCGCCCGGTAATTTCATTTTGAACGTCGTCCTATTCTGCCATTACGTTCTTGGGCGCGGCGTAAATCCTCTCGCCACAATTCCCAAACACGGTCGGAAACCTGCCGCAGCAGCGTTTCATAATCTTTCGCTGGTCGGGAAGTGCTGTTGGGGTTCGTCTTCGGTTCTTTGGCTGGCATAAGCATCTACTTTTCTGATCGGCTATCTTTATGACGATGCAGAGTTAAGTGTGGCGGTGAATACGGTTGATCGTTTGTACCCACTCCGCCCGTTCCAGATGGGTCAGCGACAAAATATCATCGTGGCTCCATCCTAACCCTCTTGCGATAAATGCTACCTCCTCTTGCAAGCGTTTGAGGGGGTAGCTTACGATTCCCCCAGCAAGGGAATCTCCTCCTCGAACTCGTGTCCACAATTCGGACACCACAACGTCACCTTACGGGCGCTCACATCATTAATTTGACGGTACAAATCTTGCAAATAAGCAATATCAGCTGCAAAAAAACGTTCTACCATCGCCGGAGTCACCTTCGGCAAAGTTCCCAGTCTGGTGATGACCTGCGACAGCAGAATCACCACCAGATACGCTTCATTATTACGTACACGCGGGTCACGCAGCGGCGCAATTTCATCGAGGGCGGTTGCCATTCGCATACTCCCTTCGCGCTGCACCGTGCCGTTATCATCAACGAACCCCTTTGGCAGTACAAAGTCAAACTCGGTTTGCAACGTCATCCTCAACGCCCTTTCTGTAATTGAACTTAGTTATTATGCTAGTTTCAGGTCCTATTGCCCATAATCATCCCTTAGCTCCCCCTCTCCAAAGCATTGGAGAGGGGGCTGGGGGTGAGGTTTTGAGCGGGAAAAGTTAAACGAGCATAATCGCTAACCTACTTGATACGCTTGATACCTTCGTGAACGATGGTCATTTCTTCAATACCAACAGCATTCGAGTCCGAGGCCAATGACGGGCCGGAAATTTTGCTCGGCCACGCATCGACGAAATCCCACTGGGCAATCGGCTGAAACTTTTGGTCATACATAATGATTGACCCGTTCGACCGCGCCTTATCCACCGAACCCTGTTCAACCAGTTTACGCCACTCATAAGCATCCATCGAGCCTGTAATACCGCGCTTGAGGGTAATATCACCCCACTTCAAACGTCCCGGCACTTTTCGAATGAGAGGCTCGCCAGTTTTGCTTACAATCTTATGTTCTATGAGTTCGGTTTCAGATCCAATGCCGCTTACTTCAGTAAAGTATCCGTTTACTTTACCGCTCACCTCCAGCGAAAAATGAAACCCAATCATCGGATCGCCGGTTACTGAATCTTCCGTAGTAGCCATTTTGCATTCCTTTCACTGCTTAGTGAACTGCTTGTTATCGAAATTTGTCCATGTGTAGAGTAGCCACGCCATATGCTGCACCACCGCGAATTACCCACCGTCACCCGACCATTGGCTGACGCGGAAGATCACAAATTCTGCTGGCTTCACTGGCGCAATACCAATTTCAACCGCTAACTGTCCCAGATCACGCGCTTCCGGCGGGTTGGTTTCTGCATCGCACTTCACATAGAAGGCTTGATCGGGTGTCCCCCCAAAGAGTGCGCCCGTCCGCCAAACCATCGTCAGGAACGCCCGCACATCACGCGCCACACGTCCCCACAGGAACTGATCGTTCGGCTCGAACACCACCCACTGGGTACCGTTCTCGATGCTCTCTTCGATCATGTTGAACAAACGGCGCACGTTAATGTAACGCCATGACGCATCGCTCGACAGGGTACGCGCGCCCCAGATGCGAATACCACGACCGGGGAACGAACGAATGACGTTCACGCCAATCGGGTTCAACAGATCATGTTCGCCCTTGGTCACTTGGACTTCCAAGCCCAGCACACCACGCACAACTTCATTCGCGGGGGCTTTATGCACACCACGGGTTCCGTCGGTACGGGCGTATACACCAGCCATGTGGCCCGAAGGCGGCACGAGGCGGGTACGACCATTCTTGCCGGTCATGTCCGCAATTTCGATCCACGGATAGTACAGCGCCGCGCGGGTGCTGTCGTAGTTCACAGCCAAACGCCATTCCTTCATTTCCTGCGGCATGATGTTCGGCGGGCAGTCGAGAATAGCGAAGCAGTAACGTACCAATTCGCAGTAGTCGATGATCGCCTGCTGTACCGCCTGCACACCCTTCATGTCGATCTCGCCAGCCTGATAACTGCTCATCAGGTCAGGCACAACGATCATGGTCACATCGGTCAGCGGTTCCAAACCACCGAGGCCGCTGCGTTCTGCCACGCTGCCCTGATAATCTTTGAGCGTGATCTGCTTTTCCTTCAGCTTGCCGCCCGCCAGCGCGAACGAACCCGCTGCTGGAGCCAGATCAGCCTTGCCGACGACTTCCGCCAGCACAACCTTCGACTTGGTTTCCAGCACGGTGGCGACGTTGTTGTCGCCCTTGCCGGTGGTCAAGCCGCTAAAACTCTCGACGACGCTGTTATCAATTTTAATTTGCAGGGTAAATTCGCCGCTGGCCTTCTTGCCGTCTTCCGCCGGGGCATCCGGCCTGACTTCGACGGTGATCTTGTTACCCGCCGGGCCGCCTTCACGCGCTTTGAATTGCAGCAGCTTGGTTCCCTTGTCGCCATCCGAGTTGATGACCGTCACGGCAGGATCGGACGCATCCGGGTCAGACGAGCCGCCCAATGTCTTGACGCTCACCACATAGCAAATGTTGCCGCCGTTCGCAAAGTAACCGTACACCGAATCCGGCGTATAAGCCCCGTCCACAAAGCCGCCAAAGCTCTGTACGTACTGGCTCCAGTTGGTGACCAGCGTCGGTTTCCCCAAAAGCGATGTGCCTTTCTTGGCATCCACTGCGCGTTCGGTATAACCAATGAACGCCGCCACTGCCGTACCCACGGCCTCAATCGGCTTTGTGCCTTTATCGACCTCTTCCATATATACGCCGGGTGAAAGATATGATGGCATCCTAATCGCTCCTTATCTAACTTGTGTTTCAAAATAAAACGGATAACGTTGAGTTCATCCAGATACGTAAATGGGCATCCTCCTATGGTTTCTCTTGGGAGTCGTCTGGTGCTGATGGGGGCTTCTGACCCGGCTTCGGCTTGATCTTCAGTTCCTCGCGCCCACCCTCGTTCAATGTGCGTCGAGCCGGATCGTCGGAACTCCCCAAGCGAATGGTCGCCTCTAGCACCAGCGGCGCTTCGATGCTCAGTTCCATATCCAGTTCAACGGTCGCTATCAGCGTAAAGCCTAAGCGCATCTGGTTATCCAAAACACCCCATAAATCCACAAGATTTATATTGGTGCTGGATGTATCCGCAACCAGCAGCGGAACATCGCGGGTTTGATAGCGCAGCAGCCCTTCGCAGTCCCGTGGCTCGATGGATGGCACGCGCTTGAGCGCCGCTAACGCTCGCCAGAGTAATTGATGTTCGTCCTCAATTTTGCTCGCCCATGCCGTGACCAAATACGTCAGGTCCATCCGGCGTGCAGGTATGGATTTAACACCACGGCTGCCGTTACGGTAAGCATCCATATCCATATTCCGTAACTTCATATTTTCGCGCAGGTCAAAGCACCAACAGTTGAGGGTCGGGCGGCTCAAACGGGCCGACCACTGACCGTTGGGCTGCTCGAAAGAGATGTCAATTTGGTTCGGGGTCAGTTTGCCCTTTTCAACCAATAATTTTTCAAGTGTTTTGTTTAAATCGTGCAGCACTGCTTAATTCCCTGAATAATTTTTCTTCATTCGTGCGACCCGCCCACATCCTCAATATTTCTTGTCGGTTTGCTCCCTCCCCTGTTGCTATGGCTTTCAGCGGAGTGAGCCTGCGAACCTGCTGATGAGGGCAGGGGTGGGGATGTTTTAATCTTCCAGCAGCCGTCCCATCTTCTGATTCTCGCGCCGGATAGCGCTGCGGATATGCTCCTGCGTCACCACCTGCCCGTTGGCCGCCGCGAGGTAAGCCGCCGCCAGCGCCACGTTGCGGATGTTGCCGCCCGCCAGCCGGTAGCGTTCCGAAATCGTCTTAAAATTCACATCCTCCGCCATCGGGGTGCGCGGCGGGAAGTGCGCCTCCCATAACCGCTTGCGGTATTCCGCGTCGGGGAAGGGGAAGTCGATTAGGAAGTCCAAGCGTCGGGTGAAGGCATCGTCAAGGTTCTGGCGGAAGTTGGTCGCCATGATGACCACACCGTCGTACGCCTCGATCTGCTGGAGCAGGTAGGCGATTTCGATGTTGGCGTAACGGTCACGCGCATCCTTCACTTCCGACCGCTTGCCGAATAATGCGTCCGCTTCGTCGAAGAACAGAATGGCGTTGCTCGACTGCGCCGCCGTGAAAATGGTGTTCAGGTTCTTCTCGGTTTCGCCGATGTACTTGCTCACCACCGCCGAGAGATCAATCTTGTACATCACGAGGCCGAGGTCTTTGGCGATGACTTCCGCCGACAGGGTTTTACCCGTGCCGCTGTCCCCCGCGAATAGGGCGCTGATCCCTGCCGAGTTGGGCATGGCCTCGCTGTATCCCCAGTCGTCCTGCACCACATGGCTGTAGCGCAGCCGGTCGGACATCTCGCGGAGCTGTTGAAGCTGCTCCGGTGGCAGGATCAAATCATCCCAGCCGAAGCGCGGCACAATCCGCCGTGCCAGCGACCCTAACTGTAAATTGGCATGAGCCTGCGCCCCCGCGTACAGGTCGGCCTTCACCGCCAGTTCCCCGCGGGACTGCGCCAGATCAACCGCCGTATTCACCGCGCGGATAATCTGCGAGCGTGTAAAGATGAACTTCGCGCTGGTTTCCTCGATGTCCGCCACTTGCAGCGCGGTCGGGTAGCGGTTGACCGCTTCTTCCCACGTGTTGTAGCGTTCGCGGTAATCCGGCAGCGAGAAGCCCAAGCGCAGCATCCGGCGGCTGCGGTTGAGGTCGCGCGGTTCCCATTCGTCCTGTGCCGCCATGAACACCGTCTGCGGGTATTCCAACAGCGACTGCCACAGGGCAGGGGCGGGCATACGGGTGGTTTCGTTCAGGGCGCTTTCCCAGTGGTCGATGTACAGCACGGCGCGGTTCAAATACGCCTCGCGCAGCGCCAGCCGCCACGTTTCTTCGATGGGCATATCTTTCGCCACCAGCGCGGTCATATCGACCTGCACCAGTGTCAACTGCTGTGGGGCGCACAACGCCAGCGCCATTTCAAGCTGCCCGTGTTCGGCGTTCCCGTACAGGTAAACCAGCGGCGACTCCGGCATCGCGGCTTGGATGGCTTCTGCTGGCTGTGGCAGCCAACCCGCCGCGCTGTAAGGCCGCACCTGTACCGCCTGCGTCAGCCGTCCGTCCATCTGGTTATCACCCAGCAGGTAGGCGGTGACGCGGTGGTCAACACGGATTTGGTGCGACAGAAAGCTGCCGTTGGCGCGAACCGGGTCAGGCACGACGTTAATCAGGCGGTGCTGGCGCAGGGGCATTTCGGCAGTCAGCCGCTTCCAGATAATGAAGCGTTCCTCGGTACTGCTGCCCAGCAGGTTCATCATCAGGTTGACGGACGCATGACGCTGCGCCACATCATCCTGCAAGAAGGCGTAAATGCGTTCGTAGCGCAGGTCGAACTCCGGCGCGAGGCTTAACAGCAGGATAATGCTGTCCAGCGTCGTCAGCCCGAAGGCCGCCACCAACCGCGCGAGGGGATTATCCGAATTTTGAAAATCGAGGTTGGGGAATTCGAGTGCGCCCTCAGGGATCGGCGCGGTCATGGGGTCATGGTCGAGGTAAGCGGCAACTTCGTCTTCGGTGATGACTAAACCGCGCAGGGTATTCGTCGGGTCGTTCCCGGCTTCCTGCACAGCGTCGACGGCATCACGAATAAAACGATCTATTTCCCGTAATGATTGTTGAAGATATTGCCAATCTGCAATTTTCATTAAAACTGGCCTGCAATGTGTGGGCGCGAAAATATAACGGGATTCGTTAACCTCTTACAACAAGAGTAACACAAAAACGTAAAGCTGCTTCCTTAAGGAAAGAGCCAAGTAGCCTATTTTTCGGTTAGAAAGGTTTCAATTTGTTGCAAAAGCTAACGGGAAATTCATATTTGGACTGCTATTACGAATTTTATCGCCCGGTTCGCGAACATTCAAACCAAAATATAACCTGCTTGATGACTCCTATTTATGACGAAAAATCTGAACGCTGCTTCTCAAAAGTATTCGTAAGAAAAACTAAATTGCGTTAAAATAAAGCACGATATTTTTATAATTTATGTCACGAGTAAGGAGAATCCAAATGGCTCATCAAGGTGATCTCTCGTTACTAAACGACCCCATCGCTCAAACACTGCTGACCTCGACCAATATGGCGCGTTTAGCCTATGTCTGGGATGACGGTACGCCGCGTGTCATTCCCATCTGGTTCCACTGGGACGGTAAGCAGATCGTGTTCGGCACGCCCGTCAAATCGCCCAAGATGCACATCCTGCCCAATCATTCCAAAGTCGCCGTGACCATCGACAGCAACACGTGGCCTTACAAAGTGCTGTCCATTCGCGGGACAGTGGACACCTCGGTCATTAATGGTGTCGTGCCGGAGTACGCGCTGGCTGCCGAGCGTTACTTCGGCGTGGAAGGCGGGCAGGGCTGGATCAACCAAGTCAAGGGCATGTTCACGCAGATGGCGCGGGTAGCCGTCACGCCCGAATGGGTCGGCATCCTCGACTTCGAGCAGCGCTACCCCAGCGCCATCGCGGCGGCGATGACCGGCTAACCAAACATACTTCCGTAGGGGCGCACGGTCGTGCGCCCACTGCCACCAACCCCACAAAGCAAATACCCGCAGCGGTGCCAAAGCCGTGCGGGTATCAAAATGCGCGGAGTACTGGCTCGCGCGATGTACAACCGTTCACCACAACGGTTGATTGTCCGGTCTCACAAACCCTTTTCCACACCGCCAGAGGGCGAACTCAAACACACGGTCGGCCTGAACGATAGCTATTGACGCAGACGGGGATACCCGCGTCCGTTCCAGCGAAGGGATTATCGCCTTTATGCAGCTTAAAGTGATTTGGCGCTCAACTTTGATGCAGGAGAGGTTGTGATAAAGAGGATTATATATGCGAAGGCATATAAAGTCAAGCAATTCAGTATCAGACGAAAGGGGAAGGCAGGTGGTTTATGCCTTGTCTTGGTGAGGACCGTAACCGACTTCGTCGATGTATCGGAGCAAATCGGGTAACCAGAGTTCAAACCGACCTGACCGCTTACGAAGTTTGATGAGCCGTTCATCTTCTGGCAATCGCCAATTTTTGTTGGCTAGCTTTTCAACATACTGGCGATTGTATCCGGTTAGTTCTCTGCCTTCAGTCGTTGTAACCCAAATCTCTTGTTCCGGCGTAATCTGAATTGCCATTGGTGAGATGACGCAATCCTATGAACGTTGGTGAAATATGCGAATACGCAGATCAATTGATTATAGCGGATTGCAGAACCCCCTCCCAGCCTCCCCCGCAGGCGAGGGAGGAGCAGAGGGGCAGGGGAGAGGGAATAATGAGGGCGCGGATTAGGGGGAAGTTGGCCGTTTGCGCCACATGAGGCTAAAGCCATCATGCTGATCACCAGACAAGTCCACTAAAGGGACTTCAAAGGCGGGCGTGTGGGGATAGGGTGGTTGGTGGGGAGTGGGCATAAAGGGCGCGGATTAGGGGGAAGTTGGCCGTTTGCGCCACATGAGGCTAAAGCCATCATGCTAGACAGAGGGACAAGTCCACTGAAGGGACTTCAAAGATAACTACGTGTGATGAGGTTAGTCCTTATCCGTTTCTTCAAGATACTGAATGATCGTGTTCACGCTATGGTGTGTCTTTTGATTGTTGACATATCCGACAACTTTAGGCAAATTTCGTGCGCCAAAGGTTAAAAGGCCGTAGCCCTTCTGCCAGCGAAAATGAGTGTCAAGGTTCGGAAACAGGTCATTGACGTTATGAGCCGATAAGCCTTTCACCTGTTGCAACCATGTCGTTCCAGCAACCGTTGGTGGAAACGAGACGGCAACATGAACATGATCGGCTATGCCGTTAACAGCATGAACCGTGCCACCCATTGAACGTGTTTTGGCGATAATCGCTTCAAAAATCACTTTCTCAAGTGCTTCGTTAATGAGTGGTTGTCGTTTGTGAGTTGACCATATGGCATGGTAAAAGCACTTCCAAAATGGCATCTCAAGCTCTTTCAGAAATAACCATTGGCACTCCCCTCATTAAACAACTTATCAAGTCATATGGCTGTTGAGAAATAAACCACTCGCAAATGAACTCCCTTCAATGGAGTTGTCTTATGGTTAGCTGGACGGATTATAGTGATTTACGAATGAGCATAGTAAATAATTGAAACGCTGACCCCCGGCTTTTGAAGTCGCTTTAGCAGACTTGTCTGGTGGTTAGCTGAGTGGCTTTAGCCCTCAGCGGCGCAACCGGATCAACTACCATTTTAAATAGTAAATTGCCATTAGCCTCCAGCGAAGCAACCACCGCCTATCATGTCCACCCCAACCGCAAACGCACTTACTTCCGTCGTGTCAATTTGGGTGTCATGGGTGGCGCGGACAGCCTGTCTGCTGTCCCTACGAACGGCGTGGTTGGTAGGGCGTAGGGACGCGAGACAGCGCGTCCGCCTCAACTCGCCTCAAACACCCTTTATTTCCGCCGTGCCAATTTCGGTGTCATGGGTGGCGCGGACAGCCTGTCTGCTGTCCCTACGAACGGCGTGGTTGGTAGGGCGTAGGGATGAGACGGTTAAAATGAATGGCTTTGCGCCTTTGTGCCATTGAGCCTTTGTGTTAAAAATCCTCTGCGTTGAACTTGGCGTGCTTGGCGACTTGGCGGTTAAAATGAATGACTTTGCGCCTTTGTGCCATTGAGCCTTTGTGTTAAAAATCCTCCGCCTTGAACTTGGCGTGCTTGGCGACTTGGCGGTTAAAAATGAATGGCTTTGCGCCTTTGTGCCATTGAGCCTTTGTGTTAAAAATCCTCTGCGTTGAACTTGGCGTGCTTGGCGACTTGGCGGTTAAAAATGAATGGCTTTGCGCCTTTGTGCCATTGAGCCTTTGTGTTAAAAATTCCTCTGTTTTTCTTGGCGTGCTTGGCGACTTGGCGGTTAAAATGAATGGCTTTGCGCCTTTGTGCCATTGAGCCTTTGTGTTAAAAATCCTTCTGTATTTCTCTGCGTCTCTGCGGTTAAATCTTTCCTTACTGCCGCTGCGTCAAATCTTCTTCGCCCTTCGTTTCCGGCTTCCACGAGCCGTCCGCTTCCCGCTTGATCGGTAACGGCACGGTTTTCGCCGCGCTCTGCTGGATCATCCGCAGGTCGGCGTTCTCCACCCAACTCCGCAGGTAGCCGGTCAGCACGCGGATGATGCCCCGCGCCACCTCGCCGCGGTTATCCAGCAGCTCATAAAAGGCTTCCTGCCGCAGCCGGAACACATGCGTATCTTCCAACGCGGTTACCGACGCGATGCGTGGGGCGGGGTCGAGCAGCGCCATCTCACCAAACACCTGCCGCTCGGCGAGGCGGTTCAACGTGTAGTTGTTATCATGCACCCGCACCTTGCCGCTGACGATCATATACAGGCTGTTGCCGAGGTCGCCCTTGTTAAAGATCACCTCGCCGGAGGCATAGTGCGCCTCCTCCAGCAGCCCCGCCACGTCCGCCAGCACTTCGTCCGGTGTCTTGGCGAAGATGCCCACCGTTTTCAGCACGATCACTTTTTCGATGGTTGAAAGCATCCTTTTATCCCCCTGTATCCCCTTGTTCAAGCGGTCGAGCGTATGCCGTGCCGTCTCGCGCGTCAGTCCATCAGCCGCGTTCATGGCTGCCGGCAGCAGCGGTCGGCTGCCCTCGATCATCAGCCGCCCCGCCGCGTACAGGGCGCACACATTGATCCACGGCGTAGGCGGTCGCGCCAGCAGTTCGAGGATGCGCCCCTCGCGCGTGAGCGTTTGCTGGGGCAGGGCGCGGCTCAACGCTTCCAACCGTTTGCCCTCCGGCAAATCCTCGAAGATCGGCAGGATGTAAGCCTTGCTCTGGTTGTCGGCATAGGTGTCGAGGATTTCGAGGCCGGTCGCCTGTACTGCCCCGCTGCCGTACAGCAGCGCCTCCCGCGCCCGCAGGATGGTGGCCGGGTCGTAGATGAAGCCCATCAGGTACAGGATGCGGTCGCCCGTTTGCCGCGCCATCGCCCCCAGCGCGTCTTTGAGTAAGCTCGCGCCATCGCCGCTGCCGAGGTCGCGTACGGTCGCCAGCAGGCGGGTATAAAAGTCGGCCTCATAGCGAATCTGGCTTTGGATTTTCCGCATGTCGTGGGCATGGTAGCCGCGCTGGCTGAGGGCCATTATGACCTGCGTCCGCACTTCGGGGTCGTAGGCTTTCATGCGGTCGGTCAGGATGTCCAGCGAGGCACGGTTGGTCATCTGCCCACAGGCGCGCGCCAGAGCCATCAACACCTCGCGCGAGGATTGGCTGTCAGCCATCGCCGCCCGTATCGCCGGTAAAGCCGCATCACTGCCCGCCACCAGCGCGGCCTGTGCCTGAACGCGGGTCGTCGGCACCGCCAGCGCCTCGATCACCAGCGGCCACAAACGCGGGTGCTTGATCTTGCCCGCAGCCGTGAGCGCCGCCCGCCGCACGGGAACAGCCGTCGCCTTCAGCAAGCCTTCCAGCGCGTGGTGATAATTCGCCAGCCCGACCTCGCCGATGACCTCCGCCGCTAACACCTTGCCCGGCGTATCCGCTTGTGCCGCCAGTGCCAGCAGCTTGGCCTCGGCCTTGACCGCCGCGTGACCCACGCCGTAGCGGATCATGGCGACCAGCGCCCCACGCCGCACCGGAATCTCTGGCGCATCCAACGCCGTGATGACCGCCGGCTGCGCCTGCTGCGGGTCGAGCGCCGCCAGCGCCCGCAGGCCGTACTCGCGGAAGTGAATATCGGTTTCGGTTTGCAGGAGCTGCTGGACACGCGGCAGGGCAGCCGTCATCCGCAGCCGTTCGATGTATTCGAGCGCTTCACCCCGCACCCGCGCCGAGGGATGCCCCAGCAGTTCCGGCACGGTATCGCGCACTAACTGTTCCTCGCCGGACTCCGCCAGCACATGCAGCGCGTAGATCACCGCTTCGGGGTGTTTATCCCGCAAGAACGGCTTGAGGATGCTCACCGTCGAACGGTCAATCGTCAGCGGCAGGGCTTGCCCCAGCCAGCGGCGTTCGAGCGCCTCGGTCAGCACCACGCGGTAGCGGCGGGCGAGGCTGGAAGTCGCCGCGAACCAGCCGATGCCGATCAGCAGGAACAGGTAGGCCAACTGCGTCGAACTCAGGTCGAGAACATCCACGATCAGCACCATCAACACCCCCGCCGTCCCAATCGCCAGCGGCTCGATGATGCCGTCGGACACAGCGGAAACCCGCACACGCTGGTCGGTGGGCAGCGGCTGCACGAGAATCCGCAGCGATGTGACCTCGAACGTCTCGCTCATGAAGGTGTTCACCGTCCGCGCGACAATCGCCAGCACGAACACCACCTGCCCGTTGTAGAAGAACGTGCCGACCACCGCGAACGCCAGAATCAGCAGGTCAACCAGCAGGGGGGTGACGCGCACACTGGTTTGCACCCCGAAGCGGCTGATGAACGGCCCCGTGAAAAACAGGCCGCTGAGGAGCGTCAGGAAACCCGCCACCGACGACAGCAAGCCCAGCACCGAGGCCAGCTCGTCGGCGTTGGTGTACTGCCGCGCCGTTTCGATGTAATAGATGTTGTCGTTGACGAAGTAGGCCATGATCCAGATGAAGGCTTCGATGAAGATCAGCACGATAAACGGGTTTTTGAGCAGGCTGCGGCTCTTACTATTTTGGGTGGGTGCCGGGTTGGTTACGTCCGGCAGCGGCACCGGCTTGGCGAAGGCTTGCGGATACGCCCGCAGCACCCGCACCAGCAGCGCCAGCGCCACGCTCAAGCTGACCACCGCCAGCCACAGCAGGTTCGTCGTGCCGACCAGCAGCACCAGCAGCGGGACGAGCAAACCACCCACCGCCACCGCCAGCCAGCGGCCCGACGTGAGCAGGCCGAACAGCCGCTTGCTCTGGCGCACATCGAACAGCGACCCGACCAAACTCCAGATGATGATCTTGCCGAAGTTGATCAGCGCGAATTCCCAGATGGGCAGCAGGAACACCAACCAGCGTGCCTGCGTCAGCACCAGCCCGACCCGCAGCACCACGCTTACGCCAATGAGAACGCTCAGGTTGACGATCAGCAGCCGCGACAGAGGCACGTGGTCGTCCAGCCGCAGGTAGCCGAACGCCAGCAGCGATACGCCGACCGCGATGCCGATGTAGGTGTAGGGGATGCCTTCCGAACCGAACGTGTCGATGAACAGGGCGTAGCTGGCGGTTTGCGTCAGCACGAAGCCGATGCCCATAAAGAAGTACAGGGCAAAGATCAGCCCGACCACATGACCTTCGCCCGCTTGAATATTGAAGAATGCCCCGATGCGCTGTCTATTCATAAGCTAGCTCTCGATGCTGTACACACGGGCGAGGGTGTTGCAGAAATATAATTTTAACGTTTAATGTCGAATAAAGGGAATTGTTCGACAGCCCCGCTATAATGAGTACAAAAATCACTCTGCGGAGGTCGTGTGGCGGACGTTTTTATTTCTTATTCCCGTAAAAATAGCGACTTTATTCATAAGCTCGATGACGCGCTGACGGCAGCCGGACGCGATGTCTGGGTCGATTGGCAGGACATCGCCCGGGGTGAGGATTGGTGGCGTTCGATTCAAATCGGCATCGACAGTTCCGATACCGCGCTGATTGTCATCACCGAAAATTGGCTCGTCAGCGAGATTTGCCACAGCGGACGGCTCATCGTAGGGGAGGGTCTGTGAACCTCCTGCCTCCTCCACAAATCAAAAAGCGGTGAACTCTTGTCCACCGCTTTTCGTTTGCTGCTCGGTTGAGGCTTATTTTGTGTAAGTGACCACCAGCCGGATGGCGTTGGCCGCGCCGCCTTCGTAAGCGTTCAATTCGCGGTAGCTCATGCCGCTGCCCGTACCCTTGATGACGACCGTGAGCGGTGCGCCCGTTTGCCACGCCGGGTAGTTGACGACTTCCTGCACCACCGTCTTAATATCGGTCAGCGTGTGCCATGCGTTCGCGTTCCATGTCGCGCTGGAGGCATAGGTCGCGCGGCTGCTGGTCAGTGAGCGCTGCGACGGCTTGCTGCTGCTGGAGAAGGCCGCGCTGTTGGCCGCCAGTTCACCACCGATGTTGATGCTGATGCCGACCGTTTGGGTTCGGGTGCTGTAGAACTGAAGTTGTGCCGCGTTGATGACCGCGCCCTTCGGAATATTGATGTTCACGAAGCGCAGCCCCAGATACGTGTTCGGCGTACCAGCGTTACCGATGCCCAACTGCGGGTACGAGAGGACAAAGGTGCTGTCGACTTCGTTCACATCGTTCCCACCCGTGCTAATCGTATAGGTGACGGTGGTGGTCGTCGGGGCAGGGTTCGTGGGGGCGGGTGTCGCCGTCGGCGGCGGGTTGGTCGGGGCAGGGGTGGAGGTCGCGGCTGCACCACTGGCTTCGTTGCGGAACTCCTCAAAGTTCGTCCATGTGTAGTTCTTACCCGCAATTGTGGCACTGCCGCTGGCCGGGGACTTGCCCGCTAAGGCGCTGGCGACCTGTGCTGCGCTGGCGCTGGTGTTGAAGCGGAAGATCAGCGCATCGGTGCCGGGGCCGCCTTCCAACAGCAGCCGGTTATCCGAGCCGCCGCTGCTGCCGTCCATGATTACCACGGTGTCGTTGCCGCCCTCGCCGTTGATCGTGCCGTTGACCGTCCCATAGTTGACGATGATGTCATTTCCACCCGCGCCGGTGGCTTCGTCACCCATGATGTTGTTCTGCACGTAGCCGTAGTTGTAAATGGTGTCATTCCCACCGTTGCCCGCCGTCCAGTCACCGGCGATGCTGGCGGTTACTGTCCCGTAGTTATAAATCGTGTCGTGTCCGCCGTTGCCACCGCCCCGGTAATCGTGGGTTTTGCTGCCGTCACCGTCGATGTCCACCGTGGATACACCTGCGGCCTGTGTCAGGATGTCGTCGCCGAGGTCGCCGTCAAATTGGTCGTCGTCGTTATTGGCCTGCGGCGGTGTAATATCGCACACCAGCGTATTGTTACCCGTGTTACCATCGGGGCAGCCGGACGCGCCCTGCACGGTCAATACTGGAAGAATGATCAGCGCGGCGATGCCTAGTCCGAAAGTGAGATATGTTTTCATCGTCGTGTTTGCCTCAACTGCTCGGTAAAAATAAACCCGTCTTTTCGGGCGGGTGGAATGCTTAACAGCTATCGAACAGAACACTGCAAAATCCATTACTGAACCGGGATTTTGGCGTTACAGGATTGCTTGTTTTGCCAGCAGTATACGGGCGAGGGGAGTGGTTTCACATCAGCGGAACGGCTTAACTTTTTTTGACCACATGGCCTAGCCATTCTTAGCTTGTTAGCCGAGAAACGCGCTTTTTATGGCAGTGGTTTTAAGCCATTTGAGGTCGTCACATATCGCGGTGGGTGAGCCATATCTCGACAAGCGGCGACCTATTCTCGCCTGAAGGGTTAGAAAATTGATCGTGGCACCTTGTTGATTAGCGACTTGCTGATCGGCGGCGAGGGATATCACCAGAGCAGTAGGCTATGAGGCCAAATTTTCAGACAAAAAGCGGCTATTTCGCCCGCACTTTTCTCAGCACTGACCGCGCTCTTTTATTTTTTTCGGTAGTGGTCATAGGGTAAGTGATGTTTGTACTTTCAAATACCTAATTGATTCACATTGTAGGGACGAAATAATGGTGATTTACAAATGAGCGTGGTAAATAATTGGAGACGCTGACACGCGCCTTTGAAGCCGCTCTAGCAGGCTTGTCTGGTGATCAGCATGATGGCTTATGGTGATTTACGAATTAGCATGGTAAATAATTGGAGGCGCTGACACGCGCCTTTGAAGCCGCTTTAGCAGGCTTGTCTGGTGATCAGCATGATGGCTTTAGCCTCATGCGGCGTAACCCGACCAATTACCATTTTAATAAGTAAACAACCATCATCGCGTCCGCGCCACCGTTTCACACAGACCACTTACTTTGTAACCACCCCCCTGTCAAGGTGACTAGCCCCAAATCAAGCCATTCGGGTGATGTGGCAAATCGGGTTCAGCGCATAGGATTGGCTGAAGATTCAAAAGTGACCGAAACTTTTTGCAGCGGCGAGAGACTGTACCGGTGTGAGCGATTTTTAACGACACCGTTGAGGACTGCCTGATGGATACACCCTTTACGTCTACTTTGATCGGACAACCGTCCCGTTCGCGTTTAAGCGCGTTCCAGTGGCGGGTTTGGCTGCCGCCCGTTTTCCTGTTCGGGGCCGGCTTCGGCGTGGCGCTGGCGCTGCTGCTGGCGACCAGCGGCTTCGTGAGCAACGATGATTATTACCACGCGCGGATCGCGGCGCAGATCATGGCACAGGGTCGGCTGCGGGTGGACTTCCCGTGGCTGCCGCTGACGATATTGAACGACAATGCCTTCGTGGATCACCATCTGCTCTACCACCTGTACCTCGCGCCGTGGATGACATGGGGCGGGGTGCCGGGCGCGAAGGTGGCGCAGGCGCTGGTGGTCGGCGGGCTGCTAGTGGCGGTGTGGGTGCTGCTGCGGTCGCTGGGTGTGCGGCTGGCTGCCGTGTGGACGCTGGGTTTGCTGGCGGTATCCGCACCGTTCCTCTACCGAATGCTGATGGTGCGGACGCAGGCGGCGGCGGTGCTGCTGGTCGTGGTCAGCTTATACCTGCTGTTCCAGAAGCGCTGCCGCTGGTTGATCGTGTTGGGGTTCGCCTTTACATGGTTATATAACGGTTTCGTGCTGCTGCCGCTGGTGGTGTTCCTGTACGGCGCGGCGGTGTTCATGACCGAACGGCGCTTGGTGTGGAAGCCGCTGGCCTTCGTGCTGCTGGGGACGGCGCTCGGCTTGGTCATCAACCCGTACTTCCCGCAGAACATCAGCTTCATCGTCAACCACCTCGGCGAGAAGGTTGATCTGGAGGGCAGCATCCGCGTCGGCAACGAGTGGTATCCCTACACGACACGGGCGCTGCTGGAAAACTCGCTGGGTGCGCTGCTGGTGATGGGGGCAGGGCTGCTCGCGCCGGGTTTGCGCCAGCGCGGGCGGGATGCCGCCGAGACGACGCTGCTGCTGGTGGCCTTCATCACCCTGTACATGCTGTTCGAGTCACGGCGCTTCGTCGAGTACTTTCCGGCGTTCGCGCTGCTGTTCGGCGCGGCGGCCATCGGGCGAGAGGGTATCGACTGGCAGGCGTATATTCCCGCGCGGCTGCGGAAACCGGCGCTCCTGCGCTTGTATCCGCTCGTTCTTCTGCTGCCGGTGCTGGTGCTGGGGGCGCGCACCGTGACCAGCGCCCGTGAGGATGTGCTAGGCGCGGCGGATGTGGGTTATATGGCAGGGGCGGCGGCGTGGCTGCAAGCCAATACACCCGCTGGCAGTTTGGTGTTCCAAACCGATTGGGACGACTTCACCTACCTGTACTTCCATAACACCCACAATACTTATCTCGTCGGGCTTGATCCCACCTATTTACAGGTGGAAGACCCCAACCTGTGGAACATCTGGGTGCCGATTACGCAGGGCATGGTCGAGCGTCCCTCGGTGCTGATCCGTGAACGCTTCGGCGCGGCCTATGTCGTCAGTGACAAGCAGCATGAGGCATTCATGACCAGCGCGAACGGCGACCCTGATATGATGCTGGTGTATGAAGACGCGGACAGCATGGTATGGCAGGTGGCTGAGGGATAAGGTTTTGAGGTTTGTGACGGTGGGCGCACAGCCGTGTACCCCTACGCAGGTGTGCAGACGGTGTGCGTAGGGACGCGATATATCGCGTCCGAGTCTCCCTCCACAACCAAATTTTGTGGGTTGGTGGCGTGGATGTCTCTACGCAGGCGTGCAGACGGTGTGCGTAGGGACGCGAGACAGCGCGTCCGTTATGACCCAATACAGAATATTCAGACAGGCTCTTATCGCGTCCCTACATCAAAAATTCAGAACAGAGCCTTTGAATTTCGCATTTTTGTAGGGACGGCACGTCCGAAATATTTAATGAGCATAACGACAGATTTCTTATGATCGTAATCGTATTGCCAGACATCGCCGATGAGCAGCGGCTTTTGCGGGATGCCAAAGGTAAAAACCAAGAGTCGCTGCGGGTGATTTACGAACGCTACTTCCCGCCGGTGTACCAATTTATCCGGCTGCGGGTGAACGACCGCGAACAGGCGCGGGACATCGCGGCGGATGTGTTCGTGGATTTTTTCGTCGCGCTGCGCGGCAGCCGTGCGCCGCATACCAGCCTGCGGGCGTGGTTGTTCCGGGTGGCGCGAAACAAGCTGGTTGACCATTACGGCAGGGAGAAGCAGTTCCCGCTGGCGACGCTGGACGAGTGGATTCCGGCGGGCGGCGACAACGAGCCGGAAAGCGCGTTTTTCCAAACGGTGGATGTGGAGCATGTGCGGCGGGCGATGCGGATGCTGGCGGCAGAGCAGCAGGAGGTATTGGTACTGCGGTTCGGGCAGGGGTTGAGCCTACAAGAAACCGCTGACTTGATGGATAAAAGCACGAGCGCGATTAAGTCCCTTCAGTTTCGGTCTGTGGAGACGCTGCGTACGATTCTCATTGGGGAGCAAGCAGGGTAGCGATATGGCGCAACAATCCTTGATCGATGCTTTTGACGACTGCCTCAGCCGCATGGGGGCGGGCGAAACGCTGGACGACTGCCTGCTGCGGTATCCGGCCTATGCCAACCAACTGCGCCCGCTGCTGGAAACAAGCCTCGCCGTGCGCCAGATCCGCGTGCCACAGGCCGAACTGCTGCAAGACCAAGCCCTCGTTTGGGAACAGGTGATGAACACGCTGCCAGCGGCGGTGCAGCGTCGAAGGCGTGGGTTTCCACTAGGGCTGCTGGCGGCGGCTGTTTTGCTGCTGGCGCTCATCATGGGGACGTGGTTCTTCCTGACGCGCCCCAAAGGCACACCCGAAGAACAGGTGATTACCCCAGCCGCGACAGTGACCGTGCTGCCCACGTTGAACCCGACCACGACGGTCACACTGATGCCCAGCGCCACCACGACGGTCACACTGATGCCCAGCGCCACCACGACGGTCACGCTGATGCCGACCGCCACCACGACCGTCACACTGATGCCAAGCGCGACACCGACCGCGACCATCACACCCAGCCCGACGCTGACGCGCACACCGCTGCCCACGCTGACGGCGACCGCCACGTTTGCCCCCGGCTGCGGCGCACCGCTGACCGAGCAGGACGCGACGGCCCGCGTGATGGCGATCTACCCGAACACGACCATCACAGCCGTGTCGCAGGTGGTCAAGTTCAACAACCAGCTCGTGTGGGAAGTAAAGACCAGTCACGGCATCGTGGTCAATATTGATGTCGCCTGCGGGGTCATCCTGACGATTGACCAACCGAACACCAATACGGCGAACACGAATACCAACACCAACGATAACCAGAGCGGTTCACCTGCCAACAACAACACCTCCGGCGGTGGCAGTTCGAACGATAACGGCGGTTCGGTGAATGACAACACCGACGACCACGGCGGCAACGATAACGGTGGGAATGACAACGACGATGACCACGGTGGCAGCAGCGGCGGGAGTGGCAACAGCGGCTCCGGCGGGGGTGGGGACGACGATGATGATTAAGAAGCCGGTTGAAAATTAGGTTTGGGTTTCACCGGACGCGCTGTCTCGTGTCCCTACATCCCCCCAACACCACGAGCGTAGGGACAGCAGACAGGCTGTCCGCTATTTTCAGAAAAAGTCACCGGAACCTTTTCAGCGGTTTGCAGACTGTATCGGTGTAGGTCATTCAATCATAGAAGGAGATGACATGATGAATACGATACGGGTTCGCCGTCTTTCAGTCCTCGCCGCCGTGCTGGTGGCATCCGTCCTGCTGGTGCTGGTGCAGCCCGCGCTGGCGCAGAACCCCACACCGGCGGGCGAAACCGAGATCACGGGTGTGCTGGAAAGCATCAGCAGCGGCTCGATTGTGGTTTCGGGGCAGACCATCAGCATCCTGAATGCTGAGGTCAATAACGTCCTCATTCTCGGCAGCACGGTAAAGGTACACGTCTCAACCGTGAACGGCACGCTGACGGCGCGTGAAGTCGAAACCACGACACGCACCAGCACCGGCGACAACAGCAGCACGAACGCCACCAACACGAATGCGAACGGCAACACAAATGCCAACGTCAACGGGAACGTGAACACGAACGCCAATGGTAACGTGAACACGAACGGCAACGGGAACGTGAACACGAATACCAACGACAACAACGACAACCGCAGCGATAATACGTCAGGTGTCGCGCCAACCGTGACGGTACAGCAGGCGATTAATGTGGTGCTGGGCATTTACCCGACCACCCAAATTCAGAGCATCGAACTAACCACCAAGTTCGGCGGGACGCAGGTATGGGAAGTCAAAATCGGCGGCGGTATCGAGCTGAATATCGACGCGCAGTCGTCTGTTATCCTGACGATTGAACGCCGTGGTGATGACGACGATCACGGTGGCTCGAATGGCAATAATAATGACAACGCCAACAGCAATACGGGCGGTGGAAACCTGAACAACAACGGCAGCACCAACGGTAATGGTAACGACAACAACGACGACAACGGCGGGAACATCAATAACAACCGCAACGATAACAACAGGGGCAACGACAACGGTGACGATCACGGCGGGAATGACAACCGCGACGACGATGATGATCACGGCGGCAACAGCGGCCCCGGCGGTGGTGGGAACAGCGGCTCCGGTGGTGGCGGCAGCGACGATGACGATTAACCCGCACCGCTAACCGTCAAAGAATCATAAAAAAAGCATCCGGCCTCAAAACCGGATGCTTTTTTGCTGTTGGGAGTGGATGAGCGGTGGAAGGGCGCTAGCCGTTCTGGTCGAGCGACCTACTCGCCTCAAGGTTCAGCGGCGGCAGGGTCATCCGCTGCTTATTACCGAAGTTCACCCGCTTCAGCCGTTCTTCTTGGAACGCCCAATAAATCTTCTCGCAGTCTGCCGTGTCGTCCCCGTTTTGTTTGGCAGCGGTCAGGTTTTCGAGCGCCTTTTGAACGCAGCCGGTGAGTTCGCCGTTCGAGAGTTCGACAAGGGCATGATAAGTGGGTACTTCGCTGATGTTAATCAATTGCTATGGCTCCAATTTGCTGTATGCGGCATGAGTACAATGTTAAAAGTTGCCAGCAAGGTTGTCATAGGCCAGTCAGGCTAATTTAGGCTAGGAGGTCGGTTGGATCGTACAAAAAGAGCGAATTGATGTGCGAATATTAAGGAGAAAATTAAAGTTTAGATACGTTTTTGTTCCTCTCATCAAAACTCATTTATATTCAGGTCATCGACTTTTTGACGAAATAGGATACACATGCCTTCCTTAGTGGATGCGCTGCCGCAAAGTATGCAACGCTTGGCTGATGCGACGATTTTTTATTACGGCGCGGACGTGGGGCGGCTGAACCTGCTGCCAGCCGATGCCGAATTCACGATGGTCTACAGCCCGACCGGGAGCGAGGGTTGGCAGTCGGTACGCTACAGTGTATTCGATAACCAGAAGGGTTACGGCGTGCTGGAACGGCGGTCGCTGGATATCGACGAGGTGGATTACTTCGAGCGGCTGCTCAAGACCGAGTAAGTGTGGGACTCGCAGCGGGATTGAACCCGCCGTTCTGCCAGTCGAAATTAGGCCACCTGACTGCTCCCAAACCGCTATGCCCATGCTAGGCTGACCGTATCCATATGGATGCGGTTTTTTATTTAGCACAGTAACGGATCAAAACAATGAGACACTTCGACGCAATGATCGTTGGGGCAGGGCAGTCCGGGCCAGCGATGGCCCACTTTCTGGGCGATATGGGACAGAAAGTAGCCGTGGCGGAAGAAAAGCTGGTGGGCGGTTCCTGCGTCAACTTTGGCTGTACACCCAGCAAAACACTGATCGCCAGCGCACGGGCGATTTATACGGCGGGGCGGGGTGACGAGTTCGGCTTCAGCACCGGCAAGCTGACCGTCAACTTCGACCGTGTGATGGAACGCCAGCGCAATATCGTCACGGCGATGCGCGAACGCGGACGAGAGAAGCTGATGGAGATGAAGGGCGTAACCTTCTTCCACAACCGCGCCACGTTCATCAGCAAGAACGAAATGCAGGTGGGGGATGAAACCCTCACCGCCGACAAGATTTACCTGAACGTTGGCTCGCGGGCAGCCATTCCCGATATTGACGGCTTGAACAGCGTTCCCTACCTCACCAACCAATCAATCCTCGACCTGACCGAGCTGCCCAAGCACCTGATTATGCTGGGCGGCGGCTACATCAGCATGGAGTACGCGCAGGCATTCCGGCGCTTCGGCAGCGAGATCACGATCATCGAACCGGAAGGGCAGGTGTTGGGGCGCACCGATAAAGACGTGGCCGACTGCGCGAGGGAAATCCTCGAAAAAGAAGGTGTCAATTTCCTGCTCAAGCACAAGGCCGTGAAGGTCGAAAAACGTGGCCGCGAGGTGATCGTCCACGTCGAAAACAAAGGCAAGAGCAGTGAAGTCGTCGGCTCGCACCTGCTGGTCGCCGTCGGGCGCACACCCAACAGTGACACGCTCAAGGTCGAGAACGCCGGTATCAAGCTCGATGAAAAAGGGTATATCACGGTCGATAACCACCTGCGGACGAACGTTGACGGCATCTACGTGCTGGGCGAGGCCAACGGCAGGGGCGCGTTCACCCATACCAGCTACAACGATTTCGAAATCGCGTCGGACAACCTCAACGGCGGCAAGCGCAAAATCTCTGACCGCATCCTGACGTACGGCGTGTTCATCGACCCCTCGATTGCCCACGTCGGCATGACCGAGGCCGAGGTGCGCGAAAGCGGGGCGAAGGCGCTCATCGGCAAGATGGAGATGAGTAAGGTCAACCGCGCCACCGAGTTCGGGCAGGAAGACGGCTTCATGAAGGTGCTGGTTGACGCGGAGAATGAGCGTTTCCTCGGCGCGACCATCATTGGCTTGGGCAGCGACGAACTCATCCACTCGATCACCGATTTGATGTACGCCAAAGCGCCCTACACGGTGATGAAGAACGCCGTCCACATTCACCCGACCGTTTCCGAACTGCTGCCCACGCTGCTGGGCATGTTGGAACCGCTGAAATAAGCAACCCAATTCAGCCTCTCTGTGTGATGAGTGTGGTTTGGTGGCGCGGATGAGAAAATGGTGTTTGCAATTGGTGACGCGGACGAGATGTATCTCGTCCCTACATCAAAAACTCCGCATTTTCTCTGCGTTCTCCGCGTCTCTGCGGTTCAATCTCTCCGTATTCTCTGTGTCCTCTGTGGTTAATCTCTCCGCATTGTTCTTGGCGTTCTTGGCGACTTGGCGGTTCAATCTCTCCGTATTCTCTGCGTCCTCCGCGTCTCTGCGGTTGAATCCTCTCCGCTTTTCTCTGCGGTTCAATCGCCTTCTCTGATTAAAACCATTTGCGATCCGCTGGTTTGCTTATGCTGCTCGATAGGCAGATACTAGAATAGCACCGGATCATGCAAAGGGTTTTTATGTTGAATAATGGGACAAGTAACCGTCTCTTAACGGTTTTATTTATCGCACAAAGTTTGTTTTCCGCCGCGCAAATCTCGGTCATTACGCTGCTGGCGATTGTCGCCGTGCGGCTGGCGGGGACGGAAGCCGTGGCGGGTGTACCATCCTCCACGACCACCTTCTCACAGGCGCTGGCGGCCTTGCCCATCGCCCTGTTGATGTCCCGCTACGGGCGGCGCTTGGGGCTGACGTTGGGTTATGCCGTCGGCGCGTTGGGTGGCCTCGTCGGGATGTTGGCGGTCGCCACTGGCAGCTTCCCGATATTGGTGGCGAGTGCCGTACTGATCGGCGCGGCGCGGGGCAGCGCGGAGCAGGGGCGTTTCGCGGCGGGGGAGCTGTTCCCCGAAGCGGCACGGGCGCGGATGATCGGGCGGGTGGTGTTCGCCGGAACCATCGGCGCAATCGTCGGGCCAGCGCTGGTCACACCGAGCGGGCATCTTCTGGTAAGCATCGGTCAGGATGCCGATATGGGGCCGTGGGCGGTGGCTTTCGCCTTCAGTACGCTTTCGGCGCTGCTCATCTTCTTCCTGCTGCGGCCTGATCCGCTGGTGATCGCTCGTTCCATCGCCGCGACCGAAACCCACGAAGCCGAAGTCGAGCAAATCGTCCGTCCGGTGGGGACACTCTTGCGGCTGCCAAAGGTGCAGTTGGCGATTGTCTCCGCCATTCTCTTTCAGTCGGTCATGGTCATCCTCATGGTGATGACCCCCCTCTACATGAATCACCACAATCACGGGCGGGAAAATATCTCGCTGGTGATCGCCATGCACACGCTCGGCATGTACGGCCTCTCGGCGCTGACCGGCTACCTCATCGACCGTTTCGGGCGCATCGTCATGTTGTACGTCGGCGCGGCGACCGTCATTCTATCGGCGGTGCTGTCGCCGCTTTCGGTTGACCAGTACATCCTGTCGCTCACGCTGTTCCTGCTCGGCTTGGGCTGGAACTTCGGCTACGTCGCTAGTTCGTCGCTGCTGGCGGACACCCTGCGCGGGCCGGAACGGGTGCGGATACAGGGCATCAACGAGTCGCTGGTATTCCTGTTCGCGGGGTTTGGCAGCCTCGCGGCTGGCCCGTTGTTCGCTAATGGTGGCTACGCGGCGGTCAGCAACGCCGGTATCGTGCTGACCATCGTTTATGTGGGCTTGGTCTGGCTGCTCGGTCGCCCACAGATCGAGCCTCCACTGCCCGCATAAATAGCCTTCGTATTCTCCGCGTCTCTGCGGTTCAATCGTCTTTGTATTCTCTTGGCGACTTGGCGGTTAATCTTCTCCGCCTTTCTCTGCGTTCCTCCGCGTCTCTGCGGTTAATCGTCTTTGTATTGTCTTGGCGTACTTGGCGACTTGGCGGTTAATCTTCTCCGCATTCCCTTTGCGCCTTTGCCTCTTCGCGCCTTTGCGCCTTTGCGTTTTGTTTCGCTTTCTCTGCGGTTCAATCGTCTTTGTATTGTCTTGGCGTACTTGGCGACTTGGCGGTTAACTCTCTCCGTCTTTCTCTGCGTTCCTCCGCGTCTCTGCGGTTAATCTTCGCTGTCTTTCCGCCATTCCTCCACCAGCACCGCCACCAATTCGCCAGCCGGTAACGCCCGTGCCAGCGGCGCACCTTGCCCCGCCCACTGCACCGCGAAATCGGTATTCCCGTGGGCGAGGGCCGCACTTTGCAGCGCCTTCACCGCGTCATACGCAATCGGGTAATCAGGCAGCGCGGGTCGGCCTGCCGCGTCCACATCGGTGAACAGGCGGTTGACCATGCCCCGCGCTGGACGACCGGAAATCGCCGCCGTGACCGCCGTATGATAAGCACGTTCGCTCGCCAACGCCGCGCGGTAGGCCGCATTCGCTGACGACTCCGGGCAGGGGATGAACGCCGTTCCCATCTGGACACCCGCCGCGCCTAACCGCATGGCTGCCGCGATCCCTTGCCCGTTCATGATGCCACCCGCCGCGATGACTGGCAGGGCTGACCGTGCCGCTAGAAGCTGCACCAGCGCAAAGGTGCCAAGCTGCTGGTCGGCTTCCGGCTCGAACACGCCACGGTGACCACCTGCCTCGATCCCCTGAGCGATAACCGCATCCACACCGGCTGCCGTGATTCGGTCGGCTTCATCCGGCGTGGTGGCGCAGGCCAGCGTTACGATGCCTGCCTCGCGCAGTGCCTGTATCCACTCGCGGGAGGGCAGGCCAAAGTGGAAGCTGACCACCGCCGGACGCTCAGTCAGCAGCACTTCGAACATCGCTTCGTTGCCAACGAACGTGTCATAACCGCCGACGAGGGCAGTGGGTAGCTGTGCGTCGAACTCGGCGAAGAACGGCGCGAGATAATCCAGCCATGCCGCCTCCCGCGCCGCGTCCGCCACGCCCGTTTGGTGGCAAAACAGGTTGACGTTGAACGGCTGATCCGTCAGCGCCCGTGTCGCGTGGATCAAACCCCGCGCCTGTTCGGGGTTGCTCGCGCCCAGCCCAATCGAACCCAGCGCCCCCGCGTTCGAAACCGCCGCCGCGAGCTGCGGTGTGGAAACCCCCACCATCGGCGCTTGAATAATCGGGTACTGCACCTTCAACAAACGGAGCAGAGCATCAGTCGTCATATCAACACTCCTGTAGTCAACAGTAATCAGTAGATACTACCGCTTTTGCTGAGGGTTAAAAACAGGGTTTGCCACCCGCAAACCCCTACATCCTCACCGCTTTTCTCTGCGTTCCTCCGCGCCTCTGCGGTTAAACTGTCTCTGCCTTGAACTTGGCGTACTTGGCGACTTGGCGGTTAAATCTCTCCGTCTTTCTCCGCCTTCTCCGCTTTCTTCTCCAAGATCACGATATACGGCGCTTCGAGTTTGCCCTTCGCCCCGGCTGCCGCGTTCCCGCCCAGCACCACCTCGCCAGCGGGGAAGTCCTGCCGGTAGATTTGCAGCCGCCGCACGCCGTACCACTCGTCCTCGATTTCCAGCGTGAAGTCCTCCAGTTGGGTGAACTCGCGCAGCCAGTTCGGCAGGCTGGCCGCGCCCGTGCCGTAGGCCACGTACACCCGCGCCGGATGCGCCAGCGTGAACCGCAGGAAATCATCGGCCTTCTGGTCGCGGTCGGTGTAGGCGGGCATGATCGTCGGGAAGCCGCTGAGTTCCACCGGCAGCCGGCGCAGCACCGTGTCTTGGTCGATGAAGCACCGTTGATTGATGCCCAGCATGTAGGTTTTATAAGTCGCCGGTTCGTTGACCGTCACCAGCTCGGTGGGCTGCCCGACGTACTTGCCGCGATAATTCCCGCGCAGGCCGCCGTCCTCGTGGGCGATGATGCTCAGGCCGCCCACCACCGACACCAGCGGGTCCATATCGCGGATTTTCTCCGCGCCGAATTGATCCGCCAGCAGCTTGACGAAGGCCGGAACCAGCGACGAACCGCCCGTTCGCAGCACCACGTCGATCTGGTCAGCCGTCAGCGCCGCTTCTTCCAGCACCGCGTCCAAGCCTTCCTTCACCCGCTTGACCTCGGCCTTAATCATCGACTCGAACTGCCAGCGCGTGATGTATTCGAAGATGCGGATTTTGTCCTGCTGGAACTTGAGCGTCGTCCCCATCTTGGTCGACAGTTCCTTCTTCACGCCCTCGATGGCTTGGAACAGGTTGTAGCCGAGGTTCAGCGTCACCAGCGACCGCAGCGCGTCAATCGTTTCGGGGTGTTTGCTCGTCGCCCGCAGGTTCCGCAGCGTGTCCTCGTGGTGCGGGCGTGAGAGTTCCGGCATCGTCTGCCAATCCGCCAGCATATCCACGAACTCGTGGGGCAGGTGGAGGTTGCGGCTGGGGTCTTCACCGAAGTACTTCAACAGCGACTGCATCATTCGCTTGTCGAGGTCATCCCCGCCGACCAGCACACCGCGCGTCGCCAGCACCCGCGGCGTGATCCCAGCGCCCACCTCGGCCACCGTCAGGTCGAGCGTACCCCCGCCGAAGTCGAACACCAGCGCCATCGTGCGTTCGGCGGTCGCCGTGTGGTAGACGTACAGCGCCCCAATCGGCTCGGCCTGAAAGCTGATCTGCTTGAAGCCCACGCTCAAGGCCGCCTTGTAGATGATCTCCTCGGCGCGGTTGGACACCCAATCTTTCTCTGAGAACTTCACCGGGCGACCGATGACCACTTCGGCGCATTCCTGCCCAAGCTGTTCCTCGGCAGCCGCTTTCAACTTGCCCAGCACCAGCGCGATCAGCTCGTCCAGCGTATAGTAGCGGTCGAAGATTTGCGTCCCGTTGTACTGCTCGTTGCGGAGACCCGTTTTGATGGATTGGAGCAGCCGCCCATAGGCCGCATCGTCGAAGGTGACGTAGATATTTTCGCTCACGAGGATCGGACTGCTGCCCGTGGAGGCGACCCAGTATTCCAGCGTTCCCGCTTGACGGCTGCGCCAGCGGACGGCGCGCCCCGATTCGCGCTCGACATATTCGGCGCTGGCTTCTAACCCCATTTTGGCATGGTGTTCACGGTCGATGTAGAGCAAAGAGGGCAGGATTGCCGAGGCTTCCGGCTGGTGGATTTCGATGGGGTGCAGGCGCTCACCATCATAAATCGCGGCGGCAGAATTGGTCGTTCCAAAATCGATTCCTAAGCGCATGAAGGTTCCTCGTCTTTAGGTGATATTTCGGACAAAACGTATGTAGATTTGGGTCAAAAGGGGATCGATTTTAGCACGCGCCGCCCGCGAAACCTAGACCCGATCTGAGCCATCTTTAACCGCAGAGGCACAGAAGCAGTCCGTAGTCTTTAGTCGACAGTCATTAGTCAAAAGCCAATACAGATGAACCACAGAGACGCGGAGGGCACAGAGAATACAGAGCGATTTAACCGCAGAGACGCGGAGGAACGCAGAGAAAGGCGGAGAAGATTAACCGCCAAGTCGCCAAGAACGCCAAGAGGTTAGAGAACACAAAGGGTTTTGAGAAAAAATAAATCGCCGAGAAAAAATGGTGTTGTAGGGACGAGATACATCTCGTCCGCGCCACCCACCACACTCCTCATCTCGTAGGGGCGCAAAGGATTTTTAACACAAAGACTCAATGGCACAGAGGCACAAAGGGGTTTTGAGAAAAAATCAAACGCCGCGAAAAATAGGTGTTGTAGGGACGAGATACATCTCGTCCGCGCCACCCACCACAAACAATGTCTCTTCGTAGGGGCGCAAGGGATTTTTAACACAAAGACTCAATGGCACAGAGGCGCAAAGGGGTTTTGAGAAAAAATAAAACGCCGCGAAAAATGGTGTTGTAGGGACGCGAGACAGCGCGTCCGCGCCACCCACCACAAACAATGTCTTTTCGTAGGGGCGCAAAGGATTTTTAACACAAAGACTCAATGGCACAAAGGCGCAAAGGGGTTTTGAGAAAAAATAAAACGCCGCGAAAAAATGGTGTTGTAGGGACGAGATACATCTCGTCCGCGCCACCCACCACACCACCCATCTGTAGGGGCGCAAAGGATTTTTAACACAAAGACTCAATGGCACAGAGGCACATAGGGGTTTTGAGAAAAAATAAATCGGCGCGAAAAAAAGGTGTTGTAGGGACGAAAAGGATTTTTAACACAAAGACTCAATGGCACAGAGACGCAAAGGGGTTTGAGAAAAAATAAATCGCCGAGAAAAATAGGTGTTGTAGGGACGAGATACATCTCGTCCGCGCCACCGATTTTGAGAAAAATTAACTGCTTGCCCGTTTGCCATCTTCATAGTGGTAGTGTTCTTGATGGGCAGAGGAAAAACGCTGGATGAATTGGGGTTCCGTGTCGCGTTCTTGTTTTGGGGTAAATCGACCATTTGCTATCGCCCAATCATAAGCGCTGGTGTTTACAGGATACTGGGTGAGAATACCGGTTAAGCTGTTTTCTTCGATCCACGCTTCCGCTTGTTCCCGTGCCGAAAACACAGCACTCGCAAACTGACCACCCGCGCCATGAAAAACCCAAACGTTATCGAGCATCACATTACCCTATTCAATTCGTCTCGAACTTATGACTGTTAATTTGTTTCTGCATTGATCGATTGACTAAAGACTACTGACTATCGACTTCTTATAAACTAGGTTTATTTTCGGTTAACCCGACAAACGGTTTACAAACCTTCCACCAACCCTCTTAACAATAACACTCCCTCACAAAGTTAGCGCCAACCCGCACAAAAAGTGACCAAATGTTCTGACAAATGTTCACCCTAATCACCATCAGTTCTTATAGAATAGAAACAGGCTCGGTTGTAGGAGTTTGCCGCTGGCAAACCCTCATCTGTTTTCCCGACCACATATATCGCCTTTTTGTAGGGAATGGTCTCAGACCATTCCGTTTGTGGATTTCTAACCCACACGCACCTTAACAACCGCATCCACCCAACGCACAAATCTTCGCGCCGCCTTTGCCGCCTTTTACGCTTGTTCCGCCTGTCCTGTCTTTGACTGTCACCTGTTGACTGTCGACTACAGACTACTTTTGCCATTGCCGAAATCGCTGCCAAATTTGCCAACTGACAATACCGACACTGACGACACTGACGACATTACCGACACAAAATGCCCTATTGGCGACGACGACTTCGCCGCCATCGCCGACATAAAATGCGCTGTGAATGTGACAAAATTGAAGAAAATTGCGAATGTTCGGCAAATCGCTCCCTCAAATCCGCCGTCGAAAGTATGCTGTAACAACAGCATCAACAGCATCAACAGCAACATTCTCAATATTTTGAACTTTTATGCGGGTGACTTGGCGACTGGTGACTGATAGCTGACGACTGAACTGGCGCTCTACTGCCGCCGCCGCCGCCACTGCCGCCATTCAATGCCGGACGAGATGTATCTCGTCCCTACGACACCTATTTTTCGCGGCGATTTATTTTTTCTCAAAACCCCTTTGAGCCTCTGTGCCATTGAGTCTTTGTGTTAAAAGGCATTGCGCTCCTACGAGAATGATTGGTGTGGTCGATGGCGCGGACGCGATGTACACTACCAACAAAGCAAATACCCGCAGCGGTGCCAAAGCCGTGCGGGTATCAAAATGCGCGGAGTACTGGCTCGCGCGATGTACAACCGTTCACCACAACGGTTGATTGTCCTGTCTCACAAGATGCTTCCTACACCGCCAGAGGGCGAACTCAAACACACAGTCAGCGTGAACGACGGCCATTGACGCAGACGAGGATACCCGCGTCCGTTCCAGCGAAGGGATTATCGCCTTTATGCAGCTTAAAGTGATTTGGCGCTCAACTTTGATGCAGGAGAGGTTGTGATACTCTTTATTTTATTAGTTAGAGCCGATAAAGTCAAGTAATTCATCAATTTTAGTAAAAATGGCAATTTACTTCTTATTCTGGTGCGGGCCGTAACCGATTTCGTCGATGTATCGCAGCAGATCAGGCAGCCACATTTCATAGCGGCCTACACGTTTGCGAGTCTTAATAAGTCGCTCGTCATCTGGCAAACGCAGGTTTTTGTATGCCAGCCGTTCAAGATATTCGCGACTATATCCGGTCAGTTCCGCACCTTCAGGGGTCATTACCCAGATTTCTTGCTCAGGCGTAATATGGACAGCCATGTGTGGCGTGCAATCCCTCGTCGTTGGTGTGCGACGTGTCTGATTGGTCAATGGGTTGATTATAGCGGATTGTCGGCAAGGGGGCAGGGGAGAGAAAGAACCCCCTCCGTCGCTGACGCGACACCTCCCCCGCAAGCGAGGGAGGAGCAAGACGGGGCAGGGGAGAGGGAATAATGGGGGGTGGTGGCGCGGACGAGATGTATCTCGTCCCTACGAACGTGGTGATGGGGAGGAAGGCGAGGGCGCAAGCCGTCCGCACCTTAATAACCATACCGATGCTTGGCATTCTCTGTCTTTCTTGGCGTACTTGGCGATTCGTCTTTGTCTTGAGCTGGTGACTGATCGCTTAAAAACGGAATTGGCGCTCCGCCGCCGCCACGCCGCCAGCCAGTTACTGGCTTTCCGCAGTCGGCTCCGTAATCGGCGAAATATCGGTCATGACATAAACGACCGCCTCGTCGTGGCTGCACCCTGCCGTACCGAACTGGCTCTGGAACAAGTCGGGGTTTTCCGCCGTCCCCACGTTCGCCGAGATGTACTTGAGGATCACCTCCGGCACCGCACCCTTGTTGTTAAAAATGGCGGCAGCCTTCGCGAACAGCGCGTCATCCATCGTGCAGTAAACACCCGCGTCGTCGTGCGTCATCCACACGAAATGGCTGCCATTCTTTTTGGTTTCAATCGCGAAGATTGTATCGCGCAGCGCACCATCCTGTACCGAATGCGGGCCAGCGCCGCACGCCCCGACCATCAAAACGACCACTAGTAACAAACCCAACCGCTTAACCACTTGGCTTTCCTTCTGCGTAATAATGAACACAACATTACAAGTTGAATTATCGCCGAGAACGGCCAACTGTAAACGCTGAACAATTGGGGGTTATAAAGATTGCCCCCTCATAATAGACCCCTTAAATTTGACCACTTGCCCTATTACGGTCTGCCCATGTGGAGGATGAACGCTCGCTCGACATGGATTACCTTTACCTTAAGTTGGCCTGAAACCCGGCTTCCGTATGGAATCAGGTTCTGCCACTGCCACGAAGTAAAAGGAGTACACACCATGACCAAAGTAAACCAAGTCATGACCGAAAATCCGACCTGCTGCCTCGCCAGCGACTCGATTGGCGCGGTCGTCCAGCAAATGCAAATGCATGATGTGGGCGCGGTTCCGGTCGTCTCCGACATCACCAGCCGCAAGTTGATCGGTATCGTCACCGACCGCGACATCGCGCTGCGGGTCGTGGGTGCGGGGCGCGACTCGAAAGGCACATGGGTGGCGGATGTGATGACCCCTAATCCGGTCGCCTGCCACGACACGGACAGCATCGACACCGCGATTGAAGCCATGTCCCTGCACAAAGTCCGCCGTATTCCAGTGGTGAACGACGACAGAAAGTTGGTGGGCATCGTGTCACAGGCTGATGTCGCTACGCGCCTCGGTAACACCGAAAAAACCGCCGAAGTCGTTGAGGAAATTTCGAAGCCGAATGCGGTCGTCCTGCCGCGCTAAATAAACGGTTCGAGGGCAGCCTAGTGATTGTTGATTGGGGAAAGACCATGATGTTCAACACCGACGAATCGATTGAGATGGCGAAGGATGTACAGAAGAAGTACACCGACAGCCTCATGCAGAATAAGCATGTGCTGGGGGTTAGTGTTCAACCGGTCGATGGTTATGGGCAAAGCCGCCCGACCGAGTTCGCGCTGGTTCTCCTGATTGACGAGGACGGCGAAAAACACTGGTTCCCGACGCAGATTGATAATGTGCCGGTGATCCTGCGCCCAACCATCATCTGACGAGCAGCAGCCGACCGTTTAGCGAAAGCGAGTGCCTATGAGCGCCAACGTCGTTGACCCGGATCATGCCGTCAAAACCGAACGCGGCACGGTTTTACAAGAACCCCCTTTAGCCCAATTCCTGTTCAGCGATACGCGGCTCGCCCCGCTGTGGCTGGTCGTGCGTGTCCTGCTCGGCTGGGAATGGTTGAGCGCGGGTCTGAACAAGATCGGTGATCCCGCGTGGATGCAGACCGGCGAGGCACTGAAAGGCTTCTGGACGAACGCGGTCGCCGTGCCGGAAAGTGGCAGGCCGCCGATTACCTTCGAGTGGTATCGCGGCTTTATTCAGGGCATGTTGGATGCCGGTTCCTATGTCTGGTTTGCCAAGCTCGTCGCTATCGGGGAGGCAGCAGTCGGCATGATGTTGATCCTCGGCTTATTCGTCGGTGTCGCGGCGTTTTTCGGCGCGTTCATGAATTGGAATTACATCATGGCGGGTTCCGCCAGCAGCAACGGCTTGCTCGGCCTCGCGGCGATCCTGCTGATCCTCGCGTGGAAAACCGCCGGTTACTACGGCCTCGACCGCTGGATACTGCCGCGCGTCGGCATGACGTGGCAGGAGCCGAAACCGGTTCCAGTTCGCATCCGCGCCCCTCAGCCGATTGAGCAGGTCAATCGGATAAAAAGATAGTTTCAAGTGGCAAGTTCCAAGTTGCAAGCAAAATGCAAATACGAATGAACCGCAGAGAACGCAGAGAGAATACAGAGGGGCGCACAGGCTGCGCCCTTATTGTTGATAGATAAATGATTTGGCAATTTGGTATAAGACGGACGAGATGTATCTCGTCCCTACATAAAAATGATTGGATGTAGGGACGGCACGCTATGCAGATGCCGTCCGTTGACCGCCTAAACCTATACAAGGAGCATACGACATGAATTTTTTACCGGCCTTCGGGCTTGGCCTCGTCAGCGGTTTGCGAAGCATGATGGGCTTGGCCTTCTTCAGCGACCGTGCCGAGGCGAAAACCACCCACAAGAACGATAACCCCGCGCTGGCGCTGCTCAAACGACCGGAAACGGCAGCCGCGCTCAAATTCATGGCGGCGGGTGAGGTCATCATGGATAAGATGCCCTTCATGCCCGCGCGTACCGAAGCCGTTCCGCTGATGGGGCGCTTGGCGATGGGCGCGTTCGTGGGGGCGGCCATCTCCAAAAAGGAATGGATACAGGGCGCGGCGGCGGGTGCTGCCGGTGCGCTGGTCGCCAGCTACGCGGCCTACAGCATCCGCAAACTGCTGCATGACGAAGCACACATCCCGAACGTCGTGCTGGGCATCGCCGAAGATGCAGTGGTGGTTAAGGCCGCCGATGCCATCATGAACCGCATTAGTGTGCCATAATAGGAGCAACTTTATCCGACGACGACACGAGTTGGGGGCGACTGTGAAGCGGACAATAGGGCTGTTCCTCGTCATGCTGGTGTGCGCGGGCTGCAACCTCAGCCGGAGCGAGGACGTGGCCGCGCTGCCGACCGATACCCCTGCGGCGACGGCTTTCCCCACGGCCAGCATCACCCGAACGCCCATCAGCATCGGCGTAACCGAACTCCCGACCCTGCTGCCGCTGCCGGGGATTTCGATCACCATCAGCACGCCGCAGCCGACGCTCATCCCCGTAACGAGTGTGCCGCTGTTCCGCAGTATTTGTCAGGTGTATACCACTTACTCCGGCGCTGACCCGCGCAACACCCTCAGCCTCCGCACCGAACCGAACACCACGGCTCCGCAGGTGTTCCGCGTCCCGACCAACCAGCCGGTGATGTTGATCCCCAACACCGGCGAGATGCAGGGCGACGGCTACCACTGGCTGAACGTCCTCTATGTGGATGGGGACATGCGTTACATCGGGTGGATGGCACGCGACTCGTTCAGCACCAACGGCCAGCGCGACCCGTCCATCGCGACCCTGCGCCACGCGGGTACGCAGGCAGATTGTTAGTTGGAAGTTACAAGGCAAAGGCGAATCGCCAAGAGCGCCAAGAAAAGCAGAGAACGCAGAGGGTTTTAACACAAAGACTCAATGGCACAGAGGCGCAGAGGGGTTTTGAGAAAAAATAAATCACCGCGAAATAAACGGTGTTGTAGGGACGCGAGACAGCGCGTCCGCCACCTGCCACCAACCACGCCTATCACCACGAATGTAGGGACGTGATACATCACGTCCGCCTGCCACCCTTCAACCCATTAATGCCGGACAGCCTATCTGCTGTCCCTACACAACCGTACTTGCACGACGTAGGGGCCGTGATACAGCGCGTCCGCCACCTGCCACCCTTCAACCCATTAAATACCGGACAGCCTATCCGCTGTCCCTACACAATCGTACTTGCACGAATGTAGGGACGCGAGACAGCGCGTCCGCCGCCGCCTGCCACCCTTCAACCCATTAATGCCGGACAGTCTCTCTGCTGTCCCTACACAACCGTACTTGTACGAGCGTAGGGACGCGAGACAGCGCGTCCGCCACCTGCCACCCTTCAACCCATTAAATACCGGACAGCCTCTCTGCTGCCCCTACACAACCGTACTTGCACGAATGTAGGGACGCGAGATAGCGCGTCCGCCTTCCCCCACCGCCCACCTGCTACCCACTTACAAATCGGAAGAAAAGAGCCAGAAGCACTACGGAAGGAGAGCGAAAAGGCAATATAGTAGAGGGGGCAAGTTCAAATTTGACGGTTCGGATTTTTAAAACGAGGGTGGTGAGGAAGCCTTAAAATGACAATTGTCAGTGGCTACTCAAACGGAAGTCACTTTAGCACGAAAATCGCTTGAGTCTCGGCAAAATCGGCTGTTATACTGCGATTATTGAAAGCAAAGTAACTGCTTCTACGGAACAGACTTCCGCTTAGTAATACAAGCTAAAATGACGTGTTCGCGCAGATTTTAATTCAGCAATTGGAAAGCTATCAAGGAGCAAGGAAATGAAGTACCTCAATAACCGTCTTTCAGCAGCGATGTGGGCAAGAGTTTTGCTGCTGTGGTTAACGCTCGCAATCGGAGCATTAGTGGTTGGCGGTGTCGCAATTGGTTTGGGGCAGTTCATTCAGGGTAATATTCGGGATGAACTAACATCACAACAAATTTCCTTTTCGGCAGTGGACAACCTGACTGACGAGGAAAAGGCCATCCCCGGTATCGTCGAGAACGCCGGTCTGCCCCTGACCACCGGCAATCAGGCCAAGGTTTACTCGGAATTGATCGGTCTGCATTCGCGTAACTCCGCTGAAGGCGCAGGCTATCCCGGCGAAGTTTACTCGACCTTAGGTGGCATTCAACGCCAACTGCGTGCTGATGTTACCGCAGCGACCGAATCGGGCGACCAAACCGCGCTTGATGAAGCCAACGAGAAGCTGACTGCCGTTACGAACCTGCGTAACACCATGTTGACCGCTAGTACCCTGCGTGGCAACCTGCTCTCGGCCTACGGTTGGGACAACGTTGCGACCGGCGTGACAGCAACCGGTGGGTTCATTCTGGTGCTGGCAGTCGTGTTCTTCGTCCTGTTCATCTACGAACAACGCCGTGGTCACCTCCCCCCGACCGAAGCGTAAGTTTCATCACTCAATCAAAACACAACGTACCGTTGTAGTCTCAAGGCTGCGGCGGTATTTTTTTGCGTGGGGCAGGGGGAGCGGTGGTTATCCGGGGGGCGGGAAATATTTTTAATGGGTAAAATATGAATATCGTTTGAATCGGATCAACTGCGGTGGCATTCAAATGTTGAAAAAATGGACGCTGCGCCAAAAAATAACCGTTTTGGGTCTGCTGATTACGGTTCTCGTCCTCACGGGTTATGCGCTGTATAACAGTTACCGGCTACAAGCCAAATCGCTGCTGTCATTTGACCCTGCCGATTATGGGCTGCCCGCTGAAATCGGCGGCTATCAGATACGGGTGGCGCAGTCGTGGGAAACGCGGCTCTGCAATCCGTCAACCGATCTTGACCTCAGCCTCTACGCGATCCCCGATCAACCCCAAACACTCACGACGGGCGACATCCAAAAGTTGCAAGACCTCACAGGCCGCGTTTTACACCTTCGCTTTGTATCATGGCCGATCACGATTGAAGCGGTGAAAAGCCAAAGTGAGGTATTTGACTCGCTGCCCTGTATTTATCTTGGCGGCCCGCTGCCCGATGATGATGTAACCGGTAGAATCAATCTCGCCACCGCCGAAGGGCTTCCGCCTTCAAACAACCCGATCATCCCGCCCACGCCGGACACGAACGCCATCATCGCGCCGCCGACAAGGGTGCATGTGCCTCCAGACAGCCCGATCATCCCGCCGACAAGTGGCGCGGGTTAGGGCGATACATTTCCCTCACATCCACAAGTTATCCGCCCGGATCGCATTGCAGTATTCCGCTCGTACGCCGTAAAGATTCGGCTTCTGCTCGCAAAGTGTCACCATACCCTTCGCCAACCACTTCCGCGCCAATTCGGTCGAGCAGGGCAGTTTGCGGATTTCACCCGCGTGGTTGACGACCTCCAACCAATATTTGTGCGGCTTTTTCTGCATCGCCGTTGCCACGTCCTGCAAAAACAACTGCGCGTCGTTCTCATCCCCGTACCACGAATAGCGGCGGTTATCACTGCGGCGGCGCTCAATCTGCGGCCAAATCAGGCACGTGATCTGTGTCCATCGGATCAGCGTCTGCTTCGAAAATCCCCAATGCCGCATCTGTGTCTGACGGCTGTCCTCATAGCGCACCTCGATTATCCGCCCGAAAATCGCCAGTTTGTAGCGGCGGGCTGATGATAAATCCTCCGGTCGCAGCCACGGCGCATCCCGTTCCGCCCCCCAATCGCTGTAGCCCAACGCCTTCGCCACTGACTTGGAAGATCGCATCCGGTAATGCTTCTTCGGGCGGCCTCGCTTGCCATTATGTGGCCGATCTATGAACTCGAACAGCATCGGGTCGGTCAAAACGCGCTGCGCCTGCGCCGGACTGAGCGCGATGCCGACGATCCGCATGTGATCAATCAGGCTAGTCGCCGTCAGCAGCAGACCTTCTAAACCATAACGCAGCGCCGCTTCGTAAATTCTCATGTGCGCCGCTTTCCCTTGTTTGATCGCCTCCGCCGCGATGCTCATCGGGAAACCGTAGTCGATCATGTAATCAACAGGCAGTAGATCGCTTGACTTTTGGGGTGGGGGGGGATATTCTTGCATGTAGCAAACTTTCCTTACTGGGAAAGAGTGTTCACATCAGTTCCCGTTCAAAAGAAGAGATGTGATCACATGAAAATAAAGGCCATTGGAAAGCGACTAACTTTCCTCTGGCGGCAAAGCAGCCATCGCAAGATGGCTGTTTTGTTGTTAAGAATGCTTTATATTAGAAACGTTTTCGCGTAATTATGCAAAAATTGATTTTTTCTCAGCCTCTTTACCCCTCATTTTGAATTCATACAAAACGGAAGAAAAACACTGAAAAACGAAGAAATAAATTAAGGGGTCACACCCTTGAGAAAAAATCAAAAATGAGAATTTTCATCTTCGCAAATAGCTTACCAACACCAATACCGAAACCTCGTATTCGGAGCCGTTTATTCATCTCTCACCATCTCAAAATGCAGTGCCGCCAGCATCCCCCACGCCGATTCTGGTACACCCTCATAAACCTTCACATACGCTGCCAGCGCTGCATCATCCCGCCCCAATGCCTCCAATGCCAGCGCACGATAATACTGTAACTGGATGCTCCCCAAATCATCTGTTCCTCTTTCTGGCGCTTGGTCAACCGCTGCCCTATACCCGATGACTTTACCACCGCTGTTCCGCCTCCAATCATCCCGTTCACGCCGGACATGAACGCCATCATCGCGCCACCGACCAGTGCGAACTGATCGACACGCGGGTTAAATTCCTATATGCTGTACTTTGGATGCCAACAAGTTTATATGGAATGGGCAGCAAACGCGCGGCTCAGGGGTGTTCGCATCTTTATTGAGACTTACTTCGCATTATAGAAGGTGCATCTTGGAACATCAACGCAAACGTCAAACGCCTGTGCAGCCGGTTCGGCGTACTCCCGTTCAACCCGTATCCTCCCCGGTGCCAGCCGACTTCTCTGAACTTTCATTTCAATCGGATGTTCACCATGACGCTGCCCGGCCTAAACTGACGGTAGGGAACCAGCAGCGGCAGCACGATAACATTCGCGTCTTGCAGCCGGCCCTCGGCAACTCGCGGGTGAAGCGCTTACTCCAGCCGAAGTCCATCCAGCGGGCGATCCACATCACCAGCGACCAACTCAGCGGGAAAAAAGACCACAAGCTGATGGGTATCAAGATCGACAGCCCCCTTACCAGCACCTTTCGCGCCATCGAAAGTGCGCTCGACGACTTTCATAAGACGAATGAGGATGACGGCCCCACCCGTGAAAAGTACCTGAAAGTCATTATTACCAAGTGCCGCGAGTGGTTGGATGACCGCGCCCACCAGAGCGCTGCTGACGAGGAGAAGCGTTGGAGCCTAACCCGGCTGTATACCGAGGCGCGGGTCGAGCAGAAACGTGTGATTGTCACCCGCGAACTCGGTGTCCCCCGTCATCTGATGGACGCGATGCCGTCGGTTCAGGCCGATCAATTCTCGAAGGTTGTGGATGCGTTCCAGCGGAATGATGTCAATGGTGCCATGACGTTATTCAACAAAATCAAAGGGGCGCTGGGCGACGCGGCGGGGCTGATCGAGGCATTCATGAAGCGCCGTCAAATCTATGCCTTCAACAAGGATCTTGCCGCCAGCATGAACAACCCCAAGTTCGAGATGACGAATAACGTCGGCAGCGCGGGCGCGATCAAACTGGTGAAAGACCAAGCACAGGCCAAGCTCGACCGCCTCGCCAAGCTGGAAGCGGATTTCCACGCGGCGATGGCGGCTTGTACGGCCTACAAGGCTGACCTCGTGGCGAAACACCAGAAGCTGCCGACTTATACCGACCTGACCCCCGCCCAAAAAGCGGAGTTTGACAGTCTTGAAGACCGGCAGTACAACCCTGACCCGATCAAAATGACGCTTTTCCCGATTCTGCAAGGCGGAACCCCGCTGGCGATTGAACTCGGCAAACTGAAGGGCGAGGCCGAGCATTATAAGGCACTGATTTCGGGGAAAGCAGTTGCCGACAAGAAGAAGGAAAAGGGCTTCGAGAAGTTCACCGAAACCGAACTGTACAGCGTCATGGGCTACACCTCCAACCTCTACGGCGCGATCAACTCGCCGCTGCGCTTCGACGTGGGCGACGATGCCAAGTTCACGGCAGGGCATACCGCGCTGGCCGGTTCGATTGCCTCCGCACTGAATAAACTGAAACCGTTTAAGGGCGAGGTCTACCGGCATGGTGGCGACTTCCCCGGTTTTGCCACCGTCAACGTCAAAGGCGCGGTTGTCAGCGATATGGCTCCACTGAGTACGGCGACTGACCAGAAGGGGCCAGCCAACGCCGCCGAACAGCATGAGGTTTTAGAAATTCTCTCCTCGGTCAACGGGCGTGATGTGTCCAAGATGTCGATGTTCGGCAACAAGGAAGGCGAAGTGCTGTTTGGCCCCGGTGCGCGCTTCCGTGTCCTCGCCGCCTTCGAGCGCAACCCCGCCTTCGTCGGTCAAAACTACTCGATTGAGCAGTGGAAAATTCGCGGGCAGGAAAAAGACCCGCTGTTTAAGAAAGCCATCGCGCACATCGAGGCCGACAGCAAGAAGAACGAGTTCAAGCGCGTCATCATCAAAGCCGAGGTGACGTAGGGGTTCTGCGCTGGCGATGGGGGCGGCAAGGTCATCTTTATACGATTGAATCAAAACCGTTCACTTTGAAGAACACGACTGAGTTTATGATGAAAGTAGTCTATTCAGAGTTCAGTTTTGAGGGATAGTTGATGACAAAGCGCGTATTCATTGCTGGATTGATTTGTCTGCTATTGGCTGGGATGAATGTGGTGACGGCGCAAGAAGCCACACCCGAACCGTCGATTGAGAATGAATGCAGCCCCGGTGGTGTACTCTACCGCGAGGAAAACCAAGACGGCTGCCCGACCGAATGGCATTGGAAGGCCGGTTGGTATCTGGCACAGTACAATAACGGCGAACTTTCGCGCGAAGATTTCCCCGATGAATTCGCCGAAACGCTGCCACCCCCTATCGAAATACCGCCGCCTTCGCCGCCGGTTATCACGGATGATGACGGTATCTTGACCATTTGTCATTTTTATTCGGGAAGCATGAGTGATTACTGTCTGAAGTCTAATTTTACGGGTACGGTTATTAGTACTATTCCCGATCAACCAACCTTATTCTTCTTCTTGATTATCCCCAGAACCGGAACCTGCCCACCGATGTCGGATGGTCATGGTTTAAGAGTAGCCCCGCGAGACATCACTGGTTTTTATTTTTACGGATTTACGAGTGAAGAATATGCGATGCTGGGTTTTGATGAAACGTATTTGTTATGTGAATACAACTATCTCGGCAACTGGTAACTGGCTGCCGGGATACGCATCTCACTCCGCCTTCTTCCCGCGCCGCTTGCGAGGTTTGGGTGGTGGGGGAGGGGCAGCCTGCGCTTCCTCCCCTCGCCCTGAGGGAGAGGGGCTGGGGGTGAGGGTTTCCCCCATCAAATCCGCGATCAACCCCGCCGTATCAATCTCCAACGGGGGTTGCGTTTCCTCTGGTTCCCCCTCGCCATTGATGGAGAGGCTGCGAGCGTCGTTAGCGAGTGTAGGGGGTGAGGTGTTTTCTGGTTCCCCTCGCCCTGAGGGAGAGGGGCTAGGGGTGAGGGTTTCATACTCCCCCCACACCTGCTGGTTGAGGCGGTTGACCGCCAGCGCCGCGTTCTCCACCAGCGCCGTTTGCACCACCGCAATCTGGTTGTGCTGGGCGAAGTACGCACGGCCTTCCGGCATCATCTCCGCCGGAAGCTGGCTGGTACGCAACCCGAACACCGCCAAGCTCTCGCGGCTGCACAAACCGAAGCCGCTGCGGTACAACAACAGTTGCCGGAGCAGCACATCATTCGCCCGTTCCATGTAGCCCGCCACCCAGAAGTGAATGCCCGACTCAGCCGGTAAACGCGCCAAGTCCCGCAGCCGTTTGAGGGTGTTCCCGCCCGCCGCCAGCAGGGTTTCGCTGGTCGCATCGTAGTCGTCGATCACGATGACGGTACGCGAGGCGACAGGTTGTGTCTCGGCTAATCCCAGCGCGTCGAGGGCTGTGTCAAGACCTGTCACATCGGTGGCGCGTGTGATGACATGCTTCAACGGTTCGAGCGTCCGCAGGCTGCGACCGCTGAAGTCCACCAACAGCACCCGCAGGGCATCCGGTGACTGTACACCCGCCGCGCCCAGCACCGCCGCGTGGAGCAGGTTGGTCTTGCCCGTCCCCGGCGCACCCGCCACCACGAAATGCGGTCCATCCGCCACCCAATCGAGTTGGAATGTTTGCAGGCGGTCATCATCCAACCGCCCCAATGTCGTGAGGAGCGACCCCTCTCCTGATTCCCCTCCCCATTGCAATGGGGAAGGGCTAGGGGGGATGTCTTGCTCCCCTCGCCCTGAGGGAGAGGGGCTGGGGGTGATGTCTTCCTCCCCCCTCCCTGTTACTACGGGGAGGGGCTGGGGGTGGGGTTTCGCCAACGGTAAGCTGTTCAACGGTATCCGCGTGGGCAGTTCACCAATCGGCGCGGGGTTCTGCGTCTGGTCGGTGGGGGCGCGGCGTGCATCCAGACCCCTGAGCGCGGCGTAACCCTGCCGCAGGGTATCGGTCACCTGCCGCAGCGCCCGTACCACGTCGGCATCCTCGTCCACCCGTTCGATGGTGCTGGGCAGCGCGATCTGCACCATCAGCGGTGGGGCTTGCGGAATATACCCCCGACCGCGTGGCAGCGTGCCTTCGGCCTTACGTTCGATTTGCCCGACAGCCGCGTTCATATCCCCCACGTTGCCCAACTGCAAGACGATGCGCTGGAGGATCAGTGAACGGGTGCGTTCCGGTATCGCCGCGAGGCTGCTGGCCGTGACCACCAGATAAATACCCGCCGTGCGCCCCTCGTTGACGAGGCGGTTGAAGTCCGCCATGTGCTGCTCGTAATAGGCATCGCGGAACTGCTCGTACTGGTCGATGAAAACCACAATCGTCGCGCCGTTAAGGGCTTCAGGGTGGGTCTGCCGTTCGTTGAGTGTGTTCATCAGCCGCCGGAACAAGCGCCGCACGCGCTCGGCTTCTGTGCCGAGGATGACGCGCTCGGCGTGGGGCAGGTCGCTGATGTCGTTGAGTCCCGCGCCGGTGAAGCTCAGGAAGTACAGGTGCAGCCGTTCGGGGCTGTGCAGCAGGGCGAGGCTCAGTGCCAGCGTTTTGAGCAGCGTGGTTTTACCGGTGCCGGGGCCGCCCAGCACCAGCAGATGCCCATCTTTAACCTGTTCGTGGTCGCTGGTGTTCAGGTGTACCCACAGCGGTTCCTGCGTCCGGTTGTACACGTCGTCAATCAGGCCAATCGGTGCGCTGCCGGTTTTAATCATCTCGCCGCGCCCATCCACACCGGGTAATAACCACACCCGCCCGTTCCAGCCGTCGCCCCCGCCGCGATTGAACACCTCGCGCAAGCCGATGCGCTCTTCCAACGGTGGCAGGAGCAGCGGTTGGCTGTTGGGGATGCCGTAGTCACGGGCGTAACGGGTGAGCATACTGCTGATGGCGTGTGCCGTCGTGTAGGGTTCGTCCCCCGCGACGTGCGTGTGCTGGCTCTCGTCGGCGGGGAGCAGGTCGATCATGCCGTGGTTGGTGATGAGTTCCAGCGAAATACTCTCACCGGTTTCCGCGTCCTGCTGTCCCTGCGGTTGGAAGTCGCTGCCCACATAGGCCGACTGGAACTGCTTGAACAACCCGCGTTCGCCCACCTGAAAATACCCGCGCCCCGGCCAGCCAATCGGCAGGTAGGCGGCATCCGGTCGGCGGATCATGGCGCGGCTGCTTTCGATGTTCTGCACCCGCAGGCAGATGCGGAATTGCAGGTTGGCGTTCATCTCGTCGGTGATGACATCCATCGGGCTTTGGGTGCCGAGGATCAGGTGTAAGCCGAGGCTGCGCCCGACCTGTGCCGTACGCACCAGCTCGCGCATAAAGTCCGGCATTTCCCGCGCCAGTTGGGCGAACTCGTCCACGATGATGAACAGGTGCGGCAGGGGATGATAGGCCGGGTCTTCAAGCTGGCTCATGACCCGCGAGTTGAAGCGGTGGTATTGGGTGATGTCGCGCACGTTCATCTTTTTGAGGAACTGCTGCCGCGCCCGCGTTTCGGCTTTCAGGGCTTCCAGCGCCCGCTCGACCAACGCGCCGTCGAGGTTGGTAATCATGCCGACGGTGTGCGGCAGATCCGCGAACACGTTGAAGGCGCTGCCGCCCTTGAAGTCGATCAGCAGGAAGTTGACCAAGCGCGGGTCATGCTCGACCGCGAGGGCGCAGATCATGGTTTGCAGGAGTTCGCTCTTACCCGCGCCGGTTGTTCCCGCCAGTACGCCGTGCGGCCCGTGATGGTCTTCATCGAGCAGCATCTCGGTATCGACCGCCAAACTCTCGCGCCCGATGGTGATGGGATGGGGCAGCACGCCCTGATTGATCGGCCTCCGCCAGCGCTGCCCAAGCCGCTGCCGCAGTTCATCGACATCGTGTACGCCGTAAAGTTCGAGGAAATCGACCTGCCGGGGGATGCGCCCGCCGACGCTGGCTTCGCGCAGGGTGATGGCCGAAAGCGCCCGCGCCACGTACTCGGCATCTTGCAGGGAGAGTTCGTCTACCGCCCGCCCGCTGCGGGTGAAGCTGCCCGCGCCCACCCGCGCGTATTGGAAGCGTCCATCCGGCTCGACCTGCACAACGGCATGGCATTCGCTCGGCGCGTTCTCGATGCTGTTGACGAGGCAGATCGCGGAAACTCCCACGCTCGCGCCGTCGCGCAGGATGGTGCGGGTGATCGGTTCGCCCTCGGCAAGTTGGATGCCGTCGAAGATCACGAACAGGTGGGGTATCTGCCCGCTGTTGGCGTGTGCTTTGCGTTCGTCAATGACCTGACTGAGGTTGCTCAACAGGTGGCGGATGTTATCGCTGTCGAAGGCCAGCAGGTCGCCCCCGCCGCCTTGATGCGTCTGGCTGGTGTGCGGCAGCCATTCCATCCAGCGCCATTCGTCGTAGCTGCTCTGCGCGGCGATCAGGTGCATATGGAATTCCTGCGGCGCGTGGCTGGTGGCGAGGTGGCAAACCGCCGCCCGTACCACCTTAAGGATCGCACTTCGCCCGCCGCAGATCGCCAGCGAGGGTGTGTGCTGGAGCGAGGCGACAATCGGCGCGGGGTCGAGCGTGCGGTAACTTTCGGCGAGTGCTTGCGCCCGCTGCCCGCTTTCACTGCTGTCGGCGGCGGCCAGCTTGGCCTGCACGACTGACGGCACGCGCCCCACGCCCAGCCGCAGCGCCGCGAAATCCGGGTCTTCCGGTCGCCGCTCCCACAGCGCAGTGTGTCGGGCCAACGCGCGGTTGAGGGCTTCCTCCGGCGGCGGGAACTCGGCTTCGAGGATGGCGATTTGCGCGTCCTGTGCGGCTTGCAACTGCGCCCGCTTTTGTTCCAACACGCGGAGGTAAGCCAGCACCGCCGCCTGCTGCTGCTGGGTGTTGTCGCGTTTGCGCCAGCGCGTCGCCAGCACCGTCCCGCCGATGGTGAACCCCGCGAGGAACAGCAGCGGCACGACCGAAAAGAGCGTGTTGGGGTTATCAAACGCGCGGAACACGTACAGCAGCGCCATCACGCCGATGCCCATCACCGGAATGAGCGTCACCAGTGTGTTCGGTTCGCGCAGGTCGCCCGTGCGCGGTGGGGCAGGGATGTCCACGACGGTTTCCGGCACGGCGGGCAGTTGCAAGCGCGGCGCACGGTTGAAGTGGGTGAGTTGCAGCGGTTCGTCGGTCACGTTTGTTTAGCCTGTTATTTTTTGCAAATGGCAGTAGGTGAAGCGTTGGTCGCTGCCCCAGGGGGTTCGGTGCGTTTCACCCATGCTGTTGATGAGTCGGAAACCCGCACCAAAGGCACGTTGCAACCCCGCCGCGTCGTACTGCGCTACATTCAAGCCGCTGCACTGCTGTGGCCCATCGGGCGCGAAGGTCGCGATTACCATATGCCCATCCGGCTTGAGGGCGTGGCGCACCTGCTCGATATAGCGCTGTTGCAGGGCGGAGCCGGTCAGGAAGTGGAAAACGGCACGATCATGCCATACGGCGTACTGCTCTGGCAGCAGCTTCACTTCCGTAATATCACCCACCAACCATTGGATGCCTTCGCTCGCTGCGCCCAACCGTGTGCGGGTAATTTCTAGCGCATCAGCGGCAATATCGAGCAAGGTGATGTCCTGATAGTGAGCCTTGATTAGATAATCCACCAGCGTTGAAGCACCTGCCCCCACGTCGATGAGAGCTTCATCCAACTTGATCCCCGTTTGCTGAATGAGGTCGAGCGAGATATCCGGTCGCGTTTGATACCAGCTCACGTTGTCTGGTGCTTTGGTCTGGTAAATATCTGCCCAATGTTTTTGATCATTCATAATACTATTCCGATTTTCACCTGCATAATATGGACAATTATGGATGAATCCCGCGACTTCAACAATTGCAGCCTCATTTGCCGCGCCGCGTGAACCGCCAGTAGAATGACCTTTATCACCGGTTTGCCCACCGTAAAGGATAATCATGCCGCGACTTCACTTGCTGCCCCTATGGTTCCTCGGTGTGTGGCTGATTGGCACGATCAACCTCACGATGGGCATGACCCAACCTGCCGCAGCCTATCGCTATGCCTATAACGTTCGCTCGGCGGGCGCGAATACGCTCCATCTGATTGACCCTGCCGTCCCCGATGCGCCGGTAGACACGCTCACCGTTCCCGCCAATGCAGCCGAAAACCCCTATATATGGAACATGAGTCCCGATGGCCGCTGGATTCTCGCAGCGGTAGAAACCCAAAAGGGCAGTGTTTTGCGGCTGTATACGCCGGATGCAAAGGCACAGGCCGACTTCCTGCCCCACGCCATTTTAGGCGGCGTTCGCTGGTCGCCGGACAGCCAGTGGCTGGTCATGCTCGCCATCAGCAGCGAGGAAGCCAGCAGCGTCCCGTTCGGTCATTATCACGCCTATCTCTACCACCTTGAAAGCGCCACCCTGTACCCGCTGGATGCGAATACGCAGCGCTTTGACGAGGGGAATGAATACTACAGCTACGGGTTTGCATGGTCGGACGACAGTTCACAGCTCGCCATCATCAGCTTGGACTGCACCACCGACTGCCAGAACGAACTCAAGGTGGTTGACGTGGCGACACTTGATTCAGCGGTTTATCGCCACGAAGCCGACAGCCGCTTATGTGGTTTAGCTTGGTCGCCGGATAACCGTCTGATCGCCTTTCAATATAGCTGCGAAGTCGGTTTCAGCCGCCGCGTTGATGATGTGTTCATCTGGTCGCTAGAGAGTGACACATGGCTGCCCGTTACACACCGTACCGCGCCGCTTGCTGATGCCTATATTGAATCCACCACGACCTATTCCATGACACACAATTACTTCTGGCTGGATAACGACACTCTGCTCACGGCTTCGCTGGGTGGGCGTTTTTGGGAGGGGAATGGCTATTACGAGGATAGCTTCTCGTTCGACACCTCGGTTTATCAGGTGTCCGCGAATACCGTAGAAACCCTCGCGCCCGAATTGTTCGCGGGTTGGGAGGTGAACCCTGCCGATGCCGCAACGGTCGCTTACCGCCGCGAAACCTACCGCCTCTACACCAACGACCAGAGTGAACGCCTGTGGGAATGGGCAAGCATCCAGTTTGAAATCGCCCACCTTGAGGGCAGCCGATTAACCCCACTGTATACGGGGGAGGGCGGCTGCAATCTGGCATGGTCGCCGGATGGGCGCTACCTCGCGTATACCCACCCGCTGGAGGAATTCGCCTTCTGCAGCGGGGCGCAGGCTTCGGTTGAATTGGTGGACAGCCGCAGCATGACACACACCTCAGCGGCGGTCGGGGATGAGCACATCACGCCGATGGGTTGGCTGATGGTTTCGGACGAATAAGCCGTTGGGGCAGGGTGTTCGTCCGTTATTCGCAATTATGAATAACCTCTGAAAATGAAATTTATGAGCCACTTGGGTGATTTGCTGCGCCTGCAATATTCGTATAATGCCTGAAATTTTCGAGTCGCCATCGTTCACGATGATAGAGATATGGGTAGTACATGAGGCGTTTATTTCAGGCGTGTTTGGTCTTATTTTCGTTCTTGCTCATCAGCGTCAGCCTACCCGTTTCCGCTGCGACCCCCACCGGCGACGTGTGGAACGGGCATCAGGTGATGGTGGATAGTAGTAACAAGCTGGTGTCGTGGATTGCCAGCGACTATCCTTACGATCAGGTGATGGAATGGGGCTGGAACTACATCCAAAATTCTGTCCCGAATACCTCGGCGGGCATCAAACACTACCTCTCGTACTGCTGCTACTTCGAACCGGCGGGCGGTAACTCCAATTGGTATCACAATCCGGCTGGCCTCTACGCCTCGTTCGTGGATTCGCTCATCATGGCGTATCCCTACACCGGCAGCGCCACGCTCGTCACCACCGTGAAGGGGATGCTCGACTACCAACTGGCGAATGGCACGACCCCCGCCGGATGGTTGTGGGGCAGTATGCCCTATGCCTCGGCGGTGAATGGTCAAACGGTGTATCAGGGGGACGGTACATCGGTGCGCGATGGGGCAAACGGCATTCAGCCGGATAAAGCCGCCGAACTCGGTTACGCTTACCTGCGCTTCTGGCAGCTTACCGGTAACACCACCTACCGCACGGCAGCCATCAACATCGCCAATACCCTCGTCGCGCGGGTACGCACAGGGAATGCCAGCCAATCGCCGTGGCCGTTCCGTGTCCACGCCCAAACCGGCGCGGTGCTGGAAGAATACACAGCCAATATGGTGGCGGCGGTCAACCTGTTTGACGAACTTATCCGCCTCAACCTGGGCAACGTCGCGTCCTATCAAACGGTACGCAATCAGGCATGGAATTGGGTGCTGACGTACCCCATGACCAACAACAACTGGAATGCTTACTTCGAGGACATTGAGCGCAATCCATCGCTGACCAACAAAAATCAAGTCACGCCGATGGAAACCGCCCGCTACATCCTGAGCCGCGAGAACCCCGCGACCGTCGACCCGCAGTGGCAGACGCATATTCCAGCGCTGCTGACGTGGGTCAAGAACACCTTCGGCAAAGGGCCTTTTTACTCCGCGCAGGCGATTGATGAGCAGACGGTGTGCTGTTCGGCATACGGCCTCGGCAGCCACACCGCCCGCTGGGCATCCATCAACGCCCTATGGTACGAGCGCACGGCTGATGTGAATTACCGGAATGCCGCTGCACTTGCGTTTAACTACGCCACCTACTTTTCGGACGCGCAGGGCAGGGTGAAGGCCACCTTCGACGGTGGCAGCAACTGGTACTCGGATGGCTACGGCGACTACATCAAGCACTTCATGTCCGGCATCGGCTCGATACCCGAATGGTCGCCTGCCAACGAAAGCCACCTGCTGCGGTCGTCATCCGTCGTGACCAGCGTTACCTACGCGGTAGGGCGGGTGAGCTACACCACCTTCGACAGCGCCTCGCGTGACCGGCTGCGGCTGAACTTCACCCCCACGCAAGTCACCGCCAACGGTGTGGTCTTGCCGCAGCGGGGCGACCTCAACGCGGCAGGCTGGACGTACAACGCGGCGACCGGTGTCCTTAACCTGCGCCACGACACAGGCACGAGCATCGTCATCTCCGGTGGCACGACCGCGCCCACCGCGACCCGCACACCGACCTTACAGCCGACCAATACGCCTGTCGGGTTGCAAAGCCTGTGGACGACCAGCGCGACTCCGGCGGTGGCGGATGTGATGGGGATAGCGCCGATTGAACTGGGGGTGAAGTTCCGCACCAGCACGAACGCGACGATCACCGGACTGCGCTTCTACAAAGGGGCGAGCAACACCGGCACGCACACCGGTCACTTGTGGACGGCGAACGGCACGCTGCTGGCGACGGCGGTGTTCGTCAACGAGACGGCTTCCGGTTGGCAGGCGGCGAACTTCCCGACACCGATCAACATCAACGCCAACACGCTGTACATCATCTCGTACTACAGCCCAACCGGACGCTTCAGCTACACCGCCGACTACTTTGCCACTTCGCGCAGCAGCGGCATCCTGACCGCGCCGGACAGTGTATCCGTCGGCGGGAACGGGGTCTTCACGCGCGGGGCGAACGGCAGCTTCCCGGTATCGAGCAGCACCAACAACAACTTCTGGGTGGATGTCCTGCTTTTGCCCAATAACACCTCGCCGACCGCGACCCGCACACCCACCGCGACCACGATGGCAGCATCGCCCACGCCGATGCCTACCAGCCTGCCGCAGTCGTCCACGGTTACGCGCCAGATCGGGGCGGGTGGTGATGACGTTAATCAGGTCGGCAGCACTTATGAAGCGGCGAACCCGGCTGTGTGGATTGGCGATGCGGGTGCAGCGGGCAGCCTTGCCGCTTTCCGCTTTAACAACGTGCAGGTGCCGCGCGGGGCGACCATCACCGCCGCCCGTTTGGAGTTCTACTCGGTCAGCGGCCAGTGGCTGACCATCAACCTCCAAATCGCCGGTGACGATGTGGATAACAGCGCGGCTTTTAGTGCCAGCGCCTTACCTTCCCAGCGTGTGTTGACCACCGCGCGGGTGGCACACAGCTCGAACGTCAATTGGGCAGCGAATACATGGTACCCGTTCACCGATATGAGCGCGGTTGTGGGGGAGATCATCAGCCGCCCGAATTGGCAGGCCGGTAACAGCTTGTCGATCATCCTCAGTGGGTCGGGCAGCTCGTGGGGACGCAAGTTTGCTGCCGGTTTCGAGTACGGCGCGGCTTACGCTCCACGCTTGGTCATCACATACAGTTCGTAGCGCATCATCACCAAAACTTCATCAGGGACGTGGCTATCCAGCGCGTCCCTAACCAAACATTGCAGCCTCCCTCGAAGCGAGTATAATTCGTCGCACTTGATACAGAATTTAACTATAATAGATACAGAATTGTAAATTGATGAGTGGTTTTTATCGTGCCATTTTAATTTTGTGCATCAGTTTGCTAGTGGTTCTGCCTGCTTCGGCACAAAACCCACCTGCCACCCCGCAGACGCAAACCATTACCGTGCGCGTCACGGGCGCGTGGGACGATGCTAACGAACTCAACGGCACCGCCACCAATTCCTCACCGACCGAATGGGTGGGCAACGGCGGCAGCGCCACCACCAGCTATTTGGGGCTGCGCTTCACCGGTGTCGCCATCCCCCCCGGCTCGACCATCAACAGCGCCGACCTGCAATTTTATTCGTCGCAGTCTCAATGGATCAGCATCGCGGCGGAAGTCGCGGGTGAACTCTCCGGCACAGCGCAGCCGTTTAACGTCACCCTGCCATCGCTTCGCCCGTTCACCACCGCCCGCGTGACCCACAACACCAACGTCAATTGGGCGGCGAATACATGGTATACCTTCGCCGTTGTCCCGACTGTGGTGCAGGAAGTCATCAACCACGGCACATGGGCGAACGGCGGTAATCTGGCGCTTATCATTCGCGGTACGGGTGGCACATGGGGGCGCAAGTTCCTCACGGCGTTCGATGGCAGCGCGACCAATGCCCCGCGTCTCGTTATCACCTTTACCACCGGCGGCGTAGTCCCGCCCACCGCCACCCGTACGCCGACGCTCGTGGGTGCGCCCACCGCCACCAACAGTCCCACGCCCACGCGCACACCGACGATCACCCCCACGCCGACCCGCACCAACACCCCCATTCCGGGCGGGCAGGTGTGGAACGGGCATCCGGTCGTGGTGGATGCCAACGGTCAACTGCTGTCGTGGGTGTCCAGCGCCTATCCTTACGATCAGGTCAATAAATGGGCGTGGAATTACATCCAGAACACCGTGCCGAATACCTCGGCGGGCATCAAACACTACCTGTCGTACTGCTGCTACTATGAACCGGCAGGTGGCAATACGAACTGGTATCACAACCCCGCTGGCCTCTACGCCTCGTTTGTCGATTCGCTGGTGATGGCGTATCCCTACACCGGCGATAGCAGCCTCATCACCACCGTGAAGGGGATGCTCGACTACCAACTGGCAAACGGCACGACCCCCGCCGGATGGTTGTGGGGCAGTATGCCCTATGCCTCGGCGGTGAACGGTCAAACCGTGTATCAGGGGGACGGCACGTCCATCCGTGACGGTGCAAACGGCATCCAGCCGGATAAAGCTGCCGAACTCGGTTACGCTTATCTGCGCTTCTGGCAGCTTACGGGCAGCACCACCTACCGCGATGCCGCCCTGAACATCGCCAATACCCTCGTGGCGCGGGTGCGAACAGGGAATGCCAGCCAATCGCCGTGGCCGTTCCGTGTTCACGCCCAAACCGGCGCGGTGCTGGAAGAATACACAGCCAATATGGTGGCGGCGGTCAACCTGTTTGACGAACTCATCCGCCTCAACTTGGGCGACGTGTCGGCCTATCAAACCGTGCGTAATCAGGCGTGGAATTGGGTGCTGACGTACCCGATGACCAATAACAACTGGAACGCCTACTTCGAGGACATCGAGCGTAATCCATCGCTGACCAACAAAAACCAAGTCACGCCGATGGAAACCGCCCGCTATATCCTCAACCATGACGATCCGGCTACCGTCGATCCCCAGTGGCAGACGCACATTCCGGCGCTGCTGACGTGGGTCAAGAACACCTTCGGCAAAGGCCCGTACTACTCGGCACAGGCCATCGACGAGCAAACGGTGTGCTGCTCGAACTTTGGCCTCGGCAGCCACACCGCCCGCTGGGCATCCATCAACGCCCTATGGTACGAGCGCACGGGTGACATCGCCTACAAGAACGCCGCCACCCTCGCCTTCAACTACGCCACCTACTTCTCCGACGCGCAGGGCAGGGTGAAGGCCACGTTCGACGGCGGCAGCAACTGGTACACCGATGGTTACGCCGACTACATCAAGCACTTCATGTCCGGCATCGGCTCGATCCCCGAATGGTCGCCTGCCACCGAAAACCACATCCTGCGCTCGTCGTCTGTCATCTCCAGTGTGACCTACGCGGTAGGGCGGGTGAGCTACACCACCTTTGACAGCGCCTCGCGTGACCGGCTGCGGCTGAACTTCACGCCCGCGCAGGTGACAGTGAATGGGCTTATCCTGCCGCAGCGGGGCGACTTGAACGCGGCAGGCTGGGTGTATGACGCGGCGACCGGTGTCCTCAACCTGCGCCATGACACCGGCACGAGCATCGTGATCTCGAACGTGCCGCTGGTCACAGTTACGCCTACGCCGACCGACACGGCCACCCCAACACCGACCAATACGGCAACCGATACCGATACCCCCACGCCGACCAACACCGCGACCGATACGAACACACCGACTGCCACCAACACGGCGACGGACACGCCCACGCCAACCAATACGGCAACCGATACCGATACCCCAACACCGACCGACACGGCGACCGATACGGAAACCCCAACGCTAACCAATACGGCGACCGACACGAACACGCCGACCGATACGGACACGCCGACCGCGACCAACACGGCAACGGATACGCCGACGAATACCTCTACGCCTACGGATACTGCTACCCCCACAGCGACTAACACGCCGACCGATACCCCAACGCCGACCAATAGGCCGACCGATACGGACACGCCGACTGCCACCAACACGGCAACGGATACGCCGACGAACACCCCCACCGCGACCGATACCGATACCCCAACACCGACCAATACGGCGACGGATACGGAAACCCCAACGCCGACCAATAGGCCGACCGATACCGCCACGGCGACCGATACGAACACACCGACCGCGACCAACACGGCAACGGACACCCCCACACCAACCGCCACCCCCACACCGACCGCCACCAACACGGCGACGGATACACCGACGAACACAGCCACCCCGATTGCCACCAACACGGCAACCGCGACCAACACGGCAACGGATACGCCGACGAATACCGCCACGCCCACCGATACGGCCACCGCCACGGCGACTAACACGGCGACTAACACGGCGACCGACACGAACACACCGACTGCCACCAACACGGCGACCGACACGAACACGCCAACCGCCACTAACACGCCCACCGATACGGCCACCGCCACGGCGACTAACACGGCGACGGACACCCCGACGAATACGCCCACGCCCACCGATACCGCCACCGCGACCAGTACCCGCACGCCCACACCTACGCCGACACCGGTTCCGACCCCCACACCGCAGTCCGGCACATTCACGCGGCAGGTAATCACGGCGGCGGATGACGTGAATCAGGAAGGCACGACCTTCCAAGCATCGCCGTCTAGCCCGTGGATCGGCACCGCCAGCTCGACCACCGCCAGTTACGCAGCTTTCCGCTTCACCAACGTGCAGATTCCGCGCGGCGCAGTCATCACCGCCGCCCGCTTGGAGTTCTACTCGCCCGCCAGCAGCCAGTGGTTGACCATCAATTTGCAGATCGCGGGGGATGCCGCCGACAACAGCGCGGCCTTCAGCGCCAGCGCCATGCCCTCGCAGCGCGTGTTGACCACGGCGCGGGTGGCGCACAGTTCAAACGTCAGTTGGGCAGCGAATACGTGGTACCCGTTTACCGATATGAGCGCGGTTGTGCGGGAAATCATCAACCGACCGAATTGGCAGCCCGGCAGCAGCCTGTCGATTATCTTGACCGGCACCGGCAGCGCATGGGGACGCAAGTTCATCTCGACCTACGAACGCGGCGCGACCTTTGCCCCGCGCCTCGTCATCACCTATGGCGGGTAGGGGAGGTTAAGGGCAGCACAACTCAAAGGTCGTCATTTGTAGGGGCGCACGGCTGTGCGCCCACCGACCACAAACATCACCGTTGCGTAGGGAAGAGGCTGAGACCCTCCCGTCGTGGGGTGGGGTCGAATTTACCCGCCACCACTTAATGTAGCCCTACCTACTCTGCGCCTTCTGTGTCTCTGTGGTGAAAATTGTCTCTGTATTTTCTTGGCGTTCTGTGCGAAGCCTCCTGTGGATGGCGACTTGGCGGTTAAAAATGAATTTGCTTTTCACTTGTAACTTGAAACTTAAAACTTGAAACTTAAAACTACGCTCGGCGACTTTTCGTTTTGTTATTCTTCTCTGTATTTTCTCTGCGTCTCTGCGGTTCAATCCGCTTTTGCATCTTCAGCGGCTGCACGGGAGCTTCCCGCCCGCCAATTCGGCGTTAAATGGGCGTATAAATGTGCAAATTGTGTATAAACAAAAAGGCGAAACCGATTATTTCTCAAACCCTCGATGTCTTTGTGCCATTGAGCCTTTGTGTTAAAAAAACCTCTGCCTTTCTCTGTGCGCCCTTATAATCGGTTCAGTTACTCCCCCTCCAACTCCGCGATACGTTCCTTGACGTAATCCTCGGCATCGTCGCCGGCGATTTCAACGTGCTTCCGGTAGGCTTCCAGCGCCGCCTCTTTGCGTCCCGCGTTATAGAGCGCATCGCCCAGCGCGACATACTGCCATGAATCGTCCGGTTCGAGTTCAATCGCCCGTTGGAAGTCGCTAACTGCCTCATCGGTCTCGCCCAGCGCGGCGTAGATAAACCCGCGTTCGAGGTAGCCCCACGCCATCTCCGGTAGGCTGGTCACTGTCCGGTTCAAATCTTCCAACGCCTGTTCCGATTGGCCTAAGCGGTTCAGCACCTTGCCCCGCAGCAGGTAGGTAATCGCGTTGCTGTCATCCTGCGTGAGGGCGTTGTTGGCATCCGCCAGCGCCGCTTCAAGGTCATAATCATCCCACGGCTGGTCGTTATCAACGGCCTCAAGGTAGGCTTCGATGCGGCCTTGCAGGGCATCCACATTCGCGGGGTCAACATCGAGGATGCGCTCGAAATCCTCCCGCGCTTCCTCGTAATCCCCTATATCTGTGTAAGCGTAACCCCGGTTGAGGTAAGCCTCGCCGGAGCCGTCGTAAATCTGGATCGAACGGGTGAAGTCGCTGATCGCCGCCTCCGTATCGCCGAGGTAGCGCTGCACCTTGCCCCGGTACAACCATGTTTCCGAGTCATCCGGCGCGAGGTCAACCGCGCGTTCGGCATCTTCCAGCGCCATATCGAGGTCGTAATCCTCAAGCGATTCGCCATCGTCCAGCGCCGCCAGCAGCACCTGAACCGAACCCAAATAAGCCCGCGAGTTTTCCGGCGCGAGGTCTTTAGCCTTCAAGAAATCGGCAAGGGCGAGGTCATACTGATACTGCCAGCGGTAATTCGCCCCGCGCATAACATAAAAATCGGCGTTCTCCGGTTCCAGTTCAATCGCCTTATTCAGGTCATCGGTCGTGCTTTCGAGGTCGCCGAACCACGAGTTAGTCGTCGAGCGTTCGATGTACCAGCGCACGTTATCCGGCTCCAGCGCAATCGCTTTGTCATTGTCGGCAAGTGCGCTGTCGAACTCACCTAAGTTCCGGTAATTGTCGGCGCGAAGGGCATACAATTCCGCGCGGTTGGGTTCGAGTTTGAGCGCTTGGTTCAAGTCATCCGTCGAGGCGAAGTAATTCCCCTGCTGGCGGTAAGCATCCGACCGCTGGATATAGGTGTCGATCTCATCCGGCGCGTAAACCACCGCGTAGGTGTAATCGGTGATCGCCTCATCCACGTTCCCCGCCTGCATCTGGGCTTGCCCGCGCAGCAGGTACAGGTTGCCGTCCTCCGGTGCGCGGTCAATCGCCGCTGTGACCTGTTGAATGGCGCTTTCAGGGTCGCCGTTGGAAAGCAGCAGCGCCACTTCGGTCGGCAGAGCGCTGGATGATTCGGTCGCTGTCGCGCTGGGGACGACTACTGTATTGGTCGGAACCACGACGGTATTTGTTGGAACGACAACCGTATTCGTCGGGATGACGACTGTGTTGGTGGGGATCACCACCTGCGTCTGCGTCGGGATAATGGCTTCCGTCTGAGTCGGGATGATCGCCTCGGTCTGCGTCGGGATAATGGCTTCCGTCTGGGTGGGGATAATCGCCACAGTTTGGGTCGGGATGATCGCTTCCGTTTGAGTCGGAATGATGGCCTCAGTTGGGATGACCGCCACTTCCACCGTGTTCGTCGGGATCATCACCGTTTCACTGGGGACAACCGCCGCTAGGGTGATCTCCGCCGGGGTAGGGGTAGCTGCCGTCTCGGATGGCCGCCCCGCCAGCAGCGCGATACCGCCGATGACCGCCGCGCCCACCACAATCGCGCCACCCACCACGACCGGCGACACGCGCGAGCCGGTCGTTGGTGCTTTGGGCTGTACCATCGTGCGCTCGCTGTCCATCGCGGCGGCGGTCGGTGCGCTCAAGGGTGGGATGACTGTCGGCGCGGCCTGTGCCGGTCGGGTCGTGGGAACCGGTTCGCGGACGGCCTGTGCGAACGCCCGTGCCAGCGCCTCGCACGAGGGATAGCGGTCTTCAGGGTTACGGGCGAGCGCTTTGAGGATCACCGCTTCGGCGGTTTCCGGTAAATCCGGTCGCAGCGTGGTCGGGATCGGCAGTTCGCTCCCGTTAATCTGCATGATGATGACCGCCAGCGGCGTTTCCGCTTGGAATGGCACACGCCCGGTTACCATCTCGTAGAGCATCACCCCCAGCGAATACTGGTCAGACGCGGGCGACAGGTCTTTACGCCCCTGACACTGCTCAGGACTCATGTACTGCGGCGTGCCGAGGATCGAGTCGCCGGTCAGGTCGAGCGTGCCTTCCACCATCCGCGCGATGCCGAAGTCCGTCAGGTAGGCGTTCGCGTCTTTGTCGATCAGCACGTTGCTCGGCTTGATGTCGCGGTGTAAAACCCCGTTCGCGTGGGCGTGGTCAAGTGCGCTGGCGATCTGGCTCAGTAATCGCGCGGCTTCGTCCAGCGGCATCTGCCCCTTTTGCTTGATATGGTTGCTCAGGGTTCCGGCGGGCAGGTAGCGCATCGCGAGGTAAGCCACACCGTCATCCTCGCCGTACGCGAACAGCGGCAGAATGTGCAGGTGTTCCAGCTTGGCGATGGCCTTGGCCTCGCGCCGGAAGCGTTCGACAAACTGCGGGTCTTTTGAATACTGCTCCGGCAGTGTTTTGAGGGCGACGTAGCGGTCGGTGCTGGCATCATAGGCTTTATACACGGTCGCCATGCCGCCCATACCGACTTGCTCAACAATCCTGTATCCACCAAGTATGCGTCCAATCATCGGATGTGTCCTTGCAGTAGAGTCGTTGTAACCATCAATCATACTCAATATTGAAGCGAAAGTGCATCAATCCCACCTTTATGCTTGAGAATTGCGTATAGTCACACCCATCTCCCCGCTGCTTGGGTTCTTATTTGCCAATAACCCACGCAAAGACGATACTCAATTCATCAAGCCGAATGCCATACCGCCCATCCAAATACCCAAAGGATAAAGCCATGCAGTACACCAAACTCGGACGTTCCAACATGACCGTCAGCAGGATTTGCCTCGGAACGATGCACTTTGGAACCCGCACACCGGATGACGAAGCCTACAAAATCATGGACAAAGCGCTCGACATAGGCATCAACTTTTTCGACACCGCCAACGTCTATGGGCGCGATGTGTACTGCGGTCGCACCGAGGAACTCATCGGCAACTGGTTCCAGCAGGGGAACGGTCGCCGCGATAAAACCGTCCTCGCCACCAAAGTCTACGGCGCGATGCTGCCCTCACCACCGCCCAACGAGGAAGGCGGTCTTTCGGCCTACAAGGTACGCAAACACGCCGCCGATTCGCTCAAGCGCCTGCAAACCGACCACATCGACCTCTATCAGGTGCATCACATCGACGAGCGCATCAGCCTCGAAGAATTTTGGACGACCTTCGACCGTCTCATCAATAACGGCGATGTCCTCTACATGGGGACGAGCAACTATTCCGGTTGGGGGCTGGCGAAGTACCAGATGGATGCGTGGCAGAAGGGTATGGTCGGCTTTGTCTCCGAGCAAGCACAGTACAACCTCCTCAGCCGCTACCCCGAACTCGAAGTGTTCCCCGCCGCCCGTGACTTCGGCATCAGCATTATCCCCTATATGCCGCTTGGGGGTGGCCTGCTCACGGGCAAGCGCAAAGCCGATGCCGGTTCCCGCACGGCGCAGGTCGAAAAAGAATACGCGATGGATTTGACCACCAGTAACCAGTTGGAAGCCTTCTCCGCCCTGTGCCGCGAGATTGGCGAGACCGAATCGGTGGTCGCGATTGCGTGGGTGCTGGCGAACCCTGCCGTCGCCTCGGCTATCGTCGGGCCGCGCACGGTCGGGCATCTGGATGGGTTGGATCGCGCCGCCGAGCTTCAACTGGAGCCGGAACACATCCAACGCCTGAACGCCATCTTCGACATCAACAAGGGTCGCCAGCTTAAGCCGGATGTGCCTGCACCGCAAGCCTTTGCGTGGTAACCCGTCATGCTAGACATCGCCACCCACCGCTTGCACAGCCAAAAGTTGGTCAACACCACCTTAACCGACCCCACCGCCGCCGTCGAGTGGCTGGGTGCTGTCCAATCACAGGATTACATGGGGGCGAAGTGGGCGCTGGCGCAGCGCACCACCGGCCTGAAGGATGATGAGGTCGAGCAGGCGTTCAACGATGGCTACATCCTCCGCACCCACGTCCTCCGTCCGACGTGGCACTTCCTCACACCGGGGGACATCCGCTGGATACTGGCGCTCACCGCGCCGCATGTTCATCAGATGAACGGCACCTACTACCGCAAGTTCGCGATTGATGAGACCGTCATTAGCCGCAGTCGCGACGTATTCACGAAGGCGTTACAGGGTCAGAATTATCAAACGCGCGAGCAGCTTGCCACGCTGCTGGATGGGGCAGGGATACCAGCGGACGGTTTGCGGCTGGCCTATATCATGATGCACGCCGAGTTAGAGGGTTTGATTTGCAGCGGCCCGCGCGCCGGTAAACAGTTCACCTACGCCTTGCTGGACGAGCGTGTACCCGCCGCGCCACCGGTCACGCTTGACGAAGCATTGGCGACGCTGACTTATCGCTACTTCGCCAGCCACGGCCCCGCCACTGTCAAAGATTACGGGCTGTGGTCACTCTTGACCATGAAACACATCAAACACGGGCTGCACCTGCTCGGCGACCGCCTGAACCATGAAGCCTTCAACGGGCAGAATTATTACTTCGTCGGGGATATTCCCACCCCCGACAGCCACCATCCCGTGACCGCCTACCTGCTGCCCAACTACGACGAAGCGATGGGCCGCTCTGCCGACCCTAGTCCCGTCATTGACCCGCGTTTCGCCCAATTATGGGACCCGAAACGGGGTGTTTTGGCGCACTATCTGGTCATCGACGGTCGCATCGTCGGCTCGTGGCAGCGGGTCTTCAAGCGTGATACGGTCGTCATCCAGCTTAAGCCCTTTGTCGCCCTCACCGACGAGCAAACGTCCGCCGTTGAAGCCGCTTGCCAGCGTTACGGCACCTTCCTCGGCCTCACACCCGTACCCGAATGGCTGCCACCGGTTCTCTAGCGCCGCGCGAAGAACACCCCCACCAGCGCCCCGACCAGCACAGCCGGGACGAACGCCTTGCGAACGGTTGGGGTCGCTTTCACCATATGGTCGAAGTCGCCGGATATGCGTCCCGTTTCCGGTATCGTGTTGAACAGCGTACTCGCGCCGTTATCCGGCTTATCCGATTTTTGGGCGTGGAACATCGCCCCACCGACCGTCATCATCTGATCGGTCAGGGTTGGCGCAGCCCGTTTCATCAGTTGCAGCAGCTTGCCACCCCCGCCGACTGTCACATCGCGCTGTGGGTGCTGCGCCGCGTAGACAATCGCCTCCGCCACCAGTTCCGGCTCGTAGACCGGGCCAACCGGACGTGGGATAACCCCCAGCTTCGACAGCGCGTGGTTAAAGAACGGTGTGTTGATGGCGGACGGCATAATCAGCGTCACGTCGATACCACTGTTGGCGTGTTCCAGTTCCATCCGCAGCACTTCGGTATAACCTTTGACGGCGTGCTTGGTTGCGGCATAAGCTGAGTTATAGGGTACGGAAATATCCGCCTCGACGGAGGCCACATTGATGATCGTCCCGCGATGCTGGGCTTGCATGTAGGGCAGGGCAGCCTTCACGCCATGCACCACGCCCATGAAATTCGTCTGGATGATTTGGTGCATTTCTTCAAGCGAGGTCTCGGCGGCGGTGGCATAGATTCCCACGCCTGCGTCGTTCACCCATGTGTCGATGCATCCGAATGCGTTCACCGTTTGCTCGGCAAGGCGCTGCACCTGTTCCCAGTCACCCACATCGGTTGGCACGACCAGCACTTCGGCCTGTGTGCCGAGATCGCGGATGCTGTCGGCGACTTCTTCCAGCGCCACCACGTTGCGGGCGGCGAGGACAACCTTCGCGTGGTGCTGTGCGAAACGCAGCGCGGTCGCCCGGCCAATCCCCGACGACGCGCCGGTAATGACCACCACTTGAGCATTCAGTACGGTTGTCATATGTTCACCCTCCAATTAACGGACATGCAAAAACCTTCTTACATGGGCAAGAGGGTTCTTGTTGATGTCTGTAAGTATAGGGTTCGCGCCGTCACAGCCTATAGGCCAGTGGCTTTAATCTTGCAGGGATAGGTGGCTACCCGCTGTGCCTATCCCCCCCTAATGCACACCCACCTTCGGCAGCCGGATCGTGAAGGTACTGCCTTCCCCCAACTTGCTTTGAACATCAATGCGGCCTTTATGCGCGTCAACGACTTTTTGCACAATAGACAAGCCCACACCGGTACCGCCCGTTTTGCTGGATCGTGCCTGATCAGCCCGGTAAAATCGCTCGAAGATGTGGGGGAGGTCGTTTTCCGAAATGCCGATGCCCGTATCCTGCACCGCAATCGTGACCCACTTCGGCTCGCTCGTCGTCCGAACCGTGATTTGCCCCCCGGTCGGTGAATACAAGATCGCGTTATCCATCAGCTTGGTAATCGCCCGCGCCAGCTCAATCGCGTCAATCTTGCTAAAGCAGGGGTCGGTCGTGGGGATGTACGTAAGTTGGATGGGGACGGCTCGTTCTTCACTTTCATAGCTGCTGACGATAGACGCGACGAACGGATTGATGTCGTTTAGGGTCAACTGAATGCTCATCTCGCGGTCAAGGTGATCCATCAGCAGCAGTTCTTCGAGCAGTTTATCCAGCCGGATGACCTGCTGCTCGGCGCGTTTGGCGTAGACCCGTTGTTTTTCGGGGTCGGTGCTTTTTTGCAGCAGGTACAGGCTGTTGTTAATCACCGAAAGCGGTGTGCGGAAGTCGTGCGACATATCGTTGATGAAGCGCTGGAGGAGCCGCGTGCGCCCGCGTTCCGACTCCAGTTCCTTCGTCTGGGCTTCCAACTGCTTGCGGTCGGTAATATCATGGCTGATGCCCAGCAAGCTAACGACCTTTCCCTCTTTATCACGGACGAGAACTTTAGTGCCGAGGATGTCGCGTTTATTGCCCTCGCGATCCACGATTGAACGCTCGGCGTTAATAAGCGGTGTACTCGACGCAATGATCGCTTGTTCTTCTGCTTGAACCTGTTGAGCCATTTCAGGGGGCAGTGTGTCGTATGCGGTTTTACCCACCATTTCATCCGGCGTAAGCCTTGAGGCGTAGGCAAGTGCGCGGTTACTGAGGATAAAGCGCCCTTCGAGGTCTTTAATAAAGATATAATCCGGCGAACTGTCGATCAACGTCCGCAGTAAATCCCGATCATGCGTCAGGCGTGTTTCTGCCTGTTTCCGCGCCAGCAGGGTGCCTAAGGTCACGGCGTAGAGCGCGAGGATATTCAACTGCGCTTGGTCGATAGGCAGATGCCGAACGCCGTTATCAATCGCCAACCAACCGAGGTATTCACTGCCATTCCACAGCCCAGCCGCCGCGTTCCACCCCCTACCGATGGATTGCGAATCGCTGAATAACTCAGCATCCATATCCACCACAAACCGCTCGGTTTGGTTCAACGTGCGTGACAAAATGCCCGTAAGCGAAGCCGGATCGATCCGAATATGATCTTCAGGGATCACCTGACCTGCCGCGTCCGTCCCATACGTGCCGAGCGCCATTGCCGTTTGCGAGTCGTACAGCAGCAAACCCATCCGGTCGAAGCCCAACCGTTCTAACCCGAACGCCACACTGCGCTTATAAAATGCGTCGAGGGTGCTGGTGTTGGTCAGTTCAATCATAATCTCGTGCAGCAGCTTGAGTTTGTCCTGCACGGCTTGCGAGTCCTTTATTTCGGTTTGGAGCAGGGCTTCTGTTTGCTTTCGCTCGTTAATGTCCTGAATTTGGGAGATAAAGTGCGAAGGCGTGCCATCGCGCAGCATCACTAACGACACACTCAGCAGTACCCATACCAAGTGACCGTCTTGATGGAGGTAACGCTTCTCCATCTGGTAGGTTTTGATTTCACCGGCAAGAAGCTGCTGCACATAAGTCAAATCGGTGTTCAGGTCATCGGGGTAGGTGATGTCCTGAAAGGTCTTGGTCATCAATGCTGCTTCGGTATAACCCACGATGCGGCACAGCGCCTTGTTCACTTGCAGCCAGCGTCCATCAAGGCCGACTAACGCCATGCCAATCGCGGCATAATTGAAGGCGCTCTGAAATTGATCTTCGGTTTTGAAGATCGCTTCCTGCCGTGCGCGTTCGCGGTATCCCCCGCGCGTCGCCGCTGCCCGTAGGGTTTTCGCCAGCGTCCTGCTGTCATACTGCCCGTATGTAAGGTAATCCTGCGCCCCGTGCGCCATGGCTTTGAGCGCTGTCGCATCATCACCCGTGCCTCGGACGACCACCGGAATGCCGGGAAAGCGGCTGCGGAGTTGTTGAAGCTGCTGGAACAGCGCATCCTCCACCGCTGTGTGATCGAGCAGCACCACATCGGCGGGATGGATCGCGAGCCGGGCGAAACTGTCGTCAAAACGGCTGCACCGTTCGATTTGAAAATCATGCATCGTTTGAAGTAATTGTTGAAGGTCAATAAAATCTTTTTCGGACCCGCCCAATACCAAAACTTCCATCAGCAAGCCTTTTGATGACACAATGCTTTACGAGAAAACCCGACCTGTAAACAGGCACATAATACGAAGGGACAGCCCAATATAACTATTATAACGAAAATCGCTGTCTTGCCCTTCACTCCGCCTGTGTAAGCTGCTCGCTCAACGCCCACAACCGCCGCCGCACATCCGCGTCATACGCCTGTTCGTTAGCGCGTGTTTCGGTTAAATGGTCGAAGTACAACCCCGTCACGCCGTCCAGCGCTGGATCACTCGCCAACCGCAGCACCGAGTTCACGCCCGTTTCCAGCGTGTCCATCGACCGGTTAAAGAAGCCCTGCGCCAGCTTGGTCGGCATCATCGAGCCGGGGTGCAGCACATTCACCGTAATCCCTGCGTCCGCCACCTGCGGCGCGAGGCTGAACGTAAACATCACCTGTGCCAGCTTACTCTGCCGGTAAGCATCCAGCGGTTGATAGTTCTGTGCCATCATCATGTCATCAAAATTAATCGGGAACTGTCCCGCCGAACTCACGTTGATAATCCGGCTTGGTGCGCCAGCCGCCAGCGCGGGCAGCAGCAGCCGCGTCAGCAAAAATGGCGCGAGGTAATTCACCGCGAACTGCATCTCGTGACCGTCCGCGCTCAGGCTGCGGGTCGGGCTGCCCGCTGCCGCCGCGTTGTTGATGAGCGTGTGCAGCGCCGGATGCTCCGCCAGCACCGTATAGGCGAGATGCCGCACCTCCGCCAACACCGCCAGATCCGCGCGGTAGGTCGCAATCTTGGGATTCCCACTTTCCGCTGTGATGTCGGCTTTCGCCAGTGCCAGCCGCGCCTCATCTCGCCCATGCAGGAGTACACGCGCCCCCAGCTTCGCCAGTGCCAACGCGGTCGCCTTACCTAGTCCGTCCGTCGCGCCGGTAATCAGTATCGTCTGTTCCGCGATAAGCTCCACACCGTATCCTTTCAGTGACAAGAATGTCGAAGAAGCCATTTGAAAATAGTTCGGGACGTGATGTTTCGCGTCTCTAGGCGAAATTCGCATCACAATCTCGCGTTCGTGTAGGGACAGCATACATGCTGTCCGGTATTTTAAGAACTTCTCAAATAGTTTCTAAGGGCAGTGTACGGGGATTAGACAATGCGGACAATATGCCAATAGTCTTAATGGACGATACAAACGAGGGCTTCTCCGCATTCCTCTGCGTCCTCCGCGTCTCTGCGGTTAAATCTTCTCTCCGCATTCCTCCGCGTCTCTGCGGTTCATCCCCTCCGCCTTGACCTTGGCGTTCTTGGCGACTTGGCGGTTTAAATGAATGACCTTGCGTCCTCCGCGTCTTTGCGCCTTTGCGTTTTGTTATTCGTCCTCCGCGCCTCTGCGGTTCATCCCCTCCGCCTTGAACTTGGTGTTCTTGGCGACTTGGCGGTTTAAATGAATGACCTTGCGTCCTTTGCGTCTTTGCGCCTTTGCGTTTTGTTATTCGTCCTCCGCGCCTCTGCGGTTCATCCCCTCCGCCTTGACCTTGGCGTACTTGGCGACTTGGCGGTTAAATGCTTCTCTGTGGCATTGTGCCTCTGTGTTAAAAGACCTTGCGTCTTTGCGCCTTTGCGTTTTGTTATTCGTCCTCCGCGCCTCTGCGGTTAATCTTCTCCCGCCTTTGCCCTCCCTCGTTTACGGAGGAGGTGTCGAGTCAGCGACGGAGGGGGTCGGAAAATGTTTCCATTTACCCTCGGAAATCACCTCAACCGCCCCGTCAACCACCTTGATCGCCGTCTCATCATCCACCGCGTACGTCGGCATCTTCATCCCCGCCGCCCATTTTTCGGCGTTCACCATCGTGTTGTGTGGCAGCATCTCATGTTCAAGGTGCGGGAACATCGCGAAATCCACCACGCCCAACGTCTCATCGCCACCCGTAGGCGGTTTCCAGCCCACGAAGAACGCGCCGATACGCGGAGCCATCACCATACTCCCCGCGCTCAACCCCACATAAACCGCCTTCAACGACGGCAGCAAATCCGCGAAGCCCGACTGCCGCATCCAATAACTCAAATACAGCGGGTCGCCGCCATTGACCAAGATCACATCCGCCGCCTCCACCTGCGGCAGCCAAACGGTTTTATCGAGGCTGGGCAGCGCACTGAATTCCAACACACCCACGGACTTCCAACCCAATTCGACCATCGGGCATTGGGGTTCGTTGCCGCTGATGAAATTCCATGCCATATTCGCACCGTTGGGGAAGGTATAACTTGCGGTAGAATTGCACAGCGCATGACACTCGGCAATCGGTTTGCCCAGTAGTTCCAGCAGCGCCTTATGGATGCTCTTGTTTTTGATGCCAGCGGACGTAAGCAGCATTTTCATAACGGTTTCCTTTGCATGTCACCAGTAGTACAAATATTCTACTCAATACGCCTGAATACCGCTACCCTCACACCTTCGTAGAGACACCCTCTTGCCGGTGGATAAAATGCTGCGGTAAGAGGATATACGCCAGACGCGCTACAACCTGCGTATGGAGTAGGGACAGCAGACAGGCTGTCCGCCGCACCATTCCCGCCCACCAAAACCTCTTACACACCCGTACTCACCGCCTATGGTACAATCAGCGGCATATAAACCCAGCCGGACGAACGCATCATGAGGCAAGCAAATGGTTGAGCCAGAAATTCCCCTGAGCGGCGGTTCGCACTCGAAAGTCACGCGCGTCGGCCAAACCGTTCGGCGGGTGAGTCGCAGCGCGGGCGTGTCCTCAGCCGTTTTCGACCTGCTGCGCCATCTTGAACGCCAAGGCTTTACCGGTGCGCCGCGTGCGCTGGGGTTTGATGATGATGGACGCGAGATTCTGACCTACATTGAAGGCGAAGTGGCCGCCCAACGCCGCCCCGGTCATACCGGCGGTGGGGATCTCCCCGCTTATGTCTGGCGTGACGACGTACTCCTGCATCTTGGCACGCTCGTCCGTGGCTATCATGATGCGGCGGCAACCTTCCCGTGGGCAGGACGCGAATGGCTGCTGGAAACGCGCCAGCCGGTCGAAACCATCTGTCACAACGAAATTTTCCCGTGGAATACCGTCTTTCGTGAGGGCGTGCCAATCGCCTTCATTGATTGGGACACCGCCGCCCCCGGACCTCGCGCATGGGAGATCGGGTTTATCGCGTGGCATTGGGTCCCCTTCTGGCATGACGAGCAGTCGCAAGCCGCCGGTCTCCCCACCGGTGTCGCCGAGAAAGCACGCCGCTTCCGCCTGCTGCTCGACGCTTACGGCACCCAGCCGGACATCACCATCGTGCAGTCCGGCATCGAGCGGATGCAGAGTTTTCTCGCCCATATGCAAAAGTTCGCCGCTGACGGCTCCGAGTGGGAAGTGCAAATGGCTCAACGCGGTGTCTTCGACGAACTCGCCCTCACCATCGAATGGGTCAAAACCCACGCCACCACCCTCGTCGGCACATAACGCCCCGTTGACCCTGCATATATCCTCCACCCATCCATCACGCGCCTCATCGGATAGTCCAAAAATAGGCCACCTGACCGACCACCATCCATCAACCCTGTGTTAGCCTAAAAGTGTAAACGAAACGTGTAAGGAGGCATCCATCATGCAAGATTTACCCAGCACCCCAACCGACTTGGCGTTGGCGCGCCTCTCCGAAGATGACCTGATGCACCGCCGTAAAGAGGCTCTCGAAGCCTACCAAGAAGCGAAGAACAAAGGCAAGGAAAGCGCCGACCTCGAACGCGCTTATCAAGACCTTGAGGCCGAACACAACCGCCGCCTCAAAAATAAATTGCCCCATACCTAATACCTGACGGCTTCCTCCCCCCAAAAAAAGCAGCCGGAAGTTTGGGCGCATCATTAGAACGCGCCCAAATGAAATCTTCCCTCAACGGTTTGAAAACCCCAACCGCACACCCGGAACTTCTGTGCCGCCATTTTCTTATACTCTGTGTATTTCCTCTGCGTTCTCCGCGCCTCTGCGGTTTAAATGAATGACCGTGCGTCTTTGCTTCCTTGCGCCTTTGCGTTTTGTTATTCTTTCTCTGCGCCTGCCCTGAAAATCAGGTGTCCAAACGCCGGATTATTCCCTCCCCATTGCTATGGGGAGGGTTAGGGTGGGGTGTCTGAAACCTTTCATCTTTGGGTGTGATCTTCTTTCATAGCGCCTCCCCGGTTTGAATGAATGACCTTGCGTCTTTGCTTCCTTGCGTCTTTGCGTTTTGTTATTCGTTCTCTGCGCCTGCCCTGAAAGTCAGGTGTCCAAACGCCGGATTATTCCCCATAGCAATGGGGAGGGGTAGGGTGGGGTGTCTGAAACCACTTTCATCCGCTTTGCCTTTTCTATTGACTACCGACTCAGTGATTTATCGAAATTCTTGATCTAAAAATCTTGGCGTTCTTGGCGACTTGGCGGTTAATCTTTTTCTTGCGATTGTCGAAAACCTACTTCCCAACGTTTGAAAACGGTTTGTGCTTTCAAACCGCGCCTTCACAAATCGGGTTCAGGAAGGCTCACCTTGCCTGTTCCTGCCTGTTTTACAGGCAAAAAAATAGGGCTTGCCACCGGCAAAGCCCTACACCCTCTCTGTATACCTCTGACTTTATCTTGGCGCTCTTGGCGATTCGTATTTCCTCTGTATTCTCTGCGGTTCAATCCTCTCCGCATTGCTTGGCGTTCTTGGCGACTTGGCGGTTAATTCTTCTCTGTGTCCTCTGTGCCTCTGTGGTTAATTCTTCTTTGTATTTCTCCGCGCCTCTGCGGTTAATCTGTCTTTGTCCCGCTCGGCAGTGTCACCATAAACATCGTGCCATGACCTTCTTCACTCGTAAACTCAATCGTCCCGCCGTGAATTTCCACCGACTGATTCACAATCGCCAACCCCAAGCCCGTCCCCCGAATATGCCTTGCATTGCTCGCACGGTGGAACGTCTCAAACAAGCGCACTTGATCCGCCTTTGGGATGCCGATCCCAAAATCCTCGACGCGGAACACGATCTGAGCACCGTGACCAATCACCTCAAAATGAACATCATTGCGGTTGGCCGAATACTTAATCGCATTCGAAAGCAAATTACTCAGGATATGCCGCAGCAGTTTCGCATCCATCTGGACGATACCCGGCAGGTTATGGTGCGTATACGCGATATGCACAACGGTCGAAGCCGCTTGGATCGCCTCGTTCACCAGCGTCTGACAGAAGGTCGCTAACTCCAGTGGAGCAGGGCTGAACTCCAACTTGCCGGATTCCGCTTGTCCCATCACCAGCACATCATCCAAAATCTCGGTCATCACCTTAATACTGTTCCGAATTTGAGCGAACTTCGCCTCGCGTTTATCCTCCGGCAGCCGCAGGTAATAGCGCTCAATCGTATCCGAAGCCGTCAGGATGACCGCCATCGGGTTGCGAAGGTCATGTGCCGCCATCGAGACGTACCGCGACTTCACTTCGCTCAAATCCATCGCGTGCCGCAGCATCAGGTTGCGCTCGGTAATGTCGTGGACGCTGAGTACCACACCCAACAGCCGTTCTTGCTGGACGATCACCGGCGACAGCATAATCGAGGCTTCAAACGCTTCGTGGTTCTGCCTGCAAACGGTCAGATCAATACTCTGGGCTTGGCGGTCATTCACCACACGGATAAAAGCCGCTTCCAAAATGTCCACATCCTCTTGACTCGCCAGTTCGCGAACCGGATGCAGGATAATATCATCCAGCGGATAGCCAATAATGTGGGTAAACGCCGGGTTCACCTGTTCGATGCGGCTGTCCGGTCGGCAGAAAATAATCGGATGGGCATTACTATTCAAAATCGACTCGATACGATTTTTAATGTGGTTAAGCTGGGTCGTACGTTCTGCTACCCGTGCTTCCAGTTCAGCGTTGAGCTTATGCAGCACTTCCTCATCCTGCTTCCGTCGGGTGATGTCCTGCTTAATCCCGATGAAGTGGGTAATATCGCCAGCCGCGTTCTTGACGGGTGCAATCGTCTGTTCTTCGGTATAGATGGTGCCATCCTTACGCCGGTTAATCAGTTCCCCGTGCCAGACGTTACCCGCCAGAATGGTCGTCCACAGTTCCTTAAAGAAGGCCGCTTCGTGCCTGCTGGAGTTCAGCAAATCACGTGGGTTGCGACCGATGGCATCACGGGCAGGGTAGCCGGTCAGGGCGGTGAAGGCCGGATTAGCCCATTGAACTGTACCCTCAATATCCGTGATGACAATACCGTTGGCCGCATAGTCGAGCGCAGCCGATTTCAGCCGCAGTTCTTCCTCGGCCTTTTTACGCGCGGTCAAATCTTGTGCCACCACCAACCGGGCAGGCTGACCGGCATACTCGATCTTGTGCGTCGAGAGTTCCACATCAATCAATGCACCGTTCTTAAGCCGGTGCTGGATTTCGCTAAAGTGCTGTAAAACAGGCTGCTTTTGCGAAATCGCCTCAAAAAAATTCGTCAGCTTCTCCGGTGGCTGAATATCCGTCAGCCGCATGGTCAAAAACTCGTCGCGGGAATATCCGTAATGGCTGATAGCCGCGTTATTGACCTCTAAAAAGCTCAGGGTTTCGATGTTATAGACCCACATCGGATGCGGGTTACTGAGGAACAACAGCCGGAAACTTTCCTCACTATTCCGCAAGCGTCTGTCATCCAGCTTCCGTTGGGTTACATCATTGATGCTGGCGATGAAACCGCTGAACGTATCGCTGGGGTCAAAGAGGGGGGTGGCATTCAGTTCAAGGAAAATCTGCGAACCATCTTGCAGCATCATTGACCGCTGCACGTTAAAAATCTGGTCGCGGGAGGGTACGGTTCGGTTCGGGCTGAACTGCCAGAAGGGAATGGGATTGTCTTGGAAATCAGTCGGGTTCTTCAAAAATGTGTTGTACGGTACGCCGATGAGCTGTTCCGGCGGTATTTTAACGATGCGTTCGACGGCATGGTTGGCGTACGTAATCACACCAGCTTCATCCACAACGACAATCGCCACCGGACTCATATCCCGTTCGTAGATGAGCTGTTTTTCGACCTGTGTCCGCTTCTTCAGTTCCCGTGAAAGCACCACATATAAGATGAGTGCCGTCGCAAATACGAAGCCCAAGTCGCGGATAAGCGTAACAAGATCGCCGAGCGGGTGATTGTCGGTAAAGAGCAGGCGGGTCGAAACATCCGTGAAGATGACCCAGAGCGCGGCGATGATTCCATAGGTTACACTTACACGAATACCAAAACGTTTAATCAAATGGGACATCTTACTTATGACCACGGGGATAAAACTATTTGAAACAATACCTTAAATTATACGTCCGACGAACGGGGTGAATGAATAAGATTTATGGGCAGCGATAGCATTCGACAAGCCAAGCAGCACGGCTATAATGCGGGATCAATCGTTCTGTTGAGGGAGAAACTAAAATGGAATATCGGTTATTAGGCGGATCGGGTTTTAGCGTGCCGGTGTTGAGCTTCGGCACGGCGACTTTTAATGTGGGCGACCATGCCTTCTTTAGCAAGTGGGGCAACAGCGACGTTGACCAAGCCTCCAGTCTGGTGGATATGTGCCTCGACGCGGGGGCAAACCTGTTCGATACTGCCGATGTGTATTCGCAGGGACGGTCGGAAAGTATTCTCGGTCAGGCGATTGCCGGCAAGCGCGACAAGCTGCTGATTTCGACGAAATGTACCTTCGGCATGGGTGACGGCCCAAATGACGTGGGTTCATCACGTTTCCATATTATCGAGTCGGTCAATGCCAGCCTGAAACGGCTGAATACCGATTACATTGACATCTACACCATGCACGGCTTCGATGCCAGTACGCCGGTCGAGGAAACACTGCGAACACTGGATACACTGGTGCAAAGCGGCAAGGTGCGTTATATCGCCTGTTCGAACTTCTCCGGTTGGCACCTGATGAAGTCGTTGGCGGTGGCTGACCGCTACGGCTGGACACGTTACATCGGGCATCAAGCCTATTATTCGCTGGTGGCACGGGAATACGAGTGGGAACTGATGCCGTTGGCGGTCGATCAGAAAGTCGGCACGTTGGTCTGGAGTCCGTTGTCGGCAGGGCGTTTAAGCGGCAAGTTCCGCCGGACAAATCCGATGCCGCAGGGCAGCCGTATCGAGCAGGGCGGCGGGGAAGGGCCGTCTATTCCCCAAGAATGGTTCTTTAGCTTGATCGACACGTTAGACGCAGTGGCGGCAGAAACGGGCAAGACGGTGGCACAGGTAGCCTTGAATTGGCTGCTGCAACGTCCGACGGTGGCGACGTTGATTATCGGTGCGCGGAACGAGGAGCAGCTTCAACAGAACCTCGGTGCGGTCGGTTGGAACCTGACGGTGGAACAGGTCGCCAAGCTGGATGCGGCCAGCGAACGGGAGACGATTTACCCGTACTGGCATCAACGCGGTTTCCAAAAGCGTAATCCACTGCCCGTTTAACCGCAGAGGAACACAGAGGAATACAGAAGATTTAACCACAGAGGCACGGAGAATACAGAGAAATACGGAGAGGATATAGATGTAGGGGCTTGGCGGTGACAAGCCCTATTTTTTTGCCTGTAAAACAGGCAGGAACAGGCAGCGTGAACCTTTCTGAACCCGATTTATGAAGGTGCGGTTTGAAAGCACAAACCGTTTTCAAACGTTGGACGAGAAAGACAAATACGTTTAACCGCAGAGACGCAGAGAAAAACGGAGAGGATTGAACCGCCAAGTCGCCAAGAAATAGAGGAGATTGAACCACAGAAGCACGGAGCATAGGCAGAGAAGTTTGATACAGCCAAAGAAAGGAGCCTTCAACCGTTCACCACAGGCGAAGAAGGCTCCTGATTTGACGTATAGCATGTGTCATTCATATGTAGTTGTTGTACCACGCCGCACCCGCGCCGCCGCAAACCCGCACGAAGCCAACCTCTGCCGCCACGGGTGTACACTGATGCGAACCGGCCGGTTCACATGCCGCTTTAGCGAAGCCGCTTATCTCAGATATGTCCTAGGCATAGGTGAGTGGTGATTTGCTTAGGGTTGGGTATGTTGTGATAAAGACTATTTTAATATGTTGAGCAGATAAAGTCAAGCATTTGGTAAAACATTTATGGAAAACCGCTCGCTACTGCTTATTTTGATGTGGCCCGTAACCGATTTCGTCAATGTAACGGAGTAAGTCGGGCAGCCATACTTCATAACGTCTTGCCCGAAACCGCACTTTGATGACCCGTTCATTTTCTGGTAGCCGCCAATTTTTATAGGCGAGCTTTTCCAAATATTGACGGTTGTAGCCGGTGATCTCCGAGCCTTCGGTGGTCATGACCCAAATTTCCTGTTCGGGTGTGATTTCTACTGCCATGTGGTGACGTGCAGTCCTTCTATGAATATGACACAAGCGCATACCGTATATTATAGCTGATGATGGGGGATAGGGTGGGGCGGACAGCCGACCGAGAATGAACCCCTCCGTCGCTGACGCGACACCGACCTGCTACCTTGCGGCAAGCTCAGTCACAGGTCGCCCACAAGCGAGGGAGGAACAAATACGCGGATGAGGCACGCCTCATCCCTACGAAGTGTGTATGGCGCGAGACATCACGTGCGTCTTACACCCGATGACCGCAGCATTTTATCAACCGTCAACAGCGCGTTTGTCGGCATAAAAACTTTCCAACCGTCAATATTCCTTATAAAACTTGAGTTCCTCGGTGATGCGCTGAAAACCCGCCGCTTCGTACGCCTTCAGCGCTGGCTCACTGAAGCTGTAGGTTTCGACCCGCGCCGTTTCCGCGCCGCGTGCGGCCACCCGCCGGCAGCCTTCCGCCATCAACGCTTGGCTGAGGCCGAGGTGCTGGAAATCGGGATGGACGGCTAAGGGTTCGATCTGGGCAGCCTTGAGGGAAGGTTGATACCACCAGATGCAAACACCCGCCAAACGCCCATCCGGCGCGACCGCCACCAAGTCCAGTTCCGGGTCGTAAAGCGGCGCGTTGAAGGTGTGGTTACGCCACACAACCGTCATCGTCGTGGACTCGAAGGCCGCCCGCTGTAGCGCCACATACGCCTCAACCTCGCGTTCGCGGTCAATCGGGCGAATGGTAAAGCCATCAGCCAGCGCAGGGGAGGGCAGGTCAGGTCAGTTAAGGGGCGGCTTTGGACGATCAGGCTGTGTTCCCAACGGCTGTAGCCCAAGCCTTCTAAAAACGCGATCCGCTCGTGTTCGTGGGCATAAGCGCTCACATTAAAAGGGAAGTGATCGCCGGTTTCAGCGGCAATTTCCCCCAAACGCGCATCCGCCCATGCCAGAACTGCGGTTTCAAGTTCCCGCGTCCGCACGCCCGGATGCACAGCATAATCCACCGTCAGCCACGGGAATTGCAGCGCGGCGAACACCTGCATCGCGCTGTGTTCATCCTCCCAAACGGCTGCATTCCGCCCATCCTCTAGGGAAGTCGAGCATAAGCGCCACGAGAAATCAATTGGGTGATAAAAATGGGTGTCCGCTTGAATCAGGCTGGCAATCGCTTGCCAATCTTGTTCACCACGATAAGAGCGTTGATGGGTGTTCATGGCGCGTCCTTCCATAATAGGCAAGAGCTTTAAGCGTAACGCAAGGTTAAAGAAGGTGCAAACGGTTCACAAAGGAACAGCGCATAAAGATGCTCATCCGCTTGGTGGCAGTTGACCTCGTTTCCTGACGCTGCACATGAGGGTGTTGGATAGGGGTAGGGCAGCCAAAGCATTAAGGAAAAAGTGCGAATAACGGGGATGTACTACCGTAAACACCTGAAGTATTAACATCATTCGGAAATAAAATCCTCGTCGCATAGTATTTTGACCCCTATAAACGCCCCAAAACACCTTAATTCATTAAATCCGTGCATTTTTTGTATTAATCCTTGAATCTAAATTTTATGAATTTCGTAAACCAATATTGAACCATTTTAATTGTTTTTCCCTCAAAAGCGGTTTACAAGGCCGCTTAAAACGTTTAAATAATTGTTGAATAATTGAGGTTTTGTATAATTGTGGCAACATTAATGCAAATAAATTTAGACCGCGTTGTAAATTGAGAATAAGTAACCACGGCAATTAAGCCAACCGCAATTATAGGAGAAATGACAATGTTCGGTAAGTTCGCAATGCACAAGAATGAAAAAGGCCAGACTGCTCTCGAAACCGCCATTATCTTGATCGCCTTCGTGGTGGTCGCTT
>JAIUNI010000015.1 GCA_020161935.1 Chloroflexota bacterium
CTGAGGAAATGCTATACTGTTTCATACCAATGGTCTCCTGAGGAATACCGTTTGCTCGATACCTCACAGTATCCCACTTGAACCATTGGTTTCCCGTCTTTTTCTCCTTATTTGCACAAATTTGTCGCGCTTGACACATAACGAATTTTTGTTCTAAAATAGAATTGATCATGGTTATCGGCTAAGTGATATGGGTATGTGAGTGCTTCACACTGTAGGGACGAGATACATCTCGTCCGCGCTCCCAACCTCACGCACCTTAATAATCCTATCCTTTGGCCTGCTCTGTCTAGCTTGGCGTACTTAGCGACTCGTATTCGTCTTAAGCTGGAGACTGGCGACTAATAGCTATCGACTACAGACTATCGACTGAGGACTCGTTGTGCCGCTTGTTCCGCATCTTGTGCATTTGCCTTTGACTGTCACCTGTTGACTGTCGGCTAAAGACTGTCTTTTGCAGCAAACGTTGCTATAGTCCCCTTGTGGGGCAGCAGCGAACAATCCTTCCGCCGCTGCAAATAAAAACGCCATCAATGCTTGGTGTTCTTAGCGATTTGCGTTGAGCTGAAGACTGACGATATTTCCGACAAATGAACGGATTCTCAACTGCAACAACAGCATCAACAACATAAAATGCACAGTGAAAATGAAGAATTTTGAGAAGTTTCGGCAAATCGCTCCCGCACATCCGCCGTCAAACCCACTTTCGCAGTTGCGGTTTTTGCAGTATTTCGGATGATTGGATTGGAGCTAAACGCCAACTGCTAATCACTAAAAGCTGAATTGGCACTCGACCGCCGCCGCCACAGCCGCCATCAACCCTTGTCCTGCTCTCCGTATTCCTTGGCGCTCTTTGCGTCTTGGAGGTTAATCTGTATTTGCATTGAGCTGTCGACTGGCGACTGGCGACTGACGACTGACAACTAAACACAAAAAGAGGCGCATCACCTGCGCCCCTCTATCGACTTTAAACTGTTTTACTTGCCGCCGTTTTTGAGCCAGCCCTGATAGTCGGTTTCGATGTGTTCCAGCCATGTCGGCACATCGATTTCGCCGGGGGTGTATTTACCGGCGCTCAACATCTGCTTGCCCCACACATCGCGCGACTGCACATCCTCAGCCGTTTCGACCACTTCCTTAACTAGGTGCGGCGGGATGAAGATCACACCGGTGGGCGTACCGAGGACGACATCCCCCGGCAGCACGGTCGTTTGCCCGATGCGGATGGGCAGGTTGATGCCGCCGAGCGTCACATCGGCGATGGCCGTCGGGTCGACACCCCGGCAGAAGAAGGCCGAGTTGTCGAGTTGGACGATACCCTGATAATCGCGAATGCCGCCGTCGAAGATCGCGCCGCGCTTGGTGCGGGTTTGGATCGAGGTCGAGAGGTTATCGCCGACGAAGGTGCCGTTCTTGACCTTGCCGAACAGATCCACGACCAGCACATCCCCTTCCTTGAGCGTGTCGATCACCCACGAGTTTTGCCCGCCGATACGCTTCTGGCTAACACCCGTTTCTTGCACAAGATCGTGGAAGTCCGGGCGGTAGGGCAGCATCATCGCCGTGACCACGCGCCCAACCAAAATTTTATCAGGGTGGGTTTGCAGCCAATTGCCCTCGAACTGGAAGTTATAGTTGTGCTTGCGGAGGACACCCCACGCTTCTTCGGTGGTGATCTTGGCGAGGCGCTGGATGAGGTCTTCCGGCACGTTGGGGCGGCCATCCTCGAAGCGGTCAAACGGATTGAGGCGCGTGAGTTCGGTAAGGGCAGCTTTCGGGTAAATCAAATCCATTTTGTAAAGTCCATTTCATAAAAAGTGAGCCTATCCCCTAAGCGTAGCAAAGGTGCGCGTCTGCTGCCAGTGGTTTGGGGTGGTGGTTTTATTGGGGGTAGGCGACATACGAACTCGTGACGATCAAATTATTACCGGGAAATAAGATAGACCACTTTGTTGATGGACTCCTACAGGGTGGGTATTATGTGCGCCACAAAATGACCCTCTTTTAATCGCCTTGAAAGGGTAGATATGTCCACATCCACCTTAGCTCCCTTCGAACCCGCAGACCTTTTCAAACTGAAACATATTATTTCGGCTGCTTTATCGCCCAACGGTGAGCAGATCGCCTATACCGTCTCGCACGTCGAGGACGAGAAAGAACTCATCACCATCTGGCTGGTGAACATCGCCAGCGGGGAGTCGCGCCAACTGACGGGCGGTACGGCGGTGGATGCCAACCCGAAGTGGTCGCCGGATGGCAAGCACATCGCGTTTATGTCCAGCCGTAACGAGAAGCCGCAAATCTTCGTAATTCCGGTGGACGGCGGTGAGGCGCGGCAGGTCACGAAGATGAAGCAGGGTGTCGGCGGTGGGCCGTCGTGGTCGCCGGATGGCAAGCACCTCGCCTTCACCACCTCGCCGATTGAGGAAATGCGCGACTTCTCCAAGCCCTACCGCGTGACCCGTAACGTGTACCGCTTCAACGCGATGGAATACCTCGATGACGTGGTGCAGTCGCTGTACGTGGTTCCGGCAGCGGGTGGGGACGCGCGGCGTGTGACCAACGACCGGTTCATGAACACCGCGCCGCAGTGGTCGCCGGATGGCAAGTCGTTGATGTACCTCGCGATGATGGCTCCCGACACGAATGTGGCGGTACTGCCCAAGATTCGTATCGTCAACCTGCTGGATAACAACGTGCAAGACCTGATCGGCGATTGGGGCAGCGCGAACGAGGCTTCATGGACACCGGATGGCAAAAACATCGTGTTCGTCGGTCAGCCGAACGGGCGGATTATCGGCTCCAAGAACGACCTGTGGGTTGTATCGGCGGCGGGTGGCAAGCCCGAATGCCGCACTGCCGGGTTCAAGTTTGGCGCGGGCGGCGGGTTGGAACCAGATATGCCAACCTTCGGCGTGACCGATTTTATCCCGCTGTCGCCAGATGGCAAGACGGCTTACGTCAACGTGCAAATTGGCGGCACAGTGCAGATTTACAGTGTGGCGCTAACGGGCAAGGAGGCAGTGAAGCCGATCCTTGAGGGCGACCGCACCTGTTTCCTGATGGCGGCGGATAAACATCACATCATTTACATCGTCAGCGATATGAACACGCCGACCGCGCTGCATGTGGCGGATACGAGCGGCAGTAACGAACGCCAACTGACGCACCTCAACGAAGAACTCCTCGAACAGCGCCAGAAGCCGGTGGTTGAACACCTGCTGTTCCCCGGCGTGGACGGTGTGCAGGTTGAAGGTTGGCTGATGAAGCCGCCGACGGGCAGCGCACCCTTCCCGACGATCCTGTTCATTCACGGTGGGCCGCACGGCGCGTTCGGGCATATCTTCCATTTTGATACGCACATGCTGGTGGGCGCGGGGTACGCGGTGCTGATGGTCAACCACCGCGCATCGACGGGCTACGGTGACGAGTTCTCGACGGCCATTCGTGCCGATTGGGGCAACCTCGATTACAACGATCTGATGTCCGGCGTGGATTATGTGATCGAAAAAGGTTGGGCTGACCCTGATAAGTTGGGCGTAACCGGTCTTTCCGGCGGCGGTAATCTATCCTGCTGGATCGTGGGGCAAACCGACCGCTTCAAGGCTGCCATGCCCCAAAACCCAGTGACGAACTGGGTGAGCTTCTACGGCGTGAGTGACATCGGTGTGTGGTTCGCCGTCGAGCAGATGGGCGGCCACCCGCACGAAGTACCGGAGATCTATTCCAAGTGTTCGCCGATCACCTACGCGCACAAGTGCAAAACCCCGACGCTGCTGGTACAGAGCGAGCATGACTGGCGCTGCCCGCCGGAACAGTCGGAGCAGTTTTATACGGTGCTGAAGGCCAACGGCTGTATTGTCGAAATGGTACGTTTCCCCGGCGCAGCCCACGCAGCGGCCATCAACGGGGCGCTGCCGGTGCGGACGATGCATAACGAAATCCTGCTGGATTGGATGAACCGCTATGTCCTCGGTAAAGACACCAAAAAGTCGTAACGAATTTTGGTGAACTATGGTGTGCAGAAAAGTGTAAGTAATGTTACATTTCATGCGTGGTCATTACGATACGCTTTGTGCGTGTTTAATCGGTGTCAAGTTTTATAAGGAGAAGGTTTGATGAAACGTTTGGCCGTATTGTTCCTTAGCGTGTTCATGCTCGTGGGCATGACCGCCAGCGCCCAAAGCAACCCGGACGTGCTCGTCTGGTCGCTGGTGGGCGGTGATATTTCCACCCTGAATACCGCGTTGGCGACCGACGGTAACTCGATTACCGTGATCGGTGCGCTGTTCGACGGCCTGTTCAAAGTTGACCCGGATACCGGACTTCCCCAGCCGAACCTCGCCACATGGGAAGTTTCGGATGATGGCCTCGTTTACACCTTCACCTTGATTGATGCCAAGTGGAGCGATGGCACGCCCATCACCTCCAAGGATGTGAAGTTCACCTACGACGCGATCACCTCGGATGCCGTTGAATCGCCCCGTAAGTCGGACATGGCCTCGATTGCTTCGGTCGAAACACCGGACGACAAGACGGTTGTCATCACCCTGACCACCCCGACCTGCACCATCTGGGGGAACGGCTTTGGTTCGCTCGTTCCGCTGCCGTCGCACAAGTTCGCGGCGGATTTCAGCGACTTCATGACCAGTGACTTCAACCTGAACCCGGATGTCACCAGCGGCCCGTACAAGTTCGACGAACGTCAACCGGGTGAATTCGTGCGCTTGAGCGCGAACCCCGATTATCATGGCGGCGTGGCGAAGATTCCCAGCTTACTCTTCCGTATTGTCGCCGACTCGACCACCATCAACCAAGCTCTCCAGACGGATACCGTTGACTACGCCTTCATGTACCCCGACCAATTGGAGCAGTTGCAGGAACAGGAACGTTTCAACACCTTCCTGTACCCGAACGCGAATGCCCCGATTGTGGTCATGAACTACCAAGACCCTGACCAGGCACAGAATGGTTACGACGAAGACGGCAACCTGAACGAACTGGTGCCGAACCAGTTCTTCAACGACATTCGCGTCCGTCAAGCGGTGGCGATGGGTTACGACAAGAACGCTCTGGCGCTGACCCTCGGTGAAAACGCAGGCAGCGTGCCACTGACCGGTCCGATTGTGCCATCTCATTGGGGCGCTTATGATATGTCCTCAGTGACTCCGTGGGAATACAACCCGGAAAAGGCGAAGGAATTGCTGGCGGAAGCGGGTTGGACGGACAGCGATAATGATGGCATCCTTGACAAAGACGGTGTGAAGTTCGAAGTTGATCTGGTTTACAGCAAGCTGGTTGACCTGTGGGGCAACGCCGCACTGATTATGCAGGATCAACTCGGTCAGTTGGGTATCAAGATCAACATCATCGAGCAAGAATGGAGCGCTTACCTCTCCAATGTCCTGCTCCCCGGCAAGTTCAACATCACCATCGTCGGCTTTGGCGGCGGCACGGAAGTGGACGGTATCGCCTACAACCTGCTGTACAGTAAGAACCTGATCCTCGGTGGCGGCGGCTTCAACATTTCCGGTTACGTGAACCCCGAAATAGACACGCTGTTGGATGAAGCCCGTACCGTTCCCGGCTGCGATGTGGCTGCTCGTAATGAACTGTACACCCAGATTCAGCAGATTGCCCATGACGATGTGCCGTATGACTGGCTGGTCAGCACCACGCAGGTGAATGTGCTGAACAACCGTGTGACCGATGCTTACATTGGTCAGTGGGGCGCAATCTTCCAAAATGGTTTGATTAATTGGGGTCTGGGTCAGTAATTCTGGCTAACCGATAACTGATTGCCTAAGCAATAAAAGCGGCACCTCCATGCGAGGTGCCGCTTTTAATTCGAGTTGGCAAAGACCCAAATCGCATAACAAAACGCAAAGGCACAAGGAAGAAATTCAAACTAAACCGCCAAACGAGTGAAGGTGGAGGCGCAGGGTATAAACCTTGAGCTTGGTTTCTGAGTATATTATCCACCCGGCTCTTGGATACCGGCTGCGCTTCCTGTTGAGTAGTGAGATGAAGGCTAATGATGAGCATAGGGAGGCACGATGGCGGGAAGCATTGCTCAAAAGTTGGGTGTTAAAACGGGTTCGCGGGCGATTTTCGTCCATGCTCCAAAAGAGGCGGTAGAAGCGATTGACCCACCCGCGTTGGACGTGGCAGAAAGGCTAACAGGTGCGTTTGACTACATCCATCTGTTCGCCAAAGACAGTGAGACCTTCAAGCATGATTTCCCCAAGCTCAAAGCGCATCTTAAGCCAACAGGGATGCTGTGGGTGTCGTGGCCGAAAGGTGGCAAGCTGGATACTGACCTGAGCATCACCCGTGTGATTAAGCTGGGATATGATTTTGGCTTGGTGGAAAGTAAAACAATCAGCATCAACGAAACGTGGTCGGCGATTAAGTTTACGCACCCAAAAGCCGGTAAGACGTATAAGAACAGCTATGGTAAGTTGAAGTCATAAATCTTCATATCTCGGTTGTTTCGCTTGGTGGTGATACCCTTCCCCTTCCCGACGTGAGCATCGTAACCGCCGGATGAGGTTTCCCTTGACACACCCGCCCCGTACGGATACAACCGTAGGAGCTATTTATAACAAGGGTTAAAAACGATGGCAAACTTTGAACTCCTGAGCGAGTTGGTACAGGAAACAGGCGGCAAGATTCTGCTGTTGGTAATGGACGGCCTCGGCGGTTTGCCGATGACCCCCGACGGTAAGACGGAACTCGAAGCCGCGCACACCCCCAACATGGACGCGCTGGCTAAGGCGGGCAGCACCGGCATGACCATCCCTGTGGCACGCGGCATCGCCCCCGGCAGCGGCCCCGCCCATCTGGGGCTGTTCGGCTACGACCCGATTGAGTACAAGATCGGGCGTGGTGTGTTGGAGGCAACCGGTATCGGCATCGAAGTGAAACCGGGAGATGTGGCAGTGCGTGGCAACTTCTGTACTGTGGACGCGAACGGCCTGATTACCGACCGCCGCGCCGGACGTATCCCGACCGAAGAAGGAGCCAAGCGCGTCGAACTGCTTAAGCAAATCCAAATTCCGGGTGTCGATATTACCGTCGAGGCAGTACAGGACTACCGTTTCGCGCTCCTGCTGCGCGGCGAAGGGTTGAGCGGCGCGATTGCCGACACCGATCCGCAGGTGACCGGCGTGGCGACCCTACCCGCCCGTGCCACCGACCCGAAAGCCGAGTATACGGCGGGACTCATCAACCAGTGGTTGAAGCAGGCGGCGGATGTGCTGAAAGGCCACGAACCCGCCAACATGGTCACGCTGCGCGGCTTCGCGGAAGACCCCGCGCTGCCCAAGTACAGCGATGTGTATAAGCTCAAGGCGGCCTGCGTGGCCGTTTACCCGATGTACAAGGGTGTGGCGCGGCTGGTGGGTATGGACATCATCGACACCGACAGCCACGACAGCGCGGCGGATGAGTTCAAGCGTGTGGCCGCCGTCTGGAACGATTACGACTTCGTGTTTTGCCACATCAAGTACACGGACAGCCGTGGTGAAGATGGCAACTTCGACGCGAAGGTGAAGGTCATCGAGGAAGTGGACGCAGCCCTGCCGATTTTGATGGCGCTCAACCCCTCGGTGATGATTATTACGGGCGACCACTCGACACCCGCCGCGTTGAAGTCGCACAGTTGGCATCCAGTACCGACCCTGCTGTATGCGCCCAAGACGCACATGCCCGACCGCGCTCAAGCTTTCGGCGAACGCGAGTGCATGACCGGTGCGTTGGGGCAGTTCCCGGCTGCTGACCTGATGCCGCTGGCGCTGGCACACGCGAACCGGCTGGCGAAGTACGGCGCGTAAGTAGTTGCAAGTTGCAAGTTTGAAGTGACAAGTCTGAAGGGCGTGGATGCAAGTTCACGCCTTTTTGTTAGGCTTAGAGCGTGCTTAAGATGGTTAGCGTACGTGTCTTTGTTCATAACGACGACCCCAAACAATGTCTTCTCGTCCGCCCACCAACCACACAATCATGTTTCGTGTAGGGGAGTACCTGTGTGTGTTCCCTTGTTTTCATAAAACACTTTCTTAGGGTTGGGGCTACTCAAAAGCGAGCGGGGCTTTTATCGTAAGCGGGATGCGCGTGATCACCCGATAACGGAGCGACTATGACTGCTGCCCTGCCTGCCCAACCGAGCACTGACCGAAAGCCTACACCGCTGTGGGTTCGGCTGCTGCCCTACATGGGGTTGTTTGTGCTGGCGCTGGTGCTGTGGCTGCCATTCGGGTTTCGGGTGACGGGCGTGTATGAAGAGTGGACGCTCAACGACATTGCCGAGACGGAAACCCCCGCGTTCTTCATCACCCCTTCTTGGGCGACTCTCAGCCTGAACAGCAGCCGCCCCTTACAGATGTTTTTCTTCGCGGCTTCCTACGCGCTCGACCACAATTCGCACACCTTCTACAACGTGTTCGTGATGCTGTTCTTCTTCGGGAAAGCCGTGGTGGTTTATTGGCTGGTGCTTCAATTCCTGCCAGAGCATAAGCTGCTGGGTTTCGTCGCAGGTATCCTCTACATGATTTATCCGGCGGACATCGGCACGTTCACCCTGCGGACGATTCACATTCACAGCGCCGTGCTGGCCTACCTGCTGGCGGTATACCTGCTCATCGGATACCGGCTGCGGCAGGGGCGTGGACGGTGGTGGGCGCTGGCGGGCGCGGCGGTGTTCCTGCTGGCGAGCCTATGGCAGTATCAGGTGGCGCTGCCAGCGGCGTTGGTCACGCCGTTGGTCATGCTGTACTTCGGGCGACCGAACCGCAGCTTCTCGTGGGCGTGTGGTGTCTGGTACGGTGTGCTGGCGTTCTTTGCAGGCTATACCCTGTGGGCGAACCAGAACGCAATTGTCGAAACCTACGAAGGCACACGCTACGGGTCGGTGGCACTGCTCTCCGTCGAGAACATTCGCGGGATGGTCGAGGCGCTGTTCACGGCCTACGGGCGGCAGATCAACGGGTGGGTGCAGGCGGTCGCCAAGTGGGACTACGTGCCGGTTTACGCGCCGTACCTGCTGGCAGGGCTGGTGGTGACGGCGGCGGTCGGCATTATTCTGGTATCCCGCCAGCGCGAGAAGGCTGCACAGGTGGCGTGGTGGCGCTACGGGCTGCTATTCATCGTCGGCCTCCTGTTGTTTCCGGTGGGGATGGCGGTGTACCTGCCCCTACCGACCTACCGCCTTCAAGAATTCCGTATTTATTACCTCGCGACGCTGGGTTCGGCGCTGGCGCTGGCAAGCGGCTTATACCTCATCAGCCGCGTGTTTAAGCGTTACCGCGAACTCGCGTTTCTGATTCTGGCGCTGCCGTTCGTGTGGCTGGTCGTGCTGCGGGCGCTCGAAATGCACCAGCGTTACGTCAACTTCTCGCTCGTTCAGCAGAGCCTTTTACAACAGACGGTGGAGCAAGCACCGCAGATCGCGCGGGATACGGTGGTTGTGGTGGTGGACGAGAGCGCCGACCAAAAGATCGACAACGAAAATGTGTTTGCTTTCATGACGATTTACCCGCTGGCCTTACATTACCTCTACGACGATTGGAACTTTGACGCGCAGTACTGCCCAGCCGAGGGCAAAAGCAGCCGTGGGACAACATGCACGTTTGAACCGGACGGCCTAAACATCCGTGAAGCCCAATACTACGAAGGCGTGTATTTGCGTGAACGGGATGAAATCCTGTCTTACGACCGCATACTACTCTACCGCTATACCAGCGATGGACAGCTTGCACTGTTGAGTCCGGCGGAGGCGGAGGCGGCGTTCGGCATCAGCGGTTATGATCCGCAAGCGCGGATTACGGGGGAGACACCGCCTTTCCGCACGAGTACGCTGTTTTCGTGTGTACCGGCGCTTTCGTGCTATCAAGATAAGCCGATTGTCCCACGTAGCTCGTTCGACCTGCCGGATGCGGGCGAGATCGGTACGGGCTGGCGCGCGCCGGAGCCGAGCGGTCAGGGCGAGGTTTACCGGTGGTCGGTGAACACCACCAGTACAGTGACGGTTGACCTGAGCGACAGCAGCGACCTGACGGTTGCGTTCAAGGCAGTGAGTGCGCTCGACCCGACTTTGCTCGATAGTTTACGGCTGACGGTGAACGGGCAGGACATCCCGCTGGCCTATACCGCGCCGGACGCGATCACCCGTTTGTATACCGCCACTATTCCGCGTGATGTATTGGTGGGACAGTCACCGCGCACGGCGCTGACCTTTACCGTCGACCGTTTGATCCCCGTGCCGGACGCGCCGGATGTGCTGCTGGGCTGGGCGCTCTACGGGCTGCGGGTGCGGGGTGGTAGTTAGCGATTGACGGTTGGCTTTTAGCTCCATACTCAAGTCGTTTATGTCGCCCACAGGAGGCTTCGCACGAAATGTCGTCAGAGTCAATAATGTCAGTTAGGCCCTCACCCCCTACCCCTCTCCCAACCGCTGGGTACAGCTAGGAGAGGGGAGTAAAACAGTTGGCAAATTTGGCGGCAATTTCGGCAATGGCAAAGGGTAATTTTGTGCCAATTCCTATTATTCTCGGCTGGCGTTTGGCAAAGTTGGCGAAAAACCGTGTGAAAGTCTGCCGCCGCCAAGATTGCCAAATAGTCTACAGTCTTTAGTCGATAGTCAACAGTCATTAGTCCAATACAAAAGCGAGTCACCAAGTCGAAAAAGGTCATTTTATTTGCAGCGGCGGACGGTGGGCTTGCTGCTGCAACGTTTGCAGCAAAATAGTTATCAGTCAACAGTTTTCAGTTGACAGTTCAAGACAAAGGCCAAGTCGAGTTGCCAATCATCACTCCCAAAAGCACAAGAAGCGGAACAAGCGGCACAGGCGGCACGACGAGTCCTCAGTCGATAGTCTGTAGTCGATGGCTATCAGTCGCCAGTCTCCAGCTTAAGACGAATACGAGTCGCTAAGTACGCCAAGCCAGACAGAGCAGGCCAAAGGATAGGATTATTAAGGTGCGTGAGGTTGGGAGCGCGGACAAGATGTATCTCGTCCCTACAACCAGCTCTTTCAATAGCATAGTGGAAGTTGGCGTATTAAGGGTGAACATTTGTCAGAACATTTGGTCACTTTTAGCGGGGGTTGGCGTTAACCGTTTTGAGGGAGTGGGAATGTTAAGGAGGTTGGTGGATAGTTGGAGAATGGTTTGTGGCACAAACGGAAAATAAACCTAGAAAATAGTTTTAAGTTTCAAGTGACAAGTTTCAAGTGAAAGGCAAAAGGCAGCATGAGAGCGGAGAGGCGGGCTAACTGCTTATGGTTGACGAATGCATTTAGTACCAAGACTGTTTGCTGACGCGATGATGACGTTTTACACATTAGGGCTGAGAAAGTGGCAATGATCCAAGATGCACATCCTCGTTTGAAGGCTGAAGCTATTTAAGCTGCGGCAGAATACAATTTGCAATAAGTTTCAGTAATCACAACAAAATGACTACTATTTTTGAAACGATCAGCTCACTAGGATTTGAACATCATTTTGATGTTGTAGAACACAAATCAATCACAGAACATTTCCAATCAATTGAAAAGTGCGGGATATATATTTTGCATTTTGGAAATGGGGAATTATATGTGGGACAAGCAATAGATGTCACACGCAGATACACACAACACTCAAAAATTTATGATGACATTATCAAGATAAGTTTTAAGTGCATTTTACCGGATAAATTAAATACAATAGAAAAAAAGACCATTGAGGTTCTTGAAGGATTAAACTTACACCTTCGCAATATAGTTCATACCAGTGTAAGTTATGCGCCTTCCTCTTTTGACGAGCTTATAACGCCTGACGATCAATTGAACTGGTGTAATAGTGGTGATTATATTGATAAAGCGGAAGAGCGTATAAATAATTTGGAGATTAGAAGGAAATACCAAACACGGTATAAGCAATTCCTAAAAATGCCGCGAGCCAATGAAGTGATTGAAATTCTCAGACATTATGTCACAACCTGTATACCAGCTTATAAGAGCGGCGAAATGTATTATTGGTCTTGTACTTGTTTACTTGAAAAACGCCCAGATAATATGCTCATTTACTCGCGCATAAATATCAATTGGCAAGAAGTTTTTACTGTTGGCACACAAAATAATCGTTTATTTTTCTCATGGCATCTTGCGAATTCTCCAATACGGTTAACATGGAAAAACTGCCATTTCTATCGTCGATCAGTGCATGAAAATCTTTTACTAAATAACGCAAGTCTTACTAATCATCGCTATAGTCCCGGCGGACAAAATCAGATAAATATGGATGTGGAAGGCAACATTGATAAAGCTTTAAGTATTATGCGTGACCCTCATATTCTGTATGCAATGAAATATTTCAACCTAAACCTCATGCGTAAAGGTCCAAGTCCTTATTTTAAGTATCACTGTTTTGATCTAGCTGATAATTTTTTCATCTAAATTTTATTGGCTATAGAATCGCTAATACATCATTGTATTAATACAATCTCAATCCTTTCTTTTACCTCGCTCCGCTACAATGTAGATTGTAATGTTCACATGGCTGTTATTGAGGAGACCGCAATGGCGCATGTTATTCATTGGATGAAGGAAAATCGGGTGTTGTATGTGTCGTATCAAGGCTACCAGACCGACGAGACGATCAAAGCCTGTTTGGACGAGATGGCCGAATATCTGGACGCGGTACCCCAACCGATTGCCATGATTATCAACTGGCTGGAAGTGACCGGTTACGACAAGGACGCGCTCCGCAGCCAAGCGGGACACCGGACATACAGCCATCCAATGGCCGCACGCGGCGTACTGGTGGGCTTTAATCCACTGGAGGCCATGTTGAATGAAACCACCGTGATGAACACGCGCGGCAGCAAAAACACGCAGTACGTGTCGACGATTGAAGAAGCGAAAGAATACTTAGAAGCCATGTTGTCATAGGCGAAGCCCCATCCTGCTGCGGACGGAGGTCAATTGGGCGTAAGGCTTACTGCACTTGACGCACAATTGTGATAGACTATGAAAAGATCACGCTGCGCTCAAATGGTGACCACCACTTTATCCTGCGTTGCGCCTTGACCCGCTGTAGAGGAGAAACCCTATGCCACCCCAGAAGAGTGGTTACTATTATCCGAATAAATTCGCCCGTATCTTCCTCGATGCGATGGAAGAGGTCATGGGGAAGAACGGCCTGAACGCCGTCCTCCATCTGGCTGATCTCGACAACCTGATCGGCAACTACCCGCCGGATAACCTCGATAAGGTGTTTGACTTCGCCGACTTCACGGCGTTGTGTGTGGCGCTGGAGGAGATGTACGGGCCGCGCGGTGGGCGTGGGTTGGCGCTGCGGGTCGGGCGGACGCTGTTCGCGGATGCGCTGCGGGGGTTCGGTGCGCTGGCGGGTGTGGGCGATCTGGCATTCAAGGTGCTGCCGTTGAGCGCGAAGCTCAAGGTGGGTGTGCCAGCGATGGCGAACATCTTCAGCCAGTTCAGTGACCAGATCAGCAACGTGCGGGAAGAAGGTGACGACCGGATCATCTACACGCTGGAACGCTGCCCGATGTGCTGGGGGCGGAAGGTGCCGGATCGGGCGGTGTGCTATGTGGGACAGGGGCTATTGCAAGAAGGGTTACGCTGGGTGTCGGGCGGACGCGAGTTCAAGGTTGACCTGTCGACGTGCATCGCGAAGGGCGACGACATCGGTCGCTACATCATCTACAAAGAGCCAATTGAATAGAGCGTTATCAATTCTAGAAATACAAAGGGCTGCCCATAGTGGACAGCCTTTTTTGTTGGTTCGACTAGCTGTTTGGGATGCGCTGCTCGGCCATATCCAATGCTTCTTCGAGGGTAGCCGTTATTTTGATGATGCTGCCATGACCACCGGGGTTCATGCTGGCGATGATCGTGAGGAAGGTGCGGATAAGCGACGAGTTGAGTACGACGATGATGAGCGAGATGTTTTTGGGGAAGCTGGCGATGGCGTTTCGCCCGTTGGCGACGATGTTCCCCGGTGGGAGCATTCCGCCCATCGCCGTGTCTTCGATTATCGCGACTTTGTGCTCGACTGTATTCAATAACTGGTTGGTTTCATCCACAGCCGTTTGAAACTCGGCCCATGACCAGCGGCCTTGATAGGTGACTACAACGCAGGTATGCGAGTCATCAAACCACTTGACTGAAATTGGCATTCCCAACCCTCACAGAGCAGCCGCCACGATGCGCGAGTAATGTAAGCTCACCCCCCTATTATGTTAGAGATTACGTGAGATTACAAATCGTACCCGACTTAGGTACTCGTGAGGGCTACCCGGCTCTTGGACACACCTCTCGCGTGAGGGCTAGGGCTTCTTCGAGGGTCGCGCTGGTTTTGATGATTCCGCCTCGCCCACGCGGGTTCATATTGGTGACGATTGACAGAAAGGTGCGGATGATCGACGAGTTGAGGACAACCACGATGAGCGACGTATTATCCGGGAAGCCGGTGATGGCATTTTTGCCGTTCGCGATAATATTGCCAGATGGCAGAACGCTGCCGTCGAGCGTGTTTTCGATGATGGCGACCGGATGCGGCACACTGCTCACCAAGTCGTTGGTGACGAGCGCCGCTTTTTGAAAATCACTCCACGACCAGAGGTCGCTATAAGTCACCACGACGCAGCAGCGCCTGTGATCTGTCCATTGGACTGAAATCGGCATAATCATAATCCTTAACCAAATGTCCCTATATTTACATTCTACGCTGTAATATTTGTAATTATTTTTAAAAAATAGATGAGATACCGATAGAAATCATGAATTTAGCGAAAGAACGTAAAACCTGAGCATTCGATGCAGTGCTATGCTACAATGGGAATAGAACATACATTCAGTTCAGGTGGCTTATGGCAGACCGTATTTTGACGCTTCGCGACATCAACCGTATGACGTTGGCACGTCAGCTCCTCCTCGAACGCAGCCATATGACCGCGACGGCAGCGGTGGAACGGTTAGTGGGGATGCAGGCGCAGTTGGCGAGTGCGCCCTTCGTAGGTTTGTGGACACGGTTGCAGGATTTTAAGCGCGACGATCTCGCCAGCGCGATTGAGCGGCGCGAGGTGGTGAAGGCGACCCTCATGCGAGCGACGCTGCACTTGGCGAGTGCGGCGGATTACCTGCGCTTCCGCACCACGCTCAGTTCGGTGTTGGAGGGCGCGGCGGAGTCGATCACCAAGAACCGCACACCGATTGATGCCGGGCGGGTGCTGGAGGTGGCGCGGGCATATATCAGCGAGCAGCCACGTACCTTCGCCGAGCTTAGTGCCATGCTCACTGCCGAAATGCCGGACGCGGACGTAGGGGCGATGCGCTACACCGTTCGCACGCATATCCCGATGGTACAAGTGCCGGTCAGCGGTGGGTGGAGCTACCCTGCCAAGCCAGCGTTCACGATTGCCGAGGATTGGCTGGGCAATCCGTTTGATACGGCGGAACGGCTGCCGGAACTGGTGAAGCGTTATCTGGCGGCGTTCGGCCCCGCGACGGCGGCGGATATTCAAGCGTGGTCGTACCTCAATCTGCCGGATGTGAAAGCGGCGATTGAGACGATCCGACCGGAGTTGGTGACCTATCGTGACGAGAAGAAGCGCGAACTGCTAGACGTGGCGGATATGCCGCAAGTCGATGGGAGTGTGGACGCACCGATTCGCTTCCTGCCGGAGTTCGACAACCTCGTGCTGTCGCATAAGGATCGCAAGCGGGTGGTGGCGGATGCCTTCCGTAAGCAGGTGTATCTACCGGGTTTGCGGGTGGCAGCGACCATCCTCGTTGATGGCTTTGTGGGCGCGGTGTGGAAGGTCTCGACGGCGAAGGGTGTGGCGACCCTGACCGTCACGCCGCTGGTGACGCTGACGCAAGCCCAACGTGCCAGCATCGCAGACGAGGCCGAACGGTTGGTGCGCTTCGTGGAACCGGAAGCGAAGGGCTACGGGGTGGCGTGGGCGGAGTAAGTTTATGAAAACGATTAACCGCCAAGTCGCCAAGAACGCCAAGTAAAAATACAGCGGGGGAGGCACGCCGCCTCACTACATTGTTTATTGACGTAGGTTGCGATAATTGGACGCGATGTATCGCGTCCCTACACGAAATTCGCATCACAATCGCGCTTTTTTGTAGGGACATCATACAGGCTGTCCGGTATTTTCTTACATAACTTTTACTGCTGCTTCGCCTTTTCCTGCCGCGCGAGGTCGAGGTTGCTCTTCGCATCGGCGTGGTCGGGTTTGAGGCGCAGGGTGGCTTCGTAGTCGGCGATGGCGTGATCGAAATCGGCCTGCATGAAGTAGGCGTTGGCGCGGTTGAAGTAGACACCGGGGAACCCCGGATTGAGGCGGATGGTTTCGGTGTAATCGGCAATGGCCGCCGCGTAATTCTCCTGATTATAGTGGCTCAGGCCGCGATTGTAGTACCCCTCGGCGTACTGCGGATTGAGGCGGATCGCCTCGTCGTAGTCGGCGACTGCCGCCGCGTAGTCGCCCTGCTCATCGAGGGCGTTGGCGCGATTGTTATAGGCCAGCACGAACGACGGATTGAGGCGGATGGCTTCGGTGTAGTCGCTAATCGCCCCCGCGAAGTCGCCCTGACGGCGGCGGGCGAGGCCGCGGTTGTTGTAGGCTTCGGTGTAGTTCGGGTTGAGGCGGATGGCTTCGTCATAATCTCCCAGCGCACCAGCCGCGTCGCCCTGCGTATAGCGCACATGCCCACGGTTGTAGTAGGCATCCGGCAGCGTAGGACGGACGTGGATGGCGGCATCAAAGTCGGCACGGGCGTGTTCATGGTCGCGCTGGCGGTAGTAGGCGAGGCCACGATTGTTGTAAGCCTCGGCGTAGTCGGGGTTCAACCGCAGCGCTTCGGTGTAGTCGGCAATCTTACCGTCAAGGTCATTCCGTTCGCGACTGAAGCCGCGTTCAAACCACGCCTCGGCGCTCAGGCTTTGCTCGGTGACAGCGGGCTGCCCATCTGCGGTAGCCTTGGCCCCGACAACAGCGGGTTGGTCGGCGGCGGGTGTGGGGTGCAGCAGCACATCCAGCGGTTGGCTGAGGAAGCGGGTACGCAGGCGGTTCATAGCTTCCTCGAAGTAGGCAGTCGGCACTTCGAGGGCGTTGTAGGCTGGCAGCGCGGCCAGTTTGCCGGTGAGGAACTTTTGCACGTTGGCATAGTTGAAGTTGTCGAACATCAGCGGGACGATGTTGCGTTTGTGGTCGAAGGCGTATTCGATCTCGCGGCGCAGCCAGTCGGCGGGTTCGGCGCAGCGTTCGAGTGCGCTGGGCGTGAGGACGAGAACAAAGTGGGCGCGGGCGGCGATCTGATTGAGAATGATGCGCTCGAACGAACCGGCATCAATCGACTCGACATCAAGGAAGCAGTCGTAACCGTGGGCGGTGAGGTGCTGGTAAACGGCGCGCGCCATGAAGGTGTTGGTGCGGCGGTAGCTGATGAAGACGGTTTTCTCGACCTGCATGTGGGCGGCCTCTGCGGTTGTGGATGGCGTATCGTTTTATTATGGGCGGTGGCGAGGGGAGAGTCAAACCTGTGTATAATGAAGCGAAGTTGTATGAGGCTATACGCACATGATGAACATTACCCTTCAACTCCCTGACGAACTCGTTAAGCAAGCGCAAGCCGCTGGTATTCTGACGGATGATCAAGTGGCTAACCTGTTGCAAACTGAACTTGAACGCCGCCAGCGGCAGAATCGGTTCTTTGCGGATGTAGAAGCACTTCGTAGCTTACAACCGACTATGACAGAAGCGGAAATTGAAGCAGAGATGCAAGCGTATAAGCAAGAACGCGCTGCTAATCGTCGTAAATAGATATTATGCGTTTTGTCGTTGACACCAATATTCTCATTTCGGCATTTTTCTGGGGCGGAGTGCCGGGACAGGTACTTGAAGTTGGAAAACGCAGCCTTTCCACACTTGTCACCAGCGAAGATTTGCTAGCTGAACTGCTCGATGTGCTAGAACGCGATAAGTTTTCTGAAAGACTACGTTTCATCAATTTGACACCTACCGAGTTCCTAAGAAATTATCGTGAGTTAGTGGATATTGTGCCTGTCGAGCCGCTTCCGCAACCGGTTTGTGATGACCCTGATGATGATGCAATATTGGCATGTGCTGTAAGCGGCGAAGCCGATTATATTGTTTCTGGTGATGATGATCTTCTACGGTTAGTGATGTATGAAAATATCCCCATCGTAAAACCGGCACAATTTTTAAGCCTAATCTAGCCATCGCCCTTATCCCCCAAAAACTTTTGCCCTCGCCCAAGCCTACTACGAATAAGCCGATGCCGACTGCTGCTATCTCACAGATGCGCGATTGCACATCTATATGGTTAAAATGGGGTTATAGGTAAGAGTGACCTCAAACCCTCACTTCCAGACTGGAAGGTGCATTGGCGGTCATGAGGCTTTATAATGAGCCGCATTATTAAAGAACCTGTTCGATGATTAAGCATGAATAACAGGGTGTCCGTACATTTAAAAGGAAACCATTATGAACAATAGGCGGGTTGTGGTGACCGGACTCGGCGTGATTAGCCCGCTGGGTAACACGGTTGCCGACACATGGACGAACGCCTTGGCGGGTAAAAGCGGGATCGACTGCCTGACGGGCATCAACGACATTGACGGCAACGTGCGCGTGGCGGGTATCGTGAAAGACTTCGACGCGGTGGCGCGTTTCGGTGCGCGTGAGGCGCGGCGCTTGGATAAGGCCAGCCAGTTCGGGATGGCGGCAGCCGAGCAAGCACTGACTGACAGCGGCTTGCAGATCACCGAGGAGAATATGTATGACGTGGGCTGTTTGATCGGCACCTGCGTCGGCGGTATCGAGTCGATGGTGGATGCGACAGTGGACTTCGAGGAACGCGGGCAGCGCGGTGTGAGTCCGCTGGCGATTCCGCGTATCCTCGTAGACAGCCCATCGGGGCGCGTGTCGATGATGCACAACCTGCGCGGCCCGAACTACGCGATTGTCTCGGCCTGCGCGACCGGCAACAACAGCATCGGCGAAGCGGCGGATATGATCCGGTTGAGACGGGTGAAGGCTATGCTGGCGGGTTCGAGTGAGGCCACCCTCATCCCGATGGTGCTGGCAGGCTTCGATAATATGAAGGCGCTGGCGCATTACACCGGCGGCGACCCGACATTGATCTCCCGCCCGTTCGACAGCGAACGCAGCGGTTTCGTGGCGGGTGAAGGCGCGGCCATCCTGATGCTGGAAGATTTGGATTACGCGCTGGAACGCGGCGCACGGATATACGCCGAAATTTCGGGCTACGGGCATACGTCGGATGCCTACCACATCACCGCCCCGCGTGAGGACGGTGTCGCGGCAGCGGAAGCCATGAAGCGGGCGCTGAAGGACGCGGAGTTGAAGGTCGAGGATATTGATTACGTCAACGCGCACGGCACCAGCACCCAACTGAACGACAAGAGCGAAACGACCGCGATCAAGCTGGCGCTGGGCGACCACGCCTACAAAATCCCCATTAGCTCGACCAAATCAATGACCGGACACATGCTCGGCGCGGCAGGGGCGATTGAGGCACTGTTCTCGATTCTCGCCATCCGCGATGGGCAAATTCCGCCGACCATCAACCTTGATAACCCTGATCCCGATTGTGACCTCGACTACACGCCGAATGTCGCCCGCAAACATGCGGTCAAACATGCCATGAGCAACTCGTTCGGCTTCGGCGGGCATAACACGGTGCTGATCGTCAGCGAGTACGAAAAGGCGTAGGCACAATGACGAATGGATTAGACGCGCTGCGCCCACTGATTGGTCAAACGACAGCCAACAGTCCCTCACCGCTGGGGCGCTGGCTAAATGGCACGCTGCAAGAAGTCGGCGAGAACGGCATCAAAATCGCTTACGTCGTGCGGGCGGAGATGACGAATCCAGTGGGGATTTTGCACGGCGGTATGGTGGCGACCCTGCTCGATGACATCATGGGTATGACGATTATGGTGAAGTACAGCGCGGATTTGTCGGGTTATTTTTTCTCGACGGTGAATTTGCATGTCGATTACCTCGCCAGCGCCCGTGAAGGGGCAACCGTCATCGCCAGCTCGAACATCACCAAGGCCGGTAACAAGATTATGAACGCCGAAGGTTGGCTGCACGACAGCGGTGGCAAGCTGCTGGCGCACAGTACGTCGAACCTGCTTAAGGTTGAGATACGGGCGTAGTGCGTATTCAACGGCTGCTATTTAAGGTAGCGCGTTCACCCATCGCCACCTTTTTCATTGGATGGGTATTTGCACATATGAGCTTTGCTATTCCGGTCAACCGTCTGCGCGAAACCGAGCGGTTATTGGCCTTTTACCACCCGCAGCCGAGCTACCCGCTGCACATTTTGATCGTGCCGAAGAAGGCGATTCCTTCCGTCATGCACGTTACCGGAGCCGATGCAGGATTTATGGTTGACCTCATGCAAACAGTGCAAAGTTTAGTGAGCGAATTGCAGTTGGAAGCGCGGGGCTACCGTTTAATCGTCAATGGTGGCGAGTATCAAGATGTGCCGCAGCTTCACTTCCATTTAATATCGGAGCATGATGGGTAAGTTTCTTTCGACACGCAAACGGCGCATGTTTGCGGGCATACTGGCAGCGGTGGTGATGGTAGTCGGTATCGTCGGGCTGTTGTGGGCGACCAACGTGTTCGGCTGGCGGGCGTGGCGCTTGCAAGAGGTGGAGGCGTTCATCGGTGCGCCGCTGCCGGAAGGCGCGATGGACAAGCAGTTCACCACCCGTACCTCACCGGCTCGTATCGTGTGGTTGAGATTTGCCATGGGTCCATATGACACTGAATCGTTAGATGCTTTTGTAGCGGCGATGGGCAGCCCACCGCTCAAATTTGGTTTCACCCCGTTCCCCGCCCCGAACCCCCAAGAAGCCGAGATCGCCCTATGGTGGTCGCCCGGTATCAGCGACAGCGCTCGCGGCACCTATTGGAACACTGGTAGCAAGATTATTGAGATCCATGCTAACCGCAGCGACAGCAGTGGATTTTGGGTTTGTGTAAGGGCATATGCGCTCGGAAGCGGCTAAAATTTACGCAAAATTCGTCTTTGAATTAAGAAAATTACAATTTTGCCACAAAATTTACGCTTATTTCACAGCAATATTAAGTTTTCGTCATATAATGAATTTAAGTTGAAAACAAGATAAATGTGAAAAGGTGTAACAATGAAGTCACTCAAGAAGCATATAGTTATTCTGGCAACTGCCGCCCTGATGGTCGCCGGTACGGTTGTTCCCGCGATGGCACAGGATACCACTAGCCCTGCACCGGTTAGTGAAAACACCATCACGATAACAGTGAATTTGGGTGACTTTGGGCCCGTTACCTTGTTGTCGATCCCGGTACGCTGTGGCAATAGCTGCTAGGCTTGAACGCGAAACCTGTTTCAAATGAAAGGGCTTTTCTGCCAAAGATTAGCCCTTACTCAGCAATACCGCACCGATCTGCTGTTCGCCAAGATACCGCTTCGCAATACTTCATACGCTTCATCTATTGACCAGCATTTTATAGCAAAACCTATGTTATATTCTGCGCCATCTCATCAGGAGAAATTTGCGCTTATCTATCGGTTGCACCGGAAACGTCACTGAACGATATGTCAAACGCATTGCAAGAACGCGAGATCGCACTTCAACGTGCCTCGACCTCCGAAGAAAAACTAACTGCCCTTAATCTGCTGGCGGAAGCGTTGTGTGAAGTCGATCCTCAACGCTCGCTCACCTTTTGCGAGGAAGCCTACCAGCTTGCGCGGCAGTTGGGCGACCCCGAAAACGCGGTGGTCGCGCTGCTGAACCGCGCATGGGCAGAATATTGCAAGGCAGACTACAGCAGTTCGTTCATGAGTGTACAGGAAGGGCTGCGGCAGGCACGCACTCACCACTTTGATGTGCAGGAGTTCGACGCGCTCACTATCCTCGGCAACAATTACATCATCATCGGCAACCGCGCTGACGCACTGCAATGCTTCACCGAGGCGCTGACGATCAGCAAGCGGTTAGAAAACCCGCGCCGCATGGCGACCGCGCTTAGTAACATCGGGCAAGAATACAGCAAGATTGGCGACTATAAGGAAGCGCTGAACCACTATTTTCAGGCGCTCGACATTATGCGCTCAACGAGCGGGCAGCCAATTGTGCTCGTCAATATCCTGCTGAATATCACCGAGAACATGAACAGCCTGCAACTCTCGGATGAGGCCATCACCTTCGCGCTCGACAGCCTGCAAATAGCCCAGCGTGAGAATTATGTCGTCGGCGAGGCTATGTCGCTGCTGAATTTGGGTAACGCCTATAACACCAAAGGCGATGCCACCAACGCGGAGATGTATTACGAACAAGCCCTAGCGCGTATTCATGAAGCGAATGCCCCGATTTATGAAGGGTCGATCCTGCAAGACCGCGCCTTATTCCTGCTGGCACAGGGCAATACGGCGGGCGCACTCACGAATTTGCTGCACGCCCTCGATATTCTAAAAGGGTTGGATGCCAAGCCTGAGATGGCTGACGCACACCAACACCTCGCGCGGGTTTACCAGCAGATGGGCGACTTCGCCGCCGCGTTTAACCAGCTTGAACACTATCAGGAACTGCACGAACAGGTCTTCAACGAACAGGCCGACAACCGCCAGAAGACCCTTCAGGCGCTTTACGAGGTCGAAAAGGCGCGGCTGGAAGCTGAGACCCAGTTCAACCAAAACCTGCGCCTGCAAAACGAAATTCAGCAAAGCGAGAAGATTATCGCCGAACTGGATGCGTATGCGGATAATGTCGCCCATGATTTACGCAACCCGATTGGCGTGATCGTCGGGTTCGGCGGGCTGATAGAAATGAACCTTGAAAACACGCTCGATGAAGACAACCTGAGCCACCTCAAAAATCTGCTGGCAGCGGCGGACAAGATGAACGATATTGTCGAAGCCCTGCTGACACTGGCGCGCACGCGGCAGGAGGCGATTATGCCGCAGGTCGTCAATATGCCGCAGGTGTTGGATGAGGCTTTGGCACGGGTGCAGCCCTTCGCGACCAAGCGCGGCGCACGTATCGTGGTCGAAGGCACGCTGCCGAACGCGATGGGCAACGACTCGTGGTTGGAAGAAGCCTTCGTCAATTACATCAATAACGCCATCAAGTACGGTGGTACGCCGCCGGTCGTCACCATCAGCGCGGCGGCGGAGGCCAACGGCTTCATCCGCTACCGCGTACACGATAATGGGCAGGGCGTGGATGCCGAAGCGCAGCGGCTGCTGTTCCGCAAGTTCGAACGCTTGGGCCAGCACAAGATCGAAGGTCATGGTTTGGGGCTAACCATCGTCAAGAATATTGTGGAAAAACTCGGTGGTCAGATCGAGGTGGAAAGCAGCGGCATCCCCGGCGAAGGCAGCACCTTCAGCTTTACCCTGCGCGCACCGAATACAACCGCAGACCCCTATCAGCCGTAAAAACCACTCCGTAAAATCTGCATCAGAATTGAACAGCGCCTGTAGACTGTGCTAAAAATTCGTGTATGATATTAGGGTGGTATTTGTTTTATCGTGATGGATTTGAGGTAGCGACCCCATGCCCTTGTATACTTATCGCCGTGAAGATGGCACGACATTCGACATCAAACAAAGTTTCTCGGACGCTGCGCTGACGGTTGACCCGCAAACCGGTCAAAATGTGGTGCGCGTGGTACACGCTGCGGGTATCGTATTCAAAGGCTCCGGTTTTTACGTCAACGATAGCAAGTCCGGCAGCCGCAACAGCGCGACCAGCCCGGTGAAGACTAAAGACGATGCCGCCAAGCCGGAGGCCGCAAAGACCGAGACACCGGCAGCCAGCACCGAGAGCAGCACGACAACCCCGGCTCCCAAAGCCGAAGCGAAGACCGAAGCCAAAAGTAAACCAGCCGCCGACTAAACACGGTTTGGCTGGCAACAATTGATGACGAAAATGAAAACGCCCGCACTGATGCAGGCGTTTCTGTTTCGTTTTGCTGGCGACAGGCATTAGAACTGGAAGTCACCGGTGACGCGAACGACCTTTTGCTCGTAGTTGCTGACGAAATCCATCAGCCGTTCGTGCAGACGCTTCCAATCGCTGCTGCGGAGGATACCACGCATGGTATCCAGATCATCGACTAAGCCTTCGGTCAAAATCTGCGACTGTTTATCTTGGCTGTAGGCGGTGTACCATGCCCCCGTTGGTTCCATGCCCATACGGGTGATGCCCGGAACCCATTCGCGCACCACGAACTCGAAGTATTCTTGTTCGCGCTCCTGTTTAATATCCCAACGCATCAGCAGCTTAACGTTGTCTTTGCCTAACGATGCCATAGCCTTTTATGCTCCCTATGCCAGCACTTGCGGTTTGAGCAGGACGACCTGAGCTTGCTCCGGGAATTCCGAGCCTGAAACCTTCAATACATCTGTTTCATGAACCGTGGTCACACCCATCGCCTTCAGGAATTTATCAACGGGTTCGAGGTCGAGGTTCACCCCATCCATGCCGTAATGCATGGGGACGACAAACGCGGGTTCGACCAGACCGACCACTTCGGCTGCTTGGCTGGCGTTCAAGCCATTGCCACCACCCACGGGCAGCAGCAGCACATGCACCTCGCCAAAGTTTTCGATGGCGGACTGATCCGGCACATGCGCCAGATCGCCGAGGTGCAGCACGGTTAGGTTATCATACTCGAAACGGAAGGCAATATTCCAACGGGCGATTTGATCTTCAATCCTGTGCAGTTCCAAACCGGTCACAAAAACATTGGCAATTTCATATTCACCGGGGCCGGTGAGAATATGCGACGCACCCTTTACCGTTTCCGTGTTGTTGTGTCCCGGCTCATCGTGGCTAATCGTCACCACGTCGGCCTTCAACTTGGGAACGGGAAGTCCGATATTTTCGGAAAAGGGATCGGTCACGACGGCGATTCGGTTACGTTCCGTAATGCGGAAGCAACTATGACCATACCATGTAATATCCAAGGGCGTATTACCTCACTGTTGACTGTCATCCATGTTCATCGCTTGCTGATTTATCCAACGGATGAGCAAAAAGATGATAAATCGTATGGTCTAATGATACCGAATCTGGAACATTTTCTCAAGCCGCACTCGCGAAATAGTTGACAATTTGTTCGGTTTTTTCGCTGTACGTATCTATGATATGCTAGGCTTCGTTTGAATTACGTTGTAGCTCATCAAACAGATTTGATACGCACATGCCAACACGCGACACAACATTCGAAACGCCGTTTGAATCCCCGTGGCGCATCACCTGTATTGGCGCGGGTATAGCTGAACAGGTTAGCGGGGCGCTGCGCCTGACGCTGCCCGCCACCGATGCCGGTGCTTATCATGACGCGCAGCTAACCGATTACGCCGCCAGCCGTGACTTCCGCTGGCAGCCGCCCGTGCGTTTAGAGGTGGTCAGCCGCTGCGTAGTGGATGGGGAAGCGCCGCGAGACTTTCCATTGGTGGGGACGGCAGGGTTCGGCTTTTGGAATCACCCGTTTATGGAAGGGCTGCGGGGTCACATTCTCCCCCAAGCCGCGTGGTTCTTCTTCTCTGCACCACCGAGCAATATGCAGTTGGCGCATGGGGTGGGCGGCGCGGGGTGGAAAGCCGCAACACTGGACGCGAAACGCTGGCCGTTCCTCGCCCTCGCGCCAACCGCGCCGCTTGGCATACCCCTGATGCGTGTTCCGTTCTTCTACCGCCACTTGTGGCCGATTGGGCAGCGGGCGCTGGGGGTTAGCGAGAAGCTGCTGGAGAGCCGCTTGCTGCTCGAACGTCACACCTACACACTTGATTGGCAGTCGGACGGTCTCCGGTTCGCGGTGGATGGCGTAACCGTTCACCAGACCCCAACGGCTCCGCGTGGTCAGTTGGGCTTCATCGCGTGGGTGGATAACCAATACGCGGTCGTCACACCGCAAGGGCATTTCGGTTCAGGCGTGGTGGCGGTTCCCCGCGCCCAATCGCTCCTACTGGAACGGGTGAGCATCAGCAGCCTTTAAAGCTATAAAAATAAACGCGCCTTATCTCAGCGAGGGATAAGGCGCGTTGTGTTTGGAGCCGTCTGCTTAACTGCCGGGTGTGGGAGTCGCGGTGGCATCGGGAATGACGATGCCCTCAGGAATCTGGCTTGTGCCGGAGGTCGTAACCCCGCCCTGCTGCATCAAGCTGTCCGCGTCAAACAAGAAGGGGCTGTTCGACGGCAGCAGGACGAGCTGCACATTGTCGCTCAAATTTTGCACGTACAGGTACTGAATGAGGCTGGGGTTCGCGGCTAACTGCTCGCTGACCAACCGCAGCGCTTCCGCCTGTGCTTTCGCGTTAATTTCGACCGACTGCGCCTGACCTTGGGCGCTGGCGATAGCTGCTGCCGCGCGGCCTTCAGCTTCCGTTTCGACGCGCGCGGCTTCGGTACGGGCGCGTTCAAGGTTTTGCAGCGCGATCACCTTCTGCTCAATGGCAGCGGTAAAATCGTCCGAGAAGCTAATCTCTCGCACCACCAACTCGATCAGTTGGAGGTTCGCTGCACCATAACGCCCCTCCAGCGCCACGCGAATATCGGTGCTGAGTTCGGCACGCTTCTCGCCGTAGATTTCTTCCGCCGAGAAGGTGGACACGACATCACGCACCACCGCGCGGGTGATCGGGCGCACGAAGCCGTCGATGTAGCCGTTATCCTTCCACGCACGGTAAATCTCATCGGCTTCTTCAGGAATAATGCGGTAGATGACGGTGACATCCATCTGCACCTGCTGACCGTCTTTGGTCTGTGCCTGTACCGCACTGTCGAGTGCCGTTTCGTTCTCGACCGGATTCGCCGTCATACTAAACTCTTGCTGGCGCACGTCATAAACCGCCGACACCTGCTGCATAATCGGCGCGATCACATACACACCACCCGAACGCGGCTCGTCAATCGTACCGTTCAGCACATTGGTGACAATCGCCACCTGTGTCGGCTGCACCGAGATAATACCCTGACCGATCACGCTAAAGATGACACCGGCAATTAAACCGATAATCGCCAACGTAACCCCGCCGCGTGGCGAACGCCCCTGTGAACTGGCGGCCACTGCCAAACCCGCGCCGACGATCAAGATGACGAAACCAATTAACCCTAAGAACCCTAACAAACCACCAATATCCATCGCTGTCTTTCATCCTTTGTCAGACAAACTACTTAAACATGACGAGAAGGATTATGCGATAAGCGGCTAGATTTACACGCCCATATTATTGGGGGTTATCGTGAAGAGCAGGTTAAGCACATTACGGTGGGAAAAGTTAGAACTCGGTTTGAATGGATAGAATATTCTAACTTTAAGCGTATTTTAATTGACTGAAATATTTGTTTCTTTTAATATTTCTTTTAACAGTTTACGATCTTCATGAATTTGGAGCAGTACAAGCATTAACACTCACGCGCATAGAATAATTACTGTGATAGGTTAATTTTATGGCTTCGACCCTGCACGGGCATTCCGAACACGCCCAAACCGCGCTTTATAATTCCCGCGCGTACATCTACTACAGCCGCTATCCGGTCGTCAAACCCAAATCGACCGGCCTTGAAATGCGGTTAGCCCTCCGCACGCTCTGGAACTACACCCGCCTTATCATCGTCACTGTCATGGTGATGACGCTCGGCGCGGCGTTCCCTATTCTGACGGCAAACGAGTTCTTCTTCAAACCGCTGTTCAGCAGTGGTGTTGTCGGGGGGCGGCCCTATTTTGCATTGGATTTAATCACGGCTAGTTTTATGGTCGTCTTAGGACTTATCGTGCCGCTGCTTACACTGTTTTTCTTGGTGAAGATCATGCGGAATCCGAACGTCCGGCGCGACGTATTCAATTAACCGGCAGGCTGCTTTTTAACCGCCGCGATCAGATCATACAACGACGCGCAGTTTTGCGCCGTGCCATCCACAGTGACCTCCCAACGCGCCGCGCCGTCCACTTGCCGGATGACTACCCGCACGGCTGCGCTGCCTTCCCCACGGTGGACGCAAAAGCCTTCGCGCTCCAGCGCCCGCTGCGTCCACAGCGCGGGTAAGCCCTCGCCGACCACATCCACCACACCCGCCGCGTCCACGCTGCTGCGGAACGCGCCCGTGTAGGCATCAAACGCCACCCCTTCGGATTGGAACGCTGCCTCAAACGCGCCGCTGAGTACCAAGTCCTCCGGTGCGCCCACCCGCAGCTTGCCACCCTTCGGCAGCAGCCAGATGCGGTCGGCATTCCGCAGCGCGAGGTCGAGGTCATGCGTTGAGAGCAAGATCGCCCTTCCGCTTTCGCGTGCCAGCCGCCGCAGCATCGTCATCAGTTCGGCACGGCGCGGCATATCGAGGTAAGCGGTCGGTTCATCCAGCAGCATAACCGCTGGTTCCTGCGCCAGCGCCCGCGCGATCATGATCTTCTGCCGTTCGCCGTCACTCAATTCGCTGACGCTGCGTCCCGCCAAGTCTGCCGCACCGACCGCCGTGATCGCCTGTTCGACCACCGCCTCATCTTCCGGCCTCAGGTCGCCCAGCCAGCCAGTATACGGGTAGCGCCCTAAAGCCACCAGCGTGTAGGCTGACAGCACACCCACTTCCACCCGTTCGGTCAGCACAATGCTCAACCGTCGGGCGAGTTCGCGCGGTTGCAGCGTCGTCAGGTCATCACCACTCAGCGCGATATGACCCGCCAGCGGGGGCTGCATCCCCGCCAGCGTCCGCATGAGTGTCGATTTCCCCGCGCCGTTCGGGCCGATCAAGCAAATCAGTTCGCCCGCCAGCAGATCAACCGTGATGTCATCCACAACCACCGTCGGCGGCTTGCGTGGGGCAGCATAGCCCACCGCGAGTTGGCGGGTAGTGAGTACAGGGTAGAGGGGCAAAGGGTTACGCATCAGCTTTAAATCATCCTCATCGCGGCTGGCGCGATACAATGGGCAAAAGGCGTGTCGTCCGGTAAAGTCAGTTTGATTATGGTCAAATCGGTGTCATTTAGCCAGTGTTCAGGAGTGCCAATCCCCATGACTCGCTTGCTCGCCCGTGTCATGCTGCTCCTGTGCGGCCTCACCAGCGCCGGTGTTTTGGTCGCCCAAGCCCAACCGGCGGATAACCGTGCCGTGCTGCCGCTGCTGGTGGATGCAGCCTGCACCGCGCCGTGCTTCTTGGGCATTCGTCCCGGCATCACACTGGCGGATGAGGCGATTGCCTTACTCGAAGGGCATGATTGGGTGCAAAACATCGAAATCCGCTACAGCGACTTTCGCCAGCACGCCAATACCTTCTGGGGTTACGTTTATTGGGAGTGGAAGCCGCAGTCGCCGCTGTGGGAGGCGACACCCGCCTACCAGTTGGCACGGCACACCGCCTTTTTACGTATCCGTGATGGGCTGGTGAGCGAAATCGCCTTCTCGACCACCTTGCCCTTAGGCGATGTAGTCTTGGGCTTGGGTGAAGCGGGGCAGTATCTCCTCGCCGCACCCAACCGCTACGGCCCGCCGCCCTACGCCATCACCCACAACTTCTACTTTCCACAGGCGGGTTTAGTCACCAGCAGCGTGAGTTTGTGTCCGGCCTTGAACCCCGATTGGCGGCAGGCCACCACCGTCACCCTGCGCGATGCCGCCTTTATGGACTCGTATACCAGTGTCGCCACCGCGCGGCAGATCAGCATGAGCGCCCAGCGTAGCCAGGTTCGCGCGTGGTGCCGGTAAAAATATTTAGTAGGTTTGTTTTAGTCTAGTGAAACATAATGTTAGAGCTTAGGACGCAACACGCCGGAATTCATCCATCACACCGATGTTGAGTTCAACGCGGTCGGTATGCAGCACATAATACTCGCGCCAGCGGTCACTCCGGTGAATCTGCCGATATTTATCCCAGGCATGTTTCCAGTTATCGCCAAACACTTCAATGACGTGAAGCTGATTAGCAATCCGTTTTGCGCCTTCTGTGTACGCATCAATCGCTTCAACAACGACCCAAGCATGTGGGAATTGATCACGAACTTGTTGCCAGTCCATATAAGTTCTCCATCTGCCTATGCCTGTTATTGTAGCGCAGTTTCACTCCCCGAACGTCAGCAGGCGCTTGCGGATCTCGCGCAGCGGGGCGCGTACCAGCGCACCAATCGCGATAGCAGGGGTCGCCATCCGCACCACTTCCGGCGGAATCTGGCGCGTCATCAGTTTTCCGAACAGATCAACCGTCGTCGGGTCTTCCATTACCCAGCGCAAACCCGTCAGCGCCCAACTCGGTAACTGCTGGTTCGCGTTATAGAGGTTCGCCTTGACGTTATCCAGCGTTTGGCGGTACATGCCGTAGGTCTTGCTGCGGGTGGTTTCGTCGTACCATTCCAGCGCCTCATCCCACGACATCTGCCCGCGCCGGTAATAACGGATTGCCCACGCCAGCGACTTGGCGGTGAACAGCGCGTTAAAAATGCCCTGCCCATCCAGCGGGTCGTGCTGGTGATACGCATCACCCACCAGCGCCCAACCTGCGCCGCCCGGTTGGCGATACATATTGCCGATCTTCCGCATCCCGTGAACTTTGGTCACCATCGCCGCGCCTTCCAACCGCGCCGTCACCTTCGGGTTGGCTTGCAGCTTTTCGAGGTAAAACTCGGTGGTCTTTCCGGCGGGTGCTTCCAGTAAATCGGCTTGGCCTTCCATCGTCACGGCGGTCGTGCCGTCGGCGCTGTCCATCACCAGCAAACCGTAACCGTAACCACCCTCATAGGCCACGGCGCTCGGCTCGGTTGCTTCGGGGTAGGGTTTAACGTTCTTCCAGTAGGCGTACAGCAGCGAAGTCGGGTTATCGCTGTGGACATCATGCTCGGCGGCGTTGACCTTCCGTGCCACGAGGCTGAAGCGTCCGTCCGCGCCGACCACGATACCCGCGCGAATGTGTTCCTCTGTACCGCCGTGCGCTTGCCCGACGATGCCCACCACCTTACCCTCTTCCCACAGTAAATCCGTCACCGCGTATTCGAGCCGCGTATCCACCGAGGGATAACGGCTGGCATGATCGAGCAGGGCGGCATCGAAGCGGGCGCGGTCGATGGCATAGGCATAATCGCGACCGTTCACGTCCGGCAGCGGAATATTTAGTTGGAACTGGCTGTTGTCGGCATAGATACGGCGGATACGCGGTGTATTGTGGGCGTATTCGCTTTCCTTCACGCCGGTTTCATCCAGCAGCTTGAGCGCGGGTGAATAAATGATGGGTGACGACGCGGCAGGCACACTGGGGAACTCGGCTCGTTCGACGACCAGTGTGCGAACGCCCTGCTGCCCCAGCCGCGCGGCGAGGCTGGCTCCGGCGGGCCGCCCACCGACGATAATCACATCATAGTACTTTTCCATTGTTTGTCTCTCACCCACCTGCTTACAATACTGTCTGTGAATACTTTCACAGTAGCACAAATTTACGCCGTGTGTCTATGACTCCTCACCGAGTTCTAAATCCACCACCCATTCTGAAACTTTTTTATGCGCTGCCCGTATAGTGAGTCATAACAGTTGAACGGTGGCATGAAGGCCCACCGCAGTCTAAGGAGACAGGAGTCCCATTGTGAACGAGTCGCTTATTTACGACGAAAAGCCGAAGAACGATTTTGAAGAAAAACCCAAGCGCGATCACGCTGAATTGGCGGATCTGGGTCAGCGCTTCTTAGCGATGATAATTGATGGGTTTATCGTCGGTGTCGTCGTCAGCCTGCTTTCACGGATGGGCGCGGCGGGTTTCGCCCTCAGTTTCATTTGCTCGGTCGTTTACACATGGTACTTCCTAACGCGCTACGATGGGCAAACATTGGGTAAAAAGGTGATGCACATCCGCGTCATCCGCAAGGACGGCCAACCGATTGATGATGCCACTGCCATCGTCCGCGCCGTTGCCTACCACATTAGTTGGGTGATCGTCATCGGTATCCTGTGGGCGACATGGGATAGCCAGCATCAGGGTTGGCACGATAAGTTGGCGGGTACTGTGGTCGTCAAGGCGTAAGCCTCCAGCCGTAAAATCGAGTGAGAAGGGGCGCACATGCGTCCCTTTTCTGTTGGGTTTTTATCCACATAAAGGACATGATTGATGAGTAAGAAACTGTTGGTCTTGGTTTTTGCCGTCGTGCTGGCTGTGGCCGCTTGCAGCCCTGCGGGGAACATCAGCAAGCGCAACCCCGGTACGCTGCGCGACTATGTGTTTAGCGTCGAACCGCGTAACAACGGCTCGTATATCATCTGGATGCGGAACGACGATGTAGCCGCTTACTGCACCACCGACCGCACACTTGGCGAACAGGCGATTGAGGCCGTGAACAGCCGCACCGGCTTAATCGTGATGGAGTACCGCAACCGCGAAACCGGCGATAAGGAAAGCTGGGGCGTGAATCAGGGCGGCTGCGTGGTAGAAGGCAGCGGCGGCGAAAACAGCACCACGCCGATCTTCAAAATCCTTTCCATCCGTATCCTCTCCGACGAATAGCAGTATTGCTGTAGGGGCGCATGGCTGTGCATAGGCATTAAGCTAAAGGGATATTTATCGGACGCGCTGTATCGCGCCCCTACAAAAATCCGGTTGTGTAGGGACAGCATACTTGCTGTCCGTTTTCCGAACAATTTTAACTGAATGTACATGCATGGCTGTGCGCCCCCCTATTCCTCACCAACATTGGGGCTTGCCGCTGGTATGCCCCATTTCCCACCTACGAAGCCGTCACAATTGGCTGGCTGGTAATCCACGCCTGCGCCGCCTGTAAATCGGCTGAGGTCAGACGGTGGTCGGTCGGCTGCCAGTTGAGGTCAACTGCCGCGCCGCCAGCTTGTAGCACCGCCGCCAGCTTCTCCACCGACTCCGCTGGAATCAGGTTGTCGTAGCGTCCAGCGAGCATCAACACGCTCGTTCCGGTGAGGTCAATCGACGCTTCGGGCGTGAAGGGCAGCATCGACCGCAGCAGCACTGCGCGGGTCAGCAAACCCGGATGCAGCAGCATCAGGCTCGCCGCCACATTCGCCCCGTTCGAGTAACCCACCGCGATCAGCGACGAGGGTGCGAAGCCGTATTCCCCAGCCGCCGCCTCGATAAACGCCGCCAGCTCGTGCGTCCGCGCCACCAAATCCTCATGGTCGAATACGCCCTCCGCCAGCCGCCGGAAGAAGCGCGGGTGGCCGTTCTCCAGCACCTTCCCGCGTGGGCTGAGGAGACTTGCGTTTGGTGCGATCTGCCGCCCGATGTCCAGCAGCGCATCCTCGTTGCCGCCCGTGCCGTGCAAAAGCAGCAGCGTCGGCGCGTTCGGCGTACCCGACGGGATATAACGGTGAATGAAATCGTTCGTAGCCATGTCTCTCTTCTCCTTGAACCTTACAGTAAATCCCTGTTCGCAACGATGTAGGGACGAGATACATCTCGTCCGTATCCCACCACAAATACTGTCTTTTCGTAGGGGAGGGGCTAGAGGCGAGGGTTCATCCCCGCAGCCCCAACTTCCGACACAACGCGGCAAGCGTCCGCTGTTCATCGGCGGTCAGCACGCCCATCTCATCGACAATCCCCTGCACATGCGCCGGTAGGATGCCCGCGATCAACGCCCGCCCCGCCTCGGTGATCGACACCCGCATATACCGCTGGTCGTCGGTGCTGCGTTGGCGGCAAACAAGGTCGCGCTTCTCGAGGTTCTGAATCACGATGGTGATGTTCCCCGTACTCTTAAGCAGCTTTTGCGCCAGCTCCACCTGTGACAGCGTGCCGAGGTGATACAGCGCTTCGAGGATGGCGAACTGGCTGGTGGTCAGGTTCGCCTGTGTGGTCACCGCCGCCGTCCGGCTCATGATGCTTTCCGCCGCGCGCGTCACCTTAATATAGGTATCGAGCGCCAGCACTTCCTCATCCGTTCCCTGATATTTGGTTCCCATCGTGCCTATCCTTATCCGCTTGTCGTACAAACGGTTTCTAATACGATTCTGATTTGACAACCCCATTATACAATGTTAAACTGTTCAATGTCAAATGATTAAACATCAAACCAAATGAGCAGTACGTTTGAGCAGGATAAGAAAGGGCAGCAATCATGCAGTTACACGGTCTACATCACGTTACGGCGGTCACCGGCAAGGTGCGGAACAATCTCGACTTTTACACCCGCATCCTCGGCTTGCGGTTGGTCAAGAAGTCGGTCAATCAGGACGACACCTCGGCCTACCACCTGTTTTATGCCGATAAGGTCGGCAGCCCCGGCACCGATATGACCTTCTTCGACTGGCCGCAAACCGGAGCCGACCAGCGCGGGACGGACAGCATCTCAAACACGTTGTTCCGCGTCAACGGGCAGGCCGCGCTCGACTACTGGGTCAAGCGCTTCACCGAGCACAACGTTAAGCACGAGGCGCAGCAAGAGTTCGCCGGTCGGAGCATCCTCCGCTTCGAAGACCCCGAAGGCCAACGCCTGACGCTGGTGGACGACGGCGGCGCAAGCTTCCACGGGCAGGTGTGGGACGGCGCGGACGTGCCGGTGGAGTTCGCCATTCGCGGCTTCTACGGCGTGCAGCTCTCGGTTCCGGCGCTCGGTCAGGTTGGCCTGATCCTGACACAGCTCCTCGGCTTTGAGGAAACCGACCGCCAGCCGAACCCCGCTAACCCGCAGGAAGAAGTCGTCATCTACACGATGGACGGCGGCGGGCCGGGTAAGGAAGTGCAGGTCGTCATCCAGCCGGGCTTGCAGCGGGCGTTCCTCGGCAGCGGCGGTGTGCATCATGTGGCCTTCCGTGTGAAGGACGTGGCCGAGCAGGATTACTGGAACGATCTGCTGACCAAGCGCGGGCTGCGGACATCCGGCCTCGTCGACCGCTACTACTTCCAATCGCTGTACTTCCGCATCTCCGGCGGCATCCTGTTCGAACTGGCGACCGATGGGCCGGGCTTCGCGACCGATGAAGCGGTGGAGACGCTCGGCGAACGGCTGGCGCTGCCGCCCTTCCTCGAACCCTACCGCGAGCAGATCGAGAAGGGACTCAAGCCGCTGGACACGGTGGTGAGTCAGTAGCCGTTACTAGTCGATAGTCATTAGCTGATAGTCTATAGAGGGGCGCAGGTGATGCGCCTCTTTTTGTGTTTAGCTGTCAGTCGTCAGTCTCCAGTCGTCAGCTTAAGTCAAGGACAGTTTGTGGCGGAATTGGCGGCGGCGGCGGCAGTGGAGCGCCAATTCAGTTTTTAGTTGTCAGTTCTCAGTTCACAGTCAAAAGTTCAAAATACTGCGAAAACTGCGAAAGCTGCGAATGCGACAAGGGCTTTAATGGCAGATGTGAGGGAGCAAACTGCCAAAACTTCGCAATATTCTTCAAATTCTTCATTTTCACAGTGCATTTTATGTCGGCGAAGTCGGCGAAGTCGGCGACGACAAAAGAGCGTTTTCCGACACAAAAGTTGAAAAAATTAGAAAAGTTAGAAATATTGCTGTTGATGCTGTTGTTGTTGTTGAGAAATGTCGCAAATATCGTCATTGTCGTCATTGTCCGAAATGTCATTAATAGATCCCCTCCGTCGCTAACGCGACACCTCCCCCGTAAACGAGGGAGGATAAAAGCCACAGTCCTTGGCAAAGTTGGCAGCAATTTCGGCAATGGCAAAGCTCGTTTTTGTGCCAATACGGCGGATGGCTCGGCTGATTTTGCTGCAAAATCGGGTATGGGCTGCTGCTGCAATGTTTGCTGCAAAATAGTTATCAGTCAACAGTTTTCAGTTGACAGTTAAAGGCCAATACAAGTCAAAGGCAAATACACAAAATGCGGCAGAAGCGGCAAATGCGGCACGACGATTTGTGCTTATTGTGCATGTTGATTAGACCCCATCCCCAACCCTTCCCCGTAGTAACAAGGAAGGGAGCTAAGACATCGCCTAGAAACAGGATAGCAGAGTTTGAGGGCGAAAGGGCGAACATTTGTCAGAACATTTGGTCACTTTTAAGCGAAGTCGGCTCTAACTTTGTGAGGGAGGGGAATTGTTAAGATGGTTGGCGGATGGTTGGAAAAGGGTTTGTGGCACAAACCTAATTCAAACGTAGATGATAATAAATTACCAAGTAAATAAAGGCTAATGTTCTTGAAACAAATTTACAGTTTTGCTTCAAATACGTCAATCAGAGAATATTTTCTGGTGGTTTGGTTGGTCGATATATGATAAGTAATAGTCTCTCTCATTTGCACGGTATATCTTTTTCCAAGTTGAGCATTATTGATTGTTTCCGCAGCTTCTACCGATAATGCCTGATTGTCTAATTTTCCTTCATAGACGTTATCTTGAGTCGTAATTTCGAACCTTCTGCTTGTAAACGCTCCAGTTAACTCACCAGTTACTCTAATAATTCTCGTTTGAATATCAACCATTTGTTCAATAGTATCAATAGTCGCTAGGACTGTTGGGATGGTCAGTGAGACATTACCGCTTCTTTGTCCACTTGCAGATGCCCATCGCAAATCCACTTTATCAATACGTGATTCCCCAATTGCTTTCAAAAAATCTAGGTAAGACTTTGGTACATTTGGTTTATAGCCAGTTAAAGTGGCTTGCAAATTTTCTTTGTTATTGCCTAAAGAAATTAGACGGCTTAGTTCTTGAAGTGCATCTCCTATTAAAGTTTCGCCGAACATGTCTGCTTGAATAGAAGAAGCCATTTCTAGCTTAAATGAACCTTCGCTCGGTACTAGCAACGAAAGCTGAGTTACTGCTTTAAGATCTCTGGTTGGGTTCACACTATCGTTGTGTAATGGATCAAGTGAATTAGCAATATAGTTAAGCGTAGATTGAAAGTTACTGAGAATTTCACTGAGAATGGAAATTGGAGCTTCGGATTGCCTTTGTCCTGGAAAATGAAGGACTAATTCTACGTATTCGCGTAGCAACTGCCTTGCTCGAATTTGAAGTGATACCTCGGTATCTGCAACTATAGTTTCGATGGTTTCGGTTGTTAGCCTCTCCCCAACTTCAGGTAATTGATCGTCAGTTAGTGATTCAGCATCAACTACTTCGATTTGAGCTTGTAATTGGTTGTCATGGTAGGTTGTTACGATAAGAACATGCCCATCTTCCGAGTTTTTGTAAGCAGTGTGTAGGTCAATTGTACCTGCGCGTAATTCTTTAAAACGTGTAGGTGAAAGAGTTACATAAAGCCATATTTCTCCGTCATCAGGCTCATCTTCTAATACTACTAAATAAATATGCCCTGAGGTGTTCTGACAGGCGAACAGCAAAGGTTTATCATAGTATTCATATATTTCCGTTATTGTGAGATTACCTAAAATGGTGTTTTGGGGAAGAATACTCATTTTTTAGTCTTTAGATAAGTCAACTAATTTAAATATTTCCCAGGGTTTTTCTCCATATGGAAACCACCAAGTATGGTGCGATTTGTGAAAATTACTTGGAGTATTTTTCATTTTGCCCATCTTTGGTGTTAAATGTGCTTTAAATGCAAAATTGAATTTTTTGTGCTTTCGTCTTTTAGCGGGCACACGGCTCAACATCTTTTTAACGGCTTCTATATCTGTATAAACAGATATACCACACATTACACATTCCGAAATACCTTCCAAATCCCGATCGGGATTTATCTCTCGAAATGATAGAAACTCCTTTTCACCAAAATTTTTATCTACTGCTAGACGATAAACAACACCACTAGTAGGTATTGCATCATCGGGAGGGCAATCTGAAGGCAAATGCGGCCTAAATTTCATTTATATAACTTTCTCGTTGAATTTTTTATTATCTTGATTGTAACGTTGTTAAGTCATGCAAAGTTATAAGATTTCGATAATCTGTAATATTGAAATACAACAATCCTTAAATTTATAACAATAGCAATGAAAATGGGCAAGACAAATGGACTTAATTAGGAATAACAATGCACATTAATTTGCCTCATAAAGTGATAGCGAATCTTTTCTGCTATTGGCAATCACCTATGAGTTTGAGTCAAGGTTACAAACAAAAAGGCGACCTGATGAGGCCGCCCTTCGAAAATCGGTAGTGCGTGTGGCTTACTGCTCGTCGGTGAAGTCGAGGTCGCCGGATGCCGTGCCGGTCGCCGCTTCCATCAGCAGCGTCAGGCGCGCGGCCATCGCGGCGGGGTCGGGGTGGATGCCATCCTGCAAGAGCGCGGTTTCAAACACCTGCTCCTCGACCACCTTAATCAGCGGGTTCTCCGGCGTGGCGGCCAGCATCTGGCTCAGGTTGTGCATCAACGGGTGGCGCGGGTTGAGTTCCAGCGTCTTGACTGGCAGTTCGTAGTCCTTATCCAGCAGGCGGTTGATGCGGTACATCTGGCGGCTCGCGCCCGACTCGTCGCTGACCAAACGGGCGGGGCTGCCGGTGAGCGTCTTGCTGGCGCGGACTTCCTTCACACGGTCGCCCAGCAGTTCCTTAAAGTGGTTCTGAAGCGCCTCGAAGGTGTCTTCGGCAAGGCTTTCGCGGGCGGGTTTCTCGTCGGCCTTGGCCTCGCCCACGCTGCTCAGGTCGATGTCGGCCTCGTCCACGTTCCGCAGCTTGTGACTCTTATAGGCATCCAAGCCCATCAGCATGAAGGGGTCAACCGGATCAACGAAGTACAGCACCTCGATGCCGCGCTGGCGGAAGGCATCCAAGTGGGGGCTGCGGGCGGCGCTGTGGTAATCCTCGCCGATGATGTAGTAGATGTCGTCCTGACCGGTGACCATGCGGCTGGTGTAGTCCTCCAGCGAGAACAGCTCGCTCGCGTCGGCGCTGGTGGTGGTCGGGAAGAACAACAGCGGTTCGATGTCGGTGCGGTCGGTGGGGGCGACGGCGACACCCTGCTTGATGAAGCGCCCGAACTCGGCGAAAATCTTGAGATACTCTTCCTTGTTCTTACTCGCGAGGCGCTTGAGGTCGCTCAATACCTTGCCGGTAATGGTCTTTTTGAGGTTCGCCATGATCTTGTTGGCCTGAACGCTCTCGCGGTTGACGTTAAGCGGTAGGTCTTCACTGTCGACCACACCCTGCACAAATTGGAGGTATTCGGGCAGTAGGTCTTTGGCGTATTCCTGAATGAGTACCTTGCGGGCGTAGAGCTTGAGGCCGGCTTCCTTGCGCGGGTTGAGGATGCCGCGTTCGCCGCTGCCGGGGATGTAGAGCAGCGCGTAGAACTGGAGCGGCACATCGGCACGCATGTGGATGCGGTGGAGGGGGGCTTCCCAGTCCATCGTCAACATCTTGTAGAAGTCGTTGTACTGCTCGTCGGTGATTTCCTTCGGTTCCTGCCGCCAAATCGCGGTTTGTTTGTTGGTGGCTTCTTCGGTGTCGCCGACGTAGATGGGGAAGGCGATGTAGTCGGAGTGGCGACGGATGACATCCTTGAGCTTCCACTCCTGTAGGAATTCCTTCGCGTCTTCCTTGAGGTGGATGATGATGTCGGTGCCACGGGCTTCACGCTCGGCGGGTTCGATGGTGTAGGTCGCGCCGCCGGTGGATTCCCACGCATAGGCGGGTTCATCCTTCTTGTACGACCGCGAGATGACGCGCACTTTATCAGCGGCCATGAACACCGAGTAGAAGCCTACGCCGAACTGCCCGATGACATCCTGCGCCGCGCCGCTGTTGGCGGACTGTTTGGCGGCCTCGATGAAGGCTTTCGCGCCGCTGCGGGCGATGACACCGAGGTTGTTGTTGAGGTCGTCCTTCGTCATGCCGATACCGCTGTCGCTGATGGTGATCGTACCGGCTTCGGTGTCGGCCTTGATCTCGACGGCGAGTTCCGCGTCGGCATCCTGCACGTCATGGTTGGTGAGCAGTTCGAACTGCACACGGTTGAGCGCGTCGGAGGCGTTCGAAACGAGTTCGCGGAGGAAAATTTCGCGCTCGGTGTAGAGCGAGTGGATCAAGATATCCAGTAGCTGCTGAATTTCGGCCTGAAAGGTATGGGTCTCAGCCATAATGCTTCACTCCTGCTGGGTCAAATTTGCGTTGTATTTAAAGGGTTTGTGTAAAATCCGACGTATTGTATAACACGCGCGTATAAGAAACGAGTAAACGTTGGTTTGATGTTATAATGTTGAGAGAGTGAAAGAGGCTTTTTATGACATTACCGGACATCTCTAAACTCTATACGGTTGATGAATTCGAGGCGTTTACTGTACGCCCTGAAAACCGCGAACGCCATTTTGAACTCATTCATGGCGAGATTGTGGAAAAGGCTATGCCTACCGAAGAACATGGCATCATCATTTACACGTTATCCGGCGAGATTTATATCTTCCTCAAAGCGAACCCAATCGCGCGGGCGGAAATCGAGGTTCGCTACAAAATGCCGCTGGACGGTCACAATTCGCGCCAACCGGATTTAGCGGTCGTGGTTGATACGCAAACACCGATTGTCCGCAAAGGCGCTGTACCTCGAATGCCGGATTTGGCGGTCGAGGTCAAGTCACCCGACGACAAGTTCAAGGATATGCGCGACAAAGCCGAGTACTATACCGCGAACGGGACGCGCATCGTGTGGCTGATCTACCCACAAGAACGGCTGGTCGAAATTTACCGCCCGAATAAAGACTCTCAACTCTTGAATGAGAACGACTCATTGGATGGGGAAGATGTCCTTCCGGGTTTCACGCTCCCCATCCGCGAGCTATTCCGGCTGATATAAGGTAGGAGTTCATATGCGCCAAGTGATTTTGATTCCTGACTTAGAAGATGGCGGTTACACGGTAGAAGTGCCAAGTCTGCCGGGGTGCATTAGCGAAGGGGACACGGTTGAAGAAGCGTTGGTCAACATCCGTGATGCCATTCGCGGGTACATTGAACTGCTTGAAGAAGACGGGCTTCCTGTTCCCTCTGAACATGAACACGCTGTACTCGTGGCGGCTGTCTAATGCCGAAGCTACCGCAAATTTCGGGGCGCGAATGTGTAAAGGCGCTGGAAAAGCCGGATTTTATTTCCTCCGACAAACGGGAAGTCACCTACACATGCGCCATGACAACCCGTTTGCTCAAGTCGCAATTCCTAACCATAAACCCATTAAACGTGGAACCTTACAGTCGATTATTCGTCAAGCGGGATTGACTGTAGACGAGTTCCTTGATCTTCTGTAACACAAGCTACCCGCGCGGCTTGATGTTGGCCTTGACCTGCCCTAAGCGACCGTGGGTGTTGAAGATGACATCGACCCACGAGCCGTCGGCGAATTTCCCCGTAAGCACTTCATCCACCTGCGAGATGGTGAGGCCGCAGCCCTGCAAGTAATGGGTGACGAGCAGGCGCAGGTTGTCAGTTTGCACGCTGGCGGCGAACTCGGTGATGACGGTGACGATATGTTCGGGCGTGTTGACGACGCGCGTGGGGCAGCGCTCATCCTTGACGAGCAGGAACAACGCCCCGCCATCATACGGGCCGCGGTAGTAGAAATCTGCGTCGAGCAGGGCGCTGGCGACCACACAAATATGATGCCCGTGGATGGTTTCATCGAGCGACAGTTGGGCATCCATCAGCTCGTGGATATGCTGCTGTTCGCCGTAAGCGCGGAGTTCCTCGGCGGCTTCGAGCAGGTTGGGCGGGATGTTGCTCTGCTTGTTCGCCCATGCCCACAACCACGTTTGCGAGGACGTGGACTCGGTTCCCAAGAGCTGCGAGTCCAGCGCGAGGATGCTGCCGAAAGTGAGCTGACCGTCGCCCATGTCAAAACCCCAATTCGGGTTGCCGTGTTCCTTCAACCAATTAGCGAAGGTGACTTGTTTATCCCAACTGGCGATATAGTTTTGCATCAGTAAGTCGTGGAAGCTCATGCTTGTTCCTCTCCAATATCCCAAGCGGCCAAATCGGCGATGAAGTGGTGGGCGGTCATATCGAGGTGGATGGGGGTCAGGCTGGCGTAACCGCGATGCACGGCCCACAAGTCGGTACCGGCTTGCTCGAACAGGCCGCTGGGTTCCGGCCCGCCGATGCGGAGGACATCGCCTGTGCGTTCGAGGACATCGTGGTACAGGCGTGCGCCCTGCCGCGTCAGCCGTAAGCCTTTAGTCGTTGTGCCAGCCGGAACGTTGAGGTTCAAGATCGTCATAGGCGGCAGCCCTCTTTCCATCACCTGTCTAGCGACGGTCACGGCAAGCTGCGCCGCCAGCGCGTAATCCTCGACGGTGTTGGCATCGCGCTTGTCGAGCGACACAGCGAGGGCGGGTACGCCGAAGATCGCGCCTTCGAGGGCAGCCGTTACCGTGCCGCTGTAGGTGATGTCCTGCCCCATGTTGCCACCGCGATTGATGCCGGACACCACAATTTTCGGCGGCCACTTGAGGACACCGAGCGCGGCGACCGCGACGCAATCGGCAGGGGAACCGCTGACGGCGGTGGCGCTGCTGCCATCGGCGAGGGTGGCGGTGCTGATCGGAATATCGGTAAAGAGGGTTTTCTTATGCCCGCTGCTGCTCTGGTTGGTGGCGGGTGCAATCACTTCGACATCGCCGAGAGTACGCATGGCCTGTGCCAGCGCGAGGATACCCGGTGCTTGAACACCATCATCATTCGTTACGAGAATATAGGTCACAAAGGTTCCCTTTCAATAGTCAGCCACGCCGCATCTTACTCCGCCAAAAGTCGGGTGTGAAGTGCCTAAAGGCGGATGCGTCGAGGGTGCAACAGCGGTTAGGATAGGCTTATCTCAATGAGGCTAATCCAACCAGCCAAACGGTCTGCTTGTAGTATATGCAAGTTAGCGATTGTGGGGTAATCTGAAAGATGTACGCTTGGGCTATTAGATCGACGAGGGAGTGTCAGCGAATGACTGACGACTCAGGTTTTCGTAATTATCTCCAAGAAGGCATGAATGTCTTCCAAAATGCCCGCCGCCAAGCGTTCATCCAAGAACTGATGGGGCTTGTGCGCGGTAAATCAGCCGAACTGTTGAGCTTTGATGACATCAAGGCGCGGTTGCGGCTGCGCGAAGAAAGCTATAAAGGCTTGCAAAATGTGCCGGTGGAAAAGATCGTCGGCAGCGTGGGACGCTACCGCGACTTCACCAGCAACTTCCTGCCGCGCGGCAGCACGTCCCGCGACCGCTGGAGCCGTGTTTACGCACAGGTCAACAGCCTAGAAGGTGTGCCGCCGGTTGAGCTGTATCAGGTGGGGGACGCATACTTCGTGCGGGATGGTAATCACCGCGTATCGGTAGCGCGTCAACTGCACAGCCAAACGATTGAAGCGCATGTAACCGAACTGCCAACCTCGATCAAGATTGAGCCGGGGATGTCGCTGGAAGATCTGGATAAGGCCGGAAGCTACGCAGCGTTCCTTGAAGAAACGGGTTTGGAGACTACACGCCCGCATCATCAATCGCTGGAACTGAGCGAGTCGTCGCGCTACAGCGATATGCTGGGGCATATTTACCTGCACAAGAGTGTTCTCGAACATAAAAAGGGGCAGCCGGTTGACATCGAAGACGCGGCTGCGGATTGGTACGACAACGTTTTCCGTCCGGCGGTGACGCTCATCCGCAAATATGACGTGCTGGAGCATATGCCGGAACGCACCGAGGCCGACCTGTATCTGTGGTCGATTGACCATCTGCGCGACGTGCGCGAGGAACTGGGCGACGAGGCCGAGTCCCGCCGCTTCAGTGATGCGCTGGTGGATTTCCTCGCGGAACGGCGTATCCCCGTGCCGAAGGATCTGTTGATGGAAAAGGATGAGTCGGTCATCCTGACCAAGACGCAGGTGATGCGTGCCATCGACCTCGGACGCGCCCGCGAGAACGGCGAGAGCGACCCGACGGCGGATTGAGACAGCCGGTGTAAAAGAGCGTGAAAACAAACACGCTCTTTTCTATTCTCTAAGAAACCGTTTGAGTGGTTCTGAAAATACCGGACAGCATATATGCTGTCCCTACAACAACGCATGGTTGTGATGCGAATTTCGTGTAGGGACGCGATACATCGCGTCCGATTAACCCCAAATCCTTTTAAACGGTTTCTAACTGACGAGTAAGCCCATCTCCCCAAAACGATGTAAGGTTTTTTCGATTTCTGCCCTGAGCTGTTCGCGCAAGTCCTCCGGTGATGCGTCGGGCTGGGATTTTGCTTTGAGTTCCCCACTTTCGACCAATTTCACCAGCATCTCCAACAGCGCCGCCTGATCGGTTTCCCCGTCCAACCGCGACAGGATCAACCGCCGAAACTTATCCAGTTGTAACCGTGTATGCAGCAGATTGATCACCGTTATACCCCAGCGAGCTTGATACCGCGCCAGTGTCGTCGCTTTAGGCCGTTCGGATACCTGTGTGGTCAAGGGCGGGGCAAAGGTGTGCAATTTGATCATCTCTTCGCTGAAGGAAAACGCGCGTAAGATATTGGCTGCGGCAGTCACCCAATCATCCTGTGAGATTTCTTGAAGCCCTAAACGGGCGGCTGCCCGCTTGATCAGTTCAGGAAAGTAAATCCGTTCCGGTTCGGCTTCTACCAAGCAGCGGAAAACGGCAATCGTGAGCGCATGGTCGGTATCGAACTTTTTACCACTTGAGATGACGAAGCTAACCTTTCCTTCGGCTTCTGCTTCGGGGTTATCAAGCTCATTCGCGAATGAGGATACGTAAAAGTTTTGAAGCGGGGCGATTGATAGGCGGCGATCCACCTCCACTTCGGCATGACAGAGCAAGGTGCTGCGAAAGACGGTATCGCGCAGGAAATCAAAATACTGTTCCATCTCGACCGTTGTCTTGGCGATACTTGTGAGATGCTGCATCGCCTCATCACTCAAGCCGTTGGGCATGACCTTTGGGAAATAGGCTTCGACGAGATACTGCAACCCGTGCGCTTCGGCCTGTTCGATAAATTGGTAGAAGTAGTAGGGTTGGTTATTGGCTTCCAGTTCATCATGCAGCAGCGCGGAATGGTCAATGGCGCTGGTTTGAGTTTTGCGGAAGTCTAGATAATTACTGAAAATGGCTGCATAGGCGCTGTCTTTCGAGTCGGCTAATGCGTCCGCCACAAAGCTAATCCACTGGCGAGCCTGTGCCGATTTTTCCTCCGGCGTTTCAACATCCCGCGTACGGAAAAGCATCATATTGCGGATAATTTCCATCCGGTGCCAGCCGGGGTAAGCGTTATAGCTGATGTAGGCGATGCCCTGCGGCGCGAGATTCCGTTTGCAAATGTCGAATAACTTGTCGCGCACATGCGGCGGCACCCATGACAGAATACCGTGGGCGATGATGTAATCAAACTCGCCGAAATCCGGCTCGATGTCGAGAATATCCATGTGCTTAAAGGTGATGTTCGTGAGGTTCACTGCTGCGGCCGTTTCAGCCGCCTTTTGAATTTGGTTACCCGACAAATCAATGCCAACGAAGGTGCTTTCGGGCGCGGTTACCGCCATCGGCAGCAGGTTTGAGCCAGCCGCGCAGCCGATTTCCAACACGCGGCATTTTGTGGGCGGTGCGGGATTCATACCGAGCAGGCTGCCGAGCATCGCGAGATTACTGGGATGTGTTTGGGGGAATGATAATTCGGGATAGGGTACTTTGTCGTAGTCGAAATGAATGCCACTACTCGTCATTGGATCTTCCTTAATCGGTGCGTTTTTAGCTCCATACTGCCTGACTGTAGCATGTTTTGCAGTCTGCGCCCATATGAGTGCTTCATGAGAGCCTTATACGCTCATAAATCCGTTGGAATGGTAGTTAACGAATCTATGGCTGTATCCCTTTGACCGCTCATTCACGGTTAGGGCGTTCGGGACAGCCAAACTTTTAAGGAGAAATGCAAATGGACTTCCTTTCAAAGAATGTTTCTCGTCGTACATTACTCAAGGGTGGTGCGCTGCTCGGTACGGGCGCGATGATGGGCTTTAACCATGTGTTCGGTTACAGCCGCGTCTTTGGTCAGGCCGCCGCCGATGACGATCTGCAAACCATTATCAACCTCGCCGCGACCGCCGAACTGTTCGCCACCACGCACTATCTCGCTGCCATCAACGGCGCGGGCGACTTGGGACTGGCGGAGAAGCAGGTTGATTACTTGAAGGCGGGTTTCCTCGCCGAGCAGGATCACCTCGAACTGCTGCAATCGTTGGGCGCGGTTCCGGTCGTCACCGAATTTTATGTGCCGGAAAACCTGTTCAGTGATAAGGCGCTGTTCGCCGCCGTGACCGAAGTCGCCGAAACCGCATTTGTCGGAGCCTACCTCGCCGCGACCCGTGTCTTCTCGAAGTCGGCAGATACCACGCCCTACGCCGTGACCACCGCGCAGATCGCCGCCGTGGAAGCGGAACACCGTGCGCTGGCTCGCCAGATCGGTGAGAAGCTGCCGAACAACATCAGCTACGCACAATACACCTTGAACAACGTCAGCGATGCCGTGCCAGTATTGCAACCGTTCCTCGATGGACAGCCTGCCGACAACAGCCTCGGCGCGTTCGTTGGGCCAGTGCAGCCGCCGACGGCAGATGACATCGCGGGCATCCGTGAGGAAATCGAAGCGTTGGGTTATGACAACACGGTACAGCCTTTCGCCGCCATGTAATCCGGTCAGACGGTATCACTACGTTACGAAGCAGACTTTAACAATCCTCACAACCGCTTGATGGGGCAGTCAATCAACAGGCGGTTGTGAATAACCAAATGAGGTGACTTGAAAATGGCTACTTTATCACGACGTTCATTACTCAAAGGCAGCGCTATGCTCGGTGGTGGCGCGATGTTGAGCTTCAGCCAATTGTTTGGCTTTACTAAGGTGTTCGGTCAGGATGCGGCGGACGACGATACGACGACCATCATCAACCTCGCGGCGACGGCGGAACTGTTCGCCACGACCCATTATTTGGCGGCCATCAACAACGCCGAAGCGCTGGATTTGGATGACGTGCAGGTTGAATACTTGAAGGCCGGTTTTCTCGCCGAACAAGACCATCTTGAACTGCTGCAATCGTTGGGCGCGGTTCCAGTCGTCACCGAGTTTTATGTGCCGGAAAACCTGTTCAGCGACAAAGCGATGTTCGCCGCCGTGACCGAAGTTGCCGAAACGGCCTTCGTCGGTGCGTACCTCGCTGCGACCCGCGCGTTCTCGAATGCTGGCGCAACCCAGTTCGCCGTGACCACCGCGCAAATCGCCGCTGTGGAAGCCGAACACCGTGCGCTGGCGCGGCAGATCGGTGGCAGCCTCGCGAACAACATCAGCTACGCACAGTACACGCTGCGAAACGTGAGCGATGCGGTGCCGGTACTGCAACCGTTCCTTGATGGCGAACCGGCGGACGACAGCCTCGGCGCGTTCGTCGGCCCGGTGCAGCCGCCGACGGCAGATGACATCGCTGCCATCCGTGGCGAAATCGCCGCGCTGGAATATGACAACACCGTGCAGCCGTATGCCGCGATTGCCGCTGAGATGGCTCCAGCGGATACGACCGCTAGCAGTGGTGGTTGCAGTGTGACTGCCAGCCAAGATGTGAACATCCGCAGCGCCGCGACCACGACCGCCGCGCCCAGTGGTGTCCTCCGTGCTGGCACCAGTATGCCGGTTGACGGCATGTCGATGGGCAGCGATGGCATGACGTGGTACCGCGTGACCGGCGGCGGGTTCGTGCGCTCGGACGTGGTGACGACCAGCGGCGACTGCACGGCGCTGCCTTCGGTCTAAGAAGTCGTTTGAAAAGAAGGGTTGGGGTTCATCGGACACGATGTATCGCGTCCCTACAAGAAATTCGCCTCACAAACGCGCGTTGTTGTAGGGACAGCATACTGGCTGTCCGGGATTTCAGAACTTCTCAAATGGTTTCTAACCCGCGATTGTTAAAGACCGCTTTCAGAAGCCCTAACACGAAGGCGGTCTCATTCAGAAGGGCGCGGACACCCTCGCCCTTTACCCAAGATGACTACCCAATCTGGCAGCCATCGGCGGGGTGAAATCTCTCACCCTGTCTTCAACACGCATTGTTCAGGGAGCAAGATCATGAACTTCGGACCTACAGAACTGATTATTATCCTCGTCATTGTTATCCTGCTGTTCGGCGTTGGGCGGGTGGGCAAGATCGGTGGGGAACTGGGTACGGCGGTCGCTAACTTCCGCAAGGGGATGAACGAGGCCAGCCGCGAGAACAAGCCGGAACAATCCGAGCTGTAATGACCGCAGGGCGTAGGTGACCCACCGCCCTAACCAAGAGGACAACACATCATGGAACTTTTTGGTATCGGCGGCACGGAATTGGTCGCCATATTCATCATTATGCTGGTGGTGGCCGGGCCAAAGCGGATGATCCAGTGGGCGTATGTGCTGGGGCAGTACACGGCGAAAGCCCGCGCGATCTGGGCTGAGGTGATGGCGAACGTGCAGAAGGAAATCGACGCGGCGGGCATGGATGTGAAGCTGCCGAAAACGATGCCGACCCGCGCCAGCCTCAACAAACCGATGACCAACGTGTGGGCGAACATCACCGCGCCGGTGAAGGATGCGATGGACGATGTTCGCACGGAAGTCACGCAGGCGCAAACGGAACTCCGCGAAACCGCAAACATTATTCATGATGACGAGAAGGTGGCCTCATGAGCGCTGTGACGAAAACCCCACCGCATCTGCCGCTGGTTCCCGCTGGTGAAGGCGGGCAAATGGGCTTGTTCGAGCATCTGGACGAGCTGCGCCGCCGGTTGTTTGTGTCGGTGATCGCGCTGGTGATTGGGGTCATTGGTGGTATCGCCGTCGCGACACCGGTGCTGGAGTTCCTCAGCCAGCCGTACGGGCGGGCGTTCATCGTGCTTGACCCGACAGGCGGTATCGTGCAGTACTTCCGTGTGGCGATACTGGTGGGCGCATCGCTGGCGCTGCCGATCATGATCTACGAAGTGCTGATGTTCATCCTGCCGGGGCTGACAGGCAAGGAGAAGAAAATCCTGCTGCTGTCGATCCCGCCGATTACGCTGTTGTTCGTCGTCGGTGTGGCGTTCGCGTGGTACATCCTCATCCCACCCGCGCTGAACTTCCTTGTCGGTTTCCAGCCGACGATCTTCCGCGCCGAGTGGACGGCTGATCGCTATCTCGGTTTCGTGACCTCGCTGCTGTTCTGGATGGGTGTGGCCTTCGAAACACCGCTGATCTTCTTTGTCCTGTCGATCTTTGGCGCAGTATCGGCTCGCCAGCTCCTCCAAAATTGGCGCATCGCCATTGTCGGCGCGGCAATTGCGGCGGCGGTTATTACCCCGACGGTTGACCCTGTAAATATGGGGTTGGTGATGGGGCCGCTGCTGACGCTCTACCTGTTGAGCATCGGGCTGGTTGCGCTGGGCGGTCGTATAACCCGCAGTGAAGCCTCGTAAAGCTGGTCATCCGGTGGTTGTCAGGATGAGGGCGCAAGCCATGCGCCCTACATTCTGAAGCTGCGATTTGTCTGAAAGTTATTTCCTCACTTGCCAAATAACCACGCTATTCAACTTCTATATCTGACTGATGAAAACCTGAACAAGTCGTCTTGTCTTTGTTCAGGTTGTATTGTCCAATTAATTTTCTAAACTCCGCTCTTTTTCCCTCAAAATAACATCTTTCTTGCTCGAAAAATGAGAAAACGGTGTTTGCCGACTTAATTAGCCTCTCATGCCCTTCACGGTTACGGCTAAATTTTTGATGACAATATTTAGTCAGTTCATGAACAATAACTAAACAGGATTTCAACAGGTTCTATCGTATTGAAGGAGAGAAGAAACCGTGCGTAAAGTATCGTTATTAGCAGTTGCCATTGTCCTTTCCCTTTTAGCCGTCGTTCCAACTTTCGCCCAAGATACGCAGCCGACAATTGCCGATATTGTGGTGCAGTCCGCCAGCGCGGAAACACCAGAGTTCGCTACACTTTTGGCTGCTGTACAAGCGGCTGACCCGGCGGTGTTGGAAGCCCTTTCAAACGCCGACGGCGATCCGCTGACCGTGTTTGCCCCGACTGATGCCGCCTTCGCCGCTGTACAAGAAGCGTTGGGCGAAGAAGCCTTCAACGCGGTACTGGCTGACCCCGCCGCACTGACCAATATTCTGCTGTACCATGTCGTTCCCGGCGCGGTGAAGTCGGCGGATGTGGTTGGCTTGCTGGAGGCGGCTGGTGAGGACGGACAAGTGACCGTCAAGACGCTGCAAGGCCAACATATCGACATCAGCCAAGACGAAGCCGGTGACATCTACATTGATGATGCCAAGCTCAACTTGGAGATGGTGGATATTGAAGCCTCGAACGGTGTGATCCATGTCATCGACAGTGTGATGATGCCCGAAACCCGTACTATCGCGGACATCGTTGTTGAATCGGCTGGTATGACTGACGCGCCGGAGTTCACCACCCTGCTGACCGCCGTGCAAGCGGCTGATCCGGCAGTATTGGAAACCCTTTCAAACCCTGACGCGGTGCTGACGGTGTTTGCCCCGACTGACGCGGCTTTCGCAGCGCTGCCTGCTGACACGCTGAACGCGGCGTTGGCTGACCAAGCGATGCTGACCAACATTCTGCTGTACCATGTCCATGTGTCCGAAGCGATGGGCGATATGGCGGCGGCTCCGGTGGCGTATGCGGACGTGGCAGCAGCACTGACCGCTGACGGTGCGCCGGCTGAAGGCATCACCGTACCGACCGCGCTGGAAGGTCAAAGCCTGACGATTTCGCTGGACGAAGATGGCAACCCTGTCATTAACGGCAGCGTCAAGATCGTCGTCCATGACATCGACGCGGCGAACGGTATCATTCACGTCATCGACGCGGTACTGCTGCCCCCGATGTAATCACCGAATAAAGACGTATAAGCGGAATACAGGGCGAGTGCTTCACTCTCCCTGTTTTTTTGCTTGACAAGCACCGAGGCACGTGGCAAAGTGGCGGATATATCACCTGCAAGAAGATGAGGCAAACTGATGAGCATCGACGTGGGGCAGATCAGCGCCTCATTTACGCTGGCAAGGCGGATTTAGGTATCAGCAAGGGCTAGCGGCTTGAATGTTGCAGAGTGAATAGCCGCCGAAGGAAAGCACAACCGCACTATGACGATGAAAGACGAAACCACGCAGCTCCTACTGCCCATCCACCCGATCACGATTGAGGGTGTGTACGTGGCGACCATCCGCGCCTACGAGGACGAACGCGGGCGGTTTATGGAAACGTTCCGCCGTGAATGGTTCCCGACGGTCAATTGGGATCGCATCCAGAGCAACCGTTCGGATAGCAAGGCGGGGGTGCTGCGCGGGCTGCATTACCACCATCACCAGATCGACTACTGGTATGTGCCGCGCGGCTTGGTGCGGGTGGGCATGGTTGACCTGCGCCCGAACTCCAAGACGTATATGGTGACGCACACCATGGAGATCGGCGAGAAGCACAATCTTGGCGTGTTCATCCCCATCGGCGTGGCGCACGGCTTCTACGCTGTGACCGACGCGACGCTGATGTATACCGTGAACAACTACTACAACGGTGGCAAGGATGAGAACGGTGTGGCGTGGAACGACCCTGACATCAACCTCGACTGGGGTTTGAACGGCGCAAGCCCGCTGCTGTCGCCGCGTGACGTGCAAAACCGTTTTCTGCGGGATATTCCGCCGGAAGAACGACCGCAGTAAAAATAAAAACCGGATGGCACATCGACCATCCGGTTTTTGATTCGTGTGATTATCAGGGTGTAGGGTTTACCGGCGGCAAACCCTTACTCATTTAATTGAGGTAGTCGCGCAGCCCTTCGATGAACTCGCCGTAGTTCTCCTGACTGAGGTCGGTCTTGTAGATGACCTGCACGTCACTGAGCTTATCCTGTTCGTCGGCGTTCAGCGTTTCGGCGGTCACGATCATCACTGGAATGCTGGCGGTTTCAGGGTTATTCCGCAGTTCTTCCAACACCTCGAAGCCGTCTTTCTCCGGCATCCGCAGGTCGAGGATGACGAGGTTCGGGCGGCGGCGGGCGACCAGCGAAATGCCTTCCTGAGCGTTATGCGCGGTGATGATGCGGTACTTTCCGGCTTCTTCCAGTGCTTGCTGTACGATACGCTGGCTTTCCGGCTGGTCGTCGATAATCAGGATGCGCTCGGTTTGGCTTTCCGCGAGGGCTTTGCGGACAACATCGACCAATTGATCCGGCGTGAAGGGGCGCTGGAGGAAGCCGAATGCACCCGCAGCCTTCGCCCGTTGGCTGGAGTCGTCCAGCGCCAGCACGATCACCGGAATATCGCGGGTGTCGTCGCGTTCCTGCAAGCGGCCAAGAATATCCCAACTCGCGCCTTTGGAGAAGTCGGCATCCATCACGATTAACATCGGACGCAGACCGCTTGCCATCGCTTCGGCTTCCAGCGGGATCGACGCGGTGAAGATGTCGAAGGACTCGCGCTGTAAGGCACGGCGGAGCTGATCGACCATATCGGGGTTATCTTCGATGAGCAGGATCTGGCGCGTGGGCGGCATGGGTGGCATGGTCATGGTCGAGTGCTTATCAGCCTTTTGCAGCTTCTCGTAGTTTTCGACCACCGACGGGTTCAACTGCTGTGTGTTCAGGTTCTTGCCGTTCATGGGCGCGGGTGAGGGCGGCGCGGTGATGGCGTTCATCAGCGATGTCGCGCGTTTGTCCTTTTCGGCCTGTTGGATGGCCGCTTCTTCATCGTCGCCACCTTCTTCCTCGGCGGCGGATGGTGGGTTCAGCGGCAGGGTGATGCTAAAGGTCGAACCGGTGTTGACGACCGACGACACGAGCATTTGCCCACCCTGCATCTCGATCAGGTTCTTGGCAATCGGCAGACCGAGGCCGGTACCGCCGACGGTGCGGGTGAGGGATGAGTCAACCTGACGGAAGGCTTCGAACAGCAGCGGAATATCCTTTTCGGCGATACCAATACCCGTGTCTAGAACATCGACGCGCATCATATCCACGCCGAGATCTTTCTGGTGTTCGAGGTATACGCGCAGGGTAATGCTGCCTTCCTGCGTGAACTTGGAAGCGTTCGACACCAGATTGAGCAGCACCTGACGGGTACGGAATTCGTCGCCGTAAACTTTCGGTAGGCCGGACGCGACTTCGAGCCGCATATCGACCGGCTTGTCTTTAATCAGACCGATACCAATCGACCGCACGCCTTCAACCACGCCCTTGATGTCGAAGTAATCGGCGTGAACATCCATCTTACCGGAGTTGATCTTGGCTTGGTCGAGCACGTCGTTGATGAGGCCGAGCAAGTGCGTACCGCTGTTGTAGATGGTGTTCAAGTCTTGCTCTTGCATTTCGGTCAGCGGGCCGTCGATACCTTTCAAGATCACGCGGCTGAAACCGATGATCGAGTTGAGCGGTGTACGCAGCTCATGGCTCATGTTTGCGAGGAAGTCACTCTTGAGGCGGTCCAGTTCGCGGAGCTGTTCGTTGGAGCGCTGCACTTGTTCCAGTAGGCGCGTGTTCTGGACGATGCTGGAGAGACTGTTGGTGAGCGCACCCATGAGGTTCAGTGTTTCGGCGGTGAAGGCACCTATGCCGCTGTCTTCGAGGGCGATGATACCGATGGTGCGGTAGCCGAAGATCATGGGGACGGCGATGGCAGACTTGGCCTCGGTTGAAATGGGAATATAGGACGGTTCTTCTTCAAGGTTGGCGAAAATGCGCGGCTCGCCGTTGACGGCGACAAGGCTCAAGGCGTTATCCGAGTTACCGACCAAGATTTCCGAGAGTTCGGAAAGGGGTTGGTCAGAGCCGGAAAGCGCCGCCGCCCGCAGCAGGGTATAACTTTCGCCGTACTGGTCGGTGTAGCTTTCGGAGAGGTACATGCTGGCGTTGAGGGCGTTGAGCGACTCGCGCACCAGCGTCGCCACGTCTTGCAGAGACTCGCCCAGCGTCTTGTCGCCGGAGGCCGATGCGGTGGTGGTGACGTTGAACAAGAAGCCCATTTCGCGTGCGCGGTTTTCCGCTTGTTCGAACAGGCGGGCGTTATCCAGCGCGACCGAAATTTGGTTGGCGAGGGTGGTCAACACTGTCACGTCGTCGTCACCGAAGGCGTTGGGGGTGTTCGACTGCACGTCGAGCGCACCGGCGATACGCCCCTTCACGATGATGGGCAGCGCCATTTCGGAACGGGTCAGCGGCAGGTAAGGGTTCGGGCGGTGGACGACGTGCGCGTCCGCCGTGTCGAGCGCGACCACGGGATGACCGGTAGTGGTCACCTGACCGATAACGGATTTCGAGCCTTTCGCCAGCTTGTGATTAATCGCCAACAACTGCCGCCCCGGTTCGCCGGTGCTGGCGCGAAGTTCGGCGAATTGGTCTTTGCTGTCCATCAGGAAAATCTGAACATGGTCGTAATGGAACGCATCGCGGATGAGGTCTACCAGACGCGGCAGCAGGACGTTCAGGTCAAGGATGGAGTTCGCGATTTGGCTCACTTCCGCCGAGATCGAAAGCTGACGCGCACGGCGGTCGGTTTGTTCGAGCAGGCGGGTGGCTTCCATTGAAAGGGATGCCTGTTCCGCAAACGATTGGAAGATACGGCGGTCGCGTTCGGTGTGGGTGAAGGGCTGCGACGAGGCGATCCAGATGACACCCAGCGAGCGATTAGCGGACTTCAACGGGATAACAGCGAGTGAACGGGCATCGGTGCTTTCCAGCCCCATCCGTTCGAGTTCGCTCAAGTCTTCTTCGAGCGACACATCGTCAATGGTCAGCAGAGTCGGGGTTGAAACCTGCCGCCACGCCGGGAATTGGTCGGGATTGAGCGTCACACCGAGCAGGTTGATACCCATCTGGCTGTCGGCCTGCCAATTAGAGACCACGACCAGATCGTTGCTGTTGGTTTCGGTTGCCGGAAGCGCCATGAAAATCTGGTTGGCATTCGGGACGCGCAGTTTATTGATGACCGCATCCACAATTTGCTGCGGTGAGGTGGCGTTGGCAAGTGTACGGCTGGTTTCGTACAGAATGGTGGCTTCTTCGAATGACGCTTCGGTACGGACTTGCAGGTTACGGTTATCCAGCGCGACGGCGGCGTTATCGGCCAGCGTCGAGAGGAAGCGTTCGTTGTCGTTGCTGAAGTCGAGCGTCCGGTTATAGAGGACGACGATCCACCCTTGTAGAATGTCACGGGTACGCATCGGTATGACGGCCAGCGACTCGATCCCCTGATCGATAAATTCTTGCTGTTGTTCGGGCGTGATGTCGGTCTGCGCGTGCATATTCGAGATCATCAGCATTTCAGAACGGAACAAGTCCTGCGGCAGATTGAACTGTTCCGGCGAGAGCAAGCCGCGTACGGGCTTCAACGCGCCTGTGGTTTCATCCAGCAAGACGATGTAGCCATCCATCGGGTCGATCATGTAGAGCTGGGCGATGGCGGCATCGAGCGCGTCTTCGAGCGAGGGGGCTTCGGAGAGCGACCGCGTGGCTTCGTAGAGCGAAATCTGTTCACGCAAGCTGTTTTGCAGCGTGTTTTCGAGGCCGCGCAGGTTGCTGATGTCTTGGAAGGCGGCGATGATCGAGGTGACGTTGCCGCGTGCATCGTAAATGGGGGCGGCGTTCAGCAGCAGGTCATTCTGGAAGTCGTCATTCACGACCGCGATGTCGTCGCCGAAGGCCGCGATACCACTGGCCGCCGCGATGTTGATCGGCAGTTCGGCTTCGGGGTAGTGAACGTTGGTTCCGGTGCGGATGAGGTTGTAGTCGGCGACGTTGAACGGCGCACTGTAGTTGATGGGCTTACCCAGTAGCTGCTCGGCCTGCGCGTTGGCCTGGATGGGCTTGAGGGTATGCGGGTCCAGTACGACGATACCGGTGGGCATGGTTTCCAAGATTGAGCGCAGGTATTCGCGTTCTTGCTCTGCGGCGTGGAACAAGCGCCGATTTTCGATGGCGACAGCGACCTGCGCGGCGAGGGTACGGACAAGCTGTTCATCAGCTTCGTCCATATCGCGCGACTCCAGCGAGCGACCGACCAACAGCGCACCGGCGGTTTGATCGCTGGTGTAAATCGGCGTGACGATATGCTTACCCACAGCGGTAGTCAACCCATCCTGCTTATCGGCAAAGGCCGGGTAGCCGGTCGGGTCGTTGACCACGATCATCTGGCGGGTACGCAGCGCATCGACAATCGAGTGTTCGCTGCTTTGCAGGTTATAACCCGTTGGGCTGAAGGCTTCTGCATCAACAGCGTTAAAGCTACTGACGGTATCCAGCACATTCGCGTCGTCATTGTTGTTCAAAATGAGCAGCCAGCGGTCGTAACCGGCGGGTTCGGCGACACGCTCGAACACCTGCGAAATGTTCTGTTCGAAATCCGCCGACACCTGATTCGCCAACTGACCGACTTCCGCCAGCGCGAGCGCCCGTTGGGCTTCGGCCTGTGCTTCGTCGAACAGCATTCTGTTCTCGACCGCAATCGCGACTTGATCGCTCACCGCGCGGATGAAGCGAACAAACTGCTCGTCAAAGGCCATCGGTGCATCCGACACGCAAACGACCGCGCCTAACCATTGACGTTGGGTTTGCATCGGGATAACGACCCCGCTGACCGCACCCCATGAACGCAGGGCTTGTTGAACCGGATTGGCGTGGGGCAGTTCGACATTCAAGTCGGCGAAGTAAACGGTGTCGTCGGCTTCGGCGATCAAGGCACTGACGGGCAGTGCTTCGGCGTTCAGGCGCAGCCCCTCGCGAACGGGCGAGTCCGCCAACGGCTGCCGTTCCCACATATAGGCGACATCGAAGTAAGCAGCGCTCAAGCTCGCCGTTGGGCCAGCCAACAGCACCCACATCCTACTGAGCTGCGCGGACTGCGCCAGATGTTCGCTGGCGGCTGCGTACACGGCGGCTACATCCTGTGCGCTGGTGATGGCGCGGCTGGCGGTATACAGGCGGCGGGTTTCATCCAATGCGGACGAGGTTTGTTGCAGCAGGCGTTGGTTTTCCAACACGGTGCTGATCTGCCCCGAAAGCGCCTTGTAAATTTCGTAGTCTTCCGCCGAGATGACGTAGTTGCGCGGGCTGTGGACGTAGAGCATCGCAATCGGTTGGTTGGCGCTGAACAGCGGGAATATATGAGTATGCCCGCCCAGAATATCCACTGATTGGGTGTCCCGCTTCCGCAGGGGTGAATCTTCCGGCACGACCAGCGCTTGCAGCGAGTCGGCGACGACGGCACGCCCATCTTCCGCGCGGGCGACGATGCGTACCAGCGTCGGCCAACCGCTGGGGTCAAGCTGACCTTCTAGCAAGCCGAGTTCGTAGCGCATGTTAATTTCAGGGTTGGCCGCTTGCACCGCGCGAATGAGTTCGATGGCGGTTTGCGAGGTGTTGATGTGGCGGCTGGCGGCGTACAAACGCTCGATCTGGTTGAGGGTGAGTTCCGTCTGGCGGATGAGCAAGCGGTTATCAATCGCAACACCCGCTTGGTCGATCAACGCGGTATAGATACGACCGTCGCTCTCGGTGAACTGCCGCGCGTCGGTAAAGAGCAGTGTGAGGATGCCGCGCCACTGACCACGCACGCTAAAGGGGATGAAAATCGCTGCCCGCGCGTCCAACAAGCGCAGCGTCCCTTTGAGTTCACTGTCGAGGCGGTTATCCCGCGCGGTGTCGGTGATGACTTTCACCTGCATGTCGCGCAGGCTGGCGAGGAACGGCGAGTCCTCGATATTCATTTGCAGTTCGCCGCCCGTGCGGATGGTATGCTCGTCGGCGTACCAATCCGCCGCGAGTTGCAACCACGGGCTGTCCGTCTCGGTCGTGCTTTCTTCAAAGATCCATATTTGCCCGCTGGCGGCATCCGACGTGACGGCTTGGATGACGGCTTTGACCACATCGGTGAGTTCGGTGGCTTCGTTCAGCATCCGACTGAGCTGGTACAGCACCGAGGTAATGGTGAGGCTGGACTGGGTTTCTTGGAAGAGACGCGCACCTTCAATCGCCAAGCCCACACGGTCAGCCACCGCCCGCAGCACGGCATGGTCGCCGATGGTGAAGGGCATCCCCTCCGGCGCAGCCGCCGCTAAGGTTCCGATGACCTCACCGCGAATGGTGATGGGGGCGCTGAGGGCGGTAATATCCTCAACCGGCTTCAAGTTTTGCTGCACGTCGATGAGGTTGTACTGGTAGGACTCGGCTAACTCGAACCGTTCTTCGGTTTCCGACCATGCGGAGCGGGTGAGGCGGCGGTTGAGGCTGTCCTCCTGCTCGATTCGCGATTGATACTGGCTGACCTGCCGCATGGTTTGAAGCGTCAAACCGAGTTGGTCGGTGATGAGTTGCAGCACGGCGACTTCTTCATTACTGAACAAACGCGGGTTGTTGTTGTGCAGATCCAGCGCACCGATGATTTGCCCACCAGCCATCAGCGCGACCACGATCTGTGCGCGGGTTTCTGGCAGGGCGGGGTTGGCAATATAGGGAACATCGCCGGGGTTGACCGTATCGCTAATGATGACCGGGCGACCGAACGCCGTGACTTTACCAACAGGCGAGTCAAAACCCACCTGTACCGGATACCCCTGTTCAACCAGCCGTTTGCCAATTAACCCGCGGCTGTAGGCTAAGTAGGCGTTCAGCCCAATATCATCCAGCAGGAAGATTTGACCGTGATACAGCTTGAAGGAGTCGCAAACGCGCTCGATCACGCGCTCGAAGATGGCATCACGCTCGCCCAGCGTGTTCATTTCGCGGTTGATGTCGGCGGCGAGCTGCAAACGGCGCTGGTTAGTTTGGATGTTTTCTTCCAACTCGGCGGAAAGATCGGTCATACGGCGCGAGATGTGTTTGAACGAGTCGGTCAGTTGTCCGAGTTCGTCGTTATGGGCCATCGGTGGCAGCGTGTCGTTGGCTTGCCCCGCCGCGAGGTTGTAGGCGAGCGCCCGTGTCGCGCTGAGGGGCAGCAGCCACTTATTGATGACGCGGCTGATGAGATAAAGGGCTGCCACACACGCCAGCGTACCAACGACCGCGATTAAGGCCATGCCATTGATACCGGCGGCGATACCGGCGTTACCCCGATCCGCCAACAGCAGTGTCCACGGCATATCCGGCATACCATAAGCGGGAACCACACGTGACGCGGCGATGCCATCGGTCAAATCGGCCAAGCGGAAACCGTTGGGGTTATCCCTGACCAATTGGCTCAACGGCGCATCCAATTCGGCAAGCGGCCTACCCGTTTCGAGCAGGATGCCATTGCTGCTGACGAGATACCAAGACTGTTGAGCCGCGCTTTCGTTCAGCTTGACGAGATTGAGCAGTTCATTGGAGGCATTGGCTTCAAGGGCGATGAAACCCACTGTACGATTATTTTGAAGGCGATCAATAATCGGGGCGAACAAGGTTAAGCTGGCTGTCGGCGATTCCGGTTCGGTGCGGTTGTAACTCAGCGGTGTATAGGTCGTGACTTCACGGCTGATGGCGTTAAAGAAGGGGTCTGCCGCATACTGGTTATTATCCGCCGGATAGCTGCTGGTGAGGAAGCCGCGTTCATTATTGATTTCGACCCACACCGAGCCTTGCACGGTGATGAACTGCATCCGGTTGTAAAAGGTTGCGTTCTGGTTCGCGACTTCGAGCAGTTGGTCGGCTAATTTCGCCTGTAGCTGCACGGCCTGTGTCCGCCGGTTCGCGCCGGTGTTCGAAGCCACCGTGCCTAACTCGCGGCTGACATCCAAGCGGCTGAGGTAGGTTGAATCCGCGTTCAGCTTATTGAAGAAGCTATCCACGATGGCGGCGCGTTCATCCAGCGTGAGCGCTAAGTCCCCCGCGACTTGCGAGGACAGATTTTGGCGGTAAAGAATCACCGCGATGGCCGTCATCACCACAAAGCCAATGATGAGGATGGGCGCAATCCGCCGCATCATCTGGCGCTGTAGGGAATTTGATTTTCTCGTTCGGTTTTTATTCCGCGACATTGTTTTAATCATCTGTCGTTCTCATACTTGGTTATTCTTAGCATACGATAAATCGCTCTGTCAGACGCTTAATTCTCATTGGGTTGGCTGTGTCCATTCGTCCGGTGCAGACGGATGGTGACGTTTGGCGCACGCAGCGCTTGACCGACTTCGCGAACGGCGGTTTGCAAGATGTCGCTGATTTCGGTTTGCGGGGTCAGACGGGCGGCGATGGTGTTCACCACGCGCTCGCGTTCTGCCGCACGCTGGCTTTCTTGGAAGAGGCGGGCGTTATCCAAGCTGATGGCAAGGCGGTTCGCCAGTTCTTGCGCCAACTGGAGTTTGTTCTCATTCAGGTCGTTCGCCGGAATTTCCCACTCGACCGCGCCTAAGGTTTGACCCCGTAGCTGTACCGGCACGGCAATCGGGATCGTCTGGTTGGGTGTTGGGCTGCCGACTACGATCCGGTTTTGCTGGATGGCCTGCTTGCGGAGCGCCGATAAATCGTTCGTGCTGGTGATGCCGGATTGGCTGGATAACTGGCGTTCGCGCTGGGCATAGAGGTATTCCTGCCACGCCTCAAAGGTCGATGTGCGGTTGATACGTTCGATTTCTTCCAACCGGCGTACCGACTCTTGGTACAGGCGAGCGTTTTCGATGGCGACGGCGACTTGATCCGCCATCGTTTGCAAAATCGCGACTTCATCTTTACCGAAGGTGTCGCGGATGCGGCTTTGCACATCCAACGCGCCGATGGTTTGCGTACCGATTTTCAACGGAATGGCGAGTTCAGCACGGGTGAGGGGCAGCAGGTCGTTACGCTGGTGAACTTGGCTGGTGCCGGTATCACGGGCGACAACCACCTCACCTTGCCCCGTCACCTGCCCGATGACGCTCAAGCTGCCGACCGCCAGCTTATGCCCGCGTGCCAGCATGATCTTGCCCGGTTCGCCGGTGCTGGAACGCAGCATGGCGAATTGACGGTCGCTATCTAGCAAGAAGATTTGGGCGTGGTAAATATCCGGGAATTTCTCGACGATCAATTCCACGACTTGATCGAGCAGGGTTTGAACGTCACGCTGCGAAGCCGCGAAACGACCGACTTCCTGTGTGGCGCTAATGTCACGGGTGCGGGAAGCGATGCGGCTTTCCAATTCCTCGATCAAGCCGCGAATGTGTGACCGCATGTCCACGAACGCCGCGTTCAACATACCGATCTCATCCTGCCGTTCGCCATATTGCAGCGGGTAATTCAGGTCGCCATCAACAGCGGCTTGCATGGCTTCGCGGAGGCTAATCAGCGGCGGGATGATGATCTGGTTGGCGAGGACGATCAGCAGGCCGACGATGATGGCTAACCCTAAACCCCCGACGAATAACCGCGCCCCACCCAGATACTCTACCGTCGGGTTGGTGATGGTGCTGACCGGTGTTTCGGTTACGAGGGCGAATAGGGTTTGATTCGGGATAATCGGGTTCGATACCGGTGCGTAAAAGCCGATCATTTCAACGGGTTGGCGTGTTCCGAATAAGTAGGCAGTTGTCGCCGTTTGTCCGGCAAGAGCGCGTTTGGTCGCTACCGAGTCGGCGAGGGCTGCGTCCGTCAGCAAGCCTTGTTCGCCGACGACGAGCGGGTTTTGACCGGGCGTGATGAGGAAACTGTCGAATCTGCCGGATGCCGCGAGGAAGGGCAGCACCGCGATGTTTTCGTCCACCGTGCCGATAAGATGCCCGATGATCGCGTTGTTGCCATCGCGCAGGGTATGCGTAAATTCAATCGTCAGGCTGCGCCCACCGCTGACCGTAACCGTTTGGTCGATGTTACTCTGGGAGGCGTTTTGGGCGTTGATGAAGCTCGACGTTTCGGTATCAAACCCGCGATACGACAACACCTGTTCAGTGCTTGCTTGTGCGACGATTAACCCGCGCGTGTCCACTAACCGCAGCGCCCGTAAAATGCCGCCTTCTTTCGCTTCACGCTGCATATCGCTTGAAACTTCGAGGGTTCGGTCGGTTGTTCCGCCGCCCAGCAGGAGCAGGTCAACAAATTCGCTCGTGAGTTCTTCATCCAACGTCAGGTTCACGACTGCCCGCCGCCCGTTGACGAGGTTGCGGTTGAGGGTTTCAAGCTGCGTGGTGCCGGTTTGACCAATATTGGTTTTGGTCGCGTCAAGGCTGTAAGCGCCGAAACCACTTTGAATAATGAACGCGCCGATCACCAGCGGAATAAGCGCCGCCACCGCTAAACCGAGGGTGATCTTGAGCCATAACGGCCAATTTGAAGGGCTAACGACACGCGATAAGGTATTCATGGTTACTTCTCCTGCTGCGTTTGCGCCAGCGGTTCCATCAGCGTTTCTGGCTGAATGTAGATCCGTGTGTTGACCGCGCCTAACGCATCCTTAAATTGTTCCGCCGCCATGTTCAGCACCACGCGGACATCGGTCGCGCCGATGAGTGCTGTCGCGACTTCGCTGGCTTTCCGTTCACGCAGCGCCTGTGACTGGCTTTGTTCGAACAGGCGAGTGTTTTCCAACGCCAGCGCTAAACGTTCGGCAACCGTCGTGGCGACCTCAAGCTGGTGTTTGTTCAATGGACGGTCTGCCGGAACCGCGAACGACATGGCACCGAGGTTGGTATCGCGGAATTTGATAGGGACGTTGATGATCTGTTCACCGTTCTGGGTCGTGACTTCCATCTTGCCGTTTTGCAGCGTGGACATCAACCCACCCGGCAAATCGGTCGCCTGTACGGGTTCGACGGTTTCCGCGTCCATGTTGTAGCCGATGGCTTGCCGTCCGCGTCCGGCGATATACCCGCTCCACACGTCGGAAACGTTCTGGCTCTGGGTACGTGTGTAATCTTGCAACTGTGTTTGCAGGCGCTTGATGGTTTTTTCATGGTCAAGTGTCTGCATTTCCAGTTCGATCTGGTGGCGAATGTGGTGCAGCGCCACCGCGATTTGGTCGGCTAACTGCTGGAAGGTATCGAGTTCATTCTGGGTGAAGGGATGTGACCCTTGAAAGTCCAGTACGCCGAGCAGTTGTGTTCCAACAATCATTGGTGCGGCGGCGGCGTAACTGGTAGAGGCGGCCATATGGGTACGGCGGGAGGCATCGTCGCGCAGTGAGGTGGTGTGCAGGATGCGACTGCGGGCGGCCTCGGCGACAATGTTGGCTTCGATGGAGCGAATCAAGAGGCGGCGTTGTACATTGTTGGCGACGTTGGCGAGGTTGCCGTCCTCGTTGGCGAGATACAATTCGATGAAGCGTTGGTTGAAAACCCGCCGCACTTGCCCCAGCGCCATGCTGAGGACATCCGCTTCGTTACCGATGGTCGCCAGTTCCAAGCCCAGCAGGTTAATCCAGCGGCGCTGTGTATTGACATCAAATGATTCGCTGGCGATGCGTTGTAAGGTGCCGAGAAAGGCAAATAAAATCGCGAGAATAATCAGTACAGAAATCGCGATAATGGCGAAATCACTCAGCGCAAACTGGGATGGGTTATAAGTGACGGGTTGGGTGATCGTCGTCTGAATGGCGGCTGCTAGCGCCACGACCAGCAGGATTAATGCGCTGATGACGATTAAACCCCGACGGCTCAAGAGTACGCCGGACATAATGACCGGCACAGTCAGGAAGATGACGACACTGCTGCTGACCGTCGGCAAACCTTCGTTACCGAAGAGGATGGCGCTTAATGCGCCAAGCGTAATCGCCAGCAGCACGATCCATGTGGCGCGGTTCAGCTTGCCACGTTGGATGAAGATGTACGAAAGCGCCGCCGCGATGATGACCACGATGGCACTGATGAGGCCGGGAATATCAATGTTACCACTGCCGAGGCTGTCCGGTATTTGCACGAAGATCATCGTGGCAACCGTGATCAGAATGAGTGCCAGCGACAGGTACAGCAGCACCCGCGCCCGCTGGGCATCCAACGGATTGCCGTAGGTGTGGCGCAGTGTGAACAGGCGTTGGCGGATACGGGTTATCATGCGTGGGACTCTCCATTCGGGCTGGCAGTGACCGGCGCAGCACCGAGGCGGATGCTGCTGTGGGTTGCGCCCAATGACTCGCTCAGTTCTTGTAGGGTGATGCGGAGGAGTTCATCGACATTGTTCACACTCTGGTAGCGGGTGACGATTTCGTTAATGCGTTGTTCGCGGGCGGTCGCCTCTTGGGATTCCTCAAACAAGCGGGCTTTATCGAGTGTTAAGGCCAAACGTTGGGCGACCGCGTTCACCATCTCGGTAATGTCGGCCTCTTGTATGTTGTCACCGGCTTCGACCTCAATCGCGCCAATCACCTCGCTGCCCAGCATCATGGGAACGGCGATGACCTGCTGCCCATCACGCGAGTTCGTCACTGATTCGCGGGTTTGGCTGGCTTCAAGCAGGCTCGCCGTCCATTCAGCTTCGGAAGAAATGGTGTTTTCGCTCAGGGTTACACCGCTGACGGATTTACGGGTTTGCATATAATCCTGCCAACCGGTGCGGGTTAGCTGCTGGTTCAAGCGTTGGATTTCCCGCAAGCTGGTTTCCGATTCCAAGAACAACCGCCGTGCTTCATTGGTGGTTTTTTCTTGTTCTTCGAACAACCGCGCGTTACGGATGGTGATGCCGAGTTGGTTCGCCAGCACTTGCAGCGCCTGTATCACCTCGGTCGTGAACACTTCATAGCGGCGGCTTTGAACATCCAGCGCACCGATGATCTTGTCACCATCCAAAATGGGCAGGGCTAACTCGGAACGGGTGTTGGGGAGCAGTTCGTTGCGGTGATGGAACGAGTCGGTATCGTTCGCCAGCACGGGCTGTCCGCTGCTCGTCACCCGCCCGATCACGCTCCGGCTGCCAACGGGCAAACTGTGCCGCCGCGCGAACAACATCTGCCCGACTTCACCGGTACTGGCGGCCAACTGCGCGTTCTCTCCGGCTTCATCCAAGAGGAAGATTTGAACATGGTAGAAGGCAAAGCGGTCACGGATGAGGTCAACCGCTTGCGGCAGCAGTTCGTCTACCTTCAGCAGCTTGCCGATAATTTCACCGGTGGCGGCTGCGGCTTGCAACAGGTTGGCGCTGTTGGCAGCGACTGCGGCGGCTTTGACGGCTTGTTCGGTAAAATAACGGGTGGTGGCACTGACGATGACCAGCGTGACTAGCACAATAAAATACGGAACTGCCGGGTCAAAATCATTATTAATCTGCGCGGTACGAACGATCATAAACGCGACAGTTCCAAAACAGATCAGCATCACTGCCCGGTATAAGTTGCGTTTTGCCAATGTCGCAGCGGTCACAACCGCCAGAACACTGTTAAACATCAACCACCAGAACTCAACGCTGAGTGTGGCGAACATGCCCAACAAGCCTTGCGCGATGATGATGAAGCTCACCAGTCTGACGTACCCCCGACGCAGCAAGGCGTACGTGAGCAGGTTTGTGAAGAAGATGATGAGCGTGAACCCGAACAGGATGAGGCTGTTTTCGAGCGTCGCATTCAGCAGCACCATACCCACTACGGCAATACCACTTGCGGCGAGGAAAATGAGCACCATCGCTTGCAGGTAGCGATAACGATACTGCCCTAAAACTTCAGCGTCCGCGTCGGGGGCTTTGGTAAACCACATCATGCTTGACCTCCCTGCGTTGTTTCAACCGGAGGCTTGCCTAACCGGATCGATACTTTATTAGCCTTGAGGACATCCTTCAAACTGCGGGCGGCGCTGGAGAGGGTCATCTCAACTGTCGAACCACTTTGCAGACGGGTCGAAATTTCGTTGACCAACGCCTCGCGCTGGGCAATGCGCTGGCTGGTTTCGTACAGGCGGTTGGCTTCCGCCGCCATGCCTAACTGTTCGCTGACTTCTTCCATCATCGCCAAATCTTCCGACGAAAGTGTGCCGTTTTCGTCGAGTTCAAATTCCATCGCGCCGATGACCTGCCCGCGTACTCGCAGCGGCACCGAGACGACGCTGCCATCCTTTTCGTGACTCTGCACCGGCTGGTTGTCGGTGATGGCCTGCTTCAAACCGGGTGTCCATGTGTTATCCACGACGGCGAGGTCTTGGTTCAGGTCAAGGTGCAGTGCGGGTGAAGACTGCTGATGCAGGAAGTCTTTCCAGAAACGCCCCGTTAGGCGGTCGTTCAAGCGTTTGACTTCCTCGCTCGATTGGCTCATCTGCGCCACCAACTGCTGGTTTTCCTGCAAGCGGCGTTCGGTTTCCTCGAACAAGCGGGCGTTATCAATCGCAATCGCGACGTTATCCGCCAGCGATTGGAAAATCGGTGTGTCGCCCTCATCAAACGAGTCGCTGATCTTGCTCTGTAAGTCCAGCGCCCCGATGACCACATCACCGATACGCATGGGGAAGGCCGCCTCGACCATTGTATCCGGCAGGAATTCGTTGCGGCGGTGAACCGTGTTGTTCGAGTTGGAACGCGCGATGACATGCTGGTTATTCAGCGTCACCTGCCCGATGACGCTCTGGCTGCCGATGGGGAGGCTGTGCTGGCGGTCGATGAGCATCTTGCCGACTTCGCCCGTGCTGGCGACCAAACGCGCGAGGCCGTTGGGTTCGGTCAGGAAGATTTGGGCGTGGTAAATATTGGGGTAGGTTTTGCAGATTTCCTCGACCGTATTCCGCATCACTTCGCTGGGGGCCAAGCGCCGCGAAATACGCTGGGTGATCTGGCTGGTCAACTGCGCCGTTTTCATACGCTCGATTTCGGCACCCGCCGCGCCTTCGACACGGTTGGTACGGGCAAAGCGCAGGAAGGCGTAAATCAGGAGCGCTGAGACCGCGACCAGCAGCACGACTGAAGCCATCGAGTACCACGTGTCAAGCGGGGCTGTTGAGTCTGATGGCGTAATGACCAGTGCCGCCGTCTTGATGCCAATCGCGATGACCGAACCCAGCAGCAATCCCCATTCGTCAAGCAGCAAGCCAGAGAGAACAAGCAGGATGAGGAAAAGCATACCGTCTTGAAAGGTGTTCGCGCCGCTGCCGATGGAGAGCGGCCCGAAGCTCAGGACGACCATCACGACGATAATGAAACCACCGAGCCGGCTTTTACCGCCCCGTGTGACCGCGATTGCGCCGATCACGCCGACGTAAAAAATACCGAACAGCACGGTGAAAAGGCTGGGGCTGATAACATTGTCGCCAAAAACGGCTTCCGGCGCGACGAACGTAATCACCATGAACAGCGCCGCGCCCACGAAGGCCAGCACCGAAATCGCGTACACCATCCGCGCTCGATCACGTTCGACGAGGCCGGTATACCGGGAGACATCAAAGATGCGTTCTAAAAAGCGGCGCATAAACCTTACTCCGCACTTGTTTCAGGATCGGTTTCAGGGACTTGGGTTGCCAACCGGATACGCGCTCGCCGCGCACCGATGGCTTTGCCCAACTCAGCAGCCGTTACATTTAGCATACCCTGAATGTCAAGCTGGCGTTGGAGTTGGGCGGAAATATCATTCACTAAGGATTCGTTGCGGGCGATTTGCTGGCTCTGGCGGTAGGCTTCGATATTTTCCAGCACCACCCCGAACTGGCTGACGAGCTGGCTGAACAGGCGGATGTCGGTTTCGGTGTAGGCAAAGGCTTGGTCACTGCCGACACTGACGATACCCACAATGCTGCCATGCCCCATCACGGGAACCAGCAACCACGACCGCAGCGTTACGCCCACATCCATATCCGGTGTGACGGCGCGTAAGTCCGGTAGGTAAAGGGGTTCGGCCTTTTTCCACACGGCTGCCATTTGGCCGGTCAGCGGGATACTGTCGCCTGTGTTCGAGGTCTGGCGAATGCTGCCGTCGATGCGCTGGGCGACGACCTTCAACTGCTGTTCGGCTTTGTCGTACAGGCAGATGCTCATCTGGTTTTGCGGCAGCATTTGGGCGGCCTCATCCAGCATCGTTTCAAGCGTGGTTTCCAGCGCGAGTGAAGCCTGTGCGCTCTGGCTAAAGGCGGCGATACGCTGAAGTTGGGACGCGCGGCGTTCGGCTTCACTCATGAGGCGGCGGTTCTGCAAGGCGATGGCGACCTGTGAGGAGACCGTTTGCGCGAGGTCGATCATCGCCGGACTGATAATTTTCTTGTCACTGAATATATCAATCCCAATCGAGCCGATTGCCCGATCATGGACCACGAGGGGGACGATAACGATTGAATGTGTACCAACACTGCGTAAAAAGGCGCGGTTGTTCTCATCCAATACGGGGCTGGTGTTGATGTCGTCGATAATGACCGGTTGGTAATTTTCCTGATTGATGAAATTATACAGCGGATTGCCTTCGACGCTGATTTGAACACCCAACGCACCCTGATTAGGATATTCACTCACTACGGTCGCGAACTTCTGGTTGGCATCCAGCAGCGCGATACCGCAGTGGTCGACTTGTAAAAGGGTAGCGATGTCGTACACGCTTTGCTTAAGCAGCGTATCTTCATCTTGCGCCGCGCTGATCCGCGATTCAATCTGCTGCAAGCTGCGGAGTGTATCCACCTGTTCACCCAAGCGGTTCGCGCTCTTACGTACATCACCCAATAAGCGCAGGTTTTGCAGACCGATATTCAACGGAACTGTCAAAATTTGTGCCAGTTCTAACATTTCCGGTGTTACCGTCCGATGCGGTGAGTAAATATCGAGACCAACACCGCCGATAATCTGGTTTTCGGTGATAATGGGTACCAAGCCCAGTGAGTAGATTCCAAGCTGTGTTAGCACGCTGCGGGTCGCTGGTTCGATAATGAGATCTTCGCGGCTTGGCACGTACAGCGGTTGGAAATTGCGCTTTTGCAGCGCATCCCACAGGGGGTTGTTAATCAGCGGCAGACGCGCGTTCAGCGCCCCTTGTGCCGGATACTCGCCAACGACGACCAATGTGTTCGGGTCGTCGGGATCAACCAGTGTAATACCGCAGTGGTCGATGCCGAGCAGCCTCACGAGGGCTTCGCTGGCTTCGTTCACGATCAGGGTTTCATCGGTCGCTGCCAAAATGCGGCTCGACACTTGGTTAATACCCTGCAGCTGGCTGACGCGGCGGCTCATCTGCTCGGCGGCATGTTGGGTTTCGCGCAGCAGGCTGTGGTTCTGTAAGACGATGCTCATCTGGTCACTGAGCGCGGTATATAAACGCCGCTGTGTCGCGGTGAACTTGCGCGGTTCCGTAAACGAAATGTTGACCATCTGCGTGACCAGCCCGCCCTGTCGCACGATCAGGTTGACGAAACTCCGTGAGCCGGATAGTTCCACAAAGTTGCTAATCGGGTAATCGCGGTCAGAACCTGCCACATCCTCGATGATGGTGACGTTTGAACGGTTAGTCTCCCAATACGTTTGCATCTTCCGCAGTGCATCCACACCCATCAGGTCGCGCAGCGGCATCTGGATGACCTCTTCCCCTTCTGGGGCGAGCAGGGTGTTAACGGTCATCTCTTGGATGGTGTTCGTTTCGTCGTAGCTGATTTGCAGTTCACTTATACTAGATGAGTCCGGGCTGAGGAGTTCGCGGATGACGCGCAGCACGTCTAAGGTGTCCTGTGCGCCCAAGATCGCGCGGTTGATCTCGTATAGAAGCTGGGTTTCTTCGAGTGACTGCCCCGTGATTTGCAGCAGGGAGCGGTTTTCCACCACGACGGCGGCTAAGTCCGCCATCCCCCGCAGCGCCCGCATGTTGACCGCAGCAGCGACCTCATACTTGCGGTTGGTAAACACCAGCAAGCCGACCAAGTTGGCATTCACCACCATCGGCACGATTAAGATGGAGCGCACCCCTTGTTCAAGCAGGTGGTCACGCTCGGCATCGCTCAAGTAAGTATCCCTGCTTACTTCAGGGATATACAGCGTTTCCAGCGACCGCAGTGTGGAGTGTGCCGGGAAGCTCTCCATCGGCTCAAGGTACTCGGTGACTTGGGCAGTGCCGTCGTGCAGTTCGGCGGCAATTCGCAGCATCGGCGGCTCACTTTCCGGCTCGACCAGCGCGATTCGCCCGCCTTCATACATGCGTCCGGCGAAGTTGTGAACCGCTTCCAAGATTTCTGCCGGATGCGTGCTGCGGTAAATAATGTTCGAGGTTTCAAACTGGGTCTGTACGAGGTTCAAACTCTCAGTTGTCTGTTTGAGCAAGCTGCGGTTTTCGAGGGTGATGCCGATCTGGTCAGCCACCGCCCGCAGGTTCGCGGCCTGCTGCGGCGTTTTGTCGCCCGCTTCGTTGGAGGCTAACCCCAGCACACCGAGCAAGCGCGTCCCCGCTAGCAACCCGATGACCAGAATGCTATTCACGTCTTCCGCGTAAAGCTGGGCCGTGCTTTCCGGTGGCAGCGCGACCGCCGAGCCATCTTTTTCCAGCACGACGGTTTGGCTGTTGTGCAGTGCTTGTAAGAGGTTGCTAAAGCCAGCCGTATCCCCACTAAGGCGGTCAATTTCAGTGAGGGGATGGATACCGTCGCGGTTCGCCAGCATCACCGTTTCGAGGCTGCCCGGTCGTTCGTGCGCCTGCATCGGGCGGTTGAACAGGGCAATCGTTAGGGCTTTCACATCGGCTGGCATGGCTTCGAGCAGTTCCGTGCCGATGCCCTCAAGGGTATTGGTCAGCGTAATATTGCGGTTCGTCTGTACCAGTTGAATCGCCATCTTCTGAGCATCATGCGCTTCTTCGAGTAAGGTGCGCGAATGGATGAGGGTACTCATCTGGTCGCCTAGGCTGGCGAAAGCGTTGATCTCGTCGTGGGTAAAGCTGTGCGCCGCGCGGCTCATCACCAGCATGGCCGCGACAGGATGCCCATCAATCAACATCGGGATATTGATGTAGCTTTCGACTTGCAGCGTCCCTAATAACTGGTGCAGCTCGTCGCTCTCATCTTCCGGTTGCAGGTCGCGCAGGGTATGGAGGACATACGGCTTTCCGGCGAGGATGCTCTGGCGCAGGTTGGGCGAGGCGTTCGACCACGCCATCACTGCCGTATCCGTCCAGTTATAGACGCGCTCCCGGTTCGCGCTGGCGATCACCTGCCACCCGCTGATCTCCCCGTTTGAGTCGTACACAAACTGGCTGATGCCGAGGAAGCGCCCCGTTACCGGCAGCATATGCCGCGCGACGGTGGCCGCCATCTGCTCGTAACTCATGTTGGCCGTCAAATCCGCGAACGTGCGCGACTGCCGGTCAATTAACGCCTCGTGGAATGACACTTCCAGGTTCAGGCTGTTGACCTCGATCAACGCCCCCAGTTGGTTCGCCAGCAGTTGAAACTGTGTCTGCTCATCCGCGCTCAGGTGAATCGGCGTGTTACGTGCGTTAATGCCCAGCGTGCCGATGACCCGACCGGCGAACCGGATGGGGAAGTTGGCGAACGAGATGACTTTGTACGCGCCCAGCCAATTGCGGTAGGTGGAGTTGAGCTTCTCGCTGCCCGGCACCTGCCCGACGACCAGCGGCGCGTTGTAATCGAGCGTATCCACATCCAGCGGATACCCCATACCCGGCAGAGGGATTTCGACGCTGGTGCTGCCTTCATACGGCTGCTCAGGGTGCGCCCATGCCAGCGTTTGCAGCCGGAATACCTGATTGGCGTAATCGTGCGTCACGCGGTTGATCGAGACAAACTGCCCCTCTTGCAAGGGCATATGGCGTGCAATCGCCCCCGCCATTTCGGGGAAGGTAGTGCAGCTTGTCAGCTCGGCGTTGGCGGCAGCTTGCCGACGGATTAAATCAAAATGCTTATCGGAGGGTTGTGTTTCAGACATGACAGTTACTCGGTAAATGATGCTTAACGCGACCGAATGATGGCAGCAAAAAATAGTGAGACCTATGATTAGTCTCTATCTGTTCACATCATATACGAATTTTAGAAACTGAAACCGTAAGAATGCCATCCTACGTCGTAACCTTAATTCGTCTACAACTCTTGCTTGTTTTCTCGGTTGGGATTAACGGAACGGTGATGGTCGCGTGGACGAAAATCGTGCTGCCCGCGTGATCGGATGCGGGCGTGTCGTGGTTCATCGTTGGGGAGGGTCTGCGGCCCTCCCACCGGTATCGCCTATCTTACTTCCACTCCCAGACTTCTTCGCCCGAAAGGAGACGGCGAATCTGTACCGGGAACTTATCGGCATCCAGCGGCTTGCCGAGGAAACCGTTGAAACCGGCTTTCTTGGCGCGGCGCATCTGGTCTTCGCTGGCTTCTGCTGTTACCGCGCAAACGACGGTATCCTTTAGACGGGGATGGGCGCGTACTTTTTGCAGCGCTTGGTAGCCGTCTTCGTAGGGCAAACGGATGTCCATCAGGATCAGGTCGACGCGCGGCAGCGTATCGGCAAACTGCACCACCTGCCAGCCGGAGGTCTTCCACTCGCAGCGCTGCACACCCATAAAGGCCAGCATCCGGGCGATCAATACAAAATTCGGCACATTGTCTTCTACGACCAGCACATGCGCCTCACCCGGCTCAATCGTGGTATGCGGCGTAGCGTTCGTTGGTTGGACCTCGCTCATTACTGGCGACTCCTAATATAGTGGTAAACTTCGTCAGGTAACTTGTCAACATCAATCGGCTTGCGGATGTACCCGGTGCATCCGGCCTCTAAACTTTTCTCACGGTCACCGTCCATCGCGTTCGCCGTCAGCGCCACGATGGGAATGTCACGCAATTGGTCTATCCCGCGCAGGGTACGGGTCGCCGTCAGACCGTCCATCTCTGGCATACTCATATCCATGAGGATGAGGTCGGGCGGGTTTTGCTGCGCCATTTCGATGCCGGTACGGGCGTTATCAGCCTCTTGAATCACGAAATCATAATCCGAAGCCATCAAGATACGCCGCACCAACATCCGGTTATCACGATTATCTTCAATATACAGCACAGTTGGCATACGTTTCTCGCTCCCTTACTGCCCTGCCAATCGTCACTTGGCGGCTAAGTCAGTCAAACATCTGTATAAAGAGTGCTGTCTGTATCAATTATCATACAACACAATCTTGATTGATTCATGAAGATCGATGTAAGACTGTCACATTTACCGTGTGATTTATACGAATATAAACGGAAATTTCACATTTCGTTCCGTCTTAGCACCACCCCGACATTGTACCGCAGAAAGGTTATGGCGAGACTAACTATTCAATGAATAGAACTGCACAGGGTCGCCCCGCACGGGAATTTCTGCTATCCTAGCCTACAGCAGAAGCCGGTTCTCGCGTCTGCATATTTACAACGAAAGGGAAAGGAAACCACTATGGCGAAGAGTTACAGCGCACCCCCCGCGATGCAAATTGACCCCAACAAGAATTACATCGCTCACTTCAAGACCAACCGTGGTGAGTTCGATGTGCATCTCCACGCGGCGGAAGCACCAGTTACCGTCAACAACTTCGTGTTCTTGGCGAAGGACGGTTTCTACGATGGTCTCAAATTCCACCGCGTCATCGCTGACTTTATGATTCAAGGCGGCGATCCGTCGGGTAACGGTACGGGCGGCCCCGGTTATAAGTGGAACGACGAACCTTCGGCACTCAAACTCAAGCACGACGGCCCCGGCATCCTGAGCATGGCGAACGCTGGCGCGAACACCAACGGTTCGCAGTTCTTCATCACCCATGTCGAAACCTCGTGGCTGAACGGTAAGCACGCGGTATTCGGCAAGGTTTTGGGCGACGGTCAGAAGATCGTCAACGCCGTGCGTCAGGGCGACACCATCGAATCGATCACGATCAAGGAAAGCTAAGGCTTCTCTGTCTTGCTGCCCTCCCTGTTACCACGGGGAGGGTCCGATCCACTCTTAAAATCACCCCAGATCATGAAGCGAGGATGCCGATGACCGGAACCAACGCCTTCACCATTCGCCCCGCCGAACCGGCTGACGCACATGCCATCGCCCACATTCAAACCGAGACATGGCGCACCACGTATGCAGGGCTGATCTCGGCGGACTTCCTTGCCAACATGGATGTCAACCGCCGCGCGGCTGTCTGGCACAACGGCCTCACTGACCCGAACAACCGCAACTGCTTTTTCGTGGCGGAAGCCGTGGGTGGCGACGTGGTGGGCTTTGCCATCGGCGGGCCGGAACGCGACGCGAACCCGACTTATAAAGGTGAACTGATGGCGATCTACCTGCTCGACAGCCACCAGCGGCAGGGCATCGGGCGGCGGTTGGTGCAGGCGGTGGCGGGCTGGTTGGATGCCCATCATTATCACACGATGCTGGTCTGGGTGCTGGCGGGGAACGCCAAAGGGATTCAGTTTTACGAGTCGATAGGTGGGGCGTACATCTCCACCAAGACCATCCACATCGGCGGGGATGACCTACAAGAACAGGCTTACGGCTGGCTCGACCTCGCGCCGCTGCTGGGTGGTTAAAAGTCAAAAGTCAAAAGTTAAAAGTCAAAGGATCAATCCTTTTTAGCGGCTTAGGGAAACGATGGCAAATTTGGCAGCAATTTCGGCAATGGCAACGCTATTCTAGCGCCCATTCGGCGGCTGGCCCGGCTGGTTTCGCGGCGATGTTGGCGAAAGGGCTGCCGCCGCCATCATTGCCATTCAAGTTATTAGTTATCAGTTGCCAGTTTACAGTTATCAGTCCAATACAAAAGACATTTTTTCGCCTTTAGTCGATAATCTTTAGTCATTCGTCCAATGCAAACACGTTTTAACCGCAGAGACGCAGAGGAATACAGAGAGAAAGACGTAGGTTCAGAATAGAACAAAAGGTCTAAATTGTCAAGTTAGAAGTTGGTTTGTGTGGGGTTGGGAGGAGGTTGGTAGATGCTCGTTTTAGACCCCACCCCCAGCCCCTCCCCAAAGCATTGAGGAGGGGAGCAAATACGAAATACGTTATGCCGTTCAGCAGTGCTGTTGCCTTGATTCCCCTCCCTGTTACTACGGGGAGGGGTTAGGGGTGGGGTCTAAAAGGGGCTGGGGTTAGGTGACTAGGAGCGCAGCAATTCTTCACCGATACGCTGGACAACAGCATCCGTGTATCGCAGAACTTCGCCATTTGTGAAGCGCAAAACACGCAATCCGAGGCTTTCTAGAAATTCGGTACGGAGTTGGTCGTTTTCCTGCTGTTCCTCGTGGATGCTGCCATCCACCTCGATGACCAAGCGTGCCGTTGTACAGTAAAAATCCACAATGAAACGGTCGATGGTATGCTGGCGGCGAAATTTGAAACCCAACACCTGTTCCTTGCGGATGCCCTTCCAGAGATGATTTTCGGCAGGCGTGGGTTGAGAACGCATTTCACGCGCGAGAATTTTCGTTTTGTCGTAGATCTCTTTAGCAGTGTGGGTATGCACCCAACCATTTTGAGGGCTGGGGATGTTGTCTGATGCGTCGGCGGTCATGCGAGTTTCCTTATTTGGGTAATTATTGATCCTATTCGACGCGGGATGGAGTGAGTAGATACAGGATGGTTACGAATACGATTTTACGGAAATTGCGGGGTGCAAGTGCGGGAAGTGCTGGATAACAACGTGGGTGTATTGGAAAGCCGGAACTACGACCCCTCTGACATTTTGGGTGTCCGCCGAAGAACCTGTCTGGAAATGACCCATGCTCCCCGATCTCCCCAATCCTCTTTCCCCACTGCATAGAGAAAGAGGGGGCAAAATCAACGAAGCCGACCCTCAATAACCCAAATGAAGGCGCAGATTGACTATTAGGCAGGTTCTTATTGAACAGGCTGCTTGCTATATTGGGGTTCGATCCGATCCCAACTGATGTTTTGATCAAAGCCCTTTAAATACTCAAGCGCCTCTTCCAAAGTCTCAAATGCCCGATACCGCAGCTTAAACAGCGAAGATCCCATTGCACCCGTCATCTTAATTAATCGTGATTTTTCGCGGATACTAAAACTCCAGCCGGCACGCGGATGTGTCCCGACTTTACGAAGAATAGTCATCGAGTCTTTCATGGAGACCGCTTCCAGCACATCCCCAACATCGTTGATCGAATGCACGATCTCGCGCGGACTACTTTCAATCATCTCCATTGCTTTTTGCAAACACGCTTGCATGTCATCGGGGGTCACGGTGCCGAAATAGCGGCTGTAGAGAATTTCATTCTCAATATACCAATCCAGTTGATATGGCATGATTAGTTTTCCTTGTGCAATTGCTTGACTTAACGACAGACAGTGATTCAGTATACAAATGTTGCGATATTACAGCTCACCTCACTTGAGATGGAACCTGTACCCGGCTTTTTTAACGGCCAAAGCATTCCTCTTTCACGGGTCGTTGATGGAAATGGCAGATGTACGAATGAGTGTTGGATCAACCCGTTCTAGGATGTTGAGTGCTTCATCTAGGCTGTAGGCGGATTTCAGTTTCTTTTTCAACAGCGTGGTAATGACAGATGCTGTGAACTGCATCATTTTTGAAGAGTTAATCAGTATCCACCAACCAATATCCTCATTTTCCATAGACTTCGAAAGGGGCGCGGTTTCCCGAAAATTGAACTTGAGATCATGTACCGGAGTTGCATCAATTATGATATGAACAGGTGCTTGTCCTGTCGCGACACACGTATGACACTCGTCAGTGAGACGAATGATTTCATCTGCCGGTAAAACATGCGTCAGCTCAATCAAGAGAACCCGTGATGGGATAACCCAACTCATTTTATAGGGCATCAGACTCAGACCTTTTTTGTGTTGACACGACTGCGAAAAACCTCATCAAGATATTGCGTAGTGATAACCAAGCAATACTTCTATATTGATTTAAAGCCTTAATGTATGTTAATAGATGTAAGGTTTTTGTGAATTTTGTAAGAAAACCCGCTGGCTATCTTTGCAATTTTCAATGGAGAATATAATTGCAACGGTCGTTGTTTTCGCAAGGCCGTTTATAGCAACGTTTGAATACGGTTTGTAGAAATGAACCGCGCCTTCACAAATCGGGGTCAGGAAGGATCTGCTCACCTGTTATCACCTGTAAAACAGGCACATATCTGACCCATTTGATAACCCCAACAAAAAAGCGCAGACTTTCGCCCACGCTTTCCTGATACCTTAACCAGTTATCGGAATAGTCTAAGACTATTCCCTACAACAGAATTTGCATTGGACTCAGTACTCGGTACTCAGAACTCAGTACTGTTTTCAACTACTGCGGCCCTGCCACCGCCACGATGTAAGCCTCTGGATTCCAGTAGCGTTGAATGGCCTTTAGCAAGTCGGCTTTGGTCAAGGCGTTGATCTCGCCGGTAAACCGCTGTAGGTTATCCAAGCCTAGACCGTAGCTTTCCATGTTGAGGATTGAAGCCGCAATGCCCTCGTTGCTTTCCAATTGCAGCGGCAAATGCCCGGTGAAGTACGATTTGTTCTCGTTGATGTCGTCGTCGGTCACTTCCTCGGTCACAATTCGCCTGATCTCGCCAACCACACTCTGAATAGCCTGCTGCACATTCGACGGATTGACACCTGCACTCACGCTCCATGACCCCGGCCCCAGCCCGCCTTCAAGGCTGCTGTAGGCATAGTAGGCCAAGCCCTGCTTCTCGCGCACTTCGTCACCGATGCGTCCCATCATGCCGAACTGCCCCAGCACACTGTTCACCAGTGTCGCCGCCCGGTAGTCGGGTTCAAATCTGGACGGCCCCAGCACGCCCATGACAATATCCGACTGAGTTTTGCCGGGAATATTGACGGCTATCTGCCGCGTTTCATCGACCTGCTGGATTTCCGGCAGCACCGCTTTTGCTGGTTGGTCAGGATTTTGCCAGTCGCCCAGCTTGCCCCGCACGATTTCCACCGCATCCGCCGCCTTGACCGCACCCACGATCACCACAATCATGCCCTGCGGCCCATAGTGCTTCCGGTGAAAAGCGTTGATGTCTTCCAGCGTAATGCCGGGTATGGTTTCCAATGTGCCACGCGAACTGTAATGGTACGGATGACTTTCAGGATACAGGTTTTCACGGAAGGCTCGCCCCGCACGGAAACGGGTATCCTGCTGCCGGTACTGCAACCCCGTCAGGATTTCACCGCGCAGCCGTTCGACCTGCTGTGCCGGAAAAACCGGATACCGCAGCACATCGGCCAGCAGTTCGACCAGCACCGGCAGATCTTCGGCCAACGCCTTGCCGCTAAAGCCGGTGGTATGTGTCCCCGCGCCGACATCCAAATCCGCACCGATGTCCTCAAGGCTGCTGTGGATGGCATCGAAGCTGCGGTTCTTCGTGCCGCGCATCAAGGCCGAAGCTGCCATGCTGGCTGTGCCGCCCTTCGCCGGATTTTCGTAGATGCTGCCGGCTTCCAACGAACCGGCAATCACGACCGACTGTGCCGCGAAGTTTTCGTACACCAGCACGATAATGCCGTTTTCCAGTTCAACCCGTAGGATATTATCCGGCCCCGGAATTGATGAGTTACTCATTCCTCGTCCTCCTCGCCCATGTCCATCCCCTCTACGCCAGTTGGCACGAACCAACCGACCGTCCGGTTTTGTGGACGCAAGTATTTCCCTGCAACGGTACGCACATCATCAATCGTTACCGCCGACAACTTATCGACATAGTTTAAGAACCACTCGTGGCTCTGGAAGTTTTCGGCAAACGCCAGCCAGAACGCCTGTGAAGTTACCCGTTCGGTTCCGTAGGCAAACAACGCCCGTGCCTGCTTCTTGGCTTTATCCAGTTCCTTCTGGGTAATGTTCTCGTTCAGCATCCGGTCGATCTGCACATCCAGCGCCGTTTCCACTTCTTGGATTGTTCGGCCATCCCGTACCGTTGCCACAAGGTCGAACAGATACGGGTCAATCGACGGCAGCAAACCGCCATCAATATCGACGGCTAGCTCGGTTTCGACAATCGCCTTGTACAAACGGCTGGTCTTGTTGTCGATGCCACCGCCGCCCATGCCGCTCGGCCCGGTTAGCACACTGTTCAAAATCGCCAGTTTGAACCAATCGTCATCGGTTGCCGGTGGTACATGATAGGCCACTTCGAGGAACTGGGTATTCCCCGGTCGCTCGACCACCACCCGCCGTTCGCCGCGCTGTTCCGGCTCCGGTCGCACGAACAGGTTCGGCTTCTCGCCCGCCGGAATGCTGCCGTAAAGTTCCTCGATGCGCTTCAGCATCGTCTCGCTCTGGAAGTCGCCGACGGCAATGGCAATCGCGTTATTCGGCATATAGTGCTGCTTATAATGCCCGTACAGGTCGTCACGGGTCATGGTTCGCAGGTCGGTTTCGTCGCCGATGATTTCGTGGTGATAACCATGTACGCGGAAAGCCGCCGCCCGCACTTCCTCGCCCAGCCAGAACATCGGCGAATTTTCGCTGCCCTGACGCTCGGAGATAATCACCGTCCGTTCGGACTCTACTTCGTCTTCCTCAAAGATCGTGTTCGTCATCCGGTCGGCTTCAAGCTGCAAGCCGAGGTCAATCCGGTCGGCTGGCATCGTTTCATAGTAGGCCGTGTAATCCATCGACGTTTGGGCATTCCAGTTGCCGCCCTCCCGGCTGATCTGCCGGTCAAGCACGCCACCGGGGAACTTTGGCGTTCCCTTGAACATCATATGTTCAACCCAATGTGAAATGCCGGTTTGCCCTGTTCGCTCGTTGCGGCTGCCGATGCGGTACATCACCCACCAGCTAATCACCGGCGAACTGTGCTGTTCCTTCAAGAGAACCGTTAGGCCATTACTTAATTGATGGCGGGTCACACCTGCCATGTTGACTCCTTATACTACGTGGTTGTAATGCAGAAACCCATTGTACCTGCTTATGGGGTATGGAGATATAGACGACCAAGCAGGGCATGATCTCACCGACCACACACCTAGCTCTTAGTCTAGCAAGGTTCGCCAGCCAGTGCTATTACCGCCGGTACGGTGAAGTCATTTTAGCGGTGGTGGAATGGCTTAACGGCGTTCGATACGCAGGCGAATGGTGACTTCATCGCCTTCGCCAACATTTTCGGCTTTCTGGATTTTCGCCTTGATCGGCACAAGGTAAAGGCCATCTTTGGGGAATAAGGAGGTTGTCCACTCGGTTTTGCCGATTTGAACGCTGACTGGAATGACACCCCAGCCGTAGGTCACTTCGCTGGATATGGCTTTGATGTCATCGCTGTCTTCTTTGGGAATGGCGACAAATAAAAATGGTGATGGCCCGCGCCAGTAAAAAATCTCGCCGCTGAACTCGATTTCCATTGAGCCGCCTCACGCTATCTATAGACCTTTATATCCAGAGTATAGCGATTGCTGCGGCGTATATCAAATGTTCTAGGGATGACTTTAAGCCGAAACGGTCACTCTGTTCCAGCAGCGCCATTCGCCTAAGCGCCGGAAGGTTTTTCCCACGTATAGTAAATGAAATCCTGCGGCAGGGTTTCGCCGCCGACGCGGTGAATTTGTGCCAGCGTTTGCGAACGGTGGTCGGTGCTGTGGTTCAGGATTTGATACAGCGACTCCCACAACGGCGTACGGTACACTTTGCTATCCGTCCGGCTGGTGTATTCGAGGATACCGTCAAGGTCACCGTCAGGCAGGTTGTGCAGGTATTCGCGCCACGCAGCCTCGACCCTATCCCAGCGGCTGCGGATCGAGTCGTAGGTCGGGTAATGGGCAGCCGGTTGGAAGGTGTCCGGCGGTAAGCTCTGCACCCGCCGCAGCCACAACCACTCGACTTCCAGCATGTGGACGACCTGCTCGTGTACCGAGCCAATCGAGTAATCGGTCGGCTGGTCGAATTGGCTGGCGCTGAGTTTTTCCACACAGGCCCACAGCTTACGATTCGCCCAGAAGTTATAATCGAACAACCGGATCACATCCTGTTTATTCATGTTCGCTCCTTCGGTAATGCTGCCGGATTTCACGCTGATTATGCCCGTAACCAGATGTGCAGCCAACCCATCCTTAAGACCAGCGGTTACACCGTAATACGCCTCAGGCACATTTAATGATAAAATCGCACCATGATTTGTGGTTTATCCCAGCAAGGATTAGCTTATGGTCAACTATTTAATCATTATCGTCATGGCCTTATTCGCTGTCGTTCCGGTCATGGCGCAAAACGCACCCGACCAGATTGAAGCGGCGTTAGAAGATTTGAGTACACTCGTTAATCGTACCGTGACCTTAACACAGGTGGATTCGTGGAATTACCAACAAACGGTGTACGCATCGCCCGCGCTGGGCTGCCCGCAGCAAGGAATCGCCTACGCGGATGTGCAGACGAGCGGCTTCCAATTCATCATCACCTATGGCGGCACGGTCTATGACTATCGCGTATCCGAGGATGGCAGTATCGTGGTGCTGTGTGGAACCGCACCCGCGCCAGTTACTGTTCCCCCCTGCCCGCCGCCGGATGACCCCGACTTCCTGCCACCACGGTTGAGCAAAGACGCGGAGGCACAGGTGGTCGCCGGTGGTCTGCCGAACGTCCTGCGTGAACAGCCGGGGAGCAGCAGCCAACCGTTGGGGCAAATCCCGCCGGAAGACTCGTTCATTGTGCTGGACGGCCCACGCTGCACGACACTCGATAAAATCGTCTGGTGGCAGATCAACTATAACAACCTGATTGGTTGGACAGGTGAAGGGCAGGACGGTGAATACTGGTTAGAACCGCTCACCAACGGCGCGACACCCACCCCGACTGCCCCCACCATTCAGGACATTACCACCGGGAACGCCAACGCGGTTAGCCAACTGTATACGGCAGATGTGGATAGTCCCTACATCTTGAACACGTTGGACGATACCAACCTGATCCTCGGCGGCGCGGATGGTTCGATCACGCTGCTGGACTACCGCACCAATACCGTCCTCAGCACCGTCGCTGCCCACGACAGTGCCATTTCGAGCATCGCAGTTGGCATCGACAGTCTGCGGTTTGCTTATTACGTGGCGACCGGCGACCAAGAGGGCATCATCAAAATTTGGAATGTCGATATTCAAAGTTTGGCGCTGGAACCCCTCGCCGAAATCGCGGCTCACTCCGGCGCGGTGACCAGCCTGACGTTCGACCAGCGCGGCGCAATTCTGGCATCCGGTGGTACGGACACCAGCGTTCGGCTGTGGAGTATGCCGGATGGCGGTTCACTCGCCGTTCTGAATGGGCATGAAGCGCCGATTACCGAAATCGCGTTCAGCACCAGCGCCCTTGTCTCGCACGACTCGAACGGAAAACTCATGATCTGGGGCATTCCGACGGATATTCCTGCTGCTTAATCGCTTGTTTTGACATTACGCGCTATAGGGAGAGATCATGCCAGCAGCAACACCCAAAACGAAGCTGTTCGTCGAGTCCAAGATTAACCGCGCTCCTTATTTCCGGCGGGCATGGCTCTCGCTGTTAGGCTGCATCGTTGCCATTCTCGCGATCTGGGGGTTGTATGAGGCATCCAACCTCGAAAAACTCCCATCGGGTTTATGGCTGCCACTGACGATTGTGGTGGCGCTCGGTGGTTTGCTGTTTCTTATTCGGGCGCTGGTTAATCTCGTCCGGTGGTTCCGCACCAAAGACGAAACGCTCAAGTTGTTCAACAAGGGCATCGTCCGCACCCGCAACGGCCAAAATGAAACCTTCGGCTGGGGGTCGATCAAAACCTACCGCGAAGGCAGCAAGGAACTGCGCCTGACGATGAAAAACGGGGATGTCCTGACGATTGACCGGCGCTACGGCGAGTTCGAGCGCTGGGCATCGTATATCCGCCGCTACGCCGCACAGATCACGGGCGTACATATCGCCCGCGCCATCCGCGAGGAGCGCCCTGTACACCTGCATCCTAAGCTGGTGGTTTGGCCGGGGGGTGTGGAGGTTGATAAGAAGGAAATCCCGTGGGCAGATGTGGAAGCGCGGCTGAATAAGGGTAAGCTCACCATTTACCAGAAATCAAAGGCGGGCGGCTTCCAAAAAGTGCGCCAATATAAGATGAACACGGTTGATAACATTGGTGGCTTCCTCGAAGTCGCCCACTCCACCATGAAGAATCACCAGCGGGAACGCTTCGGAGTATGAGCCATGCGTCACGAACCTGTCCTCAGCCGCCACCGCCTGACACCCCGTTACCGCTACGCGCTGGCTGTGCTGTGGGGGCTGCCCGCGTGCATCCTGCTGGTTAGCCTGTTGATCGCGCGGGGGGTGAGCCTGCACTTCGCTGACCCGCGTTTGCTGCTGCCGCTGGTGGTGATGGCACTGCCGGCGCTGTACATCTGGCGCGAGGGTGTGGATGTGCTGACGGAGGGGCTGCACATTCGGGTTCACGGCTGGCGCTACCGCCCGTTCGAAGAACTGGATAACTGGTATCTGGATAACCGCCCGAACCGCCGCCTGCTCACCATTTGGGATCAGCAGGGGCGTAAGGTGCTGGAATGCCACGCTGCCCACCTGACTGATTTGCCCACACTGCTCGCCACGCTCAAGGCAAAACTCCGCTACCGGAACTGGCCGAGTTAGCAATTCAGTTTGAACCGCAGCGACGCTGAGAATGCAGAGGAAGTACAGAGAGGTTAGTTGAAAGTTGGTGAACGGATGACAGACCGGATCATTACCCTGAGCATTCCCGAAACCTTATATGAGCGTATTCAAGAAGAAGCTGTTGGTACGAAGCAGCCCATTGAATCGCTGATGATCGACCGTTTAGCGGTGTTGTTTAACCGTGTTGACGAAGCGCTCGACGTGAATAAAGCCTTGGATGCTTTGGAGGCGTTCAAAGATTATGAGTTGTGGGCAATAGTCAGCCGCCGTTTATCAGCGGCTGATGCTGAACGTTTGCACGAACTCAACAGCGAGGAAAAACGCGACGTACTCACTGCAGAAGAACAACTCGAACTCGATCAGCTGCTTGCACAGGTCAACCGCGATATGCTCTTGCGGTCGAAGGCACTGCTTCTGCTGAAAGAACGCGGACATGACATTAGCACCTACGTTATAGCCTGATAAGCCAGCTAAACCACCCATCCCCTCCTCAAGTTGCCACGATGCGTTATAATCCCTTTGTCTGTTTGCGAAGTATGGAGAAATGACTCATGCGTAAATTAGCGTTTTTGCTATCAACACTTTTCGCTGTCTGTTTGTTAATCCTCAGCAGCGTACCCATGAACATCGTGACGGCTGGCCCCGCGATGCAGGCCACCTACGACCCGCGCCCGCTGTGCGCCGACCGTACCGGCGCGACCACGCCGATTGTCCGCTATGACATTCCCTACGGCACAGTTTCCAGCGGGGGTATTTACTGCCGCCCGTTGGTGCAAAGCGGTCAGTATCTGGTAAACGGCGCGGAAATCGGCAGCCAAGCGGCGATTGACCTCGGCATTAACCAAGCGGTTGATGTGTATGCCATTTTATTCGGTGGTGGCACGGTAACTAGCTTCAACAACCCCTTCAAGATTTGCTTGCTCGGCGCGGGCTACATCTACTTCTTGGATGCCAACCAGTCACCGCGTACCTTGCAGCAGTTGACGGGTGAGTCGGACGGCACATACACCTGCGCCAGCGTCTCGACCGCCGGTATCGTCATGCTGACCAATTCGGGTGGGGCGGCTCCGGCAGCGCCAGCCGTTACCGGAACACCCGGTACCCCTGTTCCCGGCGCGACGCTCGCCCCCGGTGTTACGGGTACGCCAGCGGTGATTGGCGCGGTCGGTAACTGCACTCTGACGATTAGCAAGACGGTTCGCCTGCGTGCCGAAGCCAACACCACCAGCAAGATCCTGACCCGCCTCGCCTACAACACCACATGGACGGTGACAGGGCGCGTCGTGGGTTGGTACCAGATTATTTGGAAGGATACGCAGGGCTGGGTAAGCGACCAATTCGCGCGCGCCACTGGTCAGTGCGGTAACGGTTAGTTCATCGTTTCATTCGCGGCATTGCCGGAGGATAAATCCTCCGGCAAGCTGAATAAAGCCCCGTAATGGTTATTTACTTATTAAAATGGTAATTGGTCGGGTTGCGCCGCATGAGGCTAAAGCCATCATGCTGATCACCAGACAAGCCTGCTAAAGCGGCTTCAAAGGCAAGTGTCAGCGCCTCCAATTATTTACCATGCTAATTCGTAAATCACCATAACGGGACTCAATGACCCTATAAGCAGTTATTTGTGGTTAGGGTTAATGCGCCCCTACAGCATCCGCTACCCCATCATTTATTCAAATAGCGCGTCTCCAGCACCTTTTCCAGCACTTTCCCCTCGTTCAGGCTGACATGGTAGCCCTTGGCGTGCGGGCGGGAACTGACCACTTCTTTCAACTCACCATCCACGAAATGACCTGCCGCGCCATCGTCGAAGGCATAACCTGCTATCAACGCGCCGCTGCCTACCAAGCCCTGATACGATGGGCGGCGTTGGGCTTCACCATCGTAGTGGGGCGTGCAACTGCCCTTCAAGAAGCCGAGGCAGGGCAGCGCGGTTAGATCGCCCGGTATCGAGTCAGTGAGGCCGCGCTCGAACCAGCAGATCGACCCCGCGCTGATACCTGCGAGAACCGTTCCCTGCTCGTTGGCACGTTTGAGGATGTCCGGCAGTTCCCATTCGCGCCACAGGGCGAGCATACTTTTGGTGTTGCCACCGCCCACATAGATGATGTCCTGACCGAGCAGAAACGAGTTGAGGTCGGCGGTATGCGGCTTGAACAGCGAGAGGTGGCTGGCATGGCAGCCAAGCTGGTTAAAAGCATTATAAAAGTTGACGGTGTAATCCAAACTTTCGCCGCTGGCCTGCGCGAGAAAGCAGACTTTCGGCTGCGGCTTGCCGGTTTGGGCGATTACGTAACGGTCGAGGGCAAGGTTCTCCGGCTCCATCGAAAAGCCACCACCACCCATCGCGATAATATGAGCCATCTTCAGTCCTTATCCTATTAATAAGCGTATGCTGCCGAGTGTAACACGCTTTAGGAAGTGGGCTTTGAGGCCATGATTCGGAAACTGCACACGATTCGCATTTTTCGCAAAATTCGCAACTTTCCCGCTGAAATGGCTGGCGGGAGTCTCTCGTGCATCCGCCGAAGTGACATTTTGTGGCGGCGGGAGGCTCGGCTGTTCCCGCTGAAATGTCACTCGTGCAGCGGATGGCTCCCGTGTATCCGCCGCTGTACCCATTATGGCGGTTGTGAGGGAGAATGCCGCCGAATGTGCAAAGACAATTGCGGATTGAACCGCAGAGACGCAGAAAAGAAAAACAAAACGCAAAGGCGCAAGGAGGCAAAGAGGCAAAGAAGAAATTCCAATTAAACCGCCAAGTCGCCAAGAAAAGACAGAGAAATACAAATACAGATTAACCACCGAGACACAGAGGACACAGAGAGGGTAGGACTACCTTAAGTGGTGGAGGGTAAATTCGACCCCACCCCACGACGGTACGTTCGCACGCTCACCCCACCCCAACCCCTCCCCGAATACAGGGAGGGGCTTTAAAGACTTTTATGGCTCACCATACATAGGAGGTTGCCATAAAATTCGTCTCTACCGCTTCGTGTGGTGTTACCACAGAGAGATATACAAGAGACATTATAGCACAAAAATTCTTATTTGATGGTTCGAGTTTTCAAACCTTTGAGGGAGGTTTTTGATGGGTGTGGGTTCGAAAGACATTTGCGAAGTTGATTTTTATGCAGACGGACGCACTGTCTCGCGTCCCTACAACCGCGAGAGTGTGTCGGCGCAGGGACAGCAGATAGGCTGGCCGTTACTAATAAACGTTGTCAAAGGCTTTCATAGAGACGCGCGAGGTTACATGGTCAAGTGTACCACGCCAACCTGTGCGGCTTGTCCATATACCGTGTTCGCAGACTGCGGTAAGATTGCGCTATTCCATAAGCGGTATGTGTAGGGAGTGCGCGGATGACGAAACGTATTGGTTATGGCTTGTTCGTATTTTTACTCGCGCTGCTGCCGTTGAGTCTCGGTACGGCTGCGGCGCAGGATGAGACGCTGACGATCTGGACGGTTTATAACTCCGACAGCCCACAGAATGACCAAGACCGCTGGATGGCGGCACTCATCGAAGAATATAAGGCGGAAGGTGTGACGCTTAACAATGTCACGCGCCCCTTTGACACGATCAGCACCGACCTGAACCTCGCGCTGCTTTCGGGCGGGGATGTGCCGGATGTGGCGTATGTGAGCGCGGCGGCCATCAGCCCGTTCGCCATCAACGGCACGCTGACCGACCTGCGCGGGTTCATCGAGCAAGCGACGTGGAAGGACGACCTGAATCCGGTGGCGCTTTCGGCCTGTACCGCGCCGACGGGCGAAATCCTGTGCATCCCGACGACGATGGCAACCACGCTCACGTATTATTGGTCGGATGCGTATCCGAACGGGTTTGACGGCAGTATCGAAGGGCTGGCAGACGCGACGACGCAATACGCGGTGACGGGCAAGAGCGCGGACTTTTTCGGCTTCGACGTGTTCTTCTTCCCGCTGCTGACCAGCTACGGCGTGACATTCGCCGATGCGAACGGGTACGCCACATGGGCATCACCGGAAGCGGTGAAGGGGATTGAGGCGATCCGTGCGCTCTACGCGGCTGACGAGATACCGGATACAGCGCTGGCGGCGGGCTTCGACTACGAGAACAACTTTAAGGATGGCTCGGCGGGAGCATTTCTCGCAGGGTCGTGGTCATATGTGTTCCTGAACCCGCTGACATCGCCGGCAGGTGTGGAATATCCGGCGGATTCAACGGCGATTGAGCAGGCGCTCGACTCCGGCGACTTGCAGTTCGCGCCGCCGATCAACACCCGCGACGGCAAACCGGCGACGCTGCTGGTCATCAACGGTTGGGCGGTTCCGGCGGACTCGCCCAATCCACAGGGCGCGTTGGACTTCATCAACTGGCACGTGACGACCGAGCGCAACGTGGCCTACGCCAAATCGTACGGTGGTTTGCCCACGCTGAGTTCCGGTTTAGCGGACGCAACGTTTCAGTCCCCGTATTGGGTGGGCGTTGCGGATATCTTGAACCAATACGGGGTGCCGCTGCCGACCTTTTTTGACTCCAGCGCGGGCAAGCAGAAGTTCGCGGATACAGTGGTTGACCTGATCCAGAACCCCGACAAGGACATCTTGAGCAGCCTGCAAGCGGCACAGGATGAGTACAACGCCGAGGTGGATGCGAATAGGTAGTTAGAAGTCGTCAGTTAACAGTCAACAGTCAACAGTCAAATGTACCAGTTAGCCCCTATAAAGAAGTGTTAGCAGAGAGTGTAGGGACGAGATACCTCTCGTCCGCTGTTTCCTACCCGATAGCAATTTATCGTTTCAATGGTAACCTGTTGAATAAAAACGAGCCTCTTGCTGAGGCTCGTTTTGTTTTACTGTTTTTGGAGGAGGGCTGGTCGGGTGAGCGCGGCGGAAATCCAACCTTCGCCGCCTTCGAAACGCACATACAGCCATTCACCGTCGTCGCTGCGGTCGATGACCTCAAGCGGGGTGCCGTTGGCGAGCTTGATGAGGATGGTGTCGTTGGTGCTGGGGCCGGAGCGAATGTTGACCACGCCGCCGCTGGTCGCTACGAAGCGCATCTCGGTCGTGCCGTCGGGGGTTGTGGTGTTGTTCGTAGTGGTTGTCGTGGTTTGACCGGCGCATTCGGGCTGTTCCGCCAACCACGCGGTTGCCGCTTGTATTACGGGGTCGTCGTCTGTGCCGTAGACGCTGTAATCGGTGGGGATGACCACATCGGGTTCGATAAAGGGCGGCAGTGGGTCGCCTTCGGGCGTGATGCCGACATCGCTGACGACATCCATAATCGAGCCATCAAAGAGTGGGATGATCCTCAGACCATCGCTCAGATAACCGCTGGTGGTTTCACCGAAGATACGGGTCGCGCCGTCTTTGCGGCTGCGGAAAATATAGGCGGTCATTTCGCCCATGCTGGCGGTGTAGGGACTGACGAGTACCGCGATTGGCGGGTCTTCGGTTTCGACCAGATAGGGATCATCGACACGGTAAAAGTCGGTCACTTCGGGGAAGCTGTCGAACTCATAGGTGTACCAGCTCACATCACCGGCGATGTCCTTGAGGCCGAACCAGCGACCGTCCCCGCGCAGCGGCGCGAGGGCAAGGCTCATCACCAAAGCCTGCCCACCGGGGTTGCGGCGCACATCGACAATCCAGCCGCACGTCCCTTGCTGATCGATCTCGCGGATGAGCTGCTGTGCGTCATAAGAATAATCGAAATCGGCTCCGCTAACGCCTGCGGTATAGGTTTCGATATAGCCAATTTGCGGGTCGAGATGCCAGCCGATGACCGGAAGGGAGGTGCTGTAAAAACCGGATGTTAGGCGGAGGCTGAAGCGTCCGGTTTCGCCGGGGCGTTCCACGTCCAAGCGAATGGTTTCACGCCCATCCGACTCAGGAATCCGATCAGCTTGCCGGTCGTTGATGGTATAAATGAGGTCGCCGACCATCAAGCCCGCGTCGCCGGCAGGTGAGTCGGGGTAGACCATCGTCACGGTCAGATAATCATCTGTCGCTAACTGTTCCGCTTCGAAGCCGTAGCCGCGACTGGAGATTAGTTCCTCCGGCGAAATGACTTCGGCATTATGGGCGCTGATGTCGTTGAGCTTCACGAAGACATCCGACAGCGCCTCGCGGGCATCATCGAGTGAACTAAACTGGTCAACTGAGTCTAAGGCATCTTCAATGAGTGTGTCCCAATCGACTTCGCTGCCATAGACGAAGTTGGCGCGTACCATCCGCAGCGCTTCGCCCAAATACAGCGGCGCGGAGACATCATCCTCGAACACGATGCTTTCGGTCAGCGGCAGCAGGTCATCATGCGGTGCGGAAATCAGCAGATAGTCGTAGCGACCACCACCCGCAGCATAACGGCTGTCGTCGGCGATGAGGCTGGTGTACTCTGTCCGGTTGGCGCGGCTGGTGTAGAGGCAAATGCCCATCTTGCCGCCGTTGACAATTTCATAGTCATAGCCGGGGATGTCGTCCGCCATGCGTTCGCAGGCATCATCGAGCGAGCGGTTGTGGATGCGGCGGCTGGGGCGGGCATCGAACTGGATATACGAGTCGCCGTTGGTATAGGTGTAAACGCCGGAAGGGACGAGTTCGTAACCCTGTGGGAGTTGGAAGCTGATGCCGAGGGTGTGGTTAAAACGGGTTTCCCAGTTGCTATCTTGGGCGTTGGCCTGTGCCATGCTGACGGAAAGGGTCAATAGGCTGCCAAGTGTAAAGAGGATGTTCCGCCAGTGTTTCATCTGCATACGCCTAGCTCCGATTCATACTCAACCTGCCTGTGATGTGGAGGGGATAACGATGTTATCATTTCATTGTAACGGCAAGTATCGTTCCGAAATGTGAGAGTTATGTGAAATCGGTATAGGCAGGTCTATAGAAGGTTAGACGAGCAGAAGCAGCGTCCCGCAAACAATCAACGCGAGGCCGAGGAGCGCCTTGCGCGATATGCTTTCTTTGAGGAAGAAGAACGAGAAGGCGACGGTGACGACAATACTGAGTTTATCTATCGGGACGACAATGCTGGCGCTGCCTTCTTGTAGGGCGCGGTAGTAGCACAGCCACGACAGACCGGTGGCGATGCCGGATAAGCCGATGAACAGCCAGCTCCGTTGATCAATCCCTTTGATGAGCGTGTATTTCCGCTGGCCGATGACGATGCCCCACGCCATGATGAGGACGACAATCGTGCGGATGGCTGTACCCAAGTTGGATTCGACCCCTTGAATGCCGATTTTGCCGAGGATTGAGGTGAGCGCGGCGAACAGGGCTGAGAGCGCGGCGAAAAAGAACCACGACCGCGACTCGGCACTGTTATAAGCGAGGTCTTTACGCTCGATCATGAGCAGCGTCCCTGCCGCGATGCCGACCATCGCTACCCCTTTTAACACGGTCAGGGTTTCGCCGAGGAAGATGAAGGCCAACAGCATGGCGAGGATGGTGCTGCTTTTGTCGACCGGCGTGACCTTGTTGACGCTGCCGATTTGCAGGGCGCGGAAATAGCACAGCCATGATGCGCCGGTGGCTAAACCGGAGAGGATGAGAAAGATGAAACTGTGGAAGGTGATGTCCGGCAGGGTATTGGCAGAACCCACGATAAACACCATGAGCCACGAGAAGATGACCACAACGACCGTTCGCAGCGCGGTGGCGAGGGTCGAATCCACGCCTCGGATGCCGACCTTCGCCAGAACAGCCGTGAGACCCGCGAAACCAGCCGAACCGACCGCAAATGCTAGCCACATGATGGATTACCTATCACACAAATAGGCCAATAATCAGCCTATGGCTTTAATCATAGCGAGGCCGCCGGACAAAGCAAAACGGCGGTAATGATTTTGAGGGCGTAAGATAGTATGCGTATCACTGCTCTAATTGAGACGTGGTATCAATTTAAGGGAGTCGTTTGCATGGATGTCATTATTATTGGCGGCGGGGTGTCGGGCTTGAGTGCGGCGATGTATCTAGGGCGTTTCCGGCGGCAGGTGCTGGTGGTCGATGGGGGAAAGCCAGCCAACCGCTTTACCCATGCGTCACACAGTTTTTTTACGCGGGATGGGATTGCGCCGGGGGAACTACTGGCGATTGGGCGGGAGCAGTTGGCGAAGTACGACACGGTGGAACTCAAAAACGGCGAGGTGACGAGTATTGTTGAAGATGCGGGTCGGTTTACGGTGACATTAGCGGACGGCAGCCAGTACCAGACGGGCAAGGTGCTGCTGGCGACCGGCCTGAAAGATGGACTGCCAGCGATAGCCGGTATCGAGCCGCTGTGGGGCAAGAGTGTGTTCTCGTGTCCGTTCTGCGATGGTTGGGAGCATCGTGACCAACCGGTAGTCATCGTGGCGAATGCCGAGGCGGCGTTCCATGTGGCGAAGCTGCTGCGGGTGCTGACGGCAGACTTGGTGATCTGCACCAACGAGCCAGCCGAGTTTGACGCGGAACAGGCGGCGAAGCTGAAGGAACACGGTATCCGCGTGATCGAAACGCCGATAGCACGGTTCGATGCCGAGGGTGAGCAACTGACGCAGATCGTGTTTAAGGACGGCAGCGTGTTACCTCGAACGACGGCCTTCATCCGAACATGGCTGATGCAGCCGAACAGCCTTGCGGAACTGCTGGGCTGCGAGACGGATGAACACGATATGATTACGATTGACAGCGGCGGACGAACCTCGGTGAAGGGTGTGTATGCGGCGGGCGACTTGACCGGACAGGCACGGCAGGTTGTGAACGCGACACATCAGGGGGCGTGGGCGGGGATTGCCATCAACAATGACCTGATTGCCGAGCAGTGGTAGTGGTAAGTAGGAGAAATACGGGAGAATTGAACCGCCAAGTCGCCAAGAACGCCAAGATCAAGGCGGAGAGATTTAACACAAAGGCTCAATGGCACAAAGGCACGGAGGGAATACGAGAATTGAACCGCAGAGACGCGGAGGACGCAGCGAAATACGGAGAGGGGCTTGCTGGTGGCAAGCCTTTTTTATTGGGGATACGGGTTAGGCGGGCTGGTGTTCGTGCGGGAGGGGGAAGCGCATCGAGAACGACCAGTTTTGTCCGTCGAGGCGGACGGCGTTGGCGGTGCTGCGGAGTTCGAGGTAGCGGTCATATTGGTCGAAGCTGATGTACAGGCTGTAAACCGAGTCGCGTTTGATGGTGGTCGGGTCATCCAAATCCGGCCAACCGGCGGGCCAAGCCACAGCGTCCGAGGTGTCATAAGGCCACAGGATGACTTCGAACTGCTGCGGCAGCCATGTTTGTGCGTCGGGGTGGCTGTAGGCGACCAGCTTGTCGAACAGGTCGATCAGCGGCTGGGGTGCGGCGAGTTGGCGGGCTTCTTCGTCATTCCACAAGTCGCCGTAGATGGACACCATTTTTTCGCCGAGTTGAGGGTCATTCAGCCAGATGACGTTGCTGGGCTGGTCCGTTTTGGGGTAGTAGGTGTCGTCAGCTTTGAGGGCGTAGAGATCAGCGTTGATGTTGAGGTCGGCTTTCAGGTCGGCGAGTTCAGTGTTAGTAAGCTGAACCGAGACAAATTCGAGTGCGTCGGCAGGGCCAATGCGCTGGTAGATGACGAGGCCGTTGTCATACAGCACGAAGGCCGGTTCGTCCGAGCCGATGACCATACGCCACGGGTCGTAAATGGTGAGCATGACCAGCGGCTGGGGTTGTTCGTTTGCTGGCGTGGGGCTGGGCGGTGGTGGGGTCATGGTGATTGCCATATCCGGTGTTATGGGCGCGGCGAAGGTGGCGGCAAGGGTCGTCAACAGTATGAGCATGATGCTGAGGATGGTCATGGGGGTTCGAGGTTGTAAGCGTTTCATCAGCAGGTTCCTTTCATTATCGGACTGCTGATATAGACGGACGTGGGGGGGAGATGGTTCCGAGTTACCTGATAAACAGGTGGTAACAGGTGGCGTGATCCTTCCTGACCTCGATTTGTGAAGGTGCGGTTTGAATTGGCAAACCGAATTCAAACGGAAGGTGATGCGATCATGCTGTTACGGCACGTTTCCAAATTGATACTTACTTCATTTTTAGCTGTGACAAAGATCATATATAGCCTGTGCGATTATTACTACAGAGCATTCTCATAATTTGTTAACCTTCTCATAAGGGGGTGTATCCCTCTAAGCATCCATAAGAAGGGGAACGTATTATGCGAAAAAATCCATTAACTCTATTACTTTTAGCGGGTATATTCACCGTCTTCACCGGCATGGTGTTGTATGCCCAAGACGCGCGTGAACCTGTCGTGCGCGGATTGTTCGCGACACTGCCGGACGAAGCGCCTGTACCGGACGATAACCTGATGACTGCCGAAAAGGTTGAATTGGGCAAGATGCTCTATTTTGAACCGCGACTTTCGGCAAGTGGTGTCATCTCGTGCCATACCTGCCACAACCTGAGCCTCGGCGGAACCGACCGGCTGCCAACATCGCTGGGACACAACTTCCAAACCGGTGGACGGAACGCACCGACCGTCTTAAACGCGGCGTTCTTTAACCTGCAATTCTGGGATGGGCGGGCGAATGGCTTGGAAGCCCAAGCACAGGGGCCCATTCAGGCGGGCGTGGAAATGGCGATGCCGGCTGATCTCGCAGTCAGCACGATTGCAGATATTGAAGGCTACCAGCCGTACTTTGAGGCTGCATTCCCCGGTGAAGAAAATCCGATCACCTTTGAAAATATCGCCAAAGCGATTGCCTCATTCGAGCGCACGCTGATTACGCCAGACGATGCACTTGACCAATATTTACGTGGTGACGAGAGCGCCCTTTCGGACGACGCGAAGCGCGGGATGGAAGTGGTGGCACAGGTTGGGTGTTTGGCCTGCCATAACGGCCCGATGCTTTCACTGGGTACGCTCATCAGTTTTAGACACGGTAATGACGTGGGCGCGGCAAAGGTGACGGGTGAAGAAGCTGACGAGTATCTGTTCCGCATCGCGACATGGCGCAATGTTTCGCTGACCGCGCCCTATTTCCATGATGGCAGCGCGGCGACACTTGAAGACGCGGTACGGACGATGGCAAGTGTGCAGCTTAACCGCACGCTCACCGACGATGAGGTGAAGTATATCGTCGCGTTCCTGAGTTCACTTGAAGGTGATATTCCTGAAGTAACCATTCCTGAACTGCCAGCCGACTAGCTCTTTGCTGGCTCTCCTTGAACAAGCAGCCCACCTACTCCTGATGCGTGGGCTGTTTGTTTTTGTGGGTGTGTCACCACTTCTGCGCCCACTCCGGCGCGGGCTGCGGGTCGGGCTTGTTGGCGTTGAAGTCGGCGAGTTCGGTGAGTTGGAGTTCGCCGTTGGTGAGGGCTGCGGCGTAGAGTTTGCCTTCTTTGGCGAGGACGAGGCGACCCTGCTGGTCGAAGTCTGCCCAGTTAACACCGTCCAACAAGGGCTGGGTACTATTACCCTTTATAGAATAGCGATATTCAAGTTGATTATAAGCACCACCCTGTTTTTTATCCGGGATATAGCCGTAATACTTAGTAAAGAGTTTGAAGTCACCCAACGCCTTGCTCCAAATATAAGGCGATGCATTATAAGAATCACCCGGCGTATAAACACCTTTTTCAAAAAGTTCCCAGCCATTGTTGGTTAGAAAAACGTCTTTATTATCGGCAAATATGTGGTACGGGTTTATGTCAAGGTGTTCGATAACAATATTGAGCTGAGGCACTGTTCTTGTAGGGTGCAAACCTGCATCGGTATAAAGGCGAAGGGTTGTGTTATCTAGAAATTGACCGCCCGGCACATCTATACCCTGCCAAAGTGTTAAAGCGGTAAAGTAGGGTGTTTTGCTAACTGCTTTATAAAATAGCAGCTTATCTGTCTGGCGATTCTGCATTTCCAGCGCTTTATTCAAGCGCCAGTTATAAAAAGAATAGAAGAACAAGTTGCCATCCGGCGACAAATCACCTTGATATTCTTCAACCGTTCCTCGTAACCATTGTCCGGCCTCAAAGGTATCGGTATCGGTGTGCCACTTAATCATCTGCACCCAATCCTTTGGCCCACGCCGCAGGATGACACCGATGGGTGCTTGACGCGCGAGCAGCACGAACAGGCGGGCGGGATGATGGGTAGGGTTTTCTGTGCTCATGTGATCGCGCCTTTGGTCATGTCGAGGATGGCGAGGATGTTGCCGAAGGGGTCATCGACTTTGAGCATCACACAGTCAATTTTGCGGAGCATGGAAATACCTCTCTCGCATCATCGGTATGGCAAACTACAGTGCTTCTTCAGCCGGTTCGTCCATTGGAGTTGTCCAACTGCCTGTCACAAGTGCTTCAATATCCAAGCCATCATCAAGATCAGGCCAATAGATACTAAAGGCATGAAGTTCAAAGTGGGCTTGCTGTTCAGAAGTGGCGCTTGCCAGCCACGGAAACCAGCGCAGCGGTGCGCCAACGACACGTTTGTCTCGCAGCGTAACCCAGATCATGTCGTCACGGAAACTTAGATCAATCGGGTGATTATTTTGATGGGTCATACGAATGTGAGATGTCGTCATTTTGGTCACTCCACACAATAACTCATCCTAGTGTACCACCATTTAAATCCGTCTTTTGGCGCTACAGCGGTAGGCACGAATGCGCTACTATGGGTTGGTAGACAGCGCAATGATCCGGGGAATACGACTGAACCGCTATGCACAATACGTTCGCCGAGGCACAGGCACAATTTATCACGGGGGATTATGACGCGGCGCTGGCGAGCTTCCAACACTTGAGCAGCCGCGAACCGTTGGAGACGATGCCGCTGGCGGGGATGGCGCTCTGCTACTACGCGCTGGGTAAAACGCCGCACGCCCGCCGCATGTGGAAGATCATCGTCAGCCGCGACGAACGCTACCTGCTGCCGCGCTTCCTTCGCAAGGAACTCGGTTGGCCGGACGCGATGCTGGAGACGGCGCGGAAGGTCAACGAATTGGTGGTGTAGGACAATGGCGATACAAAGATTGAAGTTTTGTCAGACACCCCACCCTAACCCTCCCCATAGCAATGGGGAGGGAATAATCCGGCGTTTGGACACCTGACTTACACAGCAGACGCAGAGAACGCCAAGAACAATGCGGAGAAAGAATCATGCCGTCCGCAGGATCTTCTCCATCGTTTTGCCTTTGGCTAACTCGTCAATGAGTTTGTCGAGGTAGCGAATTTCGCGCATCGTGGTTTCTTCGATGTCCTCGACGCGGACACCACATACTACACCTTTAATGAGGCTCCGCGCGGGGTTGAGTTCAGGCGCTTCGGCGATAAAGGTTTCAATATCCGTTTGTTTTTCGAGCTGCGCTTCAAACTGTTCCTGACTATAGCCCATGAGCCAGCGAATAATCTCATCAACTTCCGCCTTGGTGCGACCCTTGCGTTCGGCCTTATTGACATACTCAGGATACACTCGGACGAAGGGCATTGTATAAATGCGGTGTTTAATCATGCTGCTTACTCCTTGCACTTTGGTTCTTATTTTAGCATGAAATGGGAACGGGTAGATCAAAAATTCCAAGATCGTAAAACATACAGGGCTTTCTGCTTGCCACCTTTTAAGAAGCCATTTGAGCCGTTCTGAAAATACCGGACGGCCTGTCTGCTGTTCCTACACTAACGCAAGGCTTCGCTCTTAATTGACTGTAGAGACGCGACACATCGCGTCCGATGAACTCCAAACCTACTTTTCAAACGGCTTCTCACCTTCTCCCAGCGCCCAATCGACCGCCGAGAGGGCGTGTAAAAGCGTTGTGTCGTAGAGGCGGATGGACGTGTGTTCCGGCTTTACGAGCAGCGTGATTTCAGTGCAGCCGAGGATGACACCCTGCGCCCCGCGTGCCGTCAGGTCGTTCATAATCCGCAGGTATTCGGCGCGGGAGGTGTCGCGCACATCACCGAGGCACAGCTCGTCGTAGATGACATCGTGGATGATTTCCCGGTCGGCATCGTCCGGCATAATCACCTTGAGGCCGAAGTTGTCGATCAGCCGCCCTTTGTAGAAGTCCTGCTCCATTGTGAAGCGTGTTCCCAGCAGGCCGATGGTTTGCAGCCCGTCATCACAGATTTTCCGCGCGGTGGTATCGGCGATGTGCAGGATGGGGATGTTGATGGCGGCCTGCACCTGCGGCGCGAGCTTGTGCATGGTGTTGGTGCAGATGACGATGCCGTGCGCCCCGCCGCGTTCGAGCGCCTGCGCCGCCGCGACCATGCGCCGTGCCGCGCCGTCCCAATCGCCCGCCATTTGCAGCGCCTCGATTTCAGCGAAGTCAAATGACCACAGCAGGCATTCCGCCGAGTGCAGCCCGCCGAGCCGCCGCTTCGTTTCCTCGTTGATGATGCGGTAGTATTCGAGGGACGATTCCCAGCTCATGCCGCCGAGTAAGCCAATTGTTTTCATGGGGGTGTTCGTTCCTTTACAACGTGAAATGGATTCAACCGCCAGATGCTCAAGCATCCGGCTCCATTTTTAAAAAGGGGGCTAAAGCCCACTGAATAAGCCAGTAATTAGCGTCATTGATGGTCTAATTGATTTATTCTTCATCAATCTGCTCTAATTTTGCCAACAGCTTTCGATTTAGGTGATGCTCTTTTTGGCCTATCACTTAATTTTTGACGAATGGAACATGCCGTTCGCCAAATGTCACTAATCCATAACCTTCCTGCCATTTAAATGATGTTGCAAGCTGTTCAAATGTAGTACTGATAACATGTGCAGAAAGCCCTTTGACGTGACGAACCCATTCAGCCGCTGCGACACTTGGGATGATACAAACAGCGACATGAACATGATCTTCAGTGCCATTTATGGCTAGTATAGGACAGCGCATTTCAAGCGATTTTTGTTGAATAGCTGAAAATAAAACCTTTTCGATCTGTGGCGTGATAATCGCTTGACGATATTTAGTTGCCCAAATGGCATGATAAAAACATTTGATATACGGCATGTCATCCTCGTTTTTAGCCTGTTAAATCACATTCTCAGTCCGCTTTAGCGGCCTTTGCTTTCAATTCTAGCCAGAGGCTTGAGTCTCTGTTGTCTAGCTGGCGACCGTTCTACCGCTTCGCCTGAAAGAAGAAATAGTCGAGGATGTCGCGGGTGATCGGGGCAGCCACGCCGGAGCCTTCGCCGCCGTTCTCCACCATCACCACAATCGCGATTTGAGGGTTCTCGCGGGGGGCATAGGCCGCGAACCACGCATGTGTCGGGCGCGGTACGTCCTGCGCCGTACCGGTCTTGCCGCACACACCGAGAGCTTGAAGCGCGTCGTCGTTGCGGAACTGGTATTCCGCCGTACCGTAGGAAACCGTCGTCACATCACACATACCGGCGCGGATGACTTCCAGCACTTCCGGCTTGATGTCCGCGTCACCGACCGCGTTCGGGGTCATCATGTAGCTGGGCGCTTCGCCGAGGATACCGGCTTTCGCCACCAACTGCGGCTTGAGCAGTGTGCCGCCGTTGGCAATCGCCGCCACCATCCGCGCCACTTGCAGCGGAGTCACCTGCACTTCGCCCTGCCCGATGGAGATGTTGATCGCGTCCGACTGCGTCCACGCGAGGCCGGTGTTTTGCAGCTTCCATTCGGGGTCGGGGATGAAACCGGGGTTCTCGGCAAGGTCGGTCATGCCCGTTGGGCCGCCGAAGAAGCGGTGCTGGTATTCGGGTAGGATTTCCGGGTTGACCATATTCAACTGGTAGCCGACCTCATAGAAGTACGGGTTGCAGCTCTGGGTGATGGCGCTTCGCAGGTTGACGCGCCCATGCCCCTGCGGATACCAGTCGTAGCGGGTGAAGTTGCCCTCGCGGGTGAAGATACCGCTGCACACGTAGGCTTGGTCAAGTGCGTATACACCGCTGTCGGCCACTGCCATCGACGACACCAGCTTCATGACCGAGCCGAGCGGGTACGCGCCCTGCGTCGGGCGGTTCAGCACCGGACGGCGCGGGTCGTTACCGAGTTCCGCCATCATCGCCTGTGCCTGTGCGCTGCCGAGCAGGGAGAACGGGGCGAAGGCGTTGATGTCATAGGTCGGGTAGCTGACCATCGCCAACACCGCGCCGGTATGCACATCAATAATGACCGCCGACGCGCCTTTGCTCTGGTCGGCCAGCTTCATGCGGTCGAAATAGCTGGCGAGGATCGCCTGAATCTGCAACTGCATTTCGGTATTGATGGTCAGCCATACACTCTGCGGTGGGGTCGAGGCGACCCGTGTGATCTCGCGCAGCACTTCGCCAGCAGGGCTGACGATCAGCAGCCGCGCCCCCGGCTGCCCGCGCAGGGTTTCGTCCCACGACAGTTCGATGCCACTCTTGCCGAGGATCGAGTCCGAGTTGAAGCCCTGCGCCTCGATGGCAGGCAGTTCTTCGGGGTCAGGGTAGCCCACCGAGCCGAGGATGCTGGCGGCGGCAGTTCCGTTGCTGTACTGGCGCACGGGGCGGCTTTCGAACTGTGCCGCGCAGGTCGCCTCCATTTGGGTGTGCTGCTGGTCGTAAACGGCTGGCTCGATGATGCCCAAGTCCATCAACCATGCCGACTGCGAACGGTCGTAAATCCGCTGGATACTTTCGGGGGCTTTGTTCATGGCGGGGGCGAGGATATTCAGACACGCGCCCCAATCGGTGATTTCCTGCTTCACTGCCATCACACTGACCACGCGCCCACTCTGGTCAGCCAGTACCTTACCGTTGCTGTCATAGATGTTGGCGCGGCTCGGCACGCTCAGTTCGAGGCGCAGCTTGCCGCCAGTCGCCATCAAGCCGAAGATGTCGCCGGGTGTCCATGCCACGCGCCACGCACCGGCTACCTTATCAAACACCAACTGCATATTCCGGTTGGTGTCCTCAAAGCTGCCGACCATCCGCGTGTTAAAGGTGATGTTGTAGCTGAAGTTCACAATGTCCGGTCGCTGGGTGTCGCGGAACAGGGACGAGCCGGGGGTGAAGGTCAGGCTTTCGAGCGTCATGGCGCTGGCGGCATCGTTATAGGTCGCGATGAAGGTATCTTTGGCGATGCTCTCTTGCGCCGAGAAGGTGATGGTGTTGTAGAGCGAGTCGAAGTCGCCCAAGCGCCAATCTTCAAGGAAGTTGATCGCCACGTTCGCCGCGTCGTCCAGTGAGGGCGGTTGCTCCAGTGAGGCCACGGTCGGCAGCGGCTGTACCTGTGCTTGGGGCGCGGGGCTGCATCCGATGGCAAACAGCAGCACGACGAGTAAAAGGCGGGCATTCAGAAAGCGTTTCACGGCAGAATCCTACAACTACGCTAGCCAACATTGTAATCAAAAGTCAGGAAATCAGCCAGCAGACCCCGGTGCCGATGCTATCATGTTCTCCATGAAGAATTGTTACATTTTTCACAAAATCTTTACTGTGTTACGGATTATTACATGCTTAAATAGAATCATACTTTAAAGGTCGTTATCGGTAGCAGGGTCTACCAAAAGGTTTGATATGGCACACAGTATTCAGTGGGTCGTCCCTTCGCGGGTACTCGAAATTAAACTGTGGGATGATGTGGACATGAGCGAGATGACCGCCCTCGTCCATGAAACACATACCTTCGTTAATATGGGACAAGCCCCGGTTCATATTCTCATCAACAGCACGATGTTTATGAATAGACCGGTGAACTTTCAAGAAATCAACCAGATCGCGAAAACCATGTCCAACCCCGGCACGGGCTGGTGGGTGATCGTTAACGCTGGCAAAATGATGTGGTTTACCGCTTCCGTGCTTTCGAAACTGCTTGGCATCAAACTGAAGTCGGCGAATGGTACCGAAGAAGCGCTGGCGATCTTGAAGCGTGTTGATTTTACGCTGGACACGCTGCCTTCTCCGCAAGCTATTCAATCCGCAGCCGGGACATCCTTGCCACTTAATGACACTGCCCTGTGATGATGCTCGTTTGAATTTTTTCCCTCAAACGTCACCCCCTAATGAAAACGGGAGGGTCTGTGACTCTCCCGTACGAGAAAATACTATTCCCCAACCTGAAACGACTAATTATTAACGGCTTCGCCATTTCTTGGCAGGAGATGGTAATCCTGCAAGCCGACCCACACCGCCGAGTCCCGCGCGAGGGAGAGCGAACGGACTTTTTCGGGACTGAGCAGGACTTGAAGCGGCTCGAAGTTCGCATCATCCAAGCGGACGACGACCCGTTCCAACGGCCCGGCGAAACCGACCTGCTGCACCACGCCATGCCCGACGAGCTGGCTTTGCAGCGCGTCCTGCTGAAGCGCCAGTTCGACTTCCTCCGGTCGTACCAAAATCTCGACCGGCTGATTGGAGAGGTGTTCGGTATCCGGCGGCGCAGTCAGCGAAGTATCACCTACATAGACGTGCGTGCCATTGCGCTGCCCCGGTAACAGGTTGGCCGCACCGAGGAAGGTGGCGGCGAAGCGCGTTTGCGGGCGGCGGTACAGGGCGTTCGGTGTGCCGACTTCCAGCAGCTTGCCGCCTTCGATGATGCCGATGCGGTCAGCCAGTTCAAACGCCTCATCCTGATCGTGGGTGACGAGGATGGTGGTCACGTTCAACTGCCGCTGAATTTCGAGTAGGTTCTGGCGCAGTTGGGCGCGGATTTTCACGTCCAGCGCACCAAACGGTTCATCGAGCAGGAGGACGCTCGGCTCGTAGGCCAGCGCCCGCGCGAGGGCGACACGCTGCTGCTGCCCACCAGACAACTGCCACGGCATCCGGCTGCCCAGCCCTTCGAGGCCGATCAGCTTGAGCAGTTCGGTCACGCGCTTATCGCGCACGGTCTTCGACTGCTTGCGGATTTCCAGCCCGAAGCCGATGTTCTGGGCGGTCGTCATCTGCCGAAACAGCGAGTAGTTCTGAAAGACGAAGCCGGTGTTACGTTCCTGCGGGGGTAGGGCCGTCACGTTGCGCCCATCCAGCGCGATTTGCCCACCGTCGGCTGGCAGCAAACCCGCGATCAGACGGAGGAGCGTACTTTTACCGCTGCCGCTTGCGCCGAGCAGGACAAAAAGTTCGCCTGTTTGAATTTCCAGCGAAATGTCATCGACAATCGTTTGACTGCCGTAAACCTTACGTACTTTATCCAGAATGATTGACATAGGCTGCCTGCTCCCTTACAACACTGCGCCGCAGGAGACGCATAACGATTAGCACAATGATAGCCGTTACGCCGAGTAAAAGGGACATGCTGTATGCGCCGATGTCGTTGCGGTCATTCAGCGCCCGAAAAACAAACATGGTCGCGGTTTCGGTTTTGCCTTCGATGCCCCCACCGACGACCGATACCGCGCCGAATTCGCCCAACGCCCGTGCCAGCGTCAGCACCACGCCGTACATGATCCCCGGCCAGATGTTGGGCAGGACGATCCGGCGGAAGGTCGTCCACTGGCTCGCGCCCATCGTGTAGGCGGCTTGTTCCGGCTCGGTATCGAGCGTGGCTAGAACGGGGCCAACCTCGCGGGTGACGAAGGGCAGTGACACGAAGGTTTTGGCAAGCATAACCCCCGGCAGGGCGAAAACGATAGGAATAGTGGTGGGTGTTAGCCAACCGCTGCGCCCAAACAGCACGATCAAGGTGTAGCCGGCGATGACAGGCGAGAACACAAACGGAATATCGACCAAGATGTTGAGGATGCGCCGACCGCGAAACCGCTGGCGCGTCAGCACCCAAGCGATAATGATACCGAATACCGTGTTCAGCAGGACTGCGCCCAGTGTCATCAGGAACGTGACCTGCAAGGCGTGGATGACATTCGGTTCGCTCAGGCTGGTGATGACGGGTTCGAAGCCGTTTTCCAACGCCCGCTGGATGATGCTCACAATCGGCGCGAGCAGCAGGACGGCCACGTACACCAGCGCAATGCCGAGGATCAGGAAGTGGAGCGGTTTATGCGGTCGGATCTCACGCATGATGTCGCGACTCCACCAGATCAACCGACAGCGTAATAATGAAGGCGATGAGCAGCAGCACGACCGAAACGGCGCTGGCGGCCTGCATCTCCCCCGCCTCAACCTGACTGTAGAGGTAGACGGTCGCCACCTGTGGACGCTGCGCGACGATAATGATCGCGCCGAACTCGCCGAGCGCACGGGCGAAACTGAGCAGGCCACCGGTGACGACGGCAGGACGGATGGCGGGCAAAATCACCCGCCGGAAGGTGTACCAATCCGACGCGCCGATGGTTTGCGCGGCTTCCTGCTGGTTGGGTTCGAGCGTGAGCAGCACGGGCTGCACCGCCCGAATGACAAACGGATAGCCAACGAATAACAGGGCGATGATGATCCCCGGTGGGGCGAATAAGAGTTTAAAGCCGAGCTGGTTCTGGAAAAAGCCACCAATCGCCGTCTGCGGCCCGTAAAGTAGTACCAACATCACGCCTGTGACCAGCGTGGGGATGGCGAAGGGCAGGTCAACGAGGGTGTTCAGGATGTCTTTGCCGGGGAAGCGGTACACGACGAGGACATAAGCCGTCAGCGTACCCATGACCACGTTAATCACGGTCATCACGGCGGAAGTCCACAGCGTTAGCCAGATGGCGTTCATGGCTGCCGGTCGTGTCAGGTCAGCGAGGAAGGCATCCAAACCCGAACGCAGCCCTTCGACATTGACGACGATGACCGGAACGGCGACGAAGGTCAACAGGTAAATGACCGCCGAGAAGCGCAGCAGCAGTTTGCCCCACGCGGGGCGGGCGCGTTGAGCCGTGAAGCTGACCGGCGGATTACTGTTTAAAGGATAAGTGGTCATCTTGGCCTTCGTGTAGCTCAAGGTCAAATTGCAGCTGTAGCGATGGGTGGCCTATTTCATAACGGCATTTGTCATGATTAAGCCCCGATGGTTGGTGAAAATGTGGGAGGATCACAGACCCTCCCACACGAGCAGCTTCAGTTAGCCGCGAATGCTGGTGATAATCGCGGAGATCGTACCTTCGTCACCGAAGAACGTCTTACGGGCGGCTGCCCAGCCTTCAAATTCCTCGATGGTGAATTGGTCGGCGACCGGCGGGTACAGCAGTGGCACGGGGCTGCTGCTGGTTTCCGGCGCTGTCGCGTCTGCAACGTTGACATTGTAGGTGGCGGCGACTTCTTCATTCACCGGACGGAAGCCGTGTTCGGCGAAAATGGTCTGGGCTTCGGGCGACCACAGGTAGTCGATGAACGCCTGCGCCACTTCGCGCGTGCCGTGCTTATCGACATACACGTCAACCAGCGCGACGGGGTTTTCAATCAACAGGGTTGACGACGGGTAAACGATGTCGTATTCGCCGTTCTTCTGGAGTCCCGCGTACACTTCGTTTTCGTAGGTGATGGCAACATCGCCCACACCGCGTTCGAAGGTCAGGAAGCTCTCGCGACCGTCCTTGTCGAAGGCGGCAACGTTGGTGATAAGCTCGGTGAGGAAGGCTTCCGCACCCGCGTCGGTGGCTTCAAAGCCTTCGACATTACCACGGCGAGCCGCGCCGTACGCACCGAGGATGTTCCACTGTGCGCCGCCGCTGGTCGCCGGGTCAGGGGTGATGATTTCCACACCGTCGCCCGCCAAGCCTGCCCAATCGGTGATACCCTTCGGGTTGCCGGGGCGAACCGCCAGCACGACCAGCGAGTTGGTCACGATACCCTTAGCGGCGTTGTCCTTCCAGTCGTGGGTGATGAGGCCAGCGTCCACCAAGCGGGTGACATCCGGCTCGATGGACAAGCCCACGATGTCGGCCTCGAAGCCGCCCGCGACCGCGCGTGACTGCGAACCGGAGGCGGCGTAGGATTCGAGGATGTTCACCTGCTGACCGGTTTCTTCCAGCCACTTGGCCTGGAAGGCCGGAATGATGTCGCCATAGGCTTCACGCGGGACGGCATAACCGACGAGTGTCAGGGTGATGGGCGCGGGGGCTTCCTGCGCGGAAACCGGCGCGATGACGGTGATGATAAACAGCGCCAAGAGAATGGCTGTATTACGGATCGTACGTTTCATGGTCGATAATCTCCTTAAACCCAGTACACAACAATGCGATTGAAAATGAACAGGTGGAATGCACTAATAACAGCGACAACAACAGGCCGTGTTACGACAACCGACAAGCTCACGCGCCCGCAGGGGCGGCACAATCGAACGCTGGACAGAGTAGAGATGCATTCGCCTATATCCTTTCAGATTATCTCATACCGCGCATCAGTACGCGGCTGACTTCGGGACGGGTAAATTCTTCCGGCAGCAGTTCGCCGCGCGAGAGTTTTTCGCGCACCTGCGTTCCGCTGAGGACGACGTGTTGGCTCTTATCGTGCGGGCAGGTTTTCAGGCTGACGACCTGACCACAAGCCTTGCAGTAGAAGGTGTGCTCGAAGAACAGCGGCGTGATGCCCAGTTCTTCCGGCGTGAATTCGTCAAAGATGAGGTGCGCGTCATACGTGCCGTAGTAGCTGCCCACACCGGCGTGGTCACGTCCGACGATGAAGTGGGTGCAGCCGTAGTTTTTACGCGCCATCGCGTGGAAGATGGCTTCGCGCGGGCCAGCGTAACGCATGGCCGCCGGAAACACGCCCAGCAGGACGCGCGAGGCGGGATAGTATGACGAGAGAATGGCCTGATAGCTTTCCACGCGCACGGCTGCCGGAATATCGTCCGACTTGGTTTCGCCGACGAGCGGGTGCAGGAGCAGGCCATCGACAATTTCCAGCGCCGTTTTTTGGATGTATTCGTGGGCGCGGTGGATGGGGTTGCGGGTTTGGAAGCCGACGATGCGCCGCCAGCCGCGTTCGGCAAAGATGGCGCGGGTTTGCGCGGGGGTGTAGCGCAGTTCGGCGAACTCGGTTTGGGCGCGGAGGGGGAGGTCGATGACATCCACCGAACCGGCCAGCAGGACTTCACCCTGCTTGTACAAACGGGCGACACCGGGGTGCTTTTCTTCGGTGGTGCGGTAGACGTTCTGCGCCTCAACCTCGCGGTCGTAGGTGTACTTCTCGGATACATCGAGGATTGCCAGCAACCGTTCACCGCCCTCGGTGGGTTCGACCAAGGCGAGGGACTGCCCGATCTTGATCCGGTCGCCCTGTTCGGCACTGACTGCGAGGGTCACGGGGATTGTCCACGGCAGGCCGTTGGCGAGCCGCATGTTGTGGACGACCGAGGTGTAATCGGCTTGACGCATGAACCCTGTTAACGGGCTGAGTGCGCCGATGGCGATCATTTCAAGGTCAGCCACGTTGAGGTCGCTGAGGATAATACGTTCCAGACCGTTGGCCCGTTCGATGGCAGCTTGACGCGCATCACCTGTTAGTTGACGATTGATGAGGGTGCCACCGTGGGCGGTGATCTGCGGGAATACTTTGGTCATGAGGCGGTTTCCACTTCTGGTACAGGAATTAATGCATGTTGTTCGAGGTAGGCGATAATCTTGCCGACGCTCTGCTCGACGGTTTCCCGGTCGGTGTGCAGGACGATTTCGGGATTTTCCGGCGCTTCATACGGGTCGTTCACACCGGTAAAGCCCTTGAGTTCGCCGGACATGGCTTTGGCATATAAGCCCTTCACGTCACGCGAGGCGCACACTTCCAGCGGCGCGTTGACATACACTTCAATGAAGTTGGTGGTGTTCTTGCGAACGCCGTCACGGGCTTCGCGGTAGGGCGAGATGAACGAGGCGACCACGCCGACGCGGTTGCGCGACAGCAGTTTAGCAACGAAGCTGACGCGCTCGATGTTCTTGTCGCGGTCTTCCTTGCTAAAGCCGAGGTCGCGCGTCAACCCTTCGCGGACGGTATCGCCATCCAAGCGCTCGATCAATAAATCACGCGAGTGCAATTCTTTTTCCAGCGCCACCGCTACAGTGGTTTTGCCCGCGCCGGAAAGGCCAGTCAGCCAGAGTGTAAAGCCTTGTTGTGTCACAGTCGTCACATTCTCCTCTAAATTCGGTTAAATATTACGCAAACCGGTTGCGTATTTTCTGATAAGCATTTTCAATGGGCGAACCTTCCGGGATCAGTTTGCGCCGGAGCGAAGACACCCGCAGGATGAAACGCCAGCCGAAGCTGTTTTCGATCTGGTACAAACGGTTGAGTTCAACTGTCAGCCGCTTGGTTTCGGCATCGTAGTCCGCCAACTGCTTTTCGAGCGCGGCGTTATAGGCTTGTACGTTATCCAACATGGACTGCTGTTGGGCGATGCGCTTTGCCGCTTGATCGAGGTTGTTGACATTGATCGTTGAGGCTTTTCGGGCGCGTTCGGGGTGCTGGTTCACACTTTCCTGATACCGTGCTTGCAAAATCCGCTTGCCTGTCTCATAGAGGTCGGCATCTAAGCGGGTGTTTTCGTAGATGATGTCCAGCGCTTCTTGGGGAATATCGGTCGGACGGTTACCGCCAACGTTCATGACTTTGGGGTAATCGGGCAGCGCCCAGCCGAAGGTATCGCACAACACCTCGACCGATTCGTCGTACTGTTCAGTCAAGCCGACGAAGGCGTAACTTTCCAACCGCTGCTGGGCTGTTTCCAGCAAACGGGGGTCGTTTCGGCGTTCATTAGTGTACTGGAGCATGTGCGGTTCAAGCTGCTGTTCACGTACTGCCGGATCGAGTTCCGCAGCCATTTTGGCGACGTTCAGTTCCGCCCCGATGTGGCGCGTTTGCAGGTTGGCGTAAATCGAGAGGCTGCGCGGGTCTTTTAGATATTCCAACAGGCTCTGGTTTTTGACCCACTCATGGGCGTAATGGTTCGCCGCGCGGTGGATCTGGGCGTACTGCGAAATCGTGCGTTCAATTGGATCGCGCAGGGTGGTGATGATCAGCGGGTTCCGCGTAAAAACGGGGGTGATGTCGTGGTACAGATGCCCGACGAGAAAGCGCGTTTTGGCGACGACTTCCGGTGGGGTGGTCAAAAATTCATAGGCCGAGGTTGGTTGGTAAACGCGCTCCAAACCCAAGTTGTCGATGATAATTTGGGTAAATGATGTACCGGCAGTCTTGTGGATATGCAGGTAATACAACACATCATTTTCGGTTATCGTGTAACGCGCACTCGCCATGATACTTACCAACTCCCAAGCGCTTCGAGCGGCCTGAAACGAACATCGGACAGGCGCGTTTTAAGCTGCGGGTTGTTGAAGCGTCGCACCTGAATCAAGGCGCAAGTATACATCTTGAGACCCCAAATGATAAGGATACCACCTGTCCACAGGCTCATCTGCGGGAAAAACGTGTCATTCATCACGCGCTCCAGCCTGTCTGCACGTGGATGCCGCACTCGGTTTTCACATGCCCCATCCAACGACCGGCGCGTTTATCCTGCTCACCGGCTGCGACGGCTTGTGTGCAGGGGAAGCAGCCAATCGTGGGGTAATTCTGATCGTGCAGCGTGTTGTAAGGGAGTTCGTGGGCGCGGATGTATATCCACACCATTTCTTCCGTCCACGTCGCCAGCGGCGAGATTTTGACATTCTCGCGCTTCGCGTCCCAGCTCACAATTGGCGTGGTTTTGCGACTAGACGATTGGTCACGGCGCAGCCCTGTTACCCACGCGCTGTAACCGCCGAGTGCGTTGTCCAGCGGCGCGGTCTTGCGTAAGGCACAGCATTGGTCAGGGTTCCGCGCCCACAGTTCCGCGCCGTGAGCGGCGGCCTGCTGCTCGACCGTTTGCTCTGGCTGGACGCGGACGAGGTTGAGGTTCAACTTCGCCGTGACTTCATCAATGAGCGCATACGTTTCAGGGAACAGCAGCCCTGTATCGAGCGTCAGGACGGTGGTACCCGGCGCGACTTCGCTCAACATATGCAGGGTCACGATGCCGGTGGGCTGGAAGCTGGTGACGACCGCTAGGCCGCTGCCGTAGCTTTCGGCTGCCCAGCGCAAGACATCTTGCGGGTAGGCATCTTCGAACTGCACATTCAATTGATTGAGGTCGGTTGTTAGCTGGTTCATGTTCACCCTGATTAAGCAATAAAAAGCCCCGTGTGTCCGGGGCTTGCTTCGCTGGCTGAAAACCTGCACTTACGCACGCCGAAACGGACGGACTGATTCAGTCGTCTTGTTACACGGACAACAACACATCAAAGCGGTCAAACGCATCACCGAATATCCTGACGTAGACAAATAAAAACCCCGGCGCTGTAGACCGGGGTTTTCGTGTTTTTCATCTGCTGGTGGACGCTAGAAACACAAAGCCTTGCTACAACCATTGGTCATAACCGTGTTACACAGACAACACATCGGGCAATACTGGAATTGCATGGGCTTTGTTTTCACCAAATTTCACAAGCTGGTAGGATTATAGGCAGCATTCACGGGAAATGTCAAGCGATTGGGTGAAACCACTCTCGAATATGGAAGTTGATTTTATTGACCCTAATAAATTTGGGTTAAAAATGTAGCGAAATCATCGGCTAAGAGATGCAAGTTTTCATAGGTCGGATTGCCCCTAAAATCTGCATCATCTCTATCCCAAAAATATACTTTTCCGTAATCCTCGCCTTTTATCGATATGCAGATCAAATTACCACCGCCGTCAGGGGCAATCGGAAGTAAGTTGCTTGGAACTTCTTGGTTGTAATCTTCAAGAAAGTAACGAAGGCTGTACCATCGTTGATTATCACACAGTCCCAAAAAATATTGAACTAAACTCCCGCCTTGTTTGCGGCTAATAAAGAAGTGATTGGGATTCGTGCGAACACAGTTGTTTTTGATTAAAAACTCTCGATAGTCTTCAGGTAGTGTGGCAGCTAATTCTCGCTCGAATTCTATGACTGCTGTCTCTGTTATTTCCCCGCATAAGCGAGTTAATTCTAAGTTAGCCAATCTAGCCCCATCCCCCGCAGGTTAACGACCGCGCCGATGACGGTGAGGGCAGGTGTGCCGATACCGGCTTCGATAACCAACGCCGATAGTGTGGCGAGTGTGCCTTCGACGGTGCGCTGTTGGGGGGTCGTGCCCCACTCGATGCAGATGGCGGGTGTGTCGCCCGCGATGCCTTCGGCTTGCAAACGCGCCGCGATGTGAGGGAGGTTGTTGACACCCATCAGCAGCACCAGCGTCCCCAAACGGGCAGCCGAGGCCAGCGCGGCGTAATCAATGTCCGAGTCGGTGGTGTTCGGGTCGGCGTGTCCGGTGAATACGGTGAAGGCGCTGGCAACCTGACGGTGGGTGACGGGGACACCGGCATAGGCGGGTACGGCGATGGCGCTGCTGACCCCCGGAACGACCTCGAACCGAATGCCCGCCGCATGACACGCGAGTGCTTCCTCGCCGCCGCGCCCGAACACAAACGGATCGCCACCTTTGAGCCGCACGACCAGCTTCCCCTGCCGCGCGTGTTCGATCAACAGGCGGTTGATGTCCTCCTGCGCGACGCGGTGCTTGGTCGGCATCTTGCCCACGTCGATGCGCTCGGCATCCGCGCGAAGCTCGTCGAGCAGCGCCAGCGGTATGAGGCGGTCATACAACACCACGTCCGCCTGCTGCAAGATTTTTAGCCCTTTGACGGTGATTAACCCCGCGTCCCCCGGCCCTGCGCCCACCAAAACCACTTTACCCGTCATTCTCTGCCATCATCCTTCATTTGTTTAAGCGCCGCCGAAAGCCAGAAGTCACATGGTTCGGGGCAGTGTATCCCGCCGGACGCACCCGCCCACGCTGGCTGGCGGATGCACTGGCCGCAAACCTGCTCAACCACCTGTGCGGAAGCCGATTCGCCTAGTGATTGTAACGCCCGGTAGCGCCCTGTTTGGCGGTTCATGGCATCTTCCAAAGTACCGCTTGCGGCGATATGACTGCCCAACACACCGGGGTAAACCGTTTCGATAACGGTTAGTACGCGGTACGGGTCGCTGTTGGTCAGCACCCGCCAGCCGCGCGGGAGGTCGCTGCGGGTCGCCAGCGGACGAAACGGATTTTCGCGGACACGTTTTCGCAGTGCGTCCGGTGAGGCGATCACCTCACCATCGTCTGCGTCATCAACATGCCGCACGTCACCGGCGGTAATCCGTAACTGCCCGAAGATGAAGGGGGTGCTGGTCATCCGCCGCCGCACTTCGTCCAGCCCTGCTGAAGGGAAGCCGTCCCACGATGAGGCGGTGGGCGGTTGTGGCGGGGTTTCCAATACAAGGCTTTGTGAGGTGTCCGTTATCAGTTCAAGGATAGCGGTTTGCAATTCCGCTTCTACCCCCACAGGCCGCGTGTAGCAGACAGCGCGACCGTTGATCGGCGTAACTGTGTCGAACGCCGCTTTCGCCAATCCCAACTCGCGCGGCACATCAATCGAGGTATGCAAACCGCTGGCTAAAAAGTAAGGAACGACGATCAGGTTGGGCGCGGTCGTCAGGCGGTAAACATCAGCAACCGCCGGGCTGTCATCCAAGTACAGCGCCACGACCTCGGCGGCGAGGCCGTTCTGCCGGATGGCTTCAGCCTGCGCTTCGGTCGCTTTGCGGCTTTCGGGGTTGCGGCGGGTGCTGTGCCCGATAATGGCGACCGCTGTTCGCTCCGGCGCGGTGTTTAGCTGTCGCAGACCTTCCTCGACGCGCTGGCAAACCACATGCCCTAAGTAGGGATGCTCGCTTAGGGTGCGAGTATAGCGGATGACCCGCCTGTCCCGCTGCGTTACTGCGCCTGTTAGTCCCATTTCGGCGGGGATGACGGTTTGCGTGAAGTAACCCTGCGCGGTGAACATCGGCACGACGATTATTTCTTGGGCAGTGAGCGAGTCGAATACGGTATGGAAGGACGGCTGCTCCTTCCAGAAGGCGGCGGTCACTTCATCGGCGGCCTGCATCGCCCGCAGCGCGTCCACCTGCGCCCAAACCACGCCCGCCGTTTCCGCGCTGATGTGTGAGCCGTGTCCCGCCAGAACAATCGCCGTTTTCATGGTTGGTTCGCAAGTGCTTCGCGGATGAGAGTGTCGAAATGCTCCCGTGCGGCGCTTGTGTCACCCTGCTTGAGCCGTTCGAGGATCGGCGACTCGATAATCCGCCGCCAGAGGGCTGCTCGTTGGGGTTGGGCATCAATCGCTGCCTGCACTATCGGGCGGGCTTCCCCAAGCCACACTGAGAGCGTTCCATATTCCGCGCCGATCAGGTCGCTCACTCTTTCGCGGATGTGCGCCGCCAACTCCGGTGACGCGCCGCCGGATGAGATGCCAATGGTGATGCTGTGACGCTCAATCGCTGCCATACTCATGAAGTCGTGTTCGCCGTTCGCACTGACCGCGTTCGCTAACGCACCCAGCGACCGCGCCTCCTCAACAACCTGCTGGTTGACCGCTTCGTTATCCGTCGCGGCGAACACCACAAACGGCTTGAATGCCGCCAACATGCCTGCCGCATAGGCTGTGCGCTGTGCCGAGATTTGCCCTGATGCAATTAACTCAGCCAGCTTATGGTGAATCTGCGGGCTAATGACAGTGATTCGCGCACCTGTGCCGAGCAGGCTTTGTACCTTGCGTGCCGTGACCTCGCCACCACCAACGAACACACAGGTACGTTCTTCTAAGTTCAGCATGACCGGATAATAAGCCGTCATCAGTCCTTTAACCTGTTAGGAAATTTTACCAATCGCTACAGACAAAATTAACCGCCGTTAATCAATCATTGGCAGCCGAATATTACAATGTTCATAAACACGCAATTCTGACATTCACTCAGGCTGTTGTTTGACCTTTCGCTTATGGAAGGGGCAGTTTAATCAACAGCGTAGATATGTCCGGTAAGTACCGCTAGGATAACACCCTGTTGCAATAAGTACCTATAAGGAGAGAGTTGGATGAAGGCTCGTGGATTTTTGATCACTTTACTGGTGGCGTTGTTCGCCATCAGCTTGGTTCCCGCAGTCGCACAGGATACCGTCACGTTCCCGATTACGATTGAGCACCAATACGGCAGCACGACGATTACCGAAGCGCCGCAGCGTGTGGTCGCCATCGGTTACACCGAGCAAGACCTGCTGCTCTCGGTCGGTGTGACCCCGATTGCGGCCCGTTACTGGTACGGCGACGAAACCAATGTCATTTTCCCGTGGGCAGAGGACAAGGTTGAGGGTGATGCCCCTATCGTCCTGAATATGCCCTACGGTGCGTTGAACCTTGAAGCCATTCTGGCGCTTCAACCCGATCTCATCAGCGCCGTGACCTCTGGCGTAACCGAGGACGAGTACAAGCTGCTCTCGGAAATCGCCCCGACCGTCGTCCAATCCGCTGACTACATCAACTTCGGTATGCCGTGGCAAGCGGCGACCCTGATGGTCGGCGAATCGGTTGGTAAGCTGCCAGAAGCCGAAGCCGCTGTTGCCGAAGTCGAAGGTAAGTTTGAAGAAGTGCGCGAAACCCATCCTCAGTTCGCGGACAAGACCGTCGTCGTCGCTTACTACAGCGAAGGTAAGTTCGGTTTCTACACCGACCAAGATTCGCGTGGCCGCTTCTTTACGCAACTTGGCTTTACCATCCCGCAGGAACTGGTGGACATCGCCGGTGAGTCGTTCTACGCTGAAATCAGCAACGAACGCTTCGACCTGCTGAATCAGGATGTCATCGCCATCGTCAACTTGCAGTTTGTTTCCGGTGGGATTGAAACCATTGAAGCCGACCCGCTGTTCAGCCAATTGGACGCGGTGAAGGAAGGCCGTGTGGTTTACCTCGACACCAATTCTGAAAATGCGCTGGGCTTCAGCTCGCCGTTGAGCCTGCCCTATGCCCTTGACGCGGTACTGCCGCAGCTTGAAGCGATGTTCCCCGGTGAAGCCACAACGGAAGCGACTGAAGCCGCAGCCGTGACCTGTGAAGCAGGTGAACGTGCATTTGCTGGTGTGTGCGTACCGGAAAACCCGCAGCGTGTCGTCACCGTCACCGACTCGGATCTCGACGCGGTGCTGGCGTTGGGTGTTACCCCGGTTGGTATTACGAACGGTCGTGGTCAGTCAACCCCACCCCGTTACCTAAACGAGTATATACCGGAAGATGTGGAAGTCATCGGGGATTTCTTCACCCCCAACCTTGAAGCGGTACTGGCGCTCAACCCTGATATTATTCTCGCCGCAGGTCTTTCTGATCCCGCGACGTTGGAACAACTGAACGCTATCGCCCCAACCGTCGATACTTACGTCAACGGTTACGATTGGAAGACCCACTTTACCACCGTCGCCGACGCGCTGAACAAGTCCTCCGAAGCCGAAACATTCCTGACCGGCTATACCGACCGTATCACCGAACTACAAACCACCCTTGCCGACCATCTGGATGACCAGTTCATTGTCGCCCGTTGGAGCGCCGATGGTCCTCAGGTGATGGCTCCAATTACGTTTGTCAGCACCGTGCTGTTCGACTTGGGTCTGTCGTCACCAGAAGAAATCCCGGAGTTGGAAGGTGGTCATGCCCATTCCGCACCCCTGAGCCTCGAAACTTTGGGCGTGATTGATACCGATTGGGCGTTCCTCGGCACGCTGCAAGGTGAAGGTGACGCGGTAGACGCGCTGGAAGAGGTCAAGGAAAATCCACTGTTCCAAGCACTTAACGTCGTTCAAAACAACCATGCCATCTTCGTTGATGGGTCGTTGTGGACGAGCAGCGGCGGCCCGCTGGCGGTAATGCTGGTACTGGATAACGTCGAAGCCGCGATGACAGGAGCGCAGTAACCCAATGTTGAAGGCTCATGCACAGGTTAAAACGGATAAAGCCGCGCGTTACCTGAAGGCGTTGTGCAACCACTTCAGCCACAAGGTACAGGCGACTTATGACGATAATCACGGCAGCGTTCAGTTTGGCATCGGCAACTGCGAAATGCAAGCCGATGGGGATACGATCTCCTTTCAGGTCGAAGCGGAAAATGCTGAAAACCTTGAACGAGTCAAGGAGGTGGTTGGCGGCCACTTTGAACGGTTCACCGGTGAAGTCGCGCTCAAGGTGACTTGGCAAGACCAAGCCTAACTGCTCATTTGGGCGAATCATCTGTCTATATCGGATGGTTCGCCTTTTTATTTGTTTACGAGGAGAGAAGTCTGAATGAAGGTTCGTATCAGTTTGTTGGTTGCTGTTGTCCTGATGATGAGTGTTCAGTTCGCCGCCGCGCAGGAAACGATCACCTGCGAAGAAGGCTTCTGGTTATTCGACCACGAACGGCTGGCGAGTGATCCGGTATGTGTTCCTGATAACCCGCAGCGCATCGTGTCGTTGGATATGCCGGCGACTGAATTCTTGCTGCTGAACGATATTCCGATTGTGGGCGTGTTCGGTTATGCGGCTGATGAAATCTCCGCCGTGACCCCCGGCCTCGCCGACGAGTTGAAGGATATTCCGCGCTTCGACTGGCCGCCGAGCCTCGAACTGGTGACGGAACTGAACCCTGACTTGATCGTCGCCTTCAAGGATTCGTCGCTATTCTATTCGGGCATGGAACAAATCGCGCCCATCGTTGTTTACGATGCTGCTTACGCGACCGACTGGAAATCCTCAACCTCTTTCTGGAGCGAAGTGTTCCACAAGGAAGATGCGTACGCCGACATGCTCGACACCTACAACGCGCGCATCGAGGAACTGCAAACGGCGTTGGGCGAGAATCGCGGCGAGTTGAAGGTGTCGGCTTTCGTCCCCAGCCCGACTTACCCGATGATGTGGCTGGTGGATTCGGCGCAGGGTATCGTCCTGAATGATGTTGGCCTCGGACGACCGGACTCGCAAGCAACCAACTTCGCCGACGGCGGGTATGTTGAAGGCGGCGCGGATTACGGTTTCGTCGCTATTTCCGAGGAAGCCTTGGGGTTAGTCGATGGGGATGTCATCTTTGTCTTCACCTATCCCTCGACCGATGCCGCCGAGAATGACGAAATCAACACTTACCTCAAGGACTACTACGAAAACGATGTCGTTTTCAACGCCTTGAGCGGGGTGGAGGCCGGTAACGCGCATATCGTCGGGCCGCACTGGTTCCGCGCCCAAACTTATCTGGCGGCGAACCTGATGCTGGACGACCTGTTCACCTACCTGACTGATGTCGAGCCGACCGTTCCCAGCCCCGCTGCGGAATACATGACACCGGCGGAAGCCTCGTCGTAATCAATTGACTTTCAATGCGGGCGGAAAATATCCGTCCGCATCATCCCCATTTTGAATAATCCTCGTATACTGATAACTAGATTTACAGACATATTCATTTCTAGGTTGCTTCATGATGACGAATAATAATCCGAATCAAGTTGTTGCAATCGAATTTCGTGGTGATAAAGTTTTCTTGCGCTTGGCTGATGGGCGCGAAATCGGCAACCCTCTCAACTGGCATCTGTGGTTAGCAGAAGCAACTCTAGCGCAGCGGGAGCAGGTTGAACTTTATGAACTCAGTGCTTATTGGCCTGATTTGGATAATGGACTCGATGCTGAGGAGATGATGAAAGGGATGCCACCCTACATTGCTCGGCGCGATATGAAATTAACTACCTAGTTCTTAGGTGTGGCACTTTGTTGACAATCTCTATTTTGACAATATAATCATCCATAATGTCCTTCAAGCAAAGATCATTTTTCGCATGTCCACACCTGTTTGTTGTATGTGTTGCCTTACTCACACACGCGGCCTAGACCGGATGTGCGCTTGATGCTTGCTGACTGAAATCCAGTGAAAATCGAAGCCCCGGCTAGCTAGCCGGGGCTTTTTATTTGGGATGCTGAACGAATGAAGCCTGTCCAAACCTGTTATCCGATGTGTTGTCTCTGCTGTCGCGAACGCTTACTCACGCACAGCCCGTTACGGCACGTCTGATCGACATTCGTTAAACAGATGCTACCGCCCCGGTCTATGTGCCGGGGCTTTTTATTTTTGGGGAGAAACGATTGTGGTGAAACCGAACGTAGAGCAGATTAAATCCGACAGCGCAGGCTTACGCGGCAGTATTGGCGACGAGCTGGCGAACAGCGACCGCTATTTCAGCGATAACGCCGAGAAAATCCTCAAGTTTCACGGCATTTACCAGCAGGAAGACCGCGAAGCCCGCAAGCTCGACCGCAGCGCCGACCACCACCAGTTCATGATCCGCACGCGCCTGCCCGGTGGGCAGCTCACCGCCGCGCAGTACATCGCCCATGACGACCTCGCCACCACCTACGGCAACGGTACCCTGCGGATTACCACACGGCAGGACTTCCAATTTCACGGTGTCCTGAAGGGGGAACTGCGCGAAACGGTGCGCTTGCTCAACCACGCGCTCGTTAGCACCCTCGGCGCGTGCGGCGACATCGTACGCAATGTCATGGCCTGCGCCGCCCCGACCAGCGACCCGCAGCGGTTAGCTGTTCAAGACTTCGCCTTTCAACTCACCCGCGCACTGTATCCGGTGACGAGTGCTTACCACCAAATTTGGGTGGATGGCGAAGAACTGATTGACGACCATGTGGTTGAAGACCCGATCTACGGCAAAACGTATCTACCGCGCAAGTTCAAAATCGCCATCGCTTATGCGGGTGATAACTGCGTTGACGTGTATACCAATGATGTCGGCTTGGTGGCGATCTTTGACGAAGCCAACACGCTTACCGGTTTTAACCTGCTGGTCGGCGGTGGTATGGGCATGACCCACAACAACGACGCGACCTATGCACGACTGGCGGATGAAGTCGGGTTCATCACGCCGGAGCAGGTGGTTGAGACGGTGAAAGCAGTCGTTACCATTCACCGCGACTTTGGCGACCGCGAGAACCGCAAACACGCCCGCCTGAAGTACATCCTTGCCGACCGTGGGGTCGAGTGGTTCCGCGATGAACTGGAACGGCGCGTCGGTTTTAGCTTGCAACCCCTTCAACCGATGCCGCCCTTCTTTGTTGAAGATCACCTCGGCTGGAATGAGCAGGGTGATGGTCTGTGGTACCTGGGTATTCCAGTCGAGAATGGGCGTGTGGTGGATCGTGGCGATTACCGCCTCCGCAGCGGCCTCCGCGCTATCATCGAACGGTTCGACCTCGGTACACGCCTCACCGCGCAGCAAAACATTCTGTTGGTCGGCATCACCGATGAGCAGCGACCAGCGGTTGAGGCACTAATCACCGAATATCAAATCTTGACCGTGCAGGATATTACCCCCGTGCGCCGGAACGCTATCGCGTGTGTCGCGCTGCCGACCTGCGGCCTCGCGCTGACCGAAGCCGAGCGTGTGTTCCCGGCGGTGATCGACCAAGTGGAAGACGCGCTGGACGACCTGAACATCGCGGATGCGGGCATCACCATCCGCATGACCGGCTGCCCCAACGGCTGCGCTCGCCCGTACGTGGCGGAAATCGCGTTCGTCGGGCGCTCACTGGAGAAGTACACCATTTTCCTCGGCGGCAATCCGGCAGGCACACGGCTGGCGAAACCCTTCCTTGATCTGGTGCATCTCAATGACCTCATTCCGACGCTGCGTCCAGTATTGACCTACTACCGCGATGAACGGCAGGCTGACGAGTCCTTTGGTGACTTCACCCTGCGCGTTGGCCTCGATACGCTGCGCCAGCACCTCGCGGGTGAGGGTGTGGCCGGGGATTAATTGACGATGCGCCTTTATTTCGCCGGATGCTAGGTTTGTTTAAACTTGAAAACAACTTTTTGAAAGGAAATCGTTTCATGGTTCACATGCTTACCATCGGCGGCAGCCCATCCTCGCCCTCGCGTTCGGCGGCTGTGCTGGAATACGCGCGTAACTACCTCGGCGAACATGGTTTTCAAACCCGTTCGCTCAGTGTCCGCGACCTCGACTCGGAGGAACTGCTGTGCGGCAAGTTCAACGGGCCGACCATGCAGCAGGCGAAGGAGATTGTCGCCAGTGCGGATGGCATCATCATCGGTACACCGGTTTATAAAGCGGCGTACACCGGTGTGCTGAAAGCCTTTCTCGACCTGCTGCCGCAGAACGCATTCGCCAACAAAGCGGTGCTGCCCCTCGCGACTGGCGGCACACTCGCCCATATGCTGGCGATTGATTACGCCCTAAAGCCGGTTCTCGCCAATTTGGGGGCGATACATATACTCACCGGGGTTTACCTGCTCGACCAGCACCTTGAGCTGACCAACGATCAGGATATCTGGTTCACCAGCCCTGAGGCCGAAGAACGCTTGGTTGCCGGACTCGATGCGTTGATCGAAGTGTTCGCCAATACTCGCCTGCGCGTCTAGCCATCGGGCGTGATTCATAAAGGGCTGTGTCCGAGTTTGAACTTGGCACTTGAAACAAACGCCCTATTTCAAGTACACTCATACGTAATCGGGGCGTGGCGCAGTCTGGTAGCGCGCTTCGTTCGGGTCGAAGAGGTCGTGGGTTCGAATCCCGCCGCCCCGACAAGATCAACAAGAATCCCATCTTCGCAGGTGGGATTTTTGATTCTCATCGTTTGAACGCTGTTACTTGATATAACCGTAGCTGCGTGCCAGTGCAATTGCTTCGGGCATCTTTCCGTTCGGAACGCGCTTGCCATCGGCTTCCAGTATCCAGATGCCGTTGGCGAGATGCAGCGTTTCATCCACCCAGTCGTACATCGAAATCGCAGGTGCCCATGTGAACGCGCTGATGTCCGCACCTTCGTTGTTGGCGAGCCGCGTTTCCGCCAGCATCCACCAGAACCACTCGGTTTGCTGCCAGCCCACGGGCGGGCCGGAGGTTTCGGTGAACCACAGCGGCTTATCCGGCCAGCGGGTTTTGGCGTTCAGGAACAGCTTGTGCAGCGGCGGCAATGTCGAGTCGCGGTAGTGGTTGAGGCCGATGATGTCGATCAGGTCGCTGCTGCCGCCGAGGTCCGCATCCCGCAGTCCCAGCACCGTGTCAATCACGGCGGCCTGATGATCTTCTGAGAACACATCAGTCGCGTGCCACGGGTCGGGTAGGATCAACAGCGCGTCCGGTCGCAGATTGCGTACCGCCTGTGAAGCGGCGATGATGCAGCGGCAGATTTGGCGGCGAAACTCGGCAGGATCTTTCAGGGTTAGGAAGGGCTGCCACTCGCCTAACTGACCACCGCGCTCTACGAGTAAGGTTGGCTCGTTGCAGATGCACCAGTGCGTGATCGACGGGTAGCGCTCGGCGATGGCGGTCGCGAAGGCGGCAAAGTGGGCAGGCGCTTCGGGACTCATGATGTCCAGCCATTCGGGATAGCCGTAGTGCCACAGGTCGATATACAGCGTTAGTTTATATTTTTCAGCGGCTGCCACCACGCGGTCGAGCCATGTCCAATCGAAGGTATCCGGCGCGGTATGCGTCACGTACCAGCGGGCAGCATCGCGAATGCCGATACAGCCAATATCGACCATCAGTTGATAATCGGTTTCGAGAAATTGGTCGTGCCGGATGAGCTGGACTTCATCCTGACGATACAATTCACCATTTTTGCGGCGTAAAAAGTCTGAATTTTCGAGGAATGCCCACAACTCCATCGGCGGATGTGACATGAATAAGCCTTTCCTTTTAGTAAGCAGCGAAGAACGCGCTGATTGTAACCCAATTTGATGCCGACACGCAGCGGCAGCCGTCCACAATCCGAGTTATCATGATGCGATGTCGTAGAACTATTTTTGATGAAGGATTGAACATGACTCCGACGATTGAGACCATTTATATCGGCAGCGATGCAACGGGTAAACTGCTGGATTATGTCGCCGCGAAAGGGCTGACCCGCTTCTGCATCGTGGCGGATACCAACACCTATCAAGCGCTCGGTGAACAGGCGGAAGCAGCACTGAAGTCCAAAGGGTACGACGTGAAAAGTGTGGTACTCACGGGTGCTGAAATTCACCCGGATGAACACTACCTCGTCAAGACATTCGTGGAAGCTCCCATCGGCGACCTGACGTTCATCGCGGTTGGTTCCGGTTCGATCACCGACCTGACACGTTTCGTCAGCCACCGCAGTGGACGTGATTTCATCGGGATGCCGACTGCGCCTTCCGTGGACGGTTTCACGTCTATCGGTGCGCCCATCATTCTGGCAGGTGTCAAAACAACGCTGACCTGCCAAGCACCGATTGCCGTCTTTGCGGACATCGACGTGATGGCGAACGCGCCGCAGCGCCTGATCGCCGCCGGTTTCGGGGATATGATCGGCAAGTACACCTCGCTGGCGGATTGGAAGCTCGGCAGCTTGGTTTGGAACGAACCCTATGATGCCGAAATTGCCCGGCGCACCCAAGCCGCCGTCGACAGCGTGGTCGCTCATACCGAAGCCATTAGAAACCATACTACAGAAGGTGTTCGTATCCTACTCGAAGCGTTGATCGAATCGGGCATCTGTATGTTGGAGTTCGGCGCTTCTCGTCCGGCTTCCGGCGCAGAGCATCATGCTTCGCATTATTGGGAGATGCAGCGTTTGAAGCACCACGGCTCAACCATGCTGCATGGGGCGCAGGTTGGCTACGCGCTGACGCTCATCGCCAAACAGTATGCCAAAATCCGCCAACTCAGCCGCGCGGAAGCCCTAAACCGGCTGGAAGGGGCAGTCGTCCCCAACCGTGAGGAGGAACTCGCGCACATCCGCGAAGGCTATGGCGACATGGCGGATGATGTGGCGAAAGATCATCATGCCTTCCTGAACTTGGATGAAAACAGCTTCGACGCGCTTAAGCAGCGCATCGCGGAAAATTGGTCGGAGATCGAAGCGCTGGCTGCCAATGTGCCGGAACCGGAAGTTATCGCGGGATACTTGCGGCAGGTGGGCGGGCCATCGACGGCTGCTGAACTCGGCTTGGTCGAAGGTGAGGAAGCGCCGGGGTTGGAGTACGGGCATTACCTGCGCGACCGGTTTGGTGTCATCAAATTGAGCCGCGTTCTGGATGTCCCTATTGTATAAAGTATATAGATTCCATAAATTAAACATGAAGATGACGGCATCGCTCCGTCATTTTTTGTACCCTAGAAGCGTGTACAAGTAAACTGTACAGCGTGTGCTAACCTTTAATATGAGGGTAAAGTAATTAAATCTCAAGCTATCTTTTGGGAAGTTATTACTGCTTGGCATTATAATACTGATACGGATCGCCATATCCTAATAACGCTTCACAAAATTTGTTCAACGCATATTCACTGTTGGGTGCGATGAAGCACATCCTCGATCCACCGAGGCGGTCGTAACTAGGGCATTCTAAAAGTCTGTAGCAAGAGAGCAGACGTTATGAACGCAGATATACTCCAAAAATTTAACGTCACTGTAACCGGCGAGGGCCGTCAGACGATTGTGCTGGCACATGAGTTTGGCTCGGATCAAACGGCATGGCGCTACCAAGCCGAAGTCCTTAAGTCGCGGTACCGGTTGGTGCTGTTTGATTACCTCGGCTGCGGCAAAACCGATCACCGTGACTACAGCCCGCTGCATTATCGCAATCTCGAAAGCTACCGTGATGATGTCCTCGCGATCTACCGGGCGCTCGGATTGACGGATACGATTTTCGTTGGTCATTCGATTAGTGCAGGCATCGGTATGCTGATTGCTCGCAAACATCCGCAGCTTATCGGTAAACTGATTGTGATTGCGGCCTCGCCGCGCTACCTGAATGATGAGAAGTATACCGGCGGGTTCGAGCCGTCCGACCTGAACACCCTTTATGATATGATAGCCTCAAATTACCTCGGCTGGACGAATGGCTTCGCCCCTCTCGCGACTGCCAACTCCGGTCGGCCCGAAATCGGTCGCGAGTTTGCCGGGAGCTTATCGGCTATGCGACCGGACATCGCCCAATCCGCTGCGCGGGTCATCTTTGAGGCCGACTACCGTTTCATCTTAAATACTATTCAACAACCGGTGTTCATCTTGCAGTCACAGCGGGATATTGTCGTCCCGATGGAGGCTGCTTATTATCTGGCCGACCAATTACTGCATAGCAAGCTCACCCTCCTGAATGCCGAAGGTCATTTGCCGCACTGGAGTTCACCGGATAAAGTCACAAAGGCTATTTGGGAATTTGGCTCTGATGAGGCGGCGTGACAGGTTAGCGCTATGTTGACTGACGTACAGCAAGATACTATGCGTGTTTTATTGGTAGACCCCTCCGCGACTTACGAGTCACTGCTGGTTACAGCACTGGGGCACAGTTATGATGCCGAAGTGCATTTGGTTGATGCGCTGGACGATTTTGAAGCGGCCTTCTATTCAGCGGAATGGGATGCGGTTGTGGTGACGTTCGCCATCAGCGCCGAACCCATTCGGCTGATGGAAGCCGGTGAATGGGAAACGCCCCTCATTATCCTGTGTGATACCCAAGATGAGGCTGACCAAGCCTATGAACTGACCAGCTCACGAATCAACGATGTCGTCATGCGGCAGCAGTTGAAGCGGCTTCAAGTCATCATGCGCCGCGAATTGGTCCGGCGAACCGAGCGGAAAGCCGCCAGCGAAATTGCCCGGCAAAAGAGCGTGAATGACTCGCTCCAGCGCAGCGAAGCCCGTTTCCGTTCGGTCATTGAGGGCTTTAGTGACCCGATTTTGTTTGTGGATACGTTTCAGATTGTCCGTTATGCCAACACGACTTTTACGAAGCTGTTTGGTTATAAGCCCTCGCAAGTCCTCGGTAAGGTGTTTCAAGGGTTCATTCAACCGGAAGCGGCATCGACGGTTCAGGAAAATCTTGACGTGCTGCTTCGTATGCCGGATGCCCTCCAGCGGTTTGACAGCCAGATGCAGCGGGCAGATGGCGTGTGGGAGGCGGTCGAAATTACCGCCCACACCATGAGCGACCCGACCGAGCAGCCGACGCTCATTTTGCACATCGAAATTGTTACCGAGCGTAAACGTAATGAAGCCCGCATCAAACACCTGAACCGTACGCTTTCGGTTTTGAGTGATATTAACCAGAGTATTGTCCGCATCCGTGACCTGTCCGCGCTCTATAAAACGGCCTGTGACATCGCGGTTGAAAAAGGCACATTCAAGGTGGCGTGGATTGGCTTGATCGACTGGGTAACGAGGCAAATTCAGCCCGCCGGTTATGCGGGGATGCCAGCCGATTTAGTGCCAAACCTGACGATTAATATTGACGATCCCCTCTTAGAGCGTGCGCCATCACTGACCGCTTTCCGCAGCGGGAAGCGCTATATCGTCAACGATATTGAAACGGAGCTTGCCAAACCCGAATGGCGCGAAACGGCCAAGCAAATAGGGTACGGTTCCTCAGCCGCGCTGCCGCTGATTGTGCATAACGAAGTACGCGGCATCTTACATTTGTTTGCCTATGAAAAGGGCTTTTTCAGCGAAGATGAACTGCGCTTGGTCGAGGAAATGGCGGGCGACATTGCCTTTGCCATGATGTTCGCCGAAGAAGAGGCGCACCGACAGCAGGCCGAAAGTGCGCTGCTCGAAAGCGAAAGCCGTTACCATCAGATGATGGATGAACTGCTGGAAGGCTGCCAAATCCTCAGCCCTGAATGGCGCTACCTTTACGTCAATGAGGTGAATGCCGAGCAAGCAGGTGTTCCCCGGAATAAGCTGCTCGGCAATAAGATTACAGATGTGTTCCCCGGTATCGAGAATATGCCGTTCTTCCCGTATCTTGAACATTCGATGCGTGATCGGGTGGTCGAGCGTACCGAAACCGAGTTTTTCTACGCCGATGGGACATCGCGTTGGTTTGATCTCAATATTCAACCGATACCCGAAGGTATCCTCATCCTGACGCTCGAAATGACCCAGCGGAAGCAGTCGGAAGCGGCCATGCAGCACTACGCCAAGCGCATGGAAGGGCTGCATGAAATCGATTCGGATCTTATTCGTGGGGGGTCGGTTCAAGAACTCACGCAAAACGCGCTGACGAATATCCGGCAGCTTATCCCTTATGAGCGTGCCGACATTACCATGATCGACACCGAGACGAACACTGCTACCGTATTTGCTGTGAACTCCGACAATGTGACAACCTTAGGGCAGGGCCTACAAATCACCATCTCGCCCAGTGCGATAGCCCGGTTCGACAAGAATCGTCCGTTGATCGTCGATGATATTCGCCCGCTCCAAGATGCGCGTCCACATACCAAGCAGTTGGTTGATGAAGGGCTGCGTTCATGGCTGAGTGTGCTGCTGATGGATGGTGAAACACCCATTGGGTTATTCAGTTTGTTTGCCAAAGACGTGGCTTTCTTTAAACCCGAACATGCCGAGATCGCCGCTGAAGTCGGGGGTCAGTTGGCGATTGCCATCCGGCAGCTTCGCCTTTCAAAACAGCTCGAACACCGCGCTGGAGAATTGGCAGCGAAAGTTGGCGAACTTGAACACGCTGAAACCAGCCTGAAACGTTACGCACGCCGCATGGAAATCCTGCATCAAATCGACAACGGCATTATCCTCGCCACCTCGACCAAGATGGTGGTTGAAACAGCAGTTCGTAATATCCGGCAGCTTATTCCCTGCCGCCGGGTTGGTGTAAACCTCATTGACGAGGTGAAGAACGAACTTATACTCTACAGTGTCGATACCAATTACGACAGCAAATTCAAGGAAGGCAGCCGGATTTCTATTCCTGAGGGTTTGTTCGACGGGTTTGATGAACGGTATGTTCGCATCATACCCGATGCGCGGCTGGAGTCCGGGATGATCTACCAGCAGCTTGCCCGCGAGGGTGTGGTCAGCATCCTGCAAATTTTGCTGATGGATCGCAATCATCCACTCGGTTTCATGGGTTTATGGTCGGACGAGCCGGATTTTTTTACACCGGAATATATCGAAATTGGTGTGCAAATTGCCGGTCAGCTTGCCATTGCCGTCCACCAACTCCAGCTTCAAGAAGCGCTGCTCCAAAGTGAAGAACGCTATCGTGAGGTTATCGAAAACCAAACCGACCTCATTTGCCGCTACCGCCCCGATTCCACGCTCACATTCGTGAACCGTGCGTACTGCGACATGGTGAAGATGGAACCGGAGCAGCTCATCGGCAGAAGTTTTTATGACATCATGCCCCCGCTTGATCGCGCTGCGGCTGACGCTTATATGGCGCAGTTTAGCCTCGCGAAACCGGCTGCCATTTCCGAGCATCAATCGCGTTTACCGGATGGTAGTCTGCGCTGGATACAGTGGAAAGACCGCGCCATCTTTGACGAATCGGGCGCGATTGCTGAATATCAAGCCGTCGGGCGTGATATTACCGAACGCAAACGGATGCAGGCTGAACATGACCAATATACGGATCGTATCGAGGAACTCAGCGGCTTCTTGCAATCGGCGTTGGATGCTTATCCTGCGAACACGGTGGTGCTGGATACGGACGGCAAGATTATCTCCATGAATAAGCCGTGGAAGATTTTTGCGAGCGAAAATAACGGGAACACGGAAAACTTTTACGCGGGGATGAACTATGTTGAAGTTTGTGAACGCGCGGTTGGCTACGAGGCGAGTGATGCCCACGAAACCGCGAAGGGCATTCGTGCCGTTATCGCCGCCCAGCAAGATGAGTACTATCTGGAGTATCCGTGCAACAAAGGGCATGAGGAAGGTTGGTTCGCCGTACGGGTAACACCTTTCTTGGAACCCGCCCCACGCCGCGTTGTGGTTGCCCATGCCGATATTACCGAGCGTAGAGTCAGCGAGCGCGAACTGAACTCGCTTTATAACGCTACCTCGTATCTGTTTAAGGCCGACAGTTTGCTCAACTTGGGGCAGCAAATTGTCGCGGCGGTCGTCCATGAGTTCCAGCATACGGACTGCGGCCTCATGCTTTACGACAAGAAGCAAAAGAAGATTATGCGCTTGGCACGTACGGGCGCGTTCGACATCCAGCCGGAAAACCCGCTGATGATTGATGGAGCCGGATTAGTTCCGCTGGCGCTGCGAACGGGTAAGACGGTTTATGTCTCCAACGTCGCCGACCACCCGAATTATATCCCCAATGAAGCACGCACCCGCTCCGAAATTGTCATCCCGTTAAAGACGGCGAATGGGGTCATCGGTGTGCTGGACTTGCAAAGTGCCGAGATTGATGCGTTTAGCGAGCGCGACCAGCGTATCCTTTTGGCTTATGTCGAACGGGCTGCGCCGGCCATTGAAAACCGCCAACTGTACGAGGAAATCAACCAGCACGCCGCGGTGCTGGAATGGCGCGTCGCCCAACGCACGGCGGAAGTCATCTACTCCAAGAACCGTGTGGAGGCTATCCTTAACAACAGTACCGACGGTATCCTGCTGGCGTATGCGAACACCGGCATTCAGCAGTCGAACACCATGTTTAATAAGCTGTTCGCTTGCAACGACGAAGACTACTTCGGTCAGGCGCTCTCCAGCTTGGTTCCCCCCGAAGACCGCGAGCGATTGCTTAAGGCCGCCGACCATGTGCTGACCACCCAAGAGGCCGAGAACATCGAAACGTTGGCCCGCCGGAAAGATGGCACAACGTTTGATGCCGAACTCGGCTTGGGTTACATCCGCACCGAGGAAAACCGCGAGCGCGGCGTGGTCTGCGTGATACGCGACATCACCAAACGTAAACAGGCTGAACAAGCGCTGCAATCGAAGATCGATGCTGAAATGGCCTTCCAGCGTTACCTGAAGGAGCTGCACGAGATCACGGTCGATTTAACCCAGATTGACGATCTTGATGACTTTTATCACCGCAGCATCGAACTGGGTTTGGAACGGCTGGGCTTCGACCGTATGGCGTTGTTCCTCTATAAACCGGAGACTGAAACCGCAGCAGGCACTTACGGTACGGACGTAATGGGTAACATCAGCAATGAACAAGACATTGAGGTCAAGGTCAGGGATTTTGAAACGCTGACTCGCTCCTTATATGGCGAAGACCGCTTCTCCTTCCAAGAGGACGTGACGATTTACTTTAAAGGAGAACCAGTCGGTACCGGTTGGCAAGCCTCGGCTGTCCTCTGGGATGGCAGCCGCAGTATCGGTTGGTTGGTGGTGGACAACTACCTCAACCACAAAGCAGCCTCCAAACCGCTGCTCGATGCCTTGACGCTGTATGCCATCACCATCGGCAGCTTGCTCAACCGTAAGCAAACCGAGGCTTCCCAGCGTGAAAGTGAAGCCCGCTACCGTCTGCTGGCAGAAAATATCAGTGATGTTATTGTTCGTACCAACCGGAACGGCGAAATTGAATACGTGTCACCATCCTCTTATGCGGTTCTCGGCTATCAACCGGACGAACTGGTCGGGAGGATGGGGCGCTTATTGCTCGATCAATGGGTGCGGATACCCGGTCGTTCGCGTTTCATATCCGATGCTAATAATGGCGAACCGACGACATCCTTCTCCTTCCCATTCGAACACAAAGAGGGGCATAGCATGTGGCTGGAAGCTGTTGGTAAGACGGTCGTTTCCAACGCGACAGGCGAATTCCAAGAATTTATCGCCTCGATCCGCGACATCACCGAGCGTAAGCGGGCAGAAGAAGCGGTCGTTCAAGCCTACGAAAAGGAACGTGAACTCGGTGAATTGAAATCGCGCTTCGTCTCGATGGCATCACACGAGTTCCGTACGCCGCTGGCGAATATTCTGGCGATGACCGAAACCTTGACCAATTACCGTAATAAGATGAAGGATGTCCAAATTACGGATCGCCTCGGCAACATCACCGGACAGGTTGACCGTCTCAAGGACATTATGGACGACATGCTGCTCTACGCGAGGATGGGTGATTCTAGCATGGAATTCCAGCCGCTCGACTTGAATTTGGATGCGTTCTGCCGCGAGGTCATCGCCGAATATCAACTACGCCCTGAACACCGGCACCGCATTGCGTACAGCGCTCCGGCGGAAATGCCGCTGGCGAAGGTGGATAAGAAACTGATGCGCCAAGTTCTGGATAACCTGCTATCAAATGCCCTGAAATATTCAGATGAAAACAAATCGGTTGAAGTTCGTTTAAACTATGAGAACGATGAATTTACGCTGTCCATCAGCGATCAAGGCATTGGTATCCCGGAACCGGACTTGAAGCATCTGTTTGAGCCGTTTCACCGGGCGACCAATGTTGGAACCATATCTGGAACGGGGTTAGGACTGGTGATCTCCAAACAAGCCATTGAACTCCACAGTGGAAAAATCACGGTAACGAGTTCGGTCGGTCAAGGAACCACCATGATTGTAACCATCCCACTGACGACATAAGGATTTGAAGTATGCCAAAAGTTTTAATCATCGAAGATGAAGCGATCCTCCGAAACGAGATGAGTGATTGGTTGATGTTTGAGGATTATGAAGTCCTCAACGCGGAAAATGGAATCGTCGGGGTCGAACAAGCGATTCAATGGGTGCCGGACTTGATCGTCTGCGACATTATGATGCCCGAATTGGATGGTTACGGCGTGTTCCATGAAGTCCACTCCAACCCGCTTACCGCGCTGATACCTTTCATTTTCGTGACTGCCCGTGCCGCCCACGATGACATCCGTTATGGTATGAATTTGGGCGCAGATGATTACATCACCAAACCTTTCACCCGTCTGCAACTGCTGGAGGCCATTCAAACCCAGTTGAAGAAAACAGAACAGCGCGAACGTTTACATCAAGATGAAGTCCAGCAGCTTAAAAATGCGCTCTCGGTAGAACATGCCCAGAGTATGCTCAAGGTCAAGATGATCGCTATGTTCTCGCACGATTTCCGCAACCCGCTTGCAGCCATCCTGTCGTCAAACAACCTCGTGCGCGACTACGCCTCGAAGATCAACGAGGAACGCCGCCTCAAACACTTGAACCGTATTGAGTCGTCGGTACATCAGTTGGTGCAAATGTTGGATGATATGCTGTTCATTGCCCAGATGGAATCCGACAGTATGCACTACAGCCCGGTCATGGTGGATATTGGCGAGATGATGAACGAAATCGTGGATGAGTTCCGCACGATTCATGACGAGAACTATCAAATCGAGTTCACCAACGAAGTGAGTGACACCACACTGAACGATCCGCGCTTGCTGCGGCAGGTGGCGAGTAACCTCATTTCGAACGCCATCAAATACTCCGAGGCGCACAGCAGTATTTTCATCAGCTTGACCCAAAACGACCATCACTATGTATTTGTGGTCGAAGATCAAGGTATGGGCATTGAGGCGGAAGATCAAGCGAATTTATTCCAGACTTTCAAACGTGGTTCGAACGTCAGAGGCGTGTCGGGGACAGGCTTGGGGTTAGCGATTGTCAAACGTGCGGTTGATATGTTCGGCGGGACGGTTTTTCTGGAAAGCCAAGTGGGCGTGGGAACGCGGGTTACAGTCAATATACCGGTGGCAACCGCTTGATACCTGCCTCCCAATAAAAATTGAGAGGGTATGCGTTGGACACCCTCTCAATTGATGCGTATTTCTGAGTTCGTTTGTGGAGCCGGTTCGATTTATGCAGCCGGCTCTTTAACCCGTTCGTCGCTTTCCTGCTCGCTCACTGTTTCGGCCTGCCGGTTCATAAACCACGCACTGACAACCACCAGTAGGGGCATAAAGCGCCACATAAAGCGGAAGAAGCGGAAGCGTGTGGTCAAGTAGCCAACGACCAGCGTACTTGCCAGCGACAGCAGCATGTTATTGCCAGTTGCGGTTTTACCGTGAGACATTCTTCAAACGCTCCTCAATATCCCCACGCAGCTTGTCGAAGTCCTTCTGGAGTTCCTTGAGCGTCTTGTTCGTGGTGTCGCGTCCGTTCTCATAAAGAACACCCGCCTGGTTCGCAATTTCGTTACGCACATCCTCACCCTTACGCGGGGCGAAAAGCAGTGCCACCACTGCGCCTAAGCCAAGACCCAGAAGCATTACGACTAATGCCAGAATGGTGCGTTGTTGAGCAGCCATCTGTTCGGCTTCGCGGCTGTAATAAATGCGGTCGTTCATCATATTCCCCTTAAACTAAACTCATTTACCGATAAGATAAGTTGAGGCGATTTCCCAGTGTTCACAGGTGGTTTTGTTTACGATATGCCTCGCGTAGGCCATGAATGCGGTCATGCGCGTGGATGATATGGGAACACTGCTCGTCGATAATCTCACGAATGTGTGAAGGCATGGTTTCATATTCGAGGGTCTTTTCATAGGAGTTGATCGTGGCATCCTCGGCCTCTTCAATGGCGGCGAAGATTGAGCCGTGGTCGCCGCCCATAATAACGGCGCGGATATTGCTCCACGCATCAACCACACCGTCCTCATCAGGATCGCCGCCCATCTCGGTTATGACATTCGCCAACTGTGCTGCAAAGCGGCGGCGTTGCAATGCATATTCAGCAAACATGGTTTTATAGGCCGCCGAGTTGATCCCATTCGCGACTTCCATGTAACCGTCATGTCCATTCCGGGCATATTCAACCAACTCATTTAACAAATGCAACAGTCTTTCGTTAATTGATGAAGGCGTTTCGGTAGAGTTTTGTGTCATGATGCACCTCCATCGTGATAGGAACGAAATACTTATCTTTAGTTTAGGGGTAACCCATCGGTCTGGCATGAGGTAGCCAGAGGATTTCAAGGTAGTAAGGAGAGGTAAATAAAAGTAGGAAAAATGGGTAAAAAAAGGTGGCGATAAAAATATAACCACCTTATTCAATTCCTGACTTATGAAGTACGAACGCGGGCTGCCGTAGAAATCAGTGTACGAGCACCTGCATACCCACCACCAATTGCTGCGGCGGCACTCAGGCCAAGTGCGAGCAGAGTAACCCATGCGATACGGCTTGCGTCCTGCGCGGTTTGTTCAACCTGCGCGGGAGTGATACCATCAATTTGGGTTTGGACAGTTGCCACAGCCGATTGTGCCTGCCCTTGTACCGTATCTGTCAGGGCTGTCGGGTCGGGTGTAACACCAATCGCAGCGGTGGCTTCGCCGGCAACACCGGCAACGGTAGTGGCTGCGGTATCAGGGTTCGCCGCGATTTGTCCAGCAACTTCACCTGCCACTGGCCCAACGACTTGTGCGCCCACAGTAGCGGCTTTTGTGGTCAAATCCGCTGCCGTACCCAGAAGCGAACCGATACCATTCCCCAATACATACACCAGAATAGGAATGGTGATGATCCACACCATCGCGCCGTTAAGGATACCATTGCTGGAGCCAGCAACTGCTGCTGTCCTCGCCGAGATATACCCACCCGCTAGAAAGGCGATCAATGCCGTAAGGCCGCCATATACGCTAATCCCCAGTGCCAGACCATTTGGATTGTCAGCGTCAACCGTTGATAGTCCAATGGCGACACCTAAAACCGTAAGCACGATAATGGTTGCCAGAACCGTAAAAAACCCAGCGATGACCGATGTCCATCGCACACGGTCAAGTGGAGTAGTGACTGCAACTTCTGTTGTAACCGGTCGCACTGGTGTTGCTGCTACACGATCAACGGCCATTATAACCTCCTGCATAATTTGCGTATTAATCACATCTGTAGCATAGAGGTAAAGTCAACGGGCATAGATGAGCCATTGTACTAATGTTACGATAGTTAAAAGAGCTATTATCCATAGGTGAAATGGAGTGGTAAGCTCAAAACAAAAAGGGCTACCAACAGGTAACCCTTTATCAAGCGCATATTATTCCGCTTTAATATTTGAGCTTGCCAGCCCAGTCATCAATCTGACGGTTGGCTTCATCCTTTGCAATACCGTAACGTTCTTGGATTTTGCCCGCCAGCTTTTCACGTTCACCATTAATCTGAAGCAAATCATCATCGGTCAGGTCGCCCCACTTCGAGCGAATATCGCCTGTGAGCTGCTTCCACTTACCTGCGACGCGATCCCACGCACCACCCGTTTTTACTTGGTCAGTCATAATGTGTTCTCCTTATTCCTTCTGCGTGTTATTACGCTTCGTTTTCAGAAAACATGTAGGGCCTTTAGTGTCGAAAGTGAGTGTTGCCCCTCATCACCTCAAACAACGTGGATGCCAGAGTTATTTGCTGTGTTCCGCTTACATCGACCCTACGCCTATCACTATAACCGCGCTCAACTGCTCACCTATCGCCTACGCGGTCTATTTATACATAGGCCGAATGACGCATTTCATGCTGGGATTGCGACGGCTGGATTTTCGAAGGGGTTCGTGACAGAAACCACTGACGCATCGTCGAAAGCCCTCGTAATAGAACGTAACATAGGACAAGTGGCCTATTAAAGAAGCGCTACCTTACTCATGCCGTAAATAGGGTTTAGCACTAGGATAGTGCCATTAGTCCTCCCACGGGTGGAAAAAAGGCCGCATGATATATGGCAAAAGATGTATTTAGGGGTACGCTTGTCGTACTGCTAACCCTTGTTGGCGCATACGTGGTTTTCATGAGTTTGCGTATTTTAGTCGTGGTGTTGGTCGCCATCATCATCGCGTCTGCTGTACGTCCACTTGTGCTGCGCCTCATGCGCTGGCGCTTCTCCGAAGGACTCGCCATTATCACGGTGTACGTCAGTATCCTGCTGACGATCTTTGCCCTTTTCGCGCTGGTCATCCCACCCATCGCCAACAGCTTAATGACTAACCTCCAAAGTGAAGACCGTTTAGCCAACCGTATCATCAGCTTTCAAAATTGGCTGAGTGATAATGTTCAACGTGTTACAGGCGATCCGCTTCAACTAGCCGACCCCGCTGCCATCCGTAAAGGGGTCTCCGACTTCATTGATAGTGTGCAGCCCGCCATCCCATCCTTAGTCGGTGGCGCGGGTTCCACCTTTGGCGAAGTTGTGCTGGTGTTCGTGATGGGTGTCTATTGGCTCACGTCTTACGAACACGCCATCAGCTTCCTTGTACAGCTTTTCACCCTGCGTTCCCGCGAGAAAGTGCAAGCCATCATCTACGAGATCGAAGGCATGATGGGCAGCTATGTACGCGGCCTCGCCTTCGTCGCCTTATTTGTGGGCTTCGCGAACTTCCTCGTCTTAACGGTGCTGCGTGTGCCGAACGCTGCCACGCTGGGCTTCCTTATCGGCGCGACCACCATCCTGCCGATTGTGGGTGGCTTCTTGGGCGGCGGGTTGGCAACTATTCTTGCCATTCTGACCGGTACGCCCCTACATGGTGTCGCCGTACTCGGAACGTTCGTCGCCGTTCAGCAGATCGAAACGCACTATCTTACGCCGCGTGCTATGTCCCGCAGCGTCGGCCTTGATCCGCTGCTTACCATCGTCGCCGTGCTGATCGGCTTTACACTCGGCGGTGTCGTCGGTGCGATTATCGCCACGCCGGTTATGGGAACCATCGCCGTGCTGCTGCGCGAAATTGTCATCGTCCCGCGTAAGGAAAGTGTCAGCACGTATACGATGGAAAATGGGCTGATCCTGCTGAACGCCGAGCCGAAGGTCGAAGTTCAGATCACCGCGACCCCGGCGGATGCGGCTGTGATTAAGACCCCCAGCGCACCGGTACCACCCGTACCCTCGAAACCGGAAATTATCTTACCGGGTAAATCGTGAGATATAACATTTCAAGTCGGATGATTAATAAATATCATTATTGGTATGTGTCGTATAACTCATTTAACGTAAGCACCCAATTGGAAAGTATAAATGGCAAAGCGTAAACCAAAGAATGCAGTTGGCACGGGTATCCCGTTTGAATTATTTGCCCCCTACAATGAATCGGTCTCGCTCATTGGGAATTGGGATGACTGGCAGCCGATCCCGATGCAGAAGGACGAAAAAGGAATGTGGCACGTCGAGGTTCCACTGGCGGACGGTGAATATCAGTATAAGTTCGAGGTGATTTCCAAAAGTCCGTTTATGCTTGACCAAAAAGTGACGGTCTCTGATCCGAAGGCTATGCACTATACCCTCGATAGTCATGAGAACTCGACCGTGCGTATTCGCGGCGGGCAGCGTACCGTCAGCACCTACCAATGGAAGCATGATGATGTCCCTCTGCCGCAGAACCAGCAGTTGGTCATCTACGAAATGCACGTTGGTGACTTTCGCGGCGGCATGGGCGACAGCCAGACCAAACCCGGCACCTTCCAAAATGTGATCGAAAAGCTCGACTATCTCGCCGAACTGGGTATCAACGCCATCGAACTCATGCCTGTCAACGAGTGGCCGGGGCATCATAGTTGGGGTTACAGCCTCGACAGCATCTACGCCGTCGAAAACAGCTACGGCACGCCGGAAGACCTCTGCCAGCTCGTTGATGAAGCCCACGCACGCGGCATCCGCATCATCCACGACGCGGTTTATAACCACATGAATTCCGAAGCGCCGCTGACGCAGATCGACTATAACTACTGGTTCTACGAGAACAACCCCGACGAAGGCTCACTCAACTTCGGGCCGAAGTTCAACTACGAACACTTCGACGAAAACCTCGATATTTGGCCGGCTCGCGAATACGTTATTAACGCTCTGCGCCTGTGGGTCGAGAAGTTCCACATTGACGGTATCCGCTTCGACTGTACCCGCGCCATCAAATATTTTGATCTGCTCGAATGGTTCAACAAAGAAGCCCACAGCCGCGCCGACTTCAAACCGTTCTACACCATCGCCGAACACATCCCGCAGGACTCGGCTATCGCCACCCCGAATGGCCCCGTCGATGCGGCGTGGCACGACAACTTCTTCCGCCAGATGTCCGCCACCGCGCTGGGCATCCGTCACCACGGGCGCGAACCTTACAACACCACCGAAGTCTTGCGCTTGCTGGACAGCCGCAAAGATGGGTTCGTTTCCGGCTACAACACCATTCACTACCTGACCAACCATGACGAGGAACGTCTCATGTACCTGCTCGGCGCGGCAGCCAACACCTTTGATGATGCCGCTTTCCGCCGTGCCAAGCTGGGTGCGTCTTTATTACTTACTGCTCCCGGTATCCCGATGGTGTGGATGGGCGAGGAGTTCGGTCAGCCCACACCCAAGACGCTTGACCCCCAGCCGTTGCAGTGGGGCTTGCTCGACAATGACCGTAACAAGGGGTTGTTCGATCACTACGCCCACCTCATCGAACTGCGTAAGGAAAACCCCGCGCTCTATAGTGATAACTTCGAGCCGATTTTAGACCTGCCCGGTCGCGGCATCATCGGTTTCAAACGCTGGAACGACGCGGGCGATGTCGTCGTGGTTATCGCCAACCTCACACCTGTCTATATGGGTGAGGTGGAACTCTCGAACGTAGGACTGGAAGACGGCATGTGGCACGAAATGGTCTATGACTACGACACCCTGATTATCAACGGTATTCTCAAAGACACACTTGCCGAAAGTGAAGTCAAAATTTATATCAAGCGAGGTTAGATTGAGCCACGTTTTGTATCATCACCGCTGGATGGATTTATGTGCCAACAATCAGGATGAGGCATTCATCAAAATGGATGATGCGGTGATTGTCGTTCCGGTGCTAAACGATGATGTCATCATGATCGAGGAATCCTCCATCGCCTATGGATACAAAATGCTGGTATTCCCGATGGGCGGTGTCGAGGCCAACGAATCGCCCACGGCAGCCGCGAACCGTGAACTGCAAGAAGAAGTTGGTTACAAGGCTGGTAAAGTAGAGTTGATCGGCCTTCTTCATCCATCGTTAAAATATGCTCATTGGCAGTATTGGTTGTGTTTAGCCCACGATTTGACACCGCACCGCCTTGATGGGGATGAGCGTTCGCCCGTGACGAGCAAAGTTATGAAGCCTCAAAAGCTAGAAGATTTAATTGTGGAAGGCGTTGTGACCGATTCAACGGTAATATCTGCCTTTTACATGGCACGGAAGCACCTTAGCTCAAAATAGTATGACTCATTCTTCAAACGTACCATCATCCATGCGAACTACTACTTATGCGGTAGCCCTTATGGCACCAATCTTGGCAGTTTTAGCCTCGCTGCTGTTCTTTCCTATTGTCCGCTATATCCCCCTTATATTTTTTGTAAGTGCGATTTTGATTACCGCATGGTATGGTGGCTTCAAAGCCGGTTTTTTGAGTACGATTCTCTCTGTACTTCTGATGGACTATTACATTCTGGAACCCCGTTATGCAATTTTCAGGAATTGGGACGAATTTCTGATTATACTTGCTATCATATTCTTAGGCACAGTCATCAGCCTCATTGAAGAAAGTCGTTTACGAACCGAACGCGCCTTACGGGCATCGCGCGATCAGTTGCAAGTTGTCTTAGAAGGTATTACCGATGGGGTGATTGCCCAGACACCGAAAGGGCAGCCTATCTTCGCCAACCAAGCGGCGACCGACATCATCGGGCATAAATCAATTAACGATGTCCTCAAAACACCGCTGTCCCAAACCCGTGCTAAACTTGGTTTCTACAACGCTCATGGCGATGTTGTACCGCAGTCGGAATTACCATCGACCAAAGCATTCTCTGAAGGCATTACCAGCCAGATGGTGATGCGCTGGACGTATGAGGATGGTTCGTCCGACCGCTGGATCAACCTGCGCTCGACTCCGGTCTTTGACGACGCGGGCAAAATCCAGATGGCGATCAGCATTTTCAGCGACATCACCGAAGAAAAGGTGTCTGAACTCCAACTGATGAATGCCCATGAACGGCTTGCCATCATCCTCGCCAGCATCAAAAGCGCGGTCGTCTCGACCGACACAGAAGGCCGCATCGACCTGATGAATCCGTCTGCGGAGAAACTCACCGGTTGGTCACAATCTGAAGGCTTAGGCCGCCCGTTTGAAGAGGTGGTCGTCCTCGCGACAGAAAAACCGGGTGAAACCCTTTCCAGCCCCATTCGCAGCGTCCTGCGCGGCGAAAACGGCAGTGATCACTATACCGCTGATTCGGTACTGTTATTAAATAAAAATGGTTCAACGATCTTCATTGAATACAACTCGGTTGCAGTGAAGGATCAATTCGGCTCGATCATCGGCGGCTTGATTACCTTCCGCGATATTAGCGAACGCATTAGATCTGAACGGGAACGGTCACAGTTGACCTTCCTCCTCGCCGCCCAGCAGAAGCGCTTGGAAAATATCCTCGCCAATATCCCCGGTATGGTCTGGGAATCCACAACCCTGCCGGAGGGCAATCAGAAAATGGAATTTGTCAACGCCTATACCGAGAAATTATTCGGCTACCTGCGTGAAGAATGGCTTGCCAACCCGAACTTTGCTCAGAAGATTATCCATCCCGAAGATGCCGAACAGACCCGTATGCAGATGACGGCCTTTTATGAAAGCGGCAAATTAACAGGATCGGTTCAGTTCAGGGGCATCGCTGCCGATGGTCGCATTGTCCCCATCGAAGCCACTTACTCCCTCTTGCCGGACGACAAAGGAACGATTGTCGGTACATGCGGCCTCATGACCGACATGAGCCAGCGTAAGGCGGATGAGAACGCCCTGCGTCAGTCGGCGCTCGACCTCAAACGCTCCAACGAGCAGCTTGAGCAGTTCGCCTATGTCGCCTCGCACGACTTACAAGAGCCGCTGCGGATGATTACCAGCTACCTACAACTGCTCGAACGCCGTTATAAAAATAACCTCGATCAAGACGCGACCGAGTTTATCGCTTACGCAGTTGATGGCGCGACCCGCATGAAAGCTCTCATCAACGACCTGCTGGCTTATTCGCGCGTTAAAACCGGCGAGCAGAACTTCAAGCGCTTCGATACGAAGTTGGCGCTCGACCAAGCCATCAATAATTTGCAAATGTCGATTGATGAAGAAAAGGCGCAAATTACCGTCGAGAATTTGCCCACCGTCAGCGGTGACGAAGCGCAATTTGTCCAACTTTTCCAAAACTTACTCAGTAATGCCATCAAATTTCACGGCACAACCCCGCCCGAAATTGCGGTCAAGGGCGAGCGTGCCGGAACGGAATGGAAGATTAGTGTACGCGATAACGGAATTGGTATGGAACCACAGTATCTGGAACGTATTTTCGTGATTTTCCAACGCTTACACAGCAAGGAGCAGTACCCCGGCACGGGTATTGGACTTGCGATTTGTAAGAAAGTAGTGGAACATCATGGAGGTCGGATTTGGGCAGAGTCCAACCCGGGCTTAGGAACCACTTTTTGGTTCACCATTCCAATTCGTTGAAGCGGAGGTCATTCGTGAACGTCGAAGCGGTAGAGATTTTGCTAGTCGAGGACAGTCCGGGGGACGTGCGGCTGACAAAAGAAGCTCTTAAAGACAGCAAACTCTATAACAACTTGAATGTAGTGCCGGATGGGGTCGAGGCCATCGCCTTTCTCCGGCGCGAGGGGAATTACGCCAATGCACCCCGCCCTGACTTGATCTTGTTGGACTTGAATTTGCCCCGCATGGACGGGCGGCAGGTGCTGCAAGAGATTAAGAATGATGATAATTTGAAGCGCATTCCTGTCGTGGTACTCACCACTTCGGCGAATGAAACCGATATTTTCATCACGTATAACCTGCACGCGAACTGCTACATCACCAAACCGGTCGATTTTAGCCAGTTCATGAGTGTGGTGAAAAGTATCGAGAACTTCTGGTTCAGCATCGTTAAATTACCGCCCATGTAAGGTGACTCGTGGTTCAAAAGTCTATTGCTGTTCTGCTGATTGAAGATAACCCCGGTGATGCCCGGTTGATTCAGGAACAACTCCGCGAAGCAACCGAGGAATCGTTCGGCTTGGTCGTTGCTAGCAATCTGCAAGATGGACTGAACGCACTCAATAACGAACGTTTTGATGTGCTGCTGCTTGACCTGTCGCTGCCGGACAGCTTCGGCCTCGACACCATTCAAGCCGCACGCGCGAGCGCCCAAGACATACCGATTGTCGTCCTCACCGGTTTTGACGACAAAACATTGGGTGTTCAGGCCGTGCAAATGGGCGCACAGGACTATTTGCTCAAGGGCGATAGTCACTCTAGGCTGCTGACCCGCACCATTCGCTATGCCATCGAACGCCATAATATCGAAGCCGCCTTACGCCAGAGTCAGGAAGAATACCGGTCGCTCATCAATGATGTGTTCGATACCACGACTGTCGGTGTCCTCATCCTCGACCGTGACTTTAAAATCGTCTGGGTGAACCTCGCCATCGAAATCTACTTTGGTATCGCGCGGGATGAACTGCTCGGACAGGACAAACGGCTTCTGATCGAGAATAAACTCAAATGTATCTTCACCGATGTCGAAGGTTTCGCCCACAGCCTGCTTTCAGAGTACCGTGACAACGCCTTTGACCGCCGGCTTGAATGTCAGGTGACGGCTGAAGGTGAACGTCAGGAACGCTGGCTCGAACATTGGAGCCAGCCGATTCGCGCCGGTATCTATGCCGGGGGTCGTATCGAACACTATTCCGACATCACCCAGCGTAAAATGATCGAAGCCAGCGAGCGTGAAAAAGCGCAAAAGCTCGCCGCCGCCGAAGAACGCCAGCGTTTAGCCCGTGAACTCCATGACTCGGTGAGCCAAACCTTGTTCACCAGTACCGTTATGTCCGAGTCGGCTTTGCGCCAGTGGGACACTAACCCCGCCAAAGCGCACGACTTGATGATCCAACTTCAACAACTGACAAGCAGCGCCCTGTCCGAAATGCGCCTGCTGCTGCTCGAACTGCGCCCTGCCTCGCTCACACAGGTCGCCTTACCTACCTTAATCCAACAGCTCAGTAACTCGCTTCGCAGCCGCACTACACTCGAAATTGTTACCGCCCTTGACGATGTGCCGACCCTCCCGCCGGATGCACAGGTGGGTATTTACCGCATCGTTCAAGAGGCGCTCAACAACATTATCAAGCACTCTCAAGCCTCACAGGTGCTGATCCAACTGACGTGGGCAGATAACCAGATTGTTCTAACCATCAGCGACAACGGCAAGGGCTTTGATATGTCGTTGACCAAGCCGACCAGTTTGGGCATGAACATCATGCGCGAGCGTGCTGATTCGATACAAGCACGGCTAAACATCGAGAGTGCAGTCGGTGAAGGAACCCGTATACAAGTCACATGGTCCGAAAATAAGGATTAAGGTAAACCGAAATGAACGCTGCTCATAAGATACGTGTGTTGGTCGTGGACGATCATCATATGGTTCGCAAGGGACTGATCGTCCTGCTCGAAAATTTTGACGACTTTGAAGTGGTTGGCGATGCCGGTGACGGACAGGCCGGTGTGCTGCTCGCCCAAAAATATAAGCCGGATATCGTCCTCATGGATATGATTATGCCCGGTATGGATGGCGTGCAAGCCACCCAGATCATCCGCGACAGCCTGCCGGAAACACAGGTGATCGCCCTGACCAGCTTCAGCGACGATGGCACCATCCAGAGCGCCCTGAAAGCCGGTGCGATCAGCTACCTCATGAAGAACGTCTCGGTGGATGAACTCGCTACCGCCGTTCGCAAAGCCTACGATGGCAAACCGACCCTCGCGCCGGAAGCGACGCAAGCGCTTATCAGCGCCACCCGCCGCCCGCCGGAAATCGGTCATGACCTCAGCGACCGCGAACGCGAAGTGCTGGCATGGCTGGTCGAAGGGTTGAACAACCGCGAAATCGCCGAACGCCTGATGATTAGCAACTCGACGGTGAAAAATCACCTGAGCAATATATTCTCGAAGATGGGGACGACCAGCCGTACACAGGCCGTTGCACTGGCTGTCGAACACAAAATCGTCGATAAATAACGTTTTTAGCCAACCTGCGATTTGATACGACCGGATAATGATTGTTCATAATACGGCTGGCATCATGATTTCTCGATAATCATGCCTTGTTGACTTTTCCCTTCCTGTTACGACGGCTATCAGGGGAGGGAGCCTGCGACCGTACTGATGGGGTTAGGGTGGGGTGTGATTTATTTCAACCTCCGTTTGCATCCACGCTAGCCAACCCCATTCGCTTTTTACGCCCGACTGCGTTAAAAATCTCCGCGTGATGTCAGACTTATTTTGGAGATAATGAAACGCATGACGATCAACACCACACTCACCCTACGCGCCGATGCGCCTATCGGGACGATTTCGCCGCGCCTTTATGGTCACTTCGCCGAACACCTCGAACGCTGCTGTTACGACGGCTTGTGGGTGGGGCTGAACAACAAGGATATTCCGAACATCGGCGGTTGGCGTACCGATGTGGTCAACGCCCTCAAGGCTATGCCTGTACCCCTGCTGCGCTGGCCGGGTGGCTGCTACGCCGACCACTACCACTGGCGCGATGGCATCGGCCCCGCCGACAAGCGCCCGCAGCGCCTCGGCATGTCCTGCGGCTTGCAGGTCGAGGACGACAACGGCATCGGCACTCACGAGTTCCTTGAACTCTGCCGCCTGATCGGCGCGGAACCCTACCTCGCGGGCAACATGGGCAGCGGCTCGGTGCAGGAAATGTGCGATTGGGTCGAGTACTGCAACGCCACGATTGACACCACCATCACCCGCGAACGCGCCGCCAACGGTGCGCCCAATCCCTTTAACGTCAAACTCTGGGGCGTGGGTAACGAAAACTGGGGCTGCGGTGGCAGCTATGATGCCGAGTCGTACGCCAACGAATACCGCCGCTACGCCACTATGCTCCGTCATGTTGACCCCACAGCCGAACTCGTCATCTGCGGTCACAATGACGAATGGAATGAAGCCGTCATCCGCACCAACCGCAACCACTTCGGCCTGATGGATCACTTCTCCATCCACCGCTACTGGCTGCAAGGCGGCGCTGAAGTCGATTTCAGCGAGGCGCAGTATTACGCGCTGCTCGGCGAAGCCCACGACACCGAACTCTTTATCGAGCAAACGGCGGCCTACCTGCGCGAATACGCGCCCAAGGATGCCAAGTTCGTCGGCATCGCCCTCGACGAGTGGGGCGTTTGGCACCCCGAAGCCCGCCCGTGGGGGCCGGATAAAGAACTTCAGCGCGTGCCGCTGTCCTACGAACAGGCCAACACCATGCGAGACGCGCTTTCCATCGGCATCGCCTTGGAGGTGTTCCATCGCCAGTGCAACATCCTCACGCTGGCGAACCTCGCGCAAATCGTGAACGTGCTTCACGCGCCGATCATGACGCAGGGTGAGGCCATGTGGATTACGCCCACCTACTACGCCTTACAGCTTCACACCCCGCATATCGGTGCAACCGCGCTGCCCGTCGATGTGGCGAACGGCTCGACCATCCCCGGCGGCAAGTCGGAAGCCTCGACGCAGGCTGTTTCCGCGACTGCCTCGACCGGCGCGAATGGCACGGCTGTTACGCTCATCAACCGTCACTTCGACCAATCGGCTTCGGTGACGCTTGTTACTTCGGGCGTATCCGGTGTCGTGAAGGCGCAAATGCTCTCGGCGGAAAGCCCGCGCCTGCAAAACTCGGTCGCCCAGCCGGACACGGTTGGCCTGTCCGACCTCGCCGTCCACGCCGACGGCAGCAACCAGTGGCGCATCGAACTCCCGCCGCACTCGATGGCAACCATCACCTTCAACTAGTGATTAGATGGAAAACGGGAGGGTCACAGATCCTCCCCTACGGGAAAATAATCCCAAAACCTGATACATAGGACAAACCCGCATGACCAATCTCGAACTCGACCCGATGGATGCCCTCATCGCCGCGCCTGAACATCACCGCCTCATCATGGAGAACGATCAGGTGCGCGTCATTGAAACGCTCATTCCGGCTGGCGAACGTACCGCCAACCACACCCACCAGTGGGAAGGCGTACTGCACGTCATCAGTTGGAGTCCCTTCATCCGCCGCGACGACAAGGACAACATCTTGGTTGATTCCCGCACCGTCGAGGCGCTGCAAAATCCGGCGGAATATATGTGGGGCGCGGCCTTACCCCCGCACTCGCTGGAAAATATCGGCGATCAAACCCTGCGGATCGTCGCCGTCGAACTCAAAAAATAACGCCTGCCATCCTTACTACGATTCTTGTATTACTCCCTCCCTCGTTTACGGGCTATCAGCGGAGTGAGCCGGCGAACGTGCTGATGTGGGTTGGGGTGGGGGTCTATCTCACGCCCGAATCACATCAACCCCGCCCTCAATGAACGGCTGCACCACGTCATCACTGGCGCTCTGTTCGGTGACGAGGTGCGTCAGCGCGTGAATCGGCGCGAGGACGAACGGCGCGACCGTCCCTAACTTGTCCGCCGAAGCCAGCGCGATCACCGCCGCCGAGTTCTCGATCATCAGCCGCTTAATCTGCGCCTCCTCATACGAGAAGTCGGTCACGCCTGCCGTCGGGTGTAAGCCGTTCACGCCGAGGAAGCAGATGTCCGCGCGGAACTGTGCTGCCGCCGATACCGCTGCTGCCCCGACAATCGCCATCGTCCCCTTGTTCAGCGTCCCGCCGAGGCCGATCACTTCGAGGTGAGGATGTTCCGCCAGCGCCACCATTGCCGGAGGGCTGTTGGTGATAACCGTCGCCCGCAGGTCTTGGGGCAGCAGTTGGGCGAGCCGTGTGGTCGTCGTCCCGCAGTCCAGCCAGATCACCTGTCCGTCCTGCGCCAGCCGTGCCGCTGCTTCGGCAATCGCGAACTTCGCGTCTACCTGCTGCTGGCTGCGCGCCATGTAAGCCGCCTCGGTTTGGGCTTTCGCCACCGCGCCGCCGTGTACCCGCCGCAGCAACCCCGCGTCGGCGAGTTCGTTCAGGTCGCGCCGGATGGTGTCCTCGGAGACGTTGAGCGCGATGCTGATTTCCGCTGCCACCACTTTGCCGTCGCGTTTGAGTGCATTCAGTAAATGCTGCTGCCGTTCTTCTTTCAGCATGATCGTTGCCTTCTTGCGTTAATTTGCGGTTTATATCTTGATTTTGCATGAAAATGCGGTTATTATCAAGATTATACACGCAGAAACAGGGATAACCGTGCAAAAACAAATTCGCATCAAACAGGTCGAGACTTTATCAGATGATTGGTATGTTCTCAAAAAGACGACGTTTGAATACCAGCGCCGCGATGGAAGCTGGCAAACCGTCAGCCGCGAAACCTACGACCGTGGCAACGGCGCGACCATCTTGCTCTATAACACCCTCAAGCAAACGGTGATCCTTACCCGCCAGTTTCGCTTTCCCGCCTACGTCAACCAGCATTCCGGTTTGCTGATCGAAACCTGCGCCGGATTACTCGACCAAGACGACCCCGTGACCAGCATCCAGCGTGAGGCTGCCGAGGAAACCGGCTACCACATTCAGCAGCCGCGCAAAGTGTTTGAAGCCTTCATGAGTCCCGGCTCCGTTACCGAGCGCCTGTACTTCTTTATCGCCGAATATCAAGATACGCACAAGGTCAACGATGGCGGCGGCTTGCCTTCCGACGGCGAGGATATTGAAGTCCTCGAAATCCCCTTTAATCAAGCCCTCGACATGATGACCAGCGGTGAAATCGCCGACGGTAAAACGATTATGCTCCTCCAGCATCTGGCGCTCTCCGGCCTCATGCTCACTGCCGAACCCGCCTAACCTTTTGTGGCGGTAGTGGCGGCGGCGGCGGCGGTGGAGCGCCATTTCAGTATTCGATAGTCGGTAGTTTTTAGCTAAAAGATCAAGGCAAATGCGAAGCTCCAAGGTTTTGTAACGTTGGTGGCGGCGAAATTGTCGTCGCCATAAAAGTTGCAAATGTTCAAAATATTGCAAATATTGCAAAAAACGCAATTGCAACAACGACTGTTAAACGGCGGATGTGCGGGAGCGATTTGCCGAAACTCACCCTAAAGGATTTCCTTCGGTCACATAATTCTTCAAATTCTTCATTTTCACAGTGCATTTTATGTTGTTGATGCTGTTGTTGCAGTTGAGAATTCGTGTATTTGTCACAAATGTCGTCAGTGTCGTCAGTGTCGTCAGTGTCGGAAATGACAGTTTGCAAAATTGGCAGCAAAGGCGGCAATAGCAATGTTTAGTCTTTAGTCTGTAGTCGACAGTCAATAGTCCAATACAAAATGCAAGTCATCCCTCCAAAAGCGGCAAATGCGGCGCGAAAAGTTATCAGTCAACAGGTGACAGTCAAAGGCGAAAGATCGGCGGCGAAGCATTAGAAGGTGTGCCGCCGCTGTCGTTGCTGATGCGGTTGTTAAGGTGCGCGGGGTAGGTAAGAGGGTTTGTCAGCGCCAGTTCCGGCCCTACAACCAGCCCTTTCAATAGCATAATCGAAATGGACGGGTTAAGGGCGAACATTTGTCAGAACATTTGGTCACTTTTATGCGGTGTTGGCGCTAACTTTGCAGGGGAGCAGGATTGTTAAGGTGGTTGGTGGATGGTTAGGAAAGGGTTTGTCGGGTTAACCGAAAATAAACCTTTTTTATAGTAATGAGTTTTGAGTGCCGAGAGTAGTTTTAAGCTACAAGTGGCAAGTTTCAAGTTAAGGGGTAAGACGCGACAGGTGGTTTATCGGGTGGAAGTAGTGGACAGCCTGTCTGCTGTCCCTACAAAGGCGTGGGAGCGAGTGCGTGTTGGTGATCGAAGGGCGCACAGCCATGTGCCCCTACAAAATCGTGGTGACGAGGGCGTAGGGACGCGAGACAGCGCGTCCCATAGCTGTCAACTTAAGGAAAAGGATTCAAAAGCAAGCAAGCGTTCATAAGTATGGGGCGAGTTGGCCGAGCGCCCCATTCTGCAACCAGCGCGTAAAGTCCGACAAAGATGAGCCAGCATGAGG
>JAIUNI010000029.1 GCA_020161935.1 Chloroflexota bacterium
AAAAACTGCTTCATCTGCTCCGCTTTTGCGGTAAACTGGCTTGTGGACATGGTATTCTCCTTGCGTGATTTCAATGAGAATACCTTGTCTTTTGTTTTTCTCCGCCCTTAGCTTAATGCCTATGCACGGCTGTGCGCCCACCAACCTACACCATCATGAGTGTAGGGACAGCAGACAGGCTGTCCGCCTCAATATCCCCGTTTACGGGGGTTTATTCCGCTTGCCAGCGGGTTTATCCGCTGGCAAAACGCCGCATCATCACCTGCCACTACCTACTCGGTACTGCCCACGCTCTTATTTGTTGAGGTACTGCGCTTCGCTGTCTGCTCGGTCACCAGCAGCTTCGCGCAGTACTCGTGCGCTTCTTGCAGCGTTCGCACGACCAACGTTTGGTTCCGCCGCCCAAGTAACCCGATGTTCGTGGCTGTCGGACTGACGACATTGTTTGTTGCCACCACCACCGCAATCAGGTTCGGCGTAAACGAGGCTTTTGAGAAAATATCCACCGCCTTCGCCGCTACCCGCTTGACTTCCAGCGCATCCACCAGCGCCACAATCTTGGTTGGGCTTTCTTGCGCGTGTTGCGCCAGTTGAGCCGCCCATTCCTCAGCATCTTTCGCTGAAATGTCACCCGTTTCCTTCGCCGAAAAGACCCGTTCTTGGAACGCATAATTCGTAATAGGCATAATAGTCTTTCCCTTCGACCTTGATGCTGGCGAGAACTGGTATCGTGTTGCCCGAAAAGCGAGGAATGTCATGCTTAATAAGCATTTTCATACACTGGTCTATTTTACGCACCTGTCCGCATTTTGCTACAAGCAGGGTAAATGCGTGGTCATATACGAAGGTGCGAAATTTCTGGATAACAAATATGCACCGAATTACGCGAGCGGCATGGTTCTTCACGGCCCACCCCTAGCGAACACAACTTGAAGCGTGCCACTTGCAACTACTCTCAGAATTTGGCACTCAGCATCAACATTTATAGCGTTCCGCCGCCACAAGAACCATTCGAACGGCTAGCCTTACACATCTGGCATTGAAGCTAAAAGCCAACTGCTAACCGCCATTCTGCCTTTGACTATGGACTATCGACTAAAGACTACCGACTTTCTACCCCACATTCTCCGGCCCGTTCTTCCGGTAACGGCGGATAAAGGCGTAAATCGTCTCCTTATCCACCGTATCCATTTTGAGGAGTTGTCCCCACGCCGCCACCGCCACTGGACTATCGTTCGCTGGCCTCGGTTCAACAATGATGTGCGAAGGAAACCGGCTGGCGATGTCCAGCAAATCGTTGATGATCGTCTGGTCGGTTGGGTCTTGGTAAGACATCCAAATCCCGCCGTGTTCCAAATTGTGGATGAGCTGTTCGTCCGGTAACGTCTCGGTATACACCCCCCACGCCGCAGGGTTAATGTAATGCCAGCCGGATGTCGGCGGGTTGGAGTTGTAGGCCGGATGCGCTTGCCCAACTGCAATATGGTCTTGTCCTTGGCTGGGGTAGCGTGTACTTGTATCCGGTATGCTCAAGTCCCCCGGTGGATTTTGCTCGGCAATCGTATTACGGACGATCACCACCAGCACAAACGCCGCGATGAGAACGCCCGCTGCGATCATCAAATACCCCGGCGAGAGATATTCTCGGTAAGGGTTGTAACGGGGTGGGGGAGTCTTAGTAACTTTCGTCGCTGGCTTGCTCATGCTTGTTCCATTTCTCAATCGCTTCTTAACGAATCAGCGCCGACTATAATCACTATCGCTTAGGAAGTAATGAGAAATAACCGGACAAGCGTCCGTTTCTTGTTAGAGATTTGTTGGGCTATTGGGGGAGAATTGTAGGGGAGGGTCACAGACCCTCCCAAGTATTTACGCCCTTGCTTGTGGGGATGAAGGATTTGGCTAGGTCGCCTTCTTCGCCTTCGGGAAGCGGCTTAACACGGTCGCCGGTTCCGGTGTCGGGAACTTGTCACCCATCCCCAGCTCGGAGGGCGCTTTACCATTCTTCGCCCGTGCCGACCCTGCGAACACGCCAATCGCCGTGCCTTCCACGTTGTAGTCGTCGTGCAGGTAAACCTGACCGGATTGATACCCGTCACGGTCAATACTGCAACTCGTCACTACGCCGATGACCTTGCCCTTTTTATCGACTACCGGGTCGCCTTGGTGCGCTGGCCGTGCCCCCTTGTTATCCAGCCGGAAGCGCGTCACTTCCGCCTCACGTTCGATCTCGTGCGCGATAAACGCCCGCTTGCCGACGAAGTACGGCTTCCACAGCTTCACGTAATTACCGAAGCCCGCATCCGCTGGATTCATATTCAGTGGGCCAGCCAACTCATGCCCGTAAAGCGGGAGTCCCGCCTCGGTACGCAGGCTGTCACGCGCCGCCAACCCGCACGGGATCGCGCCGTTCTCGATTAAGTCCTTGAACAATTGAGGCGCGAGATCAGGGTGAACAAACAATTCATAGGCAGTCCGTTCGCCGGTGTAACCTGTCCGTGAAACAATCAGGTTGTATTCGCCCAACTTAACCTGTGTGACTCCCGCCCATGTCAGCTTCTTGACCTTCGCCTTATCTGCGTCGCTCCCGCCGAGCGCCAGCAGGACATCGGTGCTTTTCGGCCCTTGGAGCGCCACATCGACGCGGCCATTTTCACCCGCGCCCTTGCGGTAATCCACAATCGTGCAGTGGTTCGCGCCGGTCGGCAGTCGCTGCCCCTGTGTCCCGTCCCCAAACCGGATCTTTCCGGCTTGTGCATCCAGCAGGTAAGCGAGGTTCTTGTCGTTATTAGAGGCGTTCACCACCACGAGGAAATCCTCTTGACCGAGGCGGTAAATCATCAGGTCATCCAGTGGGATACCCTTTTGATCGAGCAAATAGGTGTAGTGTGATTCACCAATCACCAGCTTCTCGACCTCGTTGGTCGTCATCACGTCGAGGAAGGCTGCTGCGCCTTTACCCTTCACCCCCAGCACACCCATGTGGGTCACGTCGAACAAACCCGCGCCGGTACGCACTGCTTGGTGTTCCTCAGTAACCGACGAATACCATACCGGCATATCGTAACCCGCGAACTCCACCATCTTCGCGCCCAGTTCCTTGTGCAAGCTGTGGAGTGTTGTCTTAAGCAGTTCGCCTCCGGTCGGTTCTTCCCATTGGAACATGGTCAGGAAGTCATCGTCCGTCCCCGCGTATTGGTCGCCGTTCACCCCCACGAAGTAAGACTTCGCGCTGTATCCGGTCAGGTCATGCTGCCAGTCAGCCTTCGTGTTCACGCGGATGCGACCGGCTTCGGTTTCACCTACTGCCACCACATCCACCGGCCCCGGTACTTTCGCGTAGGGGTCGGTCGGGTCGAAAAGGACAAATCCATCCGAAAGGCCGCGCAGCCACGCCGCCACCCGCCCCGCGTTTTTCTCCACGTACAGCGTGTACTCGTTCTCCCCAGCTTCCAGAACGGCACGGCTCATCACGCTGCCGTTGGCCTCCAACAGCCACGCCGCCTGTTGTTCGCCTGTTTTGAGTGCCAGCACATCACTCGTCAAAACCGTATTGAGGAACGAACGCGCCTGTTCACCACGAACGACGAACGTTGTCCATCCAGCCGCCTCTTTTTCTGAATCGAGATAGCTGAAGTGCGGGTAACTATCAACCGCCGCCTCGGTATCAATGCCGACGCTGTGCGCGAGTTCACGCACGGCAATCTTTGCCTGTTGGAACACATCGAAGTCGATCTTCGCGCGCGGTTCCGGGCCTTTCTTTCCACCGTAGCTGAAAGGCACACACGCTTGCAGGATGTCCGCGATAATATCACCTAGCTTGTCAATTTCCGCGTCGCCAAAACCCCGCTGGGTAATCCACGGCGTACCGATACGGATACCCGACGAACGCAATGCTGCCGGATCACCCGGTATCGTATTCCGGTTAAGCACGATCCCGCACAGGTCAAGGATACGCGCCGCCATATCGCCGCTGAGGGTCGTGCCGTCTGCACCCTTAACACTCTTGCAATCCACAAGGAGCAGGTGGGTATCGGTTCCGCCGTAAGCCACCCGCAGCCCGCGAGACTCCAGCTTTTCCGCTAACCGTGCCGCGTTCCGTACCGTCTGGTGCTGGAGTTCCTTAAACTGCTCACTTGCCGCCAGTCGGAGCGAAACCGCCAGCGCCGCGATGCTGTTCATATGCGGGCCACCCTGTTCGCCGGGGAATACCGCGCGGTCAATCTTGCCCGACAGGTTGGATTTGTGGGTGATGATAACCGCGCCGCGCGGCCCCGCCAGCGTCTTGTGCGTGGTGAATGTGACTACATCCGCGATACCCACCGGATTCGGGAAATCCCCCGCGATAATCAAACCGGAAACGTGCGAAACATCCGCCATCAAGTACGCGCCTACCGCGTCCGCGATCTTACGGAACGCTTGCCAATCCGGCGCGAACGGGTAGCTGGTGTAACCGCCGATAATCATCTTCGGCTTGTGTTCCAGCGCCAGTTCCATAATCTTGTCGTAATCCAACCGTTCGGTCACGGGGTCAACCCCATAACTCACGATCTTGTAATTCTTCCCGCTGCGGTTAACCGGACTGCCATGCGTCAGGTGACCACCGTGTAGCAAATCCATGCCCATCACTGTATCACCCACGCTCAGTAACGCGCTGTAAACCGCGTTGTTCGCTGGCGCACCGGAAAGCGCCTGTACGTTCACAAACAGTTGCTCGGGCTTGTACTGCGGGGTAGCGAAAAGTTCCGCTGCCCGCCGCCGTGCTAGCGACTCCACAATGTTCGCGTATTCGGTTCCCTTGTAATAACGCTTGTCGGCTTGTCGTCGGTATTCCGGCAAACGCTGGTTGTAATCCAGAATTTCCGCCTGCGTCATCGTCCGCGTTTCATCCAGCGGATACCCTTCAGCGTAGATATTGTGGAAGGCTGAACTTAATGCCTCACGGACTGCTTCCGGCACGGTGCTTTCAGAAGGGATCAGAATCAAATATTGAGCTTGTCGCGCCGTCTCGTGGCGGATCAACTCCGCAACATCAGGATCAAGCTCCGCCAATTCCCCGCGAAACAAGTAGTCTTTGTGGGTCATAAGTCAACCTATATGCTTTTATATAAGGAATGGTGGGGATTGTATCAGAAGGGCAGATTTGCGGCTATATAGAAGCGAAGTTGTTCCACGTCTCAGCGCTTCAATTCTGGTTATCATCTTCGGGTGTGATACTCTCCCATAGGCACTCTGAGGTCAATGCCTTTGTATTTGACTGGCGACTGATAGCTGGCGACTGATGACTTAAATTCACTTGCAACTTGCGACTTGAAACTTAAAACTACTCTTTGTGCCTTTGTGGTAAAACGTATTTGTATTTTAAAGCAAAAGACCGCACATAACGCGCGGTCTTTTAAAAAGTTCGTTAATGAAAGGGAGCGATTACAGGTTGCGAACCAAATTCGAGAAGATGTTACCAATGGCCGGGCCAAGCAGCGCCAGAATAACGATAACGACGACGGCGACCAGAACCAGAATAAGCGCGTATTCGACCAAACCTTGACCTTCTTCGCGGGGCATGTACAACATCTGAACTTCTCCTTGTTTGATAACGATATAAAAACAGTAGCATAAGCCCGAATCAAGAGTCAATAAATCCTCTTAACGCTTTACCTTTTTTTAGGTTATCGTCAATTTTTCCTACCTTGTATCAAGTTGTTACATTTCGGTTAGAAAAGTTGGTCTTCGGTTAGAAAGAATTTAGATTAGGTTATTCCATCGTAAAGATTTTAGCAGTACTTCATTCCTAATTGAGCTTTTTTTGGGACTTTTCGGCTACGTACAAAGGTTGTTTTAGACATCGCCTGCCGTTATTGTAAGAAACGTCAACCCCACCTTAACCAAGTGGTTATCGGCTATCGTTAGGAGAGATGTCTAATGTTGAATTTCAAACATATTGGAAAGACGAAACCAATTCCCATTTCACTGCTGGGTATCTTCTCAGTGGTGATCCTTTTGACGCTGTCTTTCAGCTATTCTGCTTCAACGTCTGCGGCTGCACCAAGCGGGGGCTTCGGTGTCGGTCGTGGTCAGGGCAGTGAAATCGGGATTAACCTCCCCGCTTTCAACACCGTTAAAGCAGACATCAATGCTGGCCTCTATGACCGTCAGTGCCAGCCCGATGAACATGATCCCAATAAATGGCACAGTCTGGTTAATATCGAGAAGAAATGCCATTACGATCACCAGCACAATGATGACCCCAATTATGTGAATGATATTTTTGGTGTCCCCGGTGCATGGTTTGGCAGTGCCGGTATGGAACTGTCGTACCCGTGGCAAACGTTCAAGGCTGCAACCGCAAACGAACAAAATACGGCTTTCATGGCGAACCATCAGATGGAAAATGACCTCAAGCATGAAGGTTATATCTGGATCGTTCGCCGTGACCAACAGTGTCCGAGCGGCAACTGCGTGACCGACTTCCGTATTCAGGTTCACGCCATCATGGGCGCGGGCGATATGCCGGTTCGCTACCATTCCTACAGCATGGAAGCCCGTGTCTGCGTGAATGCCAGCGATCCTGCTAGCTGCGGGATTATGCGCTACGGCGGCTGGATGGACATGGGTATTCTCGTCACTCGCCCTGCGAATGATGTCAACTGTAACAATGGTGCGGGCAACCTCTCGCGTGATATTCGTATCCCGCTGTCTGCCGACACCTTGTATTTCCCCATTGACCGTCCTGAATCGCGTGACGAAGCACGCTGTCACCCGAATATCACCAACCTGCCTGCTTATCCGCCGACCGTACCGTTGGCCGAGTGGTGGGGGCATGGTGGTGGCGAGACCCGCTTCCAACTACGCGCTTACGACCCCATCGGTAATGTTGATCCTGTTGATCCGACCCGCTGGCAGTTCTTCTGCGCCCAAACCGACATGAACTGCCGCTTTGATGCATCGATATTCTCGATCTTCGTGGGCTATGTCGAACACGTTCACGAGTTCCTCGGCCAGATTAATGGCGTGGATGTTCCGGTCGACGCGAACCGTGACGGTCGTACCGACTATAAAGGTTACTTCACCCGTTGGGGCGCTCTCAGCCCGACCTGTGGCGCACCCGGTTTGGACTGCGTGCCTTACCAGTACGACAACATCGTCCTGAACTTCTTCAACAATAAGGACGCTCGTTACTTCCATACCTCGTGTAACGCGAACTGCAATCCGACCGACTACGATATTTCGCCCCCCGGCAAGCGCTGGATCACATGGTTCTATCGCTATGCCCCCGGTGGAACGAACCCGACACCTGTGCCGCCTACACCGGTGACACCGGCTCCGGTTACACCCACGCCGCCTATGCCAACTGAACCTGCGTTAGTCGTCTCGGTCAATCCGTCGAACGCCAATTTGAACAGCACGATCTCGGTGGATCTGACGCTGGCGAATGTTCAGAACGTCTATGGTTTGCAGACGACTTGTACGGTTGACCCCGCCGTCCTCACGGGAACGACCCGTACCGATGGTGACGTGTTCAACGCCAACAACAGTTTCTTTGTGGACAAGGGCTTCCAATCAAACGGTACGTGGATTATCGGTGCCAGCCGCTTGCAACCGAACACCGCCTTTGCGGGCAACGGTATCGCCTTCAAGCTCGGCTTCACGGTGAAGGCGCTCAACCAGAGCAGCGTCACCTGCACCGGCTTGGCGGTGGATGCCAACGGTAAGGAAATCGCCTTGAAGATCGTGAATGGCACTTTTAATGGTGGGGTGGCTGCCACCGCGCAGCCCACCACCCAGCCGACTGCCGTTCCCCCGACCGCGGTTCCGACCACGGCTCCCACGATGATGAACACCGTTGCCCCGACCACGGCAGCCGGTGCGACCATCAGCGGGAAGATGATCTACCAGAACTATCCCGACAACGCCGGTATCACGGTTCAGTTGGTGGATACACAGGGTAAGGTAATCACCACCGTGACCACCGGTGCCGATGGTACGTACACCCTGACCAATGTGCCGATGGGTACGTTCGGTGTGACCGCCGTCGGTAATCTGTACCTGCGTATCGGTAAAGTCGTCAACGTGACCGCTGCTGGCCCGATTGACCTCGGCTCACTCACGCTCCCCGGCGGTGACACCGACAACAGCGGTGACATCTCCGTCGCGGACGCGGGTTTGATCGGCGCGAACTTTGATGTTCCCGTGAACCCTGCGCCAACCGGTGCGGACGTGAACGGCGATGGCATGATCAATATTCGTGATTTGGCGATTGTGGGTGGTAACTTTGGCTTGAAGGGACCCATCCTCATCAAATAAAGAGGGTATGACAGATGTGGATAGGTTCGCGGCCTATCCACATATTGATTGTTTAACAGAGTTTACAACAGGACACACAGACCATGACACACACACACAAACTTTCTCGCTTACTCATCTTTGTTTTGATTTTTAGCCTCGGCCTTGTTGCAGTTCACGCCCAAGACAACGCGCCAGAATTGCAATTTGTACCGGATAAAACTGAAGCCGTCACTGGCGATACCATCACCGTCACCGCCAATATCGTCGGCGCGGTCGGGGTGTATGGTGGCAGCTTCAAACTCGGCTACGACGTAACCGCCTTTGAGGTCGTCCAAACCGAAAATCAAGTCGTTACCCCCGGCGCATTCTTCGCGGATGAACCCGGCTTCGCGCTCCGCAATGCGGTAGATACGACCGCCGGAACCATCGAATATGCCATCACCCTCATGCAGCCTGCCAAGCCAGTCGATGGTGACGGCGTGCTAGGCACGTTCGTGCTGCGCGCCCTCAAGGATGCACCCGTAGAACTCACCTCGATGAACGCCAGTTTCGTCGCCCCCGAATTTACCGAGGTGGACGGTCATCTCGTCGCCCAAAAGGTGAATCAGGTGACGGCTCAGGTTTCTGGCGTGGTCGGTTCTGCGCCTGTCGCGCCGGTGAGCAGTGTAGCAGCGGTCGAGCCTTCAACGGTTGAAGTCGCGCCCACGGCAGCATCGCTATCGGATGAAGCCGTTGTTGAAATGTTCAGTAACCCGCAGTTGGATGCCGCCGCAGCCCAAGCCGACGTTAATCCTGCTGTTATTCCTGCCGAAACCATTTCGCGTACGGATAATGCAGTATCGACTGCTGCTATCATTTTTCTCGTGTTAGGCATTGTCTTACTGACGTTGAGCGTCGGCATGTATTCACGGATGCGTGTTCATTACACCTTAGTCGGCAACAAATAACGCCGGAGGAGAGTCCACCGTGAAACGTTTTCCACCTTACATGATCGTTGCGGTCTGCGGCATCTTATTCTTGTCAGCGGGTATGGTCATCATCACTGCCGATAATGATCCCGCCGCGCCACCGACCGAACCCATAGACTTGTTGACACTGACACCAACCGAATGGGTTGCGGTTCCGGTCGATCAAGCTGCCCAGCCAGTAGTCATCCCGACCGACGTGCCACCTGTCGCGCCGGTTGAAGCACTGGTGCTGCCAACCGAAGTCCCGCCGCAGGTGATTGTGCCAACGGTCGAAGTTGTGGTTGTTCAACCCACCGCTGACGGCGCACCTGTACAGGAATCCCTGTCGGTTGTGGTGCCGACCCGTGCCGATGGGACAGTCGATAACGGCCTCGTGGTTACACCCGTTATTGAGCAGCCGAACCAACCTTTAGGAACATTACCACCACCGGTTCAGGTTTTGCCAACCGTGGAAATTCCAGCGGCGCAGCCGACTATCGATCCGGCGCTTGTCCAGCCGACCGTGCAGCCTGCCGTACCCGCGACAACCAGTTCGCAGGTGATGGGGCAGGTCAATGTCTCGCTCCGTACCGACTTTGCCGGGGTGACCATCTTACTCACCCTGCCGAATGGGCAAGTCGCGCAAACCCAAACTGATGCGGCAGGTAACTTCGTCTTTGCCAATCTGCCTCCCGGTGTCTACCGCTTGGATGCGGGGTTATCCGGTTACTTGTCCAGCCAAGCCGCCTTCACCTTAGCCGAGGGTCAAGTGATCCAGTTACCGGTGTCGACGCTGGTTGGTGGCGACACCAATCTCGATAACCGGATTGATCTCACCGACGCGGCGCTGATTGCTGCCAACTTTGATGGTACGACCGCCATCGCCAATGCCGACTTGAACCATGACGGTATCGTCGATATTCGTGACCTCACGGCTATCGGCGCGTTCTTCGGTCAGTCCGGCCCGACGGCGTGGCAGTAAAAACAAAAGAGGGCGGCTGTTAATCATTCAACAGCCGCCCTCCCAATTCAATTAGCTTATTCCCAGTGTGTCTCCTGTGTGGAATGTGTAGGGGCGGCTCCGCGAGGCCGCCTCTGCCATTCCTATGGGAAACGTCCTTACTCGCTGAATGCGGGTTTCAGGTCGAGGTCTTTGGCGATACTGTTCGTCCACGCGCCAATCGTGTACCAGTCGCGGTAATCGGCGTTCAGGCGGCTTTGCAAGTTCGTACCGTCGTACCGCAGCCCCATTGCCCAGCGTTCGTCCCAATTAATGTTGTTCAATTGGGTCGCCCCGCCGAAAGCATTTATCTTCCGCACCTTCAGCTTTTCCAGTGTCGGCATGTGCATGTAATTCTTCATCACATGGTCGTAACCGTCGGCTTCAACAATCCGAATGCAGGTGATGAAAAAGTACACCGGTTTTTGTACCAGTTCGGCTTCAAACTTGTCGAGGAACAGCAGCATACTTTGCAGCCATATCCCCTCATGAATGGCCGTTCCGAGAACAAACACGTCATAGCCTGCGGTCGACTCAATTGTTTCCACCGCCGCGCAGGTGACTTCTGCGCCAAAAGCCTCCAGCATCTTTGCGATAAATTGACTGACCTCTCCGGTTGTTCCATGTGCGCTTGCGTAGGCCACCAGTATTTTCATTGTCGTGTCGTCCTTCACCGTATGCCATTAGATGAGCCAATATACCATGCTTACGAGAAATCAGCGATAAGCCGTCGCACACTGTCTCTATAATCCTCGCTCGCTTTGCCCGCAGCGTCTAGTGAGTTCTAGTCTATCTTTTATATGATGTCTATGCTTTGACAACTTCTTAACCCCGTCTTAAAATCTGTCTAACGGTAAACACTTTTTTGAAGGTCGGATGTTGTGCCAAATTCAGGTCGGTAGCATTTGATAAGGAGGCGCAGGGGAGACCGAAAAGTTTAGACAGGGTACAGTCCCGCCATAAGTGCTGCTGTTTGCTAATGGTTGTTGGCTGATCGCTGACCGCTTTTTAAAAAATAGAAGGAGACTGTTTATGAAAGAGTACGTCACTGATAATCTAAGGAACGTTGCTTTCGTAGGCCATCAGGGCGCTGGTAAAACCACACTCGTCGAAGCCCTGCTCTTCAATACCAGCGCCATTTCCCGCATGGGCAGGGTCGAAGAGAAAAACACAGTTTCCGATTGGGACGATGACGAAAAAGAACGTGGTGTCTCCCTCTCCACTTCGCTAATCCCCATCGAGTTCGAAAATACCAAGATCAATGTCCTCGATGCCCCCGGTATGACCGACTTTCAAGGCGAAATCAAGAACGCAATCCGTGTTGCAGATTCGGTGATTGTCGTGGTCGATGCGGTTGCTGGTGTCGAAGTGGGTACAGAACTCGCGTGGGAATACGCCGAAGCCTATCAGCAGCCGATTATCGTCACCATCAATAAACTCGACCGCGAAAATGCGGATTTCCAGCGCACGTTGGATAACCTCAAGCAAAGTTTCCCCGATTATAAATTTATCCCCGTCATGATCCCTATCGGCTCTCAAACCGATTTCCAAGGGGTGATTAACCTCTTAACCATGAAAGCCTATTACGGCAGCGGTAAAGATCGTTCCGACCTGCCTGCCGACCTGCAGGCTGCTGCCGATGCTGCTCATACCGTCTTGGTCGAAGCCGCTGCCGAGGCCGAGCACGAAGCCGCCGTCGGGTTGCGTGGGGTCGAGGTGCAGCTGCCCTGAGAACTCGGTCTCGTTCATCTTGAAAGACGTCGAGGCCTGCTCCCAGCGGTAGCGCACGAGGTCGTTCGGCCCGTCGCCGCAGAGGTAGACGACCGGGTGCACGCCATCGAGCTGCCCTCCGTCGGGCAACGTGCCGGTGCCGGCGAGGCCCCACAGCCCACGCACCGAGCTCGGGTTCGTTCCCGACGCGGCCCACGAGAGCACGAGGCGCAGGTTCTCGGCCGACAGGTCCCACCCGGCATCGCTCGTCGCCTCGGCCCACCAGATGAGGTTCACGTCGGTGTTTCGGGTGCCAGTGAGACGGCCGCCGACGTTGGTGCCCGCGGCGCTGATGCGCCCCTTCTGGCACTGGTCGAACAAGCCGGTCCCTCCGGGCACGAGGCCGCCGCCGTAGCGCAGGTTCGGCTGGTTGATGAGCGACGTCGGGCCACCGCAGCCGGGCTGGTTGTCGAGCACGCCGTCACAGTCGGTGTCGATGCCGTCGCACGTCTCGGTGGTCGGCGCGCGCAGAGACGTGCAGACCGGCTGCACGCCCATGGAGCAGGTGAGCACGCCGTCGACGCAGATGCCCTTCGCGTTCGGCACGACGCATGGGAAGCGCACGGGCTCGGTCAGCAGCTGGGTGTCGGCGTAGCTGGCGGCGATGATGGAGCGGGCGGGGTCGCAGTCGTCGTCGAGGCCGTTGCAGCGCTCGCCTGCGTCGGGGTGCTGCGAGGCTTGAAACGGCTCGCAGTCGTCGATGGCGCCCGCAGCGCGCACGGTGCCGGGTGGCGCGAGGCAGGCCAGCACGCCACCATCGAGCTCGGGGTAACCGTCTCCATCTTCGTCGCGCACGAAGAGCTCGCGGTTGGGCAACCCTTCGTCGATGACGCCGTCGCAGTTGTCGTCGACGCCGTTGCAGCTCTCGGCCGTCGTCGGCTTCACGTCATCGCGGGAGTCGTCACAGTCGGGCTTCGAGCCCTTCGCCGCGAAGCCGTCGGGCCGCGCGCATCGAATCACCTGCTCGTTCGCGTTGCCGAAGCCGTCACCGTCGCGGTCGCGAAGAAAGGTCGCGCCCGTCGTGCCATCGGCACAGGTGTTGTCGGGGTTGCGCAGGGTGGGGCAGGGATCGGTGTTAAATCTGGCGGTGTGCTCAGTAATGCGGTAGTTTCAGGTGGTGGTTGGTTGGGTGTTGAAAAGGGTGCTATTGAATTCAATACGACGCTGCATGCCTGGGAATTCATGGCTGGAGGACTGGCAAGCAATACGCAAGTCTCCGCTGGCGGCTGGCAGATGGTGTCTTCGGGCGCTGTAACGATCAATACTAACGTGTTTTCGGGCGGTTTGCAGACCGTCTCTTCTGGTGGTCAGGCATCTGCTACGCAGTTAATAAACAATGGTCGGCAAGAGGTAATTAATGGCGGCACTGCCTTTAGTGCTGTGATTTCAGCAGGCGGCAGTCAAACGATCAAGACGGGCGGTTTGGCTCAGGTTGCCACGTTGAGAGGTGGCAGCCAGATGGTTAGTGGCGGTGGCTCCGCCGTAAGTTCGACGATATCGTCAGGTGGCAATCAGACGATTTACAGTGGTGGGCTGGCTCAGTCGTCAACGGTTGGTAGTGGTGGGGTGCAAAGTGTTGGCTCGGGCGGCGTCGCAAGAGGCGCGGCGTTGTGGGACACCGGTAAGCAACTCGTTCTCAGCGGTGGCATAGCTTCCGACACGTTAATCCAACGCTCGGGCAATCAGATTGTCAGTAGTGCTGGTAGGTCAAACAATGCAATCATTGCATCGGGAGGTAATCAAACGCTTTTCGGGGGGTCCCTAGAGTCCAATACTACCATTGGCAGTGGCGGTAGCCAAACTCTGATTTCAGGCGGTAACACGATATCCAAAGCGCTAACAGAAGGGGCAAATCAGATCCTGTTGTCCGGTGGTACGGCCTTAGCGACACGAGTGACGAGTGCGGCAAACCAGATCGTGAGTAATGGTGGTTCGGCGATTAACGCCATGATATCGTCGGGTGGTAACCAGA
>JAIUNI010000016.1 GCA_020161935.1 Chloroflexota bacterium
GTCCGGCTGGTAGCAGGATGGCTTTAGCCTCATGCGGCGCAAACAATCAACGATTTACCCGAAGATTCCGAGCCAAGATGGCTTAACTTAATGCGTATGTACCATCGTGCGCCCCTGCACCACTGATCCCCGCAAATCAGGTTATACTCAGCACCATAATGCCTTCACTTTTAAGGATGCTGAGTTATGACCATCACCCACCGTATCCCCGGTCTCGTGCTGACCGACCACACCTTTCGCGTCCCACTCGACTACTCGCAGCCGGACGGTGAACAAATCACCGTTTTCGCGCGGGAAGCTGTCGCGACCGAGAAGGTGGATGATAACCTGCCAGTGTTGATCTATTTTCAGGGTGGGCCGGGGTCAGCCTCGCCGCGCCCGCTGGAACGTGGTGGCTGGATCGGTCGAGCGGTGAAGGACTACCGCTTCCTGCTGCTCGACCAGCGCGGAACGGGCTTAAGTACCCCCGTGAACCACCAGACGATGGCACGCTTCAAAACCCCGCAGGAACAGGCTGATTACCTCAAGCACTTCCGCGCGGATAACATCGTGCGCGATGCCGAGTTTATCCGTAAGGCGCTGCTGGGCGCGGATGCCAGTTGGAGCTTGCTCGGTCAAAGCTACGGGGGCTTCTGCATCACCACCTACCTCTCGCTCGCGCCGGAGCATGTGCGCGAGGCGTTCATCACCGGTGGCGTTCCGCCCGCGCTGCGTACTGCCGAAGAAGTCTACCGTGCCACCTATAAACGGGTGATCGACAAGAACAACGCCTACTATGAGCGCTATCCCGATGATATCGAGCGTGTGCGGGCGATTGTTGACGTGTTGGAGCGCGAAACCGTCACCCTGCCGCAGGGCGACCGCCTGACCACGCGGCGCTTCCAACAGTTGGGGCTGGCCTTCGGCGGGACGGGTGGCTACGAGGAAGTTCACTACCTGATCGAGCAGGCGTTTGTCGAAGGCGCGAACGGGCGCGAGTTGGGCTACAACTTCCTGCTGGGTGTGGAAAAGCAGACCGATTTTCCCGCGCACCCGATATTCGCCATCCTGCACGAGTCGATCTACGGGCAGGGCGCGGCGACCGCGTGGGCAGCCGAGCGCGTCCGTGCTGAGTATCCAGAGTTTGAGATCACATCTGACCAGCCAGTTTACTTTACGGGCGAGATGATCTACCCGTGGATGTTTGATGACTACTGCCATCTGCAACCCTTGAAAGAGGCGGCTAACCTCCTAGCGACCTACGATGCGTGGGAACCGTTGTATAACATGGATGTGCTGGAGGCGAATACCGTTCCGGTCGCCGCGACCGTCTACTACAACGATATGTACGTCGAGCGCCAGTTCGCCGAAGAAACCGCCACCCACATCAAGGGTATCAAGCTGTGGGTGACCAACGAGTACGAGCATAACGGCCTCCGCGCGGACGGTGAGCGCGTCCTCAGCCGCCTGTTCGACATGGTGCGCGGCGAGGTGTAGACCAATCACCCAAATGACTACCGTCCCCACCGTCTTGTGCCATTACTACGAAGCCGCCAACGGCCCGTTCCGCAACGTGTCCGACCTGCCGCGGGATGAAGCTGAACGGGTATTGGCAGCTATTCGCCAGTCGGGGCGCGGGTTCGCCAGCCAGCGGAAAGCCGATTACCTCGCTGTGCGTGAAGCCGTCGAAGCGCGGGTACGCGGGTTGTTTATCGCCAAGGGGGGTGCGCCGAAACGCTTGCATCCGCACTCGATGGTGCTGGGGGCTTGCCCGTGGATACAACAGTGGTATGTCGATGGGCGCGAACTCCAAATCCCGCTGGCGCACTTCGCCCCGCAAATCGTCAGCTTCACCTATGGCGACATTTTCCCTGCCATGCGCGTTCAAGATGGCAAGCCCTATCGCGGACAGGTGTATGTCATGGACGAACTGGAAGCACTCATCAGGCAATACGGTTTACCGCAGGTGTGGAACGCGGATGGACATAGTGGCCCCGAACGTTACATCGAAGCCCAAATATGGGATGACGCGCCGCTAAAGCATGTTCTCTGACACGCCAAAACAAAACGAGTGCTTCTGCACCCGTCTTTATTCTGACTGTCAACTGACAACTGCTTGCTAATTCCCCAACGAGTCCCAGATTTCCAGCTTGGACTTTACGCGGCTGATGACCTCATCGGTGAACTCGGTGGTGCTGGCGGAACCGGCGAGGTCGTTGGTCTTCACGCCGCTCTGCACCGCCTCCAACACCGCCTCATAAATGGCGCGGCTGGCACGGTTGGCCTTCTCGGTTTTGACGTAGCGCAGCACGGCAGCACCCGCCAGAATCATCGCCATCGGGTTGGCGATATTCTTGCCCTGAAGGCTGGGCGCGGTTCCGTGGGGGGCTTCGGTCAGCGCCACCTTGACCTCAAAGTTCTCGTCAAAGCTGAAAATGACCGACTCCGCACCGGCAATCGTGCCGAACATCTTCATCACGAGGTCGCTCAGGTTGTCGCCGTCGCGGTTCAGCGCCGGAATCACCAGCGACTCGCCTTCCGTGCCGAGCAGCAGGGCGTAGGTCGCGTCAATCAACTGCGGGTCATATTCCACTTCAGGATGGCGTTCGTGGGCGGCATCCAGTTCTTCCTTGAACATGCCTTCGTAAACCGGGCTGACGGTGTACTTCGGCCCACCGAACACCTTGGCGTTGCTGCGCTGGGCGTAGCGGAAGGTGAACTCCGCCACCGCGCGGCAGGTACGGCGGGACAGGCGGCGGGTGCTGTAGGCGACTTCATCGAGACCTTCGCCTTCGCGCCATGCCTTCTCGCTGTACTCACCATCGACCGCCATACGCACGACCGCAATCGGCGCGTGGACACCGGCAATCGGGCGTACCGAGGGGATGCGGCGGCCCGTACGCAGGATGACCTGACCGTCAACCAGTTCGCGCAGCAGGGCGTTCGGGCTGCCCACGTCACCCTTTTCCGGCGGGGTGATGGTCGCGGCCTTGATGCCGAGTCCCGTTTCCTTGATGCGGGCTGCCGCCTCGTGGACGACCTTGTTCTGGGTGGCGCGGCGGTTTTCGAGCGAGAGGTCATAGGTTTCGAACTTGACATCGCAGCCGGTCACGCTGGGGTCAATCACGCGCAGCGCTTCGTCGAGCAGTTCCTGTCCGGTTTGGTCGCCCTGTAGGACGATGATGGTTTTGGGAGGCATATGGATTACTCTCTTTATGCGGAATGTTGAGTATTCGCATTGTAAGGCAGTGAGTAGCTATTAGTCGATAGTGATTAGTCACATAAATCAACTCCACCTGTTGAAAGGTTTTGTAGGGGCAGCAGACAGGCTGTCCGCCCCTAAATACCTACCAATTAACATGCCGCAAACCGGACTTCGCCACCAAACTACACCAAACTATAAGGCTGTACCATCCATTCGTTCACCTGCCCATCATCATTCTCATAGATCATGCGGATGGTGCGGTCGTCATTTTGCCGCGCGTTTGCAGAAGCATAACCAGCGATAACAGGCGATCTGCACGCATAATCAGGATGCTTTCTTCTTGGGTGATATAGGGTGTCACCGGATGCAGTGTATCATGAATTGAGCGTTGGAAGATGGGAAAAGGAGCAGTCAATGGCACAATCAAAAAGCGGTTACATCGAACTCGACGGTGACAAGATTTACTACGAAGAAGCGGGTGAGGGCGAAACGCTGCTGCTCGGTCACGCGGGTTTCGTGGACAGCGGCATGTGGGACGGTCAGTGGGGCGCGTTCGCCGAACGTTATCATGTCGTCCGCTTTGACATGCGCGGCTTCGGCAAATCGTCGGCGATTGACCGCGCGGTTTCGCGGCGGGAGGAAATCACAGCGGTGCTTGACCATTTGAAGGTCGAGAAAGCGCACTTACTCGGCTGCTCGATGAGCGGCACGACCGTCATTGATTACACGCTGGAACATCCTGAACGGGTAACATCCTTGACCGCCGTATCGGCTGACCCCAGCGGCTTCGAGATGCAGGGCGAGCCGCCGCCCGAATTCGCGCAGATGATGGAAGCTGTGCAGAAGGGCGACCTCAAAACCGTCAACGAACTTCAGGTGCATTTGTGGGTCGATGGTGGCTTCCGCAAGCCGGAGCAAATCGACCGCATGGTGCGCGAACGGGCGCTGGGCATGAACAAGATCGCTGTCGAAAATGGCACGTTTATGAAGGCCGATATGCAGCCGCCGGTCGACGCGCTCACCCCGCCAGCCATCGGGCGCTTAGGCGAAATCAAAGTGCCGACACTGGTGATCGCCGGTGCGTTGGATAATGCCGAGGTTGTACGCGGGGCGAAAGTGACAGCGGAGAAAATCAACGGCGCTCGGTTCGTGATGATCGACGGCACGGCGCATGTCCCGAACATGGAGAAGCCGCAGGAGTTCAACACGCTCGTGTTGGATTTCCTCGCAGCACAAAAATAAGGGGCTTGCCGCCGGCAAGCCCCTACATGAACTATCTATCAGCCATCAATGTGAGACAGCTTCATTAATGGCTCACCAAAATTATTAAGCCAAAAACTTGGCGTTCTTGGCGACTTGGCGGTTAATCTCTTCTGATTACTTTTACCTACCGCGGCGCGATTGCGTCAATCGCCGCCAGTTCCTCCGCCGAGAAGTCCAACCGCTGTAACGCCCCCACGCAGTCGTCAATCTGGGCGACGCTGCTCGCCCCGATCAGCGCCGAGGTCGTTTCGGGGTGGCGCAGCACCCACGCCAGCGCCATCTGTGCCAGCGTTTGCCGCCGTCCGTGGGCGATGTCGTTCAGCTTTTGAATTTGCTCCAGCCGTTCCGGTGTAATCTGGTTCGCCTTCAAGAAGCCGTGCGCCTTGCTGGCGCGGGAGCCTTCCGGCACGCCCTGTAGATACTTGTCCGTCAGCATCCCCTGTGCCAGCGGCGAGAAGGGGATCATGCCCATGCCTTCTTCCGCCAGTGTCGTCAACAATCCGTCTTCCACCCAGCGGTTAAAGATGCTGTACACCGGTTGGTGGATCAGGCAGGGCGTACCCATATCGCGCAGGAGCCGCGCCGCCTGCCGTGTCTGCTCCGGCGAGTAGGACGAGATACCCGCGTACAGTGCCTTGCCCTGTTTGACGGCATGTGCCAGCGCACCCATCGTTTCTTCGAGCGGCGTGTTCGGGTCGAAGCGGTGGCTGTAGAAAATATCGACGTATTCCAGCCCCATGCGCTTCAGGCTCTGGTCGAGGCTGGCGAGCAGATACTTCCGCGAACCCCATTCGCCGTACGGCCCCGGCCACATCAGGTAACCGGCTTTGGTCGAAATCACCAGTTCGTCGCGGTACGGCAGAAAGTCCTGCTTCAAAATCGTGCCAAAATTTTCTTCCGCCGAGCCGGGGGGCGGGCCATAATTATTCGCGAGGTCGAAGTGGGTGATGCCGAGATCAAATGCCCGCCGGAGCATCGCCCGCCCGTTTTCCAGCGTGTCCACGCCGCCGAAGTTGTGCCACAAACCCAGCGAAATCGCGGGTAGCTGTAAACCCGTGCGCCCGCAGCGGCGGTAGATCATCGATTCATAACGCTTATCAGAAGCCACATAAACCATATTTTTCACCTTCGATATAAAAAGGTTCGATTGCCTTATCTTAACGGGGTGCTGGCGCTCCGGCAATGCCCACGCCGCACCTTACAGCGTCAGGTTATAAACGCAGTATTCGGTGTCCCGCACCCAGCCCAGCCGCTCGTAGAGTTTTTGGGCGGTCGTGTTGGTGATGGCGGTTTCCAGCATCAGCCCCTTCGCGCCGTCATCCGCCGCGAATTGGCGCGCCCTTTCCAGCAGCCCCTCGCCCACGCCCTGCCGCCGACCCGCCGGTGCGACGAACAGGTCGTTCAGCACCCACAGCCGCTTCATCGACACCGACGAGAACGACGGGTATAGCTGGGTGAAGCCGACCGCTTGATCATCTAACAACGCTAGGAAAATGACTGACTGGTGATGGGTTAGACGGTCTTGAATGAACTGCCGTGCGCCCGCGAGGTCGGATGGTTTCTCGTAAAACTGGCGGTAGCCGTCAAACAGCGGGGCAGCAAGGTCAAGGTGATCGAGGGTGGCGCGGATAATAGAAAGGCTCATCGGTGCATTTTTCCCCACTCAAATAGTTTGATCGCTGGAGTGTAACACACCTGTTTGGGAGCGCGTTGCTGTCATCACGTTGGCGCTGCCAGCACTTAAACGGACAGCCAAGCAAACCGAATCGACACCTGTGTGCTATAAAAATTATTTGGTGGACAGCCGGTTCTGTTTGAATCCGGTTTGCAAACCCAAACCGAGCCTTCACAAATCGGGGTCAGGAAGGGTACGACTGCCTGTTATGGCCTGTTTTACAGGCAGCTTTTTACGCCCGAACGGACTGCTGCCCAATCGCCACCTCAACCGCTTTGGCTGCCCCGGCCTGCCCATGTGCCAACGCCTCGCACATGCCGGATAGCAGCTGCACCGTCACCCGATGGGTATGAAAATGTGATGCTCCGGTTTGGTTGTTCATGAAGTCCAAGAAGTGGATTTCCCTCGCCCGTTCGTTATGCCCCAAGAAGTGCTGATCGCTGCTGTGTTCCTGCCGCACCTGCTGACCAATGTCGAACGTCTCGAACGGTTTACCGCCGATCACGCCGCTGTTGCGGTATATATCGACCTCGAAATGGTCTTCATGCCCCGCGCCTTCGGTTTCCACATCCCGCTTGCCAACCTCGTAGCTCTGGTAAGAATGCACCTGAATGTTGAGCAGATTGCCGACCTGCAAGTTCAGCCGTTCATGCCGCACCCGCCCGTTGCCCTTGTAAACATCGCTGGCCTGCTTCATCCACGACCGCCGCGAAAACGAATTCTGTTGCAGGTTGATCGACCCTGTGGTTACCACCACATCGTCCCGCTTTAGCTGGCACAGCACGAACACATCCTGCTCGCCGAAGTGCTTCAACCCTTTCATTCGTTCCGGTGTAAACCACGCTCTCGGTAGGTTGGCATCAAACAGGTTGGAATAATCTTCCTGTGTCATCTGATGCAAGAAGTCATACGGGCCAAAACGCCGTGCCACAATTTCGGCATGGTCAGGCCGTTTGTTTTCGAGCCGCATATTGGTTTCCGCCAGCCACGCAAACAGGTCGATGAAGTGGTAACCGGAATGCATCAGCTTGCCGTAGCCGTATTTATAAGGATGATTTTCCCGCCCGTAGATTTCCTCCGGCATCACCCACATGCCGTCGCCGTGGTAAATATCCATGTACGACACCGGCACCGGATACTGGCGGACAAAATCTTCCAGATAGTTCTTAATCAGCCGGTATCCGGCATGGCTCCGCCGCTGCGCCTGTACGATGAAGTTGGACTTCGACATGCTCAAGCAGCGTTCAAGGTCGACGTAATCAGCGTACACCTGCCGCGCCGCATGAATATCAATCGACGACCCCGGTGGTGCAGTTATCGGCTTATCGACCAGCACATGAATGTTGTTCAACACCGCCCACAGGGCATAAAACTTATGCGCCCTCGGCTCTGTGGCAATGATGATGCCGCTGATATGCTCCTGCTTGCTGAGGTCACGCAGCGCACCCAGCAGCTTTTCACCGGGTTCTTCGTCCACGTTCTGGTTATCGTCAAGGAATAGCATCCGTTCCGGTTGCAAACCCCGCCCTGCCAGATAGCTGTTGATCGACGCGGCTTGCTCCTGCCGGTCGATGACCATCAGCAGACGGATGTTGTACTGCGCCGCGTATTTTTCGAGCAGCGGATAGTAAATACGCCGCGCATGTGGTCCTAAACCCGCCAGCACGATATTTTTGGTCGGTGCCATCGGTCAAACGCTCCAAAGATGATATGACGCATCCTTAGTGTAGGACTAAATGGCTACCGCAGTTGTACAGAAATCATTTCAGACGCTGCCCCATTTCCACTTTGGCTGCGGATATTGAGAAAACGAACAAAGCCATTGATAATAGCCGCATTAAAAAATATTGAACGAATGGAGATTTTTGTGACTGCAACCGCCTCGTCCGCAAAAACCGATTACGTAGCTGTTCTCATTGCTTATGCCAGTTTCGTCGTGCTGGGCATCCCCGGTGCCATGCTCGGCATCGCGTGGACATCCGAAGAATGGTCGTCGATTCAGCGCACCTTTAACCTTGATGTCGATGCAGTCGCCGCGCTGTTTCTCGCCTCGACTATTGGTTATTCGTTTGCCAGTGTCATCGGTGGACGACTGTTCGGACGGTTCAACTCATCAACGCTGTTTTTAGGCGGCGCATTACTCAGCGCACTCGCCTATCTGTCGTATGCCTTCATGCCGTCGTGGTGGCTGATTGTGTTTTGCGGTTTGTTTGCAGGCTTCGGCTCCGGCGTGTTGGATTCGGGGATGAATATTTATTTTGCAGCGGTCTTCAACGCCCGGCTGATGAACTGGCTGCACGCCAGTTTCGGCCTCGGTACGGTGGTCGGTATCGCCACGATTCAAGCGGTACTAAGCCGTACTGGTGGTACATGGCAAACCGGCTATGTCATCGCTGCCGGTGCATACTTTGCTGTCGTGCTGTTATTTCTGGCGACGCGCTCACGCTGGGTCAATGTTGGACGTGGTACACATGAAGCTGGTACCCATGCAGGTGTATCGCCCCGCGCTACCCTGCGGCTGCCGCTGGTTTGGATTGGCCTTGTCATTTTTATCTCCTACGCCGCTCTGGAAGGTGTTGGTACGTCGTGGACATTCCCCCTGTTTAACCAAGGACGTGGTGTTGATCCTGTGACAGCCGGTCTCATTCTCGGTGCGCTGCAAACCAGTTTCACCCTCGGTCGTGTGTTCTTTGGCATCGTTTTACCGTATTTCAAACCGACGACGCTTATTCGCGCCTGTGGTGCAGCCCTCATTACGACCACCGCCTTACTCATCATCAACCCAATGGGCAATACGGTCCTGTTCGAGATATTCGGGGCGAAAATTCTGATGGGTACAGTGGTCATTGCCGTGTATGGCTTTTTCCTCGCGCCAATCTGGGCAGTGGTCGTTGTCTATCTACAGGAGCAGCTTGGGCCGCTGCACGGTGCAAACGCCATTGGCTTCATGGTGGCAGCCGCCGGTTTAGGCATCGGCATTCTGCCCGGTGTTACGGGTACACTGGCGAAACTTACCAGCTTTGAGATTGTGCCGGTCATCCTGCTGATTCTCTCGATTGTGATGGCCGGGTTATATGAAGTCGCGGTCAACCGCCGCTTACAATCACGGCTCGTCCCCGCGACAACCTAACCACTCATTGGCCTACGCAAAGGACGAGGTGCTGCCTCGTCCTTTTGGTTCCGGCTTGCATCACCGCCCAAATCGGATAACATCAAAGTAGACTGGAATAGGTGAAAGTTGGCTTGCGATGAAAACCAATGTCTATTACCTATGGGTGACAACCGGTGACCAACCGCTCGGCGGCACCGACTCCAACGTGTTCGTGCAGTTGTTCGGCACGACCGGACAAACCGAGTCGATCTACCTGCCACCGGAGGATATTTTCGCCTTCGAGGCTGGCAGTGTGGATAAATTCGTGCTGCAAGTGCCGGATATTGGCGACCTGACACGCTGCTGCATCGGTCAAGATGCCAGCGCCGATTCGGGCTGGTACGTCGAAACGGTACGGGTTAAGGACGACGAAACCAGCCGCGAATGGCTGTTCACCTTTAACCAATGGCTGGGCATGGAAGAAGCTGGAACGCTGGCGGCATGTGTCGAATGCTGAACGTTTCGCCCCGCTTCACCCTTGTCGCCGCGCTGTTGATCGCTGTCCTGCTCGGTGGCTGCAACCTGCGGCAGGGTAATACCACCAATACCCCCTTTCCAACACCCGATATTCCTCAAGTGCGCTTTATGTTCCCTGACAATAACAGCAGCGTGATCGAAGGCACCGACCTCGCGGTTCAACTGTTGGCAGAGGATTTGGGTGCTGGTATCGCACGGGTTGAACTGCTGGTGGATGACGTGTCGCAGGGTGAAGGCAAGCCAGAAGTCGCGCCCGCCGTACCCGCCTTCAGCGCCAATATACACTGGATCGCAACCGGCGTTGGGCTGCATTCGCTGACGGCGATTGCCTATCGACCGGACGGTCAAGCCAGCGCACCGGCGACACTGGTGCTAAACGTGATTGCCCGACCAACGGAAACGCCGTAATAAATCGACCAATAGGCGTACAGCCATATGCGCCTTTACAACCCCCGATGATTGATGAGATAGATGGAATAAGCATGACCCTGTATCTACAACGCAACGCCGCCCGACCGAACCCCGATGTCCTTTCACCCGCCGACACCCAATACCTTGAGGAACACTTCAACATTTACGGCGGCAGTTTATTGGTACACGGGCAGCCAGTGGATTGGTCGGCGATTGAGGAAATCGAAGTGGTCGTCGCGCCGCATATCTCCGGCCCTGCGGGGTGGTTCGTGCGGCATCTGGTGACGCGCGAAGAACGCTACCATGTCGGCCTGTATTCGGGCAGCGACGAGCTTATCTTACCGAACCTGACGCTGCCAGTCGCCAAGTACGTTGTGGCGAGCATCGCGCACTTCGCCCCGCTGTCCGTGCGCTATAAGGGCCTGCCGGACTTCACCCCGACGACCGAAGAAGGTTAATTAACCGCTGCCTGTGACCTGTACTTGTGTCGGCAGCAGCAGACGGTCGGAGCCATCCGGCAGGCGCAGGGGTTCATTCGTCACCGAGTCGCGCAGTTGGACGCTGATGAAACCCACATCGGTCGGGGCATCCGGGTAAATCGGGATTTTATAGGTCTCGGATACAAAGTAATCCGGTTGGTGGCGAATATCCGCCGCGCCGATGAAGAAGCCGCCGGTCGTCCCCCACGCCTCGCTGACCGCCGTATTCACCACCTGTACGGTTGGCGGATACGGGATCTTCAACGGACGCAGCGCCCGCCAGAACAACGTCACATTGAGGGTTTCACCCGCGTTCACCCCTGTTTGGTCGAATGTGTAGCCGAGCAGCTCGTAAGCATCGCCGAACATGGCATGTATAGGCGTTCGCATGGCGGCAGGTGTATCCAACGGCGACCGGAGGCGGAACCAATCGGTCTGAGGCTGAATATACAGGCGGTTCACCAGCGCGAAGGCAACAACGCCAAGCATTACCGCCAACGCGAAACGGGTTGGTAAAGGTGGAAAACGGGAGGGTCTCAGCCCCTCCCCTACGAGAGCCTGTTGGCGGAAGGCGAATAGAAGCGCGATGCCGAGGCTTACCACTGTGAGCAGCGGAGCGATATTCTCGACGGGCGTACCGGGGCGTGAAAGGGTAATCACATGCTCACCGGCGGGAACGTTGACGCTGAGTAAGCCAAACTCTTGGTTGGGGAAAACCTCGACCGGAAGGCCGTCAATCGCTGCCGCCCAACCGGGGTAATAGAACTGGCGGAAGTGGACTTCCTGCGGCTGGGGGGCGTTGTAGCGGTAGGTCAGCAAGCCCTCGCGGGTCAGCGCATCGCCTTCGCCATCCCGCGTGATGAAGTCTACCCGCAGCGGGTCGGTCACATACGAGTCGATGTCCGGTGCGTCGTAGGGTGTGCCTTCGCCCCAAATGGGTTTGAACTCGTCGTAGCTCGTCCCGCCGAAGGAGTAGGTATCCAACTCGTAGCGGATAAAGTCGGCGGCGGAAAGCTGGCTGAAATCCAGCGACTCGCGGCTGGGATAGAGTGTCGGCAGCGACGAGGCGATGATGACCAGCAGCGCCACAGCCGAGGCTGCCGTTTGCCAGCGGCGCGGCAGCCACAGCAAACTGCTCGCCCCCAAAAGCGCGAAGAACACCCCGCCCAAGCGCAGCACCCGCCCCGGAAAACGCAGTTGACCGAGCAGGGGAACGTTCAGCCAGAAGTCGAGCGAGATGGGCAGCAGCAGGAAGATGACGAACAAGGCCGCCGCGCCCCATGCCAGCGCCAACCGGTACTGCCGCCGGATGACCAGTACCAACAGCCCGACAGCCGCCAGTACACCTGTAAGCAGGCCGATGCTGTCCGGCAGGTTACGGTTGAGGTCGCTGAGGTCGGGGGCAAAGGTAGGCAGAAAGAGTTGATAGGGCTGCAAGAAGCTGGCATTCAATACATTCCGCAGATTGGTTGCGCCTTCGGAGACTTGAATATAGGGCAGCTCAAGCGCCATCGGCAGCAGGAAGATCATGGCGATACCCGCCCCCAGCAGCAAACCACCGCCGACCGCCACCATTCGCAGCAGCCAGCGTTTATCCCCACGCGCGAACCACAGGCACAGCAGCGGCGCACCCGGCGCGACGAACAGGCCAACGAGGACACTTGTCGGTTGATGCGCCAGCAGCACCAACCCGAACACGACCCCCAGCGCACTCACACGGCGTAAACTCGGCTGGTCAGCGAGGCGGATGATGGCGAGGAACAACCACGGCACAAGGGCGGAGGCTGTCATCTGGGCGATACTGCCGATATTCCACACGCCTTGAAAAGCCGAAGGGGCATACGCCCACAGCGCCGCGCCCACCAACGCCGCCGGAGCCGGTAACCAGCGCCGACCAAGTGCATACACGCCCGCGCTGCCGATCATCCAACCGAGCGCGACGATCAGCGTGAAGGCCAGCGGTGCGCTGATGCCCAACACGCCCAATACACCGCCGAGCCATGTCGCCAGCGGCGCGTAGAAATTGAACACGGGATAACCGTAGCCGAGATGAAAGTAGGGTATCCAACGCGGGTACAGGTCGCCGCTTTGCATAAGGGTAGTCATGGCGAAGATGCGGTGAACGTGGAACACCCCATCGGCGGTGTTGATCACCCAGTCGCCGTTGAAGGTCGGCAGGATGGCGACCAGCGGCAGCAGCGCAGCGGCAAGCAAGCCAATGTCGAAGGGAAGGGGAAAGCGGCGTTGTTTCGTCATCCAAACATTATGGCTCATAATCCGGTTCAATGGGACTACTGTAGCCGATGCTCACCCCTCGAAACCAGTCCCATATTCCTCGCGAGACGGCTCATTGCAGCAACAGCCCCTTTGCGATACACTTCTGCCCTCGCACATAAAATACGATGATGAAAGTCTAACTGTGAGTCAGGCAGCCACGTCCGACCCCGTTATCCAAGAGGCGCTTCAGGCGGCAATCGCCGTGACCGAATACGCCTATATCCCCTATTCGAATTATCCGGTTGGCGCAGCGCTGCGTACGGTCGAAGGCCAGCTTTACAGCGGGTGCAATATCGAGAACGCCTCGTATCCCGCGACGATTTGCGCCGAGCGTACCGCGCTGGTGAAAGCGGTGAGTGAAGGCCACCGTCAATTCGACCTGCTGGTGGTGGTGACGAAGAACGCGGGTTCCCCCTGCGGCATCTGCCGGCAAATGCTCTACGAATTCGCGCCGGATATGCGCGTTATTCTAGCCGACCTTGACGGAAACATCACCTCCGACACGACCCTTTCGGGCTTGCTGCCAGATGGCTTCGGGCCGGATCGTTTACCCCGTTAAGCAGCCATGAAAAATACCCGCCTACGAGGAGTCCATCAAGCCGCTTTTGGGGTAAGATCAGGCTATTCTAACCGCGTCTATATGAGGCAAGAAAATACTCATATCACAGCATCAAACGTTCTTCGTCCAGTGATTCACTCCCACCCTTCTGCCTGTACCCAGTACTGTTACCGGTATACCTAAATGTCACGACCTGACCGCGCCTTTCGCACACAGGCTATCATTCTCAAACGCCGCGACTTTGGCGAAGCGGATCGTATCCTGACGATCTTTACCCCCGACCGTGGCAAGCTGGATGTCATCGCCAAAGGGGCGCGCAAACCGACCAGCACCAAAACGGGGCATGTGGAATTGTTCACGCGCACCGATATGCTGATTCATAAAGGGCGCGACCTCGACATCGTGGCACAGGCCGAGATGAACATGCCGTATATGGGCGTGCGCGAGGACTTGGTGCGCGGGGCGTATGCGAGCTACGTAGCGGAACTCCTTGACCGTTTTACAGGCGAGGCCGACGAGGGTTACGAAGAACTCTTTGAACTGATGGACGACACGCTCGACCGCCTGTGCAGCGAGAGCGACCCGCGTTTAGCCGTCCGCTACTATGAAATCCAACTGCTCGATCTGGTCGGGTTCCGTCCTGAGTTGAGCGAGTGTGTGGTCAGCCGTGAGCCGATTGAGGCCGAGGACCAATTCTTCAGCTACCCGATGGGCGGCATTGTCAAACCGGGTTATGCCCACGATGGTATGGGGGTTATCCCCGTGAACGTGACGACACTCAAACTGCTGCGTCACATGCAGCGCAGCCCGTTCAGCCACGTCAAAACACTCACTATTCATCCCGCATTACATGACGACAGCGAACGCATCCTGTTGGGCTACATGACCTTTCTATTGGAGCGCAAGCTGCAAAGCGTCGATTTTATCCGGCGCATCCGGCAAGTATGAAGTGTATATCGTTTTATAGAATCGTTATATCTATTCAACCTCTATGCTATTTCGGAATATTACAGCAGTAGAGTCAGGGGTAGGTTCGTTACCAGATGGGGAACACAGCCGTGATTGATGGGGAAGCCAAGCAAAGAGCCGCAGAGCTGCCGATTGAGGTGGTGCTTGCCGCGCTGCAAAAATCCGCTGATCTCGCGCCGGAAGTCCGCCGTGCATATGCCGAGCGCTTGCTGGAACACGCATTGCAAACCCGCGACCCCGTATCCAGCGCACTCGTGGCGCAGCTCATGGATGACGACCCGAACTTGGACACCGAACTTGAGACACAGCTCATTTCGAATTTACAAGAACAGCCGGACGCGGTCTATGCCTTCATCCGGTCGCACCTCGTCGAACTTTGTAACGAGTGCTGGCTTGACCGGTTGAAACTGGCCGCCGCCGCCGCGCTCAAAGTGGCGACCACGGATGCCGCCGCCTCGACCACAGCGGATTGGCTGACGTTGATCGCCCGCGAACCGGCGAAATACGAACTCGGTGACGTGTTGCACACCGGTTTGCTGGCGGCACAGGAACGCGCCCACGACGACCCTGAACTGGCGCGGGTGCTGATCGGCCTAGCAGCCAAACGTGACGCGGCGGTGCTGGAAGAATACCTGAACGACACAGCCTTTATGGCGGCGCTGCCCAATAACGTCGGTCTCGTACTGCGGGACTTCGCGGGCGACCCGCTGGCGCTCCTGCAAAATCGCGGCCTCGAATTGTTTATGGTCGGCATGTCACGGGCGGCGCACGCTTGCGCTAGCAGCCTATTCACCCCCTCGGCGATTGCCGGCATCTGGGAACTATATGTCGGTTCGCAATCCATTCCCTCGCTGCCACCGCAGTATCAAGCCGAAACGATCATCCAACTGTGGCTGGAACGCGGCGTAAAATGCCTGAGCACCGAAGCGCTGGAAATGCTGGCGATTCAAATCCTCACCAGCCGCCGCGATGATTTATTCCTCCAACTGCTCCACCAAGAAAACGGCGCAAAGGTTATCCTGCCGCGCTTGATCTTCATCCTCGAACGCAGTCACCGCACGATTGAAGACGCGATGAACCTCATCGGGCGCATCGTGGCAGCGGGCGACATGCAGCCGTTGGAAGCCGTCGCCACCTACATCCAAATGCTCAAGGGGTTGGAATGGCAGCGCGAGACGTTACCCCTGATGCAGCAGTTGTGCCGTACCCTGCTCAAGCACCCTGAAATCGCCGCTCCGGCGGACATCCTATGGCGGCTGGTGGAAGTCGGCAGCGAGTTCAAGGACGAACTAGTGACCAAAACGGCGCTCAAACGGGCGCTGGCGACGCTGGTAGAAGTTACCGACGAGGCCGAACTAGTCGAGAACCTGCGGCGCGTGAACAGCCAGACCACATGGAGCGCGACTATCCATGACCTGATGATGGATTGGTGGCGCGGGTTTATCCGGCAGCAGCCGGTTTCACACCTCGGGCGGCTGGACAAGGCGCTGGAAGGCAAACGCGGGTTGGAAGAAGCCCGCAGCGTGTTGCAAACGCTCGGTTCGATCAGGCGTATGATGGGCGGCCAGAATATGCCGGAGTTCGCCCAATCGGTGGAAACGGCCTACAACGTACTCGGTGCGCTGGCGGATGCCTTCGAGGCTAACAGCAAACGCGCCATCCACTTTGACCCCGACACCGCGCGGGCGGAACTCGACGCGCAGGCTGATATGCTGCCGCCGCAGGAACGGCAGGTGCTGGCGAACAACCTGCGTGAACTGGCGCTGGTGATCGGCAACATGGGCGACAACCGCACCCGCGCGAACCTGATGCGCCGTGGTGACGAGGTTGACCGCGAGTTGATGACCGGTGAAGAACTGCCACACAGTTCGGTGGACGCGATGAAGTGGCTGGCAGGTTATTGGGGTGGCACACTGGCGGACGACGACGAGGACGACGGCTCACCGAAAACGGCGGTGGATACACGATTGTTATAGTTTCAAGCCTCAAGTTACAAGTTTGAAGTTCAGAGAAGGGGCGTGCAAACGCCTCTTTTGATTCGCAAAATTCGTCAAATTCTGCAAATTCGGAATCATTTTTAGTGCCGTTTCTGAAGTTTTGCCTCAAATGTTGCTGTTGTTGCTGTTGTTACAACGACTTTTTTTGTGGCAAATGTCAGTTGGCAAAATTGGCACCTACGGATTTCGGCAATGGCAATGATTAGTCTCCAGTCTATAGTCGACAGTCATTAGTCCAATACAAGAACAAATACGAGTCGCCAAGAACGCCAAGAAAGATAGAGCGCGCCAAGGTTTTATTGCAGCGGTGGAAGGGTGGTTCGCTGCTGCCCCACAAGGGGACTATAGCAACGTTTGCTGCAAAAGGCAGTCTTTAGTCGACAGTCAACAGGTGACAGTCATTGGTCATCAGCTATCAGTCGCCAGTCTCCAGCTCAATACAAAGACAAATCGCCAAATCATTTTATTTGCAGCGGTGGAAGGGTGGGCTTGCTGCTGCAAAGAGAGTTATCAGTCAACAGTTTTCAGTTGACAGTCCAATACCAATGCGCGTCGCCAAGTACGCCAAGCAAGGCAGAGAGAGCGCCAAGGGAGATGTGGTTGTTAAGGTGCGTTTAGGACGAGCAGTGAGGGTTTGTCAGCGACAAACCCCTACAGCCGAGCCTGTTTCTATTGTATACGAAGTGAGGATGATTAGGGTGAACATTTGTCAGAACATTTGGTCACTTTTAAGGGATGCTGGCGCTAACTTTGCAGGGGAGAGTGATTGTTAAGACGGTTGGTGAATGGTTAGAAAAGGGTTTGTCGGGTTAACCAAAAGTAAACTTAGAAAATAGTTTTAAGTTTCAAGTGGCAAGTATTAAGTTAAATGCAAAGGCAATTGAACCGCAGAGGCGTGCGGGTTTTGCGCCATCCGTAAAAACGCAAGAGAATATTAGTCATCGTCCTATGAATAGGTAAACTATGCGGCATCTGACAATCGAGGGTAGTTATAACGTGCGTGACCTCGGCGGGTTAGTGACGCACGATGGGTATACAACACGCTGGCAAACGCTCATACGGGCAGGCAATCTGGATAAAGTGTCGGCGGCAGGCTGCCAATACGTTATGGATTATGGCGTGCGAACAGTGATTGATCTGCGTGACGAGTGGGAAATCGAAGCCTACCCGAACGTTTTTGCAAGCGTGTCCGGTATCCATTACGCCAACATCCCGCTTATCGGCGACCGCTATTCACAGGACGAGGCTTGGACAACCGCCAGCGAAGGTTATACCCACTTACATGAATTGTATGCGTATTACTTGGACAACTGCCAGCCGCAAATCGCCGCTATCGTCAGGGCGCTAACAGCCAGCAGCGGCGGCACGATCTTCCACTGCTACGCGGGTAAAGACCGCACGGGGTTAATCGCGGCGCTGGTCTTGGGGAGCGTGGGTACTGCCGAAGACGCAATCGCCGAAGATTACTCGCAAACAGGTGATCAGATCGTCTCGCTGGTGACAGAATGGCGAGCCTACGCGGCGGCGCGTGAGTACGATATGGCGAAATTCGAACAGGATGTCAGTGCTGCCCCTCAAACGATGTTGGATACCCTTCGTTACCTGACCACACGCTACGGCGGGGTTGTACCGTACCTACTGAGCAGCGGCGTTACTGAGGCCGAACTGACAAGCCTGCGCCAGCGATTGGTGGCGATAGATGAATGAGGTGAGGTGCTTTTCGACACCCCACCTCCCGAACCCATTACGCCTTCTTCGTCACCGGATACTGAATTTCCATCACACCATCAGGGTCGGCGAAGCGCTTCGGCGGGCGCAGGTAAAACTCGCGGCTGGCATCACTCACCACATAACCGTGCGACTCAATCCACTGGTTGAGGTCGGCGTGAACCTGTCCCACCGCGCCGAAGTCATCATAACTGCCGACGTAAACGGCATACGCGACCGTGACTTCCGGCAGCGGGTGAACAGCCGCCTTGCCCTGCTGCACCGGCTTGGTGGTGTCCGGCACGACATAAGCCATTTCGACATCAATACCCTCGGCGGTGGTCGGGTAGTAGAGCGCGAAGGAAATCCCATCGCTCTTTAAGCCCTGTGCCGCCATCAGGATACAGGCTTCACCGTTCAGCGCGATACAGCGGTCGCGCATCTGCCTGGGCGAGGGCACCACCTCCCGCGCACCGGCGATCATCAGCGGCGCGACGGTTTTCATCAACACATCCACTTTCGACATCTTCCCCTCCTGTTCAATCTGGTGTAGGCGCATTTCGACTTGCAGCAGTTTTTCCCGTGCGATGGCGGATTCAGCTTCCAACTGCGCCCGCCGCAGCGTCAGCATCCCGCGCAGCGACTCGGCGCTCAGGTCGTCGTCCAACAGGCTGCCAATCGACTCCAGCGAAAATCCTAGCCCCTTGAGCGCCAGAATACGGTTCAGGCGCGGCAGTTGGTCGAAGCTGTAGTAACGGTAGTCGGTGAACGGGTCGACATAAGCCGGCTTCAGCAGACCGAGCGCATCATAGTGCCGCAGCGCTTTCACCGAAACGCGAGTCAAACGAGAAAAATCACCTATTCGGAACATGCACACGTCCTTTTCGATCAGCGCTAAAGGCTATGATGCAGTCTGCCACAGAGGGAGAGTCAAGGGGTGAGAATCGACTAAAGCGGCCTCTCGCCCAAATCCTCGGTAAAGCGGAGTAAGTAACCATCAGGGTCTTGTACTAAAAATTGCTTGTTGCCAACCTCGAAGTCGCCTTTACGATACCATTTCTCCTCGGTTTCCAGAAAAATAGGAATATTATTTTCTTTGAGGTTTGCCAAAAGTGGTTGGATACTTTTGACTTCAATCTGCAAATTGATGCCTCGACCGAGTGGACGCTCGAAGTCGCCGGTTTGCCACGTTCGGCCTTTACCGATTTCGTCGATCATCAATTGAGCTTCGCCCAGAGTTAAATAGGCAAACCCTTCTTCTTCTCGTTTGTAGGCAACTGAAAAACTCAGGATGCGCGTATAAAAATCGAGACTTTTATCGAAGTCAGCCACGCTCAATTCAGGCACTAAAGCGTTAGAAATCACACCCACTCCTTTAAGTGAATCGCAATGGAAATAAAAACAGAGGACTCGCTGAGTCCTCTCTATTAATGATTGTTAGCAAGTAAATGTAAAATACACCCAGCTTTGTTTTAGGTGTTCTCATTCCCTAGTTCAAAGGGTTCATATTCTCGTTTGCTGAATTCAGTATAGGCTGCAAACCAATCTTCGTTGTGACGATGTTTTGGGAAACCAATAGCCTCAAATTCATCTTCCGGCGGAGTCGCTGTTACTCCAAGCTCATGCATCACACTATTGATTGGCATCTTAGGGTCTTTCAAATGCCCATAATACGAACCGATCATCATACTGTTAGTTGTAGGCTTAAGTACCATCTTGCCATTTCGCCACAAAGCAGCGGATTGTGATCCATTCCCGCCAAAGAAATGAGCATTAACAAATGCAACAGGTACTCTGCGAGAAAGTAGTGCAACCCAATCCAACATATTTTGGCTTAGTGACAAATCCTCGTATTCCTCAGGAATAGGGCTTTTTCCCAGTTTCAACGCATTCTCAAAGTATTCATCATTGAGCACAAGCTCAAAACCCTGATTCAACGGTGCAACAGTGATATATGGACTAAGCTGGCGAAATTCTGCGAACGTACCTTCTTGCCCCACGAAAGCCGTAATATCGTATCCCATTCCTTACTCCTACTAACTCGACATCGTAATATCAGTTTCAGAGAACTGATACTCATTTTACAAAATAAAAACAGAGGACTCGCTGAGTCCTCTGTTCGATCTACAAATCATCTGCGGCTGACTACGCAGGTGGCGCAATCGGCGCGGGGTTATCGGTCGGGCTGCTGGCAACCGGAGCGCTGCCACGCATCACTTCCTCAAACGCCATGCGGTCGAGCGTTTCCTGCTCCAACAGCACCTTCACCAACCGTTCGAGTTTGTCACGGTTTTCGGTGAGGGTCGTCTTGGCGCGGTTGTAAGCGGTTTGCAGGATGCGGCGGACTTCGTTGTCGATTTCCTCTGCGGCCTGTTCGCTGTAGTCGCGCGATTCGCCGAGTTCGCGACCGAGGAACACGGCACCATTATTCGTGCCGAAGGTACGCGGGCCGAGCGTTTCGCTCATGCCGTAGCGCGTCACCATCGCACGCGCCCAACTCGTCACCTTTTCCAAGTCGCTGCTCGCGCCGGTGGTGAATTGGTTGAAGATGATTTCCTCAGCCGCGCGTCCACCCAGCGCCATCGTGATCGTATCTTCGAAGAACTCTTTCGAGTGCAGTTGGCTGTCTTCTTCCGGCATGGAGAGAACGTATCCACCGGCACGACCACGCGGCACAATCGTAATCTTGTTCACCGGATTGGCATTTGACAATAGATGACCGAGAATGGCGTGACCACCTTCGTGATACGCAATCTGGAGTTTTTCTTTCTCCGAAATCACCCGTGAACGGCGTTCTGGTCCCATCGTGACGCGATCCATGCTCTCGCTCATCTCGCTCATGCTGATTGCCTTCTTGTTGCGGCGAGCGGTGAGGATAGCGGCTTCGTTCACGAGGTTTTCGAGGTCAGCGCCGGAGAAACCGACCGTCATCTTCGCGATTTGTTCGAGATCAACATCAGGAGCCAACGGCTTGCCCTTGGAGTGTACCTTCAAGATGTCGGTACGTCCCTTGATGTCGGGGTTATCCATAATGACCTTACGATCAAAACGACCGGGACGCAGCAGCGCCGGATCAAGAATGTCCGGGCGGTTGGTCGCGGCACAAATGATGACATTCGTACCGGTTTCGAAACCGTCCATCTCGACCAAGATCTGGTTGAGTGTCTGTTCACGTTCGTCGTGACCACCACCGAGACCGGCACCACGATGGCGGCCAACCGCGTCGATTTCGTCAACGAAGATGATCGACGGGGCTTCCGACTTGGCGCGTTCGAACAGGTCACGGACGCGGCTCGCGCCCACACCGACGAACATTTCCACGAATTCCGAACCGGAGATGCTAAAGAACGGCACACCGGCTTCACCCGCCACAGCACGCGCCATCAGGGTCTTACCGGTACCGGGTGGGCCAACCATCAGCACACCCTTCGGAATACGAGCGCCGAGGCGGATGAATTTCTCCGGTTCCTTGAGGAACTCAACAATTTCTTTCAGTTCTTCTTTGGCTTCTTCTGCACCGGCCACGTCCGAGAATGTTACCTGCGGGCGTTCCATATCACGGGTGACACGGGCGCGGCTGCGTCCAAAGCTCATGGCTTGGTCTTGGCCTGTCCGTACCGAGCGCATCATACGCCACAGCAGCCAGATAATCAGCAGGGTGGGTACAACCGCGATCAGCAGTTGGAACAGGATATTCGAGGTGTTATCGCCGGGCTGCTCGGTATAGCTCAGGTTAGCGAATTCGCTTTCCGTCACCCCGAAGGTACGTAGCGCCGAGAACAAATCGGTTTCGCGTTCCTTATAGTAGGCAACCCGTTCGCCGCTGCGGAGTTCGATGCGAACATCGTTACCACCCAGCACAACCACCGACTTGACCTGATTCTCCTTGATGAATTCAGCGAACTTGTCGAGGGTAACGGCGTTACCCGGATTGTTGGTGGGTGAGGCAAACACGAGAATGAAAAGAAGGATGACAACCCCAGCGATGATGAGCCAAAAACGCTGGGCGTTACGACCACCAAAAGGGGAATTGGCGTTATCATTTTGCGGTTCGTTTGATCGGTTATTCACGAGGACGGCGCGGAAAATGCTGCGCGGAAACAGCGGGACGCGCCTCTCTCCTTTCTACGCCTAACAATACGATATGGAGTAAATGACGGGTTTAGATCGCAATTTCAATTCGGAGGGCAATTGGGATTTGTAAATACAACCTTTCTTATACTGATAATAATCGGCAAACCCTCAGTGGTCAATATCACCCGTATAAATCTCACGTTAGAAAAAGCGGTGTTCTAAGGTATAGTTGCCAATATAGGGTATAGTCATGCAAAACATGATAGAACTTCATAATATTTTCAGGATTTATTCATACCGAAATGAGTTTTTGCCAACTTTCTGAGCCATTCTGCTGATTAAACAATGGTAGAATGCAATTATACGGAAACTGGCAGCGTATACCGAGGCTGGTGAAAAGTGAATAATCGGGCAGATATGAACGACGATGAACCAAAAGAACCGAACGACCAATTGAATTCTGCGAGAAATAATCCGATGTCGGATTTTGATGCGGACATGCTGCGCCGGAACGCGACCCGTGGTTTGGATAACCCCGACTTTGAAGAATCCGAACCCCGCTGGGGAACGGCGCGTTTTAACGAACGTACCAGCCTGATGTTATTCGTGCGCGGCGCACCGGAACCGTTCGTCTTTGACGCGGGCGCGGTGGTCGAAATCGTGATCGGGCGGCAAGACCCGGATACCAAACAATCGCCGGATGTTGACCTTGAAAATTTTGGCGGCACCGAAAAAGGGGTTTCCCGCCGCCATGCTACGATCATTCGCAAAGATGGTTCGCTCAATATCGTCGATGCAGGCAGCCACAACGGCACCTTCTTAAATGGGCAGCGGTTGATCGCCCATCAGCCGCGTGTGCTGCGCGACGGCGATGATATCCGTTTGGGTTTTTTGGTGCTGCGCGTTAAATTTGTTAAACTTTCCTTCACACCTTAAAACAGTACCCATTTTTAAGTTAGTTCAACAACAATGCTTGATCGTACCAACGAACAATGGCTGGCCGATTTAACAGACACGCCTGATAAACAATCTCCCGCGCTCGAAGACCTGCGCGAACGGCTTCAACGCGGCATTTACTATTACCTCAGCCGTGAACGCAGCGACCTTTCCGGCCTTTCCAGCTCCGAAATTACCCAGATGGCGGAAGACCTGGCGCAGGATGCCACGCTGCGGGTCATGGAGAATCTCGGCAGCTTCCGGGGCGACAGCCGCTTCACCACATGGGCGACCAAGATCGCCGTGCGCGTAGCGATCAGCGACTTGCGCCGCGCCCGCTACCGTGACTTTAGCCTCGACGACCTGACCGCCGACGGCGACCTGATGCCGGGGACGACCAATGCCCTCGCCGGAACCCCCGAACACACGCCCGAAAACCAGACTGAGCGCGAAGATGTGATGCAAAAGATCAGCGCCGCGCTGAAGGATGCCCTGACCGACCGCCAGTATCAGGCGTTAGTGGCGGTCGCCCTGCAAGATATTCCGCTGGAAGTCGTGGCCGAACGCATGGGTACGAACCGCAACGCGCTATATAAGCTGCTGCACGACGCGCGGCGCAAACTGAGAACCTACTTGGAAACCGAGGGACTTTCCACCCATTACATGCTAGACTTGTTTCAGGATTAAGTCACAGTTGTGGCTGCATGTAAGAACGGTGCGGATGCTATCGTCCAATGAGTGTAGAGATTAAAATAAGGCCGAGAAAAATCATGGGACTGCCAGACGAACAATTACGAAAATTGATTGATCATATTTTTGTCAGTCACCAAGATGGTGAAATGGACTGTGACTCCTGCAACTGCCAGTTGGAGTGCCTCGCGGAGAAGGTCGCGGGTGGCGCAAGCCTGCACGACCTGCTGCCCGCCGTAGAGGCGCACCTTCGCTGCTGCGTGGACTGCCGCGAAGAATGGCAGGCGCTCCTGTGCATTGTCCGCGCGGAACGCGATGGCAGCCTGAGCGCATCCAACTAAGTTTCCGATCACACAACCATCAACAATCAAGCAGCATCATTTATCCGTATGAACGAGGTTTATCTCCATGAAGCGTGAACGTGTCGCGATTATTGGTTCGGGTCCGGCAGGTCTGACAGCCGCGCTGTATACCGCCCGCGCCCAACTGAGTACCGTGGTCTTTGTCGGCAGGCTGCTGGGCGGGCAGATTTCGACCACGCATGAAGTCGAAAATTTCCCCGGCTTCCCCAACGGCACGACCGGCCCTGAATTGGTCGAGAATATGAAGTTGCAAGCCGAAAAGTTCGGCGCGAAGCTCGTCTTTGAAAGCGTGACCGAAGTTGATCTCACCAAAGGCTCGCCCTTCCGCCTCAAGACCGATAACGACGATGAATACTTGGCGGATACGGTTATCGTGACCATCGGTGCCAACCCGCGTGAACTGCAAATCCCCGGCGAGAAGCAGTACGTCGGGCGCGGTGTCAGCTACTGCGCGACCTGCGATGGCTTCTTCTTTCGTGGCAAGGACATCACCGTCGTCGGTGGTGGCGACTCGGCGCTGCAAGAAGCCCTGTTCCTCACCAAGTTCGGCAAGTCGGTGAACATCATCCACCGCCGCGACGACCTGCGCGCCAGCATCGCCCTGCAAACCCGCGCCAAGGCGCATCCCAAGATCAGCTTTACCTACAGCACCATCGTTGAAGAGGTGAAGGGTGAAGGCAGCGAAGGCGCTCCGGCGGTTGTGAAGTCGATTATTCTGCGTGACCTCAAGACGGGTAACGTCTACGAGAAGCCCACCGATGGCGTATTCATCTTCGTCGGTTATGACCCGAATAGCTGGTTGTTCAAAGGCCAGCTTGACCTGAGCGTCGATGAATACATGAAGATCGACTCGAACATGCAAACCAGCATCGACGGCGTGTTCGCGGCGGGCGAAATCCACGACAGTGTATTCCGTCAGGCGATCACCGCTGCTGGCGATGGCTGCAAGGCCGCACTCTCGGCGATCAAATGGCTGGGCGAGCGTGAGGACACCCTGCAACCGCTGGATGCAGTTCCAGTCGCGGCGGCGGGTGACTAACGCACAGCGAAACACGACGATTGTAGGGGCGCACACAACTGTGCGCCCTTTTTATTTGCCCATCACTCTCTCATCTCCCACTAAATGAACCTCCCCACAATCAGGTTCATGGATGCCTCTCAATGTTATTTTTTGGAGGCAAGGCAAATGAGCGTAAAAGGCAAGGTCGCCTTGATTACGGGTGGCGGTTCAGGATTGGGCGAAGCGGCGGCACGGGTACTCGCGCGGGAAGGCGCAAAAGTCGCCATCACCGGACGCACACTGGACGAGTTGAAGGAAGTCGCCGAGGACATTAAAGAGCAGGGTGGCGAGGCAATCGCGGTAAAAGCTGACATATCGAAACCCGAAAGTATCCAGAAGGCCATTGAAAAGGTTGTGGATCAGTGGGGGCGGCTCGACATTGTGTTTGCCAACGCGGGCATCAACGGCGTGTGGGCACCCATTGAAGACCTGAAGGTTGAGGAATGGCAGGAAACCATCAACATCAACCTGAACGGCACCTTCTACACCCTTAAATATGCCACGCCGCATCTCAAGAAGAACGGCGGCTCGGTGATCGTCACCGCTTCGGTCAACGGCACGCGCATCTTCAGCAACACCGGCGCGACGGCCTACTCATCGACCAAAGCCGCGCAGGTAGCGATGACCAAGATGCTGGCGCTCGAACTCGCCAAACATCGTATCCGTGTCAACGTCATCTGCCCCGGCGCGATTGAAAGCGAAATCGACGAGAACACCGAAAAACGCAACGTCGAGCGAGAAAAGGAACCGGTCGAATTCCCTGAAGGGCCGATTCCGCTCACCGACGGCAAACCGGGGGAGGCCGAAGACGTGGGCGAACTGGTGCTGTTCCTCGCCTCGGATGCCTCCAAGCACATCAGCGGCACCGAAGTCTGGATCGACGGCGCACAATCGCTCCTTCAAGGCTAAAGCCGAATAAAAAGGGCGACCTCACGAGTAGGCCGCCCTTTTTATTGATGCTATAATGACGTTGGGAGGTAAGCGACATGGTTGATTTAGTCTTACACATTACGAGCGAACAACGTCAACATATCGAAGAAGCTGCCCGCGAACGTGGTTTCGAAGCACCGGATGCGTATCTATTGGCATTGGTCGAAGCAGACGAAAAAAGTCGGCTCCTCACCGATCTACGACAAAGCATCCATGAAGCCATGACCGGCGATACGATACCAGCTTCTAAGTTACTCGAAGCGCTTGAAGCTGAAGATTAAGTATGGCGACAGTTGAACTTGCTAAAAGCTTCATTCGGCGGTTAAAGGAACTTGTAAAAAAGTATCCGCGCGTTACTCAACAAGTTCAGAAACTGATCGCAGAACTAGAATCAGGCACAACTCCCGGCGACCAAATCCCCGGCACAGGCTATACCGCCTATAAAGCGCGTTTAGCGAATCCTGATGCAGGTAAAGGTAAAAGTGGCGGTTACAGGGTAATTTATTACATCCGTACTACCGATCGTGTCATCGCCTTACTCATTTATTCAAAATCTGATCAGGTGGATGTCTCGCCAGAAGAAATTAAATTTCTAATTGACGAGTATCTCAACTCTCAACAAAAAGGGCGGCCTCACGAGTAGACCGCCCTTTTACTTATACTCTCTGCGTATTACTCTGCGTTCTCAGCATCTTTGCGGTTCAATCCGTATTCGCCTTACCGGATCGGCACGACGTTCACATCACCCTTGACCGTCACATAGGAAGCCAGGATCCAACCGACCTGTCCCTCGTAGCGCACTTGCAACCAGAAGTTGCGTCCGCCCTGAATGGTACGCCCGATCAACTGCACTTCCGCGCCCCACGGAATTTGCGCCAGCCGTGCCGTCCGTACACTGGGTCGCCGCCGCAAGTTCATCACCGCGCGGGGTACAGCAATCGCACCCACGTCCGGCGCACCGTCAATCTGCTCAAAGATCGTCGCCTGCACCGGAATGGTGTTAATGTCGCCCGTCAGCGTCACATAGCGACCGGAAATCCAGCCCTGCTTCGTTCCGGTGTTGACGAGGAACCATGTATAGATGCCCTCGTCCTTGTTGCGTGCCAGCGGGGTTAGCGCGTTACCTGCCGCCACTTCGCCGATCATCGACGCGCCGAGGTAAGGACCCGTACGCAGCGCTTCGGCCTTCACCCCCGCCACCGTCACCGTAAACGGTGGAATAGCGGTTGCCACGACAGGCGGCGTACCAAACACCTGCGTTTGCCCCGGAAGCAGCGTCGCCCCGCCGGAGACGAGGAACCACTGCACTTGCAAAATCGCTTGGTCGATGCCTTCAAAATACTCAACCGTCAGATTCACGGGCGAGGTGGTAATCTGCACCGTGCGCGTGTCAGTGGTCAGCACACGCCCCACGAATGCGTCCAGCACCAAACCGCCGTTGACGTACAACCGCACACCGTCATCCGAGGATACGGTGAAGTTATACGTGCCGGGGGTCAGGTTCTGGGTGGACGTGAAACGCACCGAGAAGTTATCCGCAGGCATTCCGGTTACGGCTGCACCGTTCACAACTGGCACACCCGTTCCCCAGTTAAAGTTAAGGCCGTTAATACCCGCCACAACAGTCTGTGTGCCGCCGTTGCCGCCTAAGTTGTTATCCGCAAAAAAGGTTCCTGTCCAGTTCACACCATAGTCGGCTTGCACCGTCAGCATGGGGACGGCTGCCATCACCAGCATCACCACACAAAGTACAACCACTAAGGCGCTGCGATTTCGCTTCATGCCCGTTCTCCCATCCGAGTTCAACTAGTTATGCCCTATTATATGCGCTACTCGCAAATCGCGGTACAGGAATTCGGTATCAGTCTGAGTAGTACCATCTACCCTAACCGTTGAATACATCACTCATAGAGACAGCAGACACGCTCTCCGCCCCACCAACCCCCTCACAATCGCATCTTCGTAGGGACAGCAGACAGGCTGTCCGCGCCCCCCCGACCACAAACAACGACTTTTCGTAGGGACGCGAGACAGCGCGTCCGCGCCTCAATTTCACACCCATCTTTCACCCATGCTCCGCCCTCATCCCAACTTCCTGCATACCATTTACGCTGCAAGGTAGCACCACACTAAACGGTGGATACTCATTTTATGGCAGCCCCCTATGTATGGTGAGCCATAAAAGTCTTTAAAGCCCCTCCCTATTACTACGGGGTGGGGTCAAAACTGTCCTCCACCACATAGCAGCCCGGTTTCTCGGGATGGTCGATCACCAGCGCCCTCCCCGGCACCGCCCGAATCACCCACAGCACCAGCAGATCGCCTATCGCGCCGGAAACCAGCACCGCGCCCGCCGCTGTCAGCCAGCCGAGGTTAAGCGCCGTCCCGACAATCACCGGCAGGATACCCGTAAAAATCAGCGGCAGAATGACCCCCACGCGGTAGCCGCTGGCACGCATCGCCACCGTCGAATGGGCGTACGGGCTGAGTGTTTTCCACATGATACCGAACCGGATGGCGCTTGCTGGCACACCCGCGAAAAGAATCCACCCCAGCGCGTGCATCCCCTCATGAGCGATAATCAACACCACGAAGGCAATCACGCCCAACAAATAACCCTGCCCGTTGAAGCCCGCCTCGAACCCCCACCGCAGCACATGCGGGATAAGGGGAACTACAGCCAAAACCAGCGAGAGCAGCATTAAACCGGCTGAAGCGATGTCCTTTAACGGAACCGAAACATCCCGCAGTTTGGATGGGTCGTAGGATTGCATATCAAAATTCCTCTCAAAAACCGTGCAACTTTCCTATCGTGAGCCTCGTATAACAGAGTATAGTACATGCAATCTGCTCATTAGAGCAGTTGGTCAACAGGAGACAAAACCATGAGCGAAGAAAAGCAGAAGAACGAGAACGTTACAGGCGAAGTGAAGACTTTCAGCGAACAACTCGAAGTTGCCGGTAAGGAACTGGTCGGCAAGGTGCAGGAACTCATCAAGGAAGGCAACGTCCGCAAGGTCATCATCCGTGGTGAGGACGGTCACGAAATCATGCAGTTCACGCTGACCGCTGGTGCCGCCGTAGGTGGTGTGTTCATGCTGGCCGCCCCTGTCGCCGCTCCCATTCTGGCCGCCGTTGGTGCCGCCGCCGCCTTCTTGGCGAAGGTCAAGATCGAAATCGTGCGCGAAGAAGCCGTCTAACTCCACTTCGCATTAGACATGCAAAAAGAGGTGCATCCGCAAGGGTGCGCCTCTTTTATTTCCCCAAAATCGGGTAAAATTTGGTGAGTAGTGGAGAGTGATTTTTTTGATTTGAAATGGCTGTTTTAGCCTATGCCCTTGTATTAGCTCCCCTCGCTCTGAGAGGGCTATCAGCGGATGGGGCCTGCGAGCGTGCTGATGTGGGGCTGGGGTAAGGGTTTAAAACATTAAATAGACTTAACTTATCGTAAGCAGCAGTTTGGACGTGGATTAAAGGGCAGCATGGATAACTCGCTTAAGCACCTCTTTGAGAACAACCAGCAGTGGGCGGCGGATATGACCGCCAAAGACCCCGACTTCTTCAAGAAACTGGTCGCCCAACAAAACCCGAAGTACCTGTGGATTGGCTGTGCCGACAGCCGCGTTCCCGCCAACCAGATCACCGGCCTCATGCCGGGTGAAGTGTTCGTCCACCGTAACATCGCTAACGTAGTCGTGCATACCGACCTCAACTGCCTGTCGGTCATTCAATACGCCGTCGAAGTGCTGGGCGTGAAGCACATCATGGTCGTCGGGCATTACGGCTGCGGGGGTGTGGCTGCCGCCATGCAAAATAAGGAGTTCGGCCTCATCGACAATTGGCTGCGCCACCTCAAAGATATTTACCGCGAACATCAGGACGAACTTGACCACATCCATGACCACACCGAGCGCGGTGACCGCTTCTGCGAACTCAACGTGATCGAGCAGGTGCATAACGTCTGCCACACCACCATCGTGCAGGCGGCGTGGAGGCGCGGGCAGGAACTCACCGTCCACGGCTGGATTTACGGTGTTCGCAACGGCCTCATCAAAGACCTCAAGGTCTCCATCGCCTCGCCGGACGACTTACAGGCGCTCTACCGCATGACCGAAAAGTCGTAACCCTACGTCAAAAGACACCGAATAGGCTTGGGACTATTGTGCTATCCCCACCACGACTCATTCTTGCCTTATGTAGGGACGAGATACATCTCGTCCGTCTGCATAAAAACCAACTATCAATTAGCCTCTTACGCATCATTGTAGGGACGTACGGCTGTACCCCCTGTTCCAACTTCACAAAAGACTCTTTATTTGTAAGGAGGAGGCGTGCCTCCTCCGTTTTTGGTAATCACACCTTCCACACCCTCCGATGTGAAATTGATGAACGAGGATTGTAACTTGCGTGGTTTAGAGTAGGCTTATGAGGAGATGCCAACGCCATTAGCCAAAGAAAGTGTATCGACGTGACTACCCTGCACTTCGAAACGACGATTAACACACCCCCGCAAGCTGTATTCGACCTCATCGCCGATTTCGCGCACTACGACCGCTGGCTGCCCGGTTCTGGATTGTATGAAGCGACGGTTGAACTCTCCGAGAATCCGGTGCGCCTCGGCACAACCTATATCGACAGAGGAACGAGTTCGACCATGCACGGGCAGGTGACGGTCTGCCAGCCGCCGGAACAAATCAGCTTCCACCAGCAGACGCGCCTCAAAATCCTGTTCGTCATTCCGGCAGGGTTGGATGTGACTATCGCTTATACATTGGTACCGGTTAATGGGGGAACGCACGTCAAGCGGGCAGTGACGGTGGCGGTAAGTGGGGCGCTGCGGCTGATCCAAAAGGAGTTAGTCAAACGGATCAGCACCGAAAGCCAACGTATCCTTGAGGCGCTTAAAACCCATCTCGAAAACGATAATGGTGATTAGGTAAGTGATAGGTGTTACTTGGTTCCCTAACCCCAAGAGCGTTTATAGGAACTTCTATTCTGAGCATTTGCACCTCTCGCCCTGAGGGAGAGGCTGATGGTGGAGTGAGCCTGCGAACGTACCATCGTGGGGGGATGAGGGTTTAATTGCCGATATTTTTTAGAAGAGGTTCACCTTGCATTGGAACTCCCCCTCTGCCACTTGCGGAGAGGGGGCTGACGGTGGAGTGAGCCTGCGAACCTACCGGCGTGGGTGAGCTTTCTTACAGCCCACGCCGGCTCGTAATCCACAACCCTTCTTCGGCGCGTTTGCCAGCGAGGTAGAAAGTGCGGTGCTTTTGACGGCGAGCATCATCTTTGGTTTTCCAGAAGCTCAATGCCCGACCCCGTTTGGCTGCCAACGCTTCCAACGCCGCGATACTGTGAGCGCAGCCGACATTACCGTTCATGGCCCACGGGCAGGTGCAGCGCGTATGGATAATGCCTTCCGAGTCATATTCGACCGTAACCACATGGTTGGCGGTTGGTGTTGTTGTACTACTGACGATAATCAGATTCCGGTTTACGATATTAACTCGAAGGTTGCGAGCGCGCCCTTGTTGTCCTTTGATGTTGGTGAGTTTCATATGTACTCCACTACTTGTACACCTGTTCTAATTATAGCCGAAAAAACGTTGTTTTTTCATTAGAAAATCGTACATTTGTGCGGCGGCTTGCGCGTCATTGTTAGGTCACGAGTTAATAGTTTGATGAGAGGATGTATTAACCATGATTTTGATGATCGACCATGTACAAATTACCATCCCCAAAAATCAGGAAGAAGCCGGTCGTGCGTTTTATTGTGATGTGCTGGGTTTAAGGGAAATCCCGAAGCCCGAAAGCCTACAAGGGAGCGGCGGCTTCTGGCTCGAAGTGGGCGACCGTCAAATCCACGTCGGCACTGAGGACGGCTTTGACCGCCTGACGACCAAAGCCCACGTCGCCTACCGCGTCAGCGATCTCGCCCACTGGCGGCAAAAGATCACCGCTGCGGGCATCACCATCGAGGAGCAGATCCCCATCCCCGGTTATGACCGCTTCGAATTTCGCGACCCGTTCGGCAACCGCGTCGAACTCACGCAGAAGCTCTAATTAGAAGGTCAATTTCTGATGTAGGAACGCGGCGTGCCTCATCCGCATGACCACCCAAATTCGTTTTCTCGTAGGGGAGGGGCTGAGACCCTCCCGTGCATTTTCCCTCCCTCGTTTACGGGCGATCTGCGACTGAGCTTGTCGCAAGGTAGCAGATCGGTGTCGCGTCAGCAACGGAGGGGGTTCCCCACGCAACTTAACAACCACATCCCATTGGCGCTCTCTGTCTTTCTTGGCGTACGGTGCGAAGCCTCCTGTGGATGGCGATTCGTATTCGCCTTAAGCTAATGACTGTGGACTAAAGACTATCGACTGATAATTGGCGCTCTACTGCCGCCGCCGCCGCCACAAATCCCTTTGCTGATCGCGGTTGTTCTTGCTGATTTGTATTTGTTCGTAGATGGTTATCGGTTGACGGTGGACTAAAGCCCATCACCATTTGTAGAATGTGCCTCTATTCCAACGTTATAAACATCAAGGGGAGACATGGAACTCTACATCATCCGGCACGGCCAATCGACCAACAACGTCTCAATGATCTACGACATGAAGGATCGGGAGGCTGACCCACCACTGACCGACTTGGGACTCCGGCAGGCGGATAAAGTCGCGGATTACGTCGCCAACAGCACTAACTTTGACCGTTGGATCGACCGTAAATCCGAAGAACGCCACGAAACTAAAGGCTTCGGCATCACCAAACTGTATTGCAGCCCGATGCTCCGCACCCTGCAAACCGCCCGCCCCATCAGCAAAGCGCTCAATCTACCGGCGGAAGTCTGGCCGGATCTGCACGAACACGGCGGTTTGCACCTCGATATGGGCGATGAACGCGGGATCGTCGGCTTCCCCGGTTTGGGACGTGCCGCTATTACCGAGCAGTTTCCCGGTTACGTCGTCCCCTCGGTCATCACCGACGCTGGTTGGTACGACTTCTCGCGGGGTGTAGAGGACATCGCCAGCGCGATGGCACGTGCTATCCGCGTCGCCGCCACCCTCAAGCAGCACGCCATGAGCGACCAGCGGATCGCCCTCGTCATTCATGGCACGTTCGCCGACGCGCTGCTCAAGTCCATCTTGAACATGCTGCCCAACCACGAAGTCTACTTCGCCATGTATAACACTGGCATCACCCGCATCGACTTCCGCCGGGATGGCAAGATCGTCCCGCGCTTCTTCAACCGCACCCTGCACCTCGCCCCGGAAGATGTGAGTTAGTACTACGGAAACAAGGGTGAGGACTTACATCCTTGCTCATCCATTTCGAATCTGTTTCATAGTATGTCATGCTGGGGCAGACCGTATGATCTGCCCCGCTTCTCTTTATCATTAACGCTGCTTACGACGAGACAACCGGCAGGTTATTGCAATTCCCCGTGACTGTCGCCTTGCTGCCAAACACGCTGGTTTGGATCCACGCACTGTTGTAGTTGGTCTTCCACCACGAGTTATCCCCCAAGCGCCCTACAGGGATAAGCTGGTACCCCGGCTGCACTTCATCAAAAATGTAGTCGGGGATGGCGTTCGGGGTCGTGTAGACCAACTGCTCGTCCGTCATAGTGATCAGGCACGGGCCGCTGGGGGTGTGTGTCGGTGGGATCGCTGTTGGGATGGGCGTTGGCGTGGGGGTCGGCACGAAAATCGGCGGGTTATCGACAGGTAAATTACTGCATTCACCCGCGCTGCTCACCGCGACCTGCGCCACCCAACCGGTCGCGTTCAGGTAGGTCACATGGAAGAAGCTGCCGTCCGGTGCGATGCCGATCACGTTCGCCACCTGCCCACCGGGCAGCCCAATGATAATCGGCGAAGCGGTATTCGCCGTCTGCCGGATGTTCGCACCGTTCGCGTTCAAGGGCGTGACCGTGCAGGTCGAGGCGACCGGAACTTCCGGCGTAACCACGGGCTGGCTGCCGTCCTCGTTCACCGTAACAACCAGTGCGCTTTCGCACGAGCTGGCGCTGACCAGTGTCAGGCACAGGCTAAACGGCTGCCCATCCCCCGCACCTGAATACGAGAGCTGGATTTCATAAGCCGCTGCACCCGCTGGAATACGGAAACGCGCACCAATCGCGTCCGCCCCATTGATGGTGCTGTCGGTATTGGTCGCGAGGTTGCGGAGCAGGATATTCGCGCCGTTGGTTTCAACCGTGCTTTCGACATACAGGAAAGCCGCTTCTGGCAGGGCGTTAAAGTTATAGGTGGCGAGTGGTGCATCCGCCGTCACCTGACCCGTAACCACGCTGGCGAGGGGTAGCTGCCCGCTGGTGATGATCGTCTCGCTCTGCACCACGACAATCACGTTACCCGTTGTATTGTTGACCGTGCTAATCTCGACTGCATACGTCCCCGCGTTGAGCAGTGCCGTCAGCGAGACAATGTTGGTCGCTTCGGCGTTCGGCTGCGCGGCGATCACCTGCCCATTTTGCAGGATCGTGATCGTCGGCTGGGCGACCTCACCGATCACTTGGAAGCTGACAGCCCGCGCATCCGTCAGGCTGTAGCTGTAGGTCAGCTTTTGACCCGCCGCGCCGATGTTCCCGAAGGCTGGCTGCCCCGTCACCAGTTCGCCCGCGCCCTGTGCGCCAACCGCCCTGAACGAGAAGGCGGCCACGAGGGCGAGCAGGATCACGATAAGAGCAGGCGTATTTTGATGGTGTCGATATTGCATGGTCACTCCTTAGCTGCATTGAAAACCGTGTTTTCATTGTACACAGTTTGTGAGTTCGGGGTCATCCTATTTATACTGGTAGCAGAATGGCTGCACTCTACAAAGGATAATGGCATGTACGACGTGGTTACATTGGGCGAAACGATGATCCGGTTCACGCCACCGGGGACGCTGCGCTTGGAACAGGCACAGGCGTTGGAAGTGTATATCGGAGGCAGCGAGTCGAATACTTCGGTGGGATTGGCGCGGTTGGGGCTGCGCGTCTGCTGGCTTTCTCGCTTGACCGATAACCCGATGGGGCGGGTCATCGCCCACGGTATCCGCGCTCAAGGGGTCGATACCTCGCAGGTCGTGTGGACGGAAAACGACCGCGTTGGCCTGTATTTCCTCGAAGAAGCTGCCACCCCGCGCGACAGCCGGATTATCTACGACCGCAAGGACAGCGCCATCAGCCGGATGCTGCCTGAACACCTGCCGCCAAATCTGTTTCAAAAAGGAGAGGGGCAGCTTCTCCACTTAACAGGCATCACCCTCGCTCTCAGTCCCTCGGCCTACGAAACCGCGCAGGAAGCCATGCGTCGGGCGAAGGCCGCTGGTTGGCGCTTGAGCTTCGACGTGAACTATCGTGGCAAGTTGTGGTCGATGGATACCGCCCGCGCGGGCTGCGAGCCGTTTATGCAAGCCGCAGACATCCTGTTCATGCCCCTGCGTGATGCAAAAGCCCTGTTTAAGTTGGATGCCTCGCTGACTGCCGAAGCCGTCATGGGCGAACTCCATAACCGCTACCCACAGGCGACCATTGTCATGACCCTCGGCGCGGACGGCGCGATTGCGTGCGGCGCGGATGGCGTGACCTTCCGGCAGGCGGCGTTTCCGGCTGCACCCGTATGCCGCTTGGGGCGTGGCGATGCTTTCACAGCCGGTTTCCTCTACCGCTGGCTGGCGGACGCGAACGACTTACCGATGGCGCTGCGCTACGGCACGGCGATGGCCGCCCTCAAATATGGCATCACCGGCGATATGCCGCTCATCTCGCCGGATGAGGTGCAAGCGGTGGTCGCCAGTGGTGGCGCGACTGGCGGTATCGTCCGCTAAACAGTCAGCATCTTTACAAAGTTTTTCACCAGCCCCATCGACTGGAGGATGGTCTTTTGGGGCTGCGGGAATAACGGCAGGGCAGCGTCCGGTTCCATCGGTTCGAGGTGGTTGATCGCATATTCTTTACGGTGAAAGAACAGCGTACAGCCGCCCGCCGCCTGCACATTCTTGTACCAATCGACTTCCGGCCCGTAAGTCAGCGCGATCATGAACCCGCCCTCAATCGGGAAGGCCATAATCGTCGTCTCATAAGGCTTACCGCTTTTCCGCCCGACATGCTTGACCAGCGCGAACGGGCCAAACGGCGCGTAAGCCAACCACCGCAGCACACGGTTGAGGATGTACTTGTTGAAATAACGAACAGGTTTCAGCATTTGCCTGTATCCTTTTCAATACAAATTGACCCTTTGTGAACCAATCGAAAACAGATATGATGTATTCCTTCATTAGAGTAATAGGTCATTCATATGCTGCTCACAATTTCAACGACACACCAACCCGCAACGGATTTAGGCTACTTGCTGGTCAAACATCCCGATAAGGTACAGACGTTTAATCTCGCTTTTGGGAAAGCCCATGTTTTTTATCCCGAAGCGACCGACGACCTTTGTACGGCGGCGCTGCTGCTCGAAATAAACCCGGTCGGCTTAGTCCGAAACGGCGGAGCAGAACGGTTCGCGCTTGATCAATACGTAAACGACCGTCCCTATGTCGCCTCATCATTTTTAAGTGTAGCAATTGCTCAGGTTTTTGCGACTGCGATGGCAGGAACAAATAAAGATCGAGCCGAGCTGGCTCAGACAGCAATCCCGCTGCAAATGATGATTACTGCCTTACCATGTCGTGGTGGAGAAAGTGTGCTGCGAAAGCTTTTCGAACCACTGGGTTATAGCTTACTCATTGATCGTCAGCCACTCGATACTCGATTCCCTGAATGGGGTGAAAGTATGTATTACACGGTGCATTTATCGATCACAGCACGATTAATGGATGCGCTATCCCATATTTACGTCCTGATTCCTGTCCTTGATGACGAAAAACATTATTACGTTGGCAGCGATGAAGTCAATAAGCTGCTGCGTCATGGCGAAGGTTGGCTTGCTGCACACCCTGAGCGTGATCTGATCGCCGCCCGTTACTTGAAACACCAACATCGCCTAAAGCGAGAAGCAATTGCTCAACTAGCCGACAATGATGGCGTGGACGAAGAAGCAGAAGCGGAAAAGCATGATGCCGAAGAACAGATTGTCGAGCATACATTGAGTTTACATGAGCAGCGGTTGGGTGCGGTACTGGCCGTATTGAAGGCCAGCGGTGCGAGCCGTGTTCTGGACTTAGGCTGTGGTGAAGGGCGGTTGTTGAGCTTGTTATTGAAAGAGAAATCGTTCACCCAAATTCTGGGAATGGATGTTTCGGTACGTGCTTTGGAAACAGCAGTTGACCGCCTACATCTGGATACGATGCCGCCTCGATTAAAGGAACGCCTCAAACTCATTCACGGTTCGCTGCTGTATCGGGATGAGCGGCTCAATGGTTATGATGCGGCGGCGGTTGTTGAAGTGATTGAGCATCTTGACCAGCCGCGTTTGACAGCCTTCGAGCATATTGTGTTCGGGTTTGCGCGTCCGAGAACAGTGATTGTCACGACCCCGAATGCGGAATATAACGTGATGTGGGAAAGTTTACCCGCTGGTAAATTCCGTCACCGTGATCACCGCTTTGAGTGGAGCAGAGAAGAATTTGCGAAATGGGCAAATCGGGTTGCGGCAGAACATGGTTATCGGGTGAAATTTCTACCGATTGGGCCAGAAAATACAGTTGTCGGGGCGCCGAGTCAAATGGGTGTTTTTGAAATGGGCAGCGAGGTCACATCATGAATATTTCCTTACCCGACTTCTCACTTGTCGTGCTAATCGGTGCATCCGGCAGCGGTAAATCGACCTTTGCGCGAAGCCACTTTTTGTCGACCGAGATCGTATCGTCGGATTACTGCCGTGGCCTTGTTTCGGACGATGAAAATAGCCAAGACGCGAGTCACGATGCGTTTGACCTCTTGCACTTCATCACGGCAAAACGGTTGGCACGTATGAAGTTAACCGTGATTGACGCAACCAATGTGCAATCCGAGGGGCGTAAGAACCTCCTCGAACTTGCCAAAACTTATCACGCGCGTCCTGTGGCAATTGTGCTCGATATTCCCGACCAAGTTAGCATTGACCGAAATCGGGAGCGAGCTGACCGGCAGTTTGGTCCCCACGTCATTACACGGCAGCGGCGCGACCTCAAACATTCGCTGCGTGGTCTGGAACGTGAAGGCTTCCGTGAGGTTTACGTGCTTAAGTCCGAGGCACAGGTGGCACAAGTGACGATTAATCGTGTGCCGTTATGGACGAACCTTAAGCAAGAGCATGGGCCGTTCGACATTATCGGCGATATTCACGGCTGCTACGATGAACTATGCACCTTACTCAGCCAACTGGGGTACAGCATCGAAGGCGACATTGTGACCCCGCCGCAAGGACGGAAAGCTGTTTTTCTTGGCGATTTGGTCGACCGTGGGCCAAAGACCCCACTAGTCTTACGCTTAGTAATGAACATGGTCGCTTCAGGTACGGCATTATGTGTGCCCGGTAACCATGATGTCAAGCTCATGCGTGCGCTGCAAGGGAAGAATGTTCAACTCAAACATGGCCTAGCCGAGTCATTGGACCAGCTTGAAGCAGAACCAGCAGAATTTAAGCCACAGGTTACGAAGTTCATTGACAGCCTCATCAGCCACTACGTCCTTGATGATGGCTTGTTGATTGTCGCACACGCAGGTATGAAAGAAACGATGGCTGGACGTGCTTCTGGCGCAGTGCGTGAATTTGCACTATATGGTGAAACAACCGGCGAAACAGATGAATTTGGCTTACCCATCCGCTTTAATTGGGCTTCTGAATATCGGGGCAAAGCAACTATTGTATATGGACATACACCTGTGCCTCAGGCAGAGTGGTTAAACCGAACCATTAACATTGACACTGGTTGCGTTTTCGGTGGCGCATTGACGGCATTCCGTTATCCAGAAAATGAACTCGTTAGCGTACCTGCGGTACATACCTATGCTGAACCTGCCCGCCCATTCCTGAATGAGGATGCACAAGCTCCTGCATTGACGACGCAGCAGTTGCAGGACGATGTACTGGAAATTGCGGATGTCAGTGGCAAGCGACTGATTAACACCCGCTTGCAAAGCAACATCATTATTCGCGAGCAAAACGCGACCGCAGCTTTAGAAGTCATGAGCCGGTTTGCGGTTAACCCAAAGTGGCTGGTTTATTTACCACCAACGATGTCCCCAACCGCGACCAGCCATCTACCGGATTTGCTCGAATACCCGGATGGCGCATTTGGTTACTATCGCGATAACGGTGTGGCAGCAGTCGTTTGCGAAGAAAAGCATATGGGTTCGCGGGCTGTGGTCGTTATTTGCAAGGACGAAAATACTGCACGCAGCCGCTTCGGCATCATCGAAGGCGGAATCGGGATGTGCTATACACGCACTGGACGACGCTTTTTCGATAATCTATCGCTTGAAACGGCTTTCCTTGAGCGCATTCGGGATGCGATCACCCGCAGTGGTTTGTGGGAAGAATTGCAGACCGACTGGATGGTATTGGATTGCGAATTAATGCCGTGGTCAGCGAAGGCACAAGAACTCCTGCGCGGGCAATACGCGGCGGTGGGCGCAGCGGCTGGGCTGTCTTTAGGCGAGGCTGTTACCGTACTGAAGCAGGCAAGCATTCGCACACCGGCAGCGGGCGCGTTATTGACGCAAATTGAAAACCGTCAACAAATGGTCAAGCAGTACGTTGAAGCCTACCGTCACTACTGTTGGCCGGTGCAATCACTGGATGATTTAAAGCTCGCGCCATTTCATTTACTGGCGAGTGAAGGTGCCGTGCATACCGACAAAAATCACCTGTGGCACATGGAGATGCTGGGGCGTTTGGATGACGCAGGGTTAATCCAACACACGGCCTTCCAAGTTGTTGATGTGACCGACAGCGCCAGTATCGCAACCGGAACGGAATGGTGGATGGCGATGACCGGACGTGGTGGTGAAGGCATGGTGGTCAAGCCGCTGGACTTTATCAGCAAAGGTTCGCGAGGTATCTTGCAACCTGCGGTCAAGGTGCGCGGGCGTGAATATCTGCGGATTATTTATGGACCCGAATACACCGATCCGACCCAGTTGAACCAACTGCGTTCACGCGGTTTGGGGGCGAAACGCTCTTTGGCACTCCGCGAATTTTCGCTCGGTATCGAAGCTCTCGAACGCTTTGTGCGGAAGGAACCGCTGAGGCGCGTACATGAATGCGTCTTCGGTGTACTAGCGCTCGAAAGCGAACCGGTCGACCCACGCTTATAACCCGGCGCATCCGGTATTCACCCGATACCGGATGCACATAACTTGAAATGTAAAGCTACTCATGATGGATACAGCATTGAACACCCTACTCGATGACCTCTACAACCCTGACAAAAATATTCGCAGCAAGGCGGCTGTTGAATTTGGCAAGACTGACGACCTGAGCCTTGTTCCCGCGCTGATTGATGCGCTTGTCGCCGAGCCGGATTTGAACGTGCGCGAGGATTTGACGTGGGCGCTGGTGCGGCTGAAAGCGGCGGCCTTCCAACCCCTTGTTGCCTTGCTAAGTGATGCCAACCCCAAGACCCGCCACAGTGCCGTCCACGTCCTCACCAAGATCGGTGGGGAAGTGGTGGTGGATGCGCTCACCGGTATGCTAGCGGACAGTGAACCGTCAGTCATTTCGAAAGCGGCGTTCGGCTTGGCGCAGGTGGGCGACGAGCGGGCGATTCCCGCTTTGGTTGCGATTGTGGGGCACGAGAACCGCGAAGTGCAAACGATGTTGATGGATGTACTGGAACGGTTTGGCGAACCCTCCGTACAGCCGCTCATTGAACGCATGAATGACGAACGCTGGCAGGTGCGCGAGCAAGCTGCCGACAGCCTCGGTGGGATTGGCGACCGTGCGGCTGTGCCGGTGCTAGTCGAGGCACTCAAAGACGAGATGTGGCAGGTGCGCTTCTCGGCAGTGACGGCGCTGGCGCACATCGGTGGCGTGGAGGCGAAGGCCGCCCTTCAGCACATGCCTGAGGACAGCGAGCCGCGCGTCCGTGAACTGGTGGCGAAGGTGGGGCGAGTAAAGCGGTAAGAGGAATTATCAGCTATGGATAATGAACTAAGAATTGCTCTCGAAAACATGAGTTCCCGAGATTATACGCTCCGATCTCAAGCATTAGAGGTTATTAATCAAGCGAGAGAGCGGGCTGTTCCGGGATTACTTGAAGTGCTAAAAAATGGCGATGGCTACCGTCAAGAAATTGCCTTGGCTATTCTATGGGGGTTTTTCCGCGATTACGGGATTCGCCATCCTGATCTGGTTATTACCCTCTTAGAGGCTATCGATGTAAACAGAGATAACAATCCGCTAGTTGTTCAAGACGGTATTGGGTTTATCGCTGATCTAAAAGACCCGACTGCCTTTGATGCTTTAGTCGAATTTCTAAGTGATGAAGATAAAACTCTGCGCGAGGCAGCAGTTGAAGGTCTAGGGCTTTTAGCTGATCCGCGTGCAATTCCATTTCTTATACTTGCGCTTAATGATCTTGAGAAAATCATTCAAGCTAGAGCAACATGGGCTTTAGGACAAATCGCCGAGCAAAATCCGTCTGAAGTTGACATGATCATTCCTGAATTGCGTCGCGGTGGTACGCCCGACGCTTTAAAACTTATCAAGAAATTACAAAGCCATAACAAATAGCGTTTCCTCTACCCCTCCCTATCTTCCCGCGCCTCGTCGTAGGTCGAGTGCATCATGTCGTCGATGGCGACGGTGAGGGCGATCATGATGGCGCTCAGGCGGTCGTCGTAGACCTCCACGCCGTAACTCTCGCGGATGGTGAACCAGTGCTTCGAGATTTGAGCGACCGTTTCTCCACCCCGCATAATACTGTACTCGTGGTCGAGCAAATTACCCTGCGCCACCAAATCCTCACCACCCGGCATCTGGATATTCCACTTGTCGCGTAAGAGTGTCAGCCACGCCTTTTGCACCTGCGCCACCGTTTTGCCCTGATGCTCAATCGTGATGGTTTTGTGGAGGTGCAGCGGTTGGTGCTGGATTTTCAGCACTTCCTGCTTGTTCGTGTCGTACATGACGTACGTCTTGCGGAGCGCGACCGTCTTGTGGTCGATAAGGAATATCTTCTGGTCGCGTTCGTCCATTACCCACGAATCATGACCGATGGCGAAAATAATCTGACGCAGCAAAAAACGACGTGTCATCGTTGTTATCCTTTGTTGGGGTTAGGTTGAGAGCTTGCCGATCACCACAATTGGGCCAGTCGGCTGCGGACTGCCGTTCTCCGGCTCGTCGGTGATGCGCGCCCATGTGAACTGGTCAATCGGTTCTTCACTGCTGAACAGCATCGCGCCCTTACCCTCGGCATCCACGCGGAACGTACCGACGCTCGTGCGGGTTTCACCGCGCGTCAACCACAGTTGATAGGTTTTACCGACGGCGAGTTCAGGGAAGCCGTGCGCGTAGAGCAAGCCGATTTTGCTCTCGGCGTTCCACATCAGGAAGGCGGAGGTATCAGCCGCTTCTTCGGCAGGTGGCAGCCGTACCCAGCGCAGGCCACTGGTGCTGGTGAGAACGAAAGCGGGTGTATCCGTGCCGTTGTTGGCGACGAGCTGCCCCGCGAGTTGGGCTTTTTCTTCATTCAAGTCGTTGACGCGCCCCAGCCAATAACCGTTACTAAGCACCAGCGCGATGATCGCGGCAGCGGCAGCCAGCCAGCCCAACGGCAGCACACGATGACGCGGTTCGCGAGTGATGGGTGTTAGGCTTGGTGCGTCTTGGATAGGCGTACGAATAACAGGGGCACTGTTGGGTTCAGCAATCGCGGCCATCAGCTTGGCTTCCAGTGAAAGTGGTGGTTCGACCTGTTGGACATCGGCACGCATTTCAGCTTGGATTTGGCGGAATTCGGCGAGTTCAGCAGCAGCCTCGGCGCACAGGGGGAGATGTGCTTCGACGAAGCGGTTTTGTTCCGCGTCCGTCAAGCCGAAGGCATAATCGGGGATCAGTTCTCGGACGGCTTCGCAGTTGCTCACCGAACCGATTTTTTGCTCAGAACTCATTGCGTCTGCTCGAACTCACTTCCTAAAAGTATTATACGACCGTTTAGCTGGATTTAGATGTTTGATGTACCGACTCCAGCCACAATTCGCGCAGGCGTTGTAAGCCGGTACGCAACCGTGTTTTGACCGTGCCTAAGGGGATATGGGTCACTTCGGCAATATCGCCGTGGCTCATCCCACGAAAGAACGCCAGCGCGATTAACGTTGATTGTTCCTCCGGTAGCTGTTGGACGAGTAATCGTAGTACCGTCCCATCCCGCCAGAGCGTTTCACTGGCATAGGCCGGGATTTCTTCCGCCATTTCCTCAATCGAATCGGGATGCAGCATGGGCTGACGGCGTTCGTGGCGCAGGCGGTCGATGGCAGTGAATTGGGTGATGGTCAGCAGCCAATTTTTGAGCTTGCCCTTTTTCGGGTCCCAATGGCTTTTGCTCTGCCAGACCTTCACGAACGTATCCTGTGCGACTTCTTCCGCCAGCGTGGAGTTTTGGAGCATCTGGTAAGCCAAACTGTAAACGGCCTTACCATATTCCTGATAAAGCGCCTTGAATGCCTGCTGATCCCGCGCGGTGATGCGGTTCATGATGTCTATATCATCGAATAGTGACTGCATGGGTATTCTGCTCCACCGCACCAGTCTAGCAGTTTAGGCCGCCAACTGTAAAGTGATTGGACGCAATCCAAAACCGATCTTCCTGACGATTAACACAATAGGCAGGCATTTTAAGGGTCTGCTATCGCATAAACCGTAGGGAGGAAAAGGTTATGTTTCGCAGAATAGCATTGTTTTTACTGGCTGTACTCTTAATTAGTTCGGTTGCCGTGATGGCGCAAGATGGGCCAACGGTCGGCTTGGGTGAATCGGATACGCTCGGTTCGTATCTGGTCGGGCCAGAAGGTATGACTCTGTACAGCTTTACCCCTGATCCCGTCAACACCAGCGTGTGTTATGACCGCTGCGCCGAGGCGTGGCCTCCGCTGATCGTCGAAAGTGCTGATGGCCTGACGGCAGCCGAGGGCATCCCCGGTACGCTGGGAACCACCGAACGCGATGACGGTACTTTACAGGTGACTTACAACGGTATCCCCCTGTACTACTGGTTCCAGGACAGCGAAGTGGGTGACACCACCGGTAACCGTGTCGGTCGTAACTGGTGGATTGTTCCTCCGGCGACTGTTTACGGTCAGGTCTTGCCGACCGTCGGTACGGCACTGGTCGGGCCGACTGGTATGACCGTGTATGAGTTCGACAATGACACGGCTGACGTGAGTAACTGCTACGACCAATGCGCGACCAATTGGCCGCCGGTACTGGTGGACAGCGCGGATGATCTCGTTTCTGGTGTCAACCTGCCCGGTACATGGAACGCCATTACCCGCACCGATACCGAGCAACTGCAAGTGACCTACAACGGTATGCCCCTGTACTACTGGAAGGACGACAAGGCCGTTGGTGACACGCTGGGTGACGGCGTGGGTGAAAAGTGGCATGTGGTCGCGCCGGAAACCGTAGCGGTCAGCAGCAACGAAACGCTGGGCGATCTGCTGGTCTCCAACAACGGCGGCACCCTGTACACCTTCAGCGATGATACGGCTGGCGTGAGCAATTGTAAGGATCAATGCCTCGAAAACTGGCCGGCGTTCACCATCGGCGCGGATGACAAACTGGTGGCCGGTGCGAACGTGAGCGGCGAGCTGGGCGCAATCGTTCTGGACAACGGCGAACAAATGGTGACCTACAACGGTATGCCCCTGTACTACTTCAAGGATGACCTCGAAGTGGGTGAAACCAACGGCGAGGGCTTGGGTGGTAAGTGGACGGTCGCGAAACCGTAGAGTTATCGGAAACGGGAGGGTGAGTGGGATACCTAAAACCCTCACCCCCATCCCCTCTCCCTCAGGGCGAGGGGAGCCATACGGGAGGATCACAGATCCTCCCATACAGAGACGTTCAATCTCAGGGGCGCGCCACATGGATGCGCCCCTGATGATTCTAGGTTAGACGGCTAGGCCTTATCTTTTTGCAGATTGTATTGGGCGGCGCACTCGGGGCAGGCGATAACCTCCCTGACGATCTCGCGACCGTAGGTGTCCGGTGGGGTTATTTTGGTTCTTTTGTCGGCTGGATGCTTGTAGATGCGCGGGCGTGTTTCGAGCACGACGCGCTTGGCTTTGGTTTTAGCGGGTGTAACCTGCTTGCAGAGTTGACATTTAAACATCGCCCTTTCAGCCAATTGGTGATCTCCCATAGTGGCTTAGTTCGTGGGAGGCTGTTTGCTGACCGCTCATCAACGAGGGCAAGCAATATCGAATGCGAGTGAAATCAGAAGTGCCTATAACGAGGCAACCGATAGAACGTGGGTTGAACGGATAAAGGTGGGGCGCGGATTGGCGGAAGAATGTGTCGTTTTTGCAAATGTGACAGCCAGTTTGGTGGAAGTTCCCCCTAACCTCCAGTTCGGCTTGGACTGGAGCGTAATTGGACGAAAGTATGTGACTATTATAACGCTTTTAAGATGGGCGGCAAGGTAGCTGCCGCCCACCTATTGATTCGGCTATATTGGAGTTACTTCGGCTTCCATGTTGGGACGAGGACACGACCATCAATATCAGTGAAGTTGTACTCCTGCGCGAGATCAGACACCCACAAACTCTGCCCTGATTTAGTGAGGGCGTTGGGAGCAGCGGCGAGGGCAACAACGGCGCGACCGGTGAACTGGGCCGACTCACTGTTGGAGAGATCCATATACTTTTCGTGAAGCATGATGCCTTCGGTGCGAACCAGCCCCGGCCAGAGGGCGACCGCCGTGACGTTGAAGGGGCGCAGTTCTACGGCGATGTCGGCAATCAGCCGTTCGGTGCTGATTTTGGCGTTGAAGTAAGCGGCGTTGCGGTGACCTTCATCGTAAGTGACGGCGTAGGCGGAGATGTTGGCGATGAGGCCGCTGCCCTGCTTGGACATGATGCGGGCGGCGAACACACTGGATAGGAAGGCCGCGCGGACGGCGAACAGATTATCATCCCAATAGCTCAGGCGGCGCTCCCAGAAGTATTGGTTAAAGGGGAAGTCGGACATGGTATGCAGCCCTTCGTAGCCCGCCCACGCCGCGTTGACCAGAATATCGAGCCGCCCCTGCTCGTCTTCTACCCGTTTAAAGAGCGCTTCGATCTGGGCATCATCGCGGAGGTCGGCACGAGCCGCGATGCCCATGCCCCCCATTTGGGTGACTTCCTCAGCGGTTAATTCGACGGTTCCAGCGAGAGGTACGGTTGCTTGATGGTTGGCATCGGTACGACCGACGACGTACACAGTTGCGCCGGCTTCGCCCAAGCTGAGGGCGACCCCTTTGCCGACCCCGCGACTTGACCCTGTGACGACAGCGACTTTCCCGCGCAGTTCATTCCCCATGTAGTTGCCCTTTCGTTAGCCAATCGGAAGGTCATTGTCGTTCAAAAAAGCGAAAAATAATCCCCCAATGTGTGGCGCGTTGGCAAGCAGGGCGGTATACTACGATTCTTGAAGATATGCATTACTGCTTCGTGTCTTGGCATACCACCTCCTCCCTCAAAGATAGTTTTAAGCTACAAGATTTAAGTCTCAAGTCTATACAAAATATGATGCCAATCGCCGAGGTTATAGGGCGGCGAATTTGCTCATCAACGTTGCAAAGGTTCAAAATATTGCAGTTGTTGCAGTTGATGTTGTTGTTACAGCATGACTTCGACGGCGGTGGCGAGGGAGCGATTTGCGAAATACTGCGAAAACTGCAAATGCGGACTCCTTTTTTGCGCCGATTCCGACGATTCTTTTGTGGCGGCAGTGGCGGCGGCGGCGGCGGCAGTAGAGCGCCAATTATCAGTCGATAGTCTTTAGTCCACAGTCATTAGCTTAAGGCAAAGGCAAATGCGAATCGCCATCCACAGGAGGCTTCGCACAGTACGCCAAGAAAGATAGAGAACGCCAAGGGGATGTGGTTGTTAAGGTGCGTGGGGTGGAATAGACCCCATCCCCAACCCTTCCCACATCAGCACGTTCGCAGGCTCACTACGCTGATAGAGTAACAGGGAGGGAATAGTTTAGCCCCTTTGAACAGCATAGCAGAGATTAGAAGTGAAAGGGTGAACATTTGTCAGAACATTTGGTCACTTTTAATGGGTGGTGGCGTTAACTTTGTAGGGGAGGATTGGCGGGGAGTGGTTGGTAGATGGTTGGTAAATGGTTAGTGGCACAAACCTAATTCAAACGTAGGAAATAATAGTGTGAAGTTTCAAGTGGCAAGTTTCAAGTTGAAAGCGAAGCCAGTGCAGGGTTGGCGAGGGTGGTTGGGTTAGTGCCGCCGGATGATTAAGCATACAGTTCTGGTTAAGGCGAAGGAAAGCAAGAGACGGCAAGTTAAGGATTTTGCGGGTCAGCGTTTGCCATAGGATAAACCCTATGGCAAGCGGAATAAACCCCCGTAAACAGGGATGGTAGATAGGTTGACCTACGGACGTGGGGATGTGTGGTGTTGGGGAGGCGGAAGCGGACAGCCTATCTGCTGTCCCTACGAACGTGGGGATGTGGGTGGGTGGGAGCGAGAGGGCGCAAGCCTTGCGCCCCTACAGGGGATTATGGCGTTCAGTGTAGAGGTTAGATAAACAGCGTTATACTCGTGTGAGTCAGCCAAGAACTTTTTAATGATCTCAAACGATTGCTTAAAGGTGTGTCATGACTCTACCCGACGCTGAACTGATGCGAATATTTGACTTCACGGCGGATGATTTGGCGGCGAACCGTGATGGAACACTTTCTCAACAGCAATCTCAGTATTTGCATAAGATGATTAATCGTGAAATTCTCTTTAACTTAATACCAATAGGGGCTGTGCTTATTATTGGCTGGTTTATAGCCATTAAACTGGCTGATGTTGCGCCACCAACTTACGACAAACCTTCTATTATTCTTGTGTTTGGAGTTATACCTACCGCAATATTTTTAACCATGCTTGGCTATAAAAAATGGCAAATCGTATCCGATACTAGAGGAATGCATGTTGAGGTTACTCAAGGCGTGACTAAGAGTTGGACGGCTAAAAATTTCGGTTATGCTGAAGTTAATGGAAAAAGATTCTATCTGGGTCTAAAAATAGATCGACAATTGGCAGATTATCTACGTACGTTGCCAAAGGAATCACAATTTCGAGTATATTTTGTGCCAGCATCTAAAAGAGTTATTTCAATGGAACAGGTCATTCTATGACTACCCTCACACTCTCCCCACGGGATAGGGCGATGCTGGATGGCGAGCAGGGTGCGGCGGCGCAGATGGCGATGTGTATCCTGACGACGATGGCGGCGGTTTACGGCGCGAGTGAACTGCTGGACATTACGGCGGCGCACATCGACGGCTGCTTGTATCACGGTTACTCCGGGTTGGAGTTCGCGGAGAAGCTGGTGGCGGGTGGGGCGCAGGTGGTTGTGCCAACCTCGCTCAACGTCGGCGCGATGGACTTGATCCACCCTGAACACTTTCAAGGTACGGCGCAGGTGGCGGAATATGCCACACGCACGATGAAGGCTTACGAGGCGATGGGCTGCCAGCCGATTTATACGTGTGCGCCCTACCAGACGGGCTACCGTCCAGCGTTTGGGGAGCAGATCGCGTGGGCGGAGAGCAACGCGATTGTGTTCGCGAACTCGGTGCTGGGGGCGCGGACGCACCGCTACGGCGACTTCATCGACATTTGCGCGGCGATTACGGGGCGTGCGCCAGCGGTGGGGCTGCATCTGACGGAAAACCGACGCGGGCAAATCTTGTTCCGGCTAGAGGGCATCCCCGAACGGCTGCTGGATGACAGCGTTTTATATCCGGTGCTGGGGTATCTGATGGGTTCGCAAAGTGCTAACCGCATCCCCGTGATTGACGGGCTGCCCACGACGGTGACGGAAGATCAACTGAAGGCGTTGGGGGCAGCGGCGGCTTCATCCGGCGCGGTCGGATTGTTCCACGCGGTCGGGTTGACACCGGAAGCGGCGACGGTCGAGGCCGCGTTCCAGCATCAACCGCCGGAGCAAGCGGTTGTGGTCACGCTGGGTATGCTGCGGCAGATGCGCGATAAGCTGGCGACGGTGCCGGATGGGGTAGTCAACGTGGTGGCGCTGGGCAGCCCGCACTTCTCGATGAGCGAGTTTGCCGATTTGCTGCCGCTGGTGGAGGTTTATCCGCCGCAGGCTTCGGTGGAGTTCATCGTGTGTACCAACCGGATTGTGCAGGTCAACTTGCAGAAGCGCGGTTGGCTGGAACGGCTGCTGGCGGCGGGGGTGCAGATCGTGGTGGATACGTGCGTGGTGGTTACGCCGATTGTGAAGGCGCGGGCGGGGATATTGATGACCAACTCCGGCAAGTTTGCCCACTACTCGCCCGGTAACATCGGGTTTCAGGTGGTGTACGGCAGCCTGAGCGAGTGTGTGCGGTCGGCGGCGCAGGGCAGCGTGTGGCGGGATGCGGGGTTGTGGGAATGAAATTGTTAGACCCCTACCCCCAGCCCCTCCCCCGCAAGCGAGGGAGGGGAGCAATACGAGACTATTTCAAATTTTGCCAATTTTTGAAATAGCGTTCATCCTTATTGCAAAAACTGCAATAAGAATCTGAGTAACGATGGAACACAAAATACGAGCGATATTTTTAGATTGTGGCGATACGTTGGTGGATGAGGCGACCGAGGATAAGAACGCGGAGGGTGTCTCGCTGCGCGCGGCGCTGATCCCCGGCGCGGGCGAGTTGATACACGCCCTGAAAGCGCGGGGTTATCCACTGGCGCTGGTGGCAGACGGGCCAGCCGATACCTTTACCAACAACCTGCACCCGCACGGCTTGTACAGCCTATTCGACATCTACGCGATTTCGGCGCAGGTGGGTGTCGATAAGCCGCATCCTGACATTTTTTACCACGCGCTGCGGCAGCTTGGGATTGAGGCAGCCGATTATGGGCGGGTGGTGATGGTCGGCAACAATTTGGAACGCGACATCAAAGGGGCGAACGCACTGGGTATCATCAGCGTGTGGTTGAATTGGTCGCCGCGAAGGTCAAAGATTCCGGCGGATGATAGCGAAGTGCCGCAGTACACCATTTTGCAGCCGTTGGAACTGCTGGCGGTGTTGGATCAGATTGAGGGAAGCTGAAATGCAGACACCCTCCCTAGCCCCACATCAACACGTTCGCAGGCTCACTCCGCTGATAGCCCGTGGTAACAGGGCAGGGAACAACACGATCAATTATTCACGAGTGTGGCAAATCACTGATGTAGGATTGGTTTATGACGACGATGAATGCCCGCGTGCTAGTGGCTGGAACGACTTCCGGTGTGATTTTGAAATTGGACGAGGCGCTGAGTTTATGGGGCGGGTTGGAACCGACAACGGGCGAAATCATCGACCGGCGGCATCCACAAAGCGGCTGCATCGTCAGCGGGCGGGTGCTGGTGATGCCGAGCGGGCGCGGATCGAGCAGCGCGAGCAGTATCCTGCTGGAGGCGGTACGGCTGCACACCGCGCCAGCCGCCATCATCACGGCGGAGGCGGATGGTATACTGGCGTTGGGTGCGGTCGTGGCGAGGGAACTTTACGCCAGCGCACCACCGCTGCTGGTCGTGAGCGCGGAGGATTACGCACTTTTGACCGACGGGCGGGAGATTAGCATTGCAGAAGCTGGGCGATTGGAACTCCATGATGACACACATTACCCTACGCGAATTGAGCCGTGAGAACTGGCGCGAGGCGCTTGAACTGAGCGTGAAGCCGGAACAGCAGCGATTTGTCGCCGATTACGCGCCAATCGCGATGGTGGGGTTGGCGAAGGCTTACGTGCGGCCGCTGGGGTTGGTGTGGATACCCTACGCCATTTACGCCGGATATGAGATGATCGGGTTTGCCGAACTGGCCTTTGAGCCGGACTCGACCGACCAATATTGGATGTATCACTTTTTCATCGACCAGCGTTATCAGGGTCAGGGGTACGGCAAACTGGCGCTGACGGCGTTCATCGAACAGGTGCAGCAGCACTTCCCCGAATGCCGTGTGATCTCTCTCACGGTTCACCCTGAGAATGTTCCGGCGCAGCGGTTGTACGCGGGTGCGGGTTTCCTGCGGGCGAGCGAAGAAGTGTTCGGCGAGCCGGTGTTCTGGCTGAATATGTAAGCCCTATCGAATTGACACGGTTGGATATAGCGACCGTATAACGGGTTGGGTATGTTTTGACCTTTAGCCATCGTCAACGCTCAAGTTCATTACCCTGAGCATTCTAAAGGACGTGAAACTCATGCCTTCAATCTTTGATGAAATCATTGACCGCCGCAATTCCGGCAGCGCCAAATGGAATTACTATGATGCAGACGTGCTGCCTGCGTGGGTGGCGGATACCGATTTTCGCAGCCCGGAACCGATCCTGAAGGCGCTGCACAAAGCCGCCGATCACGCGGTATTCGGCTACCACCTCGACTCGAAGGTGCTGCGCGAAACGCTGGTGAAGCGTCTGGCTGACCGTTATCACTGGCAGGTGAAAACGACCGACTTCATGTTTACACCGAACCTCGTGAGTGTGTTGAACTTTGTCAGCAAGGCGTTCACCGCACCGGGGGACGAGGTGCTGATGACCACGCCGGTTTATCCGCCGTTCATCAGCGCACCGGCGAACAGCGACCGTGTGGCGACAATGGTGGATATGCGTGTGGTGCAGAATGGGCAGGAAATTCGCTATGAAGTGGATTTTGACGCTTTCGAGGCGGCGATTACCCCGCGCACGAAGGTGTTTATCCTGTGTAACCCGCATAACCCGGTTGGCAGGATGTGGTCGCAGGCGGAACTGGAACGGCTGGCGGCAATCTGTTTGCGCCACAACATCCTGATCTGCGCCGATGAAATCCACTGCGACTTGATTATGGACGGCGGGCAGCATATACCGATGGCGAGCCTATCGCCGGAAATCGCCGACCGGACGATTACGATTATGTCACCGAGCAAGACGTTCAATGTTCCGGCGCTGGGCCTCGCGTTTTCGGTCATCCAAAATGAGGCGCTGCGGGCAACCCTCGAAAAGTCGATGATGGGATTCATGCCACACGTCGGTACGTTCGGTTACGCGGGGGCGGAAGCGGCTTATGCCGAGTGCCAGCCGTGGTTGGACGAGCTGCTGCCCTACCTGCGCGGCAACCGCGATTTTCTGGTGGCGTATGTACAGGAGCATTTCCCGCAGGTGCGCTACACCAAGCCGGAAGCCACCTACCTCGGCTGGTTGGATTGGAACGCGATGAACCTACCCGCCGAAAGCCCCTACAAGTTCTTCCTCGAAAAGGCGCGGGTGGCGCTGGGTGACGGCATCGGCTTCGGCGAGGCCGGGAAAGGCTTTACCCGCGTCAACTACGGCACGACGCGCGAAACGCTGACGGAAATCTTGGAGCGGATGCGGGCAGCGGTCGAAAGTATCTAGCACCCTAATTGATACTATGAAACCATTTGAGGTCTGAAAATGCCGGGCAGCAAGTATACTGTCCCTACAGAAACGCGAGATTGTAAAGCGAATTTCTTGTAGGGACGCGCTGTCTCGCATCCGATTATCCCCAAACCTACGTTTCAAACCGCTTCTAACGGGCGCATATCTACCGAGCGCCCGTTAGTCTTTCAACGGTCTAGCGCTTGTCGTTTAGACTTCTGTTAATTAATAAATTTCATTTTGCACGGTAGAATTAAATATGCCATAAGAAAAACACGCATTTGCCTTCTGAAATGTTGGCATCAGCGAGCGAATTCACGCTTTCTTGGGGCATCAAATATTACTAGCTTGCTTGCCATTTTAAATATGAGAAGTAAACCGATCTTTCAGTTAAGCGCGAGCGAACTGCGCGATATTGAAGAAGCGATTCACCACGCAGCCCAACCCGACGTGCGTGTACGCGCGATAGCTTTGCGAATGCTGCACAAAGGCTATTCCGTCGAGGCTGCGGCGGACGTGGCGGATGTCGCACCCAGCCTCGTGCGGCAGTGGCGGCGGGCGTGGCGCAAAGAGGGTATGTGCGCCATCACCACCCCTATCCCTGCACAACTGAACCCTGAATCGTTTCTCAACCGGCTGACCGCCCTCCAAAAGATCAGCGTTGATTTGATGACCGCGCCGACGCTGGACGACATTTGCCGTCAAGCGATTGAACGCGGGTTGGGCCAGCTCGGGTTTGACCGGATGGCTCTCTTTTTCCTCGCAGATCGCCCCGACTGCATGATCCCGACCTACGGCACCGATGAACAAGGCAGCGTGCGCGACGAACGGCTGCCGGAACCTGTTCAGTGGGGGGATACCGACGATATGCAGCGGGCGCTGGCACGGCAGCAAGACCTTATCATTCGCTTCTCGTGTGATTTATACGACAATAAAGGAAAGGTCGTCGGGCAGGGTTGGAACGTGATGTCCGCCCTGTGGGATGGGGACAAGATCACCGGCTTTTTGGCGGCGGATAACCTGCTCAATCAGCGCCCACTGACCGAAGCGGATATTCAGATTTTACGCTTGTACGGGGTAACACTAGGATGCTTAACCAGCACCAAGCGAACGGCGGAAGCCCTTCTCAAAGAGCGCAATATGCTGCGCGGGGTGATGGACAGCACCGTTGACCTGATTTACGCCAAAGATGTCAACTCGCGCGTGCTGATGACGAACAACATCGGCGTACATCACATAGGGCCGAAAAGCCGTGAACATTCCTTAATCGGCCTGACTGATTTTGATTACCTGCCGCAGCATCTGGCGGAGCGCTTCTATGCGGAGGAGCAGCAGTTGATCCGCACCGGTGTTCCGATCCTCAACCGCGAAGAACCGGGTGAGGATGATAAGGGCAACCCGATTACCTATCTCACGACCAAAGTGCCGCTGCGCGACGCACAGGGCGAAATTATCGGGCTGGTGGGGGTCAGCCGCGACATCACCGAACTCAAACAAAGTGAAGAACAGAACCTGCGTTTGATATTGGAGCATGAACGGGTTGAACTGATGGGTCTGCTTGTCAGCAACCTATCCCACGACCTGAAAACACCGCTTTCGGTGATTAAAACCAACCTCTATTTGATCGAGCAAATTAGTGATCCGTCCCGCCAGCGGCAGAAGCTGCAATCCATCAAAGATCAAACCGAACGCTTAGAGAAGTTGATTCAGGATGTGCTGACCGTCTCGCGGCTTGACCAGTTGGAACAGCCCATTCGCAATCCGGTGGATATGCGGGCGCTTATGAGCAGCGTTGAGGCGAATTTACGCCCGCGTGCCGAAGCCAAACAGCAGACGCTCGACCTTGATCTGGCGCTCGAATTACCAACCGTTTCCGGTAATGCTGAGGATTTATGGCGGATGTTCACGAACCTTGTTGAAAACGCCATCAATTACACCCCCTCGACCGGCAAAATCTCCATCGAAGTTTGGGCGCAAGCCTCCGGCGTGGTGACGAGTGTGCGTGACAGTGGCATCGGCATCACACCGGAGCAAATTTCGCGCATCTTCGAGCGTTTTTACCGCGCGGATGCCGCCCGCAACATGCAGCAGGGCGGAACGGGACTCGGCCTCTCCATCGTCAAGATGATTACCGAGCAGCACGGCGGACATATCAAAGTGGAAAGTACACCCGGCAGCGGCACGCATTTTCAGGTGTGGCTGCCGGCACTGCTGACGTGAGGGGCTACACTTCGTAGTCAGCGACCGCCGCGATCTGCTGATTGCGGACGCGGCCAACAGAGGTTCATTTCATGTTGGCTTTGGTTCCTTCCGCGCCGTTAGAATCAGGTGGAGCATTTGCGCGGCATTCCAAGCATCGTCATCGCCGCGATGGTGGCGACCTTCCAATGTCAGGTTCAGTCTCTCCATCGCCTGCGCCATACTGATGTCGTGGCGCAGCCCTTGAATTAGTGTGAACAGCGTTTTGATGTTCAGGTGTGATGGGCTGAAGGGGTACTTGATCCCCCGGTCGCGACACTGTTTCTCGAACTGCTGGCGGTCAAAGTCGCCGTAGCTCGCCCATACACGCTGGCGTGTTTTATATTCTTTTTCGAGGATGGCACAGGCTTCCGCAAACGGAATACCCGCGTCAACCTGCTGCTGGGTGAGCGAGGTGAGTTCGGTGCAAAACGGGCTGACGGTTGAACGTTCGGGTTTGACGATGATGCTGCGCTTCTCGATGCGTTCACCGGTAGCGGGTTTCAGGCGGCAGATGCCGATCTCGATGATCTCATTCTCTTGCCCGGCGGGAACTGCACGCTCCCAGCAGGTGCATTCAATGTCAATAACGATGATTTGGTCGTAATGGCGCGTCACTTAAACGATCACTGATTGTAGAGTTGAATATTACCCGATTGTAACATACGAACGGCGTGTTTTACCCCAGCCGGTAAAATGCGATGGCGTTTTCGCGGAACAGTTTCCGCAGTTCGTCCTCGGTGCAGCCCTCCACTGCCCACAGCAAGGTTTCCACCCAGCGCGGGTATTCGGTGGCTTGGTAGGCGACCGGCCAGTCGCCGCCGTACATCACACGGTTGAAGCCAAAGCACTCAATCACATGGTCGATATACGGTTTCAACTGTTCCCGTGTCCATGTCTTGTGGTCAGCTTCGGTGACGAGGCCGGAGATTTTGCACCAGACATTGGGGAAGCTCGCGAAGGTTCGCATGTGTTCGCGCCACGGATCGAGCAGGCCGTTTTTGATGTCCGGCTTGGCGATATGGTCGATGATGAAGCGCACATCGGAGCATTGGCGTACCATCTGGATGGTGTTCGCCATGTGGCGGTGGTCGATGCAGATGTCGAAGCTCAGATTGTAGCGGGTGAGTGCCTGTACACCGCGCACGAAATCGGGACGCAGGCAGAAGTCCATATCCGGCTCGAACTGGATGATGCGGCGGATACCCTTCACGCGCGGGTTGGCGGCTAACACATCGAGGTCAGCACGGGCGGCATCGCCATGTTCCAGCGGTGCCCATGGCACGATGCCCTGCAAGCGCGGGTCGCTCTCGGCGAGGCTTTCCACCCATTCGGCCTCGTGCATGAACTGTCGAACGTCGGCCTCGCACTGGAGGAACACCATGCGCTCGACGTTGACGGGGCCACAGGCGCGTTTGTAGTCGTCCAGCAGGTAAGGCTTGTTGAGCAGTTCGTTGTCATCCAGCCACGGGTAGCGAATAAGACCGGTATCCCACACATGCAGGTGCGTATCGACAATTGGAAAGGTTAATTTTTCGAGCATAATGTTTTCCTAAAATGATTTCTTAAAACAACTTCTATGGTAACTCACGAAACCATTGGTCAATGTGTTCTCGAACGGCATCAAACTGTTTGACGAGCATAAAGTGATCCGAATCCAGCGCGACAAAGGTTGCTTGGTCGCCCATTCGATTGGCGTAGGCGCGTATCAGCTCCGGCGGCATACGCTCGTCGCGGCTTCCGGTGAGGATAAGCACCGGTAGGCCGGAGTCTGGTGCATCCAATGATGCACCCGAAAGCAGGATGAGGCCAGCAAGTTCATCTTTGAGTTTAGAGGCGAGTTCGCTTGTGCCGAGCGCCCCGTTGGAAAGCCCCGCTAACACGATGCGGTTCACGCCGCGCTGGTGTAAATAAGCGATGGTTTCGCGCAGGGTAGCTTCGCCGTTCGCCGTCCACCAATCGCCCTTCCAGCCGACCGATGGGCAAACAGTGAGGGACTGAAACGCGCTGACGGTTTGCGCCATCAACCAGCAGGGCATGGTGAAGTTGCCCGTGAAGCCGTGCAGAAAAATCAGCCCCCATTCAGGCGGTTGGTCGGTTTCCGGTTCGATCACCACCGCGTCGAAAGCATCGGCACGTTGTAGGCCGAGGTAGGTATGGATGAAGGGCGAAGCGATCAGGGGTTGAACGGCGTTCATTTGCTGATAACCGGCGTGCATCGCCCCGACTAACCCCTCTTGCTCGCGTGGGGAAATCCACCCGACGAACGGCAGCACCCGCGTCGAAAATAAGGCGGCATCCTGCTCATCGATGAGGCAGTTGACCCCGCAAGATATGGTCCCATGCGGCAGGAGCAGTTGTTTTATGCTGCCATTCTGAGGCGAAAGCATCCGCACGGCGGCAACGGCGAGAATCAGCACTAGCCCCAACCCCAAAACCCAGCGACCACGCTTGTATCCCCACGCGATAGCGCACAGCCCCACCGTGAAGGCGACCGTGCCGACGAGGTAAAGCACTCCCGACAACGTCAGCGGTGTTATGAGCGCAAGGACGACCATACCCGCAATCGGGATGGCGACCGTTACGCTCAATGCACGAGTTACAGCGCGCACGATAGCTAGGGTTTACTGCGTACCGGCGAACGAGGAGGTTTCGCCCAAGCCCTCGCTGCCCATGCCGAGGTAGCCCCCATCAACCGGCAGTTCGGCGGCAGTGATGAAGCTGGCATCATCACTGCACAGGAACAGAACCGCGCGGGCGACTTCCGCGGGCTGCCCCAAGCGGCGCAGCATGTGGTAGCGCCCCCAGACCGGTTCCCACTTCGCACGGTCGCCGCTGGCAGCTTTGTCGACTTCCGGTGTCCACACCCAACCGGGGCTGACGACATTGACGCGGATTTTAGCTGGTGCGAGGTCGAGCGCCTGACACTTGCTCAGGGTGACGATTGCGCCTTTGGTGGCGTTGTACGTCCAGCGGTCGGGTTGGGCGATGTGGGCGGATATGCTGGCGATGTTGACGACCGCGCCACCACCAGCCGCCTTCATGTGCGGGTAGCAGGCTTGCACGGTGTTGGATGTGCCGCGCACGTTCACGCCGAGGCTGCGTTCCCACTCGGCGGTGGTCACATCAATGCCCTTGGAGGTGAAGCTGACGGCGCAGTTGACGAGGCAGTTCACGCTGCCATATTCGCTGGCAACCGCTGCCACCGCCGCTTGTACGGCTTCCGCTTCGGACACATCGACACGGTGAAAGCGGACGCGGTATCCGGCGGCTTGCAGTTCGGCGGCGTAACTTTCGCCCAGCGGCACGTTGATGTCGAAGATGGCGACCGCCGCACCCTCGGCGGCAAACTCCCGTGCCACCGCCGCGCCGATGCCAGACGCACCACCGGTCACAATCGCTACTTTGCCTGTAAATCGAGCCATAATTTTTTTAGTTCCTTTTCAAAGAAATTTTTTTCAGTTCGACAGGTAGAAATACCCAAATGGGCTGAAAAAAGTATACTATATCAATCTGAACTTCTAGTTTTTACTTTATTATGTTGGATATGCTCAACCAAACATTACCTCATCCTACCTTATTTGGGATTACAAATTCCAATCGCGACTTTAGAAAAGCTGAAAATTGGGGCAAAAATATTTTCAATAATGCTTTCCCAGTCGCGCTTGCTTGTTATATGGATCAAAAAGGCATTAACCCTGTTTATCTAACGATCAATGGGGAGGGCATATTAGATCATTCATATATCCCAACCGAAACAGTTTTTGCATTCCCACTGCGCCATCCCAGTATATATTTTTCGTTCGAAAGTGACTTCATCCCTTATCAGCCATTGGTGGTTAATAATTTACCACGCGCTGATCTCGTGATCATGGATCAAGAGACCGGGTTATGCAAACGGGGTTTAGAAATAAAACTAACCGCGTTACCAGATAATTCTACTGCGGCTTTAGCTGAAGAGCTTTATGGGTGCGAAATTGTCGTAAGACCAGATACCATCGTCTATTTGGCTTTAAGTATCGCATCCCAATTACAATCCGAAATAGCAGAGTTAGAACGCCTTTTCAACCAATTACCGCTAATACGCGATTGGACAGATATTGCAGAGGTAGCGCCTATAATTCCCCGCATGGCAGATATTCTGAATACGTTCATGATGACAAATTTGCATCTTCAACAACCTTTAGTTTTGCAACCCGTTTGGAAAACCGAGGGCAAAAAACTGATCCTTCACAAGGATGCTTTTGATATTTTTGTGTGGAGCAATTTTGCTTTTACACGTCTATTCTTCCGAGAAGCACTACTTATTCGCGGTGGTGTATCTCGTGGCGCTCGTTCAATTGCTTGGCTTACGAAAATGCTGATAGACTTTGTTGCTGAAGGCAAGTTTAATCACAAAGCAATTATTGACACTATGTCATTCAACACTAAAAATGATAAAGCGTTCGCCGTGAATGGTATGGTTACACGCGCTTTGATGAATAGTCTTGAACTTGTTCATCCCCGCATACAGCGAGACGAAATAAGAAATATCATTCTTGGAAATGGTGAAAAACTACTCAGTCCTGAACGTCGCCTTGATGCAGCAATCATGAATACAACAGGTCTTTTTGGAGACTGATAAATATGCGAACAATCGATTTATTTTCAGGTTGTGGCGGATTATCGCTCGGATTTCAGAATGCGGGTTTCGATATTGTAGCAGCATACGATAATTGGCAAGCTGCGATTCAAGTCTATAAACTTAATTTCGCGCACCCCATTTATCAAGTTGATCTCGGCAACCTTAGTAATTATGTTCAACTTGAAGAGTTGGCCCCTGATATGATTATTGGTGGGCCTCCATGTCAAGATTATTCGAGTGCAGGTAAACGAGACGAATCGTTAGGGCGAGCTGATTTAACAATCACTTATGCCTCAATTGTTAGTAGCGTGAAACCGCAGTGGTTTGTTATGGAAAATGTCGAACGCATTATATCGAGTAAAAACTACAAAGAGGCCAAAAGAGTATTTCGGCAAGCGGGATATGCACTAACAGAGCATGTCTTAAATGCTTCCTTATGCGGTGTACCGCAGAACCGAAAGCGTCTTTTTTTAGTTGGGGAGCTAAATGGGATTGATGATGCCTTAACGCCCTATTTCATCAAAAATACGTCACTAGAAGCCATGACCGTCTATGACTACTTAGGAGATAGTCTTGGTATAGAATATTACTATCGGCATCCAAGAAGTTATGCGCGAAGGGCAGTGTTTAGTATACATGAACCCAGCCCAACTGTTCGTGGTGTTAACCGCCCTATTCCAGAGACCTATAAACGACATCCGGGTGATTCAGCGCCTGTTGGCCTGAATGTGCGACCTTTAACAACTCTGGAAAGAAGTTATCTGCAAACATTCCCTCAAAATTTCGTATTCAAAGGGTCGAAAACAGAACTTGAACAGCTAATCGGTAATGCGGTTCCTGTTAAACTTGCCGAGTTCGTCGCCAATTGTATTAGGGAGTACATGCTTGATAAAGCGGAAGGCAAGCAAATTACTGCCGCTTCCAACGAACACTTGCAACTTTCGCTATTATAAAATGGCTCACCGCCCTGTAAAGTCGCGCAGGTAGAGGAAATCGTGGCCGATGCTGCGGCGGCTGAGTTTGGCGATGTTCGGCATGGTGCGCTTGTAGTGGTTGATCTTCACCCGCGACCACACCTTCTCCACGAAGTCACGCTCGAAACCTTCTTCGACCACCTCATCCACCGTGTACCGTTCATCCACGAGCAGGAACAACACCTGATCGACATCGTTATACGTGTAGCCCAGTTCGCCCTCGTCGGTTTGCCCTTCCCACAGGTCGGCGGAAGGCGCTTTGTCGATGACCGGCTGCGGCACCCCCATCGCGCGGGAAAGCTGGCGCACCTGCGCTTTGTAGAGGTCAGCCAATGGGTGCAGCGCCACGCCGCTGTCGCCGTAGATGGTCGAGTAGCCCAGCAGGAACTCGGTCTTATTGCTCGTCCCCATCACCAAGCCGCCGAACGCCACCGATTGGTCGTACAGCGTGACCATCCGCAGCCGCGCCATGATGTTGCCCTTGCGGAGGTTCGTCATATCGGGGAAGCGGTCAATCAGCGGGTCAGCCATCTCGGTAATCGGGCTGTCGAGGTAAGGGATGCCCAGCGACTCGATCACCAGTCCCGCGTCGTTGAGGCTGGCCGGGTTGGAGGTTTTATAGGGCATCCGCACCGCCAGTACGTTCTCCGCCCCCAGCGCCTCCACCGAGAGGTACGCCGAAAGCGCCGAGTCGATGCCGCCGGAAAGCCCCAGCACGGCGCGTTTCATCCCCGCTTTGGTGATCTGGTCACGGATAAACCCCGTCAGCATTTTACGGGCGATGTCGGTGTTAATGCTCAGGCGGTGGAGCAGGTCAGGTGCGGTTGTTGTGGTCATAAATCATTTCCTCGGCTGGTGGGTTGTCGATGCTTTAGCCAAACATAACTTGAACGAGGCGACCGATTTCGCTGAACCCCGGCAGCTTTTCTTGCCAGAGGACGGCGACCGGAAAATGGAACTGTGGCAGCGCCTTTGAGCGATAAAATCCTCTTTCGTCGGGCAAGATTTCGTCGTAGATACCGTCCGCGTTCATTTGAAGGAAAATGGCATCCTTCTTCTTATGGTTGACAATCCAATATTCCGGCACACCGCCAAGTTCGTACTCGCGGCGTTTGTCGACATAATCGGTACGCGAGTTGCCTTCGGATACGATCTCGATCACGAGGTTCGCAGGACCGATCACTTCATTCTGGTGCAGTTGGTCAAGCCGATCTTCGAGCAGTACAAGAATATCCGGCGCACGTGAGGAACGCACATCGGTCAGCCGCATAATCATCGGGTCGCCTAATACACGACCCACGACATAATCAAAATATGCACCAAACAGAAGCCGGAAAAAGTGAACGAGCGCATCGTGTCGCGCATCTATCGAAGGCATTTCGATGACTACTCCATTCACCCACTCCACATGCTGCCCATCAAAACCCTGCATGAACGCATCGTAGCTGACATCCGTCGCGATAATCTTGCCAGATATTCGCACCTGACCGGGCATGTCGAGCGTCAAAGCAATTTTGTCCATCGGTTGCAACTCCGCTGACTTATCCTGCTGTGTGCATCATTATAATGCGTTTACAAACGGCGGTTCGCGCTGTTAAAGCGTTGCAGCCAAGTACTGAGCTGGTCATCAGCCGCTTGCGGGTAATCATATCCCAACTTGTTCGCGACCACCTGCGCCAGCCGGCGAAACAAGCTCACCATCTGCCGAAGCGCCGCCTGTAATTCGTCTGCGTTGTAACGGGCGAATAGGTCGGGCAGCGTGGCGAGTGTATCCGCATCCAACCACGAAGCCATAAAGCGCCCATCGTACCATGTGTCATAATCCGCGCCGTGTAAAACGTGGGCGTGCCATTCCATCATCGTTACCAGATTGAAGCGCATCTTGCAGTAGAGCATGGTGACTGCCCGCCACAAATCGCCGCGCTGGATAAACTTCGCCACCCGCGTCGCCGTAATCCAGAAGTTAGCCACTATTTGCCCGAAGCGTTCAGCCGTCGGCGCTTTAAAAGGGCGCAGCTTAACCTCAAAAGCCTTCGTCTGCGGATACTTATCCACCAGCACCCGCAGCCCACGCGCCAGCACATTCTGAAACGGCATCTGCGGCATTTGATCGGCTAATGAGTCGGCCTCGCCCACCTGCACAAACGTAAAATCACCCTTGATGACACCTTCGTAAACGGCGATCCACTCCGGCGCACCGTCATCGAGTATGTCCTGTTCTGCCAATAAGACACTGCCGAAGGTACTTAGCCATGTACGGTCATCACGATACAGGCTGGCATCGGTCGTGAGCAGCAGCAGGTCAAGGTCGGAAAGTTCATCGGCAGCATGTTCCGTTCGCGCCCGCGAGCCAACCACCAGCACGGCGCGGATGTCGTCCCGCGTCAGCGCCCATTCAGCTATCTGCTGCTCAAGTTGGTCGTAGGTCATCATCCGGTTTGATCCGTGCTAACCTTCGACACCCTAATCACCCCGTCTACCATTTCTGCGACCAGCACGAAGTCAAAGAGGTCGCGCTGGAGGCACAGGAAAATATCCTCCGGTGGGATGTGTTCTGCCCCACCGTGCAGCCAACCGTTAATCAACGGCGTGTTGATGCACTCCCACAGCGCGGCGTAGTGGTCGTAGGGTTTACCCGCGAGCAGATGCTCAAAATAAGCGGCGCAGGCTTCGTCCTCCGGTGCTTTTTCCAGCAGCCGCTGCCCCATCGCGACCATGCTCACCGTGTCGGGGTTTTGCTGCCGCACGTAGGCTGCAATCGCCTTCGCCATCACAAAGCTGCCGAGGATGACTTGCTGACTGCGCTTCATCGCCGCGACCACGCCCTGCGTACCGGCGCTCGTCCGCAGCACGACCGTTTTACCGTTCAGCTCTCCGGCTGGTAAGCGCAGTAACTCGGTTGGCGAGTTGCCGAAGTCGAAGCCGTCAATCTTGATGCCGTTATTCTCACCCGCCAGCAAACACCCGTGCTTCTCGCGCAGGGCAAACGCTTCTTCGGCGGTTGAAACAAGGATCAGACTTTCAATACCAAGCGAGAATAAAACCGGACTGGTGGTGAACGCCCGCAGCACGTCGATGATGATCGGCAGACCCTCGACCTGCTCCGCATCTGCCAACAAACTGCCGCGTCGAACGTTCATCCCGCCGCCCCTTTGTTGAAGGTGCAAACCAGAATCTTGTGCGGGTAATCTTCCGAAACGGTGAGCTGTACCATATAGAAGTCGCCGCGCTCGCCTTCCACCACCACCAGCGCTTGGTGCTTATCAATGGCGACGATGCGGTCAATCCGCAGCTTGCCCGACACGCGGTAGATAGCCTTGAACTCGACCAACCGCGCTTTCGCCGCCGTGAACGCCAACGCTTCCGGCGCGTAATTCTCGTCGATGTAATCCCGCAGCCGCGAGAAATCGCCTTTGTTGTAGATGGTCAACTGGGCGATCACGCGCATTCCGGCGTTGCTGGGGATGAGTAGGGCTTGGGGGGAAGTGGTCACGATTTTTCTTTCCAAGTTACGGTTTAATTCTTGATAACCTTTGGCAGTGTAGATGACTCGATCATATCCTGCATGAGGCGTGCGGCTTCTTCATTCCCGTAAGGTGTATCAGTCGGATGCAGAACCGGCGGGGCGGTTTTAAGAGATACATCACGCTCAAGCACGTCAGCGAGATAAGCGTTTACACTCCGGCCTTCTTGTTTCGTAAGCTCCCGCGCTTGTTCAATTATCGACTTCGGTAGATCAATTGTGATTTGAGAATCCATAATGGTACCTCCAATTCAACTACTTATCCGGCGGGAAAATATCTTTAACTGCTACCGTGAACCCCGGCAGCATGTCTTCGCCATTTAACACGCCGTCAATTTCCACCTTACGCACAATCAGGCTGCCATCTTCGGTTAGGTGACATACATCAAATACGCGCTTAATTGGGTAGGCGATCCACACAAATTTACTACCCGACTCCAAATAGGACTCGGCCTTTTCCAGCAGTTCACGTTCGCTGTTGCTCGGTGAAGACACTTCAACCGCGATGTCCGGCGCGAAGTGAAAGCGCTTCGGCAGTGGGTGAGTGATTTGAGTGTGGGCGACGAATGACGCATCGGGAATAAGTTCATCCCCGTTGGCGAGGGTGTAGCTCATATTGTCGCCGAAGATCAAACCGAGGTCATGGTCGTCAAGGTAACGCCCCACTTTGCGAACCAACAGGCTAATGATGTAGTTGTGGATGACTTCTGGCGCGGTCACTTCACGCACTTCTCCATTGATGAGTTCAAAAGTCTTATCGTGATTTTCAGGACGCTGCTCAATTTCTCTGAGATCAGCGACGGTATAACGGCGGTCGCGTAATACCATGTTTCTACCCTCCTACTTACTCCCCGTTCCTGTGCAGGATGCGGTTGAGTTCGCGCTGTACCAGTTCGGGGCGCTCATCCCGCAGCAGCGGCAAACGGGCGCGGGTGCGGTGCAGTTGGTTCAGGTCAATCTCTTGCACCACCAGCGCCTCATCAAAGTACGGCGCGTTCACCACGAACTCACCGTCGGGGTCAACAATCGACGAGCCGCCCCAGAAGTTCTTGCCGTCCTCGAAGCCGACACGGTTGCAGTGCAGCACATAGTTGGTGAACATGCTGCCGTAGGCTTGGTTGACCAGTTCGACCCAGCGCGAACCGGAAAGGCGATCACCCGCGTCGAGGCCACGGCTGGGGCTGGCGCTGTGGAAAATGAGGATGTCCGCGCCGTCCTGCCACAGCAGATAGGCCGGTGACATATGCCAGAAGTCCTCGCAGATCAGCATCCCCACCCGCCCGAAGCGTGTGTCGAACGCCCGCGCGTGTTCGCCTTGGTCGAAGTAACGGCCTTCGTCGAACATGGCATACGTCGGCAGGTAAATTTTGTGGTGGATGTGGAGGCACTCGCCCTTAGAAAGGTAAGCCGCCGCCGTATAAAAACGCTGGCGGGTGTCCTCATGCACGAAGCCGAACACGATGTCCATCTGGCGGCTGGCGGCCAGCATCGCGCCAAAGATCGGGTCTTCTGCCGTCGGGCGGATGGCAACCTCCGGCACGAGGTCTTGCACTTGGTAGCCGGTCATCGACAGTTCAGGGAAGATGAGCAGATCAACACCCTGTTGGCTGGCCTGTTGGATCGTGTCCAGATGCTTTTGCAGATTGGCTTTGACATCGCCCACTTTGGGATAAATTTGTGCCAGCCCGACGTTCACACGCATGAAAATGCTCCTGATTTGATGTTGCCTTCAACCTTAACCCAAATGCCCCAAACTGCACATCTGCGATTTGCCCAAACGTTTTTGGATATTACACCTGATGTCGAAACAGTAGCATAATCCGCACCCTACCGAAAGCGCCAGCTAGTTTGTCTTCGCCCGGTAGGTGTTAATGATGACCACCGAGCCGATGATGATCGCCGCCGCAATCAACGTCTTGACCGTCAGCGGTTCGCCGCGGAACAACCAACCGAGGAACACCGCCACCACCGGATTCACATAGGCATAAGTGGCGGCACGGGCGGGCGGCGCGTGGTTAATCAGGTACACATAGGCCGTAAAAGCCACCAGCGAACCGAAGATAATCAGGTAGATAACAGCCACCACCGACGGCAGCGTAATCTTCGCCACATCCAGCTTTCCCCACTCGCCGAGTACCGTAGCGACCAGCAGCATCCACCCGCCGCCGCACAACATTTCCATCGCCGTCATTTGCAGCGGGCTTTCCGGCAGCGGGGCGCTGCGGGCGTAAAAGGTGCCACCGGCCCAGCAAATCGTGGCGATCAGGATAAATACCACACCCAGCAGGTCAATCGGCTGGCTGGCTTCATCGCCGCCCATCACCAGCAGGCCAATCCCCGCCAACCCGACCAATATGCCCGCCATCACTGGCAAACCGGGGCGCGAACCACCGGGGCGGAACCAGTCGATCAGCACGATCCACAGCGGCACAATCGCCACCAGCAGCGAGGCAATCCCCGTAGGGATGCGTTGTTCCGCCAGCACCACGCCGCCGTTACCCGCCAAGAGCAGCAGCGCCCCGATAATCAGAGTCGAGCGCCAATGGATACGCTTCGGCATGGGTGCGCCGCGTACCGCCGTGAAGGTGTACAGGATCGCGCCGGCAATCAGGAAGCGTACGCCCCCCATCAGGAACGGCGGCAGCGTATCGACCGCGTAACGAATGGCGAGATAGGTCGATCCCCAGATGATATAAACGGCCGCAAACGCGCCGATCAAGCGCCAATCGCGGGCCGGGGCGGGCGTGGTAGCAGGGGTAGATAGTGCGGACACAGGTACTCCAAACGAACATTACCCAACAAAAAAAGGACGACTCCGCGCCGCCCCATGCTGCATATTGTAGAGCCAAACATCCTGCCGGAAATATCCGTTTATTGCCACGTTGTTGGTCACTTATCCTACCACTCGCCCTTTTTAGGCGCTTATAATCAGTACAACCTTAACCACCGACGATCTAGGAGACTTGTCTATGCCACCCACCGCCAGCCAAACCAACCGCTTGCTCGGTTTTCCTGACGACGCGCGGCTGCTCATCATCAACGCCGATGACTTTGGTATGTGCCATGCCATCAATCAGGGCATCTTGGAGTCCATCCAAAAAGGGGTTGTCGTATCCACCAGCCTGATGGTGCCGTGTCCGTGGGCTTTACATGCGATGCAGTTGCTCAAGCAAAACCCCGACATTCCTTTCTCGGTTCACTTGACCGTCATCTGTGACCAGCCAAACTATAAATGGACACCCCTAACCAGTAAGGAAAAAGTACCGTCGCTGGTGGATGAAGCCGGCCACTGCTTCCCGATTGCGCGGATGGACGAATTCGCCGCGCAGGTGGATATTCACGAACTGGAAACCGAGTTTCGCGCCCAAATTCAGACGGTGCTGGATGCTGGTCTTGAGCCTACGCACCTCGATTGGCACTGCCTCCACAACGGCGGACGACCGGATATTTTCGAGATGACGTTCCGGTTGGCGCGGGAGTATGGCACGGCGCTGCGTGTTTCGCCGGAGCCGTATACCGCTTTCGTGCCGGAACAGGGTTTACCCGCCAACGAGTACCCGCTGCTCGACAGTTATGGTGTCAACGTGCCGACCAAGAAGGACATCTACACCCGTTTGCTGCGCGAACTACCCGTCGGCCTCAGCGAGTGGGCCGTACATCCGGCGCTCGATACCGCCGAGATGCAGGCGGTCGAACCGGGGAGCTGGGAAATCCGTTGGACGGATTACCAGTTTATGACCTCGCCCGAAGCGCGGCAGTTGATCGAGCAGGAAGGCATCATCATCCTCGACTACAAACCCCTCCAAGCCTTCTGGCAAGCGCATCAGCCACAAGACAAATAAAAAGGACACAGTGGTGCTGTATCCTCTTGAAACGCTTTGTATTCCTCTGCGTGTCTGCGGCTAAACGACCTTAAATCGGCTCGATCCATCACTGACCGCTGCCGCCTCGCGCAGGTGGGCGACTGGTTGCTGCGGACGTAAAACCCTCTCCTTGTAGGGCTAGAGACAATCTTTTTACATCACCACGGACAGCATACTTGCTGTCCCATATGCACCAAATTAAGCCTCTTATTGAACACATATAATGTGATTTTGTAGGGGCGCAAGGCTTGCGCCCTCTCGCCAGCAACCACCCACGCGACCACGCCTGTAGGGACAGCAGACAGGCTGTCCGTTGCTTTCCTGCCTACAATTATCTTCTTCCGTTTCGTACGCACGACTTTCTGATTATCCCCGTTTATGGGGGTTTATTTGCCTTGCCAGCGGGTTTATCCGCTGGCAAATGCCAACCCTCAAAATCCTTAACTTGCTGTCCGTTTCACCACACAACTTCACGAACGTCTTGAGGCCGAAATGCGAGAGCCGATAGTGTTTAGTCTCTAGATTGATTATTCACTCGTGATACGCCACTTCGGGTTGAACATAGGGACTCCATCACCTACTGTCAAAATGATCTCTTCACCTGTATCAAGGGGAAAAAGACGGATATCCCCATATGCGTTGTACAGCGTTTCGATAGCAACCCACGAGTCGTCAGGTGACCAATTCATTGACAGGATAGAATATGAGATAGGGTTGGGAATGCCCACTGGTTGAATTTTTTGCGTTTGAAGGTCAATGGTAGCGATACCGGATTCAAATTCACTCGGTTCAATGTAAATTGAATACAGTGCAGCAATATTCTGCCCATTATTTGACCATGAAATCGGGCAGCCAATGGCTTTATCAAATGTCAGGTTGGTATCGAATTCTGTAATCACCTTGGCGTTGAGATCATATATTTCCAGATGGGTTGCCCGAAGCTGAAATGTATCTAAATCACGGTGGAAATTAGAGACAGATGCAAACCTGTCCCCATCACTTGACCATGCGATACAGTTATTGAAACTGGTATTGGTGACAAGTTTTGTCTTACGTGTCTCTAAATCCAGTAAATATAATTTGTGACTCTCAGGTTGAGGGATACTTTCACGAGTTACTGCATCCGAACGTAAAAGGGTTTGGTAAAGCATATATTTAGCATTTGGCGACCAGTAAATACGGGACAAATCTTCTGCTTCTGGAACAGAAATAACTTGCTCAACCGTATTCGAAAGAGAATCGACTGGAATAATTGAAATATAGGGTATGTCAGCCGCTTTCTCGGAGACAGTTGCCAGATGTTTTCCATCATCTGCCCAGGTCACTGGGTAATGATAAGTGTCATTTTTAAATAGATTGATTTCAACTTGGGTAATAAGCTCAAAAGCGCTTGAATAGATTTCCGCTCGCGTAGCTCCATTATCATTGATGATTAAGGCTATTTTGTTTCCATCCGATGTCCAAACATAATCCATAATAGTTTTTTGAGTTGTGAGTACCGGATCAGCGGTTGGGCTATCTTGAACACGATACAAACTCTTGCTGATTTCGTGTGAACCTGAGAATGTATTAAAGTACAGTTCACTCGGTAAATTGAGTGGTCTTGTCTCTTGCGCTGATACACTTGTACATAGAATCAACATCATATAGATGCTTGCAGCGACAAAACGGCGCATATGTCCTCCATAGCTATAATAGGTGTGGTTAATACTCTTACCGCTTGCACCCACAAATACATTTAACCATGAAGTCGCTTTAGCAGACTTGTCCGGTGATCAGCATGACGGCTTTAGCCTGATGCGGCGCAATCCACATCTCTAATTTCTCCGCCTTGATCTTGGCGTTCTCTGCGTCTTGGCGGTTCACTCTGAATTTGCCTTTACTCAGTACTCGGCACTCAGAACTCAGTACTATAAACTAGGTTTATTTTCGGTTAACCCGACAAACTGTTTACCAACCATTCACCAACCATCTTAACAATTTTGCTCCCTCACAAAGTTAGTGCCACCACCCCTTAAAAGTGACCAAATGTTCTGACAAATGTTCACCCTTTCGCCGCACACTTCTCATACAATAGAAACAGGCTTGGCTGTAGGGCCGGAAGTGCCGCTGGCAAACCCACGTCAACAACCCCACGCATCTTAACAACGACATCGACCTAACGCGCACAAATGCACAACCAGCTTGTGCCGCCTATGCCGCCTGTTCCGCCGATTGTGCATTTGACTGTCAACTGAAAACTGTTGACTGATAACTACTTTTGCAGCAAACGTTGCAGCAGCAAGGCCAGCCGCCGCCGCTGCAATAAAACACGCGCTTTCATGATATTTGGTTTCGTCTTGAACTGATAACTGTCAACTGTGAACTGATAACTTTCGACTGACACTGACGACACTGACGACACTGACGACACTGACGACATTTGCGACAAACACACGGTTTCTCAACTGCAACAACAGCATCAACAACATAAAATGCACTGTGAAAATGAAGAATTTGAAGAAATTTGTGACCGAAGGAAATCCTTTAGGGCGAAGTTTCGGCAAATCGCTCCCTCACAGCCGCCGTCAGGAATAGGAGTAACAACTGCAACATTTTCAACATTTATGACGTTTATAAGCCTTTATGGCGACGACGACTTCGCCGCCACCGCCGCCATAAAACCTTGGCGCTCTCTATCTTTCTTGGCGTGCTTGGCGATTCGTTTTGTCTTTGTATGAGGCTGGCAACTGATAACCCGTGAATCAAAACGGGGTAAGCAATCGCCCACCCCGCCACAAATCGGTATTTGTCTTTTGACTAAAGACTATCGACTAAAGACTGTCGACTACCGTGTAATCACGTCCGCGCCGCCCATGTACGGACGCAGCACCTCAGGAATAATCACGCTGCCGTCCGCCTGTTGGTAATTCTCCAGAATGGCGATAATCACCCGCGTGTCCGCCAAACCGGAACCGTTCAGCGTATGCACGAACTGTGCCTTCTTGCTCTCGGTCGGGCGATACTTCACATTCGCCCGCCGTGCTTGGAATGTCTCGGTGTTGGAACAGGAACTCACTTCCAGCCACTCCTTGCACCCCGGTGACCATACTTCGATGTCGTATTTCTTGCTCGCGCTGAAGCCCAGATCGCCAGTCACGATCTCCAACCGCCGGAACGCCAGCCCCAGCTTACGGCAGATGTCGGCTGCTGCTTCGGTCAGGCTTTCCAGTTCGGCATAGCTCGTCTCCGGTGAGGTGAACTTATACATCTCCACCTTCTCGAACTGATGAACGCGCTTAATCCCGCGCACATCGCGTCCGGCGCTCGTCTTTTCCCGCCGGAAGCACGGCGTATGCGCCACATAGAAAATCGGTAGCTGCGCCTCGTCGAGGATTTCGTCACGGTGCAAGTTGGTAATCGCGACCTCCGCCGTCGGGAGCATATACACTTCCGCGTCCGGGTCGTTGTAAACCACATCACGGAACTTCGGGAACTGCCCTGCGCCGTACATCATGTCTTCCTTGACGAAGTACGGCACGTTCACCTGCGTAAAGCCCTTCTGCCGTGCCATATCAAGGTAGAAGCTAACCAGCGCCCGCTGTAGCCGTGCGCCAAACCCTTTGAGGACATACGCCCGTGAACCCGCCAGCTTCACGCCGCGTTCAAAGTCGATGATGTCCAGTTCCGGCCCCAGCTCCCAGTGGGGCTTCGGCTCGAAGTCGAACTCGCGTATCACCCCTTCCACCGGCCACGCGATGTTGTGTTCCTCGCTGTCGAAGACCGGCACGCTCTCGTGGGGCATGTTGGGCAGCCAGTACATATTCTCTTGCAGGTCGGCATCAATCCCGCGCAGTTGGTCGTTGATGGCTTCCACCCGTTCCCCCATGCCCTTGAGCGCCGCCATCATCTCATCCATCGCCTCGTTCAGGTTGTCGTCCTTACGCGGGGCGTTCACGCTGCCACCGCCCTCAATCACGCTGATGGCCTCCTCGAACTCGCCCTCGCGCACCGCCAGCGCGATGTGCCGCGCCATCGCCGCCCGCATCCCGTCGGGGGTTTGCTTGTCGCCGCGCAGCTTGCCCACGCCTTTGTTCAGCTTGTTACGGGCTGCCTGCACCGTTTCGCTGTCCGCCAGCAGGGTACGGCGCGTTTTATCCAGTTCAAGGATCGCGTTGATGCGGGCCAGCGCGGGCGCATCGTTCAGCTTACCGATTTGTTCCTTCACCCATTCCGGTTTTTCGCGGATCAGGTTAATGTCGAGCATGATTTTCTCTCCCTTTAGATAATGTTGGGGTTTGACGTTGACAAACCCTGATTGGGTTCCCTCCCTGTTACTCTATCAGCGTAGTGAGCCTGCGAACGTGCTGATGTGGGAGGGTTCGGGCGGGTTCTAGCCCGCAAACCTTCAAGATAAACAACTTACTCTGGACGACGCGGTTGTGTATCATCCTGCGGTTGGCTAACAGGGGGCAGCGGTCGCGTGAAGTCGGTGTATAACCGCCGTGCCGCCAGCGCCAACCCCACAAGGATGACGATGATGATGAGTGCATCGAACATATCGCGTGTCATGAATTGCATAGTAGTTATCAGTCTCCAGTTATCAGTTTACAGTTTAAACGCTTTATCAGTCAGTCGTCGAATGAGTGTAGGGACGCGATACATCGCGTCCGCTTTTACTGATGACTGGTGACTATCGACTGACGACTCTAAACAAAAACGCCTCCCGACCGAATGCGGAGAGGCGTTGAAAAGCGCGTCCTAGATACGGTGGGCTGGGTGGTTAATCAATCGAACTCGGCGACGAAAGCGAGGGTTGGGTGGCATCATCACGCCACTGGGGCAGCTTAAAGCTGAACGTCGTCCCGACACCTTCTTCACTTTCGAACCAGATTTTCCCACTCATGGCCTCAACCTCTTGCTTACACAAATACAAACTGAGTCCATAGCCAAACTCGCCGATGATCTGGGGCTGCCGCGCCCGTTCGAACGGCGCAAAAACCCGCTCAAACTCTTTCGCGCGGATGCCGTAGCCTTCGTCAACCACATCAATCTGCACACTCTGGTTGCCGGTTGACGAGTTCGCCATAATCATAATCGGCGTGGCTTTCATACTGTACATGATAGCATTACGCAGGAGGTCATGCAAGATGTCCGCCACCCGACCGGGCGGCGCATAAATCATCAAATCGTCGGGGATGCTGCTGGTAATACGGGCGCGGTAATCCTGCTGTTCGGTCTCAGGGTCAATCAGTGTGACTTCCGGCAGCCCTTCGATGAAGTCCTCGATGAAGTTGGCGAGGTTCAGTTTCTTGCGGTCGTTCCGTATCATCTCCGCCAGCTTGCCCGTGCGGATCAGTTCAAGGCGGTTGAACAGCTTCATCAGCCGTTCTTGCCGGTGCATGTGCGTGGTAATCAGCGTGACGAAACCCGCCACCCGCTTGCCCAGCGCTTCGGTCGTTTCGTTCTTCTTGGGGGACTTCAACGTGTTTGTGATGAGCTTGGTATGCCCCATCGTCGCCGTCGCCGCGTGTTCCACTTCATCACGGAAGTGGTCGAGCAAATCGGTCATCGCTGACCAATCCGCGACTTCCAGCGTAATCATGGTGAAGGCTTCACCGCTGGTCGCGTACACGGTTGATGCCCAACAGGGGATATATTCGCCCGCGCGGTAGATACGGAAGCGTACCGGCCTCGCGGATTCGAGCGCACGCTTGCGGGCAGCATCCGCCGTTTCGGTGCCGGGGTTTGTGCGTGAATTGAATAACGCCGAAGCTGCCGCCCAACCACTCGCGCGGATCAGCTTAAGATCAGCGCCCAGCAGGTTACGGGCGGACAGGTTTTCCATGACCAAACGGTCTTCATCGTCAAAAATCAGGATGCCGGAGCCGAGGCCATCCAGTACGGACTGATAATTAAGCTGTTTGTCAAAGACCATAGCCACTGTAAATCCTGTCAGTCCACCTATGGGAAGCCGCGTTTAATGAGGATTATTTTGATTGTAACTGCTTTTTCGTTTTGCGCTACGGGCGTGAGTCATAAGAAGTTAAAATTCGCTTCATCAATCCATTATGTCCATTTATTAATGGACTCACCTGTTAAAAAGGTGTACGATTTTATTGTGAAAATAAGCACGATAGGAATTGAGGCAAATGGACTCGCAAGTACAAACCCTGAATGATGAGCAGCTTCGTATGAAGTTGATGGAAGCCTATTTCAACGCCGCCTACAACCTTGTCGAAACGGAAGCCATCCGTATCCTCAAAGGTGAAATGTATCGTCGCGGTGCGGAACGGACTGAAGTCGTTACGCTGGCGCTCGCCGCGCTCCTCCGCCACAGCACAAACTGATCCCCAACATCGCCCACCCAAAACAAAATGCCCTCAATATCGAGGGCATTTTAGTTCACCTTACGAGTGAGCTATTCTTTGTAGTTTGCCTGTGCTTGTGCCAGCGCGGCACGTTGGCTTTCCATCATATCGTTATCTTGTAACAGCTTGCCCATCAAGATGCAGTAGGCGTTGTTATCCATACGTTCAACCGCGTCCAACGCCGCATCCAAATCTTTGCCGATCACGAATAACCCATGCCACGCGGCAATCACACCCGCCGCCTGCTTCCGAATGCGTGACTCGTTCCCCCGGATGCCACCCGCAACACTTTCCGCCAAACCGTTGCCGTGAGCAGGGGCATACGGCACGACTGGAACCGTGCCAAACTTCTGGGTGGCTTCCAAAACGGGCGGCATCGCCATATTCATCGCCGCGAACACGAGGATATTGCGTGCGTGGGCATGAACGACTCCCGTGCCATGTTCTCCGAATTCGCGGTGCAGTCGGAAGTGAACTTTCGCCTCGCGTGAAATGACACCGTTTCCGTCCAGCACATTCATCTCTTGGTCGGAAACCAGCACATCTTCGGGCGTAAGCTGCCACTGTCGGGCGCTGCCGCTGTAACGGGGGGAAATGCAAATGTACTCACCGACACGGGCGCTGATGTTACCGCCAGCAATATCCGTCAGTCGCCGGTCAAACAAAACCTTTCCAAAGCGGGCAATCTTCGCACGCATGGCGTTGAGGTCAGTGTTCGTGCGGATCGATTCTAAAAGTTGGGGGTCGGTCGTCATGGGAGATAATCCTTAATGGGTAGCAATTTTCTACCATTATAATCACCCAGCAATCAGACTGCCTACCTTTACTATTCTTTAATACCAGCAGCGTGGTATTTCTATCGCACAATGGTTGAATATGGTTTATGTTATAAATCTAAAAAGAGGATCATTCATTATTCTTGAGATCGTAAAAGGAATTTTGGCTTGAAACTGAAGTTTTATATTAACGCTAACTGTAATTCGGATTGAAATAGTCTATAATCTGTTTTAGGCAACCCTGTAGTTAGAGTTTATCACCCTAAATGGGCAAGGTAAGGCGACAACGTTCATGACTGAAGTTGGGAATAGGATACGCCCTACAACTAACAATGATCCGACTTGGGATCAGTCTCATGCCTATCACGAGTTAATCGCAGCCGCTGGTAATTTGTTCTTTACCACGGATGCAAAAGGCTTTCTGTTGTATGTCAATTCTGCTGTAGAAAGCATACTAGGTTTCACCCCATCCGAAGTTATCGGTAAGCATTTTACAGAAGTTGTACACCCCGATTGGCTCGATAAAGTCGTCCCGTGGTATACAGGACAGTTCCAAGACTTTACCTCGGAAACCACATTAGAGTTCGAAGTTTTATCCGCCGATGGGGGACGGCGTTGGGTTGAACAGATTGTTCGTCTAATCGTCGATGATGGGCAGGTACAGGGTTGCAATGGTTTACTGCACGACATCACCCGCCGTAAAGCCGCCGAAAATGCCCGTCGAAATATTGAAAATAGTTACTTGTCAGCTTCTGAACTGAGCGGCGCGATTGTATTTATCATCGATGCGGACGGTATACTGTTATATACAAACCCTGCGATGGAAAAAGCCACAGGATATCAGCGTGGTGAACTCATCGGTCAAAGTGTTCTGCAACTTATTCACACGGATGAATATCAGGGGTTTACCCAGTTCATGCAGCTTCGCAGCGAAGGGTTATATATCTCCCCACGCCGCGAAATTCGCCTCATTCGCAAAGATGGTTCAATCTGCTGGCTCGATATTGTCGCCAACTGGAGCAATATTGATGGTGTCCCGACCATTTTGGGTTCGGCATTGGATATTACCGAGCGCAAATACATCGAGGAGCAGCTTAAAAACAGCGAGTTTTATGTCGATCAAGTCAATAAGACCGTTCCTGATCTCATTTATGTACTGGATTTAGACAAAAAGTCCGTGCTGTATTGGAATCGCACCTTTAGTTCCGTGCTGGGTTATAGCGACGAACAGCAAGACCAATTTGGTATGGTCACAGACTTCATCCACCCCGATGAACTTCTCCGTTTTCACCAGCGTATTGATACCTACCCGCTGCTCAAGGATGGGGAAATTAACGAAGCCATCTTTCGGATGAAGCACAACTCCGGTGATTGGCACTGGCTTCATTTTCGCAATACCGCTTTCCATCGTGCCAGTGACGGTCGGGTCAATCAAGTATTAGCGGTCACGCGCGACATCACCGAGCAAGTTCTCGCGCAGGAAGCCAACGAGCGGAGTGAGGAACAACTCCGGCGTTCACTCCAATATCAGCGTGCTTTGAACGAAATCAACATCCAAATCGCCGACTTGGATACCTTCGATGAAATCGCTAAGAGTGCCATTTCATTCGGCATCGAACGTTTAGGCTTCGACCGTCTGGGGTTGATGCTTTATGATGCGAAAACAGGCATCGTGCGTGGAACCTATGGAACCGATATGGAGCGTAAGGTGCGCGATGAACATGAGTTCGCGCAGCCGGTCTCGAACTTTACCAAGTGGCTGAGTAAATCCATCAACGGGAAAAAGCGCGTTCAAGTGCATGACAACACCCCGCTGTACGATGATGGCAAAATCATCGGCACCGGTTGGAACGCAATGGCCTTGCTCTGGCAAGAAGATGATGTGATCGGTTGGCTGGCTGCTGATAACCTGACTCTGAAAGAACCCCTTCAAGAATACCAACTGGAACTCCTCGGTCTTTACGCCAGCGCCTTGGAACATCTGTATGTGCGTAAACGGTCAGAGGCTCAACTGCTCGAAAGTAACCGCCGTTACGATGACTTGGTTGCCAATGTTCCCGGTGTCGTCTACCGCACCCGCCGCTCACCCACTGGCGATTACGCCTTTGAATATGTGAGTTCACTATCGAAATCCTTAACCGGTATCGAGCCACAAGCCTTATTTAAGGATGCGACCCTATGGATGAATCAGATCGTACCGGAAATGCGTGCAAGCTATGAGGAAGCGATTACACAGATCATCGCCAACCCACAAATTTTTGTCTGGGAAGGCGAGGTCATCGTCAATGGAAAACGACGTTGGCGGCGCTTTGATTCTTCACCACGTTTTACGGACGATGGCAGCATCATCTGGGATGGTATCCTCACCGATATTACCGAACGCCGGAATGCTGAAGAAGGCTTACGCGAATCCGAACTCCGTTACCGGACGATGGTCGAGCAGCAGACTGAACTCATCAGCATCTACACACCCGACACCCGCATGACCTTTGTCAACGAAGCACTGAGCCGTCAGGTTGGGCGCAGCCGCGAGTCGCTCGTCGGGCAGAGTATCTTGACCGATACGCCGCTGGAATATCACGCGGAAATCTTGGAGATGATCGCGCATTCCGGTGCCAGTCGTCAGCCCTTCCGCCACGAACATCCGATTCGTATAGCCAATGGAACGATGCGCTGGATCGAGTGGACGGATACACCGATTTACGACTCGAAAGGTGCGCTGCTCAAGTTCCAGTCGGTCGGGCGCGATATTGACGACCGCAAGCGGACGGAAGCCGAACGCAACGATTATATTGCCCGCCTCGAAATCATCCGGCGCGTCGATCTTGAACTCACCGAAGGCTTGAACTTCGACCACGTGCTGCAAATCGCTCTTGATGCGGCCATCCGCATCAGCCGTGCCAGCGCCGGTGCCATTCACCTGCTCGAAGATGACCAACTGCGTGTCGCCCATGTTATTGGTAACTTCCCTGACTCGATGGTCGGGCAAACCCTGCAACTGACACGTGGGATCGTAGGTCGTGTCGCGCGGCGGTCGCTGCCGGAACTCATCACCGATGTCAATCTTGACCCGGATTACCTCCCGAATGTCATCGAAACCCGCGCTCAGATGACACTGCCGCTCGTTTCGCAAGACCGCTTGATCGGCGTGCTGAACGTCCAAACCACCGAGCCGGATTTGTTCACCCGCCCCATGTTCGACTTCCTCAAAGTGCTGGCGGTACGAATTGCCTCTGCCCTCGATAATGCCCGCTTGCACTTCAAAACGGAGAAGCAGGTGGTCGAACTCACCAACCTCTACCAGCAGGTTAGCGAGCTAGAGCAGCTCAAAACGCAGATGATCCGCATCGCTGCCCATGACCTGCGGAATCCGTTGGGGGTCATTTCCGGTTATGTACAGATGCTCCAAGAGGAGTTGGACGACCATTTGACCGAGCGTAGTCACGATCAGTTGGAAGCCATTCGCGACTCCATTAACCGCATCGACAAAATCACCCGTGACATTCTGACGCTGGAACGTATCGCCGCCGGTCGCGAAATGGCGAGCGAGCGGGTTGACCTGACGCAGCTTGTCAAGGATGCCTTCGTCCAAATCAAACTGCAAGCCGTGGAAAAGGGGCAGGATTACCAGCTTGAACAGCCAGATGTATCCGTCTATGTTCAGGCCGACCGCTTCCTGCTGCCGGAAACCGTCATCAACCTGCTCACCAACGCCATCAAATACACGCCGAATGGTGGCGCGGTGCAGGTACGCCTCGCGGTCGAAGATAAAAAGGTCATCTTCACCGTCGTGGATAATGGCTACGGTATCCCGCTGGACATGCAGGAAAATCTGTTCCAAGCCTTCTACCGTGTCAAAACGAAGGAAACCAAAGGCATCAATGGTACGGGCTTGGGGCTGCACCTCGTCAAGACGATCATCGAGCGTCACAAAGGCCATATGCGCTTCCAGAGTGAATATGGCAAGGGCAGTACGTTCGGCTTTGAACTCCCGCTGCTGGAAACATCTGCCGCGTCCAATAAGCGGCGATCTGCGGCCAGAAAATCCTCGTAGTGACGTGCTTCTGAACCCCTCAAACCCGATTAAGTTGAGGGGTTTTTGTTCCCCAAACGCCCCGCCGCATAAACTCAAGGTCGCGTTTGCGTAAAGTGACGTAAGATAAAGAGGAGTGTTCGTCAGCAATTATTGGATTGCATATTATGAGTCAACGCACACGCAATTTTACAGTCGTACAACAATGGCTGCTCGTCATTATGGGCGTAGCAGGCATCTTCATGCTGCTGGTGGTTCTCAACCCCGGCATTCCATCGTGGCCGGGCTTCGCGGTACTGATGATCCTCAGCGGGGGGTTGTTGTGGCGGCTGCCGCAGCCGAACGCTGAAACGTCCGTCGTTACGCTGCCACTGGTCGAAAAGTCCGTGACTGCACCGGTTGCGTCGCCGCAGGCTGTCGGCTCGCTGCGTCAGTTAATCGCGGGGCAGGAAGTCAACTTGCAAGAACAGGTCGATCTCGCCGCGCACACCAATAATCTCTTGGGGCAGTTCGTGTTGAACGGCGAAAACATGCAAACCCACGCCCGCAGTATGAACGCCGCCACCCGCGAAGCCAACGAACACGCCGCCGGTGGGCAAGCCGCGCTGCAAGAAGTCAGGACCGAAATGGCGGGTATTCGCGAGAAAGTGACGACGGTCGCCCAGAGCATCCGCACCCTCGCCCAGTTCGCCCAGCGTATCGACAACATCATCGGCTCGGTCAGCGAAATTGCCACACAGTCAAATTTATTGGCGGTCAATGCCTCGATTGAAGCGGCACGGGCGGGTGTCCACGGGCGCGGCTTTGCGGTCGTCGCGGATGAGGTGCGTTCACTCTCGCACCAATCGACGCAGGCGGCAGGGCAAGTACGGTCAATCTTGGAAGAAATTCAGACCGCGATGCGGCAGGCCATCAAAGCCACCGACGGCGGTATCGAGCAGGTCGATAGCGGCGTACTCGTCGCCAGCCACACCGAGCAGCTCATGAGCAATCTACTCGCGCAGGTCAAAACCGCGCAGCAGTCAGTCAGCATGGTTCATGACATCATCCGTAGGCAAACCGATGGCCTCGAAGAAATGAGCATCAGCGCCGAGCGGATGGAACGTATCGCCCAGAGCAGCCTCAACCAGACGCGCACCATGAATCAGCTAACCGGTGAACTCTTGCAAACGGCGGATAACCTTGAAGTCGGGTTAAACAAAGAACTCACGTATTTGGAATCTGCTGCCGTGACAGGCTAACATTAATTTCGGCTTGTCCGTCGTAGATTTCATAGTCAGATTGAGTACTATACTGACATCGCTGTCCTTGAAGCGCCTTTAGTGCGCTTGTCTGGTAATCAGCATGATGGCTTTAGCCTCATGCGACGCAAACAGACTCCTCATAAATACCGGACAATCGTTACGCCTCTAAACCGGAAACACCGCCCGCCACACCCACAGCGCCGCCATACCCAGCACAATCGTCAGCAGCAGGTTTTTCGTGCGCCACGAGACAAGGATGGCAATAATCCCCGCCGCTAAAAAGCTGTTGTTCAGGGCGAGGTTGACGCTGCCATCCTTCAACAGCAGGTCGGGCGCGATAATCGCCGAAAGCACCGTCACAGGCACGTAGCGCAGCGCCTTAAAAAGCGGCTGCGGCATCTCAATCCGCCCCATCAGCGCCAGCACCCCGTAACGCGGCAGGAACGTCACCAGCGTCATACCCAAAATCAGAAGCACTTCATTCATGATGGCATCCCGTCTATATTGCTTTCAACCGTTGGGGTCACCGGCTCGTCTTTGCCCATCAGCCTTTCACTCACCAGCCCCACGCCGATACCGATGAACACGGCGACGATCAGTCCCAGCTTGTTCGGCATCCCATATAACACCACCGCGCTTAATCCGGCTGCGATTGCCGCCAGCACCATCGGGCTGCTTTTCAACTGCCCCATAATCATGCCGATAAACGTCACATCCATCGCGAAGGCGAGGCCGAGCCGGGTCAAATCTTCGGGTTTGATACTTTGCCCCGCCACCAAACCGATGAACGTCCACAAATTCCAGTTCAAGTACATAATGACCGATGAGCCGAGGTGATACCAATGCTTGAACGGTGAACGGTCCGGCTTCGCGTAACGGGTAATGACCACAGCGAATGTTTCATCGGTTAGCCAGAAGCCCAGCGGCAGCAGCCAGCGCTGTGGGAGATGCTTCATATAAGGCGCAAGCGTCGCCCCGTAGAGCGCGTGGCGCACATTGACGATGAACGTAGTAAAGATGATGAGCGCCATGCTCACCCCCTGCGCCACCAACCCCGCGCCGATAAACTGCGACGACCCCGCGAACACAAACAGCGAAAAACCCAGCGCGGCAGCCGGTGAAAGCCCTTGGTTGACCGCCAGCGCCCCGAAGATCAGGCCAAAGGGGATCGCGCCAATGACCAGCGGGAAGGTGTCCCGAATACCCGCGATGAACTCTGAACGGCGTGTATGAAGTTCTGTCATAAATCTGACCCTACTCAAGAAATTTATCGAGCTTCACCATCATATCGGCTGGGGACGAGGATGTCTTGTCGAATCTTGCGGTATTGACCGGGGGTGATGCCCACTACGCGCTTGAAGGCTTTGCTCAGGTGGCTTTGATCCGCGTAGCCGACTGACTGCGCCACCGCCATCAGCGGCATGTCGGTATTCAACAGCGTCTTAGTGCGGTTGATGCGAATCTGGTTGAGGTACATATGCGGGGGCAAGCTCAACCGCTCGCGGAACAAGCGACTGAGGTGAAAGGGGCTGAGGTAAACCGCCTGTGCCAACTGCTCTAACGAGACATCTTCGGCATAGTGCGCGTGTAAATAATCCTTCGCGTCCCGCAGCGCGTCATGCCCCACCCCGATCTGTGCCAGCGGTGGGCGGTCATCTGCGTAACGCCGTACCATCAATGTCAGCGCGTCCAAGAGGCGGGTTTCGCGTTCCAGTGCGGGTCGCCCTTCTTCGAGGGCAAGGTGCGCCATATACAGCGCGTGGTATAAGTCGGTGTCGTGGAATACCGGTTCGCTAAAGTACGGGATACCGCGCGGCTTGCCAGCGATCTGTGAAGCGACCTGCATCAGCAAATCGGCGGCGGGGTAAATCATGCGGTACGTCCAGCCATCGGTTGTAACCGCTTGCCCGGTGTGCAGTTCATCCGGGCAAATGCAAACTGTGCTGCCCGCTGGCGCGATGTGCATCTCCCCGCGGTAGTAAAAGGTTTCCGCACCTTTCACCACCACGCCAATCGCGAAGCCCTCGTGCGTGTGCCGCGCGAATGAGTGGGTGATATAGGTGGCGGTCAGCGACTCGAACGTGTTCCCCAGTTCCCGTGACTGCCAAAAATGCGTCTGTTCACCAGCCATAAACGGGCAATCCCTACCATCTAACGTCCATACCTTGATTGTACATCATCCCATGTTGCCGATTTTGGCTGCCCGTCTATAGTGCCATGTGTATCCAGTCGTTTAGTTTTGACGCTGCCACCCTATCGTCAGCACGAGAACGATCACCGAGCCAACAGCGAACAGAGGCTGCTCGGCATACAGTGACAGCACGAAATTGACAGCGATCAGCGCGTAAAAGACGAAACTTGCGTTCCGCTGCCGGTTCCAAATACCCGTAAACAGGCACAGAAGACCAATCACACTCGCCAAAATCTGGAAGTTGGTGGTGATGTGTACTCTACCTAGTTGCTCCGGTGGGAAATCGGAAAGATGAGCGAGGCGCATCACCATGTAGATGGCTTGCAATAAGCACATCACCGCGACCACGCCTAACACTGCCACATAACGTTTCGGACTGCCCATCTGGTTTTCCGTGCTCATCAATTCCCCCTGAGTTCGCGTTGCCTTTATAGATGCTAGTGCTTGTTCTAATCCGCCACCGGCAGCGTGAAGGCGAAGATGCTGCCACCGCCGGGGTTGTCCTCAATCCAGATTTTGCCCCCGTGCGCCTCTACCACCAGCCGGCAGAACGTCAGCCCCAAGCCGCTGCCGCGCCGCGTCCCACGTCGCCCTTTCACCTGAACAAAACGGTCGAACAAGCGTGACTTGTACTCATCCGGCACACCCGGCCCGCTGTCCGTCACATCGATTCGCACAAAGCGTTCACCGTCGTGTTCTTCCGGTTGGTGGGCGCGTATAGTCACGTTGCCACCAGCAGGGCAGAACTTCAGCGCATTATCCACGAGGTTTTGCAGCACGCGCTCAACCTTATCGCCGTCGGCATCCAGCGCCGGAGTTTCCTCACCAATGTCCGTGGTCAGCGTCACTTCCATCTCTTGCGCCACCGGACTTAGTTCCACGCACACACCGTCTGCCAGCGTCGCCATGTCGGTCGGCTCGGTCTCAAGCGAGAGGAAACCGCTGTCCAACCGTGAAATATCCAGCAGCGAATCCACCCGTACCAGCATCTTGCGGATCGCGCGTTGGCTCGTCTCCGTGATCGAAACGACCGTCGGGCGCAGGGTATTCTCGGTTGGAACCACATCCCGTAGGAGCTTAAGGCCGGTCGTCACCGCCGTCAGTGGACTGCGGAGGTCATGCACGATCATATTCGCGAGGTCAGCTCGCATCTGCATCAGTTCCCGCGCTTCCGTTTCGTCACTAAACACCAGCAGCGCCCCTAAAATCTCGCTGCCATCCCCCACAACCGGAATGATATTCCGTTCAATGTGGCGGGTTTCGGCCTCCAGCGTCACGGTGTACGAAACCGGTTCACTGATCGACCAACTTTCCATGTTCCGCAGCGTCTTGGCGAGGTTCAGCAGCTTTTGGTCGGTTTCGAAGCCCATGCGCTCTGCCAGTTCCACATCAGGCTTTTCCAGCAGGTCAGCCACCGGCTTACCGAGCAAATCCGTCCCGTGCAGCCCGATTAGGTCAACGCGCGGGTTCGCCAGCGCCACCACGCCTTCGCGGTCGATCAGTACGATACCCTCGCGCATCGTGTCAAGAATGACTTGCAACCGGTCGCGCGTTTCCGTCACCCGTTTCACCTGCTGTTCGAGCGCTTGGTCAGTCGTCGTATACTTCTGGGCGTTGTGGATAGCCTGCGCTGCCTGCGCCGCGAAGGTCAGCGCAATCGGCATCTCGTCCTCGTCGTACGAGTTCCCCTCGTTAAAGAAGAAGGCCAGCCCGCCCAGCCGCTCATTCCCCACCACCAAGTCCAACCCCCAATAGGTCGCTTTGTTCTCGCGCTTGACGATCTCGTCGGGCAGCAGGGTTTCGTTGGCTTGCGAAAGGCCCGTACTGGCGACCAACTGCATCGGCAGTTTCACATCCTCCGCCCGCAGGTAAAGCGCCACGCCGTCCGCTTGCAGCATGTCGCTTGCCGCCGCGACAATCGTCTGCTGCACGGTATCCAGCGCCAGCGTCCCCGTGAGCAGCGGCAGCGTACGGTTGAGTGCCTCCATACGGATGGCCTGTGCCGTCTGCTGCTCATAAAGCTGCGCGTTATCAATCGCTACACTCGCGCTGGTCGCCACCACACTCAGCAGCCGCTTGTCGTCCTCGCCAAGGGGTTGCAGCGGGTCGTCGGAGCGTACCGCGATTGCCCCCAACAACCGCCCACCCGCCAGCAGCGGCACACCCAACCACGAATGCCAGTTCGTCGTGCCTTCACCGTCATGCTGGATGAGAAGCGGCTGCTGCTGCCGGAGGACACGCCCCAGCGGGCTTGTCGCTGTGTCCTCGTGGTAATCTTTGACTGCTTGCCCGTTCCGCATCACCAGCGGGAAGCGCAGTTGATCGTGTCCGCGTTTGTACAGCGCCACCACGAATTGATCGGTGTGCATCAACTGGACAACTTGGTTGTAGATGGCGTAAAGCAGCGAATCGAGTTTGAGGTCACTCTGCAAGGCTTGGCTTACCGCAATCAGCGAACGCTGCTCATCCAACTGCTTTTGGAATTGGTAATTCGTCCGGCTGAAACGGTACAAGCCTAATGAAGCCAGCAGCGCACCGATGCTGAACGCAAAAATCGATGTGGGTGTAAGGCTGATAACGACGGCAGATAAGGCACCGAAGGGCAGCGGAATGACCAGCATCGCTGCTAGTAAGTTGCGGTTATCCAGCACCAACCGCCGGATCGAACGCTGTTCGACATACGTTTCGAGCAAAAAGATCAGCGCGTATAGCACTGTGTAGAGCAGGCAGAACGCCACCAGCGGCAGCGCTTGTTCGCCCAGCGGCGGTACGAGCGGGCGCGTCCCACCTAATGCCTCATAAACACGCCCCGCCACCAGCAAACTGAGCGTGACGCGCGAACAGATCATGACGATGCTGCTGGTAGTCCGCACCGTCAGCCGCCGTCGCAGGCTGCTGTCGTGCGTGCGGGCGAGCAGCAGCACCCCACCAAGCGCCGCGCCCAAGGCCACCGACCACAGCACCAACGGTTCAGCGCTGCCAGCAGTCGAGAGGAAGGCTGCACTGCCATAAACGTGTACCGCGCTAAATTCCCCCTCGCGCAGCAGCACACCGAACATCAGCGTAACCGCGATCAGGATGACCCACAGCACAGCTTGCCACCCGTAGCGGGCGAACATCTCGGCGGTAGGGATATTGGTGAGCAGCGTAAAGCCTGTGAGGAGGCCGCAAAATAGGACAGTCAAATAAGCAAGCGTGGTTCGATTCATGGAACAGGATGACCTTATGCGTGATCCAAGCGTTGATTTTCGTAAAGAAAGATTCGTCATTCACATCTATTTTACGTGCAACCGTAGCGAATGCGAACTTTAAACTCATTTTACATCGGTGTGAGTAATACTGTAACTCAATTCAAACTCAATCCTTTTAGCTAATCTTGATGTACACGGCATGATTGCTTTTTAAAGGCGTGGCGGTAAACTGATGCTGCTTTCAGAACAGGAGCTTTCTTTTGAATAGTTATGTGACGTTGGTGAGTAACGCCGATTTCTTGACAGGTGCGATAGCGTTGGCTAAGTCGCTGCGGATGGTCGGCGCGGCCTCCCCCTTAACCGTGCTGGCGGTCGCGGGTGTCGAAGGCACCGGTCAGCTTGAATCGCTCGGCTGTGGCATCCTCGAAGTTGACCCGCTGCCCGTGTCGGAAGCGTTTCAGACGCGGCACTCTCGCCAGTCGCAGCACAGCCTCGCCCCCTTTACTAAAGGCAACAAGCCACAGTTCCATAACCCCCTGCACAACTTCCTCAAGCTGCGTCTTTGGGAACTGGAACAGCACGAGAAGATCGTTTTCTTGGATGCCGATACGCTGGTCGTCCGCAATATCGACCGCTTATTCGGCTACCCCGAATTCGTCGCCGCGCCCAACCTTTACGAGTCGTTGGATGACTTCCACCGCCTGAACAGTGGTGTGTTCGTCGCCCAACCGAGCCGACGCATCTTCGACGACATGCTGGCAAAGCTCGACCAGCCGGACGTGTTCTGGGCGCGTACCGACCAAACCTTCTTGCAAACCTACTTTCCCGACTGGCACGGCTTACCCTATATCTACAATACCCTCCAATATGTGTGGTTCAACCTACCGCAGTTGTGGCGATGGGAACATATTCACCTCATCCACTACCAGTACGAGAAGCCGTGGGAAGCGGATCACCCCAAGCGTGACCAACTCGCGCCCCTCATCGACCTCTGGTGGCAGGTCTACGAACACGGCACCTTACCGGCGGAACTGCCCGCACCACAGGGGAAACCCGATGTCGCCTAAACCCCGCCGATGCCTGATCTTCGACTTCGACGGCGTGCTGGTGGACAGCGAACCCTTACACTTCGAAAGCTGGCAGCAGTCCTTCGAGCAGTTGATGGGCATCCGCATCACCGGCAGCCATCACCTGTTGGTTGGCTTGAATCAGGAGCAGATTTACCAGCTCTGGGCGGGTAAGCGCTTCACCAATTTAACGGACGACCTGCGAACAGCCTTGCTCGACCTCAAAAAGCGAACCTTCCTCACTTTGGCGGGTGGCTTACAACCCATGCCGGGGAGCATCGACCTGCTGCGCCGCGCACAGGCCGATGGCTGGTACACGGCGGTTGTCTCGCGTGGGTTACGAATGCGTCTGCACCGCACCCTCAACATCATCCAAATGCCCTCGCTCTTTGACATCATCATCGGCAATGAGGACGCGCTGGACGACCATGACCATAAAGTTCACGCCCGTGCTGCCCACGCCTTCGGCATCGACCCGCGCGACTGTGTGGTGATCGAGGACAGCGTGTCAGGCATACAAGACGCGCTCGCCTGTGGCATCGGGCATGTGATCGGCTTCGCGTCCTCTTTGGATGCGGAAACCCTAAAAGCTGCCGGAGCGCATGAAGTGGTCTCTCATCACAATGAGGTGCGCCTACCATGACCAGCATCGCGCTCACCGGCGCAACCGGTTACGTCGGGCGTTTCGTGGTGGCCGAATTTCAGGGGCGCGGGATGAAGGTTCGCGCCCTCAGCCGTCCTACCAGCGACCGGGGCGGCTTCACGCAGCCTGTCGAATGGGTGACGGGCGACCTGCGCTCCCAAGAAGCGGTTGAATCGCTGGTTGCAGGGGCAGACGCACTCGTCCATCTCGCCTATGAGCATGTGCCGGGGAAATACCGGAACGGCGAGGGTGACGACCTCCCCGCGTGGCTGGATGCCAACGTGGGCGGCTCGATACGGCTGTTCAAGGCGGCAGGTCAAGCCGGTGTCAAGCGTTTTATCTTTCTCTCCAGCCGTGCGGTCTTTTCGCGCACCGAAGCCGGGCGTGTGTTAGACGAAGACCATCCGCCCTCGCCGGATACCCACTACGGCAGCTATAAATTGACCATCGAAGACTTTTTGCAGGATTTCACACAGTTCAGCGATATGCAGGTGTGTTCGATTCGCGCAACCGGCGTTTATGGTCTTACGGTTCCAGTTGAGCGCTCGAAGTGGTGGGACATCGTTCAGGCCGTGCTGAATGACCAGCCAGTCACATCCAACCGAGGCGGGACGGAGGTTCACGGCGCGGATGTGGCGCGGGCGATTGGAGTCCTGCTCACCCGCCCGACGCTCGATATTAGCCTCCTGCACCTGAGCGACCTTTATGTGACCAACCGTAATCTTGTGCGGCTCATCCAACGCTTTACGGGCAAGGAAGGGGAATTACCCGCGCCCGCGCCCCCACCATCGAACGTGCTGATCTCCCGACACTTGGCGGATTTGGGCATACAGTTAGGCGGCAAGGCGTTGTTCGAAGAAACGGTTAGACAGTTAGTGGAAATAGCCGTTAGGCAATCTTCGGTTCGATAGCGCAACTTCCGGCTGTCGAGACGGTTATAACTCATGTGAAAATTTACAAAGGAGCAACCCTGTGCGCGTACTTATTTTAGGTGGTGACGGATACCTCGGCTGGCCGCAGGCGCTATACCTCTCTCAAAAAGGTTATGAGGTTGCTGTTTTTGACAATCAGGCGCGTCGGCACTTCGACCTGAAGCAGGGTTTCGACAGCCTCATCCCCATCCAAACGGTACATCAACGGATTGAAAGCTGGAAGGCGATCACCGGCAAGACCATTCATGCTTATCACGGCGATACGACCGATTGGCCTGCGCTCTCCCGCGCCTTCCAAGAGTTCCAACCGGAAGCGGTAGTGCATTTCGCCGAGCAGCGCGCCGCGCCCTATTCCATGATCGACCGTGAACACGCCGTTCACACCCAATATACCAATGTTATTGGCACGCTCAACGTTCTTTATGCCATCAAAGATTACACCCCCTCGGCTCACCTCGTAAAACTCGGTACGATGGGCGAATACGGGACACCGAATATTGACATCGAAGAAGGCTTCATCGAAATCGAGCATAAGGGTCGCAAAGACACGCTGCCTTTCCCCAAGCAGCCCGGTTCGTTCTATCACCTGAGCAAAGTTCATGACTCGCACAACATTCACTTCTGCTGTCGTGTCTGGGGCTTGCGCTCGACCGACCTCAATCAGGGCGTTGTGTACGGCGCGGATACCGACGAAACCCTCCTCGCGCCTGAACTCGCCACCCGCTTCGACTACGATCAAATTTATGGAACGGCACTCAACCGCTTCTGCATTCAATCGGCTGTCGGCTACCCGCTGACCGTGTACGGGCGAGGCGGTCAAACGCGCGGTTACATCCATGTGCGCGATACGGTGCGGTGCATCGAACTGGCGATCCAGTCCGAGCCGAAAGCCGGTGAGTTCCGCGTCTTTAACCAGATTACCGAATGGTTCTCGGTGAATGACCTTGCCCAGCGCGTGCAGCGGGTGGGTAACGCGATGGGTTTGAACGTTCAACTTCAACAGCTCTCGAACCCGCGCGTCGAGTTGGAAGAACACTATTACAACGTCGTCCATACCAAGCTGCTGGACTTGGGCTTACAACCGCACCTGTTGAATGATGCGGAAGTCGAACACCTGATTAACGTGGCGATTCAGCACCGCGACCGTGTGAACCCGCGCTTGATCGCCCCGACGGTCAACTGGCGGGAGACGGAAAATCAGGTCGCCCAGACACCGGAACCCACACCGGCGACGTAGGACTAAACCCCACCCTAGCCCTCCCCAAAGTATTGGGGAGGGGACAAGAAAATACAGTGAAGGCGAGGTTAGAAGCCATTTGAAAAGTAGGTTTGGGGTTAATCGGACGCGCTGTCTCGCGTCCCTACGCAAAGCGAGAGTATGCCTTTGTAGGGACAGCAGAGAGGCTGTCCGGTATTTTCAGAACTTCTCAAATGGTTTCTTATAAACCTCGCTTTTTGATTCCATTGAGCGTTTCAAAATTGTTGGCAAAGGTTGGCAATTTCGCCATGATTTGTTGGCGAATAAGGGCTATATTCTCCGAATTATCCTCAATTTGAGGGAGGGGCTTTGGCGAAGTTGGCGAAGGGTGTGCCGCCGCCAAGATTGCCATTCAAGTTATTAGTTATCAGTTGCCAGTTTACAGTTATCAGTTCAAGGCAAATGCTTCAAATGTTGAAAATGTTGCAACTGCTGCATTTGTGATTCTCATCTTTCTCAACATTTCTCCCTCAAATGATGCTGTTGCTGTTGTTGAGAATTGGCGAATTTGTCGGCGTTGGCGGCGTTGGCGGCGGTAGAGCGCCATATAGATCATACATTTTGACCACAAAGGCACAAAGTAGTCGTCAGTCACCAGCTACCAGTCTCCAGTTAAAAGCGAATACGAATTGAACCGCATAGAACGCCAAGAAAATACAGAGAGTAATTCATAGAACCAGAATAGAACAAAAGGGCTAATTTGTCAAGTTAGAGTCTGGTTTGTATGGGGTTGGGAGGGGTTACTAAGCCGCATCCACAGGAACAACTTTTACTGGCGTACCGAGTTGGTTCATAAAGTCGGAGCATACGTCCCATGTGAGGGGGAATTGAGGCCGATCCGCACCCGCAAGGTACATCACAATATCAACCAGCATGTCGATATCGCTGTCAGGGGCGAAACCACCTTCGACCATCGCTTGTTCGGCCCAATCAACAAGCTGTTCAATCGGCAGTTGGTTATTCAAGTAGGCCAACAATTGGTCACTGACGGTTTGGCGGGTAATCATCATTCGTCCTTCGCAATTACTTGATGTCCGCTATCCTCTGGATATTTTTGGTGGCGTTCAATTAGCACGCCCTCATCATTATAAATTTCTTGTATGACCGAGCGCGTATTTTCGTCAGGATCGACCACTTTTATCATACGTTGAGAGCCGTTGATGCGACCCTTGCGCTCGCGCCAATAACGACGACCACCATCAGGCAGTGTCTGCCAATTGCCATACTCTTTTTCGTTCTGTTCGCGTGTCGCCACACCATTATTTTACCATATTTCCTCAGGCTTATCTCGCTCACCCTCACCCCTAACCTCTCAGGGCGAGGGGAATCAGGATGCGGCACGCTGCAAATTAAGTTCGAGCAGGCGGCGCAGGATTTCGTCGTCGTCCGTGAGGATGCTATGCGGCCAACCGTAAGCGTCACACACGGCGCGGTCGAGGGTGTCGTGCAGTTCTCTAAGGCGCGGGGCGAAGGCGGCGGCATCCGGTTTGACCTTGATGGTTTCGACACCTTTGAGGACGTTGAGGGCATTATACAAATTGGTGAGGGTGCGGTCTTTAACCGCGCTTGGCTGTTCGACCCCAGCCCTTCCCCGTAGTTCAGGTTCGACCCCACCCCTAACCCCTCCCCGTAGTAACAGGGAGGGGCTTTACAGACTGCAAAGGTTCACCATACATAGGAGGTTGCCATAAAATGAGTATCCGCTGTTTCGTGGGGTGCTACCACAGAGAAGGTAGGACTGCATTAGGTGGTGGATGATTATTTTAAGCCCTCACCCTACGATGGTACGTTCGCAGGCTCACTCCACCATCAGCCCTCTCCCTCAGGGCGAGGGACTTTAAAGACTTTTATGGTTCATTTTGCGATGAAATCGACACAAAATGAATTTCCACCGTTTCGTGTGGTGCTACCTAGTGCCTATTTACATGCTCATTATAGAACAAGTGTTTTTATGAAGTCAAGTAACTTTTGGTTAGAGTTTACAAACCTTTGGGGGGAGTAGATGTTCGGAGATTAGTATTTGGCGAGTGCGTCGCTGAGGGCTTGCGTAGGGGCAGCGTTTCAATTATTTACCATGCTCATTCGTAAGTCACCATAAGAAACCCTTTGAGAAGTTCCGAAAATACTGGACAGCCTGTCTGCTGTCCCTACGAAAAGCGATTATTTGTCTACGAGTACAGAGTTTTACCATGTAACCACTATCTGTATTTTTATTATGAACATTTTGAATTTGGTTTGAAAATGGTTGGAAGTTGGTGGGAAAATTGTGTCACACTATCAAAAAGGAAAGCAATCTATTGTTGAAGGAAGTTAAGTGCGAAAAAACAGCGAGAAGGCAGAATATTAACCTGCCTTCTATTTATCACTAGTCTTCGTCCTCAGATGTATCCACTATCTCGGTTAAAGACTCTTTAAGCTCCTTCTTTGTCATGCCAACACCTGACGCTATGCTTCGATATTTCTCAAATTCTTCTTTGACAACCGATTTCATATACTTTTGAGAAATTTTGCCAGAATTTGTTAGCACCTGTTTATCGTTCAATTTGATAAACTCATCAAGTTTACGCTGCCAGTCAGCCATATACATTGGGCGTTGTTCAAGACTTTGTAACTCAGCAAATGACAAAAATTGCTCAACTAGCAATTCAAGTCTCTTTAACTCTGTTTCTTCAAGATAATTCTTGGCAACTTCTGCTTCATCACGGGTGATCCGTTCACCCTTTTTGTATACCAGTCCCATATCATGTTTGTAAGCATTCACACGATTCACGATCAACTCTGCGGCTGTTTGACCATGAATCGCAAAATGAAATTTATTTTGTACTGTGGAGTAGAATTTACCAGCAACATCTGCGCCGGGTTGATAATCGATACTCGTTGAGAATACCGCTTTGACCTTATCATAAAAATTAGCTTCAGAAGTGCGTATTCTTCTGACACGTTCCAGCAGTTCGTCAAAATAATTCGCTTTTTTGCCAGATAGACGATCATCGTCCATCACAAAGCCCTTTACCATAAATTCGCTTAGGGCTTTGGTCGCCCAGATTCTAAACTGTACCCCCCGACTTGACTTGACTCTATAACCAAGCGAAATAATCATGTGTAGATTGTAGAAATCTACTGATCTACTAACGACTCTGTTTCCCTCATTTTGAACTTGTGCAATTTTTGCACAAGTTGAATTTTTGTCTAATTCACCATCTTTATAGATGTTGTTTATATGCTTAGTAATTACGCTTCTCTCAGTCTGAAATAGCTGTGCCATTTGTGCTTGTGATAACCAAACGGTTTCATCTTTTACATTGACTTCGATATTTACTTGACCATCATCCGATTGGTAAAGAAGAATATTGCCAGTATCAGACATATAGATGCCTCAATTGCTAGAATTTGTGTTCATTATATCATGAGTTCAAGCACAATTTTGATGCGTTATATGATTGATAAGTTAAAGCAGGGGTAAGAACAACAGCACGAGGTTGGCGACGATCTGGCAGAGCCACGCCGCCGCGAGGCCGTTGCGCCGCCGGACGTAGCTGTAGAGCAGGTTCATCAGCACCAGCGCCGTGCCGATAATCAGCGCCACCGCCGGAAAACGACCCGCGTCGATCATCGGGAAGAACACGAGCGCCGACCAGACTGTCGCCAGAATGGATACCAACCAGAAGCGGCGGGTTTCCTGCAACACGCCACGGAAGAACAGGGTTTCCGCCAGCGGCATGACGAAGATCAGAAAGGCCAGCGTCTCCCCCGGCTGCATACCGGTAAAGATGCGCTGGGCGGTTTGTTGAAGGGTGCTGCCACCGACCATCAGGAACGGCACACCGAGGATTAAGCCGAAAATCACCCCCCAGCCGAGGTTTTCCGGTGTTTCCGTCCAGATGCGCCCACTGTTCCCCAGCAGCCACGCCAGCACACCGAAGCCGGCCATCACCCCCCAGATGAGGGTATAGCGGAGGGCGGGGTCGGTCGGGATGAGGGGCATGAGGCCGATGCTCAGGGCGATGGCGATCAGGTAGCCGAAAACGGGGTCAGCCGCCGCGCCGCGATAGGTGACGGGTGCGTTGGCATCTTCCTTGCTGGCAAAGGGCGATTCCCAATCGGCTTCCTCCGGGTAAGCGGGGTCAACGATGGGCGGTGGTGTTTTGCGCCAATCGTCGGGGATCGGCGTTGGGGTGTCGGGGTCGGGGTAAATCGTTGGCATAATGATGTAATTATGACATTACTTCGCGAATCGCGCTTAAGGCTGCGTCCACTTTTTCGGGCGTAATCCAATAATGGGTAACGAGGCGCACACGGTTCGGCATCCCGTAGAAGCCGCCGATCAGGAGGTTGTACTCGGCTTTCAAACGGGCGCGGAGTTCGTCGGCGGTTATGGGTGCATTATCCGCCACGTCGAAGAAGAACATATTGGTTTTCACACGGCTGAGATCGACGCTCAGGTGAGGGATCTCGGCGATGCCTTCCGCCAGCGAACAGGCATTAGCGTGGTCTTCGTGCAGGCGCTTGGTCATCTTGCGGAGGGCGATGAGACCCGCAGCCGCCAGAATACCTGCCTGCCGCATCCCGCCACCGAGTATCTTGCGGGTACGGTGCGCCTCGTGGATAAATGCCTTCGAGCCGACCAGCACCGAACCGACCGGGGCGCATAAGCCTTTCGAGAGGCAGAACGACACGCTGTCGGCGGCGGCGACCAGTTCATTCACGGGCGTGTCTAGGGCAGTGGCGGCGTTGAACAGCCGTGCGCCGTCGATGTGCAGCTTGAGGCCGTTTTCGCGGGCAATCGCGCCAACCTCGTTGGTATATTCCGCCGTAATCGGGATACCGCCAATCGTCCCCTGCGTATTTTCGAGGCAGATGAGTTTGGTACGCGGGAAGTGCTGGTCGTCGCCGCGAATGGCGCGTTTGATCGCATCGAGCCTCAATGTACCGTCCGGCTGCACATCCAGAATGTTCGGTTGGATGCCGCCCAGCGCTGCCGACGCACCCTGTTCGTAGCGGAACATATGCGCCTCCCGCGCGAGGATCATCTCATCGCCGCGTCCGCAATGGGTCAGCGCCGCGACGATGTTGCCCTGCGTCCCGCTGCTAACGAACAAACCGGCCTCTTTACCGAGCATGTCCGCCGCTTCCTGCTGGAGCTGGTTAATGGTCGGGTCTTCGCCGTAAACATCGTCACCAACGGGCGCGTTCGCCATCGCTTCACGCATTTCGGGTAGAGGCCAGCTAACAGTATCGCTGCGGAGGTCAATAGTTTCCATGCGTGGACAATCCTTAATCAGTCTTATGCTTGTGGGTTCGAGTTGATGGTAGTCGGCATGAGGGAGCTTCGCAAGGATAAATGGTCTAAAAGGTCATGGTTGTGATACCGGAACAGTTGCTACAGGCTCTGGCGCATCCCCGTTCGGTGCGCCACTTTTCACTATGGTAAAGCGGCGTTTGAGGCGTAGGAAGGGTGCTTCGAACCAGCGGTGCGAGACTTCCGCAGCCGCGATGGTCAACCCCGTAATCAACACATAAACAGTGATATTAAAGACGATGTTGTTCCACTGGCTGACGTTGATGTAGTTGAACGCGATGAACACCAAATAGATGACGAACAGGTGGTACATATAAATGCCGTACGAGAGTGTCCCCAGCCAATTCCAGAAGCGGTTTTCCAGCTTGAGCGTGGAGTGCGGGTTGCTGGATATATTCAAGATGAACAGGATGTAGGGAATACAGAACAGGAGGTTATCCGGCGGGTTATCTGCCGGGTCGAGGAATAGGACGTTGTAGATCATGAACGCCAGCGTCAGCTTTTCGACCACCGGATGAAAAATGATTTTCAGCAGCCAATGACGATGAAACAGGATATACGCCCCCAACGCGCCCACCGCCATATTCTCGAAGCGCAGGTTGTTCAGGAAGGCGATGAAATTGCGATAGCCTTGCGAATAGTTCGCGTCAACCACAATCGACAGGAAGTAATTGTTTAACAGGATTTTGACGACGATCATCCCGATGATGAGGGGCAGCATCCGCCTAGCGAACAACTTGGAAAGGGCCGGCCAGACTAAATAGAACTGCTCCTCGATGCCGATGGTCCATAACTGCGAGAAAACCGGCCACGAACCCCCAAGGAAGCCAACCGCGTTCGGGATGAAAGCCACATACAGCAGGATATGTATGGGTTGGAGTGGAACCGGCGCGAAGTTCCCCTGATAGCCGGTGGTCTGCATGATGAGCGGGAACAGGGTTAAGCCGAGGAAGATGAGCAGGTAGTAAACCGGCCAAATCCGCAAAATGCGCCGCGCATAAAACTTGCGGACGCTCACCGTGCCTGACTTTTGAATTTCGATCAGCAGTAAGTAGGTGATGAGGAAGCCGCTGAGGACGAAGAACATGATGACCGCGTTGATGCCGTTGAGCAGCACCTTCGGGAACATCGGGGGGTACTCTAAGTTCAAGCGCCACTTGTACTCGTTCAAGTGGTAGAACAGCACGGAGAGCGCCGCCAACGCCCGGATGCCGTTCAAACCGGGGAAGTAGACGCGCGATTCGGCTGCTGGGACGGTGGTGGTCATAAGAACGGAATGTGATCGTTATTAGTGAATATGGGGTAATTTTTCACCCTTATACGCCAGCACAATCTGATCACGAGGGATACCCGCGTTGACCATCAATGCTTGGTAGAGGGGTTTATCCAGCGTGCCATCTTCGTCGATAACAATGTAACTGCCGACAATCCGTGCCATTACCGCAACGTAAGCGGGACGCTCACTATCGGCTTCGGGGATGATGACCACGCCGTAACGCTGCTGCTTGTCGTCAAACAGGGAGTACATGACTGCGCCGTGGGTATGCCCGACATATTTTTCAACTTCACGCCGAGTAATTTCACCCAACGAGAGTTTTTCAGTCATCAGTTGAGCCATTGTTGAATGACCTCCTGCTCCAAATCGACGATCATCATTCTAACATGGTTTTGAGTCAAAACTGGCAAAGCCATTCGTTTGAAAACACCGTTGTAGGCGTGTTCAGGGACCGCTAAATAGAGCGGAATTTCAATCCCGCGTTCTTGGAGAAGGGACTGGTAGACCAAATATTGATCTGCCGAGATGTGCCATCCGTCTTTCTGTAAGGCGCGTAGAATTTGAGGATGACACGAGTCGAATGCTGGCATAAGTTACTCGCTGTAGGCATCGCTGGTCAGCGGCCACATGGGCTTCACATCCATATCAAGATCGCTGCGGAGGCCAGCCTCATAGCGATAATACGCCGCCGCGCCGATCATCGCACCGTTATCGGTACACAGGTTCAACGGCGGGTAGCGAACGGGTAAGGCACTTTCGGCACGTAAGCGGTGACGGAGAGCGCTGTTGGCGCTCACGCCGCCCGCGAGCAGAATCTCGGTGACATTGTGTTCTTTCGCGGCACGAACGGTTTTTTCGACCAGCACCCCGACGAGCGCATCCTGAAAACTAGCTGCCACATCGTTGACGGATATATCCGAGCGAATTTTGGGGTTCTTCTCCGGCCCGCGCTTCTTGCCGTCCGGCCCAACCTGCGGCACAGTCACTTCGCGCATCACGGCTGTCTTGAGGCCAGAGAAGCTGAAGTCGTAGCTCTCGTCGCGTTTGGAACGTGGGAAGTTATAGGCAGTCGCATTGCCCATCTGCGCGGCGCGTTCGATGTTCGGGCCGCCGGGGAACGGCAAACCGAGTACGCGCCCCACTTTGTCGAAGGCTTCACCCGCCGCGTCATCCAGCGTACCGCCTAGTCGCTCGTACTCGCCGTGGTTCTTCATCAACAGCAGTTCGGTATGCCCGCCGGAAACGATCAACACCAGCACCGGGAACACGATTTCGCGGTGCGGTTCACTGAGCCACAGGGAATAAACATGGCCTTCAAGGTGGTTAATGCCCAGCAGCGGCTTACCGGTTGCCAGCGCCAGCCCTTTGGCGTAATTCACGCCGACCAGCAGCGACCCGACCAACCCCGGCCCACGGGTGACGGCAATCGCATCCAATTTGTCGCAGCCGATGCCCGCGTCGGTAATCGCCTGGTCAACCACGGCGCTGATGGCCTCCACATGGGCGCGGGAGGCGAGTTCAGGGAACACACCGCCATAACGGGCGTGGAGGTCGATCTGGGTGGCAATAATATTCGAGACAATCGTGCGTCCATCGAGGACAACGGCGGCTGCGGTTTCGTCGCAGGAACTTTCAATACCGAGGATGTAAGTCATTTTAGCTTGTAGTCCGTAGTCGATAGGTTTTATGGAAAGGCAACTCACCGCCAAGACGCGGAGAACGCCAAGAAAGTATAAACATAATGCGAACTAAGGTTATTTTAGCTCACCTTTTCCACCAGCGGCGAGGGTTGAACCATACGCAGCGGCGCACGGTTGAGCAGCACGGCCAAGCTCACCCCACCAAACACCCACCAGATGCTGTCCAGCGGGAACAGGTAACGCGGGATGACGTATAGGATGAAGTGTGCTAACAGGCTATAGGCGATAAACCCTACCATCGGCAGGGCAACCCGCCAGTTACGTCGTACTAGCCACATGCCGATGAGTCCCGCAACAATGCCGACGTAGTGGAACACATAAATCGCCAACTTCGGCCAGAAGTTCTCCCCGCGCATCAACTGAAAGAGTCCGCTCATGCTGCGATCCGTCGAGAGCCAGCGCGAAGTCATGTCCTTCAGGCTGTCACCGGGGAAGAACACGGTGCCGTGCGGCTGCAAGATGGCGTTCGAAAGTTGGTTGACGCGGCTGGTCAGCCAACCGGGAATATCTGACAGGATCGAGTTGGAGGCGGCTTCCGCATACACCTGCTGCTGCTCGCCGGGGTCGGTGGGTAACGGCGCTTCTGACTGCTGTTCGAGCAGCGTGTCCGTCTGCTGCGGCCCCTGCCAGCCGTTATCCATCGCGCCCAGCGCCACAAACGCGGCAAAGCCCTGCGCGGCAATGATCGTCTGCCCCCACTTCAGGCGGTTATAAATCGTCCACGGCGAAAGGGTAATGATGAACGCCACTAATACCGTCAGACCGAGTTGCAGGCCACGCCGCCAGCCATAGACCATCACGAGATGAATGCCCAAACCCAGCGGGAAGGCCAGCAGCACGGCACGGGTCAGCGTGGCGATGCCGAACACAACCCCGACCAGCGCCATCAGCAAAACCTGTCGTGGTTTGAGGGGGGCTGCTTGATACCGGTCGATGGTGGCACAGTACAACCAGAAGCCGCCCGTGAGGATAAATACGAACAGCGTTTCGGTGAAGATTTGTCCGCTTTCGATAATGAACACGGGTGAAACCGCCAGCACCGCCGCCGCGACCAATCCTGAGCGAGCATCGCGACCGATCAGCCACGCCAGCCTGTAGACGAAGTAGCAGGTGAGGGTACTCAGAACCGCTTGCAGCAGCCGAATGAGCAAGACGGCGGTACCGGGTTCGGCAACCAACTGCGGTATGCCCACGAACACCAGATACACCGGGCCGGAGGGGATGACGGCGGGTTCAGCGTTCCGCACCAGCCCAAGCCCATACTCCAAATACCACCAGCTATCCCCGCCGCGTTCGCTGTACATGCCTGCGCGTTCCAGCGGAAGCGCGTGCGCCAGCCGCAGCCCAAACGCCAGCAGGAGGATGCCCCATAACAGATAACGCTGTTTTAACGTTGTTTTCAGTTCTCAATACTCCGGCAGCCGCAATGGTAAACAGCTTATTATTGTATCCAATCCCATGAACCAGTGCGTAGTGACAACTTCTGAGGCGGCTTCATAGGAGTGCTTGTGAGTATTTGCTGAATAGGAACATCCAAAAATAATGAAGACACCGTTTACAGAGTACAATGGAATAATGAGAAAATTTGAACACTTTCATCATGAAAGCGGTATACTGTTCTAATCCTAAGTGCTGAAAGCGTGGTATAGCGTATGAAATGGAACGTGCGGGTCGCGGCATTTTTAGTGATAGCTGTTTTGGCAGGTTCAGGATGCAGCGCTTTACCGGGGCTGCGGGTGTTAGCCGGACAGGATACCGGTGAAGCCGCCGAAAACCGCCTGGTCGAAACCACAGAACTGGTGATGGCGAATAAATCCGGTAATGGCGACCCTACCCTGAACGCTGCCGCTGACCGCATCGAAACAGCCGCCGCTGGTACGGTTGATATTATCGAAATACGCAATGATCTGAATACGCGCACTTTCCAAGTGTATGCGCTGTATATACCGATTTCTGACGGCACGAGTCCGACGGAAGTCAACCGCGAACGGCGCATCTTCGAACTCATTTGGCGCGGGGTGATGGATCAGAGCATCGGCGCAGAAAGTATTAACGTTTCGCTCGTGCTGCCCCAGCAATTCTCCACTATCGACAATGGGCAGAGTTTCATCGGGTTTATCATCTCGACCGGGACGATTGCACGGGATGAAGCGCTGCTGTACCTCGAACAAGGCGCACCCAGCCTGAACAACTTTGTCAACCTCATCACCGATGGTACGCTGGCCTACGACCAACCCGACTCAACCACCTTATATAACGGCACGCCCAACCATCCCGTATTCATGATTGACCAAATGTTAGCCGCTTTGGGGAATTAGCCAAGAGGCGAAATCTACCCGAAAGGATTGATGCTTACCGTAAGCCGAGTATTGAGGAAGATTGACCTATGAGCATCGTGAAACCGGAGATCGATAACAAGCTCGCAACCCCGCGTCGAGTGTATGCGTGGGAAAATGAAGAAACGCGCGTCCAGCAGCGGCAAAAACTCCGCTACCGCCTCATGCGCTTTTTTACCCTTTGGCGCATTATCCTAATCGTGTTCATGGCGGCGTTGTTGTTGGATGCATCGTTTACACGCAGCCTCCTCCAATTCATTGATAACACGGCTACCGTCCTCCTCGAAGCCTTCTCGATTGATCTCACCAACCTCACGCAAACGTTGATCCGTTTGTTCATCGGCATCACGGTCGCGATAGGGCAGTTTGCGCTTATTTTCTGGTTCCTCGGTAATGCACGTACCTATACCATTTGGCCCGGTGGCAGCAGTGAAGGCATCGGATTTGATGACTATCGCGGCCAACCTGAACTCTTGGAACAGGCACAGCAAATCGTTAAATTGCTGCGCGGCGTGCGTGTGTTCGAAGAGTCGGGTGGTGAACCCCTCAATGGTCTCTTGTTGGAAGGCCCACCCGGTACCGGTAAAACGCGCCTAGCACAGGCCATCAGTACCGAAGCGGGTGTGCCATTTTTCTACATTGACGCATCATCCTTGAACTCGATGTTCATGGGTATCGCACCCATGAAGGTCATGAACTTGTACAAGAAAGCCCGTGCCGCCTCAAAAGACTACGGCGCTGCCATCATCTTCATCGACGAAATTGATGCCATCGGTTCGCGCGGTGGGGTTGCGACCACGGGACAGCGTGACGAACGCGATCCATTTGTCGAACCAGCTAACCGGCTGCCTATTATGTTTGGCATGGGAAACAATTCGGGTTTGGTCAGCACCCTGTTGGTTGAAATGGACGGTTTTAACGCCGAACATGGCTCCTGGGCTAAACGCCGTGCGTGGTTCTATAAGTACATTTTAGGACGCAAACCGCCCAAGCCGCAGCGCCGTTTGTTGACGATTGGAGCGACCAACCGTTTAACGTCGCTTGACCCCGCGCTCCTGCGTGCGGGACGCTTCGATAAGAAGATCCGGGTGGATATACCCGATATGGATGGTCGCCGTGAACTATTTGATTACTACCTTTCAAAGTTCAAGCATGATGATACGGTCGACTCGCTGATTTTAGCCTCCGAGACACCCTACTACACACCGGCAGACATCAAGCACCTCGTTAATGAAGCACTGCGTTATGCCATGTACGATGGGCGTGATTATGTAACCATGAATGATGTACGGCAGGCGCAGCCGGAACACGAAATGGGTCTACGCCAGCCGATTAAGAATTTAGCACCAGAAGATGAGTATCGTTTAGCTGCCCATGAAGTGGGTCATGCGCTCGCAGTACGCATTTTTCGCCCTAACTACCGGATCGCCCGGCTTACGATTATCGCGCAGGGCGGCGCACATGGTTACATGCTGGCATATCCGGCAACCGAGGAGTTCGATTACCTCACTACCTATGACAGTTTGATGAGCGATTTACGGGTTTCAGTTGGTGGTCGAGCTGGAGAATTGGAGTTCGTGGGTGAACAATCGCAGAGTTTGGGTGTTGGTACAGGATGGGGCGATAGCAGCGACTTTGGTCAGATTCGCCGTGTCTTGTGGCAGATGGCACAGGCGGGTATGTTTGGTCCATTGGGAGCAAATTTAGGCAGTACAAATTATACGCCTGAAATGTCTGAAGAAATGGAAAATGCCTTCCGCACAGTACTCGAAGATGTGCGCCTTTCCTTCCGACTGCACAAGGAAATGGGCGAAGCATTGATTAAGCTCATTCTTGAAAAGAAAGAAATGTTCGCTGATGAAATCGAGCAATTCTTCGACCAATATGGGCTATATACCCCGAAAGTTGATCTTGATCCGTATCGCAAGATCGAGACAGTAGTCGGAGGCAAAGCAAATGACCAACGTTAAAAATGCGCCCAACCAACCCTTTATCAACACCAAAGGTCAATGGAACTGGGAAGACGAAGAAACGCTCGTTGATCAGCGTAACCGGCTACCGAACCGTGTCGCTCGTTTCCTGCGAAGCGGCTGGATATGGAAGACAATCCTAACTGCTTTCATCATCGGTTTGTTTGTTCCCAGTGTCATGACACTATTGCTGACCATTCTGGGCCTCGTGATCTCGGTTGGGGTGTTCATGCTGACCATCGTCGTGCAGTTTGTCGCCATTTTCTGGTTCCTTAGCCGTTCACGCACTTATGAGATTATGCCCGGCAGTGAAGGGGTCAGCTTTGCGGATTACAAAGGTCAACCGGAATTACTCGACCAAGCGAGACAAATCGTCACGCTGCTACGTGGCGTGAGTACATTCGAAAAAGCCGGTGGTCAACCGCTGACTGGTATTCTTTTGGAAGGCCCCCCCGGTACTGGTAAAACATGGCTGGCAAAGGCTATTAGTACTGAAGCAGGGGTTCCATTCTTTTACGTCGATACATCATCCTTGCAAGGCATGTTCGTCGGTACAGGTGCGTTAAAAGTATCGAGTATGTTTCGGAAGGCACGTACAGCCGCTAAACAATTTGGTGCTGCCGTCATCTTCCTCGATGAAATTGACACCGTTGGTTCGCGTGGTGGGGTGAGTACAGTCGGTGGCGGGCAAAATGGCGGTATGGGTATGGGCGGTGATATGAGCGGTTTGCTCAGTACCTTACTCGTACAGATGGACGGTTTTAGCTCCGAACATGGTTGGCGTGCAAATCTAAAAGCACGTTTCTACCGCCTCGTGCTGCGCCGTGACCCACCGAAGCCGGAAAAGCGAGTTCTCATTATCGGCGCAACCAACCGCGTTGCCGCACTTGACCCGGCCTTGCTGCGCCCCGGTCGTTTCGACAAGAAGCTGCGGGTTGACCCGCCGGATATGCAAGGGCGTATTGATATTTTTAAGTATTATCTGACGAAGATGGCTCATGATGACAGCATGGCTCCAGCCGTTTTGGCGACTGAAACGCCCGGTTATAGTCCAGCAGACATTAAATACCTGTTGAACGAATCCCTGCGTTATGCCTTATTTAAAGGCCGTTCGTATATCACCTATGATGATTTCCGTTTAGCGCAACCTGAGCATGAAATGGGTATTCGTTCGCCAATCAAACATATGTCGCAGGAAGCCAAACGACGCTTGGCCTACCATGAAGCGGGTCATACGTTGGCTGTCCGGTTGTTCATGCCGCATCACCGGATTGCTCGTATTACTATCATCCGACAGGGACAAGCCTTTGGGCATGTGTCGCATTATCCGGCGCAAGATATGTATCAAGGGATGCAGACCATCAAGAAACTAGAAGACCGGATGAAAGTTTCGGTTGCAGGGAAAGCAGCAGAGATCGAATTTTGTGGTTTGGGTGAGCAGACACTCGGCGTAGGCGGTGATTTCGCCAACATTCGTTCGAGGCTTTGGCAGATGGCGATGGCCGGTATGCTAGGGCCGTTAGGTGGTGCGCTGGGTCGCCCACAGGATACAGCACAAACTGGTGGTACAGGCACGTCTGCACCTTCGCCGGAGATGGCACGAGCGATGGAAGAAGAGTTCCAGAAAATACTCAAAGAATGCCGTAAAGCACTGCGCGACAATGGGCATATCATGAATGCTCTAGTCGAAAGGCTAATGGCAAAAGGCGAGATATTGGCTGATGAAGTGCGAGCGTTCTTCGACGAGTATGGCTTGCACACCCCTGACCCAAGATTGATTGAGGACGATATTGAGATTGTGCCGCCCCAGATTACACAAGGTCCGATTGTCGCAACTTCAAATCATTAACTATGCTCATCAAGGGGCGGCAGCACAACCGCCCCTTACATACTGCCCCTATAGCCAGTTTCCCCAATGTCTGCTGATGCGTTACGATTGAGAGATCGACAAGCATCAGCTTTCCGTCCGTTTGGTTTGATGAGGACTCTTCAACATGGACAAACGTATGGTGCAATTTATCCGGGCGATGCGTGCGGCGGGTGTGCGAATTTCCCTCGCCGAAAGCCAAGACGCGATGTTCGGTGTACAGGCCGTTGGCGCGGGCAACCGTGATGCCTTCCGCTCGACATTACGGGCGACGCTCGTCAAAGAAGCTCGCGATCAAGGCACGTTCGATTATTTCTTCCCCCTATTCTTCGGCAACAACCAGCCGCCGATGAATAACATACCAGATAACCTAACGCCGGAAGATCAACAGAAACTTCAGGACGCGCTGCAATCGCTGATGGGCAACATGGATGCCCTCAAAGACTTGCTGCGCCAGATGCTGGAAGGCCGCCCGTTCAGCAAAGAGCAGCTTGACCAGATGGGCGACCAAGCCGGTATGCAGCAGGGCAGCGAGATGTACCAGCGCCAGTGGTTCGAACGTCGCATGAACCGGCAGGCGGGCATGAACCAGCTTCAAGAGTTGATCGAGCAACTGCTCCAAGAACTCGAAGCGATGGGCATGAGCGACGAGGCGCTAGAGGATTTACGCCAGCAGCTCCAAGAAAACGCGCAGGGACTTTCCGAGCAAATCTCACAGTACGCCGGTGCAACCCTCGCCGAGCGCATGGGCGAAAAAGAACCGGAACCGAAGCCCGACTTGCTGGATGTCCCCTTCTCCGGCCTCAGCCAGAACGATGTGGATGCCATCCGCGACGAAATCCGCAGGCTGGCCGCTCGCCTCCGCAGCCGTGCCTCCCTGCGCCAGCGCCGCGCCAACGCCGGTGAAATGGACCCGCGCAAGATGATGCGCCGCAATATGCGCTACGGTGGCGTGCCGATTGAGATGAAGTTCCACACCCACCACGTCAAGCCGCGCCTCGTGCTGATTTGCGACATCAGCACGTCGATGCGCTACTGTGCCGAGTTCTTGCTCACGTTGGTCTATGAGCTGCAAGATGTGGTCGCCAAAACCGACAGCTTCATCTTCATCAGCGACATGGTGGACATCAGCATGACGTTCAATGAGAAGCAGCCGCAGGAAGCCGTGCAGCAGGTGCTGTACGAAAACCCGCCCGGTTACTACAGCACCGACCTCGGCAACGGCCTCAAGACCTTCCAGCGCGACCACATGGGCAAGGTCGGCAGCAAAACCACCGTCATCGTGCTGGGTGACGGACGCAACAACTACAACGACCCGCAAATCGGTATCGCGGCGGATATGCAGCGCCACGCGCGGCGGGTGCTGTGGTTCTGCCCGGAGCCGCCGAGCCAGTGGGGAACGGGTGACAGCGACATGCACCGTTACGCGCAAGTCTCAAGCGGCGTGTATATGGTCAGCAACCTGCGCGAACTTGCCAACGCCGTCGATGCTATCCTGACGGACGGATAAGTTAAGGCTCGACAACCCAATATCAGTCGATAATAAAAGAGGGGCGCGAGTCCCTCTTTGTTTGTTGAGTTGCAGGTGATGTTATGGCTCGTCGACGAATTGTGCATATCAGCTTCATCATGGTCAGCATGATGACACTGCTCTTTTCGGCTGTGAATGTTTCGATGGCTGCGGATACCCGTTTTAAACGCGGTCAGGATTTGTTGGTTTTGGGCGAGGGTGCGAACCAGCTTTCCCTTTACCTATCCCCCTCTATTCCGTCGGCTAAGATCGCGGATTTGCCCGCTGGTATTGTCGTCCATGTGATTTCCGATCCGATTAAAGTGATGGGCGTGACATGGATTAGAGTACGCGGGTATCCGGTTGAAGGTTGGGCATCGGTGATCGACAACGGCGAACCTGCCTTCAGCCTCTATACTGATGAACTCGATGCTGAGGTAACGGCACAGGCCGAGGCTGCTGTGCGGCAAAACCCCGACGACGGTGAAGCGTTTTATCGTCTTGGCATTGTCCACATGAACCACGAAAACTATGAAGCCGCGATTGAGGCTTTTAGTGAAGCCAACTCGCCCGATAGTGAACTGACGGCACTCATTCTCTACTTTCGGGGTTTGGCCTATTACCGGCTAGAACAATATGACGACGCTTTAACCAACCTCAACGCGGCGATCCTGATTGACCCGAAGCGGGTATTCTTTTACACCGAGCGCGGAAATGTCTACAGTGAACTCGGTAATCCGTGGCAGGCGATTGCTGAATTTGATGAAGCGATTCGCCGCAATCAGTATTATCTATCGGCCCATAACAACCGTGGAATTGCCTTTAGTAATATGGGTTACACTGATGAAGCCTTAAAAGAATATAACTTCGTCCTTGAACAAGAGCCGCTTTACTCCCGTGTCTATAACAACCGTGCCGTGCTTTACAACCAATTAGGCGAATATCAAGCCGCCATCACAGACCTTGAACAGGCGATAGAGATTGAGCCGGATTACGCCACCCCTGTGGTCAATTTGGGCGATACGTACCGGCTATTAGGGCGGTACGATGAAGCCCTCGCCGCCCTTGATAAAGCCTTGAAGATCGAGCCTGACTCGACCTTTGCCTATGCCACGCGCGGCTTAACATATGCCGATATGGGACGGCTGGAGGATGCTCTGGCGGATTACCAATACGTGCTGCAACTCGATCCCGACGACTCCGATGCCTACTATAACGTTGGCACCATCTATTATCAGTATAGCATGTATGATCTTGCGATTGAAAATCTGAGCCGCGCCATTGAACTCAATCCGGGCTATTTAGCCGCCTACCAGAACCGTGGTCTGAGCTATGAAGGAATAGGCGAATATGATGCGGCAATCAGCGATTTCAATCAGGCAATCGCTATTTGGCCGGATTTCGTCTTAGCCCACGCACAACTTTGCGAAGTATATCTCTATGCTGAAGAATATGAGCAGACGATAGATGCTTGTACCCAAACACTAGAGTACCGCCCTGATGATGTATGGGCATTGTGGTCACGGGCTGAGGCTTATAGCTATGCCGGCTATACCCTTCAAGCCCTTGCCGATTTCCAACGGTTAATTGAACTCGAACCTGACAACGCCGCCTATTACTATGACATGATTGGCGAGTTGTATTTTAGACTGGAACGTTATGAGGAAGCCCTTGAAACGTACGAGTTAGTGATCGAACTCGACCCCAGTTATGAAGCCGGTTATTCAAAAACGTTCGATACGCTGCGCGAGTTAATCGCAGCCGAAGCCACGCCGGAAGCGACACCACCGGTTGTCCCTTAGAACAAATGATTGCATGATGACCGTCAGGGGATAGGAAGTAGCACTACCTTAAGTGGTGGAGGGTAAATTCGACCCCACCCCAACCCCTCCCCGTAGTAACAGGGAGGGGCTTTAAAGACTTTTATGGCTTACCATACATAGGAGGTTGCCATAAAATTAGTATCCACCGTTTAGTGCAGTCCTACCGATAGGATTACACGCAAGGCGGTTATCATGCTTTCACCCATTTTGGCTTGCAGCAGTGTTTCAGAAGGCCATTGAGTATTACACATAGAAATCAAAAGGGCGTACCAAACGGCACGCCCTTTGAATTCAATCATGTCTGATACTACTTCATCGGCAGGACTTCACGCGGCTTCGCGCCTTCTACGGCTGGCCCGATGATGCCCTCTTCTTCCATCCGGTCGATTAAGCGTGCCGAACGGGTGTAGCCGATGCGGAGGCGGCGCTGCAAGAGCGATACCGAAGCCTTACCCAATCGCCGTACCATGTCCACCGCTTCTTCGTACAGCACATCCTCTTGGTCGTCCGGCACATCATCGTCGCCGCCTTTTCCGTTACCGGTGACGGTCGTGCTGGACTTCATATCGGTGTCCCAGAAGGCTTGCTGTGCCTGAGAACGTTCGTTACCCTCGATCACGGCCTTCGACGGCTCGGCCACCGTGTTATCAACCACCAGCGCGCTGATCGGGCGGGCAGGTGTATCCTCGGCGGTCATCTGCGACTTCCAGTAACGGGTAATGTTCTGAATTTCTTGGTCAGAAACATACACACCCTGCAAACGCAGTGCTGCCGGAGCGTCCCCACTCATGTAAAGCATATCGCCCTTACCGAGCAAGCGTTCCGCGCCGGGTTGGTCAAGAATAACGCGGCTGTCGACACCCCCCGCCACCGCGAACGCGATACGCGCGGGGAAGTTGGCTTTAATCAGACCGGTAACAACATCGACCGACGGACGCTGAGTCGCGATGACGAGGTGGATACCGGTCGCACGCGCCAGCGCCGCAATACGGGTGATGACCCGTTCGGTTTCGTCCGGCGCGAGCATCATCAAGTCGGCTAACTCGTCGATGATGACGACGATATACGGCATCTGCTCGGCATCCGGTTGCAAGTGCTTGTTGAAGTCCTCAATGTTACGCGCACCCGCGAGGCTGAACTTCTTATAGCGCTCGTCCATTTCGCGCGTGACCCACTTCAACACGCCGACGATCCGTTCGAGTTCCACGACGACCGGCGCGACAAGGTGCGGAATGCCGTTGTAACCGGTCAATTCAACGCGCTTCGGGTCGACCATGATGAACTTCACCTTATCCGGCGGGTTCATCGCGATGAGGCTGGTGATAATGGCGTTCACGCAAACCGACTTACCAGAACCGGTCGTACCCGCGATCAGCAGGTGGGGCATCGAGGCGAGGTCGGCTGAAATCGGCGTACCGTCAACACTTTGCCCCAGCGCAATTGCCAGCGGCGACTTGTTGAACAGCTTCTTGAACTGGTCGGATTCCATCACGTCGCGCAAGCTGACCAGCGAGGCTTGGTCATTCGGCACTTCGATACCGACGTACCCCTTACCCGGCACAGGCGCTTCGATACGAATGGACTTCGCGCCCATCGCGAGCTGCAAGTCCTTATCCAACTGGGCAATCGCGCCGACCTTGACACGGTTCTTCTTGCCGCTGCGGGTGACAAGGTAATCCGGCTCGACACCGAACTGCGTAATCACAGGGCCGGTGTTCACCTCGACCACTTTACCCGGTGCGCCGAAGCTCTGGAGCGTTTCCTCGATGGTCTTGGCGCGGCGCAGCAGTTCTTGGCGATCAAAATCATTTTCGGAACCGGGCATCAGCACTTGGCTAACACTGGGCAACCGCCATTCTTTACGTTTACGCGGCACGTTCATCGGTGCGGTGGTACCCACCCCTGCCGGTCGCTGGATTTCTGGCGACCGTCCAATCGGTGTCGCATCCGGTACTGCCGCCGCTGCGGTATGGGCGGGCGGTGGTGGTGGTATCGTCAGGGCGGCGCTTGCCATCCCGTCGCGTCCACCGGGGTTGATCGTTACACCTGCCGGGTCAGGCGGCTTGCCGAAAGACGACGCGGCGGGCATGACCTTCTCGCGCGGTGCTTCGGATTTCTCCGGTTCGTAAGCCTTCGCGGGGGTCACCACCGACGCTGCCGCAGGCGTATCTTTCCAGAAGGGCGACGACGGTTGTGCCGCTTTGCTTTCCGCTGCGGGTGCGCTCGAAACCGCTGGCTTCTCGTCTTTGGTGTCGTTGTTACCAGCAGCGGCTGTGCCGGGTCGGCTGAACGGGCTGCTGCTCGCTGTCGAGGGTGCAGACGATGTACCAAATGGATTGACGCGGCTGGTCGTGCTGCTGCCCGGCGCGGCGGATGCGGCTGCCGGTTGGCGCATCGGTGACGCGGGTTTGCTGTCCGCCTTGTCGTCCGGTTTCGCGCCTGTGATTGGTGTGCCACCCTGCCGGATTTCGTTCAATCGCCCCATACGGTCGGTGCTGGAAGGCGCGGCATCGGTTGATTTGCTGCTGCCGAAGGTCGTGGTACCGAAGCGGCTGCCCTGTGAACGCGGCAGCGGTTCGCCCAAGCCTTTTGGCTGCGCGGCTGGCAGCGCTGACAGGTCTTCGCTGTCCTCCAGTTCGTCCTCAATGTCCTCATCCTCGTCGTCCATCACATCTTCAGGCCGCGAGAACGGGCTGCTGGTGGACTTCAACGGTGAAGCAGGGACAGGCGGCTTCACGGGTGAGGCGGGCGATGTACCGCTGCTCGTACCAAACGGCTTAGGTGTGCTATCTCCGCCAAACGTCCGCGCGGGCGGTGTGGACGAGAAACCGCTGGATGTGCTGCTGCCCGACCCAAACGCCGGACGCGCCGGAGTAGACGGTGCAGCGGGCGCACCACTGGCGCTGCTGGTCGGGCTGCCCACCGGTGATGAAGCACTTGCTGGTTTCATCAGCTCGCCCAAGCGGGTGGGTGGTGGTTCGCTCTGTCGAGCCGGTGTACCCGGTACGGCAGGCGGTGGCACAGGCGACCGAACGGGTGCTGCCGTCGAACTCATCGCCGCGCTGCTGGCATTCGCCGCTGCCGCTGCCGGTTGGCTGGTATTAATCGTCGTGGCGGGTGTCGAAGCCGCTGGCTTGTCGGCAGCTTTCGCCGTGTCATCCTTACCGCCCCGGTTGAACAACCGCCCGATGCCGCCCGCGACTGCACCTGCGGTTACAGCCGCAGCCGTTGTCGCAATCGTCGAGGGTTTCGCGCCGGATTCGGGTGCGGCTTCCGCTTTAGCGGGTGCTGCTGCTCCATCGGCGGGTTTGCGTCCGGGGATCATGCTGCTGAAGCGCGACGTGATGCCACCTCCTGCGGGGGAGGGTGTCGGTGCGGGCTTGGCGACAGGGTTAGCCGGAACACGCTCAACCGGTTCCAGTTCTTGCAGCCCGCCCATTTCCTTCTTACCACCGATATTGATGGCAATCGGGCGCTCGGCACGGATCGGTTCGCCGGCGGGCAGTGCGGGATCGCTGGCCGCTGGCAGTGCCGCGACTGCGGGTGCGGCGGGCAGCGCCGGGCTGGCCTCTTTCGTCACGCTAACCGCCGTTGCAACCGGAGCTTGCGCTGTAAGCTGTTCGAGCTGTAAAGCAGCCGCCGTTTGGGCGCGGGCTTGGGCGCGGTGACGGCGTGTATCCTGGAAGCTGCGAACGTTGCTGACGACAATCATCGCCAGTTCCGCCGCGCCGAGGTCTAACGTAAACATCGCGCCGATGACCAGCATCAGCAAGATCATGAAGAACGCACCCGCCTCGGTGACGTTCGACACGAAGAAATAGTAAATCTCCCAGCCGATTCGCCCACCACCCGTTCCGTTGCTCAGTGAGAGCGCCATCTGGAGGGTAAGTTCTTGGAAGTTATGTACCGCGCGTGGGCCGACGAAACTAAACGTATCCACATAGCTCATCAACGTTAGTACCGCGACATAGGTAATGCCGATGCCAATAATCCGTTTGCGCGGGATCACCGGCGCGTTCTCACCAAAGTGCCGCGCGATCAACCATACGCCGATCATCAGCATCGCGACCGGAATGGCGATTGATCCCCATCCGGTGAGTTCTTTCATGAAGTCGTTAATCGTCGCGGTCAGCTTGCCTTCCGTGGTCGAAAGGCGGCTGAAAATCAGCGCTAACGAACTCAACAGTAAGGCGACACCGAGAATATCGAGCTTCGTATCGAGCGAAAGCCCCGCGTTCTCGTCGAGAGTCGGTGTTTTGCTCGTGCGGGTTTTAGGTGAGGGTTTGGCCGCCACATCCCCGCCGCGCAGGAACGCCGGTAAGAACCGGCTGATTCCACCGCCGCCCGCTGCCTTGCCGCCCGCCGCCGGTTTCGCGGCTGGTGCGCTGCCACCCAGCTTGTTGCCAAAGGGCGAAGCGCTGCTAGAAGCCGCCGGTTTCGCGCCGCCGACAGCCGGATTGGTTCCGGTCGCGCGTGTGCCACCAAACGGCGATGAACTGCTCGACGTGGAACTGCTGGGCGCGGCAGGCTTCTTATCGCCTCCGCCCCCACCGAAGCGACCGGTAAGGCCGCTTAAACCACTGGTGATGCTGCCGAGTGGCCCACCACCTTTAGCGCCGCTGGTGCCTTTGGGTGTCGCCGGTTTATTCGTCTTATCCCCGCCACCCCCACCGAACCGGCTGGTGATGCCGCTGAGACCGCTGGTAAGGCCGCCCAACGCGCCGCCCGCTTTGTTACCGCCGCTGGTGCCTTTGGGTGTTGCGGGTTTGTCAGCCTTGTCGCCACCACCACCGAACCGGTTGGTGATGCCGCCCAACATGCCGCCCTTCTTCTCTTCGGGCTTCGCGGGGGCGCTGCTGGCGGGTTTCGCACCACCGTATGAGCTGCCACCGGAACCGCCGCTGCTCGAACCACCAAATGCCCCACCCGTGCTGGCGGGTCGGCTGGCGGGGCTGCTCGAACTGCCGGACGGCGATGAACTGCTGCTCGTTGGGCGGCTGCCACTGCTGCCAAACGGCGACGAGCCGCCGGAACCACTTGAACTCCCTGACCCGCCAAACGACCCGCCCGTGCTGGCAGGCCGATTACCACCGCCGAACGAGCTGCCCGCACTCCCGCTGGAAGGCGACGAGGGGCTGCTGCTCGCGGGGCGGTTGCCACCGCTGCTAAACGGTGAGGTGCTGCCGCTGGATGTTGAGGGTGAGGTTGTCCCACCGGGCCGACTGGTCGGGCTGCTGGAGGACGAACCGAATCCCCCCGGTCGTGCGGCAGGGTTAGACCCGCCACCCGGCGTTGGACTGGTACGCGCACCCGAACCCGGCAAACTGGAAGTGGACCGGTTGCCGAAATTACTTGTACTCGAACTACCGAAGGGATTTACACGGGATGACGAGGATGACGAGCCACTTTCTTCGTCGTCATCTTCAGCCTGATCATCATCGTCTTCGATCTCGTCTTCGTCGTCATCATCAAATTGGTCGTAATCGCCGCCTACGTAACGCATAGTGGCTCACCTGTTCAAAACTTATTCAACGTTCTGGGAACAAACTCTGGGGGATACGAGTATGGTATGACCCCACTACCTGCACATTCATGCGAGGTCTGAACAGCTATTATCGACATTTATTCATAGTGACATCATACCACAAATGTCGATTCCAGACTTATTGTAGAACATTTGTTTGTAAAATACAAGTCTGATCTATTCTTACAGGGGTATACGAACAGGGCGAGGGATTTGTTTCCATTAGTCTATAGACGCACTAACGAGGGGATTTATTACAGGAGGAACAGCTATTCGGTCGGCGTAAGTGTCTCACTTTTCCGCGCCGTTCCTTTAAACTGCACCAGCAGCACGCCGATTGCCACCGCCCCTAAACCGGCCACCTCTTGCAGTGACAGCCGTTCGCCCAAAAACACCCACGCCAGAACCGCAATCTGGATGAGCATCGTGTTGTTGATGATGCCCGATTCAACCGCCGAAAGCGTCCGCAGCGCGTTATTCCACAGCGAGAAGGCGAAGGCCGTGTTGACTGCCGCCAACCACAGGATCAGCAGCCAGCTTTGGAGTGCCAACTGCGGCCAGCCCGATTGCGCGATGCCCACCACCAGCAAAATCGCCGCGCCGATGCCGATGCTCACGAAGGTGACGATGATCGGGTTAATGTGGGCGCTGCGGTTGATGCGCCGCCCCAGTACCGCCGAAATCGAGTTCGCCAGCACCACCACGCCTGCCGCCAGCAAACCCAAGCGTTCACCTGCCGGAAGATCAACCGGAAAAAAGTAGAGGATAACCCCCACGAAGAAGATGGCGATACCACCCCACTGGCGCATCCCCAGCCGTTCAGCCAGCATCAGACTGCCGAGCAGGGCAATGATAACCACACTCAGGTTGATGAGCAGCGTGAGGGTCGTCGCCGGTAAATACGACAGGGCGATAAACTGCGCCCCCTGTGTGATGGCGATGTAAATCAACCCCAGCACGAGCAACTGCACCCAATCCGTACCGCGCAGCCGCTGGAGTTCGCTCCGGCGTGAACGGGAGGCCAGCACCACCGGACACAAGCACAAAAACGCGAGGCTGTAGCGCAATCCGGCAAAGGTCAGCGGCGGGATGTCCTTCAACCCGACCTTAATCAAGATCCATGACGTTGACCACAAAAAGGTGACGAATAACGCTTGAAGGAGGGCGCGTGTGTGAGGGGAAAAACGGCTAAACATAGTCTAGCCATACTAACGGATGTGGTGGGTAAGGGCAAGATACCATCTGTCGCGATGGTATCTTGCCCGTGACCTTCATTTAGATCGTGTGCCGCAGGATGAGCAGGGTTTCGCCAATCGTGACCATCTGCCCGATGTCCCATTCGGTCGGGCTGTTCGGTATCAGCGGAATGCCGTCCATAAACGTGCCGTTCGCGCTGTGCAAGTCCGTCACTTTGATGCCGCTTTCCGGCGTTCCGGCGATCAGCAAATGCACCCGTGAAACACGCGGATCGCTGACTTCGATATCCGCCATCAAGCTCCGTCCGACGAGAACCGACGGCTTGGAGAGGTCAATCCGCTGTGCCGAAGCATCGCCGCGCTGCTTGACGATCTCAACTTGCAGCACGCTGTTCGGGCTGGGCGGCGCGACACGGTGCGTCCGGCTCTTGTCGATGCGCGGTGCGGGCTTTGCCTCAACGCCGTCCTTGCTCAGGATTTCGGTTTGCGGCAGGGACTCGGCCTTCGCGTGTGTACCATTCCCGTTACTGTTCGACGACACCGTAACCGGCTCATGTTTATGGTTGCCGTTGGTCGAAGGTGCGGGTGCGGCCTTTTCGCCCACGCCCGCCCAATGACCATTGGCCTTTTCAGGGGTCGGGTGAGCCGGTGTACTCGGTGGGACAGCCGGTTTAGCACTGGCCTCCACAACCGGAACATCCTCAGCCTGTGCCAGTGCCGTCAATTGGTCACGAATGACCGCGACCCGATCCGCCTGTGGTTTGCAGTAAAATTGGGACAGCATCTCGTGGGCGAGAATAGCCGTGTTCCGTGCTTCGCGGGTCGAAAGCTGCCCATCATCCAGCCGTTCAAGGTGGATGTCGCGCAGTTTTTCGACCGCATCCTTACCCATACTTTTCAGAATGGGGTCGAATATATCCCATCGCTGTAGAATCAGGTTCAGCCATGCGTCCAGATCAAGCTGCTCGACCGCTGTTTTCTCGGTCAGTCGTTTTGTATCCAAATCAGGCTGGGTCGTTTCTAAAATACCCCGTATCGCCTGTAGATCCAGTGTCGCGTTCAGCTTATTCTTGTAAACGGCGATCACCGGTTCGCTGATGCCCTTCTTGAGAAGACTCAGCACCTCATCGAGCGCTGCATGCACATCGACTTCATCTGATGATTGAATGTTTTCCTCAAGCATTTCCATCATGCCTAACCTTCCCGAACCTAGTCCCTATCAGTAGTATAGTTATAAAAGTGATTCACTTACATGAAGCTTGCATGAAAAAAATGGTTGGGGGTATTTACGTTTGTTACAGCTTACTAAATGTTAGGCCACTTGGCTCATATGACTTTGGTCAGCCGCCTCTAAAATAGATTACGATGAACAAGCCGCTTTTGGATTGCATTCAATTGTTTTTGGTGTCTCAAAGACAGGCTGCTCTCCCTCAAAAATAGGGGTCGCCCTACTAGACAGGCCAAAAAAGCCGTGTTATAGTGGGTAAGTTGTACGCAATCGGCGTAACAAAGTATAGGTGTTTTATGTCTACCCTCGTGATCGGTGCTGGCATGGCCGGACTGACCGCAGCTTCTGAACTTCAGGCAGCGGGTGAGTCGGTAATCGTGCTGGAGGCCCGTGACCGGATCGGTGGTCGGTTACATACCGACTACAGCTTCGCAGGTATCCCCGTTGAGTTCGGTGCCGAGTTCATTCATGGTGATCTGGCTCCGACCTGACTGCTTGTCCGTCAACTCGGACTTCGTACCCTCGAATGGCGTAAAACCGATGACTCGCTCGTCCGCTTGACGGATGGTTCGCTTTGCCTGATGCAAGACGCACGGCAGGACGACCAATTCGATATGATCCGCACATGGCTTTTGCCGGATGTGCCGGTTTTGGACGGCGACGAAGATTTTGGCAGCTACCTGCGCCGCATCGGATTCACCGACTCGCAGTTGCGTTACGCGCAGCGCATGTTCGTGAATGCTGAAGGTGACTCGCTGCCGAACATCAGCGCGACCGCTGCCTTAGGCGAGATTCGCCAGAAGGCCAACGGCAAAGGTGACTTCCGCGTACTGGATGGTTACGACACGCTGGCGAAACATTTAGCCGAAGGGCTGGATATTCGCCTGACCACACCGGTTAGCCGCGTCGAGTGGCTGCCGGAAGGTGTGCGCGTAACGACCCCTAACGGTGTGCTGGAAGCCGATCAAGTGGTCATCACCATTCCGCTGGGTGTCCTGCAATCGGATACGATCACCTTCACCCCCGAACTCCCTGCCGACAAGCAGGAGGCCATCCGCAACACGCGCATGGGGCCGGGACTAAAGATGATCTACCGTTTCAGCCAGCCGATTATGCCGCCGGATATTATGGCGCTCTTTTCCGACAGCCTGCCGCCGATGTGGTGGTCGCCTTCGTTTGGTCACAATACCGACCAAACGGTGTGGACGGCCTTCGCGACCGGTGATTGGGCGCGTGAACTGATGGCGCTCGGTGATGAAGGCGCACTGGCAAAGGGCTTAGAGACGCTGCGTATCGAACTCGATATGCCCGACTTGCAGCCGGAAGCCATGCACCTGATGAACTGGACAGAGGAACCCTATACACGCGGCGCATACAGCGTCGCCTTACCCGGTTATCCCGATACCCGCGATGCGCTGGCCCGTCCGGTGGGGCGGCTGTATTGGGCGGGTGAGCATACCGCCACACACGGTTTTTCCAGCACCATTCACGGCGCGTACGTCAGTGGTCTGCGTGCAGCGAAAGAAGTCCTGTCGTCCGGTTCGCGGTCACAGGCAGTATCGTAATTTTTATCAGAAGAGGACAATATGAACGCCAACCCTTTAAGCACACCCCATACGAGGCCCAGACAGAACCGGGACACACAAATCGCTGTCGTCCCGTGTTCTGCAAAGTATCTAGGGCAGATGGAAATGTGCCACCAACTCGCTTACGGCTACACCACCGCCGACATCGTGTCGGAGGATGACGCTGCCGAAGCGCTCACGGCGGAGAAGTTCCGCCAGCACCTCGCGATTTTCCCCGAAGGACAGTTCATTGCGCTGGACAAGACGACCGACCGCGTGGTTGGTTTGACTGCCAGTATGCGCGTGAACCTTGACGCGCACGACGCGGCCAAGTCGTGGGCGGAACTCACCAACGACGGCTGACTGACTACCCATAACGCATCCGGCGAATGGCTGTACGGGGTCGACTCGGTCGTCCTCCATGAATATCGCAGCCAAGGCGTAGGCGGAAAGCTGATTGAGGCTCGCTATAACGTCATCCGCAAATTGAATATGCGTGGATTAGTCGCGGGCAGTTTACCCATTGACTACAGCAAGGTTGCTGACCAAATCTCGATTGAAGACTATGTGCGAGATGTGGTTGCCGGAACGCGCTTCGACACTAACCTGAGCAAACAACTTCGGAAGGGCTTTAAGGTTCACGGCCTCATCCCGAATTATACGATTGAGCCAACCTGCGGCGGCTACGGCGTGGAGATCGTCTGGGACAACCCCGACTATCGCCCATTGCAGCGTGTGTTCCCGTCGGCGGTGCCTACGCGCCCCACGGTGATACGCCCGATGCCTGCGCCTTTGATGCCGCACACGGTGTAATCGCCAAATTAGTCGAACCCTCTGTAGGGGGCATACGGCTGTATGCCTCCTACAACCAACCCTTTTTATTGATGTATTTATCCTGTTAAGGAAACTGATCATGTTGACCCAAGACGAGCCTGCCAGTACCAACGCCATCCAGATCCTCCCCAGCGCCGACCGTTATGTCGAGCAAATGGAGGTGCTGATGGCGCGTGTCTACAACCTCGACCCTCGTGACCCCGAATCCGGCATTTTCACGGTTGACCACTTCCGTCAGCATCTCGCCGTGTTCCCCGAAGGCCAATTTATCGCGGTCGATACCACCACCGATACCGTAGTTGGTTTCACGGTCAGTATGCGGGTGCATTTCGACCCGCAGCAGCCGATGTTGGCTTCGTGGTGGGAACTCATCGGCTACGGCTGGTTGAACACCCACATGCCCACGGGCGAATGGCTCTATGGTGTCGAGTCAGCCGTTCATCCTGACTATCAGGGGATGGGTATCGGTAAGCAGTTGACCAACGCCCGCCTCGAAACCATGCGCCGCCTGAACCTGCGCGGCATGGTCGCGGGCAGCGCCATCATCAGCTACCACACGGTCGCCGGGACGGTGCCGGTCGAGGAATACGTGGCGGATGTCATCGCGGGGCGGCGTTTCGACACCAACCTGAGCAAGCAAATCAAGATGGGTTTCAAGCCGATGCACATCATCCCGAACTACCTTGAGGACTACGATTGTGCTGGTTATGGCGTGGAAATGATGATCGAAAATCCAGCTTACGTGCCGCAGCCGGTGGTCACGCAGCCCGTTCGCCCGTTGGTCACGCGGCCTGCAACCGCCTAATCAGCATCGTTAGACTTTACTCGAACGCCCTTGCTCGTGAGGGCGTTTGGGATTGTCGGGTTATTCCATTCCTTATCTCCCATTAACACGTTCTCAATATTCCCTTCAAATTTTCCACATAATGCGGTGTTATCCTCGCCTTACAAACTGTTCATTTTTGGCTGTAAGGCGCATGTTATGTGGTTGCGTATCATTCTATTTATAATTGCCAATTGAAATATTACAATTATTTCATATGATGGAATGGAAGACATGGTTTCAAGGGTTTAGTTAGTAGATGGATATAAGTAACATGCACTCGCAAATCGCCGTTCTTGAATTAGCCGCAGCCGCACGCAGTCAGGCACAGGCCGCCGAACGCGCGTCTGATCTCATGTCGGCAGCCTTGCTGTACGAAGAAGCCTACGAAGCCTACCGTTCCGCTGGCGCTCAAAGTGAAGCCAGCACCGTGATGAAACAGGTGATCCGCCTGATGTACGCCGCCTACGCCGAGGACTAACCTTTATTGGCAGCGGTTATGCCACTTCTCATAACCGCTGTCATTTCCATCACTGTTTGATTTGTTGAATGCTCAAACACCCCGTTTGCCAATCGTTCAACCTTTTCTTGAGCTGTCATCGGTCATCTGTCGCCAGCTTAAGACAAAGGCCGATTTGTGGCGGCGGCGGCGGCGACATCACCCCTTTTTACCGCTATAAACGTCGTAAAAGTTCAAAATATTGCAAATACTGCAAAAACCGCAACTGCGAAAATGGGTTGTGATGGCGGTTGTGAGGGAGCAATTTGCTGAAACTGCACCCTAAAGGATTTCCTTCGGTCACAAAATTCTGCAAATTCTTCATTTTCACTCGTGCATTTTATGTTGTTGATGCTGTTGTTGCAGTTGAGAATCCGTGTATTTGTCACAAATGTCGTCAGTGTCGTCAGTGTCGGAGTTGTCAGTTCACAGTTGACAGTTATCAGTTCAAGACGAAGGCAATTACAAATCGCCAAGAACGCCAAGGTTTTATTGCAACGGCGGACGGCTGGTTCGCTGCTGCAACGTTTGCAGCAAAAGGCAGTCTGTAGTCTTTAGTCTATAGTCGACAGTCATTAGTCCAATACAAATGCAGGTCGTTCCAAAAGCGTAAAATGCGGAACAAGCGGCAAATGCAGCACGAAAAGTTATCAGTCGACAGTCAACAGGTGACAGTCAAAAGCGAATACGAATCGCCAAGTGCGCCAAGAAAGACCGAGAATGCCAAGAGATAGGATTGTTAAGGTGCGTGTAGGTAGTTGATGAGGGTTTGTCAGCATCAAACCCCTACATCGAGCCCTTTGAACAGGATAGCAGAGGTTAAGGGCGAAAGGGTGAACATTTGTCAGAACATTTGGTCACTTTTAAGCGGTGCTGGCGCTAACTTTACAGGGGAGAAATGGTGGTGAGAGGTTGGTAGACGGTTGGAAAACAGTTTGTCGGGTTAACCGAAAATAAACCTAGTTTATAGTACTGAGTTCTGAGTGCCGAGTACCGAGTACCGAGTAAAGGCAAATTCAGAGTGAACCGCCAAGACGCAGAGAACGCCAAGATCAAGGCGGAGCGATAGAAGATGTGTGGTTGCGTCGCATGAGGCTAAAGCCGTCATGCTGATCACCAGACAAGTCTGCTAAAGCGACTTCATGGTTAAATGTATTTGAAGGGGCAGGAGGCAAGCGTACTAAGTACGCCTCCAATGGAAATGCAAATGCGATTGAACCGCCAAGACGCAGAGAACGCCAAGATCAAGGCCGAGCGATAGAAGATGTGTGGTTGCGTCGCATGAGGCTAAAGCCGTCATGCTGATCACCGGACAAGTCTGCTAAAGCGACTTCATGGTTAAATGTATTTGAAGGGGTAGGAGGCAAGCGTACTAAGTACGCCTCCAATGGAAATGCAAATGCGATTGAACCGCCAAGACGCAGAGAACGCCAAGATCAAGGCGGAGAAGGTTATTTAATAGCTAGGGGTGGGATAGAGGTAATCGGCTGCTGATATGGGTGGTGCGTCCTACCAGTACGACGGTGAAGGCTGAGATGTGCAGCGATGTATTCTGGATAAGACTGGTATTATGTAGCTGAACTGTGTCTATTATGAGGTTTCATGAAGCACCTAATTCCAGTTATTTTTATAAGCCTAACCGTATCCATTCTTTTATGCTTAATAAGCATTTCAGATCGCTTAGATGCTCATACAGATAGCTTGTCTTATTTGGGTATCAGCCAGTGTTCAATTATGCTATGTATTATGGATATTCAATCCAGTGTCACAAGCTGGGATGAGGCGAAAGAGATATTAATTAGCAAACATGCTCAATTAGATAGTACCTATGATGAAATCAGCATGTATTATGAAACATTCAGAGTTTATTTTCTGCCCGATAGAGAGCGAAAAACATATATTCAGGTGCGATCAAATGACAACTCATATTTGGTTAGTTTAGGAGACCTGATCTTAGAGTTTAATACACCCTGTATGATGACTGTGGCGGATGATATGGCATATCTTGAATATCCCCAGTTTATTGCTGGTATCGTTATACCGGACACTAAGAATACAACGGAACGCACATTGTTGACTCCAGTGTCTAAGATAACCAAATTATGGCTTAAGAACCCACAAAACTCATGCCTTACTCCTTTGGCCTTTGAAAGCTCATACAATATTTTTGTTCATTGGTGCGGATTTGTATCAATTGAGCGATATATAAGACGGTGCAGTATCAGATTACCCTAACTCCCTTAAAAGAGTTTGCACACCGCAGGCTCTTTCATTCTTGTTCGGCCTCACTCAACTCAAGTCGTTCGTTCGTGAAGCGTGACTAGAAGGCGAGAGGTGCAGGATAAGGTGGGATGGTGGGGGTGGCGTGAGGGATCGTGGGAAAGCTACAGGAGTTCAACAAACTCCTCAACCGACAACCCTGCTTGGCGGATGATAGAACGGAGCGTGCCGGGTTTCAGCGGTTTATTGTGATTGGGAACTGTGGCGCGGGAAAACGGGTCGTCCCGTATCAAGGTAATATGGCTGCCTTTTTGGCGATCAATGACAAAACCGCCGCGTTGCAATGCAGCGATACATTCACGACCTTTGACAACCGGTAGTTTTGTCATACTGCCATCAATTGTATAGGGGCAAAATCCTCTGGCACTTCTTCACCATTGGCTAATATGCTTTCGATATGCAACTCAATTGCTTCCTTGATGTTCGCGAGGGCTTCAGCAACCGTGTCGCCTTCGCTGATGCAGCCGGGAAGACTAGGGACTTCTACGGTGTAACCGCCGACTTCAAGATCAGGAATTAATATTACCTGGCGCATGGTCTATCCTTTCACTGAGCGAATCATAGCATAATTTACGGGTTGGGTCATGATTAGACGACATGACAATCGCAGGCTCTTTCATTACGGCTTAACGCAAGTTGTTCGTGAAGCGTGACTATAAGAGTAGAGGTGCAGGGTAAAGTGGGGCGACCCCACCCTAACCCTCCCACATCAGCACGTTCGCAGGCTCACTACGCTGATAGAGTAACAGGGAGGGAACAGGGCAAAGCCGTGATAGGGCGTTCAAAAGACTTGTAACGTGCCACTTAAAACGTGCGACTGCTAACTACCCCAGTCCCAGCTTGCCGGGGCAGAGAATATTATTCGGGTCGAGCGCCTTCTTAATCCGGCGCAGGCTGTCCATCCCCGTGCCGTACTGCGCGGGCATAAATGGGGCGAGCCGGATGCCTACGCCGTGATGGTCGTTCATCACCGCGCCGGCCTTCAACGCCGCCTCCACCCCCGCGCGGAAGATGCTGTCGTGCAGTTCCTTCGCTTCGGTCAGGTCGGCGGGGCCGGTTGGCACTTTCATACGGGCGTAGATCATCGACCCCCACTCGTACCAGTGCGAGAAATGGGTGTTGAGCGAGAGGTTGAACTCGGCAGGGCAAGCCGCGCGGATGGCTTTGGTGGTTTCCTCATATACCGCCTCGATATGCTCGAAATCCGCCACCACATCCACCGTCCCCCAGATGCTCGGCAGTTCGGGGGCGTAGGGCGGGTAGTAGAAGACGTAGCGCTTATCCCACCACACCGCGCCGATACTGTCCGGCAGGATGGTGGCGCTGTGGTTCTGGCAAATGTCGGTCGCGATTCTGGCCTCATGCTCGACCAATTCGGGGTATTCACCGTCAAACATCATCACCAGCGTCGTCAGTTCCAGTTCCGCCCCGACCGCCCGCGACAGGCTGTGGGCGGCAGCGTCCGCGTCGTACAGGCGCATGACCGGCGGCTTGAGTCCACTGGTCATAATCTCGCGTCCGGCAGCCACGCCTTCGCCCAGCGTGGGGAAGGCCGCCACCACGAATACGCGCTTCTTGGGCAGGGCGTGGAGCTTCACGGTCGCGGCAGTGATGATGCCCAGCGTCCCTTCCGCGCCGATAAGGAGCTGCGTCAGTTCCGGCCCGACGGCGTGGCGAGGCACAGCGGGGGTCGTCACCAGTTCACCGGTGGGGGTTACAAATTCGAGGTTGAGAATATGGTCTTCGATCTTGCCGTACTTGGTGGACAGCACGCCCGAACCCCGCGCGGCAATCGAGCCTCCGATAGTCGCCCACTCGGTCGAGGCCGGATAGTGGGTGAAGGATAGGCCGTCGGCGTTCAGTTCTTCCTCAAAGGTCTTGCAGATTTTGCCCGCCTCCACCTCGCAGGTCAGTGACTTGCGGTTGATGGCGCGTGTTTTATCCAGCTTTTTGAGGTCGAGGATGATGCCGCCGCGGTCGGCGTTGGCCGCGCCCTGCACACCGCTGCCGCCACCCCACGGGGTCACCGGCACATGCAGGCTGTTCGCCAGCTTGACGACCGCCGCCACCTGTTCGGGCGAGGTCGGACTAACGGCTACGTCCGGTCGGCTGATGGCTTCCCCGGCTGCGGCTGCCGCGATGGCGTACCACCACTGGTCGCTGGCGTACTTCGATTGGGCGGCTGCGCCTGTTGTCACATTTTCGCTGCCGACGATCTTGTCGAGGGCATGTGCGAGGATTGACTTAGCATCCTGAGTTACCATGCTTTGCCCTCGCTCCAATCCTGATTCTTGATCGTGACCTCGACCTTTTCGAGTTCTTCCACCGCGTCAATCAGATGATTGGTGAAGCGTTTAAAGGCTTCTTCGCCCTTCTCGGCGGTTCCGCGCTGCGGTACGCCCATCGTGCCGGAGTCGGTAAATTCCTCGTGGTCGAAGGGGAAGTTGAAGTATTGATAACCTTGAAACTCGGCATCCGGCATCCCATCGTTCTTCGCCCATGCGTCACCCAGCCATTTGGGGGCGTGGGCTTTGTCGGACCTGGCGCGGTCGAGCCGCACCAGCGCGGGGTTATGCGCCAGCACCTGCGAGGTTTCCAGTTCACCCGCGTGCCAGCCGGGGGTTTCCTCGACCGGCCCTTCCAGCACGTCTTTCAACATGCCGATGTAGCGTTCGGCGTAGGGTTTATAGTAGGCGATGAGTGCGCCGGTTTCGTTGCGGAGACGGCGTAAAACGGGGTCAACCACTTTGACGTTCGAACCATGCCCGTTGACGAAGATCAGCCGTTTGAAGCCGTGGTGAATCAGGCTGCGCCCGATGTCGTAAAGCAGGTTGAGATAGGTATCCGCCCGGAGGGTGATCGTCCCCGCGCCGAAGCCCGGCGCACGCATATGCTGGGGCGAATAACCCAGCCACAGCGTCGGTGTATAAAGGATACCGGCTTGCTCACCCGCGCGGCTGGCGACCTCGGTCGAGGTGATGGTGTCGCAGTACAACGGGAGGTGCGGGCCGTGCTGCTCCAAGCTGGCTTTGGGGATGAGGATGGTATCGGAATGTTTCAGATATTCTTGTATATCGACATAGCTCAAGTCCCCCATACAAAACGAGGGGAAATTAAGCGATTTTGCTGAACGTACTGCTGCCATCATGCGATCTCCTGCTTATAGCTTGTTTATATGTTATGGTGCGTGAACCCCCACCCCAACCCACATCAGTTCCTTCGCAGGCTCAGTCTACTGATAGCCCGCAAGCAAGGGAGGGCGCAAATACACGGGAGGATCTCAGCCCCTCCCCTACGAAAACCTCTCCGTATTTCCCTGTTTTCTTTGCGTCTCTGCGGTTAAATCAGGATGTGCTTGAGTTCCTCGAATACCTCGTCGGCGAACGAATCACTATTGATATGGGCATTCACCTCACGGTAGCGAATATCCGGTTTCAGCCCATTTTTAAGGATGTCCCAACATTGGCGGTTGAGGTCGGGCTGCCAGAATGCGCCGCCCTGTATATCCATCACCGAGCCGCCGCCCAACGGTACGACCACCGTCACCTTGCCGGTCGCCTTGTTGAGCTTTTCCACCACGAAACGCGCTGCCGCCAACTGCTCATCCGGTGTCACCCGCACGAGCGTGAACTCCGGGTTGTGGTAGTAAGTTGGGCGGCCTTTGAACTGATCGGGTACTTCATCTTTCGCGCCGAACACAATGAAGTCCAAGCACCCCGGTACGATTACCTGCGGGATGCCCGCCAGCGCAGCAGCTTCCATGCGCGTCGGTTTGCCGATGTGGAAGCCCCCCGCGACATGCCCCGCGACTTCGCTCAGGGTGTAATCCAGCACGGCATCAAAGCGCTTTTCGCAGATGAGTTCCTCCATCGCCGCGCCGCCCACGCCGTTCGCGTGGAAGATCACGAAGTCCATGCCCAGCGCTTCGACTGATGGGCGGATCTGCATCAGGGGGCGGGTGGTGTTGCCGAGCATGGTGGCCGCAATCGCCTTTCGCGGCTTGGCCTGTTGCGCTGCCGGAAGCTGCTTAATGCTGTAGGCTTTCGCCATACCCGCGATGGCTGCGGCTGCGCTTTCAAACACGGCGCGGCTGATGGGGTTGAGGCCGAGAATATCCACGACTGAGTGCATGACCATCACATCGCGCGTCCCGACAAAGGGCGCGAACTTGCGCTGACCGGAGGCAATCGGCGAGACGATCAACTTGGGGAAGCCGATTGGCAGTTCCTTCATGGCCGCTGCCGCCAGCACCGAGCCTTCCGCCCCGCCGAGCGCGACCGCACCGTGGATGCTGCCTGCTGCCATCAGGTCGAGCGTTAGTTTACGGACACCCTTCAACATGCCTTCGACGGCTTTACCGCGTGAACCCGCGTTCCGCAGCGCGTCGATGGAGGTTCCGGCGGCTATCGCGACCTGCGCCCGTGTGTAATCCGCTTCGATGTCTACCGCCTCGCCCAGAATGCCGGAATCCAGCACGAACGTATTGCAACCTAATTCACGCACGCAGTCCCGCAGGTAAGCCGTTTCCGGTCCTTTGGTGTCCAGCGTACCGATCAATAAAACGGTCGCCATCGTAATAACCTTATTTCAAATAAACATAAACGGTGTTGTAGGGGTTCGGGATAACGGGTTTGTCAGCGCCAAACCCCTACAGAACTTTATTTTTTACGCGCCGCTGGCTCGCAGGTGTTTAATGGTATTTTCGACGTGCTTGGAATATTCCGAATCGGGCATGAGGTCGCTGCCGTGGTCGCGGATGAACTTGAGTTCGGCTTCGGTGGCGGTGGTGCCAGAGTCGGCCATCTTCGCCGCCAGCGGGGAGCGATCCAACGGGACGACGAACTCACTGGTCAGTTGGTTGTTGTAGCCGTTGGCTTTGAGGGTCGAGATAATTTTCTGCCAGTCGAGCGCACCTTCTCCCGGTGGGCGGCGGTTATTGTCGGCGACGTGGAAGTCGACCAGCCAACCACCCTTCGCGGCGGTGGCAATCGCCTCGTACATATCGGCCTCCTCGATGTTGATGTGGAAGGCATCGAGGCAGATACCGACGTTCCCGCCGACATCCTGCGCCAAACGGATGGCTTGATCGTGGCGGTTGAGGAAGTTGGTTTCGAAGCGGTTCAGCGGTTCGAGGCCGATGCGGATGCCGAGCTTTTCAGCGTGTCCGGCGACCTTCTTGATATTTTCGACCGCCCAACCCCACTCGGTATCGGGGTCGGACATGGCGACGATCTTGCCGACTTCGCTGGGGACGAGGGTGAAGATCGTGCCGCCGAGGGCGTGTACCATGTCGAGGCATTCTTTCAGATACGCCACTGACATTTCGCGGTAGTAGGGGTCACCGTGGATGAGGTCGCGCCCCTTCACCATGATGCTGACCGAACCAAAGCACTGTAAGTTATTTTTATCGAGAAGCCCGCGTACCTGTTTCCAATCGTACTTGCGCGGTTCGCCCATAATCTGAATACCGTCATAGCCGAAGCGCACCATGCGGTCAATCGTGTGTTCAATCGGTTCGGGGCGCATCCAGTTATGCATACAAATCTTCATTTTTGGCATCTCCTGTGTATTTTCAAATAAACGCGGGCGTATTTTTAAAAGTCACCCGCGCAGACGAACCATCATTTTTAATTAATGAGCAGTCATTGAAAGAGACGGCGGTTTGCGCCGCATGAGGCTAAAGCCATCATGCTACTCACCAGACAAGTCCACTAAAGGGACTCGAATGCTTGACCGATCAACAAATTGTTTTCGAACCTTTCCGCAACGTCTTAAAATGGGAGCACACATCGGTACTCCCCTACAACACAGTGTTCTTAAGTTTGAAACTTATCAGCTAATGACCGTAAAGCGTTTTCTCCGTTTACTGCCCGTACATCAGCTTGTTGAACATGCTTTCGCGCAGGATGCCTAGATGGTCGCGCATGGCTTCCTCGGCTTCTTTACCGTCGCGGTTTAAGAGGGCATCTACAATCCGGCGATGCTCGGCGGTACAGGCGGCCAGCCGCGCAGGGTTATGCCGTGAGTCGGTCTTGGCGAGGTGGTGGACACGGTTACGCAGCATGACAACCGTTTCGCCCAGCAGCGGGTTCGGGCAGGCTTGGCTCATGGTGTCGTGGAAGACCACATCAGCCTTTGACCACGCGGGATAATCATCGGCGGCTAGCGCGGCTTCCATCTCGTTCATGCAGTTGGCGAAGGCTTTCCGGTGTTGGTCGCTGGCGGATTCAGCCGCGAGTCGGGCGAGTTCCGGTTCGAGCAGGGAACGCATGTGGATGACATCCAGCACATCCTGCACCGAGCGCGAGGCGACCGTGACCGCGCGACCGGGGATGACCTGCACCAAGCCTTCCTGCGCGAGCTGCTGTAGGGCTTCACGCACGGGGGTACGGCTGATGCCCAGCATCTTTGACAACTGCGGTTCGGACAGCGGTTCGCCGGGTTCCAGCCCTGCGTGTTGCAGCGCGTCCTTAATCCGCATGTAGGCGACTTCACTGCGGCGAAGCGAGTCCCCATCGAGCAGGTGTTGAGATTGTTCAGCGAGGTAGTGTTCTAATCTTCCCATGTTGGTTTCTTTAAGCACTCATTGATAGATGACGATGTTTCGTGCTTATTCTAACAGTTGTTACCGCTAGGCCGTTCGGTATACAGGCTGTATACAGGTTGAATGGACATATTGTAGCATGGGATTATTTCCTGTCAAAAAGCTGTTTTACGAGCCGAGTTCCAGACCTTTGAAAGCAGCAACCTGCGCCGTAATCGCCCGTTCGATGGGCAGGCGTTCGGCGCTGGATGCGCCGTAGAAGCCAGCGATACCGGGCATCTGCTTGAGCGCCCTGCCGACGTTATCCGGTTCATCAAAGGGGCCGCCGTGGCAGATGACCAGCGCGTCCTTGCGGATCGACCAGATGGCATCGGCCATTGCCATTACGCGGCTGACGGCTTCGTCCAGTGAGGGGGCGACCCCCGCGCCGATGGTTCCGGCGGTCGTCAGGCCGAGGTGGCAGACGAGCAAATCCGCGCCGGCGTGGGTCATGGCGCGGGCTTCGTCGGGGTTAAAGACGTAGGGCGAGGTGAACAAGTCCATCTTGTGAGCCATGCCGATCATCTCGACTTCTTTGTCGTAGCCCATACCGGTGGCTTCAAGGTTCTGGCGCATGATGCCATCGAACAGGCCAACAGTAGGGAAATTTTGCACACCAGAGAAGCCGATGTCTTTGACCTGCTGCAAGAAGTAGGGCATGACGCGGAAGGGATCGGTGCCGTTGACACCCGCCAGCACGGGCGTGTGCTTGACGACGGGCAGCACTTCCCCCGCCATTTCCATCACAATCGCGTTGGCATCCCCGTAGGCCATCAGACCCGCCAGCGAGCCGCGCCCTGCCATGCGGTAGCGACCGGAGTTGTAAATGATGATGAGGTCGGTGCCACCCGCTTCTTCGAACTTGGCGGAGATGCCGGTACCTGCGCCGGTGCCGATAATGGGCTTACCAGCGGCACGTTGGGCGTGGAGGCGGCTGAGAATTTCGTCGCGGGCGATTGGCATGGTGATGTCCTTGTGAAATGAAAAATAATTTAAGGGTGCAAATTGGAATTGTCGGTTGTCAAGCCTTCGGCGCTGGCAGCGGTGAGCAGGTTGTTATCGGCACTAACGAAGGTGAACGAACTTGAAAGCAGTAATTGGGCTTCAATAGCTGAAGCCAATTGAATAGCATCCAAGGTACGCAAAACATACCGAGACACTAATGTTTCGGCCCTTTGAAGTACACGATCATCAACTGACACGACCATATATTGAGAAACAATATGAGCGGTAAAATCAGTCCATAGCAAATTGGCCTGTGTGGGCGTTAGAGATTGTTCACGTACTCTTCTTGTTAAGACTGACCGCATTTCCACAAAGGTGAGTTTTGAAATCGCAATCAGATTACTCGCATTTGGTTCAATCCAACTAATAACCCAAGTTGAACCTAATTCGATGATATATCGTTTGGCAAGGGCGCTCGTATCAACAAAAAATTGACTCACCTATCGCCTCTATCTTCATCCACCAAATCTTCTACTGGTCTTGCTCCAACTGGCATTTGTCCGATTTTAAGACGCTCTTCTAATGACAATGGCTGAACGGATGGTGAGATGCCTAAGTCTTCTGGCTTCACCAACAACCCTGCGGCCATCAATTTGGCACGGATATGCTCACGCTCTGAGGCAGGTTCTTCGATCACTGTCTCATCAACAGGCTGGAGCAGCAGTTCCACCGGCCCGACTGGCACATCGGCGGGTAGGGTAACAATCAATTCGTGTTTTTCATTGACAACAGCCAATAAGCGGATGGCGTTCATGGCAGGTTCCTCTCACTCGTTGATACGACTTATTATAGCGGACTATGCTGACGAGCTGCCCACCAGCTTAAGTAAAGCGTTTACGGTCGCCCCGGCGAACAGCGGGTCGTTGATGTCCATGTCGAGTTCGACTACCGGAATATCAGGGCGCAGCTTGGCCTTGAGGGCGTTCACGAAGGCGGGCAGCGCGGCAGGGTCGTAAAACGGTTTGCCTTCGACATCGAGTTCGGATACACCGCGCATGGGGACGTAGACCTGCACCTTGCCGGTCGAGGCGTTGAGCTTGTCGGCGAAGATCGTACCCAGTTGGGCGTTTTCGTCGGGCGTGGTACGCATGAGGGTGATGTTGGGATTCCAGCTATACAGGTTGCGACCTTTATAGCGTTCCGGCACCGTATCCAACGCCCAGAAGTTGCACATATCGATGCAGCCGGGGACGACGATTTGCGGGATACCGGCTTTAACGGCGGCATCCAAACGGGTTGACCCCGCGCTGAGGACACCCCCCAACAGTTCATCCGCCCATTCGGTGGTGGTCATGTCGAGGACGGCGGTAATGAGGCCATCGGCGATTAAGGATTCCATCGTGCGACCACCACTGCCCGTCGCGTGGAACACCAGCACTTCGTATCCGGCGGCTTCCAGCAGGCCGCGGGCTTGGTTGACGGCGCGGGTCGTATTCCCAAACATGCTCACGGCGATGATCGGCTTGTCATCGGCGGGAATGGATTCACGCTCGACCATCCCGCAAATCGCTCCGGCGGCGTTGGTGTAGATCAGGCGGCTGATGCGGTTGATACCGGCGACATCGACTACCGAGTACATCATGGTAATGTCGGAACTGCCCACGAAACCACTGGTATCCCCGGAGGCGACGGTGGACACCATCAGCTTGGGGAAACCAACGGGTAAGGCACGCATGGCAGCGGTGGCGACCGAGGTTCCACCACCCCCACCCATCCCGATAATCCCGTCGATTTTTCCCTCGTGGTGCAGGAGGCGGGCGACGGCAGCCGCGCCGGTTTGCATGACGGCCATCGCTTCGCCCCGATCTCCTTTGGTGATGAGGTCAGCGAGGGATGCACCCCCGGCGGTAGCGACCTGTTCGTGGGTGATGTCGGGGGAGAAGGCGGGTTCACCGAGGACACCGGTATCGACCACCAGCGTTTGAAAGCCGCGCCTTTCAATCTCGGCTTTGAGGAAGGCGAACTCCTGCCCTTTGGTATCCAACGCGCCGATAACGACTATCGTTTTGGTCATAAGGGTTTCTCGTTATAAAAATTTATTTAACGGGGTCAATTGTTCAAACTATTGCAAAAGTTGCAAATTTCTGTGTTTCGGCGAGGTTGGCGATAGATACGCCGTTTTATGGCGGGAATGGCGAAAAACAGAGGTCATTCGGCGGCTGGCCCGGCTGAAACTGCGGCAACTTTGGCAAAAGGGCTGCCGCCGCCATTATTGCCAAAGAAGTTGTCAGTTTACAGTCAACAGTTATCAGTCTAATGCAAAAGCAATTGAACCAGAGAGACACAGAGAACCCAGAGAAAGACATATTTAACCGCCAAGTCGCCAAGAACGCCAAGATGGAGAGCAAGAGGTAAATCCATCTTAGAACAAAAGTTCACTACAAGTCAAGGCGGATTGGTTAGAGTTTACAAACTTAAGGCGGTCAATTTGTGGTGGGGAGAAGCTGACGGCTGGTTGTGTCATACTCATATATTAACTTATTTTCCGAGACGACAAGTTTCGCCCGATAGGGTTGCCCACCCAATTCTTCAAACATCTTCGAGCATTTATTTCCTGCTGAGTCGCATTGAAATACATAATATGAGAACGACCCCGGACTCAAAAATCCGGCAGATTCATAAGAAGCTAGGTGATAAAGATCCCCTTGATAACTCACGCTCATGATGTGGTTAATAGCGCTATCTTCAATTCGGATACTGTGAGTTGTACAGGTTGAAAGTGTGCATATCAAAAACACAGAGACCAGCAGAATGACACGATAGATGCTTTTCCAATTGGGAACGATGTAGAAATAAGTTAACAATCCGGCGATTATGGCGAAGCCGAAAAAACCATATACTGTAAAGGGTTTCCAACGCGGATTGGTAACCAGTGACCAATAATCTATATTTGTTAGATTTGAGTTCCAATGGTTCGGAGATGTGAACACATCGACAATATGCCACCACAAGATCGCGACGATGATGAGCAGCAGGGCGAACCAGTGGCTGCGGATATAGGCAAGGATTTTTAGCGACATCAATTGCTATCCATTGTGCTGATGACTAGAAGTTGCATTTTCACAGCATCCTCCTATCATATGAATATATTGACATTATAAGGAGGAACTCTCATGCGAAAACTAAAACTCCAAGTGTTTATGTCGATTGATGGGTTTATTGCAGGGTTGGAGGGTACAGCACCGGACGAACAACCCGAAGCCGAAAAGCCATCGGCGAACGAACCGGACGAGAAGCTCGATCAGTACATTGACGGGACGATTTCGACCTCGGACACAATCCTGCTGGGGCGTAAGATGGCGGGTGGGTTCGTCACTTACTGGGAAGATGTGGTGAATAACCAGCCGAACAGCCCTGAATACCCGCTGGCGAAGAAGCTGGTGGATACGCCGAAGATTGTGTTCAGCAAAACGCTCACCGAGTCGACGTGGAATAACACGACGCTCGAAACGGGTGATCTGGCGACGGCGGTGAACGCACTCAAGGCCAAAGCGGGCAAGGACATCATTGTGTACGGCGGTGGGGGGTTTGTGTCGTCGCTGATTAAAGCCGATTTGATTGACGAGTATCATCTGTTTATTAATCCGCACGCGCTCGGTCAAGGGATGCCGATTTTCCACAAATTAACCAAGCAGTTCAACCTGAAACTCAAGAGTGCATCCGCATTTAAGAATGATATTGCGCTGCTGGTTTACGAGCGGAAGTAGGGGGAAGAGATGAGGCGAGGCCGTTTGCGCCGCTGGAGGCTAAAGCCATCCAGCTAACAAGCAGACAAGTCCACTGAAGGGACTTCAAAGGCAAAGCGTAAGCGGCTCGATGGGTTTATTATTTTGATGATTGTTTGATATTTTACATACGAGCTTTAGGGTTTAAGCTGTGTTAGCCTTCTGCCCTGTTGGAGATAGAGTTTCGCATCCTTGTTTACAGTCAAAGCTGCGAGTTCGTTATTGAGAGGATAGCCGGGAAATGATTGTAGTTGGCGACAGGTGTTTCCCGCAGCATCGCACTCGAAAACCACGTAATAGGCGACGTTGAAATCGTCGTAATGCTCAATTGAAGCTGCTAATTGGTAAACCCGCTGGTTAAAGGCCACCGTTTGAACATGCTCTAGTGTATAACCACTGCCAATCCCCAGAATCGCGGCATATAAACCGATACACAATGATGCTAAACATGCGACTGCTATCAGCAGCCAAGAACCCAAAAGCAGTAGATTGCCATGATATTTCCACGCGTAAAATGCTGTAGTGCCTGCTAGCCCAATAAACAACGCCCACGCGATTACATAAACAACTGCTGCTTTATGCCCATTGAGGCTAACGAGCGACCAGTAATTAATATTTTCTAGGGCATTAAAAGTGACCATGCGTGGGAAAATGAGCCGAGCCAGCAGCCACCAATAGAGGATTAGGCCGACTGATGCGAATATCGGCCAAGTTCTGCGGAGTTGATTCAATCGCGACAAGCTATGCCTCTTATGCTTTGTTCAAGGCGCTAACTATTGCTATGCTTAAAGTGAGTCAATTATTGACGGTCGGTAAAATCTGGGTTTCTTTATACCAATCAAGGACAAGGCGTTCATCATCAACAACTAACTCAATTGGTTGTTTGTCGTATCCATATCCGCCTGCTTTAAATATTTCGGAACATATCTGTCCGGCAGCATCACATTCAAAAACTAGGTAGTCAAATTCAGGAACACCACGCGAATGGCTGTTTGTTGACTTTGCTAGATGATAAGCTTTGCCATTGTATTCTATGGTGGTCAAATTACGAACTGTTCTTCCTTCGCTTTCCTCTGCAAGTATGAAATCAACACAAATTGATCGGGAAAATAGTAAAACGAATATAACAATGAGAAGTGAACGATAGACTAAATTCTCAATACGCCATGCTCGGAACAATATAAGTATCACAACTATGACCAAACCGAATACAGCGATATCAAACCAGTTTGGGTTAGTCACAATCGACCAGTAATCAACTTGCTGGAGAGAGGCGCTAGGATCTAGTGGAGATGGCAAAAATAGAGGAACAAGCTGCCACCATGTTAGCCCAACGACAATCAGCAAGATGAGAAGCCAGTGTTTGCGGAGTATGTTCATAAAACCTACCTGATCTGATTAAAAGGGCGCACAGCCGTGCGCCCCTACAACCTTTATCATAGGATAGGTTTCATATCCCTAGCTTGACGGAATCAATACTTAATGTCGATTTGCTTCTTGCTCTGTGATGAGTTCAACCTCAGCCTCAAGAGCGCAACCGCGTTTAAGAATGATATTGCGCTGCTGGTTTATGAGCGGAAGTAGGGGGAAGGAATGGTCTTGGGAGTGCGGATGTAGCGTGCTACGTCCCTACACAAACGTATGGATGTGACTCCTATTTGCTGTAGGGACGCGAGGCAGCACGTTTAATTCACCTGAATTTATTTTGAATTCATCAAAATTGCCATGTGCAGTCCGCTTGGATGTCGTGACTGCCTGAACACGCGGATCAGGTGGGCTTGGTCATGCCCGGCGGGGCAGTCAGCAGTCTGGGAACGCCCTCCAGCAGTTGAATCTTGCCGTCGAAGATCCGGGTGCTGATGTTGTCGAACGCGACATCGGGATAACCGTCGTAGATACGTTCCGCGCCGGTGGCACCGGTGATGACGGGAAAGACAATCACGCGGAAACGGTCCACAAGACCTGCCTTGAGCAGCGAGCGGGATAGGCTGATGCTGCCGAGCGTGCTGAGGATGCCGGAGCCTTCCGCCTTCATCGCCCGAACCGCTTCCACCGCGTCACCGCGCACGAGGGTCGTGTTGGCCCACTTGATAGGCTCCTCAAGCGAGGCCGAGAACACCACTTTCGGCGTTCGCGTCAGCTCGTCGACGCTGGCCTCCTCCCCGGCTTCCATGTCGGCGCTTCCTGCTGGCGGAGCGCCGCTGACGAAACCGTACATCACCCGGTAGGTGTTCGCGCCCATCAAGTACGTTACCGGTGGCTGCTCGCCGAGCCAAGCCATGTACTCCGGCCCTTCGAGACCCCACCAGCCGGGCCAGCCATCCGCCGACGCATAGCCATCCAGTGAGGTGATGAAGTCGATCATGAGTTCTCGCATCGTGCTTCCTTTCTCTCAAATCCCACTATATAACTGAGAGGGTGTTTAAAACCCTTTCACTTCTAAAAAACGGAACGGATTAAATCCATTCCCTACAAAAATGCGATGTGGTCGGTGACGCGGACGCAGCACGCCGCTTCCCTACATTCGAAATCGACCTTTTTAAACACGCTCTGAGACAACTTAACCTCCTCAACCCGCGTCAGGTAAGCTAAAAGACTGCTTCATGAAATCGCACCAAGTTTCATCCTGCCGGAGTTCAAAAAAGGCGGGTGCGGTCGCCGCGAAATCGCGTGGGGTCGTGTGTGCAAACGACTTAAATTCGCGGATCAGGTGGGCCGGATCACTGTAGCCATAGACATCCGCCAGATCGGCTAAGGGGAGGAATGGATTCACGAGTAAGGCGGCTTGGAGGCTGCCAAAGCGAACAATGCGGGCATAGGTTTTAGGCGAAACAGCCGTGTAATGTTTGAACTGGCGCTCGAATTGGCTGGATGACAGGTGGCTCTGCGCGGCTAGGTCTGCCATACGGATTTGACCATGAGCGCTTTGCAGTAAGTGTCCGGCAGTGCGAATGAGCGTGAGATCGTGCTTACGCCGGTAAGCCGTTTGGCAGACATATTCCTGATAGCAGGCGACGGCTTCCCCATAGCCCCGATGTGCCACGATCCCCGTCAGGTATCTCGCAAACCGCTGCCAATCGGCATCAAGGCCAATCACATGCACCGTGGATGGATCAGCGTCCCTATTCAAGACCGGCTTGACCGCCCACGGATACAACTGCATCGACATCATCTGGCAGAAACCCGTCGCGCGAATCCGAAGCGGCTTGTTTTGAAGCGGGTTCACAAATGCCCGTGGGAGTTCGAGCAGTCCGTGTTTGCTCTCCAACAGGAGGGGCGCACCCACATTGATGATGACTTCGACGTAGGCATCCGGCAGGTACACTTCACGGTTATAGCTTTCCTGATCTTGCTCAAGCGCCCAAAAGCAGCTCACATCTGCTGCCAACATAGGCACCGGCGCATATATCGGTTGATGCCGCATTGGACAACCTCACGCTCGCGATTCAGCAGTTCCCATTATAAGCCCATTTACACTCGATGCGATTGAACAAATCCCGCATGTTTTTGGTGGGGCTAGGGCTTAATCTGTGTCAGCCTGCTGCCCTGTTGGAGGTCGAGTGTCGCCTCCTCATTTACAGTCAATACTGCGGGTTCATCGTTGATCGGGGGATCGATAGGAAATGCCTCTAATTGATCACAGGTGTTTCCCACAGCATCACATTCGAAGACAATATAAGAGGCGGCGTTAAAGTCGTCATGATGCTCGATTAAAGTTGCTAATTGGTAAACCTGCCCGTTAAAGGTCATACTTTGAACATGCTCCAGTGTCGTACCGGTTCCAAGCCCCAAAACGAGTACGTATAAACCGACACCTATCGAACTGAAGACCGCGATGGCGATCAGCAGCCATGAGCCGATTCGCAGTAACTTGCCATAATAGTGCCATGCATAAATTCCGGTCAGCGAGCCTAAACCGATGAACAAAATTAAGGCGATCAGGTAAACGAAGACTGATTTATTGCCACTCAAGCTAATCAGTGACCAGTAATCCACATTTTCTACCGAATTAAATGTAATGATGCGCGGGGTAATGACTTGAGCAATCAGCCACCAGTAGAGGATTAGCCCGACTGATGCGAATATGGGCCAAGTACGGCGGAGATGCTGCAATGTCGTCAATGGCTTATTCAAACGGCTCGCGTTCTTCGAGGGGGAGTTGTTCGGGACGCTCCATCGGATCATCCGCTAGAAGTCCATAGGTAGCTCGCAGCGCTTTATGCCAATCATCTTGTTGACGCAGGTCCGCATGAAGTGTGACCGCCACCAATTCCATCATCCGCAAGCGTTCGGTAGGCGTAAGTTTTTGTACTTCTTCAAAGAGCTGTTCGAAACTTATATCCGTCATAGTAAACTCCTTCAAACTACTCACTATGAAGTGTTTACTAGTATATATGAAAAAGGGTGGGCAACTGCTACCCACCCTTCTCTACCCTCTGCAATCAACTTAGTATTTGATGTCCACCTGCCGCTTGCTCTGCGAGGAGTTGACAATCGCGTCGCAGATGACAGCGTTGCGGTAGCCATCCACGAAGTCCGCACCCCACGGCGCGACCGGCTTGTTGTTCACGATGGCATCAAAGAAGTGATGGAATTCGTGGACGAACGTATGCTCCCAGCCGATGATGTGTCCCTGCGGCCACCAGTTTTCCCAGTAGGGATGGTAGGACTCGCTGACGTTGACGGTATGGAAACCGCGCGTTTCCTTCGGCTCCTCATGCGCCCAGAACACTTGCATCTCATTCATGCGTTCCAAGTTGAAGGTGATCGAGCCGTTCTCGCCGTTAATTTCGAGCGAGTTGTAGTTCTTGCGCCCCTGTGCGAAGCGGGAGGCTTCGAGCGTACCGAGTGCGCCGTTTTCAAACTCGAACAGCGACACGAAGGCATCATCCACCGTGACCTTGCCCATCCTGCCGCTGCCATCGCCCAACGGACGTTCCGGCACAAAGGTACGCGCCATGCCCATGACACTCTTGGGTTCACCGACGAGGAAACGGGCGAGGTCGATGATGTGCGCGCCGAGGTCGCCGAGCGCCCCGCTGCCCGCCTGATCTTTATCCAAGCGCCAGATCATAGGGAAGTTCGGGTCGATAATCCACTCTTGCAGGTACACCGCGCGGAAGTGGAAGATGCGCCCCAACGCGCCGCTTTCGATCAGCCGCTTGGCCTGCACGATGGCGGGAACGAAGCGGTAGTTGAAGGCGACCATATGCTTCACGCCGGTTTTCTCGACCGCATCCAACATGGTTTTGGCTTCCTCGGCGGTGCGTGCCAGCGGTTTCTCGCAGAAGACGTGCTTACCCGCCTGTGCCGCCGCGATGGTCGGCTCGGCGTGGGCATCGTTCGGGCCGCCGTTGTCGAACACCTGAATGGCGGGGTTCTGGATCATCTCGCGCCAATCGGTGTAGTAACCTTCATAGCCGTAGCGCCGGGCAGCGGCGGCGGTGGCTTCGGCATTGCGCCCGCAGATGGCGACCAGCTTGGGGATGGCGACGGGGGGGTACATCATATAGGGCAGCTTCTTAAAGGCGTTGGTGTGCGCCTTGCCCATAAAGGCGTAACCGAGCATCCCGATGCCGAGTTCGGGCGCGTCGCCAGCAGCGGCTTTACTCGCCATGCTTACAAAACCGACTTCATCAGCCATGTTTTATCTCCTTTTATCAAAGTGGGTGTGCTGGTGGCACACCCGTGCAATTTTTTAGTTGTGTAGGGCTTATAGACGTGCGCCCCTACGATATTCGCGGTTTGCATCGCATCAAGCTAAAGCATGATGCTAACCAGCAGACAAGTCCACTAAAGGGACTTCGGAAAGCGCGTTTATTACCTTGGCGATATGAGAGTTTGCTGCCAGCAAGCCCCTACATTCAATCACCTTGGCGTTCTCTTTAATCTTGGCGCTCTTGGCGATTCGTTTTCCTATTTTTTCTCGAACGCCGCGTCGAAGGCCACCAACGACGGCTTGAAGTCCGTGCCTTTGATGAACTCAACGGCTTCCGATGCGCCGTGTTCACGATCCATACCGCTGTCTTCCCACTCCACCGAGAGCGGGCCGTTGTAGCCGATGCGGTTGAGGACGCGGATCATGGCTTCGAGGTCGAGGTCGCCGTGACCGGGCGAGACGAAATCCCAACCACGGCGCGGGTCACCGAAGTTCAGGTGCGAGCCGAGGATGCTGGTGAAGCCGTTGAGATTGACCTTCGAGTCCTTCACATGCACATGGTAGATGCGGTCAGGGAAGGCGGTGATGAAGTTGATCGGGTCGAACTGCTGGTGGATGAAGTGGCTGGGGTCGAAGTTGAAACCGAACGTCTTGCGGTGGTTGAGCGCGGCCAGCGTCTTTTCCGCCGTGTAGATGTCATAGGCGATTTCGCTGGGGTGGGCTTCCAGCGCGTAGACGATGCCCTGCGCGTCGAACTCGTCCAAGATCGGGTTCCAGCGGTCGGCGAACTCCTTGTAACCGGCATCGACCATCGCGTCCGAGGTCGGTGGGAAGCGGTAGATCATGTGCCAGACAGGGCTGCCGGTGAAGCCGTTGACGACCTTCACGCCCATCTTCTTGGCGGCTTTGGCGGTGTTCTTGATCTCCTCGGCGGCACGCTGGTTGACACCCTCGGCCTTGCCATCACCCCACAGGCGCGGCGGCAGGATGGCCTTGTGGCGCTCGTCGATGATGGTGTCGGCAACGCACTGCCCGACGAGGTGGTTGCTGATGGCGTAGCACTTGAGGCCGTGCTTTTCGAGGATGTCGTGGCGGCTCTGAATGTAGCGGTCACTTTCGAGCGCCTTATCGACCTCGAAGTGATCGCCCCAGCAGGCGAGTTCCAACCCATCGTAGCCCCAACCGGCGACCATCTCGGCTAATTTTTCGAGCGGCAAGTCTGCCCACTGTCCGGTAAAAAGAGTAACAGGTCTAGCCATAATATCTTTCCTTTATCTGGTATCGAATAACCAATATCTAAAAGAACTCTGGCTCTAGTTTAACGCGAGTTGGTGATTTGGATGAATTCCAACGGTGAATTTCATCAAAACACAGGTTTTAGGCAGCGGTCGTCAGTCACCAGCTTAAGACAATACAGGTTTGTGGCGATGTGTGGGGCAAGCAGATGTTGAGCGCCGGTAAATACACCCCGGCGAAATCGACGTGCCGACAGGGCTGGCTCAAAAACAGCGGGAAGTACCCCCCTGCCATTTAATGCATTACCCTCGTAAACCGCACTTCGTAGGGGCTTGCCAGCGGCAAGCCCTTTTCTCTACCCCAAACAGATTATTGTAGGGGCGCACGGCTGTGCATAGGCATTAAGCTAAGGAATTCTCAGGGATAAAATCAATAGAGACGGATGTTCGCAGTCGAATTTTGGAGCGCCTTGAGTGCGCTTGTCCGGCTGGTAGCATGATG
>JAIUNI010000017.1 GCA_020161935.1 Chloroflexota bacterium
GACAGCGACGAACACTGCAACGCCGACAGCGACTTACACGGATACGGCAACGGCAACTGAGACGGCAACGGACACTGCAACGCCGACCGCCACTTACACGGATACGGCAACGGCAACCGAGACAGCAACGGACACCGCAACGCCGACCGCGACGGCGACGAACACCGCTACGCCAACCGAGACAGCGACGGATACCGCAACGGCGACCGCGACTTACACGGATACGGCAACGCCAACCGAGACAGCAACGAACACCGCAACGGCGACCGAGACAGCAACGGACACTGCAACGCCGACCGCGACTTACACGGATACCGCAACGCCGACAGCCACTTACACGGATACGGCAACGGCGACCGAGACGGCGACGGACACCGCAACATCGACAGCCACTTATACGGATACCGCTACGCCAACCGAGACAGCGACGGACACCGCAACGGCGACCGCGACAGCAACGAACACTGCAACGCCGACCGCGACTTACACGGATACGGCAACGGCAACTGAGACGGTGACGAATACGGCTACGCCGACCGCGACTTACACGGATACGGCAACGGCGACCGAAACAGCGACGGACACCGCGACGGCAACGGATACCGCTACGCCAACCGAAACAGCAACGGACACCGTTACACCGACCGCGACTTACACGGATACGGCAACGGCGACCGAGACGGCGACGGACACCGCAACACCGACAGCCACTTACACGGACACTGCAACGGCAACTGAGACAGCAACAAACACTGCAACGCCGACAGCGACGGCAACGAACACCGCAACGGCGACCGAGACGGCGACGGACACCGCTACACCGACCGAGACAGCAACGGACACTGCAACGCCGACAGCCACTTATACGGATACCGCTACGCCAACCGAGACAGCGACGGACACCGCAACGCCGACCGCGACGGCGACGAACACCGCTACGCCAACCGAGACAGCGACGGATACCGCAACGCCGACAGCGACTTACACGGATACGGCAACGGCGACCGAGACGGCGACGGACACCGCAACACCGACAGCCACTTATACGGATACCGCTACGCCAACCGAGACAGCGACGGACACCGCAACGCCGACCGCGACTTATACGGATACCGCAACGGCAACTGAGACGGCAACTGAGACGGCAACGGACACTGCTACACCGACCGCGACTTACACGGATACGGCAACGGCGACCGAGACAGCAACGAATACCGCAACGCCGACCGCGACTTACACGGATACTGCAACACCAACGGCAACAGCGACGGACACCGCAACGCCGACCGCGACGGCGACGAACACCGCAACGGCTACATCGACAGCCACTTACACGAATACCGCAACGCCGATCCCGACGGCGACGAACACCGCGACCAGAACGCCAACCCCGACACCTGTTCCGACGGCAACGAACACCGCAACGCCGACCGCGACTTACACGGATACCGCAACACCATCGCCCACTTATACGCCGTTACCGACCGCGACAAATACAGCGACCAGCACGCTAACGCCGACACCTGCTCCGACGGCAACGAACACTGCTACGCCGATCCCAACCGCGACGAACACTGCAACACCATCGCCCACTTATACGCCGTTACCGACCGCGACAAATACAGCGACCAGCACGCCAACCCCAACACTGACGGCGACCGCCACCCGAACACTCACGCGCACCAATACACCAGTCCCAACGGCGACTCCGACTCTGGCAGCCAAGTCGATCCGGTTGGTCACGAGACCGAATAATGGCACGCAAATCTATACGATATTTGATGGGATTCTAGAGAATGGTGTGTTCACCGAGGTGACATCACCGCGCTTTACCTACTCGGCTGGGTGGACAGCTTATCCCAATCAGGGACGGAATGCTTCGCCCTTACGAGCGGCGACGACCGCCAGTCGAACGGTGACCTTTACGACCACGGCGACTACTTTAGTCATCTGGACGTATCAGAACGCTCAAGCGGGCAGCTTTGATGTGTATGTCAATAATGTCCTGCGGGTGAGCTTTAACGGTTTCGCGGCTGCGAGTGCTTACCGCGATGTGACTGTGCCGTTACAGTAGGGCAGGCTTAGACGTAGGGCTGTGTAAGCCACTTCTCAAGATGATCGGCTGCCTGTAATTCTTCGGCGTAGTGTTGGCGCTCATCAGCCGAAAGGGTTATCTGGCTGAATAAAAAACCTCCACTGAACGGTAGAGGTTTTTATAAGCCAGTCGTCTACGGCGTTATGACTCTTCAAACTCCGGTAGACCTTCCAGCGTGTGGGCATTCACGTTCAAATGAATTTCATTATCGGTGGTGTCGTGAATCCAGCCGATTGGAATGACCTTTTTCTCTTTGAAGATCAAACCTGCCGAGAGTACAAAGTGGGTTGCCCGTTTGCTCTGGCTGTCGGTGTAGACCCGCTCAACATTACCGACATGCTTGTCATCGGCACTGAAAACGGATACCCCTTCCGTCAGGACAACCGAGTCATCCGGCACGTTGCGTTCGGTTTCGACCAGATAAGGCGGCGGGTAGCCTAAACCCATACCGTAGTCGGCATAACCTGACCAGCCAGCCATCGGTGATGCCCAATAATAGGGGATGGCTAAGTCGGTACGATATTCGGCTGAACGCGCTTCGGCCTCATCCAACGGAACATAATGCTGTTCTTCGTAGGGTGGCAGGTTATCGAGCGTTTCCGACGACCGGTTGAGGTCAACTCGTTCGTCGGTAGCCGAGGCAACCATACCCACCGGAACAATCGTGTCCTCGGTGAATAGGAAGCCCTTGCGGATCACCAGATGGGTGACCTTCTTGGAATGCGGGTTTAAAACCACGCGGTCAACACTACCCACATCCTTATGATCTGACGTATAAACCTTAGTACCCTGCTTGAATTCCATTTTGAATCCTTTCTGCACAACCGAACCGCGTAGTCGCGGATTGAGTTTAGATTGTCGGTCAACCAGCGGTGCCGATTGATACTCCTATTGTAGAAAGATGTGATACCGAAATGGTGAGCCGAAGCGCCTGACTTGAACGGGAGGAATGCAGGGTGATTCGATAGGATAGATGGGTGACGATGACGTTCAGCGGCCTAAACTGGTTATTGTGAGAACGGGTAGGGTCAGGCAGAATGAACGTTATTTCTTGAAAGATTGACTATCATGACTGATGTTGTTACCCAAGCTCCCGCAGAAACCGCCCTTGAACCGATTTACCGGCGCAATTTCCTGTGGTTCCTGATCGATGGCATCCTGTTTATGGTGGCGCTGAACATGATCGGGGCGACGACGGTTATTCCCGATTTCATGCGTAACCTGACCAACTCGGAAATCCTGATCGGTATTTCCGGCAGCATATTCGATGTGGGTTGGACGCTGCCCCAGTTATTTGTTGCCCGTTATATCGTCCGTGCCACGCGCAAAAAGTGGTGGTTCGTCGCGCCGAACATTCCGGCGCGTTTCATTATCGTTATCTTTGCGGGTATCTTGTTCTTTCTAGGAAAAGATCAACCGCAGTTGATACTGGTTGTGTTCCTGATCTGCTACGGCCTATTGGGTGTCGGGGATGGTCTGGTCGGTGTGCCGTGGGCGGATTTGATGGGCAGCAGCCTTGATAACCGCTGGCGGGCGCGGACTTTTGGGTTGATGTCCGCCAGTACCGGCGTGATTATGCTGGTGATGACACAGCTTATCGCCTATATCCTCGGTAATACTGCGTGGCCGTTCCCCACCAATTACACCGTGCTATTTGCGCTTTCGGGCATCTTGTTTGTGCTTTCAATTTTGCCCGGATTGTTTATCCACGAACTGCCGGGTGGTAAACCGGTTGAGAAACTCACGTCACTTAGCGAGTTTTTACCCCAATTGGGGCATGTCTTACGGACGGATACGCCTTTCCGTGCGCTCATCATCACCCGCATGTTGACGAGCTTGTTTACGATGGCGGCTCCTTTCTACGTCGGCTACGCGACCACGCAGCTTGGTCTATCGAGCGAGGTGGCGGTACCGAACCTGTTGGCGATGCAAACCATCGGGAACATCCTCGGCGCTCTAGTTTACACATGGCTGGGCGCACGGGATAACGCGCTGTATATCCGGCTGGCGCTGGGCTGCGCGGCGCTCCTGCCGATCAGCGCGTTGGTGGCGGGTGTGGTGGGGCCAGCCCCGTTGTACTTCGGGTTTTTGATGTCCGGCCTTGCGTTGAGCAACCTGTTCTTTAGCTACCAGAATTGGGTGGTCAGCCACGCTGTACCTGACCAACGACCGATTTATATCGGCTTATTCAACACGATTTCGGCGGTGATCTCGTTCGCGGCTCCGTTTATCGCGGGGACGATTGTGACGACCTCCGGTTACAGCCCTTTGTTCGCGGTCGCGATTTTGATGGTGCTGGCAGCGTTCTACATGGCGAGCCGGTACATTACGAACCCGAAACCGCAGACGACATCAGTTAGCGGTTAATGCTGTAAATGTTGCAAATATTTCGCAACATTCTCAAATTTCGCACACTTCCCGCCGAATTGTCTGGCGGGAAGCTCCCTCATGGCCGCTGAATTGACATTTTGTGACGGCGAGAGCGAGGGAGCTTGGCGCTGAAATGACACTGTTGCGGCGGATTGCTCCCGTGTAACCACCGCGTCGCAAATGTCAGTGCCGCCGCTGTGGTTGCAATTCATTTTCACCACAAAGACACAAAGAACACTGAGAAGAAATTCAAGTTTAACCGCCAAGTCGCCAAGCACGCCAAGATTAATACAAAGAGTCAAGTTCATTATAGAACAAAAGTTCAATTTGGTCAAGGGGCGACGGTTTGAAAATACAAACTTTAATGTCCTTTTTTGAGGGGAGAAGTTGTTTCAGCGGGTGGTTAAAAGGCGAAATACGGAATGGATTTAATCCATTCCCTACAAAAGACGATATTTATGGTGGGTGACATACACCGCAAGCAAGAGAGTTGATAGGCGGGAGGATCACAGACTCTCGCTTACGAGAAAACGAGTTTGTGGCGGGCGGCGCGGTGCTTCCCTACAGTCGTGGGTAAGTAAGATATGGTGAGGGTTTGCCAGCGGCAAGCCCTACAATATATCGGGTTGTTTGGTTGGAGTGTGGGAAAAGGGAGTGCATCTTCCCTACGAAATTCGTGTTGGCGTATCGGAACTTTTACTGTGCTTTCTTTAATGGACTCTAGATTAAGACGATTTATCCCAGCATTCTGTACTAACTGTACCTAGCGTCGAATAGTGCTATCAGTCCTGATCTAGCCACTCAATTCGGCATATGGTTGTTATAACAATGTCCGTTGAGCCGGGTGGGTCTACATCTCATGGATAAAGATGGCAAGATTAAAGTCCTCATCATTGATGATTATGTTATGGTACGGGACGAGTTAACGACTCTCCTTGAAACTTTTCCAGAGTTTGAAGTGATTAGCACCGCCAGCGATGGACGTATGGCTGTCGCTTTATGTCGTATGTATCAACCGGATGTGGTGCTGATGGATTTGCATATGTCGAATATGGATGGTGTGGAATCAACACGCTTGATCCGTAGTGAATTTCCATCTACTCAAGTTGTCGTACTCAGCATGACCACCGAACCCGATATTATTTACGATGTGCTTCAGGCCGGCGCGATCAGTTTCTTATCCAAAGCCGGCAAGATCAGCGAGATACCAATCGCTATCAGCAACGCCTATTACGGCAAAGCGATGTTAGCGCCAGAGGCAACCGCTGTATTGGCATCTGTGCAAGGGCATAAACCGTCTGCGATGTGAGCCAACTTTGGGATAAGGAAAATAAAAAGGCGCACAACCGTGCGCCCCTACAATATTTCGGGTGGTTTTGAAGTGAATTAGCCCTTCACGCCGCCCATCGTCATGCCTTCGATGAAGTAGCGCTGGAAGAAGATGAACAGGAAGGCCACGGGCAGGGTTGCCAGTGTGGAGACAGCCATCGCCACCGCCCACTGGGGTTCGGCGCTGTGTGCCTGCGTGAAGGCGGTGATGCCGACCTGAATGGGCGCGAGATCTTGATTCTTGATGACGATCAACGGCCAGAGGAAGTTATTCCAACTCCACAGAAAGATGATGATCGACAGGCTGGCGGAAGCGGGAGCCAGCAGTGGGAACACAATCCGCCAGAAGATGCGGAACTCGCTCGCGCCGTCGATACGCGCCGCGTCCATTAGCTCGTCGGGGATGCCGTAGGCGAACTGGCGCATCATAAACACCCCAAAGGCATTCATGATGCCGGGGACGATCAACCCCGCGTAGGAATCATCCCAACCGAAGGAACGTACTTCGATGAACAGCGGCACCAGCAAGACCTGAAAGGGAATGGTCATGGTGGTGAGGATGAAGAAAAAGAAGATCCGCCTGCCGCGAAAGTCATACTTGGCGAAGCCGAAACCCGCCAGCGCGGAGAAGAACACGGTCACGACCACATCAATGCCCGCAGTGAGGAAGCTGTTGAAAAAGTAGCGCCCCAGCGGGACGGTTTCGAACGCCTTCTGGAATTGGGCGATGCCTTGGAAGTCTTCTGGAATGATGTGGACGGGCGAGGCCAGCACCTCATTTTCGGCCTTAAAGCTGCTGCTGACCATGAAGTAAATGGGGAAGGCGAAAACGATGGTTACGACGAGCGCGATGGCGAACAGCATGATCTGGTTGGCAAGTCTTTGCGTCTTCACCGAAGCGTTGGTCGGTGAGGTGTTGCGGTTGGCGGTCGCGAGCGCGGGATAAGTTTGGTCTGTCATCCGTATGTTCCTTTGCTCACTAATACTGGTTCTGGCGGGTGAGCCACAACTGGACGGCGATGACGATCATAATCATGGCGAACAGCACCATCGACACGGCGGACGCATCACCCATGCGGTAGAACTGGAAGCCGTACTTCCACACGAGCAAGCTCATGGTGGTATTCACATCAATCGGCCCACCTTTCCCCGGACTGATGGCATATTGCAGCGTAAAGCCCTGAAAGGCGTTGATGGTCGAGATGGCGGCGATGAATACGGCGGTCGGGCGCAGCAGTGGCAGCTCGACGCGCAGGAACGACTGCAAGCGGTTCGCGCCATCCACCAGCGCCGCCTCGCGCAGATCGGTGGGAATGCCGGTTAAACCCGCCAGCCAGATGAGCATATAAAAGGGGATGATTGTCCAATTGGTGATGATAATCATAGAGATCGGCGACAGCGCCGGATTATCCAGCCAGTTAATTTCCCCCGCGCCGGTCAGCGGACGCAGCACGGTCGTTAGGACACCGCTGGGGTGCAGCAGGATTTTCCAGACGATGGCGACCACGATCAGCGAGGGCAGCACCGGCGCGAAGAAGAACACCTTGAGGATTTCACGCCCTTTGAATTTTTGAAAGAAAAGGACAGCCGCCGCCAGCGAAAGTATCCACGCGGGGATGGTGGTTCCGGCGACGAAGCCGAGTGTCACGCTGATCGACTTCAGGAAGAGACGGTCTTTCAGCAGGTCTTGATAGTTCTGAAGGCCGACGAATACCGGCGGCTTGAGCAGGGTAAAGTCGGTAAAGCTGTAGTAGATCCCGCTGAGGATGGGAAACAGGAAAAAGATGGCGAAGAAGATAACCGTCGGCAGGACGAAGGCCAAGCCCCAGTACTGCCGCCGCGCGATATAGGATGAACCTTTCACCGTTCGAACTGCCATGTTCCCACCTTATACCTCTTGTGACTGAACAAATAGAGGCTGGTCGCAATTGACCAGCCTCTATCAAAAACGAAGATCTTATTGAGCCGGTTTAGAGGCTTCGAGGATAGCCGTCACTTCGTCCTGCGCTTCGGTCAGAACGGTGTCGATATCTTCCCCGCCGACGACCACACGGTCACGCATCCGCATCAGTGCATCCGCCACTTCGAAGAAGCCGTTGATACGCGGGTGGTAAGTGCTGGCCGCCAGTTCATCCAAGAACACGGGCATGATGGTGTTGCTGGTGAAGGCTTCCGACGCAACAAAGTCGGCCTTCGCTTGGAACAGACCGGCGACATCGAGGTATTCGGCTGGGTTATCGGTCAGGTAGCCAGCGAGCTTCCACGAGGCTTCCTGAACTTCCGGCGAAGCAGCCGAATTGACCATGAAGAAGTAAGCATAGTTGGCAAAACCGTTGTCATTGGTGGCATTTTCCCACACAGGGATGGGGTGAATGCTGTATTCGATACCAGCTTCTTCGGCCTGCGGGGCAAACCAGTTACCGCCATCGCAGTCGGTCGCCAGTTCACCGGCGAGGAAGGCTGCGCGGCTGCTGGTGTACTGTGCGCCGCCGAGCTTCCACGTGTTCGCCCAGTCGTTCCAGTAGCCCAGAACCTGCTTAACTTCGGGGGTGTTGATGTTGGCGGTGTAGTTCACTTCGTCAATCATCTGGCCGCCCAACTGCTGCACCATCGGGTTGAAAATCAGCAGCATGAAGATCGAGGCATCCCACTTGAAGTCGAAGCCGCGTTGGGTGAGCGCACCGGCATCGTCACGCACGGTCAACTTCTCGGCAACGTCCTTCAGTTCTTCCCAAGTGGTGGGGAAGTCGGTCGCGGGGTCGAGGCCAGCGGCTTCCCACAGCGCGTCATTGGTGTAACAGGCATAGGCGCTGAGTTCGGTCGGCAGGCCATAAAGGGTATCCGCGAAGGTCGCACCGGCGAGCAGGGCATCACCGGCTTCGTATGCATCATACACGGCGGCTTGATCCGCATAACCTGCGGCGGTGGGGTTCAGCGGGGCAAGAACACCCTGCGAGTAGAACTGACCGATGGCGAAGGTGGCCTGATTGAACAGGTCAGGGCCGCTGCCGGAAGCCAGCGCGGTGCCGAGGGTGGTGTCCCATTCTTGGTCGGGGACGACGGTGAACTCGACCTTGATGCCGGGGTTTTCTTCCTCGAATTTGGCTATTTGTGCCTCATCCAGCGGAACGCGCGGGGGATGGTTGTGCATCCACAGCTTGACGACCACCGGGTCTTGGGCGCTGACGGCCGAGGTGACAATCGCCAGCAGGGCGATCATAACCGTTAAAATTCCAAAGCGTTTTGTCATGTCTATACTCTCCTCAAATTGGACGATGCGAGAACGAAAGTCGAAAAGGGAATGACGATTTTAGGGGGCAAATGTTTCTCCTTTCGAGGCGGCAGGCCCGGTACTGAGACGGGTGTAACCCAAGGACGCAGCGACGAAACGCCGCGTGATTTCGTGTGGGCGGGTAACAGCGCCACCGACGACGACGGCAAACGCGCCGCGCACAAACGCTTCTGTCACCTGCGCGGGGTCGTAAAAACGGCCTTCGGCGACGACCGGTTTGCGGAAGGCACGGTTGAGTTCACTGATAAAGTCGAGGTCGGGGCCTTCGAGGGCAGGGCGACCGTGATCGGTGTAGCCGGAAAGCGTCGTCCCTAAGATGTCGGCTCCAGCGGCATCGGCGAAGGTGGCATCCTCCACGCTCGATAAATCCACCATCACCAGCGCATGCAGCTCGTCGTGTATGCGGCGGATAATCTCTGGCAGCGTTTCACCGTTGGGGCGGGGGCGGGCTGTGCCGTCGAGCGCCACGATCTTCGCACCGGCTTCGACCACCGAACGCGCGTCGGCAAAGGTCGGGGTGATGTACACCGCCGAGTCGGGATAGTCTTGCTTGTGGATGCCAATGACAGGTAAGGTAACGGTGGCGCAAATCGCCGCAATATCGGCGGCTCCGTTGGCACGGATACCGGCAGCACCGCCCACTGCGGCGGCGCGTGCCATCGCGGCCATGAATGCCGACCCGTGCAGCGGTTCATCCGGCCCCGCCTGGCAGGAGATGATGATTTGACCCTCTAACCCGTTGAGCAAGTCGTGCATGGGTAGCCCTAATTCAACTGCACACGGTATGCGTAGCGGTCGGCGCGGTAATAAGAACGGCCGTATTCAATCGGCACGCCGGATTGGTCGTAGGCAGTGGTTTCGACCAGCAGTAACGGATTTTTGGCAGGAATAAGGAGCTGTTTGCTCTGCTGGCTGGTCGCGGTGACGGCCTGCACGATATGGGTGACGGATGTCGGGCGCACCTGATAGCGTTCTTGAAGGAAGGCGTAGAGCGAAGCCGTGCCGTTCCAATCTTGCTCGAGCAGGGCGGGGAAGCGGTCGTAAGCGCTCATGGTGGTTTCGAGCGCCATTGGAATATCGTCGGCAAAGCGCAGCCGCTTGAGGACGTTGACTCGTGCACCGGTTTCGATATGCAGCTTCCCTGCGATTTCAGCGTCGGCGACCATGACTTCCTGCTGCAAAATCTCGGAACGCGGCTGCATACCGCGTTCTAGGATGGTTTCGGTGAAGCTAAAGACGATGCCCGATGTGCGGGTAATGCGTTCCGGCGCGACGAACGTCCCCAAGCCGTGAACAATTTCGACCAAGCCGCGTGCTTGCAACAGGCGTAAGCCTTCGCGGATGGAACTGCGCCCAACACCCATATCCTGTGCCAGCCGTTCAACCGAGGGGAGTTGATCCCCCACTTTGAACTTGCGGCTGCGAATCGATTCAGCGAGTTCGGCGGCAACTTGGTCGGTGAGATTGCTGCGACTGATTCGTGTGTTCATCACTGGCACTCATCAGATGACCTGATATGTTTGAACGTAACAAATGGTTGACGGTTTGTCAAATTGGTATCCTTATTCGGCTAACAGGGTGCTTTGGATCAGGTTTAGGGCGCGGGCATCGTAGGGGCTGGACAGGGCTTCGTAGGTCATGTTGTCGATAGCCGTTTGCGAGGGGAAGTAACCGGCATAGTCGTTGGCGAGGGCGACGACCAGCGCGTGGGGGTCGGCTTGGCGCACGTTGGTGGCGATCTGGTTAAAGGGTTCACCGGGGATGCCGAACAAGCGCCACGAACCAATCGTCAGGCGGTTGAGGAGGGTGTCGTGGGCGGTGCGACCGTCGAGCATCTGTTGCAGTTTGGCTTGCAGCATCTTGCCTTCGGCGCGGGTTTGCTCGATGCGCGTGGTCATATCGGCGTTCGTCATTTCGGGCGCGGCGGCACTGGCGAGGTCGCGAAAGGGCAGGCTGATCGGCTGACCATCATAGGCGAGGGTGGTGTTCGTGTCCGGTGCTTGCGGCTGCTTGAGCATATCCAAGATGATTTCCGCGAGGTGCGTACCCATGCGCTCGACTTCGGCGAAGGATTGGTCACGGCGGCGGAAACGGCTGCTGATGTCGCCCTGCGCCCCGTTGACGAACAGTCTGACGGCTTGCGGGTAATCCCTCTTGAGGCGGTTACGCGCTGCCCCGACGAAATCCGCCGAGTACTCGCGGGTGGCGGCGCTAAGGATGGTGGGGTGGCAGGCGTAGTGGAACAGGATGGATTTGACGCTGCCGTCGTCGCGTTCGCAGCATAGGGTCGTTACGGTTTGGTCAACCGGAACGTCCGGCTGGTTGCGGTCGGTGCCAATACCTTCGACTGTACCCGTGCGCCACACGAGACCGACCGGTTCAAGCCCAGTGAGTGCGGCTTGGGCGGCGGTTGTTAGCTTTTCGGTTATGGCCTTAACCAGCGACTCATCCAATGCTGGCTCTTTGCCCATCGGGAACCAGCCTTGTAACCCGCGCGGGCCGCAGTGCGTGTGCGATGGCGCGATCATAATCGCTTCGGGTTGGGTGTCGAGGAGTGCGGCGAGGGTTTGGCGCAGCGGCGTAGTGAAGCGTACACTCACCGCGAGGATGTCGAGCGCCACGACCGCTAAGGTTTTCTCGTCGTTTCGCAGGACGAGCACCTGCGCCATCAGCGGGTCGTGGGTTCCGGTGCTGCCACCGTCCCGCGCCATATAACCATCCATCAGTAATCCGGCAGGCGGCGTAATATCCACCTCGGCGACCCCTACAAATAATTCTTTTGTCATATGTGAGACTTTTTCTTGATAAATTGAGCGATACGGTGGATTATTGCATGACACTTATCGAAATACCACCAAGCAGGCAACCTATGACCACACCGCGCACACTCATCCTCGCTGTTGACGGCGGCCAATCCAGCACATTGGCGATGGTCGCCACCACCGATGGCAAAATTATCAGCAGCGGCTTTGCTGGCCCCTCCAACCATGTGGACGAACCCGGTGGGCCGGAGCGTTTGCGGGGCGCGATTGATAAATCCACAGGCGAGGCGCTGGCGAAAATTTCCGCTGAACGGGATGCGGTCGCGGGGATTTGCCTCGGCATGACGGGCGGCGCGGATATGGCAGGCGAACACGCGCGGGAACGTTTTGCCGGCAGCAACGTGCAAGCCTACTACGACTTTGTGACGGCGCTGGCGGGGGCAAGCCTCGCGCAGCCGGGGATCGTGGTGATCGGCGGCACGGGCGCGGTATCTTACGGGCGGCTGGCAGATGGGCGCGAGGTGAAGGCGGGCGGTTGGGGCTTCGTCATGGGCGACGAGGGCAGCGGTTACGACATCGGGCGGCATGCGCTGCAATTGGCGACTCAAGCCTATGACGGACGCATCGAACACACGCAGTTGGTCGAGCGGGTTCCGGCGCAGCTCGGCGTGGCGGATATATGGGGTGTGCAGCAGTTGATTTACTCGGGGCAGATGGAACGACCCGAAATCGCGCGGCTGACCGTCAGCGTCATGGCCGGCGCGGAGGCCGGTGATGAGGCTTGCCAGCGCATCCTCGCCAGCGCAGGACGTGACCTAGCCGACATCGCGATTGCGGCGGGGCGTAAGCTGGGCGTGTTGGGGCAGCCGATTGGCGTGTATCCCACAGGCGGCATATTTACAGCCGGACACCGCATCCGCGCGGCGTTTGAACAGTCGATTGCCGAGCGCGAACCGACCATGACGGTGCACAGCCCCGCCTTCCCGCCTATTGGTGGTGGCTTGCTGCTGGCACTCAAAGCCGTCAACGGTGAGCTAACCGAAACGGTGATCAACAACCTGCGCGAGACGTTTCCACAGGCGGCCTCCTCCAAGCACCAGCAGCGTGAGCAGCAGGGCTAAACGGAAACTGAGGCAGATGACATCCCGTATTGTTCCCCTCTGCCATTTATGGAGAGGGGTTAGGGGTGAGGTTTTAATCTACAAGTGCCGCAGCCGATCTTTATATTGGTCGAACAGCTTGGCGTTGTGGGCATCGCCACCATCGACGTTGGCACTCAGGGTGATGGGCGGCTGCACCCCCCGCGCCAGCATAATCTCGACCGCGCGCTCAACTAATGTGTGCAGCAGCGCCGCGCCAACCACGGTGGAAGTCGCACCGATCTTCCCCGGCAGTCCGTCAACTTCCACCGCCGCATCCCCGATCACGCCGCAGTTATCCAGCACGATGTCGGCAATCTCAAACAGGCGCTTGCCGCTCGGATGGCGCGAGGATTGGCTCTGCGAGTGGGCAATCGACGTGAGCGCGATCACTTTCAGCCCCAGTTTTTGGGCGGCGAGTGCCATCTCAATCGGCACCGCGTTACGACCGGAATTGGAGGCAATCATAATGACATCACTCGCGTTCACGGTGTAGCGTTCCAACACCAACTCGGCGTATCCACTCAGGCGTTCAACATGGGTGCTGCTCAGGGCGCTGAGGTGCAGCATCAGGGCAGGGTCGAGGATGGCGTTCACCGGCACGAGGCCACCCGCGCGGTAAAAGAGTTCCTCTGCCAGCATATGCCCATGCCCCGTGCCGAAGGTGTGCAGCACGCCGCCGTTCGCCATGCTGGTCGCGACCGCATCGGCAGCCTGTTCCAGCGTTTCGCGGTTGCGGGTTTCCGCGTCATCTAAGACCTGTCGTACGGTGTCAAAATAACGTGTCATGATGGTTGCCTATCGTCCTGTGGGTTAGAACCAATTTGAAGATTATTTTTTAGGTACTGGACGGCATATATACCGTCCCTACATAAATGCGAAATCCGCTGGATGTGTTCTGGATTTTTGATGTAGGGACGCGATATATCGCGTCCGTTTTACCAAACACCAAATATCCAAACGGCTTATTACAATTCCTTACGCAAAATAGCGAACGAGCGCTGGCGTTTGAATCCGGCTTGCGTATACAACCGCGCGGCATCTTCGCCCGTCCACATGAAGTACGAGTAATAGATGCGGCGAGCGCTCATTTCGGCAAGGCAGTTGAACAGCAGAATGCGCCCGATGCCGAGGTTCCGCGCTTCGGGATGCACACCGAACGGGCCAAAGCGTTCACGGCGCTGCGGGCAGAAGCCGACCACCTCACCTTTCAGTCGGGCGACCAGCACACAAATCTGGCTGCTGCTGTCGCCAAAATACTCGACCAGATATTCCTGAATATGGCGGTACCAATCCCAGCCGAAGTACTTGGCGATGAACGGCATCAGGTCGGGCAGGTCGGCTGCCGTCACAGGTCGTATCCACAGGTCATCTTCCTGCTCGCGTTTGCGCTGCAAAGCCACGAGTTCGGGGGGAATTTGGAAGTTCGTCAGGTTCACACCCATACTGATCGGGCTTTCGATCACCGTGAAGCCAAACACCTCTTGCAAGAATTGGACGGTTCCCGCGTAAGCCTCGGTATCCACCCCCGGCGCGAAATAATTGGGTACATAAGGGGCGATTTCGAGCGAGGTGCGCGAGTCGTTCTTAAAGCGCGAGATAATGTGGTTAAACAGCTCCCGCCCGATGCCGCGCCGCTGGTAGGCCGGATGCACCCCGAAGGCCGTGATCCAACTTTTCTCTGGCTCCAACCCCTGCAAGAACAACGGCACCTGCCGCGTCAGCGCCAGCACGAAGCCGACCACACGCCCATCCTCCACGGCAACCGGCAGGTTCGCGGCTTGGAAGTTCGGGTCGAGCAGCACCTTGACGCGGAATACATCCGGTGTCATGCGGTCATGTGTCATCGACTGGTTCCAGACTTCGAGCAGTTGGGCTTCATCAGTGCCGCAGTAGGGGCGAATTTCAGCCATAAGCAACCTCAATGGTGAGACAACGACAAGTGCTGCCAAGTGTATTGAGATTGCCGGACGAACGCCAAGAAGTGGTATCAAACCATTGGCTTATTCCGGTGTTACAATCGCCGCCATGTTGATTTTTGAAGGAGCAAGAATGATGCGTACTGTACGCTTTGAACTGCTGCGCCCGTCCGAAATTATTGCCGAGCGTGACCGCTTTCCGGTCGTCTTTCAACCGATTGGTCCGCTGGAATGGCATGGGCCGCACCTGCCTTATGGTACCGACCCACTGCACGCGCAGGCTGTTTCCGTGCGGACGGCGGAAGCGATTGGCGGGGTGGTCATGCCCACGTTGTATTGGGGATCAGAACGCGAACGCTCACCGGAGTCGCTGCGTCAAATTGGCTTCAAGGGCGACGAGTGGATTGTTGGCATGGACTTCCCCGATAACTCGATGAAAAGCCTCTACAGCATGGAGGACGTGCTGGCGTTCGTCGTTCGTGCGCGGCTGGAACTGGTCATCGAGCAGGGTTATAAACTGATCGTGATCGTCAACGGTCACGGCGCGGCCAACCACATGGCGACCCTTGACCGCTTGGCGAAGGAATACACGGCACGCGGCGGGGCAAAAGTGCTGTTCACCACCGCTTTCGACCCCAGCCCCGACGGTACGTATAACATCGGTCACGCCGACGCGCTGGAAACCTCGCTGATGCTGGCGCTCGAACCGGAAAGTGTGGATATTCCGGCGCTGCTGCCGCTGTCCGAACCGCTCAAGAACACCGGTTGGGGCATTGTGGATGGCGACACCTTCTCCGGTCGCCCGACACCCGACTACACGCTGCGCCCGAACGACGACCCGCGCCTGAACGCCAGCGCCGAACAGGGCGAGGCCGCGCTCAAGGGTGATGTCGAGCGCCTGAGCAAACAGGTTCATTCCGCCCTCAACGGGTAGAACGCTGTAGGGGTTTGCCGCCGACAAACCCCTACAAAATCTCCGTATTTTCTTTGCGTCCTTTGTGTCTCTGCGCCTTTGCGTTAAAACGCTTGTATTTCTCCTAATCCGCCTTCAACGCCAGCACCGTTGTCATACGTGCCGCCCGCAGCGCCGGATACAACCCCGCACAGATGCCGATGCTGGTGGCGAGGGCAATGGCGAAAAACGACAGCTCACTTGGGATCGTCACCAACGAACTGCTCGACTGCGAAATATCGACCGCGAGGAAGCCGAGACCGCCCGACTCGTTCAGGCTGATAAGCGCCTGGTTGGCGAAGTGCTGGAGCAGGTAGGAGATGGCTAACCCCGTGCTGCCGCCGAGCAACCCCACCATGCCCGCTTCGATCAGGAACACCGTCAGCACATCGCGGTCGGTCGCGCCCACCGCTTTCATCAGGCCGATTTCATGGGTGCGCTCAAGGATTGCCATCGTCATGGTGTTGGCAACCCCGAAGGCCGCGATCAACATAGCGACCGCACCGACCGCGCCCAGCACCACCCGCAGCGTGCTAAAGAAGCCGTTGATTTCGGAGAGTGATGAGCCTGCGCCGGTCGCGTTGTAGCCCAGCGCGGTGATGTCTTCGAGCAAGGTAGCGGCGGTATCGCGGTCGGTGGCTTGCACGATGATCGAGCTAAAGGTCATCGTTTCCTCGTCAACGCTCTCGCCCGTGATCTTCTCATTGAGGTCGATCACCGTTTGCATCGGCAGGAAGATAGTCGAGTCCTGCGCCGTGCCGGTGTTCAAGATGCCGCTGATGGTGAAGTTCACTTTGCGCGAGGTGCTGTTGCTGCCCCGGCTGTAAATCCGCATCTCGACCGACTGCGTGGTCAGGTCAACCGTTTGCGAGCTGAACGAGTCGGCGTTTACATCCGAGAATGTTCCCGACACCGAGCCGCCGATGACCGCGCCATACGGGTTGTTGTTGTCCAGCATCAGCTCGCCTTCCTGCGTGGTGAATCCCATATACGCCAGCGTCGCCGGATAAATGCCGTAGATTTGCGCCGAGCCGCGCAGGTCGCCCGCCCGCAGTTCGACGAATCCGTTCAGCGAGAGCAGCGGGATTACCGCCGCAACATCCGGCAGGGCGGCGAGTTCCGTCACCGCGTCCATATCCAGCGCGGGTGAGGCGCTGTCCCGCCGGAAGCTGCTGGCAAGCGTGATCTGCGTGAGCGAGGTGCTGTCGCCGATGCTGGCTTCCGCCGCCGTTTGCAAGCCAATCGTCAGGGCGATCAGCAGCACCACCGCCGCCGTGCCGATGGTTACGCCACCAGCGGTCATGAATAGGCGGGAACGGGCGCGCATCAGGTTATGGATACTCAGGTTAATCAGTTCATATAACACGGTCTTAGCCTCCGATGCCGAGGAAGCCCAGCAGCAGGCGGCCTAAGTCAACGCTCGTGTCCTGCTGCGTGGTCGGCGCGGTTGTCGGACGCTGTGGGCGGCGCTGCGTTACGGCTTCGCTCACTTCGCCCGTGAACACTTGGCTGATCGTCCGCGTCTGGTTCAGGTCATCCACATAATCCACATCGACCGTCAAGCTGTAGGTTCCGGCTGCGTCCGGCGTGAAGGTCACGGTTTTGGTCGTATCGTCGTCCGCATCCATCGGGTCAAGCACCGTGGCCGCGCCCTCGCTGATGGTGGCGTTCTCACCCGTGACAAGCATTTCACGCAGCGCGACGGCTGCCGAACCCTGATTAGCGATCTTTACCGAGAGCGTATATTCCGTTCCTGCCGTCAGCGTGTCATCGAGCGTGCTGGTATTGGTAATGCGGAGGGTCGGCGGCACGACCACGAAGACGCTGGCGTTCAAACTCTGGCGAGCGGTGGTGCCGTCCGGGGTTTGATATTGCAGGGTGATCGGTAAACTGTGAATACCGCTGCTCAGGCCGCTGGCGACGATGAAGTCCTGTGTCAGCGAAGCCGTATCACCTGCTGTTAGTCCACCGATCAGCATTGTGCCACCGCTGCCGTAGATGGCGAACGAGTCACTGCTGGTCGTGGTGGTCGAACTGGTCGCCGTTTCGGTGGCGCTGCTGCTCGACGAACTCGATGAGGATGACGAGGACGAAACCGTGCCAAATGTAACGAGCAGGTTAGAAAGGTCAACCGCACCCGCGTTTTGCAGCGTCATTTCAAAGGTGAACTGTTGGTCGGGGTTCAGCGGGTCGTCCTGTCCGGTGCTGTACGATTGCAGCAGCAGAAGCGGCGAGGGATCAACCACGCTGTCCACTTGCAGCGAGATACTGCTGGTCGTCTGTTTACTCTCGCCATCCTGCAAATAGGTGATGTTAAATGACTGCGCCTGTGCGCCCGCTTGGGCATCACTGGCGACCACCAGCGACATTGTGAGCGGCGCGACCCCACCAGCGGCGATACTGCCAATCGAGAAGGCGTTACCGTTCGCACCGGCGATCAACACACCGTTGGATGAGTCCAACTGCACCAGCACTTGGTCAGCCGTTTCGGTGCCGGTGTTCTTGAACAGCGCTTGCACGGTCACGGTGTCACCCGCCGCTGCTGATGAGGGATTCACTTGGTAGCTGTCGAGAACCACCTGCGACTCGCCCTTAGTTTCGGCGGCGACAACCACACTCACGGTCGCGTTGTTGGTGTAGGTCTGCCCGCTGAAATCGCGCGAGGTCAGCACGAGGCCGATGCTCTGTGGCCCTTCGGCTGCATCACTCGGAGCCATTGCCGCCAGCGTAATGGCGTATGCCGCGCCGGGGTCGAGGTCGGGCAGGGTGATGCTGGCTTGCCCGTTGGCGGGGGTGAAGGCTGTGTCGCCCAACGACACCACAACCCCCTGCGCCGTGCGGCTGCCGACGTTGACCACCGCGAACGTCAGTTGGGTCGTGCCACCGGGGTAGATCGCGGCGGGGCTGGCGCTGAAATTGCTCACCACCAGCGTCGGCTCACCGGGTAACGGGGTTGAGGTGGGAACGGCTGTTGCTACCACTGCCGCCGCGTTTACTGTGAGCGTGGTCGGTGCGGTCACCGTGCCATTGGTCGGGTCGCTGACTTCAATGCTGTACACACCAGCCGGTAACGCGCTCGGCAGGCTGGCGGTGATCGCCCCGCTGTTCACAAGCGTCGCGTTCAAGAAGCCGTAACCGACTAACCGCACCGTTGTGCTGGCGGTAAAGTTCGCGCCAATGACGGAAAGCGTCGCGCTCTGTCCGGCGGTAATCGCGGCGGGTTCGCTGCGGCTGACGGTCAGCACAGCCGCCGCCGAAACAACTTGCGTCGCAGTCGGTACAACCGCTTGCGGAGCGACAACTTCCTCGGTTGGCGCAACCGTGGGTACGACCGTCGGTGTGGCAGTCGGCACCTGCGTCGGGATTTCAGTCGGTACGGCGGTTGCTGTCGGTTCAATCGTCGGGACAACGGTTGGTGTTTCGGTTGGCACTTCGGCATCCTGTGCTGAAATACTGCTCACCACAACCGCGCTGATGAGCAGCACAGTAACAAATGCCAGCAAGTGTTTGAGAGTCAGTTTACGCCACATGGCTTTGTGGCTCCTTTCCTTCATACGTCATGTAATCTTCGGCGATGTTGCCGTCTTTGAAATGCACCATCCGGTCAGCGTAGGTGGCGATACCGGGATCGTGCGTTACCACCACGACCGTTTTCTGCTGCTGGTCGCACAGGTTACGCAGCAGCCGCAGGACGTTCTGTCCGGTTTTGCTATCCAGCGCACCGGTCGGCTCGTCGCACATCAGAATCGGCGGCTCGTTGAATAAGGCGCGGGCGATGGCGACGCGCTGCTGCTGCCCGCCGGAAAGCTGTGATGGGCGGTGGTTGGCGCGGTTCGCGAGGCCGACAGCGGTGAGGATCTGCATCGCCCGTGTGTTGCGCTGGCTGCGCGGCACACCCCGGAAAATCCCCGGCAAGGCGACATTTTCCAGTGCCGTAAGTGTTGGGATCAGGTGAAACGCCTGAAACACGAAACCGACTGTTTTGCTGCGGAAGGCGGCCAGTGCATCGCTGCTCAGGTTGCTGACCGCGTTCCCCGCTACGTTGATGCTGCCCGCTGTCGGTCGGTCGAGGCCGCCCAGCAGGTAGAGCAGGGTGCTTTTGCCGGAGCCGCTTGGCCCCATGATGCCCACGAACTGCCCCATTGGGATGCTCAGGCTGACCGACTTAAGAATAGTCAGGATTTCTTGGTCGGTGTTGAAACGCTTCACCAGATTCTTGGCGCTAATCATTGGTTGTTCCATGTTCGTTTCTCATTTCCTCGCGGGTGCTTTCCCCGCGCTTATCCGTATCATTTCCTGTAGGTGAGGGTCTCAGACCCTCCCGCATGGCTCCTCTCGCCCTGAGGGCTGACGGTGGAGTGAGCCTGCGAACGTACCGTCGTGGGGCTGGGGGTGAGGGTCTCTACCCACCCGGAGGTGCGCCGCCACCGGGGAAGCCGCCTGATGGGGGTTCACCGCCGCCGCCGCCGGGTACAAACCCTCCTGTGTCGGTTTGGGTGGTGGTCGTTGTGGATGAACTGCTGTTGGTGCGTCCACTGCCGCTGGTCGTCTGCTGTGTTTGGGTGGTCGTGCTGCTCTGGAGCGGCGCGGAGGTCGTCACGGGGTCACTCACCAGCGCCGGAATGACCGTCGCGGCGGTAATCCACAGCGCCATCACCAGCGCCACCGCCACAAAGCGGCCTTTCAAGGCGTAACGTGCGCCTAAATACAGAAGTGCCAAATTCCACAGCCAGAAGAGGGTGAGGTTGCTGGTGAACACGGCGAGGATGCGCTGTGCCAGATCCGGCAGCGTATCGTAACCGCTCCAATTATCCAGCAGCATCGAGAGGCCCAGCGACCCGCCGCTGCCCCCGTTGGCGTAATGGGCGTAGCGCAGCCCCAACATCAACGCCAGCGGCAAACTTGCCCATACTGCGATCTGGAAGCTGCGACCGATTTGCGGCGTGTATCCCTTAAACATGCTCACCAGCGACAGGAACACCGTTTGCCCGCCCCACATCACCAGCACACCGGTCGCGGCGATCAGTGCGTTCATGAGTGTCGTGTCGCTGTCCGTGCTGCTGCTCGAACTGGTAGTGGTGGCTGCTGCGGTGGTGCTTTCCGTAGTCGTTGTCGCGGTTGCATCCAACATACTGAGGTCAAAGCTGCTGGTTGTGCTGCCTGTACTCGCCACCGCGTTCGTGCTGCCTGTGTTAGCGGTACTGCTGGCAGCCGATTGTGTTTGAGTGGTCGCCGTGAAACCCGCGATCACCATCACAAGGATGGCCGCCACCAGCCATTGACGACCGCTTGGCATGTGCTTAAAGAAGGCTGCCGGTTGCAGAAACAACTTACCGAACTGGCTGATGAACCCGCCCGATGACTCATCGGGGATCATCAGCGGCGCGGGCATGGTTTGGATTTGTGTCGCCATCGTTTACCTCTGAACATTTCATTTCGGTTTAAGCCTAAACCCGATCTGTTCAGAAGTTGTTCAGAAGATGTTGTCTTATCGGGAAGTTTGTTTACGGGGAAAATGCCATTTTTGAAGCCATTAAAAATTGCACAGCTTCTAAACAGGTTCTGAATATCTGCTTGCTAAATTGGTTGGCATCGTGACTAATTGAACGAAATGAGGCAAACAACTATGTACCGCAATCTAAAGTTCGGCATCGTCATCGCAGCACTCGTCGCCATCGTCAGCATCAGCGCCTTCCTCTACCTGACGCGCGGTGTAGCCGCACCGACCGAAAGTGTGCAGGCCAGCGCCCAAGAACTCACCAGTGATGTCAGTACCAACCAGACCGTGTACCGCATCTCGCAGGACGAGTCCACCGTATCGTATACCATCGAGGAAGTGCTAAACGGCGTGGATACAACCGTCGTGGGTACGACCACCGAAGTCGCCGGGGATATTCTCGTGAATACCAGTGATCTGTCACAGTCGGAAATTGGCGAAATTCGTATTAATGCCCGTACCTTCGCTACTGATGAAGATCGCCGTGATAACGCGGTTGCCCGCTTCGTGCTGCAATCCGAGTCGGATGCGAATGAGTACATCATCTTCCAGCCGACCAGCATCAGCGCCCTGCCGGATACCGCCGCCGTAGGTGATGAACTCGCCTTACAGGTGACGGGCGACCTGACGATTGCAGGTGTCACTCAATCCGTGACCTTCGATGTGACCGCCTCGTTGACCTCCGCCGATCAGTTGGTGGGTCATGCCGAGTTCACCGTCGCGCTCACCGACTTCAACCTGACCATCCCCGACGTGCCGTTCGTCGCCAGCGTAGAAGAGACCGTGCTGCTGCAACTGGACTTCGTCGCCAACGCCGTAGATGCCAGCGCCATCACCAGCTAATCTTTCGCCCACATCAAAGCCACCGTACCCCGTGCGGTGGCTTTTTTATTTCAACTTTCCTCTGCGGTTCAACCTCTTTGCATTTCCTTGGCGTTCTTGGCGACTTGGCGGTTAAATCTTCTCTGCATTCCCTTGGTATTCTCTGTTTATCTTGGCGCTCTTGGCGATTCGTATGTCTTTCCCGTTGCGCCTTTGCCTCTTTGCACCTTTGCGTTTTGTTTCGTCTTCTCTGTGTTCTCTGCGTCTCTGCGGTTCAATTAAATCGTGCTTGGCTTCAACCGGATAATCACCGATGTGCCTCGCCCGACATCGCTCTTCGCCGCGATTGTCCCATGATGCGCCTCCACAATCGACTTCGCGATAGCTAACCCCAGCCCCGACTCGCCCTCACTCTGATACCGGGACTCCTCGACGCGGTAGAAACGCTCAAAGATGTTCGGCAGCTTCTCCGCCGGGATACCTTTGCCCGTGTCGCTCACTGCCAGCTCAATTGCATCGTGGCTGTACCGCGCTTCCAGCGTCACCGTGCCGCCGTTCGGGGTGTAGCGCAGGGCGTTGCTCACGATGTTCGCCAGCACCTGCACCATCCGTTCAGGGTCGATCTGCACCGTCGGCAGTTCCTGCTCCACATCCAGCTTGAGTGCCACCTGTTGCTCCTGTGCAAGCGGCTCGAACGACTGCTTGACCTGTGCCAGTAGTTCGGCGGGTTTCACGGTTTGATAGGCCAATTTCAGCTTACCCGCGTCTGCCAGTGAGAGCGTCCGTAAATCCTCCACCAGCCGCTTGAGCTGCGCTGCCTCTTGGTTCATCGCGTCAAAACGTTCTGCTGTCGCGGGCAGTGTGCCGTCCCGCAGGGCCTCAATATACCCGCTGAGTACCATCAACGGTGTACGGAGTTCGTGGGCGATGTCGGCGGTCATCTGCTGCCGCTGCTGGTTGACGCGGTGGATTTCGGCGCTCATCTGGTTAAAGGTTTGCACGAGGTCGCCGAGTTCGTCCCGCGTCCGCACCTGCACCTGCTGGTTCAAGTGACCCTGCTTCATGGCGTGGATGGCGCTCGTCAGTTCATTCAACGGGCGCAAGAACTGCCGCGAAAGCAGGATGCCGATCAGCAGCGCCAGCGAAATCGCCCCGATTGCGCCAATAAGCAGCGCTTGGTTGGTGCTGTTGATGTAGCGTTCCTCGCGCGGGTCAAGGTTCGGCGGCGGGGTTGCCAGCAACGCCCGACCCACGACCTGCTCGCCCACCATGATCGGGATGCTGTCCTGAATTTGTTCCTCGTTGAGGCGGTCGTTTATGTGGAATGGGCCATATCCGGCGATGATGGTGCCGTCCGCGTTCGCCAGCGCGAAAAGCTGCGGCATCGAGAAACGTTGACCGGGTTTAGGCTCTTGCTCCTTCAGCCACGTTTCGATGCCCGCCCAGCTATTATTCGCTTGATAGTAATCCGCCGCCTCGCTCACGAAGGTGGTTTGGGCTTGCTCCACCCGCAGCCGGTCATACCCGCTGACTGCCGTGCGGTAGGCGAATAACCCCACCAGCACCACCCCGACGAGGCTGGTAATCAGCAGAATAGCGATCCATTTAAAGGTAAGCGAACGGATCATCATGATGTTTCGTCGAGTTCCGGGTTAAAACGGTAACCCACCCCAAAAACGGTCAGCACATAACGTGGGTTTGCCGCGTCCGGTTCAATCTTGGCCCGTAGGTTGCGGATGTGAACATCCACCGTGCGCTCGACATTCTCAAAGGCGTTACCCTTGAGCTTGTCCAGCAAATCCCCGCGCGAAAACACTTGCCCCGGCTCGACCATCAGGATTGCCAGCAGGTCAAATTCCGAAGGTGTGAGTTCGATCCTGCGCCCCTCCACCTGTACCATGTGCGTTTTCTTATCCAGCACCACCGCGCCCGCCCGCAGCACATCCGGCGCTGGGGCTTCGTCGTACACCCGCCGCAGTACCGCCCGTACCCGCGCCACCAGTTCCGCCATGCCGAACGGCTTGGTCACATAATCATCCGCGCCGAGTTCCAACCCCACTACTTTATCCACTTCTTCCATCTTGGCGGTCAGCATAATCACCGGCGTGTTGCGCTCCTTGCGGAAGTGCCGCATGAACTCGTAGCCATCCATCTCCGGCATCATAATATCCAGCAGCACCAAGTCCGGCTTTTCGTGCCGCGCCACGAACAGCGCCTCGCGCCCGTTGTTCGCTACCACCGTGCGGAAGCCGTTCGCCGTCAGGTAATCCGCCAGCAGGCGTTGGGCGCTCGCTTTGTCGTCCACAATCATGATCGTTTTCATATGCACTAACCTTTGCTGCGCGGGTTGACCACACAAAATCCTACTTATCGAGCATTGTATAACAGCTTGTCTGTAATCGGGCGGATTGACGCTGTTGTCGCGTGCGCTAATCGCCCAACCATGACATATAGCACAAACATTTTTAGAAGTTGAGTAGGTGAGATGAGTATTTGTGGATAAGCACGGTTTCCCGTAAAGGAACTATCCACTTGGGCTAAGGATTAGGTGTGCAGATTTTGTATGCTGAAATCAGGAGGTAATTCCGATGACATTCAACAACGAGATCAGCACACCATTCCCGCCTGACCGTCCCGTTCCGCCGGAGCAGCCGGGTATCGACCCGCCTGTGCCGGGGCCGATGCCACCGGAGCCGCCCCCACCTATGCCCGATCCGCCACCGGGGCCATTACCCCCGCAGCCACCCGGCCCGATGCCAGATCCACCGCCCAACCCGATACCACCGCAGCCACCGGATCCGCTCCCGCCGGAAATCCCACAACCGCCGAATCCCTTTCCACCACCCGCGCCTCCCGGCCCGGTGACGGAACCGCCCAACCCCTATCCAACGCCACCCCCAACGATTACCGACTAACAAACACGCCTATCGCTGAGGGCGACAGGGCAGGGAGTTAGTGGGTAAGAAGCCATTTGAGAAGTTCTGAAATACCGGACAGCAATTTTTGCTGTCCCTACAAAAACGCGCACTTGGGATGCAACTTTCTTGTAGAGAGGTGATACATCGCGTCCGATGAACCCCAAATCTACTTTTCAAACGGCTTCTAGCATATGCTTATAGGGAATAGTCTCAGGCCATTCCTTTTGCTTCTCGATAACCGCGTATCGCGGGGTTTTTCCCTCAAAAATAGACATTAAAGTTTGCGTTTTCTAACCAAAATCGCTTCCTAAATTTTGTGCAAATAAAGAGCCATGTGAGCGAAAAAGAGTAGGTCACGAAAGGCGCGAAAAATGGCAATGGCGAACAAGTGAGCAAGCTCTGGGACAACACTAGGCGAGGATAGGGATTGTTGCAACTTCCAGTACCGCTTGCCGACCATTCGTGTCTCCCTCATTTCATCCCTAATTTGCACAAAATTTACGAAATTGACTCAATTAGCCCTTTTGTTCTATAATCAGACTGCAAATCTTATCTCTGCATTATCTTGGCGTACTTGGCGACTTGGCGGTTCAACTGCTTTTGTATTTCTCTGCGTTCTTTGTGCCTTTGCGTCTTTGCGTCTTTGCGTCTTTGCGTTAAATGTCTTCTCTTTTGCATGTTCGGCGGCAGTCTCCTTCGCATCCGCCGAACCCATGTCGGCGGTGGCGGTACGCGAGCAATCCGCCGCAAAGGTGTCATTTCAGCGGATACAGCCGAAGTTCCCGCCGCCACAAAATGTCACTTCAGCGGACGTGAGGGAGCGAGCCGCCAGACAATTCGGCGGATCATTTTGCAACTTGTGCAATTTTCGCATCATATGAAGTTGGAGTAGTTGGGGTTCAGGTCGGGCGTTTTCAGTATAGAGGAGGGCTTGTGAACCCTCCCGTATACGCCCTCAACAAGCCGCTGACACGAGGCTGTTGCAAATCTGCGAGATGATAAACCGTTTTGCGGGTGAGGATCTTACGAGGCTTCCGCTAGGACTGGCGCACGCAGCATTGAACTCAGGCGGTTGCTATCATCCTTCAAGGCTTCGGCTTCAACCTTGCTGTCGATCATCGACTCGGCCTTTGCCTTGCTTTCCAGCTTAATAATCCGGCGGGCGATGCACCAATCCACACCCATCGTAAATTCGTCATCGGTTAACCCCAGCGCGTCCCGAACGTCATCCAAATTCGGCGCATAATAGTTCGGTTGGTTCTTCATATAGTCGCAAATAATGCGGGCGTAGTAGCTGGGGCGTTGAGTGGAGGTGGCGCTCATAAAGTAAATTCCTCAAAGATTTTACAGAAAACGATTATTGTGAAACTTAGTTGCCTTCATGGACGTATAGCTTGATAATATGACCAAGTTCAACAACACTCCATTAAGGTTAAGTTCTGTAACAACCTTGTAACACGATTTTTACTTTTGTAATATTTAGCCCGCCCCTCGCTAACTTGAAAGCCGCTCTTTATAATAAGCAGCCGTGATCTGAACCGAACTGAAGGCATAAACATGGCGAAACCGCTGAACTTTCAACAAGTGATCCTCAAACTCCATAATTTTTGGGCGGATCAAGGCTGCTTGATCTGGAATCCCTATAATGTTCAGGTCGGCGCGGGTACGGGCAACCCTGCCACGTTACTGCGCGTGTTGGGTCCCGAACCGTGGCGCACCGCCTACGTCGAACCCAGCGTCCGCCCCGATGACGGTCGTTACGGCGAAAACCCGAACCGGATGCAGTATTACTTCCAATATCAGGTCATCCTCAAGCCCGACCCCGGCAACCCGCAGGAACTCTACCTGCAATCGTTGGAAGCGCTCGGCATCAGCCAGCGTGAACACGACATCCGCTTTGTCGAGGACAACTGGGAAAGCCCTGCTCTCGGTGCATGGGGTCTTGGTTGGGAAGTCTGGCTCGATGGTCAAGAGATCACGCAGTTCACCTACTTCCAGCAGGCCGGTGGTATCGAGCTTGAACCCGTCAGCGTCGAAATCACCTACGGCTTGGAGCGTATCGTCCTCGCGCTGCAAGACAAGAACGCGGCGTGGGATATTGATTGGCTGCCCGGTCTCACCTACGGCGATGTGTTCCTCCAGAGTGAAATCGAACACTGCAAGTACTACTTCGAAATCGCCGATGTCGAAGCCTTGAAAGAGGTTTACGACAACTACGAGAGCGAAAATAAACGCGCCTTAGAAGCCGGAGCCATCCTCCCCGCGTATGACTACGTGCTCAAGTGCAGCCACCTATTCAACGTGCTCGATACGCGCGGCGCAATCGGTGTGACCGAACGCGCCTACTTCTTCCACCGGATGCGGAATATGACCCGCAACGTGGCGAAGGCGTTTGCCCTCCAGCGCGAGACGTTGGGCTATCCCTTCCTGAAAACCAGCAAAGGTTGGGATGCGCCCGCCCTACAAATCGCCAGCGCCCTTCCAGCTTCGACCGAAGCCAAACCTGCCGACTTCCTGCTCGAAATCGGGGTCGAAGAACTCCCCGCCGATGATGTGGACGCGGCACAGGAACAGTTGGAGGACTTGGCTTCCGGCCTGTTCGAACGCCTGCGCCTCAACTTACCGCAGGGGGTCATGGTCTACAGCACCCCCCGCCGTTTGGTCTTAGCCGCGTGGCAGGTTCCCGCCCGCCAGCCGGACGAACAACGGGTTGAGCGCGGCCCTGCTGCCAACCGCGCCTTCGATGCTGACGGCAAACCCACCAAAGCCGCTGAAGGCTTCGCCCGTGGGAAAGGCGTGCGCGTCGAAGACCTCAAGGTCGAGGACATCGACGGCGGTCAGTACGTCACCGCCCACGTCAAGTCGGTCGGTCGCCCCGCTGTTGAAGTGTTGGCAGAAGAACTGCCTAAGCTCATCGCCAGCATCAAATTTGCCAAGACCATGCGCTGGAACAGCACCCGCATCGCCTTCTCGCGCCCTATCCGCTGGATTACCGCCCTGTTCGGTGATGCGGTCATCCCCTTCGAGTACGCCGGTATCGCCAGCGGGAACACCACCCACGGCATCCGTCCTTACGGCTCGCCCGCCTTCGCCGTCAGCGGTATCCAAAATTATCTCGACACGCTCAAGAATCAGGGGGTTATCCTCAATCACGAGCAGCGCCGCGAAACCGTCATTGAGCAAATCAACAAAATCGCGGCGGGGGTTAAGGGAACCATCCCCGAAAACGCCTCGCTGCTGGATGAAGTCACTAACTTGATCGAAGCCCCCACCGCCCTGCTCGGCACGTTCGAAGAAAAATACCTCGAACTCCCGCGCGAAGTACTGGTGATGGTCATGGCGAAGAAACAGCGCTACTTCCCGATTGAGGACAAGAACGGCAAGCTGCTGCCCTACTTCGTCACCGTCCGCAACGGCGATGGCGAACACATCGACAAGGTCGCCCACGGGAACGAGCAGGTCTTAAAAGCCCGCTTCTCCGATGCGTCCTTTTTCTTCTCGCAGGATAACAAGAAGAAGCTGGCGGATTTCCTCCCGCGCCTATCGACCCTCACCTTTCAAGAAAAGCTCGGCTCGATGCGCGATAAGAATGAACGCATCGTTCAACTCGTCGCGCCGCTGGGTAAGTTGATCGGCGCGAAGGGCGCGAATATTGAAACCGCGCAGCACGCCGCCCATCTGGCGAAGGCTGACCTCGCCACCCAAATGGTCGTCGAAATGACCGACCTGCAAGGGACGATGGGGCGTGAATACGCCCGCCTGAGTGGGCAGAGTGAGGAAGTTGCGACCGCCATTTACGAACACTGGATGCCCCGCAGCGCCAGCGGTGAACTCCCTGCCAGCGAAGCCGGTACCATCGTCGCACTGGCAGACCGGTTGGACAGCCTCGTCGGGTTGTTCGCGGTCGGCCTCGCGCCCAAGTCCACCAGTGACCCGTATGCCCTGCGCCGTGCCGCCCTCGGCATCATCCAAATTTTGGTCGCCAAGGAACTGGATGTTGACCTGAAAGCCGCCATTGATCTGGTTGCGAAAATTCAGCCGGTCAAGGTAACGGATGCCAACAAAGCCGAAATGTTGGAATTCATCACCGGTCGCCTCCGCGCATGGGTCGAGGAGCAAGATTGGCCGCGCGATGTCATCACCGCCGTACTCGCGGAACAAAGCGCCAACCCCTACCGCGCCCTCAAGGGTATCGAGCAGTTGAGTGCGTGGGTCAAGCGCGGCAATTGGGAACAGTTGCTGGATGGGTTCGCCCGCTGCGTCCGCATCACCCGCGGCGAAACCGGACGCTACGGGATCAACACCGACCTGCTGGCGGAAGGCGAAGAAAAGCACCTCTACTCGGTCTACTCCGATGCATGGTCACGCCTCCAACCGGAAGAAAACGTCGATGCGTTCCTCAGCGCCTTCGAACCCATGCTCCCCGCCATCACCGACTTCTTCAATAAGGTGATGGTCAACGTCGAGGATGAGGCCGTGCGAAAGAATCGCTTAGGGCTGCTGCAAGCCGTCAGCGCCATGCAGCGTGGCCGCGCCGACTTGAGTCACCTGAGCGGCTTCTAAGAAAACTCAAAATAAAGGCGGCTTTAATCAGGTCGCCTTTTTATTTCATGAGCTAAATGGTTTTGAAAGGAGCGCCCCACCATGTCACTCCGCTTTCATGAAATCGCTGAGTCCAGTCATCACATCCTCAACCCATTCACTGAACGCGAACTCATGCTGCTCGGTGAAATCTGCCAGCTCAAGCCTGAAATGCGCCAGCTTGACCTCGCCTGTGGCAAAGGCGAAATGCTCTGCCAGTGGTCGCACCGCTGGGGCATTAAAGGGGTCGGCGTGGACATCAGTCCGGTGTTCCTCGCGGCAGCTCGCCGGCGTGCGTCGGAACTGAATGTCACCCACAAGCTAACCTTTGTTGAAGCCGACGCAGGCCGTTATGTCGCTCAGGACGAGCAGTTCGACGTGGTAAGCTGCATTGGCGCGACATGGATTGGCAGCGGCATCGCGGGTACGATCAACCTGATGCGCCCGGCCCTTAAACCGGGTGGCTTCATGCTCATCGGCGAACCCTATTGGACGGAAACCCCTCCCGAAGAAGCCTATGCGTCGTCTGGTATCGGCAAAGACGATTTTACCAGCCTTATCGGAACGCTCGACCGTGTTGAAACGGCGGGTATGAAGCTGGTCGAAATGGTGCTAGCAGATGGTCACACGTGGGATCGCTACGCCGCTGCCCAGTGGCTGGCGGTTGACCAATGGCTGGAGCGTAACGCTAATGACACCGAGGCTGAACAATTACGCCAATGGATTGCTGCCGCCCAACGGGATTACTTACAATATGGTCGCCGCTATCTCGGTTGGGGTGTGTTTGTGCTCAAGGTCAAATAATCACGGTGCAGAGGTCGCCGTCGCCAATGGTGCGCTTTGCGTCAGCACCACCGCCGTCGCCGTGGCGTTCCCCTCGCCAATCCGCTCAGTCGTGCGTTGGATCAGCCGCAGCGTCGCCAACACGCTGATGACAATCAACACACCGATGAGGATGCCCATCCACGGCAGCACAAACTTCGGCTTGCTAACCGGTGCGGTAGGTGGAGGGGTCGGCTGTGCCAGCGCCGCCAGCTCACCGTCCGGTTGTGGGTAATAATCGCGGATCGTGGTAATCAGCCGTCCCATATCGCGGTTGAAATCCGGGTCGTTGCGGACGCTCGCGGCGTTCCGGTAATACAAGGGGCGAATCGCCTCCGGCAGCTCGGCGGCGGGTGGCATCCCCCCCTCCTCGACCAGCACCGGAATGACTAGGATGCTCTCGCGGCTTAACCCCGCCTCGACTTCGATCCGCACGAAGTCCGCCGCATTATCCAGCCGCCGCTGACCATCACCCTCACGCGCGTCCAACCAATGCTGCCCGATCACCACCAGCAGCACATCACAGCGGGCGACCGCCTCATTTAGCATCACCGGATAATTCGCCCCCGGTGGGATGGCATCCACATCCTTGAACACCGCCTGTTCACCGAACGCCAAACACAAGCGGTCATAAATGCGCCCGCTGACGGCAGCACTATCTGAACGGCGGTAAGAGATGAAGATGCGCGGCACATCCGCTCCGGTTGATAATACGAAACTACCGCTAATTATAGTGAATGCCCACAAAGCGGCAATAAAAAAGGCTTGTACGGTTCAGCACAAGCCTTTTAACCATCGGATGAAGTTCGAGACTACGCCGGAACGGGCGAGGCCACGAACTTAATGTCCAGTGTCACATCGTCGCTGACGTTCGCCACACCGGGGGCGTTGGGGATTTGCAGGTTATATTGTGCGCGGGTCACACCTGTGGTCGCCGTGCCTTCCAGCTTATCCTCGCCCGCCGTCACCGATACGTCAAATGTCACCGTCTGGGTGATGTCACGGATCTTCAAATCACCCACCACTTGGAAGTTGATGGTCGAACCCACCACTACTGTATCCGGCAAACCCGTGATCGAAGTCGGGGTAAACTCGATGAACTGATAGTCTTCCGAAGCCGATTCCAAGATTTCGCTGCGGATAGCGCGGTTACGGAATTCTTGATCGGTGGACAAGGTACGCGCGTTGATACGGATGACACCGAGTTTTGAATTGGCGGGTGTCGTGAAGTCCACCAGAATATCGCCCGCCACTTGGTCGGTCGTCCCCACCACAGTCGTCGGCTGACCACGCAGGTCTTCCGTCAGCGTAAAGCTCACCTGCGAACCAGTCGTCTCGATGCGGTAGAGTGTTCCGCCACTCGCAGCCACAGCCACCGCAGCTTCGGCAGTTGCTTCTTCGGTTGCCGCCTGTGACTCAGCCGTAGCCTCGCTTGTGGCTTCGACTGTCGCTTCCGGGGCATCAGTCGTCGCCTCGTTTGTAGCTTCCACGCTGCCCGAACCAGCTACTACCGTACTGAGTGCCGCGTTCGTCGCCTGTAAGTCGGCAACCTGTGTCTCCAGCACGTTTGGTGTCGGCGTAGAAGGATCAATCGTTGGTGCGCTCAAAGTTGCGGTCGCTCTACCATCACCACCCACCATATAAATATAGGCGAAAACGCTAACAGCGGCAGTGATACCCATCAATATAAGGATACCCAGAATGTTCAAACTACGACGCGACATTTGTCCTCCAGAGTGTTTGTTAATTGATGCAATGAGAACCCCCGTCAGGATAATAGCAGAGTGATCCTCGAATTTGACCACTTGACCCAGTATTACTCATTCACTTCTAAAATTACATTCCGCCAGCGATAACCCTCCGGCGCTCCCCCAAATATAATCATGCTCACGGTATTCGACACAACAGGATTCCCCTCCCCACAAAACGCCAATAACACCACTTCCATTTCGGAAGTGAATGCCTGACATTATATGGAAAAACGATTAAATGAGGCGTGAGAACTTGATGAGCGGGAAACGTAAATCCACGCGAGGAAAATGATCGCACAGGGGGAAAATCCGTTCATCTTTCCCCTGTGCTGTGGTTCAAAAGACTAATAGGCCGTTGGGATGCCGATCTCCTGCACGTCCACCGGCACCCCTTCAAGTTCGCTGGGGATCATCTCCTGCGGGGTCAGCGTGTCGGCGGGCTGCTTCTGGTCGACCATCACCACAATGCCAATCTCGCCCGTGTATACCCCGCCGCGTTTAATCAAACCGACTGCCACCCCCATCACATGCGGGATTTTGAGCAGCATCTCGGTATACTTGGTTTGGATCAACGTGGCTTTCGCCGTTTTTTCATCCTGCGCCATATCAACCTCCCCATGTTCGTAGGGAAAGGTCATCGACCCTTCCAAAATTCGTCACTAAAGGTTCACCTGCAACGCATTCAATACATTATCAATCGGGTTGAAAATGGTCGATAAGCTCGACCCCGCGAACAGCAGCCCCACCGCTTTGTTCTCCGCCGCGTCCACAATCAGCGAGCCGGAGTCACCACCTTGACTCATCGGCGTGGTGATGATCTGCCCCGTAAACCGCGCCGTGCGTGTGCCATAAGCCACGTTTACGGTCGCGTTCAACAGTGTGATCGTGCCGGTCGTGTAGCCGGTCGTCCGCCCCGACTTCCGCACCGCCATATTCAGCGCCGCAGCTTTCGTCCCGTGAACCTGCCCTATGCCCACAATATCCCCCGTAAACTTGCTGGGATCAACCGGTTTCGCCAGCGCACAGTCCACCTCGTTCGAGGGGGTTTGCGCCACCGCGTCCACTGCCGCTGCTTGCGAACTCGTGGGTACAACAACCGCTGTCGACGTAACACGCTGCTGCGAACCCACCAGCGCCGCGATGGCGTTCACCACTGTCACCACCGAACTCACAATCGTGCAGCCTCCCGGTGTCCCCGGCGTGGGGTTCGTGGGCGGGGTGGGGGTCGGCGTGGTTGGGGTATCGGGATCATCCACGTATCGCAGCGCGATAAACCGTTCGAGCCGCGCCACCAAATCGCCGGGGTTTTGCCCGCCGTCGGCTGGTCCCGGTTGCAAGATCGCGTCGCCAACCAGCGCGTCGTTGCTGTTCGCCAGCACATGATTATTCGACAAGATGAGCTTCTCACCCGTCATCCGGTCAGTGACAATCGTGCCGAGTGTCCCGGCCGTAATTTTGTAATGCCCGATGCTGATGCCGCTGGGGATTTCCGGTCGATAGCGGTCACGAGGGCTGTCATACGCCCGCAGATAACCGACTTCCACCACGTCTGTTTTAACACCGTCCACTTCTTTCGGCACCGTTTCCGAGGCCGAAAGCGCCGCGACCGGTACTTTACGCTCGACCAGCACCACCACCGAGGGATCGCCCACACTATTTTTCAGACCAACGGCAACGCCCACGACGTTCGGCTTGGCGAGCAGCGAATTTTGGAAGATACGTTGTGCCTGAAAAACCTCATTCAGCGCCATCTTGACCATTCCCTCCATTAAGCAAACAAACTGTCATATGCATTGTAGCACCGTTTACGGGAGAACGCTGACCCGCCGATGTAAAGAGTCGCAGGCTGGAAAGTGTGTTACACTCGGTCATGAGGTGATAAATTGGTGAGTCCACCGAACCTTTAGCGCCAGTATACGATATAGTATGAGTTCACACACAAACGACGATCACGAGCGCTTGCCGACAAGCATCACCCCATGAACAGGAGACCCAGCGTGAAAAAAGGACTTTTGCTTATTGTATTCGGCGTGTTCTTGTTAGGTGCGTGCAGCCCTGCCACGCCGGTCAAACAATTTTCACGGGGCGCGGAATTAGCCTTTTACGACTTCACGGCCCCCGCGACCTTTGAAGAGGGTTTATATGGGGAAGGTGTCGCGCGGTTGCAAATCAGCAGCGGTGTGTATAACGTCGCCATTACCGCCGGTGATAATGTGATGTACTACGGTCAGTGGGGCGAACGGCTGGGCGATGTGGTGCTGGATGTCGAAGCCACCCAGATCAGCACCGATGTGAATACCACCTACGGCCTCATGTGCCGCGCACGGGGTACCGTCGGGCAAACGATAGTACAGGGTGCCTCGGCGACCGATGCGGTCAACCTCACCAGTGACGAAATTATCGCCGCCAGCCCGGATGCCGAAGCCACCGTCGACATCAATCTCTCCGTACCCGAAGCGACTGCTGAATCCACAGCCAGCGAGACATCTGATGCGACTGCCGAAGCCACCAGCGAATCGACTACTGTGCCGACCGCAGCCGCCACCACCGAGGCGACTGCCGAAGCCACCGCCGAAACCACGGCTGAAGGCAGCACATCCAACGCCGTCCGTGACAACACCACCAACAATGGTGACGGCTATCTGTTCTTGGTACAGGGCAGTGGTCGTTACGCCATCCTCCGCTCGCAGGGTCGTAAGATCACCTACCTCGTCGAGTGGGACAGCTCCAGCGTCATCAACACCGGCGAGGCACAGAACCGCATCCGTGCCGTCTGCATGGGCAGCTACCTTGCGCTCTACGTAAACGGTCAATTCATCGCCGATGCCTCCGACGATCTCTACACCGAGGGTCAGGTCGGTTTGGTCGCGGCCACGGCTGCACGCGCCGGTATGGAAGTCGCATTCGATAACCTTACTGTTAGCGCGGCACTACCGGAATAAATATGCTCGAAGCTGACCCCGTATTTGGCAAAGTCATCGACAACTACCCCAGCAATCGGGCGCGTCTCCTCGCGCCCGCTGTGGTGCTGTCGGGTGTCGCTGCCGTCATCCTGAACGCGACGCTTGCCACCGTCGAAGCATGGTGGGGGCCGGTGCTGACGGTCATCATCATGGCCGCCGTCGCGCTGGTGCTGGGTTGGCGCGTATTGCACTACTGGAACCGCGAAATCGTCGTCTATGAGAACGGCTTCAGCTACCGTGAAGGGGCGCGTCCGGTCTTTTTCCTTTACCACGAAGTCCTCAGTGTCCGCCAGCAGGGGCAGCGCCTTGCCTACTTTGGTGGCCTCGTCCGCACCAACACCTTCCAATTTACGCTCACCACCCTGCGCGGCGAGGTCATGACCCTCGACAACCTCTACGTCCGCATTGAAGAACTCGGCGCACAGATGGAACGGCGCATCTATGCCGTGCTTGACCCTTACCTGCAAGAACTCATGGCGAAGGGCGAGAAAATCCCCTTCTCAAATACCCTGCGCCTCGGCACGGATGGCCTCCACGAGAAAGGCCGCGACTTATTATGGTCACAGTTCGACGGTTACAAAGTGAGCAGCGGTGAACTCACCTTGTTTGCCCAACCGGATAAAAGCGTTTGGCTCACCATCCCCCTGCCCGAAGTCGATAATCTCCCCCTGCTCATCCGCTGGCTCAAACAGCGCGAACACACCCCACCCACCATGATCACCCTCGAACCCAATCCCCCCTCACCCATGTAATCCCACCCAATCGTTGTAAATCCACAGCATGTGTTGAGTAACATAGAGTTAGACGAACGAGAACAAAACATGGTTAGATAAAATGGGAAGCAAAATGTCTCGTATCACAACGATCTTTCAACGCAAACGTGGTTAACCGGCCCTGTTTCCCGGCGGGTCAGAGTGCCCTTGCTGGGGGCGGTGTACTCACCGACTTCAGTCAGCGTAGCTGACCCCCGCAAAGGGTACTTCCCGCCGGAAAATGGAGCCGGATGGCTTTAGCCTCTGGCGGCGAAAACACAAATATTAATCGTGTCGGTTGTTGTCCGTTGCTTCATCTATCACATACTTTTCTTACCCTCCACCCTCCTACCAAACCCATAAGACCGATAATATCCTGCCCATAGGTTCAGTAGACTCTAGTCCATCTGTTCGGTAAAATTTAACCGCATGAATAGAAGTTGTTCGCAGGAGGTTAACGATGCACGGTGGAGGTTGGTGGGTTTATGCGTGGGGCGGCGAATCTGATAAAGACAAGCAAAATGTCACATGGCCGCTGGTCAAGCGCGTCCTCAATTATGCCCGTCCCTATTGGGGCAAAATCGCGATCACGCTGGTCACGATTCTAATCACAACCGGCTTGGGGTTGCTCACGCCCTTGATCTTCCGTGACCTGATCGACAACGCCCTGCCGCAGGGTGATGCCCAACGCCTGAACGTCCTCGCGCTCGGCCTCGTCCTCATCCCGATTGCCGTCAGCCTCGTGGGTATGTATTCACGGCTGCTCAACGCCCAAATCGGCGAAGGGGTCATCTTCGACCTCCGCACCGCGCTCTACAACCACATGCAGCGCATGTCCCTGCGCTTCTTCACCAATACCAAAGTCGGCGAGTTGATGAGCCGCTTGAATAACGATGTGGTCAACGCGCAGTCCGCCATCAGCGATACCATCGTGACGATGGTCGTCAATGTGGTGCAGGTCGTCGCCGTGCTGGGGGTTATGCTCACCCTCGACTGGCGCTTAACGGTCATGAGCGTTGCCGTGCTGCCGGTCTTCATCTTCATCGCCCGTAAGCGCGGCGGTTCGCTGCGTGGCATCCGGCGGCAGGGTATGGAATACAACGCCCAGATGAACGCCATGATGAACGAAACCCTCAACATCGGCGGGACGCTGCTCGTGAAGCTGTTCGGGCGCGGGCAAATGGAAACCGAGCGTTTCGCCAACCGCGCCGGTAAAGTGCGCGACATCGGCGTGCAAGAAGCCTTTTACGGCAACCAATTCTGGGTGATCGTCGGGATGGTCGGTGTCGTCGGTACGGCTGTCGTCTACTGGGTTGGTGGGCATCTGGTGTTGGATGGCGTGTTCAGCATCGGTACGATTGTCGCCTTCAGTGCCTATCTCGGTCAGCTCTACGGCCCGCTGCAATCACTCACCAATTCGCCGGTGATCTTCGCCCGCTCGATGGTCAGCTTCGAGCGCGTCTTTGAAGTCATCGACCTGCCGGTTGAAGTTGTCGAGAAGCCGGGTGCCACCGTCCTTCAAGACGTGCGCGGCGAACTCACCTTTGAGGATGTCACTTTCACTTACGACACCAACGCCGACAACCTGCTCTCCGAAGTCAACCGCCCCGGTCGCATGGAAAACGTCAAAAACGCTCTGTCGCTGGATACCACCAACGGCAAACCCGCCAAGCCAGAGCTAGACGTTGAAGCTGAGAAACCTTACACCCAGGCTCGCGAAACCGCGCTCGATCATGTGTCCTTCACCATCAAGCCCGGTCAGTTGGTCGCGCTCGTCGGCCCCAGCGGCGCGGGTAAAACCACCATGACCTACCTCATTCCGCGCCTGTATGACCCTTCGGAAGGCCGCATCCTGATTGATGGCATCGACCTGCGCGATGTCACGCTCGACTCACTGGCACGTCAAATCGGTATGGTGACGCAGGAAACCCACCTATTCCACGATACCATCCGCACCAACCTGCTCTACGCCAAAGTCGACGCGACTCAAGCCGAGATTGAAGCCGCCTGTAAAGCCGCCAACATCCACGACTTCATCATGGGCTTGCCCGATGGTTACGACTCGGTGGTCGGCGAACGCGGTTATCGCCTCAGCGGTGGCGAAAAACAGCGCCTCGCCATCGCCCGTGTCATCCTTAAAAACCCGCGTATTCTCGTGCTGGACGAAGCCACCAGCCATCTCGATAGCCAGTCCGAAGCCCTCATTCAAGACGCGCTAAAAACCGTCATGGATGGTCGTACCAGCCTTGTCATCGCCCATCGCCTCAGCACCATTCTCGCGGCTGACCAAATCCTCGTGATGGATCGCGGTCAGGTCGCCGAACAGGGTACACACGCCGCGCTGCTGGCAAAAGGCGGCCTCTACGCCAACCTCTACGAAACCCAATTCAAAGGCGAGCGCGAACTGGCCTAATTCATATCGTTATGCGGGTACACGGCTGTGCATAGGCATTAAGCTAAGGAATTCTCAGAGACAAAATCACTCAATAATGATGTTCGCTGTCGAATTTTGGAGCGCCTTGAGTGCGCTTGTCCGGCTGGTAGCATGATGGCTTTAGCCTCATGCGGCGCAAACAGTCAACTCGTTACCTGAATATCCTCGTCAAAATAGCATAGCTTAATGCCTACGCACGGCTGTGCGCCCTCCGTTACAATAAACCGTTGTATTGATGTAGGGAATGGATTAAATCCATTCCCCATTCGATCAACCTATTCCGACTTCTCGATTACCCTTTGAATGTGAACCTAAAGTTTGTAAACTCTAACCCAAATTGCTTGACTTCATACAAACACTTGTTCTACAATGATTAGGGTAACACTCGTTCGCCGTGTATTAAATTGTATTGTTGTATGGAATGGATTAAATTCATTCCGAATGACTGGCAAATCTGGCACAAAACATCCTTTTGCCATTGCTGCCTTTGCCGCCAATTTGCCAAAGGTGAAGCATCGAAACGTAATGGAAATGCGACAAATCAACCGATTCTCAACTGCAACAACAGCATCAACAGCATCATTTGGTGTGCCATCGTTTGTGGCGGGCATAAAATACAAAATGGCTTATGTCGCCGCCGCCGCCGCCACAAAACGGCTTTTGCCTTTTTCTATTGACTATAAACCAAGTGGTTTATCGAAATTCTTGAGCTAAAAATCTTGGCGTTCTTGGCGACTTGGCGGTTAATCTTTTTCTTGCGATTTTCGATTACCTACTTAACAACTTCTTTTGCAGCAACCATTGCAGCGGCAGCCCATTACCCGTTTTGCGGCATCACCAGCCGGGCAATCCGCCGAAACTGCACTGCAAACTGCAAAAACCGCTTCCGAAATTGACGAATTTGCGACCGAAGGAAGTCCTTTAGGGAGGAATTTTGCGAAGTATTGATAGGCCAATCGCCATCACTCGTCCGCCTTCCGTGATGTAAAATAGCGAACCATATCACTCAGAAGTCAACTATCATCACGGATCATCTCATGACAGAACCTTTACATTTCGCCTGCGGTTGGGTAATCCGACCGGACACCGACTTTGATGCCATCATGACCACCGCCGCCGACTCCGGCTGCGAACTGGTCGCCGTCGCGCCCATCAGCATGACCCAGCAGGGTTTCGCGGTGATGACCTTTGCCATCCGCACCCTCGAAGAAGCGCATTTGGTGAACTTCATTCGCCAGTACCCGCCCGAAATGGGTCTCACCCACTGGTATGGTGTACCCGCCCACTATTGGGAACAGGGTACGCCCTTGTACGTCGAACTGATACCGGAGGACATCCGTGAGCAGTGGCTGGCCGGTTTGAACGCCTACGGGCAGCATAATGACGCGCAGCGTAAGAAACTCGGTGCTCCATAAACCGATTCGCCTATTCGTTCATTCAAAATTAGAATGGTCGAAAGTGACATAAACGATGGAGGCACATGATGAAACGCATCCGTTTTGGTCTACTGGTTGGATTGATCGTTGTCCTAAGCAGCTTACTGGTAAAGGCTCAAGCCGACGTTAAGCAGTACACCAGCGCGGATGTGGTTTGGAAAAATGATGCCACGATTGATTACACCGCTGGCCCCAAAGGCGCTAATCTGTTCATGAGCGTCACAACCGATAAAGCTGGCAGGATTTATATCGCCAACTACTCCAACATTCTCATTGTCGATGCCGAAACCGGCCAAACCGTTGGCACCATCGTTGATCCTTCCGGCACCATCCAGCACTACAGTGATGTGATCCCGCTCAGTGACGGTAATGTATGGATCGCCGACGACCGGAGCAGTATCTATTTGGTCGATCCCGATGGCAATATTCTAAAAACAGTCCCCTTCCATACCTCTCCCGGTTTTCAAGAGATGGGTCCCGGCGATATTGAGCTGGATAACGACGGGAATTTATACGCCTCCTACGCCAGCTATGGCATCCACTTTCAAGTCTTTACCCCCGAGGGGGAGTACGTCCGCTCCATCATCACCGGCGCGGATAAACTGACTGGGGTTGCCTACTTCACCTTCGATGCGGATAACACGCTCTACTTTCAAGGCGTGGGCATCGGCTGGATCACCGAAGAAGGCGACAAAGCCGTCTCTCATGAATTCGCGCCCGAGTTCATGGCGGATCAGGGGTTCATCCAGTATCGCGGTATTGCTGTGGATGCCGATGGGAATGTTTATTTCTCGGCCAACGCGAGTGGCGATACCGGCCTCCTCATCTATAAACTTGATGCGGACGGAAACCTGATCGGGCAGTATGGTGTCGGGCAGGCACGCGCCAACTGGGCGAACGCCTTTAGTACGGATGAACTCGGTTACGCGGTCACGCTGGCACTCGACGAAGATGGGGCGCTCATCATCGCCGACACCAACAGCACCTACAGCCAGCTCATCAAGATCAACATGCAAGAGGCGGAATCATAAGCCGAGGGAAACCGCCCGCCCTACAGAATCCGGCTGACCTCTGCTATGCTTTGGGCATCGCAAAACTTTGAACACGAGACATCATGACCGATTGGTATCTCATCGTCGGGCTGGGCAACCCCGGCAAAGACTACGAAGAAACACGCCACAACGTCGGCTTCCGCGTCGTGGATGAACTCGCGCGGCGCTATGGCCTGAGCTTCGGTAAAACCGAACGTAAGTCGCAGGCTGCCAGCGGGGTTATTAAGAGTAAAAAGGTGATCCTCGCCAAGCCACAGACCTATATGAACCTCAGTGGTGAGGCCGTGCGTTCGCTAGCGGATTTCTACAAAGTGGAAGTCCCCAACATCCTGATCATCGCCGACGACCTCGACATTCCCTTAGGCACGGTACGGCTGCGCCAATCGGGCAGCGCGGGCGGGCAGAATGGTATCAAGAGCGTTATCCAGCACCTCGGCACGCAGGAAATTAACCGGCTGCGCTTTGGCATCGGTCGCCCACCGGGGAAAATGCAAGCTAAGGATTACGTGCTGGGCGTATTCAAAAGTGATGACGCGATTTTAGCCTCGCAGGTGGTTGACCGCGCCTCGGATGCCGCCGAAACGTGGCTGACGGATGGCATCGAACTGGCGATGACCCGCCACAATGGGAATATCGACGACCCGAAGCCGGTACCCAAGAAAGCACCAGCCGAGAAGCGTAAGCAGGTCGAACTCGAACCCGATTTCGACTCGCTCAAAAACCACCTCGACATTGATGGCAAGCTGAAGTGGTGGCCGTCTAAACGCTCGAAGCAGTTACTCGCGCTCGATTATCTGACGACCAAGTTTGAACCCGGCAAGGTCTATAGTGAGCAAGAAGTCAACGACCTGCTCAACCAGTGGCACACGTTCGGTGATCCAGCGCTGCTCCGCCGTGAGCTGTTCGATGATGCGCTCTTGAACCGCCAGCAAGACGGCACCGAATACTGGTACACCCCGGCAACCAAGATGTATTAGTTCTACCCTACAAATGATCAGTCAGGAGCGCACGAACACGCGCTCCTTCTCGATGTGGTGATAAGGATTCATGGATGACACTCGACATCTGGTTATCGTTGGCGCTCATTCACATCACCGCAGTCGTCACGCCCGGCGCGAACTTCCTAGCCGTCACGCAAACCGCGCTCACCCGTTCACGCCGCGCGGGTGTTTGGGTCGCGCGGGGCATCATCACCGGCTCGCTCATTCATGTGATCGCGGGGTTAATCGGGGTTGCGGGTATTATCTCGCGAATACCCGCCCTGTTCGCGGCCATACGCTTGCTCGGCGCGGTGTATTTCGCCTACGCGGGCTTCAAGATGCTCCAAGCCGCCTACCGTGAATTTCGCCAGCGCGAGGCGAAAGCTGCTCCACAGGCTGACCTCACCGACCCATTCCAACTGACCGATTTAACACCCGCTCAAGCCTACCGGCGCGGCTTGCTCACGCATCTCTCCAATCCAGCGTCGATGCTGTATTACGTATCGGTATTCACCGGCTTCGTACCCCTAACGGCCTCGTTGGGTGACAAAGTGCTGGTCACAGTCGGGCTAATCGGAACCACTACAGTGTGGTATTCACTGGTCGCGCTGGTCTTTTCACAGGCCAACATCCGGCACTTTTACTTACGCCTGATGCCCTACATGAACGCGCTGTTTGGTATCTTGTGGATCGGGCTGGCGGTCAAACTCATTTCAAGTTGAGTTTGAACCTTCGACTTGGAGACTGTGTAATACTGCTGAACTGCTTAAGCAGAAAGGCATAATTACAAAAAGTCGGTAAAATATCACTTCGATCTACTGAAAGTATTAATTTTTGAAAGATTAATCCCTCAGCAAAACACGCCAACTCGTTTATCAAAATTCCCGTAAATCTCCACAAGTTCTCCATAACTTCCACTTAGTATTCTAGACTTTATCTGCGACAGTCCACTAATCGGTGTGAATTTATCTTTTTATGTTGCTGAACCCATGCATAAACTTCGCTTCCTTATAGCCCTTCTCATCTTAAGTGCCTGCTCGACCGAGGCCGAACCAACGCCCGATATGAATGCCCTTGTCGCGGTCGCTGTGGCTGAACAGGAATATCAAGCCGCGCGGGTCGCACCTGTTTTACAAACGCCCGACGATAATGCACGCTTCGACAATATCGCTGCCGTCAAACTCGGTTGGGATTGGTCGCGGCCGTTAGCAGATGACGAGGTGTTTGATGTGCGTGTGTGGCGCGAAGATGACCCGCACAACGGCATCGCGTGGACGCAGGACTCCTCATTCGACCTCACCCAATATCTACTGTTCCAAGAAGCGGGGGATTTCGCGTGGACGGTCACGGTTCTGAAAAAGGACGCGGGTGGAGGCGAAGCACAGGAAATCAGTGACATCGCCACCGAGCGCCACTTCACGATGACCGAAATGAAAATGGATATTCTCGACGTGCCGGAAGGCTTCGAGGCCAAGCTATATGCCCACCTGCCTATCAGCCAACCGACGGTGATGAGTTTTAACGACCGAGGTGCGCTTGAGGTACTTTCGCTGGATGGACATATCGTCGAGATGACCGATACCGACGAGGACGGTTACGCCGAAACGGCCTCGATGATCTACGAAGACCCCGATGACCAACTAAACCACGCCGTCGGTATGACCTACCGCGAGGGTCAAACCTACATCTCGGATGCGGGGCGCATCAGCATCTTAAGTGACGAGGATGATGACGGCACGCTGGATACCCTTCAACCGATTGCCGAAGGGTTACCGACGTGGCAGCACACTTTCCATTCGAACAACGGTATCGCCTTTGGGCCGGACGACAAGCTCTACGTTAGCGTGGGTTCGACCACCGATCACGGGCCACTGCAAATGGAAAACGAAGCGTCGATCCTACGCATGAACCCTGACGGAACCGAGATGGAAGTGTTCGCGACTGGCTTCCGTAATGCTTACGACCTCGCCTTCTCACCGGCTGGCGAGTTGTTCACCGCCGATAACAGCCCCGACGAACCGGATGAAACGCTGCCCTACCTGCCGCCCGAAGAACTCAACTTTGTGCAAGCAGGCAAGAATTACGGCTTCCCGTATGTGTATGGCACGGCAGGGAGCAATGATCAATATACCGCGCCGGTAACGGAGCTTTTCACCTCGTCCGCCAGCAGCGGCCTGACCTATTATTCGGCTGACCAATATCCACCGGAATATCAGGGGATTTTCCTCGCGCAGTTTGGTACCGGCGCAGGGTTTTCTAAAGCGCTGGGTTTAACCAACGGGCAGCAGGTCGTGTTCGTCAGCTTACAACCGGACGGCAAGGGTGGCTATACGGGCAAATGGCAGCCTTTTGCGCGTTTCCGCACCGAGTTTGGCGTGTACAACCCGATTGATGTCACCGTTGGGCCAGACGGCGCTTTATATGTGACGGAATGGAACACCACGACGGTTTTCCGCATCGCTTATGTGGGGAGTGATGCTACCAAAGTGAACGAACTGGCTGCTGACAGCGCCCCCGCACCTCAATCGGCTGGCGAGATCATTTTCCGAAACGGGACGAACGGCGCACCGGCTTGCGTGACCTGCCATGTGGTGGATAGCAGCGCGGCAGGTGTAGGGCCATCGCTGTTGGGGTTGAACGCCGTGGCGGGGATGCGCGTGGACGGCTTAAGCGCCGAAGAATATGTTCGGCAATCCATTTTGCACCCCAACGAATATATGGTGGATGGGTATATCGCGGGTGTGATGTACCAGAACTACGAAGGCCAGCTTTCAGAGACGGATGTTGACGCGCTGGTCGAGTATGTCCTCTCGCTCGAAAAGTAGAAAGATTCGGCAGGTTAACCGCATCTAATTAGCGTGAAAATCCTCATCTGTGCTGGAAACACCCTTTCATGATTCTTGGCCTCATTTCCGATGTTCATGCTGATTTTCAAGCCTTAAAGCGAGCACTTGCTATTTTGCAGGGTCAAGGCGCTGAACAAGTCATTTGTGCAGGTGATTTGATTGATAAAGGCAACGAAGGGGATGAGGTCGTCGCCCATATTCAGACTCTACAAATTCCCAGTGTGATGGGCAATCACGATTATATGGTTTACCGCAATCAGCAGTGGATAATCAAAAATGCTGGTCATGATAACCCGATGCTGGTTTCACAAACCACGATGGATTACTTGGATTTGCTGCCTGAAAGCCTCACATTTACGTTCAAAGGCAAATGGATTTTAGTCGCGCACGGCAGTCCTTGGAGCAATATGGAGTATATTTACTCCTACAGTCGACGTGAAGTTTTTGATCAAATCACTCGATTTTACAAAACAGATGTCGTCATTCTCGGACATACACACGAACCGATGCACATTGAAATGGACAAGCTGCTCATCGTTAATCCGGGTTCGGTATGCAGTACTTATGCAGATGGTAGTGGAACTTGTGCGACACTATCCCTACCGGACTGCACTTTCCGCGTTTACAGCCTACGTGATGGAGAACGTGTACAACCAGCCTACCGAAACATCGTTTAGACTTCCCTCTCATTCCTTTTTTAGCTACAAAGTTTATAATAGACGGTTGCCCGTTGCCTGACGGGTTTTCCGGCTGAGTATTCAGGAACAAAACTGAACCTATGCAACTGACTGGACTTCTTGAACTTTTGCGTGGCAGTGGTGTCTATCGGGATTTGCTGGCGCGTTTGCAAGCCGAGCGGCGTATGCCCGACCTCGGTGTCATCCGTGCGGCACGACCTTTTTTGCTGGCGGCACTGGCGCAGGATTGGCACGGGCCGATTATCTATGTGACGGGGCGTATCGACCGCGCTTACAACGTATCCGAGCAGTTGCCGGTGTGGTTGGGCGACCGTCCGGTGTACCGCTATGCCGAACCGACACCCTTGTTTTACGAGCGAACCACATGGGTCGAGAATGTGATTCGGGGACGCATCGCCACGTTGGCAGCCCTCACCCCGCCCGATGACCAACCACCCGCGAACGTGCAGCCGATCATCGTGACCTCGGCGCGGGCGATCATGCAGCGCACGATGCCGGTGAACCAATTCCGCAAAGCGACGATTATCCTGAAGCCGGGGCAGCGGCACACGATGGACACGCTGCTCGGCCGCTGGTTGAAGCTGGGTTATGAGCCGGTGACGGTCGTGGTTGAACCGGGGACGTTCAGCCGGCGCGGCGGCGTGGTTGATATTTTCCCGTTGGCGGCTGATAAACCGATTCGTATCGACTTCTTTGATGACGAGATCGACAGCATTCGCATCTTTGACCCGTCGAGCCAACGTTCGGCAGATAAACTCGCGTTGGTGGCGATTCCGCCCGCACGGGAAGTGCTGCCGGAACAAACACCCCCGTTAGCCGCGCACCTTGCACCCTTTTTCGCGGCTCTCCCCTCGGCGGGAGAGGATATTACGACACCCATTCGTGACGCTGAACCGCTGGCGAACGGCGAAGCGTTCCCGTACCTCGAACATTACCTGCCATATATTTATCCGCAGCCGGTTAGTTTGTTAGACTATGCACCGGATGACGCGCTAATCGTGGTGGAGGATTGGGCGGAACTGCGGGATACCATCGCGGGAATTGAAGAAGGCGCGATTGAAACCCGCACCGAACGCCTCACCTCGAACCAACTCGCCCCCGACCATCCACTGCCGTACCTGACGTGGGACGCACTGGCGGAAGAGTTCGAGAACCGCATCACCGTTCATTTCGGCAGTATGTCGTATGCAGAGGACGACGATGAAGAAACACCCGCGCCAGCCGATGAGACTTTACCGTCCTTCCGAGGCATATTCGCGCCGGAAGAACGGTTTGGCGGGCAGTTAAAGCCACTGCTGGCACGGCTCCGCAGCTCACAGAAAACTGGAGACTGCGCGGTGGTTGTCTCGCAGCAGTCGGTACGGGTGGCTGACCTGTGGCGAGAGCAGGAAGGTTTTATCCCGACTGTTCGCGACATCATTGAACCGCCGATGCCGGGGACATTCTTGCTGGTGGACGGGGCGTTGGGCGAAGGCTGGAAGATGCGTTTGCCGGGGGTCGATGTACGGCTGCTGACGGATGCGGAAATCTTCGGCTGGAACCGACCGGAACCCCGACGGCGTAAGACGGTCACTAAAGGCCGCCTGCCCGAATCGAGTTACGCTGACCTGAACGCCGGTGATTTTGTGGTGCATCAGGATTATGGTATCGGGCGCTTTGGTGGGATGCGCCGCCGGACGATTGAAGGTAATGAACGCGAATATCTGGTGGTGGAGTACGCGGGTACGGATGTGGTCTTCGTACCGATCCACCAAGCGGATCGACTGACGCGCTACGTGGGGCCGGATGACCGGCCGCCGAGCCTGAGCAAACTGGGTAAACCTGACTGGGCGAAAGTCACCAGCCAAGCGCGTAAAGCCGTCGAGGACGAGGCGAAAGAACTGCTCGAACTGTACGCCAAGCGCATGGCAACAACCGGCTTCCCATTCGCGCCGGATACCCCGTGGCAGCATGAACTCGAAGCGTCGTTCCCCTACGTCGAAACGGATGACCAACTCCGCGCCATCCGTGAGGTGAAGGGCGACATGGAGCGTAACGTGCCGATGGATCGTTTGATCTGCGGTGAGGTCGGCTACGGCAAGACGGAGGTGGCGCTGCGGGCGGCATTCAAAGCGGTGTTGGGTGGCAAGCAGGTGGCGCTGCTCGTGCCGACGACCGTGCTTGCCCAGCAGCATTACGAGAACTTTAGCCAACGCCTGACCAACTTCCCGGTGAAGGTCGAGATGATTTCGCGCTTCCGCACGAAGGACGAGCAGAGGGCGATCCTGCCCCTGATTACGAACGGCGAGATTGACATCATTATCGGGACGCACCGGCTGTTACAGGATGACGTGACCTTCCACAACCTCGGCTTGGTCATCATTGATGAGGAACAGCGCTTCGGGGTGACGCACAAAGAGTCGCTCAAGAAGATGCGTACGGAAGTCGATGTGCTGACGCTGACGGCCACACCGATCCCGCGCACACTCTATATGAGTTTGACGGGCGTGCGAGACATTACCATGATTCAAACGCCGCCCGAAGAACGGCTGCCGGTCATTACGCATGTCGGACCGTTTGATGACCGACTGGTACGGCAAGCGGTCGTGCGCGAGTTGGAACGCGGTGGGCAGGTGTTTTACGTGCATAACCGCATCAACACGATGGATGCGGTACGGGAAAACCTTGAACAAATCGTGCCGGAAGCGCGGGTGGTCGAGGGTCACGGGCAGATGGACGAGCGCCTGCTCGAAAAGGTGATGAGTGCGTTCGGGCGGGGCGAGTACGATGTTCTGCTGTCGACCTCGATCATCGAAAACGGTATTGATATTCCCAACGCGAACACGCTCATCGTTGACCGCGCCGATTGGTTCGGGATGTCACAGTTGTACCAGTTACGCGGGCGGGTGGGACGCAGCGCCCAACAAGCCTATACCTACTTTTTCCACCCCAGCAACAACCGCTTGAATGATGAGGCACGCACACGGTTGGAAGCGTTGGCGGAGTATACCGAACTGGGGGCGGGCTACCAGATCGCGATGCGTGACCTTGAACTGCGCGGCGCGGGGGACATCCTCAGTACGCGGCAGACGGGGCATGTAGCGGCGATTGGGCTGCACCTGTATACACAACTGCTGACACACGCGGTACAGCAGCTTAAGAGCAGCATCAACCAAGAGGTACAGCCACCGCTGCCCGTGAGTAATGTGACAATAGACCTGCCGCTCCCAGCGTACCTGCCGAACGACTGGATTGATGAGATGGCGCTGCGGTTACAGATTTACCGGCGCGTGGGCAACCTGAACAGCATGGAAGACGTGGACATGATGCGGGACGAACTGCGTGACCGCTTCGGCCCGCTCCCTCCGGCGGTCGATGGGTTGATGTACGGCATCGACGTGAAGATAATGGCGCAGCGGGCCGGGGCTACGGCGGTGGTTACGATTAACGATTTCGTGAATATTCGGCTGCCGTATTTAGCCGAGGTCAACCGCGAGAAGCTGGAGACCGATCTCGGTAACGGGGTGCGGGTGACTCGGACGGCGGTGATGGTTTCGACCGACGATGAAACGTGGCAGCTTCAACTGCTGGATGTGCTGGCGAAACTGGCTGAAGGTGTTCAGTCGGGCGTGGGGTTGTGAAAGACCCCACCCGACCACCATTGCATTTGACTTGTAACTTCCCACTTGCGACTTGCAACTTCCGCACGTTTGGCCTCCGCTTCATCACTGACCGCTTGTAGGCGGGTAGGCTTCCTCATACAATAACGGTCAATGATAATCCATAAACGAATATAAAGCGCCATGCCGAATCGTGCTGCCCGCCAACCACTTGTCTTGTCAATGGTTTTACTCCTGCTGATGGCGCTTGCCGCCAGCGTATCCTTCGCTTTTCCCTCACGCGCCCAAGATACGAACACCGTCACCAGTTCCCCGGATGACAGCCTCGCTACCGCCCAACGTAACGCCGACGAAGCCTTGAGTCTCTATTGGGCGGCAAGCGCACAATTGCTTGATAAAGATGGATATCGTTCTAAGGCATTAGCACTCGCCCTTGAAGCTAATCGTATTCCCCACCCACCTGCACAAGCATTCCAAACACTCAAAGACCTTGCTTATAGCCCCGGTCCCCAAAGGATTATTGCAAACTATCCAAGTGATCTTCGTTTTTCTCCTGCCAATTGGAAAGCAGTCTATAGTCCAGATGAAAAAAAGATTGCCGTAAGTAATGAAACTGATCGGCAGATTTATTTGTTTGATACAATCACTGGTCAAGAACTGCAAAGATTTGAAGGGCATCAATGGCCCATAAATGGAATTGCTTTCAGTCCTGACGGCAGCAAAATTGTGTCTAGCAGCACTGATACCTGTAGCAGTTGTGATTATGTAGGTAGTGGGAAGGAGCTAATTCTATGGGATGTTGGAAGCGGGAGAAAAATATGGTTTCTTGATGAGTATTCATTATCAGACCATTCTTACAAGCCCATTTTTAGTCCTGATGGAAATGAAATCATAACGCTTAATTGGAGTGAAGACAGGCTTACTGAAAGAGATACGGCAAGTGGAAAAGAAATCTATCATTATGTCGGCAAAGATAATGATCGCCTAACTGGTAAAATATCCTTCAACCGAGATGGCAGCAAATTTACATCTGGAACTGCAAATGGGGACATTATTATTTGGGATATAAAAACTTCGCATGAACGTATGCGCTTCAACGGCCAGTTTCGCAATGCCAGTTCTGTTGTTTTTAGCCCTGACGGAACTTCTATTTTAGCCACGGACGGTCAATGGCTGATGAAGCTGATTAGCATTACTTCAAGTGAATCAATACAGTATTTCTTCTCTGCTGAGGATGTAACGAATGCGATGTTTAATGTGGAAGGCAGCAAGATCTATGCAAATACATCAGACGGTGTTCTGATTGTATGGGATGTAGAGACTGGAGATATTGTTCAAAGAATATTCACTAAAGTTAACATCATAGCCATTGGCCCAAGCACACAGACTTTCATCGTTGATCGCGGAAATCTTGTTATATGGGATATGCAACCTGATATAGTTTCACCAGATGGATCGAATTTGGGAGTGGATAACCTCGACGACCTAATCCATTGGACGCTTGCCAATCGCGCAGTCATACCTCTCACCTGTGAAGAACGTGAGTATTACCGTGTCGAGCCGTATTGCGACGCACAAGGTACACCACCTGTCCTCATACCCTACCAAACATGGACACCCAACCCATCGCCCACCGCCACCAGCACACCCCTCCCACCGACCGCCACGCCTACATCGAACCTCGCCACCCAAACCGCTTCCCTCCTCACCGCAACCCGTGTAACCTACACCCACTCGCCCACACCCACTTAGCCCCACAAAAGTTAGAAAACTCGGTCATGCCCTGCTAGAGAGTTGATAAGCGAGAAAATTATCAGCGAGTTCTCACTCGAAACAATAACTACCAACTCTTTAGAGGTGCATCACCGAAAACTCTAACCGTCACGACTTGACAACATTAGACTTTTTGTTCTATACTAACCCTATAAATGCGCTCCGTTTTTCCTCTGTGTTCTTTGTGTCTGTGCGAAGCCTCCCCTTGTGGGATTGTGGTAAAAAGGTGTTGCATTGATAGCAGCAGCGTGGCATTTTGCACGGCGGTGGCACACTCCCTTACATCCGCCGAAGTAGTGTCATTTCGGCGGATTGAGCCGAGCAACCCGCCGCACCAAAATGTCGATTCAGCGGTCACACGGGAGCGTCCCGCCTGTCATTTCAGCGGAAATATGCGAAACTTGCAACAACAACTGCAACATTTATAACATTTCGAGTCCCATTCACACCTCGCGGCGGATGTCGGCAAAGATGCCGCCGGTGATGATGGCGAGTTGGTCGAGCGTTACGCCGAAGATGGCATTGCTTGCCCCACCAGCAGGATAGATCTGCTGGTAGCGCTTGAGGGAGTCATCAAGGTAGACGGCGCGTGGAGGGGTGCGGTGCGCGAGCGGCGGCACACCACCGGGGGCATAGCCAATGAGGTCAATACACTGTTCGGGAGTGGCGAACTTGATTTGCTTGCGCGAAACTCCTTGCAGGGCGGCCACTTTACGGTCATCGACGCGCTGGTCACCACTGGCGATGACAACGATGGGTTTATCTTCAATGGTGAAGCATATACTTTTGGCAATTTGCCCTAATTCGACACCTATCTGATCGGCGGCGAGCTGCGACGTGGCGGTTGAGTTTTCAAAGAAGCGTATACTCGTGCCGAAGCCAAAAGTATCGAGTGCGGCTTGTACGTGCTGTGGTGTTAAAGGTTCCATCGTCTCCCCCAAAGTGAGTCGTTTAAGACACTAATGTTAAGACATTTGCCTAATCCGTGCCAATGTTAAGAGTTTTGCAATGAATATTAAATTATTTTATACTCACGGTCTTCCATTTTACCGTTAGTAGGCGATGTGATGCGTTCAAATCCAATTTACCGTGTACAGGTCGAAAACACGCTTATCGAACTGCTTGAAGGCGATATTACCACTCAGGCTGTAGACGCGATTGTGAACGCCGCTAATTCGTCGCTGCTGGGGGGCGGCGGTGTGGACGGCGCAATCCACCGCGCGGCAGGGCCGGAACTGCTGGCGGAAACGCGAACGCTGAACGGCTGCAAAACGGGCGACGCGAAAATTACGGGCGGTTATCTCCTAAAGGCCAAGCACGTCATTCATACGGTTGGGCCAATCTACCAAGCGCGTGATCCTAACGTTCCCCTGCTGCTCGCCAGCGCATACCGCCGCAGCCTTGAAGTGGCAGCCGAAAACCATATTGAAACGATTGCATTCCCATCGATTAGCACAGGCGCATACGGCTATCCGGTAGAGGAAGCAGCACCGATTGCGTTACAGAGCGTATTCGATTTCGTAAAAGTTTACGCGGGGATAAAACGAGTGGATTTCATGCTGTTCAATGCGTCGATTAAAGAAAGTTATGCAACCGCTCTCAAAACGCTCACTACACATAACCCCGAAATCATGAAACCAATGTGATACCACAACTGATCGACATAGTCGTCCGCTGTGGTACACCCGTTTCAATGTTTTAGCGCAATGAAGTGTACGCTTAGTCGGTCGCCATCGTCTGTAAATTGGATATCACATTCTGAAAGCCCTTGAAGTCGCCATTGGATACGGTTTTGCGAATACGCGCATCAATTTGCTCGGCACTTTCGAGAACTTCTTCACGATGGTTGTTACCCTTTTTAGTCAGGTAAATACGTACCGCACGACGATCTGACGAATCAGGACGGCGTTCGATCATATCCTTATTTTGAAGTTTATCTAATATCGGTGTGAACGAAGTGGCTGCACGTCCTACTGCACGCGCTAACTCAGATGCGTGTTGACCATCTGACTCATATAGGGATCTAAGGATATACCATTCTATTACTGTAAGTCCTAACGGTTCTACTACCTGACTATAAACTTGATCGAGATTTCGCAGCGCTATATCCAGATTACACCATATACTGCCATTGAAGCGCATTTGATTTTTGGACTCTGTCATCAGTACCTCAGTCTTCTACTTTCTTTATATTATCAAACGATAAAAAACACAAAATAAAATCACTCAAGAGAAAACAAAAAGACTAAGTCACCTAGACCTAGTTCATCTCCTGAGTTTATTAAGTAAGGAATATCGGGTTTTAAGCGCTTGCCGTTAATAAATGAGCCATTAATAGAGCCGAGGTCTAAAATGTGTAATTTTGATTGGTAGCGGACAAATACTGCGTGGCGACGAGAGACACCTTTATCCAATGCTTTAAATTCAGCCAGATCAATATCGGGGATAAAACTACTACGGCTATCGGAACGACCTAACACATAACCATCTGTATCTGACAGTGGAATTTTGAGCGGTTGTGTAGAGTTATCACTTAGTTGCAGTACCAGACTACTATTCATTCCTACCTACATTGTATTACTACGATCAGGACATCTTAGTATAAGGTTCATAATGCTTCGAAAAAACGCAATGCTACATTTTTATAGGGCACCAAATTGCGTAAGTGATAAACTAAGCGCGTCTATTATCTTGACTCATGCCATAAACTGCAATGTTGGTAATTCATAGAAATGCTATTTGAAATAAATCTTGTACACTTTTGACCATATTTGATCGATAATTTTCAAATCCATCCCTTAAAACCTCTTTAAGCTCAAAAAATTGACGAAATATTTCAAAGATTATTAAGGTAGCATATCATGGATAATATCTAGTATACCATAAAGGTATATGAAATTGCAAAAGATAATCTTAACTATCCATAAGGAAGTAATAGCATCCGTTACAGGCTATGCGAGACATTCTTCGCTATAATTCGATATTATTTTCTAAAATTTGTTTAAAAATTAGAAATTGAATAGAGAATATATTTCACGCTTTAAGTTTATATTTTACATCAAAATCATTAATCGCTTAAAAATTTACACTTTCCAGAGATCAATTTCTGGATGGTCAAGCGGGGCAAAACTGAGAAGCACAGCATGGTTATGCTCTTTGTAATAATAAACCAAGTAATATTGATCTATTTGCAGCTTTTTGTCGGCGGCTAGGCTGCGCTTGAAGCGCATGACACTACCCGACTGCGTGATGAGGCTAAAGGGTTTCCAGAACTGCCAACGCGGCGGCAACTGCGCCCCGGAATGACAAATCGCATAAAAGATTTTGATGCGGCGATAACGCAGCCAGCGCTGGTATAGGCGAAACAGGCCATAGACTATCCCCACTGTCCCAACCATCCACAGGCCGCCTACGAACAGTGTGAACAGCATACTCCGCAGCAAGATGATGGCTGGCACGAGTATTAAGACGAGGAGCGAGACAAACGGCTCCAAGACGACCTCACGCAGTTGGTCAGGATGGAGACGATTTTTTTTATTGGCGAGTAGGAACTGCCTCATACGTGGCGACACCCGCGCGTCAATAATCGTACTCATCAGCCTTACCCTTACTCCACAGCAGGAACTTTGACTCGACTGCCGAGTTGCAGCACGATCACACTGGCGATGATAAACGCACCGCCGACTAGCTGAACGGTTTGCATTTGCTCACCTAGAAATAACCGTGCGAATATAAGCGTTAGAATGGGTTCGACCGTACCGATAATGGATGCGCGGGGTGCGCCAACTTTTTGGATACCGACCATGAGCAAGAATCCGGCGAGAACGGTGCTGAAGCCCGCAATCGCCAGCATTCGCAGCAGGAGTTCAGCACCATCGGGTCGGGCGGCGGCTAAGACCGGCAGCGACATGGCGATGTTACCCATGTTGGATAATAAATGACCGGGCTGCTGGACAGCGCGAAACGGAATTAGTAACAACAACACTAATAACGCGCCTGTGGTTGTCCACGCGCTAGCATGTCCAAAAGCGGTATGCTCTTTTAAGACGCGGCTGTTCAATAAGAAATAGACCGCAACCAAGACGGCACAAACCATCGCCATAAGGACACCGATGATACTGTCGTTACCTACCCCCTGCCCGAAATCGGGGACGGTGAGGACGATGCCGATGGTGGTCAGTACCAGCGCCACCCAGCCTGCGAGGGGTAAACGTTCACCCATGAAGGCACAGAGTACAGCGATGATGGCGGGATAGGTGTAAAACAAGACGACGAACGTGCCGACTGGCAGGCGCTCGAAACCATAGAAGGTAATAACAGCGGCAGCCGCGAGGAGCGTCCCCATGCCCACGAGTTTGAGGCGTGGCAGCGATTTGTCGCCAACGGGCAGCCGGAAACCGCGCACGATCAGCCATGCTAAGGGGGCAGCGAGGCCGAAGCGCCACGTGGCGATGTCGAGCGGTGAGAGACCCGCAAGCTGCAACGCCTTGATGAATACCGGCAGCATGGCATAGGCGGTGACAGAGGCTAGTATGAGCAGGATGCCATCGCGTTCGGTGCGGGAAATATTCATGTGCGCCTACCCTGCCACCGAGGGCGCATCATCCAGTACGGCGCGTGGCGGCGGTTCACGGCGGAGCTGGAGCAGGACGACGCTGGCGAGGATGAAACCCGCGCCGAGTATCTGCACTGCCTGTAAACTCTCGCGCTGGATGACGACCGCCCAAACGAGCGTGAGGACAGGTTCGAGCATACTGATAATCGAGGCACGCGCCGCGCCAAGCCGACTCATGCCTGCGTAAAAGGCGAAGATAGGGATGACGGTGCTGATGGCGGAGAGGCCGATGAGACCTGCCCATACGTTGAGGTTGGGCGGAATGATGGTGGCATCCCCCCGCACGGCGCGAAAGGCGATGAGCAGGACGACGTAGACAAACGAGCCGGTGATGCTCCACGCGCTGGCAGCGGCGAGGTTCTTTACCCCGCGCACCACGCGACCGCTGAGGAGGATATAGAGCGCATAACTGGCGGCGTTGGCGAGTACCAAGACGACACCGAGGGGGTCAACCCCTTCGAAGCCGTTAAACAGGTTGGGGACAGTCAAGACCACGCCGACCAACGTTAGGCCGAGCGCCAGCCAAGCGTGACCGGACAGACGCTCACCAAAGGCGATTGCACCGATGGCGACCATTGCCGGATAGGTGTAGATGAGGACGGTATAGAGGGATACGGGCAGACGCTCGACCGCGAAGAAGGCGACCATCGCCACGACACCAAACAGCAGGCCCATCGTGATGAGGCGACCACGCGGGAGACGTTCAACCGACGCGGGTTGTGTCCGGCGCAGCCATGCCATCGCGCCCCATGTGATGGGAGTCGAGATGAGGAAGCGCCACACCAGAATGTCGAGGGGACCAAAGGTGCTGTTGTCGTAGACGAACTTGGTGAAAATGGCGAAGAAAGAATACCCTGCTGCGGCGATGATAATCAGCAGCAAGCCGTCGCGTTGAGTGCGGTTCATACCTATCCTATCAGGCCAGACCAATAATGGTATCCGTATAAAAGGATTAAGTGAATTATATCGCGCCAAATCGTTGCATGGGCAGGTAACAAAAAGGGCGAGTTACCCCGCCCTTCTAAACGTCGTTTCTGTGATCGCTTACTTGATGACCGCCGCCGCAACCGTCAAACTGTCGGTGAGGTTGGTGGCGAGGAAGGGCAGAATACCCATCACGACCGTACCGGCAAAGGCCACGTAGATCGCCCAGTTGACGTACTCGGTCGCACCCGCAGCCTGATCGCCTTCACCGTCTTTGAGGTACATATTGACGATGATCCGCACATAGTAGAACGCGCTCACCACGCTCGTCAGAACGCCGATGATCGCCAGCGGGAGCAAGTTGGCTTCCAGCGCGACACGGAACACGTACCACTTGCCGATGAAACCGGCAGTCAGGGGGATACCGGTCAGACTGAGCATGAACACGGCCATCATGAAGGCCATCGCCGGACGGCTCTTGGCGAGGCCGACAAAATCGTCAAGGTTGGTACCGCTGCCGTCGTCCTTCTCGACCGCCAAGGCAACCGCGAACGCGCCCAAGTTGGTGAACATATAGGCGAACAGGTAGAGCAGCGCGGCTTGAATTGAGTCGACACCCAAGCCGGATGTACCCGCCGCCGCGACCGCCATCATGATATAACCGGCGTGGGCAATCGACGAGTAGGCCAGCATACGCTTGATGTTGGTCTGGGCAATCGCTACGAAGTTACCGAGCAGGATGGTCGCCGCAGCCACCAACCAGAAGGTTTGCTGCCACGCGGCAATCGTTTCACCGCTGGTCAGGACGAAGGTGGGCAGCGCGACAACGACGATCCGCAGCAGGGCGGCGAAACCACCGATCTTCGCACCGACGCTCATGAACGCTGTCACCGGTGTGGGCGCACCTTCGTAAACATCCGGTGTCCACATATGGAAGGGAACGACGGCGACTTTGAAGCCCAAACCAACGAGGATCAAGCCTGTACCCAAGAGCAGCAGGAAGGCAGCCGAACCACCCGCCGCCACGATTTGCTCGACACTGGCGAAAATATCCGGCAGCGTGGTCGTACCGGTCGCGCCGAAGACCAGCGCCGAACCGTAGACGAGAAAGGCACTGGCGAACGCGCCGAGGATGAAATACTTCATACCGCTTTCTTCCGAGCGCACATCCGGCACACGGAAAGCAGCCAAAATATAGAGCGGGATACTGAGGAGTTCGAGCGAGACGAAGATGGTGACCAGATCATTCGCACCGGCCATGAACATGATACCGCTGAGGCTGAACAGGATGAGCGAGTAGAATTCACCACGCTCGATACCGGTACGCTTGAGGTAATCGACGCTCATCAGGATGCTGATGAAGCCGGAGACAAGAATGATGACATTGGCGATACTGGTGAAGCCATCCGCCGCGAACATCCCGAGGAAGGCGGTTCCGGTTTCGTTAAACGTAAAGAGATTCACCACGAAGCTAAAAATAATCGTGCCGAGCGCTAAAAAGGCCGTCACGATTTTGCGGTCGCGCGGGATGAGTACCACATCGATCAGCAGCAGCAAACATGCGCCAACCGCAAGCACCACACCGGGCGCGCTCATCCACACGTTTAAATCAGCAAAACTCGGAACTGAAAACATAATCTAACCCCTAAAACAGTTGAGGCGCTGCCAAAAAGGGCGGCTTATTCACCGCCCCTACTCGTATTTAGCGCAGTACTGTACTCGCTACCGTATTCAAGTTCTGGGCGACTTGTGTCACCGCTGGCCCCATCGAGTCGAAGAACACCTTAGGCTGTACACCGATCCAGATGATGACAACGATCATCGCGATCAAGACGGTGTATTCGCGCCAATTCGGTTTCTCAAGGTGCTTGTTTTCTTCGTGGGTGACTTCACCCATAAACACTTTCTGGTACATATACAGCATATAGACGGCGGCAAGGATAACACCCAGCGTCGCGAACAGGGCGTAGAAGAAGCCCAACACTTCGCTGCCGAACGCGCCCATCAAAATGGTGAACTCGCCAACGAAACCGTTCAGACCGGGCAAGCCCATGCTGCTGAGCGTGATGACGAGGCTGAGGCCACCGAACACCGGCAGCACCTTCCAGATACCGCCGTAAGCAGCGATGTCTTTCGTATGGCGGCGTTCATACAGCACACCGACGAGCAAGAACAAGCCGCCTGTGCTGACACCGTGGTTGACCATTTGCAAGATCGCGCCCTGAATGCCGATGCTGTTGAGGGCGAAGATGCCCAAGATGACGAAACCCATATGGCTGACAGAAGAATACGCCACGAGCTTCTTCACGTCGGTTTGGGCGTAAGTGACCCACGCGCCGTAGATGATGCCGATGACTGCTAATGTTGCCACGAAAGGAGCCCACGCGACGGTGGCTTCCGGGAACAGCGGCAGGCAGAAGCGGATGATACCGTAAGCACCGAGCTTGAGCAGTACACCTGCCAGAATGACCGAGCCAGCGGTGGGCGACTGAACGTGCGCGTCCGGCAGCCAGCTATGGAACGGCCAAATCGGAACCTTGATGGCGAAGGCGATCAAGAAGCCGAGGAACAGGAAGGATTGTGTACTGAAAATACCGCTGAAGGGGAAGACCAGATTACCCGATTGAATAAGGGCGGTGATCGTCGGCAGCGAGAACGTACCGGCGTTGATACCCACATACAGGATTGCCAGCAGCATCAAGATCGAGCCAGCCATCGTGTACAAGAAGAACTTGACGGCGGCGTAGATGCGGTTTTCCGCACCCCAGATACCGATCAAGAAGTACATCGGGACGAGCGTGACTTCCCAGAAGATGTAGAACATGAACAGGTCTTGCGCCATGAACACGCCGAGCATCGCAAATTCGAGCAGCAGCATGAAGATGAAGTACAGGCGCTCGCGACCACGTTCGTGCAGGACGTGTACACCGAACGAGCTGAGGATGGCGACCGGCATGATGAAGCCCGTCAGCACGATCAGCAGGATGCTGACACCATCGACACCGAGCGCGAAACTGATGCCGATACTCGGTATCCAATCAATCTGCTGGACGAACTGCAAGCCGGGGTTGGAGGCATTAAAGGTCGCCCACATGATAAGCGTGGCGATGAAGGTCGCACCGCTAAAACCCAGTGCCGTCCACTTGATATTTTCGTTTGCATGTCCATGCTCATCATGCTCACGCATGAACAGCAGGGGGATAATCCCGATCAGTGGGAGAAATAACACCACTGTCGAGAGTGAAATCGCGGAACTTCCCATAAGTACGCTCTCCTCAAAATCCGGCTGCGTTCCAATTGAAGCGCATAGTTGCTATTATAACCAACCTACCGTTGCAAGGCAGGGAGTATCAAAATCACGATGACGAGTACGACACCCAGCATGAAGCTGATGGCGTAAGTACGGACGTAACCGGTTTGCACCTTCCGCACACCGCCGCTGATGCCGCGCACCAAGCGACCCACGCCGTTGACAATACCGTCAATCAAGCCAATATCCACCGGCTTGCTCAAGAGCTGGGCAATGCCGTTGAAGCCCTTGGCGATGACCGTATTGTGGAAGTAGTCGTGCCAGAAGCGCCAGTCAAGGGTGTTCGCCAAGAACTGTGACGCTTTGTTGAACGGGTTCTCGAACAGGCGGTAGTAGGTTTCATCCCAGTACAGGCGGGCATTCGCTAACCCGAAGATGGTTGCACCACCGGAAACACGGTCAGCAATCGGGTCGTGGTCAGCCACATTCGACGACTTGCCCTTGCCGTAGATCGAACGTGCGGCGAAGATCGCGCCAATCGCCAATGCCAGCGCCGCCAGCGCGATACCGGGTTGGAACTCGGCAGCATGTACGTGAACCAGACTGTGTTCCAGCCATGTCGTAAAGTTGTGCGCGGTGAAAATGTTTTCCAGCCCCAACACATTCGACGGCGTGTTCAGGAAGCCACCGAAGATGCTCAAGAAAGCCAAGACCATCAGCGGGAAGGTCATCGAGAAGACACTTTCCGGCGCGTGGTCGGCGGCTTCGGTACGGGGTTGACCGAAGAACACCATTTCAATCTGTCGCCACATATAGAAGGCGGTAAACGCGGCTGCCGCAATCAGCAGGGCGAACACGATGTAGCCACCGGCTGAACCGAGGAACGAGCCAGCGCCCAAACCCTTGAGCCACGAGTCGGCGAGGATTTCGTCCTTTGACCAGAACCCGGCGAAGGGGAAGATACCCGCCAGCGCCAGCGTACCGATCAAGTAGGTGATAAAGGTGATCGGCATCCGACGAGCCAAGCCACCCATATTCCGCATATCTTGCGGGTCGAAGTCGTGGTCGTCATGGTGTTCTTCACCATGTTCGTCGCCGTGAGCATCGTGCGTGTCATGTCCGTGGTCGTCGTGACCGTGACCATGTGCGCGGTGCGCGGCGTGGTGATGACCATGCTCCATACCGTGAATGACCGAACCACTGCCGAGGAACAAGAGCGCCTTGAAGAACGCATGTGTGACCAAGTGGAACATCGCCGCGCCGTATGCACCCACGCCGACCGCCGCGACCATGAAGCCGAGCTGGCTGACGGTACTGTAAGCGAGTACGCGCTTAATATCCCATTGACCGAGGGCGACAAAACCCGCCATGACAGCCGTGGTCGCGCCGACAATCGCCACAATGAACGAAGTGAGTTCAGCGTTATAGAAGAAGACGTTGCTGCGGCACATCATGTACACGCCAGCCGTCACCATCGTCGCGGCGTGGATGAGCGCGGAAACGGGTGTTGGACCCGCCATCGCATCCGGCAGCCAGACGAACAAGGGGATCTGCGCGGATTTGCCGGTCGCACCCAAAAGCATAAACAGGGTAATCAGCACCAGCACGGTTTCAATCGGCAGCGAGAACGGGCCGAAATCGACCTGATGGTGATCTTGAATCATGCGTTCAGCCTGACCGAATACGCCAAGTTGTTCGGTCGGAATGTGATCGTTATTAGTGAAGACAACGCTGGTAGTCGTGCCATGACCGTCTTCGGCAGCGGCTTCGCCTTCAGTAGCGGCAGCCGTTTCGCCGTGGCTGTCGGTCGCTGCGGCTTCGCCATGTTCACCTTCGGCGGGGGCTGCTTCACCGTGTTCACTGGTTTCGCCATGTGCGCCCGCGTTGACATTGGCGATTTCGCCGGGGCGGTAGTAATCGAGTGTGCCGAATGTCCAGAAGATCAGGAATACGGCGGTTAGAATACCGAAGTCGCCCACGCGGTTGAGGATCATCGCCTTACGCGCGGCGTTGCTATTCTTCCAACCCACACCGTTCGGACGGTCAAACCAGAAGCCGATGAGCAGGAACGAGCAGACACCCACGCCTTCCCAGCCGACGAACATCATCAAGAAGTTGTTGCCCGTCACCAGAATGAGCATGAAGAACAAAAACAGGTTCAGGTAGGTGAAGAAGCGGCTAAAACGCGGGTCGCCGTGCATGTATCCGGCGGCATAAATGTGAATGAGCGAGCCGACACCCGTGACGACCAACATCATGGTCACGCTGAGGGTATCGACGCGCATCTGCCACGGGATGCTGACGTTGGCGGTACCGATTTGAATCCAACCGTCCAAGAACGGCGGGTTCACCACGACCGCTTCATAGCCACTGCCGCGCAGGTACGCCCAGAGCAGCACCGCAATCACAAACGACAGTAAGGCTGCCGTCGTGCCGAGGATGCTGGACAAGCGTTCGCCCAACCGCGGCCCCACAAACAGGTTCAGCAGGAACCCGATGAGTGGGATAAAAAGAATGAGTGTCACTAATGACGGGTAATTTTCCATAATGCCCCTCTGTATCGAGCAGACTTCATCAGCGTTTACCGACTACCCCAGTATTACAACTCGGTACTCGATACTCACGACTCGGCGCTGCTCTGCCTACCCTTCCATCTGGTGCAGTTCGTCGACGTTGATGCTTTTCTTGGTGTGGAAGATCGCTACGATCAATGCGAGACCGACCGCGACTTCGGCAGCGGCGACCGCGATGACGAAGAACACGAACAAGTGCCCTTCCATCTGGTTCCACTGTTTGGCGAAGGCCACCAGCGCGAGGTTCGCCGCGTTCAACATCAGTTCAACCGACATGAACAGCAGGATGGCGTTTTTCTTCAACAGCACACCCATCGCACCTAGAATAAACAACACCGCGCTCAACATGACAAAATCGGTTGTATGAAGCATTCTTCATTCGCTCCTGAAATTCACGCTGCGTTAATCGCCAGCCGCCGGTTCATTTTGCTGGGCTGGCAAACGCGGCACAGCCTCACCCGCTACATCCTGCCCAATCTGGTCGCCAATGACGTTGGTCAGCGGCTTCATCACCTTGCGGCGGATGTCGCGGCGGCGCGGTTGGAAGCCTTCTTTGTGGGTCAGGGCAATCGCACCGACCATCGCGGCCAGCAGCAGAATGGCAATCAATTGGAACGGCAGCATGTACTTGCTGAACAGCAGGTTACCAATCGACTGCGGGCTGCCGAATGGCTCGACCGCTTTATCAACCAGCGGGATCGCCACGTTACGAGTGCTGCCGTCGAGCAGTTCTTCGGTTCCGAGTACCAGCACTTGTGAGGTGTCCCGCGTGACTGTGTAGACATCAAGATTATTGAGGTTAGCAACCTGTGGCAGTTTGCCGAAATCCGGCTCGTTGGCATTCACTTCGGTAAACACCCACGAACGCTGGCTTGCATCTTCGCTCAAAAGCGGCAGTTCGACCAACGCGCCGGGTTGAATATCCGACAGGAGAACACGGTCATCACGCAGGGCGAGATTGGTTTCGGCGTTATCCGAGTCCGCGCCAAAGTCGATCAAGTTGACGGGCTTGCTGTAGCCGTTGAACACCGCCACACGTGCGGTACGCGAGTTCACGGATTCAAGGTTGCTTTCGACAAGGCTGACCGTCGGCGGCGTGCTATCCGTGCCGCCGTAAGCGACTGCGGTATAGGTGTTTGCCTGACGTGTGGTTTGACCGTTCAGTGAGAAGTTCACTGTTTGGACGACATCGGTTGTGCCTGTGGGGTTCAAGGTGATGGTGTAGTCGCCGGGGGCAACTGCTTCAAAGCCTGTCGCCTTGCCGAACTCCAAGTTGCTGGCAAACAGTTCACCATTGGCATAGACATCCACCGCACCGGCATACGGCGCAGCGTGGACGACGCGCAGTTGGGGTTGGCGTGTGATCGTCCCATTCAGGTCGATCCGCCCTGCACCGATGCTGTAGAAGGCCACGACGGCGAAAGACACGCCCAACGCGGTCGCGACAATTTCCAACCAGCGGAAACGGCGCACCGGCGAGGTGGTTTTCTCGGCACCGAGGAGCATGATGACGAACAGGAACAACACCATGATCGCGCCCGCATAGACCGCAATTTGGATCATCGCGAGGAACGGTGCGTCCAACATCAGGTACATCAAAGCGACACAGGCAAAGTTCACAATGAGGAACAAGGCGCTGTGTACGGCGTTATCGCTGAGGAGCATGGCTACCGCAGCAAATACCGCCACTAGCATCACAATTATAAACAGTGCTTCCATATGTCATTCTCACTATTGGATGCTGACTGCCAACGTTTGTGCAGTTTAGCGCAAACTACGTCAGACTTCAAATCTCAAAACACACAATTAGGGGCGGATTTTAACACCGCCCCCGTTATTCCTCAATCATTTAGAGACACTCGTAACCACGCCCCCGCGTATTCGGGATGACATGGTGAAAACTGCGTCAGGCAGCGTTGCCGGTTCATCAGCTACAGCGGGTTCTTCATGTCCGGTATCGAACGGTTAAAGACACCCGGTTCAACCTTCTGGGGTGTATCGGGCATCCCTTCCGGCGGCGGGTCGATCAGCATATCTTTGGTGAAGATCGCATCGCGGCGGTCGGTAAAGCTCAAACGGTGTTCATGCCCCAACACAATCGCTTCGGTCGGGCAGGCATCTTCGCAGTAGCCGCAGAAAATGCAGCGCAGCATGTTAATTTCGTAGGTCTTGGCATAGCGTTCGCCGGGGCTGAAACGCGCCTCGTCGGTGTTCTCTGCCGCTTCAACCCAGATGGCATCCGCAGGGCAAGAAGCCGCGCACAGCGCACAGCCGATGCACTTCTCCAAGCCGTTGTCGTAGCGCTTGAGTTCATGCCGCCCTTTATAACGTTCGGAAAATTCCTGCACCTGTTCTGGATATTGAATCGTAACGGGTGTTTCCAGCAGGTGCTTAAATGTTGTTGCAAAACCGCGTATGACGTTCATCTTCTAAAACACTCCTCACCATTTACTACAAAAGTGCAACGCCCAATTTAGCGACCTAATGTCGGTATCGGGTAGAACAAATCAGGATTAAAACCAGTGTCTCTTGGGATAAAACTCAAGTTTGGACCAGTCTCGCCTCTTGCGACATTATCATTAGGATAGGCTACAAAACTTGAAAGCAACCCTGTTGTTCCATCATACACTAAAGATATTCCGCCAATATTCCTTGCAGATCCATCTACCCCACCATACATAAAAAATACAGGGACATTACCAATTGCTTTATATACAAATAGAGGGACTTCTCGATCTTGAGGCATCCCACCACCACCTAACAATGTTAAGTATGAACCTCTAGTCATGAGCGCCCATTCCTCACGCTCTCGTTCACCTATCATACCAAAACCTTCTACAGCCTTACGCGCAATATTCAACCATTCTTCTTCTGAATAAATGCTTGCACTATAATCTAACAACCTAGAATTTGCTTTCTGATCGAACGCTAAGTTCCGTCCAATTAGAATGCAAGCAATTAATAATAAAACAATTGCCAATGATATTCGGAGGTTGGACATGCATTCATATTTCTCACAATTCTTGCTCAATGCTTTGGATATTGGTGTGACATCAACCAAATGACATCACACCTTCAACCAAGAGAATAAACTCTACTTATTGGCCTTCTTCTCACGGATTTTGGCGAGCATGGCTTCCTTGTCGAACTTGGCCTTACCGCCAGCGGCTGGCTTGGGTGCTGCGGCAGTGTCCGCAGGATTGGCTTGGCTAACCGCCTCGGCCTTAACCGCTGCCGGTTTTTCGATGACCGCTTCGGTAGCGGCAGGAACAGCCTTCGGTGCGGCTGGCGCGGCAATCGTCTTTTGGGCGGGCAGCGCCTCGCCACCGAACGTCCCGTACTGCTTGGCAAAGGTGACGCTGGGGTTTTCCGGCTTCTGCGCGGGCTTCGGCTCGACATAATTCGGGCTGGTCGCCGCGATCTTTTGCAGTTGGTCGATGAGGAAGGACAGCAGCGAGAACGGAATGGCGAGCAGCGCACCGACGAACGTCAGGATGCTCCAGCCAATACCGGTCTGAGCGCCAGACACGATTGGATCGTCCGCCATGTCTTCGACTGGTGAGACCTCTTCCGTCTTGGAGAGGTTACGCAGGTACAACCACGCACCACCCACCACGACGACGAACAGGATAGCCGCCGCGATACCGTAAGCAAAGGTGCTTTGGAAAGCATCGCCCACGACCAGCGAAATGGCCGTCCACAGCACTGAAACCAACGCCAGTGGAAGCAGTATCTTCCAACCGAACTGCATCAGCCTGTCGTAACGGATACGCGGCAGGGTCGCACGAATCCAGACCATGAAAATCAGCAGGAGAATAGTCTTACCGATCATGACCAGCGGGCCGAGGATTGGCACACTGTTCGTCAGGCCGAAGCCGTCTTGATAACCACCGAGGTACAGCGCCGAGAAGATCAGGCTAATGGCAATCATACCGAGGTATTCGGCCATCATAAACAGCGCGAACTTCATACCGCTGTATTCGGTCATAAAGCCTGCGGTCAATTCCTGTTCAGCTTCAACGAGGTCGAACGGCGCACGGCTGACTTCCGCCAAGAGAGCGATGAAAAGCACCGCTGCCGCTAACGGATTCTGGAAAATGAACCAGTTCCAGATCATTGGCTGTGCTTTGGTGATGTCACCGAGCGCCATGCTGCCGACGATCATCACCGGAACCGCCATACCGAGGCCGAGGGTAAGTTCGTAGCTAATCATCTGTGCGGAAGCCCGCAAACCGCCCAGCATCGAGTACTTGTTGTTGCTCGCCCAACCGGCCAGCACGATACCATAAGTGCCAATGCTGGTGATGCCGAGGATGTACAACACACCAACGCTGGGATCCGACAGGCCGAGCGGCACTTGGTACCACAGGCCATCAAACCACGGCACCATAATGTCCGGCCCCAGCGGAATGACCGCCAGCACGACCAGCACAGGAACCGCTTTAATCATCGGCGCGATAAACCACACCCAGTAGGAAACACCTGCGGGGGTAATATCTTCTTTAGTAATCAGCTTGACCGCGTCCGCCGCTGGCTGCATCAAACCCATCGGGCCGACACGGTTCGGGCCAACGCGCTGCTGGAACCACGCGATAAACTTCCGCTCGAGCAGCGTGGTATAAGCGAAGCCGGTGATGACCACCAGCAGCAAAACCGCCGAGTAGAGGAAGGCGTGAAGGGTCGAGCAGGCCGAATTGGTGCTGCAAATAACCACTTTTGCCGGATCAACGCGCCGTGAGGGGTTGAACACGAAATTCAGTATCGAGTCGCCGATGGTGAAGATCACGCCGCCGTTGCCCGAAAGCAAATTCACGACATCGTAGACCACCAAACCAACGACCGCTAACGCAATCAAACCACCAACAATCATCGCAGGATGGATGCGGGAACCGCCGCCTGATCCTGAGCTTGGACGATTATCCATTGTTGATTCAGCCATCAAAAGCCCCTTCAACTCTCTCTTAAACACACACAACTTAGATCAACATGCAGGGGCGCGTGCTGCACCCCTAAAATTACTTACGCTTTGGTGACTGACCCCGCCGAAATGGTCAGCGGTACAGGCACATCACTCAAGTGACGCGGCAGGACGACTGTCCCCTTCGGCGCACCCCCGTTGACATGGGCGCGTGCCACCACGGGCTGCGCTTCGCCAACGGTAATGTGAACCGTGTCGCCGTTATTGATGCCCATTGTCTTGGCATCGGCGCTGTTAATTTCAACGAATGAGTCGGGAACGCGCGGGTGAACCAGTTCCGCCGGACGGAACACACGCTCACGGTTGTACAGGCGCGTCACCGGAACAACCATCACCTGCCCCGCTGGCAGACCCGCACCCGCACCACCACGCGCCGCCGGAGTCACCGACTCGCCCTTATCAGCAGTCGTCGGGATTTGGACACCGAGGCCGCCCTTGTTCTGGTAAGCCGTGCCACCGTAGTACAGGTCATGCCCGCCGACATCCGGGAACTGACGTTCAACCTTCGAAATATCGGCGTAGGTGCAGCCCGCGAAGGCTGGAATAGACTTGGCGATTTCTTGCATCACGCTCGCCGCCGAGAGCTTGACCTTGCCCTGTCCGAGCTTCTCACCGACGCGCCCCAAAATTTGCCACGCGGGAAGGGCTTCACCGAGCGGGCCTTGTCCGGTGTAGAACCGCTGAACACGGCGTTCACCATTCACGAAGGAGCCATCACGTTCGGCGAAGCTCTGGATGGGCAGCGCGGCGGTTGCCCACTGTGGTGCTTCGTCTTTGAACAGGCTCAGGTAAATGACGTTCTTGACCTTGCTCAACCACACTTTGGCAGTCGGGTCGTCGAGCAGCAGGTCAGCCTGTGCGACGATCAACACCTTCGGCGGGTTGTTGATGATGTCCTGTGTCACTTCGGGGGTAAAGCCGAAGTAGTGCTGACCCATGCCGTTCGCACCGGGCAGCGGCGAGAGCAGGCCGTTATTGGCCTTGCCGACATGACCGCTTTCGATCAAGAAGTTGACCGCACTTTGCATCAGCGCACCGCTGGCTTCGAGCGTCAAGCCTTCCGCACCCGCGACGACGATCAGGTTCGCCGCTTCGGTCAGCTTCTTGGCGTAGTCGCCGTACTTCTCGCGGAGGATGCTAAAGGCGTTTGCCGCCTCAGCGTAATCGTAACGAATGCTTTCAGTGGCGAAGTCGTCCATGCGGGTCGGGCGAGCGTTCATGACCACCACATACGCGCCACGGTCGTGGGCTTGTTTAATCCGCAGCCGCCAAATCGGCACTTCTTCTTCAAGGTCACTGGCGACAACCAGTACCGCGTCACCCTTGCCGAGTTTGCTCAGGTTCGTGCCGACACCAACACCCACCTGCGCGACCAAATCCGCACCCGCGTGGGTTGGAGGCCATGCACCCAAACGCTTGCCACCCGAACCCTGCACCAATTGGCGCAGGGCATACAGGTCTTCATTGCTCAGGCTGCTGCCAGCAATCGCGGCGACATCATCGCCAGCGGTCTTAATCCGGTCAGCGACCAATTGCAGCGCTTCGTTCCAGCTCACCTGCGACAAGCTGTCGCCCTTGCCTGCCAGCGGTTCCAGCAAGCGGGTTTCGGTATCGCGGGTGAAGTGGTGACCGAAGCGGGTCTTATCGCTGATCCAGATTTCATTGACATATTCGTTCTGACGGGGCATCACACGCTTAATCATGGCCTTGCCGCCGAAGTCGCGGTCGAGGCGCGTGCTGAGGCTGATATTGCTGCCAGCCGCGTCGAACGGGCAGATGCTCGGCACTTCCGACAATTCCCACGGACGCGCACCGAAGCGGAAGTCCGCAGTCGTGAGCGCACCGACGGGGCAAATATCGGTTGTGTTACCGGAGAAGTAGGTATCGAAACCGGGGTTGCTGTTGGTGATGATCTGCAAACGGCGGCCACGTTCGTGGAAGGCCAACACGTCATCGCCGACAACTTCCGCTTGGTAACGGACACAGCGCGCACATTGGATGCAGCGTTCTTCATCAAGGAAGATCAGGTCGCCCAGCGGCACATGCTTGTCGAGGTGCTGCTTGTCGCTGAAGACCATGCGCGAGCCACCGGGGCCATGCGCCATCGTCAGGTTTTGCAGCGGGCATTCACCGCCCTTGTCGCAAATCGGGCAGTCGAGAGGGTGGCTGGTGAGGATGAACTCGACCACGTTCTTCCGCGCGGCGACGACCGCATCGGTATTGGTGCGGATCGCCAAGCCTTCGCTGACCTTGTTGGTACAGGCGGTTTGCATCTTCGGCTGCCACTTGATCTGCGGCGTACCGGCATCATCCCGCACAATCTTCTTCTCTTTGGGGTCAAAGGCTGAACCCATCTCGACAAGGCACATACGGCACATGCCGACCGGAGCCATCTTCGGATGGTAACAGAATACCGGAATGTCGTTACCGATCCACTTGGCGACATCCACCAGATTCTGCCCCGCCGGAACCTGATATTCTTTGTCGTCAATAAAAATCGTGACTGTTTGAGTCATGTTCGCTACCATCAGTTATCTCACTCGCATAAAAACTAGAGCATTTCTAGTGTAGCTAATCTCTGCCCAAAAGACGAGAACCGAATTTCCAATTTTAACGTTGGTACTGCCATTATTGTACGGTTGGGAAAACTTGTTTAACCGGTAGTTTAAATCCCGGTAGTAAGTCCCCACCATCAATCGTATCCTCAACCCCTAGTAATTCGCGGTCATCGAGTGTCAAGGTTTCCACCAACTGCTTGCTCGGATACACCAACCAGACCATTTTTGCGCCGTTTGCCAAGTAAAACGTCGCCTTATCTGCTAACTGTTTCGCGCTGTCATCCGGTGACTGAATCTCGATACACAGTTCAGGGATGTAAGGCGCAGCGCCGCGTGTTGTAATCGGATGTTCGTTCAGACTAAATGATACATCCGGTAAACGATCATTCCGTTTATCCTTCGCGGGTCTATGCCGGGACTCAACCGCGACCCATCCGATAGGATTGTTAAAGAGATACAGGTTGATAAAGGTGGCAAAGAGCGCCGCGATAATTCCGTGTTCAACCGTAACCATCTTTTCAACAATCTCACCTTCAATGAGTTCAAATAGGTGTTCACGGTTTTCGGGCAGCTTCAAAAAGGCTTCGAAATCGTCATCATTATAGAGTTGTCGTTCGAGCGGTTTTAAAACCATCTTTACTGACCTCCTCTAATCCACCGGCGCAATAACCGTGCCGACCCAGCCGAACGTCCCCATATTATAACCGCTGATGGCCCATGCCCCGTTCCGGTACTCCAGTTGGAAAGCGACGAAGTGGCTGCCCTCTTCATCCACCGCTGTACCGGCGACATACCCGACATCATCCTGCACCGAGAAGTTGTTAAACTTCCAATCGCTAAAACTGTTGCCCGTAAAATCTTCTTTGAAGTTCCCCCGACTTTGTAGTTCTTGCAGGTCAGGGGTAAACATCGTGTAGGCATCATCCAGCTTTTCGTCGCGCAGCGCGATCATAAACACGTTCGCCCTGTCGCCGACTTCCCGCCCTCTGTCCAGCAGCCCACGAAACAACAGAATGCCACCGACCACTGATACCACACTGCATATCCCGAAACCGATCAGCAAAAAGAGGCCGAAACAGCCCCATCGCTTCATCATTTCAGCCGCCGCCGCGCCTTATCCAATCCAGCAAGCGCACGGTCGCGCATCACCTGTTCCATAAAACCCCAGTCGGCAATTTCGAAGTGCGCCTCTGCCACCTCATACGCCCGTTGGAAATCGACGTGTGCCAGCGCGTACTCGCGCATATCCATGTAAAGCTCACCACGTAGGACATAATTCACGGCGGCTTCCGGTGCATCTTCTATGGCGCGAGTTAACTGCGTTAAGCGTGCCACCCTATCGCTAGGACTGGCAGCAAAAACACTGCGGACGCGCTGCCAGAAATCTGGCTTCTCAATAGGAACTGGTGCTTGAACGTCGATTACCGATTCTGGCTCCGCCAGCGCAGCAACCATTTCTGGTGCTGCATCCGTATGCGCCACCGCCTCAGTAACCGGAAGTTCAACATCATTTACGGGAGAAGGGTTATCGGCTTGTGCTTCGATAACCCCGTTTTCATCAATTTCGTTCGCATCCAAATGGCTAACATCTGGATTCTCGGCATCGCTGCGGTTCAAGTTAGCTTTCAGTCCCCAGCCGCGCCGCGTTGAGCCGGAGCCGCCGATTGCCCTACGATGTGCTTCTTGAAGTCCTCAGGGAAGTTCTTTGCCGTATGGATGATCGGGTTCGCCGCGAAATCACCCAGCGCACACAGGGTCACACCCTGCATGTTCTTGGCGATGTTGGTAATCAGATCAATGTCGCTGGCCTGTGCCTCGTTCGCCATGATGCGATCCACAACCTTGTCGAGCCAGTACGTTCCTTCACGGCACGGGGTACATTTACCGCAGCTTTCATGCTTGAAGAACTTGGTGACTTTCGAGGCCACCCATGTCATATCAACCGACTCGTCCATCACGATGACCGAAGCCGAACCGAGGATCGAGCCTGTTTTCGCCATATCCTCATAGGAAAGTTTCGTATCCAAAACCGGGTCGTCGTTTCCGTTGACACGGATGATTGGCCCCGAACCGCCCGACGGCAGAATACCCTTAATCTGCTTGCCGTCCTTGATGCCACCGGCGTGGGTGTAGATCAGTTCGCGCATGGTGATACCCATCGGCAGCTCAAAGTTACCGGGCTTCTCGACCATACCACTGACGCAGAAAATCTTGGTTCCGGCGCTTTGCTCGGTACCGATGGCCTTAAACGCATCCGCGCCGTTGGTCATGATCCACGGCACGTTGGTCAGGGTTTCAACGTTATTGATAACGGTCGGTTCGCCGTACAGACCACCACCCTTATTGGCAGGGAACGGTGGGCGCACGCGCGGCTGACCGAGTGTCCCTTCGAGGCTGTTCAGCAGCGCCGTTTCTTCGCCGCAAATGTACGCGCCCGCGCCGAGGTGAGTGTACACCGGGCATGACCAACCACTGCCGGCGATGTTATCGAAGGCGTAACCCGCTTGGCGAGCTTCCTCGATATAGCTGTCCAGCGCGTGTCCTTGATCCCAGAACTCGCCGCGCAGGTAAATGTAAACAGCCTTCGCTTGAATGGCATAAGCGCAAATCAACGCACCTTCAATCAATTGGTGCGGGTTGGTTTCGATAATTTCACGGTCTTTGAAGGTACCGGTTTCGCTTTCGTCGCAGTTCACCGTCACATATTTGACGGGTTCGGACTGCGGAATGAAGCTCCACTTCATGCCGGTCGGGAAGCCTGCGCCGCCGCGGCCACGCAAACCCGAAGCCTTGACAATATCAATCACTTCGCTCGGCTTCATCGAAAGTGCTTTCTTCAGCCCTTCGTAGCCACCGTTCTTGACATAAACATCGAGTTTATGCAGGTCGGCGATGTCACGCCCGCGTAAAAGAATGTTCATTATTTTCTCCGCACTTCCGTTAAAGTCCGCATCTACGATTCCGATTCCGAGCGCAGTTCGTCCAGCTTTTGACGCATCTTTTCCATATTCAGGTTTTCCATGAAGTGGAAATTGCATTGCAGCATCGGGGCTTTGTCACAGGCTGCCAAGCACATTACATGCTCGACGGTGAACACGCCGTCCTCAGTCGTTCCGCCGTCATCCACGTTGAGTTCGGTCTTCAAGTCCTCATAGAACTTATCCGCACCACGCAGCGCACACGCCAAATCGGTACACACCTGCAACCAGTACTTCCCCTTAGGACTTTCCGAGTACATGGTGTAAAAACCGGCGATGGACTTGACTTGCGTCGGGTCCATATCGCAGATTTCGGCGACTTCCTGAATCCCTTCAGGACTCACCCATCCGTATTCCTGCTGTGCCAGATGCAGCATCGGCATCACCGCCGAACGCTTATCGGGATATTTGCTGAACGTATTCTCAATCTGCGCGGCGTACTTCTCTGTTAAAGCCATAATTATGTCCTGATTGAACGTTTATGTTCAAAGTTAAAGGGATTGGTCAGCGTTTACAGCCAACGTTCGACCTTTAACTTTCAACTTTTAACACATTTTAGCTAGCGGTCGCAATCGCCCAACACCACGTCCACGCTGCCAACAATCGCCACGAGGTCGGCGATCATATGCCCATGCGTCATAATGGGCAGCGCACCAATGTGGATAAACGACGGCGTTTTAAAGTGTACACGGCGCGGCTTGTTCCCGCCTGTACCATGAATATACACGCCAATTTCACCCCGCGGGCTTTCAATCGCGCTGAACACTTCTTGGTCAGGCGCGGCGAAACCTTCTGTCCACAGCTTGAAGTGGTGGATGACGGCTTCCATGCTGCGGCCGAGTTCACCACGCGGCGGCGGCACGAATTTACGGTTTTCCGAACGGAACGGCCCCGTCGCGGGCAGCTTCTTGATCGCCTGTTTGATGATCTTGATGCTCTCGCGCATTTCAAGGATACGGACGTAGAAGCGGTCGTATACATCACCGTGTTCGCCCAGCGGAACGTTGAATTCAAATTCGTCGTAGCTGCTGTACGGCATCGACTTACGAATGTCCCACGCCACGCCGCTGCCGCGCAGGCTCGGACCAGTGATACCCCACGCCAGCGCCTTTTCCGGCTCGATCACACCGATACCCTGCGTGCGGTCAATCCACAGCGGGTTATTGGTCAGCAGCTTCTCGTAATCATCCACGCGGGCGGGGAAGATTTCGAGGAAAGCCTCCAATTGCGGCATGAATTCCGGTGGAAAATCACGCCAGACTCCACCCGGACGAATGTAGCTGCCCATCAAGCGCTGCCCTGCCAAAGTCTCGAACATCTTGAGCAGGAGTTCGCGCTCGCGGAACGCATACAGGAACACACTCATCGCGCCCATGTCGATGGCATGTGTACCCAACCAGACGAGGTGGCTGTTGAGGCGCGTCATTTCCATGCAGATTACGCGCATAATCTGAGCGCGTTTCGGCACGTCCAACCCCACCAGCTTTTCGACCGCGAGGCAGTAAGCCATGTTGTTCGACATCGGCGCGAGGTAATCCATACGATCCGTCAGCGTGACGGCCTTCTCGTAGGTCTTGGATTCGATATTCTTCTCGATGCCGGTGTGCAAAAAGCCCACGTCCGGCAAGCAGGTGACGACTTCTTCACCGTCCAGTTCCAGCAGCAGCCGCAGCACGCCATGGGTGCTGGGATGATGCGGCCCCATGTTGAGGAGCATTGTCTCGCCCGTCAGCGCACGCTCGGAAACCAAACCTTTCAGTTCGTCCAGCGCACCCTGCCACTCATTCATCTCATTTACGTTATCGTCAGCCGTTTGTATCGCCATCGTAATTTACTCCGCCAACTCGACGTTATGGCTTATGTCTTCCGCGTAAAGCTGCTGTCTTATCTTTTAACTTACTACTTGAAACTATTCCCGTGCTTTGGGCTTATGCTTCATGATTTCTTCAACGTTGAATGAGAACATCGGTGTCTCATAGCCCAGCGGGTAATCACGGCGGTGCGGATGCCCGTTCCAGTCTTCCGGCATCAGGATACGGCGCTTATCAGGGTGTCCCTTGAAGTCCACACCCATCATATCCATCACTTCGCGCTCCGGCCAATTCGCCCCCGGCCAAACGCTCGTCACCGTCTCGACCGACGGCTCATCTTCCGGCAGGTACACCTTCAACCGCAGGCGGCGCTTGTACAGCATCGACAGCAGGTGGTAGCTCACGCCGAAACGCCCCGGACGGTTGTAGTCAGGGAAGTAATCCACGGCGCTGATGTCCGAAAGGAAGTTGTAAACCAACCCCGCCGTATCGCGCACGTAACGCGCTACCGCCGGAAGGTAATCCGGGTTCAAGACCAGTGTAATTTCCCCGGCATATTCGACCACATCTTCAACAGCTTGCGGGTATGCGTTCTTCACCGCTTCAATCGGGTCAAGTGCTGGTGCTACGCTCATAAATCATCCTCAAAAGAGTTCTCAAAGAAACATCATAAGCCCCTCTCCATCAATAGAGAGGGGTGGGGGTGAGGTTTGTCGCTACACCCGTATCGCGCTTTCGGCATTCCACTTTTCGTCATCCGCCCAATTGCGAATGCTTTCGCCCTTGATCTTCTCATGCAGCGTCAGAATGCCGTGCAGCAGTTGTTCAGGGCGGGGCGGGCAGCCGGCAACATAGACATCCACCGGAATGATTTCATCACAGCCCTGCACCACCGCGTAGTTGTTGTACACACCCCCACACGAGGCACAGTCGCCCATCGAAATCACCCACTTGGGCGCGGCCATTTGATCGTACAGTTGGCGCACGACTGGAGCCATCTTGCGGGTCAACCGACCGGACACGATCAGCAAATCCGCTTGACGCGGGCTGGCACGGTTCAGTTCCATACCAAAACGCGCAAGGTCGTAGTTCGAAGCCTGTGTGCCCATATATTCAATCGCGCAGCAGGCTAGGCCGAACAGCAAAGGCCACATCGCGCCAGTACGTCCCCAGTTAACGGCAGCATCCAGCGTCGTCGTGACGACACCGAGATTACCGAGTTTTGAACTTACTCCCATTCCATCGCGCCTTTCTTCCACTCGTAAATGAAGCCAATCGTCAATATGAAGAGAAACACGCCCATTACGATCAAACCATAAATACCGAGGTCGCGCAGTTGGACGGCCCACGGCAGGAAGAACACCACTTCCACGTCGAAGATGATGAACAGCACCGCCACCAAATAGAATTTAATCGGCAGGCGACGGTTCGCGGGGCCAATCGGCTTCATACCGCTTTCATAGGGTGAACCTTTGCGCGAAGTCGGGCGGTGCGGCCCAAAAATCCACGAAATAATCACCACAATAAATGAAACAAGGGCAGCAAGGGCAAAAAGTGCGCCTATCGGGGCAAATTCATTAAGTGCCATAGTGAGTGTTCCCTGCGGGACATTGTGCTATTTTGAACAAATAAGTCTAACGTAGATTAACATAATCCACTAGTGCTGTCAAACCAATTTTACCGCGTTATGACCTGCGTAGCCAAGCCCGGTTAATATCAGAAATGACCACTACCTATCCTATGATTTCGACATTTAAATACCAACTAACATTCTTACAGCGGCTATTTATAAAAATTAGGGTAAAATGACGCTGTTGTCGGTGTAATACTGCATCCCATTTGTTTATGTTTGCCGATGGAGATAACAGATCACCGACTAAACTATTGGCTAAAGACTATCGACTACAGACTAACTTATGATTCGTTTTTTGATCTCGCTTATCGTCGCCATCATTCTCGGTGGGCTTATCGGCCTCTACATGGGATGGGTGGTCATTCCGACACAATATGTCAACAGCCCAGCGTCAAGCCTTGCTGACCGCTATAAAGATGAATACACCGTCATGGTCGCGGCAGGTTATCTGAAAGATGGTGATCTTGGCGGCGCGGTGGATCGCCTGCGTGTTCTCGGTCAGGGCAATATCCCCGCTTACGTTCAAAGCGTCACTGAACGCTTCATCAGCAACTCGCGGGATGCCAACGACATCGCTTACCTCGTCGCCCTTGCCGAAGGCTTAGGTCGTCTGACACCGATTATGCAGCCTTACGCCCAACTCCATGCACCGGGGCAGCCATGAGCCGATACGACAACAGCGGCAATTATGCCCCCGACTCAAAGAGCAAATATCGCCGTCCGCGCTACCCGTTCTCGCCGCGTGCCGTCATCCTCGGCTTGATTATCGGCATCGCGGGTGGTCTTTATTATGCGTGGAATGTCGATCAACGGGTCGAGTTCGATACCGAACCGTGGCAGCTCAACGAAGCCGACCGCAGCAGTTATATTGCCGGGATTACGCTTCAATACACCTACGACAGCGACCTCACCCGCGCCGTCAACCGCCTTCTGGTGCTTAAGCTCCCCGGCGACCCCATTCAAGCCGTTGCCGATACCGCCTGTAAACTCGCCAGCAGCAGCTATATCGATAACAGCAGCGGGCAGCGGGCCGTCCGCAGTATGATGACCTTCTACCAGTTGCAGGGGCGTACCGGCTGCGCGGATACCCTGCTCGCGTCCAGCGAAATCGCGACTCCCGGCCTCGTCATCGAAGCCTCCACCCCGACACTGCGCCCACCCGCGACCAAGACCCCGACACCGGAACCGATCTTGCAAGCCACACCGACTATTGTGCAGGCCATCGTCATCCCGACCATTCAGCCGCAAGCCGATTTTGTACTCGCGGATGTTCGCACCTTCTGTAGTGCTGAACTCTCAGGCATCATCGAAATTCGCGTTCAGGATTTCAACGGCGAGGGTATCCCCGGCACATCCGTCACCGTCAATTGGGACAGCGGTTCGAGTACCTTTGTTACCGGTCTCAAGCCCGAACGTGGCGCGGATTATGCCGATTTCCAGATGGACGCGGGTAAGTCTTACACCGTGCAAGTCACCGGACGATCTGACCCGTCACAAGCGCTGGTCGCGGGTCCATGCAACGATGCCAACAGCGGACAGCCCGCGCTTATTTCCTACCGTGCCACTTTCCGACCACAATAAAGGACGACTTATGCCAACCGTCGAAGAACGTGTCCTCGCCGCGATTAATATGGATGACCTGCTGGCCTTCTTAAACCAGATGGTCAGTTTCCCCAGCCTCGGCGGCAACGAATCGGATATTCAACGCTTTCTAGCCGGTTATTTTCAATCACTTGGCATGGAAGTCGATGTTTGGGATATAGACTTTGCCGCCCTCAGCCAGCATCCGGCCTACAGCATCGAGGTCGAACGTGCCGAAGGGTTGGGCGTGGTCGGCACGATGGGCAGCGGCGAGGGTAAGTCACTGATCCTTAATGGGCATATTGACGTGGTTCCCGCTGGCGACCTCAACAACTGGCATTACCCGCCCTTCCAAGCCACCGTCGCCGATGGCAAGGTCTATGGGCGCGGCGCACTCGACATGAAAGGCGGCCTCGCCTGTGCCATCTTCGCCGCGAAGGCTATCCACGACGCGGGTGTGAACCTCAAAGGCAAGCTGATGATCGAGAGCGTCATCGCCGAGGAGGACGGCGGTGTCGGCACACTGGCGACCGTCGCGCGGGGCTATAAAGCGGATGCCGCCGTTATTATGGAGCCAACCGAGCTTAAGATCGCTCCCGCACATGCCGGGGCGCTGAACTTCCGCATCGTCATCCCCGGTCTCGCGGCGCACGGCGCGGTGCGGATTGAAGGTGTTGACCCGATTGCCAAGTTCATCCCCATCTATCAGGCGATCATGAAGTTTGAGGCCGAGCGCAATCCGCCGTCCGATGACCCGCTTTTCAATTATCCCATCCCGTACCCGATTTGTGTTGGGACACTGCAAGCCGGCAACTGGGCATCCACCGTCGCCGAAAGCCTGACGTTTGAAGGGCGTTACGGCATCGCTGTCGGCGAGGATATTCCAACCGCGCGGAAATCATTTGAGGCGGTGATCGCCCAAGCCGCCCAAGCCGACGAGTGGCTGCACGAACATCCGCCAACCGTTGAGTGGTGGGGTGGGCAGTTCGAACCTGCACAAATTCCCGCCGATCACCCGATTGTCACCACAGTCGGCGAGGCTTTTACCGACATCACCAGCAGCGCCCCCACCTATCAGGGGATGCCTTATGGCGCGGACATGCGGCTGCTCATCAACAACGGCGATACGCCTACCCTGATGTTCGGCCCCGGCAACGTCCGCAAAGCCCATCAACCGGATGAGTACGTGCCAGTCAATGACCTCGCCGTCGTCGTCCGCACCCTCGCCCTCACCGCCCTGCGTTTCTGCGGCTACGAGGAATAAATGAGCAAAGAGTTTGTCCGCGGCAAGCCCTTTCACTTCAATCTCTGTTAAACTAAATTGATAACGAGATGCAAGGAATAGCCTAATGCAGCAAGATTATTCGCAAATCATCACACTTGAACCCGGTAAACGCAGCGGAAAACCGTGTATACGTGGTATGCGAATTACCGTTTATGATGTGCTTTCCTACTTAGCTGCGGGAATGACTCATGAAGAAATTTTAAGTGATTTCCCATCACTTACAAATGATGACATTTTGGCTTCTTTAGCTTATGTTGCCGACCGTGAGCGTTATACTGTCATCCTGCATTCATGAAGCTGTTATTCGACAATAACCTTTCACCTAAATTGGTGTAGAGACTAGTCAAACACTTTCCCAATTCCAACCATGTATCCTTGCTTAGTTTAGATACAGCATCAGACATTGAAGTATGGAATTTTGCAAAAGTTGAAGGTTACTGTCTCGTCACGAAGGATGCCGATTTTAATGAACTCTTAGTTGCTAAGGGCTTCCCACCAAAAGTCATTTGGATTCGACTTGGGAATTGCACCACAGATACTATTTTTAGATTACTAATCGACCACGTAGATGCGCTACTCGATTTTGATCAAGATGAAAACGCAGGTCTGCTTGAACTACAATAGGGATTGTCACTGAAAGAGTTTTCCTCTTGTTATTTCGCCTTCATACTGCCGAACCGCCGCTGACCAATCGCTTTGGCTTTTCCTGAAATCTGAGGGACACTTACCCGAAATACAAGCATTTCTTATCGAAAGTAGTGTCCCATGAACCTCGCCCAACCCGAATCGGCTGGCATGTCCAGTGACCGTTTGCAGTGCATCAACGCCCTGATGGAGAACTGCGTCACCGATAATCAGCTCCCCGGCATCCTGACGCTCGTTCAGCGGCACGGCAAAGTCGTCCACCTCGGCAAGTTCGGCGCGATGGACATAGCCGCCAACAAGCCGATGCAGGAAGACGCACTGTTCCGCATCTATTCGATGACCAAACCCATCACCAGCCTCGCCACCATGATCCTGCTGGAAGAAGGGCGCTTCAATATCTTCGATCCCGTTTCCAATTTCATTCCCGCCTTCGCCAAAACAAAGGTTTACGATGGCATGAGTGTCAGCGGCATGAAGCTCGTCGATCAGCAGCCCGCCATGAACATTCAGCACTTACTGACGCATACGGCTGGCCTCAGCTACGGCTCGTTCTTCGACTCGCCGGTTGAGGAACTCTACCGTCAATCCGGCAGAATAACCTTCACCCGTAACGACCCGCTGGAAAGTTTTATAAACCGCCTCGCCGAATTTCCGCTGCTGTTCCAACCCGGCACGAACTGGCGCTACAGCCTCGCCACCGATGTCCTCGGTTACTTAGTGCAAGTCGTCGCCGATATGCCGTTGGGTGATTTCTTACAGGAACGCATCTTCAAGCCGCTGGGCATGACCGATACCGCCTTCACCGTACCGGCGGATAAAGTCAGCCGCCTCGCGCAAATCTACACCTCTAAAGAACTCTACAATATCACACCCGTTCCACCTGCCGAGGTGATGGGTGTCGCCGATGTCACCACACCCACCCAAACACCCCTCGGCGGCGCGGGGTTGGTTTCCACCCTCGCCGATTACCTGACGTTCTGTAACATGCTGTTGAATAAGGGCGCGTATGAAGGTGGTCGGTTGGTCAGCCGCAAGACCATCGAATGGATGACGGCGAACCACATTCCCGCGTCGATCATGCCAATCTATATGGGCTTGGAACAGCGCGATCACGGCTTCGGCTTAGGCTTCCGCGTCACCGTCGATCTTGGGCAATCCCGCCGCTTAAGCTCGGTCGGCGAGTTCGGTTGGGGCGGCGCGGCCAACACCTACTTCTGGGTTGATCCTGCCGAAGATTTCATCGGCCTGATGATGACCCAGCATCTGCCGCTTTCGCCCTACCCCTTCAACGACCTGTTCCGCAACCTCGCCTATCAGGCTATCATCGACTAAATCCGATAGTTGTGTAGGGGTTTGCCGCTGGCAAACCCTCTCTCAATTTTCGCAACCTAATCACTCACCACCACTTCCTGCTTCACATACACCCGTTTGCCGTCGCCCACGTCCTGAATAACGTGCGTCCCCGGCCCGATCTGTGCGCCTTCACCGATCTTCACCCCCGGCATGGTCATCGCGTCAACGGCGATGAACGCGCCCTGCCCGATGATCGCCCCCAGCTTGTCGCGCCCCGTATCGAGCTTGTTGCCCTTCACGCGGCTGCTAACCGTGCCCTTATCAATCCGCAGGTTCGCCGTCGTACACCCCGCCGAGAAGTTCACGCCGGAAGCCAGCACCGAGTCGAGCACACGGCAGGCGTGCATATCCACATGCTCCGCCACGTAGCTCCGCGCCACCTCGGTGGTAAAGCCCACGTTGCTCCCGCTCAGTACCATCGAGTTCCGCACCAGCGCGTTATTCCCCACAATCACCCCCGCGCCGATATACGCGGGTCCAACCACCGCCGCGCCGGGGAATATCTTCGCCCCTTCGCCGATGTACACGTCGCCCACCAATGAAGCCGTCTTAGCGACGAATGCGCTTTCCGCCACCTGCTGCCCTTTGCCCTTTAACTGGTCGAGGAACACGTTCATGATGTCCAGCACATGCCACGGGAACTTCAGCGCTTTCCACTGCCCACTGTAGCGCACCACTTGGTACGTCATCCCCTTCATCAGCGCGTCCATCGCCCGTTCGTAGTGGTCGTCGCTGGGGATGTCCTTCGTGTATTCGGCCTTGATCGCCTCGAACAACTGCCCGACGTTCGTGTGCAAATGTGCGACGAACGTGACGAGATTGCTCGGTCGGTTCTCCGCCCCCGGCTTCTCCACCATGCCGCTGATGCGCCCCGCCGCGTCCACCACCAAGTAGCCACCGGGGAAATACTCCGTCATCTCGTACCCTGCCAGATAGCTCGCAGCCGGATTCCGCGCGTGTGCTGCCAGCATATCGAGGTGCAGCTTGTCCTCCACTACGTCGTGAATCTGGTTGATATAAACAGGTGTATCCAGCCGGTTCGCGAGGACTGGCTCGGCCTTCAAGATGGCATCACCCATCCCTTTCGGCTCTGGCTGTACCACGATCTCGATCTTCATGTCCGTCATCCCCTCGACCAACCCCGCGATGTCCACGCGGTTTTCGAGGTTCGCCACGATAATCACCTCGCGGAAGCCGAGCGCGGCATACTGTTGGAGCTGTGTGACCAGCAGCGGCTGCGCCCCAAACTTAATCAACGACTTCTCGCGTAAAGGCCACATGCGTGACGATGCACCACCAGCCAAAATAATCAGTACGGGTGACTCGGCCATAACCAATCCTTTATAGAGTAAATTGCGTCGCTCAATTGCGCGTTATTCTACCAGCCCTCACCTTTCACCCACCAAATAGTCACATTCTTGTCGAAGAATGGACTCCCCACGACATTACTCTGTTGTGCAATAAAGCTGCACCGTCTCATTTTCAACCCGGCACATTCAATCGGCTGACACCTATTGCCTATAGACGACAAACACTTCCATACATAAGATATAGGGAGATCACAGATCATGAGGGCTGTAATATCAATGAATACAACGCTTCTCGCCAACTTGATGCAGATTGCTATCGATCAAACCAAAGCGGATCGCGCCATGATTTGCGACACTCAGTTAGCCGTCCTCGGCAGCGTTAATCTCGATCAAACCGAGATCCTCTCTGAACGCCTGACCGAAGTCGTGCAAAAAGCCATCACCACCGGTCAACCCGTCATCACCAACAACGCCGTGCGCGATGCCGCCAATGCCCCCCACACCAAGACCAACTTTGACAACCTGCGCGGCGTGGTCGTCATCCCCGTTGCTGGCCTCGGTGCGCTTTACCTCGACCGTCCGCTCAAGCAGGGCATCATCGCCAAAGGCACAGTAGATCGCCTGCTCAAGGTAGCGGAACTCGCCGCCAAAGAAGGCCAACCCGAAGCCACAGCCGATCATCTCGGTGAGCTTTATAAACAAGTGTCGGTGTAAACAAAAACGGGCGACTGTAACAAGTCGCCCGTTTTATTTTCACGTAAAATATATTGGTGATTATCGCGCTTCAACCATATAAACGCTTGGCTGCTCCGCTGCACTCATCCCATGTGCCGATGCCTTGCCAATCACCGAAATAACCGTAATCACAACAGCGATCAACACCACGTTGCGGATCAGTTTGTAGGAAATTTCAAAACTCCGATTTTCGTACATGATGTCTATCCTTTTTAGCAGTGCTTTAATGTGTACGAATAAATAACGATTTCTGGTTTGGAAAGTAAACAAATTTTCTTACAGAATAAGCGGAATCAAACATGAAGAAATGAGTAATTTGTCGAAACTTCGCTAGGAAACTCAGCCTATTCACGCCTTTTTCAGAAGGAATTAACGCAACATGCCATCAGCCACCAGTTACGCCGCCACTCTCCGCGCCCTGCCAACCAACAAGTGGGAAGCCTACTTACTCGCCAACTCCGGTTTACCCGGCCCACGCGCCAACCTTGCCCTCGCTCAGTCGGTGGCTGACCTCGGCGATGAAGCCCTTTTTCGCCGCCTCATCAAACACGATGCGGCTAGCGCACCAACTAATTTCCCTGCCGAATTTCTTGCGCTCTGCGGCACCATTGGCTTCGGTCGTTTACTGGTAGAACACCACCCCGCCGCCCTCGATACGCTGCGCCAGCAGGCCAACGACCCGCGCTGGCGTGTGCGGGAAGGCGTGGCGATGGCCTTCCAACGCCTCGGCGACCATGACTTCGTTGAATTGATTAGCCTGATGGAAGACTGGGCGAACGGTACGGCCTATGAACAACGCGCCGCTGCCGCCGCCCTCTGTGAACCGCGCTTGCTCAAGAATCCGGCGCAGGTCGCCCGTGTGCTGGGCATCCTCGACACCATCACCGCCAGCATCCCCGCCGTCACCAACCGCAAGGCTGATGACTTCCTCGCCCTCCGCAAAGGTCTCGCCTACTGTTGGAGTGTCGCGGTCGCCGCCCACCCCGACGCGGGCAAACCCCTCATGGAAAAGTGGCTGGCCTCATCCGATAAAGACATCCTGTGGCTCATGCGCGAAAACCTCAAAAAAGACCGGTTGAAGCGGATGGATGCAGCATGGGTTGGGAAGTTTAGCTGAATAGTTTTACGCTGGATTTATAGAAATCAGTTCTTTTCCAAATATTTCTAGACGTTTTTCAGGGTCAGATAATTCATTGATCAGAAACCTTATCCATTCGCCAGTATAAACGTAATCTTGATGCGGTTCATCCCAATGACAATATCTCATGTCAGTTCTTTCGGCGTTTTTACTATGCGTTTCTGGCCTTATTCTATAATGTCTCCAACACTTCGCATGGTGGCTCGCAGCATGAAATTTCTTATTTATAGCCGCACCAACACGTTTACTAACTTCACCAGACTTGAACATGCCTAGGTTAGCAACAGGTATTTTTACGGTATTTTCTTTGACCATAACAACATCTTTTTTGTCGCCAAAGTCTTCAGGGTTTTCTGGATCGTATATCTTAAACTCTATTGCTAAGTCACTACTGTTTTTTCGATTTCCAGTTTTGGGAGTAAGAAAAACTCTGAAGCTATATTGGCTATCCCCAAATATATTTTCGCTAAGGGCATCCCTGTAAACATCAATGTAATTCTTGACAAGTTCATACTCTGATGATTGCAACTCTTTAAGTACTTTATTCCTCCAATCAGGATTTACGCTTAGTAATTGAAGTGGTATAGCTAATGAATCATTCAAGGTATATTCTTCACCAAAATTTTCCACAAAGAGTCGCTCAAAATTCATCAATAATGCTTGACATTCACCTATAACGTGTGGATCTAACGCTGGCAAAAAGCGATGCTCTATTTTATTTCTTAGTCCAATAATAAACTCAAGGTTTTTCCTAATAGGTGAGCTATCCTGTTTATATAAATGCTTGATACATTTACTTATGTCCCAAGACTTATTTTCTCCATCAATCACTATGTCTTTGTAATAATACTTGACTCTTTTCCTTTCAAAGATGGCATGTAGTAGTGCTGTCCAAGCAATAATCATCAGAACGATATAACTATAAGAACGAAATTTAGTGGAGGGTTTATTATAAACATCAACCGCAAGGATCGCGGACTCTCTTGATTTTTCTAGAAGTTGCAGTATTTTCTTAGATCGTATTGTCATATAATTATCCTGATATATTAATTCAATCAACTAATATATCACAATAAAAACGTCACAGTTGTGAATTAAATATAAATTTCGTGCTTATTTCACTAATACAAACTAGTCCGCAACAGTGTAGTGCAACTTCCCAAAAGTTTGCCTTTTCTAACCATCAAAACAGAATTTTTGTGCTACAATAACCTTATCTCTGTGCCATTGTGTCTTGGAGCCTTTGTGTTAAATCGCTCTGCTTTCGCTTCCCTTCTTGGCGCTCTTGGCGATTTGTATTCGCTTATCTTTTCTTTGTGCCTTCGTGGTAAAAATGAATTTGCATTTGTCATTTCGGCGGTTCACTCCCTCACTTCCGCCGAATCGACAACGGCGGCGGATACACGGCAGCAATCCGCTGCACTTGCGCCATTTCAGCGGTTACAGCCGAGACTCCCGCCGCCACAAAATCACACCTCAGCGGATGCACGGGAGCTTCCCGCCAGCCATTTCAGCGGATAATTTTGCATTTTGTGACATTTCCGACATTTCCGACAAATCAAAAACGTCGCTCTTTCGAACGACGCTTTCTAGACTCTAAATCTCTGAGCCTCTGCGGTTAAACGCTCGACTTCCGCACCATTAACTCATGCGGCAGCACAACCGACTCAGCCGCTTGCCCATCGAGCAGTTCAAACAGCTTCTGCACCATCAACCGTCCGCCCTGCTGGATCGGCTGGTGAATGGTCGTCAGTGGCGGTGAGCAGTAAGCCGCCAGCGAGATATCATCGTAGCCTACAACCGCGATTTCACGCCCCACTTCACGCCCCATCTGCCGCAGCACTTCCATCACCCCCACCGCCATAAAGTCGCTGCACGCGAAAATCCCGTCGAGGTCAGGCGCACGTTCCAGCAGCGTATGAACCGCGTTCTGTGCCGCGTCCGGCGTAAAATCGGTAAACACCACCAGCGCTTCGTCCACCGGTAGGCCGCAGTCAGTCAAACCCGCCGCGTACCCCTGCCGCCGTGCATCCGTCTCGACCATGCGCTCAAAGCCGCCAATAAACCCGATGCGCTGCCGCCCCATCTGCCCCAAGTGCCGCACCGCTTCCCGCGCTCCCGCTTGGCTGTCGCACCCCACCGAAACATATGTCTGCTCCGGCAGCTTTGCCCCCCACACTACGAACTTGGCATCCAGCGCTTGCAGGGTATGAATGCCCACGTCATCCAGCGCCCGGTCAATCAGCAGAATCCCATCCACCCGCTTGTCCAATACATAGCGATTGCACCAATCGTCCGTCTCGATATGCACCCGCGCGATAATCGAGTCGTACCCGTACTGGTCGAGTTCGTCGGTAATCGCGCCCATAATTTCGAGGTAAAAGGGGTCAGAGATCGGTCGGCGGCTGGCATCCTGATACGGGAACAAGGTCGCAATCGTCTGCGACTGTTGCAGCCGGAAGTTCCGCGCCCGCACGTCCGGTCGGTAGCGCATTTCAGAGGCGACCCGCTGAATTTGCTGGCGCGTATGCTCCGGTATCGCCGCGTGGTTGTTCAGCGCCCGCGAAACCGTCGAGGTCGAAACACCGGCTGCGCGGGCAACATCAGCGATGGTGACACGGTTGGTCATCCCCACGCCTTATTCCGGCAGTCCTTCACGCAGCTTGCGAAGCATGTTGCCGGAGGTAAACCCGTCAATGTCGGCCTCACTGTAATGACGCTTCCGCATCTCATCCGCGATCTTCCACAGGTCAGCCACCGTATCCAGCCCATCAGGGTATTCGTCGCTGCCCATGCCCGCGTACCAATCCGTCCCGATACCGACGTTCCGGTTGCTGCCCGTCAGTTGGCAGATGTGGTCAATCGCATCCACAATCCGCGAGATCGGGATCGCATCCCCCGCTTTATAGTCCGTCTTCCAAAACACGTTCAGCAATACCAAGCCCATCACCGCATCCCGCTTGCCCATCAGCTTAATCGCCGCGTCGGTCAGATGGCGGTCGGTGTTACAAATCCAGCGCGGGTTCGCGTGGCTGGCGATGATCGGGCCGGGGTAAGTCTCTAACGACTCCATACAGGCTTCTTCCGCCATGTGCGACAGGTCAAGCACCGCGTTGTACGTCGCCATCTCCTTGAGCAGTTGCCGCCCCAAATCCGTTAGCGGCCCCGGTGACTGGGTACCGCCTGCGTAGCGCGTCTTGCTCCACGATGTACCGAGGACACGCACGCCGCGTTCCCACCACGTCCCGAACTGCGACGGCTCGATCACGGGATCAGCCCCTTCCATCAGCAGCACCATCCCGTGCAAGCGTTTGGCGGGGTCAGCGCCCTCTTCCCAGCTCGCCAGCACCGCGTTCAAATCACCCTTATTCTCGACAATCCGTACATTCGGATTGCTCGCTGCCAGTTGGATGTAATACTCCAACTGCCGGTAGGCTGCGTCGTGCGCTTCCTGTGGGCTGCTGTAAGACGATGTTGAGTGTTCAGTCGCGACCATCCCGCCCCACGGCTTAAAGTCGGTTGGCTCGACAAACAGCGTCGCCCCCACCAACCCGATCCGCGAAGCCAGCGCGTCCGGCAGTCCGGTCGCCGCGAGTCCTTTGCGGCGCGGATGGCTGATACCCGCTTCCAAACGGCGGCTCTCGGCTGTGCTCAGGCGGTAGTCACGGTCGCAGTCAATCGCGTCGTAAGCAATATCGCGGTGCATGTCAGCAATAATCATAGGGTTTACGCTTTCTGTTTGTCTTTAAGGCCGCTCGCCAGCAAATCGGCGATGTGCTTCACCCGCTTATCCGATTGTTGGCGGCTCAACCCGCCGTTCATCTGCGTCAGGCAGCTTGCGTCACCCGTAATGATGACATCCGCATCCGCCCCGTTGATATTCTTGACCTTATCCGTCAGCATCGCGTTGCTGATTTCCGGCATCTTCACCGCGAACAAGCCGCCGAAGCCGCAGCACTGGTCATGCCCGTTCAGCGTTGTCACTTCCACACCCTTGATGTTGCTCGCCAGCGTCCGCGCCTGATCTTTTAGTTCCATCAGCCGGTAGCCGTGGCAAGCATCGTGGAAGGCCACTTTGGTCGGGGGCAGCGCCGCGCCGATGTCCGTAATCCCCAGCCCATCCACCAGATACTCGGTGAACTCCCACGTAATGCTCGCCGCCCATGTCGCGCGGTCGTACCATTCGGGGTCGTCCTTAAACAGTTCAGTGTAGTAATGCCGGATCATCGACGTGCAGCTTCCCGACGGCGCGACGATCACTTCCGCGTCAGCAAAGGCCGTGAGGAAACGCTTGGCAACCTCTTTTGCATCCTCCCAGAAACCGGAGTTAAAACCCACCTGCCCGCAGCACATCTGTCCCATTGGGAACTTGACCTCAATCCCGAGATGGTCAAGGATTTCGACCACCGAGATACCCGTGTGCGGGTAAATCATATCGACAATGCAGGTCACGAACAGCGATACCGGTTTATGCCGGGGTGAAGGACGGGTTGAGTCGGACATAGTTTGACCTTTAAGAATTCACTTTTGACCAAGCCGCAATTCGTCTAGTGGACGGGTTGCGAACTGCTGTGTACAAGATTAACATACATAAACATACCATGACGAACCGGAGACTAGACCAATTGACGAACGACTATCTCATCCGTTTAGCGACCCATGATGATGTCCAGCAGATTGTAACCCATCGCCGCCGGATGTTCGAGGACATGGGCAATCAGGATACTGAGGGTTTAGACCGCATGGTTGCCGCCTTTGGCCCGTGGGTCGCCGACCATCTCGCCAGCGGCCTCTATAAGAGTTGGTTCGCTTGCACTGCCGACGGTACGGTCGCCGCTGGAACCGATGCGTGGCTGCAAGATTGGCCGGCGGGTGCTTACGATACCTCACCCTACCGCGCCTATCTCCTGAATGTCTATACCGACTCCGAACACCGCCGGAAAGGTTTAGCGCGGCTGCTGGTGAAAACCTGCATGGATTGGTGCTACGCGAACGACATTCGAATCGTCACGCTCCACGCCAGCGATCAAGGCCGGAACGTCTACGAAAGTCTAGGCTTTACGCCGACCAACGAAATGCGAACTTGGAAGGATCGCTAAGGGAAAAAGACCCCTAATTTTGTGGCCTTTGTGCAATCTTAATCGTGCTATTATGAATTAGATTTATAGTGATAAAGGGGTTGTCAGAAATTCACAAAAATAGGTCTTGAATCTGTGTCTATTTTTGTTATACTGCCCGCCCGAAATTGTAAATCGAACGTTATCTTTGAGAAAGTGGTGACACACAAAAAGGGAATGGAACAAACAGACATCGCATCTATTAAAACGCTGACAGGTCGGGAAGTATTCGTCATCCGTGAAGCGACTTTGAATGACCTGCCAGCGTTGGTGGCACAGCGCCGCCAAATGTACGAAGACATGGGCTATACCGATACGTCCCGACTCGATGAGTTGGAAAAAGCCTTTGAACTCTGGCTGCACGACAAGCTGGAAGATGGGCATTACCGCAACTGGTTGGCGGAAAGCAGCGATGGTCGCATCGCCGCCGGTGCGGGTTTGTGGTTGGTAGATTGGCCGCCGCAGATGATGGATTTCTCGCCATACCGTGGATATATCATGAACGTGTATACCGCCCCCAACTTCCGCAAGCGCGGGTTGGCGAAACGGATGGTTCAAACCATCGTCAACTGGTGTGCCGAGCAGCGCATCGAAACCGTCAGTTTACACGCCAGCGCCGAAGGCCGCCCCGTGTACGAAGGACTGGGTTTCGCGCCGACGAATGAGATGCGGTTACAGGTTCCGTAACCGGAAGTGTGTTTGATAAAGAACAGGGAGTGCCACTGCGCCTCCCTGTTTTTGATTCTCTTGACCTCAAGTTCGGTATAATGCGATTGAGGAGGTACGCATGAGTATTCAGTCGGAAATCATCACCACACCGTCACGCTTCGGGGTGGATACCCGCAATACCCTGCTGCGGCACGAAACAGGTTCGGAAAAACTGCTTATCATGCTCCCCGGTCGCGCCTATACCTGTGACTTCCCGGTTCTTTATTACCTGCGTAAAGTCGCCGCGCAAATCGGTTATGATGTCCTGAGTATCGAATATGGCTTTCAGGCTGCCCGAACCGACTTCACGGTTGCCCAACTGCCGGATCTGCTGGCGGATCTAAATGATACGCTGCAACCGGTACTCACACACGGCTACAAACACATCTGTGTGGCGGGTAAATCCCTCGGTACGCCCATCGCCGCCCACCTCGTCCAATCGCTCGACACGGCCTCACGCTCGCTGCTTCTGCTCACACCGGTTGGTGACGCGATAAAGTCGGTTGGGACAATTCCGACCGCAGCCATCATCGGCACTGCCGACCCGGCCTATGTCGCTGAGGAAGTCGCCCATTTTGTTGGGCATCCCACCGTCAAGTGGCATGTTTACGAGGGGCTGGATCACGGCCTCGAATACGCCGATGATTGGCAAGCCTCAGCAAGCATACTGCCTAGAATAATCGAAGCCTGTACAACGTTCCTTGGTGAAACCTCATGACTGTGATGACCGCACTCGTCATTTTCCCACCGCACACGGTACAAGCCATCGCCGTCCCCATCATGCGCCAGTACGCCGCGAACACCATTCTGCGTATTTGCGGTCACATGACTCTGCTCGCCCCTTTTGTCCCGTTCGAGGAAGCCGAACAAGCAGCCGAAACGCTGCACACCGTTTGCGCGCGTATAAAGCCGTTCGAGGTCACGCTTTCCGGTTATGGTCACTTCCCTAAAGTGGCATTTATGCAGCCCGCCGACCCGCTGCCCATCAAGAGTCTTTTCCGCAAGACGTTCGATGCCTTCCCGCTGTACCCGCCCTATGGTGGCGCGTTCGGCAGCGATTTGCACCCGCACTTAACCGTTGCCGAATTTGCGACCGAGGATGAACTGCGTACAACGTGGCTGCCGGATTATGCGCCCCTGACCTTCATAGTTGACCGCATCCACCTCATCTACGGCACCGACGACCCGCTGCCGTGGCTGACCTACAGTGCCATTCCGCTCGGTGGGTAGTAATGGGCTGACTAAAGCCTATACCGATCCTGACACCATCAGGTACTATTGAGCTACATTGACCGATTGATAAAGGCTGCTCATGTATCCCATCTATGACTTCGGCGGCAGTGGACAAGTCATTAACCTGCTGCCCGCGAACGGCTTCCCACCCGAAACCTACATCCCGCTGCTCCGCCCGCTGACGGACCGTTATCACGTCATTTCGATGCTGCCCCGCGCCTTCTGGGGGGAGCAGCCACCTATCGAACTGCGCCAGTGGGATATGCTGGCGGAAGACTTCTTGGCGGGGTTGGCTTATCACCAAATCGACAATGTAATCGCCATCGGGCATTCCTTCGGTGGGATTGCCTCGATGCTCGCCACTATCCGCGAACCGCAGCGTTTCAAGGCGCTGTGCTTGCTCGACCCGACCCTGTTCCGCCCCGAATGGCCGGAAGGCATGGAACAAATGCAGCGTGACGGCACCATCAACGAGTTTCATCTCGTACAGGGGGCGCTGCGCCGCCGCCGCACCTTCGCCAGCATCGACGATGCTTTCACCTATTTTCGCGGCAAGAAACTCTTTACCGATTGGCCGGATGACAACCTGCGCTTGTATGCCGAATATGGGACACAGCCATGCGCCAGCGGTGAACGCGAACTGCGCTGGCCGGTGGAGTGGGAAGCCTATTACTTCAGCACCGGCTTCACCCGCTCGTGGGAAGCCGCGCCCAAACTGCGCGGGCTGCTGCCCGTCCTCGCCATTGGTGGTGGCACGACAGATACCTATGTCCCGGAGATCGCAGCCCTGCTCCATGATATACTTCCCGAAGCAGCGTTTGCCGAAGTGCCGGGACATGGACACCTGTTCCCACAGAGCGCACCGGAGGCGACATTGGCGATTATCAACCAGTGGCTTGGTACACTGGCGTAAAATATGCAGGTCTTGCGGTGTCTGTAGGATAAGTCAAAAAGACTTTATTGAAGGGAAATGATGAACACCGACTCGCTCATTAATCAACTTGAGGACATCCCCAATCGCATCGCGCGAACGGTCGTCGGTTGGACGGAAGACGAACTCCGCGCTCAACCGCGTGCTGGCGAATGGTCAGCCGCCGATGTCCTCGCCCACCTGCGCTCGGCGGACGACATCCTCACTCCGCGCATTTATATGATGCTGGTACGCGACAACCCGACCCTCCTCGCCTACGAAGAACGCGATTGGACAGCGGTGCTGCGTTACGCCGAAGCGGATTTCAACACTTCGCTCCAAACCTATACCCTGCGCCGTGCCGAGCTGGTGAATGCGCTGCGCCATCTTGAGCCGGAGCAGTGGGCGCGTAAGGGTATTCATGAGCATAACGGCGAGCTAACGGTACTCACACTGGTGAGCGACATGATCGACCATGAGGAAGAACACTGCCGCCAGATCGAGGCGCTGCGTCCGCAGCCGGTCGTCGTGCCGCGTTCATATGCACGGGTGCTGCTGATCGACGGGCAGGAAGAATCCCGTGAGCGTTATAAAGCGATGCTGGTCGGCAGTGGTTATGATGTGATCGAGGCCGAAGATAACGCCGCCGCGCTCGACATCCTATTGGCTGACCCGAATTTCCTGATTGTGCTGGCGGATTTTGATGTCGTCGGGCAGCACGACCTGAACTTCCTCGACTCGCTGCGGGTCATCTATCCGCGTCTACCGGTCGTGGTACTCGGCGCAGACCAAGACCTTGAGTGGGAGGCGATGGCACAGGAACGCGGGGCGGAAGCCTTCTTCTACGAGCCGGTCAACCTGCCGGATGTGCTTGAAACGGTTCTCTCACTGACCGAGCAAATCTCGTATTGATGTTTTGCTATCAAAAGGACCAGACCGGATGGCAAAGAACGAAGCGGAAATCCCAAATCCTAAACTCCAACCTTTTAGCAAATTAATCGGCGAATGGACAACCGTCGCGACGCACCGTCTAATGCCCAACGTCACCTTGCACGGGCGCACGACATTCTCGTGGCTTCAAGGTGGCGCGTTCGTGAATATGCAGTCCGAGGTTGATGAGGAAGGTGTTCCAAGCGCGACCGCGATCTTCGGCAGCGATAATGACACCGAAGCGTTTTTCATGCTGTACTTTGATGAACGCGGCGTTTCCCGCAAATTTGATGTGACGATGCAGGGTAACGTCCTAGCCTATGAGAGACTTGTGCCAGACTTCTCCCAACGCTTTACCAGTACGATTTCGGACGATGGCAACACGATTAAAGTGCTGGTGGAACTGCGCGAGGACGGCGTGAACTGGAAAAACGATCTTGAAGCGACCTACACACGGGTCAAATAACAAGCATCAAAATAAAAGCGCCTCAAACGAATGAAGCGCTCATGATTGACACTATCCCACCTGCCGGATGCGCCGCACGGTGCTTTCAAAATTCTTGAGCGTGAATAGGCTGTCGGTTTGCATCCACGCCGCGCCCGAACGCGAACCCTCGAACCCTTCCACCGTGTACTGTGACAGCGGGTCAAGGCCGCGCAGCCGCAGCGACAAGGGGTTAATCGGGTCGGGGATGTGGGTGCGGAAGGCGAACAACACCCCCTCACCGCGATCCTTACTCATATACTGCACCGCGCTGAACCCCCCACCCGCTTGGACGGACTGTAACCGGTACTGGTTGCCCAGTTGAACAATCGGGCGAATTTCTTTGTACACCGCGATCCACTTCGCCGCCTCAGCCCGTTCGTCCGCGTTCCAGTGGGTGAGGTTCGCGCCAATACCCAGCGAACCGCACATGCTGACGTGCATCCTGAAAGTCACCGGGAGGTTGGGTTCGGTATCTGTCACCCATGCTTCCATCGTGTTCGCGGGAAACACCTGCGAAAACCCCTCTTGGATGGCGAGCCGCGCCGTGCCGCCGGTGTTGTCGCTCGTCCAAATTTGGTCGGCGTAACGCAAGATGCCCATATCGGCACGCGCACCACCGCCGGAGCAGCTTTGCCAGATGACGTTCGGATGGCGCTGCCGCAGCGTTCCCCACACGTTATACAAGCCTTCGACATAGCGCACCCAGATTTCCCGCTGTTCGCCTTCATAAGCAGGCCAACCGGGTTCGCTGACGGTGCGGTTCATATCCCACTTGATGAAGGTAATATTGTTCTCGGTTAGCAGCTTATCGAGATGCTCGATCAAGTAATCTTGAACATCCTGCCGCGCCATATTGAGGATCAGTTGGCTGCGGTTTTCGGTACGGGTGCGGTTGGGGAAGTGAATGACCCAATCAGGATGAGCGCGGTAGAGGTCGCTGTCAGGGTTGACCATTTCCGGCTCGACCCAGATGCCGAAGTCCATGCCCAAGCCGTTGACATGCTCGATCAGCGGCTTCAGGCCATCCGGGAACTTCTTCGCATCCGGCCACCAATCGCCCAATCCGGCATTATCCAAGTCCCGCCCTTGAAACCAGCCGTCATCGACCACGAATAGCTCGACACCCAAATCCCGCGCGATTTCGGCATAGCGCTTCTGCGACTCGACATCCACATTAAAGAAGGTCGCCTCCCACGAGTTGTAGAGGACTTTATGGAGCGTGTCGCCGTGCGGCAAGATACTGCGAATGTAGGTGTGCAGCGTCCGGCTGGCCGCGCCAAAACCCTGCGCCGTATAACCACCGAAACTAATCGGCGTGGTGAAGCGGGTATCTGGCTTCAGTTCCCAACCGAAGTCCCAATCATTCACGCCAATATTGATACGGGTTGAGGCCCAATCCGTCACCTCGGCGGCGATCTTCCAGTTGCCACTCCATGCCAGCGTACCAAACCACACTTCGCCCTGATCTTCGTCGGCGCTGCCCCGATCAAGGGCGAAGTACGGGTTGTGGTTGTGGCTGGTGTGCAGGCGGCGGCTTTCGGTGACTGTTACCCCACGCGCCAGCTTTTCCCGCCGGATGTGGAACTCGTCGAGCCAGCGTCCGGTCAGGTGGTTAAAGCGGTAGTCATCGCCGTAGGGTAAGTGCCACTGTGCCGAAAACACCCGTTCAATCGCGATGCTCTCCTGCCCCGTGTTCTGGATGATAGCGGAACGTTCGATCAGGTCATAGCCAACCAGCGGACGGTATACCAGCGTCACCCGCAGCGGGTAATAGGTGTCTTGCAGTTCGATATGCAGCGCGTCATTCTGGATCGCGTAATTGGTGTACTGGAGTTCAGCCACCCGCACGCCATCCGCGAACACAACCGTCAGCGCCGGTTCAATAAACTTCTGGTCGTTGTTGGTCGGGTATTCTTCGCGCGTAAGCTGTGCCGGACGGTTGAAGGATGACCATGCGGCAGGGTTGGCGGGCGGCGGGTAATCATTGACGGAAGGCAGGCGTGCGCCCCAATAGCGGTGTACCAGACAGCCCGCTTCGTTGAGGCCGAAAGCGTAGGCGGTGTTCGCGGTTTCGATGACCCAACTGGTGTTCGTCGCATGAATAGGCATCTCAATTCTCTCCAATAAATAAATTAAGGTCTAGTTGGTCGCCATGCAGGTCAGTACTCCAAAATAAAAGACGGATCACCTATTGATCCGCCTGATATTCTACCGAGAATTAACCGAACACGTTAATGCACGTTGACTTTGGTCGCGCGAATAGTCACCACGAGGCGAGTTTCGTCCTCTGGCTTCGACCACTGGTTAAAGCCGCCATAATACTTCTGCCCCATGTACTTCCACGACAGCTTCTCGATGTGTTCCTGTCCGCCTTCTTCGGTGATTTCAGCTTCGCCGCGCACTTCAATCCAGTTGTAACCGTCATTCGGGTTGACAACGACGAGTGTCACTTTCGGATTCGCTTGCAGGTTTTTGTCCTTCTGGCGGCCTCGCGCGGTATTAAAGCGTACGTTCTCGCCGTCAAAATCTGCCCACACAACGGTCGACTGTGGCTGTCCGTCCGGCATGACGGTTGTAACGACCGCGTAGTAAGGTTTTTCGAATAGGTCTTTGTGCGAGTCGGGAATGGTTGCGTTGGTCATCGTTGCTCCAAGTGGTATACCAATAAGTGAGGATAACAGGACGTTCTACTGGTTTTGACGCACAAGCAGCGCCGCCTATTACCCGTACTTCACGACCCGTTCCGGCTTAATCATGAACAGGATGCCGTTATAAGAGGATTCGCGCTCTGCCGGTTCGACCGCGCCATAGTATTTCGGCTTGCCCATGTAATTCTGCGTGTGGCGGTTGAGTTCTTCCAGCGCCCCTTCGGTCACGATGCTTTCGACCACGCCGCCGATTTCTAAATAGCGGTACGGGTTCTGCGGGTCAATCGCCATCACCGAAACGTGCGGGTTCGCCAAGATATTGCGGTGTTTACGGTTATCGGGGTCGCTGGTGATGCGGATATACTCACCATCCCAGCGCCGCCAAATGCCCACCGCGTAGGGCTTCCCTTCGGCGGAAACAGTCGTCAGGCTCACAACAATTGGTTTTTCGAGCAGGTCTTTGTGCGAGTCGGGGATAATAACAGTCATGGGCGCATCTCTTTCGTTGGATAAGGTCAACTGTTTGTTTGACGCACCCGCACGGGTGGTTCTTCCTTGCTCCCTAACCAAACCCGCTAAGGCATAGTAGGCCGCCATGAGGGGCGAATATAACGCAGCGAGGTGATGGACAGCGTGTGGATGAACGGGTCACAATCTTGGCCGGTTTGTAAGCAGGTTGTATCCAGCATATAAAGCTGCGAATGCCGACCTTCGACCTTCACGAAGGCCAGCCAGCGACCATCCGGCGACCAGCTCAGGTTGTCGTTCGTATCGACATTGGGCGTGATACTCCGCAGGACACTTGCACACCCTTCGTCGGTGCCGATACATGACGAGTCGAGGATATAAAGATAGCTTTGTTCATCGTCGCTGGAGGTATCCGTTTCGCCAGAGACGAACGCCACCCAACGCCCATAAACCGCGACGGTAGGTGACGAAATATCCGCGTTCCATGTCAGGCGTTCCGGCGCTTTTGCCTTTTGCGTGTCCATCACATAAATGCCATAACCGCCCTCGCGTGAGCGTGAGAAAGCAGCCAGCAAGATACGTGTGGCATCCAGCGGGACGAAGTTGGTCGTCATCAACTCGGCACCGCTGATCTGGAAATCGGTATGAATGCTGGTATCACACGGGTCGTTGCAATCCGCCGGTACGGTAAATAACGAATCGACATTTCCAAAGTCGCTGAACAACACCGAGCGCCCATCGGTTGACCAGACTGGGCGCGGGTTGAGGTTGACAAGTGCGCGTGGCCCCGTGAGCTGGCGCGGTTCTGTCCCATCGGCGTTCATCAGGTAAATTTGCGGGTTGCCGTAGCCGTAGCCGGTATAGGCGATATAGCGTCCATCCGGCGAGAAGGCGGGATATAAATCCGCGCCCGTCACGTTGGTGAGCCGCAGCGGTGGACTGTGGAAGTCCGAGGTAAAAATATCGGTGCTGCCGTCCGAGGACATATCCACCACCATCGTCAGCAGCTTGCCATCCGGCGACCAAGTAAGGCAGCAGTCGTTGACGTACGGGCGGTCTACAGGCAGGCTGATATGCCGCTGCACGTCCATCAGGTAAACGCGGGTAACCGCCGACTGCGACGAGATATAGGCCATCTCGCCCATCGTCGGCACGGCCTTCCCTGCCGCCAGCGCCAGCACGCTGCCCATCGCAAAGAGGGTAAATGTGATTAGTGTCAGGCGCAGTGTAATCAACCTCATGAGCGCCACACCGGATTTTGCAGGAACATATTCAACGAGGCTGATAAATAAAAGTGGGTAGGGGAGTAACCGTTGGAAGTATATTCATCGGGATTTTGCCAACTTCCCAAACTTTCAACGTTTTACTCTGATCTAAGCTAACTAACAAATTATTATCTTGGCTCCAATCGATTACGTATACAGGTTCATCATTCTGTATAAGAAGGAGAATTTGGGCGGTTAGTGTGTTCCATATACGGATGGTACCATCCAAACTGCTGCTGGCAAGAAGAATACCATCTGCATTCCAACTAAGATCTGTTACGAGATCATCATGACCGAAAAGCGCGGTAATAATTTTTCCACTTTCTGTACTTGCGAGAGAAACAGTTGCTTCGGAAGCAATAGCCAAAGTATCAAATCTTGGGGACCATTCTACTGAGTAGATATATTTGTCGTAAAAACCCGGTATTGTGATTTGATGGTTCCCATCAGAGCTATTCCACACGTTGGCCGCATAATCATAATTTCGAATGTTTCCGGCGGTTACAAATTGACTACCATCATCTTTCCAAGTTACTGATCGAGCTACATCAACTTCATTAGGTAAAGTATATAATTCTAGCGGTGTAGAAATATTGCTCACGTTCCACATTTTGATTTGATAGTAAATAAAGCCCCCATCGCTAAATTTTTCGACATAGTCGATAGCGGTTGTCGTCAATAAATCTCCTTTGGGGCTCCAAGTCGCATTCACTACCCAATCATGAAAATTTGTGAGTGTGGATAAATTATTACCTTCCAGATCCCAAATACGAACTGTTTGATCTTGACTCGCGCTTGCCAACTTCGTTCCATCAGGACTCCAGCTCACCCCGAGCACAGCATCAGTATGTCCTTGAAACCGTTTAAGGAGTTGTAAATCACTTGAAAATAGTAATACCTCATTGCCAGATGCGGAGGCAAGATACGAAGTAGGTGCGGGTTGCCACACAGCTTTTCTAATTGACTCATCACCTTTAAATATGGATAAAGGCTCATTAATCACTGTTTGTGCATTAACTACACCTGCAACGCAAAGTGCTGCAAGCGCTATAAAACTAACCATAAAGATTATTAACCTAATAATTTGATGATATTGAACGCTAATCTTCATGGTTATAAACGCACCTCAATTACCCTAGTCTTCCCAGCTAAAAAAACTCATCTTGTCATGAGCGCCACACCGGATTTTGTAGGAACATCCGCACGGTCGTCAGGCGCTGCTCACCGCTGCCATCAGCGTGGATGACGTAGGTTTCAAAGTCGCTGCCGGGAACCGCCCGCTGAAACAAGATATACCGGCCATCCGGCGACCACTGCGGCGTGAACTCGTACGCGCGGGTTTGCGTCAAGCGGCGCGGGTCACTCCCATCCGTTTGCATCACATACAGTTCGGCATTGATGTCCCGTTCGGACGCGAACGCGATTTGCTGCCCATCCGGCGACCAGTTGGGCAGGAGGTCATTGCGTGGGCTGTGGGTCAGGCGAGATTGATTACTGCCGTCGCGGTTCATGGTGTAGATCTCAAAGTCGCCATCGCGGTTGGATTGGAATGCTAGTTGCTGGCTATCCGGCGACCACGCGGCTTGATCGTCGGCTTTCGGGTGATCGGTCAGGCGGCGGGCGGCATCATCACGGCAGCGGGCATCTGGCAGAATGCAGCTTGCGGAGATCACGTAAATCTCAGGATTACCATCGCGTTCGGAGGTAAAGGCCAGCCACTGCCCATCCGGTGAAAACGTGGGTGAGTGATTGTTCTTCCCTGTGCCGGTAATCTGCCGGTACTGGTCGCTGCCGAGGTCAATCGCATACAGGTCGATGGTGATGTTTTGTACCGCGCGGAAAACCAGTGTGTTAAAATCCGGTGACCATGTGGAGTCGGTTTGACGACCAATCACCGACTCGCGCACGTAAGGGGCAATCACGCGGCGGCTCATATCCATGATATACACGCCGTAGCGTTCCCGCCCTGACCCGATGAAGGTGATTTGATGTGTGGGTTGAGCGCTCGATTGGGCAGCCATCATCAGCCCGATTTGCACGGTACAGATGACGACAATGAATTTGCAATACCAACCTGTGATGACCAGCATACACTTTCCATCCGTTAACCGTTGGTGAGGCGTAGGGTATCCAGATATTGAGTTTTTCGCCATTGACGGCATACTGTAGAGTATAGACAAGTAACACCCATAGAGACGGATTGACCCACATGTTACCACGCCCGCTTATTCGCTTTTTGATCGTTTTAGCACTTGCCCTACCCGTAACCGCTGCGTTCGCGCAAGAACCCTGCTCTGATCTGGCGGAATGCCAAGGTGCGCTGGGGCTGCCGCAGTCGGTCTTGGATGCCTATCCCAAGCCGAACGTGAACACCCTGCCGATTGATGACTCGCTGGTTTATGACCGCCTGTACCGCAAAATTCACGGGCCGGTCAACATTACCGATGCCCCCGGTGGTAATGTGGTCGAGACGTTGGGTGCGGGCTTCACCTATGTAACCGTCAACAGCCTGAACGGCGACTGGGCGGAAATTGACCGTGGTGAATGGGTTCCCGCCGCAAACTTAACCGACGACGTGGTGATTTCACGCTACAGCGGCATTCGTCTGCCCGATGAAACGCTGCCGTATCCGGTAGCATGGACGATGAAGCATCTGCGTCCGGCCTCTGTCCCCGGCGGCGAGGATGACCCGAATAACCCGTTCATGTACCGCTATACCCTCGTCAACCTCTATACCTTCGTCGAGGTGGATGGCAAGCGCTGGTATCAGGTTGGGCCGGGGCAGTGGATACACCAGTTCAACGTCGCGAAGGTGACACCCATCGCCAAACCGGAAGGCATCGAAACGCACAAGTGGGTAGCGGTTGACCTGTACGAGCAAACACTGGTGGCTTATGAGGACGACAAGCCGGTGTTCTCGACGCTGGTTTCCTCTGGCCTTAAAGATTGGCCGACCAACGAAGGGCTGTTCAACGTGTACCTGCGCTACGAACGCACGACCATGAGTGGCGCGGAACAGGCGGCGGATTTCTACTCGCTGCAAGAAGTCCCGTGGACGATGTACTTTGACGGCGACATCGCCCTGCACGGCACCTACTGGCATGACGGTTTCGGCTACCGCCACAGCCACGGCTGCGTGAATATGTCCATCACCGATGCCCACTGGCTGTACGAATGGAGCGCGGATGAGTTCGACTACAGCATCCCGAATGACCTCGGCATGAATGTGTACGTCTACAGCAGCGGCGCGTACGACAACTAACTGAAGAACAACTTCAAAAGAGGCGACCGATCAAGTCGCCTCTTTTATTTCCCCGCGTTAATGACCAACCACCGAATGCAGCAGGAGTTTAAGCTGTTCGGTGAGCGTCTGGTACGAATAGTATTTCCGCCCCAACTCGTAATTCGCCTCGACCATCTCCGTCACCTTCTGCGGGTTATCCAGCAGTTCGCGGACGCTGGCGATGGTGTCATCACTCACGAACTCGTCATAGCTGATGACCTGAAACCCCTTCGGCTGAATATCCGTCTTAAAGATTTCATAGGTGCTCATGACAATCGGGCGTTTGTAGTAGATGGTTTCGATAAAAGCATTCCCGAAGCCTTCGACCGTCGATGGATACGTAATCAAGTCGGCCTGCTGGTAAGCATCCGCCAGCGAGTAGATTTTACTCCCGCCAGTCGTCGTCCCACGATGGTGGTCGAAGTGGGCATCGGCAAACAGCAGCCGAACACCCATCTTATCGGCGTAGTCGCGCAGGTAACGCTGGTAGGCGATGCCCTCATCCCCCGCCGAGTGGGTAATCACCAGCGCGGCTTTACGCCCTAACCGCCCTACCAGATCAACCGCCTGTTCAATCCGTTTGCGCGGGACAATGCGCGTTGGCTGGAGCAGGAAGGTTTCATCCGGCGCGATGCCCAACACCCGCCGCATATCGGCTGCGTAATCATCGGTGGCGGGTGGATGGTCGAAGTCCATCACGTTCGGTATCATGCTGATGGAGGCGACACCCGTCCGCAGGGCAAGTTGGTGGCTGGCGAACGAGTTGATGACGACGTGATGAATGGTGCGGAAGGTGGGCGGAAACGCCGCGCGGAGATAATCCTGCGCCGCGCCGACCGCGAAGCGCGTCCGTTCCCAGCTAAAGTCGTGGTGGTGGGCAATCGTCGGCAGTCCGGTTTCCGCGATCAGTTCGGTGATCGCCAGCCCCAGCGGCACGTTCATCGGTATCGCCAGCGCGTTTTGCGGGATCAGAATATCAATCTTGAACTGTTTAACGAACTGATACAGATGCTTTTTCAGGTGATCTTTGAGTTGCTGCACGGCTTTCGACGTTTCGATGGAGCGCACCCCGTCGCCAAAAAGATCAGCGTTGATGGTCATAATTGCAGGGTGTGTAAAATGCGCTTCCGGCACGACGGTACAGCGGTCAGTCGGCCAATCGCACTCGCCCGCGAAGAAGTAACACTCGCAGTCCATGGTGGTGAGCAGGTTCGCCCATTTCGCCGTTTCGAGTGATACCCCATCGGTGCCAGCCAGTCTGGTCGAAATAAAGCCGATACGGTTGGTCATGATGACACCCTTTCTCAAGCGGGTTTGAGATAAATAGGAGAATTGTAACGGCCTCACCTTTCATTGGGGGAAGCGCGAATTCCGGTTCAGTCATACAATCTTACAATAGAGAATGGTATCAAAACTGAAAGGGGCATTAGGAATGGAATTTTTGGAAAATAATCCTATCGTCGTTCCGATTGGGATTGTCTTGTTCATCATCATCTTCATGGGTTTGCGGATTGTGCAGGAATATCAGCGGGCGGTCGTGTTCCGCTTGGGGCGTTACAGCCGAACAGGCGGCCCCGGCTTATTCTGGATTATCCCGTTCTTGGAATACAGCCGCACGGTGGACGTTCGCACGATCACCGAGGCGATTGAGCCGCAGGAAACCATCACCCGTGACAGTGTAACGATCAAGGTCAACGCCGTCGTGTGGTACAAGGTGACCAGCCCGTCGAAGGCGACGATTGCCGTGCGCGATTTTAACCGTGCCGTCAACCAAGCCTCGCTGACTTCGCTGCGTAACGTTATCGGTCAGCACGACCTCGATGAAATCCTGCGCGAGCGTGACAAAATCAACGCCCAACTCAAGAAAATCGTCGACACGACCACCGAGCCGTGGGGCGTGGAGATCGAAGCGATTGAAATGAAGGATGTTGAAATCCCCAGTTCAATGCAGCGTGCGATGGCGCAGGAAGCCGAAGCCGCCCGTGAAAAGCGCGCCCGTATCATCAAGGCGGAAGCGGAACTCGAAGCGTCGGTCAAGCTGGCGCAAGCCTCCGAGCAGATTGTGCAAAATCCGGCAGCGTTGGAACTGCGTCGTATGCAGATGATTTCGGAAGTCGGCGCGGAACACAACAGCACGACCGTGATCCTGATGCCGTCCGATTTCGTGAGCTTGGCGGGCAGCCTGAATGACTTTATCGCGAATAATGTCGCCAACCAGAAGAAAGCCGCAGGCGCATCCAACCCGCCGCAGCAGCGTCCGGCAGCACCCACACAACAGATTCCCCGCGAATAGATTGCATGTTGTAGGGGTTTGCCGGCGGCAAACCCCTACGATTTCCCCACCAACCGCACCGGCTTCAACAGCGCCATATCAAATTGGTCAATATCCGCAGCGTCGAGCTTTTCCAGCGCGGCACGAACGGCGGTTGAATCCTCACGCAGTTGGCGCACATCAATCCCCTGACACACATCTGGCAGCAGCGCGAACCATTGGACACTCCGCAGCAGCATTTTCAGCGACCCGCGATGGTTGCCCCGTTCAATCTGATAATAGGCGATGCCCACCTGCAAGACGGCACGGTACAGGTCGCGCACGGGGCCGGTGGTGTGCATCCACTGTTCCTCGAAGAGATCATGCTGCGGGTAAAACTCACGGGCGTTGAACTTTTCGACGGCTTGGGCAGCCAGCGGCGGAAGCGCTTCTTGGCATTCACAGTCGAGCTGCTCGGCGGTGGCGGAGTCCAGTACACGGGCATAATCCGCCAGCAGCGCGGGCAGTTGGGCGAGCAGTTCAGCCGGAGTGAGCGCCAAATCCGCACCCGCGCCGAGCGCTGTCCCACGCGCCTCATCATCCTCAGCGATCAGGAGGATGGGGATGCGGCGGGTGGCGGAACTGGTTTTAGGCGTGGTGGTATAGAAGCGCCAACCGTCAGCGTCACCATCGACCAGCACCAGCGCGGCGTGGTCGTCGGCAAGGCGGGTGACGTAATTGGCGGGTACGGTGTAAGTGATGAGGTGGTAGGTTTCCGGCAATTGTTGGCGGAGGTCAGCTTCCCATGTAGGGGTTCCGGCGATGATGATTGTGGGGTTGGGCATGAGCCGTGCTTTCGGTTGTTTACGCTTGATTTTCATTATAGACGAAAGGCATGACAATTTCGTTCAATGTCACTTTTACGGGGACAAAACCGCTTTCTGCGTGGTATAGTAGGGCAAAAGTCAAAACCAAAAAGCAAATTGAAAGGAAAATTCTCATGGTGCTTGCGACAGCCCCTGACCAACAATTGACGATTGACCGCATCAGCGAACTGCTGGGCGACGATGCCGACGGCTTGCTGAACCATAAATCGGAAACGATCAGCAAAGACGTGCTGCACCTGCCGGGGCCGGACTTTGTGAACCGCGTGTGGACGTACAGCGACCGCCATCCGCAGGTGCTCCGAAGCCTCCAGCAGATGTTCGACCACGGGCGTTTGGGCGGCACCGGCTACCTGAGCATTCTGCCCGTTGATCAGGGTATCGAGCATTCGGCAGGCGCGTCATTCGCCAAGAATCCGGCTTACTTCGATCCCGAAAATATCGTCAAGCTGGCGATTGAAGGTGGCTGTAACGCGGTAGCCTCGACCTTCGGCGTACTCGGTATCGTGGCGCGGAAGTTTGCCCACAAGATCCCCTTCATGGTGAAGATCAACCACAACGAACTGCTGACCTACCCCAACAAGTTTGACCAAGTGATGTTCGGCACGATCAAAGAAGCGTGGAACATGGGCGCGGTTTCGGTTGGCGCGACGGTATACTTCGGCTCGGACGAAAGCACCCGCCAACTGGTGAGTGTGGCGGAAGCCTTCGCCTATGCCCACGAACTCGGTATGGCGACCGTGCTGTGGTGCTACACCCGTAACCCCGGCTTCAAGGTCAACGGTACCAACCACGAAACCTCGGCTGACCTGACCGGCCAAGCCAACCACCTCGGTGTGACCATTCAGGCCGACATTGTGAAGCAGAAACTCCCGACCTCGAACGGTGGGTTCAAGGCGTTGAACTCCGGCGGTTCGAGCTACGGCAAGCTGGACGAGCGCATCTATACCAAGCTGACCAGCGACAACCCGATTGACCTGACCCGCTACCAAGTGGCGAACGGCTACATGGGGCGTGCCGGCCTCATTAACTCCGGCGGCGCGAGCAGCGGTGAGGGCGACCTCGAAGAAGCCGTCAAGACAGCCGTGATCAACAAGCGCGCGGGCGGCATGGGTCTGATCAGCGGGCGTAAGGCGTTCCAACGTCCGGTGGAAGAAGGCGCGGCGCTGCTCCGTGCGATCCAAGATGTGTACCTGTGCAAGGATGTTACGGTCGCCTAAGGCGGTACAGTTTAACCGCAGAGACGCAGAGAACACAGCGATTTAGAGTATATAGAACGCCGTTCATGAGAGCGGCGTTTTTGATTTGTCGGAAATGTCGCAAATGTCACAAAATGCAAAATGTTCCGCCGAAATGAGAGGCGGGAAGCTCCCGTGCAACCGCTGAAGTGTGATTTTATGTCGGCGGAAGTGAGAGAGCGCGGCGCTGAAATGACACAAAACGGCGGGATGCTCCCGTGTATCCGCCGCCGTTGTCGATTCGGCAGATGCGAGGGAGCAATCCGCCGAACGTGCAAAGCAAAAACATTTTTACCACAAAGGCACAAAGAAAAGATAAGTGAATACAAATCGCCAAGCGCGCCAAGAGGGAAAGAGAAAGCAGAGAGGTTTAACATAGGGGATTCCCTAGGATTAGCCTACGCGATACAAACGAACGGGGCCTTTGCCTTCGCGCTTAATGATGCCTTTGGCCTCCAGATCAAGCTGAACGGCGGCGACCCACCAACCGGCTTTCTCGCCACCGGGGAAAAGTTCAGCGGGCAAGTGCGGCTTGACCTGCTCGATGATCTCGGCGGCGCTGAGGCCGGGTGCTTCGGCTGGCAGAATGGTTAAGAACGCCTTCCGCATGGCTTCGTACTTTTCGGCATCCACCCGATAAACTTTTCCGGGGTGCAGAACGTTGCTGACTTCCATGATTTCACGTTTCTCTTTAGCCATGCTGGGTGTTCCTAAGATTGAATGGTTGCTAAGTAATTGATGCGTGTGGTTTGGTGACACGGACGCGCTGTCTCGCGTCCCTACGCAAACCAAGCGCCTGTGTTTGTTGGGACAGCAGAAAGGCTCTCCAGTATTTCCAAGACCTCACGAATGGGGTAGGACTACCTTAAGTGGTGGATGATTATTTTAAGCCCTCACCCTACGATGGTACGTTCGCAGGCTCACTCCACCATCAGCCCTCTCCCTCAGGGCGAGGGACTTTAAAGACTTTTATGGTTCATTTTGCGATGAAATAGACACAAAATGAATTTCCACCGCTTCGTGTGGTGCTACCACGAATGGCCTCACAATGTCATTATAGCACAAAAATTCTGATTTGATGGTTAGAATATGCAAACTTTGGACGGCAAAGTTTTGACTGTTACCGTACCGTCCAACCGCCATCGACGGTGAGGACAGCGCCGGTGATGAAGGCGGAGTCGTCCGAAAGCAGGAAGGCGGCAGTCGAGGCGATGTCGTCCGGCTGCCCGAACCCCCCAGTCAGCGGCTGCAACTGCGGCAAACGCGCGAGGATATGCTCGTCGGCTTGGGCGCGGCGGCTCATGGGTGTGGCAATCAGGCCGGACGCGATGACATTCACCCGTAGGCCGCGCGGGGCGTAGTACGAGGCCATCGAACGCGAGAGGCCGACGACACCGGCTTTGGCAGCAGCGTAGGCGTGAGTCGCAAAGTCCTCATCCCCGCCGACCAAGCCCAGCACCGAACCGAGGTTGACGATTGCCCCGCGCGTTTCGAGCAGCGGCGGCACGGCGTACTTACACATCAGGAACATGCTTGTCAGATTAAGTTCCATCGTCGTGTGCCAACCGGCGAGGGTCGCCTCATGCACGGGGCCATCGCCAAAGCGGCGGCCGCTGCCCCCCGCGACGTTGAAAAGGCCGTGCAGCGCACCCTGACGCTCGGCGACTGAGGCCAGCGCTTTTTGGACGCTGGGTTCATTGGTGAGGTCGAGGGTATAGGTGGCGCAAAAGCCGCCCTTGATGTTGATTTGTCCGGCGGTGTCGTCAAGGCCAGCCGAGTCGCGGTCAAACAGGATGACGTACGCGCCCTCGGCAGCGAGGCGGATGGCGGTGGCGCGACCGATGCCGCTGGCCGCGCCGGTGACGATAATGTTCTTGCCGGAGAAACGTTTAGAGTCCATATTAACCCCCACCCCAGCCCTCCCCCGTGGTAACAGGGAAGGGAGAAACACACTGTAAGGAATAAATTTTGGAACGTCTATATGAGTGATTTCCGCAGTACGTAATGCGTATGCCCCGGCGGATAATCGGGCAGTTCAGCGATAACATGGTAGCCGGAGCGCTCATAAAAGGGTCGCGCCTGAAAACTGAAGGTCTCGACATGCGCGTTATGACACCCATAAGCGCGGGCTTCATCCTCGGCCATCCGCAGCAGTTTCGCCCCATAACCCTGTTTGCGTAAGGTTTCATCCACCCACAAAAACTGGATGTGCATCCACGTTCCCCACAGGTTTGCCGTCAGACCGCCGTACAATTTTCCGGCTTCATCGCGCAGGAAAATACACACGGGTTTCCAATCGTGGTCACCTGTCGCCGCCATGTTGAAGGTGTTGATCGCTTCCTCAATCGCCAGAACATCCTCCGCACGCGCATCCGGCTCGGATGAAATCTGGATCAGCGGCATGATTCGCTCCCTACGGAAACGTGATGCTTGTAATTGATGTCGAGGGCGCACAGCCGTGCGCCCCTACACAAAACCTTTGCGTTCTTTGTGGCTTTGCGCCTTTGGGCTAAATCTCTTACGCCGTACCCGTGAGTTCGCGGCGGACAATAGCTGCGCCCTGCACCATCGCGGCAAGTTTGCCCTTGGCTGCCCAACGCGCGGTTTGGCTGAAGCCGCAGTCGGGTGTGATGCTCAACTTATCGGGCGAAACATAGTGTAACGCGGCACGGATGCGTTCGGCGACATCTTCCGCCGTTTCGACATAGTAATTCTTGACATCGACCAAGCCCGCCGCCAGTTCTTTGTCGCTGGGGAACTGCTCCCACAGGTCGAGTTCAGCCAATTCGCGGTTGGCAAATTCCAGCGCGTATTGGCTGACGTTCATATCAAGGATGTGCGGGAACAGCGGCTTGTAGGTACGCTTGGCGACCGGACGACCGACGAAGTTACCGAAGCACAGATGCACACCGATCTTAGCATTCACACCCGCGACGGTTTCGTTGAACAGGTCAACGAAGGCTTTGGGGCTGTGGGCATGAACGGCATACGAAGGCTCATCGACCTGAATGAAGGTTGCGCCTGCCGCGACGAGGTTCTTGAGTTCGGTGTTGATGATGGCGGCGAGGGCGTGGGCGACTTCCATGCGGTCTTTGTAGATACTGCCGGGTTTGATGCGCCCCGCGAGGGTATACGGGCCGGGGATGGGCATCTTAATGGCGCGGGTGGTGTGCGTCTTGAGGTACTCATATTCCGGCAGCAAGCCGAGACCGTTGGGCGCTTTGACTTCTTCCACCGCGACGTAACTCTCGCGCTGGTCATGCCCGACGACACCCATTTTACGCTTGGGCGGCAGTTCACCGAGGCCGGTCATATGCCCATAAAATTCGGCGGTGAAGAAGCCAATGCGGCGCATTTCGCCATCAGTGATGACATCGACTCCGGCTGTTTCTTGGTCGTGCAGCGCGAGGTTCACCGCGTCGTCCTGCGTCTCGCGCCAGTCGTCCGGCCCGTATTCACCGCGCCCGACCGCCGCCAGCGCCGAGTGCAGCCATGCCGGCCACGCATACGAGCCGATGACACTTGTGTAAAGCAGCGGAAGTTGATAATCTGTCATTTCGTTTTACCTTTCAGAGGATTATTCCCGATGATTGAACCTGTCTTAAAAGGGCAAGCGTTACTGGACGACATCCACGCCGCGCAGCCGCAAGCCGGTGAAATCTGCATCTGGTGGCTGGGGCAAAGCGGCTACGCCCTGAAAACCCCCAACAGCCTGTTTTACATCGACCTGTATCTTTCTGAACATCTCACCACAAAATACGCGAACACCGAAAAGCCGCACATCCGCATGACCGAAGCGCCCCTGCGTGGCGCGGCCATCACGGATGCCTACCTGATCTTCGCCAGCCACAAGCATTCTGACCACCTTGACCCCGGCACGCTGCCGGATTTGTTCGCCGCCTCGCCGGATGCACACTTGGTACTGCCCGCGCCGCTGGTGGAACACGCGGTCAGCATGGGTTTGCCACATACCCGCCTCATCCCGACGACCGGCGACGAGTTCTTCGAGGTCGGCGAACTCGAGGTGCGCTCGATCCCCGCCGCGCACCCGACCTTTGAAACCACGCCGGAAGGGACTTACCCCTTCGTCGGCTACCTGATCGAAGCCGACGGCATCCGCCTGTACCACAGCGGCGACACGCTGGTGTATGACGGATTGGCGAACCACCTGCACGCCTTCGGGCCGGACATCCTGTTCCTGCCGATCAACGGAACGGATGCCCGCCGGAACGAGCTGCATGTGCCGCCCAACATGAGCGCTGCCGAAGCGGTGGCGCTGGCGAAGCAGATCGGCGCGGGGACGGTCATCCCGCATCACTACGACATGTTCACCTTCAATACGGCGGACGTGAACGAGTTCGCCAGCCTCGCGACCGAAGCCGGAGTCCGGTTCAAAGTGCTGCACGCGGGCGAACGGTATACATATAGGAAAGGCAGTTAAACCGCCAAGTCGCCAAGAACGCCAAGATCAATGCAGAGATTAAAGAGGATTTTCATGTAGGGGTTTGCCGACGGCAAACCTCTACAATACCCTCCACATTTCTCTCCGTGTCCTTTGTGTCTTTGTGGTTAAATTTGCATTTGTCTTTACCCGCCGTAGACCTGCTTGATGCGGTCGCGGAAGTCGTCGTAGGTGCGCTCGAACAGTTCGTTGGACTTCTCACTGCCGATGAGGACGCTGCTGGTCAGTACCAGCGGCGGCTTGCCCATCGCCGTGAGCTTTTGGGCAACGGCGACCTTGAGCGCGTTGACGATCAGCGCGTAGCCAATGGTCGAGCCGGGGCCGACCGGATACTCCAGCCCTTCCACCTCCACCAGCGCGTCACCTTTGGGTGTGCAGTTGTCAATCACGATGTCGGATACATCCGTCAGGCGTTTGCCGCTTTTATGCTTGGGCGGGGTTGCCAAGCAGTGATCGACCGACACCACGCTGATGACTTTCATCCCCCGCGCCCGCGCCCCCAGCGCCACATCCATAATCACATTGTTCACGCCGCTGTTGGAAAAGATCATGAAGCAGTCGTAGGTGCGAAAGACGAAGTTTTGCAGGATGGTTTCACCCAACCCCTCCATCTTCTCGATGAGCATGGCCTGACGCTGCCCGTTGGAGCCGACGACCTGCGTGTGGAAGGTCATCGACAGGTCAATGATGGGGTGAAAGCCGGGGAAGCTGCCGTGACGTGGGAACATTTCCTCGACCGGAATGCGCGAATGCCCCGTGCCGAACAGGTGGACGAGGCCGCCCTGCCCGATGGTATCGGCGCAGAGTTCGGCAGCTTCCTCGATCTTGCCCATCTGCGTACTGCGGATGCCATCCACAATTTTTTGCGCGGCATCCAAGTATTCTAAAGCGACGGTGGTTGAATCCATATTGGCTCCTAAGCTGTGGTTGAGAGGACGGTCGCGCCGGAAAACAGCGCCCCATCTGCCCGTAAACGCGCTTGCAAATCGGAAATGTTCAGCGCGGCGGGTGCGGTATCGGATTGGGCGGCGAGGGCGGCTGCGGTTCCTGCGGCTTGCCCCATCGCCATACACTGCCCCATGCTGCGTACCGAGGCGTGTGCATCGTGATCGGCGGAGAGGCAGCGTCCGGCGGCGATCAGGTTATCGACACCCTGCGGCAGCAAGGCGCGGAAGGGGATGTCGTAGGTGTCGCCATCCGGCACGTATTCCCAGCGGGTGCTGCTGCTGGCGTTGTGGTCTTCAATCGGCGCGCCACATTGGGCAACTGCGTCATCAAACTTCCGCGTGGTCAGCACATCCTCGCGGGTCAGGCGGTACGCGCCCCACATGCGGCGGGTTTCGCGGATGCCGATATGCGTGCTGAAGTTCAGCAGATACGCGCCTTCGTAGCCGGGGATTTGCTCACGCAGGAAGCGGGTATATTCGAGCGCCTGTTTGCGGCCCTCAACCTCGGCGTTGGTCAGTTCGAGCGGGTTGGTCGCGTCCACATTGGTCACGCGGGTCATATTGGTGACGACCACATCCGGCAGCGGCGTGGCGTGGATGCTGCCTTCCTCACGCGGGAGGCGGTAGTCGCCGGAGATGTTGGCGGCCTTCATGCGGCTGATGAGTTCATCGCGCTTGATGGCCTGTGCGCGTTCGAGGTTCACCCCGCCGAGGCGAAAAGTGGTGGTCAATGATTGCGCTTCGTGTCCGTCCGTACCGGCCATCTCAAACGGTGCGCCGCTGCGGAACACGAGATCGGCATCGCCGGAGCTGTCCACAAATACCCGCCCTTTGATGAGGCCCAGCCCCTGCTTGCTGGCGACCACCAAGCCCGTGATGCGCTCGCCATCCATCAGCACATCGACGCAGAAGGTGTGCAGCAGCAAGCGCACGCCGGACGACAGCGCCGTTTGCTCCCACACCACCTTCAGCGTGGTCGGGTCATAGGTGACGGCCTGCCCTGCACCGTAGCTGCTCGGTCGTTCGAGTACCATGTCGTACGACTTGAGGCGTTCGACAATCTCCCACGGGATGCCGTCGACCACCCGCGCCACATCCCTGCCGGGGGTGTAGAAGCCGTAGAAGGTATCGAGGACGCTGGTGGACGTGCCACCGAGGTAGCCGTAACGCTCGACCAGCAGCGTATCCGCGCCGGTGCGGGCGGCAGCAATCGCGGCGGTTGACCCCGCGCTGCCCGACCCCAGCACCACGACTTCCGCCGCCGCCAACACGGGCAAATCCTGCGAATAAGTTGGCATATCGCCTCCCTATAGCTTCCAAACGTTATCGCGCTGCGCCGCATGAGGCTAAAGCCATCATGCTAGGCAGAGGGACAAGTGCACTAAAGGCACTTCAAATGACTCATTCGATGAATGACTGCATCTACACAATCTTTCAGCCTGTTTCTGACTCGGTACTCGGCACTCAGAACTCAGTACTATTTTCTTGCTGGCTCGCCCAGATCGCCGCGCCGATGAGGCCGGCCTCGCCGCCCAGCGCAGCCGGAACGAGCGTGAACTTGTCAGCAGGCACAGTAACGACCCGCCGTTTAATCTCAGCGGTAATCGGCTCCATAATCCACTTGCCCAACTGCGCCAAGCCACCGCCGATCACCACTTTTTCCGGCGCGAGGATGATGACGATGTTGGAGATGCCCACGCCGAGGTAACTCCCCGCCGTTTTCAGAATGTCCTGCGCGACGCTGTCCCCCGCTTCGGCGGCTTGAGCGATGACTTCCGGCGTGATCTTGTTGAGGTCGAAGTTGACCAACGCGCCGATTTGGGTGGTGATGCCCTGCGCGACGGCTTTCATGCCCATCGCGGCGATGGCGGGGCCGCTCGCCAGCCCTTCCCAACCGCCGGGGTTGCCCGTGCCGTCCGGTGGGCCGTGCATGTCGATGGTGTGATGCCCGAACTCACCCGCCACGCCAATGACACCGAGGTACAGCCGCCCGTTGATAGCGATACCGCCGCCGATGCCCGTGCCGAGGGTGATGCCCACGCACGAAGCCGCGCCTTGACCCGCGCCAATCGTCGCTTCCGCGAGGGTAAACGCCCGCGCATCGTTGACGAGGTACACCGGACACGGCAGCATCCCGCGCAGAATGGGGATGATGGGCTTGCCGTACCAGTCACCGGGCAGGTTGGGGATGACCCAGATGACACCTGCCTCGGCATCAAAGGTCGCCGGAACCGCAACACCTACACCTGCGATTTGCTCGACCGGCACGTTGACCAGCGCTGCCAGTTCGCGCACGAGTTCGGCGATGCGTTCGATCACCGCGTCCGGCCCGTTGTGCGCCTGTGCCGGAATGGTCTTTTGGGCGCACATGGTCAGCGTGGCGGCATCCCACACGCCGCCCGCGATCTTTGTGCCGCCCAAGTCGATGCCGATATACAAACTCATAAGGTATTTCCTAAGACGGACGGCATGTATGCCATCCCTACAACAAATCCAAATGCCACGTCTTGCCTTCACATTTTCGATGTAGGGACGCGATACATCGCGTCCGTGCCTCCACACAAAAGATTATTTAGCTAGCTAATCCGCTGAATAACCTTGCCGCTGGCCTTTTCCTTGAGGATCAGCTTGTCGCGTCCGTCCGGCATCTTCTCGGTTTTAATCAGGTAGTGGTCGGCATCATAATCCTTAAGGACATCCTGTTCGGCGGTTTCCGCGTCGCCGCGCCAGTCGTCGAGGATAACCGGTTCCCAGCGTTTGCTCTTGGCCGAAAGCAGCGCCGCATCCATGATGGCGTTCACGACATAACCATCATAGAAATCTTCAACCGGTTTGCCGCCCTTATCCAGCGAGTCCAGCATATCGGCGAACATCTCGCCGTAGCCCAGCGACCCGTTCTCGTCGCCCACAGGGAACATCCAGCCGGTTGCGCCTTCCGCCTTCTCGGCGACATACCCACCCTCGCCAACCGCGCTGAACATCTCGAAGCCGGTACGCAGCCAGTGGTTCAGCCAGATTGTGCCTTCGGTGCCGGAAACCTCGTCGCGCAAGTCCATCCCACCGCGGAACGTCCAGCTCACCTCGAACTGCCCAATCGCGCCGCTGGCATATTTCACCAGCCCGACCGCGCTGTCCTCGGCATCAATCGGGTGAACCTGCGTATCCGCCCAGCACATGACCTCAACCGGCTTGACGTTTTTGCCGATGAAACTGCGGCTGATCTCGATGCAGTGGCAGCCGAGGTCGATGATCGCCCCGCCACCCGACTGTTCCTTATCCCAGAACCAATCGCTGTGCGGACCGGGGTGTGTTTCGCGCGAACGCGCCCACAGCACCTTGCCAAGTGCGCCGTTCTGTGTCGATTTGATGGCCTTGCGCGTCTTGGGCGTGTATACCAAGTCTTCGAGGTAGCCGTGAAAGACACCGGCTTCTTCGCACACCTTCAACATGCGGTGGGCTTCGGCAGCGTTGCGCCCCAGCGGCTTGGTGCAGAGGATGGCCTTACCCGCCTTCGCCGCCGCGACCACCGCTTGCTCGTGCAGGTTGTTCGGCAGGCCGATCACCACCACGTCCGTTTCGGGGTGGTTGATGGCTTCTTCCATATTCGTCGTCCAATGGGGAATATTCCACTCACCCGCGAACTTGCTGGCGCGGTCTTCCGAGCGTGAGTAGACCACATGCACTTGGTCGCGGCTGCGGAGGCCGTGCAGGGTGCTGGTGTAAAACATGCCGATCAAACCCGTTCCGAGTACCGTCACTTTATGCATAAAAGACTCTCCTATAAGGTGTATTTCGGTCGCTTTAATTTTGCTGGCAGCGCCCATAATCCGGTCAATTGGCTGCCAATTATCCTAATGTTTAAATGTCCGCATATTTAGCATAACACATATCCAAATGTCCTACCACATGACTAACCATACGACCTCGTTTGAACGCCGCGAAACATGATACTTTAAAAAAGGAAGTAATAAGCTATGGAGGTTTTGTATATGCGACGTATCGTTGGAATCGCCCTTATCCTCACACTGTTGACCGGATTCATCGTGTTCGCACAGGATACGCCAGCAACCACCCCCGAACCTGAAGCCACAGTCGATATGACGGGCGACACCGCCCCTGCTCAAGATGATGCAGCACGGCTGGTTGTGCCTGAAGGTTTTACCGTGAGCGTGTTCGCCAGCGGGCTAATGAAGCCGCGTTTGATGACCCTCGGCGAGGATGGCAGCTTATATGTGGCTGAACAAGAAGGTGGACGCATTAGCCATTTAGTCGATGCAGACTTTAATGGTGTCGCCGAAACGGTGATGGTTATTGCCGAAAATATGCCGATTGCCCACAGTGTCGAATGGCACGACGGCTGGCTGTATGTGTCCGAAGGCAACCAGATCGAGCGTATTCAGGATGCTGACGGTGACGGCACGTTTGAAGCCCGCGAACTGGTGACCGATAACATCCCCGAAGCCGTTCACCATATGACCCGCACCCTGCACTTCGGCCCCGACGGTATGCTGTATGTCTCGACCGGTTCGAGCAGCAATAACAACCCCGAAACCGACCCGCGCCGTGCCGCCATCCTGCGCTTCAACCCGGATGGCACCATTCCGGCGGATAACCCGTATGCCACCGATGCTGACCCGCTGCGCCAGCCGATCTGGGCAGAAGGCTTGCGGAACAGCATCGACTTCCTGTTCACGCCTGATGGTCAGCTCTGGGCAAACCACAACGGCAGCGATGACCTCGGTGATGACACCCCGCCCGAAGAAGTCGTGATTAATGTCGAAATGGGTAAACACTACGGTTGGCCGTACTGTTACACACCGGCTCAGGGCGCGGTTCCGGCTGGCACGGTTGATGTGCAGGACGAACGTGTGCCGTTCGGCGGCCCGCTCACAAGCTGCGACCAATCGTCACCGGCGCTGTTCACCGACCTCGCTCACTCCGCGCCGATTGGTATGACGTGGTACGACGGTACGGCGTTCCCCGAACAATACCAGAACGGTATTTTCGAAGCCTACCACGGTTCATGGAACAGCGGTGTCCCGCGTGACTGCGCCGTGCAGTTCATCAGCGTCCAAGATGGCCTTCCGGTTTCATCCGAGCCGTTCATGACCGGCTTCCGCGACAGCGCCGAACAAAACTGCGCTGATGCGTGGGGTCGTCCGGCAGGTGTCACCGTTGGCGCGAATGGTGAACTGTTCGTCAGCGATGACCAGAATGGGAACATCTACGTCGTGACGTACACCGGCTAATTTGTCGATAAAACGGATTTATGCGACATTAAAGGATGGGGTGATAACACCTCATCCTTTTTGTTGTCTTTTTAGGAGATAACGTGATGGCGAAGATCATCGTGAACACAGACGACGCACCCAAATCGGCGGCCTACAGCCAAGCCGTTAAGGCAGGTGGTTTGGTTTTTGTTTCCGGTCAGGGACCGTTTGATCCAGAGACGGGCGAGGTGGTTGGGGAGACGATCCAGGAACAAACGGCGCAGTGCTTACGGAACATCGAAGCCATCCTTTTAGCAGCCAACAGCTCCCTTGCTCAAGCCGTGAGCGCGACCTTCATCTTAGCCGAGGAAAGCGACTTTCCGGCCATGAATGAAGAATGGCTCAAATGGTTCCCGACTGACCTTCCTGCTCGGCAAGGGGCAAAACTGCCCATCCGCCCCAAAGGGATGAAAATATCCATCGCGCTGATTGCAGAAGCCTAACTTGCCCGATGCGTACAAAGAGACAATGGTTCGCTATTGTGCTACACGACCAGTTGATACCCACCTACAATATTCTTGCTGCCAACATGATAGAAGATAATCTGTTTACAACCGACTGGAGTTATTGATGACCGACTCAATACGAGACCTGCTGCGTATCACTGCTGACCGCGCCGCCACCTACCTCGAAACACTCGACCAGCGTGGGGTTGGGCCAACGCCCGAAGCCGTCGCCCGCCTGAGCGAACTGGACGAGCCGCTGCCGGACGCACCCTCCGCGCCAGAACATACGCTGGCGGTGCTGGATGAAATCGGCTCACCGGCGACCATGGCGATTTCGGGGCGGCGCTTTTTCGGCTTCGTCATTGGTGGCAGCGTTCCGGCGGCGCTGGCGGCCAACTGGATGGCGGGCGCGTGGGATCAAAACGCGGGTTTGCGGGTTGCCTCACCCATTGCCGCCAAGCTGGAAGAAGTCGCGCTGCGCTGGCTGCTCGATATCCTCAAACTGCCGGGTACCGCAGCAGGCGCGTTCGTGACCGGCGCGACGATGGCAAACTTCACGGCGCTTGCGGCAGCCCGCCACGCAGTACTGGCGAAGGCGGGTTGGGATGTCGAGTCGAACGGCTTGTTTGGCGCACCGCCGATTACCGTCATCGTCGGCGCAGAAGCTCACCCGACCCTATTCCGCAGCCTGAGTATGCTCGGCCTCGGTCACCAGCGTGTCGTCAAAGTGCCGGTGGACGATCAAGGCCGCATAATCGCCAGCCAATTCCCGGAGATTAGTGGCCCGACCATCGTGTGTACACAAGCGGGGAACGTCAACAGCGGCGGTTTTGACCCGATTGCCGAAATCTGCCAGAAAGCACACGCGGCGGGTGCATGGGTGCATGTGGACGGCGCGTTCGGGTTGTGGGCGAACGCGACACCCAACCGCGCTCACCTGACCGCCGGAGTAGCTGATGCTGACTCGTGGGCGACTGACGCGCATAAGTGGCTCAACGTGCCGTATGACTCCGGCCTCGCCTTCATTCGCGACCCCGAAAGTTTGCGCTCGGCGCTGCGGCTGACGGCGGCCTACCTGCCGGAAAGTGACACGCGCGAACCCTCGCAGTTCACGCCGGAACTCTCGCGGCGGGCGCGGGGTACGGAAGTCTGGGCGGCGCTGCGGTCGATGGGGCGCTCAGGCATCGCTGATTTGATCGAGCGGAACTGCCAGTTCGCCACCCGTTTCGCGGAAGGCTTGAGCGCGGCGGGTTACACCATCCTCAACGACGTGGTACTGAACCAAGTGGTCGTCACCTTTGGCAACGACGAGAGCAACAAACGGGTAATCGCCGGTATTCAGCAGGAGGGTACCTGTTGGTGCGGCCCGACCCACTGGCGCGGGCAGTCGGCGATGCGGATCAGCATCTCGTCGTGGGCAACCACCGCCGAGGACGTGGAACGAAGCCTCGCCGCCATGCTCGAAGTCGCGGATGAGGTGCGCGTGCCGTAGGGCATTCATAACTACGCGGATAACATACGCCGCGTTGTAGGGAGGAGGCGTGCCTCCTCCGTTCTCCTTGTATTTACCCCAAAAGTTTGGACATTCTAAAAAGCCGTTTGAAAAGGAGGTTTGGGGTTCATCGAATGCGATGTATCGCGTCCCTACATTAAATTCGCCTCACAAACGCGCGTTTTTGTAAGGCAGCATACTTGCTGTCCGGCATTTTCAGAACTTCTCAAATAGTTTCTAACCATTTCCGCTTGACAAATTGAACTTTTGTTCTATAATAGAATTGCGGAAAGGAAATGGTAGCACCACACTAAACGGTGGAAATTCATTTTGTGTCTATTTCATCGCAAAAGGAATCATAAAAGTCTTTAAAGTCCCTCGCCCTGAGGGAGAGGGATTTAGGGTGAGGGCTTAAAATAATCATCCACCACTTAAGGTAGTCCTACCAAGGAAATACTCATGAGCCAGAATGCGCCGCAGCGTTTGTATCTGATGCAGGTTGGGTCGATGCCGGAATACCAGATTCCGATTGTGTGCTATCTGGTGCAAACCGACGACGGTCAGAATATCCTGATTGACACCGGCCTACCGGAGGTCATCCCCGACGATTCGTCCGAGTTCGAAAACGGCAAGGACGTGATCCAGCAGTTGGCGAGCATTGGCCTCAAGCCGGAGGATATTGATACCGTCATTTCGACCCATTACGACGGAGACCATGCCGGACGACATGCGTCATTCACGAAGGCGGGGTATGTTGTGCAGCGTTTACACCACGAGGACGCGCAAACCAATCCCCGTTTCGACTCCATTCGCGCCGAGTGGGATCAGCCCATCGAGCGCATCCGGCTGGTGGACGGCGACACGGAACTCCTGCCGGGTTTGGAGTTGATCGAGACCAGCGGGCATGTGCCGGGGCATCAATCGGTGCTGGTGCGTCTGCCCAAAACAGGGGCGGTTTTGCTGACGATTGACGCGGTACCCTTCGGCGGGGGCTTTACCCGTGAGCCGCAGGAGGACGGCAGCAGCCCGAACGGCGAAGCAGGCCAAGCCAGCGTGGTCAAACTGCTGGATCGGGTCGAGCGCGAGCATATCGGGTTGGTCATTTTCGGGCATGACAACGAACAATGGTCAACGCTGAAAAAGCTGCCGGAGTATTACGAGTAAGAGAGCTTTTGCAGCAACGACAGCAGCGGCAGACCCTATCGCCACGGCGGCTGCACGGGAGCATTTTGCCGCAGTTACGCCAGTTCAGCGGCAGCAGCCGAGCATCCCGCCAGCATAAAAACCCAATTGGCGGTGCGCCGCCGCCGCCGCCACAAAACGCTTAGATGTGCTTCTCGTAGGCCAGCAGCATGAAATCTTCGACCGGTTCGGAACCGACCCGCACGTAGCCAAACTTCTCGTAAAAGTGGTGGTTACGGGTAGCGTAGTCAGGGGTATCCAACGTCCACACAGTAAATCATCGCTGAGGTTTCAGGTATTGAACTTACGACTTGAAACTTGTCACTTCTCACTGCCGGACGCTGCGCTGACGACCGTAAAGCGTGAGCAAGGCCAGCAAGATCGCACCAAGGATGACGAGTTGGTAGGCTTCCTCCACCCGCAGGGCGAGCAGGAGCGAATCGACCACCTGAAGCACCAACGCGCCGGCCATCGTCCCCCAATAGCTGCCCTTACCACCCGCCAGCACCGTTCCACCAACGACCACCGCCGCGATAGACGGGAACAAGTACGGCTGACCGAGGTTGAGGAACACCGTTTGAGTGAATCCGAGTAGGACGAAGCCGCCGAAAGCCGCTAACGCGCCGCTGAGGACGTAGGTGAGGATGACCACTTGATTGACGCGAACACCACTCAGGCGTGCCGCGATACGGTTGGTGCCAACCGCGAACAGATGCTTACCGAAGGTCGTCCGTTCGAGCAGTACCCACATGCCCGCGCCGAGCAGCAGCCACAGGAAGATCACCCCCGGTACTGGCCCGACCAGCGCTTGCGACAGGAGCTTACCCATCGCGGGAGGCGTTTTACCAATGAGTTCGCCGCGTGTATAGAAGTAAATGAAGCCCGTAACCACACCTGCCATGCCGAGCGTGATTACTAACGGGGGCATTTTGAGTAAGGCGATACCGATGCCGTTGAGAAAGCCGATGGCCGCACCCGCCAGCAGGACGATGACCAACGCCGGAATAATCATGCCATCGTCGCCGTTGGAAATGCGGTAGGTCAAGATCGCGCCGAGCGTCACCAGCGCCCCCGCCGAAAGGTCGATACCCTCGCCACCGCTGATGATGACCAGCGTTTGCCCTGCCGCGATGATACCCAAAAAGGCCGCAAGCCGGATGATGTTCACGGCTTGGTCGCGGTTGGTGAAGCCGGGGGCGAGCGCACCTCCGATGATGAACAGGACAATCGCCAGCAGTACCGCCACTAACGCGGGTGGTACATTGGCACGGATACGGGAGGTTAAAGCATTCGTCGTCATTTGTTCCATGCCCTCCGTGCCAAACCGACCAACGCCGGAATTGCCAGCGCGATAATGATGATGAGCGCGTCCACCAGCGGGCGCACCCACGAGTCGAGGCTGGCGAACGAGATGATGTTACTGATGAGGCCGAGGATCAGCGCCCCGATGATCGAGCCGATGATGCCACCCTGCCCGCCGGAAAGCGCCGTACCACCAAGCACGACCGCCACCACACTCGGCAGCGTCATCTGGTCACCCGCGCGGGGGTTGCCCGTACCGGAGCCGAGCGTCAGCGCCAAAGCCGCTAACGTGGCGAAGAACGCTGAGAACAGATAGGTGCTGAACTTGATACGGTTGACGCGCACGCCCGTGCTGTAGGCCGCGTCCGCCTTGCTGCCCGTCGCGTACAAGAACTGACGGTAGCGGGTTTTGGTCAACAGTACCCACAGCAAGATCACAATCGCAATCGCGATGATCGAAGTCGGGATCGCAAAGGATTCAGTCACTTGAAGGGGATTGCGCCAGAAGGTTGTGAGTTCGCGCGGCAGGCGGCCACCGGGTTCGGGTAGTATCCGCAGGGCGACACCCGCGAAAATAAAGCTGGTGGCGTAGGTTGTGACAATCGGCTGTAAGCGAAGTGCCGTCACCCCGAAACCGTTGAGTGAACCCGCTAACAGACCTGCCAAGAACACCAGCACCACCGCCCGTACAATCATATCGGGTGTCGCGTCGGTCGGAATTTGGGTGGCGAGGATGGCTGTTCCCATCGAGACAATCGAGCCAATCGACAGGTCAACCCCGCCCGCGATGATGACAAAGGTTTGCCCGATTGCCAGCAGAATCGCGGGTGTGAACACACGCAGGTTGCCGTTGAGCGGGCCGATCTCAAACAGGTTGTCTTGCAGGGCGCGGTTGATGACCACCATAATCACCAACAAAACCAGCGAGAGGAAATACGGGTTACGGCTAAAGAAGCGGTTGGTCAGGTTACTCACTATGCACCGTTCCCATACTGGCCGAAACCAACTTGTCGCGGCTCAAATCATCACCGCTGAGTGCGGCGCTCACCTGCCCGTCGTGCAGTACCAGCACACGGTTGCATAAGCCGAGGAGTTCATCATCGTCACTGCTGTAAAACAGGATCGCCGTACCGGAGTCGCGAAGCTGCTTGAGCAGATTGTAGAACTCGGCCTTCGCGCCCACGTCGATACCTTTGGTCGGGTCGTTGAGCAGCAGGAGCTTTGGTGCGCGTAACAGCCATTTACCAATCACGACCTTTTGCGCGTTGCCACCGCTGAGGCTGCTCACCGGCGCATCCAGCGAGGCCATCACCATTTTGAGTTCCTGCGCCACATTCTGGCTGTCGCTCCGCGCTTTCCTCATGCCAATAGGTGTGCCGTAGCTGCTCCACGACGCGAGCAGCATGTTCTCGAAGATCGAGCGAATGAGCAGTAAGCCTTCGCTGCCCCGATCACCGGGGACGAGCGCGACACCGGCATTCATGGCATTCTTGGGATGGCTAAAGTGAAGTTCCTCGCCGGAAAGCGAGATGCGTCCGCTGGATTTGATCGCGCCGAAGATCGCCATCAGCAGGTCGGACTGCCCCTGCCCGTGCAAGCCGCCCAAGCCGAGCAGTTCGCCATCGTGTACCGTCAGGCTCACGCCGCGAAGCACATTCGTCTTGAGATCATCAATCGTCAGCCGAACGGGCTTATCAGACACCTCGAAGGCTTGGCGCTGCTGTTCGAGCAACCCCGCGCCTTCGATCATCAGGTCAACCAATTCGCGGCGGTTGGTGGCTGCAATCACGCGGTCGCCGACGGTGCGCCCGTTACGTAAAACGGTGGCTTTGTCAGCGATGCGGAAAATTTCTTCCATGCGGTGCGAGACAAAGATGATCGCCATGCCCTGCGCCTTCCAGTCAGCGACCAGTTCAAACAGGCGGTTCACCTGCTGGCTGTCGAGGCTGGCAGTGGCTTCGTCCAAGATGATGAGGCGCGGGTCGAAGCTCATGGCTTTCAGGATTTCGACGATTTGGCGCTCGTCAGGGGTGAGGCTGCTAATCGGCGCGTCCGGTTGAAGGTGCGGTCGGTACAAACCTTTGAACAGGTCGAGCAGGGCTTGGGTGCGCTTGTGCATCTCGCCGCGGTTGACCATGCCGAACCGCAGCGGTTCATGCCCCAACCAAATATTCTCGGAAACACTCAAATCGGGTATCAGGCTCAGTTCTTGGTAAACCGCGCTGATACCCGCTTTGCGGGCTTCGCTGGGGGTGTTGAACGAGACGGGCCGACCATCGACCAGCACACGGCCTTTGTTCGGGCTGATGAGGCCGGTGATGATTTTACTAAGGGTGCTTTTACCACTGCCGTTCGCGCCAAGCAGCGCCAGCACCTCGCCGGATTTGACGGCCAAGTTACCGTCGCTGAGGGCAGTTACGCCGCCGTAGGTTTTGACAGCTTGCTCGGCAACCAAAGTGATATTTTTAACCACAATATCTTATCCACAAAAAACGCGATCACATTTCGGTAATAAGATACGGCGGACGCGATATACCGCGTCCCTACAAAAATCATACATTCGTAGGGACGGCATACAGGCCGTCCGCCGCCATTAACAATGACTGAGGGAGCATTTCTCATCCTCCCTCAGCCGTCTATCTTATTTAGCCCTCAGCCTTCAACAGGTAGGACTTGGCCTGTTCTTGGTCGATCAAACCATCCAGCGTGTAGCTTTCCGGTTGATCCTTCACTTCGGTGTAAATTTCTTCGAAGTTGTTCGGCAGATCTTGGGGTTCGCCCTCAGCCGGGGTGTAGGTCCATTCCTGACCAAGCACGACATACGGAATGGGGACGATGATGCTGTTGCCGTACTGACCACCGAGTTGGTCGGGGTCAATTTCGCCACCAAGCAGCAGTTCAACCGCAATACGCAAGCCGTTGGCGGCAATCGCGGGCGGGTTCACCACACCGATGCTCTGGAAGTCAGGGTGGGTTTCGAGGATGGTTGCCCAGTGCTGGAGGAAGCTGGCGCGTGCTTCACCAGTGACCAGCGGCCACTTTTCGGGGTTCGCGGTTTCGATGGCGGTCAGAACACCGGTCGCCATACCGTCCTGCGTCCACACGCCGTCGATGTTTGGCAGCGAGGCGAGGAAGTCGCTCATCACCTGCTGACCGGTCGCCTGATCCCAACTGCCGGTCTCACGACCAACAACCTTAATATCGGGGTATTCAGCCAGTACTTCTTCCACACCGTTCATACGAGCGGTATTGGCAGGATGACCGACAAAACCTTCGATAAGAACAATGTCGCCCTTGCCACCCAGCGATTCCGCCAACCAGCGAGCGCTGATACGCGCCCATTCGGTTTGGTCGATGACGACGTTCAGCACACCTTCACCATCGATTTCTTGGTCAACCGAGATGACGACGATGCCAGCCGCAGCCGCATCTTCGAGGCTCAGGCGCAGGGCTTCCGCGTCGCCGGGGTTAACGATGATGGCATCGACACCACGGTTGACGAGGTTCTGAATCTGCTGTTCTTGACCAGCGGCATCGGTGTCTTCGCTTTCGATCACCAATTCAATTTCGACGTTCAGCGATTCATCGGCATTCAGTTCATCACGGACAGCTTCAAGCTGCTGGATCATCTGGGTGCGCCATTCGCTGCTGACAAAGCTGTTCGAAATGCCGACCACGATAGACTGCTTATCTTGAGCCGAGGCGATGCCCAAGCTAAAGACCGCGAGAACCACTACCAATACAATCGATAAAAATTTCCGATACATAGTTCCCTCATTTATCTACATAAACGATCATATTTGTGAACACCGGTGCTTTGCAGTAAAATACTCCTACTGGTAAAGCTCCGTATATCCGCACATTTTAATTACGACAACCAGTAGAGTCAAATCATGTGTGCACAATTAACAGTTGATCAGCTTCCACTGACGGTCGTCAATACCAAGAGTCCGGTTCCCCTCTACTATCAAGTCGAAGCTGACCTCCGAACACTGCTGGATAGCGAGCATGTTTCCGCCGGTGATTTGCTGCCACCGGAGAATGAATTGGCTGAAGCCTATCGTGTCGGGCGGCACACCATCCGCACGGCGTTGGGGCGGTTGGTGGATGACCGTTTGATCGTCCGTAAGGCGGGACATGGTACCGTCGTCCAAACCCGCGAGAAGCCGTACCAATTTTCGCTGGCGCGGAGCTTCACCCGACAGATGACGGATATGGGTCTGCACCCACACTCCACCGTTCTTCATAATGAAACCCGCACCATTTTACCAACCGACCCCGATATTCTACATGCGAAACTCGGTATACCCTGCCTGCTGCTCGACCGGCTGCGCTTCGGCGGTGATGAAGCCATCGGCATCCAGCATACGTATGTCATCCTCGAACACTGCCCGAACCTCGGCGAAACCGATTTTAACGACAACTCGCTCTACGATGTGCTGATGAACCAGTATCATCTCAATATCACCGAGATCATCCACACCGTTAGCGCAGTGACGGCTGACAAACGACAGGCCGAACTCCTGCGTGTCCAACTCGGTGCGCCGCTGTTGGTCGTCAAAACAGCGGCCTCGCTCGAAAACCACGAGTTGATCGAACACAGCCTGAGCTACTACCGCGCCGACAAGTACGAATACACGACCACCCACACCTCAAGTTAGCGCATGAATTGTTCGAGGTAGCGGCGCGACTGCACGATTGAGCGCTCGACATCGGCTTGGCTGCCTTCGTAGGCGCGGTCTTCAACCTCGATGCACACCGGGCCTTTGTAGCCTACGTCATTCAACACCGAGAAGAACGAACCCCAATTGACATCACCCAACCCCGGTAGCTTGGGACGGTGCCACTTTACACCCATGATGCCATGTTGGTAGAGCAGGTCGCTGTCGATCTTGGTATCTTTGGCGTGAACGTGGATAAACTTGCCGCCGAACTCCCGGATGCAGCGAATGTAATCAATATGCTGCCAGATCAGGTGTGAGGGGTCAAAGTTCAGGCCGAAGTTGGCACTGGGAATGGCATCAAACATGCGCCGCCACACGTCCGGCGAAATGGCGAGGTTTTTGCCACCCGGCCATTCATCCCACGTGAACAGCATCGGGCAGTTTTCGATACCGACGCGCACATTCTGCGACTCGGCGAAGGCGATCAACGGCTTCCAAACGGCTTCGAAGTCGCCCCACTGGTCGTCAATCGTCTTAACCGGATCACGCCCGACGAAAGTCGTCATGGTGTTGATGCCGAGCATGGCGGAGGCGGCAATCACCTTCTTAATATGATCGACATACGTTTGGCGTTCTTCAGCATCCGCCACCAGCGGGTTCGGATAATAGCCGAGGCTGGAAATGTTGATGTTGTACTGGCGCATCAAGCCTTTGACGCGCTCGGCATCCGCCTGTGTAAAATTGGTTACGTCGATATGCGTAACCCCAGCATAGCGGCGTTCGGCTTTGCCCACCGGCCAGCACATGACTTCTAAGCAGTCGAAGCCCTGCTTGGCGGCGAACTGCATGTTTTCTTCGAGCGTCCAATCCGGCAAAATCGCCGTGACATATCCAAGCTGCATATAAATTCTCCTTCGGTCATAACACTAATTTACTGCAATCTTTTCCCCTCGCCTTGAGGGAGAGGGGCTAGGGGTGAGGGTTACTTCACGTCGACCCATTTGCGGTGGTTGTGGCTGTCGGCGATGGCCTCACACAACATCAGCTCGTAATGACCATCCTCAAAGGTCGGGTAGGGCTTGGGCGCGTTGAAATCGCCCTTCTCGATGTAGCCGTAAATCGCGCTGTACAACTGCTTGAATGTGTCGGGGAAACCTTCGGCGTGACCACCGGGTTGGCTGGCATAGCGCCGCGCGCCGTCACTCAGCAGCGACGGGTCTTTGATGAGGATACCGTTGGGACGGTCACGGTAGCCGAGCCACACCTCATTGGGGTTCTCGGAGTTCCACGCGACCGAGCCTTTCGACCCACTGATCTCAAAGTTGAGGAAGTTCTTGCGTCCGGCGCTGACCTGCGACACGCTCATGACACCCCGCGCACCACCGGCGTAGTGGAAGATCATCGACCCCCAATCCTCGGTTTTGATGTCCACCAAGTCGTACTCAGCGGACGCACTTTCCTCTTTGCCTTTGAAGGTGGCAACCGCTTGGCGCGGCTTGCGGCGCTGCGGCACGAAGGTCGCCAGATCGGCCAGCAGGGACTCAACCTTGAGGCCAGTGATGAAGCCCACCAAATCCATCCAATGCGTACCGATGTCCCCTACCGCCCGCAGGTCGCCGCCTTCGCTGGGGACGAGCCGCCAGTTCCAGTCGGTATCGAACAGCAGCCAATCCTGAATGTAGCCACCGCGAACGGCATATACCTCACCGATTTCGCCATTTTGCACAAGGTCGCGTACGTGGTGCATCAGCGGGTAGAAGCGGATGTTGTAATTCACAGCGGTGACGAGGTTCGGATGCTGCTTCGCCAGCGCGACAAGTTCGGCACTTTCGGCGGTGTTCATCGCCAGCGGCTTCTCACAGACGACATGCTTACCCGCCGCCAACGCCTGCCTAGTCATCTCAAGGTGATCTTTGTTGGGGGTGGTGATATGTACGGACTGCACCAACGGGTCGGCCACCAATTCAGCGTAGTTGTTGTACGCCACTTCGAGCCGCAGCGACCCGGCAGCAGTACGGCTCTTTTCGGAGCTGGAGCCGAGGATACCGCGCACATTCACACCGACACGCTTTAAGGCTTCGGCATGGACTGGACCAATAAAACCTGTTCCCACAACTGCTGCTGTTAAAGGGGGCATTTGTTCACTTCACTCAATTCAATAATTCGACAAAAGGACTCAAGCAGAACCTGAGTTCATATAGTTTGCCATACCGTGTCTAGATGTGCGACGAACCAATGTCCATCGTAGATTAATAATTTGAGCGTATTGCACGGCTGTTCACCGTGCAATCGATTGCGTAGATACTAACATGGTGGTTCTTTCGGCGCAACTATCTTCCAACGGGATACCACTTACCACCGTGTACACTGTCACCCATCAACAGGAAAAAGAGTGCGATTGCGATGACTGCTGGCAGCACATTGTCCATGATAACCGCCTATCGTGCGTCGTCTTTCGCTACTGTTAAGACGTTAGCAGCGCTGTATAGGTTGCACAACTTCGCTCAATTGAACGGCGTTCAATTTAGTTGACAGCCTTCTCGGTACATCGCTATAATCTCCGAATGTATGGATATTTAGCCGTATCCGCCTTGCTTGAAACACCTTGCCCATACCGTTGTGTAGGAGGATACTACAATCGTTCCACAGCAGTTTGTAACGCGCTGGCTGAGGATTTTGTCACAAAAGTACCAAAATATTTTTGAATAAGAGGTCTAACAATGTTCAAGAAACTCTCATTTCTTCTGGTAGCCGTCATCGCGGTTATCGCCATTTCCTTCGCTTCGACCGCACAAGACAAGAAAGTCTTCTACTGGGTATCGCATGGCTCGCCGGCTGATCCGGTTTGGACGTACTTCCTCGCTGGCGCGGAGCAGTGGGCAGCCGACACCGGTAACGAAGTTCGCACCTCGTTCCACAGCGGTGATGTTCCCTCGCACCAAGAAGCCATCCGTGCCGCGATTGCCGCTGGCGCAGACGGTATCGTCACCAGCAGCCCTGACCCCGGCAGCCTCGTTGAAGTGGTGGCGGAAGCCCGCGCGGCTGGCATCCCCGTCATCAACATCAACACCCCCGACGACACCGTTGACTTCAACGCATATGTCGGTGGCGACAATGTGACCTTCGGCGCAGCATGGGCGCAGTACCTTGTGGACAACGGCCTCGTTGAATCCGGCGATTTCGTCTGGATGCCAGTTGAAGTCCCCGGCGCGACCTACGGCGTACAGGAAGAAGAAGGTATCGCCAGCGTCTTCGAACCGTTGGGTATCACTTGGGAAGTGACCGAAGCGACCCTCGACCAAGCGGAAATCATCACCCGCATGAGCGACTACCTGACCGCCAACCGCGATAAGATCGATGCCATTATCGGCCTCGGCGACCTCGTGACCGGCAGCATCAAGCGCGTGTTTGACCAAGTGGGTGTCGCCCCCGGTGAAATTCCAGTCGTCGGCTGGGGCAACTCGCTCGATACCACCCAAGAAGTCTTGACCGGCTATGTGAACGCCGCCCAATGGCAAGACCCGCAGGCCACCAGCTATGTTGGCTTGTCGCTGGCCGCGATGGCTTCCGCCGGTATCCCCCCGGGATTCGACGTGATCACCGGTGCGCTCTACGAAGCAGACACCGCCCAGATTTACGACGATATTCTGGCTGGCAAGTAAGTAACATTCGCGCCCTGCTTCATGGTTAGGGTGTGAACAGATAGCAAACAACGTGTGAGGCTAACTCGACTATTGGTTAGCCTCACATCATATATCCAACCTATTCTTACACTTAGCGGATAGTAGATTTTTTATGGAACAACGCAGTTCCTTCCTTCAACGCCTCGTCGCCCGTGCCGAGTTCGGCCCCTTTGTGCTGTTGATGGTCGAAATTATTGTTTTCACGCTCATTAACCAAGCCTTTTTATCCCCCGGTAACATCGGCAACCTGCTAGCCTTTACACCAGAGTTGGGCATTATCGCGCTGGCGATGACCATGCTGATGACGGCGGGCGAGTTCGATCTTTCGGTCGGCTCGGTGTTCGGCTTGATGCCGGTCATCATGTGGACGCTGTATAACACGGGCGCAACCTCGCTGGAAATCGGCTTCCTGATCGCGATTGCGGTCGCGGCCTTCATCGGTTTCGCGAACGGTTGGTTTGTCACTAAATTGAAAATCCCATCGTTCTTGGTCACGCTCGGTATGCTGCTGGTGGTGCGCGGTACAGCGCTGTATATCACCGACGGCTTCCCACAAGCACGCTGGTCATCGGACTCGCCCCTGCTCAAGATTTTGGTGGGCGAAATCACCGTCGGCCAAGTACGGTTTTATGCCTCGGTCATCTGGTTCATACTGTTCGCGGCTATCCTCGGTTACATCCTGACGCAATCCAAACTCGGTAACTGGATACTCGCGTCGGGTGGTAACGCGGTCTCGGCGCGGGCGCGTGGGGTACGGGTATCCTCTACCAAAGTCGGCCTATTCATTCTCACTTCGGTGCTGGCAGCCTTCGCAGGGATCGTCAGTTCAATCCGTGTTTCGACCGCCAACCCAAACAGCGGTACGGGCTACGAGCTGGAAGTGATCGCGATGGTGGTCATCGGTGGAACGGCGCTCAACGGTGGGCGCGGTACCATCGTCGGGACGGTGATCGGTATCCTGATCCTGCGCTTGATGCGGAACGGTATTGTGCTGATCGGCGTACCCGGCCTCGCCTACAATATTTTCATCGGCGCAATCATCCTCGGCATGATGGCGCTGCACTCGTGGCTCGAACGTAGACACAACGCGGGGACATAACAACATGGCGAACGAACTAGTACGCATGGAGCATATCAACAAGCTGTTCGGGCGGGTGCAAGCCCTGAGTGATGTGAACTTCACCGTCAACAAGAATGAGATCGTCGGCTTGTTGGGCGACAACGGCGCGGGTAAATCCACGCTGATTAAAATTCTTTCGGGTGCGCTCCAACCGAGCAGCGGCGATATTTATATGCACGATAAAAGGGTGACGATACGGAATACGAATGATGCCATCGCTAACGGCATCGAGACGATCTACCAAGACTCGGCGCTGGTGACGCAGCTTTCGATTGCCCGCAATCTGTTTTTAGGACGCGAACCGTTGAAAGGCCCGCGCTGGCTGAACCGGATGGATCAAGACGCGATGAACGAGGCGGCAAGCAAACTCATCCGGCGGGTGGGCATCACCAAGAACATCCCGCCAACCACGCCCATCAGCGCCCTCTCCGGCGGTGAACGGCAGGCGGTGGCGATTGCCCGCGCCATGCAGTTCCAGAGCGAACTGATTATCCTCGACGAGCCGACCAACAACCTCGGCGTGGAGGAAACGCACGGCGTACTGAACTTCGTCCGCGCGGCGCGGGACTCCGGTCACTCGTGTATCTTCATCGCCCACAATATCTACCATGTCTTTCAGGTAGTAGACCGGATCGTGGTGATGCGGCGCGGGAAGATGGTGGCGGATAACATCAACCCGAAGGAAACGACGGTCGAAAAGGTCGAGGAAGTCATCACGGGGATGAACCTCGCGGCGATGTAGGATTATTTAACCGCAGAGACGCAAAGAACGCAGAGATTTTTAGAGAGGCGCACGAGATGCGCCTTTTTGTTTACATGCAGCTACACGATTTCACCCCCTAGTTTTTGAGGGGATACACGTTGGTTAAGTACCTGCATAATACAGTCTGTTCCTTTTCAATTCGTTACGGGAGGGAGCATTATGCCGACACTCTACGTCAATGAAATCGGAAACCTGAGCGCACCGAGTATCCTGTTTATACATGGGATCGGTGTGGCGGGTTGGATGTGGAAGCAGCAAATCGCGACCTTTCCTGATTACCACTGCCTGAATGTCGATTTACCGGGACACGGTAAGAGTAACCACGTGCCGTGGGTATCGCTGGCGGATACGGCTGACCAGATCGCGTCGATTATTCGGGAACGCGCCACCAATGGAAAAGCGCATATCGTCGGGCTGTCGCTGGGCGGGCATGTCGGGCTGGCGGTACTGGAACGCCATCCCGAAGTGGTGGATCATGCGGTCATCAGTGGGGTGACGGATGGGCCGATGCCGAACCAGATGTGGCTAAAACCGCAGACAGCCTTGATGTCCTTTCTATTGAAGCAACGATGGTTTATGAATTCACTGGCTCAGTCGATGCAGCTTCCAGCCGATTTGAAAGCCGATTTGGCAGAAGGGCTAAAGGCGCTCTCGACACAGGCTTACCGTGACATCTGGCAAGAAGCGGTTCATTTTCACGTGACACCTGCTATCCAGAGCGTTCATGCGCCCACGCTGATCGTGGCGGGCGGTAAGGAAACCGATCTGATTAAGCAAACGGTTGTTAAAATCGCGAACCTGATGCCCCATGCCGAAGGGCGAATTGCGCCGGGTGTGGGTCACGGGTGGAACTTTGAAGCGCCCGACCTATTTAGCGCGATGGTGCGGGCATGGATTATGGACGCGCCCCTGCCATCGGCTTTACAAGCTGCCTAAACTGATGATTGGTCAACCTTTGCAGAAAAACTGCGAAAACTGCAAATTCCGCAAATGCGAAAGTGACTGAAACGGCGGCAATAAGGGAACGAACTGCCGAAAATGCAGAAAATTCTTCATATTCTGCAATTTCACTATGCATTTTGGGGTTGTGGGTGAAGTTTGGCCTCCAAATGTTGTAAAGAGTTAGCAGTTATCAGTCCACAGTTAACAGTCAAAGACAGAGAGTTTCAAATGTTGAAAATATTGCAATTGTTGCAGTTGTGATTCTCACTTTTGAAACATTTCTCCCACAAATGATGCTGTTGATGCTGTTGATGCTGTTGAGAATCCTGTGTTTGTGGCGGCGGCGGCGGCGGCACTAAAGTACCGCCATTTAGGTGTCGGAACTGTCGCTTTTGTCGGCGGCGGTCAGTCGATTTTTCCCTCAATTGTCGGTAATGTCGTCAGTGTCGTCAGTGACATAATCTGCTTTTAGCGGTTAGCTTTTGGCTCTAATCAAGTTGTTAATCCACTTGTCGGCAATGGCAAGTCGCTACTACCCCAAATGTCTGCGAAATCAACATTGAGTGCGGTTTGATAGCGCGGACGCGCTGTCTCGCGTCCCTACAGTGTAAGCACTAACAAACTCATGATGGTGGTTGCAAAGTAAGTGATGGGTGTGGTTTGCTGGCGCGGACGCGATGTATCGCGTCCCTACACTCTGATTGTTGTTTGTACGATGACAAAACTCATCCCTACAATGTGACCAGGTAGGACTGCATTAAGTGGTGGATGATTATTTTAAGCCCTCACCCTAAATCCCTCTCCCTCAGGGCGAGGGACTTTAAAGACTTTTATGGTTCATTTTGCGATGAAATCGACACAAAATGAATTTCCACCGTTTAGTGTGGTGCTACC
>JAIUNI010000018.1 GCA_020161935.1 Chloroflexota bacterium
AATCCCTCTCCCTCAGGGCGAGGGACTTTAAAGACTTTTATGGTTCATTTTGCGATGAAATAGACACAAAATGAATTTCCACCGTTTAGTGTGGTGCTACCAGCGGTTTGGTTCTCGATAATTTTAGAACAAATTAGCTAATTTGTCCATTTGAATTTGGTTTGAATTCCGGTTGGATTTCATTTCACAAAATAGAACAGTTCACCCGGTTGCAGGAAGCGGTAGGGCTGGCGCGGCGCAAATTTGGCGAAGGCATCCGCGATACTGCCCATCGAGATGGTGTTGTTGGGATACAGGTCGTTATGCCCTGCGATGACCGTTCCCCAGCCGATTTCTTTGGAAAGCAGCGCCGCTTCTTCCGGCAGCAGATTACCGGTCGCGCCGACGGTGGTTTCGCGGTACCAGTCACGCCCATTTACAGGGAGCATCGCCACATCGGCTGTGGGCAGCGACTTGAGTGCGTCCACATAACCGGGGTAAATGATGGTGTCGCCGGAATGGTAGAAGGTCACACCGTTCCACTCGATTAGATAACCGAACCAGCGGTAGCCTTTTTGCTCATCGTATTCTTTCTCGTAGTGCGCCGACGGAATAACGGTGAGCTTGATGCTCGTCCCCGGCAGCGTCACAGTTTCCATCGCCGGTGGCACAATCACGCGCTCGCCCGTGATGCCGATGCCTGCCAGAATATCGACACACCAACCGGGCGCGACATATTTTGAGGCGGGCGCGGCTTTTGCGATGGCTTCGGTGGTTTGTACGTCGAGGTGGTCACCGTGTTCGTGGCTGCTGAGGTGGAAGGTGATGTTGTTGAGCATACTCGGCGCGATGGGCGGCGGGTAAGCGCGGTACCACCAGTTGCCCGCGATTTCCTCGATGACGTTGGTGAGGCAGGGGTCGATGGTGATGGTGGCATCCGGCCCTTTGATGGCGATGCCCATTTGACCCAAGCCCCAGATGGCGAGGCTGTTCGGCAGAATGGTGAGGTTGTTCATTTGGTCAAGCAAGGCGCTTCCGGTGGGCATGGGTTACTCCTTTGGAGAAGTACTGAGTGCTGAGTACCGAGTACTGAGATCAATACGAAATACTAATTTAACCGCAGCCCTAAAGGAGGCTGCGCACAGACGCAGAGATTTAGAGAAGAATAAGACGATGAGGATACCGCAAGCGCGGGGGAAGTGCTATGCGCCGCATATACCTATATGCCTACCAGATTACTTTAATGTTATTATGAGTTTTTATCACATTTACGTAAATATAGAGGCGCACTTATGGAGAATCAGCGACAGCTTGCGTTACTGATTGATGGCGAGAACGCGCAAGCTGGTTTACTACCCCAGATTCTGGAAGCAGTGAGCCAATATGGTAGCGTGACGATTAGGCGAGTCTATGGTGATTGGTCAAAGTCGCAGATGACCAGTTGGCGGGAAGTTGCCCATACTTACGCTCTTGAAACGCCCCATCAGTTCCATTACACGAAAGGGAAAAATGCGACTGACATCGCCCTTATCATCGGGGCTATGGATATTCTTTATACCAATGAAGTTGATGGTTTCTGTATTGTGTCGAGCGATAGTGATTACACGCCGCTGGCGATCCGCATCCGGCAGCAAAATCTCTTTGTGGTTGGCATTGGGCGAACACATACGTCGCAAGGCTTTGTGGAAGCCTGTAATGAGTTTATGTATACCGATGGTCTGCAAGCCCTTGTCAATGGATCTGAACCCGTCGTCATGGTCGAGCCAAAGGAAAAAGTGACGGATACTCAGCCTGTTGCTGCCGATAATCTTGTCCCTAAGAAGGCGAATGTCATTGGCCTGAAAAAGCTGTTTAAGAAAGCCTTTGCGCTGGCGACAACCGATGATGGCTGGGTAAGTCTTGCCGCGATGGGAACGCTGCTGCGTCAGGCTGAACCCTCCTTCGACTACCACACCTACGGACACAGCCATCTTCTCAAAATGCTAGAAGCAAACACTATGTTAATCAACATTCACAGAGTCAAAACCGAGGACGGTAAAGAAACGATCTACGTTCAATTGAAAAACGCTTAATGCTGCTAACCGGACTGGCGAAAGTTAGAAAACTCTAACCGACAAATAAGAATATTTGTGCTATACTGTATCTATTCTGAATGCTCTGTGTCTCTGTGGTTAAATCTTCTTTTGCACGTTCGGCGGAATGCTCCCTCACAACCGCCATGCAAAAGGCAAAATTCGCACGGCGGCAGATTGCTCCCGTAAAACTGCCGGAGTTGTGTCATTTCAGCGCCGCGCTCCCTCACTTCCGCCGACATAAAATGTCACTTCAGCGGATACACGGGAGGCTCCCGCCTGCCAATTCGGCGGAATAATGCGAAATTTGCGAATATTCCGCATTTTGTGCATAAAACTATGATGGACTAACCAGCGCCAGTGCTGCCAATACCGCGCGGTGGTCGGAGCCGCCGGAAGCCGGCCATACACTTGCTGCTAAGGGGAGGAAGTAGCTGTTGTGGAAGATGTAGTCGGGGCGCTGGTGAATGGGGATGAACGGCAGCCCTTCCCGCGCCTGTGGGAAGCTCCAATCGGGGTTGGTGAAGCCCATACCCCAACCGACCTCGCGATAGGTGTCCTGTAGCTGTGCCACGATCTTCGGGTAATTCACATCGGTGTCGGTGGTGTTGAAGTCGCCCATCCAGATGAGCGCACCCCTTTCCTCGGCGATCATCGCCAGCACGTCAGCGATTTGCTGCCCGCGCGGGTGGAAGTCCAACGGCTGCCCGTAAATGGGTGTCGAGGGCGGCGCGTGGAAGTTATAGATGACGACCGGCGTACCGTTCACATCAATGACCGCCCGCATCAGCCGCACCGGAATGGGATACTCGACCGGCCACGAATAGGCTTCGGTGATCGGGTAGCGGCTGAGTAACCCGCGACCGTGATAGGGATTGTTTTCGGGTGCCGGGTAGAGCGCACGGTAGAGGTACAGGTCGGCGAGGTCGGTATCGAGCGTGGCGCTGGCTTCGGAACTCATCTCTTGGAAGGCGACAATATCCGCGTTGGCGAGGCGAACGACATCCGTCATGGGCGCGAGTTGGGTTTTCTCGGCGTGTAGGTTGTAGGTGAGTAGCGTGAGGCGCGGCGCGGCTTCCGGCGGTGTTTCGATAGGTCGCGGTAAGAACAGCGGTAGATACGTCAGCAGGAAGAAGGCGAAGGGTGGCGCGAGGAATGTGGCTGCCAGCCAGCGCTTCATTAAGAGGCTAACCGGGAAGAACAGCAGCGTCGGCATGAGCAGCACGGTCAGCGATACAGTGATCGCCGAGATGAGGACAGAATGCCCATCGCCCACCTGCCGCAGCACGAGCATGATGCACAGCAGCAGGCCGTAAAGGGCGAACAGGCTGGCGATGATGCCGCCTAAGGTCGGCTTGCGTAACGTCATGATGATCCCATAAAGGCAAAGGTGGCGAAGTTCGGGAAGTGGTCAGAGCCAGCCGCGTTTGTCACAACCCGCGCCTCTGTGGGTTGAAAGTGTTTGTCGTGGAATATGTAGTCGATGCGAGCTAATGGCGGGAAGAAGCGCGTCCGACCACCCATCACACGGAAGTTCGGGAAGGTGAAGCCCATGCCCCAGCCCACCTCGGTGTAGCTGTCGTTAAACAAGTCGGTGACGCGGTGGTAGTCGTCGCTGAGGTTCGTCATGTTGAAGTCGCCCGCGATTAAGACAGGGTTGGTGGATACGGTGGCGCGGCGCAGTATCTCGGTGATTTCTTCGGTGCGTTCTTCCCCGGCGAAGTGGAAGCCTCGCAGCGGGTGTGCGGGATGGACGTTGAAGAAGGCCAGCGGCTGGCCGTTCCAGTCGATCTCGGCTTGCTGATGACCGAGGTTGATCTGCCAGTATTCCTCGCTGGTAATCGGGTAGCGGCTGAGGATACCCTGACCCGTGAACTCGTTTTGCGGATGTAAAGCCTGATAGGGATATTCACCCTTAAGCTGGGTTTCCATACCTTCCGCCATCCAATAAGTGAGTTCTTGCAGGGCAACGATGTCGGGGTTGGCTTCACGGATGGTTTTGATGACCTCATCCACCTCATAATTGTGACCGAGCGCGTTAAAACTCAGGACGGATAGTTGGGGTGCATCGGCGGGAACATTCACGCTGCGGGGTAGGAACTGTGCGCCGTAGGTCGAGACGAAAAAGAGGAAGGGCGCGGCGAGTTCCAGCACCAACCAGCGGCGGCGCAGGATGAGGCTGAGTGGCAGCAGGATGACGGCAGGCAGCAGCAGCAGGTGAAAGTACGAGTTGAACAACCCGATGGCGTTCCACCGTTCGCCGATGGCTGCCCGCAGCAGCAAATACGCGGTGGTGTTTAGCCCATATGCCCCGACCAGCGCGATATACACGTTGAGGAGAATACGGCGCAGCATCGGCTTGCGCTGGTAAGGTGCGCGTTTGGGTAACGGGGTGGTTAGGGCATCAGTCATGTTGTGGGTGTATCTTTCAGCGCCAGCAGCGCGAATACCGGACGGTGATCGGAGCCACCCGCCGTCGGCCACACATAGGCGTGCAGCGGGTGGAAGTAGCCATTGTGGAAGATGTAATCCAGCCGCAGGAAACGGAACAGGCGCACGGGCAGCGGCCAGTATGTTGGCAGGGATTGGAAATCGGAGAGGTCGGGGAAGGTGAAGCCCATACCGCTGCCGACTGTGCCGAAGCTGTCGGTAAAGCGACCGGTGATGCGCTGGTAGTCCTCGCTCTGGTCGGTCATGTTGAAGTCGCCCATGATGAGGATCGGGCCGCTGTCCCGCGCTGCCTTGCCCAGCACCACGTCGATTTCCGCGCCGCGTGGGCGGGTGCTGAAGCCGTGGTTGCCCATGCCGGGGTGGATGGGGTGGGCGTTGTACAGGGTGACGGTTGTGCCGCTCACATCCAACTCGACGCGCAGATGACCGAGCGTGTGCTTGGCGATCTGCGGGTTGCGCCAGTATTCCGCGCTGGTGATGGGGAAACGGCTGAGGACACCCTGCCCACGGCTGGCCTGCGGGCTGGGGTAAAGCGCCATGTGTGGGTAAAGGTCGCTGACAGCGGACTTGAAGCAGTCGGCGGCTTCTTGACTCAGTTCTTGCAGCGAGACGACATCCGCGCCGCAGCCCCGCAGGATGCTGACCATCGGGTCGAGGATGTCGGCCTCGCCGTGAATGTTGTAGGTCAACACTTTGAGTTGGCGGGTCGTATTCGCGGGCAGCACTACTGGACGCGGTTGGAAGAATCGCCCGTAATCGCGCACGAACGTGACCGCTGGCATTAGGTGAAACAGTGCCACCCACGGGCGTTTGAGCAGCACACTCAGCGGCACGAGGACGAGCGCGGGCAGCATCAGCATATGGGCGAAGGCGTTAAACAGGCTGACGAGTTTGTTATCCTCGCTCACCGGCTTCCGCAGCAGCAGAAAGAGCGAGGCGACTAGTCCATAAAGGGTGCTGAGAAAAGCGAGGGCGTTGATGAGTTTGGTGGTTGTCGAAGGGGTACGGGAACGGTCAGTCATGTCGTCTAGGTATCCTGTATTCGCTATCGGATTAATTGTACGCCAGCAACGATGTGCTGGATGATAAGCACATCCCCTTATACGCGCCGGTGACGTGTTTTGCTCACAGCGTAACCCACGTTTTCCCTACCACATGCCCCCAAACTGGTCTACACTTATCCGCTGGATAGAAAGTGTCGAGGATGATATGACTCTTCAGAATGATATTGTGCAAGCGCTGATTGAACGCTTGCAGGACGAAAACCACATGGTACGCAGCGCGTCGGTACGGGCGCTCGGTCGTTCCGGCGACCCTGCCGTGACACCCGTGCTGCTGGCGGCACTGCGCGACAAGGGCGGGCTTGTGTATGACTTCGCGCTGAACACACTCGGCGATATGAACGACCCCGCCGCGCTGCCTACGCTCCACGCCATGCTGAGTGATACCGACGGCGACATCCGGCGGGCGGCAGCGACCCTGCTCGGTAAGCAAAAGGCGGCGGATGCCGTACCGAGTTTGATCGGCCTGTTGAATGACGAGGTGCTGGCGGTCGGTCACGCGGCAGCGGAGGCGCTCGGCGATATTGGCGATCCGTCGGCAGTTCCGGCGTTGGTCGAGGTGCTGGCAAGTCCCCATACGGATTGGGCGATGTGCATCAACGCCGCGCAGGCCGTCGGTAAACTGGGTGACGCGCAGGCCGCTCCAACGCTGATTAACATATTTCGCCGCCGTTGGGATGTCGTGCCGGGGATGAATACCACGCCGCCGGTGCGGAAGCATGTGATGGAGGCTTTGGTGAGGCTGGGTAATGGCGCGGTTCCGGCTTTGCTGGCGGCATTGGAAGATGCCGATGTGAAGGTTCGGCATGGCGCGGTTGAGACGCTCGGTCACCTCGCCGGGGCGAGCTAAGGAAACGGGCGGCTGATGTCACTCAGCCGCCGCGTGAAGTGGCAGCTTAACGGTTCAGTCGCGAGACGCTTGTCGATTGGGACGGGATAACCAATGCCGGACTATAGACACGCGTACCGCATTGTGAACACACCTTCTCATTGCCGATTTGCTGCCACACCGAAGTCCGGCGGCAGTATTGGCAGTTATCCTTGTGTTCTTCGTACTGTTTGGGTTGGTGACGGTCACTACTCATGATCTTGTACCCTTCTATCAACAGTTTACCGGGACGTTGGCTTGAATCTATGCAAAATACCTTGCACGTTCCTTACGTTATATCAGTTCACCATTATGGATAATGAGATATTTGTTTAAGAAATAGCTTATGTTCCTGTGTATTTTGACTAACCCCAAGTTTCTCCCTCAACTTTCGCCTAAATTCCCTATAGAAATTTTGTGAATGGTGACTATAGTGCATGCTGATTGGACGACCCCTAAAAAGAAACCGTTACAAAATAGGCAGCACATTTTGAGTCCAAAGACCTTTCTAAAATGACGACGACTACTATTGCCAGCGCCTTACAAACCGCGCGTCAACAGATCAGCCGCGCATCTGACTCCGCTTCCTTAGATGCACAAGCGCTGCTCGGGGCTGTGCTGGGTGTTGACCGCGCTTATTTGCTGGCGCACCCTGAGCGTGTCCTCACCGATGATGAACAGCAGCGCTTTGCGGCGTGGGTGGAACGCTGCACCGCTGGTGAACCGTTGGCCTATATCCTCGGGCGGCGGGCGTTTTATGACCGTGAGTTTGTCGTCACGAAGGATGTATTGGTTCCCCGCCCTGAAACGGAGCTGCTGCTCGAACGGGCGCTGGCCTTCGCTCAAGGGAAAGCCGACTTCACAGCGGTGGATGTCGGTACGGGCAGTGGCATCCTCGCCGTGACTTTTGCCGCCCATAACCCCGAAGCGGCCGTTTATGCGACGGACATCAGCAGCGCGGCGTTAGCCGTCGCACGAGAGAACGCCGCTATCCAACAAACCAATGTAACTTTTTTCGAGGGGGATTTGCTCTCGTCGTTGGTCGAGCGCGGTATCATGCTTGATTTGCTCATGGCGAACCTTCCTTATATACCGAGTGCGGAAGTCCCAACGCTGGCCGTCAGCCAGCACGAACCCCTGCTGGCACTGGATGGCGGCGATGATGGGCTAGACTTGGTGCGCCGGCTGCTCGCACAAGCGGTTGGTTTGCTAAAGCCGGAATATCTCATCTTGCTGGAAATCGGCGCGGGACAAGGGGCAGCAGCGCGGGATATTGCTCAACCAATATTCCCATCAGCGCAGGTGAGTGTCGTGCAGGATTATGCGGGACACGACCGAATTGTTGTCATCCAGCAGAAATGATGCCGCCAGTATCTTTCGACACTGGCGGCATACCGTTGGGGGAGTCGGGAGTATAGCTAGTTTAGAGATCAAGTTGTCTGCGTTGAACTGTTTTTAGATTACCTCAATAGTGCGACAATAAACCCTTGAGATTTTGAATGGCAATAAAAATTTACATTTTAAATAATTGAATTCTTTATCATTTGTTCCCTGTCCTATTTTGTTTACGCCTTCCTCTAAAAGTTAATGCCTTACGGAAGCTAGTTTAGGTTTATGATAAGTGTTGACGACACAATTCTGATCATCAATTTGTGTCATGATGATTTACCGATAGAAAGGTAGTTATGGCGTTCATTCATCCGAGTGCAGAAGTTGAAGCCGACGTAACCATCGGCGAGAATAGTAAAGTATGGCATCTGTGCCACATCCGGCGCGGCGCACACATCGGCAGCGATTGTGTGATCGGGCGTGGTGTATTCGTGGATGCAGGGGTGCAAATTGGCAACCGCGTCAAAATTCAGAATTATGTTTCAGTCTTCCACGGTGTAACCATCGAGGACGGTGTGTTCGTTGGGCCGCATGTCTGCTTCACCAACGACATGTTCCCACGTGCCGTCAACCCGGATATGTCGCTCAAGGCGGCGGATGACTGGGTTCTGAGCGAAACCGTAGTGAAGGCTGGCGCGGCTTTGGGGGCGAACTCGACCATTGTGTGCGGCATCACCATCGGTAATTGGGCGATGGTGGGTTCTGGCAGCGTGGTGACGAAGGATGTTCCTGATCACGCATTGGTTGTCGGTAATCCCGCACACCTCATTGGTTATGTCACTGCGTCCGGCAAGCGTGTCGCGACGCAGGAAGAAGCACGAAACGGCTAACGTTTATTGGGAGGTATGAGCGTGATTCTGGAAAATCTCTGCAATAGACTGCAACACACTGATCCCCTTCAACGCCTGAATGCAGTTATCGTTCTGGGTACGGTGGATGAGGTCGAAGCGCTTTCGAATGTGGTTGCGGCTTTTAAGGTAGAGCCAGAAGCGGATGTGCGGCAGGCGATGGCATGGTCGGGTAAACGCCTGCAAGCGGCCAAGCAGTCGAACTATTCAACGCTGAATGAAATTTTCCGCCATTTCCGTATTGAGCTGTCGGTTTCCGCCGAAACAGACGAACGTGAACGCCGTTTGCTGGAGCAAATGAAGTTCAAAGCGGAGATGGAGAGCCAGCAGCGGCAGCAAGACGGTATCAAAGGTGCGGCGGCTACAGCAGTCGTCAGTACCGCGTTGTTCGGCTTCACGGGTATGATGGCTGGCATGGGAGGCGCTACACCCAGCGGTGCGGCGTTTATTTCGTCGAACATTGGTGAAAATGGGCCGAAGCTCGGCTCGCAGCGCATTATGCCCACACGACCGACCGAAGCAGATATACGCCAGTATGTGCGCCGTTTGAAGGAAGATCCAGACCCTAACAAACGTGCTGGCGCAGCCCATAACCTCGCCCGCGTGGTCAATAATTTGGATGCGCTGCCAGAGTTGGCAACTGCATTTATCGATGATCCGAAATCGACCGTCAAAGAAGCTGCCCAAGCAGCCGCGAAAGAAATCTACTGGAATGCGGTTTATTGGGAGATGGAGCAGGATGGTCGAATGAAAGCTGAGATTCAAAAGCGTACGGGCGAGACCGCTCAAACAACGGCTGCCGGTACCGCTACTCCTTCTCAATCCGTTCCAGCAACCGCGCCGCCCAAACCATCGTCGAAAGAAATTTCGGACATTTTGAAGAAGGCAGAAGCGCAACGCCAGAAGCGCAAGCGTTTTTAATTGCGCTGGAGAATTAAAGGTCTGAATAATGCAAATTCCTATCGCTAAACCTTTCATCGGTGAAGAAGAAAAACAAGCTGTCGTGCAAGTCCTCAGCAGCGGACAGTTGACCTCCGGCCCCAAGGTGGTCGAGTTCGAAAAAGCCTTTGCCGCGTATCACGGCGCAAAACATGGTGTTGCCACAAGCAATGGTACAACTGCGCTGATGGCGGCGATGATGGCGCATGGCATCGGCCCCGGCGATGAGGTCATCATTCCGTCATTCAGCTTTTTCGCGACGGCTTCGTGCATCCTAAGTACTGGCGCACGTCCAGTGTTCGCGGACATTGATGCGGATACGTTCTGTATGTCGCCGGAAGCTGCTGAAGCGGCGATTACCCCCAAGACCAAGGCGATTATGCCGGTACATCTTTATGGATTGCCCGCTAATATGCCGGCTTTCGAGGCCATTTGCCAGAAGCACGGGCTGATCTTGCTCGAAGACTCGGCGCAGGCGCACGGCGCGGCGATTGGCGACCGTCATGTGGGGACGTGGGGAACGGCTTCGTTCAGCTTTTACCCGACCAAGAACATGACTACGACCGAAGGTGGCATGGTGCTGACCAACGATGATGAGATCGCGCGTCACCTGCGGATGATCCGCGCACAGGGTATGAACACCCAGTATTATCATGAAGTCGTCGGTTATAACTACCGCCTGACCGATATGGCTGCCGCGATTGGTATGGTGCAGTTGGGGCGCTTGCCGGAATGGACGAAGGCCCGCATCAGCAACGGCGACTACTACAACCAGAAGTTGGAAAGTGTCGTCACCCCAACTGTCCCCGAAGGTTATAAGCATGTGTATCACCAATACACGGTGCGCGTGCCGGACGGTGTTGACCGCGATGCGGTTGCCAAGCGTTTGAATGAGAAGGGCATCGGCGTGCGCGTGTATTACCCGATCCCCATTCACCAGCAGCCGGTGTTCCAGAACATGGGCGGTTACGAGAACCTCGATTTGCCTGTGACCGAGAAACTCACCAAGCAGGTGTTCAGCTTGCCCGTATTCCCCTCACTGACCGCAGAAGAACGGGATTACGTCGTGCAGGAGGTCAACGCAGCATGTTAAAGGCAGCCGTTATTGGGGTTGGCAGCATCGGGCAGAACCATGCCCGTGTGTACCGCGAAATGGATGGGGCGCAGTTGGTGGCGGTGGTGGACGCGAATGCCGCCAGCGCCGCGCGTATCGGCGGGCGTTTGAATGTGCCGCACTACAGCGACATTGACAAGATGCTGGAGGAGCAGAAGCCTGACCTCGTGTCGATTTCGGTTCCGACCAGTTTGCACTTCAAGGTCGGCATGGATTTGATCGCGAAGGGTTTGCATGTGCTGGTCGAAAAGCCGATTACCAGCACCCTTGAGCAGGCCGAGGAACTCTGCGACGCGGCGAAGAAAAAAGGCGTGCTGCTGGCTGTTGGTCACATCGAGCGCTTTAACCCTGCCGTGATGGAACTTCGCCGCCGCTTGCGCGAGGGCATGGCGCTGGGCAAGGTGTACCAGATTCACACGCAGCGCCTCAGCCCGTATCCGTCGCGTATTCAGGATGCCGGTGTGGTAATCGACCTTGCGTCACATGACATTGACCTGATGCGCTACTTGACGGGCGAGGAAATCACCCGCGTGTACGGTGAAACCTTGCAGAGTATCAACTCTGATCGTGAGGATATGTTCAACGGTTTGATGCGCTTCCGCAGTGGCACGGTCGGCGTACTGAACGTCAATTGGATGACCCCCACCAAAATTCGCCGCTTAACCGTTACCGGCGCACGGGGTATGTTCGACTGCAACCTGATCTCGCAGGAGTTGTTCTTTTACGAGAACGAAACCGCTCCCAGCCAGTGGGACGCGCTGAGTGTGCTGCGCGGCGTGAGCGAGGGTAACATCGTCGGCATCAAGCTGCAACGCCACGAACCGCTGGCCGCCGAGCTGAACGACTTCGTGGCGGCGGTACGTGATGGACGGCAGCCGACCGTGACCGGCTTGGACGGCCTCGAAACCTTGCGCCTCGCGCTCGATTTCGTGCGGTCGGGTGCGGATCACCAAGTTGTCGATGAAGTGAAGGTCATGCCCTAATTCCATAAGTGAAAACTTTTAGGGGCAGGCTATGAGCTTGCCCCTCTTATTACTGTCTAAATTGGGAATTTGCTAATGAAAATCATGAACGTTGTCGGCGCAAGGCCGGAGTTTATTCAAACCGCGCCTGTCACCCGTGCCATCCGCAAACGCCATACCGAAATACTGGTGCATACCGGACAGCATTACGACGATAATATGTCAGCGATCTTTTTCCGTGACCTCGGCATCTCCGCGCCGGAGATCAACATCGGAGTGGGCGGGGGCAGCCACGCCAGCATGACCGGGCAGATGTTGATGAAGCTCGAACAGGCGATGCAGGAACACAAGCCGGATTGGGTGCTGGTCTTCGGTGATACGAACTCGACCATCGCGGCGGCGCTGGCAGCGGCAAAGATTCATATTCCGGTGGCGCACATCGAGGCGGGCTTGCGAAGTTACGACCGGAAGATGCCGGAAGAAATTAACCGCGTGATGACTGACCACCTCAGCACCTTGCTTTTCCCACCGACACAAGTTGCCGTCGATAACCTCAAAAAAGAGGGCATCACTAAAGGGGTGCATCTCGTCGGCGATGTACGGGTGGATGTGGTGTTGGATACCGTGCCGCGTGCCAAGCCGCGCCAAGCCGATTTGTTCGCGCAGACAGGTTTGAAGGCGGGCAAACCGTTCGCACTGGCGACCATTCATCGCGCCTCAAACACCGACGACCAAACCCGCCTCAACGACATCGTAAGTGCCTTCAACACGCTCGATTTGCCAGTGGTACTGCCGGTACACCCGCGCTTGCGGAAGATGATGGACGAGTTTGGCCTCAAATTTAGCGGCAATGTGCGCCCGATTGAACCGATTGGCTTCCTTGATATGGTGGCGCTGCTGGATGCTTGCACGATTGTCATTACGGACAGCGGCGGATTACAGAAAGAAGCCTATATGATGAAGCGCCCCGGTGTCACCGTGCGCGACACGACCGAGTGGGTGGAAACCGTCACCTCCGGTTGGAACCGCCTGACCGAGCCGAATGCGTTCAAAGCTGCTGTTGCCGAGGCGCTGAAACCGCCGCCAACCGATCACCCCGACTTTTACGGTGCGCCGGGTGTTTGCGACCGGATCGTCGACGCACTGGAGGCGGGTAGTTAGCTGCCGAAGCCTCACAAGTTTAGTATTTGAAAGGGCGCTGACAGGCGCTCTTTTTATTCCTTTACCTTTGCAAACTTATCTACGCAAAATGATCACACTTGTACCTTATGCTTAAACTAATCCTAAAAATCCGTTGATCACAACCACAAAAATCCTGTAATGCATTTCTGAGATGCAAGTGAATAAAAACGATAGCACCTAAAAAAACTCATTTTAGGAGTCCGTTAGGATGACCGTGGCAAAGTGTATCCTGTAGCACATACGTGAGAGGGTAGAAAGCATTCATGAGCAACATATTATCCATTGTTGTCCCAGCTTATAACGAAGAAGACGGTGTCGCAGCCGTTATCGACCGCACTTTAACCATTGAACCGGAACTGCGTAAACTCGGCTTGGATGGTATGGAACTAATCATCGTGGATGATGGTTCCAAAGACCGCACCGCTGAAATTGTTAAGAGTTACATCGACCGGGGTGTCGTACTGATCCAGCACAAGAAGAACCGCAACTATGGTGGTGCGCTCAAGACGGGCTTCCACCACGCCAAGGGCAACCTGCTGGCGTTCATGGATGCCGACGGTACGTATCCGCCGGAATACTTCCCCCGTATGGTGCAGGCGATGTTCGAACAGAACGCCGACCTTGTTATCGGGTCGCGTATGGCAGGTGTCGAAAGCGATATGCCGCTGACCCGCCGTATCGGTAATACTCTGTTCGCCGGTTTGGTGACGATGATCGGTAACATTCGTATTACCGATAGCGCCAGCGGTCAGCGTATCCTCAAACGTGAAGTGCTCGAAAAACTCTACCCGCTGCCTGATGGTTTGAACTTCACACCCGTCATGAGTACCCGTGCGCTGCACGAAGAACTCAAGATGATCGAAGTGCCTATCCGTTATGAAGAACGCGACGGCGAAAGTAAGTTGAGCGTCGTGCGTGATGGCTTGCGCTTCCTGTTCACCATTCTCGGCACAGCCGCGACCTATAACCCCGTGCGTTTGCTCGGTGGGTTGGCGGTCATCGCCATGATCCTCGCGGTGCTGGCGCTGATCCCGTGGTTCATCGCCTACAACAGCGGCGTACAGGATCGCTCCGGCTACACATACTTCGTGTTCATCGCCATGACCGGCATCATTACAGCGGTCAACCTGTTTAGTATGGGTACGGCGTTTAACTGGATTGTCGGTTTGTTCCACCGCCGACCTGTCCGTCAGGGGTTGTTCGGTCGCCCGATTTTCAGCAAGCCGATGGAAATGAAGTTCGGCACGATTGGTGCGGCACTCATTGTGTTCGGCGCGGTGCTGTTCATTGTCGCGCTCATTGCGAGCCGTGGCGGTAATCCTGAATGGGTGCTGCTGGTTCCAAGTGCGATGTTCGTCATCACCGGTGTTCAGTTGGGTACTGTGTGGATGATTATCAAAACCCTCGCTACCTTGACCCAGCGCGAGATCAAGGCTGCTGGTGATCTCATCGCCAACGATGAGAATGACGAAAACGCGGTGGTGATCCGCCGTACGAACGAAGTCCGTAAAGTAACTTCCGAGATTAACAAGGCGTTGGTCTAACGCCCCATTTTTACCAGTGTCGAAGAGAGAACATCCTAGAGAGATTAGGGGAGTAAGGCGTTATGGCTAACATTGATTACGATAAGCTGAGAGCAAAGTATCCGAAGTCACCAGAACCGTTTATCGGTGGTGAAATTTCGGGACGGCGCGATCTGCCCGATGAACTGCGCGAGAACCTTGGTTCCCGCCGCGTTCCCAAATTGAGCAACGTGCGCTTCCCTGATGCGGATGGTGTTGTTGCCAAGTTCACCGAAGAATATCGCCAATACGGTGTGGATATTCTGTTCGTGAACCCACCCTCGCCGGATGGTGGCATCTGGATCCGCAGCCAGCACCGTGTAGGCCGCCGCAGCCGTGAAAACATGATTTGGGGGCAGGTGTCGCTGGCGCAAATGGCCGCCGTCATGTACCCGGACTACAAGGTCGCGGTGATTGACGCGATTGCCGAGCGCATGAGCTGGCCGGATTTCGAGAAGAAGCTGCGCGAATACAAGCCGCGCTTCTACGTGACCCAGATGACCGCACCGACCTTGACCAACGATAACTATGGCTGCTTCCTTGCGAAGTCCATTGGCGCGATCACAATTGCCTTTGGTACGCACGTTACGCCGCTCGCGGTCGAAACCATGCGCCCGCACCCGTCGCTTGACCTGTGCTTGCGCGGCGAGCCGGAAGTGACCCTGCGAGAAGTCGTGGACACCATCACCGGTCGTACTACCTTCTCGGAAGACACGCTGAAGCTGTATAAGAGCTGCGACCCTGAATGGGAACCGAAGACCGCTGAACGCCTGCCGAACAGCGACTTCTATGATCTGGCGCATGTTAAGGGTTTGGTGTGGCGGCGCGGAATGGAAATCGTCCGCAACGTTGATCGCAACTTCATCCCCAACTTGGATGATCTGCCGCTGCCGATGCATCACCTGCTGCCATTGGACAAGTACCGTACCGCCGTTCTCGATGGTTCGTATCAGTTCATCGTCACAAGCCGTGGCTGCACCGCTGGCTGTGTGTACTGCATTAAGCATGTGAGCTACCAAGCCGGTTTGCGCCTCCGCAGCCCGGAAAATGTGGTTGCCGAAATCGAAATGCTGGTGAGCCTCGGCGTGAAGAACATTCATATGTACGCCGACCTGTTCACCGCCAACCGCGACCAAGTGTTGGGCATCTGCAAGCTGATTATCGACCGCAACATCAAGATCGGTTTCACTGCCAACAGCCGCGTCGATTATGTCGATAAGGAAATGCTCGACATGATGGCGAAGGCCGGCTGCACGGTTCTGTCGTGGGGTATCGAAAGTGCGAACGAGGACATCCTCAAGAAGGCACGTAAGGGTACAACTGCTGACCGCGCACGCCAGAGCGTGACGTGGGCGAAGGCGGCTGGCATCCGTAACCTCGGTTACTTCATCGTCGGCTTGCCCGGTGAAACCCGCGAAACCATTCAGGAAACCATCGATTTCAGCAAGACGCTGCCGTTGGACTTGGCAATCTTCCACATCGCCGCGCCGTACCCCGGTACGCCGTTCTTCTTCATGGTCATGGAGAACAACTGGTTCAAACCCGGCACCCGTTGGGAGCAGGTCGATATGGATCAGTCAACCGTACTGCAATACAGCAACCTCAGCGCGGAAGATCTTGAGAGCGAAGCCCGCCGTGCGATGCGCGAATGGATGTTCCGCCCCGGCCCGGTCATCACCTACCTGAAGTCGCTGCGGAATATCGGTGCGCTGCGCTCGGCGATCAACGTCGGTATGCAGCAGGTGAAGTGGACACTGTTCCCCAACGCCGCGCATTAATTTTATAAGCTGATATAATGAAGAGGCGCTCTAGCAGCGTCTCTTTTATTTTACATGGGTTGCAAAGTCGTTTTTCAAGTATTGCACTTAGACGAATATCTGATTGATGATTTAAGGGATGATGAATATGAAGAAATCGTCATCACCTGAGAACGAACCCATGCTCAATGGGGAAGCCTTTAACGCCCTCACCAGTTTTTATAGCAGTGTTTGGGCATACATGAATACGTTCTTTGGCGATAACCGTTGACCCTGATTGACCCTTATCATGTGCTAGAGAAAAGTCTTGAGCGTATCCGGCACGATGAAATTGATGGCGTGACCTATAAACAGGCGATGCGAGATTTCAAGAGCGTTGAAAAACTCCGAAGTGGTTTGAAAGAACAGGATAATAAGCCTGATGCATCCTGGTTCAAGCAAGCGGAGAAGCTGCGTACTTACTCTCAAGAATTGGGGCTTACGCTACGCCGAAATGGCAACCAAACACTCATAAATCCAATGAGGGTGTGGGCAGCGTATACCCTTTTAAAGAGGCATTTCAAAGGGGAGAATAACAATGTTCGCTATCGTGAATCATCTGCATTTTAGCAAGCCTGTCGATGACTTGCGTGAGTCGGTGGAGCAGGAAGGCGCACCGCTTCTAGCCAGTCTGCCCGGCTTCAAAGGCTTTCACTTTATCAAAGTCGATGATACCCATGCTATCGTATTGATATTTTGGGACACGCCCGCTGATGCGCAAAATGGCGCACAGGTCTTCGGCCCAACCTGGTTTGCTAAAAACTTTGCACCCTATCTCGCCAGCGAACAGCAGCGCAGCGCGGGTGCAGTCTTGGTTAGCGCCTAACCTGACGGAATCCCAAATTAACCCAAGTTTATCCCAAACGGGAGGGCATGACCCTCCTGTTTGCTACAGCCACCTCGCGGTTGCCAGCGCCGCGTGTGCCACCCGGTAGGTGCCTTCGTTGTCGCTGTTGACCGCGCTTTCAAGGTATGCCCGTTCCCCCAGCCGCAGCAAGGCCAGCGCCGCGTTATAGCGCACATCCGGCGACTCGGTTTCGTCAGCTTGCACGATGTCGAGCAGCGCGGGAATGGCTGCGCGGTCACCAATTTGCCCTAACCCCCAGATGCCGTTGTACTTCAAGGCGTAATCTGCCCCCGCGCTGGCTTGCACGATTGCCGGAATGGCTGAAGAGTCGCCAATCCATGCGAGGGCTGCCGCTGCCCGCCAGCGCATTTCCTCGTCGTTGGAGGATTCGAGTGCGGGGGTGAGGTCGGGTAGTGCTGATGCACCACTTTTGATGAAGGCTTGCATCGCCGCATAACGTACTTGTATTTCAGGGTCGTTCAAGCTGCTGATGAGTATCATGCGTTACCTTCAATCGCTACAATGGCACGGCGGCGATGGCTTCAACTTCGATCAGGATGCCTTCACGGAACAGCTTCCGCACTTCGACCGCGCTGCTGGCAGGGGGTTGGGCGGTGTTGATGTATTGGTCTCGCACCGTTCGCACGACCGGAATTTGGGATATGTCGAGCAGGAAGTAGGTGAACTTGACGACATGGTTGAAGTCGGTTCCGGCAGCGGTCAGCGCACTTTGAAGGTTTTTAAAGACCTGCTGCGTTTGTTCGAGTAGGTTATCCGCTCCCACAAGGTTGCCTGCCAAATCCAGCGGCACCTGACCGGAGATAAAGATCATTTTGCTGTTGGTGACTTCAACGACGTGGGTGTAACCATTCGCGGGAGCAATCTCCGGCGGGGAAATGAAACGGGAAGGCATAAAATTGTAACCTCAGTGTTGATAAACGCGGTTACAATCCTACCATTAGTTATCGAAGTAGCCCAATTGGTGCAGGGCGTTCTGTGCCGCCTCACGGACGAATTTGCTACGTCCGTGGCTGGCTAAACGCAGGGGTGTAATCGCGCGAATATCACCGAGATGCCCCAACGCATCCGCCGCGCTGTAAGGAACCCAGTCATCTTTATCGCTCAATAAGTCGAGCAAGCCGTCAACAGCGCGAGAGTCGCCAATCCAGCCGAGTGAGACTGCGGCTTGCATCCGCACTGTGGCCTCGCTGTCATAGAGTGCGCCAACGAGGGCATTAACCGCGCTGTGCTTGCCCATCCAACCGAGCGCAAGGGCAGCCTGTCCGCGCACCTGCGGGTTTATGTCGTGCAGGGCATCGGTGAGGGCATCGAGCGCCTCGTCATCTTGCAGCCACGCCAACACGGAGACAACTTGCGACCGGACGCGGGCATTACCGGTGTACAAGGCTTCGAGAAGTGCATCAACCGCCTCGCCGCCGATTTTCACCAGTGCCATTGCTGCGTCGAAGCGAATTTTCTCGGTTGGGTCGTTGAGTGCCTCGACTAGATACGGTATCGCGTGTGTATCTTTAAGGTGGCCCAAGCCCCATGCCGCATAGCGCCGGATTTTGCGGTCGCTGTCGCTCATGCAGGTGATGAGCGCCTCTGCGACGTGCGGTTCATCTGCTGTGTACAGCACCCACAGCAGCCGCTGGCGTGTGAGCGTAGGACAGGTTTCGATCAACGGCAGCAGCGTACCCGTGACTTCGCGTCCGAGCTTCCGCAGAGCATAAGCTGCTAGCACCTGACACGTTTCGTCGTTTTGGTGAAGGGCATATATCAGCGCGTCTGCCGCTACTACACCTAAAGCCGCAAGTGATTGCGCGGCCCGTCTTTGCAAACGCGGGTTGCCAACAGTGCAAAGCTGCGTTTGTAGTTTGGCTAAGGTTTCAGAAAGCGGTGGTTCGATATACTCAGGTAAGGTTTGCACTGGCTGCTCATCTTGCAGCAGCCATGTCATGACTTTTTCTGGCGGTGGAAGCTCAGGTACAAGGGCAGTCTTCTCAAGTTCAGCCATGACATTTTACCTGTTAACACTTAATAATGAACTTCATCTCTTACCGTACAATATGGTTTAGGTTTTATATGGACGCGAGAACCTTGCAATTTGTTCCCGCCGCCACCCACATCATAATTAGAATGACGTTGGCAGCGCCCCCTACGAATGAGGGGTTGGTCGCATATAACAACAATAACCCCCTGTTTGTAGGGGGTTACGCTTTGCGACCAGTTTGAGAGGCACTAGCCGGAGAAGATTAGCCAGAGACGAGCGTTAACATTTTGACGACCGCGAACAGGCCAAAGGCCATGTGTGTTAGGATAGCTGCGCGTGTTGAGCCAGTGTAGACCCGTACCGCATTATAAATCGTGGCACTGATGAACGGCGACAGCACCCAACCCCAGAGTAAAAAGCGGTCATCGTTGGTGACGGATTGATAAGCGACAAAGTGGAACAGGGTGTAGGCAACCGCAGTGAGGATGAACCCCGCCCACGGGGATATTGTAGACCGCAGTGACGGCAGCAGCATCCCCTGAAACACCAACCCTTCGGCAATGGGTTGCAGAAACACCATGAAAAGGACGATCAGTATCCACGACCCGATTTGCACGCTTTCCCCATAAATTTGGGTATAACCATAGAGGTTGAGTAGTTCAGGATCGGGCACGATTTGCCCAACCAACCCGCGCCCGATGATGTCGAGCAGGATCGCGAGGCCGACACCGATCAGCAGATACCAGAATACATTCTGGAAGGGTGTATCACCCGCGCCGTTCGCGACATCGCCCAACTTGAGGGCAGGCCAATAGCGCGGCGAGCGGCGGGTAAACCACACGAGGGCAATCACCAGCGCGGCAGCAATCGCCCAACCCAGCAGCACGCTATTCTGGGCGGGTGGCAGCAGTAAGGCGACCGTCGTCCCAAAGATGACGGCTACGAACGAGGCGACCATCGCGCCAATCGCGCCCCAGATGCTCCATGGTGGCTGCGGTTCGGCGCTTGCGATGCATTTCATTAACTGACTAAACATGCCTGACCTCTTTATGCTTTGGGACGATCCAATAACAGCAGTCCCATCATGTAGACATCAATGTAACGGCCTTCTTTAAAAAGTGCCGCCCGTTTGCAGCCTTCAAGTTCGAAGCCGAGCTTCTTGTAAACGTGAATGGCGCGTTCGTTGTGGGTCATCACTGTTAGGCCAACGCGGGTGATAATGCCCGTGCTTTTTGCCCATGCGATCAAATGCTGAATGAGTGCTGACCCCACGCCTTTATCACGCCATTCGCGGTTCACGCTGATGCCAAAGTCACCGTCGTGGCGGGTGGCACGCCGCCGCCCACCCTGAAAACCACAGATGCCGATGACTTCACCCATAGGGGTAATGGCGATCAGCATCACCCAATTATCGGTCGCGCGGCAGGTCTCCAAGTAGGCGACTTCCTCTTGCAGAGTCATATTCTCGCCGGGTCCGCGCGTGATGCCGTTATCTGGCTCATTTGCAATCAGGTCATTATGGACGAGTATTGCTGCCGCGTCTTCGGGTGTGGCTTCTCGGATGATATAGGCTGACATTGGCTGCCCTCATGGGGGCGCACAATAGCGTACGCCCTTACCCTAATCCGATTATTGAATGTCACTGTACAGCACATCGACTAACAGTGCGTCATATAAGCTCCCACCAACGAGTTCGGTCAATACTCGGTCAAGCATGTCCGTACCCTGTACCGCATCGGCGGGCCAAACGACTTCCGCTGTGACAATGAAGATGCCGCGCCGCCAAGAGGTCATGGCATGGATTCCTGTCTTTTCGCAAGCAGTGGTGTCCGCTTTATATAACGGCGCGGTTAAGCTGACAGGCGTTTCTTTGGTGGTAAATTCGCTTTCGGTCGCTACCGTGTCCATCAGCGGGTCATCAATCGCCGCTATCGCATCCGAAGCGGTCGCAAACGCATCAACCTTATAACTGGCTGAGTAGAACGGAATTTGTGAGGTATCACAGCTCGTATTGTTCAGCAGACTGGAAACCCGATACTGATGGTTATGGCTGGTCAGCAGCGTTTCCAGATCAGCGCGGGCTGCTTCCGGCGCAGCAGCAATGACTTCTTCGGTTGACTGGTTAGCCTTCTGGTTTTCGAGCAACTCTCCAACGGCTCCGGTTAACAGGGCATCCATGCCGTCAAAGGCTGCAACAACATCTTCACGCGAAGGAACGGGCGCATCTGTCAGCAGGACGGTAGTCGGATCAGTCACAATAAGAACGGTGTTGATCTTGGTACCGGGTTCGGTCGGTGCCGGATCGCCGTCGGGATTACGCAGCGTAATCTTCATGACGTTGGCTTGACCTTCGACTACCTGCCCGAACAGCGTGTAACCACCGTCAAGGTTGGGGGCAGGGCCAAAGGTGATAAAGAACTGGCTGCCGTTGGTATCCGCACCGGCATTCGCCATCGCCAGCTTGCCGGGGGCATCGAAGCGCAGCGCGGCGGTCACTTCGTTGGCGAACTGGTAGCCGGGGCCGCCCGCGCCTGTGCCTTCAGGGTCGCCACCTTGCGCCATGAAATCGGCCAGCACACGGTGGAAGGTTAGACCGTTGAAGTAACCCTTTCCGGCGAGGAACACAAAGCTGTTGACGGCTAGCGGCGTTTCTTTTTCGGTCAGGTCAACATAGACCGGCCCGACTTCGGTACAAACGATGGCGCGGTAATCGATGCCATCTTCAAGCACCTGCTCGGCTTCGGTGAAGGTGCGGGTTTCCGGCTCGACCGGTGCGGCTGCCGCGCAGAGTTGGTCGGGTGTTTGGGCATCCGCAGATGGTGTGTATTCGGCGATCACCACCGGAATAATCGGCGCGGGTGTTGGCGTAGGGGTTGGCGTTGGCGCGTTTTGGGTCAGCACAACGCTGGTCGCCAGATTATTCGCCGCTCCGGTACTGGTGGCAATCGAGGCTTCATTCGTACCTAAAATGGCAACGGTCGAGGGATTGGCGTTGGCGCAGGCTGCAAGCAGTACAACCAAGACTACCGCCAGCCCCAAAGATAGACGTTTCAAAATTCATGCTCCTCACATTAGAACAGTCAAACGTAGAAAGAAAAAGAGGCAAGATATTTTCTCGCCTCTCTTATACCACACTCTACCCAAAAGGGTGAGTCGTTACTTTACCTTATCGGGGTAAACCTGCTTTGCCAGTTCGAGTTCTTGGTTCACCAAGTCTTGAATGGCGGCTAACCCTTCGTTCCAGAAGTTCAGGTCGGTTAGGTCAACGCCAACCTTCGCCAGAATCTTTTCCGGCCAGTCGGAGTTACCGGCTGACAGCACATCCTCAAACTGCGGGACGAAAGCCGCGCCGCGTTCACGGTAAATATTGAACAGCGCCAGCACCAGCAGTTCGCCGAAGGAATAGGCATAGACGTAGCCGGGGGTGTGGAGGAAGTGCGGCACATAGCTCCACCAGCGCCCGTAGTTTTCACTGAGGTTCACGCTGTCGCCGAACATGGCCTTTTGCGAGTTCATCCAAATCTCGTTGATGCGGTCAGTGTTCAGTTCGCCTTCGGTGCGGCGAGCGGTGTGCAGGCCGTCCTCGAAACGGTTCATTGAAATCTGGCGGAAGACGGTGGCGAAGGTGTCTTCAACCTTGTGCGCCAGCATCGCGAGGCGGACTTCGGGATCGGTTTCCTTGTTCATCAGATCGGTGAAGACCAACATTTCGCCGAATGTGGAAGCCATTTCAGCGGTGGTTAGCGGTGTGTGCATCCCGAACAAACCGTGCGCTTCGGAGGCGAGGTAGGCATGAACACCATGACCGAGTTCGTGGGCGAGGGTTTGTACATCACGTGCCTTACCCTCAAAGTTGACGAACACGTACGGATGAGCGCTGGGAACGGTGAAGGCGCAGAACGCACCACCACGCTTGTTCGGCAGTACCGGCGCGTGAATCCAGTTCTCGTCAAAGAAGCGGCGGGAAATTTCGGCGATGCGCGGGCTGAAGGCGCTGAAGGCCGTTAGTACGATGTCCTTGGCTTCTTCCCATGTATAGAAGGCATCGCTTTCCTTCACCGGAATAGGCGCATAGCGGTCGTAGTCGGTCAGTTCGTCCAAGCCGAGCAGTTGGCGCTTGAGGTTGTAGTGCTGCGCCACAATGTCGTAGTTGGAGGTTACAGCCTTGATGAGCGACTCAACCACCTCATCCGGCGCTTTGTTGGCGAGGTTACGCGAGGATACCCACGTCGGGTACTTGCGGCGCTTGTCGTCCGAGGCTTTGTCGGCTGCCAGCACATTGAAGATATAGGTCAGTTCCATCGCCTTATCTTTGAGGCCGGCGGTGATCGATTCAGCGGCTTTGCGGCGTGTTTCACGGTCGGCATCGTGCAGTTTGGTCAGCACCTGTGTCATGGTCAGCTTTTGACCGTCGAAGTCGAGGCGGATAGCGGCGATCAGTTGGGTGAAGAAGCGCGTCCATGCGCTGCTGCCAGTGACCGACTTCTCAACCAGCAGTTGTTCCTCGATCTCGCTGAGTTGGTAGGGCTTGTAGCGGCGGGTTGCCGAAAGCATGTGGCTGTAGGCTGCGAGCTTCGGATCAGCGACCAGTTTGGCGGCCAGCGCGTCATCAGCGTTGTTCCATTCGAGGTCGAAGAACACGAGTTTCTGTTCTTGCGCCGAGTCGTACTCGGTGACTTTTTGGATGAGCGCCCCATACTGCGGGTTCGCGGCATCGGTGCTGTAGAGGAGTGAGGCGAAGTTACCGATACGACCAACCCTGTCGTAAATGGCTTCAAGGGATTGGACGGCGGTCAGAAGTTCGTCTACGGACAAGCTGGCGACGCGACCTTTATAGGTGGCGGCGAAGTTGTCGATCTGGTCGCTTATGGATTTCATGTCGGTTTCAATCGCGGGATCATCGACACCGTTATAAAAAATCGACAAATCCCAGATGACATTCTCCGCGCCAGTGGTTCTTTCGAGGGGCATATCGACCATGTTGAATATTCTCTACTTTCTTTACTCACAAAAGGACTTATGCCATTACATCACTACCGAGTTCAGTTACGCGACAATCGTACCGGATTAGGGAGCAGCTTTCAATCGGCAGCGTTCGGCATATAATGTTACTGGGGATGCCTTTCAAATGTTCACAAATTGGAGAATACCGGATGGCGACCGCGACCAAAACTAAGTCCAAGAAAAGTAAGAGCGAAGCCAAGAAACCCGCTGCGCGTGAGGCGATGACCGAGGAGGCCGTCAAGAAAGGGTTGAAGAAGCTCGACGGTTGGGCGCACAAGAACGATATGCTGGAGAAGACGTTTGCTTTCGACAGCTATCTGGCGGGGGTGGCGTTCGCGGCGACTGTGGGAACACTGGCGGAAGGGTTCGACCATCATCCCGATATGCTGGTGAAGTGGCGGAAGGTGACGGTTTCCTTCACCACGCATGATGCCGACAGCAAAGTGACCCAGACGGATTTTAAGATCGCCGCCGCGATTGATGCGCTGCCGTATCCGCCGAAAGGCTGAGGGGCGCAGCGTTGACAGGTCAGCAACGCACCAGTACACTTGACGCGGTACTAGATTAGGAATTGACGCATGTACTGGTGGATTAACCCGTTCAACGATATTTTATTCATGGGGGCAGTGGGGCTGCATAGAGAAAATGCGCCCGACGCTCAGTAAGTAATACACTAACATTTTTCACTTCTGAAACGGCTGTGGACGCGCTTGTTCACAGCCGTTTTTTATTTGCCTAGAGAAAGACACAACATGACAAAACGCATCGCACAACTGACCGGTATGCAAAAGTTCACGCTCATCTGGTTCGGGCAGATGCTCTCGCAGTTCGGGACGGCGACGACCCGCTTCAGCCTGATGATCTGGGCATACCAACAAACCGGACAGGCGACACCGCTGGCGCTGCTCGGTTTTTTCTCGTATATCCTGTTTATCCTCGTGAGTCCGGTGGCGGGGGTGCTGGTTGACCGGCTTGACCGCCGATTGGTGATGATCCTCGGCGACTTCGGGGCGGCGCTGATGACGCTGTTCCTGCTTATTCTGTACATGGGTGGTGGGCTGCAAATCTGGCATCTCTATGTGGCGGAGGCGCTCACTGGCGCGTTCGAGGCGTTCCAGATGCCCGCCTACAGCGCGTCGATTTCGACACTGGTGCCAAAGAAGCAGTACGCACGGGTGAGCGGGATGCGCTCGTTCGCGGAAGCGGCGGCACAGGTCATCGCTCCGGCGCTGGCGGCGCGGCTGCTCAGTGCGTTCGGGCTAAACGTGGTGATGATGATCGACCTCATCAGCTTCTCGCTGGCGGTGCTGCCGCTGCTGTTCATCTCGCTGCCGCGTGTGGCGCAGAACGTGACGGAAAATGCGCCGCGTAAGCATATCCTCAGTGATCTGGCGACGGGTTTCCGTTACATCAAGGAGCGGCAAGGGTTGCTGGGCATGATGCTGATTTACTTCGGCATCAACCTGACGGCCTCGCTGACGTACTTCGCCATCCTCGCGCCGATGGTGCTGGCACGGACAGGCGGTGATGAAATCGCGCTGGGCAACGTGCAGGCGGCGCTGGGCGTAGGCGGGATTATCGGCGGCGTGCTGATGAGTGTGTGGGGCGGCCCGAAGCGGCGTGTTCACGGCATTTATCTGATTGGTGCGTTCTCATTTTTGGCGGGTGATTTCCTGATGGCGGTTGGACGTACACCGGAGGTATGGATGTTCGCCATCCTGTTCGCGACGATTTTTGTGCCGATCATTGTTGGTTCCAAGCAGACCATCTGGCAGTCGAAAGTGCCACCGGAACTGCAAGGGCGGGTTTTCGCGGCGCGCGGCGCGGTAGAAATGCTGGCGATGCCGATTGGTTATCTCGCGGCGGGGCCGCTGGCGGATAAGCTGCTGGAACCGGCGATGCAATCGGGCGGCGCACTAGCGGGTATATTCGGTGGGCTGCTGGGAACGGGGCCGGGGGCAGGGATGGCGTTCATGTTTCTGTGTACGAGCATCGCAGGGACGGTCATTTGCCTGAGCGGATACTTGTTCCCCAAAGTGCGGAATATCGAAAAGGATTTACCTGACCACACGCTAGACGGCTTACCTACGGCAACATAGTACTAATGGAGGGGGGAAGCCGTAGGGTGGGCATCTTGCGCCACACCCGCTTACCGCGTAAGCTGAAAGTATTCTCGTAATTTAGATGAAAATTACGGCTAAAAGGAGAATAACGATGACACAAAAACTTCGTTGGCTGGGGCTGCTGTTGATAACAGCCATGCTTTCGCTGGCGGTGACTGTCTCGGCGCAGGGGACACTCACGCCGACACCCGTACCGGATCCGAATGCTCAAATTACATGGCCGCCGCCGGTGTATGTGGTACGCGGCCCGTTCACCGTTTATGGCTCGGCGAACCTGCCCAACATGACCGGCTGGTTCCTTGAGCAGAAGGAAGTTGATCTGACTGTCTCGGACGATCAGGGTTGGATTCCGGTGACACTGCCGACACGGACGGCGACGACCAACAGCGTCCTCGGTGTGTGGGATACGACCGAAGTTGAGGACGGTATTTACAGCCTGCGCTTGAACGTCAGCCTTTCTAACGGGACGCGGACGTTCGCGGTGATTAGCCCGCTGCGTGTGGAAAATGAACCGCCGCCATTCGGTGGTGTCGAGCAGCCGAACGGTGTGCCGACGCAGGGTGCATTACCGACTCTGCTGCCGACCCCGACCGCTTTTAGCAGTGTTCCGCAGGCAACCGCCCGTATTAACGGTAACGTTCGCCGGGGTGACGGAACCCAGTACGAAGTGATCGGTTCGATTACGGCGGGTACGACTGTGACGATTGTCGGTACGAGCGCGTTGGGTACGAACTGGTATCTGGTGGTGCTGCCGAACGGGACGCAAGGTTGGGTTGCGCCGAGCATCGTGGAAGTGACCGGTAACTTGGCGACAGTGCCGCGTGTGAACCCGCCGCCCCCACCGACCGCGACACCGGTTCCATTCACGCCGACCCCGATCAGCACGATCAACCTCGTGGCGGGTAACTTCCGCTTTGACCCCGGTTCACCGAACTGCGGCCAGACCTTCAACATCTACATGGATGTGGCGAACTTCGGGACGAGCTTTAGCCCAAGTGGCACGATTGCGGTTAACGATTACCGCCAAGCAGACGGTGCGTTCCAGACCAGTACGGTTGGCGCGTTCCCGTCCATCGCTCCCGGCCAGACCGTGAACGTTGGCCCAATCCCGCTGACCGTCAGCACGTTCTACAACGAAAATCACCGGCTGCTGATGACGGTAGACGGCAGCAATTTGATCTTCGAAACCAACGAGAGCGACAACACGAAGGAAGCCATCTACCTGTTGAACAAGTCAAACTGCCCGTAAGGGACAGGTGGAATGGTCGTAGAGGGGATTTAGAAGGTTTGTAACCCCCTCATCCCCAACCCTTCTCCCTTGCTTGCGGGGGGGAAGGGAGCCAATCTGCGGTATCCTACTGTTTGTGTAGAGCTGGATTAGGCGAGGAGCGTTTAGATACGCTCCTTTTTGCTTGTGGGGGATGGAAACGGGAACTGTTATCATATCGAGATAGAGGCGGGTTATTGAAAGCATATGGGTGATGGCTGAAGGATTTCTCTCGATTGATTTTGGTGGGACGCGGACGCGGGTTGGTTGGTATTCGCCGACGCTGGAACTGATTACCCGCGACGAAAGCCCATCCCACACCGAGCAGCCGATAGAGTCGGTAATTGACCGCATCATCCAACTGGCGCGGAAGGTTGTACCTGCTTATACCGTGCCGGACGCGATTGGTATCTGCGCTCCCGGCCCACAGGCGTATACCGGCTACATCCGACATGCGAACACGCTGCCGGAATGGGACAACGTGCCACTGGCACAGCGCATCAGTGCGGCGTTCGGGGATGCTCCGACCTTTATGGAAAATGACGCGAACCTCGCGGCGCTGGCAGAGTACCAATTCGGGGCGGCGAAAGGCTGCGATCCGGCGCTGTACCTGACGGTGAGTACAGGGATCGGCGGCGGGGCGGTTATTGGTGGGCAGTTGTTTACGGGGTGGCGCGGCCTCGCGATTGAGCCGGGGCATATCAAGTTCCCTACTGCGGATGGACAGGTTTACAGCCTCGAAGCGCTGGCATCCGGCACGGGCATCGGGCGGCTGGCGCGGGAGAAATTAGCGGCGACGGACACGCCCTCGCGGCTGCGACTGCTGCAAACGGTGGATGGAAAAGCGGTCGGGGAATCGGCAGCGCAGGGCGACCGGCTGGCGCTTGAGGTGGTGTCTGAGGCGGGGCGCTGGCTGGGTTTGGGGCTGGTGGCGATGGTGCATCTGTTTAACCCGCAGGTGATCGTGATCGGCGGGAGTGTGGTCAACCTCGGCGAGTTGATCTTAAATCCCGCGCGGCAAACCTTAGCCGAACTGTTGATTGACCCGCTGTTCAACTACGACAAGTTGATCCAAGTGGCGGCGTTGGGTGATGATGTGTGCCTAACAGGCGCGGCTATCCATGCCCGAAACAAGTCATTTGCCGGAGGATAAACGGTAAGGTGAATAAAGCCCCGTAAACGGGACTCATACAGCATTCAATCGGTTCGTGCAGTTGATGGTTTTCGCTCAGATTATGAATGCCTACCTCTAAAACCCCAATACATCCCGTAGTAACAGGGAGAGACTTCTAGTCGAAGGCTATCAAGCCTTGAAGTCCGTCGATTAAGGCTGGCCCGACCCCGGGTACATCATCCAAATCATCATAACCCCTGAACATGCCGTTGGCCTCGCGGTAGGCGATGATGTCGGCTGCGAGGGTTGGCCCGATGCCGGGGAGCGGGTCGAGTTCTTCGGCAGTGGCGGTGTTGATGTGGATGACGACCCCGCCGTTGGGTGTGGGCAGCGTGACGGTTTGGCCTTTAATGGGGACGTGAATCTGGTCGCCGTCGTGCAGGAAGCTGGCAGGGTTGACCAATGCGAGATCGGCTTCGGCGGTTGTGCCTCCGGCAGCGTCGAGCGCGTCCACAACGCGGCTGCGGTAGGGTAAGGTAATGGTTTGTTCAGGGTTGGCGACCGCACCGGTAACATAGACGGTGATGGGGGCGAAGGTGCTGGTAGGCGCAGGGGTAAAGGTTGGTTCCGGCGGCTTGATGACAAACTCGACCGGCTGAGGACGGCTGCTCAGTAAGACAACTGCGCCAGCCACCAGCGCGACCAACAGGATAGCGAACGCAATCAGTGTGCTGCGGGGCGATGGCTCGGTTGGTGGACTGTCGTACATGAATAGTGCTGTCCGTTATATGGGGTAGTTTAGGCGCTACCCCATATTATAGCCGCGAATTAGGGCTTCCTAGACAGGTTTTCGTTCAGCTTTTTCAGCTCGACCAGCATTTGTTCTTCGGTGGTCGGGCCGGCGGGCGGTGGAGGAGGGGGCGCAGGCATCATGCGGTTGACTGCGCGAACAATCAGGAACAGAACAAAGCCGATAATCAGGAAGTTGATAATGGCTTGGACGAAGTTACCGGTACCGAAAACCGCCGGGCCGATAGAGGTGGTTTGACCGGCGAGGTTTACGCCGCCCGTGAGCAGCCCGATGATTGGGCCGATGATGTCCTCGACCAATGAGGTGACGATGCCACTAAAGGCCGCGCCGATGATGACACCGACAGCAAGGTCGATGACATTCCCGCGCATTAGGAACTTCTGGAATTCTTTAATCATGCTGGACTCCCCTTATGATGTGCATATGGTTCGCAACAAGCACATTTCAGACATGACTGGCGACAAAATCCTCGCTTCCGAAATGTTTTGTAATATATAACACATACGGTTTGAACTTTGCAATAAATTGCGTCCCCATATTTCACAAAATTCCGCTGAAATGACAGGCGGGAAGCTCCCGTGCATTCGCCGAAGTGACATTTTGTGGCGGCGGGAGATCCGGCTGTATCCGCTGAAATGGCGCAACTCCGGCGGGAAGCTCCCGTAAAACCGCCGCCGGTGTGTACATGGCGGATACAGGGGAGGAAGCCGCCGAAAGTGCAAAAGCGAATGCCATACAGATGAACCGCAGAGACGCAGAGAACACAGAGAAAGACAGGAGATTTAAACCGCCAAGTCGCCAAGTACGCCAAGATTTTTTCCATCTTTTTAAATACCTCATAGGTATTCCCATACAAGCGCCGAGTTTTTTGATATACAAACGGATGGCCTCCGTCGAAAGTAAGAGATGGACTCTCGGAATATATCTGGAGGCAATCCCCATAGAATCTCCATAAACTGGTGCTATAACATACATACAGCGTAGCAGAAAATGCCGCATTTAGGGTGAACATTTGGTCTCTTTTACGGCACGAGTTCACCAACCCTTTTGAGGGAAATGGATTGTTAAGCTGGTTGGTAAATGGTTAGAAAACGGTTTGATGAGCGATTTAGCCGTTTGACGATGGAACTTTTCGGGCGGGTCTGACGTATAGAGCTGTAACGACGGCTGACATATTCAAGATGTCGAGGAGGCATGATGAACCTAAAACAACAAGCAATCCCCACATTCAATATGCTTAAGTGGCACGCGATAGTTTTTATCGGGGTCATGGCTTCGGTCTGGTATGGCGTGTTCGCGACCATGAATTCGAGCGGCGAATTGGTGTCGTTGGATACGTACAAACCGTTAATTTTGCAACACATCGACCTGACGTTGTTTTGGGGTGTTCTACTGGTGATCCATCTGGGTATTCAGCAGGTGCGGGATTATCATGTGCAGCAGCGGCAGCAAATCAGCGACGATGAGTCAGGGATTTTTAGCGTCTAGGATGCGCTAGAAATCAGCATTAACCACAGAGTCGCTATAAAATAACATCACACCCAAGATGAAAAACCTGAATTGAACCGCAGAGACGCAGAGATAAGAATATAAAAGAGCTTCCCGGATGAGCGAGAAGCTCTTTTTGTTTCAGGTGGGAGGGTTACAGCCCTCCCCTACAAGTAGAGGTTTAGCAACCGCCCTGCAAGTTATACGCGATCTCGCGGGTGTTATCGCCGCTGCCGGTTTCCGGCACTGCGCCACCGGGGTTGACGGTGATAATCAGCTTATGATCTTCACCAACGTAGGTGGTAACGGTCAGGAAGATACCTCTGATATTGACGGTTTGACCATTGTTGATTGGCCCGAACGCGCCAGTGGTCGAAGCGGTTTCGGTGCCGTCGCTCGTACGCACATCACGGATGCTGATGCTGCCATTGGTTGTCGTGGGCTGCCCACCGAGGTTGGCGACATCAATTGCGATTTCAACGGTTTTACCGCAGGCAATCGGCATGGCAGGGCTAATGTTCACGTTCCCGATGACGAGGTTCGCGGTAGTCGCTGCCGGAACAGCCGTCGGCACCACCGGAACGAGTGTCGGAGTCGGCGGGACGGGCGTTGGGACGGGCGGCCCCGGATCGACCGTCAGCGTGGACGGATCAACCGAGGGGGTGGTGAAGGCGGCGAATACCCAGCCGGAGCCGTTGTAATACTTGACCTTGAACCACTGTCCGTCGGTGGAGCGTGCCAGCAGTTCAACCGATTGGTTAGCGGCGAGACTGCCGATAGGCGGGTCGAACAGGATGTTCGGTCCCTTACGGACGTTGATGCCCTGTGTGGTGGTGGTGTAGGGGGCGCTGGGCGTGGCCGAAGCGGCTGGCGCAGCGGGTTCGGCATTCGTTGGCGCGGGTGCGTCGGTCGCTGGCGTATCACCACCGTCACTTCTGGTCGTTGGCCGTGCCGTGTTACCGGTAGAGGCTGTCGGTTGAGCCGTACTGCCGGTCGTCTGGGTTGGGGCGGTCGTGGGCGACGGCTGCTCGGTGATCACGTTGATGGTGACGCTGGCCGGTGCGCTGCTGGAACCGTCGGCACGGAAGGCGGTGACACTGATGGTATGCTGACCTTCACCCGCCGCTTGCCAACTCTGGGCGATGCTAAAGCTGGGTGCGCCACCGGGGTTGGGTGTGGGCAGGGTTTCGATAATTGTGCCATCCACCAAAATTTCGATGCGGTCAATATCCGCACCGGCGTTACCAATGAGCGCCTGAATATTGACGGCGACATTGGTGAGATACGTCGCGTTAGCGAGTGGGGTGGCGATTTGTACCGTGGGCGGCCCGCTGATGATGGCGGTGTCCTGCCCCGGTGTAGAGGCAAGGTTGCAACCGCTAATGACCCCGGCGAGCAGTACCATGAGCAGCAGGGTTATCGAGCGCCCTGATCGCGTATTGTGCATAGACGTTCTCCTCATACAAACGCCAAAATCAAAGTCCTTACTGTAGCGCATTCAGCTTATTTCTGCGAGTTGCAGTCTGTAAACGTCGGGTAAGCGTATATTAAACACGCAGGGTTTGTTACAATCACACGCGGGAGCAAACAGGGAGGCAAACACGATGGAACTGTATTTTTTCCGGCACGGACAGGCCGAAGACGCACAAGGGCCGGATTTTGACGACTTTGCGCGGTCACTGACGGATAAGGGTGTCGAGCGTACACAGGCGGCGGGGCGGGCGCTGCTGCGGTTGAATATCAAGCCAGTGCGGCTATACACCAGCCCGCGTTTACGGGCGCGGCAAACGGCGGAGATCTTGGGCGCGGCGCTCGGCATCACATCCGAAGCGAGGGATGAAGTGAACTTCGGCTTTAACCCGCATCTGATTCCGGCGATGCTGACGGAAATCGGGAATGACGCGGCGGTAATGTTCGTGGGGCATGAACCCGACTTGAGCATCACGGTCGGCGCATTGACGGGCGGTGGCGAGGTGGAGATGAAGAAGGGCGGGATGGCGCGGGTGGATTTGCTGGCGCGGTCGCCGTTGCGCGGGATGCTGATGTGGCTGATTGCCCCGCGCGTGTTGGATGTGATCGGGGGGTGAAAGCAATTCGCCAGATGCTCAAGCATCCGGCTCCAGTAAAGGCAAAGGAGGCTAAAGCCCACTCTATTCACATCATAGCTTTCCCCCGTCAGATAATGTAATTGCTCTATTCGGTTGTTAGGTGGTAGACGGCATCGGTGGGCTGCCAGCCGGCGCGGGTGATCTGGTAGCAGACGAGGGTGGCGTTGTAGAAGCGGTCGGTGGTGCCGAGGTGGGTCATGCCGATTTTCCCCATGCCGCGCTGTGATGGTATGTTCTCTGGATAAGCGAGGCCGATGATGGTTTCCAACCCGGCGGTTTCGAAACCGTAGCGGAGGGTGGCGACGGCGGCTTCCGGCCCGATGCCCTGCGCTTGATACGATTTTCCTAACGCACACACCAACTCAATATCCGGTAGATCATTCGGGTGAATGAGGCCGCAGTGACCGATGAAGCTGTTACTGGCGCGGTCAACAACGGCCCACAAGCTGTAGCCGTACATCTGCTGGTGGCGGATGGCGAACTGCAACACGTCGTTTGTGCGTTCGCGGCTGCGTGTCATGCGTCCGGCGATGTAGGTCATGACATCCGGGTCGCTGTAGATTTGGGTGTGATAGTCGTCCAAGTCAGCGGGAACGAGTGGGCGCAGTTTGAGGTGTTCGGTTTCGATGAGCATATTTCTACTTCCTTGAAATGGGTTTATGCCCAGCCAAAGCCACCGTTGGAATGAATAACCTGCCCTGTCACCCATTCCGAGTCTTCACTGGCGAGAAAGGCGATGAGTTTGGCTATATCCTCCGGCAACCCAACGCGACCGGCAGGGGTTCGGCTGCTCAAGTAGGCTTTGAGGTCGTCACCCATCCAGCCGGTATCGGTCGGGCCGGGGTCAACGGCGTTGACGGTGATACCCAGTTTGGCAACCCCGCCTGCCAGTGACAAGGTGAATGCCTCGACAGCGCCTTTAGTGGCGACATAGGCGAGTTCGCTGGGCATCGGGCCGAGTGACTGGCCGGAGGTGAGGTTGATAACGCGCCCGCCTTTGCCGGTCTTAAAGCGACGCGCAAACTCGACACTCAGCATAAAGGTGCCGCGCATATTGACGGCGTAGTGGGCATCCAGCATGGTGACATCCAGTTCTTGATAGCCGCCGGTCGTGGAATAGGTGGCGTTGTTGACCAGCACCGAAACGGGGCCAAGCTGCTGCTCAACCGTATCCAGCAGTGTGGCTGGCGTTTCGAGTTTCGTCAGGTCGGCTTCCAGCGGCAGGCAGCGGACACCGAGCGCTTGCAGTTCGGCGGCGAGCATGGCGGGCGCGTCAGCATCCACCCCCCATTCCATTTGGCTATCGTAAGGCTGCCAGTAGGTGAAGGCGACATCCATACCCGCAGCGGCGAGGGCTTTGCAAACCGCGAAGCCGATACCGATGCGGCGGCTTGCGCCGGTGACGAGCGCGATACGGGGAGACATGGATTGATGGATCATGATGTTAACCTAAAGGGCGACCGTTACAGTCGCCCTTGTGTATTGAATAGGATTCCAACTGTGGGAGGAGGCACGCCCCCTCCCTACAATTACTCGCTTTCGGGGTCTTCGATAGTGAAGCCGTCAAGCATGATGGTGAAGGTGCTGTTAAAGGTTTGGTTGAACTGTTCGGTCGGTGCTTCGAACCACAGCGCATACGGCACATCGTTCTTGATGGTGACATAAAGGCGGCCAGTGGTATCCACACCGTTTTCACTGTGGGTAAAGGCGACGTAGCTCCACGTATTCGCTTCACCGTAGTAAGTATCTTCTTCGACAACTTCGAAGTCATCCTTGAATGAGACTTCTTGGTCAACGAGGTCGGATGCCCATTCCTCAGTGCTGTCGTCGGATTCTTGGAAGACCAGCACCGCCGCGAAGGTCGGGTCGCTGCTGTCGTTGTCGGGGTGATAGAACCACCAGTTCGAGTCCCGGATGTCCTCATCACCGGGCAGCCACGTGGTCGGCACGGGGTAGCGGGTTTCGTCGGTGAATTGGTCACGCGACCAGATGCCGGTGTCCTTCTCGTTGACGGCGATTACGTCGAAGAAGTCAACCGTGTCCAACAGAATTTGGTAGTTTTCTTCCATCAGGTCTTCATCCATCGCTTCGGATGAGAACACGAGGCCGAAGCCCAAGTCATCCTGATAGACGGCGACGGCGCGACCGAAGTACTCGCCCATGTCGTTGGTGTAGCTGAAGTCGAACTGCAAGCCTTCCTTGCCGCCGATCTCGACTTCTTCAAAGCGACCGCTCTGGTCGAGGCTGAACTTGTCCATCACCCCTTCGGCGATTTGTTCCAGATCATCCACGTCATCGTCGCCGGGGTAGACGAACATATACTGTTCGCTGTCGCGGCTGCCGGTTTGCAGGAAGTTCTGGTCGGGGAAGTAATCGACCGAGAACCAGCCGTTGGGTCGTTGGAAGGTGAAGCCCCAGTCGTTATCGACATACCCGCGCAGGTTGGTGTCTACCGCGTCGTTGTTGACCTTGACGCGCACCGAGTTAAAGCCGGTTGTACCGCCGACCGCTTCGATCAAGAAGCCGAGGTTGTACTCGCCAGTGGGGGCGGGGGCGTAATCCCATGTCAGGCCGCCTTCAGGCCATGTGAAGGACGTACCCTCTTGCTGGAGGACGCGACCATCCGCCGTGACGACCGATTTGTAGGTTTGGAAGATACCACCGGGGGCAATCGTGGCGCTCGCCAGTGCGTTGCTGCCCGTGTTGCTGGTGACGACATTGGCAACGCCGTTCTCGTCGTTGAACACAACGGTGACATCCACCCATTTTTCCTCGCCGGGGTACTGGTAGCGACCGGCGATGGATGACACACCTTCGGTCGTGACCACCTGCTCGAAGCTGGTCACTGTGCCGTCGGAGATGATCGGAATTTCAGCGTCCCATGTGAAGTCGCTGTCATCGACACCCGGATTCCACAGGTTGATGGATTGGGTGACGTTATCAATGACCACGCGGGTGATGATGCGCGAGGTTTCGAGGCGCACGGCGGTGCCATCCGGCTGAATTTGGTCAACCGTGAATTTACCCTGCGAGATGTTGCGTCCGGTCACTTCCATCGAGATGGTGATGGGCAGCGCGATGCTGGTTTCATCTTCAGGGTAGACGTTGGTGATGTTGACCACCGGAATGCTGCTGGGCGCGAGTGCGGCTGAACCCTGCGGCGCACGGATGGCGCGGGACTGCGGGCTGGCTCCACCGTAGAAGGCACGCAGCATCAGCGCCCAATCTTGCAGCGGGGTTTGCTGCAAGTAGCCCGTGTCGAAGTCCGTGCTGCGCTGTGGGAAGTAGATGTTGTAGTAGCTGGTGTAGCGGCTGAGTTGGCTGCCGGACGTGCCGTAAATTCGCACGTTGTCGAGCGCGATACTCACTTCATCGGCTGCGTCTTTCAGGTCGCCGCGAGCGCTGGCGGACACCCGGCGCATGAAGTCGCCGAGGTCGATGGTGGTCGGTGGGCCGTATTGATCCTCCGGCAGGAAGAACGAGTAAGCATAGGTGTTGGAACGCGCCTGACCGAGCAGCGACACATAGGCTTCGGGGTTGCTGTTCACGACTTCGGTAAATTGGTCGAGCGCACTGGTCACTTGATCGAAGTCTTGCAGGTTGGTGACGTTGGCACCTAGCACCGGAACGGTATCTTCGGAGATGTCTTGCATATCGTCGAGATATTTGTCGGTGATCTGCTTGCCGAGGCGACCCATGTCCATGCCGGGGTCGTCATTCAGGAGTTCGGTCAGCAGTTCCATGTCAAAGCTGGGGTTGAGCGTAATTTCCGGCGAACCGATAGCGTAATCGAAGTAGCGGGCCATCGCCGCGTAGTGTTCCACGCTGCTCATCAAACAGGCATCGTTAATCAGCAGGTCGAACTTCTCAACACCCGTGTTCTTCAACGCCGCATCGAAGGCTTGCGACAGCGCCGGGATGGTGAGGATGCCGCGACCGGTGGTTTCATCGGTGACGGTACCATACCACGCGCCACCGTGATCATTCAGGATGATGGCGTAGTGCTGGGCAGGGTAGCTCTTGACACCCCATACGATAAAGTCGAGCAGGTTGCCCACGTAGGCGGTGTCAATTTCGTCGAGTTCCGCCAGCGGTTCGCTGTCGATGGTTGGCGGGTAAGCCACTTGGAAGTCGCGGCTGGAGTCGCGCCCCGGTTCGTAAATGCGGGTGTCCGTCCAGTCGCCATTGGAGTCGTCGTATTCATTCGAACGGTCGAGCAGGGCGAGAATGCGGACATTTTCGGTGCTGCCACCCGCGCGTTCGAATTCATCGAGGTCGTTAATCAAACCGTCTTCAAGGTTGTTATCCGCGCCCATGTACACCAGAATCGTCCAATCGGCGATGTTCGGCGTGGGGGCGATGACCGGATAACCTTCGGCGATAACCACATCGGTACCGGGGTCAGCCACGATGGTGGTGTTTCCTTTACCGACCTTGATCGTCAGTTCAAACTCGCCGGTGGTTTCACCCTGCTCGTAACCGTAGCGGGTGACGACAACCGTGTAATCACCGGCTTCGGCCAGCGGATATTCAAGGTAAGCGTCTTTGGTGGAGTTGTCGCGGTCGTCGTTTTCGGCAACCACATCATCACCATAGAAAATGCCGATGTAGAGGTCGAGGTCGCCGCTGGTGGCACGGGCATCAATCGTGATCGTGTCGCCATCTTGAACATTCTCAAGCGGGAACTGGAGATAATAATCGTTGTCGTTGATCTCGCCGGTGAAGGTGTCGCCGGAGGTTTCCTGCTGTTCATCAACCGGAACGGTGGTGCCAGTACCGCTGCCGCTGCTTTCGATGGTGAGTTCAAACGGCCCCGCATCATACGCGAATACGCCGATCAGGTAGGTGCCGTTGGCGGGCAGGACTGCTTCGACGTAGGAGTTCGTATTGCGTTTGTCGATGTCGTCATTTTCGGCGAGGGATTTACCATCGGCATCCGCCAGCACGAGGTAGGTATCCACGTCTTCGCTGCTGAGGGTAATCATGACCACATCGTTGGCGCGGCCTTCAAAGGTGTAAACCACCGCGTTATCAATGTCGATGGCTTCACCGGATACCGTATCGCCGTAGCTCAGGTTATCAATGTCGCTGACGGGCGTGTTGCTCGACCCGCCCTCACTTTCGAGTTCAAGGACATACGGGCCGGGGTCGTAGGCCAGCGCGGCGATGATGTATTCGCCATCCTCCGGTACTGTAAATTCAATCCGGGCGCTGAAATTGGTCTTGCTAATATCGTCATTCTCTTCGATCAAGTTCCCCTGTGGGTCGCCGAGGCGCAGGTAAACATCGACTTGATCGCTGGTCAGGTTGATGGTGACGGTATCGCCAGCATCGGCCTGAAACGAATACAAGTCGCCTTGATCGGGGTCGGTGATCTTTCCGCGAATGCTATCACCATATTGGATGGGTTCAATATCCTGTGCGCGGGCGACAGGGATGATACATAATAAAAGCACAACTGTAAGGATGATATATTTCGGTCGAAGTCGGAACATGCGAGCCTCCTGAAATTGATGCTGTGAATAACTATATAACAGATTTCAGATGGGCGGAATTGGTCTGGATGTTAAATCCGCCTAAAGGCTGATCGAGAATCAAAAGGGCGAGGTGGTTAGGCTCGCCCTGTTTAGATACTGGGTGTGATAAAAGATGATTTTGCCCCAGCCATAAGTTCATTAAAAGATAAACCATTTCCTAACACAAGCTGATGATGGCGGATGGTTAGCTGGCTGCGCGGTAGGCCACCGGCTCGGCTAAGGCTTGGCGCACGGCATCGATCAGGTCATAGGTGTCAAATGGCTTGGGCAGGTATTCGGCTGCACCGAGGTCAAGGGCGTACATCAGGTCGTGGAGTTCGTAACTTTCGGACATCACAATGAAGGGGATGTGGGCATAACGGCGGTCGGCACGGACACGGCGAAGAAGGGTGTAGCCATCGGTGACGGTCATGTCGACATCGCACAGGATGAGGTCAGGCTTTTGCGCCGCGAGTGCTTGGGCAGCTTCGTCGGGGGTGGCGGCGGTAGTGGCGTGAAGACCGGCGATTTCCATCAAGAAGGCCATGCTGCGGGCTAACTTGGGCTGGTCATTAATGATGAGAACATTCGCACCGTTGTTGTATTTACTGTTCATCTTCACACCTTTTATTTTTTCTTAATTAATTGTGCTTACTCTCAACATACGGTGAAAATGACTTGGTGAAGCATTAAGACCGTTTGTTAAAAGGGCCGTTGACGAAAACCTGAAGCAAAGTCTGAGTCGCGCTATTACAGAAGCATGTATGACCGGACAAAGGTGTGTTTCATCAGTTAGCCATACACACTACTCTATCTACGAGCATACGGTCACATGTGTTGCGGCGTTCTCAATTCTTCACATTTTTCACAAAATTTTCGTGTTATGACGATCAGGCTTCTCAACATACGTGCGTGTCACGGCTGCATATCACTCTAATGTCGTGTGAAGCTGGAATATTGCGAACTTCGTTAAAGATCAGCCTCGGAGAGCAGCGGGACGAGGTAAATAACCGGTTCTTCGTAGGGATGGGCAGCGCGGATGGCCTGCACGACTGCTTTAGCCACGGCGCGGCTGCAAAAAGTTTCGATCTGCACCTCGTCTACGCTGTTAATCTGCTCGATAGTGCCGATATGCGGGTTCGCGCCAGCAGCAGGTTTGAAGTGACCCTTCCCTCTGGTGACGAAGGCGCAGTGGGAATAGTTGCCAATGATGCTGCCACCGGCGTTCGAGATGGCATCAAGGATGCGTTCGTAGGCGGCTTCGGGCGTGCCGACGATAATCATAAGTTCTTGTTGGTTGGTCATAAGGGTGTCCTATGATGTGCGGTTATCAAGGTGAGGTTGTAAGGTCGCGGGCAGCTTGCGCCAGCAGCGTGATCATTGGCCCGAAACTTTCGAAGCGCTGATCCTGTGTTTGCCCGCGCTTATAGCGGATGTAAATCTGGGCGCAGATGACGACCAACCGGAACAGGCCGAGCGTGTGGTAAAAGCGAATGGGCGAGATATCGCGCCCGCTGCGTTCGGCATAGCGCGTCACCAGTTCGGCGCGGGTCGGGAAGCGGCTGTCACCGACAGGCATCATGGCGGTCATTTGCAGGTAGGGCGGGTCGTTCGGTTCTGTCCAATAGGTGAGCAGGGTGCCGAGGTCAGCCAGCGGGTCGCCGAGCGTACACATATCCCAATCGAACACCGCCACCAGTCGCGCGGGGTTATCCGGCGCGAGCATCACATTATCGAGCTTGTAGTCGTTATGGACGAGACTGGCGGCTGCGGTCGGCGGCAGATTCGCTTTCAGCCACGCATAAACCGCGTCCATATCCGGCAGGTCATCCGCTTTGGCCTTTTGCCAGCGCCCGTACCAGCCTTCAACCTGTCGCTCGATAAAGCCGTCCGGCTTGCCCAGCGTCTCTAGGCCGAGTTCAGCATAGTTGACGGCGTGGAGATCAGCCAGCGCATCCACCAGCGCGAAGCTCATTTGCTGCGGCGCGTCAGGTAGGGCGGCATAAGCATCCGGCAGTGACCGGCGCACGACAACCCCCTGCTTGCGCTCCATGACAAAGAACGGCGCACCGATCACGCTGAGGTCATCACAAAAGACAAAGGCTTGGGGCGCGTATGGGAAGGCACGGTGCAAGACCGACAGCACCCGATACTCGCGCGACATATCGTGGGCAGAAGGGGCGACTGGCCCCAGCGGTGGGCGGCGCAGTACATATTGGTGTGTGCCGTAATCCAGCAGGTAGGTGAGGTTCGACGCGCCACCCCCGAACTGCCGGACGGTTAACGGTTGGTCGGCAGCGGGTAAAAGGTCGCACAGGTAGGCGGCGAGTTGGGGTTCGTCTAGCCCCTCGTCGGCGCGGACGGCGATGGTATCTGAAGCAGGTGTGGTCATGGCTGCAACCTTCATTGTGATGAAGCCTAGCGCTGGTTGCAGTTGTACACCACCGCATTCGTTTGTGGCAAATGGAAGGAACACCCATCAGTGCGAGCCATTTCAGATGGCAGCGGACAACCAGTGGTAGTTATCCGGTTGCCACCACGGCGAGGTTGACCCTCAATCGTACCGGTCTACAGTATCCACTTGAGCGCTTCGACCCAAACGTCATCGAGTTCGACGTAGTTGACAACCTCCTCAAGCTCGGTACGTATCCAGTGCCACGCTTCATCCGGGTCGTGGTCGGTGCTGATCTGCACAAGGACTCGTCCGGTGGGGCGGTGGCGCTTCATCGCCGAGACGCAGCGCATGGAGTAGACGGCAGACAGCAGACGTTTTTCGGTCGTGGTGAACCAGAAGGCGTATTGATCGTCCTGCGGCAGCGCATGTGGCGTACCCATCACAAACCGTTCTTGAGGTTGAGTAGTGGTCATTGTACACCTCTGAATATAACATCCGTACATATTATACATGAGGCAGGATTCAATGATGAGAGTCTACTCGCTATTCGAGCGATGGCTACGGTCGGAATGGACAAGAAGTTTGGGGATATTGCACAAATACCCTGTTAGCACATCACGCTTTTAACCAAATGGCTGATCCTCGGTGCTGCTCGCAAGCTCGTGTACAAATGAGCGGTTGGCACATTACAAACTTGCAAATTCTTCATAATGTTGCGGCGTAAATTACGAAAATCCGTTATGCTTATAGGCACATCAACTGTACTAATTTTCATACGAGCGAACCCCGATGCGTATTCAACGTGATCGTTCACGGCTTTCATTTCGCAGGCAGCGCCGCCGCCGTTCCAGCGGTCTATCACTCATGGTCGTCACCGGGGTTTTGATCGGGATTGTCGTCATGTCGTGGAACTGGATTGGTTCACGTTTGACGTTTGGCAGCCAACCGACTAAGAACGATTTCTTGGGCATGGCACAGGCGGCCTTCGCGCGGGGCAATTTGGACGACGCGGTGAAGTACGCCCAACAAGCCATCGACCAAGATAAAAAGGATGACGACGCGGTGGTGCTGCTGGCGCGGTCGTTGATTTACCGCAGCTACAGCGAACTCGAACGGGGTGTTGACCGCGCCTCGGCGTTGGAATTGACCACCGAGGCGCTGGCGCTTGACCCGCAAAACCCGACGTTATTAGCCGCGCAAGCCTATGCCTTACAGGCGGTCGGCAGGGTTGCCGACTCGGCAAAGGTCGCGCAGGAAGCGCTGCGTCTCGCGCCGGATGATGGACTGGCGCGGGTCGCGATGGCGCTGGCATATGGTGGCGCGGGCAGCTTTGAGATCGCGCTGCGCGAAAGCCAGCAGGTCGCGCAAATCAGTGATTGGCAGCTCGAAGGCCAACGTGCGATGGCGATCAGCTACAGCGACTTGGGCAATTATCAGGCGGCTATCGAGTCGATTGAGAAGGCCATCAGCCAGAACAAGTACCTCGCGCCGCTGTACTTTGAACGGGCGCTGTATGCTATGCAGATTGGCGATGCTGACGCGGCGACCGCTGCTTATTTCCAAGTGCTGACATTCCACCCCGACAATGTGAAGGCGCGGCTGCGGTTGTGCGAACTGTCGAGCTTGCTGCGCGAACGGGATGCGGCGGTGCAGTACTGCCATGAAGTGACCGACCGTGCGCCCAGCTACGCGATGGGTTGGTATCAGCTTGGCATGGAGTATTTCCTACAGGGCAACTTTAAGGCGGCGCAAGATTCGCTCCACCGCTGCTCATCGTTACAGGTGATGCAGGATGTACCCGCGTCCGAACGGCGCTTTGAGTGCTGGTATGTGCAGGGGCAAGCGGCGGAAATCCTCGGCGACTGCCCGAACTTGCTGGCGACCTATAATGAGTTCCGCGCGATGGCGAAGGATGTTGCCGTGCAGCAGACGTGGACGTACCCGCCGGAAGGCCCGCCCGGATGCAGCGGGAATTCAATCGTGACGACCGCGCCCGTCGCGCCAGCGTGATATTGTAGGGAAGAGGCACGTCTTCTCCACTTCATCAATAGTGCCGAAGGTATTCCGGTGTCCTTTGATCTGCTGCCTGCTTCGGAACCAGACTTGAACCCGATCCATGAATTGACCTTTGCCTTACCGGAAGGGGCGACTATTTTTGCTGACAAAGGCTACATCGTATTTACTTGCGCGGAGCAAGGTTATTTAACTGAATAAATTCGCTGAGTCGTGCAGGAACTTTGTTCAGTTCTTTAAGTTTAGCCCGCGTCGGAAGACAAACAATAAATGAAATATCGAATCGGTTTTCCCATTCGTTGAATAAGACTCTCTCTTCAGGGTCAATTTTTTCAACGGACGTTGCCGCCTGAATCATCTGTGTTTTACCATCCATATTGAAGGTTTTTTGGCTAACTGCCACCCTTAAAAATTCATTCGGTAAAAAGCGATCTTGATCCCAAAAATGGTAACTTGGTGGCATTATCTGATCGAAGATAGAGGCTTGTAGCAGTTCCTTAGCAGCTTTTATTTCGATAGTTGATGTAATAAACATATGAAACCAATGGGCATAGGCACAAGCCTCTTCCCAATAAACCTGTTTCACCGGCGTTGTCCCGTCCAAATCCTCGAAACGTTTCAGATCAAAGCAATCTTGCACACTCACAAAATCACGTCGCCAAAACTCCCAACTTACAACCCTCAAGAAAACCCTAAACTGCCAAATTCTCACAGGTTGCAATGCCAACCAACAAATTGAATCAGGCGAGTAAGTAGGTAAATTCTGGAGAAATATCATTGGCATGAGTTGTATTGTGTCAAACCATAAATCACCATATTCCGCATTATCGGGCTTCCAACGCCCAACAAAGCACCGTTTTCCAGCCAATACCCCCGTTTTCCAAATGAATGTCGCGCCATCGCCTTTCTTGTGATATAAAGCAAGCGCATCAGCTTCATCGACTAATTCAATTCTTCTAAGTTCTTTAGAGAGATTAGTGACTAGATTTTTATCAGCACGCTGCTCAAGATAATGCTGGTATGTTATCTCGAGTTGTTGAGTATTTCCCATAATATTTCATATACTACCGTGATTGCTAGATGAAGTCGTTCATGAAGAACTCGTTAAAATGGGAGTTACCACACAACCATAAAACGAGAGGCCAACATGAACGATACGTCTATTGTAACAAGCGATGTGGTGATTGATGACATTTTGAAAGCATGGGATTTTCAAGACGATTGTCGTGCGGTGGGGTCTAGCGGCGGAAATCCTCGGCGACTGCCCGAACTTGCTGGCGACCTATAATGAGTTCCGCGCGATGGCGAAGGATGTCGCCGTGCAGCAGACGTGGACGTACCCGCCAGAAGGCCCGCCGGGGTGCAGCGGGAATTCAATCGTGACGACCGCGCCCGTCGCTCCCACGTGAGCGAATACGGAGATTGTTACCACAAAGTCGCAAAGAAACGAAGGAAAGCAAATCCATTGTTGTAGAGAGGAGGCGTGCCTCCTCCGCTAAATGAATATTTAGGTGTCACCAGCGGTGGTGAACCTGACGCGCGATGTACTTGCCGTAAATTTCGCGGATTTTGAGCATCTGCACATCGTTCAGCGGTGGCAGCTCAGAGGCGCTGCTGTTTTGCGCGACTTGATCCGGTCGCTTGCCGCCGGGGATGGCGCAGCTCACCGCGTCGTACATCAAGATCCAGCGCAGCGCGAACTGCGTCAGGGTGATGCCCTCCGGCACGAGCGCCTTGATCTCCTCGACTGCCTGTAAGCCGGTTTCGTAATCCACGCCGGAAAAGGTTTCACCCCGGTCGAAGGCTTCGCCGTAACGGTTGAAATTGCGGTGATCGTCGTTGGCGAACTGCGAGTTGCGGGTCATCTTGCCCGTCAGCAAGCCGCTGGCGAGCGGCACACGCGCAAGGATGCCGACCTTACGCCGCTTGGCCTCTTGGAAGAACAACTCCACCGGACGGTGACGGAACATATTGAAGATGATCTGAACGGTTGACACGTTCGGGTATTCGATGGCCTTCAGCGCTTCTTCGACCTTTTCCACGCTCACGCCGTAGTAACGGATTTTGCCCATGCGGATCAGGCTGTCCATCACCTCGAACATTTCCGGCATGTAGTAGACGGCGGTCGGTGGGCAGTGAAGCTGCACGATGTCCAGCGTATCGGTTTCGAGGTTTTGCAGGCTGCGGTTAACCCATGCGTGGATGTTCTCCGGCGTGTAGCCTTCAGGCACTTGCTGCGGCAGGCGGCGACCGAGCTTGGTGGCGACGATGATTTCCTCGCCCGCGCGTTCACGCCGCAACTGTGCGACTAGCCGTTCACTGTGGCCGTCACCATACACATCCGCTGTATCAATGAAGTTGCAGCCGAGGTCAATCGCGGCGTGCATCGCGGCCAGCGACTCGTTGTCATCGACCGCCCCCCACGACGCGCCAATCGCCCACGCGCCAAAACTGATCTCGGATACGTGCCAGCCAGTACGGCCTAATTCGCGATAGTGCATGGTGAACTCCTAGAGATAAACCACAGAGAACAAAAAGATTTTTTAACAGTAGGGTCTAGCGTTTACGCCAGCGCCGCGTATTCCTTGCCGCACTTTTCGAGGATGCGCTGGGCATCGCGCACATTGATATACGGCGCGACTTCGGCATAGAAACGGGCAGCGGTGGCGGCAGCGTTTTTCTGTCCGGCGGGCGAGGTGTCGTCAAGGTTCAGGGCGTAGTTCGCCTCGTCCAAACCTTCAATCGGTTCGAGGGTAATTTCGAGGACGTACAGGCTGCGGGCGCGTTCCAGTTTCCCTTTGCGCTTCTCAGCCGCGCTCGCTTGGTCGGCGTTGCCCGCCTTGTTGAAGTATTCGGCGAGACGTGCTTCTTGCTCGATGGCGTAGCTCAGGATTGCGCCGAAGGTATTGAGAGATGACATGATATTCCTTAAGTGGTAATCGCTTGAGAGAGGGACGCACGGCTGTACGCCCCAACATTCGTTACAGTGTTATAAGTTTACCCGATGCTCAAGCATACCGATACGGCGCGGGTTTGGCAACAGCCGCCCGTTAATTTGCTGTGTCCCCCGAACCCCGGTTGAACAACCCCGCAATCGCCGCGACGAGAAATACCCCCACCGTGAAGACGATGCCCGAAAGAGCGCTGCCCCGTGCCGGTGGGATGGTATGTGGAGGCAGGGCAAGTGGGGGCGCAGGCTGCGTACCGGGCTGAACGCTGGCAGGGCCGTTAATGGTCGGCGGGGGTGTCGTGGCTGCGGTCGGCACAACCTTCGTGTGCTTGAGCGACCCATAGCGGCGGGCATATACCTGCGTAAATTCCGCGCCGAACAGCACGATCTGCGCCGTGTAATAAATCCACACCAGAATCAGCACGAATGACCCCGCCGCGCCATAAGCCGAGGCCGTACTGCTGCGCCCCAGATACCAACCCAGCAAGAAGCGGCCAATGGCGAACAGCGCCGAGGTCATCGCACCCCCGACGATCACATCCCGCCATTCGAGCTTCACCTTCGGCAAAAATTTGTAGATCAAGGCGAACATGGCGCTAATCACGACAAACGAGATGACGAGGTTGAGTAAGGAAATCAGGAACTCGACCCCCGGCAGCATGTTGACGAAATACGTGCTGACAGCCGCGATCACCGTATTAATGACCAACGACACCAGCAGCAGGAAACCCAGAACCAGCACCATACCAAAGGACAGGAACTTGTTTTGAATCTGGAAAATAACACCCGTGTTCTGCTTGCCGGTGGACGCAGGGTCAACATCCCAGATGGTGTTGAGCGCGTCCTGCATCTGCCCGAACACACCACCAGCACCCAGCAGCAGCGTTACAAGGCCAAGGATCGTCGCCAGTAAGCCTTCGGCGGGTTTGGAGGCGTTGGCAATCAGTTCACCGATCATCTGCGCCGCGTCCGAACCGAGGCTGCGCTGCACTTCAGTGATGATCTGGTTCTGTACCGTATCTTGGCTGACGATAATGCCGACGATGCCGATGATGACCACCAGCAGCGGGGCGATGGAAAAGGCGATGTAATAAGACAGCGCGGCGGCGAGGCGCGGCGCATGGTCTTCATTCCATTCGGTAAACGTTTGTTTGAGCAGTTCGAAAAAAGTTTTTAGGCGGTTCATATTGTCCTCACAACGCGGCAATAAGCGGCTCTTATAGCGCTATCGTAGAGGGCAGTACGCCATATGGCATCATGCGGGTGGAGGGTTCAGCATGGGATAAGTGGGCGAAAGTTTGGCGTTAACTCCCCGACTGTCGGTCGTAATTGCGGTGAATCATGCCCGTGTAGGGTCGCATCCCCAACCGCGCGTAAAACGGCTGCACATCCGCGTCGCATATCAGGTCAATCATGTAGATGTCCTTCAGCGCGTCCAGCATCCGCTTAACCAGCGCCGAACCGATGCCGTGCTGCTGGTGCGCGGGCAGCACTTCGAGGTGCGGGATATACGCGGCGGAAACCCCGTCACTAACCGCCGTCATGAAGCCGACCACGTTTCCCGTTTCATCATCAACTGCCAGCCAAACGTGGCTGCTGCCCTTCAAGATCCGTAAGTGTGTTTCCGGTGTGGGCGGGTTGGGCCAGCCGACGAAGAAGCCGTTGAGCTTCTCAGCCGTGATACCATCCAGCGAGTCGGTATAGGTAATCATGTCGCTTCCTCATCAAAGGTAATCACCTCCACTTTCCCCGCCGTCATATCCGTAATCCGCGCGGTGAAGGGCGGCACATTGGACTGCGGCAGCGTGACGATGAGCGACGCATCCTGCCCGAACGTCTCGTCATCAATCACACCTTCATATTCCACGATCAGCAGCTTGATGCGCTCGTAAAACGAGTACGCGAATTCGAGGCCGATTTGCTGCCTCGCGATTTTGAGCTGTCGGGGCAGCGCTTCCAGCACCGCGCGGGTCGCGTCCGAATACGCCCGCACGAGGCCGCCCGTGCCCAGCTTCGTCCCGCCGAAGATGCGCGTCACCACCACCAGCGTGTCGCCAATATCCGCGCCGCGCAGCACCGCCATCGTCGGTGGGCCAGCCGTGCCGGTGGGTTCACCATCGTCGCTCATACTCTCGATGATGCTGTTGCCGTAGCCCACGCGGTAAGCGTACACATGATGGTTCGCTTCCGGCATCGCTGCCCGTAACCGCGCCAGTGACTCCCGCGCTGAGGCGACCGTATCCGCGAGGCAGGCGGTCGCGATAAAACGCGAGTTGACGACCAGCAGTTCAACCTGTGTTTCGGCAGCCGGGATAGGATAGGGAACAGGCGTAGGTGGCATGTGACTCACAACCGGGGACGAGAGGTGGGCAGTCCCTCTAATTTTAATGGTTGACCTCTGCATCCAGCCATATCCCCCGGCGGGTCAGAGGGGGCTTTAGCCTCCTTCCCGCCGGAACATGGAGCCGGAGGCTTGAGCCTCTGGCGGTGTTCGCTAGAGTTAAATCCAGCGTTCGATGACGATCTTACGCTCGGTGTAGAACTCAATCGAGTCCATACCCTGACCGTGCAGGTCGCCAAAGAACGATTCCTTCTGCCCGCCGAACGGGAATGACGCGGACGGCGCGGCCACACCGATGTTGACACCGATGTTACCGGCGTTGACGCGGTATTTGAACTCCCGCGCGTGACCGCCGTTGGTGGTGAAGATGCTGGCGGCGTTACCGTACTTGCTGCCGTTGATGATGTCCACGGCTTCGTCGAAGTCGTCGGCCTTCATCATGGCGAGGACCGGGCCAAACACTTCTTCCTTCACCAGTATGTTATCCGGCTGAACGTTCTCAATGATTGTCGGGCCAACGAAGTTACCCTGTTCGTAGCCGCTGATGTTCTGGTTACGCCCATCGAGCGCGGCGACCGCACCCTGTTCGATGCCCTGTGTAATCATGCGTTCGATGCGTTCCTTCGCGGCGGCGGAAACGACCGTACCCATCTGACTGTTCTCGCTCAGGCCGTAGCCAACGCGAAGGCCACTCGCCTGCTTGACCAGTTCATCCTTCAGCTTGTCGTAAGCATCGCCCACCGCGACCACGACTGCTGCCGCAAGGCATCGCTGACCGGCGCAGCCATAGGCCGCACCCATAATATTCTTGACCGAAGCAGTCATATCGGCATCCGGCATGACGGCGATGTAGTTCTTCGCGCCGCCCTGTGCCTGTACGCGCTTACCGGCTTTGGTGCAGGTTTCGTATACCAGCCGCGCAACCGGGCTGCTGCCAACGAACGACACACCCTTCACGCCGGGGTGCTGCATGACTGCCATCGAGGCTTCTTTACCGCCTTGCACGAGGTTGACCACACCTTCCGGCAGGTCGAGGTCATGCAGAACTTCAAACAAGATTTCAGCGCTGATCGGTGTTTGCGGTGAGGGCTTCAGGATGAAGGTGTTGCCGCAAGCGATGGCCGTCGGCAAGAACCACAGCGGAACCATCGCCGGAAAGTTAAAGGGGGTGATGGCTGCGAACACACCGGCGGGTTGGCGCACAGTCGTCTCGTCAATGCCGGCAGCGATGTCTTCCACGCCGTCGTTCCGCATCAGCACCGGTACACTGGTGCCGAAGTCGATGCTTTCAATACCCCGGCGTACTTCACCACGCGCTTCGTCGCGGGTCTTACCGTTTTCTTCCACCACCATCTTGGCGATGTCCTCAAAACGGTCTTCAATAATCGTTTTGAAGCGGAACAGGTATTGAACGCGGTTCAGCACCGGTGTGCGCCGCCATTCTTCGAAGCCTTCTTGGGCGGCTTTGACGGCAGCATCCACGTCAGCAATCGTCGATTCAGGACACTCGGCAATCGTTTCGCACGTAGCGGGGTTGACGACCGGTGTGTATACACTCGCGGAGGAGTCTGCCCAGTCACCACCGACGTAGTTCTTTAACTTTCTTGCCATCTGAAACTCCTAAGTCATATTTTTACTTTCAAACTGTCCGAATCTTAACCCTGTGCAATGGGAAAAAGCAAGTGGTAGCGCCTCCTATATAACTCTATGCATTGTGTTACATGGCATCCACTTTTTGTTAAAACCTCTTGTTACAAACACGCTTCCGTCTTGAAGTGCCTTGAGTGCGCTTGTCCGGCTGGTAGCATGATGGCTTATGGTGATTTACGAATTAGCATGGTAAATAATTGAAACGCTGATCCTCAGCTTTTGAAGTCGCTTTAGCAGACTTGTCTGGTGATCAGCATGACGGCTTTAGCCTCATGCGGCGCTAATTACCATCTTAATTTGTAAACTGCCATTAGCCTCATGCGGCGCGACCTTACACCTTCGTAATTACCGGACAATGCTTATCTTACCCCCACCGCTGCTCCCTCTTTGTGTTGCAACACCTTCATTGCGGTGTATACTGACTTTATGCGAAGCCCCGTTTCAGGTATCCCATGACAGACGACAATCAACACTTACACAAGCGGATTCAGGAACTCGAAGCTGCCGCCATTGAACAGGCGCGTGTCGAGCATCTCATCCAGTACGCCGCCGCAGGGCAGGACTTAGGGCGCTATATGGCGCTGGGTGTCCTGTACGTCGATCCGTCAACACGCCAAATTGTAGACACCAATGACGCAACGATTGAACTGCTCGGTTATACCCGCGTCGAACTCCTGAACCGGACGCTGGATGACCTCGAAATCGCTGTGAATGCGGCCAGCACGCAAGATGGCATCCACTCGCGCATGTACACTGCCACCTATCAGCATCGCGGCGGTTATCCGCTCACGATCTCCGTTCACGGCTGGCTGTTGAAGCGTAATGACCGCGAATTGATGTATTATCGCCTCGCCGATGACTCGCTGCACCGCCGCGTGTGGTATGAACTCCAGCGCCGCGAGGATGAAGGGTCGAGCTTTCAGCAAAAACTGACCACGCTGAACGAGATCACCGTCGAACTGAGCAAAATCGAGTCGTTTGATACCCTCTGTTTTCATGTCATCAAGCTCGGTATTGAACGGCTGGGCTTTGACCGTATGGGCTTGTGGCTCGTGGATACCGAAAATCAGCTCATGCGCGGCACCTATGGCATGGATGAAGCGGGCAACATGCGCCCCGAACACGGGCAAAGCTGGTCATATGTCGGGCAGCAGGTGTATGCGTTTATCAGCGGTAAATCCGATAAACCGCTTATCTTTGACGACTCACCCCTCTACAACGACAAATCACAAATCATTCATTACGGCTGGCAGGTCACGGTTCCGGTGCTGCACGGTCAGCACTGCCTCGGTACGCTCGTCGCCGATAACTATCGTCACAATCGGCCTATCAGGAATTTCGAGCCAGAATTGCTGCGGCTGTATGGCATCACGGTCGCTCACTTGATGGAGCTTTCCCGTTCGCGCGAACAAGCCACCGCGCTCCATGTCGCCAACCAGTTAGCCTATATGCTCACAGAGTTCATTACCAACATCGGGCATGATTTCCGTACACCGCTGGCGACCATCAATACGAATGCCTATTTGATGCAGCGTTCCAACGACGGCGAACGACGGCAAAAGCTGGCAACCGGTATTCAAGCGCAGGTCAAGCATATCACCACGATGGTCGACCGTACCCTCGAATTTGTGGCGTTCCAGCGCAACCCCATGCTGACCCGTACAACGGTTGACCTTGCTAATCTCTTACAAGGTGTTCTGCACAAGCACCAATCAGAGATCACCGCGAAGAATATCTTGGTTAATTTCACGGTCGACCCGACTTTAAGCCTTCAAGCGGATAACGCTTACCTTTCCCATGCTGTGAATGAATTGATGGATAACGCCGTTCGTTACACGGGCGAACGGGGGCAGATTGATGTTGAAGGTATGTCAGGTTCGCATTCGGTCACCATTCGGATGCGTGACACGGGTGTCGGGATGGATGCCGATACCCTCAAGCGCATCTTTGACCCGCTGTATCGCGGCGACGAAGCGCGAACCAAACGCCACAGCGGGCTGGGACTAGCCATTGCACAGGCGATTGCCGCCGCGCACGGTGGGCGTATCAGAGTTGAAAGCACCGTCGGCAGCGGCAGCCTGTTCGAGTTCATCATCCCTCTCGATGGTCATACCCAAGCATAGGCATATCGGCGCTGCGATGGTAGCATTTGCCATTCCAAATTCAGCCAAGTAAGGTGAGAAGAAGTCCCATGCCTGCCCAACATTTGACGATCATTCCGGTGCGCGCGCCGGTTCAACAAGCGCCTTTTGATCTCTACCGCACCTTAGCCGATGCGATTGCTACCAGCAGCGAAACCCTGCAAGATGGGGATGTCATGGCGGTGAGTAGCAAGTACACTGCTATCAGCGAAGGCCGTGTGGTTAAACTGGCGGATGTTGTGGTCAGTGAAATTGGTGCGGCACTCGCCGAACGCTACCATATGATTCCACAAATGGCCGAGTTGGTGCTGCAAGAGTCGGATCATGTCCTCGGCGGCATTCATGGGTTCATGCTCACTGCCCAGCACGGCATCGTACAGCCCAACGCAGGTCTCGACCGTTCTAATATCCCCAGCGGCTTCGTCGTGCTGTTCCCTAAAGAACCCTATAAATCGGCAGCCGGAATCCGCAAAGGGATGCGCGACCTGCTCGGCGTGGATGTTGGCGTGATCGTCACCGATAGCTGGCTGATGCCCGGTCGATTGGGTACGACTGGCGTGGCGTTGGCGACCGCTGGCTTCCGCCCCCTGCAAGATGAACGCGGTAAGGCCGACTTGTTCGGTAACTTGATGCAGGTCACCGTGCGCGGCGTGGCCGATACCATCTGCGCTGCTGCCGAGTTGGTTATGGGCGAACGCGACGAAGCCACCCCGTTAGCCATCGTCCGCAACACCGGTGTGAAGCTCGAAGACGTTGAACTCAGCGCCGCCGATGTCGCCATTGATTGGCGGCAGGACATCTACATCGAGTCCCTCACTAGCGGCAAATGGAATGGCTAACTCCTATGGAATGACTTTAATCCATTCCGTATTTAAACCAAACTGTTCAATACTGTTTTTGATGACTAAGGATGGACTCCCTCCCCTGTTACTACGGCTATCAGCGGAGGGAGCCTGCGACTGTGCTGATGTGGGTTGGGGTCTATCATCACCTATTTTCCCGTTCCCCCAAAAGTTTGAAAACTCTAACCGAATCCCGTTGACATGAGGCAAACTTTTGTTCTAATATGGGATATGACTGCTCTCTGTGGTTAAATCTGTATTTGTCTTTGACTGGAGACTAATAGCTGGTGACTGATAGCTAGCGACTGATAGCTAGCGACTGATAGCTGGAGACTGATAGCTGGTGACTGGCGACTTTCTTGTAACTTTCCACTTTAAACTTTCAACTATTATGCAGCAACCACAGCAGCAGCGAACAATTGCACGGCGGTGGCATTCTCCCTCACATCCGCTGCAATCGTGTCATTTCAGCGCTGCGCTCCCTCACGCCCGCCGCCATAAAATGACACCTCGGTGGCCACACGGGAGCTTCCCGCCAGCCATTTCGGCGGAATAATGTGCAAATTATGCAAAATCGGCGAAAAATGCCGCAAAATTTGCAAATTCCGCATAACCTCGCTGATCTGATAAAATGTTTATCCTTCGGGATACAGCATTTGAGGTCAGCATGTTCAAACAGATACTCGCCTTACTCATCATCGCCTGTCTAGCCGTCACCGCCTGCTCCCCCACCGATAACCTCGCGCGGGGTGGCACCGAAAAAGACTTGACCGCCGTACCGGAAACCACGGCTGAATCCACGCCTCAGGTCAGCGCCGGTCAGCCGAAAGTGGTGGGCGAAGAAGGGAGCCTGTATCCACCGCAGGATCTGTCGCTGGTCAGCACCACTGGCCGACCCCAGATCCTCAACTCCTATGCTGACTGGTGTACCACCTGCCAGCATAACCTCCCGATTGTCCAAGCCATCGCCGGGGAATTTGAGGGGAAAGTTGACCTTATCAGCCTGAATATCGACCTGCCCGAAACGCAGGATGTCCGTGACCGCTTCAACATCACCGACCGTTCACAGTACCTGCTGGTCGATGCATCCGGCAATCTCATTCAACGTTGGTACGGCTTCCTCGACCAAACACAGGTCACTCAAGCCATCACCGACTACCTCGCGACGCTAGGGTAATCAACGCGGTTCTTGAAATTAAAGGTTATTGGAATTTATTCCCTCCCTGTTACTACGGGGAGGGTTAGGGTGGGGTTTTGTTTGTGACTGTGGTGTACTCGATGGTTAATCTCTGCACCTTATCCGCGCGTGTATTTTGAGGCTCTTATGAAAATTCGCCCGTTTCAGATCGAACGGTTTTACGCCCAATATGAATTCTCCGCGCCCTACCTCCTCAGCCAATCCGACTGTGAGGCTATGAGCATCGGTGACCTGCTCGCGATGGAACCCGGCGCAGCCGACCGTTTCCACGCCCAATGGCTCGGCTATACCGAGTCGCAGGGCAGCCCCGACCTCCGTCAAGCCATCACCGCCCTCTACACGACTATCCAATCAAATGATGTCCTCGTGTTTACGGGTGCGGAAGAAGGCATCTTCACCTTTATGAATGTCGCCCTCGATGCGGGCGATCATGTCATCGTCCACGCCCCCAGCTACCAATCGCTGCACGAAATCGCGCGGTCAGTCGGTTGTGAAGTCACCGATTGGGTCACCACCGACGAGAGTAATTGGGAACTCGATGTGGAATGGCTAACGGCCAACATTCGCCCGAACACCAAAGCCATCGTCGTCAACTGCCCGCATAACCCCACCGGCTACCTGATGAGCGCCGAGAAGCAGATGCAAATCGTCGAGATTGCACGTCAGCATGGCCTGTGGCTGTTCTCGGATGAAGTCTATCGCGGGTTGGAGCATAACCCTGCGGATCGTCTACCCGCTGGTTGTGATGTTTACGAGAAGGCTGTATCGCTCGGCGTGATGTCCAAAACTTACGGTCTCGCTGGGCTGCGTATCGGTTGGCTCGCGACCCGTGACCGCGAACTCTATAAACAGTTAGCTGCCTTCAAGGACTACACCACCATCTGTAATAGCGCTCCCAGCGAATTCCTGAGCATCGTCGCCCTCTGGCACCGCGAGGAAATCGTCGCGCGGAACATGAAGATCATCCACGCTAATCTCGACCTGCTCGATCTCTTCTTTGCCCAACTCAAAGATGTTTTCGTGTGGCAGCGCCCGAAAGCCAGCTCGACTGCGTTCCCACGCCTGCGTGATGGCATCAGTGCCGAAGCCTTCTGCCGTTCTGCCGTCGAAAAGCAGGGTGTACTCCTGCTGCCGAGCGTCAACTACGATTATGGTGATAGCCACTTCCGTATCGGCTACGGGCGCAAAAATATGGCCGAGTCGCTTGAACAGCTCGAAATTTTCTTGGAAACGCTCGTGGGCTAAACCGTCTGGTCAAGCCAACGGATGATTGTATCCGCCACCTGCTGCCAACCCGCTTCGAGCATCATATCGTGCGCCATGTCGGGGAAAATCGTGGCTTGCGTGTTGTAAGCGCGGGCGGTCGCGTGCGCCTCACTCTGGGTAAACACGCGGTCGTTCGCCGCTCCCATCACCAACATGGGCGACTTGACGAGTTTGGGGCGAGGCCGAGCCAGCAGGGAAGCCTCTAAGGCGATCACGCGGAACGATTCGTCCTGCAACCGCTGAAAGTAGGTGTTGGCCTGTGCATCCGGCATCGTCTCCGAGAACAACAAGTCCTTGCTTAACTGGGGTGTGCCGACAGCCGGATACATACTCATCATCAGTGTTACTTTGGTCAGCGCCACCGGATGCCGCAGTGTCGCCCGGACAATCGCGCTTAAGGTTCCTGCCGGTGGAACCGTAGCCATTAGCACCGCAGCCGGCGCGGTATACTGCTCCAACACCTTTTGCACCACATATCCGCCCATCGAATGTGCCACCAAAATCGGTGCGGTCGGCAGGCTGTTAGCGACTTCCAGCACATCCGCCACATAGTCGTGAATGCTCGTCCACCGCAGGGACTTATTATTCGGGCTGCTCCCGTGACCGCGTAAACTGAGTGCGTAACTCGCATAACCTTTACCCGCGAAATACGGGAGAAAGTGTTCGTCCCAGCACCAAGCGCCGTGCCATGCTCCATGTACGAACAAGATGGGCGTGGGTTTAGCACTGGAGGTCGGGAGGCGGGAGAGCAGTTCGAGGGACATATTATTTTCTACTTCTCGTAAAATTTTTAGAAATAAATGGCTTTACTAAATCCTAGCGCGGCCAAATCGTGCTGATTTCCAGCTTGAAGCCTTCCAGTACGCCCCGACCTTCGAGCACATCGCCGTTGCGGTAGGTGCGAACCGCCTCGCCCTGAATATAGCGTTCTAACTTTTCCTCGTCAGGGTAAACCAACCAGAGTTCACAGCCTGCCGCAAGATAATTCCCAATTTTACGAAACATCTTCTCACGCTCGTCAGTACTGCTCATGTTACCGGGTGACAACACTTCGACTACAAGATCGGGCGCAATGTCAGGGTATGCTTCGGTCGTGGTGTGTGGCTGCCGTTGGTAACTCACGAACGCGCAGTCGGGTATGTACTGCTCACCCTCAATCGTATAACCGCCATCAGCACCCGACATTTCACCTAAGTTTCGAGGCAAAGCGAAACCATTAACGAAGGTGGCAATACGAACCGCCGTGCGTGAATTTTTGCTATTGGATACCACTTCGACAATTTCTCCGTCAATCAGTTGTAGGCGACGGTCAGCATTTTCCGGCGCGAGGGCAATCCGTAAGAATTCATCGACACTGAGGCGGGTATTAAACATCAGCTTTTCCTCATACTCCCTGCTATCAGTTTATGCCGAACGCGACACGTTTTGCAACTTTACATTTATTCCCTCCTCGGCGCGGCAACCTCTTTAGTTAAACAGTGAACCGCCCCACCACCGTTCGCGCTGGCCGAGCAGTCAATCGGGATGATCTCAAAATCTGGCATGGCTTCACGGTAGACCGCTAGCGCCTCGGCATCGGTCGGGATGCCGAACACCGGCACGAGGACGCGCCCGTTCACCGTCAGTGCGTTGGTGTAACTGCGCCACACCGCGAACAAACCCCAGTTGAGGTAACGAGGTGGGTTGGGCAGCTCGAACACGCGGTAAGGTTGACCGGCTGCGTTCGTCGTGCTGCGGAAAATGTCAATCGCCTTACGCAGGTTCGCCTCATTCGGGCCAGCCGGATGCGAGATCAGAACCGTTTGTGCGTCCGCCAGCTTGACCAGTAAATCGACGTGTCCGGTTTCCTCACCTTCGAGGCGCGGCGTAATAATCAACTGCTTGTAATCGAATACCGCCCTGAGTTTTTCGCGCAGCTCGGTTTCTGTCAGGCCGGGGTTGCTGTGGAAAACTTGGTTCGACATAATGATCGTTCCCTGCCCGTCCGACCAGATGTTACCGCCTTCGAGGTGCAGGTCGAGGTGGCGTACGGGCAGTTCCTCGTGTGCCGACCAGCGCTGTGCCATCGCGTTGTCCTGCTGCTGGGGATAGTTGGGCAGCGGGTCAAAAACCAGTTTCACCGCGACTTGCTCACCGTTCGCGTCATGCGCGACTACCGGCCCGTAATCTCGCACCCAAATATCATCGGTCGGTAGTTGCAGGAAGCGCACCCGCTTGAGGTCAATTTTTCCCCGCCGCGTCAGGTGCAGCCGAATAGCTTGCTCCCACACCGGTTGGCTCACCAGTATTGTCACGGTCGCGACAGGCGCAATCGCTTCTGCCATTTGTGCGTGCTGCTTCCATAACTGTGGGTACAGCACCGGCCAAGCCAATAGCACCGTCTCCATTGGCTCCCATTGCGCCGGTAATCGTAAGTCGCCGATCTCGACGGTGGCGGGCGGCTTGATGTCGTCGGGTTGCGTGCTTTCCAATGTTTGCACTTGTTGGTCAAGTGCTTGAACAACCGGGAGATTACCGTCGAGCAATCCCCACCGCACCATGTAATCCGCCATCACTTGTGGGGTAGCTGGCGGGTTGGTGTCAGCCTCCGCCGTGAGGTAGCGCGTAGCAATCGGTCGCAGCAGGTGTTCAAGGCCGAACGGCAGTTTACGCCGCCAGATGGGATACGGAATGGTGTTGAATTGGAGCGGAGAATTGCTGCCCACGTTGCGCCTCTACCGATAACGAACCTCAAGTGGTTTATTATAGCGGCTAATCAAACGGTCTATCTGAGAAGGTTTAGCTGTTCACGTAAACGGTCATGCTGTCAGCTTGGTCGCGGATGAGGGCTGCAGGCGGATAGCGTAAGCAAACAGCGGTCATCCACAGGTCGCCGATGCTGTTGGCAGCGTTCAGCACCACACCGAGCGCCACATAATACGCTGCTGTGTCTGGCAGCACCCACACCAGCCCCATACCGAGCAGGGTGATGCCCACAATCGGCGCGAGCGCGATAAGGATAAAGTCGTTGCGCCAGAACAGGGCGTTATCAGCCGTCGCGTAAAATGCGCCTTTGCTGAGGATCATACCGAAGCGTGGTTTGTGTCCCGCGTAGCGGATGGCAAGACCGTGTAGGCCTTCGTGAATGACAATACTCACGACAAAAATCAGCACCAACCACAGCCACCACGCCCAATCCGCGCCAACGCCGCCCGCGATTGAACCCCGTACCCGCAGCACCAACGCCCACCATCCACCCATAACGACCAGCGCGATCACCAACGGAATGAGTGCAAGCCCATTGATGAGCAGGTATTTGCGCGGCTCTAGCAGGACGAGTTGTTCGGCCTCGCGATAGTCATCCGGTAACTGATGGATAATCGGTTGGGGCATAAACCATTTACTCACGAGATACTTTTTGACAGTGTATTCGATTTAGTCCGATAATGGGGCTTAACGTTCATCTGGAATGGAATTATTTATGACGAAGCAAATGATGAAAATAATGAGCCTCATCAGCATTGGGCTGCTCTTTACTGCCACGACGGCTGTTTATGGGGATGACAAAGCCACGCCTACACCTGTGCCGACAGCGGAGGCCACAGCAGAAACCGTCGCAAATCCGTATGCCGATATTCCGTTTTCACGCACGGTTGATGGTGCGCCGGTGTTGGGTGATCCTGATGCACCGATCACGATTATCGAATTTGTGGATTTTGCCTGTCCACACTGCCAGAATTATCGCCCGACCATGCAGCAGTTCATTGAGGAATTTGTAGCCACCGGACGCGCCCAATATGAGTTCCGCTACCTTCCCACGGCGGGCGGCGAAATGACGGCTTATGTCGGGAATATCACAAGCTGTTTTGAAACCCAGCGCCCGGGGGTTTTCTGGTCGTTGCAGGATGCACTCTACGAACAAGCCGCCACCGAAAACTATGACTCAAGGATGCTGCGGAACTTAGCGCGTCGGTTCGGCTTAAACTTCTTGGATGCTCAAATCTGCATGAGTGAGAACATTGACGAGGAATCACTGCAAGTCGATATTGACAGCCAACTCGCTTATTCGCTCGGTGTCAGCGGTACGCCCGGTGTGCGTGCGCGTTATAAAGACCACAATGACGGTCTTGCCCAATACTTGGTGGCTGATGGTGTGGTTTGGGACAAAGGTGGCGCACCATTTGAATTCTTGGCTCAAGCAGTCGAAGATGCTGAAGCGGGCAAGATCCCTGATCCGGGTGCAACGCCTGAAGTTGAGCTGCTTCCCGGCGATCCGGTTTAGCGGCGCGTCGTCCACTGCGGTTCGGGTGTAATCTTATCTTGCGGGCGTGTGCCAGCCGAGTCGTAGGCGCTGCCATTGAGGTGGTTGATAGTCGCCAACTGCATATCATGGTCACACAGGATTTGGCAGCTGAGGCGCACCTGCCCATATAATCCACCCTCAGCCAGTCGGTCGCGTTCGGCAGCCGTCATCTCATTCGGTTCGCCGCTGCTGAACGACACGCGGCAGGTGGTACATTTAGCGTAGCCGCCGCAGCGGTGAAGCATATCCACGCCGCCATCCTCTAACGCAAGAACAAGCCGTTTGCCCTGTGGTGCTTCGATGCTGCTGCCGTTGTCGAGTGTGATGGTCGGCATGGTGAAAGTCCTTCGTTGATGGTATGTCGTAAGAGATCATCAACTATGATACGGCAGAGAAGGGCATTTGATATGAGTAAGGTTGCCTATTTTGTCCAGCGATTAATTATTCTTTGAGCCGCCCCAGCAGCCCCGAATAACGTTCACTCACACGGTTGTTGTTAACCGCGATGTGCAGCGCTTTGTGTGTGCCGACAAGGACAACCGTTTGCTTGGCGCGGGTGATAGCCGTATAGATTAGGTTACGTTGGAGCATCATATAGTGCTGGGTAAGCAGAGGAATGACCACAAATGGATATTCACCCCCTTGGCTGCGGTGGGTGCTGATGCAGTAGGCCAGCGTCAGTTCCTCGGCTTCGGTGAAGTCATAGTCAATGTAGCGACCGTCAATCACCACTTCAAGCCGGTTATCATCCATGTCAATGCCGCTGATGATGCCGATGTCCCCGTTAAAGACTTCCTTCTCGTAATTATTACGAATCTGCATCACCTTATCGCCCGCGCGGAACAGGCGACCGGCGAGCTTCTTTTCAGCGGTGCGGCTGCTGCCGTTCAGCGCCATTTGCAGCGCGTCGTTCAGTGCGCTTACACCCGCCGGCCCACGGTACATGGGTGCGATGACCTGTACATCCTTGAGCGGGTCAACATCAAACTTTGCGGGTAAGCGGTTTTGCACGATGTCTACCACCAACTCGGCAGCCCGCTCCGGGTCTTCCTCGCGAAAGAAAAAGAAATCGCTGCTCTTGTTATTGAGTTCGGGCATCTCGCCGTGGTTGACCTTATGCGCGTTAAAGACAATCAGGCTGTCCTCACTCTGCCGGAAGATCGTATCGAGCCGCGTGACATGCGCGATGCCGCTGTCGATGACATCCCGCAGCACGTTCCCCGCGCCGACGCTGGGAAGCTGGTCGACATCACCCACCAACATCAGATGCGTGTGTGGGCGGATAGCTTTGAGCAGGTTATAGAACAACACGAGGTCAATCATCGAGGACTCGTCTACGATGACCATATCGGTTTCCAGCGGATCATCCTCGTCCAACTCGAACCCCCCATCGGGCATGTAACCGAGCATCCGATGGATGGTGCTGGCAAGCTGTCCGGTCGCTTCGCTCAGGCGTTTCGCGGCGCGTCCGGTCGGGGAGGCGAGGCGGAAGCTGCGCTTTTCGGCGAGCAGGGCATTGATGACCATTTGCAGTGTGGTCGTTTTGCCGGTACCGGGGCCGCCCGTCAGCACCGAGATTTTGCTGGTGAGCGCTGCTTTAACCGCCCCTTGCTGCTGCTCGGTAAGCGAGACATTATTCTGCTTCGCCAGTTCCGGTAGGAAGTCTGCCCACTTCTTTTTCTTCCACACCAGCGCCATACTGCTCGGCGAGGTCGCGATGTGGCTCAGGCGTTCAGCCGCGCCGATCTCCGAATAATAATAGACCGGCAGATAGACTGCTTGAACCTCATTACCAGTTTCATCCGCCGCTACATCGCTAAATAGTTCGCCTGCCACAATTTGGGCATCCACCGCTGCCGCCACACGAGTCGGGTTATCAACCTTTAGCAGTTCAGCAGCCGTATCCAGCAGCAGTTGGCGTGGGGCAAAGGTGTTGCCGTCCTGTGCCAGTTTGTTCAGCGCGAACAGCAGCCCCGCGCGGATGCGAACGGGCGCGTCAAAATCTACGCCCATTTTCTGCGCGATAGCATCCGCCTTGATGAAGCCGATACCGAACACTTCATCCGCGAGATTGTAGGGGTTTTCCTGCACCTTTTTGACGGTGTGATCGCCGTACTCGTTATGGATACGAACGGCCATCCGTGAACTGATGCCGTACCCTTGCAAGAAGATCATCGTTTGGCGCACAGACTGATTTTCCGCCCACGCTTTAATCAGCGCCTTTGCCAGCGATGTTTTGAGACCGGGAACTTCGTCAATCCGATCAGGGTCATTATCCAGAATAGTGAGTGTTTTGAGGCCGAAGTGCTTGACGATTCGTTCAGCCGTGATCGGCCCGATGCCGGGGACGATGCCGCTGGAGAGATAATTAACTAACCCCTCAGTGGTGGAGGGTGGAACGGGGCGCACCTGCTCCGCGCGGAACTGCATCCCCCATTTTGGGTCATTGAACCACGCACCGGAAAACTCGACGGACTCACCGGGGGCAAGTTCTGGCATCGAGCCGACAACCGCAACCGTGCCATCACGTGCTGCGGCATTATTGCCCGGCTTCTTTTCAGGCATCATTTTGAGGACGGTATAACCGTTTTCCTCATTGTAATAGGTGATTCGTTCGACAGTTCCGATAAGAGTTTCCATACGTGAAGTATAAGGTTACACGCGATAACTTACAAGCCGCCAATGAGGAACTTCTGTTCGCTTTCTAAGGTGGTCGTTGGCAAGTGGATAGAGAGTAATTCGTCAAATGGAATGGCGCACAACGGTTGGAAGTGCGCCATTATGAGTGCTGTTTCGTTAATGGTACGTGTTGATTGCAGCACGTACCACACCATTTGGTTCGCGGGTTATTTAACCTTGAAGCTCCACGTTTCGCTCCAACTGCTGACCACAGTCGATGAACAGTCGGAGAAAGCGACACGCCAGAAGTAAGTGCCATTCGACAACGGAATGGTGTTCATATTCAGGCGGTCAACCACGATTGCGCCTTGCAGCGGGTTGGTGAAACCGGCAGTCTTGGCAATTTGGACGAGGTAGCAGACGTTATCGCCCTCTTCCCAATCGCCTTGATCCGTCCACGTCAGCTTCACAATCTTGCTGCTGCTGGTGCTGTTATTGGCAGGTGATGAGAGACTTGGCGCGTACGGCGCAACGATCTTGACCTTATCCGTTCCCTGGAATGAGAGTCCGTAGAACGTCTTACCCACTAACACGGCTTCGGTGGAAGTCGCGTTCAACTGGAGGTCTTGCACCTTGAACCAGAAAACACGGTCGAGCTTGCCATCCCAGTTGACATCGAAGATGAGCGAGTTCGGACGACCGAACAGCTTCACAACTGGCGCACCTGCCAGCGTAACCGTCTTAGGATCGACGACGGTGGGATCAAAGGTCTTGCTGCCCAGCACCGCCGCCGCGATGTAGCCGCGTGAAGCGAGGTTGATGCGGTTGTTCTTCGAATACGGGCGAATGTCAATTTGTACGCCGCTGGTCGCCGTTGTCACCGTCCACTTGAAGCTGGCTTGAGCCGATGCGGGCGGGACATGATTATCGTTGACGGTGATTTCGACGTTGTAGACACCCGCTGATCCCGCAGCCAGCGTGCCGCTGATCTTGCCAGCGCTGTTGATGCTGACACCCGACGGTAAGCCTGTCGCCGCGTAGGTCAACGGGTCGCCGTCCGCGTCGCTGGCTTCTACATTAAAGGATACGCTGGTGCCTTCCTTATCCGTGCGGTCGCTGATCGGTGAGACGGTTGGCGCGGAATTAAGTGTACAGTTCAACGGTGAGAGGTCATTCACGCCGATGACCGCATTCGAGTAGACCTTACCACCCGAAGCATCCAATTCCAGCGGCGGGTTGGTACCGTCGAAGTGGAGCGCACCGGGCGTGGTCGAACACATACCGACCAGCACGCTGAAAGCAGGGGCGGCGAAGGACGTACCGGCGGCGAAACTGTTATTTCCAAGCGGATAGCCAACACCGGGGGCAACCACATTGGCATCCTGCGAGAACATCCAGATTTCATCATGGTCGTTCAGGGTTGCACCGACCGCGATGGATTGATCCCAACTTGCGGGGGCGAGCGGCGCATCACCCAGCCACGGGCGCAGGTTACCGGACGAGGCGACGACCACTGCCGTAAAGTTCTTGGACGGATCAGCGCTGTCGGCGAGGTAGCTCTGGAGCAGTTGGCGCAAGGTTTGGAATTCGTCAGAGGTAATGTTATTGGTCAACTGTCCCCAATACGCACCGACTTGTTCTTCCGGCACACCGAGGTTTTGCGTCAGGTATTGGCTGACACCGAAGCCTTCGGGTTCGGGGCAGGCTTCGGTATCCTTATTGGCTGTTACCGAGATGTTGTTCAGCTTCCATGTCAGGTTGCTGCCGTTGAAGGAGACCGCAAATACGCTCTCATGTGCGCCGGGGGCGAAGGTGGTGATTTGACCGCGATCTGGCGGTGAAGGTAAGAACTGGTTCTTGTAACCGACGCTGATATTGACACCCAGCGTATTCGGGTTGTTATAGCCGAAACGTGCTTCGTACATGCCTTCACCAATATTGGCAACGCATTCCAGAATGGGCGTTACAGGCTGCGATGGGGTAGGTAGCACTGCCGCGCACGGTGTCGAGAATTTGGTCGCCGTCACTGAGCGGAACTGACCATCCGGCCCCTTGACCTTCCACGTCAGGCTGCTGCCAGCCTTGAAAGTGACCGAGAACACATTGGTTTGCCGTCCGGGTTCAAAGTGTACCGGCTGGCCTTGCCCCTGTGGTGAAGTGTTGAAGAAGTTCTTGCTGCCGACAGCGATATTCACCAATTGGGCGTTTTCGCTCTTGTAGCCGAAGTAGGCGATATACGTGTCGTAGTTGTCGCCCGTTTCCTGCCCCTTACCGCTGGCTGCTTTGCCACCGTAGCCGCCCGATGCGGGCTTCTTGATGACGCACTCAAGAATCGGGGTAATCGGCAGTGAAGGCGTTTCTTGGTTGTTGGCTTCGACCACTTCCGCTGCTTGATTAAAGTCAAACGCCGGAAGCTGCGTACCGTTCACCACCGGACCGGGGTCGGTACACGAGATAAGGCCGAAGCTCATGTTGAGGACGAAGTGGCGATAGCTGCTCTTAAGGCTGTTGACCAATGTTGAAATCTTGGTCGCGATGACATCGGCGTTATAGGCGGTACCCGCTTCACTGATGTCGATGGTGAAGGTGTCGATCCGCAAACCGGGGACGCGCGTCTTAATAGCGGCGAGGGAGTCATCCACCACTTTCCTGACGCTTACACCATGCGGGTCGTCGCCAGTAAATTCATCCACGATGATGATGGCGGTCGCTTCGGTATTAAAGCTAAGGTCATTGATAAAGAAATTCAGTCGATCATTGACCCATTTGCCGGGGGTAACAGGATTATCGCGAATTTCCGCCGCGACAACCAGCGGGTCAAGCCCTTGACCGGAAACGGAGAACCCTTGCCCCGATACCGAGAACCCCTGACCGGAAACGGAGAACCCCTGCCCCGATACCGAGAACCCCTGACCGGAGACAGAGAAACCTTGTCCACCGAGCAAGTTCGGTGTCACGGCGCACGCAGGTTCGCTGCTGGTGGCACGTACTTGGAATACGCCGCCCGAAACGGTCAGCAGCAACCACACGGCTAAGAGACTACAAAAAAACCAAATTTTCCGCTGTCGCAATAAACGATATGTTTCACTCATATAATGCACCCCCACAGGGCATGAGCAAATAGAGGACATGCCCTAAATGGCTGTCCCCAAAATCTATACATTTCTGATAAGTACAAAAGTACTGCTACTGCCTAAATATTACCTAAAGGGAAGGGGGAAGAGGCAACTATTTTGGGGATAGAACTTTGAAAGATTTGAAACCGTTTTCAAACTTTGAGGGCAAAATGTACCGAAAAGGTTGTTTTCTATAAATAAAATTTTGAAGACTTATTCACGTTTGCAAGGCGCAAGGGGGAATTTTGTTAGGCGGACGTGTTAGCCCGCCTTCGACCCGCGTACCGGAATGGAGTGTGACTGGACGAGGCTGACCTGCATCTGGGCATGGCGCGAGGCAGTCAGGCGCTGGTAAAGCGACTCTTTGCGATACGTGCGGTAAATCCAAATCGCGCTCAACACGAAGATACCCAACTGTCCCGTCCACAGAACCGGCAGTGGAAGGGCGATACCAAATAGTTGATGGACGGTTTCTGCCAGAACAGGCAGGTTGAAAAGATAGAAGTAATTGAAAGCGACCGCGCCAAACAACGTGGGCAGCCGGAACGCCGAGCGTTTGAACACCGTTTCGAGCGTCAGAAACAATCCCACACTGATGAACATAAAGAAGGCAATCCACTCGTACATCATCAAGCCGTTGATCTTCGGCGGGTCAGGAATCAGGTAGAAGCCCAAGATGAGGCCGGGGAGCATTCCCGCGAACAAGCGTCGAAAATGACTGTTGCGGCGGTCGGTATCCTGTTGATCGGCCATGTTAGCGAGCGCGGGGTTGAAGTCGTAGCAGTTTTTGACGCAGCCCACACACGGCTTGCAGTAAGCATTCGGCACCGGGATAAATGGTGTCTGACCATACAGGCGTTCCAGCGGGAGCAGCGGGCAGATTGTGGCGCACCAGCCGCTTTTACCACGAAAGAAGTAACCACCGACAAGCGCCATCGTGAACGCGGTGAACAGCAGTACGCCGAGGGCGGGGCCACTGGTGTTAAAGAGTTCCTTGCGTGTCGGCACTAACACCACAAACAGGATTATGCCAAATAGGGCAGCATAATTCTTGAGCCATGCGGGCGGCGTGAGGCTGCGCCCGAAGCGGAACATGCGCGGTGTTTGGTTGAGCGCACCCATTGGGCAGATGTTGCGCCAGAGGCCGGGTGCAACGAACATGAGCAGGGGTAAAACAGGCACAATGATACGCCAGAAGATGAACAAAGCGGCTTCGGGGCGCGTAAATGACAGGATAATGAGGCCGTACCCAATACCGATGGCCAAGAAACGACCGGCTTGCCAAACGGTCTGCGGCACACGTTGACGCATCTGCATGTAGTTGGGAAAGGTTTGTTTGTGGATCATGATTGCCCCAATGAACCGAACACACTTTAGATCATACGGAAGCGCGGCGGGTAAACGATGGGCGATTGGTACTGTCGGCGGCAAAAGCGAGTAGTGCGTTAGTCCTGTCAGCTCGTTTACCAGCACCTTGTCATTGCGAGTTGCATGAGCCAGTACACATACGTATAATGCTTCTACGGGTTTGAAGGGGTGCAAGGTCATGTCGGTCGCCGACGAAATCAAAGCCAGAATTGATATTGTCGATTACATTCAACGGTATGTGCCGCTGAAACGCGCTGGCAAAACATGGAAAGCCCCCTGCCCATTCCACAGCGAGAAAACCCCCAGCTTTAACGTCAGCCCTGACCGCCAATCGTGGCGCTGTTTCGGTTCGTGCGCGACCGGCGGTGATGTAATCGGCTTTGCCATGCGTTACCACGGCTGGTCATTCAGCGAAGCGCTGCAAGAACTCGGCAAGCTGGCGGGTGTGGAGGTGGCGAAGCAAACACCTGAGCAGCGCGAGAATACTGAACGGCTGGATAAGCTGCGCGGGCTGATGCACACCGCAGCCGATGCTTACCACAACGCCCTGCTCGACCCCAAAGTCGAAAATCAGGCGGCTGTATTCCAATACGCCCGTGAGAAGCGCGGGTTTAGCGAAGAGACGATCACCGCGTTCAAAATCGGTTATGCGCCCCCCGGTTGGTCGCACATGCTCGATCATCTCAAGACGCTGGGATACACCGAAGCCGAAATGATCGAGGTCGGGCTGGCAGTGAAGAACGACGACAGCGGGCGTGTTTACGACCGCTTCCGCAACCGCTTGATGATCCCCATCCGTGACGAACGCGGGCGGGTGATCGGCTTCGGGGCGCGGGCGCTGGCAGCGGAAGATAATCCCAAGTACCTGAACTCGCCGCAAACCGTTCTGTTTGACAAAAGCCGGACGCTGTTCGGCCTCGACACCGCGAAGGGCAGCATTCGGGAAACCGAAACGGCGGTGATCGTTGAAGGCTACATGGACGCGATACAGGCGCAGCAGGCCGGGTTCAGGAACGTAGTGGCGCAAATGGGAACGGCGATGACCGAAACCCAACTGCGCTTACTCACACGCACCGCTAAACGAATTGTGCTGGCGCTGGACTCGGACGCGGCAGGGCAGAACGCCACGCGGCGGAGCTTGGAAACCGCTCGCACCACCTTGCAGGCTGACTTCGGCGGTCGGCTCTCGATTGACATTCGCGTGCTGCAAATCCCGGGGGCGAAAGACCCTGACGACTTGATCCGTGAGACACCGGATCGCTGGGTGGAATTGGTGGCGAACGCGCTGCCGGTCGCGGACTTCGTGATCGACATGGAGACCTCGCACCTGCCACCTGATGCGAGTACACGTGAACGTGAAGATGTGGCTCGAAGCCTTTTACCTCTTCTGATGGCTTCGGAAAAAAATACCTATAACCGAGATAACATTGTAAAGTTATCTGAACGCTTAAAAATTGTGCCTGATGAGTTATTCAAACTTGGTGAATTACTTAAATGGGAAGAATCTGATCGAAAGAAAAAAGCTAAAGAACTAAGGGGTTCATCATCTTCTAAGCCAAAGGAAACGCAACAAGTTCCCCAGCCCCCATCACAGACGGGCGATATAGGCGACTTTGAACCACCACCGCTGGACTACGAAGGCGTGACTCCACCAGAAATGGTGGAAGGGGATGACGAACCGTATCCGGCGATGCCAGCCGCCCGAACAACGCCCAGCCCCGGCAGCTACGCGGCAGCCATGCCCAACAATGGGCGGCGAAGTGCGCCGCTGGTCGAGGTGTCGATTGAGGTACAGGTGCTGCAAGCCTTGTTCCGGCAGCCGATGGCCTACTATCTGGTCAACCGCAAGCTGCGCGAACTGGCAGGGGATAACCGTGGGTTGATGGACGGACCGCTGGGCGACTGCTGCGCGGATGATTTTACGCATGTCGACGCGCGGGCATTGATGCAGTCCTTTCAGGATGCGCTTGAGCAAGATGAACTCGATCCGATGGATTACCTCCGCCTGAAAGCCGACATTTCCTTGCAACCGCAGCTTGATGTTATACTTACGGACGATATGACAAGGATGCGGCAGCGGGTACGCGAAAGCCAGACTGCTGACCTTGAGCGCATATACAGTCACAACCGCCGTGTATTAGAGGGGGGCGATACAGGCGACGCGGTGGTGGAGCGTGTGCTAGAATTGCGTATCAGGCGGCTTAAGCGGGAGCAAGAAGAACTGGTCTTTTTGCAGATGGATGCCCAAATGAGCAGCGATGAAGACAGCCTCATGCGATATGGTCAACTCATCCTACTTTACAAAAAAGCCCAAATGTTACTGGACACGAACCTACAAAAAATCAAGAGTTCTGTGCGTGAATAGGTGAATAAGATGCCAAAAAGACGTAAAGGCAGATCCGACGACGTAGATGCTTCGCAGGAAATGCAGAAGGTTCGCGACGAAGGTGAAAACGATTACGAAACCGACGATGAACCCCTTGACGATGATGATACGTTGTTTGAGGGCGGCGTAACCGATACCAGCGAATTCCCGGCTGAAGAACCGGATGAGTTTGACGAGGACTTCGAAGATGAGGATATGGGGGACATCTCGCTCGACAGCGCCGCGTTGGTCGATGATCCCGTGCGGATGTACCTTAAGGAAATCGGTCTGGTGCCGCTGCTGGATACCAACCGTGAAACGTGGTTGAGTACGCAGGTCGCGGCGGAACAACTGCTCGACAACTTCATGCACACCCTCTCAAAGGTCGAAAATGGCGCGGCTGAGGGAAGCCTGCCCAGCTTTGAGCAGGTCGTGGAAATGTCGTACCAGCACATCCGCCGCAACTGGGAAGAAGCCGTCGAGGGCGCGCAAGCCTTCGGGGTCGAACCGCCAGATCTGCGGAAGATCATCGAAGAAGTGATGCTGGTGAATGACAACTGGGATAGCAGCAGCCGTTCCTACATCCGCGACTACCTGCGCCAGCGGGAGTGGGGGCGTGATGAGCTGTGGACGGAACTAGCACGGCGGTTATTCGACGTGTTTCAGGGTTTCTACCTGATTCCCTTTAATCAGGTGATCTTCGTCCGCAACGAGTACAAGAACAAGAAGCTGCTGCCAACGGTCGGCGCGTTCCACGATCACCTCATGGGCGACAAAGATACGCTCGCTGAACTGCCGGAATTCTTTGAAAACCTCGAACGCCGTGCGGAGACAGCCGCCGAGTCCTTGACACGCGCCAACCTGCGTTTAGTGGTGAGCGTCGCCAAGCGGTACATGGGGCGTGGCATCAACTTCCTTGACCTGATCCAAGAAGGCAATATCGGCTTGCTGCGTGCGGTTGAAAAGTTTGACCACACCAAAGGTTACAAGTTCAGCACCTACGCGACATGGTGGATTCGCCAGGCCATCAGCCGCGCGATTGCTGACCAAGCGCGTACCATCCGCATTCCGGTACATATGGTCGAAACCATCAACCGCTTGATGCGTGTGCAGCGTGACCTCATCCAAGAACTCGGTGGCGAGCCAAGCGCGGAACAGATCGCGCTGGAGATGGAATTCTTGACCAAGGATGAAACTGAGGCCATCCGAATGCTGCGTTCCAGCGGCGAGAAGATCGACCCCGGTTTGATGCGGAAGCTGCGCCGTGCCGCGCAAAAAGTTCGCAAGATCATGCGGATCAGTCAAGAGCCGATGAGCCTTGAAATGCCAATCGGTCAGGAAGACAGCAGCTTACTCGGTGACTTCATCGAGGACGACAAGATCATGGGGCCGGTGGATGCCGCCAGCCGCCAACTGCTGAAAGAGCAAATCCGGTCAGCGCTGGGTGTCCTCAGTGAACGTGAGCGTGAAGTGCTGGAAATGCGCTTCGGCTTGCAGGATGGGCAAGACCACACGCTGGAAGAAGTCGGCAAGCACCTCGGTGTCACGCGCGAACGCATCCGCCAGATTGAAGCCAAAGCCCTACGCAAGTTGCGCCACCCAACCCGCAGCCGTCAACTGCGCGACTACTTAGAAATGTAGTGGGAATAACCCCCACCCTAGCCCTCCCCCGTAAACAAGGGAGGGAATAAATCCAAATTGATGGTTTGTTTGATAGTAAGGGACGAGCTTCGGCGCGTCCTTTTTATTCACACGAAACGGAAAGCGACCCTGCTGCGTATAGCGTATCAGCACTAAAAGCACATTGATAGGAAAGCATATGTCTGACCACGAACTTTACGAAATCGCTCGCCAGCGGATTGACCGCCGCACCCGCCGTTGGACGTTATGGGCGGTTAACTTGGCTGTCCTCATCATCACAGTAGCGGCTGTGGTATTCCTCAGTGATTCTGCGTATCAAATGTACGCGATTGGTGGGATGCTGGGTTGGGTGGGTATCTTCGTGCTGCACACCATCATCGCGGGGCTGCGCGAAGCCAGTGAAGGCGACATCGAGAAGGAATTCGCCAAACTGAAGAAAGCCGCGCCCGCGTGGGCATCTGAGAAGCCCAAACGTCTTCACTTGACGGACGACGGCGAAATCACCGATGATGGGTACGACGAGTACGAGGAAGCCGAGCAGCACAAGGTCAAGTCGCGCTAAGGTTCTCACCATTGAAAGTTATGAAGGACATGCTGCGGCGTGTCCTTTTTTGGTATACTAATCCAAATGTTTTGTAACGAGTTTAGGAGGTCATATGGTTGACCACCCGCTTGAACAAACTAATTTGATGACCCTTGATGAATATGTCGCGCTATACGAGGCCGAAGGGCCTTTTGAGCTTATTAACGGGGAGCGTGTGCCTGTGAATCCAACAGTATCAGGGCACGGCGAAAAATCGCGCATTATTCATGATGAATTTGCCTATTATAATCGCCTTCATGGCACGGGTATCAGCTATTTCGAGCAGTCATATGTACTAACATACTCAGCGAATTGGGTTAAAGGTGCACGTGAACCTGACGTTATGGTTTATCGGATGGAACGTATCCAGAAATATAAAGCGGATGATCCCGAATGGTCGGATAAGCCTTTTTTGATTGTGCCAGATTTAGTCGTCGAAGTTATCTCACGTAATGATCGTTACGTTGATGTCGATACTAAAGTTGATCTCTACTTAGACGACGGTGTAGAAATCGTGTGGGTGGTTGACCCTAAGCAGAAAACCGTTACCGTGCGGCAGCGTGACAGTTATAAAAAGCTAAAGGTCGGCGATGTTCTGACCGGAGGCAGTGTCATTCCCGGTTTTGAATTAGCGGTTCAAGCGATATTTGAGTAATGTTTCAAAATCACATCTCAACCCCCTATCGAACCATTGCGGACTTCTGCCAGCGATATTACATTATCAAATTATCACTTTTTGGATCTGTCTTGCGTGACGATTTTGCGGATAATAGTGATATAGATGTACTAGTAGAATTTGATCCTGCCCATATTCCGGGCTGGGAGTTTGTCACGATGCAAGATGAACTCAGTGGCCTATTCGGACGGCAAGTTGATTTACACACCTACGGGTCTTTGAGCCGTCACTTTAGGGATAAAGTGGTGGCAAATGCTCAGGTTATTTATGAACGAGTTTGATGAAACACGCTTACGCGATATGTTGGATGAAGTACGCCATGTCTCGACGTTTATTCACGAACAAACTCGCAGTGACCTCGACACTAATTTGATGCTTGCCTATGCAGTCGTTCGGGCTATCGAAGTGATTGGCGAGGCGGCAGCACGGGTTACTGAAGAAACACGAAACACATACCCGAATATCCTGTGGAAAAATATTATCGGAATGCGTAACCGTATCGTCCACAATTACAATAATGTAAATCTTGACATTGTTTGGCAGGTTGCCAGCGAAAATTTACCTCAACTTGAATTACAATTAGTTGCTATCCTGACTAATAGCGAATAACACGAACCATGACAGACACCCTTCAGCAGCGCGTGGCACGGCAAATCGAACTGGCCTTCACCGACACCCCTTACCCCGGCGATAACGCCATCACTGCCGGCGACGACGAGTCACTCGCGGCGGCGCTGAAGGGGCAGAAGTGGCAGGCTGTCGGCCATGAACTGCTTTACCGCTTCCGCTGGGATATGTTCCTGTTTACGCCGGAAGGCTTTCGTTATTACGCGCCGGCCATGATGCGGGCAGCGCTGCTCCAGCATGACCAGATCGGCACCGTAACCGATAACCTCATTTTCTGCCTCACGCCGCAGTCGCAAGAACAAATCAATAATTATGTGGCAGGGGAGTACAACGATTATTTCTCGCGCCGTGCGTCGGCCTTTAATGCTGCCGAGAAAACGGCCGTACTGACGTTCCTCGATACGTTCGCCGCCGTCTACCCGCTGGGTTACCTGCTCTATGACATCGATCTTGTTGGCACCACAATTGAGTTTTGGAAATACGCTTAATGCTTCTCCAAGTTTATTTCGGTTAAAATTGTGCTATAACAGAAATGTTATGCCGCTGCACGGATAACTCACCCCCAACCTGAATGTGCAACGTGCCAGTTCCAAACGAGGCATCGTCTAATGTCCAGCACAGAGCTTTTTCCGAAGGTCGAACTTTCCCCGGCACACGAAATCCGTCAACGTGTGGCTGCACAAATTGAAGAAGCGTTTGCTCCAACCCCGTACCCCGGTGACGCGAACATCGGCAAGCCGGAAATGGATAGCGCCGCCCTCACACGCGCCTTCTGGGGCAAGAACTGGCGTGATGTGCAGCTTGTGACCCTCTCGAACTATCATGTCGACCTGCCGCTGATGACACCCGAAGCATTCCGATATTACCTTCCGGCGTTCATGCTGGCCGCGATGTTCTATTATCACCACGTCAGCACCCTGCCGATTGGCCTGATGCACAGCCTAACACCGCCTGACCCGACACTGCTGCAAAAGTATCTGGATAAGAAGACTGATCCGCTCAAGCACTCTCAAATCACGGACTTTCTGAACCGTGTCGGCGCGTTTACCCCAACCGAAAAAGCGGCCATTCGCGCCTTCCTCGAAAACTATACCAAGTGGCAGCCGGATGCCCGCAGCGAAACCCGCCATCTGCAACGCGCGATAGACTTCTGGCGCACGGCGTAAGCGGTTCAGGCGTTTAATGGGCTTTCCAATCACATTCTATGGTGATCGGATTTATTTCTTATCTCAATACCATAAATAGGTAGCCACTATTCCTATTCGTTTGGGACTGGAATACGCTAATCTTAAGTCGCAAAGTGTCATATTCATGACCATTTTTGACTTAACAAAAGGCACACTGGTATGGAAAACCGATTTATGGCGACTCCTTTTTTTATCGACCAACCCCGACCTGAAATTGAACAGCTTGCCGCTGCCGATTGGCAAATCAACAAACCAGCTTTAGATACGGATGAGCGCTACGCCCGCATGACAGCGCTGAATAATGGCCTCGCCGATTTCACCGCGAAAACCATCGTGGCGGGCAATCGACCGGTTAGCGTCAACGGGGACTGCTGTGTCGCAATCGGGATGATGGCCGGCTTGCAGCGGGCGGGGATTAACCCGTTGGTGATCTGGTTGGACGCGCATGGTGACTTCAACACCTTTGAAACCACACCCAGCCAATTTATCGGCGGGATGCCTTTAGCCATGATCGTCGGTAAAGGCGAGCAGAAACTCATGGAACAAGCGGGCGCTAAACCGCTGCCGGAAGATCAAGTGATATTAGCCGACGCGCGTGACCTCGATATTGCTGAAGGCGTAGCGGTACGCTCATCCAAAGTACGCCATATTCACTACATGGATGACTTGATTAAGCATGACCTCGGCGACCAACCCCTTTATGTTCACTTTGATACCGACATCCTCAACCCTGAGGATGCACCCGCAGTGGCTTACCCGACCGACGGTGGGCCAAAGACCGAAGCACTTGTTAAAGTAATGCAGCGTCTTGCCAACACAGGCCGGGTCGTGGCGGTATCCATGACGACATGGGATATGGCAAAGGACACGGACAAAAAGACCCAAGCGGCTTGCATGGCGTGTTTTAACGCGCTCGTCGGGTAAAAAGTATATGTGCATTTATGACTGATCTCATCTACTGTCCGGTTTGTGGGCACACGTTAGGGCTGAAGGAAGTCGGCGGCAGGACGCGCCAGGCCTGTGCCAACTGCGGTTATGTGCATTATGTAAACCCTGTACCCGCCGTTGGCATCCTCATCGAGATGGATGGCGGCGTGGTGCTCATCCGGCGAGGCCAGCCACCCCATCAGGGCGAGTGGACGCTGCCGAGCGGGTTTATCGAAGCCGACGAAAGTGCGGAGGCCGCCGCTATCCGTGAGGCGGCAGAGGAAACTGGACTACAGGTTGAGGTGATTGAGATGATGGGGATCAATTCGTTCCCCGAAGGCCCGCCGATGAGCGGTATTATGATCTTCTACCGCGCGAAACCGGTCGGCGGCACCTTGCAAGGGGGTGACGATGCAATCGAAGCGCAGGTATTTCTACCGGGCAGCATTCCACGCTTGCCTTTCCGTACGCACCGCGAGACGATTGCCCAGTGGTTGAGGCAGCAGCCCATGCGTGCCGTTCGGTTGAACGCCGCGCTGCAAGAGGAAGATACCAGCCGCGACGAACTCACGCAGGACTTCGACATTCGCCCTGCCGAGGTGAATGACCTGCAAGAAGTAACCGCCTTATTGGCTCTTATTCCCGCCAATTATGCGCTGAAGGACGAGGATTGGCGCGATGTAGGCATGCGCTTTCGCGAGTCATCCGGTTTCGAGGTTTTCGTCGCCGTTGTCCGCCAAGAGCCGCCGATCATCATCGGGTTTATCGCCCTGTCGATTTTGCGCGGTTTAACCGGTGGGCAGGGGTTTATCAACGACATGGCCGTGCTGCCAACCTACCAGCGGCAGGGGGTAGGCGCAGCGTTGTTGGAAGCGGCAGTGCGCCGTGCTAACCGTTTAGATTTACGCTCGATTCGCGTCAACGTAGAACGCGGCAGTGAACGGGCGCAAGCGTTTTACAAAGCCAGTGGTTTTAGTGAAGAAACGATCCTGCATTTCAAAATCCGTTGAGGTATAACTAGTCTCGGTTTGGTCTCGTTGGTTTATATCGTGTATTCACGATTGCGATGTTATAGAGGTTGGAAATGGCAGATAGATCAGAACCTTCTGAAACAGTTAACCGTCGGAGTGCCACACGGATGCCAACCGGCATCAAAGGCTTAGATGAAATTCTCCACGGTGGATTGTTGTCACAAGCTGCTTATATGCTTCATGGCAATCCGGGCAGCGGTAAAACGATTCTAGGCTTACATTTTTTGACTGCCGGCGCAAAGAATGGTGACCGCTCGTTATTTATCGCGATGGGCGAAACCGAAACCCAAATTCGCCGCAACGCCGAAACCATGAACTTTGATGTCAGCAGCATTGAGTTTCTCGATCTGGCACCATCGGCTGACTTCTTCGCACAGGCACAAAGCTATGACATCTTTTCTCCCTCGGACGTTGAGCGTGAACCCACTACAGAACGCATCACGACTGAAGTCAACAAATTAAAACCTGTTCGTGTGTTTATTGATGCGATGACGCATTTCCGTTATCTGGCGAGTGATGACTTGCAATTCCGTCGTCAGGCGCATTCCTTCTTGCGGTTCTTGGTGGATAACGGGGCAACCGTTCTCTTTACCTCCGAGGACAGCCCGGATAACCCGGACAATGATTTGCAATATATGAGCGACGGTATCATTCGGCTGGAACATCACGGGGAAGATCGGACAATTAGTGTTACCAAATTCCGCGGATCGGATTTCATGAGTGGCGAACATTCCATTCGGCTGACCGACGGCGGCATGTTGGTTTTCCCGCGTCTACAGCTCACAGTTGAGCTTTCTCAAGACTTTACATCCGAAGTGATCTCATCCGGCATTCCCGAATTGGATGAACTCATTTCAGGTGGTATCGAGCGCGGCACAATCACGATGATTACTGGCCCAACAGGTGTTGGTAAAACTGCCTTAGGGATGCAGTTCATGAAAGAAGCCGCAGGGCGCGGTGAACGATCCGTGATTTACTCATTTGAGGAATGGACAGACAAACTGCTTAATCGCAGCAAAAGTATCAACATACCGGTTGCCGATATGGTGAAGCGTGGAACGCTCTCGGTGATACAGGTTGAACCACTGCACTTTGGGCCGGATGAATTCGCGGATATGGTGCGTAAGGATATTGAGCAGAAGGGCGCGGCGATTGTCATGATCGACAGCATTTCCAGCTACGGGCTTTCTATTCGGGGTGATGATCTTGTTCGCCACTTGCACACCTTAGGCAAATTCCTTCAAAGTAAGAATATCGCGGTCATTTTAGTGAATGCCATCGATGCCATCATTGGGTCATATCAGGCGACTGATATTTCAGCCAGCTACATGGCGGACACCATCATTCTGCTGCGGTATCTGGAATTAGAAGGTCAACTGCGCCGTACCGTAGGAGTGTTAAAGAAGCGCCATTCAGATTTCCAAAAGACGCTGCGCGAGTTTGAAATTACCAAATATGGTCTAAAAGTAGGTAAGCCGCTGACCGACCTACGGGGTATTTTATCGGGCATGCCGGAATGGGTAGACAAAAGTGGCGATCAAAAGTGAGTTCACGACTGCCCATATTAAATGTGGCGTGTAACAAGCGAAACGGGGATCTGCTGGCTCAATTTCTGGGCAATCAGGGGTATAACAGTGTATCCGTAACAACCATCGCGGATTTTGAAAGCAGTTTACATTCCGTTATAGGGTTTGGGTTGGCAATCGTCGACATTTCTGGTTTTGACCGGCGCATCTGGAACGCTTGTGACAAACTTTCGCAAATCCATGTGCCGCTCATGGTTGTCATGCCGATGCAAGCACAGCACGCTCGCCATGAGGGCTTTTTACATGGCGCTCAAAGGGTGATGGTAAAGCCGCTCATCATGAAAGAATTGATCGAGTCAATCAGTATGGTTGCGTTGGAGAATCAACATGAGTAAGGGCGTTATCCTTATTGCCGTTGAGAACAAAGCGAATCGCGAGATATTGCAAACCTATCTTAAGCAATACTATGAGGTTGATGTCCACACATCAGAGGAGCCATTCCAGAAAGATTTTGACCTTGGTATTTTTGATGGAATGGGGCTTAATCATCTGCGCGGGCAAATCGATAGCCACCGTAGTGCGAACTCGAAATTATTCTTACCGATCTTGTTGATTACATCCCGTCAGGATATTAGTGTGCTGACAAATAATCTCTGGCAAACGATTGACGAGATCATTTTTTCGCCGATAGAAAAATTGGAATTGATCGCTCGTGTCGAAATGATGCTGCGTGCGCGCCGCTATTCAGTTGCGCTCGAAGACTTAATAGCGACTGTCAAGGAGGGTACAGCGTTAGCCGAGAGGCAGCGATTAGCCCACGAGTTACATGATACCGTCACCCAAACCCTGTTCCTCGCCAGTACGTTGGCCCAAACCGTGCCGCTGACCCAAAAGAAAAATCCCCAGCTCGCCGCAACCCAACTGGATGAAGTCGGGCAGTTGAACCGTTCTGCGATGGCACAGATGCGGCTCTTGCTGCTCGAAATTCGCCCTGATAATCTACTCCGTACGGATTTAAAGGAATTATTCGAGCAGCTTGCCTTAGCCACCGAAGGCCGGGATCGAATTATTATGAATGTCGAAGTAGATGAGATAGGTGTACTGCCAGAAACCACCCACTTGACCCTATACCGAATCACCCAAGAGGCGGTAAACAATATTGTTAAGCATAGTCATGCAACAGCGGCTTCGATCACCTTGCACGTCCGTGATGGTAAGCTAGAGCTGCATATTAGCGATAATGGACGTGGATTTAACGTCGAGGAAACGGCAAACAGGCTTGGCTTACAAGGCATACGCGAACGCGCTGACCTGCTCGGTGCTTACGTGAATATTCAAAGTGATGCCGTTCAAGGTGGAACTGATATAGCCGTTACGGTGCCAATTTCTGAAAAACTTGCTGCCCATTCTCATTCTAAGTAATACACTGGAATAGTCTCACTATCTATTCACAATAGCCAGTTGAGCATTATAGTTAGAATGAGGAAAGAGAAAAATGATGCGCCGAAATGTCAAATAATATTATTCGTGTAATGATCGTTGATGATCATCCACAAGTCAGATATGGGTTGTCGGTCTTTCTTGACCTGTGGGATGACCTTCAGTTGGTGGGGGAAGCGGACAATGGCGAAAAAGCACTCGCTCTAGCCGCCGAGCTTCATCCTGACATCATTCTGATGGACCTTGCTATGCCGGTTATGGATGGCGTTACTGCCACGCGCCTCATCAAAAAGAAATTTCCCGACATCCAAATTGTCGTCCTCACAAGTTCGATTGACCTCGATATGATTCAGCAAGCGCTGGATGCTGGCGCAAAAAGCTACATGCTTAAAAATGTGAATATCGACACGATGGCTCAAACCATTCGTGCCGCCGCAAATTAACACGCATATTCCCCTAGCCACTTTAGCTCTTTAGTCTTAAAACCCGCCTGTAATTATAAACACGGTACCACCATGCTAACGTTGAGCGAAAATAGACCTCCTCGCCCATCTTGGCGCGCTTGGCGATTCGTCTTAGCCTTAACTGGCGACTGGCTACTTCAAAAGCGCTTCCACCACCTGTTCAAGTGGCAGTTCTTTCCCTGTCGCGCTTTGCGTTTCCACCACTTCGGCAGCTTGACTCGCCTTCAACTGGTCGATCACCTTAGTCGCCATCTCGCGCGTTTCCTGCGTCGAGGCCGGATGATTCAGCACCATGCCGAGGCGCGGGAGCGTTTCCGGGTTGTTGGTATCGAGGCCAATCAGCCCGCAGATACTTTCGAGAATCATCGGGGTCGCGTCGAGGTCGTAAGCAATCCGCAGCGCTCGCCGGAACAAGTCCACCGCGCGAGATGTGTCATTCTGGGCGGTCGCCACATGACCGAGGTTAATCAATGTGTTGGCGCTGCCTTGTCGGTTGCCGATGGCTTGCGAGAGCGAGAGACTTTCTTCTAAGTACGCACTCGCTTTATCCAGTTCACCGCGAAGCTGCGCCACGAAGCCGAGGTTATCCAACGCCAGCGCGATACCCCGCCGGTCGCCAATGCTCCGGCACATGCTCAAGGCTTCGTCAAAGTAATGGTTGGCCTTCCCTAGATCGCCCTGAATACCCGCCAGCGTACCGAGGTTGTGGAGCGTACTGGCGACCTTCCAACGTTCGCCATGCTCGCGGTGCAGGTTCAACGTGACCTCAAAATGCTTCACCGAGTCGGCAAAATTACCCTGCCGCAGTGCCACGAGGCCGAGGTTGTTCATGCTGGTCGCCCGTGCTACCGGATTGTGTGCCGCCTCCGCGACTGCCAGCGCCGCCTGAATTTGCTCGTTCGCGCGGGCGTAATCACCTTGCTCAAACGCCACCATGCCCAAGCGGTTGAGCGTCCTAGCTTCACCTTCCGAGTAACGCAGAACGCGGTAAAGGGCGAAACTTTCCGAGCAGGCTTGCAGCGCCGCCTCGTAATTACCCGTGCGCCAGTAATTATCCCCGCGCAGGCTCAGGGCGCGTGCCGTGCCGACCTGATCACCAATCTCGCGATATAGTTCTAACCCTGCCGCGATTTGCTTTTCGGCTTCCTCGTAAGCGCCGGTGTATTGCAGTGCCTCTCCCAGCTTGATCGCCATTTCGGCCTGAACCGGGCGGCGTTTGGCTTCATCGGTAATGATCTCAGGGATGAGCTGTTGGCAGCGTTCAAAGAGGTCAATCGCTTCGGAAAGGGCGCTGATGCTGAGTGCGTAATCCCCCGCGAGTTGTGTGAAGTGGAATTCGTTCAGCAGATCGCCTGCCGCGCCCCAATGCTGTGCCATAACGGTCGCCCGTTCCGGCGCGTTCGGGTAAACGGCCGCCAGCGCCCCCGCGATTTGCCGGTGGAGTTCGGCACGGTCTTCCGGCGACACATTGGCAATCGTGACTTCGCGCAGCTTGTCGTGGGTGAAGTGGTATAACCCGTCTTGCACATCCAGCACCGCGCAGTTGACGCAGGTTGCCAACCACTCGTTCAGGTCATCCGTACCCACCACCGCTTCCAGCACATCAACATCAAGCTGCCGCCCACTGATGGCCGCCAGTTGCAGCAGCCGCTGACCACTTTCCGGCACCCGCGCCAGCCGCCGCTGGATGATCGTTTGGATGCCGCCCGCCAGCACATTTTCCGGCAGGCTCATACTACCGACCTTTTTCAAACTGCCGGCTTCTTCCGCCAGCGCCCGCACCACCTCGACAAGGAAGAACACGTTGCCTTCCGTCTCGCGGCGTAGGAGTTCCAGCACCTGCGGTTGGCGACCGGCTTCACCCAGCATCGAGGCGCTCAAGGCAGCGATGTCATGCGCGGCCAGCCGTTCGAGGCGTAAAATCTGCATCCCCGGTAACTCTTGGGGCAGTGTCGGGCTTTCTTCGTGGCGGTAATTCGCGAGGATGAGTATCGGCAGGTTCGGGACGATGCCGTAAAGCAGCTTCACGAGGTCGAGCCGTTCACTTGCCCACTGTAAATCTTCCAAAATGAGCATGATCGGCTGCTGCTGCTGTTGGAATAGGTTCGTGATCGCGCCGAACAACCGCCGCTGGTGAGCATCGCCTTCGAGCGTCACTGCGTCGCTGACCGTACGCTCCAGCAGTTCGCTGATGTCCGGGATAACCGCCTTGAGGATGCTCGCGTCTAGATCACTAATCTCGCTGGTGAGGGCCAACCGCCGCAGGGGTTCACGCCACAGTTGGTAGGGCAGCCCGCCTTCCGCCACCGCTTGCCCGCGCAGCACGGTTACGCCCTGCACCATCGCCCGTATGCGTATTTCCTCGATCAAACGCGACTTGCCCACGCCGCTTTCCCCGGCAATCAGCCACGCGCTGCCTTTACCGTTAATCGCTTCTTCGAGCGCTTGGTCGAGCCGCTTAAGTTCATTTTCACGACCGACGAACGCTGCCGCCTGTAAGAAGCTCTCGCGGATCGCTGCCGATTCCTGCGGCAGGTTGATGCCCACAGCCGCAGCCAAATCGATCATCACCTGTTCGCTGTCGCTGTAGCGGTCTTCCGGCTGCTTCGACAGCAGTTTACCGATGATTCCCGCCAGCGTGTGCGTGTCGTAATCACCCCCGAAATCGATGTCGATGGCATCCGGTGTAAAGGACTCGGCATCCACCGTTCGGGTTTCAAAGCTCGGTTTTTCGGTCGGCATCTCATCCAGCGGCAGCGTGTCGTAATTCGGGTTCAGCGGTCGGGTCTTGTCGTCCCGAAGCGGCGCGGTTTTGGGCTGTAGCTTCGTGTAGTGAGACGTGTGGTCGAATAAAGTTGTTAAATCAGGGTTGGTAAACAGGACTTCTTGCAACAGCTTTTGCATGTTTTCGGTGTCGAAGGGATGCTTGCCCGTGAACAACTCGTAGGCGATCACCCCAACGGCGTACAGGTCGACGGCGGTCGTGGGTTCGCGCCCCTGAATGATTTCAGGAGCCATATAAGCCAGTGTACCCTGCACATCACCCTGCGCTTGTTCCGGTTCCATCGCGAGGCCGAAGTCCAACACTTTGACGTTCGTATCATTTTTAACCAGCACGTTACTCGGCTTGAGGTCGTGGTGCAGGATGCCGCGCCGGTGTAAATAAGCCAATGCTTGTAATAATTGAATCAGGAGATTAATTTGCTCGGCTGGTTGTTTTTGTGCCGCTTCCACGAAGTTATCGGCATCTTCGACCAGTTCCATCGTGATGTACGGCAGGCTTTGCTCGTCGAAGCCGTAATCCAGCACACTGATAATATTCGGGTGCCGCAGTGAGGCCAAAACCTTAAACTCACGCGCGAGTGCCATGCGGAAGTTTAAACTGTCATCGGGATTGGCAAAGGTTTGGTTTTCGGTGAGTCCAGTCACGCGCTTGAGCGCAATTTTTTCGCCCGTCAGTTTGTCCAGCGCTTCATATACCGCGCCCATCCCCCCCTGACCGAGCATCTTTCCAGTCCGGTAACGCCTACCATAGATGATAGGTGCAGCCATCTGAGTCATAATCATTTGTTCCTTTGTCTTGTGACCTCACCATTCTATCGCAAACCGACGTTCCCGGTATGGAAATTTAAACCAAATTTCAAAATAACATTTCGCGGAAGACCGCTTCGCGCCTTGCACACGGGCGGCCTGAGCATCATAATTCACCCGTTGATTACCGGTTATGAGGGTTTATTACAGGATGCGACGACGATTAACTGTTCTTTCTGGTTTACTGGTCGTGATCTTCGGCTTGGCATTTGTAACCTACCGGTGGCTGCTGCCGCGCTTGAGCGATAGCCGCAGCAATAGCAACCCTGTGATCTACCGCTGGTTCAACGACCCCACCTCACGCCCTTCATTGATGACCACCATGAACCGGACGACTTGCCCCGGCGCACCCTTCAGCTTGCCCTCGGACGGTCTCATCGGGTTGCTGTGGAGCGACCCCGCCGCGCCCTATACCATCTTGAGCCAACATACGGGGCTGGATGTATTTGGTGACGGTGAGCCGGGAACCGTTCCCGTTTATGCGGCTTACGATGGCTTGCTCACCCGCCGCGACGAGTGGCTGTCGTCGGTCATCATCAAGCACGACGACCCGCGCCAAGCCGGACGCACGATCTGGACATACTATACACACATGGCTTCGCGCGAGGGTTCACGTTCGTTCATCGTGCCGGATTTTCCTGCCGGTACGGTTGATGCGCCGGTGAAGCGCGGCGACCTGCTCGGTTATCAGGGCGAGTATGCAGGGGCGGGTGTGCCGATTGGGATGCACCTCCATTTCAGTATCGTCACGACCAACGACGATGGGACGTTCAAGAACGAGGCGGTGCTGGGGAATACGCTCGACCCCTCGCCCTATTTCGGCATGAACCTGAGTATCGCGGGCTGGCCTGAACGCCCCATTCAATGCAGCGATACCTAATTTGAGCCGCCAACCCCTCGCTAAAATCCCCGCCCTCGGCGCGGCAGTCGTGTGCAGCCTCCTGCTGATGGTCATCACCATTACGCCGCCGGTTGTCGTTGGCGATTGGGCGCGGCTGGATACTGTCGGACGTTATACCCCACAGGCGATACCTTACACTTGGCCGAGTTATGGGCTGCAAATCGGGTTGTGGGCGGGCATGATGTTGTCGCTGTGGTGGGCCTTTCGGGGAAATCACTCTACTTCATTTATTAAACCGCTTCGCTTTCCTGCCATGCTGCTGATCCTCATTCTGCTCGGCTTCGGTCTGCGCCTGTACAGCCTCAATCGGCTGCCGCTGTTGATTGATGAGATCGGGTTTGCCGCCCGTGCCGCCGATATGCTGCATGGTCAGCACGTACCGATTTTCGCACCGGGGCATAACGGCAACCCATCGGTGTTTTCGTGGCTGCTTTCGGGCGTGATGTCGGTATTCGGGCAGAACATTTTCGCCGCGCGGCTGCTCTCACTGCTGTTCGGCACACTCAGTATTCCGGCGGCTTACGCGCTGGGGCGGTCGTGGTGGTCGCATCGGGTGGGGTTGGTCGCGGCGGCTTTCCTCGCCACCTATCCTGCCCACGTTCACTTCAGCCGCTTGGCGCTCTATAACATCATCGACCCGTTCTTCATGCTGCTGGCGTTGGCGCTCTTGGCACGGGCGCTGCGGCGTGGGTACTTAGCGGATTTCGCGTGGGTCGGCATCTGGGCAGGTATCGCCCAATACTTTTACCACGGCTCACGGCTGCTGCCGGTCTTAATCGGGGTTTACCTCTTGCTGTTTACCCGACGTTCCAAGCGACAAGTTCAACAACAACCTCTCCGTGTCTCTGTGCCATTGAGTCTCTGTGTGATGCTGTTCGTCTTTGTCATTGTCACCTTGCCGCGTTTCGCCCCGATGTTCACTGCTAATTTGCCGCTGACAGGCAACCTAGAAGGTGTGCGGCTGCCGTCTGATCTGGCTGCGAACGCACTGCGCTCGGTGCTGGCATGGGTGGGGCAGCCGGATGTGTCGCCGTTCTGGTTGGGCAGTGTGCCGCTGCTGCCCGTGCTGGCACTGCTCGCGGCTGGCGTTGGCTTGGTGATTGCCTTACGCTACTTACGCGACCCACGCCACGCGGTACTGCTTACAGCTCTACTGCTGACCACTATGTTTGGTGGAGTCATCTGGCCTGCCGCGCCGTTGTACGTCCGCTATATGACCGCGCTTCCGGCAATCGTGCTGTTGGTCGCGCTGCCGTTTGAAAGCATCTTGAACCGCAGAGACGCAGAGAAACACAGAGAGATTGGTGTACAGGAGCCGCGCTTCTATAAACAGATGAGGCAGCTAGCTATACTGCTCATCACGCTCATTACGGCGCAGGGTATCATCGTGAGTATTCAGCATACGAGGGAAGCCTATGAGCATGTGCCAGCGGGGTTGTGGGAGGCCGATACCTTAGCTCGCGCGGCATCGCATTTGCCGGAAGGCGTGGAAGCCCGGTTGAAAGTGTCGGACGATTTCGGCGAGGTTGAGCGGGTGACTATCGCCGATTACATCGCGTTTTATGGGCAGCGGCGGCCTGTAAGCATCATCAAGTGAGGCATTTATGGGGAAATTAGACGGTAAAGTCGCCATCATGACCGGCGGCAACAAAGGGATTGGTCGGGCGGTCGTTCGCCTGTTCGTGGCGGAAGGGGCGCGTGTGGTGATTGCTGCCCGTGACCAAGCGGCGGCGCAAGCAGTCTCCGATGAAATCCAGCAGTCCGGTGGCGAGGCGTTAGCGCTCGCCTGTGACGTGCGCCAGCCTGCGGACTGCCAATCGGTAGCAGCTCAGACTGTAGCCAGATATGGACGCATCGATATCCTATTCAACAACGCGGGTATCGTGCCGCGTGGGACGGTGCCGGAAACCTCGTTGGAGGTGTGGCAGGATACACTCGACACCAACGTCAGCGGGACGTTCTATATGTGCAAAGCTGTTCTGCCGCAGATGATCGCGCAGGGCGGCGGGGTGATCGTCAACAATGGCTCGGATTGGGCAGTTGTCGGTGGGCAGCAGGCAGCGGCTTACTGTGCCAGCAAAGGGGCGGTCGTGCAGTTGACCAAAGCAATGGCGCTCGACCACGGACGGCAGGGCATCCGAGTCAATGTTGTTTGTCCGGGTGATACCTACGTCGAGCGCTGGGACAGCCGCAAGCCCGCTGACCAGAGCCGCGAGGATTGGTTTACCGGGATGGGTAAGGATTTCCCGCTGGGACGGGTGGCGCAGGTGGACGAGATCGCGCGGGCGGTGTTGTTCCTCGCCAGCGATGATTCCAGCTATATGACAGGGCAAACACTGGTCGTAGACGGTGGCAACACGGCGGGTGGCACGACGGCGCAGTATTGAGCAGGCGGGCAAGCGACCAGTATAATGAGGCTGGTGAGACTCACACTTCATCAATACCAAGAGGAACAAGCCGCTTATGGCAGATGAGATTGATCCGATTTCGCCCGAACGCGCTCAAGAGATTTTAGAGGCGGCTATCCGCGAGCGCTTGGGTGACAATTGGGAGGATGAGGACAGCGGTTGGACGAAAGTCACCGGACACAACTATATGGCACGGCTGACACGCGGGCGCACCAGCCTCGACTTTTATGTTGACCTGCTCGGTAACGTCACCGTTGAACAATCCAATTCCGCGCCGCTGCTCGAAACCGGGCGCTTGCTGCTGATGATGCTCCTCGGCTTGTCCATCGTGATCGCTTTTCTGATCGTTCGCATCGTTAGCGGCGGGTAAAGGAACCTTATGACAGCCGAAACTTTCTCTATTCGTCCGGCAATTCCTGCTGACCATGATGCGGTAGTCGCTTGCATAGAAGCCTCGTTCAGCAAGTGGGTTCCGATCATGGGCGGGATGAAACCGCTGGCGCTAACCGCCGACTACCACGAACATATCGCGAACGGCGCGACCTACGTGCTGGAAAGCGAACAGGGTGCTGTTGCCGGACTGCTGATTTTCTGGCAAGAAGATGACGCGCTGTACTTGGATACGATTGCCGTCAATCCCGCTTACCAGAAGCATGGGTTGGGGCGGCGGCTGCTCGCTTTCACCGAGGGCAAGGCGCGTGAGATAGGATTGGATAAGATAACGCTGGTGACCAATGAGAAGATGGTCGCCAATCAAGACTACTACAAGAAGAACGGCTTTGTCGAAACACACCGTCACGCGCTGCATGAGGGGCGGGTCGGGGTGTGGATGCGTAAAACCCTCGCCGCGAGTTGAGAACCTGACGTGCTATCCCGACTGCTCAAGCGTGATTGGCTGCTGCTGGCGGCGTTGGTGCTGGTCGCCTGTTTGTTGGCGCTTCCCGTGCTGACGTATCCGCTGGGGCGCGATCAGGGCGAGTTCGCCACCATTGGGCGCGGCATCCTCGGTGGCCGGGTGCCGTATATCGACCTGTGGAACCCCAAACCCCCCGCCGTCTTTTATGTCTATGCGCTGGCGATGCGCTTGCTCGGTCAAACGGCGGTGGCGCTCCGTGCGATTGATTTTATCGTTGTGCCAGTTTGCTGCGCGTGCCTGTTCTGGATTGGGCGGGTGCTGGTCAACCGCCGCGTGGGGTTGTGGGCGGTGCTGCTGTTCCCCGTGTTTTACTTCACCGAGACCTTCTGGACGCTGACGCAAAATGACGGCATTGTGTTGGTACCGATGCTGCTGGCGATGGTGTTTACTTTGAAAGTCGCCAGTCACCAGTCGCCAGTTACCAGCTCAATGCGGTGGTCGTTCGTTTATGCGATAGCTGCCGGAATGCTAGCGGGCTACGTGGTGTGGTACAAGTATCCGTTCGCGCTGTTCGGTGTGCTGCTGGCGGGGATGTACCTGTGGCACCGCTGGCAGGGGCGGGGCGCAAACCCGTTCAGCCACCGTGATGTTTACCTCGCGCTGGCTTATGCTGTGGGTGTTGCCGTAACTCTGGGGGGCGGTGTCCTGTTGTTGATGGCACAGGGCGCGTGGGATGAGTTCCTCCGCAGCGCCCAAGTGACAGCCCAATATACGGCGCTGACGTTCAATGTGGATGACTTCACAGAGTTGATGGGAACGGCTATCGGCTACCGCTTTCACTATTGGGGGCTGCTGTTCCTGCTGGCAGTTGTGGGAGTAGCAAGTTATAAGTTTCAAGTCGCCAGTCGTCAGTCGCCAGCTACCAGCCAAATTGATCTCGAAGCATCTGCTATTCCCTCAGCACTCGTTACTCGTTACCCAGTACTTCTAATTCTCCTCGCATGGCTGCTGACCGGCCTCATCATTATGCTGTCACAGGCGAAGGGCTATGACTACCACTGGCTGCCGATGCTGCCACCGTTGGTACTGCTCGGCGGGTTAGGTGTCGATGCGCTGCAAGGATGGTTGGCAAGGATACTATCGCGCGGGGTTACGACGGTTATCATTGGCGCAGGATTGCTGATGATATTAGCTGCCGGTGTCTGGCCGGTGAGCTGGCGTTATATCACAGGTCAGGAAGATCAGGTCGCGTATTATGGGCGCTTCGTAGCGGGTGAGTTCGTAGCGGACGAATCGCTGGAAGTCGTGAATCTGCTGCGGGAACGGGTTGTACCGGGGGATTCGCTGTACATCTGGGGCTTCCGACCAGAGGTGTATTACCTCAGCGGTTTGAACCCTGCCACGCGCTTCATTTTCCAGTTTCCGTTGGTCGGCAGTTGGTATCCGCAGGAGTGGCGGCAGGAGAACGTCGATACCCTGTGGGCGGCGCTGCCCCCATATGTGCTGGTGCTGCAAGTCGATTATATGCCGTGGGTGACGGGCAGCAATCAAGACTCGAATACGCTGCTTCAGGAGTATACTGAGTTAAATAATTGGCTGGTTTTTAATTACGAGCGTGACACGCAGATTGGAAACTTCTTCGTATGGCGACGGAAACAACCGTAAGCAGCATCCTCATCCGCATGGCGACTGCTGATGACCTTGAGCCGCTGACCGCCTTTCTGGTACCGTTTGTGGAGGCGGGGAAGCTGCTGCCGCGCACCTTTGATGAACTGCGCGATCTGCTGCCAACCTTATTTTTAGCGGAGTATGAAGGGACGATAGTCGGCTGTGCGGCGCTGGAGATTTACTCGTGGAAGCTGGCGGAAGTCCGCAGCCTTGCGGTGTCTTCGGCGATGCAGGGGCGCGGCGTAGGCAAGCGCTTGGTGGACGCTTGCATCGACCGTGCGCGGTCGGCGAACATCCTTGAAGTCATGGCGATCACCTCGTCGGATGCGTTCTTTATGGCGTGCGGCTTCGACTACACGCTGCCGGGTGAAAAGCGTGCCTTGTTCATGCAGTTACGGGACTTATAACTCATGACGAGCCACATTCGTATCAGCGTGGGGTCGTTTGTATTCGTCGCCCGCATGGAAGAAGCACTCGCTCCCAAGACCTGCGTGGCTTTCCGTCAGGTGCTGCCGTACCGCCAGAAGATTATTCAAGCGCGGTGGAGCGGCGAGGCTGCGTGGATACCACTGGGGGACTTTCAATTCGGCGTGGGTTACGAGAATGCCACCAGCTACCCCTCACGCGGCGACATCTTGCTTTACCCCGGCGGCTACAGCGAAACCGAGATTCTTTTCCCCTATGGCTACTGCTCATTCGCCAGCAAAATGGGGCCGCTTGCGGGTAATCACTTCCTGACGGTCATCGAAGGCAGCGACCAATTAGCAGAACTTGGTCGGTTGGTGCTGTGGCAGGGCGCACAGGATATCACGTTCGAGGTTGGCTAACCCTCAGTCAGCCTTTCCACACGTATCACTTGTTTCTCATCCGCAGTGTTCAGTGTTAAGATCACCAGCACTTCTATTGTATTTTATTGGCTTAACCCTATCGAACGGAGTCCGGCGATGTTCCAAGTCATGCTGATCGGATTACTCGCCATTATGATCTATATGACAGCCATCTGGCTCGTCAGCTTGCAAATGAAGAACGCGGGCATCGTCGATATATTCTGGGGGCCGGGTTTCGCGTTGGCGGCGCTGGTTTACGGCATCAACTCGCCGGATGGGTTCTCGGCGCGGAAAATTTTGGTGCTGTTACTCGTCAGCGTGTGGGGGCTGCGGCTCGGCTGGCATATCGGGCGACGTAACCTCGGTCATGAGGAAGATTACCGCTACCAAGAATGGCGCAAAACCAATGGCGACAGTTGGTGGTGGCGCAGCTTCTTCAAGGTGTTCGTCCTACAAGGGCTGATTATGTGGGTGGTTTCTACACCCCTAGCCGCCGCTTCGTATTCCCCGACACCCGCCAGCTTGGGCGTGTGGGATTGGCTCGGTGTGGTCGTGTGGGCGTTCGGCTTCACCTTCGAGGCGGTCGGGGATTGGCAGCTTACGCAGTTTAAGGCTGACCCTGCGAATAAGGGCAAGGTGATGCGAACCGGATTGTGGCGCTATACCCGCCATCCCAACTACTTTGGAGATGCAACCTTGTGGTGGGGCTACTTCCTCATCGCCCTAAGCGTACCCAACGGCTTGCTCACCATCTTCGCGCCCATCATCATGACGTTTATGCTGATGCGCGTTTCTGGCGTGGCGCTGCTGGAGCAAAAACTCAAGGATACCAAGCCGGAGTATGCCGACTACATCGCCAGCACCAATGCGTTCTTCCCCGGCGTGCCAAAAGAATCGACCTCACATCATTAGCTGATTGCTCCACTTCCGGCTTCATGATATGATCTCGTGTGAACCTCAAATGACCTTTGAGGTTTTTCTTTGATTGGCCTAACCACGAAGCGAGGTTATCCATTATGCCGACAATTCATACGCTGCTGCCGGAACGCCGCACCCTGCACGGTCACTTCTCGCGGGACTTAGCACCAGCGCTGACCATCCAATCCGGCGATACCGTTCGGTTTACCACGCTCGACTCGAATTGGGGCATGGAACCCTTTGTCGGTGGGGCTTATTACCAGCGGCGGGAAATGGCTGGTCGCGATACGCAGTTGGATGATGGTCACGCGCTGACTGGCCCTGTGTATATCGAAGGCGCGAAGCCGGGGATGACGCTCGAAATCCAGATCAAAGATATTCGGCTGGGTGCGTGGGGTTACTGCTTGGGCGGTGGCTGGCCGAGCGCCACCAATAAGCGGTTGAACATCACCAGCCGGGGCATCGTCCACTCGTGGGAGTTTGATACCGGGCGGATGATCGGGCGCAACCATTTGGGGCATACCGTGTCGCTGCGTCCGTTCATGGGGGTGATGGGAATGCCGCCGGATGAAGCCGGTATCCATTCGACCATCCCGCCGCGCATTTACGGTGGTAACTTGGATTGCAAAGAATTGGTGGTCGGCAGCACGTTATATCTGCCGATTGCGGTGGAGGGCGGGTTATTCTCGACAGGCGATGGGCACGCGGCGCAGGGCGATGGTGAGATCGGTGGCACGGCGATTGAAGCCCCGATGGAGTTAGTTGAACTGACGTTTAACCTGCGCGACGATTTTCCGGTAACCACTCCCGTTGCGAACACACCCGCTGGATGGATTACGATGGGGTTTAACGAGAGTTTGAACGAGGCGACGTTCATGGCGCTGGAGGCGATGTTCACGCTGATGGAACGCTTATACAAGCTCGACCGTTGGGAAGTGGTGGCGCTTTCCAGCCACGCGGTTGATCTGCATATCACGCAGATCGTCAACCAGCTCGGCGGCGTTCATGCCATCCTGCCGCACGGGCGGGTACGGTAGGAAGTCTAAGGTAAACAAAAGGGCGACCCATTCAGAGTCGCCCTTTCTTATTTAGGGTTCAGGTCATTTACAATGAGACGATACGGGCTGCGACTTTGAACTGCTTGGGGAAACCCGGCAGGAAGTCGATCAGTTCTTTGTACTTGCCTTCTTCGTAGGCGGCTAGATAACGGCGCAGGACGCTAATCATCCCCGGCAGCGAGGTCATGCCGTGCATCTTGCGTTCCATCAGCACATAGGCGTTGATTTCGGCCTTGCTCAGGTGCTTTTCCATATAGAGCGCGGAGATGGCGGCGACGAACAGCACCGTAAACTGCTCCTGCCAAGTCGGGTAGCGGGCGCGGAACTGCTCGCTGACGGGCAGCGGCGTGGTGATGACGGTCGCCATTTCTTCCGCATGGGTACGCAGGTACGTGTGTACCAGCAGCTTGCCGTACTGTTGCAGGGCAGTGCGGTAGATATAACCGGGGTCTTCGTCGTAAGGCCACGGGGGGCTGTCTCCCCACGCCAAGCGCGGCGGAGCGATGCAGACCAACTCGTTTTCCGCGCGGATGGCGAGGTCGATGTCGGTGGGGTAGGAAATATTTGGGATGAAGATCAGGTTTTCAGTGACTTCGCCGAAGAAGGTTTTCAACATGGGCTTGAAGGCCACGTCTCGAAACATCTTCTGCGACTCGTGGAGCGCCGACTGCCACACCGAGTCCTCATTTTGCCACCATGTCGCCAAACGCCCCTGCACGTAAAAGTCTTTCAACTGCTCGTTCCAGCGCGGCGGAATCCACGGGGGCAGTTCGCTCAGTTCCAGTTCCGGCCACTTGAGTTGCAAGGCGAAGGTGAAGAACGCTTCCAACGGCGCGTTTTGATCGAGCAAGCCCTGCATCGCTTGTACGGCAGGGTGGTTCTTGACGACTTCCAAGAACTTGCGCGTCGAGCGGGCGTGCAAATGCGTCCCGTGCGGTTTTTTCGCCTGTGATTTCAACGGCCAATCGGTCGCCGATAGCACAGCCGACATCAACCGGACACGGTCATCTAATCGAACAGTTACATCCAACGGTGTAGTCATGCCTAAACCTGATTATCAAGGGGAATAAGTCCATCATTGATATTGTAGAGGGCAAAAGCGTTGGCGGCAAGAACAGGCATCTTAATGGTTCCAAATTTGTTCTTATCAGGCGATAAAACCATTCCAAAATACAATAGACCACTTGGTTCTTGACAAATTTTTAGACTTGCCTAAAATTACATCTATATCGACAAAAGTTCACTGTTGGTGAACATGAAAAGGAATGACATACAGGTGTTTCAATGATGCAAAAACGGTTCTTCGTCGTACTCTTCATTGCTCTTTTTAGTATAAGCGCGGCAGCTTTTGCACAGGAGGCGACTCCTGAAGCGACCGCAGAAATGACACAACCCTGTCCGGCAGGCGGTTCGCCGGATGCAGTACCAGCGGCGGATGCCTTAAAGGTGCTGACCTCCTTCACCACCATCGCGGATATGGCGCGTAATGTCTCCTGCGGGCTGCTGGATGTGCAGTCCATCACCAAGCCGGGAACGGAAATTCATGGCTACGAACCCACGCCCAGCGACCTTGTGAAGACCCAGAACGCGAACCTTGTACTCTACAACGGTCTTGGTCTGGAACGCTGGTTTGAAAAGTTTATGGGCAGCGTGCAGGGTGTCCCCAGCGTCAACCTGACGGACGGCATCGAACTGGTTCCGATTGCCGAAGGTGAATATCAGGATAAGCCAAACCCCCACGCATGGATGTCGCCGCAGAACGCGCTGATTTACACCGAGAACATTCGCAAGGCGTTCGTCGCACTTGACCCCGCCAACGAAGCGGCTTATACCGCGAACTCGGCGGCCTACAGTGCGGAAATCCAACAGATCGATGAATTCCTGAAAACAAACCTTGACCAAGTTCCGGCGGAGAAGCGCTTCCTCGTGAGCTGCGAAGGTGCGTTCTCGTACCTGATCCGCGACTACGGGATGCAGGAACTGTATATGTGGCCGATTAACGCCGACCAAACGGGTACGCCCAAGCAGGTCGCCAAAGTGATTAACGGCGTACAAGACAACCAGATTCCGGTGGTGTTTTGCGAAAGCACCGTGAATCAAGGGCCGATGCAGGAAGTCGCCAACCAAACGGGCGCGGCTTACGGTGGATACCTGTATGTGGACTCGCTGACAGAAGCCGACGGTGAAGCGCCGACTTACCTGAAACTGCTGGAATTCGACGCGACCCGCATTGTTAACGGCCTGCTGGGCATCCAGTAGAGGACGGAGAAAACAACCATGAGCAACATAGGTATTCAAGTAGAAGACGTAACGGTGGACTATAGCGGCAACATCGCGCTGCGGGATGCCCACCTTAAAGTGATGACCGGCTCGATCTGCGGGTTGATCGGCGTGAACGGCAGCGGTAAATCGACGCTGTTTAAGGCGATCATGGGCTTCCTGACCCCGACGAGTGGGCGCGTTTTGATTGAAGGGTTGCCCGTTCGCAAGGCGCAAAAGTTGGGTCATGTGGCGTATGTACCGCAGTCGGAGGAAATCGACTGGGATTTCCCCGTCAGTGTGTGGGATGTGGTGATGATGGGGCGCTACGGCTACATGAACTTCCTGCGGATGCCGAGTGCCGAGGACAAGCGGATCGCCGCCGACGCGCTCAACCAAGTGCAACTGCTGGAGTACAAAGACCGCCAGATCGGTGAGCTTTCCGGTGGGCAGAAGAAGCGGGCATTCCTCGCGCGGGCGCTGGCGCAGCAGGCAAAGATTATGCTGCTGGACGAGCCGTTTACGGGTGTGGACGCGACCACACAGGCGACGATTATCGACCTGCTGGTGAAACAGCGTGAGATGGGACATACCATTCTGATTTCGACCCATGACCTTGCCTCCGTTGAAACCTTTTGCGATCACGTCGCGCTGGTGAACCGTACGGTGCTGGCTTACGGCCCGACGAAAGAAGTCTTTACACCGGAAAATCTCGACCGTGCTTTCGGCGGCGTGCTGCGCCACCTGAGTATTTTTAAGACTGAACAACAACCGAAACCGTCTGCATCGAAGGCTGGCGTAAGAGAGGCTGCCGCATCATGAATTTAGATGCCCTTGTGCAGTGGTTCGCCGAACCGCTGCAATACGACTTTATGGTGAAGGCGCTGGCGATGAGCGCGGTAGTCGGCCTCGTGTGTGCTGTCCTCTCGTGCTACATGATCCTCAAAGGGTGGTCGCTGATGGGCGACGCGGTTTCCCACTCGGTGATGCCGGGGGTGGTGTTCTCCTATATCCTCGGTATTCCGTTTAGCATCGGCGCGTTCGTGTTCGGCTTGATCTCGGTCATCCTGATCGGCTTCGTGAAGCGGCAGACGCGGTTGAAAGAGGACGCGGTTATCGGGCTGATCTTCACGGCGTTTTTCGCGCTGGGTTTGATTATGATTTCGCGGACACCCAGTACCGTTGACCTGACGCACATCCTTTTCGGTAACGTGTTAGGCATCACCAACAGCGACATGATCCAGACGGTAGTGATCGCGGCTATTACAATGGTGGCTATCTTGGCGCTGCGGAAAGACCTGATGCTGTTCTGCTTCGACGAGAACCACGCACGAGCGATTGGCCTGAACACGACCTTTCTGTATTACGCACTGCTTTCGCTGCTGGCGCTGACGATTGTGGCGGCGCTGCAAACGGTGGGTATCATCCTCGTGATCGCGATGTTGATTACCCCCGGCGCGATTGCCTACCTGCTGACCGACCGCTTCAACCGGATGATGATTATCGCCTCGGTGGTGAGTGTGCTGTCGTGCTTGATCGGCGCGTACGCCAGCTACCACTTGGATGCCTCGACGGGCGGCTGTATCGTCGTTCTGCAAGCCATCATTTTCGGCTTTGTGTTCGTGTTCGCCCCCAAGCAGGGTTTGTTAAGACGGATGCAGCTTGCCCGCCACGAACGGCAGTTGGCGATTGCTGGCCTTGAGGGCAGCGCACACGGAAGTCATTAGTCGATAGTCTTTAGTCAACAGTCAAAAGCGGTGGACGGAATTCTGCCGCTTTTTATTGAGTTATCAGTTGACAGTTATCAGTTAAAGGCAAATACAGGTCGCCAGCTATCAGTCTCCAGTCGTCAGCTTAAGGCAAAGGCAGTTGGCGGTTAGCGATTGGCTGGATAGAAAGTCATTCATCAATCGGCTGAAAACTTCAAAATCTGCAAATACTGCGAAAACTGCAAATGCGAACGTGGTTGAGACGGCGGATGCGAGAGAGCGAACCGCCGAATATGCGTAAAATTCTTCAAATTCGTCAATTTCACTGTGCATTTTGGGACTGATTTGTGAAGTTTAATCTCCAAATGTTGTAAAGAGTTAGCAGTTATCAGTCCACAGTTAACAGTCAAAGACAGAGAGTTTCAAATGTTGAAAATATTGCAATTGTTGCAGTTGTGATTCTCATTATTCTCAACGTTTGACCGAGAACTGATGCTGTTGTTGTTGTTGTTGCAGTTGAGAATCACACGTTTTGTGTCGCAACTGTCGCAATTGTCGGTGCTGTGAAGGCGATTCCTCCCTTAAGTGTCGGAAATGTCGTCAGAGTCGGCGATGAGAGTTGGCAAATCTGGCACTATAGATTTTGGCAATGGCAAAGCGTTTGTGGTTGTCTATTTGCCAGCGGATAAATCCTCTGGCAAAGTGAATAAAGCCGCCTAAAGGTGACTGTAAATGCTCTAACCAAAGGTGTGAGATGTTAAGGTGCGTTGATGATAAAAGATTTATCTCATATAAGTTAAATTGTAGAACATTTGTACCGTTTTGTAAAGCGCTTTTGGTTAGAATTTACAAACTGTAGAGTCAGTGTTTGAGAGAGCGAAGACATAAATTCGACCCTAAGGACTTAATTCCTGATATACTGAAACTGAGTGAAAGGGAGGATGATGTTTACCCCAAAAGTAATGACAGCCCACGAGTTTTTGCTCTACGCTGAACAGCACCCTGACAAGCGGTTTGACTTTATTGACGGGGAGATGGTCGAGGTGTCACCTAAAGCGATTCACGGACGCATCCAATCCTCGTTTGCCTTTGAATTCGGCGTATATGTTAAAACGAATCCGATTGGTGTGGTTTATACCGAAGTCTTACATGAGCTAAATGGTAATAAATATATTCCAGATGTGTGTATCAACGTCGCCACAAGCGATGATTATTTGACCGTCCCACCGCTGGTCGCAGTTGAAATTCGCTCCGACTCGCAGTCGAAAGCGGCACAACGCAAGAAAGCTGCTGAGTACATTCAGCACCACGTCAAAATGTCGATTCTCGTGTTTCCGGGCGAAAGCATTGAAGTGTATCGTGCTGGTCAAAAGACGCTCGTTTTAACCTTTGGCGACATTTTAGACGGCGAAGATGTGTTACCGGGGTTTTCTATTCCGGTTGATCGTTTGCTTTAAAAGCGGTGTAAGTCGGTTCTGTAAACAGGTTTGTGGTTGATGCCACATGAGGCTAAAGCCGTCATGCTGATCACCTGACAACTCCACTAAAGGGAGTTCAAAGGCGAGTATCAGGGTGTCAATTGTTTATCACGCTGATTTGTGAGTCGCGGTAAGCAGCTTCAAATACGGTTAAGTGAGAAATGTCGTGTGTGGTGGGTGGCGCGGACAGCCTGTCTGCTGTGCCTACAAAGGGTGAAGGCGCAAGTTTGTGGTTTCAAAATCCGGTTGTGTTTTCAGTCGGAAAATCCAATTTCCTAAAGCCACTACAACCGTACAGACCAAGATTACGAGTAGAAAAACCTTGAGGTAAGTTACTGCTTCAATCGACCGGTTTCGTTTTTGTAGTAGAAGTATCCATACTAGCGTGATCAGGCAAGCAATAAAGAGTATTGGGATTCCGCAGAAGCTGATTGTCGTTTGCATGGCTGGGATGAAAAAGTTCACCGATTTATCCTGCTGAAATTTAATATTTGGGAACTGCACGGACAGCCTGTCTGCTGTCCCTACGAAAAGGTTTGTCGGTTCTGTAAACGGGTTTGCGGTTGATGTCGCATGAGGCTAAAGCCATCATGCTAACCATCAGACAAGTCCACTGAAGGGACTTCAAAAACACGGTATGTGAGGAAAATGATGAGCGCGTAAAATGGCGCGGACAGCTTCCATACACAAATTACTGCTTTGCGCCTATTACCTGAGAGATTAGCTCCAAGCGCATCCTGAAACCGTAACCGATGTTACGAGTTCAGTTGCGCTATCGAAGAAAACGGTAGCTCGGGGACCAATGCCACTGATGTCAATTTCACAACTGAAATTGTTGTTCCTTCTTGCAGCTTCATCCGAACAGTAGGTTATGTAGCCGTTAAATGTTACTAACACATCTTCAAAAGAACTCATTCCTATTTGAATATTGCCTTTTACCACTGCTCCCACATCCTGATTTGTGAGTTGTATATCATCTGATGTGCAGTTTGCCAAAGCCTTCGGTATAAGGCCGTTCTCACACAGCCTAGTGACCACATCAGGTTTAATTGGTGTAGATAAATAGGTTGTACAGTTTGCTTCTATTTCGTTACTACGCACCGTAAGCAAATTGATGAACCAAGCGCATATTCCTAAAATCGCAACGGTCAGTATGAAAAGAATGAACAATATAATGCGTTTAAAAGTCATAGAGTGTATTCGGAATTTAGGCTGAAGTTAATGATGACCTTCTTATACCCATAACTTTGCTAATTTCCCTAATTTTAATAAAGAACTATTTTGTTTTCCCGCCACCTTCGGCTAACTCCGGTGTTTTTGCATGTGAATTCACTATACAACAATTGGGGCGATGACCGTGCGGGTGGCGTTTTTTACCGAGACCTTTTTACCGAAAATCGACGGTATCGTGACCGTGACGTGCCTGCTGCTCGACCATTTGGAACAGCGGGGGATTGAGACGGTGATCGTCGCGCCCAAGATGGGATGCGAGCAGTACCGCAGCACAAGGGTGATCGGTGTGCCGGGGATTACAATGCCGCTGTACCCCGAACTGAAGTTTGGCCCGCCGAATTACTCCACCTACAGCCAAGTAAAAGCCTTCAAGCCGGATATTATCCACACGATTAGTCCGGCGCTGGTGGGCGGGGCGGGGTTAATGATGGCGAAGTGGCTGAATGTGCCGACGGTGGCTTCCTTCCACCTCGACCTGTCGCGGTTGATCCACCATTTCCGCATCGGGTTCATTGAGCCGTTTACGGATTGGTTCACGCGGACGGTGTATAACCAAGCCGATTATGCACTCGCGCCGTCGCGGATGATTCAGCGCGAGATGTTGGAACTGGGTGTGCGCGAGGTGGGTTTATGGCGGCGCGGTGTCGATGCCGAGCGGTTTAACCCGCGCCACCGAGACGCGGCGATGCGCGAGCGGATGAGTGATGGTCACGCTGAGGATATGCTGCTGCTGTACGTGGGGCGGCTTTCGACCGAGAAGCGGATTGGCGACCTGCGGGCGGTGCTGGAGCAGGTGCCGAATACGCGGTTGGCGCTGATCGGCAGCGGGCCGGAGCGGGCGGCGTTAGAACGGCATTTCGCGGGGACGAACACGGTGTTCATGGGATACATGCAGGGCGAAGAACTCTCACAGGCGTATGCCAGCGCGGATGTGTTCGTGTTTCCGTCGGCGTTGGAGACGTTCGGTTTGGTGGTGGTGGAGGCGATGGCGGCGGGTTTGCCGGTGGTGGCCTCGCGGGTGGGCGGCATACCGGATGTGGTGGACATCGGGCGGACGGGCTACACCTTCGACGTGGGGGATACGGCGGGGCTGGTGGACGGGGTGCGGCAGACAACGGCGAACCGCGACCATCTGGCGGCGATGGGGGAAGCGGCGCGGGCGTTCGCCATCACGCAGTCGTGGCCGGCGATGATGGACGAGGTGGTCGATTTATACCTGCGCCTGCTCGAACGACCTAAAGTCCTATCCGCCTAAAAGGAACTTGTCGCGGACTCCATTCGTATATAAAGTGGGTATAAACGACTCACAAGAATGGAGAGAACTGATGCGCCGTTTATCTGTTATAGGTTTGCTCACCCTCACGCTGGCTCTGGTTGGCAGCCCCGCGCGGGCGGCTGGTTGGACAGCCGAAATCGTCACGAGGCTTGACCTGACGGCGGGGCCGGGGAATACCGCCGCGTTCCTCGCGCCGGATGGCAGCCAGTTTGCCCATTTTCAAGGCCGTGAGATGTGTCTGTACTCGCTCGAAGGCGAACAGGGCAACTGCGTCGAGTTGGAGGACATCAGCATTGACCTCGAAAGTGTGCGCTGGTCGCCAGACAGCACGAAACTCGCCTTCTCAGAAAACTTTCTCATTACCTTCCGTGACTCGGATATTTGGCTGTATGACGTGGCGGCGAACGCGCTGACCGACCTCACACCGATGCCGAACCGCGAATTGAACTTATTCAATAATGATGACCCTGACAAAGAATTTACCGTCGATATGACCCCGCAGTGGTCAGCGGATGGCGCGTCAGTGTATTTCATCCGCTACCAGTTCAATAAGGCGGCTGATGCGCTCGCTAAGTTCTATCGCGTGGGTCTTGAGGGCGGCGAGGCGCAGGAAATCGGCGCGGTGGAGACCAGCAGCAGCATTTCGACCTACGGCTTCGCGGTTTCGGCGGATGAGTCGCGGATTGTCTATAACCTTGATACGCGAGGCGACGAGAAGGACGGCACATGGTTCCTCGATGTCGAAACAGGCGAGGCCAAGTTCGCGGCTGCCGCCATACAGGGAACGCTGCCGTGGTCGTACGAGTTCTCGCCGGGCGGCGATCTGGTGTTGGTTGGCGGTGTGTCGGAGGAGTTTGCCCAATTCGGTACTGGTATTGCGCCGGAGGACAGCGCCATTTATACGCTGCCCGTATTCGGCGGACGGCAGCAGCAGTTGGATACCGACACCTTTGTGTATGGCGCGGGCTGGGGGCTGGATGGCTCGATGCTGGCTTATGTTAATTATGACCGCGAACATGAGGATTTGCAGGGGTTGTACATCACCGCCGCGCCGGGGCAGAAGGGCGAGAAGGTGTTGGATGGGCGTTTCATCCCGCCCACCCCGCTACAGCGTGCCTCGCTGACGTGGGCGGCAAATAACATGCTGCTGCTGACGGATACCGAGGACTATAAGGTGGTGGTCGTGCAGTTGAGCGAGGCGTAACCGAATTTTGCCTCGTAGGGGTTTACCGCTGGCAAGCCCCTACAAAACCTCTATGTTTCTCTGCGTTCTTTGCGCCTCTGCGGTTCAATCTCCGCCTTCGACAATCGCCTTGATCCACGGCAGATGCTCGTCGTAGTGGCTGTAGGCATCACCGATGATGGTTTGTTTGACGGGGTTGTCGCTGGTGGACTGCGGGTTAAAGTCGCGCATCGGGCGTTCGAGATCCGCATCGGTCATCGAGTCGATCTGTGCCACAAAGCGGTCGTGAATCATGTGGCGCTCCTGCTCGACCTGTACCCACGACTTGTCCTTGTGGGTGCGCTGGATGATGCCGTTGATCTCGTCGAAGTCCCAGCGCTTCCATGCGGCCTCATCCACGCCCATCTGCTCACGACGATTCTGATGGTTGAGCAGCGCCCACACGCCATCCTCCCACACCGCGAGGTGTATCAGGTGGTCTTTGACCGTCCAACCGGCTGCGTCGGTGGGCTGCGTAAGCTGCGCCTCGGTGAGCGTGGCGACGTAAGCGTTAAGCGCGTCCCAACTGGCGCGTGTTTTCTTCAGAAGTCCGGCTTTTTTCATCATGTACCTTCGGCGATCTTCGCCATCCACGGAATATGCTCGGCGTAGTGCATGTAGGTGTCGCCCATGATTTGCTTGGCAATCGGGCGGGTGCTGTCGGAAGTCTTGTTGTACTGGTTGTAAGGCAGGTTGATGGTTTCCTCGCTCAAGCCGTTAATCAACCGCATGGTTTCCGCGTGGACAGTCTGCCGTTTCGCCTCGACTTCATCCAGCGTTAAATCTTTATAGCGGCTTTGGATGACGGCATTGATCGGGTCGTCGTCGCTGTTCCACGTCGCCTCATCCACGCCGATTGCGGTGCGCCGATCCTGCTTATTCAGGAAGGCCACCAGCCCGCTTTCCCAGATGGCGAGGTGGATGATATGGTCTTTCACCGTCCAGCCCGCCGGGTCGGTCGGCTGGGTCTTTTGCGCGTCGGTCAGGCTGGCGATGAAAGCCGTAAGGTCATCCCAACCCTGCTGCACCCGCGCCACCAACTCGCCTTTGGTGATCTGGTCGCTGCTGGCAATCGCCGCCATCCACGGCATATGGTCGGCGTAGTGCATATAGGTGTTGCCGATGATGTTGTCAACAATCGGGCGGCTGCTATCCGAGTTGGGGTTAAAGGCGTTGTACGGCCCGTTGAGTGTTTCCTCGCTGAAACCGTCGATCTGCCTCATCAGTTGGGCGTGGATGTCGCGGCGTTTTTCCTCGACATCTTCCAGCGACACATCTCTGTAGCGTTTCTGGATAACGGCGTTAATCGCGTCATCGCCGCTGTCCCATGTGGCATGGTCAATGCCCATCGCTTTCAGGCGGTCTTGCTTGTTGAACAGAGCGACCAGCCCATCTTCCCATGCGGCGAGGTGCATTATGTGGTCTTTAATGGTCCAGCCACCGGCATCCGTCGGCTTGGTCTTTTGCTCGGCGCTCAAGCTGGCGAGGAAGGTATTGAGCTTATCCCATCCGGCTTTGACACGCGCGACCACCTGCTCTTTACCGGGGGAAACGCGGTTGGCAACGATCTTATCAATATATGATTGGTGTTCGGGGTAATGCTCAACCGTATTGCCATAGATTAACTCAATGAGCGGCTCGGTGCGCGGGGAGTCGGGCAGGAAATAGTTGTAGGGGCGGTGAAGATCGTCCTCGCTCAGGGATTCAATCTTGCTAATGAATCGCTGGTGTGTTCCCATGACGAAGTTTCGCGCTTCCGGGAGTGCGAAATCTTTGGTTTGCTGCTGGAGTACGGCATTGATCTGGTCATAATCGCCGCTGTTCCACGTTGCCGTATCAATACCCATCGCCGTCGCCCGATCCTGCTTGTTCATCAGGGCAATCATGCCGTTTTCCCAGTGAGCGAGGTGAAGTACATGGTCGAGCGCCGTCCAGCCCGCCGCGTCGGTGGGGATGGTCACTTGCGCGGGGGTGAGGCTCATGAGGTAGCCTTGAAAGTCATTCCAGCTCTGGTTGATACTGGCTAAGAGTTCGGCTTTGGTCATGGTTTTTGTGTCGCTCATCGTTGCTCCTTCTGGGATACGAATCACATGCCGTATGTACAGAGTGTGGAACAAAAATTCGCCGTTGTCAATCACTCAACTCCATTTGACAGCAGCATTTAACCGAACCCTAACTTGCGCTTCTATCCCCACTTGTTATGCTTGGGTAAACGACAAGCGATTGGAGGCTGGCTCATGTCTTACCAAGATTTCCAAGACCCGACCGTTGCCCAAGCGTGGGATGCCGATAACCACAGCCGCAACCCTTCGCGCAGCGAGCAGTTGGATATGATGCTGACGATCATCGCTGACCAGTATGAGGACGGCAAAACCATTCTCGACCTCGGTATGGGGACGGGCTTGGTGGAGGCGATGGTGTTCCAGCGTGTGCCACAGGCGCAGGTGGTCGGGGTGGATGCCTCGGCGGCGATGCTCGCACTCGCTCATCAGCGGTTGCAATCCCACGCCAGCCAGTACACGGCGCTCATCCACGACTTCACCGAGATTGCTACGTTGAAGCTGCCGGAACATGCCTATCAGATCGTGTTCAGTGTCCAAACGCTGCACCATCTGACCGACTCACAATTGTTGACCGCTTACCAATTTATTGATGACACGTTGGAAGCAGGCGGTTTGTTCCTGCTGCTGGATCGGATCGCGCTCGATCAAAGCGGCTTATTCGATGTGTATCAGAGTTTGTGGGCGCGGCAGGATAAGGTCTATCATTCACAGGTGTATGGTGCAGAGGGGATGACGTTTGCCGAGCATCAGATGGTCGTAGCAGGGCGCGGCGACCTGCCGACGAGCCTCGAACGCCACCTTGAACTGCTCAAGCAAGTGGGCTTTGAGGCGGCGTGCCTCCACCTGCAAACCAACCGCGCACTGCTGGTGGGGCGGAAAACTCTAATCAATGAATAAGGGTAATTGCGTAGTGTGTGATGCAACTTTCTGTATATGGTTCTGTGGATACAAATCTTTGTCTGGTTCAAGATTTTCTTGATTTACAGCAATAATTCGTTTTCCAATCCATTCTATTACAGGTACGCACACCGCATTACCTAAGGCTCGGTATCTAGCAGAGTCCAATTCTCTGGAAATCCCTGTAGTCTCTCGTATTCCAAAGGCATCATCCGTCGAACAGAGAACATCTCCGCTTCCTCTGGAGTCAAGTGTCCAAGTTTCCCCATCGTTTCGGTATCCTTTGGATTGTGGGCCGGCTGTGTGTTTTCTTCCAACTGCTGCATGTTGGATAGTATAGAGATTTGTTTCTGAATGGCGTGTTCCATTTCTGGAGGCAGAGGTTTGTTTCTCGCTGTTGCCCGATCCAAAAGAGAGTTCAAGTGTTTGTTCGTCAAGAAGTACTGTAGCGGCGCTGAGTGTTCGATAACTTGCGACAATGAAGACTCTGCGGCGACGTTGGGGTGTTCCGAAATATTTTGCGTCAAATATGCGCCACGCCACACCGTACCCGAATTCATCCAGTGTTTGGACGACAACTCTGAAATCATTCCCGTGTTGACTGTTGAGGAGTCCTGGGACATTTTCAAGGACGACCCATTTGGGTCGATGCCAGTCAACGAATTCTGCAAATTTGTAGAAGAGTCCACTTCGTTCACCATCTAATCCTTTGCGTTTACCTTGGTTCGCTAAAGACACATCTTGGCAGGGAAAACCGCCGCAGTAGATATCAGCTTCTGGTATTTCATCAGGCAGTAATGTTTGAATATCGTTATGGAGAGGAACGTGAGGCCAATGTTTCCTAAGCACTTGTTGACCAAAGGGGTTTATCTCACATTGGAAAACCACTTCCATACCTGCACGTTCAAATCCTAAGTCGAAGCCACCTATACCCGAAAAAAATGAAGCTACGCGCATTTTGGTCACTTGATCTCAATATCACTTGATAACTGATTAATAACAGACTGCTGGCTAGTTCGCAAGTACAGGAATAATTCATTATTGCTGATATGCAATTTTAATTGCTAAATGCCAATCGTGTCAACTTATAGTCTACTTTATTAGTGAAAGGAATACAGAATGTCTATTTTGGACAAACAATTAATTACCAACCTTCGTAAACAAAAAGGTTGGGAGCAGAAAGATTTAGCGGAAGCAGCAGGTATTAACCCAGCAGTTGTATCTCGCTTAGAGCGCGGTATTCAAACTGATTTTAAATTATCAATTATTGTTGCAATAGCGAATGCTTTGGATGTAGAGGTCGATGATTTGCTGCAAAAAAATGACAATGTATCACGTATTTCTCGATTGCACCCTCAATTACAAAGCTCCTTAAGCCGCTTAAGTAACTATCCATTGAGTGAGCAGAAGCTGATTGCAGCAATTATAGATGCTTTTCTAAAAGAGATTGAAAGCGAATCGCAAAATGCCAATTAGTATCGCAGAGTACTTAGGACAACGGACAGACTCGGATATTCAGATAAATCATGTGCATTTAAAAGAGTATGAATCTGAAGCAGATCTACCAAAATGCCCATTCAACGGGCTGAAATGCAAGAAGATTGCAATGAAGGACTATGATAAAGCCCCAATTTGTGCAGTTAGAAGATCAAATGGACAATACTATATTGTATGTGAGCATAGGTTGATTTCTACAGCCAATATAGGTTTAAATAACTACCGTAGTCAGATGCTTTTAAGGGTTGCACGCACAATTTTTTCTCCTAGTATTCTGCCTCATCAAGTTGAATATAAACGAGAGAAAGATGTTCTTGTTTCTCAGAATTTAGACCCTGATGCTGCACCTAATGATATGTTCCATTCAGCAGACTTTATATTAAGTGTTCCTGATATGAACATACCTGTAATTGGGCCACGACGGGTCATTGCTGAGATTCAAGGTGGAGGAGAAACGAGTAGTACAGGAGCAATTACAAGTCAGGCAAACCAATGGGCACTTGATTCGCAAAATAATGAATTCTTACGAATGCCTTTGTCTAAGCCTGGAACGATACAAACAAATGCATGGAGGCGTTTACAAGAACAAATTCTAGGAAAAGGTTCTACTGCGGCTAAAACTGGATATGGCTTTGTTGCAGTTGTTGGTGACGTTGTCGCAGATTACATAATTCGTATTATGCCAGGATTAGTAGCTCAGAAGCTCAACCCAATGACGGATAGTTGGAACTTAGCTTTTGTTGTGTTTAGAGAAGTTGCAAGCGAAAATAGTCAAATCGCTAATCCACTGATACCCGGTGCAGTTGAATTAGATGTGGATAACTCACGAACGATATTCACAACAATGGATCGATTTATAGAGGCTATTAAGACACGTGGAGTTAATTTTCCTAATGTATTTGAACATCCCTCATTTAAATCTATAGAAGAAGTTGATCATTCTGAAACACCAGCCAAGGTAATAAAAGGTAGAACTAAGCGTTAGTTTAGAAATATTCTTAAAATAAATATTTCATTATGTGGGATTTGTGATTTCGCTTAAACGTGGTTAGGCGAATCATAGAGCTTTTTATGGTTAGTATTTACAAACCTTGTCTACCGGATTCCAACCATCTGCCAACCTTCTTAACACACCCACTCCCTCGGAATGGTTAGTGCCGGCACCGCTTAAAAAGTACCAAATGTTCTGACAAATGGTCACCCTAAACGCCGCCAACTCTGCTACCCTAGTCCTAGCGCTCACTGAAACAGATTGGCAGGTTGATGTCCTTACAAAATACATCGAGCCTTTTGCATTTAGACTGTCATCTGTTGACTGTCACCTGTGAACGATGACTTATGCAGCAACCACAGCAGCGGCAGAGCCATTACGCGGCGATGGATACACGGGAGCGTTTTGCGGCACACGGCGGTTACAGGCGAGCCAACCGCGCCGGCAAAATGCCAATTCAGCGGATTGCTCCCTCACAACCGCCGGTCAATTCGGCGGAATAGTGGCACTTTTCCGTCAATTCTGCCGATTTCGCCGTAAACAAAAACGAGGATGTCCTCATCCTCATCTCTGTGTTCTTTGTGCCTTTGTGGTAAAAAATCCTAAAACGTCGGGAAGCGCTTGGGCTGCGGGATGGCCTTCAAGACTTCGTCAATCACGTTGGCGGTGCGCTTGGTGTACAGCCACACCATACCGGCCTTCACATCGGTACCGCAGATGACCGCCAGCGAAACAGTGTAGGGCGAACCGAACTCAACGATATACACGCCGTTGTGTGCGCCTTCAAAGTAGGTCGAGTGGAACTTGGCTTCTTCAAGAATGCTCGCCAGCGAATTCTGCGCTTTGTGGTCGATGTTGAGGGCGCGGGTGAGCAGTTGCAGGTCGTACTCTTGCAGGGTACCCGCCGCGCCCACCATGTTGCCATCCGCGTCGATCAAACCGACGAAGCTGGCCTTCACATGGTCGAGCAGGTCTTTAAGTTCGGCGTTGATGCGGTTGAACTGGGGGCGACCCAGCACCAGCGCCGCCGGGCGGGTTTGCGGGTCAAGGCGCTTGGCACGATCCGCACTGGTATCCTTGACGGTCGGCGCTTCCGCCGTTTGCGGGCGGTTGTGCAGGGCGCGTCCGAGTTCAAGCTGCCGTTCGATCTGCATCAGGACGAATGACATATTCAGGGGTTTATACAGGTAATCCACCGCGCCGAGGCGGTACACCGCGACCGCGCTCCGTGCCGAGAGGTCATCGTCGATGATAATGACCCGCGCGTTCGGGCGCAGGCCGCCGACCACCGCCAGCAGGTCAACCCCGCTCAGGTCGGGCAGCTCGGCCTCGGTCACGATCAGGTCAAACTCGGTCAGCAGGATTTCGCTCAGGGCTTCTTCAAAGCTGCGGGCTTGGTTGACCATGTAACCGCCCACCGACTCCAAAGTGTCGATCAACGTCGCGCGGAGTTCGTTATCCCGCGCCACGATGAGAATACGGTCGCTCCGGCGTGGGCTGCCGTTTAACGTTTGGAAGGAAGAAGCGGTGTCTGGAGGTGCTGCCATCATCTGTATATTTCCTAAATACTACTGCCGGAATAAAGGGTTACTGGGCTAAGGCCAGTAAGGCTGGCAGCGCGATAATCGAGATCATTTCGTCCTGATGACTGATAATACCGTGCAGATAAGGGCTAGAAATCATTGAATCACTGAGTTGAAGGGCATCCACGTATTCCACTTGTTCGACTGCATCCACCACCAGCCCGAAGTGATGGTCGCCCCCCGCCACCACGATAAAAACGCTGGCGCTGGTGATCGGTTGAAAGGGCTGCTTGAACACGGTTCGCAAATCCAGTAACGGTAAAACCTTGCCGCGCCGGTTGATGTACCCCAGCAATTCCTCACGCTCGGCAGGGATTTTGAGCAAGTCCACCATCGCCGCCACCTCGACCACATCCTCGATCAGGAGGGCGTAGCGCCGCTCACCCAACCGGAAGGTGAGCAGGGGCAGGCGTACCGCATCATGTCCCATCATTGGCGTGCGCCGCTTCGGTTTCGTTGCGCCACATGACCGTGACGATGGTCGGTACATCGTCGCCTTCGAGCAGGATTTCGTCGATCAGATCACCCAACTTCGACCGGAGCGCAATCATCACGTTGCTGACTGCCACGTTGGCTAACCACGGCGTTTTGATCGACAGTTGCACGCCGGTTTTATCCCCGTTGCTCACGCCATTGAAGTTCATGGTGTGGGCGGAACCGGTTTTCAAGACCAACTCGGCGAGGGTGGCTGCCACACTTGCGAGCTGTGCCTGACGGGCAGGCGCGAAACCCAGCAGAGAGGAGGCACGCCGCGCCGTGTTACGGGCGATCATGATATCCATCGCGCTTTCAACCTGCACGTTGAGTACAGGTGGGAGCATGGCGTAGGGGCTTTTCTGTGGTGTCATGCTTATTCCAACAGCCCCATTTCTTGTAAGGTGGTCATCAGGTGTTCGGTCGCGAAGATGTCCTTCGGGATATAATCATCCGCGCCCGCTTGCAAGCCGGACATGGTGGCCTGTGCCTCGTCGCGTTCGGTGAGCATGATGATGGGGATACCGGCGGTATCCGGTGAGCGCTTCAACCGCCGGCACACCTGAAAACCATCCATCCCCGGCAGCTTCACATCCAACACGATTAAGCCGGGATGTTTGTCCATCACCGAACGGATGCCGTCGAGACCATCATAGGCAACACGCACCTCCAGCCCCAAACTTTCGAGCGTGGCTTTGATCTGCGCGGCCTGTGTTTTGCTATCCTCAATGAGTAGTACGTCTAGCGCCATAGTTCTTCGTGCGGTTATGCCTTGAAGGCGAATGTATCACCCGCACTCTCCCTTTCTTTAATTATATGCCATTCCGAGCAATTTCACTTCTTAGCAAGTACAAATGAAAAATTGGTTTTTTATGAATTTTCGGTTAATTTCCTTAAGGTTCGAGCCATCGCCTCAGGACTCAGGCTTTGCTCGACCGCCCCAACCGCCAGTGCTACCCCCGGCATCCCGAAGACCGTACAGCTTGCCTCGGTTTGGGCGATGGTGCGCCCGCCTGCCTCACGAATGCTGAGTAAGCCTTTCGCGCCGTCGTCGCCCATGCCAGTCAGGATGATCCCAATGCTTGTTGTACCACAGACTCTGGCAACGGAGGCGAAAAACACATCAATCGAAGGGCAGTAACGGCTGTTGGCCTCGTCCGTTAGTTTGCTGGCGACCAGTGCCTGCCCGCGCCGGCTGACTTTGAGGTGCGCTCCGCCGGGGGCGAGGTAAACGGTGGCAGGCAGTAACGCGCTGCCACTTTCCGCCATGCTGACGCGCAGCCGCGTGTGCTTGCTCAACCAGCGGGCTAACCCCGGCAGGAATTCATCCGGCATGTGCTGGACGATGACGATGGGCAGAGGGAAGTCATCCGGCAGCCCTGCGAGTAAACCGGAAAGGGCGCTCGGCCCGCCCGCGCTGGCTCCAATCGCCACCAGTTCGGGCTTGTCGGTGTGTTCGCCGTTGGCGGGTGTAGGGTTCTCGACCGCTGTTAGCCGTGCGGTGATCGGTCGTGGTTTGCTGAGGTCAGGTGGTGGGGTGTTCTGCCAGCGCCGCACGACTGTCACGCCTGCCATCGCCTTGAGCGTGGTAATGAACTCGCGGTGTAAAGGGCCGTAGTCAGGGTCACGCTGCATGGGCGGCTTGCGGAGGACGGCCAGCGCCCCAGCTTCCATCGCCTTGAACGACAGGTCAACATCTTCATCGACCAGTGCGCTGACAACGACGGTAGGTGTGGGGCGGCGCTCCATGATCTGGCGGGTGGCTTCCAACCCGTCGAGGCGCGGCATCCGAATATCCATCGACACGACATCCGGCTTGAGTTCTTCGACCATGCGTACGGCTTCCTCGCCGTCGCGGGCTTCCCCAACGACCGTAAAGCCGGGGGCAGCCGCGATAATCCCCGCGAGGTAGGCGCGGATGGTGGCGCTGTCGTCAGCGAGTAGGACGCGGATGGGTGGACGTTCAGACATTAGGGACTATTTCCTGTAGGGCAAAGTATTGTATTGCCATCCATCATTGCTACGGTTTGCGTCTCCTCATCGATATACAGATGAAGTTCTTGCGCTACAGTTCTTGAATTATTGATCGACATCGAGCAAACTTCGGCACATAAAATGCCAAGCGGATCACACTGAAAAAGAATGTTATAGCTTCCACCAGAATTATCGGTATTCCATAGGGTCGCTCGGTACAGGTTGATTCCTTGACGTACTTCATCTAAGTGTTGGCTTGGACTTAAAGCTGGCATAAAGAAACCAATTGAAAAATATGTTAAACAGCAGCCAGTCATTAGTGGCAATAAAATCAGCCGTAACCAGTGAGGAGATTTATATCTCCATATGCCGAATATGAACCAGAAAGCGAGTAGAAACAGAGCAATTACAGGTGGTAGTAAACAAATAATCTCGCCAAATGTTCTTGGGTTGGAATTTACGTATAACCAATATACCCTTGCACCTGACCACATAGGTGCAAGAAGTAAAAAGACATAGACTAAAGCAGTTATCGCAATCGTATTGATCAGATAGTTTGACCAATTCTGCTTTATCAGTTGGAATTTATTCTTTGTGCCTTCGTGGTTTAAAGTCATGCCACACTCCGAATCACCCGCAGCAATTCGCCCTGCGCGAAGCGCGACTTCACCAGATCGACAGCCGTGATCAACCCCACGAGGTCGCTGTGGACGCGATGTATCGCGTCCCTACACGACGCGCAACATTGTAGGGACGGCATACATGCCGTCCGCTGGAATTGATAAACCGCACATATCCCATAACCATATGGTTGAAACTGACGACTACTCATTACACCACACTCCGAATCACCCGCAGCAGTTCGCCCTGCTCGAAGCGCGACTTCACCAGATAGGCATCCGCACCCGCCTTCAAACCGGCTTCCTGCTGCTGGGGCTTGCCGAGTGAGGTGAGCAGTACGACCGGAATACGGCGCGTTTGCTCGTCACCTTTGATGCGTGCCGCCAGTTCAAGGCCGGTCATGCGCGGCATCTCGACATCGCTAATCACCACGTCCGGTTGCAGTTCGCGCAGCCGTTCCCACGCCTCCAAACCATCAACCGCCACATGCACTTCGTAACCTGCGGTTTCGAGGATGTGTTTTTCCAGCGTTCGGGTCGTGATCGAGTCGTCGGCGATCAGCACCCGCAGGCGCTTTTCTTCGACCACCTCGGTTTTGGTTTCCATGCGGCGTACAGGGATACGCGGCTGACCACTCGCCCCACGGATGAGGTCATTGGGGTCGAGGACGATAATCACATCGCCCGTGCCGAGCAGCGCCCCGCCGGAAATATACGGCGCATTGGTGATTTCCGGCCCCAACGGCTTGAGCACGAGTTCCTGTTCACTGTAGAGGTCATCGACTTGGAAGGCGATGGCTTTGTCACCGGAGGCCAGCACCATCAGCGGGATTTCTTCGGGTTCGGCCTCAACTGGATTGCCTAGAACACCCGCCAGTGAGATCACCGGAATCGGACGTTCCTCGATTATGACCATATCGCGACCTTCCGCCGTGAACCATTGGTCGCGGCGCAGCTTGAGCATCCGCCACACGCTGACGGACGGCACGGCGAAATCCTGCCCACCGGCGCGGAGCAAGATGCAGCTCAGGCGGGTGAGCGATACCGGAAGGCGCAGGGTAAAGGTCGTGCCGCGCCCCAGCACACTCTGGATGGTCACGCGCCCACGCAAACCCTCGACGCGGATACGCACGATGTCCATACCCATGCCGCGCCCGCTGATCGACGTGAGTTCCTGCGCGGTACTGAGGCCGGGGTGGAAGATCAGGTTATAAGCATCTTCAGGCGTGAGGTCAGCCGCCACCTGCGGGCTGATTAACCCCAACTGCTCGGCCTTGCGGATGATGCGGCTGGCATCAATCCCATGACCGTCGTCGCTGATGCGGATGAGGATTTCCTTGCCGCGCTGCTCGACCGCGATTTGCACCGTGCCGATGGGCAGCTTGCCAGACCGTTCGCGTTCGCCGGGTGTTTCGATGCCGTGGTCAACCGCGTTCCGCAGCAGGTGCATGATCGGCTCTTTGAGGGCATCCAGCGCGGTTTTATCCATCTCGACCGCGCCACCTTCGACCGACAAGTGGACTTCCTTGATGGTGTCACGGGCGAGGTCGCGGATGAGGCGCTGAAAGCTGTTGACCAGCGTGTCGAACGGCACGAGGCGCATCCCACTGATGTCGTCTTGCAACTGCTCGGTGAGCATCGTCAGTTGGGCGTTGTACTGCGTCAGCTCGCGGGAGAGGTGGGCAAGCTGGCGCTGGCTCTCTTGCAGGTAGCGCTGGTTCTCTTCGAGGAAGTGGAACAGGGTAATGACTTCTTCCCACATCTCGCCCTGTTCGTGCTGCATCCGCCGTGCCAAGCGGATGTAGGCCGTGCGGACGCTGCGCCATTCCCGCTGCCAGCGTTGGTTGAGCTTTTGCAGACGCGCGAACTCTTTCGCCCGTTCTTCGCTGTGCATCCGTGCCACCAGCAGTTCGCTGACTTCGCCCATCAGCCTGTCCATGCGCGAGACAGGCACGCGCACACTTTCCTCGGATACCGGCATGACGACGGTCATCTGGTCGTCGGTGGCGGTGGGTGGCGGCATCGTGCGGGGCGCGGGTGACTGCACAGGTGTAGATAGCAACTGCGTCTCGGTGACAATCGGTGTTTCGACCACATCCGTATCGAGCGTCACTTCAATCGCGTGGGTATCGGTCGTGGTAGCCGCGTCGGTGGCGACGGTTTGCTCCAGCCGCGAGATGACATTCGCCAGCGAGTCGGCGTTGTTCTCGCCTCCGTTCATCACATTCTGGATGAGGTCGAGTGTATCGTAGAGCAGGTCGCATACGGTAGGGGTGAGTTCGAGCTTGTTCTTCAGCGCCGCGCCGAAAATATCTTCCATGTAGTGCGAGAGGGATTCGATCACGCCGATGCCGACCGCCCGTGCCGCGCCCTTCATGCTGTGGGCGTAGCGGTTCATCTCGCGCACCGCTTCGGGGTTGGCCTGTGCTGCTGCCTCGGTTTGCAGGAGCAGGCTGTTCAGGCTTTGGAGATAGTCCCCCACCTCCACCCAGAATATATTCAGCAGTTCGTTATCTTGTGGGTCGGTCATTGGCTAATCATTCTCTATAGGGTTTGCCAGCGGCAAACCCCTACATCAAATCTCTCTGCGGTTCAATTGCATCGTTCTCTGTTCCAAAAATCTTGGCGTTCTTGGCGACTTGGCGGTTCGTTTTGCATTACAGCTTTAGCCCACTGAGGACCATGTTGATGCGGTTGGAAGCATCCCGCAGGTTTTGCACGCTGGCCTTCACTTGCAGGGTGGTGTTGAGCGTTTCGCTCGTCGCTTTCTTGATCGTCCGCATCGCCTGCGTCAGTTGATCCATGCCGATGGTTTGCTGGCGCGTGCTGGCGGCGATCTGCATGGCGGCGAGCGCGGCTTCCTCGATGGCGTGGCTTAGGTCGCGGATGGAGTCACCGGCTTTATTCACCAGCGTTTGCCCCTGATCCACACCCTTGCTGCCTTCCTCCGTCACCATCACGGCGGCGTTGGTGGCGCGTTGAATTTCACCGAGGATTTCGCGCACCTGTACCGTCGCCTCGCGGTTCTGGTCAGCGAGGTTACGCACTTCCAGCGCCACCACCGCAAAGCCCTTGCCTTCCTCACCCGCGCGGGCGGCCTCCACCGAGGCGTTCAGCGCCAGCATCCGCGATTGGTCAGCGAGGCTGTTGACGGTGGCGATAATCTCACCGATTTGCTGCGTGTTTTCCGAGAGGACGAGGATGTTATCGGCGATGTCCTCTACACGGTGGCGAATGACTTCCATGCCGAGTACCGTTTGTGTTACCGACTCGGTTCCGGTGCGCGAAATATCGACCGAGATTTGCGCGGTTTCCGCCACGCTTTGCGCCCGTTCCGCCGTTTCGGTCACGGTCGCGCGGACTTCGTTTACAGTCGCGGTGGTTTCCGTCACGACGGCATCCTGTTCATTCGCCATCGAAATTTGGCGGGTCATCGCCGCAAGGATTTCTCGGGTGTCCGATTCAACCTGCCCGACGGCTTGGTTAATCTCGGTCACGATGCCTTGCAGCCGGTCAAGGACACGGTTGACGGCCTCGCCCAGCCGCTTAAGCATTCGTTCCTCATCGTTGGTGATGGACAGGTTGGCAATATCCAAACGCTGCCGCCAATCACCCAGCACCACCATATCTAAGGACTGCACGTACTGGTCAAGTACGCGGTCAATCGACGGGCGGGTGACGAAGTGAATAAGGCTGCCGGTGAGCCAACTGGCGAGGAACGCGAGGATTGCCCAACCGATTACCCATCCGGTATCCATATCGGCGCTAAAGCCGAACAGCGCGACTGCCAAGCCGGTAGTGATGCCCATCGCCCACGACATCATATGCGTCGCGGAAAGTACCGCACGGTTCAGCATCAGGTTACGGTTTGATGTTAGAGTTTCATTCATTATGCTTCGCTCACTCCCACCATTAAACGCGGGTCTTCAAATAAACGTTGTAAATTCAGCACAATTAAGCGCTCGGTCGTTATACCCTGCGAGTAGGGTAAATGCTCAATCGGGTTAATGGCGCTGTGCGGGATGTTTTCCACCCCGTTGACCTTATGCGCCAGCAAGCCCAGCCGTAAACCGTTGGCCTGTGTAATTATCACCTCGGTTGGCGGCGTGTGTATTTCAGGACTGCCGACACTTAACAGGTAGCGCAGGTCAAGCACCGTCACGATTTGTCCGCGCACGTTGATGACCCCCCGGTAAAAGCCCGGCACACCCGGAACCGGTGTGATCTTCTGTTCCGACCGCACCCCGCGCACCAGCATCACGTCGATGCCGTAGCGCTCCGTGCCGAGGTTGAAGGTCAGCAGGGTTTCGCCCTGTTCAGCCGCGTCGGTGTCGCTGTTGGTGGCAACCGCATATTGGCGGGCGCGCTGGCGCAGGCGTTCCTGCTCGATCTCCAATCGCCGTTCGGGGTTGTCCCAATCCAAACCTTTCAAGATGTTGTCATGCGAGATGGGGTTCTCGGTCATATCGCTATCGTCCATATGCTGTCGCTAGTAATTAGTATAACCGCAGCACAGAACAAGACTGCATTGAGTTTCAATCAAGCCGGGAAGAATTAAGAAACACGCGCACCGAGGCGAGTGAAATAGCGGTTACCGCTTGCGGACGACCAAGCTCGGCTCCAGCACAATTTGCGAGTCGGGCAGCCGCTGGTGGTTGGACTCGGCCAGCAGCAGGTCGATGATCTTGCTGGCGATCAGCGCGATTGGCTGGCTGACGGAGGTCAGGGCAACCCGTTCGGCGACCGGTGTGTCGTCGTAGCCCGTGAGTGCGACATCCGTGCCCATCTCCAATCCCAGCACCTTATCGGTTTCGTCTTGGTTGACCGTCAGGATGATGATCGGCTGGCGCAAACCGAGCTGGCGCATCTGGCGGCAGAAGTCGAAGCCAGTGCCATCTGGCAGGCGCACGTCGAGGATGACCAGATGCGGTTTCTGGCGCTGGGCATAGTCCACGCCGTCGCGCCCGTTGGCCTTCCACTCGACACGGTAGGTTTCGCGCTGTAAGCCATCCTGTATACCCCGCGCGACCGCCGGATCATCTTCGATAATCAATATGTGTGCTTGCTGCTTTAACATCTACAATCTCAACCAATTGTGCTTAGTTATTTTTCACATCGATGCCCATGCGTAGAAAAACCCATATTCCATTCGAACTCAGTGGGCTTGATGCCTGTTCAACCATCCGAAGTTCGTCAAAGTTCACCTGAGGGTAGAGATCACCATAGATTTCACTTAATGCGTCTTGCAGCGCTTCCTTTTCCTCTTCGGAAGCTTGGCCTTCTACAAACGCCGTTAAGATTAGACGCTCATCCTGAATATCTATGCATATCCCTAGTGCTGATTTACTGATTGCACCTAATAGCGCTCGCTGTGCTAGTAATTTCAGATGACCTTCATTTGGAAGCGGATCAATCATGTTCCAATTTCCTTGGTCTCTACGGTTCGGTTTCTTTTAGGGTTTGCTGCCAGCAAACCCCTACAAAAAATCTCTGTGTTCTCTGTGGTGAAATGTATTTGCCTTATACCGCTGGCAGCAGGAGCGTAAAGCGCGTTCCCGTCGCCAGCGCCCTGACTTAGCAGCGCTTTGATTGGAAACCAACCGGCTCAACCTTCCTCATCGACCTTAACGCAGGCCACTACTTCCAGCTATAACCAGTCATCGTTATGAGCCGCTTGTATCACAAACGCAGGCGGCAGCTAAGACCAAACACCGGACGATTACTCATAACTGCCTAGCCAAAACATATCCTTTCGTGCTAGCCAATCTTAACCTGATGAGACTGTTTTGACGTGCCGATAACCTCTATGGTGGAAAGGAGGTTTAATTCCAATAGGAGAGCGTCATCATGGTAAGCACATTAAAAAGAATTTTTAGCCACTTCGGTGTTTTACATGCGCTTGTCGCTGTAGCCGTTCTGGGTCTGCAAGGCGCGGCGGTGAGCGCCCAGACAGCACCCGGCACCCCAACCCCGCAGATGCAGGCGGTACTGGATCAGCTTGCGATGTTTGAAAACCCGCCCATCGCCGAAGTGCCGCCGCACGTTGCCCGCGAGCTGCCGTCACCGGCGGATGCAGTGGTCGCGCTGCTGGCGAGTCAGGGGACAGGCTACATCCCCGAAGCGGTGGGCGATGTCACCCATCGCGTCATCCCCGGCGCGGATGGTGCCGAGATCGTGGTGCGGATTTATACCCCCGCTGGCGATGGCCCGTTCCCCGTGGTGGTTTACTTTCACGGGGGCGGTTGGGTGATCGCCAACCTGAACACGTATGATGCGTCGGCGCGGGCGCTGACCAACGCGGCACAGGCGATTGTCGTCTCAGTTGCTTACCGCCAATCACCGGAAAACCCGTTCCCGACTCCGGTTGAGGATGCTTACGCCGCGACCCAGTGGGTGATGGCGAACGCCACCGAGTTCAACGGGGATACGGCACGGGTAGCGGTCGCGGGTGAAAGCGCGGGCGGTAACATGGCGACCGTCGTCTCGCTGATGGCGAAAGATCGCGGAGGGATGATGCCCATCTACCAACTGCTGGTCTACCCCGTAACCCAACTGACCAACTTTGATACGCCCTCGTATCAGGAAAACGCCGATGCCGTGCCGCTGAACAAGGCCATGATGCAGTGGTTCGCGGGACATTACGTCCCGAATGAAGCCGACCGCAGCAACCCGTATGTGTCGCCGCTGCTGGCGGAAGATGTGAGCGGTTTGCCTCCGGCGACCATCATCACCGCCCAGATTGACCCGCTGCGGAGCGATGGCGAGGACTACGCCAACAAGCTCACGGAAGCCGGTGTCTCGGTCGTGCTGCAGAACTACGAAGGGGTGACCCACGAGTTCTTCGGGATGCAGGGCGTGGTGGATGAGGCCAAGCAGGCACTCGAACTGGGCGCGGAAGGCTTGCGTAACGCCTTCGGCAGCAACGGCTAAGTCACCTCGTTAAGTGAGTTCTAACGGCGGGAGGGTGCAAACCCTCCCGTTTTATTTGGTAGGGGCGCACACATCGGTACTTCCATGTTGCTGATTTTTAACTCAGATCGCTTGCGACTAAGGGTGGAATTACCAATCTTTGCAGCCAATTTCAGTCCATTGATTTTTGTTACTTTCCTCAAATCCTAACGCAGTCCATCGTGGGTCTGAAAAGCTAATTACAAAATGAGCCATATAAACATTTCCCTTTTTCATAGGCTGCGGGGGAGTAATATGAATGCACCAAGTATCTCCAGCTAGATATGTCTCAGTCGGTTTATAGATTGCTGTGATCTCATACTCAATATCTGTATCTTGACCTGTCGCTTGTAAGTAACCGGTTTGGATGTACCCCTTTAACGTCTCTTTCACTTGGTCTTGGGTAAGTGAAGCTGAGGGATTTGTGCCAACAAAAAAGATCGTGATGAGTAACACTACAATAAGTGCAAATGTCGATATTAATATTCGCTTCATTGGCTGTTTCTTACGTTCTGAATATAAAATCATCAGGTAGTGGTTACAGGGTAAGTGATAAAATTCTGTGCCGATAGACAATCAACCAATGGCGTAGGGACAGCAGACAGGCTGTCCGCGCTCCCCATCCACACTCGCTGCTGACTATCGACTAACGACTACGTTAACACCGTCTGCACCAGATGGCAGGCCGCGATCTGACCGTCGCCGACCGTGACCAATGGCGGCTCGACCGTCCGGCACTCGCCCACCTGCGCGGCGGGGCAGCGCGGCGAGAAGCGGCAGCCGCGCCCTGACCACGGTGCGCTCACGATGTCGGCTTCGAGGCTGACCTGTTCCAACATGCGCTGGCTGGGGTCAATCGAAGGGATGTCGTGCAGCAGCGCTTGGGTATACGGGTGCTTGGGTGCTTTGAAGATTTGCTCGACTGTACCTTGTTCCACAATCTTGCCGAGGTACATCAGCGCCACCTCGTCGCACATATAGCGCACCACCGTCAGGTCGTGGGTAATCAGCAGGTAGGTCAGCTTGAGTGTACGTTGAAGGTCGATCAGCAGGTTCAGCACCTGCGCCTGTACCGACACATCCAGCGCCGAAGTCGGCTCATCGAGGATCAGCACCTTCGGCTGGAGGATGATCGCCCGCGCGATGCCGATGCGCTGGCGCTGCCCACCGCTGAACTCATGCGGGAAGCGGTGGGTGTGTTCGGGGTTGAGGCCGACCAGCTTCATCATGTCGCGCACTTGGTTATCCAGCGCCGCGCCGGATGCCCGTTTGTGGACGAGCAGCGGCTCACCGATCAGTTCACGCACGGTCATGCGCGGGTTGAGCGAGGAAAATGGGTTCTGGAACACCATCTGGATTTGTTCACGTACGCCGCGCATATCCCGTTCCGGCAGCCGCGTGAGCGACTTGCCGTGAAAGATCACTTCGCCGGATGTCGGTTCGATCAAGCGTGGGATCATCCGCGCCAGCGTACTTTTACCCGACCCCGACTCGCCGAGCAAACCAAACGTCGCGCCTTCGGGAATAGTAAACGACACATCATCCACCGCACGGACGACCCGCTTACCGCCGCCACCAAAGACTTTTGTGAGATTACGAAGTTCGAGTGTCATGGGTTACGCGGCCTCATTCATATAACACGCAGGACACATCATGCCCCGCTTCGACCGTGCGAGCAGGTGGGAAAGCAGTGGTGCATTTCTCGCGGGCGTGGGCGCAGCGCGGCGCGAAACGGCACCCCGGCGGCGGGTTCAGCAAGCTCGGCACGGAACCCGCCACACCCACCAGTTCACCGCGCTCAATACTCTCGTCGGGAATGGCTTTGAGCAACCCCTGCGTATAGGGGTGCTTGGGTGAACGCAGCACATCCGCCGTTAAGCCGGACTCCACCACGTTCCCGGCGTACATCACCGCGATTCGGTTGCACAACTGCGCCACCACGCCGATGTTGTGGGTAATCAGTAACACCGTCAGCCCGATTTCGCGCACCAGTTCCGCGATCAGCCGCAGGATTTGCGCCTGTACCGACACATCCAGCGCGGTTGTTGGCTCGTCGGCGATCAGGAGTTCCGGTCTGCCGGAAATCGCCATCGCGATCAGCACCCGCTGGCGCATCCCGCCGCTGTACTCATGCGGGTAGGCGTGAATGCGCTTCTCCGGTTCGGGGATGCCCACCCGCCGCAGCAGTTGGATCGCCCGTTCCTGCGCCTGTTTGCGGACTTGGCGGTTGGAGGGCATCCACCCGCGAAAGAAGCCGGTCGCTGAGAGGGCATTCTGGCGGCTGAGGATGGCATCCACCATCTGCTGCTCGACCGTGAACACGGGGTTGAGGCCGGTCATCGGGTCTTGAAAGACGATGCCGATATGCTGCGCCCGCATCTCGCGCAGTGTGTCGCCCTGCTTGTTAAGGACGTTCTCGCCCCGGAACAGCACCTCGCCGCGCGTATAACGGGCGGGCGGCTGCGGCACGAGGCGCGGGATGGTCATGGCGGTGACAGACTTACCACAGCCGGTTTCACCCACTAAGCCGAGTAAATCCCCTTTGTTGATGGTCAGGTTCACGCCGTTCAGCACCTTCGACACACCATCAAAGGTTACCATTTCGGCGTAAAGATCGCGTATTTCGACGAGTGGCTGGGATGAGGATGTTGCCATCGTTAGCGCACCGTCGCGTTCGGGTCGAGCAGGTCGCGCAGGCCGTCACCCAGCAGGTTGAAGGCCAACACGGTCACGAACATGAATAAGCCGGGGAAGGTTGAGTACCACCAACTCGCGGGGATGAAGCGCCGTCCTGCTGAAATCATCGACCCCCAATCCGGTTCCGGCGGCAGCACGCCCACGCCGATGAAACCCAGCGAGGCCAAGCTCAGTACCGCGAAGCCAAAATCCATCGAGGCTTTCACGATAATCGCCGTCAGCAGGTTCGGCAGGATGTGCCGGAAGATGATGCGGCTGTTGCTTGCACCAATTGCCCGCGCCCCCGCCACGAAATCCTCCTCACGCATCTTGAGCATTTGTGCCTCGACCAAGCGGCAGTAACCCGGCCACCATGTAATCGAAAGCGCCAACGTCGCGTTCAACACCCCGCGTCCCAGCGCCGCCGAAACCGCCAGCGCGAGGAAGATGCCGGGGAAGGTCAGCATAATATCGGTGAAGCGCATAATCACCGTGTTCACCCAGCCGCCGTAGTAACCGGCAATCGCCCCCAGTACCACACCGATGCTGATGGCAACCACGAGAATAATCACGCCCACTTGGAACGAGATGCGGGTCGCCATAATCGTCCGCGAGAACACGTCACGCCCTGCGTCGTCCGTGCCGAACCAATGCTCGGCGCTCGGCGCTTTGAGGCGTTCCGCCATGTTCACGCTGCCGGTCACGTCCTGCGGGTACGGAACCCACAGCGGCGCGGTCACGGCGACGATCAGCAGCAGAATCACGATGCTGAGGCCGATGACCGACAGGCGGTTGCGGCTAAAGCGGTACAGCCCGCGCCGGAAATCGGTGATCTGGCTGGCGTGTTCGGCGCGCCAGCGGGCGAAGAAATTCTGCGGCTGCGGAGAGGACAAGGTTGTCATAGACAGTTACCGTTCTACATCAGTCGTTCAAGAATCAGGTCGGAAATTTGCGGGCCGTTTACCCCGATGCACACGTTGACCGGTGGGCGATTCTGCCACGCCGTACTCCACTTATTCGTTTGGTCGTTGGCGATCCACGTCTTGCCACGGCTGAAACCCTGCGTCTCGACGCGCACCGGTCGCTGTAGGGTTTGGAAGGCATCCTTCGCCACCAGATAGGCCAGCGTGGTCGGGTCGTGCAGGTAGATACCGTGAAACTTATTCGCCTTCAAGGTGAAGTCTTGGTAGAAGGGGATAATCGCGCTCAGGTGCTGGGCGGTCGCGGTTGTCGACTGTGCCAGTTTGCCCAACTGCTCGCTCGACATCACCGTTTTCTGGGTCACATCGAGGCCAACCATCGTTACCGGCCAGCTTGTGCCGAACACGGTATCAGCCGCTTCGGGGTCGTGGAAGATGTTGGCTTCTGCGGCGGGGGTGATGTTCCCCGGCACGAGCGCGTTCCCACCCATAATCACCACCTCACGCACGGCGGTCGCGATGCGTGGTTCGAGGTGCAGCGCCAGCGCGATATTCGTCAGCGGGCCGATGGGTACGAGTGTGACTTCCCTCGGCGCACGCATTACCTGTTCGATGATGAAGGCTGCGGCGTTTTGGTCAACCGGTTTGGCCGTAGGCGGCGGCAAGTGTACGTTACCTTGCCCGTCGTCACCGTGGACGACCGACCCCGGTTCGTCAAAGCGGTCAGCAACCGGTTGTGCAGCGCCCACCGCCACCGGAATGTCCGGTCGCTCGGCAATTTCCAGCAGGCGCAGCGCGTTGGTGGTCGTTAGGTCGGTAAACCCGTTCCCAAAAATGGTTGTCAGGCCAATCAGTTCCAGTTCCGGCGAATTGAGGGCGAAGAAAATCGCCATCGCGTCGTCGATACCGGGGTCGGTGTCAATAATGATCTTTTGAGGGGTCATGAGGTCAGATGATCCTAATTAAACCCGATGCGCGGGTCAATCACGCGATAGAGTAGGTCGGTAATCAGGTTAATGATGACGACCACGCAGCCGATGAATAAGGTCGCCCCCATAATCGGTTGGAAGTCGAGGAGCAGGGCGGCTTTCAGCGCGTACTGCCCGATACCCGGCCAATCGAGTACATATTCGATCAGTACCGACCCTCCCAGTTCAAAGCCGATGAGGAAACCGAGCATCGACACGGTAGCGATCAGGGCGTTCTTCATGAGGTAACGTGTCCAGATGGTGCGTTCGGGGATGCCGTTAGCGCGTGCCACCAACACGAAATCTTTCTTCACAATGTCGAGCATGTCCCCGCGCAGTTGGCGGGTGACGACCGCGATCACCAGCAGCGATTGGCAGAAGGCGGGCAAGATCATATAGCGCAGCGCGATACCGAACGCCTGCCAGTTCCCGGAGACTGCGGTATCCAGCAGCAGCATTCCGGTGAATGTATCCGGGAAGCCCGCGCGGGGGTCAAAGCGACCACCAACCGGCAGCAGGCGTAAATTCTGCGCGAGGATAATCTGGAGGACGATTGCAATCCAGAATACAGGGATACTCACCGCGCCAATCGAGATGAAGCGCGAGAAATGGTCAGGCCAGCGGTCACGCCAGCGGGCGGAAACAATCGCCAGCGGAATGCCGATGACCAAGCCGAGCAGGGTTGAGACCAGCGTGAGTTCAAGCGTCGCGGTGAAGTACGTCAGTAAGTCCGGCCCAACCGCCCGTTTGGTGCTGATCGAATAACCCCAGTTGCCTTGAAACAAACCACCCATGTACGTCAGGTATTGTTCGGCGAGCGGTTTATCCATGCCGAATTCTTCAGCCAACTTTTGGATCTGTTCGGGGCGCGCCTGTGGCCCTGCCGCCAGTTTAACCGGATCGCCGGGGACTAAGCGCGAGACGATAAACGTGGTGAGCGAAAGCCCTATAAGGATAACCGGAATAATCAGCAGACGACGGGCGAGAAAACGCAGCATACCGCCATAACCTCGGAAGAATCAACGATAGGGACACGGTAGTGCCGTGTCCCTGTATTTACGGTGCAGCTAACAGGAGAAATTAGGTCGCGTCATCAATCCACAAACGCCAGAAGTCGACCGAGATGTCACCGGCATACACGAAGCCCTTGACACGCTTGTTGAAGCCGACGATGTTTGGTGAGACATACAGCGGCAGGTCTGGCGCATCTTCCGAAATCTGCGTCTGAACTTCAGCCACGATCTTGGCTGCTTCGTCGGGATCAACCGTGACGCGCAGGGTATCCAGCTTGGCATCCACTTCTTCGTTCTTGTAGAACGAGCAGGCTTGGAAGCTGCCACCGGTCGGACGATCCCAACTCTTGCTCGAATACTTCTCGATCAACCATGTATCGCCAAGCGGCGGGAACTGGTCAAAGATGAAGGCAATAGCGGGGCCAGTTTCGGGTGCTGTACACGCGCCAACAATATCAGGCCAGTTTTTGGGAACCAAATTGAGGGTGATGTTGTACTTTTGTAGTTCCGCCAGCAGGATCAACCCGCCCGCTTCTTCAAAGTCCAACCCGCTGACATAAACGAAGTCCAGCGCGATACCACCGTCCTTGTACTCGGTCATATCGAGGTGTTCCTTGGCCTTCACGGGGTCATAGCTGTACTGCGGATCCAGTGCCGCGTCATAACCGGGGACACCTTCGGGCAGCGGGCCGGTCATCAGCTTGACATATCCGCTTTGTGAATCCGAGAACGCCTGCTTGTCGAAGCTGTAAGCGAGGAACTTGCGAAAGTTCACATCCGCCGTCGGGCCGCTCTGGGTGTTGTACTTCAAGTAGCCGCCGAGCAAGCCGTAATCCACATTGGTGAAGGTCGTAGCATTGGCATCAATTTCGGCGATGTCGGTGGCCGAAATTGTATCCGCGACATCGAAGTCGCCAGCGAGCAAACCGGTCTTGCGCGTGCCAACGTCCTCGGTCTTGCGCCACACCACACCCGAAAGGTGGCTTTCACCCGGCCAGCCTTGCCAGTAATCTTCGACCGCTTCCAGTTCATAGCTGGAACCCACTTGCCAGTTCGTCACCTTGAACGGGCCGCTGCCGGCATCTTTGTCGATCAGGTAAGCTGCGCCACCGTCGCCATCGACTTCGTTCGCCAGCGCCAATGCCTTATTGACAATCGGCTGCTCAAGGAACGCCAGCAAACGGTCGAAACTGCCGTAAGGGGTCGTCAGGGTCATCACAACCGTCTTGCTGTCCTTCGCCACAATCCCTTCCGGCGCGAGGAAGCCCGCCAGCAGGCTGGAGCGCTGTTTCTGCGCCTTCAGTGTTTGCTGGTATGAGAACACCACGTCGTCGGCGGTCAGCGGAGTGCCGTCATGGAAAACGGCTGCGTCAGTAATCTCGAATGTCCATTCGCTCGCGTCTTCGGATGCGCTCCACGTTTGTGCCAAACCGGGTTCGACAGGCTGCGGCCAGCCGCCCTCGAACCGGAACAGGCGGTCATAAACTTGGCGCATGATTGCGCTGATCGAATAATCAGTACGGTCAAAGGGGTCAAGTGATGCAATATCTTGTGCGCCGCCGTAGATCATGAGTTGCGGCGTGGGTTGTGCTGCGGCAGCCGGGGCCACGTTCATACGCGGGGCGCGGGCAGCAACTGCCGGTACCGAAGCGAACGCTGCACCGGCCGATAAGCCGCCCAACAGACGCAGGAAGTCACGACGGTTGATCCGCCCCGCTTGAAATTCAGCGACAATTTTATTGATTGGGTCGAGAGATTGTTTTGCCATATCCAGTTATCCCTTTTTGTGCATCCATTTTGGTTGATCGAATGTAGCCAAAGCCGCAACGGGTGTAAATGTAACACCTCAGTTACAGCCCAGCAACAAATCCACATAACGAGAATTTGCGTTTCATTACAGGCTTACTATAATCATCCTGATTCCCCAAAAATGAATTTGTTAGGTTAGACAAACTTCGACCCAAATTTCTGGTCAAATCATCAACGCTATTGGAGGATGTATGCGTATTGGCATTGATGTCGGTGGAACGAACACTGACGCTGTATTGATGGATGGACGTAAGGTACTGGGGTGGGCAAAGTCGCCCACGACACGCGATGTGAGCAGTGGTATCACCAATGTATTGACCGCTTTGCTCGCTCAAACCCAAATTTCTCCTAGCGCGATTAGTGCCGTCATGTTGGGGACGACGCACTTCACCAACGCCGTTGTCGAGCGTAAATCACTCGCGAAAACCGCTGTGCTGCGTATCGGCCTGCCTGCCACCGCCGCGCTGCCACCCTTTGTCGATTGGCCGGATGACCTGCGCGAGGCGATGGGTGGTGTGTATCACTTGGTACACGGTGGTTACGAGTTCGACGGTCGCCCTATTTCGGCGCTGCGCCCTGATGAAATCAAGGATGTCGCCAAGAAAATACAGGACGCGGGCATCACCTCCGTCGCCATTTCATCGGTGTTCTCACCCGTGAATCCTGACCAAGAAAAGCAGGCGGCTGAAATCGTGCAGTCGGTCATTCCAGACGCGAAAATTAGCCTTTCGCACGAAATCGGGCGAATCGGCATCCTCGAACGCGAAAACGCCGCTGCGATGAATGCCTGTCTCGCGGTGCTGGCAGTCAACATTGTCCAGTCCTTCCGTAATGCGCTCTCCAGCCTCGGCATCACCGCGCCGTTCTATATCAGCCAGAACGACGGCACATTGATGAGCGCCGACTTCGTGGAAAAATATCCGGTGCTGACCTTCGCCTCCGGCCCGACCAATAGTATGCGCGGCGCGGCCTTCCTCTCCGGCCTCAAGGATGCGGTCGTCGTCGATATTGGCGGTACCACCTCCGACGTGGGTGTCCTCAATCAGGGCTTCCCGCGTGAGGCTTCCGTCGCCGTTCGCATCGGCGGCGTGCGTACCAACTTCCGTATGCCCGATGTGCTGTCCTTCGGCCTCGGTGGCGGCAGCCATGTGAAGCCCGAACCCCTACAAGTTGGCCCGCAAAGCGTCGGCTATGAAATCACCACCCGCGCCCTTGTCTTCGGCGGTAATGACCTGACCACCACTGATGTTGCGGTCGCGGCGGGTATGGCCGACATCGGCGATAAGAGCAAGGTTGCCCACCTCAGCAAGTCGCTGGTTGATGCCAGCCTCCAGCGTATGTGGGAGATGGTCGAAGTCAGCGTTGACCGTATGAAGACCGCCGCCGGTGCGGTTCCGGTCATCCTCGTCGGTGGTGGCATCATCCTCATCGGTGACAAGCTGAACGGTGTCTCCGATCTCCATCGCCCCGAACACGCCTCGGTCGCCAACGCCATCGGCGCGGCGATTGCACAGGTTGGTGGCGAAGTTGACCGCATCTTCAGCCTCGAAGCCCTCCCACGTGATAAGGCGATCCAGCAGGCGAAGGACGAAGCCCAACAGCGCGTTCTGGATGGCGGTGCGGTTGCTGACAGCATCGAAATTGTCGATGTCGAAGAAGTGCCGTTGGCCTACTTGCCGGGGAGCGCAACCCGCATCCGCGTCAAGGCTGTTGGTACGTTGGCGGTGGAATAAGCTATGTGGAATGTCACTGAAGCAGATGTAGACGCGATTGCGATGGGTGCCGGTATCCTCGGCACAGGCGGCGGCGGCAACCCCTATTTGGGTGGCCTGCGGATGAAGCAGGTACTCCGGCAGGGGCATAACGTCCAGATCATCCAGTTGGAAGAATTAGCGGATGATGCTGCCGTATGCGAAGTCGGCTGGATGGGTGCGCCCACCGTCGGCGTAGAAAAGCTCCCGAACGGTTTAGAATCGCAGCATGTGATTGCCGCGCTCGAAGCCTATATCGGCAAAACCATTGACGCGATTGGCTGCGCCGAAGTGGGCGGCTCGAACTCAATGGCACCGTTGGAAGCGGGTGCCGTCACCGGTAAGCCGGTGATTGATGGTGATGCGATGGGTCGTGCCTTCCCCGAAATGCAGATGAGTACCCTGTTTATCAACGGTGTTGACTGTTCCCCGTCAGCGATGGTTGACGAAAAAGGGAACTGCATTGTATTTGGCACGATGATTACCGCCCACGCCTTCGAAAAGTTCGCGCGTGATCTGTGCGTTCAAATGGGCTGCACCTCTTTGATTGCGGGGCCGGCCATGTCCGGCGCGGAAGTCAAGGCGCATTCCGTCCCGCGTACGCTGACCTTAGCGCGTGATATTGGTAACGCCGTGCTGAATGCTCGTGCGCGGAAATCACCGTTTGTCGATGCCGTGTTGAAGGTTACGGGCGGCAAGGAAATCTTCGCCGGTAAGTTGATCGACGTGCAGCGGCGCACCGTCGCCGGTTTCGCGCGTGGCTCGATGTTGGTCGAAGGGCTGGGCGATTTCCGGGGCGAGTTCATGCATATCGCCTTCCAGAACGAGAACTTGGTGGCGTGGAAAGGCGACCGCGACACCCGTGATGAAGTCGTCGCCAGCGTCCCTGACCTCATTTGTATGATGGAAAGCGACACTGGCGAACCGATCACCACCGAGCAACTGCGCTACGGGCTGCGGGTTAACATCCTCGCCATCCCCTGCACCGATAAGTTCCGCACCGAGCCAGCCTTAAAGGTCGTGGGGCCAGCCGCCTTCGGCTACCCTGAAGTTGTTTTTCAGCCGTTGCCCAAGACCCCCGGACAGGGGATTGAATAACCAGACTGTGGAGAAAATCAGATCATGAGAAGAATGATCGATGTGCAAAATATAGAGGATATTGCGTTGGGCGCGGCAGTGCTGGGTACGGGTGGCGGTGGCGACCCCTACATCGGCAAGCTGATGGCGGCGGAGGCCATCCGTCAAAACGGGCCGGTCGAACTCGTGTCCGTCGATGAAATGGGCGACGACGATATGTCGGTGGCGATTGCCATGATGGGTGCGCCGACCGTGATGGTCGAGAAGATGCCCGGTGGTACGGAAGCGGTTTCCGCCTTCAACGCCGTACAAAGCTATGTCGGTAAGCCGATTAAGTACATCTACTCAATTGAAGCCGGTGGTATCAACTCCACCATTCCAATTGCGCTCGCCGCGAAGATGCGCTTGCCGTTGGTTGATCTTGACGGCATGGGTCGCGCCTTCCCCGAAATCCAGATGGTGACGCAAAGCCTGTTCGGCATCACCGCCCACCCCTTCACGATGGCCGATGAGAAGGGCAACAGTGTCGTCCTCTCGACCATCGACAACCGCTGGATGGAAACCTTCGCTCGTGGGATTGCCGTCAATATGGGTGCGACCACCATCATCGGTGCGTATCCCGCTTCCGGCAAGCAGCAGAAGGAAGCCGCCGTTCACGGCACAATGAGCTTCGCTGAAACGATTGGTCGAACCATCCGCGAAGCCCGTGCCGCCCACGTGGATGTCATTCGGGCGCTTAAGGATGTCACCAAAGGTTACGTGATCTTCCACGGCAAGCTGACCGATGTTCAGCGCAAGACCGTCGCCGGTTTCGCGCGTGGCGAGGCGCTGCTGGAAGGCATCGGCGAGGACGCGGGCAGCACCATGCGTATCCAGTTCCAGAACGAGAACTTGATGGCCGAGAAGAATGGTACGATTATCGCCAGCGTCCCCGACCTCATTACGATGGTCGAGGAAGATACGGGCGAACCGCTGACCACCGAGCAGCTCCGCTACGGCTTCCGCGTTATGGTGCTGGCGATGCCGGCTCACCACCACTGGCGCACGCCTAAGGCGCTGGAAGTCGTCGGGCCGCGCTACTTCGGCTACGACATCGACTACTCGCCCATCGACGAACGCCTGTAGTAACCGAACATACATTTCTTTGTAGGGGCGCACGGCTGTGCGCCCCTCATATTCCACAACCATCACCACGATAGTAGGGACAGCAGACAGGCTGTCCGCCTCATGGTACTCGAAAATCCTAAACTTGCTGTCCTAATCGACAACACCCTCTTGAAAATGCCCTTTTTGAGCTATAATGACCCTTTAAAATAAGGGACTGATGATGAACCCGGCAAGTCTATGGCGGGCTGAAATTGCAGAACGGGTCGGCAAATTCTACGCCGGCAACCCCCATGTGGCCGCCGTCATTCTCGGCGGCTCAACCGCGCGTGGTCACGCCGACCGCTGCTCGGATGTTGAACTCGGCGTGTTCTGGCATCAAGCCCCTTCGCTCGGAGAACGACAAGATGTGGTCAGCAAGGCAAATGCCGATCTCATTTATCTCTACGATTACGATGAGAGCGAGTCGGTATGGAGTGATGATTTCATGATTGGGCGCGATACTTCTGGCCAACCACGCACGGGTTTGCTGGTGGAAGTTTGCCATTACACAGCCGCTTATATGGCGCAAACTTTACAGCATGTGCTTCACGAATACTCCACCCGTGAACTTTCCCATAACCTCATCGCGGGGGTTGTCGATGCCCGACCCTTATCCGGCGTTGATTTGGTTAAGGGTTGGCAATCACAGGCAGCCGCTTACCCGCGTGAATTGTCACTGACTGTTGTTCGAAATCATGCTGTTATTGACCATTTCTGGCGCTGGCGGATGTTTCTGGATCGCGGCGAAAACCTGCCGCTGCTGTATCAATCGTTTACGCAGGTGCATCATAAAATCCTTCACATGCTGCTCGGCCTCAACCACGTCTACTACTTCGGCTTCAAGTGGCTTGAGGTAGTTGATTCACGCCTCGCGATCAAACCGCTTGACTTGCTCCCCCGCATCCGCCAAGCCTACACCCTGCCGCCTGAACAGGGCGCAGCGCAGGTTATTAGACTGCTGGATGAAACCTTTGATTTAATTGAAGCCCATTTACCCGAAGTCGATGTCAAACGCCTGCGCGAGATTTTCCACTACCAACGTCCGATATGGGATGCCTCGCCATTGGCGTAAGCGTACAAATTTTTAGAAAGTGTCCTTATGGTTGACTATCTCCAAAACCTCGACAGTGAATCCGCAGTGATCCACGCCATCGAAGCCAACACCGCTGGCTTTCTGCTGTCGATGGGCAAAGCCGGTGGCGGCGAGGAAAAGCACACGCCCGAAATCACATGGACGATTGGCGGCTCACCCCTCGATTACCACAACGCCGTGGTTCACGCCGACCTCACCACCGAAACCGCTGCCCTCACCATCCGCGAGGTCATCAGCCTCATGAAGGCCAAAAATGTCCCCGGCTCATGGCATCTCTCACCAAACATGCACCCTGCCGACCTCGGCACATATCTCGATGCAAACGGCTTTGAGTATGTAGGGGATGAACCCGGCATGGCGGCCTATTTGCCTACCCTCAACATTCCGCCCATGCCCGAAGGCTTTCGCGTCGAACGTGTGCAGGATGCTCAATCGCTGAAACACTGGGAAACCACACTTGGGCGGGGCTTCGGTGAGGGGATAAAAGAGGCGCAGTGGGTCACTGGGGTCTACGCCAAAATCGGCTTGGATGACTCCGTTCCGTGGCGGCATTTCCTCGGCTTGCAAGATGGCGAACCGGTGGCCACCACGTCGCTGTATCTGGGGGCAGGTGTGGCGGGTATCTACTTTGTCTCGACCGTTCCCTCCGCGCGGCGGCGTGGCATTGGCGCGGCCATCACAGCGGCGGCTCTGCAACACGCCCTCGAAATGGGTTATCAGGTCGGTATCCTCGGCGCGTCATCAGACGGCTTTCCGGTTTATCAGCGCCTCGGCTTCAGGCAGTTTTGTACCTTCCGCCTCTACGTCACAACCTACCCAATACGTTAAAGCCCCTCCTTGTTACTACGGCTGACGGTGGAGCGACCCTCTGAGCGTACCGTCGTGGGTTGGGGTGGGGTCGCATGAACACGTCACCACTGAATGTAGTCCTATTTTAAAATGTGCATCCAAATGCGGTTGAAAACACGTATTGATCTGAAAGGAAGATATGACGAAGGAGGTACATCATGTCGCAGCGACCTTCATCCCTTCAACTGGCAATCCTCTCAGATAGTGAACTGGCTGAGAAGATTGCGGAAGTATTAGCCGCCCTCAACGCCCATGACCCGCGCCACGGCGATAATGCCGACGACCATGCGCTCTATGAGTCGCTCAAAAATGAAGAGAACCGCCGCCGCATTGTGTCGCAAATCGGCGAACGCTAACGCTGCGCTTCAATCTGCTCTCCATCCTGAATTTTCCTTGCCAAAGGTTTGTAAACTCTAACCGCTTTCGCTTCCTAAATTTTGTGCAAATAAAGAGCCATGTGAGCGAAAAAGAGTAGGTCACGAAAGGCGCGAAAAATGGCAATGGCGAACAAGTGAGCAAGCTCTGGGACAACACTAGGCGAGGATAGGGA
>JAIUNI010000030.1 GCA_020161935.1 Chloroflexota bacterium
TTTGGCTCCATTACTCAAGCGAATCGATGACGATTTCCAGCGGTTTGCTCTCAAAACAATCCGTCGGAAATCGCCTTCGACCTTGCAATTACTGATCCAGTTTGGTGCTTAGCTTAATGCCTATGCATGATTGATGCGCCCCTTCAACGTTACGTGATACAACTACTTCTTCTGGAAGCCGTTCTTCTTTTTCTTGTTGCCCACCGCGAGGTTGCCGATGCCCTGTTGAAGGCTGCCCATATTCGGCTTGTTACCGGGTTTGTTATCGTTGTGGTTTTGCAGCGGTGCGGGCTGCGGCTGCTGCGGATGATTCTGTTGCGGGATGACCGGCGGCGCGGCGGGTTGGTTCGGCTGGGACTGCCCACCGCCCAACAAACTACCGAGCAAACTACCCATATCCATGCCACCTTGACCACCACTGCCACTGCCGCCCAAAAGACCACCGACGATGCTTTCAAGGCTGTTAGCGTTGTTATGCTGCCCGCCGTCACTGAGCAGGTCAAGCACCGCACCGAGGATTGCGCCACTGGAACCAGAGCCGGAACCTTGCTGCCCGCTGCCACCTAGCAGACCACCCAAGAGATCACCCATGCCGCCGGAACCCTGCTGACCACTGCTGCCGCCGCCCAGTAAGCCGCCAATCAGGTCGCCCATGCCGCCGGAACCTTGCTGTCCGCTGCTGCCGCCACCCAGCAAGCCGCCAATCAGATCACCCATGCCGCCGGAACCCTGCTGTCCGCTGCTGCCGCCACCACCCAGTAAGCCGCCGAGCAGGTCGCCCATGCCGCCTTGATTGCTTCCGCTGCTGCCGCCACCACCTAGCAACCCACCAACCATCCCCATGATGTCATCTGTCATACCGGGTTGGTTGCCCTGTGATCCACTGCCGCTGTTCATTAAACTGCCGAGCAACCCCATGATATCCGAGCCAGCGCCCCGGCTGACACCGCGCATACCGGCGGGACCGTCAGTCTTTTCTTGCCGCACTTTTTCGACCTGAACCAGTGTATGCACAACTTTCTGGGCATCATCGTTCGAAAGGTTATATTTCTGCTGAATAGCGTGTGTGAGTTGATCCATTTTCTCCTCCTAAGGAGTGTGGATAAAACAAATATTTCCACCCATTAGTATAACCGATTGGCATATCAAGTGATATTACACCTCAGGCATTGATGGCACGACCGCCACCTTGATGACCTCACTGCGCTGCATCCGCATGAGGCTGTCCTCCACCTTTGAAAGCGGTACCTCGCCATCCAGCAGCGGCTTCACGCTGACCGTACCGGATGCCAGTGTTTCCACCGCCAGTTCAACCATGCGCGGCGTGGTGTGGAACACGCCCTTCATGGTGATCTCGTCGTAGTGCAGGTGGGTCGCGTCAAAGGGAACCTGCGTCCCACCCGGCAAGCCGCTGAACTGGATAACCGTGCCGCCCTTACGCGCCATCATCATCGCTTGCGACCACGTTTCCACCGTACCTGCCGCCTCGATCACCACATCCGCCCCACGGCCTTCGGTTTGGGCGCGTACATAGTCCAGCGGGTCGCCTTCAAGGCTGCTGAACACATCATCCGCGCCCACCTGCTTCGCCCGTTCCAGCCGCCCTTTTGCGCGCCCAATCGCGATCACCCGTGATGCGCCCATCGCCTTCATCAACTGAATTTGCATCAAGCCCTGCGCCCCCACGCCGATAATCGCCACCGTATCGCCCAACTGCACGTTGGTGTAGCTGGCGCACAGCACCGCGCACGACAGCGGCTCGATGAACGAAGCCTCGGTAAACGGCAGGTGCGCCGGTTTGGGGTGCAAGTTCTGTGCGGTGATATAGGACGGAATCCGCACATACTCGGCATAGGTGCCGAAATTGAAGCGCCCTTCCAGCTTCTCGCACAACTGCTGCTTGCCGCGCTTGCAATAGAAACATTCGTTGCAGGGCGCGGAGTTGATACCCATCACCGCATCCCCTTCTTTGAATTTGGTCACGCCCGCGCCAACCGCGCTGATGTAACCCGCGTATTCGTGACCAAACGGCATGGGCGGCTTAAACAGTTTATGCCCGCGCCGGAAGGCTTTGAGGTCGGTGCCGCAGGTCGTCGCCGATTCGACTTTGATGACCACTTCGCCAGCTGCCGGTTCGGGTATCGGCACTTCCCGCATCTCCAGCTTGCCGGGTTCGAGGAAATAAACCCCGCGCATCGTCCCTGTCATGGGAATTCCACCATCACTTTCAACGAGTCGCCAGCCGCCTTCGTCAGGTGCCATGCCTTGTCCGCCTCGCCAATCGGGAAGCGGTGGGTGATGAGCGCATTCGCATCAATCAGGCCGTCTTTGAGCAGCGCCATCGTGCGGCGCGTATCAAACGGGCCAGCCGAGTACGTCCCCTTAACATTCACTTCTTGGAACAGGATACGGTTGGTGTTCAACTGCCAGCGATAATCCGGTGTGGTTGGGGCATACAGCAGCAGCGTGCCGCCGGGGGCAACAAGGTCAAACGCCATATTCAGCGCCTTCTCGTTGGAGGCCGTCACCATGACCGTGTGTGGGCCAGCGCCATCCGCCCATGCCTTCACCTGCTCCGCCAAGTCAGCGTGATCGACGTTAAACGTCTGGATGCCCAGCGACTGTGCGCGTTCGAGTCGGATGGGCAGCCGGTCTAAAACGGCGATTTTGTTGGCTCCCCAATGCGGCGCGAGCATCGCCATCGTAATCCCGTTGAACCCCGCCCCGACGATCACCACCGTGTCGCCCTGCCGGATGTCAGCACGGTCGAGCGCACGGACGCAGCAGGCAATCGGTTCGACCAGCGCGGCGACTTCGTAGGGCATTCCATCAGGGATAGGGAGGATGTCGCGTTGGACGATCTCCGCCGGAATCCGCACATACTCCGCCATCCCCGCCGGATACAAGCGCGTCTTTTTGAAGGTCGGGCATTGGGTATAGTGACCGTGCATACAGAAGTCACACACCATGCACGGCACATGATGGTGAATCGCCACGCGGTCGCCCACCTTGAAGCTCGTCACACCCTCACCCACCGCGATCACATCCCCCGCCGGTTCATGACCAAGCACAGTCGGCGCGCGCGGGGTCATGTACCAGTCGGTCACATCGCTGCCACACACACCGCACGCGCGAATGCGAACCAGCAGTTCGCCGGCAGCCGGTTGGTCAGGCATCGGGTAGTCTTCAATGCGAATATCACCGGGGCCAGCGTAGATCGCTGCTTTCATCGTCTCAGGCATAAGAAATCCTTTGTAGTTACAAGCAAATCAATACAATACTGAACCGTTATGTAAGTAAGAAACCCCACCTAGTTTATCGACTTGAGTCTATCCATACAGATTGGATGCAGCACGGCGATATTATAGCCAGATTGGGCAGATGTGCATATCCATCACGGATGTGAAGTCCGCCGGACTTGGGTTATACTCATATGACTACAGAAGGAGCAGGAGGCAAATATGGGTGTTGTCCATAAGCGCGTCAAAGACAGCGCGGATTGGCGATGGGAAGATGTCAACGTTGAGGGCTATAACACCAACAACGCGACCAAGCAGGTTCTAATTGGTGATAAGGACGGCGCACCCAATTTTGCGATGCGCTGTTTTACCGTTCCGGCACGCGAATTTTCGAGCCTCGATAAGCACGAACGCGACCACGGCGTAATGGTCATGCAGGGTCGGGCGCGGGTGCAGTTGGGCGAACGTTACGAGGAAGTCGGCGTGGGCGACGTGGTTTATATTCCGGGTTGGGAAGTCCACCAGTTCGAAAACCTGACCGACGAGCCGTTTGTTTTCCTGTGCATCGTCCCGCCGCTGCCGAAGAAGCAAGCATAATTTACCAGCGTAAATTGAGTCGCCTACGCCAACATAAAGAGAGATTAGATGGCTGAACAGAAACGCAAATTCGGATTTGAAACCAAGATGCTGCACGCCGGTCATATCCCCGATCCCGTGACGGGTGCGCGCGCCGTACCAATCTACCAGACGACCTCGTATGTGTTCGAGGACACCGACAAAGCCGCGCAGCTATTTGAACTCAAGCAGTACGGCAACATTTACACCCGCATCAATAACCCGACCACCGCCGTCTTCGAGGAGCGTATCGCCTCGCTCGAAAACGGTACCGGCGGCGTGGCGACCGCCAGCGGCATGGCAGCGCAGTTCACCACCATGATGACGCTGCTCGAACCGGGGGATGAGATCGTCTCATCGTCGCATCTCTACGGCGGCACGATGACCCAGTTCACCCACACCTTCAAGAAGCTCGGCATCAAAACCCACTTCGTTGACCCGACCAACATCGACAACTGGGCGCAGGCCATCACCCCCAAAACGAAAGCCCTCTACGGCGAAACCATCGGCAACCCGCGCGGCAGCATCCTCGACATCGCGGCGCTGGCGGACCTTGCCCATTCGCACGACATCCCCCTCATCGTGGACAGCACCTTCGCCACGCCCTACCTCTGCCGCCCGTTGGATTGGGGCGCGGATATTGTGCTGCACTCCGCCACCAAGTTCTTAGGCGGGCACGGCAGTTCCATCGCGGGTGTCATCGTCGACTCCGGCAAGTTCGACTTCAGCAAATTCAAGACGATTGCTGACCCCGACCCCGCCTACCACGACCTGCGCTTTTACGAGACATTCGGTCACTACGGCTTCCTGATGAAAGCCCGTGCCGTCACTGTCCGCGATACCGGTGCAGCCCTCTCCCCCTTCAACGCCTTCATGCTCATTCAGGGCTTGGAAACGCTGTCGGTACGTATGGAACGCCACGTCAAGAACGCGCAGGCCGTCGCCGAGTTCCTTAGCAGCCACCCGAAGGTCGATTGGGTCGCTTACGCCGGTCTGCCGGATAACCCCTATCACGCGCTGGCACAGAAATACACACCCAAAGGCCCCGGCGCGGTCTTCACCTTCAGCATCAAGTCGGAAAACGCGCGGCTGGCGGGTAAAAACTTCATTGAAGGGCTGCACGTCTTTTCGCACCTCGCCAACGTCGGTGATGTTCGCAGTCTCGTCATCCACCCCGCCTCCACCACCCACCAGCAGCTTTCCGACGCGGAGTTGGAAGCGGGCGGCGTAACAGCGGGTATGATCCGCTTATCAATCGGCATAGAAACCACAGAGGACTTATTATGGGATCTGGATCAAGCCTTGCAGTTGACGTAAGCATGAACACCGTTCTGACCGAAGAAGAACGGGCTAAATTTCAAGATTCGGGTGTCATTCGGAAGGTACTCAGCACCAGCAAAACCATCGCCATCGTCGGCCTGTCGCCCAAGAGCGAACGCCCCAGCTACTTCGTCGGCACCTACCTGAAGTCCGAAGGCTACCGCATCATTCCGGTAAACCCGATGGCGACCGAAATCCTCGGCGAAAAGTGTTACCCCGACCTGCTGAGTATCCCTGAGCCAGTGGATATGGTCGACGTGTTCCGCAAGCCGGAGGACTGCATCGAGGTCGCTAAACAGGCCATCCAGATCGGCGCGAAAACCCTATGGCTGCAACTGCGTGTCGTCAACATTGAAGCGGGCGAACTCGCTACCGCCGCTGGCTTAAACGTGGTCATGGATCGCTGCGTGAAGATTGAACACGGTCGCTACAGCGGCTCACTCCATTGGGTCGGCATGAACACCGAAATCATCAGCGCCCGCCGTGGTCAGCGCTACTTTTAACCCCTTCGCAGACATCACGCAAACAAAAAGGGCTGTCCAATGTGGGCAGCCCTTTGTATTTCTAAATGATGGTGAGGTCTACGTCTACTCAATCGGCTCTTTGTAAATGATGTAGCGACCGATGTCGTCGCCCTTCGCGATGCACGTCGACAGGTCAACCTTGAACTCGCGCCCGCCCGACACCCAGCGCAAGCCTTCTTGCAGCAGCCCTTGTCCCACGTAGCACACCGCCCGATCCGGCACCTTCCGCCCCCAGCACATCGGGCAGCGTTCCAGCGTGTAGATGATCCGGTCGTCGCCTTCTTCCCGCACGTTGCTGATCTGGTCGCTGAACTGGCTGAAGATGTTCGCCATCGCTGGCACACCCACCTTGAGCTTCGCGCTCAACGGCAGCACCTTGAATGCCAGATCGCCCACACCCGCCAGCGCACCGAACCCGCGCAGCGCATCCGCGAACAGCGTCCGCCCGACCCGCAGCGCCAACCCACGCCCACCGCGCGGCCCGTACATTTCTTCCAATGCCACGCACAGCGCCGTGAAGTCGGCGAAGTCAAACACCTTATCGAGGTTATCCGGCGGGTAGTTGCCAATTAAGTTATCAAGATCAGCCAGATGGAGGACGGCGTTCAGACCGTTCTTCCCCATGACCTCTTCCATCGCATCGAGGAAGATACGGGCGAATTTATTCGGATAGTAATAACCACTTTTTACAGGTGGCATTCGGCGTACTCCTTCAGTCGGGTTGAAAAAGGTCGCGCTAGATTATGGCGCAAACACTGCAACTGGTAAACAGATAGATGACATGCCCAAACGGGTGGAATGTAACATACTCTAGTTACGATTTTAACGCAATCTGCTCGTTCTGTGCATTGTCATTTGCCAGAATCGGGATCGGGAACGCCTCGCTCATGGGCGACACTGCGCTGCGAAGCCGCCCCTGCATACTCCACGGCCCCGTCCATGTGATCTCCACATCGGCGATTTGGCCCTTCCAGTCGCCGCCGTCCTCGAAGAAAACCAACTTGTTATGCGGCGTGCGTCCGCGCCACCGCCCCTTGTGCCGTTCTTCCACCAGCACCGGAACCGTCTGCCCCAGCGTCCGCCCGTTAATCTCCGCCAGCACCCCCGCTTGCATCTCGTCGATTACTTCGTGGCGGCGGGCTTTTTCTTCTTCCGGCACATCGTCCGTCATCATCCGTGCGCTCACGGTATGCGGGCGCGGTGAATAACGCGCGAGATGCACCTTGTCGAGCTTCAATTCAGCCAGCAGATCGTACGTGTTCTGCCACTGCGCCTCGGTTTCACCGGGGAAGCCAACAATCACGTCCGTATGAATAGCAGCGCCGGGGATACGTGACCGGATATTATCCACCAGCTTGCGGTATTGTTCGACCGTGTAGCCACGCTTCATATTTTGCAGCACCAAGTCGTCGCCCGCTTGCACCGGCACTTCGATCACGGGCATCAGGTGCGGCAGTTCTGCCACCGTGTCAAGGATCTTATTCGTCATCCAATTGGGATGGCTGGTCAAGAACCGAATGCGTTCGAGGCCGGTATCTTCAGTTACGCCGTGTACCAGCCGCAGCAAATCCGCGAGGTCTGGCCCATCGGGGATGTCTTTGCCATAGCGGTCAACAATCTGACCGAGCAGCGTAATTTCCCGAACACCCTGCTGCGCGAGGCTGCGAACGTGGTTGACGATTTCCCCCACGCTCCGGCTGCGTTCCACACCTCGGCGGCGGGGAATGATGCAGAATGAACAGGCGTGTGAGCAGCCGTAAACCACCGGCACATGAGCGCTGATGAGGCTGCCATATTCATGCGCGGGCAGCAGGATTTCACCGTCTTGCAGCGCATCCCGTTGTTCGCGTGACTGGGCTTCGAGTTGCAAGACTTCTAACTCGTCCATCCGGCTGTGCAGGAAATCGACCATCGGCTGCGGGTCACTCGGCGACATGAACACATCGACATACGGCACGCGCTTACGCAGCCGCAGCGCGTCCTGCACACCGACGAGGCAGCCCATCACCGCGATAATCCGGTCAGGGTTTTCCTGCTTCAATACGTTAAATTCACCGAGACGGCTGAAGGCTTTATCCTCTGCCGATTGGCGCACGACACACGTATTCACCACCATAATGTCCGCATCATGAGGGGTGGCCGTCGCGCGATGCCCGAGTTTTTCAAGTTCGGAAGCCAGATGTTGGCTGTCCGCCGTGTTCATCTGACAGCCCATACTTTCGAGGTAATACTTCATTGAGTTGTACCGAAACTTATGATTTTTAGACAGTCGTATTGTATCGGAACGGCTAGAATGCGTCAATCTTACTATAGGGAGCCTGCGCGTATCCTCACGCTGCCACTTTCTCAAACGCTAGAAGTCAATTGAGAAGTTAATAACTTTTGGAAAACACATTATTAATCCACATCTGCTGTTTTCTCATAAGAGAGGGCTGAAACACTGCTGCGCCTTTTATCCTCCCTCGTTTACGGGGGAGGTGTCGCGTCAGCGACGGAGGGGGTTCTTTTTCCGCCCCAATTTGTGAAACACCATAATTGGAAAGGCGCTAGGGGTGAGGTTCCCCACACGGAATCGGCTCGATGCCCATCCCGCTCAGTTCGCCGCGCCGCGTGATCTTCACCAGCACGAGGTTATCTTCCAGCGACACGTAATCCGTCACATCCGCGTGGAACGGCTCACCCGCTCGGAACGTACCCGCGTGCCAGCCGTTCACATAAACCTGTGTATCCTTGGGCGCAATCGTCAGGTTCAGGTAAACACGCACACACGTATCACCCATCGGCTCAAGGTCAAACGACCGCCGCAGGTTGAGCGTACCCGTTTCCGCGATCAACTCACGCGGGTATTCACTGAGCTGCGGCAGTACCCCCCATGACGACGCATCCAACTCGGATACGCCGTAAGCCGCGTCCATCACCTCGGTCGGAAAATACCGCCAATCGGTATCCAGCCATACTGCTTTCATCCCTAAAACTCCTCAATCAAACAGCGGTAAGTTGCCCCTTACCCACCCTCACTCCGCAATAAGCCGATCAACACATGGTAATAACAATGCGCGATACCTTTGTGCGCGATCACATTACTGAGCATAACAGTGATTTTTTCGCACGGCTCCTCGCACGAATCAGTCGGCTTTCGCCGATTACCAACTTTCCCGGTTGGCGCGGGTTTGTGCTCGCCTCGTCTTATCCAGCAGCTACCTGCTTACCGCGTTCATCACAACCTACCCATTAAAGCAGGTCTACATTCCAATTAAGGGCTTGAATAGCCGAGTCCAGTTCACGGTAGCGGCGAGCAAGCTCATCCTTGCGCTTCTGCAAATCCGCAATCGACACCGTACTCACATATTTGATCTCCGCCCGCTGGTAACGGTGTGCCGGATTTGCGGCAGCCGTTATAAGCGTGTCGATCAAGCTGCGTTCCAAAGTCAGCGTGTCGCGAACAGCCAATGCATCCGTTACCGTCAATCCATCCTTGAACGAAGTTGCGGAGTTCGTACGGTTGATACGGCTGACAATATCGGTGTACTGCGTCAGAAGCTGGCTGCCTTCAGCCAGCAGTTCCGGCGGGTCTTCCGGCGGTCGCTCGCCTTCCGGTGTTTGGGCGCTGCGGACGAGCCGTTCCCGCAGTTGTTGAACCCGTTTCAACAAATCCGCCCGTAAAATCAGTGCTTCGGCAAGTTTCATCGTATGTCCTCCCACATTTCAAATGGCATTATACAAGTCCGACGGGGAGAAAAGCAGAATCAAAACAGGATGAGGCGCTTACCCCATCCTGTTTCTCATGGCTGGCTCATCACCGCTTATTGGGTGCTGAACAACCCCACACAGTTGCCCTCGGTGTCCTGAATGATACCAATCCGCCCTACCGCAATTGCAGTGTTGGGCAGCAGAACCTTACCACCCGCACCTTGAACCCGCCCCAGCACCGCGTCCAACTCGCCCTCAGCATTCAGGTACAACCGTGTACCAGTCATCGACGGCTTATTTTCTGGGTCAAATACTACCGCGCCCGTAACCGCCTCTTCTTCGCTGCGTTCGAAGATGCCATGCGGCACACCGCCGAAATCCTCGCGTTTCAGCTCGATACCGAAAATGGTGTTATAAAACTGAACGGCACGTTCCATGTCGGAAGCAGGAAGTTCGAACCAGCTCACAGTATGCTTCATCATAGTATTGATCTCCTGTTGTGTCGCATCGTTATGCGTGTGTTACTGATAGACACACGATAAAACACGCCTGTGACACCGTTATGTCAGCAGTAAAAAAAGACCTTAAAGTTAGAAGATTCGGTGCTGGCCCTATGGAGAGTTGGTAGTTATTGTTTTGAGTGAGAACTTGCTGATAATTTTCTCGCTTACCAACTCTCTAGCAGGGCATGACCGAAGATTCAAACCAAAGTCACTTGACTCAATCAGCACAAATATTCTACAATAAATCAATCACTGATCATTCAGTAGGTGATGTGTGGGGAGCAATTGATTTGTAGGGACGAGATACATCTCGTCCACGCCACTAACCACCTTCAATCCAACGAGCGTAGGGACAGCAGACAGGCTGTCCGCACCACCGACCGTACACATCATCGTCGTGTAGGATACGAAATGAGGATGTTTAAAAGGATGAAATGGCATTCGGTGTAAGGGCGCAACATACTGCGCCCGCACCACCAGCCACCATTACTCCCACGAGTGTAGGGATAGCAGACAGGCTGTCCCATAGCTGTCAACTTAAGGAAAAGGATTCAAAAGCAAGCAAGCGTTCATAAGTATGGGGCGAGTTGGCCGAGCGCCCCATTCTGCAACCAGCGCGTAA
>JAIUNI010000004.1 GCA_020161935.1 Chloroflexota bacterium
AAAAACTGCTTCATCTGCTCCGCTTTTGCGGTAAACTGGCTTGTGGACATGGTATTCTCCTTGCGTGATTTCAATGAGAATACCTTGTCTTTTGTTTTTCTCCGCCCTTAGCTTAATGCCTATGCACGGCTGTGCGCCCTTCGCCTCCAGCCCACCCTCATCCTCACGCCTGTAGGAACAACATACTTGTTCTAAACCCCCAATAAATCCTTAGTATCCTCTATATAAGGCCAACTTTTCACCCGACTGCTGCTCCCTGCGTAGGGCAAACGGTGGGTGCGCCGTTGAGGAAAATCCCGCTTCAATTTGTAAGATGAGCGAGGAGGATGCACACCGATTCTACCTGCCCCTCAAGATTGGGGGATAGCAGCGGCGGGGCGGAACCTCATAAGATGAGAGCACGTCTATTCATCTTATTGACGCTTATCAAGTAGAAGTGAGGGGCTTATGGAACGTCGAACTTTCGCGGTAGCGGCTGTTATCGCGGGCGTGGTCATGGGTTTGCTCGGCAATATGCTTTTTTATGGTCGTGAAATTGGTATTTCTTTCCCCATTTATATCCTGCTTTCAGTCGCGCTGGTCTTGATTCTGGGTCGTGCTGCCCGCCGCCCGGTGAACCGCCGCAACCTGTGGGTGCTGCTGCCGCTGGCCTTTTTCGCGGTGATGGTGGCCGTCCGTGCCGACAGTTTGATCTTGACCTTGAACGTCCTGTCGGTACTGACGTTGGGCGCAATTGGCCTGTATTACCTGCCGACGAAACAAGCGATGGATACCGAACCGCTGGGTGAACACACCAAAGGCGTGATCGAAGCTGGCATTCTGGTGATGCCTGCCGCGTTAGCCGAGACTTTGGAGGCGTGGGCATGGCTGCGCGAAAAGCGCCACCAACGCGGCGGTGTGCTGGCGGCGGTTGTGCGCGGTGGGGTGTTTGCCCTGCCGGTTGTGCTGGTGTTCGCGGTGCTGCTTGGCTCGGCGGACGCGGTGTTCGCCAGCTACGTCAATCAGGCATTCGATGGTGTGCGGCGGGCGCTGGGCATCGAGTTCCTCGGTGATACCATGACGCGCACCCTGATGATCGCGGGCTTCGGCATCGCGGTTACAGGGTCGTTAGGCTATGGGCTGCGTTTGCAAGCCGCACCGGTGCTGGCAGTTGTTCCGCCAGTCAGGCAGCCGGACGAGGACTCGGTAGACGAAACCGTCATCGTGGACGACAAACCGAAAGCCAAACCCGGCTTTAAACTGAGCATGGTCGAGTCCAGCATCATTATGGGCAGCGTGGTCGCGCTGTTCGCGGCCTTCGTGGTGGTGCAGTTTGCTTACTTCTTCGGCGGCGAGCGCACGCTGGAGATGAGCAACCTCAGCTATGCCCAGTACGCGCGGCGCGGCTTCTTCGAATTGGTGGCGGTTTCGGTGATGACACTCGGCCTATCGCTGATCCTTGACCATGTGAGCGTCCGCCAGAGCAAGCGCGAGAACACCGTGTTCCGTGTGCTGGCGCTGCTGATCGTCGGGTTGACGAGCATTATGCTGGTGTCGGCCTCGCAGCGCATGTGGCTCTATGAAGAAGCATTCGGCTTCACCCAGCTCCGGGTATACACGCATGTGTTCATGCTATGGCTGGGCGTGCTGTTCGGCTTCTTCGTGCTGGCGGTGTTCCGGCTGCGGATGAATATCTTCTCGCTGGGCGTGGTGCTGGCGATCATCGGTTATCTGGTGACGCTGAACGTGATGAACGTCGACCGTTACATCGCCGAGCGAAACATCGCCCGCTACCACGATGGGCAGGAACTCGACATCGCCTTCTTGAACATCCTCTCGCCGGATGCGGTCGAACCGATTTTGGCGTTGTGGCAGGAATCCGGGGAAGGCACCGAAGTGCATACATGGTCGGGGCAGTGGCTTGCCAAGCAGTTGAACACCCTCAGCCCTGAGGTTAAACAAACGGGTCAGCTTCCGTTCTCGCTCAACTTTTCGCGCATGGATGCATGGTTGATGCTCGACCGTGTGAGCCGCCAACTGCCCGCTTATGATCCGTCGCTCTATTGGGGTTCGTACTACAGCAGTTACTCGGAAAGCCGCAGCGACTATGGTTCCGGTTGGGATGCCGTTTCCACCGCATCCCCCGGCAGCCGCTAAAACCGCTTAAAAGTCTTGGGACAGCGGACGGCCTGTCTGCTGTCCCTACACAAAGCGAGAATGTATCTTCGTAGGGGCGCGAGACAGCGCGTCTGTCTGCGTAATAAGCCGTTTATCTAACGTAAAGAACCCTACCCAAACCGCCGGTTCGCCCACTCAGGAGTGAGTGATCGTTGAAGAGAAGAATTGTGCGCCCTGTGTTGATTTTGGGAATTGTTTTAAGTGTTTTGAGTTTGTTGGTGCTCAAACTAAGCGATGTTTATGCTCAAGAGACTTTTACACGACTGCCTCTAAGTATCTTAGATGTGGCATTTAGCCCTAATGGTCAGTATGTAGCAAGAGTGTATGCGAATGGTAATTTTGATGTTTTGAACATTCAAAATAATCAACTCTACTTCCAAAATAATTCCCCTGAAAACCGCCAATTATGGTCGGCAAAAGTAGCATGGTCGCTGCAAGGCGATCAATTAGCCATTGGGATTGGTGCAACTATTTCGATTTGGTCAGTAACGGATCAAACGCTAGAACTAACTCACGAATATGCTGCTGGTGGAATTGATGAACTTGTGTATTTTGAAAACTCTACTTTCCTGCCTGAAGGATTCGTTAGCCTTGAATGGGATTCGACCAGCACACTGTTGATGGCAAAAAGTGTTAGCTCTCGTTTAACTGTGTGGTCAAAGTTAAATCATTCTTTGATTGCCGATCAGGTTTTGGGTACCAACCCAATTCGTGTTGTGTGGGTACTGGGTACTCTCCAAATTGCCTCCATCGATTCCATCTTTGACATTCAAACCCAATCTCTAAAGATCCGTAATTCCAAACGCATAGCACAGCTTGCAGGAGAATGTAACGTAACGACATCACTTCAATCGAGCAGCGATGGACAATCGTTCGTTCAAGGAACGTATACCGGTTGTGTGGTGATGATAGATGCTGACACAGGAAATGAGGTTGCAGGCTTCAAAATTTCTGATGTACCCATTGACGATGCGAATTATTCACCTAATGGGAAACAGATCGTTGCCATAGATCGCGAGGGATATGTTCGCGTGATTGATACCACAACTGGAAATATAGCGGTTGTTGATCATATAGCGGGTGAACTGTACACCGTTGATTGGTCTATGATAAATAATCAAATTGCATATGCAGGGATAGATAAGAACCAAGAAACTTTCTACGCTACTGTGGATGTAACCGAAGTCGAAAAGTTGCTTAATAGCAAGGACGTATATCAATCAGAAATTAAGATTACATTTCCCTAATCGCAGGATCTTGAACTGCCTACCCGAACCGCCGGTTCGCCCACACGCGCCCGTTGAGTAAGTCGCCGATGCTTTTGGGGGAACGTGTTGTGATGATAATGGGAAAGCAAATGATATATAAACAAAACAACGTAATAACAGTTGTTATCTTTGCCGCATTCCAGTTCATATTTACGCTCGCAATCGTCAGGGGGCAACCTGATCTTAATTCGATATGTAAACCAATTTTTACCGAGTACACACATATAGAGTCTCGTTGGCGTTGGCTAGATACTGATAAAGTCGTTTTTAGTGTTAGTCAAGGCTTGCCTGCTGATGGTTTTGTTCCAAATGAATTTAGTTGGTATCAATATGAACCTTCTTTTGACCTTCTCACACAACTTTCTGAAAGTCCCTATGAATCTCCTATTATTGAGGATAAAGACTTCTCACCGTTAACAGATATTCAAGCTGGAGTAAATGGATTGTATGAAAATATCAATGTTTCGCAAAGCGGTGAAAAAACTATTTACCCGCGTATCACGCAAAAAGGAGCAAGCTATTGGTTAATTGACTCCAAAACTGGTATGCAATTTGATCTTGGTATTGAAGCTGGCCCTCGTATTCCTATTAAAACATTATGGTCATCTGACGAGACACGTTTTATCTTGCAAAGTTCAGTAAATAGTGTGTTTCCTATACAATTGGGGTTAATCGAAGGCAAAACGGTCAAATTACAGCGTCTATCAGATATACCACCCATATTAAAATTGGGCGAGATTTATCGTTATAATGGCTTTGTGGTAATAGGTTTTAGCCCTAGTGGAAACCATATACTTATTCAACCGGAGACAGTAGAGTATGAGCTGTGGCTCATTGACATAAATAATGAACAGATCACAACACTAAACTTTACGTCATATGAATTTATACCTGCGATTTGGTTCCAAGAAGACAATTTTACTGTGGTAACTAATTTGGGACTCATTAACTACAACTTGCAGACGCAAAAAATCAATGTTATTGCGACCCCAGAACAAATAGGAATTGGTCAGCTTAGTTATGGTACGATGTCACCAGATGGACGTTTTTTGCCTTATTACGTTGTATATGGAGCTGGTCAATATGAAGTTGGTATGTGTAACATTGGCTGACATAATTCTCGTTTGAGTTCACTTGTAGTAATTACTCATTTCAAATTCGAAATTAGAATCATAAGCAATACAAACACTTATCACTTCACCCAAACCGCCGGTTCGCCCACACGCGCCCGTTGAGCACATCGCCGATGCTCTGCGGGTCGCCGTCCACCAAGATCAGGTCGAACAGCACGTTCGGGAACTGCTTCTGGATGACCTCGCGCATACTATCCGCCATGTCCGGCGGGGCGATCACGGTCGCGGCGAGGCTGCGGTCGTAGGGGATATATTGGATGAAGTCCCACACGGTCGTCACAATCGGGTGGAAGGTGTTCCAGTAGGAGCGCCCGTACTCCATGAACCATTCCGGCTCGTAACCGGGGGCCAGCACGATCATGTGGAAGCTCGGTTCGCCGCGGATCGGCCCCGGCCCGCGCCCGATGTAACCGTTATAGTCGCCGGGTGCGCCGGAGGACAGCGGCGGCACGGTGCGCCGAATCTGCGGCACCTGCTCCATGCGGATGAGCGCCCCCGCGTGGTTGTCGTAGTAGTCGTTCTCTTTCCACAGCGCGATGCCGAAGTGCCACGGCGGCGCTTGGGTCGCGATCCAGTTGAACATCGCCACCGTCGCCTCGCCCATCGAGTCCTTATCATACGGCGGGTAGCGTTTATCCGGCTGCTGTGCGCCTTCCCACGGGTAGGGGAACACGCCGCCTTCCGTGCCGAACACCGGCACAACCCCGGAGTCGAACCACTGCGACAAGCGGTAATGGAAGGCCACGCCCACCGCCGTGATGCCGTTCGGGTCGCCGTAAGGGGTCAACTGCGTCCCGCCGAACACCGTGCGGCCGGGGTCAGTCGTCTGGCAAATCGGGTCGTAGGGATACTCGAAGTGCCAACCCGGCTCGGTGCCGTTCTGCGCCCGCATCTCACGGGCGATGTGCGGTTGGTCAGCTTCTTGGTAAAAGTGGTTGAGGGTGTAAGGGTGCGTCGCCAGCCACAGGCCGTTGTTGATGATCGCTCGAAAGCGGTCACGGTGCTTTTCGCGCAGGTAAGTCAGCATCGCGTCCAACCACGGGATCGTCCCCTGATCGAAGCCGCCCGCCTCAGCCAGCGCCGGGAACGCCGGATAGCAGCCCATGTTAATGATCGTCTCGGCGAAGATCAGCCAGTTTTCCATCACCGGCCCGATGATCTCGGCGGTGTTATTCGGGCTGAATACCAAGTTGCCGGAAGGCCATTCGTTAATCAGGTTCGGCTCGTTGTGGAACTCGAACCACTTCACCCCCGCGCTGGCGTACGCTTTCCAGTCATTCAGCAGCACCGGATCGACCGGCAGCGCCCCCGGTGACGGGCGGAAGATGCGGACGACCGGCGTGACGTTATTCGCCAGCAGGGTTTGGCAGTCGCCCACGAACTCGGTGCTGTTCGCCACCATCTTGTACCAGCCAAGCTGCAAGCGCTTGACGCGATCCATCGTCGGCCCCTTAAAGACGAACGAGTTGTGCATCCCGCGCGGGTTCAATGACCACTGGTATTCATTCAGAAGCAATCACGCACCTCGGCATTTCTCTCTAATCCCTTGGCGCTCTTGGCGATTCGTATTTCCATTTTCTCCGCATACCTCTGCGTTCTCTGCGTCTCTGCGGTTCAAAATCTCTGTGTTCTTTGTGCCTTTGTGGTGAATCGCCTTTGTATTTCAGCCTTTACCCGCCGGTGATCGGCCCCGGTGTCGGGTAGATGGGCTGGCCGGGTGTTTCCGGCGGCAGTGTGGGGGCAGCGGTCGGCTCGGCTGCGGAGGGTGTCGGCGTTTGGGTAATAAACCCGCCGGCTGCTCGTGTCGGCGGCACAAATCCGTCCGCGCTGATGAGCGAACCGGGGGTCGGGCTGACAGGCACTTCAGGGGTGGGGGTCGGCTTCAAGGCCACGCCGAACGGTTGATACATCTGCGCCCGTTGGTTCAAGGCGTTACGGGTATCCTCGAATGCGTCGTATACCACCGGGTCGAGCAGGGCATCCGGCACGTTCTGCGCCAACCACACGCCCCACTGGCTGGCGGTATCACGCCGCGCCACCAGCGTGACGATGATCGTGTAGCCTTTCGGGATCAGGCGCACCAATTCAAGATCGCTAACCACAATCGGTCGGAAGCGCGTCCAATACGCCCGCCCCGCGTCGAATAACCATTCTGCGCCGAGGCCGGAAGCGATGAGTAGGAAGTGGTAGTTGGGTAAAGAGTCGGGTGATGGTGGCATGTCGCCCATCATACCATAGCTTGAGGAACGCGCGAAATACGGCTGGCCTACATCCCCCACATTCACAGCAGGTTTTAATGTGTTCTACCAACCTTGTACGCACCGACTTGCTTATATAATAAGAACATAACGTTTACCGAACCCTACAGGACTTATGAGTCACTTCACCCCAACAATCGGCCCGCGCGAAGGCTTCTCGATGGTCGGCCTCTCCATCCGCACCACCGTGCAGGCCAACATCGAACATGGCGCGATCAAACGCTTGGAAGCCACCTTCTTCAAGCGCAGCATCGACATCCCCAACCGCATCGGCACCGCCAAAATCCTGCTGCAAATTTATCCGTCAGGCGGCTTCTTTAACGACCGCACCACCTACACCTGCATCCTCGGCTGCATTGTCGAAAACCTCGACACGCTGCCGGAAGGCATGGTTGGCTATCCCGTCCCTGCCGGACGTTATGCCAAAGTCACGCATGTTGGCTCGGAAGTGTGGATTAACCGCACCTACAGCTTCATCTACCGCCACTGGCTGCCGCGCAAGCAGCGCATCCACCCGCCCTTTAGTTACGAGGTGTGGGATCGCCGCTATCTGCCGGGGCAGGCGCAGAGCGAAATCGACATCTACATCCCGCTGGCGGAAAGCTACGAGAAGCCTGCCCGCCGCCGTTATACTTAAAGCAGCATCACGGAGCAGCAACTATGCCCATCCTCAAAACCATCAACGCCACCATCAGCTTCTTGCTCGAACTCGCCATGCTCGCCGCGCTGGCCTATTGGGGCTTCAATACCGTTGAGAATACGCTTGTCAAGTTGCTGCTCGGCATCGGTGCGCCAGCCATCGCTATCGTCATTTGGGCGATCTATAACGCCCCGCGTTCTGCCCGCCGCTTGCCGTCCGTCCCGCGCATCCTGCTCTCACTGCTGATGTTCACCGTCGCCGCGCTGGCACTCGCCGCTGCCGGACAAACCACGTTAGCGGTCGTGTTCATGGTCATCGCCCTCGCCAACCAACTGCTCGCCTACCTCTGGAAGCAGTAACAGGCGAGTCGTTCCCCTTCAACATACCCGCTGGATAATGCGTCTTAAAAATCTCTAGTTTATTACGAATTATTTCATGGTGTAATAGTCTTGTCGGTTGTTTTATTTCATCAACAAGGACATTCTACGATGCCATATCATTTTGAGTGGGTTGTGCCTAAACGGATAGCTCTAGCGCAAATCAAAGGCTATGTAGCGCCTGATGAAGTCACTACAATCACCCTCAAATCGCGTGATATGCTCCTAGAAGGTCAGGTGCCAGTACATTTTATTATCGACACCGCCGAACTGGATAATTTACCCTTTTCACTGCCCAACCTGACGCGCTGGTCAGCAAATATCCCGAAAGAACGTGTCGGCTGGTGGATTATTATCAAACCCGGCAAGATGACGATCTTTGCCATAACCATCGTCTCTAAAATGCTCAATATCAAAATAAAGACGGCTGATTCCATCGACGAGGGTATTCAAATTCTGACAAAAATTGACCAGACCCTTTCAATACCGCTTCAACCCACACCCTGATCCGCCCGCCGATTGCCGCCTGTCCCGCCTATCCTGCTCTCGCTGCTGATGTTTACCGTCACCGCGCTGGCACTCGCCGCTGCCGCGCAAACCGGCTTGGCGGTCGTGTTCATGATGGTCGCCCTTGCCTACCTCTGGAAGCAGTGAAACTTCAGTCATCAATAGGTAAGTGCCACCTTGTACGCGATAGGCGCTAAGGCAGTTGGTCAATCTGCTTTAGAATATCGCGTGCAAATCGGGGTATCATGTCGTCCCAGCTTGCCCGTTGGCTGGGGTCCATCCCGTTCACGATACCCTGATAACTCACCGCCTGATGCAGCGCCCCAAGAATCTTGGCGAGGCCATAGATTTCGCGCAGTCGTTCCATCGGCGCGTAAGCCGTCCACTCCGCTAGATACGCATCCCGCAGCGCGTCGCCATGTTCTCCCGCGTCGAACGTAATGAAAACCACCACATCGAAAAAGGGGTGGGCGATACACGCATCCGTCCAATCGAAGTACGAGATACGTTCGCCGTCGTATGCGATATTCCCCGCGTGGAAGTCGCCGTGTACCAGCGTGTCGGGGATGCCGTAATCCGCTAACTTCCTGCACAGCCCTTTGAGTGTATTGCCGGATGCCTGCCACGCCGCGCGTTCTGCGGCATTGAGTTCGGCATAAGTCGCTTCATCCGCCAGCAGCCCATCAATTTGCCCTTCGAGGACGGGCAGCCGCCGGTCTAAACACCCCGCCTCAAACAGCACATCAAGGTAATCCGCGCTTTGGATTTGCAGCCGCGCGTAAACCTGCATTACCGTTTTGAGCAGCTCAACCGGCGGGTTTGTGCCACTAATCACCGTACCTAAATTCGCGGTGAGCATCCACCGCCGTTCGGCATCAATCGCCAGTGGGGCAGGAATATATTGAGGGAACAACCGGCCTAAAGCAGCGCTTAACAGCGGCTCGTTGCCAAACAGCGGCAGCACAATCGCCACTTTGAAATAAATCTCACCACCTGTAGTATCCACCCACAGCAGCGATGAAATTGGGCCATGCTTGAAGGGTTCCGGTTCGCCGGATAAGGTGTATCCCTGCGCCAGCAAGGTATCACGCATCCACGCTGCCGCACCGGTGAACCAGCCGCGCTTGTACCAATCCGGTCGCTTTGGCGGTGGATCGTCCAGCAGCGTTTCTAAAGTCTCCACCAGCGCCGGATGCATCCACTCCTCAACCAGTGACACCCCATCAAGTTCGTCTCGCCCGAACCAGCGCCCGCCTTCCGGCATCGTCCACGCAAGCGTCTGGTTATCAACGAGCCATACCGACTCCACAATCTTGGCTTCCGCATCCGTTTTCTGCACCACCTCCCGCAGGAGAATTACGTCTGCCCCCAATTCGGTTTTGATCGTGCGTGCTAGTAGATAGAGATGGGTGTATAACCGTGTTGCGATGACGCGCGGCAAACGCCAGCGGTCGCCATCCGGCACGAGCGTTATTTGTGCCGTGTCCCACTGCGGAATGATTAGTGATACATAACACGTCCATTCACTCATCACTTTTGCCTTTCCACAGTGCTTTTTCCAGACCCCTAATTAGACCCCAAAAATGCTCACAAACCACTTTCTAACCATTTACCAACCATCTTAACAATAATTTTCTCTCAAAATGGTTGGTGAATTGCTCACGAAAAAGAGACCATTTGTTCCCCAATTCCGAACGGATGTGCTGTATAATAATGAACATCTGTTCTTGCAGAGTTGAGGTTGTTACGAGCGGTTCGCAGTCAAATACAGCACGTTATAAATGCTTTGAGAAGGTTTTGCGAATTGTCCCTACAAGGCTAAGTAATGGGTTGAAGTAGGGACGCGATACATCGCGTCCGTCTTGGTTAAAACCGACCTTTTCAAATGGCTGCCAATCTCCTGTATCCAAACTGATAACTGTTCACGGATAACGGTCAACTAAAGAAGGAGTTTCTATGTTTAACTGGCTGTCCAACGTCTTCCCGCGCCGCAGCACGCTGCGCCCCGCCCCCCACATCGCCGCTGTTGCCACCCGTAACAGCTACCAATGGCCGAATCTGGCGGAAACCGAAGCGCAAGCACGGGTCTACCAGCAGTCGCCGTGGGTCTATATCGCCGTCAACCGCATCGCCGAAGCTGCCGCCCTCGTCCCCCTGCGCGTCCATCCGCGTTTTGGCCTTAACTCCCCTCGCCCTGAGGGAGAGGGGCTGGGGGTGAGGGTATCTGAGTTAGGGGTGAGGGTTCACCCTCTCGAACGCCTCCTCGACACGCCCAACCCTTACATGAGCCGCTTCGAGTTGATCGAGCAAACGCTGGGGATGCTGGAACTCACGGGCGATGCTTTCTGGTTCCTCAGTGGTGACGGTTCCGGTGCGCCGACTGAAATCTGGCCGCTGCGCCCTGACCGTGTGAGCATCGTGCCGGATGCTACCGACTACATCAAAGGTTACGTCTACGAACTGGACGGTCAGCGTATCCCGCTGCTGCCTATCGAGGTTGTCCACTTCCGGCGCTGGCATCCGCTCAACGACTTCTACGGCCTCTCCGCGTTGGAAGCCGCGCGCCTCGCCGTCACCAGCGACCGCGCCATGTCCGAGTGGAATCGTAACACCTTCGGGCAGGATAACGGTGTTCCGGCGGGTATCGTCAATATCCGCGAAAGTGTCACCGATTCTGACTACGAACGCATCAAGCGCGAATGGCGGCAGAGTTACGGCGGGCCGCAGCGCCGGACGGCCTTCCTGCGGGGTGGCGAAATCGAGTGGAAAAACATCGGTCTCAACCACAACGAGCTGGATTTCTTGCAGGGTCGCAAAGCCCACCGCGACGAAATCCTGAATATCTTCGGCATCCCCGTTGGTCTTGTCAGCGAAAACGCTACCGAAGCCAACGCCAAAGTCGCCGAGCGCCTGTTCATCGAGCGCACGCTCTGGCCGAAGCTGGTACGCATCAGCCAGAAGATCACGCAGGACTTGCTGCCCTTCTGGCCGGGGAACTACGTCGCCGAGTTTGAGGACATCCGCCCGACTGACGCACAGGCACGGCTGGATGAAATCAAAACCGCCTACCCGATCATGAGCATCAACGAAATCCGTGAGCGCTACTATCGCTTGCCCGCTGCCCTCTGGGGCAGCTTACCCGTCAGCGCCGGAAAAATGCTCGCGTCTGATGGCGATTCCGACACCAAACAGCCAAATAGCACCGCCGCCGCCGCCAATGCCGCCACAAAACCATCTGTGTCGGAAATGTCAGCCAATGTCAAAACTGTCACTGACGACACTGACGACACTGACGACACTGACGACATTACCGACAATACTTCGGAAAATGCCTTGTCGCATTTGCGGAATTTGCAGTATTTGCAGAATTTCCCGCATATTGAGATGGAAGAATCCGTCAAGGCACACCAGCAGCCGAACGATAATCCCGACTCAGTACTCAGCACTGAGAACGCAGCACTAACGGAACTCGCCCAATGGGAACGCTTCGCCCTCAAGCGCCTCGGCAAAACCCGCGCCCGCGCCTTCGAGGTGCGTCACCTGCCGGCGGAAGTCGCCTTCGAACTCTCGGCCACCCTGCTCGCCGCCACCACCGCCGCCGAGGTACAAGCCGCCTTCGCTGCCGCCCGCGCCACGCTCCCACCCGCCGCGCCGGATGACATCATCCCGTCCGATATATTTGAATAACATTAGCTCTCTCCCTCCCCTGTTACTACGGCTATCAGGGGAGGGAGCCTGCGACCGTCCTGATGGGGTCGGGGTGGGGGTCTATTCTTGGCGACTTGGCGGTTTAAACGAATCTCTGGTCTTTCTCTGTGCCCTCTGTGTCTCTGTGGTGAATCGTATTGTATTGTCTTTATCTATCGACTAATGACTACAGACTAAAGACTGCCTTTGTTCATCTGCAACCACTGCAAACCGATGATCGTCTTGGCATCCATAATCTCGCCCGTGCTGATCTTGTGCAGCGCCGCCTGAACACCCATCGTCACAATACGGATGTCCTCGCCTTCGGTCGCCACCCCACCGCCCGCCACGATCTTGTCCTTGGGCATAATCGCCGCGTAAAACAGGTGGATGCGCTCCGAGGTGCCACCGGGCGAAACGAAGAACGAGGCGATCTTGCGGAAGTTGTCCACGCGGTAGCCGATTTCTTCCAGCAGTTCCCGCCGCAGTGTTTTCACGGGGTCGTCAATCTCCTCCGACTCCACCGACCCTGCCGGAATTTCGAGGATCCATGGGTGACCTTTGGTCTGCGTCGGGTAGCGGAACTGCTCGGTCATAATCACCATATCCGCCAGCGGGTCATGCAGCACGACTGCCGCGCTGTCCCCCCGCTCAAAATTTAAACGTGTGATCTCGTCGCTCATCTTGCCGTTGAACCGTTCAAATTTGAGGTGCGCCTCATCAATCTTGAAGTGCTGGTCAAACACCCGTTTTTCGCTGATGATCTCAACCCGTTTTGCCATAATTCGCTGCTTCCTATCCAGTCCGATGCTGCGTCCGTCTCACCAACCACAAACAACGTATTTCGTAGGGACGAAATATCATCGCGTCCGCCCCACCGACCTCACCAATCATCTTCTCGTAGGGAAGGGGCTGAGACCCTCCCGTAATTTTTATCCCCCCTCGTTTACGGGGGAGGTGTCGCGTCAGCGACGGAGGGGGTTCTTTATTGATTTTCAGTATAAAATGGTTAGAACGTTCCCACAATCACCAGCCAGCCTATTGCCCGTTTAAAAAGAACTGAAAACGATGCCAAACGTAGAAAACGCACGACACATCAAAGTCTTTATCAGCTATCGCAATATCGAGCATAGCAAAGCCGAAGGCGACTTTCTCGCCACTCAGTTGCGGGATGTGTTTGGTTACGAGGTATTCATCGACACACAGGAACTTAAAAATAAGGGCGGTGTCAAATGGCAGGAATTGATCTACGACAACATTCACACCAGCGACGTACTCATCGTCCTGCTCGAACAGGAAACCCACCTCTCCGAATGGGTACAGCGCGAGGTGGATGTCGCACGGGGGGCGCACGTTTCAATCCTGCCAATCGTGATTATTGAAGAAAACGAAATCGCTAAAGTCCTGCGCGATGTCCAAAACAAGCTCGCCATCTCCGAGATGCAGTTCCTAAACTTCGCGAGCAGTCATCCGAACTACACACCCATTCTCGAAAGTATCGAAAGCCTGTCGAAGAAAACCCGTGATTCGCAAAAGGCATGGAGCGACCGCCTGCGCGATCTGCGTTTCGCCCGCAAAGCCCCCATCGATAACCCGTTCCATGCTCATTTTGATGTGGCTTCGGGGCGCAAAATCTGCCTCGCGGCGGGTGACATGAGCCAGATGCAGAACATCGACGTGCTGGTCAACACCGAGAACAACTATATGCAGATGGCGCGTATTTATGAGAGTAATGTGCTGTCGTCGGCGCTGCGGCGGGAAGGCTCGTGGGTGAAGCAGGGCAAAATGCTCGAAGACACCGTTCAGCTCGACCTCGACCTACAGGTAACGAAGGGTGACGGCTTCGGCAGCCGCCCCATCGAGATGGAGCAGGTTATCCCCACCCGTGCTGGTCACCCCAAGAGCGCGTTGGTCAAGAACGGCGCACGTTATATCTTCCACGCCTCAACCGTCTATGTGCATCCGCACAACCGCAAAGTCACGCCCATTCAAACCGACGCAGCCGTTACCCATACCACCCTCAACTGCTTGAATCTGTTGATGGAAGTCAACGCCAACAAAGGCGTGATCTCGCCGGAAGGTACCGAAGCCCACGAGCGCGAGCAGGAAGCCGCAGCCGCTTTCACGCCCATCAAGAGCATCATCTTCCCGCTCTTCGGCGCGGGTCAAGGTGGCCGATCAACCCTCGAAGTCGCCTCGCCCATGATTTTCTGCTTTCGCGATTTCCTGCGGAAGCACGACAATCAACCGGATTTCACCCTCGAAAGCATTCATCTCTGCGTGTATACCGAGGTCGATGTCGCCATTGTCGAGTCGTTGATGGGCTATATTTGCAACGCTTAAAATCAGCGACTTGGAACCAAACCTCCATCACCAGCGTCTTAGCCTCCAGAACACAAAAGATAAGTAGTTCTGGAGGTCTAAAATGAGTTACACGCTAAAATCCCGACATTTCCATCGACACATCATCGTCGCCCTGTTCGTCCTGCTCGTCGGCATCCTGCCTGCTGCCGCGCAAGATGCCCCCTGCATCCCGCCCCCATGCCCGATGGATGCCCCTTGCCCGACTACACCACCCGGCGGCTGTGTCATCGTCGAACCCATCCAACCCGGTGTGTTCACCAATCCCGAATGGCTGAAGATTGACTACCACCGCGTCAACGTCAGCATTCAAAACCAGATCGCGACCACCAGCGTCTCGATGGAATTCCGTAACGAAGGCAACGGCCTCGCCGAAGGCACGTTCATGTTCCCGCTGCCCGGTGGCGCGTCGGTCGACCAACTGACCATGACCGTCAACGGTGTGGAGATCGAAGCCAAGATTCTCGCGGCGGATGAAGCCCGTAACATCTACAACGAAATCGTGCGCCAGTACCGCGACCCTGCCTTGCTGGAATATGTGGGCGACAGCGCCATTCAGGCCAACGTGTTTCCCATTCCCCCCGGCGAGTCGCGCAAAATCGACATTCAATACTCGCAGGTATTGACGGTCGATAACGGTCTGCTCCACTACGTCTACCCGCTGAAGATCACCAACCTGCTCTCGCAAAACCCCGTGCAGGAAATGAGCATCCGCCTCGAAGTGGATAGCAACGATCCCATCAGCAACGTCTATTCACCCAGCCACCCGATTGCCCTCGGTCGCGAAGGCGACAACAAGTTCACCGTAGGTTACGAATCGGCTGGCAGCATTCCGGCGGATGACTTCAGCCTGTACTACGGCCTCTCCACCCAGACCATCAACGCCAACCTGCTCACCTACCGCGAAAGTGCCAACGAAGACGGCTTCTTCATGCTGCTCGTTCAGCCTCCGTTGAGCCTCGCCAGCAGCGAAGCGATTGCCAAGGATGTCATCATCGTCCTCGACCAATCCGGCAGCATGTTCGGCGATAAGTGGGATCAAGCCCGCAACGCTGCGGAATACGTCCTCAAGCAGTTGAACCCTGCCGACCGCTTCAACGTCGTCCTGTTCAGCACCGGTATGCGCCTGTTTAGCAACAACATGGAATCGACCGATCAAGCACAGGCCGCGATTGATTGGGTACGTGGTCAGGAAGCTGTTGGTGGCACCGACATCAACCTCGCCCTCACCAGCGCCTACGAGATGGCCGACGACGAACGCCCGACCACCGTCCTCTTCTTGACGGATGGCCTCGCGACCGAAGGCGAAACCGATACCGCCGATATTCTCGAAAACCTGAACAACGCCGCTCGCCCCAACATCCGCGTCTTTAGCTTCGGCGTAGGCGATGATGTCGATACCACGCTGCTCGACTCCATCGTGCGTGACCAGCACGGCGCGGGAACCTACGTCCGCCCGACCGAACGCATCGACGAAGAAGTCGCCAGCCTCTACAACAAGATCAGCGCCCCCGTGCTGACCAACGTCACCCTCGAAACGGGCGGCCTGAACACCTCGGACGTGTACCCGACCACGCCGCTGCCCGACCTGTTCGCCGGAACACAGCTCACGCTTGTCGGTCGCTACCGTGGCGATGCCAGCAACATCAGCTTCACCCTTAAGGGGCAGGTCAACGGTGAGGAACAAACCTTCGTCTACAGCGGCTTAAACTTCGCTCCCCAAGCTGGTGGTGAATCCTACATCGCTCGCCTGTGGGCAACCCGTCGCATCGGTGACCTGCTGAACACCATCCGCTTGAACGGTGAGAACAAAGAATTGGTCGACAGCGTCGTCGCCCTCAGCGTCCGCTACGGCATCATCACCCCCTACACCAGCTTCCTGATTACCGAGGAGGACATCCTCTCGCAAGCCGGTCGTGATCGCGCCGAAGCTGCCTTCGAGCAGGAAGCGCAAACACTCGCCTCGTCTAATACCGGTGAGGCCGCCGTCAGTGCTGCTGATGCCAGTGCCGACCTTGCCAATGCCGCAGCCGCGCCCGCCCAGCAGCCGATCATGGCAACGCAGGGTGCGCCTGTCGGTGGTGTGGGCGGTACAACCGATACCGATGGCTACTTTGCCGAGCCGGAGGTCAACCCCATCCAATCGGTGGGTGGTAAGACCTTCCTGCTGCAAAACGGCGTATGGACGGATACCGCCTTCCAGCCGGACACCATGCAAACCCAGAAGGTGACTTTCCTCAGCGACGAATACTTCGCCCTGCTGGATGGCAATCCCGCGCTCGCCCCGTTCTTCGCGGTCGGCGATCAGGTCATCGTCGTGGTGGATGGCATCGCCTACGAGGTCATCGCCTCCGTCCAATAATCATCGTAGGGGAGGATCAATGTGTCCTCCCTTTCAGATATTGTTTCCTGTAAGGGAGGGTTACGACCCTCCCGTTTTCTGCATAACTACGACTATCGGCTGAGGGTTCGAATCCCGCCCCATGCTATAATGCCTACAACTGTTTGGCCTGTCGCCCGACTGCCGAACACTCACCACCCACAACGGAGGCCGCGCCTATGTCCACGACCTTTTCACCCATCACCCGCCTGCTGCTCATCGGAGCCAGCATCGTAGTCGTCATGGCAGGAATGCGCGCCTTCGCCGATACCCTGAACGCCTTCTTCCTCGCGGCGCTCATCGCCATGTTGTGCGCCCCCCTGCAAGCGTGGCTGCGTCAGCGCGGTTGGTCGCAGGGTGCGTCGCTCGCGCTGGTGCTCGCCTTAATCATCCTCATTGGTATCTTGCTGGTGACATTCATTGGTGTATCGGCTAATCAGGTCATCCGCAAACTGCCGGATTACGAGGAACGCCTACAGCAGCTCGAAACCAGCACATGGCAGCAGTTGGATGCCTTCGGCCTCTCCGAACAAAGCCGTGAAGCGTTGGAGTCGATTAACCTTCAGTCGATCTTCCCCTTCGCCAGCGCTGCCCTGCGCGGCATCTTGGACTCGCTCGGTAACATCCTGCTCATTTTCCTCATGCTGTTTTACATGCTGATGGATGCGCCCAATATTCCTCGCCGCCTCAAGAGGGTCTTGGGCGAGGACAGCCCGTGGCTCGCCCGCGCCAATCTTTTCTTCTACAGTGTGCAGCGCTACATGATCTTAAAAACGGTGTTCGGCGTGGTTATCGCGGCTGTGCAAACGGTCGTCATGCTCATTATGGGGGTCGATTTCGCGGTGCAGTGGGGTGTGCTGGCGGTCATCACCAACTACATCCCGAACGTCGGCTTCGTCCTCGGCCTCATCCCACCGGTCGTCGTCACGCTGCTCGAAAAAGGCCCGCTGGTCGCCATCATTCTGATCGTCCTCTACAGCGTCATCAATAATGTGATCGAAAACTTTGTCGCTCCTCGCTTTATCGGCGAAGAACTGGGCATCTCGGCGCTGTTCATCTTTATCTCGTTGATCTTCTGGACGTGGATACTCGGCGCGGCAGGGGCGCTGCTCGCCGTTCCCCTCACGCTCTTTGTCAAAATCATGCTGCTGGATGCTGACGAAGGTGCGAAGGGTATCGTCGCCCTCATCAGCGAAGGGAACGGCGAACACCCCACCAAGGTCTAGTCCTTTTCGGCAGCAGGTGTTTCGCTGGTCGCGGCTGTGGTCACAACAAAGTTAGGATAGTCTAAGAAACCATTTGAGAAGTTTTGAAATACCGGACAGCCTGTATGCTGTCCCTACAAAAACGCGCGTTTGTGATGCAAATTTCGTGTAGGGACGCGATACATCGCGTCCGAGGAACCCTAAACCTACTTTTCAAACGGCTTCTAACCGTAACGCTTATTGTGGCTGATCGCTATTCTAGGCTATACTGTTTAAGGTGATCGTCACATACACGATATATAAACGCATAAAATCACTTAACAGCAAGGCACAGCTTTTATGGTTCAGGAAACACGCGAAGTACGGCTTGAACGCGCCTTGAAAGAACTGAATGGCGCTGCGGATGGCATCAAAGCAGCGGTGGTCGTGAATAACGATGGGCTGCTGGTTTCAGCATACCCCCCCGGCGACGAGGACAACCCCCACCAGAATCCGACGAGCAGCCCGCAGGTGGCAGCCATGTCCGCCACACTCATCGGCCTCGCGGAACGCACGTTGGGGCGCTTGCAGCAGGGCGAGTTGGAACGCTTGCTGATGGAAGGTGAGGACGGTGTGATGGTGGTGTATCCGGCAGGGCGCGCGTCATTGGCGGTGCTGTGCGAGAAGGATGCGCGGCTGGCGTACATCCTCGGCGCGACCAAGAAGGCGGCGGGGGAAGTCGCGCAAATTCTGGGGTACTGACCCCACCCCACGACGGTACGTTCGCAGGCTCACTTCACCGTCAGCCCTTCCCGTAGTAACAGGGAGGGGAACAGAGTAGCAATTTGATTATAAGGAGGGGCGAACGGAGACGTTTGCCTCTTTTCGTTTGGGGTGTGAACGCTGGTTGCGGAAACAGAACAAAAATGCTTAAATAATGGGGGTAGTGGTCATAGGGCAAGTGATAAATCATTGCTCTAACACAAACAGAATCCATCGTGTAGGGATGAGATACATCTCGTCCGCGCCACCGTTTCACACATACCACTTACTTTGTAACCACCACCATAATGGGTAAGTGAGAAGGTTTAGGAACTGTCCGATGACAATGTTTTCTGAGGAGCGACCATCAGACTCGCCGTATATCGAGACGGTATGCCGCGGATGGACGACAGGCGACGGAACGAGCGTGCGCCCTGCCGAATCCCACTGGCATATGGTGATCGTGCGGGTGAACGGTGTCGTGATCCCGCTGGTGGTGGGTTCGCTGCCGACATCGGGTGTAGCCTCATGGGGCGGCGACGCGGAAATCCTGTGGATCAAGTTCAAGGTGGGGATGTTCATGCCGCAGTTCCCCGCGCGGACACTTATTGACCGCGAGGTGCTGCTGCCGGATGCGTCCAGCCAGAAGTTTTGGCTGCATGGCTCGGCGTGGCAGTTCCCCAGTTACGATAATGTCGAGACCTTCATTAACCGGCTGGTACGCGACGAGTCGCTGGTGCATGATCCGGTGGTATCGACCGCCCTGCTCGATTTGCCACAGGATGTCGCTGACCGCACCATCCGCCACCGCTTCTTGCAGACGACCGGCATGACACAGAACCAGATCCGGCAGATCCTTCGGGCGCAGAAGGCGGCAGCGATGATCGAACAGGGCATACCGATTCTCGATACCGTCTTTGAAACGGGATACTTCGACCAACCCCACCTCACCAAATCCCTCAAACGATTTGTCGGCAAAACCCCTGCACAACTGCTCACGGCAAACGCATCACTCTAGCTTGCCATTTTTTACAAGACGACTGCTCCCTACCTGTCGTATCATATGAATGTGCTGGGGAACAACCACAGCGCGAAGCGAAGGAGATGGATATGGGCAATGTCGTGACCGGATTTACGATGTCGTTGGACGGGTTCATCGCCGCGCTGAATGGCGACATCGGGACGCTGTTCAAGTGGTACTACAGCGGGGATACCGAAGTGCCGCTAGAAGGAACCGGCATGACGTTCAAAATGTCCGCCGCGAGCGCCCGGTACTTCAACAGCCTCGCCGAGACGACCGGCGCGATTGTTACCGGACGCGGTGATTTCGATGTCTCACGCGCGTGGGGCGGCAAGCCACCTTTCAACGTGCCGACGTTTGTTGTGACCCATAATCCGCCGCAGGACTGGCTGAAGCCCGACTCGCCCTTCACCTTCGTGACCGATGGCGTGGAAAGCGCGATTGTCCAAGCCAAGCAGGTCGTTGGCAATCGGAATGTGGTGGTGGGCGGCACACAGATCGTGCAGCAGGCTATTAAAGCTGGATTGATCGACGAGATTTTTATCGAACTGGCCTCGATGCTGCTGGGCGATGGCATCAGCTTATTCGGTCATCTGGGGCAGCACGTCACCCTCGAACGGTTGTCGGTGACGGAAGGCACAGACGTAACCCATTTACATTACCGCGTGGTGAAGTAACCGCCACGCACTAACCCCTACGGATTTTCTAACAGGCTAATAGGAGCGCATAATATGAGTACAATTGGTGCAGGGTTCTCCATGTCTCTCGACGGCTTCATCGCTGGCCCGAATGATGATGTTACCCACGTTTTCGCGTGGATGTTCATGGGCGAGACCGATGTGAAAGCGGAAATAGGCGACCACGAACTTGACCTCAAACTCACTCAGGAAAGTGTCGAGGAGCGCGAGGTGATGGTCAACACGCTTGGAGCCATCATTTCCGGCAGACGGTTGTTTGATATGACCCACGGATGGGGTGGCAAGCATCCGGCAAATGTGCCGATTGTCCTGCTGACGCACCGCGAATCGCCGGACTGGATTCAGCCTGAATGGGGTTTTGAAGTCGCCCACACGCTGGAGGACGCGATTGCGAAAGCCAAGCAGCTCGCGGGTGGTAAGAGCATCGGCGTGGCAGGCGCGGATGTGGCACAGCAGTGTTTGAAGGCGGGCGTGATGGACGAGATCGGCATTGATCTGGTGCCGGTGCTGCTGGGTGAAGGCATCCCGTTTTTCAAGCATCTGGGTATCGAGCCAATTCATTTCGAAATCACCGGTGTGACACCCACGCCGCATGTGACCCATTTGCGGTATCGGGTGAAGCGCTAACGGCACGATAAGCAGTTTAGGAAGGACGGCTTAACAAGTAGCCCCTACAAGTTGATGATCTTGTGATAAATAGAAGGAGTGCGATATGGCGAAGCATGATCTGGTGATGAGCAAGGTGTTCGACGCGCCGGTTGACGCGGTGTGGAAGGCGTGGAATGACGGCGCGACCCTGATGCAGTGGTGGGGGCCGAACGGCTTTACCTCGCCGCTGGCGGAGATGGATGTGCGCGAGGGTGGTAAGTCAATCGTGGGCATGAGTTCACCGCAGTTCGGGACGAACTACAGCATCTGGCAGTACGAGAAGATCGTCCCGCAGCAGCGTTTAGAATACATCCACAACCTATCGGACAAGGACGGCAATAAGGTTGACCCTGTGGCGATTGGGATGCCGCCGGATTTTCCTGTAGACCAACGGCAAGTTATCGAATTTAAAGCGCTGGATGGCGGCAAGACCGAAGTCACCGTGACCGAATACGGGTGGACGGAGGGACAGATGATGGAAATGTCGCGGATGGGCATGGAGCAGTGTTTGGATAAGCTGGCGGCAGTTTTGAAAGGTGAAAACCCAAATGGCTAACCCTGAACAAATCGACATGAAACTCGAACTTATCCCTATTCCTGTAAGTGACATCGACCGCGCCAAAGCCTTTTATGTCGAGAAAATTGGCTTCCACCTCGACCATGATGTGCAGCCGGGAAATGGAATGCGAGTCATCCAACTGACCCCACCCGGTTCGGCCTGTTCCATCGTTATGGGGAGTGGGATGCCGGAAATTGACGACATGCAGCCGGGATGTGTGAAGGCCGTACATCTGGTGGTCAAAGATGTCGAGCAAGCGCGGGCGATGCTTATCAGCCGGGGTGTGGCGGTGGGTGACATTGATGTCCATCCGCAGGGTATCAAGTACGTTAGATTTAAAGACCCGGACGGCAATTCGTGGGTGTTTCAAGAGATGCCGTGGCGCTCCGGCGAGTTTTAGCTTTAGAGTGGGATGGTGTCTGAGAGAGGATTGGTAGCATGGAAGGGATATTATGCCAATTGATCTCACAGCGAAACAATTCATCCAACAACTCGAAAGGTTACAGTCCCCAGATGAACTGAAGAAGATTCATCGCTATTTTAAATCCGGCAAAGGCGAATCCGGCAAAGGCGACATCTTTATCGGCGTAAAGATAGGGCAGGTTTTCACGCTGGCGAAGCCATTTATCGACCTGCCGCCGGATGAGATCGAGAAGCTGCTCGATTGAGAAATTCGACAAGGCACAGCGCGAGTATTATATGGGGTTGAAGAAGGGGCGGTGAAGTAGACCCAACCCCTCCCCTACAGACATTTCATTTTGTGCCTGTCACGCGCTTTGGGGGCGGCTGTTCAGGCCTTCACCTTCAGCTTGTCCGTGTAGTACTTGCGGAACTTGGCAACCTTCGGCGCGACCACGAATTGGCAGTAGGCTTGGTTCGGGTTGTTGGCGAAGTATTCCTGATGGTAGTCTTCGGCGATGTAGAAGGTCGAAGCCGGCGTGACTTCGGTCACAATCGGCGCGTTCCAACGCTTTTCGGCGTTCAGATCAGCGATGGTCTTTTCGGCAATTGCCTTCTGTTCCGGCGTGTGGAAATAGATCGCCGAGCGGTACTGCGTTCCCACATCGTTCCCCTGACGGTTGAGCGTCGTCGGGTCATGAATGGTGAAGAACACGTTCAACAAATCCTGAAAACTGACAACCTGCGGATCGTACGTCACCTGAATAACTTCGGCGTGTCCGGTCATGCCGGTGCAAACGTCACGGTAATTGGGGTTCGGTGTTTTGCCGCCCATATAACCGGACTCGACCGACACCACACCATTAAACTGATCGTAAACAGCTTCCAGACACCAGAAGCAGCCACCGGCTAAGGTAGCGACTTCGGTTCCGGCAGGGTTTTGAGGACTCATCATGTTGACCTTTCGTGATTAAGCCTATCGCTGTAGAGTATAGACGGGTTAGATTATGAGAGCATTACGGCGACAGGGAGATTGGTACACCCTTTATTCAACACGAAATGGATATTAATCGCATCAGAAATCTCTTAAAATCGGGTGTGCGTGTTGTAGCGTCATCTATAATGGTGATAACATTGGAAAGTTATCTAAAATGTCAAAACGCGAAAAACTGCGACAAAAACTGCGAAATAACCCAAAAGGTGTTAAGTTTTCCGAGTTAGAAACTTTACTACAACGATTTGAATTTTCGCTGATACGGATTGCCGGTAGTCACCATATTTTTCGCCATCCTGAGAACGCAAAATTAGTTATTCCTGTTCATGGAAATACAGTCAAGCCTGAGTACGTCAATAGTGTGATTGAAATGCTTGATGTTTTATACCCGAAAGTGGAAGATAGTGAGGGATCAGAAGATGGCGAATAAATCTCTAGCCTATTATATGGCACTTCCCTATTCCTATGAAATCATTCCTTCCGAAGAGGGTGGGTGGGTAATTAAAGTGAAGGAACTGCCGGGGTGCATCACGCAGTCTGATAAATGGGATGTTATTCCCTCACTTATTCAAGAGGCCATGCAAGGTTGGATAGAAGTCGCACTGGAATTTAACGACCCGATTCCTGAACCCCACGCCATGCCAGAAGTGTAACATAAACCCTATTTCCAGAGTCTCCTGTTTGCATAATTGTCAACTCAGGAAACAACTTCATGCCGGGCTTCACCCTCACTACGCCGCCAAATTTCCGCTTCTGGTCAACCGTTGTCAGTCATGGCTGGTGCGATCTGCCGCCTTACACCTGCGACGAAACCACGCGCACGCTGACGCGCATCCATCAACTCGGCGATGGAGCGGTCGTCAAACTGGTGCTTCGAGATGCGGATGCTCAACCCGGATCACTGCTCGTACACGTCGAAGGGATCGACGCGCTCCAGCCAGAGCAAATTGAGGATATTAGTCACGCTTTACGTGCCAGCCTCGGCATCGAGCGCGACATGAGCAGATTCTACGAAACGATGCGCTCATATCCCCGTTACCAGTGGATTGAGCCGCTCGGTGCTGGGCGTTTGCTGGCCTCACCGACGACGTGGGAGGACGCTGTAAAAACCCTGTTTACGACGAATACCACATGGCGCATGACCATCCAAATGACGGAACGGGTGGTGACGCTGGGTGAGTCCTACGCAGGCGGTGGTCACGCTTTCCCCACACCGCAGCGCCTCGCCGCTATGCCCGCAGCCGAACTGAACGCGCACGTCCGCGCCGGTTATCGGGGTGATTACCTGCACCTGCTGGCAACGCGCATCACGAATGGTGATCTCGAAATCGAGTCGTGGCGGAACGCGGCGCTGACTTCCGATGAGGTATATAAGCGCATTAAAGCGGTCAAAGGCTTCGGGGATTACGCGGCGGGGACGCTGCTCAAGCTGCTCGGTCATTTTGACCGCCTCGCCACCGACAGCGTTTGCCGTACTGTCTACAAGGATGCCATCAACAACGGCATCGCGGCTGCCCACGACAAAGAGATCGCCGCCTATTACCAACCGTTCGGGGCGTGGCAGGGGTTGGTGCAGTGGATGGACGTGATGGAAGATTATTTTAAGGCTTCGGCGTTCGCTACGCCTGCTCCTCAACAGCCGTGATGCGTGCCACGCTGCCGAAGATGGCTTGCAGTTCGGCGCTGGGCTGCAAAGCTGCAAAGGCTTCCGGCACGTTCACCGCGTCCTTTAGCGCCGCTTTTTGAGCGCCGCGCGTGGCGTTAAACAGGTACGACAGGCGGAATAACCAGATGGCCTGTTCCACATCCCCTGCCGAGCGTATGTAGTAGGTGATCCAACCCGTTTCGGGCAGCAGGTGATGGGGTTCAGCTTTGCGTTCGGCGAGGAGCTGAGTCCGAATCTTGCTGTTGAACGGAATATCGACCATGCCGTCGCTGTGGATATGCCCGACCTCAACCGTGCCGAGGTTAAACTCCAGCCCGCCGAAGCGGTGCGGGTTGACGGTGATGCCTGCCCACGCGCTCACCGTGTTTTTGACTTGTTCAACTCTTGCTAGCATGGTCAACCTTTCTGAAATCAACTGTGTAGAGTATCCACCCGTATTTGCGGCGAATCACCGGTATTGTGACCCATATCAACCTGTACAAGCGGTCAGGTAAGGTGCTTGTGCCAAAGTTAATGCACTGATAACATAATTTGATTACAATTCTTTCTAAAATTGGTTATATTGTCCGCCCACATCGGATTTATGAAGCGCTTTGGATAACTAATCATGGCAACCGCTACCGAGGAAGATCATCTTCCTGAACTCAACCCGCAGACCTATTTTAACCGCGAACTGGCATGGATCGAGTTTAACCGTCGTGTGCTGGCGATGGCACAGGACGAAACCGTACCCCTGCTGGAACGGGTGAAGTTTCTTGCCATTTTTAGCAACAATCTCGATGAGTTCTATATGGTACGGGTCGCCTCGGTGCATGACAAGCTCAAGACGGAGCTGCCGTCGGTGCGGCCTGATGGTTACTCGGCAAGCGCCCTGCTGGCGGAAATTCGGGCGCAGGTGGTGGAGTTGGTCGCCCGCCAGCGCACGACGATGCGCGAGGTGTTCGCCAAACTCGCCGAGCATGGCATCCGCGTGTTGGGTATTGACGAGCTTGAGCCGCATTATCGAGATACCGTCCGCGAGTATTTCCACAACGAAATTTTTCCTGTGCTTACACCGCTGGCAGTTGACCACGCACGCCCCTTCCCCTTTATCTCCAACCTGAGCTTGAACCTCGCGGTGTGGTTGAAACGCTCGAACGGACACGGCAACCAAGATACCGAGTTCGTGCGCGTGAAAGTGCCAGAAGCCTTACCGCGCCTCGTCGATATTGGCAAGGTGCTGCGCCGCTACGCCAACGACTCCTCCATGAAGGATACGTTCTTATGGATGGAAGATGTTATCTCGGATAACCTCGACTCGCTGTTTCCCGGTATGCGGGTGCTGGAGCATTATCCGTTCCGCGTCACCCGCGACGCAGATGTGGATTACGAGCAGGAAGAAGAGGCCGTCGGCAGTATGAGCGCCATGATCGAGGAAACCGTCAAGGAACGGCGTTTCGGTTCCGTCGTACGTCTCAGCGTGCCGGATAACATCAGCGACCGCACCCTGAACCAGCTGATCCGCCAGTTGGGGGTGGAACCGGAACGCGATGTCTACCTGATTGACGGTGCGCTGGGTGCAAGCAGTCTGTTTGAACTGTCGGGTGTCGATCACCCTGAACTCAAGTATCCCCCGTTCGCCCCGCGCATACCGGAAAACCTCGGCGAGCAGGATATTTTCAGCGCCATCCGTAAAGGCGACATTCTGCTGCACCATCCCTACGAATCGTTTGCCCCTGTGGAAACATTCTTCCGCGCCGCCGCCCGTGACCCTGATACGCTGGCGATCAAGGCCACCCTCTACCGCGTAGGCAAGAATTCGCCGATTGTCGAGGCGCTGCTGGAAGCCCGCGATAACGATAAGCAGGTGGCGGTGCTGGTGGAACTCAAAGCCCGCTTCGATGAGGAAAACAACCTTGAATGGGCGCGGCAGTTGGAACATAAGGGTGTGCATGTCACCTACGGTGTGGAAGAACTGCCCGTCAAAACCCATGCGAAAGTGGCGCTGGTCGTCCGCCGCGAGCCGGATGGGGTGCGCCGTTACATCCACCTCGGCACGGGCAACTACAATGCCAGCACCGCCCGTATGTATACTGACCTCGGCATATTGACGTGCAATACCGAGATTGCCGATGATGTCTCCAAGCTGTTCAACCGCCTGACCGGGTACGCGCCTGCCACGACCTACAACCGTTTGCTGGTCGCGCCGGAACACCTGCACGCGGGGATTTACACACTGATCGACAACGAGATTAACGCCGCGAAAGCCGGTAAACCAGCGCGGTTGATCTTCAAAATGAACCAGCTTGAAGAAGACGTAATGATCCAAAAGTTGTACCAAGCCTCACAAGCGGGGGTACAGATCGACCTGATCGTGCGCGGGCTGTCGTGCCTCGTGCCGGGGGTTCCGGGTGTCAGCGAAAATATCCGGCTGATTAGCCACGTTGGGCGCTTTTTGGAACACAGCCGTATTTTCTACTTCCAGAATGCCCCTGCCGCCAAACGCCTGTACATGGGCAGCGCGGACTTGATGCGGCGTAACCTGTATAACCGTGTCGAAGTGGTGTTCCCCGTACTGGAAGCCCGCTTACAAAAGTTGGTGATGCGGACGCTCGCGACCTACCTGCTGGATAACCATCTGGCGTGGGAGATGCAGCCCAACGGCAGCTATATTCGCTTGCAGCCGCAGGCGGATGAAGAACTCATGGATGCCCAAGCGACCTTCATGGAAGACAGCTTCGGCGTGCAGGCTATGCCTTAACCCACCCATTTGACAGCTATCTGCATTTGACTTACAGTATCAGACCTACCCATTTTGGAGCTAAAGGGGACTGATCATGAAACGTCGTTTGCTTTTGTTGACTCTACTGCTGCTTGGCGTGATGATGTTGGGCGCAGGTGGGGTACTGGCGCAGGATAACACGTTGATTGTCGCCACGAGTCTGGACGACATCATTACGCTTGATCCGGCGCGTGCCTATGAAACCACAAATCTGATGTTGAACCATGCGACCTACGACACGCTGCTCGAAATCCATTCGGATGATCTGAACACCATCGTCCCCGGCTTGGCGGAAAGTTACACCGTTTCGGATGACGGGTTGGTGTATACCTTCAAGCTGCGCGAGGGTGTGCTGTTCGCTTCCGGCAATCCGCTAACTGCGGCAGATGTGGTGTTTTCGTGGAACCGCCTCAAGAACATTAAGGGCAATCCGGCCTTCTATGTTGACCAAGTTGCCAGCGTCGAAGCCAGCGACAAGCTGATCGTCACCGTGACGCTCACGGTCAAGACACCGGCGTTCGCCACCATCGTGACCGCGCCCGCGTTGAGCGTCCTCGACAGTGTGCTGGCGAAAGAAAACGGCGCGACCGATGCGGCTGATGCCGACACAACCGATACCGCCAACGACTGGTTGAGCCAGAACTCGGCGGGTTCCGGTCCGTTCGTGCTGACCGGTTGGTCGCCCCTGAGCGAAGTCACACTGGTGCGGAATGACACCTACTGGCGCGGCCCGGCACAGCTTTCCGGCGTGACGCTGAACCACAACACCGATGCCACCAGCAAGCTCCAACTGCTGGAACGCGGCGATGTGGATGTGTATGAAAACGTCGATAAGGATTTGGTCGAGCAGGTGAACGCCAACACCGACCTCAAGCTGGTCGTCGGCCAAACCTTGAACCTGACCTACCTCGCGATTTCCCCGGCAGAAGGCTTTGACCTGCCGCTGAAGGACGCGAAGGTGCGCCAAGCGATTGCCCAGTCGATTGACTACGATGGAATCATCAACGGCTTGCTGCTCGGCTACGCTGACCGCCCCGCCGCCATGCTGCCGATTGGTATCGTCGGTTCTGACCCGACCAAGCGCTACGAACACAACATCGACGCGGCGAAGGCGCTGCTGGCGGAAGCCGGTTATCCTGACGGCTTCGAAGTCACCCTCTACAGTTCGACCAGCACATCCGGCGGGGTCGCCAACGAAACGCTGGCGGCTAAGATTCAGTCCGACCTCGCGGAAGTGGGCATCGTCGCCACCATCAACCAGCAGCCGAACAGCGACTTCCTGACCGCCTACCGCGCGAAGGAACTGCCGTTCCTGTTTGCCACATGGACACCGGACTATCTGGATGCGACGATGTGGTCGGATTACTTCTCCTTTGCGGATGTCGGCCCCGCTGCCCGTATCCAACTGGACGTTCCGGCGATTGCTGACCTCGCGACACAGGGCGGCAACGAAACCGACGCAGCCGCACGCGCCGACCTTTACAGCCAGTATCAGGCGGCGCACGTTGCCGAGGCGATCTTTGTCCCGCTGTTCCAACCGCAGCAGTTGTACGCCACCCGTTCGAACGTCGAAGGGTTGGTCTTCCATCCGGTTTACTTCATCGACTTCTACGAAGTCAGTAAGTCGTAATCACATACCTCACCCCCAACCCCTCTCCATAAATGGCAGAGGGGCTTTAGATCGTGAATGTGATAATTTGCATCGTAATCCAGAGGGCTATACAACCCTCTGGTGTTTTTTGAAGGTCGCTCATGCTTGGTCGCTACGTCATCCAACGCTTAATCCTCACCATCCCGATGATGCTCGGCATTTCGTTGGTGCTGTTCCTCATCTATAACCTCGTGCAGGTGGACCCGCTGGTCATGATCGTCGGCGAACGGGCGCTGGATAAGCCGGAGATTGTTGAGGCGGCGAAGGCCAAGTGGGGTCTCGACCGTCCGGTGTGGGAGCAGTACATCACCTATGTGGTCAACATGGCGCGTGGGGATTTCGGCAACTCGTTCCTAACCAAACGCCCCGTGACGACTGATCTGTTTACCTTCCTGCCTGCGACCGTTGAACTCGCGATGAGTTCGCTGCTGTTCGCCGTCATTTTCGGCGTGCCGCTGGGTATTCTGGCGGGGGTAAAGTACCGCAGCCTGTTTGACCGCGGCGTGTGGTTCGTGTCGCTGTTGAACGCCTCACTACCGCCCTTCTGGACGGGGCTAATCTTCCTGACAATCTTTTACTTCAACCTCGGTATCGCGCCGGGGCCGGGGCGGCTTGACCCGCGTATGACCGACCCCGCGCATGTGACTGGCTTGTTTACGGTCGACTCGATCTTGAGCGGCAATTGGTCGGCCTTCACCAACTCCCTGCACCATCTCGTGCTGCCCACGCTGATCCTCGGCGGGTTTACACTGGCGCTGGTGGTGCGGGTGACCCGCGCGGCGATCATCGAGGAAATGCGGCGGGATTACGTGCGTACGGCACGCGGTAAAGGCTTGAGCGAACGGGCGGTGATTATTCGCCACGCGCTGCGAAATGTGCTGATCCCGCTGGTAACGATCTTAGGGTTGGCGTTTGCGGGTTTACTCAGCGGCGCGGTGATGACCGAAACGGTTTTCGACTGGCCGGGGTTGGGGCAGTACCTCGTGAAAGCCGCCGTCAACCTTGACTATCCCGCTATTCAAGGCGGCACGCTGCTGATTGCGGCGATCTATGTGCTGACCAATCTTGTCGTCGATATTCTCTACGGGGTGCTGGACCCGCGTGTGCGCCATGAGTGAACTGACCGTCCCTATCACGTCGATGCAGCCAACCAACGCGCAGGTCAGACGTACCCGCGTACAACAAGTGCTGCGGCATATGCGGAAATATCCCTCTTTCTGGGTCGGGATAGCCGTGCTGGTGTTCTTTGGGCTGGTCATCCTGTTCGCTAACCAGATCGCGCCGTTTGACCCACTGGCGCAGGACTTGGCGCAGCGGATGAAACCACCGAGCGCGGTACACGCTTTCGGCACGGATGAACTCGGACGCGATATTTTCAGCCGTGTGGTTTACGGCGCACGAATCTCGCTGCCCGCCTCGTTCTTCGTGGTGATCGTCTCGCTGGTCATTGGCTCGCTGCTCGGCGCGGCAGCCGGTTTCATCGGGGGGTTCCTCGATGAGGCGATCATGCGTATCGCGGATGTGACGCTGGCCTTCCCCTCGGTGGTGCTGGCGCTGGCAATCTCGGCGTTCCTTGGCCCCAGCCTGACGAACGCCATCATCGCGGCGTGTATCGTCCTGTGGCCGGAGTACGCGCGGTTGATGCGCTCACAGGTGTTGGTCATCCGGTCGAACGAGTATGTCATCGCGGCGCGGTCGCTGGGAATGCGCGAACCGGGCATCCTCCTGCGTTATATCCTGCCGAATGCGTGGACACCTCTCATCATCAAAGCCGCGCTGGATGTCGGCGGGATTATCCTGCTGGTGTCGGCACTCAGTTTCCTCGGTTTAGGGGTTACGCCGCCCGCGCCAGAATGGGGTGCGATGATCTCGCTGGGGCGCACCAAGTTCTATAACTGGTGGCTGGCGACCTTCCCCGGCCTTGCGATTCTGATTGTTATCCTCGCGTGCAACCTGCTCAGTGAAGGGCTGCGAGACTGGCTTGACCCGAATTATTAGTTCTGGTGCCTAGATAACCGGCTATTAGCCCCTCACCCCTAGCCTCTCTCCCTCAGGGCGAGGGGAACAAAGCCATGTGTCATCCACTTGCAACTACAATTTCCTCAGCAAATTGTGATAAGCGCGGTGCAGCCGATTTAGCACCCTGTCAAGTGTCCCATCCATATCCATTGTAGAACCGATTAATAGGGTGTGTTTCGGGGCGATACTCCCAAGTGCGAACATCTGCTTTCTGATTAATTTTTTCGTGATCTTCGCCACAGCCTGTTCTTAACATTTCGCGTGTATACTCACTGGTAATTTATGGTCGTTTTCATTACAGAGAGGCATGGATCATGTTATTGGTGGGTGATATTGGCGGTACGAACACGCGCCTCGCGTTGTATAACATCGAGGGCGCAGTACCCAAACGCAGCAGTGATATTCGGACGTATTCAAGTCAGGCGTTCGTGGGATTAACGGCAATTGTCGAGCGGTTCTTGCTCGAAACGGGCGCGACCTGTGACCAGGCGGTCTTTGGCGTGGCGGGGCCGGTGGATAAGGCGAAAGGCGAGTCGCAGATTACCAACCTGCCGTGGCTCATCAGCGCTCGCGAGATGGAAAACACCCTCAAAATTCCGAAGGTCAGTTTGCTGAATGATGTCGAGTCGATTGCCTACGGGTTAGCACTGCCGGGTGGTATGCAAGAACCCGGCGACGTATACCAACTCAATCGTACTTATGAACTTCACCCTAACTCGCAGCCGGGTAACAAGGCTCTGATCGCTCCCGGTACTGGATTGGGCGAGGCCATCCTGATCTATAATGATACGGTTGAAGGCGGACAGTATCTAGTTACAGCGACCGAAGGCGGTCACACAGATTACGCCCCACGCAGCACCTTCGAGGCGGGTCTGCTGCGCTACCTACAAGATAAATTTTGGGACGATAGTTTCGGTCATATCAGTTACGAACGGGTCTGCTCCGGTCAGGGGATCAAGCACATCTATGATTACTTGAAGGAAAGTAATGGGATGCCCGAAAATCCCGATGTCGCCCGTCGCCTCGTGCAAGGGGATGAACCAGCAAATAAAATCATCTCCGAGGCTGCCTTGAGCCATTCATCAGAACTATGCATGAACACACTCACCACGTTCGTCAGCATCCTCGGCGCGGAGTGCGGCAACATGGCGCTCAAGACGCTGGCGTTCGGCGGCATCTACCTCGGTGGTGGCATCCCGCCCAAGATCCTTGAGAAGTTGAAGGACGGCTCGTTCATCGCGGCGTTCTTGAACAAGGGGCGCTTTGCCAGCACCTTGATCAAAATTCCGGTGTACGTCATCCTGAAAGAAGAACCGGGGTTATTCGGCGCGGCCTGCTACGCCAAGATGATGCAAAAGGTTGTCTCGTCGTAACACCGACTCATTTTTTCAACCGTTAATAAGGGAGCAGGGGGCTTGTTTTCAACCCCCTACCCACTTGGGTCAGCGCATCCACGATCTCCCTTTGAGTTTTGGTTTCAGAGTCGGCATGGCTTGATTGGCAAAATCGATCCATGTACGCGCAACATCGTGCTTGCCCTCGGCTTTTAATAATTCCGCCTGTGCGTAGGCCAGCATTTTAAACTCGGAAAAATGAAATCGAGACCGTTTCAAGAGCGGAGCAATCCATTCTTTTGCTTCAGCTATTTTGCCAGCTTCCGAACACAGATTTGCCATAGCACACCGCGCAAACAGGTAATCGGGATTCAGTTCAGCATTTTGCCGTATCAGGGCTTCGGCTTCTGGCCGCCTTTTTAAATTGATTAAGCAAATCGCCATTTGATTCATAATACCGGGATCATTCGGCAGCAAAACAAATGCTTCTTGAGCGAACTGCAAACCTGTCGTAAAGTCATTTCGGCTAACAGCTTCCGCACTCTTCTCGTACAAGCGCTGTACATGTTTCGGGAAATGCTTACGATCTGCCTCGCCGTGTATCTCGTAATTCAAGAATAAACGGTCTTTTTGCTTGCCCTTCTCATACATCTTAACGGGAGTGCCACGCGGCAGTAAACCTTGCTCGACAGCCTGTTGTGAGGCCATCGCGCGGTCTGCATCTGTTCCACGGGTACTTTGGACAAATTCGACCAATCCATCTACCGGATACACCCCGGATAAATTAATGACAAACTTTCGCCCTTCAGGGTCGCCACGCTCCAATAAGACTTGGAGGGCGGTTTCCATGCCGCGTGTATCGCGGATAATTTGTTCAATGCGCTTACGAGCAATCTTTTCGTTGTGCGTCAGGGTCAATTCTATAAGCTGTTCAATCCATTGAAATGGAAACCAGTTATAAAAAGGAAATGCCCACGGGCCATTTTGCTCACCGGCAGGGCTTTTGAGGTCATCCAGATTATCGGCGGCAATATCGAAGTCGGGGACCTGCTTCAACAACGCCTTCCAAAGTTTTTCGGCTGCCTTCCGATCACCCATCCGCGCCAGAGCGGTTGCGATCAGGTGCTGCGCCAAGGGCTGAATGGTTTCGACGTTGAACTCCTTCGATTTCTGATTTTGCTGGTACAGCCTTACGATTTCTGCATCGTCACCGATGTAGCTAAGAGTCTCGATGAGCTTGCCCCATTGTTCAACATGTTCAACTTTCTTGTTTTTTACGGCGGCAATTCTCACTTTCGCTTCATCTAGCTGCCCCAGACGAACATATAATTGGACAAGGTTGCACAGGGTGTGATAATTATCGGGAAATCGTTCTACCGTAGTTATCGCAATGGATAAGGCTTCAGTCAAGCTGCCTTCCAATATATTAACCGACACTATACTGTTATAGGGAGCAGCCGTATCCGGTATGAGTTCGATGGCTTTCTCACAAAATATACGCGCTTCTTGAACAAACCCTGATCTGACCAACAATTCACATTGTTCAAGAAGCGCCAAGTGTGCATCTGGCCTAGCCGTATGTATGGGATCATTTTCTCGGAGCGATACACATGCTTTTTCGTATACAGCTTTTAGCTCTCGAATATCCGCAGCTTCGGGTTCATTCCCCCAACGCTGCAAGTACAGATCAGCATAGTGAAAGGTTGTAAAAGCAAGTTGCAATTGGCTACCCGCTAACGCCATGTTCATATATCCCGTGGACGCATCCGGCAGTAACTCTACCAAGCGATAGGAAGTTATCAACGCGGTAATGATGTCTTCTACTTCAAAACTGACATCATTCATCATCTGGAGTACTGTCGTATCGTAGGGATGTTTCTGCATGATCGGCAGAAGTGTTTCATAAGCCTCATCCCAACGCTCGGTTTGCATCATGATGCCCGCATATTCCAGATCAAAGCGTTCAAGCGATTTCATACGGGGTTGTTTTTTAGAGAGTTTTTTCATAACTATAGTGCCTATATAAGCATGAGGTATTCCTTCCACATAATTGTAACGCCTCGGCACAAACTTGTGTACCTGCTTGAAATCTAAAACGCTTTTCTGCTATACTATGATTATTCAGGCGAAAATCGCACTTATGTGCCTTATTCCCCTGAACATCTGCTCACATAAGCGAAAGATTGCCAATGACGACCGACAGCTCCTCAAAGTAACCCATTTCACGGATTACCCCGGTGCTGTTTGCGTTGGTAAAACGCTTCCCATTTGATGTGTTGACTCCTGCTTTAAGGTAGCCCAACCTCGCGCCGTCATGGGTGTCCCCGTGCGGCGTTTTTGATTCCCGCCGCCTTGAGCGGGTTTGCCAGCGGCAAGCCCCTACTGAACACAACCACTGAACCCAAGAAGGCAAGCTATATGTTAAATATCAACCAGATCACTAAATCCTACGGCTTGAATACCGTACTGAAAGACGTGTCGTTTACGCTGAACGCGGGCGAACGCATTGGCCTCGTCGGCGCGAACGGCGTGGGTAAATCGACTCTCATCAAAATCATCGCGGGCGTGCTGGCTGCCGACAGCGGCACGATTACCCTGCCGCCGGATGTCCAGATCGGCTACCTGCCGCAGGTCATCACCGGTTACGATGAACAAACGCTGGGCGACTTGATCGCGCAAGCCAGCACCCGTTTGAACGCGCTCGAAACGCGGATGCGCGAACTCGAAGCGGATATGACGCGGCTGACGGGTGACGCGCTGGACGAGACCATGACCGAATACGGCAGCGTAACCGAACACTATGAACGGCTGGGCGGATACGAAGGCGACCACCGTATACAAACGGTGTTGGCGGGCTTGCAGATCGACCATCTGCCGATGGACAGGCGCTTTAGCACCCTTTCCGGCGGCGAGAAAGCCCGCGCGGGTTTGGCGCTGCTGCTGCTCGGTGCGCCGGACGTGCTGCTGCTGGATGAGCCAACCAATCACATCGACATGGCAGCACTTGGCTGGCTGGAGTCGTATCTCGCGGCGTACCGGGGGGCCGTGCTGGTGGTTTCACACGACCGCCAGTTCTTGAACCGCGTGGTGAACGCTATTGTCGAGATTGATGAACACAGCCAGCAGTCAAAGCGTTACAGCGGCGACTATGACACGTATCATCAGGCGAAGGTGGCTGAACGCCAGAAGTGGGAAGCGGACTACGCACGACAGCAGGAGCAAATCGCCGTGCTGACGCTCGAAGCAAAGGAGACATCGCGCAACAACAATAACTATCGCGCCCATACCGACAGCGACAAGTACGTGCGGAACGGCAAACGCGCCACGCACGATAACACGGTGTCGCGGCGCATCCATAACGCGGAGGAAAAGCTGAAACGGTTGGAAGCGGACGCGATTCCGCAGCCGCCTGTACCGCTGCACTTCGACCCACGCTTCGATCCTGAGGCGCTCAAAGGCCGGCTGCCCATCGTGGTATCACGGGTGAGCCAGCGCTTCGGCGAACGGCAGGTGCTGGACGAGGTGTCGTTTACAGTGGGTGTGAACAGGCGCATGGTACTCGTCGGGCCGAACGGCGCGGGGAAATCGACCCTCATTCGCTTGCTGGCGGGGCAAACCAAGCCGGACAGCGGCGAGGTGATGGTCAATCCTGCCGTCCGCATCGGCTACCTTGACCAAGAAGGTGGCAGCATGTCCGACGAACACACGCTGTACGAAGCCTTTAAGGTCGGCATGGAATACCCCGATCAAGCGCTGAAAACCATGCTGATTCGTTCCGGTTTATTCCGCTACGCCGACTTCGATAAGCCGGTGGGCGGGTTGAGCAGCGGGCAGCGGCGCAAGCTGCAACTGGCGCGGTTGATCTTCGGGCGGGCGAACCTGCTGCTGCTGGATGAGCCAACCAATGATCTGAGCTTTGACGTGCTGGAAGCGCTCGAAACGGCGCTGTACGAATTCCCCGGCCCGGTGATCGCGGCCTCGCACGACCGGCGCTTCATCCAGCAGTTCGGCGGTGACCTGTTCGAAGTGCGCGATGGGCATCTCATCCAGCACCTCGGCGGCTACGAGTCGTATCTGGAGTCGCAGATGGCTTATGCATAATCTAACCCCCTCATCCCCAACCCTTTTCCCTGCCCTAAAGGATTTCCTTCGGTCACAAGCAAGGGAGAAGGGAGCAAATACGCGGGAGGGTCACAAGCCCTCCCTATTTATTGGCGTAATGTCTTGATAAGGACATCATTCATGTCTCAAGTACAAATTATTCCTTTTAAAACCGAACACCGCAGTGCTGTGGTACGGATACTGACAGCGATTGGTTGGGCGGAACAGTACGTGACCGCAGCAGCGGAAAACGCGGTGACTTTTTCACAAAACCCTGAAACACTGGCTGCCTATGCCGCGCAGTTGAACGGTGAAGTTGTCGGTTTCATCTATGTGAAGTACGCCGCATGGAACCAGCTTACCCAGATCGAAGGGTTAGCGGTTGATCCCGCGCATCACCGCAAAGGGGTTGCGCTGGCACTGGTGAGGCAAGCCGAAGCCTTTGCCCGTGAGAAACAGGCACGCGGTATTTATGTGGATACGCCAACCACGAACCAACGCGGACGAGCGTTTTATGAGGCAGCGGGTTACCTGTTCGGGTATATCATGCCGCGCTACTATGAAGACCAACTGGACGGGGTGACCTACCAGAAGTTCTTTACCGGATAGCATATGGTAGCACACACTAAGCGGTGGAAATTTATTTTGTGTCGATTTCATCGCAAAATGAACCATAAAAGTCTTTAAAGTCCCTCGCCCTGAGGGAGAGGGATTTAGGGTGAGGGCTTAAAATAATCATCCACCACTTAAGGTAGTGCTACCTAGCATATTGGCCTGTCTAAAAATAGGACAGACGCGCTAAAGGGATGGCCGCTTCCTCGGCTACACTATCATCAACATGCATATTTATCCCTCTATAGGGAAGGAAACGATGACGATGAACAACCAAAATTCCAACGCCGATCCTACACCGGGGCCAAAGAACATCCCACCGCCGAGTGATGATATTCCCGATGCGGGTTCGGTGGCGCTTGAGGACGAAAATCGCTTGTATCCAAAGGACGATTTGCCGATGGACGAGGAAGACGATTATAGTGATGAAGCCGGTGCCGACGATCTGGCTGACGTTGACGATGACGATGGGCTAGAAGGTTTTGACATCGACAATAAGCTGCACGACCCACCGAACGAAGCCTAGCTCGTGGAGATGCCATGCCCAACCTGCGGATTGTTTCCTATGTGGCGGCTGACCACCAGCGTGATGTTACCCGTCTCGTGAATGAACAGATTGCACCGATCCCGCCTTATTGGAAATTGACGGAAAAGCAGGTTGCCGAAATTCTGGCGAAAGACTCGTTGTGGGAAATCCACTTCGAGGATGAGGAAACACCGGCATGGGGTTGGGAAAATGAGATCGTTTGCGTGGTGAACCGCCTCGATAACCGTGTGTATGCCGCCACGCGCCTTGACTACCGGTATGACGACGGCAAGCTGGCGATGGTGAGCGCACGGTGGCTGGTGGCGGATCCAGAACACTCAACCGCGCTGTTACGGCTGATCGACTACATCACAGCGAAGCGCGAAACCGATGGCGTGAGCATCTATGTGCATGGGCGCAGCGACTTCAGCGCTGGCTGGGGCGGCGTACCGCTTCATGCGGCGCACATCACCCGCGCGTTGGCGCAAAAAGGGTTTACCCCCATCCAGAAGTGGCTGGTGATGACAGCGAGCATCAGCCAGTGGCAAACGGAGCCGCTTTCCCCACTTCCCGCGCCCTATGTGCCGCGCTGGCGAATTGACGACGCGCACCTCAGCCGCGAGGTGCTGATCGAAGATGGCGATGTGTTGGTCGGCGAATGCCAGTCGTGGGGCATTCCACCAGAGTTTGTGGCGTGCGCGACTTACGGTCAGTGGATGCAGATCGAATGGCTGGGGGTCGAGGAACCCTACCAGCGGCGCGGCTTCGCACGACGGCTGTTACAGGAGCAGTTCCGCTACCACGCCCTGCGCGGCATTACCCACTGCGTTGCCCACACCGAGCTGCACAATCTGCCCACGCAAATGTTGAACCGTTCGCTCGGCTTTACAGTCAATGCGGAAATTTGGAGCTGGCAGTGGTCACCCTCGTAGACGGGAAAACTGACGCTTGCCCACCGGACTTATTTCAGGGCTGAGTTTTAAACCGTTTTAGGGTATGATCGTCCTCTATCTTAACAAAGATAAACGACAGGAGTTCTGTATGAAAAAGATGATCCTCGTGCTGATGACTGCGATGCTGGTGGCGCTCATGTTGAGCATGGGTACGGGCGCAGCGCTCGCCCAGACCGCAACCGCCACCCCCAGCGGCAGCACCCAATTTAATTCGAGTGTCACGATTTTTGGCGTGATCTGTGAAAATCAGGCGGTCGTCAACCTGAACGGGACGATGGAACCGGCCTATGATGTTTATTACCAAGTTTTCTCCGGCGCTCAGGGTGGCGGCACGGCGCTGACCAACCTGCGGCGGGTACAGGTGGACGGCACATACGCCTTTAGCGAGGCCGTTCCCTACAGCGGCGGCACGGTGGCGACCGGCGCGACCGGCAGTGTGAAGGTGTACATCGCCCCCGAAAGCGCACCGAACTCACCCGCTGGCGATATTTTCGTCGTGGATGATATTCAAGACGGCTGCAACAACGCGCAAAATCCGGTTTCGAGCAGCATTGACACCGGCGCGGGTGCCAGCAGCGGTACGACGACCACGACCACCACGAGCGGCTTGATCCGTTCGCCGTTCGGCGGTTTCATCAACAGCGATGTACCGGTTGTCGCTGAAGGCGCGGTCGTCATTGGTGCGCGGCAGTTCGTCAACCCGCAGCGGTCATCCACCCCCGGCGTGATCTTCGCCGAATGCGATGCTTACCTACCAGAGGCAGCCCCCGGCTTGCTGTATGACAATGATAACATCACGATTTTCTTCTCGTGGTATGCCAAGACTGAGGCACAGGTGCTAGACCATCTGGCGAAGGCGCAATACTCGGTGCTGTTCCAACGCGCCCCACTGGTTGACCTCAACACCAGCGCGATCACCAAGATTGGCGCGAACTACTGGGTGTTCTTCACAGCGAACGTCGGCAACCTGAAGCCCGGTCAATACGGCGTGGAATACAAGCTCACATGGTCGGAAGCCACCTTTGATGGCTACGATGACTACGGCCCCGGTACCTCGAACGTCGAGCAAGGGTCAACGTGCAGCTTCACTATCGAGCGCAACCCGGACGACGCACAGGTTGTTTACAACAACATTTACAGCGTGCGTTAGGTTTAAAACCGCGTCCCACGGCTAACTCGATGCCGTTCGGGAGCAAATCCGATGTAGAATAGAAGGGGATGCCAAGTGCATCCCCTTAAGAAGCCGTTTGAAAAGTAGGTTTGGGGTTCATCGGACGCGATGTATCGCGTCCCTACAAGAAATTCGCCGCACAAACGCGCGTTGTTGTAGGGACAGCAGACTGGCTGTCCGGTATTTCAGAACTTCTCAAATGGTTTCTCACTTTCAAATCGCTTTCACCTTTCGGTTAAAACTTATGCAATTCCTCGCTGAACAGGCAGCCGCTCTCTTTCAGATTACCCTCTCGCCAGAACAACTGACGCAGTTTGAACAGTATTCCCATGAGCTGGCCGATTGGAGCCAGCGGATGAACCTGACCGCCATCACCGAACCACGGGCGGTACAGGTACGACACTTCCTCGACTCGCTGTCGGTCGTCAAAGCCTTCAAACCCTTCCCCAAGATGCGAGTGATCGACATCGGCACCGGAGCCGGTTTCCCCGGTTTGGCGTTGAAGATCGCTTTCCCTGAACTTCACATGACCTTGATGGAAGCGACCGGAAAAAAGATCACCTTCTTACAGCATGTGATTCAGACGCTGGGCCTCACAGGGGTCGATACGCTGAACGCCCGTGCCGAGGATGCCGGACAAGCCCGTGACCACCGTGCGCGGTACGATCTGGTGGTAGCGCGGTCGGTGGCGAGGATGCCGGTGCTGGTGGAATATATGCTGCCGCTGGCGAAGGTCAACGGACGGTGCATCGCCATGAAGGGCGAAACGGCTGCGGAAGAAGCCAACGATGCGAAGCGGGCGCTGGCGCTGCTGGGCGGCAAGCTGGAAGGCATTACCGCGCTGCAACTGCCGGACGTGACAGACGCGCACTACTTGGTCGCTATCCAGAAGATCACGCAAACGCCGTCGGCTTACCCGCGCAAGCCGGGAACGCCCAGCCAAAAGCCGCTGGCCTAACTGGTGCTATTCCCACCTATTCGATTCGCGTAGTATAGAAGGTACGGCATTCACGAATGAGGAATAGGCATGTATACCCCTAAACAATTCGAGATGAACGATCCGGCGGAACTGACGGCGTTTATGCAGCAGTACAACTTCGCCGCGCTGGTGACGAACACCGCGGACGGGCTGACGGCGACGCACCTCCCGTTCATGCTGGACAGCACACGCGGCCAGCACGGTACCTTGATCGCGCATCTGGCAAAGCCTAACCTCCAGTGGAAGCACTTCGCCAACGGGCAAGAGGCGCTGGTGATTTTTACAGGGCCACATGCCTATGTATCCCCGAACTGGTACGAGAAGCCTCAAACGAACGTGCCGACTTGGAATTACACGGCGGTACATGCTTACGGTATCCCGCGCGTGATGGAAGACCCCCAAGAAATTTACGCGATGCTCGATCAACTGGTGGTCGCCCATGAGGTGGTTTACGAGAAGCCGTGGGTCATGCAGTCCGCCGAGGAGCATGTGCGGCGTTTGATCGGCGGAATTGTGGGCTTCGAGATGACCATTACGCGGGTGGAAGGCAAGGCGAAACTCAGCCAGAACCGCAGCGAGGCCGACCGTTACCACGTCGAGCAGCAGCTCGCGCAGAGCCACGACTCGCTGGCCTCCGGCACGGCGGCGCTGATGCAAGCGCAGCGGGAACAAACGACCGAAGTCTCCTAAACTACAAATGCACTATTTGCACAACATGCCGCCGAGATGGCAGGCGGCACGATCCCGTGTATCCACAAATATATTTAACCATGAAGTCATAACGGACACGATATATCGCGTCCCTACATCAAAAATGCAGAACAGAGCCTTTGAATTTCGCATTTTTGTAGGGACGGCATACATGCCGTCCGATGCTTATACAACAATTTTCAGATGCGCTCTTAGCAGACTTGTGCGGTTGTTAGCTGGATGGCTTTAGCCTGATGCGACGCAATCCACATCTTCAAGCTCTCCGCCTTGATCTTGGTGTTCTCTGCGTCTTGGCGGTTTAATCTGCTTTTGGTCTTAACTTGAAACTTGTCACTTGAAACTTATTACTACTTAGGTTTATTTTCGGTTAACCCGACAAACCGTTTACTAACCATCCACCAACCTGCTTAAGAATCCCACTCCCTCAAAATGGTTAGCGCCAACACCCGCTAAAAGTGACCAAATGTTCTGACAAATGTTCACCCTAAACCATCCCATTTTGATTATGCTATTGAAAGGGCTGATTGTAGGGACGAGATACATCTCGTCCGTTTTTCCTCATCCACCCCACACGCACCTTAACAATCCTAATCCCTTGGCGTTCTCTGTCTTGCTTGGCGATCTTGGCGACTCGTATTTGCCTTTGTCTTTGACTAATGACTGTCGACTAAAGACTATCGACTGATGACTCGTCGTGCCGCATTTGCCGCCTGTGTTGCTTGTTCCGCATTTTGTGCATTTGACTGGCAACTGAAAACTGTTGACTGATAACTACTTTTGCTGCAAACGTTGCTATAGTCCCCTTGCGGGGCAGCAGCAAACCATAACGATTGTTGCAGCAAAATCAGCCGAACAATCCGCCGAATTGGGTATGAAGCTAAAAGCCAATCGCTAACCGCTAAAAGCTGATTTGCCAACTGACAACTCCGACACTGACGACTCTGACGACATTTGCGACAAATACACGGATTCTCAACTGCAACAACAGCAACAACAACATAAAATGCACGAGTGAAAATGACGAATTTGAAGAATTTTGTGACCGAAGGAAATCCTTTAGGGTGAATATTCGGCAAATTGCTCGCTCAAATCCGCCGTTATAGAAGGGTCTCTTATTTGCAATTTTCGCAGTTTTCGCGGAATTTACCGAATTGCATCTGTCTTTAACTGACAACTGTAAACTGATAACTGATAACTTGAATTGGCGCTCCACTGCCGCCGCCGCCGCCACTGCCGCCATAAGACTTTGACGTTTACATTTGCCTTTAGACTGTCATCTGTTGACTGTAGACCAATGACTTAACGACTACCCCATCAGGCTTTCGAGCAGGATATACACGCCGAGGAGGATAAACACATACGGCACGAGGCGTTCGCCATAGCGGTCGATCAGCTTGGCGATCTTTGGGTAGCGCACCAACCGGTAAGCCGCATAGCATAACGCCCCAACACCCACGCCGAACACCGCAATCGTCAAGGCGACTTCCTGTGGGGTCTGGCTGGCGAACAGCGGCACATACACACTGACGTTATCCGCGCCGTTAGCCAGTGTGATACCGGCGACGCGCAGAGTATGGGTGCTGATGAGGCTGGCGAGTAAACCGGTCGTTGGCTGCGCGTGGGCGACTTCTTCGGCCTCTTCGTCGGCATCCTCGTCATCGTCTTTGCGAAACAGCATCACCACGCCCATCCCAATCGGGATGATGCCCAGCAGCCCAATGATGCTCTCCGGCAGGATCAACGCCCCCGCGAAGCCGAGCAAACTGATGATCATAATCGCGCCGAAGCCGAGGTACTGCCCGACGATGATATGCCGCTTGCGGAACACGGCGTTGACCCCCGCGAAGAACAGCATGATGAGCAGGATGTCGTCGATATTGGTGGTGATGAAGGCGAGTGCCGCTGTACCGATGATGAGCAGGATGCCGGGCATAAGGTCGCTTTGCTAGTTCTTCGATGATCGGAATGGTGTGTCGTCCGGTGGCAGGTTCCCGTGCAGTTCGCGGGCGATTTCGTCCACCGCGTCCCGGGCGGTGTAGGCATCGACCCCGGCAAAGCGCTGATAAACCTCAACCGCCTCGTCGATGCGTCCGTCGAGGATCAGATCACGGATACCGGCATCGGAGTTGTCAGCCGCCGCCTTTTTCTTCTTGGCGGATCGCTCGAAGCGCTCGTCGGGATGCCGTTCAGCGTAATCCACCGCGTCTTTCGACTCTTTAAGGCCGTATCCAGTCAGTTGACGATATTCCTTGATGGCTTGGATTTTGTTCCCGCGTTCCAGCGCAGCCTGCACCGCCTCGCTGTTGATCGCATCCCAGTCGATTTCGGCGGGTTCTTTGGGTGGCTGGTTGCGCTCCTGTCGGGTGACGGCCACGTAATTAATGGCGATCAAGGCCACCACGATCACGGCGCAGATAAAGGGGACAATTACAGCTTCCATAGCGGGTTACCTCTTTTTTCCCTCGCGCAGTCGGGCAATCGCATCCCGCGCCGCGTATTCGTCGATGCCGGTGACCGTCCGGTAAACATCCGCTGCTTCGTCGATGTGCCCTTCTTCAATGAGCCGTTCGATGCCCTTATCGGGTATATTCAGAGCTTCGAGCGACCGCTTTTTTTCGGATTCTTCCGAAGCCAGTTTACGCTTTCGGTTTATGTCTTTGATGATGAAGGAGAAAGCTAGAACAATGAGCGTGGAGACAATGATTAGTATGTCAAAGACCGTAGTTGGGTTCACATCAATCGGCATTTTATATCGAACTCATCATTTAATCTGTTGATTTTCGGTTTCCAATGTATCCACCAGTCTTTGCAGCTCGATTCTCGCCTGCTGCTCATTATATCCGGTAAATTTTTGGTAGGCTTGCAGGGCTTCTTCTGCCTTACCCGCCCGAATTAAGTCTTTTAAGCCTTCAGCCAACCCTAAATCCGGTGATCGCTTTCGTTTCTTGCGGAGTAAAGCGCGGAAAGCAGCCACTACAATCATAATCACGGCTACAGCCAGCGCCCCAAAACCCAGAAATGAGATGATTGCGAACCCGAACACAATAAAGCCTTCAAGTTGCACGTTACTGCCTCTTCTCACGCAGTCGGGCAATCGCATCCCGCGCCGCGTACTCGTCGATGCCGGTGACCGTCCGGTAAACGTCCGCTGCTTCGTCGATGTGCCCATCTTCAATGAGCCGTTCGATGCCTTTCATGGATACCTCATCAGCAGAATTTTGTGAGTGCTTCTTTGTTTTGGTGGATGCAATGGCTTTATCATGCCGATAAGCCATTCTTCCCGCTTTCAGTACCATGAAAATCGTCAATATCACACCCAAAATCATAATGAGTGAGATTAGTGTAAAATCGGACATACAATTACTTTTGCCCTGTTATGCTCTGTTGGCGTTCAGCGTCAGGTTCAGCCATCAGGCGATTGATAACAATCCGTGCCTGGTTTTCATCTTCGCCCGTAAATTTTTGGTAGGCTTGCACAGCGTCTTCAGCTTTTCCAGCCGCGATTAAGTCTTTTAAACCCGCCGTTAATGAATGCTCTCGGAGCTGCTTCGACTTCGCGAATGGTGCAAAGCCGTAACGGGTACGGAGGAAACGCATCAATCTCCGAACGGCTATTCCTATCCAAATAAGGACACCTATAGCCACCGCCAAAGCTAAGACCCAAGCCACGCCTAACGTAGCGAACATAAACGTTTCAATGCTCACGGTTAGCTCTTTTCGCTAAGGCATCCGCTATCGCGAGCCACGCGGCGGTGTCGCGCCCGGCGACGGCATCATCCAACCAGAAGGCGGCATATACCGTTTGGCTGATGGGCTGTCCGGTTTCGTCGTCCAGTTCGGCTCCGTGTTCCTGCTGGAAGTCCCACATATCGGGGTTCTCGCCGTACCAGTAGGCCGCGAGGTCGGCGACGATCAGGTTGCCGATGGCGTTCGCCAGAAAGCGGATGCGGTTCTCGTAGGGGGTTTTACGCTCGGCACTGCGGGTCATCTCGACCAGCGCGGTCACGTAATTGTTCGCGCCGGGGCTGGCGTGGGGTAAGCCCGCGTCCATCGGTAGGTCGGCGGGCGGCGTGCCGTAGGAGGCCAGCCACACCAGCAGGGCGCGCGCCCAACTCGCGTCGGGGTGGGCGGCCTCGAACACGGGCAGGTGAGCGTGGGCGCGGGTCAGGCCGATTTCCAACCCCGCGAAATATTCCACCTCGCCCAGCGCCTCGGCCAGCGCGTCTTGCAGGATAAACCAATCGCGCTCGTGGGCGGCTTCCCGCAGTTGTGCTAACGCCTCACTCATCGCTATCCTTACTGCTGTTCTTCATCGTTCACCTTGCTCATGGTACCGGTATGAATACGGTCAACGTTGGAATGAATCTTACTGAGGTGATCCACCAACAGTTCTTCCATTTTATCTACTTTATTGTGTAAGTCACGGATTTCAAGTTCGGCTTTGACGTTCACCTCGTACTCGATGTCGTTCCGCACTTTATCGCGTTCGGTCTGGCGGTTCTGGCTGATGAGGACGAACAGCGATAGGAAGATCGCCAGCAGGGAGACGATCATGGTCAACAGGCCGAACGGGAACGGGTCGAACGGTGCGAGGCCGGGGATGATATTGGTGTTCATCGTAATCCAGATGAAGAACCACGCCGCGCAAAAGTAGGTGAAGCGGATGTCGCCCGCGACCAGCGTCAGGAAGTCCGAGAGGCGCGTGCCGAAGTTGACTGGCAGGGCGCTTTCCTCGTTGGCGTTCCGGGCGACGACCCGCTGGCGAACGAGGATGTCGGCCTCGCGGATACGGCGACTGAGCATGGTCATGATGTCCAGCGCGGCGTGTTTGTGCTTCTCGAACAGCATCTCAAGGTCGTGGCGGTCGATCACAAACAGGAAGGTGTCCTGCAAGGCTTTCGCGCCAGCCGAACGCGGCTCGTTATCCAAAAGCGAGAGTTCACCAAAAATGCCACCCGGTTCAATAGTGCTGAGGATGACCCGTTCGTTGTTGTCGTCCTTCACGAAAATCTCGATCATGCCGGATTGAACGACGTACATCGTGCCGCCCGCGTCGCCCTGATTAAACACCATTTGTCCGGCGTAAACCCGTTTCTGGTCAAGCTGTTCGGAAAGAACAGTCACTTCGTCATCATCAAGGAGTTCGAACAGCGGAATTTTCTTGAGCAAGTGCGGATACATGATCGGCATGGCGGCTCATCCTTAACTGACATCAATTGGTTAGGTGTTGGAACGCTCCCCTAATTGTAGTCCCTAATATTAAAATGCGCTTATAACTTTAAAACCGCTTCGGCAGCCAGCCACAACAGCTTCTCGCGTATTGATGTCCGGGAAATCCAATCACGATGATCCCACAGGTCGCCGCTGAGGTCATCCCCACTGTACAGGATTTGGGCGAACGCGACCCCACGGAACGCGGCGACGGCGAAGAAGGCCGAGGCTTCCATCTCGACCGTCAGGCAGCCCGCCGCTTTGCGTTTCTCCATGCGTCCGCGTGTTTCGCGGTACAGGCCGTCGGTCGTCCACGTTTTGCCCGTCACGTAGGGGACGTTATGCTGAGTCAGCACGTCGATGATGGCCGCGACACCCGCCTCGCTGGGCAAGGCTTCGGCCTCCGGCGGCAGGTAGTGGTAGGAGGTGCCTTCGTCGCGGATGGCAGCCGTTGGCACGACCACATGCCCGACGGTGAGTTCGGCGTTCAGCACCCCCGCGCCCCCACAGGCGATAAATTTGCGGCAGCCGAGCGCGATGAGTTCTTCCAGAAAGCCAGCCGCCAGCGGCGCACCCACGCCCGGATGCACGACCGCGACCTTCCCGTTACCGAGTTCCAACTCGTAAATCGGGTTCTTGCCCATTTCGCTGCCGAGTTCGGCGATGACGCGCCGCCCACCATCACGGCAGACGCTGGTCAGCACGTCCTGAAAGAAGCACAGCACACAGGTTTCGGGAATATCAATCGGCTTGATGACCTTGCGCGGCTCGATGATAGCTTCCGGCGTGGGGTCAAAGTCGATAATCGGATAATTTTTCTCAGTCATCAAATGCTCTCCCTGTTCCCTTTTCCCGCAAATAAAAACGCCCCTTCATCCGAGTTGATGATGGAGCGCTGGTGGTTGTTGGAATGGGGCGCTCGCTCGATCACTCGATGCATGAGCACGTCCCCGACGCTTCAGGCGCTGCTATTGGTTGTCCGGCATCGTAGCACGAAAGGCGCGGATTCGTCAACCACAGTCCAAGTGGGCGATACTGCTGATGAGGATGTCACGCAGGTGTTCATCGCCGAGGGTGTAATAGACATGCCGCCCGTGCTTCTGCCAGCGGACGACGTTCATCTCGCGCAGGTATTTGAGCTGGTGCGAAACGGCGGGTTGATCCATGCCCAAAGCGGAGGTCAGGTCACTCACACACCATTCGCCATGCGCCAGCGCCGTGAGCATACGCACACGAGTCGGGTCGGCGAGGGCTTGAAAAAAACGCGCCACCTTTCGGGCATCCTCCGCCGAAAGCACCGTGTCACGGTTAGGGGCAAGAGCCGCGAATTCCATACCGGTCATAGTTGTATCCTGCTGCACCAAAACCTATTCATAACGGTATCAATATTTCGCGTTTGGTGTCAATAGGGCGGCGATCATGGGTGGTGGGGACGGGAGGGCGGACGCGATGTATCTCGTCCCTACAGACGTGGTGGTGTTTGGGGTGGGTGACGAGAGTGTACGCCATGCGCCCCAACAGATTATTTGTCGGTGGTAAAGACGATGTGGGTGATGGCGCGTGCCGCGTCGAGTTTTTCGGTGGGGGGTAGGCGGTCGCTGTAAAAGGTTTCGAGCAGGCTGCCGAAGGTTGGATTGAGCGACCGGATAGCGGCGAGGCGCTGCTTGGGCGCGGGTGTCCAGTGCTGGCGGAGGTCAAAAAAGAGTTCGGTGAGCGCGAATATTTTCTGGTTAAGCAGCATATTGGCGGTCGCGGGATCGGTTGTCAGCAGGTGCTGGATGGCGGTCAGTCCGTCGTCTGCGTCAAACCGGAGCTGCGGGATGCTGTCAGCGTCGAAGGGTGGCTTACCGGCTGCGAGTAAAACGTCGGCTTGCGCTTTGAGGTGGCTCACGGTGCCGTTGGGGTCGTACACAACCCTCGCGACCTGCCAGAAACCGGCGCAGTCGTTCAAATTATCCTGCCAGAAAGCGAGTGCCGCTTCCGCCGTGGTGTAGATGATCTCGAAGGCTTGGCTGTCGCGGTACTCGACCGTGCGCTTGAAGCCATCGGTCACGATCACCAGCAAATCGACATCACTGTTGGGGCGGTTGTTGCCCCGCGCCCACGAGCCGAAAAGGATAATGCCCACCACATCCGGTCGGGCTTGGAGTTCACTGATAAATTGGTTTGTCGAGGTATTCAAGTGCCGCACCCATAATCAACTTATTGGCGTTGATTATAGCGTTTCGAGGTAAGCGATCAAATCTGCAAGGTCCTGCTGGCTGAGTTTTTCGCCAAACTGCGGGTACATGATGTCGCGGTAGCCGGAAACCACGAAGGCCGCCGGATCAATGATGCTCTGGAGCAGGTATGCTTCGGCACTCATATCGGGAACACGTTCCCCGGCTCGCTGGCTGATGCCCTGAAGCTGCGGCCCAAGACTGAAGGCGCTGCTGCCGAGCGTGTGACAGCTTGTGCAGGGCGGGGCTTCATTCGCACCGTGCTTGAAAATATCCTCACCGTGAACGGCATCCCCCACCAGCGCGACGTGATCCGCAGGGTGGGGCACGGTGATAAAGCGGGTGAGATCAATGGTGCAGCCGCTGAGGGCAAGCATGATGAGGATGAGGGTGGTAATGCGTTGCATAATCTGTGGTTTCTTACGCTGGATCATTTCGGTTTCGGATGCTGTTCTTTTGTGTACTGGCGATCCAGTCAGGGAAACCATTAGGCTTCCCTGACGGTGTTACTACTACTCTCGACTTACTGCGCCAGCTTGACCACGCCGCCCGTCATACCGGGGGCGAAGGCAATCGTACCGTAGCTGACGTAAAGTTCGCCGTCGGGACTCTTGGCAATCGCGAAGGGAGCCATCAAGCCTTCGGCAACCGGGGTTGCGCCATCAGCGGTGACGGTGACCACGCGACCGGGGCCGGGGCCTTGCTCGCCGAACAGTACCAATTCAACCGCGTACAGGATTTCGCCGTCCAGCAAGATGTCGGTGACGGTGTTCAACCCTTCAAAGGTTTCGACCAATTCGCCATTCGACCAGTGTTCAATCTTGGCTGCGCCGGGGGCCAAACCTTCACCGAGGAAGCCCACGTACAGATCATCATTTTCGGCGACTTCTACCGAGGTCGGAACCGAGTTTTCGGGCCAAGTGGCGACGACTTCGATACCGGCTTCTTCCGTCCAGCTAAACAGGGTGTTGGCACCCGCGTCAGTCACGTACATCGTGCCGTCGCTGTCCCACGCAATATCGGTGACGTTGCTGTCGATTTCGTTGCCATCAGGGTTGTTGGCGACTTCGTACGGGTAGAACGGGATCACCTGCTTGAGCATCTTGGTTTCGCCGTCGAGTTCGACAACTGAGTCCGCCCAGTATTGGCCGGGGCCACCGGAACTGACGACCAGCCACAGCGAACCTTCGTGTTCAATCGCGCGGTACAGACCGATGGTTTCGGTTTCAGCCGCGAAGCTGGGCAAACCCTGAACAATCGGGGTGCTGGTGCCGTCTGCGGCGACTGACAGGACTTCACCCGACAAGCCAACGTTCACGACGGTTTCGCCTTCCGGCCCCTTCATGGTCAGGGCGAAGTCACCACCGTTACCGGTGATCGCTACTAACAGGTTGCCGTCGGCGTTGAAGCTGATGCCGCGCGGAGTGCTGAGGTCGCCGAGAACCAATTCACCGGGCAGCGGCGGGGCATCTTGCGCCAGCGCGGGGCCGATGCCGAAGGCGCTGATGGCGAGAGCTGCGCCGGCAGCTAACTTCAGGAAATTATTGACCGAGGTCTTCATTTCTATTTCTCCTAGAATATCTTTCAAATCTGATGGACGATTGTGTCACCCGTTACTGTTCAACGATTGTCATTATAGGGTTTAGGCATTTGCCTTATATCCGTCTAAAGACGGATTTAGGTCGGGACAACCGAACGAGATCAGTCTGCGACCGGTTGGGCTTTCGCCACGTTCAGGCTGCGGATATAGGCAATCACGTTACTCAGATCGGTATCGGTTAACGAGAGACGACCGCCCCGCGCAGGCATCACCACACCGGTGGTATTCAGCGGGTCATCCACCGGACGGCCAACCTGTAAGAAGGCCAGCAGTTGGGCATCCGTGTGCGCGTTAAAGAAGGCGCTGCCGACCAGCGGTTTACCCAGCCCGTTGATGCCCAGTGCCTGCGGGCCGTGGCAGCCCGCGCAGACCGTCAAGAAGGTGGTTTTACCGGCTTTCACGGCGGCAGGGTCGAGCGCGATGGGCTGTGCGCTGTTGACGGGACGGACGACGGTGAGCAGCGCCACCAGCAGCACCGTCAACAAACCTGTGACGAGCATACCGGGGATGAGGAAGCGAGATGAGGCGGACATTTCTCATGAACCTTTGCTAAGAAGCCGTTTGAAAAGTTGATTTTTATGCAGACGGACGCGCTGTCTCGCGTCCCTACACAAGCGAGAATGTTCGATTTGCAGGGACAACAGACAGGCTCAAATATCCACTATTTCCAACCCTTCTCGAATGGTTTCTAACCGGTGGGCGAAGGCTATGCTCCGCCCACCGTGACGATCTGTTACTGAACGATCACCACGCCGCTCATACCGGGGTGAACGTGGCACAGGTAGGCGTACACACCCGCTTCGGCGAAGGTCAGCGAGTACGATTGGCCGGGGGCGAGGAAGCCGCTGTTAAAGCTCTCACCTGCCGCGACGGTCGCGCCATCAGCCGTGGTGCCGAGGAAGCCGGGGCCAGCCAACAGGGTTGGTGCGCCACCTTCATTCGGCTGCGGAATGATGTCGGCAACGGCGACCGGATCATACGGGGCGGCGTTGATGAAGTGGGCGGTCGGGCTGTCTGCCGGAACGACCCACTTAACCTGCTCACCCGCGTTGATGAAGGCCAGCGGTGCATTAAAGGTCAGCGACGACGCGCGACCTGTGCCACCTGTACCGGCAGTGATGGTAAACACACCGTCAACCGCTTCGGTCGGGGCGGTCGCCGCAGCCGCGAAGTACGCGCCGATGGCGGGGTTGATCTGGTCGTCCAGTTCCTTATCGGCCTGTGCTGCCACTTCAATCGGCGTGGGGATGGCTTCTTCGTCGGCAACAACCTCGATGATGCCCGTCATACCCCCGTGAATATCGCAGCGGTAGGTGTACAAACCGGGTTCGACATCCATCACCAATGTGAAGGTTGACTTGAGCGCGTCGGTCGGTGGCAGGCCGGTGTTGGCCTCACCGCCGGTATACGCGCCGCCATTTTGCAGCGTGGGGAAGAACACCTGCGGATTACCGACGAGGGTCGGTGTGCCGTTCAGTTCCTCGACGATCAGCGCCGGTGCTTCATTTTCGCCGAAGCGCATGTTGTGCAAGCTGGTGATGTGCCACATGACGGTATCGCCACGATGCACCTGTAAATAGGTGGGCGAGAAGGCCAACACTTCCACATTCGCCTCACCAAAGCCGCCCGCCTGAATCATGTAGGTGTTGTTTTCCCCACCATGCGCCAGTGTGCGGTTGGGGCGGTTGAGGATGCCAGCGGTGAAAACACCGACTGCCATGACCGCCACTGTGCCGAGCTTCACTAAACGTTGTCTGGTTGCCCTGTTCAACTTCTTTCCTCCTGAATATGAGATTTTGTTTCTGGGGTTCGGTGCCGGATGGTGATCCGTAGGGTTGCTATGCTTAAATGCAATATATGCCGCTTTGATATGGGGTTCATCCATCCAAAGATGGAGACCGGCTTAGTCCTTCGCCACATCTTTTTTCTCCGCCCAGACGTGCCGAAAACAGGGGTCATCTGTTGATTCGATACCGTAAACCTTTCGCTGTAGCGTTGGATAGGGAGTGACGACTGTGCTGATTATCAGGCGAAGGGGTATTCACTGAACAGTTCAAAGACTGCTCAACTGTTGTCCATTTTGTAGTCGTGGATGGAGGGGTTTGGAGAGGCGGTAAAGGGAGGGTTGGGCGTGAAGGGCGCACAGCCGTGCGCCCCTACAAGAAAATGAGTGGTGAGGGAAGTGGCGCGGACGAGATGTATCTCGTCCCTACGAAAAGACGTTGTTTGTGCCGGGTAACGCGGATGAGGCGTGGTGATGAGATCAGGTCGGGCGTGAAGGGCGCACAGCCGTGCGCCCCTACATCAGACATCTATAGAGGTCAGGTGATGGCGGTGGATTTATTCTTCGAGGCTCAGGACGAGCTTGCCGCGTACGTGGCGGCTCTGGCTGATCTGCAGGGCTTCCGGCACTTGGTCAATAGGCAGGATCTGGCTGATCGACGGCTTGACCTTGCCTTCGTCAATGAGCTTGCCGATCTCGCTGAGTTGGGCCGAGTCGGGGTGAGCGCCGTAAAACTTAACGTTGATGTCGTACTGGGCGGCGACTTCGGGCGGGGGCGGCGTGACGATGCACACCAGCGTGCCACCGGACTTCAACGCTTGGAGGGAGCGGACGGTGGTGTCGTAGCCGACGGTATCAAACACCACATCCGCATCTTTAACAACACTTTCAAACGGAATATTCGGGTAATCAATAAATTCATCCGCGCCTAAACCGCGCACGAACTCCTCATTTTTAGCGGAACCGGTGCCGATGACGTAAGCACCCTTCAGCTTGGCGAACTGGACGGCGTAGTGACCGACACCGCCCGCTGCCGCGTGAATAAGCACTTTTTGTCCGGCTTGAATTTGGGCGATGTCAAAAAGGGCTTGCCATGCTGTGAGCGCCGCATGGGGGACAGCCGCTGATTCTTTATAGTTGAGGGAAGCCGGTTTCGGAGCGAGTTCGGAGGGCAGCATGGTTGTATATTCGGCGTAGCCACCCCCGCGCAGCCCCTTCATGCCATAAACGGCGGTGCCGACCTGTAAGCCTTCTACACCTTCACCGATGGCTTCAATGTCACCAGCGACATCTGACCCCAAACGGTAGGGTAAAGAGACATACTCCTGCAAGTAGCCTTCACGAATAGACCAATCGAGTGGATTGACACTGGTCGCCCGAACGCGAACCAGCACTTCCCCGGCTGCGGGCTGCGGACGTTCAACATCTTCAACGACGGTGGCATCATATCCACCCCATTGGCGCACTTGAACTGCTTTCATGGCATCCTTCCCATAAATTGTTAATTGCTTCCTTAAAGAAAGCATGGGGGATTATATCGCGGTTGCATAAACAATCCCATTTACTATGACCCTATTTTGTCTGAATTTCTCTATATGCGAACAATTTTAGCCAGTTTGGAACCTTATTAGCGGGTTCATCGTCTATGCATATACACTGTGGAAAACAGGTTAAGGAGATTGAAGATGAGTATGAATGAAAACCAAAATATGTTCGGGTGTTTTCCAGCAGTTCTTCTAGCGTTCTTTTTTGGCTTCGCGGCGGTGTTCGGCTTTCAATCGGCGAGCGCACCGGTGATCGCGGAGCCGGAAATTGTGACGGTCGAGCCAGCCGAACCACAGGCCGCTTTACCGTCTGATGGTGTCGAAAGCCTGACCATCGTGGAAACCGTGACCATTCAAGTGAGCGCCAGCCTACCCGCAACCGTTACCCTGCACGTCGAAGGCTACCAACCGGACGGCTGCAAGTTCCCGGTGCAGGTGGAGCAGACGCGCACGGATGACTCGGTGAACGTCAAGATTTACCGCGTCGTTCCGGCGAACGTGATGTGTACGATGGAACTGAACCCCTACAGCGACACGATCACGCTGGATGGGACGTTCGACAGCGGCAGCTACACGCTGGATGTGAACGGCACGGTGCTAGAGCTAGAAGTGTAATGAACGAATAGAACGGGTACGACATAATCAAGTTTGAAGCACGCTCAATCAAGTGGAGGATGCCATGCGAAAATTTAAACGGGTAACGGTGCTGTTAGCGGGTGTCATGCTGGCGGCGATGGTCGTCGGCACAACCGGCGCACAGGACGCGCCAACAGACCCACAGCCGGACGGCGTGAACCTGACGATCTACAATCAGGGAACGGCGCTGGTACAAGACCGCCGCACGTTCGACCTGCAAGCGGGGATCAGCACGCTCGACTTTACCGATGTGGCGGCGAGCATCGACTCGACTTCGGTCAGCTTCAAGTCACTCACCGACCCCACCGGAACGAGCGTGCTGGAACAAAATTATGTCTATGATCTGGTCGGCAGTGGGGCGCTGCTCGAACGCTACCTTGACCAGCAAATTGAGATTGTGACCAACGACGGCACGACCTTCAGCGGTCAACTCCTCAGCGGTCGCAACGGCGAGATCATCCTGAAACTCGAAGATGGGCAGGTGGCGGTCGTCAGCCTGAGCAACGTACGCGATGTGCGCTTCCCCGCGCTGCCGGATGGCCTTATCACCCGCCCGACGCTGCGCTGGCTGCTGGACAGCCTCGGCGGTGACCAGCAGGTGGAACTCACCTATTTAGCTGGCGGCTTGAACTGGACAGCCGATTATATTTTCCTGCTAGCAAACGATAATTCGGCGCTGGATTTGAATGGCTGGATTACGCTGACCAATACCAGCGGCGCGACCTTTGAAGATGCCAAGCTCAAGTTGGTCGCCGGTGATGTCAACCGTTTGCCGCAGCCGCAGGATATGGGTTTCGCTGACGGCGCGGTTATGGCGGAATACGAGCGTGCTTCGGACGATAAGGTCGAACAACGTGACTTTAATGAATACAAGTTGTATGAAATCCCGCGTCCGGTGACGGTAGCGGATAACGAAACCAAACAGGTTGAGTTTGTCAGCAGCACGAACATTCCGGCGACCACCTTCTTCGTCTACGAAGGTGGCGGCGCATTCTACGGTTACTATGGGCCGGTCACCGACCAATATTACGGGCAAACCGGCATCACGGACGTGCAGAACTGGTTAGAGTTCACCACAGGCGCGGAGAACAACCTTGACGCGGCGCTCCCAGCAGGGCGTGTACGTGTCTATCAGGAAGATGTTGATGGTTCAGCACTCTTAATCGGCGAGAACAGCATTGACCACACGCCGAAGGGCGAGCAGGTGCAGATTTACCTCGGTAACTCGTTTGATCTGGTCGGCGAACGTACCCAGACGAACTTCGTCTACCTGTCGTCAAACGTGATCGAGGAAACCTTCGAAATTCGCCTCCGCAACCGCAAGGAAGATCAAGCGGTGGAAATCCGCGTGCCGGAGCATCTGTACCGCTGGAGCAATTGGGAAATCCTCAGCAGCAGCGACCCATTCACCAAAGTGGACAGCGCCACTGCCGAGTTCCGCGTGACGGTGCAGCCCGGCGAGGAAAAGGTCATCACCTACACCGTGCGCTATACGTGGCCGAATTAGCCTAGACCTCACCCCCTAGCCCCCTCTCCAATTTGCTGATTACAGCTTGGAGAGGGGGAATAAAACAAGCGACAATGGGTATTTGAAAAGGTTCGAATATGCGTAGACCAACCGTATTTTTTCTAACCGCCGGTGCGGGATTAGTCCTAGCAAGTGTGTTCGGCAGCCTGAGCGTGCCGGTGATGCAGGCACAGGACGCGACCCCAACGGCGGCGAGCATCGACCCAACAGCCGTGCTGCTAACACCCGCGACCCCACAGCCGGACGGCGTGAACTTGACCATCTACAATCAGGGAACGGCGCTGGTGCAAGACCGCCGCACGTTCGACCTGCAAGCGGGCATCAGTACATTGGATTTCACCGATGTAGCGGCGAGCATCGACTCGACCTCGGTGAGCTTCAAGTCGCTGACCGACCCGAACGGCACGAGTGTGCTGGAACAAAATTATGTCTATGATCTGGTGGGCAGTGGAGCGCTGCTGGAACGCTACCTCGACCAGCAAATTGAGATCGTCACCAACGACGGGACGACCTTCAGCGGGCAATTACTCAGCGGTCACAACGGCGAGATTATCCTGAAGCTCGAAAGCGGCGAGGTAGCGGTCGTCAGCCTGAGCAACGTTCGTGACCTGCGATTCCCCGCGCTGCCAGATGGACTCATTACGCGCCCGACGCTGCGCTGGCTGCTGGACAGCCTCGGCGGTGAGCAGCAGGTCGAACTGACCTACCTGACAGGCGGCATCAACTGGACAGCGGATTACATCTTACTGCTGGCGAACGACAACCAAGCGCTCGACCTCAATGGATGGGTGACGCTCACCAATACCAGCGGCGCGACCTTTGAAGGCGCGAAGGTCAAGCTGGTGGCGGGTGATGTCAACCGCATACAGAATGAAGCCCAAATGTATGACATGGTGATGCAAACTGCTTCGATGGCTCCTTCCGCACCACCGCCGCAGGTCGAACAGCGCGAGTTTAACGAGTACAAACTGTACGAAATTCAGCGTCCGGTGACGGTTGCCGACAACGAAACCAAGCAGGTGGAGTTCGTCAGCGGCACTGGTATTCCGGCGACCACCTTCTTCGTCTACGAAGGCGGCGCGTTCTACGGCTACTACAGCCCGATCACCGACCAGTACTACGGGCAAACCGGCATCACCGATGTGCAGAACTGGTTAGAGTTCACCACGGGCGAGGAAAACAACCTCGATGCGGCGCTCCCCGCAGGGCGCGTGCGGGTGTATCAGGAAGATGTGGACGGTTCGGCGCTGCTGATCGGCGAGAACAGCATCGACCACACACCCAAAGGCGAAACGGTGAAGCTGTACCTCGGCAACGCCTTCGACATCGTAGGCGAACGCACCCAAACGGACTTCCGCTTCATCAGCTCGAATATTATTGAGGAACGCTTCGAAATTCACATCCGCAACCGTAAGGAAGACGAGTCGGTTGAAGTGCGTATACCAGAACACCTGTACCGCTGGAGTAATTGGGAGATTTTCGGTAACAGTGACCCGTTCACCCAGATGGACAGCGCCACCATTGAGTTCCGTGTGACCGTCGAACCGGGTGAGGAAAAGGTGGTTAGCTATACCGTACGCTATACATGGCCGAGCTAGTTGTCAGTTAAAGGCTAAAAGACAAAGCTCAGTAAGCAGCTATACCGCCAGCCGCCCTCATTATCGTGTAGGCGGCTGTTCTATTTGCCAAGATGCTCACGCACCGCGCCGACGACTTGCGCCAGCGCCGACTGCTGCATGATTTGTCGCATCCCCTCATCATAGTCCCCGCGCATATCAATCCACTGGATGCCGGTGAGGCCAAAGGGAATGGCGTTGCCTTCGTCGCCGCGTGCCAACACCGTGAACACCCGCCGCTTGTGGATGCGTGCATAACTAAGTTCTTCACTCACCCATTCCGAGTCCTTCGCATCCGGTGACATAATCGCGATCACGCAACCAGCACCTTCAATCGCCCGCTGCACATCGTCTTTCCAGCTTGGGCTGCCGGGTTCGAGGCGTTCGTCACTCCACACGGTAAAGCCGCCGCTTGTGAGCGCGTTGGTGATCTGGTGCATGGTGTCGCGGTCGCGGCGGCTGTAGCTGAGGAACACGTCATGGCTGAGTGTGCCTGTGCCGCGCCCGATGACCACGACCTGCTGGCGAATGGTATCTTTCGGCTCGGTGAGTGGTTCTATACGTAAACGGTCGGTCGGCGCGTCGTAGGTGGTGCGGAAGCGTAAAGCCGCGCCCTGCTTATCGAGTATACCGAGGACGATCAAATCCCCGTCCTTGAGCGAATGCCCTTTGTGTGGGGCAATCGAACGGCCTTCTACCCGCGTGCCGGAAGACGAGCCTTCGTCGGTAATCAGGAAGCACTTGAGTGTTTTATGAAATTCGAGCGTGCAGTGTAGGCGGCTGACGCTGCTGGTATCGTCCACGTTATAGAGTTGAATATCGCTCTGCTTGGGGCTGCGGCCAATCGTCACCCGCCGTTCGCGGATGTCGATGTGCCGACCGATGTTCACGCCAGCCAGAAACGCATCTGGCCCATCTTCAATATCCAGCACCGCCAGCACACCCGGCGAGACTTCGGATACCGGAATGGGCAGCACCTCGGTCGCGGCGTTCAGGGATACCGCATCAAGCGGCTGGGGGGGTGTAGGGGATTTGGCGATGGTATTCGTACCATCGGCGCTGTCGGTGGTACTGCGGCGCAGCCAAACAAACGCTGCCGCAGCGACAACCACAACCGCTATCACGATGGCTACCAGTACGCCGGACTCCATTATCCCGCCTCAATAATACACAGGTTCCGAATTTAGGTATTGTACCGCAAACAGGGTTTAGCCGGGTTATCCCCACCAAACCGCCCGAATTAGACATGAGATTAATGTCATGTTGACCCGTGTAGTCGACAACTTGAAGGATTAAAGTTTGATGTATAGACCACTGCTTGCACGGGGGCAAGAGGCTATCCCCCCAGTTTGTAGGGGATGTCGTGAGGATAAAGCGGCCTAAAATCGAAAGGTTGGTTAAGAGTATTGGATGGAGTTCAATGAACCAAATGCTTAACCCAAACCCCTACCTGATGCTTTCGGGCGAATTGGGGTTTTCCGCCGCTGATTTAACCGCGAACCGCCTCGGTGTCATGACCGCCAAACAGCGTGAACAGGTTTACACCCGCCGTTTACAAGCGATGAAGCTACCTGCGGTCGTGTTGGTGTTGGTTATCTTCGGCGGGCTGCTCTTTGAAGCGGAATGGTTGATGATCGTCTTTGGTGCAGCCTGTATGATCTCGATACTGGTGGCAATTTGGGTACGCTTCGCCCAAGACCTTGATAGTCCGGTTGAAGCGATTGCCGGACAGTGGACTCCTTATCGTTCGACGTTCGGGCGGTCTGCACTCCACATGGGCGGGTTGATGTTTCATTTACCACAGGCGGCGCATCAAGCGTTCAACGAACGTGCGCGTTACCGCCTGTACTTTACACCGGGAACACGCACGATTCTGTCCGCAGAAATCATTAACTAAGGGCGAGCGGCACCCACCAGCCTTCGCTCGTATCCGGTAAAATGGTCACGGCGTAAATTTCCCCATCGGGTAATTGAATGTACTCGGTGTACGATACACGTCCCGCTGCTTGTACCGTCAGGCTGACTTGCCCTTCAGGGGCGGTCGCCCAACCGAGGATGCTGGTTTCGCCGCCCATCGCCGCCCATACCTTACCAAAGCCGCGTACCGGCGCGAAGAAGGTTGTGGGCGGTGTGGCGGTCGGGTCCGGTTCGCCTTCGATATAGGTGTCTTCATAAACGTGGACGACGGTTTCATCATTGCTGACGACCCAGATGTCGCCGGTGTCCTCGCGCCACAGCATCATGCCGTTCTGGAACAACTGCTGCGCCCCTTGAATGCCGCGCGACGGATTGACGCAGCCGACTTCACCTTCGGCACGTACCAACTGCGGGCAGGTTGGCGGTGTGGTTGAGGTTTCCGACTCCGGCGGCAGCCACACGAACGAGCCAATCGGCAGGGCATTCGGGTCGTCGATGCAGTTCAGCGCGGCGGCTTGGGTGACGCTCAAATTGGTAATGCCGGTCATGAATGAAGCTAACGTTTCGCCACCTTGAACTTGATGCCGCTGCCAGCCTTCCTGATAGGGGGCGGAACAAATGGCGGGGCGTGGGTCTGGCGGCTTCGGCGGGAGTGGTGTGGGCGTGACGGCGTTCACCGCACCGAGGACGGCGGGCGTTGGAGTTGGGGTCTCTTGCATCAAAGCGACGCTGGTGAGCGCGAACAGGAAAATGCCAAGCAGAATGATTTTCTTGAACATCGTAAACCCTCACGGAATAGCAGGCGTTAACGCACTCATCTTATCACCGGACGCGGGGTTTGCTGCCGCTTACCAATCGTTCTCTAAGACACTCTTTCGACTTGTCTCATCTTTCAGCACGTGTTCAGTTCTAGGTGGTACTACTTATTTTTGGCCGTTTGTCTCTATATTGACAGTTAAAAAGTGTTATATTTTGCATAGCACTATTATTTTTAACTAAATAGGAGGCTGTAGCATGTTGACCCTGTTAGCACGGAACTGGTGGCTGGTCGCGCTGCGTGGTGTAATCGCCATCCTTTTTGGCATCATCATTCTCGTCGCCCCCGGTATGGCGCTGGCGAGTTTGATCCTTTTGTTCGGCGCGTATGCGGTGGTCGATGGCATCGCGGCGGTGTGGTCGGCTGTTCAGAATAGGACGCAAGAGGGCTGGTGGATTCACCTGCTGGAAGGGTTCGTGAGTATCCTCGCGGGTATCGTGGCCTTCGTGTATCCCGGCATCACAGCCGTCGTTCTGCTGTATGTCATCGCGGTTTGGGCGATCATGACCGGCGCGTTCGAAATTATGGCGGCCATCCGCTTGCGGAAGGAAATTCAAGGCGAGTTCTGGCTGGGGTTGATGGGCTTGCTCTCGGTCATTTTTGGCGTGTTTCTGATCCTGCGGCCGGGGGAAGGTATCCTCGCGGTTCTGTCGATTGTCAGCATCTATGCCATTGTTTTCGGCGTGTTCCTGATTATGCTGTCGCTCAAGCTGCGCGACTGGTCAAAGAAACTCCCCACACCCACTGCTGCTTAAGGATCAAACCACACACATCAAAGGGACATCGCTCGGTGTCCCTTTTGTCATCATTTTCCGTACTTTTGTCATATCCTCCGCAACTTAACCACTGTTAATGCGTTATTCCACATGAGTAAATCTCAATACTTGCTGTTCAGACCTTTGCAAACAGGTATAATGCGCGGCAAGTGAGGGGGATACGTTGAGGAGAATGCCATCGCGTATCACCGTTTCGGTTCCCAGTTTGTCTTTGTCCGTGCAGTTCATTTGGAGAGTAAATGTAATGGCATCTGCTTCACATAATCCCGCGCATACCGAGATAGACCCCAAAGTCTGGAAAAGGGACGTTGCGCCGTTTGCGAAAGCCAACTGGCGTGAAAGCATCATTCAATGCCTCACCAGTATCGTTCCCTTCTTCGTGATTTGGTACCTCATGTACCGCAGCTTAGAAGTGTCGTACATCATCACATTGCTGCTGGCGTTTCCGGCTGCTGGCTTCACCATGCGGATGTTCATTATTTTCCACGACGCGGGGCATGGCTCGTTCTTCCCCTCGCGCAAGTGGAATGACTTCATTGGCATCTTTACCGGCATCTTCTTGATGACCCCCTATTGGGCTTGGCGGCACAGCCACGCTATCCACCACGCCACCGCAGGCGACCTTGACCGCCGTGGTACGGGCGACATCTGGACTCTGACCAAAGAAGAATATTACAAGATGCCAAAGTGGAAGCGCATCAGCTACTGGCTGTACCGCAACCCGTTCGTCATTTTCGTCATCGGCCCGACACTGGACTTCGTTGTTCTGCAACGTTTCTACCCGATGAACGCCGCCACCGACCCGCGTGAAAAGCGCAGTGTCATCTTCACGAATATCATGCTGGCGGTCATTGTCGTTGTGATGAGCGCACTCATCGGCTTCAAGGAATTCTGGCTGGTGGAACTGCCGATCATCGCCATCGCGTCGTCGGCGGGTGTGTGGCTGTTCTACTGGCAGCACCAGTTCGAGGATGTGTACTGGGAACGCCACGACCAATGGGATTTCTCGCAGGCCGGTTTGCACGGCAGCTCGTACTATAAGATGCCGAAGCTGTTCCAATGGTTCAGCGGCAACATCGGCTTCCACCACATTCACCACCTCAGCCCGCGCGTGCCGAACTACGAGCTGGAAGAATGCTACAACAACAGTGAGTTGTTCCAATCGGTTGAACCCATGACCTTCTGGAAAAGTGTGCGTTCACTCCATATCCGCCTGTGGGACGAAGATCATCACAAGATGGTTGGGTACGCCAAGCCGGAGGAGTTTGACGACGAAACTGATTTACCGTCCGTTGTGCCGAACAAGGGTTTGGCCGAGTCGTAGTCGTATCGACGGCCTATGCTTATAAGGACGAGGGGCTTTTAAGAAGCCTCTCGTTTTATTTTGGTCTAGAAAATGAATGAGCCGGTTGACCAATGCGCTTATCGTGATGGTTGTGATATATACAGCAATAGGGACTGCTGTGGGCAGTCGTTTTTGTAAGTTGAGGTCACTCCATGAATTGGTTACGGAATTTTGAAAAAAGCATCCCTGAACGTCTTCGTCCCTACGTAACGGCCTATGTCGTCGTCGGGTTACTGATCTGTATCGTCAGCATCCTCATTTTCGGGAACCTTGTGGATGGCGTATCGGAAAACGAGTCGATTGTAGCGTTCGACATCGCCCTCGCGAATGAACTCCATCGTGGCGCGACCACCACCAGCACGTCCATCTACCTGCTCATCAGCCTATTTGGTGGCACGATTCTGTTTGTCTGGAGTGTGGTGGTCGGACTCATTTTCGCGTGGAAGCGTCAGCGGCTCGGTTTAATCATCTGGGTGGTGACAATCAGCGGCGGGCAAATCTTGAATGCCGCGCTCAAACTCTTTTTTGCACGCCCGCGCCCAACTTTCGCCAGCCCTTTGGTGATCGAGCAGTACTACAGCTTCCCTAGCGGTCATGCCATGATGTCCTTCATCGCTTACGGTATGCTGGCCTATGTCATCTGCGTGCTGCTCAAAAACAATGCCCAGCGTTTAGTTGTAACCCTACTCGCCGCGTTAATCATCATTCTGATTGGAATCAGCCGCATGGCGCTGGGGGTACACTATTTTAGTGATGTCATCGCCGGTTATTCGGTCGCCGCGCTTTGGCTGGTCATCTGCGTCACGGTATGGCGTTCTATTCAGCAGCGCCGTAGCCACCACTCGCCAACCGCCTAGCCAGCGCCAACGCATCAAAAAGCCGCTCCCAAACTGGCTGCGGCTGTTCGCTAATCCTATTCAACTTTTACCGCAATAACTTATGCCGGATCGCCCAAGCGGCGTTCAGTTCCGGTCAGCAGCCGTTGAATGTTCTCGCGGAAGCGGTAAATAATCATGATGGCGACAACGGCGATGTAAAAAATGTATTCGACCGGCATCGAGTTTTGGGTAATCAGCACCAGCAGCCACACCGTCGCCAGCGCACACATGCTCAACACCGCCAGCGACACGTAGCGGGTGATGGCGATGATGGCGACACCCAGCACCGAGATTGCGACCAGCAGTTGCAGCGGGGCGATGGCGAACATGGTGCCGAACCAGATGGCCGCGCCTTTACCGCCTTGAAGGGTGCCGGTGAGCAGTGTGGCGAACAGTGACCAGTTGTGACCGATCACCGCAGCCGTCGCCGCGATAGCCGTTGCGGTCGCCCAGTTTTGCGGCATAATCAGTGTCGCGATGGCGATGGCGATAATCCCTTTGGCGCTGTCACACACCCACACGAGGATACCCCACCAGAAGCCCAGCGAGCGCCCGACGTTGGTCGCGCCCATGTTTTTGCTGCCGACCTCGAAAATGTTAATGCCTTTGGTTTTAGCGACGATATACGCCGTGGGAATAGACCCAAATAAGTACCCAACAGCGATAACCAGTATCAGTTGTACAAAACTACTGTCGCCCATGATAACCCTCCGGTCAATAACCGCATCTTTATTATTAAAGTACCACGAAGTCGCGGTTTGTATTTTAAGAAACCCTTAATAACGAAAGTGGTTGTGATTTTGATGCAAATTCTCATCTTTGCTAAAAAACAGGCTGTTTTTAGACGTGTACTTGACGTTTTCAGAATGTGATAGAATATCGCCCTATGAAGAGATTAACCATCATTTTCCTCACCTTCGTACTGGCGGTCGGCCTTGCCCACGCGCAGGATGCTGCTGGCGATATTGTCGGTCGCATCAACGCGCTGCGTACCGGCAAAGGGCTGCCAAGCTACAATATCAACGGCTCTTTGGTGGCAGCCGCGCAGGAACAGGCGCAGTGGCTGGTCAACAACGACTGTGCCATCGCCCATACGCACCCCGACGGCTCCAACCCCCGCAGCCGCGCACTATCAGCGGGCTACAGCACCGGTAACGTCGGCGAGAATATTTACTGCGGCGGTATGGCCGGGCCGGACAGTGCGTGGGTGTTCTGGGTGAATTCCGGCATTCACTACGCCGGTTTGGTCAACACCCGCTATAAAGAAGTCGGTGTCGCTTCGGCCTCCGGTGCGGCAGGCACGAGCTTCGTCATCGTGTTTGGCGACCCCGGTGGCCCTGCTTACGTCCCACCCGTACCGGCTGGCAGCAGCAGCGGTGGGGAAGGCAGCGCCCCGCAAGCACCGCCATCCTATGTGGTGGGCGTGGACGCGCACGGCAACATCGAACACCAGATTCAGGGTGGCGATACCTTAGGTCAAATCGCGCTCATCTACGGCTATACATGGAACGACATACCGGGGATGTTGGCACTCAACGGCATGACCGAAGCCGATTACCGCAGCCTGAAAGAAGGCGAGATTTTCCTCGTCCCACCGAAGGCCGGAACCTTCACCCCGACACCTAATGAAAACGTGCCGGAAGCCATCATCGTCGAGCCGACGGCGACCAGCATTTACCCGACACCCTATCCCGACGAAACGATTGTACTTGAACCTGACCCAACACAGGTGCCGACCGAAGCCGCGACCGTCACGCCGCTGGTGATGGTCGCTACATCGAACGCCATGCCGGATAATATGGTGGCGCTGCTGCCAACACCCGCCCCCAGCCCGACCATTCAATCGGTGGCGATGGTCAGTACCGGTGCGCCGGTTGTGAATGCTGGCATACTGCCAACCACGTCTACCACGCCGCCGTGGTTGGTTGTTGGTCTGGGTGTGCAGATCGTGGTCTTGGTGGGCGCAGGGTTTGAGTACGTGCGCCGTCACCGCCGCCGCTGACATTGAGGTTGTATGATACTCGGTCGCTACTTACGGGCATTCTGGGGGGCGCTGCGCCTCACCTTACGCGGTGAAACCTATCGACCCCCTATTCCCCAGTCACCCATCGCTGGCTGGGTGGCAGGGTACGCCGAACGCATCAAAGCGGTTATCCAAGCGGCTGACCAAAACGGCCTCGACTCCGCCGCCCGCAAACAGATTAAGCTGCGCCTCGACGGTCGCCAGATGAGCCTCGAAACGACCCTGCTCACGCTGCAATTCCACGCCAACGAAGAATACGCCTCGCTGCTGCGGCAGGGTACCAGCCAGCGCGTATTGAATACGGTGTACGCCACCAATATAAATGACCATTATTGGGTGATTACCGTCGCCGCGCTGCCCGACATGCAAAAGCCGAGTCTGCAAGCTCCACTTCAAGCCCTCGAAGCACATTTAGGCGCGATTCCGAAAGTCGAACTGCCTAACGCTTAAATCGATAAATTTACGAAAAATTAATTTCCTCAATCAACTTCATCTTAAAGTCATGATACCATCAAGGTATTCAAGAGATTATTCTCTCAACTCATTATCGTCAGACACAATTATCCATTGGAGTAGATGCAAATGATTTATCAACCTCGTGAAGAAGGTCAAGGCTTAGTCGAATACGCGCTGATTTTGGTGCTGGTCGCCGTCGTCGTGATCGTGATCCTCGCCCTGCTTGGCCCGGCCATCGGCAACATTTTCTCGAACCTCGTTCGACGCTTATAAGTCGAATAAGTCCATAAATACTTAAGGGACAGCGCAGGCTGTCTCTTTTATTTAGGGGTGGGAATTTAGTCCTACTGCGAAACCTTAATTCTTATCGTATTGACCCAAAATTAATTCTGATGCTATTGTAAAGATAGTTGTTTATCATTCATTTCAGGAGAACTCATCATGTTGTACATGCCCCGTGAAGAAGGTCAAGGTCTCGTAGAATATGCGTTGATCCTCGTCTTGGTCGCCGTTGTTGTTATCGTCATCCTCGCCCTGCTTGGCCCGGCGATTGGTAACATCTTCTCGAACCTCGTCCGTAACCTGTAATTCTCAAACGATAATGGGGGGTGCGGAGCAATCCACATCCCCCATTATTTTCGACCCAATTGTTATGATGAACATTACTTCGCAAGTGTAAGTTCGCCGCAAGGCAGCGAGGCTATGCTATAATATGCAAAACATATTATGGTATTCATAGACAAATGGACACTTATAACGACCCGTCGCTCGAGCGTTTTCACAAAACGCTAAAAATTGCAATGAAGAATGAAGCATTGCTCATGATTATGGATACACTCGTCAAAATGGCAGAAGTGATGGTGGATAAAGGCGAAAAGGAACGCGCCGTCGAAATCCTCACCATTGCGATGCAGTACCCGATGCGCCAGACAACCCGCGTTCGTGCCGAAGAAATCTACTCCGACTTGGAAAGTATGCTCTGCCCGCGTGCCATTGTGGACGCGAAGTCATTAGCGGAAGAAATCACGCTCGATGACCTGATGGAAGCCATCCTCGGTAAAGAATAACACCCGCACATCATCCAATCTGAAAATACACAAGGGAGACACCTCCCTTGTTTTGATTTTGTCTACCTCTGTTCAGTCCGCTTGGCGTATCCCCCAAACTGCTGTATAGTCACATTAGTTTGCCGTCTTATTTGCGAATCAAGCTAAGTCGATTATGCCTAATCCTGCCGAACGCAACCGTATCTCTCAACTCACCTCCACCTATGGGCCGGATGAACCGCCGCGCCTGCCGTTGGACTTTGGCGACTTCCTGTCGCTGCTGTGGCGGCTGGATAAACACGCCGAAGACGCGGCACGGGTGCGCTACTATCGCAAATGCGCCATCTCGCTGGCGACAGGGCTAGGATTGACCGGACGCAGCTTGTTCCGCTTGGTCGAGCAAACCGCGCCGGGGCAGATGTATGTCCAACTGCCGAACGCGCCCTACCGGGGTACGAACCGCTTGGTGGACGCACAAGACCGCAAGGCCGCCATCGCCCAACTGGCACAGTTGCGCTTGGATGTGCTGCGTATCGGCACCTACCACGACCAATGGACGGTGAGCTGGCCGGGCAGCGGCATTATGGACACCGAACTGCGCGACCGTGTCTTCGCTGTGTTGTTCGCCGCGCTGCAAGGCCAGTACGAAAACTTCGGGCGTATGCTGCTGGTGGTGGATATTGTGCTGGGTGACTTGCTGATCGGCATGGAACACAGCCGCGAAATCAGCCTGCATCAGTTGATGGCGGAATACGACTATCCCAACTTCAACGATGTGAAAGTACGCGCCGCCTTCTACAGCAGCACCGCGTAAAACCGCCGCACATTACAAACAATTTTGTTCCCTACGCAAAATAGGCCGCCTGACCCATCAATTCCCTGCGTCATCGTCTACTCTTAAGGTATCAGCCGATAACGGTAGGAGGGAATCACGATGCAGCGACTTGATCCTTACCCCAGTATGTCGCACGATATGGCAGAGTGTATTCAAAACTGCCTTGATTGTTACAGCAGTTGCGTAGTCACCGTCCCACACTGCCTCAAAATGGGCGGCGAACACGCCTCGCAAACCCACATCACGACCCTGCTGGAATGCGCGGAACTCTGCCAGACCAGCGCGAACTTGATGCTCATGAAGTCATCTCGCCATTTCGATGTCTGCGGCATCTGTGCCAAAGCCTGTGAAGCCTGCGCGGCGGAGTGCGAGGCGATGGCGGGCGACGACCGGCAGATGTTGGCGTGCGCGGCGGTCTGCCGTGAATGTGCCAAGTCGTGCAAACAAATGGCTGTGTTGGCGCATTAGCTCACAAGTCGTCATAATTCCCTATTCTCAAGTAACATGCTCGTAGAAACGGGCATGTTTTATTTGCGTTATAGGGGGCAAGAGCGATGACCATCATTATTAAATCGGAAACGCCAACCAGCACCACCGCCACCGACCTCATTCGCGACCTTTCGGCTGAACTCGCGCGGCAGTACCCCGACTCGCACGGTGGGGATGGCGCGGGCGCGTTCAAGCCGCAGGACGTGATGATTCCCCGCGCCGTGTTTGTCGTGGCGTGGGAGGATGACACGCCGGTCGGCTGTGGTGCGCTGCGCCCGATGGATGAGGAAACCGTCGGCGAGGTCAAACGCATGTACGTGCGACCGGGGATGCGTGGCAAAGGCATCTCACGGCTGATCTTATCGGCACTGGAAGAACAGGCACGCGGCTTCGGCTACCGTGCGCTGCGGCTGGAAACCGGCTTGCGCCAGACAGAAGCCCTCGGCCTGTATCAATCAGCCGGCTACCAGCTCATCCCCTGCTACGGGATATACGTCAACGAACCGCTCAGTCGATGTTATGAGAAAATGCTATAAACTAGAGCATAGAAGTGGCTGCGGTGACATTCAGTCTTTAACAAGTCGTCATTTTGCTAGAGGTGAATTATGAGCGATACCATACAGGTCGATTATCAGGCGCTGCTTAAGGTCGCCCAAAAGTTTGAGGAGCAGCATCAAAAACTGCACCGGCTGGCCCATGAACTCGCCCACACCGTTCAAAACTTGAAGCGCGGGGGGTGGATCAGTGATGCCGCCAACGACTTCTACCGCGATATGGATAACGTCCTGCTGCCGCGCCTGAATCGCTTGGAAAGAGCCTTGCACTCGTCCGCGCTCAAAACCGGGGAAATCGGGCGCATCATGCGCGGCGGTGAGGAAGAAGCGACCGGCAGCCTCAAATTGGCTGGCGGCGGGATTAGCGGGGGTATCGCTGGTGCGATCAATGACATTTTGAATAACACTGGCGGAAATGGCGGGTTGACCGGTGCAGTCGGTGGCGGCATCGCCGGAGCAATCAACGATATATTCGGCAGCAGCGACAGCGAGGGAATCGGTGGCGCGGTGGGTGATCTTGCAGCCGCTGATAACGAGAGCGGTGATCCTATCGGTGGCAGCTCAACAAGTGCGGTTGGAGAAGCTGCTCAAGGCGCAGTAGGCGAGGCCCTCAGCGGCGGGAGCAGCGGTGCTGTTGGCGCTGCCGCAGGGGGCGCGATTAATGAAGCCGTCAGCGGCGGGACAGCAGGCGGCGCATCCGGCGGAGGTTCATCAGGTGGTGGTGGAGGCGCGTCGTCCGGTGGCGGGGGTAACAATCCGCTGAACACTTCGGGGCAAGGGCAGGTCGTCCGCAGCATGGACACCTCGACACCGACCGAAGCACCCGCCAACGAAATCGGCGGCGGTACAGGCAGTGCCAGCGCGTTCGGCGGCGCACCACCCACTGATGGGGAATAAGCCTTAACAGATATGCACGAAACAATACCCGCCCGACTGCCTGACCGGTTGAAGTCCGCGTTTGGGCTGGATGAGCCAGCAGGTTTACGGGCGCTGGGCGTTGTTTCGGGTATCCTCCCCGGACGCGCGTGGGTGGATGATCTCAACCAGCCAACCTGCGCCCTCCTTACCCGCGCCGACAGCCGCCATCAGGGCTATGCCACGCTCGTTTGTGCTACCCTGTTGCAAGCGTGTGAACAGCAGGGCTGCCAGACCTTCTGGAACTGCAACAGCGGGAATACGCCATCACTCGCGCTGGCACGGCGGCTCGGCTACCAGCGCGAACGGCAGTATCAACTCACCTATTGGAATCAGGTCGACCAATAACTCAGCCAGTCGTGGTGGTATCCACACCCGCGCGTAGTTCCAGTTCATGCATGTCAAACTGCTTTTCGACGCGCATCCCCACGCGCTTATACAGGGTCGCCGCGCCGGTGATACTGCTGGCATCCACCCCCAAACCAACGCGCTTCTTGCCCATCTCGTACATTTTGCCAAATGCAGCATAGAGCAGCGCCTCGCCAATCCCCCGGCGGCGGTAGTCACGCATCACGCCTAAGCTCGACACCCAACCGCGATCTGCATCCCCATTGTGTTCCGGCTTACACAAGTTAATCCCCACGATCTTGTCGCCATCCATCGCCAGCAGCCACAGGCCGGGAATGAGGACTCCCTCGCTCTCCCAATAATGTGACCATTCCGCGAAGTGTTCATCGTACGGGCGCTCGACATCCCCGAACTGGTCACGGAACGTTTCGCGCCGGACCTTAAATATTGGCTCTTTATCCGTACCGAGTTCATACTCTTTGAGGGTGATGCCTTCCGACCACTGTGGGGTTGGGGGCGGCACATCCAAGTTCATATCCATGTGCCAGAAGTGCCGGATGAGCTGCATCCCTTGTTCCCGCAGCAAGCCGCTGTACCACACGTCCACGTCCGCCGCACGGCTGTATGCCCGCATCACCACCCGCGTCCCTTCCGGCGCGTTGGCGACCCGCTCACGCGAACGCTCGACCGACCACGCATACAGATATTCGCCCACGCCTTCATTTTCGTAGTCAGGATGGACGAACATATCCATGTGGATGACCACCACATCGCCATCCTCTAGCTCAACCCAACCGACGATCTGGCCCTGTGGATTCAGGACGACGCGCTGGTTCGCCTCCAAGTTGGCGTTAGGCATCTCCCAATACGTCCGCACCTGCTCGACCGTTTCATCGGCTGCGCCGGTCGTCGCCACGGCGCAGGTATTCATCAGCGCGACGACTTCCTCAAGGTCGGCAAGGGTTGTGGGGCGGTCGGTGTATCCGGTTTTTAAAGGTGGAAGGGTAGCAGTGGTCATGATCTCTCCTCCATTTTACAAGAATACGAGATCATAATGGTTCACAAAGTATCTGTAAAGGGCGTAAGAATCAGTCTTTCGGCGGAGGTTGGTTCACAATTCCCTGAAACGCCGCCACCGCATTCGCAACTCCGTCCTCCGCCCGTATGTCTTCGCCCATCTGCGCGGCTCGCTGGCGTAAGGTAGAGTCGTTGATCAAAGTGTTTAAGGTAGCCGTTAGGCGCGGCACATCGAACTCATGCCGCCGCATCGGCGCAGCACCCACGCCGGTTTCGTGCAGCCGCCGCCCCCAGAACCACTGGTCGCCGATGTGGGCAACCACGCTGGAAGGCACACCCGCCCGCAGCGCTGCACCCGTCGTCCCCGCCCCCCCGTGATGCACGACCGCCGCCATGCGCGGGAATAACCAGTCGTGCGGCGCACCGTCGAGCAGGTAAATATTCGAGGGCAAATCGGCACTGTGCAGCCCGCCCCAACCGCTGTACACCACACCGCGCTGTCCGGTTTGCGCCAGCGCTTCGACGATCACCCGCATCGTGCCTTCAGGGTCGCGGTTAGACATACTGCCGAAGCCAATGTAAACCGGCGGCGTACCAGCATCGAGGAAAGCCTGTAAAGTGGTCGGCGGCTCATACGCCGGAACGGGCAGAAACCAGTAACCAGTTACGTGGATATGCGGCGGCCAGTCACGCGGGGGCGGCATAATGAGCGGGCTGACACCCAGCAGCGTCGGCGTTTGGTTCCACGCCCGCATAAAATCCCGCCGTGTGACCGGGGGCAAGCCCAACCGCTGGCGCACCACCGCCGAAGGATGGCGCAGGGCGGTGAACAACATGGCCTCGATGGCGTAACCGAACCAGCGGTTCACGATGTTGTAGTGACGCGGCAAAAGCGCTTGCAACCCCGCGCGTCCGTCAGCCGTCGGGGCGAACGGCGCGAGCAGCCCTTGAATGTGGATTTTCTTTTGGACGTGGGCAATCGTATGTAAGGACTCGACCGCTAACAAACCGCTGATTAACACGTCCGCGCGGGAACAGCAGGCCAGAATGTCATCCGCCACATCGTCAGCAATCGCTTCGGTCATCCGGCGCATATTAGCGAGTTCGGCGCGTGGGTTCTGGCTGCTGTTACTCAGCCACTCCTTGCCGATGTCCTCCTGCATAAAGCGTTCCATATCGACGCGGATGGGTTCATATCCCAAACCCGCGCCTTCCACCAGACCGCGAAAATTGAGTGCAGCGGCGACCGCCACCTCATAGCCAGCAGCCTTTAGCCCTTTACCCAGCGCGATAAATGGCTGCACATCCCCGCGCGATCCGAAGCCGAAAAGGAGTACACGCATAAGCTGCCTACTTCGCCGCCAAAATGATGCCATCCCGCGCTGGAACAGTCACCGTCACGATACCGCCTTCGGCCTTCACGCTGCCCTTACCATATATCGCTTTTAAGGTCGTGCCATCCTCCACCAGATCATTCACCGGCAGTTCAACCTTCTGCGCTTTATCCCCTGCGTTCACCGCGATAATCAGCTTGTCGTCATCCAACACGCGGCTGAAAGCGAACGTCAATCCATTCGCCGCCACCCGCTTATACACCCCACGCCGCAGCGCCGGATGTGACTTACGGAGGCTGATCAACTGCTTGTGATAAGCCAGCGCCTCTTTATCCCAACTCTCGCGGTTATCCCAATTAATCGTGCGGCGGCAGTCGGGGTCGTGCTTACCCGCCAAGCCAATTTCATCCCCGTAGTAAATACTCGGCGCACCGGGGACGGTCATCAGGATGATCGTCGCCAGCCGCATACTGGCCTTGTCCTCGCCCACCACCGAAAGCACCCGCGCCGTATCGTGGCTGTCGAGCAGGTTAAGCTGCACCTGCGCCACCTGCCAGTCGTACTTAAAAAGCGCCTTCTCCAACTTCACCGCGAAGTGCTGCGCGTCAATCGCCGGATAGGGGTCATATGACAAGCCCGTTACCGCCAGTTCGCGCACCAGATGATCTTGCCCGCAGAATTGAATAACCGGCTCGGTGAAGATGTAATTCATCACCGCGTCGAATTGGTCACCCTGTAAATAATTCGTGCTGTCCCACCACACTTCGCCGACAATATATGCTTCGGGGTTGATGGCCTTCACCCGCGTGCGGAACTCGTTCCAGAAGCCCGCGCTGGTGATGCAGAACGGCACATCCAGCCGCCAACCGTCGATACCTTCGCGCAGCCAGTGTTCCGCGATCTGCATGATGTACTCGCGCACCTGCGGGTTATCGGTGTTCCACTTGGGTAAGGCGCGGTTGCCCACCCACGCTTCGTAGTTTGCGGGGCGTTCGCCGCTGTAGGGGGTCAGCGGCCAATCGTGAACAATGAACCAGTCGAGCCATGCCGAGCTGGGGCCGTTTTCCAGAATGTCGTTAAAGAAAAAGTTGCCCCGGCTGGCATGGTTGAACACCCCATCCAGCACCAGCTTCATCCCGCGTTTCTGCATCGCGTCCCGCAGGGCATAAAAGGCTTTGTTGCCGCCCAGCAGCGGGTCAACCTGATAGTAGTCGTGGGTGTGGTAGCGGTGGTTACACGCGCTCTGGAAAATGGGGGTGAAGTAAATCGCCGTCGCCCCCAAATCTTGAATATGGTCGAGGTGGTCGATCACGCCGTACAGGTCGCCGCCCTTATACCCCTGTGAAGTCGGGGGCGCATCCCACGGCTCAAGGTTATGCGGCTTGAGTACCATATCACTTTTTGCGAAACGATCAGGGAAAATTTGATAGAAAACCGCGTCTTTGACCCATTCCGGTGTAACGATTTTAGGCATTTACTCGTCCTCATTGGAAAATTAACTAAGAATTGAGATTGTCACTAAAAATTTAACGGTTGTGATGTTCATAAATGAGTGGTGTTATACTTTTTATGAGTGAGACGTAGAAAACTGAGATCCGCCGCTTATGATTATCGAAACACCGTCAATTCACACTATTCTGGATGCTGTCGCTTCGCCGATTTTGATTTGCCAGAATAACAATATTCTATTCGCTAATCAGGCGGCGGAAAAGCTAACCGGCTATTCCATGCAAAAAATGCTCATGATGGGCATTTCAAACCTCATTCACGCCTCCAGCAGTGTCATCTTCCATACGTGGTACAGCTCACAGCCGGACGAGAGCGCCAATGCCTCGCTGGATATTCGCCTGGAAACAGCCAAGCCTTCCTTAATATGGGTAAGCATAATCGCCGCGCCAACCGACTATAACGGCCGCACCGCCCTCATGCTAACGCTCCATAACACCACCACATTTCGCAGTGCCGAAAATCGACTGTTGATGGGCGAAAACGGTAACGACCTGCTCCTCGAAAATCACCCCGACGTGATGACCATCACGAATTATCAAGGGCAGTTCGTTTACGTCACGTCCTCGGTAACGCAGGCGTTCGGCTATCTAATTGATGACGTGATCGGTCGGCGCTGGCAGGAGTGGATTTACCCGGAAGATATTTCCACCATCCTTGACGCGATAGAAGAAGTGCGTGAGGATGCGAAGAACGTCAAAAAAGAAATTCGTATCCGCCAATCCAACGGGGATTATGTGTGGTGCGAAGCCATTCTCGGTATGATCTACCATCAGCACGGTCACCAGATAACCCTCATGTCGATCATCCGCAACATTCATCAATATAAGCTGAACGAATTCGCACTCAAGGAACGCGAACAGCGCTTGCGAATGATTACAGACAATATGCTCGACATTGTGTTAGAGATCGGCGAAGATGGATTAATCCGCTATATCAGCCCATCGTGTCTGCCGATTATGGGCTATAAACCGGAAGAATTGATCGGACAATCTCATATTGAAAGTGTCCACCCGGACGATGTGCCGTCCGTTTTAGCGTATTTCACTGACGCGCTAAAAAATCCTGCTCAAAGCCCGCTGGAAATGCGCTTCCGTCATAGAAACGGCAGCTACCTTTGGATCGAAATCGTCTACAACCTTGTTAAAGATGAGCAAGGCAATCTACAGTCGATTGTCATTTCCTGCCGCGAAGTCACCTCATTACGCAAGAACCGGCAGACCCTGCATGAACAGGAACGGCTCCTGAGCCAGATTACGGATATTGCCCCGTTTGGCATCTATATCTACGATGTCAACCAAAAACGAGATGTTTACCACAATCAACGCCTGCTTCAGGAAGCGGCTCTGGAATATTATTCCGAAAATCCCCCCGGTGAATTCTATAATGACTATGTGCATCCTGATGATCAGGCCCAGCATCAGGCTCACCAGAAGCGGCTCATGGAAGCCAAAGATGGCGAAGTCATCGAAAGCGAAAACCGGGTTCGCCGGGGTGATGGCAGTTACTCATGGTTTTACTTCCGCGACAGCGTATTCAAGCGTGATGCGAACGGTGTGCCTTATCAATTCGTGGGTTCCATGCAAGACATCAGCGAACGGAAAGCGTCGGAAGAAATCCTCAGTCAAAACCAGCATCTTCTCCAAAAGATCACCGATACGGTTCCACTCGACATCTACATTTACGATGTCAAACAGAAGCGAAATATCTATTTCAATCGTACACAGAACATGGGCTATCCGCTCGATGTGCTGGATAGCCAGCAGTCCGGTGATTTTTACGCCTCACTCGTACATCCTGACGATAAAGCGCTGCACGCCGAAAATGGCATCCGCCTCCAGAACGCGAAAGACGGCGAACTTATTGAGAGTGAATACCGGATGAAACACGCCGATGGTGAATGGCGCTGGTATTACTTTCGTGATATTGTATTCGCCCGCGCCGCAGACGGTTCACCCAGCCAGTTCCTCGGCACGATTCAAGACATCACCGCGCGTAAAAGTACGGAAGCGGCGCTGCGCGAAAGCCAACAGGTGCTGCATCAGGTAACGACCGCCGTGCCGATGGATATTTATATCTTTGATGTCGATACCCAAAAAACGATCTTCGCCAATCGTCCCACCAACCTCGGTATCGACCCCCAACCGAGTATGGAACCCGGCGGCCAGTACTTTGGCAACCGTGTGCATCCAGATGACCGCGCCCGTTATGACGATTTCCACCAGCGCCTCGCGGCCAGTCCTGATGGGGCCTATGTCGAGGGCGAGTTCAGAATGCTGCGCGTCAATGGCACCTATATGTGGCGCAGTTACCGCAATATGGTGTTGCAGCGCCACACAAACGGTACACCGTCGCAGTACCTCGGTACGGTAGAAGATGTTAGCGCCCGTAAGGAAATTGAAGCCGCTCTGAGCGAAAGCCAGCATTTGTTCCAGCGCTTAACGCAAGCCGCGCCGATACAAATTTTCATTTATGACTACGATTTGCAGCGCAACATCTACGAAAACCGGCCGTCAGACTTGGGCTTCGCCCCGGCCATCATGACCAACGCTTCTGCCGATTTCTTCACCAACCTCATCCACCCTGATGATCGAGCCAAACATGACGAGATCATACGGAAGCTGCAAACCGCCGCCGATGGTGAAATGCTCGAATACGAGTTCAGGATGCTGGGTGCAGATGGCCGGTATATGTGGCGCTACTACCGCTGGACACCCTTTGCCCGGCGGCACGATGGCAGCTTAAGCCAATTCCTCGGCACGGTGCTAAACGTGGATGAGCGTAAGCGTATTTCAGACGCGCTCATCGAAAACGAAGAAAAGCTGCGGCTGATTACCGACAACCTGCACGATCTCGTCTCTTTAGCCGATAGTGATCTCAAGTTCCGCTACCTTACGCCCTCGCATATTCGCGTTCTTGGCTATAAGCCGGAAGAAATGCTCGGCAAATCAGCTTTCGAGTTAGTACATCCCGAAGACCTTGATCTGGTCAAATCAAAAACGTTGTTGGCGATGGACAAGTTGCAGTCGGATACGATTGAATTCCGCTACCGCCACCACGACGGCTACTATATTTGGATGGAGACCACCGGTTCGATCATCCTTGACCCACAGGGGCAGTTCGGGGGCGCGGTGTTTGCCTCGCGCGATATTAGTGAACGCCGCTGGATGCAGCGGGCGATGCTGGAGCAGGAAAAACTGCTCGTCATGCTCCAAAAAGAACAGGAACTCAGCTCACTTAAAACGCGCATGATGTCGCGCCTCTCGCACGAGTTACGCACGCCGCTCGCCGTCATTGCGACCTCTGCCGATTTGCTCGAAATGTACTGGCAGCGCATGAACGAAACCCAGCGCAACGACCGTTTGCAACAAATCAAAGCGCAGATTAAGCACTTCACCAGCATGTTGGACAATATGTCGCTGGTGGTGAAAGGCATCTCCTATAACTTGGAATTCGCACCATCGCCCTACGATATTAGCCAGACGTGCGAAACCCTCATCGCTGAACTACAAGAACTGCTGCATTCCCAGCACACTATCCACCTCGAACTCAAAGGCGATGTGAATGTGGTGAATTCGGACGAGCAGTTAATTTACTTAATCCTGACGCACCTGCTCGCCAACGCGATCAAATACACCCCGCAGTCCAAACCCATCACCATTACCGGCGAGGTCAAAGACGACGCAATCGTCTTGCAAGTCCGCGATGAGGGCATCGGTATCCCCGCTGACGAGCATGACCGCATCCTAGAACCCTTCTACCGGGCTACGAATATCGGCGAAGTGCCGGGTCTCGGCATCGGCTTGACCATCGTGAAAGATGCGATTGACTCGATGAACGGCACTATGACCATCGCCAGCCAACTCGATGTCGGCACAACCGTCACGGTGGAAGTGCCGATGGGCGGGACAATCGGGTTAAATTAAGGTGGGCGGAACATGAAAAAGCCAGATAAACCGGAAGCGCCCAAACCGATTACCTACGCGGTTGCCGTGCCGCCGCCCCTGCCGAATTACACCCTATCGACCGTGTGTCCGGCTTGCAACGCGCCGACTATTCGCCGCGCCTGTAAAGTCCGCTGCCAGCGCTGCGGCTTCATGTGGGATTGCAGCGAACTCTAGCAAATCAGCGACCTATCCTTTCGTACAGTTTTCCAAATAATCGGTTTTGGTTCTCTTGACACAGCCTGTTTTTGAGCCTATCCTGACACTTAACGCCCGTTAAGTGAAACCAATTTATGGCTGAACGCACCAACCGCCGTGACAATCTCGTCGAAACTGCCGGTCGTCTGTTTTTGCAGCATGGCTATGATGGCACGTCCGTTCGCCAGATCGCGGAAGCCGTCGGCGTGACGGAAGCGGCGCTCTATTACCACTTCAAAGACGGTAAGCGCGGGCTGCTGGAAGCGGTCATCGGCTCCCAAATCCCCAACCTCATTCATATCGTGGATGAGTGTGAAACGGCGGAAACACTACAGGAGTTTGTTGTGCAGCTTGGCGAACGTTTAGGTGCGCTCAACCCCGCCCGCATGGAAAAACTCCGCTGGATGTTGACCGAGTTCCCGCGCATGACCGCCCATGAGCGTGAGATGTTCCACCACAAGCATTTGGCCTTCCAGCAGCGTATCGCGTCGTCAGTAGGTCGCTTTGTGCCAGACCCAACCGAGGCGCGTACGGTTGCGGCGACCATCACCTGTCTCATATTCGGTTACGGGTTCCTCTTTTTCAGCCTCGACTTGCAATCCGTTTCGGATCTGAAGCAGGCCGACATTATTCGATTATTTGCTCAAAGTCTCGCGGCTCGTACCTAAAAATATATCTTATGAATGACACACATAACCTTTGTTTTGTGCGCCAACTTCGAGGGTCTTTGTTGACTCCCGTACACACAACCGAATTTGGGAGTAGAAAAGAGGGAAGTATGAATTTGCCAGTCGAAAATGCAGAAACACTGCCGGGGTACGCCACACGCTGGCGGGCACTCATCTTCATCTGTATATCACTGGTGGTTGTCAGCCTCGACAACACCATTCTCAACGTCGCGCTGCCGTCCATCTCGCGCACTTTGAACGCAACCGCCAGTGAACTGCAATGGATCGTCGATGCTTACGTGCTGGTGTTCGCCGCGCTGCTGCTGACCATCGGCGGTTTGGGCGACCGTTACGGGCGCAAAAAGTCGCTGCAAATCGGTTTGGTGCTGTTCGCCATCGGTTCGCTGGCGGCTGGCCTTTCCCCCACCACCAACACGCTCATCATCTCCCGCGCGTTCTTGGGGATCGCCGGTGCGTGTATCTTACCCGCAACTCTCTCTATCATCAGTGCCACCTTCCCGCCAACCGAACGCGCCCGTGCGATTGCGTTGTGGGCGGCGGTGTTCGGCCTCGGTGTCGGCATCGGCCCGCTGATCGGCGGCGCATTATTGCAGCACTTCGAATGGAACTCGGTGTTCTTCGTCAACCTGCCCGTGATCGCCATCGCCCTCATCGGCGGTGCGCGGACTATCGCCGACTCAAAGGATGAACACGCACCGAAAGCCGATATTCCGGGTGTCATTCTCTCCGTGACAGGCTTGTTCGCGCTGGTCTACGGCATCATCGAAGCCGGATTGGTCGGTTGGACAGAAACCAATGTGCTGGTCGCCTTCGCCGCCGCGCTCATTCTGCTGGGCGCGTTCGTCTGGTGGGAAAGCCGCAACCCCGACGCGATGCTGCCCACGCACTTCTTCCGTAATATGTCGTTCACCGGCGCGAACGTGGCGCTGGCCTTCGTCAACTTCAGTTTGTTCGGCGGGGTGTTCTTCCTCAGCCAGTACCTGCAAACCATTCTTGGCTACTCGACGTTGGATGCCGGTTTGCGTACCCTGCCGCTTGCGCTGGTGCTGGCCGTCACTGCTTCACGGTCGGCCATCGTCACCAACCGTTTGGGCGTGAAATACACCGTCGCCCTCGGTATTGGTCTCGCGGGTGCGGGTTTGCTCTTCATGTCCACGCAGTTTGGGCTGGATACCCCTTACAGCACGATCTTGATTGGTCAATGTATCCTCGCGCTTGGCATGGGCTTGTCCGTCAGCCCTGCCACCAACTCGATCATGGCTGCCGTTCCGGTCAGTAAAGCCGGTATCGGTTCCGCGATGAACGATACGACCCGCCAGCTCGGTGGTGCGCTCGGTGTGGCGATCTTGGGGACGTTCGCCAACAGCCAGTACTTAGCCGGTGTCGCCAACCTCAAAGAGCAAATCCCGTTGATGCCCGAAGAAGGTATGGAAGCCATCCGCAGCAGCATTCAGGCCGCGCACTTCGTCGCCAATGACCCGCGTGCCACGCTGTTTAAGGACACCATCCTCAAGACGGTTGATACCGCCTTCGTGGATGGCATGACCCACGCCATGATGGTTGGCGCGATTGTGATGTTCGCCGGTGCGTTGTTCGCGCTGGTGTTCCTGCCCGCCGTCGCCACCCGCATGGAAGATGATGTACCCACCGACGCGGTAACACCCGTCGTCGCGACTGGGGATTAACACAGCAACATAGATGTAGGGAGGAGGCGTACCTCCTCCATTCTCCCAACCACGTCTATTACCACGATTGCAGGGGAGCACCTGTGTGGCTCCCTTTTAGTTAGTGGTTGCCAAGCAAGCGAGACTTGCATTTTGCGCCCCTCGCCATGAGGGAGAGGCTGATGGTAGAGGGAGCCTGCGAACGTTCCATCGTGGGGGTGAGGGTTTGATTTACATCGCCAACCGCAGCACCACTGTAATCGTCGTCCCTTTGCCGAGGCCGTCGCTGCTCGCCCAGACGCGCCCGCCTTCTGCTTCAACCAGTGCCTTCGTGATGCTCAACCCCACGCCGAGGCCACCATGCTTACGTGTCATGTGATCCTCGACCTGATAAAACTTCTCGAAGATGCGCTCAAGCTGGTGTGGCTCGATCCCGATCCCGTTATCGCTGATCGTTACCCACGCTTCCGCACCTTCGCGCATTTCGCCCTTCACGCTAATCTGCCCGCCGGGTGGCGTGAAGCGAATCGCGTTGTTCAGGATGTTCGTAAAGCCCATCGCCGTCAGAATGGTGTCAACCTGTACCACGATACCCGGTTGTATATTGACCATTAAAGTATGCCCGTTGGCTTCCAGCAAGTTTTGAACATCCTGCACCGCGTCACCCACCACGCTCGAAAGCAGCGCTGGTTGCAAATGCAAGTCAGAGGCGTTCTGTTGCAAGTAGCGCAGGTTCATCAGGTCTTCGATGATATGCCGCAGTTGCAAGCCGCTCTCGATCACCTTGTCGGCGTGTTCGCTCATCTTGCCCTGCGCTTCATCTTTAAGGAAGCTGGCATATCCCAAAATAACCGCAAGCGGCGTGCGGAGTTCGTGGGACGCAATGGCGATAAAATCGCTCTTGAGCTTATCCAGTTCGCTCAGTTCTTGGTGAGCCTTCCGCAGTTCCGTCACCATCTGTACGCGGTCAATCGCAACCGCCGCTTGGGATACCAGCACCATCAGGTGATCGTGGTCGTCCCCCGTCCATGGCAGTGTCCGCTTATTCACCACTTCCAACACGCCGATAATCTTGGCTTCTTGGCGCATCGGCGCGATGAGCAGCGAACGGGTTTCAAACTGTTTTTCTTCATCGAGTTTGGTGTAGTGGCGTGGGTCTTGCTGCGTGTCGTCAACCTGTATGACGCGGCCTTCCGTTAAACAGGCACCGGCAAGGCTTCCTTGTAAGGGAACGGATGTCCCAATGAGCTTGAGACCGATTTGTTGGCTGGTGGTGGCGGCGAAGCGCAGGTCGTTGTTCTGCTCGTCCCACAGCAGCACCGAAGCCCCTTCACAGTCGGTAATCGCGGCGGCGGCATCCATTAAATAGGTGAGCAGCGAATCGAGTTCATAGGTTGTGTTCAGCAGAATGCTTACATCCGCCAACCGGTTAAGGACGTTGACTTTGCGTTCAAGGTATTGGTTACGATCATGCACGTCAGGTTGGGACATAAGCGTTCCTAAAATAAGTAAATCTGTATTCAGTGTAGCATTAGTTTGGGTTATCGTCACAAAAAAGAGTTTGCTTGTTTAAAAGAGAATTGATCTGGATGTTTCTCTTAGAATAAAGGTAGTAGTTTTAGTAGTGCTGTCGAAACTGTTCATAACTTTTTGTAACAAATCGCCCTGTGGGTTATTTATCACAACTTCCCTTCGGAAAGGGGCGCTATAACACAAATATATCACCGATGGATTGTTAAATGCTGTTGATGTGGGTTAAAAGTTTTCGACATCCCCTGTCGATAACTCAAGCGGGTTTTCAACACTTTGAACAGCCTGTCGAAACTGTTCAAAACTTCTGCGATATAGCATTTTAAGGCTTGGGATACTTGGGTAATGTTTTGAACAGCCTCCTTCGATTTTTAGACAGGTTATGCACAATTTGGGTAATGTTTTCGACAGGTTTTGAACAGGCGATAGGTGGACTCTTGTTCTGATTGGAATAATAAGGGTTATCGGTACATTTGTTTGGTTGGGATAATGATAGACTCCGCCTGTTTATCGCAACCGATTTGGGAAATAAAGTGTTAAGAACGTGTATTCGTTTTTAAGAGTTGTGATATGGCTTGGGATAAAACACCCCCGTTAGGGATTTTACGTTTTTCGCCCGCTTGCACCCGTTCCCTTACAAAGCCACTGCTATAGCCCTTCCTTTATTTAAGGTAGATGCAAGGGCGTGAATGATAATTTTATGTCACTCAATTTGTCAGGTCGGTCGTCATTCGCAAGTGGCTGGAGGATTTATGAAGCCCAAAGTCAGCATCATCCTGCTGAACTACAACAACGAGCATTTCACAGTAGACTGCTTGAAATCGCTCGAACACGTTACGTACCCCAACATCGAACCGATTGTTGTAGATAACGGCTCGAAACCAGAGTCGATTGCGGCGGTGCGGGCAGCCGCCAACAGCAGCGTCATCATCCTCGAAAGCGGCAAGAACTTGGGCTTCACCGGAGGGAACAACTTTGGTCTGAAGTACGCGCTCGAACATGGTGCGGACTACATTATCCTTCTGAACAACGACACCATCGTCGCCCCGGATATGTTCGACATTCTGGTCGATACCATGGAAAAAGACCCGACCATTGGCGTGACCGGCCCCATGATTTACTACTACGACGCGCCGGAACTCATCTGGTCGGTCGGCGGCAAGATCAACTGGAACAACTGCAACACCAGCATGTTGGGTTTGAACGAAGAAGACAAAGGCCAGTACGGTGACATTTCACAGCCGACCGACTTTGTAACCGGTTGTGCCTTAATGGCGCGGCGCGAAGTCTGGGAAAAAGTCGGCGGCCTCGACGAAAACTTCTTCATCTATTACGAAGAAACCGAATGGTGCGTCCGTGCCAGCCGTGCCGGCTACAAAATCGTTTACGTTCCAAACGCGATGATGTGGCATAAAATTGGATTGGATGCGCGCGCAACCACCCCCCGCGTCTACTACTACATGACGCGGAACCGCCTGCTGTTCGCCAGCAAGACCAAAGCCGGACTGCGAAGCTGGTTGGGCATCGGCGCAGAGTTTTCGCGCACGCTCGTTAGCTGGTCGGTGCGTCCGAAGTGGAAAGACCGCCGTCCACTGCGAAACATCATGCTGCGTGCCATCAAAGATTTCTCGATGGGTAAATACGGTCAGGCTGTCGTCTAAGTTATGCACATCCTTTTCCTGTCGTGGTGGTGGCCTTATCCCGCCAACAACGGTGCCAAGATCCGCATCTATAACCTGCTGCGCCATCTCAGCGAACAGCATCAGGTGACGCTGCTGTCTTTTGCCGAAGCGGATGAAGCCACGCCGGAGCAAATCGCCCACATGCGCGGCATCTGCCAGCGTGTCGAGGTGGTCGCCAAGCCCCGTTACCAACCGGGAGCGCTCAAAGCCACGCTCGGCTATCTGTCACGCTGGCCGCGTTCGCTGGTCGATGTCTACAGCACCGAGATGGAAGTGCTGGTCAAGCGCGTCTGTGCATCCGGCAGTGTCGATGTCATCATCGCTTCCCAGTTCCAGACCATGCGCTACTTTGATGCCGTGCCGTACATCCCCGCGATTTTGGAGGAGATCGAAACAACTATCTTCCATAATCAGGTTCAGCAGGCTTCGGGGCAGGCCAGCCGTTTGCGGGCGCAGATGACGCTCACCAAGTTCGAAAGTGTCCTGCGTCAGTTCTTGGAACGGGGTGTCGCCTTCACGGTCGTATCCGAAGCCGAAAGGCACAATATCGAACGCTTCGCCCCGCCGCAGGCCGACATCCGTGTCGTGCCGAATGGCGTGGATACACAGGCCAACCAACCAAACCCGGCGGTTCAGCGCCAACCGCAGCGCCTGATCTACACCGGTGCGGTAACTTATGCGCCCAACCATGAGGCGGTACGCTTCTTCATAAAGGAAGTGTGGCCGCTGGTGAGGGCAGCCTACCCACAGGCCGAGTTCCGGGTGACGGGCGGCACAGGCGATGTCGATGTGAAAGAACTCGCCAGCGCGGCGGGTGTCACCTTCACCGGCTACCTACCAAGCGTGGCCGAAGCCGTACAGGCCAGCACCGCGATGGTCGTACCCCTGCGGTCGGGCGGTGGCACACGCCTCAAAATTTTGGAGGCGATGGCACTTGGTACACCGGTCATCTCGACCCGCAAGGGCGCAGAAGGTATCAGCATCCACGATGGGCAGGATATCCTGCTGGCGGATACACCGGAGCAAATGGCGGCTGCCGTTAGGCGCGTGTTCACCGAGGCCGATTTACACGCGCGGCTGGCAAAGAACGCCCGCACACTTGCCCAGCAAACCTACGACTGGGGCATGATTGCCAACCAGTTACACACCTTAATTCACGATATAAGTCAGTCTGATACGCTCGTAAAGGAGAACGGATAAAGATGAAGTGTTTAGTCACCGGGGCAGCGGGTTTTCTGGCCTCACATTTGTGCCAATCGCTGTTGGACATGGGGCATGAGGTCGTCGGTATGGACGACCTGAGCGGCGGCTTTACCGAAAATGTGCCGTCAGGGGTCAAGTTCGTCAAAGGCTCGATTCTGGATAATGACCTGCTGACCGAAATGTTCGACCGCGAAAACTTTGATTACGTCTACCACTTGGCCGCCTACGCCGCCGAGGGGTTGAGCCACTTCATCAAGCGCTTCAACTACATGAACAATGTCGTGGGCAGCGTCAACTTGATTAACCAAGCCGTCAACCACGACATCAAGTGCTTCGTGTTCACCTCGTCCATCGCGGTCTACGGCGAAGGTCGCTCACCGATGACCGAGGACATGATCCCGATGCCCACCGACAGCTACGGCATCGCTAAGTACGCCGTCGAACAAGAGCTGAAGGTCAGCCAGCATATGTTCGGCATGGACTACGTGATCTTCCGCCCGCACAACATCTACGGCGAACGCCAGAACCTCGGCGACCCGTACCGCAACGTGGTCGGCATCTTCATGAACCTCGCCATGCAGGGCAAGGCGCTCACCATTTTCGGTGACGGAACCCAGCAGCGCGCCTTCTCCTACGTGGGGGATATTGTCGGCGCGATGGCCGCCTCGCCGGAAATCCCCGGTGCGCGCAACCAGATCTTCAACATTGGCGCGGATACCCCGTATACCGTCAACGAACTGGCGACCCTGTGCTGCGAAGTCATGGGTGTACCGCACAACGTCGTTCACCTGCCCGCCCGTGAGGAAGTACACGTCGCCTACTCCGACCACAGCATGGCGCAGGAAATCCTCCGCCTCGACCCGAAGGTTGGCCTGAAAGACGGCTTGCAGCGCGTCGCTGATTGGGCGAAGGCTCACGGCCCGATGGAAGGCACACCGTTTAGCGGCATCGAAGTCATGAAGAACATGCCGCCAAGCTGGCGCAAGCTGATGGACGCACAGGCCGAAAAAGCCTAATTAGCCGTTTGAAAAGTTGGACGCGATGTATCGCGTCCCTACAGAAATTTGGTTGCGTAGGGACAGCATACATGCTGTCCGCCATTCTTAAATACTTTTCAAACGGCTTCTAACTGTACTGACAACTCGTGCTAGTAGAGACACGCTTTTCCCTGCCAGCGCTTTCCCCACATTGTCCACCCGCTTGACTACCGCAGTATGGGCGCACCGTTTGAAATTGTATGGCCTATTATTAATTTACTTGATTAAGGACTCAACTTGAACGCTGTTTCCCCACAACCCACCACCAGCCGCCGTGACTGGCTTTACTTGGGCATCTTTATCGTCGTGCTGCTGCTGATTACGGGCATACCCTATTTCTACGCCCAGCGGTTGGCGGGTGATGATAAGCAGTTCATGGGCATCATCTTCAACATCCCCGACCACTTCCAATATTTCTCGTGGATGCGCGAGGCGCAGGATAAATTCCTTGTGCCGAACCAGCTCACCCCCGAAACCAGCACACCGCTGCTGTTTAACCTGCTGTGGTGGACGCTCGGTCGTGTCGAGAGCCTTACCGGCCTGAGCTACGCCACGCTTTACCAGATTACGCGCCTCTTGGCGGGTGCGCTGCTGGCGGTGTCGATCTTCTGGTTCTGCGGCCTCGTGTTTACCAACCGCGCCAAACGCTGGACGGCTTTCCTGCTGGCGATGCTGGCTTCCGGCCTCGGCTGGTTCATGATCGTCGTCAAGTTCCTGACCAAAGCGGCGGATGCACCTTTCCCCTTCACCATCTACACCTCCGAGCCGAACAGCTTCTTCACGACGATGGCCTTCCCGCACTTTAGCATCGCCACCGCCTTGATTACGCTGGTGTTCGGTATGGTGCTGCTGGCACAGCGCACGCAGAAGCTCAAGTATGCGTGGTACGGCGCGATCATCTGCCTGATCCTCACGCTCCAGCACTCCTATGACTTTTTCACCATCTGCGGTGTCATCGCCATGTTCGCGCTGTTCCTGTGGATACGCGACCGCAAGTTCCCCGTGTTTATGCTTAAGGTCGGCATCATCATCGTGATCGTTGCGGTTTGGCCGGCGCTGCAAGCCTTCTACATCACACAGGCCGATGAAGTGTGGAAGGGCGTTCTGTCGCAGTTTGATAACGCCGGTGCGTGGACACCCGCGCCATTCCTGCTGCCGATCCTCATGGGTATCGCGTGGCTGCTGGCGCTCTGGTCGATCCGCGTCAAAATGCCGTGGAAAGACCGTGACGACACCCACCTGTTCCTGCTGGCGTGGTTCGTCTCGCACTTCATCCTCATCTACCTGCCGTTGAACTTCCAGATTCACCTGCTCAGTGGTTGGCAGGTGGTCATCGGCGTGCTGGCGACCATTGGCCTCTATACCCGTGTCCTGCCGATCCTCCAGCGCTGGTTCAAGAACACGCCGCCCTCCCGCTTGGCGCTGGGTGCGACCGTTGTCCTGCTGCTGGCGGTCATCCCCACCAACCTGTACCTCGTCGGGCAGCGCTTTGTGGACATCAAACGCGCGGCGACCGAAGCCGAAGTGCCGGATAACCCCGCGATGGCGGGCGCGTCCGATAACCGCCTGTTCATTAGCAAGGGCGAGTACAACGCCCTCAAGTACATCGAAACGCAGGTCACCGGTGAGGATGTGGTGTTCGCCAACCTCGGCCTCGGCCAGTTCGTTCCGGCGATTACTGGGGCGCGTTCGTTCGTCGGGCATTGGGCGCAAACCCTGAACTTCCATGATAAGTTCGCGGCGGTGCAAGCCTTCTATAATGAAGCGACGACTGATGTTGATCGCCAAGCCTTGCTGGATACCTACAGCGTCGACTATGTGCTCTACAGCCCCGAAGAAGCCAAACTCGGCGCGTTTGACCCCACCACCGCCTCGTACTTAGAACCCGTCTACGACGAAGGCAGCGTGAAGGTGTTCAAGGTGGCAAGCAGCGGTTAGCTGTTAGTGATTAGTCCTTAGCTCCATTCAGGAAACCATCCGCGAGGGTGGTTTTTTGTTTTGTGGCGGCAGTGGCGGCGGCGGCGGCAGTATACAGCCAATCAAGTCTCCAGTCGTCAGTCTCCAGTCAACAGATTACAGTTCAAGGCAAAGGCGAAATGATGCTGTTGCTGTTGTTGATGCTGTTGAGAATCAACCTCTTTTCGCAAATTTCTTCACATTCTTCATTTTCACAGTGCATTTTATGTCGGAATTGACGGCGAAGTCGTCCAAGTCGGCGGCGACATAAGGGCGTTTTTCGACACAAAAGTTATGAATATTAGAAAAGTTAGAAATGTCGCAAATGTCGTCAGTGTCGTCAGTGTCCGAAATGTCAGTTGGCAAATTTGGCACTATAGATTTCGGCAATGGCAAATGGCAATTTCCCTGCCAATTGGTGTCATTCTCGGTCAAATGATTGGCAATGTTGGCAAAATTAGTGTTTTCGACCGTCGCCGCCAAGATTGCCAACCGTTTTATTTGCAGCGACGGAGGGTTGGTTCGCTGCTGCCCCGCAAGGGGACTATAGCAACGTTTGCTGCAAAGGTAGTCTTTAGTCGATAGTCAACAGTCGACAGTTAAAGGCAAAATATGAGGCACAGGCGGCACAACGAGGCATCAGTCTACAGTCAACAGATGACAGTCAAAGACAAAAAATCGGCGACGAAGCATGAGAGGTCTGCCGCCGCTGTCGTTGCTGATGTGATTGTTAAGGTGCGGCGGTGAAGCCCTCACCCCTACGACGGTACGCTCGCAGGCTCACTCCACCGTCAGCCTCTCCCGACCGCTGAGTACAGCTAGGAGAGGGGAGCCGGTACAGGGATAAAGACAGCCCTTTCAATAGCATAATCGAAATGGAAGGGTTTAGGGTGAACATTTGTCAGAACATTTGGTCACTTTTTGGCGATGTCGGCGCTAACTTTACAGGGGAGGGATAACGACATAGGGTTAGCGGAGGGTTTGAATACAGTTTGTCGGGTTAACCGAAAGTAAACTTAGTTTATAAGAGTTCGAAGATGGAGAGCGGATATCATGCGAGTTGAATCACCATGCAGGGGTAATTATTACGCGAGAGGAAGTTCTTAGTCAAACGTGGATAACTTTTGTATATCATCAGACACCTCAGTAAACGATTAAAGGAAAAATCTAATGACTCATAGACGAAATACCACTTTAATCACCATGCTATTTCTTTTGCTCAGTGTATTCTTCGGCGTAATGGCACAAGATGCAGTTATATCATCAGTGGACTACAGCCCCTCAGGTGCTAAACTTGCCTTAAGTACCGATTTCACTGTTCAAATTATCGATACTACATCAGGGCAGACAATCAGTACGCTTCCAACTTTCGATGATCTCGTGATTGCCGTCAAATGGGATTCATCGGAGACAAAATTAGCCGTTGCAACCGGAAATCGTGTCCAAATTTGGAATGTGAGTACAAACCAATCTGTATTGACGTTTCAGGATCATTCGCATCCTGTTAAATCTGTAGCTTGGAGTCCTAATGGAAACAAGATTGCAAGTGCAAGTGGTGAGGAGGTTCAAATTTGGAATTCGACAACAGGCGAACTGCTCTTAACCTTAAGTGGGCATATTCAGTCTGTAACGGAAGTGATTTGGAGTCCTGATGGAACCCAAGTGGCGACTTCAGGGCTTGATTCGGCGATCCTTGTTTGGGATGCTGCAACTGGCGAGTTACTCGAAGCCTACCGTATCCAAGACTCGCTCGATCCTGAAGTTGATAGACCGCCTATCTATTCAATCAGTTGGAAAAGTGACGGCAGCCAAATTGCGGCGGCAAGCCTCGACGGTTCTGTCCGTATCCTCGATGCTGCTACGCTTGAACCTTTAAGTCTCCTCAAGGGACATTTGGATAGTCCTGTTTCTGTGGCTTGGTCACCGGATGGGCAGTATCTTGCTAGTGGGAGTGTAGACAGTACCATTCGTATTTGGGACGTGACGACATCTCAGACCGTTGAAGTGATTCAGGTTGATACGAGTGTAACGTCCTTAAGTTGGAGTCCTGATAGCAGTAAACTGGCATATGCTGACGCGAACGGCACTCTTCACATGACACCTATAACGTCATCCATGACTACGCCTACTCCGCCGCCATAAAACACTTGGCGCTCTCTATCTTTCTTGGCGTTCTTGGCGTTCTTGGCGATTCGGTTTTCGCCTTCGCCTTGAGCTAACGACTTCTCTCCCTCCATCGAAGGGTGGAGCAACCGGCAGCCCCGAATCGGTTATACTGTTTTCGGGAGAAATAACAACCATGTCGAAAACTGTATTCTTCAATATCCCCGCGCAGGGGCATATCAACCCTGCCTTACCCGTTGTCCGCGAGCTGGTGCAGCGCGGCGAAACGATCATCTGCGTGAATACCGAGGATACCCGCGCCGCCCACGAAGCCACCGGTGCGACCTTCATTGCCTACCCGCACATCCCCACGATGGAGGGACTCATCAACAACGCAGGTGGGGGCAACCTCGCCGATAACGCGCTTGAACTGGTCAAAATCGCCGAGTTCATCATGCCGTGGGTACTGGAACTGCTGGAACGCGAGAAGCCGGACACCGTGCTGTTCGACTCGCTGGCCTCGTGGGGGCGGCAGGCGGCAAATAAGCTCGGCATCCCCGGCGCGGCTTCCATCAGCACCTTTGTCATCACGCCCAGTTCGATGCCGCCTGTCCCGCCGCTGACCCTGCTCAACATGCTCGGCAGTATCGTGGTGCGGATGCCCGCTTACTGGCAAACGGCGTGGCGGATGCGCCAGAAGTTCGGGGTCAAAGGCGTGGGCTTGGCCGGGGCGCTCAGTAATACCGGCGCGATGAATATCGTGTACACGTCCTCAAAGTTCCAACCCGCCAGTGAGAAGCTCGGCAGCACGTATAAGTTTGTCGGGCCATCGCTCGCCGAACGCAAAGACGACTCCGGCTTCCCCTTTGAGGCGATCACCGGCAGTCCGGTCGTCTATATCTCGCTGGGGACGATCAACAACGACAACCTCGATTTTTACCGCCAGTGTTTCGAGGCGTTCGGTCATCATCCGGCGCAGTTTATTCTCTCCGCCGGAAAGCGAACCGACATCAACGCGCTCGGCACGATTCCGGCGAACTTCATCGTCCGTAACTTCGTGCCACAGTTGGAAATCCTCAAGCGGGTGGACGTATTCGTCACTCACGGCGGTATGAACAGCGTCCATGAAGGCTTATACTATAACGTGCCGCTGATCGTTATCCCCCAGCAGTTGGAACAGGGTTTAGTCGCCCAGCAGGTCGTCAACCACGGCGCGGGGGTGGCGCTGGCGAACAACGCGCCGTTCGGGCAAACGACCGCGCCCATGCTGCGGGCAGCGCTTGAACAGGTGCTGGCTCAAAAGGCGCAGTACCACGCGGCAGCCGTCTTGCTCGGGGAGTCGTTACGGGCGGCAGGCGGTTACCAGCGGGCGGCGGGGGAACTGATCGCGTTCGGTCAACAACACAGCATAGAGCGATAGGACAACAGAATGCCTCTTTCGACACAGGGTTTGGTGCTGGATGCCAACAGCCCGATTGACTTTCAACTGCATACGGTTTTTAGTGACGGCGTGTGGACACCGGAAGGCTTGCTCGACCACGCCAAAGCTGCCGATTTCGGCCTGATCGCCATCACCGACCACGACCGCGTGGATACGGTTGCCGACTTACAGACACTCGCCGCCGCTAAGGGGATGCCGGTGTTGGTGGCGGCTGAACTCAGCACGCGCTGGAAGGGGCAGTCGGTCGACGTGCTGTGCTTCGGCTATGATCCGGCAGCGCCCCATTTGCGGCAGGTTTCAACCAAACTCTGGGACATGCAGAACGCCAACATCACCCAAGCCTTCGCCCGGATGCGGTCAAAGGGCTACACCATCATCAAAGACTTGCTGGAAGAAGATGAGGTTGAACAGGCCAAAATGCTGGCGGGTATTCTCGCCTTGCCCTCGGCACGCCAGCCGCACGAACTCGCGAAACTGCTGGCGAAGCTGGGCTTCGAGGGCGACGAACCCGCGCTCTGGCAGGCGATGCAAGAAGTCGGCGTGCGCTTCGAGGGGAACGAGATTGCCCCGGTGGTGGAAGCGGTTCATGCGGACGGCGGTGTATGCCTCATCGCGCACCCCGGTCGCGGCGTGTACTACCCGATATTTGACCCACCCATGCTGGACGAACTCCGCGCCGAAGTGCCGATTGACGGCTTCGAGGCGTATTACCCGCTGCACAAGCCGGAGCAAACCGCCATGTATATCGAGTACGCCGCGAAGCACGATTTGCTCGTCAGCGCTGGCTCGGACTCGCACGGCAATAACCGCGACCCGATTGCCTATCCCGCCCACTACGCGCGTAAGCTGCTCGAACGGGTGGGCGTGACGGTAAGATAGCTCGAATTGGGTTTCTAATGAGCGGGTTCCATAAACTTTCTCAAGGTTTCGGCTGCCTCATAGGAGTCGTAAGGCGACCAAATAGGGAAATCCATGTTGGGTAAGGCGACTTTTTCTTCCTGTGCCAATTCATAGGCTAACACTTGGAGCGCTTCAAGTTTCTCAGTTCGGTTAAGTCTACGGAGTGTGTCGAGTATTTCTTCATTGATCATGATTCACCTCACGTCAATTCATATCTGTCAATTATACGTGTGTTGTCAATCGAAATGGCCTGCTTAACCTTTGTCGGTTGCATTCCGGTTGAGCAGCCGCTTGAGCAACCCACGCAGGTCGTCGAGGCCATTGCCGCCGAGTGCCGCCGCGTACTCGGCTTGGATCTCCGCCATAATCGCGAAGGCATCGCTCATGAAGTTGCCGTTTTCCTGCGCCATTTTGATGATGACCGCCCGCTTATCGCTAGGGTCGGGCGAACGCTCCACGTAGCCCTGCGCTTCTAACTCGCGGATGAGATCGCCCATCGACTGCTTGGTCATGCCCGCGCGTTCCGCCAGCGTGACGATGCGCGACCCCGCCGGTTCGATGTACGAGAGGATCGTCAGGTGCGTGGCGCTCAGTTGGGTATAGCCGCGCGCGTGGAGCTTCTCGGCACAGCGCGTTTGGAAGTCGCGCATGGCGAGGTTCAGCAGGCGGCCGATATTGTCGTCGTAGCTGTCGGTTACTTCGGGCATACATCAACCTGTTGACAAATTAGTCAGCTTACCTTATTATATTAGTAAGTCAGGCTGACTAGTTACCAAGATTCTCGTTGTAGTATACCGCAATCCACTATCCCATTGGAGACGTATAAAATGACTCAAACCACAACAAAGTTGATGGCTGGTATGGCCGCGCCTATTTTCCAGTCGCCTGACCTGTTTGACCGCCCGATTAACCTCGCCGACTACCACGGCCGCTGGCTGCTGCTCTCGTTCTACCGCAACGCTGCCTGCGCCCTGTGCAACCTGCGCGTCCACGAACTCATCGCAAAGTACCCTGAGTATGAAGCCAAAGGACTGGATATGCTGGCGGTGTTTGAATCGCCCCGCGCCAACATGGGGCAATATGTGGGCAAGCAGGATGCGCCCTTCCCGCTGATTGCCGACCCCGAAGCGCGGTTGTATGACCTGTACGGCGTTGAAACCTCCGAGAGTAAGGTGCAGGCGACGATGGCCGCGCCAGATGGTCAAGCGCGGGTACAAGCTGCCGCAGCCGCCGGGTTCGCACTGACTAAAGAAGAGGGCAGCAACTTCTACCGCATCCCCGCTGACTTCCTGATCGACCCCGAGGGGATTATCCGCGAGGCGTTTTACAGCGACCTCATCGGGCAGCACCTCAGCTTGGAAGTCATTGACGAACATTTACGGACAACGGTACTCTAATTCATTTATCGTATATCGTAGGGGTTTGCCGCCGGCAAACCCCTACATTCAAAACCTTTTGTGTCTTAGCGCCTTAGCGTTAAACGTATTTTACGCCTGTGCCACCGCCCCAACTTCCCGCCGGACAAGTGGTTCGATCTCCTCCCACTCGACGCTCGTCTGCCGTCCGTTGTCGAACTCGTTCAGCAGCCACGCCTGAATCGGCTGGAGTTCCGGCGCGTCTTTCGGTAGGTCGATGCCGAGGTGCTGGCGGATGAGGAAGATCAGCCCCGCGATGCCCGAGTCCTTCGTCAGCGAGACTTCCAACGGTCGACCGAGCAGTTCCGGCACATTGAACGGCGCGTACATCCACCAGAACTTGTTCAGCCCATCCGCATGGACACCGGCGCGGGTACGGTGGGCATCCCGCCCATACAGCGGGTACTTGGGCGGCAGCCCTTCACCCATATCGGCGTACAAATCGACCAGCGCGTTGAGGGCTTTGAAGTCCGGCTGCCCCTCACCGTAGTAACCCATGCCGATCAGGTGGAGCAGCACGGCTTCCAGCGGCGCGTTACCCGACCGTTCGCCCTTACCCAACGACGTGCCGTTGATGACCGCGCAGCCCGCCCGCACCGCCGCGAGGCAGTTGGCGACCACCAAACCGGTGTCGTTGTGCGGGTGAAACTCCAAATCCTCCGCCGTGAGGCCCATCCCGCGCAGCTTTCGAATGATACGCGGCACGCTGCGGGGCAGCTCGACATCGTCATACGGCAGCCCTAAGCCCATCGTGTCGCACACGCGGAACTTGGGTTGCAAGCCGCTGGGAGCACAGATCGCTTGCACGGCCTCCACGAAGGGCAGCATGAAGTCCATCGGTGCGCGGGTCGCGTCTTCAAGGTGCAAACGTGGGCGAATCCCCGCCTCGACCGTCACCCGCACCGCGTCCAAATAGGTGTTTGCGGCCTGATTGCGCCCACCCGGCTTGAACTTGTGGAAGGTGTGGTAATCCGAGGCGGAGGCTAGCATCCCCGTTTCGCGGATGCCGAGTGTCTTGATGAGTTCGACATCCTTCGCCGAGGCGCGTATCCATGTCGTCGGCTCGATGGGTGCGCCCGCGTGGTAGCGTTCGAGCGCGCCTTGTAACGCCTCGCGGTCGGAAGGGCGGTAGACGAAGAACTCGGCCTGCCGGATCGCGCCACTTTTCCTCGTGAACGCACATAGGATGTCGTAGATGCGGAGGCTCTGTTCGGCGCTCAGGGGGAGGCCGCCCTGCTGTCCGTCGCGGTGGGTGGTCTCGGTCGCCCACGCCTGTGTGGGCAGGTCAGCGGGGCGATCCGTCCACAGGTAGCGTGGGAAATCCTCTCGCGGAAAACTCTCCAAAAAATATTCGGGTGACTGCGGTTCGGGTATCATCTCTCTATCCTATCTCTCGACTTGTGTGTTTACGCTGCAAAACTCTTTGCTTTTCTCTGTGATCTCTGTGTCTCTGTGGTTAATTCTTCTCTTCTTTTCTCTGCGTCTCTGCGGTTCAACTGCCTTATCTTGCTTACAGAGTAGATTTTTTATGATATACTTGTCAATATTGATTAAATAATCAATGTATCCAATAAGGAAGTGATGACTCAATATCTCTCCGCAGGGGAAGCCTGTGAACGCTTGGGTGTGAAAGAAGCCACGCTATATGCCTATGTCAGCCGTGGTCTCATCCGGTCGGAGGTGGGCGGCGGCACGACCCGCAAACGCCGCTACCTCGCCGAGGACGTGGATAAGCTGGTCGGGCGTAAGGAACAACGGCGCGATCCGGCGAAGGTGGTTGAGGACGCGCTGCACTGGGGCGTTCCCCTGCTCGACTCGTCGATCACGCTCATCGCCGATGGCCGCCTGTACTTCCGTGGGCAGGATGCAGCCGAGTTAGCGCGGTCACAACTGTTGGAAGACGTGGCGGCGCTGATCTGGTTGGATGACATGGATGCGATGCTTGATTTGTTCAGGCAGCCTTTTCCAAAGGTCGATCTCAGTGCGTTCGCCCACCTCAATCTGCCGATGATGGCGCGTTTGCAGATGGCGCTGACGCTGGCTTCGGTACAAGATTTCGCCGCCTATGACCTGAGTGCGGCGGGTGCGGCGCGTACTGGCGCACGTATCCTCAAAGGGATGGGTGATGCCTTACCCCCACCCCAACCCTCCCCCGCAAGCGAGGGAGGGAGCCATTCACGGATGAGTATCGCGGAGACGCTGGCTGCCGCGTGGTCAACCGAGGCGGCGCACCTTCTCAACGCGGCGATGGTGCTGTGTGCCGACCACGAACTCAACGCCTCGTCCTTTGCGGCGCGGGTGACGGCTTCGGTGGATGCCAACCCGTATGCGGTGGTGCAGGCGGGGCTGGCGGCCTTGCAAGGTCTCAAGCACGGCGGGCATACCTCGCGGGTGACAGCCTTTATGCGCGAGGTCGGGCAGGTCGAGCGGGTACAACAGGTGATCGGTGAACGGCTGCGGCGGGGTGATGATCTACCCGGTTTCGGCCACCGCTTGTACCCCGAAGGTGATCCCCGCGCCCAAGCGTTGATGGCGATGCTGGCTGAACATGCGCCGGACTCACCGGATTTCATGTTGGCGACCGCCATAGCTCAAGCCGTGACGGGTGTATCGGGTAAACTGCCCACGATTGATTTCGCGCTGGCGACACTGGAACGGGTGCTGGGTTTACCGGATGGCGCGGCGCTGGCGTTGTTCGCGCTGGGGCGGACGGTCGGCTGGATCGGTCATGCCATCGAGCAGTACCGCGCGGGTGCGATCATCCGCCCACGTGCGCGGTACGTGGGCAGGGTGCCGAATGGCTAAACAGGTGTTTGGAGGAAGTCATCCAAGACCATACCTCAGTTTGCTATTTCCATTCTGACGAAGTAATTACCTCAAATGCGGACTCCCAATGAGGTGTTGTTTGAAGATAATCCATAATGCCTTCGTCTAAAGACGTACCAATTTCACCAATATTTTTCGCATTCCCGATATAGACATCAAGTTTTTGAGCAGCGATGCTTATGTTTCTTTCCATAAGTGGTAACTGTAATTTAACACCCTCATCCGTTTTACTAAATCGAGAATCCCCAATCATCCAAACGTGGCGTATTGTCAATTTGTCAGTCAGGACAACATCCTTGACACCGCGAAATACGATGACCATCGTATTTCCATCTGATAAATACATAGCAGTCCTTAAATCGAATAAAAGGGCAGTTGTTGAGTCCAATGTGTAATGCATTAAATCGAGTAATGTGGCTTCAAGTAGACTGTCATCATCGTAAAAGTAGTCAGGGAAAGGGGAGTTGCCTGCCACAGTCTTACTGAATTCGGGAATGAGTAAGTCAAATATTTTCATGGATTCCTTCTTTGATCGAAATCTAATCTCGCCATAGTATAATGATACCCACGCATGAATAGTTAAAGGCTATAAACATGTTTGCACTACCTGAAACCGTTAGCTTGCCTCTAAAGATGGATGAGGATGGCGCAATCCGTGTCAGCGGAACACGGGTCACTTTGGATACACTCATTGGCTTCTATCGGCAAAACGAAACGCCCGAAGAATTGCACGAGGGTTTTCCGACCATCCCTCTAGCCGATATATATGCGATTATTGGTTACTATCTGGCGAATGAATCTGGGGTGAACGCTTATATCGAGCGTCGTACCAATGAGGCGGATCGTATTCGTCAGGAATGGGAAACTCGCTCTCCTTTCCCAACGAAGGACGAATTACTAGCACGTCTGGATGCTAAACGGCGTGCTAAATAAATCTCATGCGCTTTTTAGCTGATGAAAACTTTAACGGTAAATTGCTTGATAAACTGCGTATCGTGCTCCCCCAGCTTGATGTTCTCCGTGCTCAAGATACCGATTTCGCTGGCGCATCTGACCCTGATTTGATTGCATGGGCAGCCGCACAAGATCGTATATTGCTCACCCACGATGTCAATACATTAGCCGGTTATGCCTATGATCGTGTTAGGCAAGGCTTGCCGATGGTTGGCATTATCGAGGTCAATCTAAAATTAGGAATTGGTGCAACGGTTGATGAACTTGTGTTACTCATCGAAGCCAGTTCCCCTGAAGATTTCAAGGATCAAGTTCGATTCATTCCACTTCGTTAGAATTTACAAACCTTGTCTACCAAATTCCAACCATCCCCCAACCTTCTTAACACATTTTCTCCCTCAAAATGGTTAGCGCCAACACGTCTTAAAAGAGACCAAATGTTCTGACAAATGTTCACCCTAAACGCTTCAAACTCGGATATGCTGTTTAAAGGGCTGGATGTAGGGGTTTGCCGCCGGCAAACCCCTACCTAAGAAACGCTGCCGCACCTTAACAAATCTATCACCCAACATGCACAAATCGTCGTGCTGCATTTGCCGCTATTGCTGCTTGTTACGCTGATTGTGCTTTTGCCTTTGGCTGTCAACTGAAAACTGTTGACTGATAACTATTTTGCTGCAAACGTTGCTATAGTCCCCTTGCGGGGCAGCAGCGAACCAACCCTCCGCCGCTGCAAATAAAATCGCACCTTAACAACCGCATTTTCTTGGCGCACTTGGCGACTTGTATTCGCCTTTGTCTTTGACTAATGACTGTCGACTAAAGACTATAGACTACTTTGTCGTCGCCGACTTGGACGACTTCGCCGCCAACGCCGACATAAAATGCACTGTGAAAGTGAAGAATGTGAAGAAATTTGCGAAAACGGGTTGATTCTCAACAGCAGCAACAACAGCAACAGCATCATTTCGCCTTTGCCTTGAACTGTTGACTGGAGACTGTCAACTGAAAACTTAATTGGCGCTCTACTGCCGCCGCCGCCGCCATAAACTTACACTTAAGCTAACCGCTACCTGCTGCCAATAGGAGGCTATTATGAGCGAAAAGGGCAAAATTATTATCAACCCAAAGTGGGATTTGACGGAGAAACGCCGAGCAGCTCTAGAACGATTGAGTGAACTTAATGTAAGTGTGCGGTCGCACCATGCACGAGAGGACTTCTTGATTGAGGTTCCGTTACGGTCATCATATCCTGAATACATTGAGATTGGTTATTTGATCGCCCAACTCGGTGATGAGAAGTTCCCGCAAGACTGTGAAGGTTTTACATCACCGTCATCCAACGTATTGAAGGGGAAATATGGGCACTATTCTCCGGTTCGCTTTAAAGAAAGCCATCCACAGATGATGCAGTTTGTGGTGACCTTAGCCAAAGAACAAAAGGTTGGGGGCAATTCCCTCATCAGAAAATTAAAGAATATCATCAACGGCGATGCTAAAATTTGGTAGGATGTCCTCGCCGTCGAGTGTATCGCCGTAGGTCAACACCTTTACGTCACGACCCGCGAAATACACTTCGATATTTTCACCGGGGAAGATCAAAATTGAGAGTTTGACCCCGTGTTGGAGATATTCGACCGCCTTTTTGCGCTGTGCGGCTTTGGACTGCGAGTCTGAACGGATTTCAACCGCAACGAGTGGGGCGACTGTGAAATAATCTTCGGTTGTCGTGGAATTGATGCAAATATCAGGAATGTACTTTTTCCCATTCAAGACATGCAGCACTTCAGAGTAGACGATCCCAATGGGGTTATCGCGCACATAGTTCACGAATGCCCCACCCAACGTCATCTGGATACGCCCATGCACAGGTTTTGGTGACACTTCGACCATCTCCCCATCGATGAAATCAAAGCGCTTATCCCGATGTTGTTCGGCATAAACCAAGAATTCTTCGGCTGTCATTTCTCGCTGGAATAGCATGAATGATTCCCCAACTCCAGAACCATATCTATTGTCTGAGTATACCACTAATGTGTTGTAGGATTACGCAGCCGTTACCGCCCCAACACCTCATGCAGGCGCATTTCGAGTTCACTGAGCATGAAGGCGGTCGCGCCCCACACTTTGCGCCCACCGACGTTGTAATAGGTGATCGGTACGCGGCTGCCGTTGAAGTCCCAATCCTCGGTGAGCTTGGTTTGCGGGTCGAGCAGGATTTCGATGGGCAGCGAGAACACGGCGGCGACTTCATCGGGGTTGGGGGTATAAACAGGCGGCATGGGCAGCGTACCAACCGTCGGGAACACCTCGAAGTTGCTGGGCGGGATGTAGAGGCGCGAGAGCATCCCGATAATCTGGATGTCGTCGCAGATGCCGAGTTCCTCACAGGTTTCACGCAGGGCGGTCGCAGTAAAGGATGCGTCCTCCGGGTTGCGCCGCCCACCGGGGAAGCTGATCTGCCCGCTGTGCGAACTGAGCTTCTCGGTGCGCTGGGTGAGGACGATGTGCAAGCTGCCGTCGGCTTCGGGATAGGTCAGCATCAGCACACCGGCTTGGCGCGGGATGATGCCCTCTGCTGGAGTCAGGCGGCGGTTGAGCGGGGCGAGGTTGGTATGGGCGACGGTCGCGTCGAAATCGGGTAAGCTGACCGCTTCAATGAGGGTGTCGAGGGTAATCATGGTGTTGTTACATGGGACGCGGCAAGTCAGTGGGTTGCCGCGTTACATTTCCATCCAGACGCGCAGTTCGTTGTACTGGCGTTCGTAAATTTTGGCATTGTCGGCGTGGGTCGGTAAGGGTTCTGTACCATCTTTGGGCAGCACCTGAAGGCGGATGCGGTCGGCACCCGGTCGTCCAGCCTTCTCCCAATTATCGAGGACACCCTGAAGCGCGAACATGGCATCTGCCGCGCCGAACATATTGACATCGCCCTTACCCGCGTAACGGGCGAAAACCGCGCTGCCGCGTGTGATAATGGCGAAGCCTTCCCCCTCAAGGCCGAAGTCCTTCTGCTTCTCGCCGACGCTGTAGGTGGCGAACAGATAGCCTTCGGGCATGTTGAGGGTGAGGTATGGCACGAAGCCGCGCCAGTATTCGGTGGCGGTGAGCGGTGCGCTGAGGTAGCTAAACTCGGTGTCATCGAGCAGCAGGGCGGAAAGCGCCGCGCCGTCAATCTTATCCGCATCGTTGGAGGACAGCACGAGCGTCGAGCCACTCACGCGGCGGGTGACGCTGGGGCCGGAGGCGATCCCCCGCAGCGGAATGAAACCGCACGGGATATTATTCCGGCTGAACAGGCTGCCATCCGGTTGAATAACGAAGGCCGCGCTGACCTGCATACTCTCAAGCCAGATGGGCGCGACGAGAATACCGTCGGGCTTCAACTGCTTGACCCACGCGGGCGGAATATCCCAAACGGCGACGGTTGCGATAATGCGGTCATAAGCGGCGCGGGGGGCGTAACCCATCGCGCCATCGGCACTGACCACGTTGATGGACGAGCCGAGGCGGGCTTTTTGCAGGTTGGTGCTGGCACGCTGGGCGAGCAGGTTATCCAGCTCGACCGAGGTCACGTTGCCGCGTTCGCCGACGATGGTTTGCATAATGGCGGCGTTGTAGCCCGTACCCGCGCCGATTTCGAGGACGTTATCGCCCTTCCGCAGCCGGAGCTGGCGCAGCATAATCGCCATCATGCTCGGCTGGCTGGACGAACTCAGCACGGTACCATCGTTCTCGCGTTTGATGGGGATGGCTTGGTCGGAGTAGGCGACTTCCAGCGTCTCCTCCGGCAGGAACAGGTGACGCGGTACGGCGAGGAAGGCGGCTTCGAGCGTGTTATCCAGCAAGCCGTCCTGCTGCTTCAGTTCTGCGACCAGTGCCTTGCGGTATTCATCGGGCGTATTAGGCATACCATGCCCGCCGCTTCTTCAGCGAGACACCGGCTTCTACGTCACTGCGGCGTGCGGTTTTCACACGGCCTCGCGCGTCGATGTGGACCTGTCCCGCGCGTTGCAGCCGGGCAAACTCCTCCGGCGTGATGGCGGGTGCAGGTTCGCCCCCTAAACGTTCGAGGCGTTCGTCCATCCCGTCGTTCGGGCTGGCGGGCGCGGCGGCTTCCGGCATGGAAGGCGGCGCGGCTGGTGGTGGTGCTGCGGGGACAGCATTTTCTATGGGTTCGTTTTCATTGTCGACCGGCAGGTTGTTTGAGTCCGTCATCAAAAATTATTCGGCCTGTAAACTTCCACGTTTAAGTGTGGAGGATGGAAGCCGAAACTCCTTTCAAAACTTGATATATAGGACTAAATGTGCTATATGTGATTGTGTGAAACTTATTGCTCAAATCCGACTGAATCCTACGCCTGAACAGGCCATCTACCTCTTGCAAACGCTTGAAGCCGCTAACGCTTTGTGTAATCACATCAGTCAGTTCGCATGGGACAACACGCTTTTCAGTGCTTTTAACCTGCATAAAGCGCTTTACCATCCACTCAGGGCTGAAACTGGTATTACGGCTCAAGTGGTTGTAAGGATGTTTGCCAAAGTAGCCGATGCTTACAAACTGGATAAAAAACGCAAGCGCACGTTCAAGCCACATGGCGCGATTGCCTATGATGACCGTATTTTGCGATACTACACCGATAAAAAAGCGGTTAGTATTTGGTCGGTTGGTGGGCGGTTGCACATCCCCTACAGTGCTGGGGATCGTCAGAAAGAACTGTTGCAGTATCAGCAGGGCGAAACTGATTTGGTCTACACCAAAACGACCAAAGAGTTTTTCTTGCTGGCAACGTGCGATATTCCCGACCCCGATCAACGGCAAACCGATGAGGCGTTGGGTATCGACATGGGTGTAACCAATATCGCCGTGTCCAGTGACGGACAGAAGTTCAGCAGTGAAAGTATTGAGTATACCCGTAAGCGCTATGCCAAGCTGCGTAAAGCCTTGCAGCAACGCGGAAGCAAGTCGGCCAAGCGTCACCTGAAAAAACTGACAGGTCGGCAGCAGCGTTTTCAAAAAGATGTCAATCACGTTATTTCTAAGCAACTGATCATTCAAGCCAAAGACACGAATCGCTCGATACGGGTCGAAGATTTGACCCATATTCGAGAGAGGACGACGGTTCGAGGGGCTGATAATCGCGCTAAGCATAGTAATTGGGCTTTTGCACAGCTTCAATACTTCCTCGCCTACAAAGCACGAATGCATGGGATCAAACTCGAACAAGTCGATCCGCGCCATACATCGCAACGGTGCTTTGTCTGTGGGCATATTGAGCGAGCAAACCGTAAAAACCAAGAGACATTCCTTTGTTGCGTTTGCGGATATGCGGCACATGCTGATGTCAACGCCGCGAAAAACATTGCTTGTTGGGCGGCTGTCAAACCGCCTATTGTAACCAGTAGACTCGGAAGGCCGAGCTAGGTGAGTTACAAGCCCCTTACTTATGGGTATTTGACTGTTCGTTTTCCTCTGCATTCCCTTCCAGTGTGAGTCCGGTGGAGGTCATCAAATCATCGAGTGAGATATGGCTGCCGGCTTCGCTAGAAAGATCATTTCGTAAAGCATCCCCGCAGACGAGGCAATTCGGGTCACGTTCGATGTTGACCCACTCGGCGGAGTATGGTTGGCTCATTTGCCCGCTGAGAATTTCGAGCGCGGTGTTGGCGAGTATGACGGTGTTGGCGGGCATGTGCTTATAGATGGTGGTCGTGGCAAGCAGTTCGTTGAGCGCCAAATCGGCTTGAGTCGCCGCGACACGCACCACATGCAGCCAGAGGCCGGGTTCGGCTTCCAACGTGCCATCTTTCCCAATCATACCATAATCAAGTTCTTCTCCGGGCGCTAGGTTTGAAATCGCCAAACCTTCGCGCAGTTCTGCCGCCCAACATGCATAACACGGGCCGTTGTAAGGGTGGATGACGACCACATCACCGCCCTCGCCGCGTTCGTAGACCCCTGCGTAAACGGCGGTCAGGTTACGCTTGAGGCAGGCTTCGTTGAGGACATACTTCGGCCCTTCACCATCCACGCCGGAGATCAACAGGTCAATGCCGTCGAGCGCGTCCATATGCTGCTCGATACGACCGAAGCGCGTTTCGATCTGCGCGTCGGGGTTGCGGGCGCGGATGAGTTCGGCGACGGCCTGCGCTTTCGGCTGCCCGATGTAGCGGCTGTCGGCGACGTGGCGGGCGATGTTGGTGCTCTCTAATAAGTCGTCGTCAACCAGCACAAACTTACCCACGCCGCTCATCGCCAGCGTGAGGGCGACAAAGCCGCCGCCGGAGCCGAGGCCGACGATACCCACGCACTTGCCCTTGAGCAGGCTCAGGTTATCCGAACCGATGAGGCGTTCCACACGGTCAAGGTTCATGACTTTTCCTCCGGCGCGGGGGCGCTGCTGGCGGTTTCGACGGGCGCAGGATCGGTTGAGGGCGGCGGCGTGTGCTTGATGCCAAGCGCGTCTTCCAACGCGAAGATGTAGTCGATGAGATGGCGACCGGCTGACCACGACCAATCGGGCGGGTCTTTGACCGGCTCGGACTTGCGCCACAGGTCGCCGAACACTTCATATATATCGTCATCGGGTTTGATACCCTTGAAGGTTGATACCCGCGCTTTGGGTGCGCTGGTCGGGTAATCCGGCGGCGTGACGATTAGAAGGACTTTATCCGCGCCGACCCGCGCCACAAGGAAGCACACGTCCAACGGCGGAGCGCTGCCGGTATCCCACAGGACGAGGCTGGTGAACAGCCCATCTTTTTCGAGCAGTTCGGACTCGGCTTTGAAGCGCGCCTCGTTGACCAAGTGCCACGGGTAAGCCGCCAGTGTCGGCAGTTGACTGTTGGGGTAAACCGAGGGCGTGATAGGGTAGAAGTCGCGGGCTTGGCGGTCGATGTACCAGAAGTCGACGCGCATCGCCGTGCCGTCGCCCTGCGCCACGCTGATATGGTTGGCACTGCTGTCGCCTGCGGTGGCCGCTGGATGCCCGAGCGTGACAATCGGCGCGAGCAGGAACTCCATGCCGTTGCTGAGGTCGTCAATCCAGCTCTGGGCGGTCATCAGGTCGCCGCCGCTGGGCTGCACCATGAACCCCGGCTGCTTGTGCCAGTCGCCGAGGTAGCGCAGCGGGACATCCCACTTGGGGAGTACGGGTTTGCCCTGCGCGTCACGCTGTTTCTGGCGCTGCACATGCCAGTTCTCTTGCAGCCAGTAGATGAGTTCGTCCTGCCGTTCGTCGCCCTGCTGGAAGGTCGCCCATTCGCGCACCACGGCGTTTTCGTCGGGGGCGATGGTATCCAGCACATAGAGGGTATCCACACCGGTGCGCGTGCCGGGGACGAGCAGGCCAACCATCGCCTCGCCGGTTTCGTCCTGCAAGAAGTGTTTCGCGGCGGTCGCCATTTTATCGACCACCCGCTGCGCGATCACCAGATTAGGGACGCTGCTCCGGTTCATTTTCAGCCGTCCGATCATATCCATAACCCTTTAGAACCTCACCCCTAGCCCCTCTATTTGGGAGAGGGAAGGGAGACATAATAGCGACTAATAACGGCGGCGCGGCGGCAGCGGGGTATTCGGGTCAACCCGTTCTTCGATCCCCGGCCATTCACTCGTCGCCCGCCATGTGTAATAGGCGTAAATCCACTGTACCGCCCAACCGGTAACCGTTACGGCGGTTGACTTGCTGGGATTCCAGCCGTACTGGGTGCCATCCTTCGGGTTGAACAGGCACAACTGCCCGTCCTCGTACTGGTGCTTCTCGCTGTAGATTCGCGGGCGCAGCACGTAGGCTTCCGCCGGACGGTGCGGATACTCGTTCGGGTAGAGTATCTTCAGGCGGTGCAGCGGTGATTGCAGCGTTGCGAGGTTGATCTCGACATCACCTTCCCAGTACAGCGCCCCCATCGGCGGCACGACCAGCTTAAACGTGTTATCAAAGGTAGCACGCATGGCCTCGACTTCCAGCCGCAGCCGGTTCGAAACGTTATTCTTCGACCCCCACCATGCAGACATCGCAGGGCTTCTCCTCGTTTATCTCGTTTGTAATGGAGCTATTGTACCACCAGCCCATTCACCGCTGCTTGGAGAACCCCTATATTTGGGGAGCGCTTACCTCTTTATACGCGGCGGGTCGGGCGGAAGTTGCGCCAGTATTAAATTAAGATCAATTCCGTAAAAACTAAATTAAATGTTGTAGAAAAGTCTTGACATTGAAGCCGAACCCATAATAAGATTAATTATGAACATTCAAATTGTTTTCAACGTTGAAAACAAATCATTCATTTCAAACCATTACAAGTGCAGAAAGGAGACGAAGCGGTATGTTCAACGTGAACTTCATGCTGGCTCAGGCCATCCAGAACGACCACCTGCGAATCGCGCAGCGTGAACGCCTTACCCGCCAGTGGCTCAAAGCAGCGCGTAAAAAGCTGCAAGCCAAGCGGGCTAAACAGGAGAATAAGTAATGATGGATTGTGTTCCAACAGTGACTGAAGGCTCTAGTTAGAGGGGCGGTAGGTAAAAGACCTGCTGCCCCTCTTTTTTCTCATGGCATATTAGAAAAGGCGATATATAATCCATAGTGTTTGCTAACCAATATTCGTGAGCGATTACCCAAATAATGCAAGCACCACTGTCGGATGCAAAACCTGACTCAAACCAAAGGCCCTACAAGCCTGAACCTGAATTTAACATCAACGACTTGGAAACGCTGAAAGTCCTTGCTGATCCCCTTCGTTTGCAAATCGTTGAACTCTGCACCCAGGCTCCCCGCACCGTCAAACAAGTCGCTTCCGTCCTCAACCTGCCACCCACCAAACTCTACTATCACATCAAACAACTGGAAGAACGGGCGCTCATCAAAGTGGTGGATACGCGCATTGTCTCCGGCATCGTCGAGAAGCAGTATCAAGCGGCGGCCTTCAATTACCGTGTTGACCGCGAACTGTTTTCGCTGACCTCACAGGCGGGCAAAGAAGGTCTGAACGTGATGCTCACGGGGTTGTTTGACGACACCCGCGAGGACATCCAAAAAAGTGCTGACGCGGATGTGCTGGATGTGTCGCCGGATGATGATGACAAACTCCTAAGCCGTTCGCTGTTGATCTCGCGCACGACGGTCAAGTTAGCACCGGAAGCAGCGGAGTCGTTTTACCAAAAGTTAAAGGCGCTGGTGCGTGAATATGCCGACCTTTCGGGCGACGATGAGCAGCCTTACGGGGTGCTGGTCGCGCTTTACCCCTCGACCGGAACCGCTGCGGAAGGTGAACCACAAACCCCGAAGGCGTAACTCCAATACAGGTTATGATGGCCGTTCATTCATTTGGGTGGTAACAACAGCGGATAAGGCACGCCTCATCCCTACAGAAAACCGTCTTTAGGGATTATCACCTTAAAATAATCAATATCCTAATCAAAAGACATTCATTTCATTCAAAATAGAAGGTTGATATGTCACGCATCACAGCACTCACCGCTATTGAAATTCTCGACAGCCGTGGCCGCCCGACGGTGAAGGCTTACTGTTCATTGGACAGCGGCATTACGGCAGAGGCGGCAGTGCCTTCGGGCGCATCAACCGGCACGGCGGAGGCACTTGAACTGCGCGACGGTGATCCGAAACGGTATCACGGCCTCGGCTGCCGGAAAGCGGTTGAGAACGTTAAGACGACGATTCACGCCGCCCTCGCCGGACGTGACTTCGCTAATCAGCGCCAACTCGACACGGCGCTGCTCCAGTTGGATGGCACACCGAATAAGGCCAAGCTGGGTGCGAACGCCATTTTAGCGGTGTCGCTGGCGTTTGCCCGCGCACAGGCAGCAGAGGCGGGGCTGCCGCTTTACCGGCATTTCGCCGCCATGAGCGAGACTACGCCGCGTTTACCGATGCCGACGATTAACCTGTTCAGCGGCGGTAAACACGCAGGCGGGCAGGTTGCCATTCAGGATGTGCTGGTGGTTCCGGTGGCGGCGCGGACGATGGACGAGGCCATGAACATGACCTACAACGTTTATCTGGCGGCGGCGAAGCTAACGGGCGAGAAGTACGGCACACGCCCGTTGAAGGCGGATGAGGGCGGCCTCGCACCGCCGTTCCCGAATGTTGAGACGATGCTCGGCGACGCGGTGGAAGCGATTGGACGGGCGGGTTATCGGGCGGGAAGCGAAGTCGCGCTGGCGGTGGATGTGGCTTCGACACATTTCTATGCCGGTGAACAATATCACCTCGACGGACAAGTGCTGTCCAGCGAGGTGATGGTGGCGCGGTTGATGTCGTGGATCGAGCGCTATCCGATTATCAGCGTGGAAGACGGATTAGCCGAGGATGATTGGGCGGGGTGGCAGGCGTTTTATCAGGCGGCGCACGGCAAGGTGATGGTGCTGGGGGATGATTTGCTGTGTACCAACCCGGCACGCATCGAACGCGCACAAAGCCTGAAGGCCGCCGACAGTCTGCTGCTGAAGGTCAACCAGATTGGTACACTGACCGAGGCACTGCTTTCCTACCAGACCGCGCGATCAGCCGATTGGCGTGTCGTGGTGAGTGCCCGCAGCGGCGAGACGGAAGATAGCTGGCTCGCGGATCTGGTTACGGGCTGGGGTGGCGACTACATCAAAGTCGGCTCGATTATGCAGTCCGAGCGGCTGGCGAAATACAACCGCTTGCTGGAAATTGAAGCGCGGGATGGGATTCGGATGGGCGCTTAATGACGGTTGTTATCGGCCTTTGTGTTGACATCGACAATTAAGGGTTTCAACCTGAAGGGCGACTGCTGATAGCTGATGATGTCTCGTTTACTGTCATCAATCATCATCGAACGCGGCAGTTCCGGTTCGAGGCGGATAGCGTGGCTAATCACGTAACAACGGAAGCACAAACCTTCTTTTTGCTGACGTACTGATTTACCGCAGATCGCACAGTCCATCATGAACTCCTTCGTGCGTCACTTGCTATACATTCAACATAACGATAAACGTTAAGGGTAGCATCAGCGGTCTGGCTAATTGTGGCTAGGTCAGGATGGTATCCGAAAATCCTAATAGATTAACTCTTACAGATAAGCGGTTTGCTTCCGGGCAGCAGGTCGATTTTGAATGGCTCAACCGTGACAAAAGGGCGGTGACATTACCGAAAATTCGGTAATATCATGTGGTCGTCCAACCTTTACACCACAGGATGCTGCCATGTTCCCCATCGCTACTTTAAATAACCCTGACCGTTCCAAACTGCGAGCGGCTTTCCCGCAGATCGAAGCGTTATTCCGCACCTTCGCCGAGCAGCACCCGATCCCCGGCGTGGCCTACGGCATCGTCATAGATGGCGAGCTGGTGCTGGCGGGCGGCACGGGTGTACAGAACGTCACCAGCCAAACGCCCGTGAACGCCGACAGTGTGTTCCGCATCGCCTCGATGACCAAGAGCTTTACGGCGATGGCGCTGATGCAACTGCGCGACGAGGGCAAATTTAACCTTGATGACGCGGTGGAAAAGCATGTGCCGGAACTGGCCGCGCTGCCCTACCCGACGCGCGACTCGGCCAAAATTACCGTGCGCCAACTGCTGACGATGAGCGCTGGCTTCCCGCAGGATGACCCGTGGGCAGACCGCCAACTGGCGGCGAGTGAGAGCGACCTTTCGGCGTGGATGGCGAAGGGCATCACTTTTTCGAACCCGCCGGGGGTGAAGTACGAGTATTCGAACTTCGGCTACGCGATATTGGGGCGCATCGTTACCAACGTGGCGGGCGTGTTGTATCAGGATTATGTGACCGAGAACATCCTCAAGCCGCTGGGTATGACCTCGACCACGTTTGACGTGAGCAAGGTTGACCCGCAGCGCCTCGCGATGGGCTACCGGCGGCAGGATGGCGAGTGGATCGAAGAACCGCCGCTGCCGGATGGGGCGTTCGCCTCGATTGGCGGGTTGTTCACGACGATTAACGACTTCGCGAGGTACATGAACACTTTGCTGGCGGCCTTCCCCCCGCGTGACGAGGCCGAGAGCGGGCCGTTGAAGCGGAGTTCACTGCGCGAGATGATGCAGGGCCACCGCCAGCGGATGGTGTCCTCGTCGCGGGCGACACCGGATGTCCCCGCGTGGTACATGAGCGACGGCTATGGCTACGGGTTGGCGTGTGGCGTGGATTCGCTGTTGGGGTATTCGGTATCACATGGCGGTGGCTTACCGGGTTACGGCACGTTTTACCGTCTGCTGCCGGAGGCTAACGTGGGCATTGTGGCGCTGGGTAATGTGACTTACTCGTCGATCTCGCTTAGGGTACAGGATGCGTGTGTCATGTTGCAGCAGACAGGCGGATTGGTACAGCGAGTTGTGCCACCGTCCGACGCGCTGCTTGACATCCAAAAGGGCGTGAATGAACTCTACGAAACGTGGAGCGACGAGGGTGTGAAGGCGCTTTCAACTGAGTCGTTCTTTTTAGATATGGCGCTGGAACGGCGGCGGAAACAGGTGCAGGACTTACGCGCCAGCTATGGCAAGGTGCTGTCGTCCACCGCATTCGAGGCGGAAAATAACCTGCGTGGGCGCTGGTGGATGCAGTGTGAAAATGGACGGATTGAAGCGTATATCACACTGTCGCCGACCGTGCCGCCCAAGATGCAAACACTCCAGTTAATCGCCGCCAAGCTGTTGAGCGCGGGGCTGCAAGCGGCAGTTGACCGCGTTGTGAGCTTAATCGGCGGGTGGGACGAAGCACAGGCAGGGGATGCGTTCGCACCGACGGTTGACCGTGCCGCCGTACAACGCCAGCTTGCGGCGGTCGGTGTGCAGTACGGCAGCATTACGCTGGGCGAGGCGCTGGAAGGCGATGGCGGGACCCAGACGCGGGTGCGCTTGGTCGGCACGCAGGGCATTACCGATATGAAGGTGGTGCTGGATGCGGAAAGTGGCAAGATTAGCGCCGTGACATTCTCCCGTCCGCGCGAGACCATGTTCGTACCGTAAGGGGAAGCATTTTTAACCGCAGAGGGCGCAGAGAAAATACAAAGGCATTTACCACAGAGGCACAGAGAACACAGAGATAAGACAGAAGGTTTAGCCGCAGAGCACAGATTATAAAGAGATTCCTTAAGCCTTCCCTGAGCGAGAGTTTGCTAGGATGGTTCTAAGGAATCTTTTCTTTTACCCCGCACAAAGAGAGAACATATGAAACGGATTTTAATTTTAGCTGTGGTGCTGTTGGGTTCCCTGAATTTTGTACGCGCTCAGGAAACCGCCAATTGGACGATCCTGCATTACACGGCTGTCGATAACAACTTGGAAGGGGCGGCCTTCAACGATTATTACGAGATGCAGTCCGTGGGCAGCGGTGAGGGGGTGAACATCGTTACCCAGTTCGACCGTGCGGAGGGCTTCGAGAACCGCTTCGGCGATTGGACGGACACCCGCCGTTTTTACATCGAGCAGGTTGCCCCGCTGCCCGAACCGGATACCGCCGGACAGCGTGCGGCGCTGTTGGACTATTTTGTCGGGCAGGGTTACGGTGACGTAGCCGCCGTTCAGCCGCAGATCGACGCGCTCGATGACAAGACCGTTGCTACGATTTACGAGAACAAGAACGTCGGTGTGACGTTTGAGCAAACGCCGGTGGAAGAACTCGGCGAAGTCGATATGGGCGACCCACAGTCGCTGACCGACTTCCTCGTGTGGGGTGTCGAAAATTACCCCGCTGAACACTATTTGGTGGTCATCGGCAGCCACGGTGGCGGCTGGCGCGGCATCGGGCCGGATGACGGTGTGGGCGAGTCGATGCTTGAACTGCCGGAAATCGCGTCGGCACTGAGCGCGGCGCAGGAACAGCTTGGCACGACCGATAAGTTCGACATCATCGGCTTCGATGCCTGCCTGATGGCGGTGACGGATGTGGCAGTGATGCTCGAACCGTTCGCCGACTACGTGCTGTTCTCGCAGGAAGTGATCCCCAGCAACGGGTGGGAATACACCAACAGTATCAACGCTATGAAAACCAACCCCGATTGGGATGGTTTCCAGGTCGGCGCGGCTTTCATCGACAACTACATGGCCTACTACGCGGGTAAAGGCGCACGGACGAAGGTTGACCTCTCGCTGGTGGAAACCGCAGGGCTGCCGAACCTGCTCGGCTCGCTGGAAAACTTCGCCTCGGTGGTGAAGGGCGACACGGTAGAACTGCTTTCGGCGCTCGGCACGGCACGAAACAACAGCCAGGTATTCGGCGCGTCGCTGGCTGACCGCGCGAATACGTATTCGTATATCGACCTCAAAGACTTTATGACATGGTTCAGCCTGCAAACCACCATCAGCGAAGACGCTTACAACGCCTCGCAGGAAGTGATCGCGGCCTATGACGGCGCGGTCGTTTACTCGCTGGCGGATAGCAAGCTGCCCCGCGCGACCGGTTTAGGCATTTACCTGCCATCGAAGCCCGTTTACTACGAAGCCTACGGTGGGAGCTATCCGGCATCCGCGCCGCCAGCCTTCGCCTTCTGGCAGGATTACCTGAACCAGTTCTACAGCACGATTACTTCCGAACTCGATGGCAGCGCCCTACAACTGGACATCGGCAGTGTGTTCACCCTCAGCGGCACCGGCAGCTCGTTGGATACGCCAGTGGTGTTCTTCGACGCGGGGGGTAAGGGTGTGGTTGACCTGAGCTACACCATTTCGTTTGTGCAAGCGGATGGCACGCGCGTCATCGTTGACAGCTCGCCGATTTCCTATACCACGACGCTGCCCACCGGCGAAACGGTCATCGAATACCCGAATGAACTGACACCCAGCAGCTTTACGTGGGGTGTGGAGTTCCCCTACATCAGCGATGGCAAGAACACGGTCTTGGCACTGCCGCAGTCGATTGGCGGCTCGACGGACGCAACCGTACAGGGAACGTACGTCAGCGCACAGGGCAGCCAACCGGCTTACCTGATCTTTGATCTGGCGAACATGACCTACAGCGGCATCCTCGCGGTCGCGGACGAGTCGCCGTATGAGGTACAGCCGCAGCCGGGCGACCAGTTCATCGTGGACTTGGTGACGTTGACGGCGGAGAACGAAGTCGCCATCCAACCGCTGACCGATTTACCGCTGACGTTCGGGGTTGAACCGTTTACCCTCAGTTACGCCCCTGCCAACAACGGCACCTATGAGATCATCCTGAGCATGACCGACCTTGCCGATAACCGCATCAGCAAGAAGGTTGAAGTCGCGGTGAATAACGACGGTGTGGATGGCAGCCTGCGCGGTTACACTGATACCAACGAAGGTATCCATTTCGTCTATCCCGATGCGTGGGGTGAAGCCTACAGCCTGACCAACGACGACGGCACAGTCACTAATGCCCTGAGCGATGTGGATGGCGTGAAGTCGCTGTTTATCCAGTCGTATTTTGACGTGGATGTGCGAACTGCACTAACTGGCCTGTTTAATAATTTGGAAGTCGAAATGGGCGAGGTGACGGAAACCCCGTTCGGCGGCTTGATTGCTTACAGCGCACCGTATACCTTCGAGAGTGACGGCAGCATCGTTTCAGGTGTGGTTTATAGTGTGCATAATGCTGAAACCAGTTCGGCGGTCGTGTTCCAGTTTGAAACGATCAGCGATGCGGCTGAACTGGATGCGGTTGTGGCACAGGTGGACGAGACACTACAGTTCTTCACCCCGCCCGAATAGACACCCTACTCCAACCCCCCGCAGGCGAGTGAGGGAGTTATTCTCCGGTATTTAAAAGTCCCCTCCTTGCTTGCGGGGAGGGGCTTTAGGGGAAGGGTGACACTCAGGCTTTGTGTGTCTTTTCAAAGCGGCTGAGGATGGTTTCGGCGATGTCGCCGAGCGCGTCGAGCTGGTCAGGCGAAAGCACGTCGATCACGTATTCTCGCAAGTCTTCCTCATAATATACACGCGCCTCGGCGGCGAGTTTGCGCCCCAATTCGGTCGCGCGGATGACCGCGCCTCGATTATCCTCCACGCAGTCCTCGCGCATGACCAAGCCCCGTGCTTCCATCCGTTTAAGCTGGTGCGACAGGCGGCTCTTTTCCCATTCGAGGCCGCAGCGCAGGGCAATCGCGCGGACGGATTCTGCCGGGGTTTCGGTGAGAGCGGTCAGGATTTCGAAGTCGGCCTCGGATAAGCCTGTTTTCTCGGTGAGCTGACGATTCATGCGCTCGGTGAGGCGCAAGCGCATCCGTTGATAATTGGTCCAAGCGGTGATCTGGGATTCGGTGAGTTCTCTTGTTTTCATACCAAAATTATATATTGGATGTGGTTGACACGTCAACCAGTGTGCTATAATGGTTGATAAGTCAACCAACGGGGTTTATTGTTATGCACTATGGACACACTCTACAGTTCGGAACTTTCGTCACTCCTTCCAATAAAGCGCCGGAAGCGGTGGTCGCACTGGCGCGACACAGCGAGTCACTCGGCTACGATCTGGTCACGTTTCAAGATCACCCCTACCAATCCGCCTTCCTCGACACATGGACGCTGATGTCGTGGGTTGCCGGACAAACTGAACGCATTCATATTGCCGCGAACGTGCTGAACGTACCGCTGCGGCAGCCCGCCGTTCTGGGGCGTTCCGCCGCCAGCCTTGACCTGCTCTCCGGTGGGCGGCTGGCAATGGCGCTCGGCGCGGGGGCGTTCTGGGATGGCATCGCGGCGATGGGCGGGAAACGGCTCGAACCCGCGCAGGCTGTGGACGCGCTGGATGAGACGATTGACATTATTCGCGGGATGCTGGATACCAGCGAAACACTGCCCCTGCGTTACTACGGCGATCACTACCGTTTGAAGGATGTGCAGCGCGGGCCGATCCCTGCCCACAACATTCCGATTTGGTTGGGCGCACTCAAGCCCAAGATGCTGCGGTTGATCGGGCAGAAAGCCGACGGTTGGCTGCCATCCTACTCCTATATGAAACCCGGCGATTTGGAAAAGGGCAGCCGGATCATTGACGAGGCGGCGGTTGAAGCCGGACGCGACCCGCGTGAAATCCGGCGCTTGCTGAATATTTCCGGTCAGTTCGCGGCGCAGCGCGGCGGCTTCCTGAACGGCACGAGCCAAAACTGGGTGGATGACCTGCTGCCGCTGGTGGTTGAACAGGGCATCGGCACCTTCATTCTGATGGCAGACGACACGAAGCTCATGGAACAGTTTGCCGGTGAGGTCGTGCCAGCCCTGCGCGAAGCCGTCAACCACGAAATCCCGGAGCCGACGCTGGTGGCGATGCGCTCCTCGGCTGCCCGTGCCAAGCGGCGTGAGGGCATCCAGTACGACAGCGTACCGGCCTCGCTGGCGAACAGCGTCATCGAGCCGGGAGATGTGCAGTACGGGCGGGTGAAATCGACCTACATGCGGGCGGGTTCTCCGGGGATTGTCATTCAGCCGAAAAACGTCGATGAAGTGGTGGAGGCACTGACTTTCGCACGGCAGCACCCGAATGTGGCGCTCTCGGTTCGCAGCGGTGGGCATGGCATCAGCGGTCGCTCGACCAACCGCAACGGCATCGTGATCGACCTTGCCAGGCTGAATAAGATCGAGGTGCTGGACGAAGCCACTCGCCGCGTTCGCATCCAACCGGCGGCACGCTGGATGGATGTCGCGCTGGCGCTCGAACCGTACGGCTGGGCACTCAGTTCCGGCGACTACGGCGGTGTGGGGGTCGGTGGCTTGGCGACGGCGGGTGGTGTCGGTTGGCTGGTGCGTGACCACGGCTTGACCATCGACCACTTGAAGGCCGTCGAGATGGTGCTGGCAGACGGCTCGGTGGTGCGAGCCAGCGACGACGAGAACCCCGATTTGTTCTGGGCGGTGCGCGGCGCGGGGGCGAACTTTGGCATCGTGGTGTCGTTCGAGTTCGAGGTGGACGAGGTCGGGCCGGTGGGCTGGGCGCAGTTGGTGATGGATGCCAGCCGCACCGCCAGCTTCCTCGAAGGCTGGGGCGAGGCGGTCGAAACCGCGCCGCGTGACCTGACCAGCTTCCTGATTATGGGGCAGCCGCGGGGTGGTCAGCCGATGGTGGCGCATGTGCTGTCGATGGTCAACTCCGACCAGCCGGAGGTGATTATCGACCGCATTCAGCGCATCGCCGATGTCGCGCCGTTGTACGACCAGAGTGTGGTGATTACCAGCTACGCGAACGTGATGGCGAACGCCTCGCGGGAAGACCACGATGGGCAGGGCGAACCGTCGTCGCGGTCGGGCTTGATCGAGCATATTACGCGGGAGTTCGCGGCGGCGGCTGAACGGCTCATTCGCAGCGGGGCGGTCTATTTCTTTCAGATTCGCTCGGTCGGCGGAGCGGTATCCGACGTGGGCGCGGACGCGACCGCTTACGCAGGGCGCAGCGCGAACTTCTCGGTGGCGGCGATTGGCGCGAACCGCGAACGACTGAACGCCCAATGGGATAAGGATATGGCACCGCATTTCAACGGGGTTTACCTGAGCTTCGACAGTGACCAGCGGCCCGAACGTATCCATGATGCCTTCCCGCCCAAAACACTCAGCCGCTTGCAAGACCTGAAACTGAAGTACGACCCGCAAAATGTGTTCCGCGATAACTTCAACGTCGCGCCGCAGCGGGTGGCGGAAGCCGCGCCTTAACGGCTGCTAAAGGAGAAACGATCATGACAGACTACGGACATAACCTACTATTCGGCACCTTCATCACGCCGGTGAACCAGCCGCCCCTACACGCGGTAGAGCTGGCGCAGGTGGCGGACGCGGCGGGACTCGATCTCGTCACTTTTCAAGATCACCCTTACCAGTCGAAGTTCCACGACACATGGACGCTGCTTTCCTACGTGGCCTCGCGTACCAGGAACATCCACGTCAGCGGGAACGTGCTGAACCTCCCCCTTCGGCAGCCCGCCGTGCTGGCTCGCAGTGCCGCCAGCCTCGACCTGCTGAGTGGCGGGCGGTTTGAGATGGGTATCGGCGCGGGCGGCTTCTGGGATGCCATCGAGGCGATGGGTGGGCGGCGGCTCGAACCCGGACAGTCGATTGCGGCCCTCGAAGAAGCGATCACCATTATGCGGGCGATCTGGGCGGCGGACGAGCGCAGCGGCGTACACGTTCGCGGCCAGTACTACACGGTTGACGGGGCGAAGCGTGGGCCAAAACCCGCGCACGACATCGGCATCTGGATTGGCGCGTATAAGCCGCGCATCCTCAACCTGACCGGACGGATGGGCGACGGTTGGCTGCCGTCGCTGGGCTACTTGAAAGGCGGGCCGGGCGACCTTGCCGAGATGAATAAGCACATCGACGAGGGCGCGGCTGCCGCAGGGCGTGAACCCGCTGCCATTCGTCGCTTGCTCAACATCAACGGCCAATTCGCGCGGAACGGCAGTTCACTCCTGAACGGGCCGCCGAAGCAGTGGGCGGAAGAACTGGCAGCGATGACGCTGGACTACGGCATCACCGGCTTCATCCTCGCGGCGGACGACCCGCAGACCATCGAACTCTACGCCAACGAGGTTGCCCCTGCCACCCGCGAACTGGTAGCCGCCGAACGGGCGAAGCTGGTGACGAATACGTCAGCGGTGTAACTTGTTTTGTGGGGCGCATAATCCTGCGCTCCACAATGGTTGGTTAAAAGTCGAAAGCGAAGTCTCTAGCTGCCAGTCGCCAGTCATCAGCTAAAAGGCAAAAGCCTGTCGCCAAGAGTACCAAGCGGACTCATAACAATTGAAGAAGTTTGGGAATTTCGGACAGCCTGTCTGCTGTCCCTACACAATCGCACGTTTGTGGTGAGTATTTTCTGTAGGGACGCGAGACAGCGCGTCCGTCTGCAAAAAGCCAACTTTTAAAAGGTTTCTGAGCCGCGTTAAGCTCACCGCATTTGCATTCGACTCAGTACTCGGCACTCAGAACTCAGTACTATAATTTAGGTTTATTTTCGGTTAACCCGACAAACCGTTTACCAACCATTCCCCAACGTTCTTAACATTCTCACTCCCCTGCAAAGTTAGCACCAACACCGCCTAAAAGTGACCAAATGTTCTGACAAATGTTCACCCTAAACGCTGCGAACTCGGATATGCTGTTTATAGGAGCGCCCACATTTATTGCCTCCCTCGTTTACGGGCGATCTGCGACTGAGCTTGTCGCAAGGTAGCAGATCGGTGTCGCGCCAGCGACGGAGGGGGTCTATCCCACGCACCTTAACAACCGCATCCCTTGGCTTTCTCTGTCTTTCTTGGCGCACTTGGCGACTCGTATTTGTTTTTGACTGTCATCTGTGGACTATCGACTGATGACTCGTCGTGCCGCTATTGCTGCTTGTTCCGCATATTATGCTTTTGCATTTGACTGTCATCTGTTGACTGTCGACTAAAGACTATAGACTACTTTGTCGTCGCCGACTTGGACGACTTCGCCGCCAATTCCGACATAAAATGCACTGTGAATGTGAAGAATTTTGCGAAAAAAGGTTGATTCTCAACAGCATCAACAACAGCAACAGCATCATCTCTCGCTCAAATGTTGAGAATAATGAGAATCACAATTGCAACATTTCTAAAATCTGCAACATTTTCAACATTTGGGTTGCTGTGCAGACCTGTATTGCCTTAAAGCTGTTGACTGGAGACTGACGACTGGAGACTTGATTGGCGCTCTACCGCCGCCGCCGCCGCCACTGCCGCCACAAAACTGTATTGCATTAAGCCGACGACTGGAGACTGATGACTGACGACTAAAAACAAAAGAGGCGCAGCCTGTGCGCCCCTCATCCCTCCATCCGAAATCGACCTTTTAGACCAAGCCGAATTCAACCATGCTTTTCGCGGTGGCGACGATGGCTTCTTCGGCGGAACGCGGCTGCCAACCGAGCAGCTTTTTGGCTTTGGCATTACTACAGGCGGTGTTTTGCCCTAAAAACGTGGCGGGCATCCGCAGGTCTTTGACGAATAAGGCCAGCAGCCGCACGAGAAAATCCGGCATTTCGGTGGTGGGGACGTTACTTGCGGCGCTGCCTAGGTGTTTGTGCAGGATTTGCGCTTCTTCTTTGTAGGTCAAATTTTCGCTGGTGGTCGCCAGAAAGCGCTCGCCTGCGGCTTTTGGGTGGGTCATCGCGAGCAGATGTAGATCGGCGACATCGCGTACATCAACATAGTCGAAGGCCAGTTTGAGGAGAAACGGCGGCCTGCCGGACATCATCAACCGAATGATCTGGTTCGAGTGCGAGAAGTCTTTGCCGAGTACCGGCCCCATGACCGCTACCGGATTGACCGCAGAAAGTTCCACGCCCTCGGCCTTCGAAAACTCCCACGCCGCGCGTTCGGCCATCGTTTTCGAGCGTTGATAGGCATCAATATTGCCCGATAAGTCTGTCCAATCCGCCTCGGTGAACAGCGCCGGGTGCGATTTGTGACCGGCGATCACCGCGCCGGAAGCGGACGTGAGGACGACCCGTTTGACACCGGCGGCTTTGGCGGCTTTCATCACGCGCAGCACACCGTCAACCGCCATCTTCACCATCGCGTCACCATCGTCAGGGCGGGTGGCGGGGGTTGGCGAGGCGACATGGATGACATAAGCCGCACCGGTCGCCGCTTCCAGCCAATTGGTATCACTGGTCAAATCGGCCTGAATGAACTCCAAATTGGCAAAATCGGTGATGCCGCCGTGGGCAAGCATTGCTTTAACCTCATCCTGCCGCGAAGGGGTACGCAGCGTTGCCCGTACTCGATAGCCCTGCTGCAACAGCTTGATGATGATGTGGACGGCGATAAAACCGCTGCCGCCTGTGACCAAGACTAATTCGTTTGCCATTATGATCTTCCTGCTTAACTGACGTTTCACTTGTAACGGATGTGTGTTAGTATAGGACGATCTTGAGAGCAGAGTCAACGCAAAAACGCGCATCTGTGACAGTGGAGAAGTGTTTGTTATGGCAGCAACCGAACACGCAAAAGCAGTGAAAAAAGACACGAAAGAGTTCATCACCACCGCGCTGCTCCAGCTATTGGCTAAAGAACCGCTATCTAAGCTGAGTGTTTCCCAAGTGTGCCAACGGGCAGGTGTGAGCCGCATGGCTTTTTACCGCAATTTTGAGGACCTTGAGCAAATTTTGTATGAGTATTACCAACCCAAGATGGCGGTTGTCTATGACACGATTCGTCAAAATCCGTCTGACTCGGTGAAGTTTGATGTCCAGTTGGCATTTTTTAATACGTTTGGCGACTTTATACTCGCGTCGGTTGACCGTGGCTATGAGCCGATCATCCAGCGGATTTTCACAGCCGAAATGGAGCAATTTTACGCCGCCGACAAGGATGAGTACTGGACGACGTTCATGTCCGCCGGGGTTTATGCGATCTGGCGGAAGTGGTTACTGGAGGGGCAGCAAAAGCCGCTCGAAGAAATCATGCGCTTTTTCAAGCGATTCGACACGATTAGAAGTTTGCCGTAGAGGTGCGGGAATAGAGGCACACGGCCGTGCGCCCCTACAAATTCTATGAGTTAGCTGCGGCTTTGGTCGCGTAATTCCAGCAACCGCTTTGCGTGGCCGTCGAGTTCGCGGGCGGCGGTGGGGTAGTCGAGGGTCGTCCACGCTTGGTCACGCAGCAGCCAGCGCCCCGCGACCATCGTATCCGTCACCTGTAGGCCGTGAATGCTGTAGACCAGCGCCGTAAACGGGTCGTTGGCGCTGTAGGGCTGCCAACCGATACCGCTGCGGTCGAGCAAGATGAGGTCGGCCTGTTTGCCGACGGTTAAGTCCCCGATTTGATCCGCGAGGCCGAGCGCCTTCGCCCCGCCTTCGGTGGCGATTGCCAGCACATCGCGGGCGGGGAGCGCACCGGGGGTTTTCTCGCGGAAGCTGGCGAGTTTGGCAAGCGTCCGCATTTCGCCGAACAGGTCATAGTCGTTACTGTTGCAGACGTTATCCGTGCCGAGGGCGATATTCACGCCCGCCGAGCGCATCCCGACGATGGGCGCGGCATCCGCACCGGCTCGCATCGAGGCGCTGGGGCAGGTGACGGCTGTGAACGGGTAACGGGCGAGGGTTGACCAATCCGCCGCTGGAATGGTGACGGAGTGGGCGGCGATAACCGGACGGTCGAGCATCCCCAGCGCGGCCATTTTTTGCACGGCGCTCATGCCGAAGTCGCGTTCGCAAATCTCATCTTCCTCGCCGGTGGTGGAAAGGTGGATGTGGAAGCCTACGCCGTACTTTTCAGCAAGGATGCGTTCGCGTTCCATCAACTCCAGTGAGTTATCGACGAAGAAGGCGTGGGGGCCAATCCAGCCCTGCACCCGTCCCTCGCCCTTACCACCCATCTCCTCCAAGAAGCCTTCCAGCTTGACGAGTTCGCGCTCACGGGCGGCGGGATCACCGAGTTCGACTACGCCGTAACCGAGGGCAGCGCGGAGGCCGCTTTGGCGCACGGTGGGAATCACCTGATCCATAAAGAAGTATTGGTCGGCGAAGGTCGTGGTGCCGGTGCGGATCATCTCGGCGCAGGCCACGGCAACGGCGGCGGGAACCATGTCGGGGGTCATTACCAGTTCGAGGGTGCGGATCGTGTTGTACCAGCCGTCGAGCGTGAACAGCGACACGCCTTCCGCGAGGCCGCGAAACAGGGTCATGGGGGTATGGGTATGGGCGTTGACGAGACCGGGCATAACCAGCTTGCCGGATGCGTCGATGCGCTCATCGTAGCTGCGGTTGGGCAGCGCGGCCATATCGCCCACGTCGGCAATGCGGTCATCCTCGATCAGCACGTAGCCGCGCGGGAACACACGGTCGGCTTGACCGAGGCACAGGACATAGGCATCGTTCAGGAGAATGGATGTCATGAATTCACCCCCACCCCAACCCTCCCCCGTAAACGAGGGAGGGAGAAGTTCATATACGGAAACAGGTGTGTAAAGCGGAATACGGTTCGGTTAGTTTGCCACACGATCCACGAAGAAGGCTTCGAAGCGCGGCTTGTTTACGGCGATGGCGAGCTTGATATTGGTTCGTTCGTCGGCCTGCGGCTGGCGCATAAGCGTGACACCGGGGGCGGGGTCGTCCTTACCTTCGACCAGCATGGTTACAGGTTGCAGCGTGACGAACGTCGGGTCGATGACTACTCCGATAGCCAGCGGGTCGTGCAGGCTGGTGCGCCCGAAACGTTGGAAGCGCGGGTAGCGGGCAAGTTGGTCGGCAACGGCGGCGTGGAAGGGCGTGTTCACGGCTTGGATGCGCTTGAGGCCGTCGTCGGTGACATCGACCTGTGTGGTGATGTCCAGCGGCACGAGCGTGATGGACGCACCGGAGGCGAACACAATTTTGGCCGCGTCGGGGTCGCAAATGATGTTATGTTCGGCGATGGGCAGGTCAAGGCGGTCGATACTGCGTGCCACGCCGCCCATGATGGTCAGATGGGCGAGGTTTTGGGCGATGCGCGGTTCTCGTTGGAAGGCGAGCGCCACGTTCGTCAGTGGGCCGATGGCGATCAGGTGGATTTTACCGGGGGCGCTCATGATGCGCTCGACCAGCACATCCGGCGCGAAGCCAGCGGCGGGCTGCACGGCATCGTCGGACGCATCCAGTAAGCCCTGTCCTTCGTGGCCTTCCCAGTAGATCGGGCGAGGCGAGCCGATGGGGTCTTTGGCCCCGGCGTACACCGGAATATCGGTGATGCCGCGCAGTTTGAGGAGCTTCAGCACCATGCGGCTGCGGAGGGTAACGTCGCCATAGACGCAGGTGACGGCTTCAAGTTTCAGTTCCGGCGAACCCAGCAGGAGCGCGAGGGCTAAACAGTCGTCGATGTCGGTTCCAATATCGGTATCCAGTATGACGGAGGTAGGCATAATATTACAATTCGTGTATGGTCTTAAACGGTTAGAGCAACATTAGCAAGAACGGTTGAAAAATGCTATTCTTTTTTCATGCGTTTTGCCACAAACACAAACTTATTGGAAATGTTCCAATAGACGCGACAAATGTTTAATAAGGAGTAGGCAATGTTAAAACGTGTGAGTCTTTTGTCCCTGTTATGTTTGATATTGGCTGCTGCTCTGGCAGTAGGTGCAGTTCCGGCCCTCGCCCAGGACAGCGACTATGTTGACCCGTGCCTTGCTGCGGGTGCCGAAGCGACCGCCGAAGCCACCGAAGCTGCTGCTGTGGATAACAGCGGTATCAGCTTCGAAATCATCCTGCCGAACCCCCGTGGCGACCGTTCGTTCATCGACTCGGCTGCCGCCGGTGCGGAACGCGCGATTGCGGAACTGGGCGTGACCGGCACGATCATCGAAACCGCTGGCGAGCAGGAACATGATGCGGCTATCCGCCGCGCGGTTCAGGATAATCCAGACCTGATTATCACCATCGCCGTCGGCTCGGACACGGTTGAAGAAATCGCGGACGAATTCCCTGACCAGAAGTTTGGCGCTCAGGAAACCTTCTTCCCCGAAACCCCTGACTACCCGAATCTGGCGTTGTTCAACATTCTGACCCACGAAAACAGCTACCTCGCCGGTATCGCCGCTGGTATGCTGACCCGCACCAAGCACGTCGGCGCGGTCGGTGGTTTGGACACCCCCGGTATCAACCTGTTCATCGTCGGCTTTGAAGAAGGCGTGAAGTCGGTATGCGCGGACTGCACCCTCGACCGTGCGTATGTCGGCGGCTTCTCTGACCCGGTGAAGGGCAAGGAACTGGCGAACGGCTTGTTTGCGGGTGGCGCGGACATTCTGTACCAAGTTGCTGGCCGCAGCGGTGAAGGCGTTCTGGAAGCGGCCAAGGACACCGGCAACTTCGCCATCGGCGTTGATAGTAATCAGGACGATTTGTATCCGGGAACGGTCATCGTATCCGCTATGAAGCGCGTCGATAACGCGGTGTTCTCGTTCGTCCAGAGCGTGGTCGATGGCACCTATGCCCCCGGCCTGCAAACCGTCGGCCTCGCGGAAGGCTTCGCGGGCTTGAGCTGGGACGTGGGTGTTTGCTCGCGCACCTTCGATACCACCGGCCCCGCCGATATGGTCGAGAAGCTGCCCGCCGTGCGTGCCGCGATTGCCGAAGCACAAGCTCAGATTCTCAGTGGCGAATTGGTGGTGACCAACGCGCTTGAGGACATGGGCAGCTAACGCTTAACCCGCTGTCTGGATAACTCAGTAAGATATGGGGGTGAACGCACGCGGTTCACCCCTATTGTTATCTCACTGGACGGTTGTTAGTACGCGGAAAGCGGGAGGGGCTGAGAGGACGCTTAAAACCCTCACCCCCAACCCCTCTCCCTCAGGGCGAGGGGAGCCAATACGCGGGAGGGGCTGAGACCTTCCCTACAGGAAATTCATTTCGGGAAGCGAGAGGTATCGTCTCCTGAGATGGTTATGGCGAGGGCGCACAGTAGTGTGCCTCAGGAATACGGAGTAAGTCATGCCGAACGCGATTGAGATGCGCCAGATTCGCAAGTATTTCGAATCGACTGGCGTAGTGGCCTGTGATAACGTCGATCTGAGCGTTACCAAAGGCGAGATTCACGCGCTGGTGGGCGAAAATGGGGCGGGTAAAACCACGCTGATGAGCATCCTCTACGGTCTGGTTTCGCCGGACAGCGGGGAAATCCTTGTGAACGAAAAGCCAGCCCACATCAGCCACCCGAACGATGCCATCCGCGCGGGGATCGGCATGGTACACCAGCATTTTAAATTGGTTCCGAACTTCACGATTGCTGAAAATATCATGCTGGGGATTGAGCCTAACCAGATGGGCTTCATCAACAGCGGCACGGAAGCCGCAGCCGTCCGTAAACTCTCGGAAAGTTTCGGTCTGCCGGTGAATCCCAACCTTCGAGTTTCGGAAATTTCAGTCGGTATGCAGCAGCGGGTGGAAATTCTCAAGGCGCTGCAACGGAACGCGCAAGTCCTCATTCTGGACGAACCGACGGCTGTTCTTACCCCTCAAGAAGTGCATGAACTGTATAACGTCATCCGCAAGCTGGCGGAAAATGGGCGCACGATCCTGCTCATCACCCACAAGCTGCTGGAAGTGAAAGATGTTGCCAACCGCGTCAGCGTCATGCGGCGCGGGCAGATGATCGGTACGCACAACGTCGCCGACGTGACCATCCGTGATATGGCGCGGATGATGGTCGGGCGCGAGGTCATCCTGCAAGTCGAGAAGCAACCCGCCCAACCCGGCGAGGTCGTGCTGAAGGTCGAAAACTTGCTGGTGGCGGGGACAGGCGGCGTGCCTGCCGTCAAAGGCGTTGACCTCGAAGTTCGCGCGGGGGAAATCCTCGGCGTGGCGGGGGTCAGCGGCAACGGGCAGAGCGAACTGGTGGAAGCCATCACCGGCCTCCGCACCGCCGACGCGGGGCAGATCACCTACCGGGGTAGGGACATCACCCGCAGTACGGTACGCGACCGCCGCAACATGGGCATGGCGCACATCCCCGAAGACCGGATGGTTGTGGGGCTGAACCTGCGAACCAACCTCGATGAGAATGTGGTGGTGACGCGCTACCGCGAAGCGCCGTATTCCAAGAACGGCATCTTCAACCGCAAACCGATCCGTGAGCTGGCGCAGCGCATCGTGGATGCGTTTCAGGTCAAATCGGCACGGGTGGGTGAAGGCATCGCCACCCTTTCCGGCGGCAACCTGCAAAAGATCGTGCTGGGGCGCGAACTCAACGGCAGCCCCAAGCTGGTCATCATCAACCAGCCGACGCGCGGCCTCGACGTGGGCAGCATCGAGTTCGTGCATAAGACGCTGGTCGCGGCGCGAGACGCTGGCGCGGCGATTTTGCTGATCTCGGTTGAACTTGAAGAAATTTTTTCGCTCAGTGACCGGATCGCGGTCATGTTCGACGGGCATATCAACGGTGTCCTCGCCCGTGAAGATGCGAACGAGCAGGATGTGGGCTTGCTGATGGCAGGCGGTAGTTTAGAGTCTGAGAAAGTGGCTGTATCATGACACGTCTGCGGCAAGTCTTTGAAAACGCGGCGATCCCGATTATCGCGGTCTTGTTAGGGCTGTTGGTCAGCGCCCTGTTCGTGCTGTTTTCGGGCAACGACCCCATTCAAACCTACCAGCGCCTCTTCTGCGAAGGCTTTGGCCCACGCGGCTGCGAGACCTTCAGCGATCTGGTGATTTTCCGTGCTGCGCCGGAGGATAACCCCGAAGCAGTGCAAACCTTCTTCGCGCCCTTTTACGGCGGCGGGGGGCATCCGCTGTCGGTGGTCATCGAGCGTACCACGATCCTCATCCTGACGGCGCTGTCGGCAACCGTCGCGTTCCAAGCGGGGTTGTTCAGCATCGGCATGGATGGGCAGTTGGTGTTGGGGGCGCTGACGGCGGCCTTTTTCGGCTACTGGCTGCCGGGGCAAATCTACGCGCTAACCGGCGTGGCTGACCCTGACGCTGCGCCAGAAGCCATGAAAACCATCATGCACTTCTTCGTGCCGCTGGTGTGCATCAGCCTCGCGATGGGCGTGGGTGCGATCTACTCGTGGATTGCCGGATACCTCAAAGTCAAGCTGAACGTCAACGAACTCATCAGCACCATTATCCTGAATGCGCTGGCGGTACGCTTCGTGCATTACATGGTTAATAACCCCCTGCGGGCGGATACCACCAACACGGCGCGAACGGTGCGTATTGATGACACGGCATGGCTGATACCCTTCAACCGTGCCTTGCTGCCGGATGTCGAGTGGTTCTCCGGTTCACGGGTCGGTGTCGGTATCCTGATGGCGATCATCGCGGCCTTTGCCATCGGCTTCTACCTGTGGCGAACGACTGCCGGTTACGAGCAGCGGATGACACGCGGTTCTGGCCTGTTCGCGCGGTTCGCGGGTGTCGCCAGCCAGCGGGCAGCCTTACGCGCCATGCTCATCAGCGGCGCGTTGAGCGGCCTCGCGGGGGCGATCCAAATCCTCGGTGTCGAGCGACGGTTGGTGGATGGGTTCGCCAGCGCGGGCATCGGCTTTGACGGGGTGCTGGTGGCGGTGCTGGCGCGGGAATCCATCGTCGGCATCCTGATCGTCGGCTTATTTTTCGCGGGGTTGGAACAGGGGGCGATCAACCTTCAGTTCGGCAACGTGCCGCGTCAGCTTGGAGGGATTATCATCGCCTTCATTATCCTGCTGAACTCGATGGAAGATTTCTTCCGCCGTACCTTTACCCGTATCCGGCTGAAACTGCGACCGCCGCCAGCCCGTAAAGCGACGAGCGAGGTGAAAGCTACATGATCGCCTTACTCAACCAGAACAGCCGCCAACTGCGGATTGGCCTCATCATCATCGGTGTCATCATCGCCGTCCTGTTCTTCTTCGGGATGCCGGAAATCCTCGTGCAAAGCAGTATCCGACTGGCTACACCCTACATCCTCGGCGCATTGGCGGCGCTGATCGCCAGCCGTGCGGGGGTGCTGAACCTTGCCATCGAGGGCATGATGCTGCTTGGCTCGTTTATCGCGGTCGTCATGCTCTACAAGACCGGCCTCAACCCGATATTCGGCGTGCTGGGCGCGATGGTTTCCGGCGGCGCGTTGGGCTTCGTGTTCGCGGTGCTTTACCTGCGGATCAAGATCAACCTCGTCATTCTGGCGCTGGCGCTGAACCTGTTCGTGGCGAATGCGACCGTGTTCTTCCTGCGTGTTTCCTTCGGGCAGTTCGGTACACTGGCAGACCCCAGCATCAGCAGCCTGCCGCTGATTAACCTGCCGTCCGGTTTGCTCCAGAGTGTGCCGGTACTGGCGCGGCTCAGTGGCTATAACATCCTTGTGTACCTCAGTTGGGTGCTGGTGTTTCTCGTGTGGTTGATGTTGTTCCGTACCCGTTTCGGGCGGCATATCCGCGCGGTGGGCGAGAACAAAGAAGCGGCGGAAACGGTGGGCATCAATGTGACGCTGGTGCAAATTTTCGCGCTGACGATCAGCGGGGCGCTGGCGGGGATTGCCGGTTCGTTCTTATCCATCGGCGTGTTGAGCCAGTTCGTGGAGGATATGACTTCCGGCCGTGGTTGGACGGCGATTACGGTGTCGTTGTTCGCGTTTGAGCAGCCGGTAGCGGCCTTCTTAACCTCGTTGTTTTTTGGCCTGTCGGAGTCGCTGTCGTTCTACTTCCAGACGCAGTTGAAGATCAACTTGCCACCGGACTTACTGCTGGCGATTCCGCAGTTGGCGACTTTGCTGGCGCTGATCTTAGTGGCGCTGCGGATACGGGCGGCGGAACTGCTGAAACGGCGGAACTTTGTGGCGCAGTTCGGGCAGGAACTCAAAAACTTGGGCAAGGGCATTGTCCGCAGCGAGGGGTAAGAGCAGATTAACCGCAGAGACGCTGAGGACGCAGAGAGTAAGACAGAGAAGAATTGAACCGCAGAGACGCAAAAGGCGCAGAGAAAAACCGGCGTGTTTCGCGCTATTTGTAGGGGCGGTTTGAAAATAGTGTGCTGTAAGCGGACGCGATGTATCGCGTCCCTACACAAAAATAAGCGCATCCTTTCAATTGGTGTAGGGACAGCAGACAGGCTGTCCGGCATCAAGCATCATCTATAAACAGACGTTTAGACGTAGAGATATTTTCGTCGTCATTACCGAGTAAAGAGGTTCGTTATGGCAGTACAACATCACTTACAAGACCCGTGGACGCGCGTCCGCACCATTCACGACTTCCCCGCCGATGAGGTCATCTCGGCGACGCAGAAGGAAATCCGGCGCGGCAACCTTGAAAACGCCGCGCTGCTGGCTTACGAAATGCTGACGACCAGCGTGGAGATGGAAGAATACCTGTGGGGGCGCTTGCAGGTGATCTCGGTCGAGGATGTGGGTTACGGCAACCTGAACGCGCCGGTGCTGATCGAAACGCTTTACCAGATGCACTTCCGCATCCCCCGCCCGCGCGGTGACCGCTACCTATTCGCACTCCATGCCGTGCGGGTGCTGTGCCAGTCGCAGAAGGAACGCGGCACGGATGACCTGAATAACTGGATCACCACGGCGGTCGAGCAGAACGGTGTGCTGCCGGTTATTCCCGACTACGCCATCGACATGCACACCAGGCGCGGTCAGGAAATGGGGCGCGATTACCGCCACTTCCTGACCGAAGCCTCGCGCGTGCTGCCCGAACTGCCCGACCGCGACCGCACCTACCTTGATCGCCTGATCGCCGCGCTGGACGAGAAGTAGGGTTAGCTAACCGCGCTCAACCGTGCCGCCGTCAGCGCGAAGATGGCGGCGGTTTGCGGTAGGCTGTCGATGACCACATACTCGTCAATCGCGTGGGCATTCTCACCCATCGGGCCAAAGCCGCAGATCGTCGGGATGCTGCGCTCAATCAGCAGATAGCCTTCGTTGGCGGGGCCAGCGACAACACGCTTTGGCTCCTTGCCCTTCACATCCCGCACCACGCTTTCCAGCACGCGCACAATCGGCGAGTCATCGGGGGTCAGCGCGGCGGATGCGTTGATGAGCAGTTCACGCTCGAACGTCACCCCGCGCTCGGCGGCGACCCGCGCGATGCAGCCGTCAATCACGCCTTCCATCCGTAAGCGGTCGAACTCCGGTGTGATGCGGATGTCGATAAACGCCTCGCAGGTATCTGGCACGATGTTGACGCTCACGCCGCCCTGTATCAAAGTGCCTGCCGTGATGATCGGGCGGAACTCGGTGAAGTACGGCGTGGTCGAGTACTCAAACGGCTGTCCTTCCAGTTCCAGCAGCAGCCGCGCCATGCCGGTGATGGCGTTTTTGCCCGCCGTTCCGTTCTGCCACTCGTTTGAGCCGCTGTGTACCGCCTGCCCGCGACATACCAGCTTATAGCGCAGCACCCCGCGATGCCCAAGGGTAATCAGGTCGTCCGAGTAGGCGTAGATCGCCCCTTTGCCTTCGAGCAAACCATTGTCGTGCAGCCACTTGATGCCCAGCGTCCCTGTCGCGCCCGATTCCTCATCCGGCACGCAAATCAACTGCACCCGTCCGTTCGGTAAGGCTTCGGGGTGCTGTTTGAGCAGCCACAGCGCATACAACGCCGCCGTCATGCCGCCTTTGGTATCCACCGCGCCGCGCCCGTACAGCTTGCCGTCCGCCTGTTCTCCCGCGAACGGTGGGTGTGACCACGCCGCCTCGTCTCCCGCTGGAACGGTATCCAGATGCCCGATGAGCAGCAAGCCGGTTGGCCCTTCACTGCTCGTGCTGATGACCACGTTCGGGCGGTTGGGGTTCGCGCCCACGACCTGCGCCTCTAACCCCAGCGCCTTGGCCTGTTCGGCGATCACCAGCGCCAGCGCACGTTCGTCGTGTACGCCGTTGACGGAAGGTGTTTGTAACAGTCGGGCGCAAAAAGCGGTCATCTCGTCGCGCAGGTCGGCGGCGTGGTCAATCAATTGTCGTTCGAGTGCGGTGATGGGTGTTGTCATTGGTTGTTCGTTACCAGTTTTTAGTTGTCAGTTATCAGTTAAATTCCGAAATGGGACGGTCGTTGTAGGGTAGGAAATAACGGACGCGCTGTCTCGCGTCCCTACATACGCGAGCATCTGCTTTCGTAGGGACAGCAGACAGGCTGTCCGCCGCTCACTCCCTCACAAACATTTACCTTCTACGATGTTTCCTTACCCTCTGCATCCGCCCGTTTCATTTCGGCACGGGCTTTAACGTACTCCAACATCAGGTCTAGTCCTTCGTAGGCTTTAGATGAGCTTTTTTCGATGATTTCTATTAGTTTGTCGTGCGTTTTACATCCACTTCTTCATCCGATAAAAGACCGGATGCTGCGTGAATGGCCGCGAAAATAGTCTTTAGATCGCTGACAAACATTGACATGACTTCTTCGGGTTGATATTTAATGATCTCGTCTAAATTTATCAACCAACTATTTTGTTTTTCATCCGCCATGCTCAACCACCCTCACCATTTAGGGCTTCAGCCGTTTCGCGTTACAGCAATCGGCTACACTATACCCGATATTTGTATCCAGAAAAGCCGGAGTTTGTACGATGATAGAGGGAATTTGTAGCGGGCATGGAGCGCAAAGCAGCCCCACAGCGCCCAAGCACTGCTCACCGGCACAGCGGAATGACCGGTCAGGCCGCGTCGTTCCGCTGCTGCATCTTCAAAATGCGCTGCACTTCCGTGTTCCAGCATTGGATTAGCCGCCGTGCGGAAGCCACAGCCGCCGGGGACTCCGGGCCGCGCCGTGAGACGAGTTTGAGTTCGTGTACCAGTGTCTCGACTATATCCAGCAGCCGCGCCAATTCGGATTCACGCATATGCGCCAGCGCCCGCATCAATTGGTCGATCTCTTGGTCATTCAGTTTATGGTTCATCATCACTTCTACTTGTACCCCCTATTCAGACTTGGGAACTTCACCAAAGGCAGAATACAATAGACGGACAAGTGTCTACATCAAGTTTATCACTCTGAAGGCTGGAACCGCCCATGTCATTTGACCCCCAATCGCGTGATTTTCAACATAACCCCTATCCGGTCTACGACGAACTGCGGGCAGCCACACCCGTTTTCTTCTGGGAACCGTGGAAAATCTGGTTCTTCACCCGCTACGAGGATGTGAACACCCTCCTGCGTGACCGCCGCTTGGGGCGCACGATGGAACACATCCTGCCGCCGGAGCAGCGCTATGTGCCGCCGCCGAGTATTGAACCCTTCACACGCCTCAGCTCACACTCGATGTTCGACAAAGAACCGCCGGAACACACCCGTTTGCGCGGCCTCGTGCATAAGGTGTTCACCCCGCGCCGTGTCGAGAGTTTGCGCGAACAAATCACCACCATCACGGATAAGCTGTTGGATGCGGCGGTCGAAAAGGGCGAGATCGAAGTGCTGGAAGATTTCGCCGTGCCGCTGCCGGTGAACGTCATCAGCGAACTGCTGGGCGTGCCGCAGGCTGACCGTCACCTGCTGCGCCCGTGGTCGAACAATATCGTCGTCATGTACGAACTCGGTCACACGCCGGAGCAGGAACGGCTGGCGGTACAGTCGGCGGTTGACTTTGCCGACTACCTCCGCAACCTTGCCGCCGAACGCCGCGCCAACCCCAAGGACGACCTGATTACCGCGCTGGTGCAGGTCGAAGAAGCAGGTGAACGGCTGACGATGGACGAACTCATCTCCACCTGTGTCCTTCTGCTGAACGCCGGACACGAAGCGACCGTCAACGTCATCGGTAACGGCCTGTGGGCGCTGCTGCGAAACCCCGACCAACTGCGGCGGTTGGCGGCTGACCCCTCGCTCATCCCCACCGCCGTGGAAGAACTCATGCGCTTCGATACGCCGCTGCAATTATTCCGGCGCTGGGTGCTGGAGGATTTTGAGTACAACGGGCAGCGCTTCAAGCAGGGCGACGAGTTGGGGCTGATGTTCGGCGCAGCCAACCGCGATCCCGCGCGTTTCCCTAACCCCAACACACTCGACATCACGCGGCAGGATAACCCACATATTTCCTTCGGCGGCGGGGTGCATTACTGCCTCGGCGCACCGCTGGCACGGCTGGAACTGCAACTGGCTTACCAAGCCCTGCTCAAGCGGCTGCCGAATATGCGGCTGGCGGGTGACGCGCCCGTGTTCAAGGATGCTTACGTCATTCGCGGGCTGCGTGAACTGCGGCTGAAGTTTGACCGTATGTAGGACGGCGTGCCTCAACCGCCGCCTACATCAATCCCTGTATTTCGCTTTTGTCTTTAACTGATAACTGGCAACTACTAACTTGCCTTTTGCTGATTAAGAGAGATTTACGTGCGGTTAATATGCCTTAACCCGCGCTTAAACCGATCACAACCGACTCGCCGCTACAATCCACCTGCATTTTCATATAAGGGTGGTGATGATGGCGATTCTCAATCTCTTTAAATTCGTCAAAGATCAGGTTGCGTTCCCTGCTGGACACGTTATTTTTACCGAAGAGGAAACCGGCGATGTCGCCTATGTGGTCATCGAAGGCGAAGTTGATATTAGCTATAAAGGTCATTATCTCGAAACCGTATCCTCCGGCGGCTTGCTGGGCGAAATGGCGCTCATCGACAACCTCACCCGCAGCGCCACCGCGACCGCCAAAACCGACTGCAAAGTCGTGGCGATTGACCAGAAGCGATTCGTGTTCATGGTCGAGGAAACCCCCATGTTCGCCCTCGAAGTGATGAAGGTCATGGCGGATCGCTTACGCCGCGAGCACCAAAAACTCGAATCGGCATAAGTCCATTCGGTTTTCGTGCGAATTCGCCGCGCTATAATCGCCCTCATAATGTCCAAGTGGTATGAGGGCGATGTATGGTAAACAACGAACAAGGCGACCAAACATGGTTTGAGTGGGTATACGCCAAAGCCAACGGGCAGACCGACGACATCTCATGGGCGGATTTGCGCCCGAATCCGTTTATGCTCAAATGGTTCGCCAAAACGCCCGTTCAAGAAGTGAATCAATCCGCCATCGTGGTTGGCTGCGGCTTAGGTGACGATGCCGAAGAACTTGCGCGGCGCGGCTTCAACGTGACCGCCTTTGATGTTTCCCCGACCGCTGTCGAGTGGTGCAAACGCCGTTTCCCCAACACCCGCGTCAATTACACCGTTGGCGACCTTTTCAACCTCTCGCCTGATTGGCAGTTCGACTTCGTGCTGGAAATTAACACCATACAGGCTATTCCGCTGGCATTCCGGCAGCAGGTGATGCATGCGGTCGCGGGTTTGGTCGTGCCGGGTGGTACTTTGCTGGCAATCGGGCGGCTGGCGGACTCCAGCGAGCAGCAGGTCAAGCGCCCGTGGCCGCTGACGCGCGAGGAAATTGACCTGTTTAAACAATTCGGGCTGACCGAAACGCACTTCGAGACCTTCGGCGACTCGGAAATCGCGGCGTTGAGTCTATTGCGCTTCTTGGTGACGTATACGCGGTAAAGGAATCTTAGGGGTATCGTCCTAATCGTACTAAAACCTGACGATCTTCTAGGGAGTCTTCATTGTTCATTTGCAAAAGCCGAACAGTAGCACGTCCCGTTGCCGTTAATGGCTCAATCATCGCGCCATTTAAAACAAAATGGTCTTCCCATATATCCAAGCGAGGGTGAAATAAAAGCACTACCTGATCGCTAATTGGGTCTACAGAAGTCAGGTCGCTACCCTTGTGTCGGTTACATTGAAAACAACTCAAACAGAGGTTGGAGTCAACCGTTTGTCCGCCGTGTTTTTCGGCTCGGATGTGATCGACTTCATGACTTTTGACAGCATATTGAGCAGGCATCAGGCAATATTCGCAGCGGCCTCCAGCGCGATTAATCACTAATCGGCGTAATGCCTCACTGATACTCGTTATTGATGTTGATCAAGCTTTTCGATAGCGCGGATTTTCGCCTTCCGCATAATCCGTTCGAGACGCAAATATTCGTCTAACTCAACCGTTTCTTCGGGGGTGATGGTTTGCTCTCGGTTGGCTTGCAATAGCTCGCTAACCCGTGCTTCGGTCGAGGCAGAAAAGCGCAGTTGACTGACCTGTTCGACGGTTGGCGTGGACGTTATAAACTCAATGAATTCATCGTAAGCAGGTAGATGTGCGATTGCCATTTCAGTATTCCTCTCAGCTAACGACATCCGAATTATACCACGCGGCGACCGCCCGAATGGAGGTGGCGCAACTTAAGCACGCCACCCCCTGCAACTTAATTACTCTGCGTAAACCGCCTGCCGTAAGCCTTTCAGGTAGCCGATGGCGAACAAGCGCCCGATGGATGAATAACCGGCGTTCTCGTTGCTGTCGCCTTCCATCGTCGGCACATGGTCAGGCCGCGCCACACCCTCGAAGCCAATATCGCGGTAGGCTTTGATGCACGCCAGCATATCCGTCTGCCCATCGTCGTGGAAGGTTTCCTCGAACTTCTCCGGCGTGCCGCGCACATCCCGCAGGTGGACGAAGAAAATTTTCTCGCCGAAGTGCCGGATGACCGAGGGCAAGTCCTTCGTCATCAGTGTAAAGTTCCCCTGACACAGCGTAATCCCGTTCACCGGACTCGGCACAAGGTCCAGCAGCCGTTGGAAGTTATCGACCGACCGCATGATGCGCCCCAAGCCGCGAATGGGTGACAGCGGCGGGTCGTCGGGGTGCATGGCGAGTTTGACGTTGGCCGCTTCGGCAACGGGCACGACTTTCTTGAGGAAGTATTCGAGGTTCTCCCACAACTGGTCTTCGGTGACTTCGCCGTACTCGGTCAATGGCGCGTGCTTCATCAGGCTGTTGTCGTAGCTGGTGACGACCGCGCCGCCGCGTGTGGGGGTGGTGGTCGAAGTCCGCATCCAGTTAAAAATCGGCATCCATTCGTAGCACCAAACCGGAATGCCCAGCGCCCCCATATTGCGGATGAGTTCACAGGCCGTTTCGATCTCCTCATCACGCCCCGGCAAACCGAGCTTGGCCTTATTCAGCGGCGGGCGGCTTTCCAACACCTCGAACTTGAACCCTGCATCTTCGTAAGCATTCTTCAGCCGCACCAGCGACATATAACTCCACGGTAGGTCTTCGGCAGGGACATCCAAGCCACGGCTGAAGTCCATCGTCCCAACGACATCCTCTACGCCGCACTGCTTGACCATCGTCCACAGCGAACTCCGCTGCGGGGGCAGCACTTCTGCAATTCGAAACATATTTTTGGCTCCTTAATAAACAGAATATTCCGGCTCATAGCCGATGAGGGTGCGTGCCTTCTCGATGCTGACCAGTGACTGCGCCCCTGTGAGTGGCTGCGCGGCGAGGTTCGGGTAAAACAGGCGAATCAGGGTTTGGCTGTCGGTGTTCAGGCTGTTGTTCTCGGCATTGATGAACAGGGCGTGGCTGCCTTCAAATTTTGCCGTAATGCCCTTCTCAGCCGCTTGCGCCGTGTCGCGGTCGTCTACGTATGCCCAGAACACAAAGCGGTCAGACAAGCAGACTTCCCACAACCAGTCGTTGTACGGGTACTCAGGCGGGAAGTCAGCAGGGCGCATCCGGGTTTCCATCCAGCGTTCACTGCGGAACTTCATGATTTTGGCGTTCATCGCATCAATCCGTGCCGTGCGTTCCGCCTCTGGCAGTTGGGCAAGTGCCTCAATGTTGGCGACGGTTTGCTGCCGCTCCTTGAGGAATTTTTCGCTGTGCAGGTCAGCACCGGGATACACATAGGGGAAGCGCAGCGCCACACTGCTGATGCCCGACCGCCGCCAGTAATAATCACCAATATTTTCGACCAGTTCCTTCGAATAAGAATAAGGATCGGTGGTGTAGGTCGGGTGCGCTTCGTCTATCGGTAGATACCGGGGTGCAATATCGACCGTTCCCCAGAAGCAGCCGAACGCATTAATCGAACTGGCCTGCACGACCCGCTTAATCCCTTCGGCATCCGCCGCCTCGAACACGTTGAATGTACCGCTAACGTTCACAGCGAAGGTCGGGCTGCCGCTGGTGATGTTCGGCGAGGCGAACGCCGCCAGATGGATAACCGCCTCGCAGCCGCGCATCTGTTCCCGCAAGCTGTCGTAATGCATGATGTCGCAGTAAGCGTAAGTCGCACCCGGTAAATGAGCTTCCTTGTCCAAACCGATGACGTGAACATCCCAGCCTTTATCCACAAGACGGCGCGTCATCGCCCGCCCAACATGACCCGCTCCGCCCGTAATCAAAACACGCATATTTTGTCCTCGAAGATGTACTTTAGCCTATAGGTAATAATTTTGAGTGCGTTCCCCACTATTGTAGTGAGTAATCGGCAATTGGCCTAAGTCCACGCACGGTTCACACTTGTGATCTTAAATGATACATGGTATCAATAATGAGATTGATACGAAATATCATTTACAGACGCGGTTATCATCAAGGAGAAATGTATGCGTATTTGGTTGTTCAGGTTGTTGTCCCTTATCAGCGTCATCCTGTTCGGCGTGGTGGGTGTGAATGCCCAAAGCGACCGGTTAAAAGTCGTCGTCACCTACAGTATCCTCGGCGATGTCGTTCAAAATATCGCGGGTGATGCGGTTGACCTGACGGTTCTGGTCGGCGCGGATGCTGATACCCACAGTTACGAACCGGTGCCGCAGGACAGTGTTGCCATCAGCCAAGCCAACATTATTTTTGAGAACGGCCTCGGCTTCGAAAGCTGGATGGATGACCTGTACACGGCTGCCGCTTCACAGGCGCAGCGCGTGGTCGTCAGTCAGGGCATTACCGCCGGAACGATTACGGTAGGCGACGAAGCGGGCGAAACCGACCCGCACATCTGGCAAAATCCCTATAACTTCCTGCGTGTGGCGGAACTGGTGCGCGATACGCTGGTGGCGGCTGACCCCGCGAACGCGACCACCTACGAGCTAAATGCCAACGCCTACATCACCCAACTGCTGGAAGCGGATACCTACGTCATCGGGCAAATCCAGACCATTCCCGCCGACCAGCGCAAACTCGTGACCAACCATGATGCCTTTGGTTACTTCGCCAGCCGCTACGGACTGGAGATCATCGGCACGGCCCTCGGCTCGGTATCGACCGAAGGCGCATCCGGCTCGGCAGGGAATGTTGTGGCGCTGGTGGAAGCAATCAGAGCTACCGGCGCGAAGGCCATTTTCCCTGAGAACATCGAGAACGCCGATGTGGTCACGCAGATTGCCAACGAGGCTGGGGTCACGGTTGGCGCACCCTTGTGCAGCGATGCGCTCACCCCCGCCGATGGCCCATGCCCGACCTACTTGCAGCTCATCCTTTACAATGCTGACAGTGTGGTGGCGGCGTTGGGGCAGTAGAGCCAACCGAACCCTTCGCTTGACACCGTGCGGGTTCTGTGTAATTCTTACGGTGTCCTGTAAACCAGAGTTGGTATCCAAACCTGTCATGTTGATGAACCTGCCGCCCATGTGTTGTATGTGTTGTTCCCAGAGTGACCAATCCCTATGGCATTCGGCTGCCCTGCATCGCTGACAGTTCTCTAACCTGTTCAAGCCACCTTCGAAGCCCTGACCATAGTGTCGGGGCTTTTTGTTTGGTAGCGGTGTCCAGAAGGTGTAGTTTCATGCGGTAAGAGTGTTTAGTAAGAGATTGTATCGGTGAGTGGCCTAAAGTGGTGCTATTGCATGGCTTGTGGTTATGTCCAAATAGGTACATCGACACCAGATACCAGACGCATGAAAGGAGTTGACGAGATGAAAATGGCCTATTCAGATGTCGTTTGCCAGCCCGCGCGGCTGGATCGTTACTGTCGCTGTCGTTAGCGGGTTCCGTCTGTGGACAGGACGGTGACTCGCCTTTGCAGCCTGTCTAACGGGTTTTGCCTGCTGCTGTCACGGCAGCCCACACTTAACAAGCATTGACCATTTGGATACAAGAGGAAACTCAGACATGAATACGCAGCGTTCCCATCATTTGAAAGTGTCCGTCATCCTTAGTTTGCTCGTCATCGCCTTGCTCTCGGTATTCGGCGTGGCGGCGCAGGAAGCCACCGCTGAACCCGCGACCGGCGAACCCATTTACATCGGTGTCAGCGGTCCGCTGACCGGCAACCTCGCCCAATACGGCGAACAGTGGACGAAGGGCTTCGATCTGGCGATTGAGGACATCAACAACGCCGGTGGCATCGAAGGCCGCCCGCTGGAATACATCTTCGAAGACTCACAGAGTGACCCCAAGCAGTCGGTTGTCGTGGCGCAGAAGTTCGTGGATGATGAGCGCATCGTCGCCGAACTCGGCGACTTCAGCAGCACCGCGTCGATGGCCGCTTCGCAGATTTACACGCGCGGCGGTTTGGTGCAGTTCGGCTTCACCAACTCGCACCCGGATTTCACTAAGGGCAGCGAATACACATGGAGTACTTCGGTCACACAGGCTCAGGCTTCGCCCCTGCTGGCAGACTTCGCCGTGACGACCCTCGGCTTCCAGAAGCTGGCTGTGTTCCAGATCACCAACGACTGGGGTAAGGCGACCCTCGACCTGTTCGCCCAGCGCGTGGTCGAACTCGGCGCGGAAATCGTGACCGTGCAGCCCTACCTGCCGGATGACAAGGACTTCCGCTCGGCGATTACCGCTGTGAAGGACGCAGCGCCGGACGCAATCATCCTCCTGTCGTATCAGGCTGACGGTGCGCTGATCGCCCAACAGGTGCGTGAAGCCGGTTTGACCACGCCGTTCGTCGCCAGCGCCTCGCTCCAGTCGCCGGATTACACCGAACTCGGTGGTGACGCGGTTGAAGGCACGTACGTTCTCGGTGAGTTCATCACCACCGATCCGCGCCCCGAAGTGCAGGCGTTCGTGACCAAGTTCAACGAAGCCTACGACGAAGATCCTGATCTGTTCGCCGCGCTGGCCTACGACTCGATCTTCCTGATTGCCGAAGCGATCAAGGTGGGCGGCCCGACCCGTGAAGGCGTTTTGGCGGCGCTGCCCCAACTGAAGGACGTGCCGAGTGTGGTTTATGGCACGGTCACCTTTGACCCCGAAACCCGCCGTGCGCTCGACCCCAAGTACGAAAACCTGATCGTGAAGGACGGCGCGTTCGTCGTTTGGGATGGTACTGCACCTGCCGCTTCGGGTGGGTAACCCGTAAGCCCGTTTGAATGATGGACACACCTGCCAACGCGGGTGTGTCCGTTTTAGTGCGTTATACTCCGTATCAAATACCAACTATGAGATCGTATTGATGATGAGGTCGAGACCGTTTTATATAGCTTTGCTTGGTGTTGTAGCCGTGTTGATGAGCTTAAAGTTCGTTCACGCTCAGGCAGAGGACACTATATGGTTTTGGGCTTGGCGCTCATACGATTTAGAAGTCACTCAGACGGAAGATCAGCGTGGTGATCTCATTGCTTTTACGCCGGATGGTGTCGTAAATACACTTCTAGAAGATGTTTTCCCAATTGTTTTACGGCGAGTGAGTGATAACCAATCGTTCGTTGGTGGCAAGATTGCTGATACTTACAGCCTCTATTATTTGACATCAACCCAAGCAGTTAAAGTTACTGAACTTTTTGATCAAAGTTATATGGACTCGCTCCGTAGCTATGATGTTTATTACGCAGGCTCTAAATATTTCATGCCAGATATTATTCCGGCGGGAAAAGGTCGTTATCTAATCGCGGATACGAAGCGTGACCAGTATGCCATCTTTGATGCCATAGAACAGCAGACAACGAATGTTAAACTTCGTCCGTGGTGCAAGGATGAGTGTGTGCGGGTGTCTGAGGATGGGCGCTATATTCGTTATCGTGTATCTCCCTCTGATGTCATGGCTGACAGTAGTACTGCTAGCCGTGGCGAAAACACACTGCCTTATCAAATTTTTGAGTACGATACCCTTACACAGACTGAGCGTTTGGTATATGAGCAGCCGATACTTGATCGCGGCGTTCGCTACAACACACCGCCATATGGGGATTGCACTCCTGATCGGTACGGTGACCGCTGGTATTGTGAACTCTATTTTGATGATGATCAAACTCCTAGTGGGGTTGCGAATGAAAAACGTATCGTGTCTATAAATGGCGATGCGGAAGAAGTCCCATTTGAGTGGAAACTCAAGATTTTTGATGACAAATGGTATTTCCTTGATCTTGACCGTAATGCTTACAATGTTGGGCAATGTGATGATTGCACAATCACTGTGCATCCTGATCGTCTGGAAAACCCACCGTTTGAGTTCTTAGCACCTCAACGGGCGGGTACTTCTTTTGAAAATGGTTACTCAGCATTTGGAAACAATATTCAGCTTTTATCTGAAGAGTACATTGGGCTAGGATTGCAGAGCAGTACAGCATATGCTGTCTCACGCGCAGGTGAAGTAACCGAATTGGGTGTCCGCCATTGTTGTACTGACCCAACCAGCTTTGATTTCTACGATGCAAAATCAGGCTTCCTTGTAAGCTATAACCTCACGACTAAACAGACGCAAATTTGGAATACCCGTCCACTTACCTTAATTGGAAGTTTACCGGGAAGTGTGACTCCGGGCGTTAGATCGACTTTTCGCGATTACAGTCTGGTTGTATACAAAGAAGGCCATGCGTTTTCACCTCACGGTGCCTATTCGTATCTCGATCAACGTTTCTATGAGTTCGAGTATCCCTTGAACCTAGGCTATGTCGCTTACATGGATGCCATTCCCGGCGGTACGCTGCTAGCAAGTTATGGCGATGAGTATTGGCTTGATAAGATGTATCGACTAAGTGGTGATGCAATCTACCGATGGACAGCAGAAGATGGTGCGAGTCTTTTAGTACAAGATGCTATTCCTATTCCCAATTATTAGTATCGATAACATTCAAAAAGGACATCCTGATGGCTGAACTTTCCAAACGCGAACGGGTGGATGCAGCGCTGCGTGGCGAGGCGGTTGACCGCGTGCCGGTGGCGGCGTGGCGGCACTTCCTCGACGAAGAAAACAATGTGGACGACCTGACGGCGGTCAGCCTGAAACACTTCCACGACTTCGATTGGGATTGGCTGAAGGTCAATCCCCGCGCCACCTACTACGCCGAAGCGTGGGGCAACCGCTACGACTTCAGCGATTACGACTCCGTTCTCCCGCGCTTGATCGAAGGGCCGCTGAACAGTCCCGCCGACCTCGACAAAATCCAGCCGGTGAACCCCACAGCGGGCGTGTTCGCCGAACACCTTGACCTGACGCGGAAGGTGAAGGCCGGTATCGGCGATGCCCACTTCCTGCAAACGGTTTTCTCGCCGCTGTCGGTGCTGGGGTTCTTGGTGGCACGCTCGGCAGAACACCGCATCGACCTCGATGTGCAAGCCCAGCATGACGGTTTACGCAAGTACTTCGCCGAAAATCCGGCGGGTGTTCATGCCGCGCTGGATAACATCGCCACGACGCTGGGACAGTACGCGGTGGCGGCACTCGAAAGCGGGGCGAGCGGCTTATTCTTCGCCATCGTCAAAATCGCCCGTGAAGGCGTGCTGACCGAGGCACAGTTCGAGGAGTTCGGCAAGCCCTACGACCTCAAAGTCTTGCAAGCCGTACAGGGCGCGGCGTTTAACATGCTGCACATCTGCGGCCCGTATGCCTATTTCAACGCCGTCACCGATTATCCGGTTCATGCGTTAAACTGGGCGACGCTGGGGCAGAATAACCCGACGGTTGATGAAGCCCAGCACCAGACGCAGCAGGCGATTGTCGGCGGCGTAGACGAACTGGGTGCGCTGCAAACCGGCACGCCGGAGCAGGTGATCGACGAGGCGCTGGCAGCGGTACGCGCCACCAACGGGCGACACTTCCTGCTGACCCCCGGCTGCGGCACGAACGTCGATGTGCCGGATGCGAACCTGCACGCGCTGCGGCGGGCGGCGGACATCGCCACCGAGGCGGTATAAAACAGTTTAACCGCAGAGAACGCCAAGCGTTTAGAGAAGGTACGCAGCGGACGGAATGATGAAGGTTGATAAAATGATTCGGTATCAGGAGAGCCAGCGGACAGCATGTATGCTGTCCCTACAAAGTGCGTATGTGTAGGGACGAGATACATCTCGTCCGTCTTGTACCAATTATTTATTCCTTGATCTCTACATTCTCTGTGGTAAAAATTCTCTGCATTTTCTCTGCGACTTCTGTGTCTCTGCGGTAAAAATTCTCTGTATTTTCTTGGCGTTCTCTGCGTCTTGGCGGTTCAATGTATTAATCGTATTTGTATTAAAGGCTCATGGAATCATTTCTGCGGACATTTTTCGAGCAAACGATTAACGGCCTTGTGATCGGCAACGTGTATGCGTTGATCGCGCTGGGGCTGGCGATCATCTTTGGCGTGGGCAACCTGATCAACTTCGCCCACGGCTCGGTATATATGATTGGCGCGTACGTCGGTTGGATCGCCGTGACCAAGTACACGCTGCCGCTGCCGGTGGCCTTCTTGCTGGTGGCGCTGGTGTGCGGCCTGCTGGGCGTGTTGATCGAACGGCTGGGGTTGCGCCCGCTGCAAGGCTCAAACCGCATCGCGCCGCTGCTGTCGACCATCGGCATTAGCTTCATGCTCGACCAACTGACGCAAATCCTGTTCACGCCTGATCCGCAGTCCTTCCCGAACCCGCTGCCGCAAACCCGCATCCCTATCGGCACAACGTCGATTGGCATGATTGACGTGCTGATCGCGGCGATTGGCATCAGCGTGGCGGTGCTGCTGTTCGTGTTCCTGCGCTATACCAAGCTCGGTTGGGCGCTGCGGGCAACGGCACAGGACCGTGACGCGGCGCAGCAGATGGGCGTGGATGTCAACGCGGTCAACCGGACGGCGTTCATTGTCGCCTCGGTGCTGGGCGGCATCGCGGGGATGCTGGTGGGCATCTACTTCCAAACCGTTTACCCGACCATGAGTTTTCAGGCGGGGATTAAAGGCTTCTCGGCAAACCTGCTCGGCGGCCTCGGCAACATCCCCGGCGCGATGGTGGGCGGCTTGCTGCTCGGCTTGATCGAAAGTTACGGTGTGGCGCTGTTCAGCGGCTCGTACCGCAACCTGTTCGCCTTCGTGATTATCATCGGCGTGCTGGTGTTCCGCCCGAACGGCATCTTCAGCCGCAAGCGCCAACTGCCGCCCGAACCGCTGACCGGTACATTTATCCCCAATAGCAAACCCATCCGATTACCCAAATGGCTGATCGGCGGGGTGATCGCGATTGCTGTGCTGCTGCCGGTTTTCGTGACGGCACGTTACCCGCTGGCGGTGATGACCAACGCCTACCTGCTGGCGCTGGTCGCCCTGAGCGTGACGCTGGTGACGGGGACGGCGGGACAGATGGCGCTGGGGCAAGCGGGCTTCATGGCGATTGGTGCGTATACCTCGGCGCTGCTGGCGCTGCGGCTGAATTGGCCGTTTGAGCTGTCGCTGGTGGTGGCGGGATTATTCACCGCCGCGCTGGGTACGCTGCTGGTGCTGCCCGCCTTCCGCCTACGGGCGCATTACGTAGCGATTGCGACCATCGGCATCGGCGAAATCGTCAGCCTCGTCATCCTCAATTGGGATTCGGTGACGAACGGGGCGCTGGGCTTGGTCAATATCCCCGCGCCAACCTTCTTCGGCATCCAAATTCTCTCCGCCCGTGATACGTACTGGTTCACGCTCGGCCTTCTGTTGGTCGGGGCGCTGTTCCAGTGGCGGTTGGTGCGCTCGTCGTTGGGGCGGGTGTGGCGTGCCTTGCGCGATGACGAGGTGGCGGCACAGGCGTACGGCATCAACCTCAACCGTTATAAGGCGCTGGCGTTCGGCAGCAGCGCGTTCATAGCGGGTCTCAGCGGGGCGTTCACGGCGCATATGTACAGCTATATCAACAACGAAACCTTCACCGGCTCGACCTCTATATTGGCGCTGACAATGGCGATCCTCGGCGGCATGGGCAACATCGCGGGGGCAATCCTCGGCTCGGTGGTGCTGACGGTGCTGCCGGAAGTGTTTCGCGGGTTGGAGGATTACCGCTACCTGATCTACGGGTTGGCGCTGGTGCTGCTGGTGCGCTTCCGTCCGCAGGGCTTGTTGGGATCGGAGTAGACGATGGCCTTACTCGAAGTACGAGACCTTGCCCGTAACTTTGATGGCGTGCTGGCGGTGGATGGTGTCAGCCTCGATGTGGATACCGGCGAATTTGTCAGTATCATCGGGCCGAACGGCGCGGGGAAAACCACGCTGTTTAACCTGATTACGGGGACTGACCAGCCGACGCACGGCGGCATCAGCTTTGAGGGGCAGCCGCTGGTCGGGCTGCGACCGGATGCCTTCGCCGCGCGGGGGATTGCCCGCACGTTCCAGCATGGGCGCGTGTTCGGCAACCTGAGCGTGCTGGATAATGTGCTGGTGGGGGCGCACACCCGCCGCAAAGCCTCCCGCCCACGCAACCTTGTCATCGAATTGCTAGGTGCGCTGGTGCCGACCGTCGGCGCGAAGGCCGAGGAACGCCAACTGCGGCAGGAGGCCGAGGCCATTATCGCGCGGTTTGGCGAACGGCTGACCCCGCGCCTGCACAACGCCGCCAGCAGTTTGTCGTATGCCAACCGTCGGCGGGTGGAGATTGCCCGTGCCTTAGCGTTGAAGCCGCGTTTGCTGCTGTTAGATGAGCCGACGGCGGGCATGAACCTGACCGAAACCGCCGAGATGCTGGCCTTCATCCGCGAATTGAAGGCGGGCGGCATGACGATTGTGCTGATCGAGCATAAGCTCTCGCTGGTGATGGCGCTTTCCGACCGCGTGGTGGTGATGGACAACGGGCATAAGATCGCCGAAGGGCTGCCGGAAGCCGTGCGGAACGACCCGCGCGTGATCGAAGCCTACTTGGGGCATAAAAACACGGGGATAAACCGCAGCGACGCAGAGGACGCAGAGAAGATTTAACGCAAAGGCGCAAAGCGGTCAAGAACGCAACGATTTTTAACACAACGGCTCAATGGCACAGAGGCACAGAGAGTAAGGCGGGGAAGATTAACCGCCAAGTCGCCAAGAGCAAGGCAGAAAGTGTTCAATTCCTTTCCCTGTTATGGTGATTTACGAATTAGCGTGATAAATAATTGTGAGGCTGACACGCGCCTTTGAAGCGCCTTTAGTGCGCTTGTCCGGTGGTTAGCATGACGGCTTTAGCCTCATGCGGCGCAACCCGACCAATTACCATTATGAGTTAGGTTTAGATTAGGGGTAGGTATTGATGCCAGAACCGTTATTAGAACTCCGCAACGTCGATACGTATTACGGCGCGGTGCAGGTGCATTTCGGCATCAGTTTGCAGGTGCAGGCAGGCGAAATCGTGTGCTTGCTGGGTGGCAACGCCAGCGGCAAAAGCACGACGATGAAGGTCATTCTAGGGTTGGTGAAGCCCCGTGCCGGAGAGGTGCTATTCAAAGGGCGCAGCATCGTCGGTTTGCCCACGCCGAAGGTCATCCGGTTAGGGATTGGCTCGGTGCCGGAAGCGCGGCGTATCTTCGCCAACATGACCGTGCGCGAGAATCTGCTCATGGGTGCGTACCACCGGAGTGATAAGCCGACTGTCACCGAAGATTACGAGCGCATCCTCGGCCTATTCCCCCGTTTGCGCGAACGGTTGAACCAGCGCGGTGGTGTCCTCAGCGGCGGCGAACAGCAAATGCTAGCGATTGGCAGGGCGCTGATGGGGCGGCCACAGTTGATCTGCATGGACGAGCCGACGATGGGCTTATCCCCGGCGTTTGTGGATAACGTGCTGGAACTCATCCAGACGATCAACGCGCAGGGTACCGCCATTTTTATGGTCGAGCAGAACGCCAACCTCGCGCTGCAAATCGCCCATCGCGGCTACGTGCTGCAAAACGGGCATATCGTGCTGGAGGGCGCGGCGAGCCGCTTATTGGACAGCCGCGAGGTGCAGGACGCATATTTGGGTGGCAGTGGCGCGGGGGTGTAAGCGGCTCAACGTTTGAATCCGGTTTGCTTCTACAAACCGCAGCTTCACAAATCGGGGTCACAACGGTTCTCGCTGCCTGTTATTGCCTGTTTTACAGGCAGCAAAACGCTTCTTATATTTTTCCGATAGTTTGCTGATATTTCTCTGACATTTCCGGCGTATAACAAGGTTGTTCGTTAGACATTTTTCTGGAGGATAAAAATGGCAAACACTATCGTCCGTTGGAACCCCTTCAAAGAAATGGCGAATATGCAGAATGCTATGGATCGCCTATTTGAAGACGCATGGCGTGGAAATTGGTCGGCCTTTAACGGTGGTTTCACCGGCTTTAGCGGCTTCGACAGTCCCGCCCTCGACATTCATGAAACCGATACGGCCTACAATGTCGCTGTACCGCTGCCGGGTATCAACCCCGACGACATCAATGTACGGATGCAAAATGGCACCCTGACTATCAGTGGTGAACTGCCGCAGCCGAAGGTTGAAGAGAATACGAAGGTTGTGGTTCAGGAACGCTATTACGGTAAGTTCAGCCGCAGTGTCTCGCTGCCGGAACACGTTGACGCGGAAAAGGTCGAAGCCACCTATGAAAATGGTGTGCTCACCCTGAGTCTGCCGAAGCTGCCGGAAGCCCAACCGAAGCAGATCGCTATCAAGATCAATAACAAGCAGCTCGATTCGGGCAGCTAATAACCAAAACACGGGGCAAAACGCCTCCTAACGGTGTAATCGGGGTAACAGGTGCATAAACCTGCTGCCCCGTTTTTATTTATTTTAAAAATTAGCTGAGTTTCGCCTGAACGTAACGACTAAGACTCACGCCTTCTTCTGCTGCTTTGATGGCTAGCAATCGATGTTGTTCTGGCGGAATTTCGACTTCAAATTTCCCGCTGTAATGCTGGTCGGTTAACGGCTCAGGAATAGTTTCACCATTCTGTGCCATATCGACAACAATCTCGCCAACAAGTTCTACGATGCCTTGTAGGGCAGATGTCATATCAGCGGCTAAAAAGGACAAGCTCGGAAATTCAGCGCATAGTCCTACATATTCGTTGTCTTCTTCAGACCAGACCACACGATAGGTGTAGTGTTTATGATTGGTCATCGTTCATGCCCTCCAACTTCTTGATTGTTTTCCTTCTAATGAACGGCTGATGAAGCACCGTGTTCAATTATCACGACATCGGTTATGATTATCGGTAATACGTATCCTGTAACGAGACGAGTTTATGAACCAACTTGCGAAAATCCCCCCCGTCCAATGGGCTATGCGTCACCCGCGTTTGGCTGCATGGATCGTCCTGTCGTTGGGTATGGTGATCCTGCTCGTCGTCGAAGCCCGTGATGTCGGCTTGCTGGCAACCCAGTGGTTAGCCCTCGTCGTCGCCACCGTCCTTGTTGCCGGTGCCTGCGTATGGATCATTAGTTGGGAAGATTCGGACGAAGCCACCGACACCGCCGAAAGCAAACCCGCCGAATAACAGGCTTACTGCACCGGTCGCCAAACGGCTGTGCTGCCGGATGCTGCCTTGTAGTAGACCAACCGGTTGATACGGCTCACGGTATCCACCACGTATAAATCGACTCGCCCGTTGGCATACCCCGACCAATAGGCAATCCTCTGGCTGTCCGCTGACCAAAAGGGGTTAATATCCCGCCCTTCGCCCGCTGTTAGCTGCTCGATTTGACCCTCGCAGTCCACCTGCCCCCCACAATCCGCCGCCATCCTATATAGCTCGTAGTTACCCGTCCGGTTGGACGAAAACGCGATTCGCTCGCCATCCGGTGACCATGCCGGAAAGCTGTCGATGTCACGGTTAAAGGTTAACTGCCGCGCCACACAGCCGCCTTCCGCCGTTTCGTCACACGCCAAGTCCATGATATGCACATCGAACGACTGTGACCGGTTGGAAATAAACGCGATCTGTTGGCTGTCCGGCGACCATGTTGGGTAGGCATCCACCAAGCCGTTATGTGTCAACTGGCGCACCTGCCCGCTGTCGATCTCCGCCACATAAATATCACAGTTGCCGTCGCAGTTCCCCACAAACGCGATGTACCGGCTGTCCGGCGACCACACCAACGACGCGGCTTGAAAATGGGCCAATTGGCGGCTGTCCGTACCATCAGGCCGGACGATGAACAACCCGCCATTCGGGAAGTGCAAAACCGCGTAAGCAATCCACGTGCCATCCGGTGACCATACGGCTGGTGTTTCCGCCCCGCCGCTGGCTGCTAGCCGCTCGAAGCCGCTGCCGTCGATAGTCATCCGGTAAAGATCGGTTCGCTCGTCACGGCGGCTGTAAAACGCCAACTGTTCCCCATCCGGTGACCATGCCGGAAACGTGTCGTCACCGTCCGAACGGGTTAAGTTTGCCCGCAGCCCGTAATCCACATCGAGCAGTAGGATGTCCGATTGACCGCGCTGTTTAACCGTCAGCGTCAACTGCTGGCTGCCGGATGCCGTTATTCGAGCAATGCTGATGGTTAGAATGAGGCTGATTGCAAGGAGAATAAAGAGGTTGAGGATGAACGGATAAGGCCGTATCAAGCCGAAGCAGCCAGATCATCTTTAAGCGGTAAGATAATCGTAAACAAGCTGCCTTTACCCATCTGGCTTTCAACGTTCACCAACCCGCCGTGTGCTTCCACGATCATCTTGACGATGGTTAAGCCCAACCCCACACCGCCTTTTTCGACCGTTCTGGCTTGATCGACGCGGAAAAACGGTTCGAAGATGCGGTGAATCGTGTCTTCGGGAATACCTTTGCCGCTGTCCTGTACCCCAATGAAGGCATGGTCAGCCGTATGTTGGGTAAAAATCGTCACGCTGCCGTTGTATGGCGTATGAGTCAGCGCATTCACCACCAGATGCCGGACAGCCTTTTCGATCTTTACATGGTCAATCTTCAAAACCGGCAGCGAATCATCCGGCTTGAAGATCAGCTCAATTTCCATCTGTTTAGCCTTCAAGCTCTGGTCGGAAATGACTCCGCTGATGAGGTAATTCAGGTTGTACGATACCAGTGAAGGTACGGTCAGGAACGAAACCATATGCAGGTTTTCAAGCTGGGTCGCCAGATGGTTGACCGCTCGTTGGATCGCATCCAGCTTCGGCTGAACTTTTATACGGGCTTCATCCCCCATCAAGCGCTCAGTCAGGTAACGGCTGGTTTCAATGGTCGCCAACGAGGTTCGGAAGTCGTGTGATAACGCCTCGACCAGATGGCTAATCATCGAGAACTGTTCCTGCTCTAGGAGCAGCTTCAACTTCTGCGCTTCGATCTGCTTATGCTCGGTAATATCCCGCGCCACACCGAAGTAGCCGATGACGCGCTGCTGGTCGTTATCCCATACCGGCTGTCGAACGAGGTTCAACCAACGAACCGCGCCCTGCTTGGTAATAATGCGGTATTCGTTGTTGACCGACTCATTCCTGAGGACAAGCAGGCGGTCGGTTTCAAGCTGTTCAAGACTATCGGGATGAAAAAGTTTCACCGAATCCGTCGCCTTGACTTCTTCGGGAAGGTATCCCGTTACCCCGAAGAACGAATCGGTAATCCACTCGCGTTCCATCGTCCCATCCGTATTGATACGGGTATAGAAAGCGTAATCCGAAATGAGTTCGGATATTTTACGGTAGCGCTGCTCGCTGCTGCGTAGGGCTAATTCAGCCGTCTTGCGGTCGGTGATGTCTTTCGCCACACCGTAGTAACCCGCGATACGGGTATGCTCCGCATCCCAAATCGGCTGCCGCGAAATTGCCAGCCACCGTGTATCGCCAGCCTTCGTCCGCAGCCGCGACTCGCTGTTGACGATCTCACCCGCTTTGATGAGTTTGAGTTCCGCAACCGCTTTTTGCAGGTCATCTGGGTAAAAGATTTTGGCAAGTGATTCAGGGTCTTGCGGCATTTCGTCAGCCGTATAGCCCGTGACTTTAACGACCGACTCGGTAATCCATTCGCGGTTCTGTGTGCCGTCAGGATTGACGCGGAAAAAGTAAGCATAATCCGAGGTGAGTTCACTGACCACCCGGTAACGTTCTTCGCTTCCTTGCAGCGCCAACTCGGCCTGTTTACGCTCGGTAATATCCTTCGCCGAACCATAGTAACCAATCACCTGCGTATGGTCATCATTCCAAACGGGCCGCCGTGTAATGTTCAACCAGCGCAGTTCACCCTGCTTGGTGCGTAACTGGAATTCGCGAGATAAATTCTCACCGCGCAGCAGCATCGCGAAGTCTTCTCTCGCCGCTTCCAGATCGCCATCGTAAAAAATATCAGCTAAGTCATCCGTCTGCTCTGGCATTTCTTCCGATGTGTAGCCCGTCACCCGCGCAACCGAGTCGGTAATCCATTCGCGTTTCCGCGAACCATCGGGGTTGATGCGGAAGAAATAAGCGTAGTCGGAAATCAGTTCACTAACGACACGGTAACGTTCTTCGCTGGCCTTGAGCGCCATTTCCACCTGTTTACGCTCGGTAATATCCCGTGCGGAAACAATAATCTGAACGACGCTGCCACGGTCATCCCGAATCGGATTCGAATAAACCTCGACCCACAAGTAGTCGCCCTGCTTCGTCCGCGAACGGTACTGCACGCCTGCAACCGGTTTACCGCTGATCACCTGCCGCATCGCTGCCGCTGCGGTGGCTAAATCGTCAGGATGTACCCGGTCGGCATTGCGGAGCCGGTTGAGTTCTTCGAGTGTATAACCCATCGCCTTTTCATAAGAAGGACTGATGTATACCGTTCGTCCCGTGCTGACATCAAACAGCATGACAAAATCCGAGATAGTTTCTGCCAGCAGCCGGTAGCGTTCTTCATTGGTCTTGAGTGCCAGCTCCGCCCGTTTACGCGCTGTGATGTCCTGCGTCACGCCGTAAAAACGGGTCACCCGTTGTTGCTGCTCGTCCCAAACCGGCTGGCGGTAGATTTGCACCCAGCGCTCCTCACCGGTTTTGGTACGGATGCGGTGTTCAACGTTCATGGGTTTATTGTCGAGGACGAGTTTTAATTCCTCGCGAAGCCGTTCCTCGTCTTCGGGGTAAAACAGTGATAGGTTGACGCTCTGCCCGCTGTCCAACTCATGATGCTGGTAGCCGGTCGCCCGCTTGAACGAGTCGTCCGTCACCCATTCATGCAGCAGCGTGCCGTCTTCTGCCACTTCCAGCGAATAGGCGTAATCCGAAATGAGTTCACTGACGACACGGTAACGTTCTTCACTGGCGGCAAGTTCGCTGTTGCGTACTGTGGCTACCCGTCGTTGATGATAGAACAATGCTAACAGAAAGGCAGACACGAAAAGATTAAAACTAAACGGCCCGGTCATCACTTCTTCCGCGCTGATATTGGGGAAGCTGCCGCGTAGAAGGAATAAAATCATCAACTGAGTCACAGCAATGATTGTCGCTGTGCGTAGCGGTAAGAACACACACCCGAACAACGTTGCGGCGAACATGTAAAACAAACTGTTATATGAGGCAATATTACCAACCATAATCGCTGGAATGTAAATGCCGATGTTGGCAAGTACCAGCATCACTAGTGTCGCGTTCTGGTAATGCCCCCGCCGTGTAAAAAAATACGCCCCGCACACCACCGCAAAGGTCATGGTGCTAAACGCCAGCCACACATCGCTGCCAATGAGTTTATTGCTAATAACCATTGAAAGGATGATTTGAAAGCCGATAACCACGATACCGGCAAGCAGCATCGAGGCCAACAACCGCGACTGCTGGCGTGCTTGCGGGTCTGTCACGGATGGCGCTGGTTGGGTTAGCCTCATCCAGAGGCGCAGCGCCGATTTTTGGATAACAGTAAAAGCCGGTGCGGACATTCTATTCTCAATGGAATTGTGAAAGGCTTATTTTGAGTATAACATGAACATTTTTACAGCAGCACAAATATATTTAGGAGCAATATCCGGCTATCGCATCCGCTTTGAGGAGGTTAATGGCATGTGACCATTGGCGGTTTGGCACGGATGCAAATGTTCTGTCCTAGCGATACAATACGGCGAATTGTATCCCTAGACAGGTGATTCACACAGATGACTATATTACCCCCCAAACATCTTTTGGTGATTGCTGCCCACCCGGATGACATCGAGTTTGGCGCAGCCGGAACCATCGCGCTGTGGACAGCAGCCGGCGCGAAGGTCACATTCTGCATGGTGACGAATGGCGCGGCAGGCAGCAATAAGCCGGATGCCGACCTGAATGCGCTCATCCGCCAGCGGCAGGAAGAACAATGCGCGGCGGCGGAAATCCTCGGTGTGCAGGATGTACGCTTCCTCGGCTATCAGGATGGTATTTTGCAGCCGACGCTCGAACTCCGGCGCGATCTCACCCGCATCATCCGCGAACTGCGCCCCGACCGCGTGATGATCCAAGACCCGACGTTGTTCTTTGCCGGGAACTATTACATCAACCACCCTGACCACCGCGCCGCCGGTGAAGCCGCCGCATACGCCGTGTTCCCCAGCGCCGGTACGCGCCCGATTTTCCCCGAACTGCTGGGGGAAGGGCTGGAACCCTTCGACCCGCTGCAAATGTGGTTGATGTTCGCCAACAACGCTGCAACGGTGATCGATATTACCCCGCACATTGACCAGAAAATTCAATCGCTGTTATGTCACAAGTCGCAATTGGGCGAAGATGTAGTGGATATGGTGAAGTCGTGGGATCGTGAAGCGGGTAAGGCGCAGGGTTATGCCTACGCCGAAACCTTCAATGTCATTGTTCTGAAAGAGGAAAACGAAGACCGGAATGGAACCGGCGTGTCGCTCAAGCCCGACCAACCGGAGCCTGAACCCCCGAAATAAACGGGTATCTACCTCGTCAAATAAACGGCTCAATAGGTTATGCGCCTGCCGGGCCGTTTTATATTCTATGGATTTACTGGCTTACCGCACGTCCATCTTCAAACTGGTAAACGCTGCCCGCCCCGCGTAAACCGCGCTGGAACCCAACTGTTCCTCGATGCGGATGAGCTGGTTGTACTTGGCGGTACGGTCGCTGCGGGCGGGTGCGCCGGTCTTGACCTGCCCACTGTTCAGCGCGACGGCAATATCCGCGACCGTGTTGTCTTCTGTTTCACCGCTGCGGTGGCTGGTCACGACAGACATATTGTGGCGCTGTGCCAACTGCGCCGCCGCGAAGGACTCGGTGAGCGTCCCGATCTGGTTGACCTTCAGCAGCAGCGAGGTCGCCGCCCGCTGCTGGATCGCTTTCCGCAGGAAGGCCACATTCGTCACCAGCAGATCATCACCGACGAGCTGCACCTTATTCCCCAGCCGTTCCACCAACTGCGACCAGTGTTCCCAGTCATTCTCGGCCAATCCATCTTCAATCGAAATAATCGGGTAGCGGTTGCACCAATCCTCCCACACACCGATCATCTCGGCGGGTGAATAGCGTTTGCCTTCGCTTTGCAGGTGGTAGAAGCCATCTTCGTAGAATTCGGATGATGCCGGATCAAGCGCGATGAAAATATCTTCACCCGCCTTGTACCCCGCCTTATCAATCGCTTCCATGATGATGTCCAGCGCCGCCTGATTGCTGCCGAGCGAAGGAGCGAAACCGCCTTCATCACCCACCGCTGTTTGGTAGCCCTTCTTGTGCAGCAGCCCTTTCAGCGTGTGGTAAATTTCCGCGCCCCAGCGCACGGCCTCCGCGAAAGTCGGTGCGCCCACTGGCATAATCATGAATTCTTGGAAGTCACTGCTGCCTTCGGCATGTTTGCCGCCGTTCATAATGTTCATCATCGGCACGGGCAGCACATGGGCGTACGTACCACCGAGGTAAGCATACAGCGGCAGGCCGACGCTCTGGGCAGCGGCGTGGGCCACCGCCATACTCGTGCCGAGGATCGCGTTCGCACCGAGGTTTGATTTCGTCTCGCTGCCATCCAGTTCGATCATCACCGAGTCGATGCGCTTCTGCTCCAGCGCCGACGAACCGATGAGTGCTTCGGCGATCACGGTGTTGACATGATTCACCGCTTTTTGAACACCCTTACCGCCGTAGGGCTTGTCGCCATCCCGCAGTTCGACTGCTTCGTGCTGTCCGGTGGATGCCCCGCTGGGTACAATCGCCCGACCAAACGCGCCGTCCTGTAGGCGTACTTCGACCTCGACGGTCGGATTGCCGCGCGAATCCAGCACCTGACGACCGTGAATATGCTCAATATTAGACATGCTTATGCTCCAGAAGACCCTATTGAACCAATAAAAAACATCATCTATAGTCTGCGGTCATATGGGTTCAACGTCGATGGAGTAAGATTTAAAGCATAAGGGGCGGTGGATTGATGCGGGCTAAATGGGATTTAGTGGGACTAAATTAGGTGTGATGGGCGAGCTATGAAGAATCCAGATCCGGTTGCGAGTTTCGGGCTGCGGCTGACGCAGGCGATTGACGAATGGGGCGTGACTGGCAAAGAACTGGCCGCCGCGCTCAACCACAGCGAGGCGACCGTCAGCAATTGGCGCAACGGCAAGTATCTGCCTGACGTTCAAACGCTGGTCGCTATTGCCCGTTTCTTCGGCAAATCCGTCGATTGGTTCTTGGGTGCTTACAATACTGCCGAGTCGGTTCAGGCCGAGCATAAGGGCATTGTCTGGCGTGCCAATATCCCCGCCAACGCGCAGGGGCAGCAGCGCCGCGAGATCAACCTCGGCGTGCAGTTGTTTGACGCGCTCGTCCGTCAGAACCTCGACCTGAACAGCGTGCGGAAGCTGATCGACTTTAAGAACTATGACATTGAAACCCTGTACGATTTCCTCAAAGTCGCCTTACACGCCAACGCCCTCCGCATCGAACACGTCCCACGCCACGCCGACTACGAACAGCGCATTCAGCGGTTATACCCGCATCTCCGCGAAAACTCGGTCATCGTGGCTGATATTCAGGATAAGAACGATGCCACCCTCATCCGCGCCGAGTTTGTGGCCTTCTTAGCCGCCAACGCTGTCCTCAACACCATCCAATACGCCAACTTAATTGGCATCGGTTCGGGCTATACCATGCTGCGGATGGCCGAAATCGTTGTCCCGTCGATTGACCAATTTCGCGGCACGACATGGGTTCCGTTGATGAGCTTCCGCGAAACCGTGACCAACCACTACGGCGCGAACTATATCTGCGAACTGCTGGCGAACCGCTTCCCCAAGTCCAACCATCACTACTACCCGTTTGAGAGCCACGCTCAAGCCGATGACATCCTGCAAGCGCACGACAATCTGCGGACGGCTTTTATCTCCATGAACGGCCTCGGGCGTTCCAGCCGCAGTTCCCAAACGGCGCAGGACACAGGCGACTTCCGTACCGCTGACTTCGGCGAGTTCGCGCGGCTGCGGCGCGTGTACCAGCGCCTGGCGACACCCGATATGCACGCCCGTATCGGCGGCTCGTTCCTCGGCTACCTCTTTGACAAACAGGGCAAGATTATTGACGAGATGATGGACGAGGTTCATCAGGAAGTGAAGCAGATCTCCATCCCGCGCTGGAAAGCCATCAACGGGCGCGGGCGTGTGTGGGTGGTCGCCGCCCGCCTATATAAAGCGCTCCCCGTGTGGATTGCCATTCGCAGCGGTTTGGCGAACTCGCTCGTCATCGACAACGAAATCGCCGAATTTATCCTTGAGGCCGAACGCTAAACTTGGAGGCGAATGTAATTATGGAAGAACACGACCAGCAAATCCTCAGCGAATCCCGCGCCATCTGGGATGCGAACGCCGAGGCGTGGGATGCGCGTATCGGCTCCGGCGGCGGCTGGCAAACCACGCTCATCGCCCCCACCGTCGAGCGTATGTTAGGCATCCAAGCGGGTGAACGGGTGCTGGATGTCGCCTGTGGCAACGGTCAGTTCAGCCGCCGCTTACTGGAACTCGGCGCGTCGGTCATCGCCTCCGACTTCAGCCCCAAGCTGATCGAACTGGCGAAAGGCCGCACCACTGACCACGCCGACCGCATCACCTACCACGTTGCCGACGCGACCGACGAGGCGGCACTTTTGGCACTGGCGGGTGAAGGCGAGCGTTTTGACGCGGTGGTCTGCAACAACGCCATTATGGATATGCCGGCGATTGAGCCGTTGTTCCGCGCGGTCGCCAAACTGCTCAAGCCGGAAGGTCGCTTTGTGTTCACCGTCATGCACCCCTGCTTCAACGGCCTCGCGATAACCATGCAGCCCGAACTGCCGGATTACGCCTCCACCCCCACCTATTCCATCAAAGTCTCGCGCTACCTCTCCGCCGAGCGCACGATGGGCTTGGCGATCAGCAGCCAACCGCGTAAACAATTTTACTGGCATCGCCCCTTACACATCCTGCTCAACAGCGCCTTCGCCAGCGGCTTGGTGATGGATCGCATCGAAGAACCCTCCCTGAAAACCGATGCACCCGCCAAAAGCGCCTTCGATTGGGCGAACTACGACATGCCGCCGCTGCTGTTCGTGCGCCTCCGTCCGGCGCGACGGTAAAGCGCATCCCAAAGGTTTGAAAATCCGAACCATCGAAGTCGAATTTTTGTGCTATAATATCTCTGGTAGTGGTCATATGGTAAGTGATAAATCATTGCTCTAACACCAACAGAATCCATCGTGTAGGGACGAGATACATCTCGTCCGCGCCACCGTTTCACACATACCACTGACTTTGTAACCACCACCATATCTCTTGTATATCTCTGTGTCTTGGTGGTTAATCTGTCTCTGTCTTTTCTTGGCGTTCTGTGCGAAGCCTCCTGTGGATGGCGACTTGGCGGTTTAAATGAATAGCTTTGCACCTTTGCTTCCTTGCGCCTTTGCGTTTTGTTATTCTTTCTTTGTGCCTTTGTGGTAAAAATGTCTTGTCTGTATTTTGCACATTCGGCGAAAGACTCCCTCGCATCCGCCGAACGTCTGTCGGCGGCGGTTACACGGGAGCAATCCGCTGAATTTGCGTCATTTCAGCGGATACAGCCGAGCCAGCCGCCGCCACAAAATGTCACTTCAGCGGATACACGGGAGACTCCCGCCTGCCATTTCAGCGGGAAATATGCGAAATTTGCGAATGTTATGAGTGTATAGTATCTGCTTAGATAACCGCCGCTTGTAACGCCGCCACTGCCGCTTTTTCAAGGTCAGCAATCGTCAGGATGTGGTCACGCAGCGTTTCACGGAAAGCCGTATAGTCACCCGCGCTCAGGTTGAACTCGGTCGCGGCGGCTGCTTTCAACGCCTTCAGCCGCGCCACAATCGCCTTACGTTCCTCAAGCGTGGACATACCCTGCTTGATTAAACGCCTGTTTCGCTGTTTGAGTTCACGGGTTTCTTTCAACAATGGAATAGTATCCGGCAGCACCGCCTCCGCCAGCGCGTTCCACGCTTTTGCTGACTGCCGGAACTGCTCGCCCACGGCTTTAAGGGCAGGCTTCCCTAACAATAGTGCCGCTTCATCGAGGAAGTCCGCGTACATCCCGCGTTCGGCTCCGTCACTCCCGTTCCACCACGTAATCCAGTCGAACACCCCCGGCTGCCCGATGTCGCCCGCTATCCCGTTGTACAGGCGGCTGCCCGGTGTGAAGTACCGTTCCCAACTGTGTTTGTTGCGGGTGTTCACCAGCATATCCGCCCAGTGTTCCAGCGCTGCGAAGCCGAAGTTGGTACGCTTGCCTTTCGGTGGCGCATCCGTAAACAGGCTGATGCACTGCCAGATGCCCTTCAGCACCGCTGCTGGCAGCTTGTCCATATCCGGTGCGTCCAGCACGAGGATGCGCGATTTGTCATCCTTCACCCGCCCACGCGCCGTCATCAGTTCGTCCGTCGTAACCGTTCGCGGCTGCGGTGAACGGTCGGCGATATAAACCGTATCCCCCTCGACCCCGTAAACCACGATGGGAACGGTTCCCCACATCCGCTCGTCGGACGGCAGCAGGTTATACGGCAGGCTGAACGCATCCGCCCACACCACCGCCGGATGCCCACTTTCCAGCGTAGCGATCAGGTTCTCATACGCGATATTAGGTTTGGAGGTTTGCAGCACCTCACGCGGGAGCGCCAGCCGTTCAAACAGCGTCTCCAGCGGGTCGAAGGTGTTGCGGGTGAGCAGGGCGACGTGCGGCAGATACCCCTGATACTCGAACAGGAAATAGCCGACCGCGATCCCACCGCTGATCCCCATTAGCAGCGCTTCACTGAGGGGCTTTCCGGTGTGCGGCGCGGGCTGCCCACCGTAAGCCAGCACGTTATGGATCGCGCCGGTTTCCTGCTGCAAGCCGTCGAACTGGTGATAATTCTTGAGGATGGGCATTTTTGACCTCCACACTAACGAATATGACCTCATTGTAGGGGAGATTTGTAAGTATCTTCGAAAGGAGCGACATAGTTTGCACTTTTCAGATGCGGTGCTCATGAATTTGAACGTTCAGCCACGGCAGCTAGTAAATATGCAAACAATCCAGTAATCATTCCAGCAACACTATGGATTCGAGGAATAGTCTTTATACCAATTGGATCGGGGGCTGAGTTGCCAGCCACCATATCGCACGTTACAATTTCGTCCATTGTGTTAAGGGTTAATCCTCGCTCCCAAATAGTGCTGACCGTTCTTAAATAAAAAGAACTTCATTCCCAACGGTAACTCTAAGCCGGTGAAGGCAATCGCGTATGAACACATTTATCGTCCGCCGATTACTGCAAGCTATCCCAACGTTATTCGGCATCTCCTTGCTCTCGTTCATGCTCATGTTGGCAACCCCCGGTGATCCCATCACCACTATCACCTTCAACCCCAACTCGAACCCCGAAACCACCATGATCCTGCGCCGTCAGCTTGGCCTCGACCAGCCGCCGCTGGTGCAGTATCTCTACTGGTTAATCGGTAACGACTGGCGGAAGATCGACATCGACGGAGACGGCGAAGGCGATGTCATGGGGACGCGGCAGGGAGTCCTGCGCGGCGACTTCGGGCAGTCCATTGGCCTCAAGCGTCCGGTATTGAGCATCATCGTCGAACGCATTCCGGCGACGCTGCTGCTGGCGATACCGGCTGTCCTCATGGGTTATTTGGTTGGCATGATTATCGGTTTGCTGGCCGCTATCTGGCACAACAGTTGGTTCGACCAGCTTTCGCGGGTGCTGTCGGTTTTTGGCAGCGCCGTACCTGCCTTCTGGCTCGGCCTCATCTTGATTATCGTATTCAGCGTGAACCTCGGCTGGCTGCCGATGGGCGGAATGCGCGACATCACCAAGCCGGATGTTGGCTTTAACGTCGCCGAAAGTCTGCCGTATATGGTTATGCCTGTTCTCGTGCTGGCGCTGGGTATCATCGCGGTTGTCTCGCGCTACACGCGCATTCAAGTGCTGGAAGTGCTGGGGCAGGATTACGTTCGCACCGCTTATTCCAAGGGCTTGAGCAATTTCTACGTCAATGTCTACCATGTGGCGCGTAACGCTCTCATCCCCATCATCACCCTGCTGGGTGGTGCGATTGGCGCGTTGTTGGGCGGCGCAGTCATCATCGAACAGGTCTTCAGTTGGCCCGGTCTTGGGCGTTTGGTTATCGAGGCCGTTTCGCAGCGCGACTATCCCTTGATTATGGGCAGCGTGGTGATAAGCGGGTTTATGTATATCGTTGGCTTATTGTTCAGCGATATTTTGTACGGCTTAATCGACCCGCGCATCCGGCTTTCATAGGAGAGGCATCATGGCAGAGGGATTCGTGAATAACATCGGGGATACGACGCTTCCGGTTGCCCAAATTAATGAACTGCCCAAAACATCGCGTTCATTGTGGGGCGAAGCCTTCAAAAACCTCCGGCGCGACAAGCTGACCATGTTCGCGCTTTCGGTGCTGATCTTGCTGACGTTGGCCTGCGTTTTTGCGCCGCCCCTGCTCGAAAATGTGCTGGAGCTGAACGGCAACCGTACCGATGTCGTCAACCGCTACAAGCTGCCGGGGTATAAAAACAATATTCTCGGTACCGACCAGTTGGGGCGCGACCAGTTGGTGCGCTTGCTCTATGGCGGGCGTGTGTCGCTGGGTGTGGCCTACGGCGCGAGCATCATGTCGATCACCATCGGCCTGATTGTGGGCATGTTCGCCGGTTACTACGGCGGCATCGTCGATGATATTGTGAGCTGGTTCATCAGTACGCTTTCCTCCATACCGAGCATCTTTCTCTTAATACTCGTGTCGGTGGTCTTTGCCCCGACTGCCGAGGTGCTCATCATTTTACTTGGGTTACTCGGTTGGGTGGGTACGTGTCGCCTCGTACGCGGTGAGGTGCTCTCGCTCAAGGAACGCGAGTTCGTGGTCGCGGCACGGGCGCTCGGTGCGCCGCCGCTGCGTATCTTCGTCCAGCACTTGTTCCCGAATGTCGTCTCGCTGGTGATTATCTCGCTGACGATTGATGCCGGTACGCTCATTCTGATTGAATCCGGTCTCAGCTACTTGGGCTTGGGTGTGCGCCCGCCCACGCCGTCGTGGGGTAATATGCTGGCGGAGTCGCGCAAGTTCCTGACCACTGGCACGCACCTCATCATTTGGCCGGGTGTCATGATTATCATCGTCGTGCTGTGTTTCTTCCTCATCGGTGACGGCCTGCGGGATGCGGTTGACCCACGCAAGCATAAATAGCCTCTATACGTCTATCAAATCAAGATAACCGCCCGTATAATCCCCTCCCTGTTACCACGGCTATCAGCATAGTGAGCTTGCGAACGTGCTGATGTGGGCTAGGGTGGGGTCTCTTATCCTTTTAGTTGCCTGTCCTTTCCGCTACAATCATAAGATGAACGCTCTCAATTCCTACCTTTATAGGACAACCTTAGATGGCAGGTAAAGATCGGCACATTCTTGTGACCGGCGGTGGTACATTCCTCGGCGATAATATCGCGGCGGCGCTGCTCGCGGAAGGCGCACAAGTCACGTTACTCGTCCGCCCCGGCGCGGAGGATAAGCTCGGCCCGCTGGGGCAGCGCGTCCGTTGGATGGTGGCGGATGTCTGGAATCCGGCGAGTTTGCGCGGTCGGGCGCGGGGTCATGCCAGCGTCATCCATACCGTCGGCAGCATGGTTGCTGATCCGGCGCAGGGTTCCGATCACCACCGCCTGAACTTCCTCTCGGCGCGGAACGTTGCCAATATGTGCGTCAGCGATGGGGTGCCGCATATGGTACTGATGAGCAGCGTGCGTGCGCCGTGGGTCAACAGCAATTACCTGCGGGCCAAACGCGAAGCCGAGGCTTATATGGCGCGGGTCGGCTTATCCTCGACCGTCATCCGTGCGCCGGTCGCCTATATGCGTGGCGAACCCCGTCACCCTTTCTATGTGCTAATGACTATTCTCGGCAGCACACCCATATTGTCGTGGTTCTGGTTCGGGCGAGCCGCGCCCATGCCGGTTGATATGCTGGCGCGTGGTGTGGCACGGATTACCCTCGATAAAAACCGTACCAAGTCGATCTACTATGCCTCGGACTTACGCAAGCGCAATACCGCCCGCGAAGCCCGCCGTGCCGCGCCCGTCCTGCCGAACGAGAGCTTGCCCCAACAGCGGCAGGTACACCCCTTCGAGTTACTAGATGAAGATACGCCGTTTGGTTGGCTGCCGCCGGATAAACGCGAAGATAAATAGCCTTGTATACTTCGCTTACCTTTTCTCAACACTGCTCATTTTGTGGATGTTTTGAGGCTGCGCTTGACTGCCGCGATGTGTTTTCTCGTTCATTTTCGCTGGGACTATTTGACTGTCATATCATCAATCTGTAATCGTACGAAATAATAATTTCTTAATTGCCCTTACATAGCACAATCGTACCATTGAGTCGTCTTATTGCTTGATTTAAGGTTGCGCGTATCCATACGAGAGCTTGCCTCTGATTTCGATAGGGATATGTGCAATGCTTATGAACCGTAAAGCAGGGATCTTTGTCCTGCTGGCAATCGCCTTTTTCACACTCGCGCCCTACACGGGTTTAACATTAACACCGAATGAAACCGATGCCGCAGCAGGTAATGTTCTCTGGGGCGCTCATCTTTATGGTCTGCCGCCAGAAGCCGCTGCGTTCCAACCCGGCGGACGTATCAACCGCTTCATCAACAGCTACGCTAAGAAGAATATGTCGATTATCGCGTGGGGTGCGCCGTGGGAATATCCCGTTGGTACGGCACTCAAGTTTCAAACCGCGTATTTCGACAACGTGAGCCGCTACGGAGCGATCCCCATGTTGGATTGGGGCGCGTTTGCACCCGGTGGCCCGAACCAAACCAAGTATAAGCTGACCAACGTTTACAGTGGTTACTTCGATGCGTTTATCACCAATTGGGCAACCGCCGCGAAAGCATGGGGCAAACCCTTCTTTCTGCGCTTTAACTGGGAGATGAATGGAAATTGGCAGTTCCCGTGGAGTTCACAGCTAAACGGTAATACCCCCGCTGATTATGTCAAGGCGTGGCGGCATGTACGCGATATTTTTACCCGTGTGGGTGCGAATAACGTGACATGGGTGTGGTCGCCCAACATCAGCACATGGAATACGGTGCCACTTTCACAAGTTTACCCCGGTAATGCCTATGTCGATTGGGTCGCGCTGGATGGTTACAACTGGGCAGGCTACCAGAGTATGCCGTGGTTGAACTTTGGTCAGATTTATGCCGGTGATACGCGAGTCGTTTCCAATAGTAAGAACAGCCTCGCTGAAATCGCAGCGGTAGCACCCGGTAAGCCCTTAATGATCGCTGAATTTGCTTCGGTCGAGGCGGGTGATGGCGGTACAGCAAAAGCGAACTGGATAACAAATGCGCTGCTCGTTATCGGCAATAACCCGAATATTAAAGCGATTGTGTGGTTTAATCATACAGATGGTGGCATGACGTGGCCGATTGAAAGTTCAACGGCTTCCATGAACGCCTTCGCCACCGCCATTAGCAATCCACTGTTCTTAGGGAACGTCGTCGGTAATCTGCCACCCGGCAAGATACAGCCGCGACGCTAACAACAATCCTGATTGACAGAATGATGGGGTTTGCTTCGGCAGACCCTATTTTATTTACCCCTCTAATGCGTTACGGATTTGGCCGAACTGCGGCATGTGAGACATCTCGTGGCGGGTGAAATAGGTTGCTTGGGAGAGTACCGTTTGTGCGCCGAACTCATCATGCCAGCCCTTGCGCCACCAATCAGCAGCAGGCAGCGCCTTCAACCGTTCGACAAGCTGTTGGCGTAAGTCGATATAGCGCTCTAATACCTCACCTGTTGACAGCGCTTCCTGATCTTTTTGCGCCCATACCGCGCGGCTGGCAAGGTTCGGGTTATCCTCAGCCAACATCAGCTCGATACGCTCGGTAAGCAGTTCTTGAGCCATCAGGATATGGGCAAGCAGTTGGTGCATATTCCATTCGCCGTGAGCAGGCGCGACCAAAAGCTGCTCGGCAATTAAACCCTCTAGCTGATCTTTAATAAGCTGTGGATTGTGTTCCAGTGCTTTGAACACTTCTGCCAGAGTCATCGACTCGAAGTACCAAACGCCTTTAAATTCCCGCAGGGCAAGCCAATGGTCATGGTGCGGGGTAATTTCCGGCGGTTCGCCGATGAAAATATCGCCATTGGTGCGGCTGACGTACAGATTGGGGATGTCTGCAAAGGGGATTGTCCGGTCTTCGCGGACGGCTTGCCAACCTTTTTCGATTGCATTGATAATCGCGGGATCGGTTTCGTTGGCTTGAAGGGTTTGTACGATATCCCAGATAGCCGTATCCAACTCCGCTTGACGGGGAATACCGGCGGCGTTCGACACTTTAATTTCTCCTGAGTAGGCCAGCGCCCACATGACTTTAGCGAGGCCGTAATAGCCGCCAGCCTCTAACCCACGCGCGGCTTGGATGAATTTAAGATGTTCAGCAAAGGTGGTTGGGGCAGCCATGATTGCAAGTCCCTTCTGTCAGTGGGCGGTTGTGCTTAGATTAACGCATAGATACCTGATAAAGGCAAGCTGCTGCCCGATGCGCTAAGGCATATGCGGTCTCAGCTTCACCGACCTTATCTTTAGTTTCATCCCCAAATTTGCCAATTACTTGACGGGCTATTACATGCACTCTATAATCTTTACGATTGACTGCACACGTGTGCATAGACCTTTAAATATTTGATTTGTCCAAAAATAAATTGATGCAGCCCACTCTTCAAGCAAAAAATATCTCGAAACAGTTTCCCGGCACGCTCGCGCTGGATAATGCCCAACTTGAACTTTTAACGGGCGAGATTCATGCCGTGATGGGCGAAAACGGCGCTGGTAAAAGTACGCTGATGAAAATACTCTCTGGGGTCTACAGCGCGGACTCTGGCGAAATCTATCTGGATGGACGGTCGATTTCACCATCCAACCCGCGTGAAGCGTTGATGTTGGGGATTGGCATCGTTCACCAAGAACTCAGTGTTATCCCCACGCTGACGGTAGCGGAGAATATTTTTCCGGGACACCTCCCCACAAACTTCTTGGGTATGGTGAATTACCGGCAGCTTTTTCACGATACTCAGCACGTACTCGAAAAAATGCAGGTTCACGTCAATCCACGCGCCCTCGTCGAGACGTTATCGATTGCGAATCAACAGCTTGTTGAAATCACAAAAGCGTTGTCCTCGAACTGTAAAGTCCTCATCCTAGACGAACCCACCTCGGCGCTAACCGATAGTGAAGCCGACCGGCTGCTGGGTTTACTGCGACGGCTGGCTGATGAGGGGGTTAGCATTCTCTATATCAGCCATAAACTCAAAGAGATTTTTGCAATAGCGGATCGCGTAACTGTCCTCCGAGATGGTCGCTACATTGGTACTGAAAAAGTCAGCAACATCACACCGGATCATGTCATTCGCATGATGGTCGGGCGCGAATTGGGCATGATGTACCCGCCGAAGAGCCAAAAAACAGGTGCAGCCTTACTGAACGTACGGGATTTGCGGCTCCCCTATTCGGAGCGAGGCAACAGTTTCGAGTTGTATGAAGGAGAAGTACTCGCCTTCGCCGGTTTGATTGGCTCCGGGCGAAGTGAACTGGCGCGGGCGCTGTTTGGTGCCGATCCTAAAGCAGAAGGTGAGATCGTGCTTAACGGTACTCCCATCAATATTCAATCACCTAAAGACGCGATTGAACTAGGCATCGGGTACTTGCCAGAAGACCGTAAAGCGGCAGGTCTTTTTCTCGATATGAGCATCAAACTGAACGTCGAGGCGGCGGTCATTGAGGAAGTCAGCATGGGCGGTTTTGTCGCGCCGCCTAAAGAACGAACCCTCGCAGAACAGTATGTAAAACGCTTGAACATCAGTACCCCGTCTATCGAGCAGGAAGTACGGCGGTTGAGCGGCGGCAACCAACAAAAAGCCCTCGTTGCCAAATGGCTGTCTATTAAACCCAAGCTGCTGATTGTGGATGAACCCACACGCGGGATTGACGTGGGTGCGAAAAAGGAAATCCACTTCTTATTACGCGCATTAGCAGATAGCGGCGTTGGCATCATCATAATCTCATCCGAATTGCCGGAAGTGCTGGGGATGAGCGACCGCATTTTGGTCATGCATGAGGGTGTCATTGCGGCTGAGTTTTCTGCTGCCGATGCGACCGAAGAAAATATTATCCGTGCGGCTAGTGGTCAAAAAAGTGAGTAAAGACTCTATGGACGACGCAACTGCTTTGCATCAAGCATCCAATCGGGATGACACGATCAAAACACCGAACTTACTCACCCGTTTGTTGCAAGTGCGTGAGTTGGCGCTCATTCTGCTCATTATCGTTATTGGCGCTGCGCTCCATTTGATTACAGGTCGCTTTTTCACCACCCCGAATTTAAACGCCATTAGCCTCGGCTTTGCGACATCAGCAATTATCGTTTTTGGCATGACGGCAGCCCTTGTTTCCGGTGGGTTCGATCTATCAGTGGGTTCGGTATTTGCGATGGGCGGAGTCGCCGCAGCCGTTGCCCTCCGCGCCGATTTGCCCATTCCGCTAGCCATGCTGTGCGGGGTTGGCAGTGGCATTCTGGCTGGACTGATTAACGGTCTATTAATCACAAAAGTGCAGATCAACCCGTTCATTACGACCTTAGGCATGTTAGGCATCGCCCGTGGGGTGAGTCTCGCCATTACAGAAGGCAGCCCGCTCGCCCAACTGCCTACGGATTTCTTGATTTACGGGCAGGGGAAAATCCTCGGCATACCCAATCTGATCCTCATCGCCCTCATCACGATCTTGATCGGCGACATTCTCATGCGGCGTTCTTCGGCCTTTCGTCAAATCTATTACGTGGGCGGTAACGAAGAAGCCGCACGTCTATCTGGCATCAATGTTGACCGCGTGAAGCTGGGTGTATATGTCTTGTCCGCGATGTTAGCCGCCTTGGCCGGCGTGTTATCGGTTTCGCGCTTTACCGTTGCTGATCCCGGGGCAGGTTCCGGTGAAGAACTCCGCATCATCGCCGCATGCATCATTGGCGGGTGCAGCCTACGGGGTGGCAAAGGCACCGTCATCGGCGGCTTGCTCGGTTTAATTTTCGTGGGGTTCATCAATAACGGCATGATTCTGCTGCGTGTGCCGGTTTACTGGCAGCAGCTTGCGATGGGTGTTGTGCTGCTTCTGGCCGTAGGGTTCGATACCTTCAGCCAGCGTTGGCAAGGGCGTTCGAGGGGCAAGAAAACCGTCTAAAAGCCTCGATACGCACTTTTGAAAAACTTCAGTATTTTTATGTGAAAGGGTTAAAAGTGAATAGACGCGATTTTCTTAAAAAGTCCAGCTTCGTCGCCGCTGCCGGGGTGCTTGCCTCTCAGGGCATCATCTTGGGCCGCGCACAGGACAACCAGACCTATACGATGGTCTCATTTTTGTCGGGGATTGATTATTGGAAGGATGCCTTTCGTGGGATGCAAGATGCCGCCGCGTTTTTAGGCGTTGAAGCCACCTATACCGGTACTCCAGATTACGACCTCACTGCGGAAGTGCGTGTGCTTGAGGAAACGATTGCACAACAACCGGCAGGTATTCTGCTAACAGTCATGCAAGCCGATGGTCTGCAACCTACCATTGATTCGGCTATCGACGTGGGGATACCGCTGGTCACCTTTGATGCCGACTCGCCAATGAGTAAGCGTTATGCCTTCTTAGGCACGGGCAACTATTACGCGGGGAAAATAGCCGCACGCTACATCGGGCCGCTGGTTCAGGCGGGTAAAGCAGCCGTCATTACCGTTCCTTCGCAGAATAACCTCGGACAGCGTACTGCGGGTTTCATCGACACGCTTGCAGCCGAATTCCCTGATGTTGTCAGCGGTGACCAGTTTATTGTTGATAATCAGAACACATCCGAGGGTGCGGCAACGGGGTTGTCGGCACTCTTGCAAGCAGAACCGGACATCAAGGGTGTGTTCAGCACCAATGCTTCGGCAGCGGTCGGTTCGGCTCAAGCGCTGCGGGAAGCTGGTTTGAGCGATCAAGTTCATCATATCGGTTTTGACTATGACGAAGGTACACTCGATTTGATTGATCGCGGTGAACTCGGCGCGACTTTGGCACAGGGTACTTGGCAGATGGGTTTTTGGGGAATGCTCAACCTGTATATGGTGGCAAACTCGAAAATTCTATCCGTTTCGGACTGGAAAGCGGCGGGCATTTCACCCCTCCCACCCAATGTTGATACCGGTGTCGTCGTCATCAACAAAGACAACAGCAAATATTGGCGGGCTGCCCAATAAAAATCGACCATCATTAATCTGTTTGCTGAGTAGGCGGGATGTAGTCAGCATTCCGCCCCAGCCCTTTTGAATGCCGCTTGAATTACATCTCCTCCCATGTAAGAATCATTTGAATAGCGTAATGAAGATCATTGTGTAATGATTCCCTAAATCGTTCAGGCACAATTGTATGGCAAATCAAAAATCGCGCCCCAACTCGAACATGCCGACCATTCAAGATGTAGCAAGATTAGCAGGCGTTTCACACAGCACTGTTTCAAGAGTTTTAAATCAGAATTCAACAACCATTCCGATTAGTGAAATAACCCGTCAAAAGATTTTGGATGCGGTTCAAGAATTGGGCTACCAACCCAATATGATCGCACGCAGTTTGCGTACCCAGCGTAGCCAGATGATTGCTGTGATGATCGGTGACATTTCGAATGCGTTTTATCATCCGATTGTTCGTGCGGTACAAGATGTTTCGGATAAGCGTAACTATGACGTACTGATCTCCAACAGCGATCATATTTACGAGCATGAGCTGCGCTTTTTGAACACCGTTCTGCGCCGTCCGGTTGACGGTATTATCATGGCTCCCCACTGCCTAACAACCCATGACATTGATCAATTTGTCCAGCGCAGTCATGTCCCAATTGTTGCTTTAGGCGCACAGGTGAATCACCCTGATGTGGATGTCATCGGGGGAACCAGCGAGCCGGCAACTTATCAAATGATTAAATGGCTGATCGAGGAAAAAGGGCACCGGCGTATCGGCTTTATCAATACGTTACACGATATGCCGCCCGGTCCATCCCGGTTTCGAGGTTATCAACGGGCGATGGGCGAATTTAACCTCGCGATTGAACCGGGATTTGTTCAACAGGGCGAGTTCACGCTTGAAGGTGGGCGGCAAGCCATGCAAAACTTTGTCGTTCAAGAAAATCCACCAACCGCTATCTTTGCGGCGAATTCTTTAATGGCGATTGGTGCGATCTTGGCGGCACAGGCCAATGGCTACAAAGTGCCTGAAGATTTCAGTATCGTCGGCTACGATGATATTCCCGAAGCCACCATTATTTCACCCAGCCTCACCACGATTGGACGCGACCTGCCCAAAATCGGACGGCAGTTGATTAGCTTACTCTTTGAACGGATTGATGGGCAAGTGAGTGGGCCGGGACGATTTGTTGCGAGTGATTGGAATTTGATTGTCCGCGAGTCAACCTAATTAGGTTCGAACACCGCTAGGCAACAAAAAAGCGATCCCATCGAATCGCTTTTTGTTTATGTGACCCCAGTTGGAACCAAGTCGAACCTTCTTCTGAGGGAAAAACGGGTGCTTTTTTCCAGCAATTAGCGTTTCCCCAACGCGACTCACTGACATTCCTCTCGAAAAAAACCTAGTTTGAGCTTTACGGTGACTGGGGAGAGTCTGCCCTCCCCCAACCACCTTGAAGTACCGCAACGGAGGCACACGGCACTTCCAGTCATCAGTCTAGCATGGCTTAGAAGGGTCTGGTTTCTAAGGCGGTTCGGGTCGTTTTATTCGATTAACGGAGGAACTGAAAGATGACACGTGTTTTTGTCCTGACCAATCATAAAGGTGGAGTCGGCAAGTCGACGTCGGCCACTAACATCGCCTATGGGCTTGTCGGATTACTGCGACGATCCGGTGCAGTCAACTGTCGGGTGCTGCTGGTGGATACCGACAGCCAAGCTCATGCGTCGCTGGTGACGACTGGCCACAAAGACTATGGTGCAGACAACAGTTTGTACACGGTGCTAATGGCGGATCGCAAGGATGCGCCGAATGTACTGGCAAACTGCCTTGTCCAGAGTACATGGGATGCCGATCTGCACGTGCTGCCTGCATCGCCGATGCTGGAAGGCGCTGAACGCGAATTGATGGGTGTGGCCGGTGCGCCGTACCGGCTGACCGAGCCGCTCAGTCGAATCGCCAGCCATTATGCCGCCATCGTGATTGACACCCGACCGTCGTTCTCACTGATGACGGAGATGGGTTTGCTGGCAGCGACGGACGCGATTGTGCCGGTGGAACCGCGCTACTTGGAAACGGTCGGATTGTTGTCGGTGATCTCAAAGATCAATGACATTCGAGAAGGTTGGCGGCATCCGCATCTGCGTATCAACGGCATCCTTGTCACCAAGATGGATACCCGCGTCAAAGGACACAAGCAGCTACTTGATGAACTCAAATCACATAGTGTTCTCGGACAACTGGTGTGTGGCGTAATCCCTGCGAATGAAGCGGTTTCGTATTCCCACCATCACCATTTGAGTGTGTTCAACTACGATCCGAAAGCCTCGGCCAGCAAAGCCTATGCCCAGATGATCAGCAGGCTCGTGCGGCAGATCACAGAGCCGAAAGTGGCGGCCTCATGAACAGCAAACGACGGCAAGCAAATACCGGTTTACTGGACACGATCACGGCGGACATGCTGGGTGGAATGGATTTTGACGTTGGTATCGACAACAGCCTGCGGGTCGAGCGGATCTTGCTGGAGATGGTACGACCCGATCCAGTACAGCCACGACGAGTACTGCCTGAGCGGCTCTATCAAGCCTTCCACTCCAATCGGATGACCCCGACACAAGCGCTGCGCGAACTGATCCAGACAGCACAGCTCGCCGCGCGACAACATGGACGCCCATTTAGTAACGTGCTGGACTTGCTCGGCAATGCCGATGGTGAGAGTGAAGGTGATGGTCTAACTTTGTCACCCGAGGAGCAGCTTGTTCGTGATCTAGTCAATCTCGCGGTGACGATCCGTGATGATGGTCAGGTCAATCCACTGACGGTGGTGGATGCCACTCAAGGTGTGACGCGCCTGTACCGGATTGAGACGGGTGAGCGGCGGTACTGGGCGACATGGCTGCTGAGGGATTTCATCCCTGGCTATGAAAGTGACGGCATGATCCCCTGCATCATTATCTCCAGTAACCGAGCATCTGCTTTCCGGCAAGCCAAAGAGAATACTGCTCGTACTGGACTTTCGGCAATCGCGATGGCGCGGCAGGCGGCACTCCTGCTGCTCTATGTGCATGGTTGCGAAATCCCAAATGGAGCAGTCACTTATGACTTTTATCGGCAAGCACTCGAGCTTACTTTGAGAGGAAAACGCGAACACACAGGAGAAATCCTGTCAGCAATGGGTGGCATTGGGTCGGCCATGTTCAGTCGCCATAAATCCCTGCTTAGATTATGTGATGAAGCTATGGAGTTAGCTGATCGACACAATCTTGACGAGGGACGACTCCGTCATCTATTGGAATTATCTCCTGACGATCAAGTTGAAACGGTGCGACAAGTTATTCAATTAAATCTGTCTGCAAAGCAGATTATTGATCTTATAAATAACGCCCATTCCGATGGGGATAACTACTCTTCTGATTTGCCACGACAAGTTCGACAACTTGCAAGATTAATGCGGCCAACGAGTGATCTCAGTGGTTATAACCTTGCGCTAGCTCTTGTTGAACATGAAGGTGATCGTGCTGTAGCTCATGCACGTTTACAGCATCTGCGTAAATTACTCGATGAAGCAGAAGCATACCTAGACAGCCAATAAATGAAAAAATATTGACACGTGTCAACATTTTGAGGGGAACCCGTGAGAAATATTCGAGCGCCGCCTTAGAAAACAAAACCCACCGACGAAAATGTGCAGGTGGGTGACGGAGTAACTGATACATTGGCAGTGTGGTAACTCCAATGTAGCACAGTCCCCGCTCCCCTGCAACTGAATAACCCCCCTTCAGTCCTGTTTCTTGTACCTGACTTCTATTCAGCTTTGCTTGGAGGCACACATGAATGGCTACACTGCGGCTGGCACACTTGATCGCCAACCGGATCTACTCGCACGCCTGCACAACTTAGTTCGGCAGCTCAATCGTTCTGACATTCGAACCGTTTCATCACTCATTGCAAAAGTGCTGGGTGATCAAAACGCTGGCCAGATGGCCATTCGACTCTTACACTGGTTTCCAAAAGCCAAGAAGCTAGGCGGCTGGGTTTACAAGTCATGGCGGGACTGGAACGCGGAATGCAACTTATCACAAGCACAAGTGAAGCGGGTACACAATAAAGGCGTGCTTGCATCGATTGGCATCGAGCGGACAATCATGAAAGCCAACGGCACACCCACTGTCCACTACCGTTTGGATGAAAGTGTTCTCATCAAAAAGCTAGCTGCGTTCTTGGACGTGATGCACTTGCAAATACAAAACTGGATGTGTCCAGAATCAGCCAATGAGGATGGTCAAAATCGCCCATCAGATGAGGCTTCTTCTGACCAATCCAACAAGCTACATCAGACCGATGAACTAAGCGATAATGAACCAATGAATTCGGCTGAAACCGCCCAATCCATAACAGACTCTTACTCCCAAACAACCCAACAAGATAACCATCAGGATAAACAACACAACACTAATTCTGCTACTGTTGTGGATAATAATTTTCAAATCGAAGAAGAAATGTGTCAGTCACTCGGAAAGTTCGGCATCAGTTACTTGAGAGCAACAGCATTGATCCAAAAGCATGGACATAGGCGTATAGCCGAGGTCGTTAGGCATATCAACGAGCAAAATTGTACAAACCCAGCGGGCTATCTCATTCGTGCATTGGCAGAGAAATGGACATTCTGGTCAAAGTCTGAAAAAGATGATTATGCCTGCGGGAATGGCATGGCGTATATCACGGGGAAATATGCTGAGTTTATCCATCACTAAAATTATTAGATGATGCGCTAAAATTAACATTCAGCTTTAGTGATAGTCATAGTTTCTAAGTAGTATGTTAAGGATATTTGCTCAGGTCTCGAATTCAACACGATATGTTTAACCATACCAACAATTTAGGTATAATCGCAACCACAACCTTCATATTAACTTTGACAGCATCGCGCAACCGATGAGCGAAATGATGCAGTTGGGGATTATGCAGCTTGGCAGCCTACGCGAGAAAGTAAAGCCTTTTGCGCAAAGCGGCACTGCCATGTTTGGATACCCAACTGCGTGCGGTTTTGTTATTCAACATGTCTGCATCAGTTCAAAGAAGATGTAATTTTAGAAGATACACTGTTATCCAAAATGTAAAATAGAACCAAAGTCCTACATTTGCATGGAAAAAAGTTTTTGACTTCCACAGCCAATTTCTGGCATCTTCTGGCCTTACCACCATAAAAAAATAGTCCTTACAATGCGATCACATATCATAGATAAAGTTCTATAGAAAGAGGTAATCATGAGTAAAAGCAATGGGGAACTGTTAGCAGATAAAAAGATAAAAACCGCCGACACACTGGAACAAGCACATTTGCTAAAGCGTGGTTTAGCGCAAATGCTTAAGGGCGGCGTGATTATGGATGTTGTTACGCCAGAGCAAGCTAAAATTGCTGAAGACGCGGGGGCGTGTGCAGTTATGGCATTGGAGCGAGTGCCCGCTGACATTCGCGCTCAAGGAGGTGTCGCGCGAATGAGCGATCCCGATATGATTGAGAGCATTATGAGCGCCGTCTCAATTCCGGTGATGGCGAAGTGCCGCATCGGTCATATCGTCGAGGCACAAATTCTGGAAGCCTTAGGTATCGATTATATTGACGAAAGCGAAGTCTTGACTCCGGCTGATGAGGCCAACCACGTCAACAAGCATAAATTCAAAGTGCCCTTTGTATGCGGTTGCCGCAATCTAGGTGAGGCTCTCCGCCGCATTAGTGAAGGTGCTGCCATGATCCGAACCAAGGGCGAAGCGGGAACAGGCGATGTGGTCGAGGCGGTTCGTCATGCCCGCCAAGTACACTCTGAGATTCGCCGCTTGACCAGCATGGATGAAGATGAATTGTTCACATTTGCAAAAGAAATTGGTGCGCCTTATGCTTTGGTAGTCGAAACCGCTCAACTCGGTCGCTTACCCGTGGTGAATTTCGCGGCGGGTGGTGTCGCTACCCCAGCAGATGCGGCTTTAATGATGCAGCTAGGTGTAGATGGTGTGTTTGTGGGCAGTGGTATTTTCAAAAGTGGTGATCCAGCAAAACGTGCGGCAGCTATCGTACATGCTACTACCCACTTTAACGATCCGGCGCTATTGGTGGAAGCCAGTCGTAATCTGGGTGAGGCAATGGTGGGGATTAATGTGAGCAGTTTGCCGGACTCACAACGTATGGCAGGGCGTGGATGGTGAGACGAATCGGTGTACTGGCACTCCAAGGCGATTTCGCGGAGCATAAAAAGGCGATACAAGGGATTGGCGCAGAGGCCGTCGAAGTACGGCTTCCGCAGCATCTCAACGGTTTGGATGGGTTGATTATCCCCGGCGGGGAAAGTACAACACTTCGAAAATTAGCCGATATGTATAATTTGATGGAACCTTTGCGGATGTTCTCACAAAAATATCCAACTTGGGGAACCTGTGCTGGAGCAATCATGCTGGCAAAGGAAATTGTGGGTCAAGAAGCGCATCTGGGCGTAATGGATATTACAGTGCAGCGCAACGCCTTTGGACGGCAAATCAATAGCTTTATAACGACGCTAGATATTGAGGGTGACAGCTATGCTGCTGTATTCATCCGTGCGCCACTCATTGTATCCGTTAGAGCGGGAGTCGATATACTTGCCACGTTGGAGGATGGAGGCATTGTGGCAGCTCAACAAGGGCATTTGCTGGCGACCTCTTTCCACCCTGAACTGACCGACGATTTAGGTTTTCATCGTCGTTTTCTGAAAATGATCGAGCGCTATGATTACGCTCAACCGTGATGCGCCTGAAGCGCTGTATCACCAGCTTTTCAATCACTTTAGGGAGCAGATTCTAAGTGGAGCAATGAAAGCCGGAAAACGGCTTCCTGCGAGTCGTGCACTGGCAAATGAATTAGACATCAGCCGTACCAGTGTGGTGAATTCTTACAACGCTCTCGAAAGCGCGGGATTGATTGTCAGCCGTGAACGGCGAGGACTGTTTGTAGTTGATAAACTGCCGATCCTTTATGAAGAATGGATGTTAAGTGATGGTGACTTTATGCCATCTCCTGCGTCCAATCTATCGGATAATCAAGATTTTCCGTCGCTGATCAGTTTAAGTGTCGGTAGTTTACCTGTAGATTTCATGCCAGTTGAAGCTATGCGACGTGCATTAAATGCGGTTCTGGATCGTGATGCTGGGGCTGCACTTGGCTATGAACCAACTGAAGGTTATAAACCGTTGCGACGGGCAATTGCTGACCATCTTCATTCACGTGGTATGAATGTCAAGACAGATCAAGTGTTAGTTACCGGCGGTTGCCAGCAGGCCATTGATCTAGCTGTACAATCGCTGGTTCCCCCTAATGGTATTTTATTAACTACTGACCCAACCTATATTGGTTTGATTGAGATCGCTCGCACTCGTAATCTGGAATTAATCACCATTCCTTGGTCGGATCAAGGTATAGATTTGACCCGCCTTGAAGCAATTATTCGTGAACGACACCCTCATCTTTTCTACCTGATGACGACCTTTCTCAATCCAACAGGCGCAGTCTTATCCATGCAGCAGCGGCGGCAATTACTGGCCTTTGCAGCGACTTATCATCTGCCCATACTGGAAGATGGTGTTTACGATGGCTTTGATTATGAGGATGTGGGATTGCCATCGCTTCGGGCTTTAGACGAAACTGGAATGGTTTTATATGCCAGCGGTTTTTCAAAGACAGTGGTACCCGGTACGCGCATCGGCTATCTCATCACCAATTTACAGTTATATCCTCGCATAAGCCGAGTGAAACAAGCCGCTGATGTGTGTACACCGGGACTTAATCAGCGTGCTATGACCGAATTCCTCCGCAGCGGACAACTTAATGCCCATCTAGAAGTTGTTCGACACGCCTGTAAACATCGTCGCGATGCGTTACTAACGGCCCTCAAGCACTATGCTAGTGGCAAGTGGACATGGACAACGCCGCTGGGGGGTCTGTACATCTGGGTTGAAATTCCGTCCACCGGTCCAACTGCGCTTGATCTCTTGCGAAAAGCAACCGAATTAGGTGTAGATTTTGCAATTGGAGCAAGCTTTTCGCCAAACGCAAGTTGGCCGTATCACCTGCGACTAAACTTTAGTAGCTACACACCGCCGATTTTAGAAGAGGGCATACGCCGTTTATGGATGGCATGGTCGGATTGCTAGAGCTTTAGTTATTCTGCAACAGATGTTGATTGGTAGTTGCGACATAAACCGAAGGGTTTTTCTGGAATGCGCCTTGGCAAACCGGACAGCAAAAATAATAGTGTTGTCCTTGTAATTCCACACTACCATAGGCTTGCTGTGGTGCAATCAAAGCGCCACAAACGGGATCGCGCACGGTTTCAGTTGGTTGACTGGCGGAAGATAGCGGCAGCGTGACAAAAAGTTCCGTGCCGCGCTCAGGTTTGCTGGAAATCCGCACCGTGCCACCTAGGTGTTGAACACGCTCGTGAATACCGACCAACCCAAAATGACCTTGTTTCGCCATACAATCGACACAATCAGGAACCAGAAAACCAATGCCATCATCGCTTACAGTAAGGCGAATCTCGTCAGGCTGATACTCAGTAATGATCAAAATGTTTTTGGCATATCCATGGCGTTGAGCATTACGCAAGGCTTCCTGAGATGCCCGAAAGAGCGTAAGTTCTCGCTCCTCATCTAATCGACGTTCGTTTCCGATCACTTTGACAGAAACGCCTAAGTCCGGCTTATTCTCGGTAAGCATTTTAAGTGCAGGTATAAGGCCTAGTTCTTCTAATGCTGGTGGACGTAAATCCGCGATCAGGCGACGCAATCCCTCGATACTTTCCACCGCATGGGTTCGTGCCATTTTAAGCATAGTCGCCGCACGTTCAGGGTCTTTCTGAATCCAACCGGAGGCGAGATCGATACTCTGGGCGATTGCGACAAGCGCCTGCACTGTATCATCGTGGAGTTCGTGAGCAATACGGGCGCGCTCGGCTTCTTGACCATCAGTCAGTGCATAGCGATAATGTGTCTCATCTTCATGCGTCCGGCGGACGTGTCCCGCCATACTCGCCATTGTCCGTCTTAAAATGCCAATTTCTGGTATACCACCACAATGTTGATTAAACGCCGCCAGATTGCCTTGAGCAACATCTATCGTCTGTGAAGCCAAACGCTGTAAAGGATTTAGGACCCGATAAATGAGCCAAATATTGGTTACGAGCAGCAGAGTTAAAATTGTGATAAAAACGTGCAGCCAGTCGTTCAATTTTGTCCTCCCTCGCTTAAAGTGATCAGCCCTCGCGTCACCGCAGCAGTCACAGCCTCAGTACGTGTCGCTACATGCAGCTTTTGATAAATATTTTGGAGGTGTCCCTGCACAGTTCTATCGGAGATAAACAAGTCTTTAGCGATCTGTTTATTCGTCAAGCCGCGTGCCGCATGGCTGAGAATTTCGATCTCACGATCTGTCATTCCCTCAATCAGTGCCGAGTTACTTTGCCCATATTGAGCTGCTTTTGCCATGATCTCAGCATTGAATGCAGTTCGACCTACCGCCACATCTTGTAGCGCCCGAAATAACTCTGTAAATTCAGCAGTCTTCAAGACGAAACCGTCAGCGCCTGCATCGAGCAGCGCGTGAACGTAGGTTGGGTCATCATAGGCAGTAAGTACCAATACACGCACTTGATCGTTTTCATGGCGGATACGGCGCGTCGCCTCAACCCCAGTAAGTTCTGGCATATGGATGTCCATCACTACCACGTCAGGTCGTAATTCACGCGCCAGTTTAACGGCTTCAACGCCAGTTGTGGCCTCGCCGACAATTTCAATGCCCATACTTTCTAGATACATACGTGTACCTTGTCGAACAATTTTGTGGTCTTCTGCCAACATAACACGCATAGTTCCACTATTTCCCATGATAAGTCAGTTAATTTTCTTGAACTGGTATATGCCACAACCTGACTCGACCCCAGGTCCAATCTGTGACGTGTTTACTTGTAGATAATCCGTAAGTGCAGGAACAATGTGGTCATCCGGCATTACAAGATAGCCTGCGCCCTCCTGTCGAAATTGCTCAACATTGTCAGGAGTATACCAATCAGCAGGTAGACTCCAGCCATAGCGATGACTGTAAAAGAATATGTTTGGTTCTTGATAGTTATTTGGAGTGCCATTCTCATTAGCGACTGACTCAGTGCCTACTATGATGCGAGAATCTTCAGGTACAAGATAAGCAACCGATTTGGCGCATTCCGCAAGCGGTTGTGCTACGGGAACTAATAGTTCGCTCCGATAAATTTGAATCGAAATTACCACTACAAAAGCAAGCGTGGCAATGCCCAACAAAATATATGGTGAGCGGATAAGTGAGCGGATTGAGAGCTGGTGTTTAAGCTGCTTAAACAACCAATCTAATCCTATTCCTACACCTATTGCTGCATATGGCAATGCATAAATGTGATACTGAATTCCCCATTCCGCTTGTGCATAACGTGCCACAATCATGTAATAAATAGGAATTACAATGATCCCAAAAATCAGAAGCATTTGTTGCCGTTTACGAATTACTACTCCTAGACCAATCAAAAATGGTATGATTCCTGCCGCTCCAAATATCCACTTTAAATCGAGACGTGCAAGGTTTAGATAAAAGCCGGGGCTCAGCCAATAGCTAAAGTTTCCTAACTTGCTATCACCGCCTGAAATTACGCCAAAAGTATTCCCATATTCAAGATAAAGATTGCGGGCGTGCAAATACCACAGAATACCAGGAAGCAAAGTGCTGATAGCGAACAGCCATAAATCCCATCGCTTCAAGACTGCTAAACGATGGCGATTTAGGAGCAACAACAAAAAAATCAAACCTATGTGAATTGAAGTTGGTTTGACTAGAATCGCTAATGCCGTACTGGTAGCCGCCATCAGAAGTAACAATAAAGTTTCTTTTTCTAACCATCTGTCGAAAAAATAAAGCGCGGTGATATAGAAAAAGAAAACGGTTGCCTCTGGCATAAATGCTACACTGTAGCGGATAGACAATGGTGATATGACCAAGAAAAAAAGTGCCCATAGCCCAGCTTTTAATCCTGATAATCGACGAGCTAATAAATAAAAAAACGCAAAAGCACCAGTTGTGAACAAGAGTGACACTAATCGACCCAACCCAGCTTGTTCTCCAAACACTTTATACAATTTCGAAACAATAAACGGAAATAATTGAAATTCAGCTTCAACATAACCGGGACCTTTGCCGCCCCAGTCGATTTGTGGATATACAATATTGCCGCCGTCCATAAAATTATGTGCGATAGAAGCGGTATCGGCTTGTCGCCATGTATCGGTCACACTATAAGTAAGGGGCAAAAAGGTCAATGGAAGTCTGATGAGAATGCCAAACACAATAATTAATAGTACTGCGTAGCGCCGAAAAAACTGGGTAGTGGCTGTTGCCAGATTAGCAATATCACTTTTTAAACTATGATTTGTTTCAGTGACAATCGTTGCCATTTTAAAATGCCCCCTTGTACAAAATACTGTACGTAACCCCTAAAATAACACAGTACTATAACTATAAAACACCGCCAAATGGCGTATTCTCAACTTCCGGCAACATGGTAAAGTTGGCATATCAAATAGTTAAAGAGGAGAAAGCATTTTGGAAACCAAGACCTTCAAGGTTCCGAATATGACCTGCAACGGCTGTGTCAGCACCGTTAAAGGTGAGATTGAGCAAATCACAGGTGTTGCGTTTGTCGATGTGAACAAGCCCGCACAGCTTGTCACTGTAGAATGGAATACGCCAGCATCATGGGACTTGATTGAACAAGCACTGATCGGGATTGAGTACCCGCCTGTGCCAGCCGAATCATAAGGGACTGTTACAAAAGCCAATAGACACTCAAATAAAGGAAATCCCGCCTTCAAATGATAGACGGGATTTTTTTGCGTGAGTAAATAGCGGTTAATGACTACTAACAAAGTGTATTTGGCGACTCTATTCCCCAATAATGCTGTAAAGCTTGGCACTATATTGATAATTTTGCTTGAGCGTGGGTTGCACGAATACTAAAGGGCAGCATTATTATGGATCTCATCACTCCAGAACAAGCGAAGATGAGGATGTCAGTGCATGTGGGGTTATAGCACTAGAACATGTTCTTAAGGACATACGCTACCAACCGTTTTCCATCCTGAACTCACAAATGACTTGCATTTCATGGTTGTTTCATTGAAATCACATGAACTATCCCACACAGATTGTCACAGTAGAATGAAATGTGACTGTGTATCGCGGGATATGTTCGAACAGATGCTGATCAGCATGGAATATCCGCAGGTGACAGTAGGAATTTAGCGAAAATCGGTAATTTATGATTTATAGCGAGAGGCGAGTCAACTAAGCTCGCCCCTTATTAATTCATCAGGTGACGATCTAAGCAGCTTTTGCTTTGGTAGTTGTCGCCATCGAAAGTGCTTTATCAGGTGAAATCCCCTCCATATTTGGAAGGAGTAGACCACGCAAGCGGAGACTGTTGCTTACAACGAAGACAGAAGAAAAAGCCATAGCCGCAGCAGCTAACATCGGGACAAGTGCTCCCGCCATCGCTACCGGAATAAGGATGATGTTGTAGACGAACGCCCAGAACAGGTTCTGGTAGATTGTCCGCATTGTGGCCCGGCTGAGACTGACAGCCCGTGCAACACCACGCAGGTCGCCGCTTACCAGTGTGACATCAGAGGCTTCCATCGCAATATCTGTGCCTGTGCCAATAGCAATACCAACATCCGCTTGCGCCAATGCTGGAGCGTCGTTAATCCCATCACCGACCATTGCCGTGCGTTTGCCTTCTAACTGTAACTGTTTGACTGCCGCAACCTTTTGATCGGGCAACACATCAGCCAAGACACGCTCGATACCCACTTCACCGGCAATCGCCTGCGCGGTTCGCTCATTGTCACCTGTGACCATCACCACTTCAAGCCCCAAGGCTCGCAGTGAAGCAACCGCCTCACGTGACCCTTCTTTTACCGTATCCGCAATGCCAATGAGACCGCTCAGCACATCATCAATTAGCACTAATACCACCGTCCGCGCTTTGCTTTGGAGGGCTTCTATCTGGGATTGTATCGCATGTAATTCATAGCCCTGTTCACGTATAAAACGTGGACTGCCGACGAGTATGATCTTTCCATCGACCACCGCCCGAATGCCACGTCCTGACTCCGCTTCAAATGACTGCGGCTGAGTCAGTGATATACCGTGTTCCTGTGCAGCCTTCACCACAGCCTGACCCAGTGGATGCTCGCTGCCACGCTCAGCAACCGCCGCAAGCCGCAGTAGTTCAACCGTATCCAGATTCTTGAGCGGAACAATGTCGGTTACACTTGGTTCGCCGCGTGTGATTGTGCCTGTTTTATCTAGTGCGACCACCTGCACCCGCTTGGCATTCTCCAGCGCCTCACTGTTCTTAAACAGAACCCCCATTTCTGCGCCACGCCCGGTACCGACCATAATGGCGGTAGGAGTTGCTAGACCTAGAGCGCACGGGCAGGCGATCACCAGCACGGCGACTGCATTGACCATCGCGGCTGTGAATCCGACCTGACCGATAACCATCCAACCGAGGAAGGTCAGTGCGGCCAGTATAAGTACCACGGGTACAAATATGCCGGAAACTTGATCGGCAATACGCTGAATCGGTGCTTTCGAACCCTGAGCTTGTTCGACCAGTCGTACAATTTGTGCCAAAGCGGTCTGAGCGCCCACTTTTTGCGCCTCAATCACCAGCCGACCCTGTTTGTTGATCGTCGCGCCAATGACTTCGCTGCCCCTTTCTTTGTTGACTGGTAGACTTTCACCCGTCAGCATGGACTCATCTATCGCCGAACGCCCTTCAATCACAATCCCATCTACTGGGATACGTTCGCCGGGGCGCACGATGAGCAGATCGCCGGCCATTACATCATCTACTGCGACTTCAATTTCCTGACCATCGCGGAGCAGGGTCGCGACTTTGGGCGCAAGACCCATCAATTTCTTGATCGCCTCACTGGTGCGTCCTTTAGCACGGGCTTCCAGCAGTTTGCCAAGTGTAATCAGCGTTAAAATGACGGCTGCCGTCTCAAAGTAAACATGATTGCCCACTGAATTGGCAAAGCCAAACATAATACCCATCAACACGACGAGGCTGTAGATATACGCTGCCAATGACCCCATCGCAATCAGTGTGTCCATATTGGCAGAACTGTTGCGTGCCGCTTTATACGCGCCGACCATATACTGCCGTCCAACAATTACTTGAACAGGGGTTGCAAACAGAAAGAAGACAAACGGCCACCCTGCCCACAACAGCCAATTGAGTGCCGGTGTGGGGCCAGCCATGGCACCCGATTGGATCATCCCACTCATATCCATACCTGCAAAACTACTCATGTAGAGGTCACGTGCCATGCTGAGCAGGAATAACGGGATTGTGAACACAGCGCCGATTAGCACCATGCGACGCTGACGGTCAATTTCCTCCTGACGCGCAGTCCTTTCAGCATCTTCAGGCATTTCAGTGTTCGAGAGATCGATAACTCCGTATCCCGCCGACTCAACGGCTTTTACCAAATCGCCACGCCGTATTGCGCCCGGCAGATAGCTTACTGCGGCCTTCTCAGTTGCAAGATTAACATTCACCGACAAGATACCCGGCTGCTTCTGAATAGCACGTTCCACATTGCGAACGCAGCTTGCACAGGTCATGCCCGTAATCGGGAGTTCGATAGAACCGGTTGCCACGCCATACCCTGCACCATTCACCTGTTGAATTATGTGATTAATATTGACCTTACTGGGATCATATTGAACACTCGCCCGTTCTGTGGCAAGGTTGACAGAGGCTTCGTCAACACCTTCGGTTTTTTTCAGCGCACGCTCAACGTTACGAACACAACCTGCACAGGTCATGCCTGTAATCGGCAATTCAATCTGTTGGATATTTGTTTCTGCCATCTTATTCTCCCAATACTTTTATCTCACAGGGTAAGGATAAATCAGTGCGGACGTAAGGAGATGCGCCAAATGGCGTATAGTGAGGCGATTAGATGATTGCTCCAATGACCCATTTTCATCTGCACCCGCATTATCGGCTGCTGCCATCTGACGAAAATCCTAGCCTTTGAATATGCGGGAATTGGATGAGTTGTGCTGCCACTTGGATTTGAATGGAATTCGATCTGATTAGGTAAGCTGCCATTGGCACGGCAAGTCCAATCAGAATTACGACGACACCGACAATCTAAAGTAGGCGATAATTTAGCTGTCGGCACGTCATGAAGCATTCTTTTGAGAACTCGTAAAGAGTTGTCCGCAAAATTAAGACTTCTTAGCGTTATTTTGTATTTGTTGATGGATTAAAAGTATCGAGATTTGCAGTCATATACAATACGCGCCAAATGGCGTGTCAGATGTCTTTACTAATCTAGCCTCGCTTCGGTTTCTGCTCGACGTTCTGTCAGGAGTTGCTGACTATCGCGCTGGTCATCCGTCCACCAAAGTTTGATATATTCGATAACAGCAGTGATCTCTTCATCGGGCAATTTGCCTTCAAAACTTGGCATTGGGAAATGATCCAGTGGGTTTTGAATTCCGGCATTAACAACCTCCAATAAAAGTTGATCGGGATGCTGCCAAGTATGACCAGTGGCATTGTGAGGCGGAACTGTATTCATGCCTAAACTCAAGGTATTTCGTGTCGATGATGGTGGTTGTCCTTCACCACCGTAACCATGACAATGAGCGCATTGGCGCATATAAACCTGCTCACCTATTTGCAAACTTGGACTAGCAGCAATTTCAGCAATACGCTCTGGCGAGTCTGTTGGCTGGATCGATAAAGGTGCTGGTGTTGAATTCGAAGAACAAGCACTACCAAGCAACACAATAAAAGTAACAAATAGAACGACTTGTAAACGCATTTATTCTCCAAAAATAAAGGGGAGGGCGAAACAATAATGATTTCGCCCTGTTTGAAAATTAGGCTTTCGTCAAATCTAGGCCACGCATCAACTGTGCGTTGATCGAGACCACCACCGTGCTGACCGCCATAAACACCGCACCAATCGCTGGATCTAGTGTGATACCGACAGGAGCAAGAATACCCATTGCCAATGGAATGGCGACAACGTTATAGCCTGTTGCCCAAATCAAATTTTGGATCATCTTGCGGTAGGTTGCACGGCTGAGACGGATAATCTTCACGATGTCTAGTGGGTTCGAGCGCACCAGAATAATCCCGGCACTCTCAATCGCCACATCGGTTCCTGCGCCAATGGCAATTCCAACATCGGCAGTCACCAGCGCTGGAGCGTCGTTCACACCGTCACCAACCATCGCCACCTTATTTCCACCTTGCTGCAACTCCCGCACCTTATCGGCTTTATGTTCGGGAAGTACTTGGGCAAAGTAAGTGTCAATTTCCAGTTCCTTCGCAACGGCACCTGCTACTGCTTCACTGTCACCCGTAAGCATTGCTACTTTTAACCCTAAGTCATGCAACTGTTTGATCGCTTGCCTGCTTTCCTCGCGGATCACATCTGCAATAGCAAATAAGGCCACAATTTCAGTCTGATTTGCCAGATAAATGACTGCCTTACCCGAATTCTCAGCTTTTTGTTTAGCAACTTCCAGTACTGATGGCACCTTCAGCCCTTGCTGTTCAAGTAGGCGCGGCCCACCGATATAATACGTTGTACCGTTTACGCTTGCCTTTACGCCGCGCCCAGCAATGCTCTCAAAGTTGCTTACTGACACCGTGTCCACGTTTTCTGCTTGTACATACCGGCGGATAGCCTCAGCAACCATGTGTTCGCTATCTCCCTCAATCCCGGCGGCGATACCTAGAGCTTCCTCCCGGCCTAAACCATTCACGGCAAAGTCCACAACTCCCTGCTCACCCTTGGTTAACGTCCCAGTTTTGTCAAAGATGATGTAGTTGAGGTCTTTCGCAGATTCCAGCGCCATACGTTTACGCACTAACAAACCATTGCGGGCGGAAAGCGTAGTCGAAATCGCCACCACAAGCGGTACGGCTAGACCCAGCGCGTGAGGGCAGGCAATGACCAGTACGGTCACCGTATTACGCACCGCATCTGAGAGACTACCCGTGAACACTAACCAACCAATCATGGTCAAGATGCCAGCGATGATAGCGATGATGGTTAGGTAAAATGCTGCCCGCTGTGCTAATGTTTGGGCACGGGATTGGCTCTTCTGAGCATCTTCGACCAAGCGCATAATGCCCGCCAGCGCGGTGTTCGCGCCGACTTTCTGAATTTCGACACGCAGCGAACCAGAGGTGTTGACCGTGCCGCCAATGACTTGGTCGCCAGCACGCTTGTGAACTGGCATACTTTCGCCGGTAATCATGGCCTCATTAACGCTACTTTCACCTTCCGCCACGAGTCCATCTGATGGAACACTTGCTCCTGGACGAATAAGGACACGATCTCCCGCCTGTAACTGGCTTGCTTCAATCGTTTCTGTTTCACCTGATGGCAATAGGCGTTCGGCGGTGTCCGGGAGTAGTTTCGCTAGTTCCCGCAGCGCACCCTGCGCCTGCCCCACGCTACGAAGCTCAATCCAGTGTCCGAGTAGCATGACGGTGATTAGGGTCGCCAGTTCCCAGAAGAAGTCCATCATCACGCCCGGCTGCATCCCCATTTCGTCCATTGGAGGAAAGAAGAAAAGACCGAGGCTGTAAAGATAGGCAGTGGTAATCGCCAGTGAGATCAGGGTCATCATCCCTGGTTGACGTAAAGCAAGTTCCTGCCGTGCCATTCCTAAAAATGGTAGCCCGCCATAGAAAAAGATTATGCTGCCGAGAACAGGCGCGATGAATTCGCTGCCGAGAAAGGTTGGCATTGAGAAGCTAAACCAGTTCTGAATCATGGGTGAGTACAGCAGCACAATCAGGGTTAGTGGTAATGAGACAAAGAAGCGGTTCCGCATCATGTTCGTATGACCTTCGTGCATCACCCCATGCCCAGCATGAGCTTCATGAGAACCATGACTAACATGACTACCATGCATGTTGGCTGGCTCTAGCATTTCATTTGCCCGATAATCTTTGCTGTGGGCTACTTGATTCGTAGCGTCTTCAATTGGCGACTCATGTCCTATGTGATCAGCATGTTTCATTGTAGGTTGCACATCATGATCATCCTGATGTTGATGGTTGTGGTGATGATCGTCTCGATGGTCGGCAGTAGCTTTATTCGGTTCCAGTGGAGAAGTATTCATTTTACTCTCCCATCCTTTCATAAGCGTGTGTTTCTTATCTTGGATATTAACCCTCCAGAACGAGATTGATATGCGTCATTTAGCCTGTTTATGACACACAATGTAGGTCGTGCTAACCTCCAGCTTCGGTAGCCTGCTGTTGGCGAGTACGTTGTTCATCGTTCCACAAAGTCTTTATGTGAGCCAGCACTGCCATTATTTCATCTTCAGAGAGCTGATCGCCAAAAGCAGGCATAGGATAGAAATTTACAGGGTCGGTCAGGCTGATTCCCCCTTCACGAATATATCGAATGAGCATCTCATCTCCGTGATGCCAAGTATGCCCGATGCCATTGTGAGGTGGAGCACCGATACGTCCAGTACCATCTGGCTTATTGGGCGCATCAGGAAACTGACCTTCCCCATTTGCGCCATGACAGGAAGCGCAGGACTGAGCATAGATTTGCTGCCCTTGTGCCATTTGTTTGGTGTCATAAGTGACCCCCCTCACGATGATCTCCTCTGGCTGACTGCCACAACCGACCAATACCAACCCAAGCAATCCAAGTAACCCGATCCAACGCAATCTCATTATGTTATCGCTCCCGTCATGTCATTCATGCTGTCGTGATGCTATATGTGGTCTGCCGCTGTTGTTGAGTGAAATTCTATTTTTCATTCCATATCGTTTTGATATAGGCGATAATCAAAGAAATTTGCTCATCAGATAATTGATCGGCAAAAGCTGGCATCAGGTAGTAAATTTCAGGATAATGTAAGCTTACGCCGCTTTCGCGCACGTATCGGATCAGCCAATCGTCTGGATGATGTGATGTGTGACCGTTCCCGTTGTGGGGCGGCGCACCTAATCGTCCAGTTTGGTCTGGCAATAGCGGCAGATCAGGAAACTGACCTTCGCCATTCGCCCCGTGACACGATGCACAGTATTGTGAGTAGAGCTGTTGCCCCTGTGCGATTTGCTTGGTATCGAACGAGATACCACTTACACTCACTGATCCAGATTGACCAGCGCATCCGACCAACCCGAAGCCGAAAAGTACAATCAGCCCTAAAAAACCACTTTCATTCTATCGTCTCGGCATTCAATAGCTCTCGCCCGCTGTTCTGCCACGCATTCATTCCGCCCGGTACATCGTAAAGGTTGGTATAGCCGAGTTCGATCAACGCCCGACTTGCTTCTTCACTCATTCTTCCGCTGCGACAATATAGAATGATCGATGCATGTTTGTCTGGCAGTATGCTGCTGAGGGATGCAATATCGTTGTAGGCAATTCTCATATCGGTTTCTGCTACTTCGCCTTCATAGGGGATGTGCACATTGACAATCGTATACTCGTCAGCCTCGTCAGTAACGATGTTGGCAAAATCGTCAATGGTCAGCGTTTGATACATGCCAGTTGATGTAGTCATAACTGATCTGTCATCCACCATCTCAGAAACGGCTGTACTTGATGAACTGCAAGCTGTCATAGAAATTGCCAGCACCATCGTGATGAAAACTAATATCGTGTAGCGAAGATGTTGATTCACTAAATGTCACCCTTAAGCTAAAATGAACCTTTGTTATTGTTCTACCGCTCGCGCTACAAACTCAAATTCTAAGGTGACTGCCTCAGCAACCCCATGATAATCAAACATATTCTCGGAATCATTCAAAATACCAAATTCACTTCGGTTAACGATTGTATGCCCTAGACCCCGCAGTTCGCTCATACTTACGATGGTAAGTGATACATCGAAGGTCACAGACCGAGTAGTGCCGCGCAGTACGAGATCACCGGTTACCTGAAAGGTGAGTGTCTGACCGATCCCTACTTGACCAGATAATCCCGCTATCGAAGTCGGAGTAAAATCGGCGAATTCGTAAGCAGCTTGGGCTGAGAGCAAAACACAGCAGCGGATAGAGCGATCACGGTCAGCGCTATCTGTTTGTAATGTTCGCATATTAACTCGAATCACCCCAATGCGAGAATTTGAAGGTGTATTGAAATCAACAATGATGTCGCCCGCGACTTGATTAGTTCTTCCAATCGCTGTAGCAAGAGGCATGGTCTCACTAACCGAAAAACGCGCTTCGGATTCTTCAGAAACAATACGGAACAACTGTGGTTCTAATACAGTCAACGGAGACACTATCCCTGACTGAGAAGTTACAGTACTAGTTGAAGTTGCTGTAGACTGAATTGTCGCTCCAGTAGTCAGAGTTTGTTCTTGAATTGGTGAAACAGTACCGGATGTTGCTTGAGCTACTATAGGTGTACCGAACATTTCAAGCGATAGAGTGGGAGCGCTGATAGGTACACTTGGAGCGGCTGTTCCTCCAGTTATACTAATGAAGAGAAACACACCACTAATACCACCCATAACTGCCCCAATGCCCAGCATCCCCAAACCAAACAAAACAAGTTTCCAAGTATTATTTCGCATATGTACATTAGAAGGGTATCGAGAATATTCCACACCTGTTTACCTCGGTTTTAGATTTCCAATTCTTGATCTCAGGTTTTCAGGAAGGATAGCAAAAATTAGCTGGTGAGGTCATACGCCGTTTGGCGGGCTAAGCAAAGTAAAAGATAGGCTATTTGGCCTATACGCTGCTCAAATAGCCCATCTACCATGTCAATTTAGTGGACATCCCAGTTCAATGCTCGCTCCAACCATCTGTTGTAAGTTGCCATTTTCGCTTCAAGTGATGAATATCGAGTACTACGAGGTTTGTTACAAAATCTATGTCTATCTAGCGACTGGTGTTGATGGCGACACTACATTTCATAAATATATCCGCGCTCATGTATGTCATGGCAAACACATTCAGCAAGCTGATCTCCAATCTGAACAACGCTTACATAGCGGTGCTGATGACCTCTCCCATGTTGGTATTGGAAGTATTTCTCATGGGGTTTATGTATGAAAACAAGCGTGCAATTCGAATTATCACGGTAGAGCCTATTGTTGCATTTGCACTTTCTTTCTCATTAGGCAACGACTGCAATTCGAGACCGTGAACTCGTCCGTTCAATGATTCCCCATCACACTGGTGCAATTTTGATGTGTGAACAAACCTCACTTGACGATACTGAAATTATTGTGTTGTGCGAAACTCTCATTGATTCACAGGAAGCCGAGATCGCTCAGATGAAAGCGATCCTTGACCGACTTGAATAAGAGTTAGCATCGAGACCTTTGACGACGTACGATGGTGAAAATAACATACGCCATTTGGCGTGTTTTATGGCTCAAAAAACAGGCAATTTAGCGGGTTAAGCATATGCTCCTGTAGTTCTATAATCCAAATTGCGGACTGTGGAGCATCACTTACTCGGAGCTAATGCCATGTCACAACCCTCGCTTGAGAAATTAACAGGAAGAAACGGAAAAGGAGGATTGGTTCTTGCTCTGATTTTCGGTTTACTGATCATCTGGATAATTTATACTGCCTCGCAAAGTTCTGTCGTTAAGTCGAATCTTGGGTCAACATCTCGTATGGATCAAGATATGAACCAGATGTCCACGACGCAAATGCCTAACAGTATGCCTGGCATGAACCACTAATCGCAAGTTAAACGAAACATATGTACAGGAGATAATTGTGAAAAAGGTATGGATTGTACTTAGCCTTGTTGTGATGGCATTTTCAGCAATTGCTGCACCTGTGACGCTGGCAGATGCGCCGATAGAAGGCCGTGCTGGCCGTGCCGAAGCCCGTTTTCTTGAGGGCATGATTGACCATCACCAAATGGCACTGGATATGGCAAACGACTGTCTGATAAAGGCAACAACAGAAAGTGTCTCGACCACCTGTCAGAACATCATAGATGCTCAGACCGCCGAGATTACGCTGATGCAGGGCTGGCTACTAGAATGGTATAACGTTGATTATAGCCCCATGTCAATGATGGATATGAGCATGGGCGGCATGGAGCATAGTGGGATGGAAGGAATGCCTGCGACTGACCCGGCAATGATGATGGGTATGATGGCTGGACTCAATCGCTTGGAAGGCGTGGAATATGAGATTGCATGGACAGAGTCCATGATCGACCACCATGATGATGCAATTCATATGTCTGAACGTCTGCTTGAGCGCATCCTTGAAGGCGAAGGCCACGCTGAACTGCGTGAGCTAGCTGCTCAGATTATCACGGATCAAAGCGCTGAAATCGAAATGATGGAACAACTAATCTTGGATCTTACAGCCTAGATAAGCTGTATAGGCTGTAACAAGGAATTCGGTGAGCTAACATTGGGACGGGAAGCATTTCCGTCCCTATTTCAATTAGTTTCTGTAGATTAAAGCATGAGACATAAAATAAGTTGTGATAGGCGTAAAAACAACTAACAATCAATAGGCAAAAATTTGAGATTTTTTGTAAACCGAGCCAAAGGATGTCTTGATTGTCGCCCCTAAATATCATGTTCATAATAGTAGGTACTACGATTCTGGCGCGGTTGCTGCAGTCAAAATAACGATTAGGTTGAGGTAGTTATGTCCACTGTCAAAAATATGCAAATAAGTGAAGTCACCCAAACTAGCAGCCGTGATTGGCTATATATAGTTTCGATTGTACTGGTCATATTTGGAATTTTCTTCAGTGGTTACTTAAGTTACGTGAAGATAGCCAATGTGCAAACGGTATGCGTTCAGGGCAGCGCTTTTAACTGCGAGGTCGTTACCAACAGCATTTATTCGCGGCTGTTTAATATTCCAATTGCTTACTTAGGCTTGGCAACCAACTTGGTTATCCTGACACTGCTGCTCTTGCAAAAGCGGATTGGTATACTTCAGGAATACGGTGTACTGATCCAATTTGGCATCATCTTGTTCGCGTTTCTATTTTCGGTGTGGTTGGTTTATGTACAATTCTTCCGTCTGCAAGCGTTGTGCATCTGGTGTTTACTGCATGAACTGTACGTAACACTCCTCTTCATTACCTCTATTATTCGACTCAAGCGCAGCCTAAATTAGGTTCTGCTAACATTTCTAAGATAGGCTCAAAACTAACTGACGGTCAATTGGCGGAAATTGGGATTTTTGAGAATCAAGCCAAAGGTATGTTGGACAAATAAGTCTGTCGCCTATATTGTTGAAACCGTGAAATGGATCGCTCACAGGCGGACACAATGGTGCTTGGAGTCTACTAAATATAAGAAATGAAATCGGGTTTACAAACGCCTTTGATGCTGGTGTGTACACATGTTGGTTGGCTGCCGATATAGATATAGATAATAGGATGAGAACCATCGTCCCTGCACGGCAGGCACAAAAATTAATCATCTTACTGAAGAAATCTGGGCTGTGGTGCATACAGATATAAAAACAAAATTCAGATTACTGTTGATGGGTTGGACAATCAACTTCGGTTGTGCCTTGCAGTGGGATAACGAAATGACAGAATCCAGTAATTGTTTTAATCGACGATTTTGCTTTCGAACAACTGATTGTGGATCGTGGATTGGCTGATTGAAATGCTATATTACATTCTTATCCCCTAATTAGTGGTCTAAACCACAGTATGACCAAGATTACTGGTGGTATCCTAATCGACATTTGTTGGAAAATTTCATCAACAAAATCAAGCGGTTTAACGACATTTTTCTCGCTTTGATAAATTAGTTCAACGCTATTCTAGCTTCCTGCCTTTTAATTTGGTTTTGATTAAATGTCAACTTAATCTACTTAAGAGATACATTATCAACTCAAAATTTCCCTTCCTTAACTTAATGGTTATACCAAAATCTTTGGCAAATAGCGGATATAGAAAGATAAGTCGATGTTCACTATACGAGTGGTCTTAGCAGACGATCATGCAGTTGTTCGAAAAGGTATTCACGATTTCCTTTTGGAAGATAAAAGCATAGAAGTTATTGCACAGGCGGGGGATGGGCTGAAGGTAAAAGAACTAATCCTCGAACTATTGCCAGACGTTGCCATATTGGATGTGCGAATGCCCCATGCGACTGGGATTGAAGTTACGCGCTGGATACGAGAGCAAGCATTACCTGTGCATGTATTAATATTGACTGCGTATGATGATGACCCTTTTATCATGGCAGCCTTACAAGCAGGCGCAAATGGTTATGTCCTTAAAAACGCAGAGGCTGAAGAGATTACTGCTGCGGTACATGCAGTTTATCGCGGAGAACCTGCGCTCGCCCCTAATGTGGCACAAAAATTAATTGCACATATGGCGGGAAGCACTCATGAAACAGTTCAAACGACAGAGCCTATCACAGATCGCGAACGTGAAGTTCTTCAACTTGTCGCATCGGGGTTGACGAATCGGGGCATCGGGCTGAAGCTCTCTATCAGTGATCGTACAGTACAAGGACATCTTGCCAGCATTTACGCTAAGCTGGAGGTGAATAGTCGAACTGAAGCGGTCACTAAAGCCTTAAACATGGGGTTGATTCACCTGCCAGAGAAACAAGATTGAAATTGCCGACATTTTCATTCAACTTACATGGTTTACGCGCTCAGGTGTTGCTGTGGACGATTTTGCCGCTCACGATACTCCTGATTATTTTTGCGTTTAGTGGAGTCAGCAGCCACCAGAATTCAATGCGTGAGCTGGCTGTAGAGGAGAATTCGCGGCTAATTGGCGCACTTGCGCGACTGATTGCCTCGCAGAGAGAAAACTATGCTTGGCGGAATAATATTCCAGTTGAGCAAGTTCAGGCAAATGACTTGGACTTGAATACTCTGTTGGCGGTTGAACATCCGCACGCGGTTGGAACTGTTGCGCTGCTTGATTATGATGGAAATATACTTTTCAGTCGGGGAAATTTACCGCCTAATAACGCAATCATGGACTGGCTTGGCGTCGCCGAAGTATTGTCAGGGGAAAGTGACGTACTTTTTACTTCTGATACGATGCATGGTGATGTCATCGCTTATGCGCCTATACCAAACACACAATGGTCATTGATAATCCGTGAAGCTTGGCACTCTTTGACCGATCCACTCATTCGCATTGAACAGGTTATGCCTTTTGTTTTATTTACCGCGACTGCGATTTCTTTGCTCACATTATTTTTTGGGCTTCGCTATGTTGTACAACCTTTACAAGAATTGGGATCCCGAGCAAATCTAATTGGACAGGGACAGTTTGATGTAGCTACAAAACCTGTTGGTGGTGTTCGGGAAATTGAGGATTTGCGCGTTACCTTACATAATATGGCAGGACAGTTGCAAAGCTATCAAGCATCTCTGCATGATTATTTGAGGGCAATCACCCAGGCGCAAGAAGAAGAGCGGGCGCGGCTCGGACGTGAACTTCACGATGAGACCGTCCAGACGTTAATTGCATTGGGTCACAAAGCCCAGATGGTTCAACGCAATTTTGAACGTACTTCTCCTCAAACCGGCGAACACATCGGTGAATTACGGCAAATGATTGCTCAATCTATTGAGGAAGTCCGGCGTTTCAGTCGAGCGCTTCACCCGCATTATCTGGAGGAGCTGGGTTTGGTAATCGCCCTCGAAACACTGGCACGCGAAGTAGGTGCCCAGTTCTCAGTTTCGGGTTCACGTTGCACTGTTGATCCTGAAAAAGAATTAACGCTTTACCGCATCGGCCAAGAAGCCTTGAACAATGCGCATCGTCATGCACAAGCAGAAAACATCACCGTTGAACTTCAGTTTGATAAGAGGACAATTCGTTTACAGGTGTATGATAACGGGAAGGGATTTGAAGTTCCAGCTTATCTCACCGATTTAACTCGCACCGGACATTTTGGGTTAGTCGGGATGCGCGAACGATCTCAGCTTATAGGTGGAGAGTTAAAAATTGTCTCACTCAAGGGGAAAGGTACGACGATTACATTCTCGATTCCGAACATTCAGTAATTATTCTGGAGAGTTCTGAATAATGACTATCTGTTTTGCATTCAAGTAAATCTCGGCACCACTGTATTGATATAATGTAACACTCTTCACTGAGACCATAGTTATTATAGATGACATTTCGCTTTAGGTTTTGAAAAATCCAAAAATTCCTCTTGCTCACCCATAACATCATCCTCGTCGAAAAATGTGAATTAATCGTTCTTCCGTTTGGAGTGATTTTCTGACTTAAATTGCTGGAATATCAGTGTAAGCGTGAAAATCACTCCTATGAATAGACCGAGTAACATGATTAGTACCATTTCTGACATCATGAGTTGTCTACTTGCTTCTCAAGTAGGGAAGGGAAATTTCCCTTCCCTGCCATAGGCATCGAAAAAGCACTACTCTATCACGTTGATAACTAGTGCCAGCCCTCCCGGTTCTACACCATCGTTCGTAACATGGTGCAAAATGTGACAGTGGAACAACCAAGTTCCTGTTTCTGTCGCCACAAATTCGATGTCATAGCGTTCACCAGGAGCCATGCTGAGGGTATCGCGCGTCTGACGCGCCGTTTCGAGAACTGGATACCCGTCTATGGCGACCACATCAAATGGCATACCATGTAAGTGCATTGGATGAATGAACTGTCCGATTCCAATCAACCGAAGGCGAACAGTATGACCGCGCTGAACCGTAATTGTCTCCGTTGACGGAAAAGCATGTCCGTTAATTGTGAAGTAGTTTGGTTCAGCCCCGCTCATCGGCATGGCAGGATAAGTTTGCCCATTGGTCACACGCCACTCAGACAGCATCAGGGTCACATCGACATCTGGCGCGGGTTCGTTGCTCTGTACTGGATCAATGATAAAGGGCGCGTACAAACCAATCCCGACCTGAACATCACTATCGAAGTGGGAGTGGTACATAAATGTCCCTGTAGGACTTGCATTAAACTCGTAGATGTAGGTTTCACCGGGTTGGATCGCTTCTTGGGTTACACCCGGTACTCCATCCATTGCATTCGGGACAGTTATTCCGTGCCAGTGAATGGTGGTTGCCTCTGGCAGGTTATTGGTGAAGTTGATGCGAACACGATCTCCTTCGGTCACACGGATCATGGAACCCGGCACTGTACCGTTGTATGTCCACGCCGTCACCGCTACATCATCTAAAATGTTCCAAATTACCGGCTCTGCGGTGAGATCGAAGACCTTTACGCCATCTTCCAACCGATATTCAAGGGGTTGTCCTCCGACGCTCTCCGTCGCGGGTGGCACTCCCACACTGCTGATGGGTTCCATGGAATGACCGCCGCCCATGTTCATGCCCTCCATTGGGACAGGTGTCGCTGTGTCATCCATCATGTCCATGCCCGGCATCATCTCGCCTGACATCATCATGTCCATCATGCCTTGCATTTGTTCCATCTGGGTACGCATCTCTTCGGACATTTCCATGTCCATCATATCGCTCATCTGCTGCATCATCGACACCATATCCATGCCGCTCATTTGTCCCATATCCATCTCAGAATTGGCAGTGGTATTGGGCAGCGGAGTCGGTGTAGCTTCTGTCTCTGAATGGTGTGCTGTATGTTGGTCATCGTTGGCTTCGGAAGATTCGGTATGCGTTTCCAGCGCAATCCCAGTTGCTGGCGCAGGAGATGCTGGAAGCGGTGAGAAGCTAATCCCATTGGGACCTGAGCCGGTGGGAACATCAACAATAACTTGTTGGTTGACTAAATCGAGAACTGAGACCGTATTTCCATAGAGATTGGTGATATAGGCATACTGCCCAGAGGGTTCGGTGACCACTCCGTGCGCGCCGTTACCCGTTTCAATGGTGTTGACCACCGCAAATGAGGTGATATCTATCACAGATACAGTTGTGCTAGGACTGTCTTCCGTTCCTTGATTGGCAACAAGCAACGTACTGTTATCCGGTGTCACAAACACCTGAATAGGTCCAACGCCCACCTCGATAGTATCCACCAACGTTCGTGTTGCGACATCAACCTTGGCGACGGCATTTTCAGCGTTCAGCGAGACATAGACTACTGCACCATCGGGTGAAAATGCGACTTGTACCGGACGCTGCCCAACCTCAATATCGGCAACTGCGGTGTTAGTGGCGCTATCAATCACGCTCAGTGTGGTGCCATTGGTATTCGCTACGTAAATCCAGCGCCCGTCCGGGCTGGGACGCAAGCCGTGTGGATATTCTCCCACCGGTATCGTTGCCACAGTTGTTAGGGTAGCAGCATCTATTGCGGTAACGGTGTTGTCCTCGCTGTTCGTCACGTAGGCTGTACTGCCATCTGGAGTCAGGATGATATGGGCGGGATGTTCCCCTGTGGGAGATGTACCGATCAGTTCATAAGTCTGAGCATCGATCACCACAGCAGTAGAGTCGTGTCCACTGACTGCCCAAACGCTTGCACCGTCAGGAGAAACCTGAAGATTGTGCGGACCTTCAATACCGGTGAGGGTCGTAAGTACCTCGTTCGTGCTGGCATCAATGACAGTGATGCTGTTGCCGAATTCATCAGCAACCCAGACTGTCCCTTGAATTGGATTATCTTGAGCTGAAATAGAGCGAACACCAATTAAGGGAGACCCTCTGGAAGAAAAGTTGAAGACGACACTTAAGAACATTAATACATATACATGCCAACGGGGTCTTTGACTGTTAGTCACGGTTTTTAGCTCCTTATAGGCGTTTCACGGACGTAAATAGCACTATGCCCGTGATAATCATTAGTTTGGCTTACTTAAGGATAGGCTCGATTGATTGAGCTAAACATGCGCTCTTTGACGCCTGTGTAGTAGGCAATTTGGCGGGGTTTAAATTGGATCGACAAAGGGAGGATACCCTCCCCAGTCTATCATGGATTAGCGAACGGTTATGGTGACGAGTCCGGTATCACTTCCGCCTTTGCCATCACTCACGGTGTAGCTGAAGGTATCTGTCCCGACAAAGTTGGGATTTGGTGTATAGGTTCCACCCGATCCATCGGCAAGTGGAACCACATTACCCTGTTTCGGCAAAGTGCCGTTGGCGACACTCAACAGATCTCCATTAGGGTCACGATCATTCTGTAAAAGCTGCACAAAGGTAATCGTAATCGATGCCCCACGCTTTACACTAAAATCATCATCAACTGCCACGGGTGGTTGGTTAATAGGCGTTGTTCCCAGCCCGGCATTGGTCAGAATTTCCGTGTCGCTAAGCGGTGAGAGTCTGACTGGCAGCACCCGATTGAATTCTTCAATGAAGTGATTGGCTATCAGAGCTTCTAAGATGGTACCGCCGTGAATGTGATCGCCCAATAAACCATTGTGCGGTTCATCTCCGCTGGAGAACATTTGGATCGCCACGCCGCCAACCACGAGCTGGCCGTTGACCAAACGTCTCGCCAATTGAGTATAAACCGCTTGAGCATCAATGACGCGGATTCCTCGCGCTTGTGCCATCGCCACAAGTTCAGCATTAGCCGTTGAGATTGCATTGGTTACTCGCTGACGTTTAGTCGGATCACTAAAACGAGAATCGTTGAGCACCAACGGCGTGTCATTCCAGTTGGGGATGGTCATCAGGAATATTGGAACACGCCGAGCGCGCTGTACAGTTTCAGCGGCGGTTGTTACATTTGCAACCAATGTATTGATTTTCGCTGTCAGTGCCTTGCCGCTGATCGTTCCGTTATAGATAGGCTCGTAACCATCGGATCGATACGGTGCGAAATCATTGCTACCAATAGAGATCATCACGACATCAATCTGTCCCGCTGCGACCTGTGCGGCCAATCCCGAATGCTGCCCTTGTGTAATGAGGCTTGCTGCCGTCGCGCCGCTGCGCGCCCAGTTATAAGCGAAGCCGGTGCGACGCGGTTCTGGATAATTTCCCCAGTTGCCGACATTTACATCTCGGTTTTTAACTAGTTGTTCGACCCAGTTAAATGTTACCGAATGATATGCGCCACCACGATTGTCAGTACCTTGATACTCATCATCTCGACTGTCGCCCATAATTCCTAGACGAAGAGGCATTTGCGCGAATGTTTGTAGGGACGGCAACCCTGTTTGCAGGATAAGCCAGGCCGCAAAAACTAACCACACAGCAGTTCGTAGCGAAACTTTAGCAGAAGTGTGTTGTGAAACAGTATTAACCCAATTCAAATGAATCTCTCCTCGTGTTGTTTATCTAAAAATGGTGAATACAGCCTAATGGGACTGATTTCAATCAGTTTCAGATTAGCAAAGAGGCGAAGAGTAGCCTGTGAAAAATTACCGTGTTGAATAAGGAATTTTGACAAGGAGCTGGTCAATATTAAGGACGAGTTGATTGCTATATGTGAGGCATCGTTCTGAACTGGTTATTAAGCCAACTGACATGTTGAAGGCCAAGACTTCAGTGTGGTGGAGAGCATTATTTCTTAGGGGAAACACTTTTCTAGACCAACTGTATTGACGACATACAGATTAATCTGACGTAAGGTTCAATGAGCTTTCAAGCTGGGAAAAGCCCAAAGCGTAACACTCTTTAGTTTTTATGTTTTAACTTTCATAATCCTTTAAATGGCATACAGCGTTCCACAATCAAATTCGTCACTGTACCCTGTCGCTGTACTTGCCCCTCTGCTAGAAGCAGGGATGCGCTACGGATGATTCGTCGGAACTCAACATAAATTTTAGGCTTCACGATCAAGTTAATAAAACCATGCTCATCTTCCAATGTAATGAACCGATAACCTTTGGCAGTTGGTGGCGCTTGGTGAACCACAATCAATCCGGCTACGCAGACTTTGTTTCCAGTTGGATGCTGGTTGAACTGCAAGCTGCTCAGAATGCCGTGTTGATTTAGCTGAAGGCGATAAAAAACGATAGGGTGTGATCCAGTGGACAAGCCGGTTATGCCATATTCCATACTGGCTTTTTCGGCTTGAGACAACACTGGCAGGGCAATAGCTTCGGATGCTGAAATAAGATTGAGCATCTTGACATCATTCTGAAAGGTTGCTAGCTGCCAGATGAGGTTCCGGCGTGGCTGTTGCCATATATCCATAGCACCCGCAGCAATCAAGTTCTCCATCAAGTTTCGGGACAGCATCACCCGCTGCCGAAAGTCTTTGAGATGTTCAAATGGCGCACCTCCACGCGCTTCAACAAGTTTTTTTCCGGTTTCTTCACCAAAGCCATTGATATAATTGAAGCCTAAACGAATGCCTTTATCCTCCAAAATGCAGCCGTATTGGCTGCGGTTGACATCGACCGGATAAATCGGAATAGAGTGGCGTTGAGCATCGTTGATCAAAATAGCAGGTGACCAAAAACCCATCGGCTGATTGTTGAGGAGTGCTGTGTAGAAAGCGGCTGGATGATAGCACTTGAGCCATGCTGAATGATAAACGAGTACCGCAAATGAAGCTGCATGAGATTTTGGGAAACTATAACCTCCAAACGCTCGCAATCGATTGAAAATAGTCTCTGCCACGTCAGTTTCAACACCTTTGGCGGCTGCACCTGCGATGAAGTCATTGTAAAACTTATCTATTGCGGCACCGGTATTCTTCGCTCCTAATGCCCGTCGCAGCAGTTCTCCCTGACCAGCAGTAAAGCCGGCAATAGACTGCGCGACTTTGAGACATTGTTCTTGAAACAAGATGACCCCAAGTGTTTCTTTGAGGGCATCTTCTAACAGTGGATGCAAGTAATTGATCGCTTCTTCGCCATCACGACGCCGCAGATAGGGGTGTACCATATCTCCCTGTACCGGGCCGGGGCGGATGAGCGAGATACAGATAATTAAATCGGCGAAGCTGCGCGGATTCAGTCGTGGCAAAACCTGTGCTTGCGCCCTCGATTCTACCTGAAAGACCCCAACCGTATCAGCAGTACAAATCATATTGTAGACGGCTGGATCATCAAATGTTAACTGCGATAAGTCAGGAACTCGCTCGCTGTTTTCCGAAATAAGACTTACCGCTTCTGCTATCGCTGACAACATTCGCAGCCCCAGAATGTCGATCTTAACCATGCCGATGTCTTCCAACGCTTCTTTGTCCCACTGCGTCACGTGACGGTCGGTCATGGTCGCTGGCTCAGTGGGTACGCGATGTGCTAGTGGCATTTCCGTGATAACCATGCCTCCATTGTGGATACCAAGATGTCGTGGGAACCCATCCAACTGTTCGGCAAGCTGTACGATTTGCTGCCATGTTTGCATTTCAATCTGACCGCCTAGCGCATCCTTCAGGCTGGTTGAGTCATGTAAATTTCGAGACTGATGTACATCAAGCGAAGTAGTAACATGCTCCAGCACATCCAGCGGTAGACCCAATGACCTACCTACATCACGGATAGCACTGCGAGCGCGAAAAGTCACGAAGGTGGAAGCCATCGCTGCATGTTCAAGTCCATAACGCTGATAAACATATTGAATAACTTCCTCGCGTCGAGCAGCGTCGAAATCAATATCAATGTCGGGTACAACTTGTCGCTCACTGGATAAAAACCGCTCAAATACCAGATCGTGCGACAGCGGGTTGATTGGCGAGATATCGAGAAGATATGCCACCAATGAATTAGCAGCCGAACCTCGCCCCTGACACAAGATGCCTTGTTCACGGGCATAACGCACAATGTCCCATACGATCAGAAAGTAATTGGACAAGCCGCTGTTATGAATGACCCTCAGTTCATAGTCAATCTGCTCATACGTATGGATAGCGAACCCCAACTGCATTGCGCGTTTTATGCACAACTGGTGCAGATAAGTATCAGCAGTTAGGCTACATGGTGTCGGGAAGCGAGGCAGTTCTTGCAGGCCATATTGCAGTTCAAATGTACATTGTTCCGCGATGCGGAGCGTATTGGTTACAGCTTGTGGATAGGCTGCAAATAGGGCTTCAATTTCGTTTCCTGATTTTAAGTAGTACTCGGAATTAGGACGGAGTTTGTTTGACTCATCTAATGTCGTGTTATCACGAATACACACCAACACATCTTGCAGCAGATGACCGTCTGGCGCAGCATAGTGAACGTTGTTCGTGGCAGCGACACCCATCCCGATGTGGGTAGCTAGTGCTGCTAAATGTGCTACCAGTCGATTATCATCCGGGAGACGGTGATGTTGAAGTTCAACCCAAAAATTAGTAGTACCAAACAAACGGAGTAAATCATTAGCTGCGGAGAGCGCAGCGGCCTTATCCCGCTTCAGCAGTGCGCGGGCGATACGCCCCTGTCGGCAGCCGGAGAGCGCAATTAAGCCCCCGGTATGTCCTTCCAAAGCGCCTACTGATAACACAGCTTCACCTTTGGGTGCATTGTGACGGGCAGCCGTAATCAATGCACACAGGTTTTGCCATCCCTGTTCATCCTTGACCAGCAGCGTCAAATGGCTGTAGTCGTCCAGAGTCAGTTCCGCTCCCAGAATGGGTCGGATACCGGCTTTATGTGCCGCCTGAACGAAACGGGGCGCACCGTAGACTGCATCATGATCGGTCAATGCTAACAAACTCATACCGAGTGTTTGGGCGCGATTGACCAGCTCATCCGGTGATGATGCGCCATCGAGCAAGCTGAAATATGAATGGGCGTGGAGTTCAACGTAACATGAAGGGTTAGTCATAGATTGTTTGCAAATACCAACTATCCGTCAGGAGATCATGATAGATGACCACCAGCAGTCCTGTGGTGGTATGCAGCTTGAAGTAATCCCGCCAAATCCGCAGTCGCCACCAGCCAAAATCTACGCGCCATGTGTTGGTCACGCCCTTTACCGGATGTACGCGCCGTTGCCAGCGGAAATGCTTGGGCAGCGCACCATTCTGCAAGGCCACATCAATCAGGACACCGCCACCGAAAAGCCGTGTCATGCTGCCGCCACCGGTTCCAGATGAAAATGGAATTCGGGTAGTCGTGCTGCATGGGCATGAACTTCAACTTGATAGAAACAATCCACACCATAACGTTCAGACAATCCCAGCATGATCGTATGGAGTGCTTCAACTTGAGGTTGATCAAAAAGCGAGAGTTGTCGTGGCACAAGGGGAGCGATTTGGTTCAGGCGTAACCCAACTTCAATGATGCCACAATGCGGCCTCAGCCGTTCGGATACCTGCTGCACAAATCGGTAGAGGCTGCTGCTCGTACTCAAGGGTTCACGCGATACCCCGCTCGCTTCCAGTTCGGTATGATCGTCGAGATGCAGAGTCAGCAGAACTTCACGGCAGGCCATTTGCTGGTCGGCAAGTTGGAGCATGAGTTCAGCCGATAGACTTGCAAATACAGACTCCACTACGAACCGATCTTCTACAGCAGCATCGAATTGGCAAGTAGCAGTTTGTGTAATCGGAGGGATATATTTCGCTACTCTGCGTGTATCCTCACCGCACGATAAAAGATGTATCCGTTTACCGAGCGTCCCAAATTGTTCAATCAACGCTGCTCGTGGCAACCCCGCAAGCTGTCCCATCTGGCGCAGCCCCAATAAATCCAACCGTCGCGCCGTCTCTGCATCCAGTGGCAAATAGGTGACAGGGCAGCCAACCAGATACGCTGCTTCCTCGCCCTTACGAACCAGTTGTGTGCTACCCGTTTGCATACGTTTGGCAACGACAGAAGCTACAAATTTATTGGAAGCCAATCCAATGGATGCTTGAAACCCTTTTTCAGCCAAGCGCTGAATGATTTGTCTGGCAATCTGCTGACCATCGTATGGGGTTAACTTGCCGATGTCAGTATACACAGTTGCCGACTGTGCCGCATGACGTTCGGCCTCGACCCACTGGCTGTACTCGCTCAGAGTCTCCAACACACCTTCAACCGCGCGTCGTGTTTGACCGGGTGATGCCAACAGCACCTCGGCTTCAGGGCAAAGTGCGCGGGCGTGGCTAAGAGCCAGTCCCGGCTTCACGCCCATATCTGAAGCTGTCTCACAGGCAGCATACACCTTGCCCCGTCCACCTTTATAGCGTGCCATAATCATGGGTTTAGAATCCTGCGCCGACCGCATTACATGGGCGGCGAAGTAGGGAATAGAGATACAGGCGATCATGGTATCTCTCCCTCAAACCCGTTATCAAAGTCGATGTCGATCAGCACTTGCTGACCGGATGAAGGATGTCGTCCCAGAACCGTTATACACGTTTGGTAGCCACGAATATCCTGATAGCGCGTCAGCCATTCCTTGCGCTCGATATACAAGCGTATGGCTGCGGGTGTACCATTTAGAACTCCCTGCGGTTTCGCCCCGTCCACCAACGCGACCAGCAGCACCACTACGCAGCCCGAACGGGCTAAGACTCCGGCCAAACGTCGCAGACGGTGAAGATGGGGGAGTGTTTGACCCAGATCAAGCACGATTACACTCACATGGCCTTCCTGCAACAAATCACGGACGATATCAAGGGCTTGCACTTCAGTCTCCGGTCGGGCTAAAAACAGACGGCGCAGATCTATCCCACACCCGACTGCGTAATCTGGGCTGAAAGTTGAGTCTAGATCAACATAAATGGCATACTGACCTTGCTGTTGGGCAGCCGCCATAATGCGATAGGCCAATGTTGTCATACCTGACGTTGGTCTACCGAGTAATTCCGTTGTCTGACCGTGCGGGATGCCCCCAATTAGCGCATCGAGATGTGCAAACCCCGTTGAGATGTACTGTTGCGTTTGCTGAATACTGCCTTGACGAATAGCATTCGCCCCCCATTTTTTCTGTATCGTAGCAATAACCGCGTGCAGGTTGTGTTGCGTTGTGGTATTCAAAGAAACCTCTGTAATACTGTCCGTAAGTAAGTGTTTGTTTTTTGTTATGCGAAAGGCAGTCTAGCACAGAAGTTCGCCAATAGGGTGACATTATGTTTTAGAAATGGTATGAAGTTGGTTTGAATTTGGATAGAACTTTTGTTTTTAAGGAGGATGATGAGAAGTCGATGCTACAAGGCTGGATCAACCATGGGTGCTATCAGCATACATGGGCTTACACTTCATACTTTTGACAAACACTCGATCAAGCTGCATCATACTGATCATCAAAGAAAGAGTCGGCTTGTAGGGTTTTGTTTTCGCCACTGCTATAATCGTCCACAGTCATAGAATGCTTATAGTCACTCTATCACCCCATTCAAATAGATTATCCAAAATGTCAAAAGCTTTGCACTTGGCACCACCCTCGGCTGTTGGCTTAAGCTTGATTCGCTATTGTTCCAGCCATTCTCCCCACAGATACCGGTGCGCTTCTTGACCAGCTTGTACTGCCCACTCCCATTCAATTGGCACAGTTCAGTCGATTTTGATATCTCTCCGTTATTCCAAATCCCTAACTGAAAATACATCCTTCAATGAACTAGGCTCAAGAAATATTAGGAAGAAGCGAGGAAGACAAAAAATCTACTAACAGATACCAAAATACAATTACCCAAAATACCCACGCAAATAAGGCGGGGATAATGAGCAAAACTATCCCTAAAGCCAGTGTGATCGCCGTAAAAACTATGATTAAGATGCTGTTGACGACCAGAAAGCGTGTAAGTTTAGGTTTCTGTCGCAATAACTTGACAGTACCGGCAATATCGAATAATCCTTTATTTTCAATAGCGTAACGTACTCCACTTACATGAAGAACTATAAATATCAGAAAAACAAGGAAGCCCAGTAATGTGGACAAAATAATGCCCACAGCATTTAATTGGAGCGGTGCGCCGGGAGAAAATTGAACACTGCTGATACTTGCCGCCATAGAGACAATTACGAGCAGCGGTACAAGACCCACCACACCCATAATTATATTCTTCACCCATTTATTTTGTGTGCGCAAGCGTCCGGCTAGAGCAGAAATACTCAGGGTTAGCCCAATCGGGATTACCACACGAATAAGTGCCGCCGCGCTGCCGGTCGGGTTGCCTTGATCGGTACCAGCGATGAGAATGGTGGGTATAAGCGCCAACAGTGGAACCAGATACAACAACCCTGTTAGAACAAACAGCCCCCCATCGCGGAAGGCTTTTATGGGACGAAGACGCGGCAAGTCATTTTGGCCCGTGTAGACCGTTCGAGCCACTTCCATGCCATAACCGATTAAAATCATCTGACCGACAACCGGAATGAATTGCAGCAATGCTAAGGGGAGGATTCGTTTAAACCATCCCGTTTGACCCAGTGGGTAGCGGAGCGCCTGTATAAAACTTACCATAGTGGGTGTCAATCTCCTGAGATTGAAATAGTCGTGGCGGTAGAAGGTTGGGCTACCCCTAAGGATTGACCGAATTGTCTAATGAGTGAAACAGCCTTGCCGACGCCATTTTCAGCCCGAATAGCTTGCCCTAAGTCAGCGGCTCTTTGCCTCATACTGGTATCAGAAATAGCCTCGTTGATGGCGGCGGTTAACTTCTCAAGCGTGAGCTTCTTGTGAGGAATCGGTTTTGTGCCAACGCCTAAATCAGCAACGCGTTTCCCCCAGTAGGGTTGATCGCCCATAAATGGGATAATGATGGATGGAATGCCAGCACCCAATCCAGCGGATGTCGTTCCGGCACCGCCATGATGCACGACTGCGGCCATACGTGGAAATAACCAACTATGGGGTATGGATGAAACCGCATAGACTGTATCCGGCAACTGTGATGTTTTTAAGCCACCCCAACCAGAGGCGATGATTCCGCGCTGACCGGAGCGTTCTAAAGCGCCGATAGCTACTTTGCCAGCTTCTTCCGGGTTGGTACTGAGCATACTTCCAAAGCCGATATAAACAGGTGGTTTTCCCCGATTTAAAAAATCGACCAGATCGGTTGGTGGTGTCCAGCCATCGGGGGCATCAAGATACCAATAGCCTGTTACGAGATGGTTATCAGGCCAATCGTGTGGCTGCGGCAGCACATGAGGGCTGAAACCATATATGGCAGGTACATGACGGCGCTGAAGCGACGCATACGGTCCCCAAAAGGAGCCTTTTCCCATGCCGACCGCTTGCCGGATGGCGGTATCACTCGGTTTCACATTCTGCCAAAACATCTGGCGCAAGACATGAAAAGACAACCGGTTAAGCACAACACCCAGCGGCAGATTGGGTACAAGCGGAGCCGGAAACTCCGATGTGGGTGTAAAGGGGAATACATAGGCTTGAACAGTGGGAATATGCATCGTCTCGGCCAAGTCATAAATACCACCGATGCCACCCATACCGGTTATCAGTAGATCACTGCCTTTGAGTAAATTCGGTATGATTCTGGCACTCTTCGCCGCATGGCGTTTCATCTCGCTTTGCATTTTCGCAAGAATCTTTAGGAAGTTGCCGCTTTCAATGGTTTTACGCCATTCTTCAGTCTGAGTGATCGCTTCGATATTTTCGCCGATTGAGTCAAAATCGAGTCCAGATTCGGTCACAAGCGACTCAAAATTTTCGTTAGCCAAAATCCGCACCTTATAACCTGCTTGCTGTAACCCATGCCCTAGTGCGACATAAGGCTGTACATCTCCACGTGATCCAGCCGTGACAATTGAAACATTAACCATGCTGCGACCTTCTTCCTATGATTGTTTGAACGGTTATTACAGATTGAGGTTGAGTGCATTAAGAACAAAATCGGTGAGGACATCAGGAAGTTCGTCCCAATGTTCCACGAGCGTGGAGTCACCCATGATATATTCAATGACCAGACCCATCATCATGCTCGACACGGCGCGAATAGTCAGACTGGCTTGCAAAGGGGTTACCCCTTTTTTGACCAGTTCAATGCCAATGGTGGCTTCAGCCACGGCCAAGGTCGGTTCTAAAATCTGCTGGTTATAAGCAAGACGCAGTTCTTCATTGACCATCATTTCGGATACTACAATCCGAAACAGGGCAAAGTTATCTTGTTTGAGAGCCATCAGGGGCTGATACAAAAAACCCCGCAGCAAACCCCGAAAGTCGCTGCCATCGGGCATGATGGGCATATTTTCTTGAATAACCGTGTCTTTCATGCGTTGGAAGATACCGAGTAGTAAGGCTGTTTTGGTGTCGAAGTAGTTATAGATGGTGCCTTCTGAGATGCCAGCTTGTTTGGCAATATCTTTGGTGGTCGTGGGATGAAAGCCTTTTTTGGCAAAGACAACGGCTGCGGCTTCTAATATCTGGTTTTTTCTCGCATCAACCAATAGTTGTTGTAGAACGTCAGGCATGATTCATTTCCCGTTAGAAGTTATTTAGAAATTTACATCATTATGAGTGATTACTCACTATGTTGAGTGCATACTCACTCATTGTCGTCAGTATAAAAGAAATAGCCCTAATTCGCAAATAATTCTCTTCTTTATCCATTTAAGAGGATGATGAAATAAATTTTGACCAAATTAAAAACAAGACAATTTCTAGTCAAAAAAAATGGGTTGCCAACAAAAGCTTGTTTTTAACTTTATCTAAAAATACGGGTGCAATATTCATTAATTTACATAAGTCAGTAACTACCAAATTGATTGCAAATTTGATGAACTATTTTAGGTGTAGTTACGCATAATCGATCAGTATTTGTTTATCGTTTGCCGCATTTAATGGCGAACCATCCACAATCACCTTTCTATCTAAACCATTTGCTTTGGTGCAACTTTTAACCCGCAGGATAGCACGCCACCCCACCGTTCATACCCGCAAGCGGGCACGGCTATGGTTTTGCTCGGGCTTGTGCCGCCTTCGGCTCATAGCAAAACCATGCCGCCCGTTGGGTGAAGATGGGCGACCCCGGCGTGCTATGTTGACCTGCGTAAAAGTTGCAGATTACCAAATGCATAAGTGGTTATCGATCAGACGGATGTGCTGTGAAGGCTGCGCTCGCTCGAAAGGGCAGCGCTGTAAACACTGCCCAACGCCGATGTGCGTTGACGGTCTCCTATAGATGATCGCGCTGTCCACGTTATGCCAAACGCTCCCGATCCTGTGATGTGGGATCAGCTTCTCTGTTGGAGCAGAGAGGCTGGTTTTGCCAAGCTGCACGCGGGCAATCGGAGCGCAGATCGTCGTGGATGCGACAGCGAAAACGAAAAGCTGTCGACTGGAACGGCCAACGTCTCGTGGTCATCGAAAGATGCCGGGGCGCATTCAGGCGGCAACCTGCGCGGATGAGTGCTTATCGACCTCACAGTCATCAAGGCTGTGGGGTCGTTATATTTCATATTTTCATAGTCAGGAGTGATGTCTATGGCTGAAACAAAGCAGCAAATATGCGCTGTTGGAACGGCACGAATTGGGTATCGAGGTCATGTCGGGCAGCGCGTGTTGGACACAACCGTCAAAAGTGCGACCGGATTGGGTGCTGTATTCGCCCCCACATGGTCAATGGTGATGGATTGGAAATGGGGCAAGTCGGATTGGGGTATTTATACCCAACATTACACAAGCCTCATGCGTGAACGGTATCACGCGAATCAGGTGGCGTTTCTGGAAGCGCTGCAAAGCAACGAATTGATTGTCTGCTGCTATTGCAATGACACTCATAGCAGCACGCAACACTGCCATCGTTATTTATTGGTTGATATTCTGCATAAGGTCGCGGATCGGCATCAAATTGGCTTCAAGACGCTCAGCGAAGTCTATAACCGCTGATAAAAATTCCATTCTTTCTAAATCTCTATAACACAACAACTTATTTGAAGTGAGGTCGCTATGAAACCCATCACTCATCTCATGATTGCCGGCAGTCGCTACTCGAACTACGAAGCACTGAATTATGCTCGTCGTGTGGTGCAACGCGCACATCAATTGGGCTACACGATTGTGGTTGGTGATAACCCGAAAGGCGTGGATATGACTGTGGTACAAGAGTGTCGTCGGCTGAAAGCGAAAGTGCTGGTGGTCGGCATCACCAACTTTCCGCGCAATGGAGGATGCTCACATGGCAGCTATGTCAAGGTCGAGCGCGACACCTATCGCGCCGCAGGTGGCTATCTGTTGGATCGTTATCACACGCGAGACCGTTGGATGGTGGACAACGCGACTCTCGGCCTGTTCATCTGGAATGGCAATAGTCAAGGTACGAAAACTGGATATGACTACATGCTGAGCCGCCACAAAGAAGCGCATCTCATCACTTTTAGATTTAAGGAGGCTTGTCATGGCTGAAAGCCAGCTTCTCGCAGTTCACACTTATGGTTCACAACGGGTGAAAAACCCTCGAACGAAAACGATTGTGAGCGCCTACAAAATCGGATATTCCAGTGCTGCCTGTGAAACTTTGTTGACGCTCTACGGAGCAAAAGCGCGAGATGTTTCATCGGCTCAAGCCTCTTACCATTATGTTCAAATTGACGGCGATACTTCAGTAAGACATGGCTATCTGTTGCTGAACGTGAGTGCTGACGAATTGGCACAAATGGAAACTGTCACACGCCGCTATCATCGGGCGGCAGTATTTCTCTGGCGGGAAAGCAAATGGTGGGAATTCCCCAACAGCGGAAGCGCTGATTATATTCAACCTACACCCTATTCCGGTCCGAACTTCGATCCATCCGGCTATCGTCCAGTTTCGCCTGTCACTGGCGAGAAAGAAGCGGCAGTAGAAGGTATCTATGTTGAGAAAAGCCAGCGCAGTGCAGATGAAAAACCATGGTATTGGCTACTCGGTAACACTTATCCCCAGCGTGAAATGCTTAAACGTTACGGCGCACGATTCAGCAGTAAACGTCGCTGTTGGTATTATGTGGGTTGGGAACTTCCCGATGGTATTCAGCGTCTCATTACCGAAAATTTACCCATTGAACGGGAATCAATACCTCAGCTTGAGGAGGATGCACCCTGCTCAGATGAGGAAGCCGAACGTATTTTGGGTAGCCATCTCATGCCTCAATCGTCTTGCATTACCCCTGATGAATTGTCTACCCAGACAAGTGGAACGCAAGCACAGGGCGAAGTTGAGCTTAGTCACACAGATGAGATAAGTATTGAAGGTTTGTCAGACGGTATCTATGTGTCATTAGAAGCCGCTCCAAATGACATACCGGATACCACTATTGAGGCTCAGCACATTCGAGTATATAAACCGCAATCTTTTCCCCAAGACGGCAAACCACGCGATGAGGTACAAAACGCGATTGAACAGGCAAAGACCCAACATCTGACTGTCTCAAACACCTTGATATCCTCTCAGAAACGCACATTAGCGACCATCGGACAATCCTATGTTGGTGAAATGACGGGCAACATCACGGGCAATGTCTACTGCTACGGCTATGGCATCCACGATGGCATTTGTGTCTATGTCAATATGGGAGGGCCGCGCATGGCAGTCGAGGCGATACGAGCAAAGTTCAGCAAAGGGGAAATTGTCAACTGTGTCCCGTGGGATGCACCTGCCATTGAACTCACCGCAGGCGAAGGTAACAGCGGTATGTATCACGACTACTTTCAGAATATCCCCGAAGCGAAGTTCACCTCGCTCATTCTGTGCCATGATCTGCTAGTCAATCCCAACTATGGTGGCAAGTCCACCACCTTCATCTTTCGCATCGATGAGGCACAGGCTGCTGCCAAGCTCAAACATCATGTCACTGAACTGGTCAAAGTTCCCGTGTTCGATGAGTGGGCAGGCTACCTGTATCACGTTGGACAGACTGCGATGCTCGTTCGTCTGACCCGTTCCGCTGGCGACATTGATTTGCTCACTGTGACGCTGGACATTGATGCTTGGACACGCCTTATTACAGGCGGCATCGAACAAGGGGTTATCGTTTTCCCCAAAGCGACCTAATTTCACACTGTCTGTTTTTCAGCCACCCATCATGGATGTGATAGGCGGCTCTTTTCGATTCCAGAAAGGAATATCCTTATGGCGCGCGCTGAAAGCAAAATGGTCATGGGTTATCTGCCCATTGAAACCCATCATCACCCCGCTATCCTGTCACTAATTGCCCCTGCTATACCAGATGTAAAACTGATTGACCCATTTGCCGGAGATGGGCTGTTTCTGGAGGCGGCATCCAAGGCATGGAACGTCACCCCGTATGCCAATGAACTGGATGGCGAACGCGCTCAGGTTTGTATTGAGCGTTTTGGTTCGAAACAGGCGGTGCGCTGCGATGTCGAGCGACTGCTGGCCTCCAACAATGCTTTTGGCGCGGCATGGCTCAATCCCCCATATGACCATGACAAAACCGCCAAGTCCAACAAGCGCGTCGAGTTCGCCTACCTACGTCACAGTTGGAAGTGGCTGCAAGATGGCGGGTTGGCTTTGTGGTGCGTGTATAACCAGCACATCACCGAAGATGCCGCTGCGTTTCTGGCTAAGAACAGCAGTCGTGTCGATGTGTGGGCGCTGCTCGGTAAACATCAGGGTGAGTACGATCAGGTGCTGGTTGCCGCCATCAAAGGAAGACACCCCCATCCGATAGAACTCTACCAGCGCATTCTGGAAGGCAAAACCTATCCACGTGCGCTGACCGTCCAGTCCGAACCGCTGTACAAACTACCCGCGTCGCCACAGATCAACCGCTTTGTGTTCGCGCCCGATGTAATTGATGAAGAACAGGGCTTGCGGCTAGTCCAAGAACAGGGTGCATGGAAGACCAACGGCTTTCAGGCGCTACTAGAAGCTCCTTACCCACTAGAACAGATTGAACCGGTTGTTGCGCCGCGTCCCGGACACATGGCTTTAGTGCTGGCGGCAGGCGTTGCTAATGGCGCAGTCATCCAGACCGACGACTACGGGCAGGTCGCCATTCGTGGCAAAACACAGCATGTCGAGCAGATTGCCCGTGTCGAAATTGAAGCTGTCCCCAGCGACCCTGAACGACAAATCAAGAAAACCACTATCCGGCTTAAACCGACCACAACGTTGACGTTGCTGGCGCAGAATGGCACGGTAATCGAGATGGAAGGGGATGAGGCGCTACTGGGCTTCATCACCGCCAACAAGCGGTCTCTGACCAGTTACCTCAACCAGAAATTCAAACCGATGTATGCGTTTGACTTTGCCGGAATGGGGCGCTGGTTAGACCGCATTCGGCTCAAGGGCAAATATCCGATGTATAACGCCCAGAAGCATGTAGTTGGCGCGACAGTACGCGGCTTCCAGTCGAGGGATAGTATCCTGCTGGTTGGCAGCATGGGAACAGGTAAGACGCTCATGGGTGGGTCTACTGCCATTGGTATTGCTTCCGGTGTGGTCGAGCAATTATGCGGACAAATCGGCGACGATCAGGTAGTTCTGATTGTCGCGCCCCCGCATCTGGTCGAGAAGTGGAAACGCGAACTGCATAGCATCAGCCGCGATATTTTTGTCGAACGCTTAGACCGCCATGAAGATGTCAAAGCCTTCATGGACAAGGCAGCACATCTGGGTTCGGGTATTGCCAAGATCGGTCTCATCAAGCGCGATATGACCAAGCTCGGCGCGGGGCGTGAGATCGGTGCCATCTGGCGGAATGAATACACGACTCTGTGGCGACACGAACAACCAACGCCGGAAGGCTATGAACCAGATCAGCGATTGGTTAAACAGCGCGTACCGAAATGCCCGACCTGCGGCTGCACCGTGATGCAGGAGAAGAAGGGCATTGAAACGCCTGCTTCGGAAAGTTGGCTCAAAGCTGGCAAACGGCTGTGCGCCCACTGCCAGACACCGCTGTGGCAAGAATTGCGTGACAAAGGCTCACAGCCCAAACCCGGACAGAAGTATCCCGCCAAGAATCCGCGCTACCGTATCGACGAGTATCTCAAGCGCGTCTACCCGGATAGGATTTATCTTCTCATATGGGATGAAGTTCACGAGTGCGCTCATGGCGATACCGGCAACGGTGAAGCCTTCAATCGCATGGCAGGATTAGCGGATAAGGTGCTGGCAATGACCGGCACACCCTTCAATGGGCGATCTTCATCCATTTTCAATTTAGAATATGCCCTCAATCCCCGTACCCGCAATCGTTACAACTGGGGAGGATCACCGCGTTTGTCTCGTAAATCGCGCGGCGAACGAGGATTTCAAATCATTTCCGTAGACGACAGCAAACAGCGCGGACGTGCCGAGTCACGCTGGGTTGCCGATATGGGGGTGAGGGAGCAGGTGATTGAAGAACGCCCCTCATATGACAAAGAGACGGGGGCATTCACTGGAACTTCCACTTACGAAAAACCTTATGAGGAAGCACCAGGAATCTCGCCGCTGCTGGTAGCCGAAGTGTTGGATCATGCCATCTTCTTCAGTTTAGGAGACTTAGGCAAAGCGCTGCCAAAATACGAAGAAATTGCGCTGGCGGTGGAGATGGATACTGACACCTATGAGCAGTATGACCGCACTCGCCAGCAGTTGAAGGATTATCTGATTGCGCGACGCTGGGAAGGCGACACGACGTTTCGTGGCGCGTACTTACAATGGGCGATGGGCTGGGTGAATGCGGCGCACCGTCCACACGAAGTCATCCACAATCTCAAACACCCAATCACTGGGGAGAAGCTGCCGCATATTGTCACCAGCATCCCTTCTTATGGCGAAGATCGCATCTTTTCCAAAGAGCAGGCGCTCATTGACCTCGTGCGCTCGGAGCTAGAACAGAATCGTCCCTGTGTCATCTACATCCGTCAGACCAGCACTCGCGATATTCAGCCACGCATTGAGTGCTTGATCCGCCAGCATGTCCCGCTTGCCCGAACCTTTATCCTCAAAAATACCGTCGAAGCCGAACGACGCGAAGCGGTCATCGAAGCGGAAATACTCAAAGGCACGAATGTGGTCATCTCCAATCCTGAGCTAGTCAAAACCGGATTGGATTTGGTGTTTGCCCCAACGCTCATCTTTTACGAGATCGTCTTCAATTTGGGGACAATGATGCAGGCAGCCGGACGTTCTTACCGCCTTAACCAGACTCACTCACACTGCAAAACCTACTATATGTACTGCGAAGGCACAATGGAACAAACAGCGGTGCAGCTCATGAGCCGCAAACAGCGTGCAGCGAAACTGTTGACGGGTGACATTGGACTCACAGGGCTAGATGCGCTGACCGAAGGCGAGGGCGGGTTTGAAGCAGCATTGCTCGAAGCCATTGGGCGCGACGAAACGCTACTCGACCCAGCCAAACTATTCAAACAGTCAGAGGAACATGGAGAGATCGACAATGAGGACGCGGCCTACTGGAATGTCGAACTGACCCAGCCAGAAGCCGACCAATTAGTGGTTAATCCTATTCAACCGATGGTGGCAGACAAGCTAACCGACGATCCGCTCATTCATGAAGCCATCCAACTTGGCGGTGTCATTGCTGCAATCGAAACTAAATCACTTGGATGCGAAGCGACGACAGATGTTATTCAAGATAGTGAACCGCAGTGGTTTGGGCAGTCCATCAGACGCTATCTCGACAGTGTTCACCTCATCGCTGATGACCGTAAACGCGACCAATTGCAGGCAAAACTACTGACTATTCTGTCGAACGGTGTTCAGGGCGATGATGGCACCTATGCCGTCATAGGCATGTGTGATCCTGACTTCAACCATTATCCAGTACATACCGAAACATTGACCTGTCATGTACGAAAGTGGTTGAAAGAACACCATTTTGTTTTCATCGGATGTGAGCATGAAGTCGCTGCCAATATCATACGTCTGGCAAAGCAAGCACTGAGCAGTGATACAACCAACCGCATCCGTCTGCGTGCCGTTGTAGTTAGCACACCATCCAAAAAACCTGCGGCTTCCAAATTTCACAAACGCCAGTCCAACCTACTGGTTGTGCCGGATGATGTGCTGGAGCCTCAACATAGGAATCAGCCCAATGAACGATTAAATGAATCCGTGCCGCTGCAATTGGTGTTGTTTTAAGGGAGTTTATACATGCACCCCAATACGATTGCATTTTTGGATATCCTCTTTGAACGCTGTTCACCGCTGCGCTCATCCGTCAACCTTACCTTTACTGCTATTTATCCTGATGGAAAATTCGCCACACCCTCTCATCACGTTCCACTGAATAACCGAGCAGGTATGCTGGACACGCTTCAGCGGCTATCAGCCACCAACCGGATGGGTTGGGGTGCATACTTCGCGGTGGGACTTCGAAAACTGGGATTAAGCCGCTGGAGGCGCGGCAGTGTGGCGGAAGTGGTCGCGCTGCCCGCGTTCTACACCGACATTGACGACCCCACCGATGTTGTACTCGCAAAACTACGCAGCGCTCTACTTCCCCCTTCAATAATTGTGGGATCAGGCGGCGGTTATCATGCCTACTGGCTGCTAGAAAAACCAACTATCGATCTGAGTACGGCGCGACAGGTCTTACAGGGACTTGCCCGAACATTTGGTGGCGATGGGTTATCGACTGCTCAATCGCTGCGACTACCGGGTACGATTAATACCAAACCGGAACGCGGTAAGGCGGTGTGTCACCTTGTCGAAATATCCGATCTTCACTACCACCTGTCTGACTTCCAATCGTTTATTCTGCCAATACCTCCTCCATTGGTGCGGGAACCTACTTTACAAGTTTTCAATCACACAGGCAGTCGAACGCTCAACTCAGAGTTAATTCGTGCTATCACGACCCTGTTGTACCGCACCTATGCAGCACGAGAACGGCAGCAAAGTGAGTGGATAGCAGCTCTGTGTCCCTGCGGTCATGCCCGTGATTCACCGGGTACACATTTCTTCTGGAATCCCACCATCGGCTGTGGCCATTGTCATGGACGGCATGGCACGCTCCGGCTCATCGAACTTTGTTCCATTTTGGGTATCAACGCCGCCGCTTACGGTGGTATCTATCGTTAATGTAGAAAGGATCAAAACACATCATGTCCGACAAGAAGAAAATCACCAAGACAAACTCGCCCCCGACCCTCATCACATTGACTCTGCCTTCGCCCTCAGATGGGATTCTTCCGCTAGATCAAGCCACCGCAACCTTACTGATTCAGCACGGCGACTTGGCACACATGCGTCAGTTCACTTATGTCGTGGTGGAAGATATGACCACCGCCATCAAGGAAGCCTATATCGCTCTTGCGAGTGTTGAAGCCGAACCGCCTGTCATCCGCGAAGTACCAAAAGATCAGACAAGGTCTGAGACAAAAACGAATACGAAAGCGGAACAGAAGCCTGCCGCCGAAGAAGAACCGACTATCGACATCCCGCTCAAGAAAGGGACATTGGCAGTCAAACTCAGTTACATCAAGCTAGTGGGTGGCGAAACCGATGCGGCTGCCTACCGTCAGGCGGTGTTGATTGCTGGGAAGCTTATTGACGGCAAACTGTGGGATGGCACTTCACCAATTCGTATTGACGACGTGTACACAACGATGAAAAAGATGAAACATCTGTCCGAGCGCGAGATGAGCCTGTTCGCATTAGAAGATTTCGTCCAAGTCGGCGGTATTGTTGATGCAGCCGAAGCCATTCAGGACGATGAACGTGAAGCTGACGAAATCGAGGATAACAGCATGGAAATCCAAACGCCGCTGCTTATCGGCAGCTCATCGTTCAACGGTCATCACGCGGATGATACTGACAACGATTAATCTTTTCTGATTAAGTCCATTCAATCATATCGATATTGTAAAAAGGAGAACCTTATCATGTCCGAGCTGAACCCCGCACAAGCCCGTATCTTCAAGACGGGTACCGTTCGTATTGTCGAGGATGATTCTATGCGCGAACTGAGCAATGAAGAAGTTCGCAATCTCCTCAAGCCAACCTACCCCGAAATCGCCAACGCCACCATCCGCGAAGTCACCACTTCTGAAGAGCAAACGGTGGTTGAGTTCCTCCCGCAACCCGGACGTAAGGGATAGCCATCATGTTTGATGCAGGCTTAACGTTGACCAGCCTGCGGGACTGCCTTGCACACATCGAACCGGTTCAGCTCTTGGGGATGGAATTGCTCAAACAACATAGCGCCCATTCCCAAGGGCATTGGTTCCCGATAGACATTCCCCGCAATCAAATGGTCAATGCAGTTACTGAATTAGTGGATTACACACGCCGTTGTGCTTATGCCGCCGTACAAATCAGCCATCTCACGTCTGTACCGCTGACCTCCGTACCCATTTTGGAGTTCGGACTATGAGCGAACTCTTACAAATTCAACAACTTCTCATTAACGGAATGAACAGTGATCCTATGCTGTGTCTGGCAAATGTCATCGCATGGCTAGACCCGTTCTGGGACGATTTCACTGATGAGGATGACGATTATACAGGTGATGGTGGACTCGATCTGGCGTTGCGGGTGGTACGCAACTCATTTCCTGCCCTCTATGTACAAGTTATTGAGCAACTGCGTAATGGGTATTCATGGGATGATATTGATCGTTTCGTCTGCCGTGAAATCGAGATACTGGGTATTCCACTGGAAAACCTTGAATGGATGGGCTACGGCATCCCCTTACCGTCCTATGGTGTGAGACTAGAAGAACCCGACTTCTACAAAAGCCATGTTGATTTGATCCCTGTACTCGCGCCCTTTGGCATTGATCCGGCATCTGACGATGATACTGTGTTTGTGCCGGAATACACACCTCTGATTGGCCAATACGTCGCCGAAAATCTCCAGCAGCATCCAGATGCGCGTTATCGTCAACTGTCATGGTTGGTGCAGTGGTTGTTTTCCTGTTCGGGGAATTCAGTGATTGATCTCGACTACGAGGCCATGTGTGAATTCCAACCGCTGTCATGGGATAAAGATGATCTGGAATTTGCCATCGTTATTATTCAGGAGGCCGATGAAATTATGCTGCAGGCCCTAAAAGGTCTCGCCTTTCTACAATCCACCCCCGAAGTTTTTGCCGCTCTTGGAGATAATGTGCGGCGCATTTATAAAGTCCTCAGTAAACAGCCAAAGGAGAACCGACATGACAAACCTCGCGTTCGATGTATCTGGCCGAGCCTTAGAACAAGTGCTGACTGAACACCCCTCGCTTGTGCTTCGGTTTTACAGTTATGGTGTGATGCTGGAAAAGTGTGAGGGGAATCGGGTGACTGAATACCCTGTTGATCCAGCGCAAATTGCACTGGCGCTCTCGGCGAAGGTAGGTTTCGACACCGGGCTGTTGACCGGAAACACGCTGCTTGTGCGTTACGAAGGCGTGAAAAAAACTGTTGTTGAATACCGCCCGCCAGCTAAAACGGGTTTGTACTTAGAAAGCTCGGAAGCCCCACTGCGCGTCCCACTGCCGGGAATGCTCATGATCCGGGTGACCGCCGAAGACAAATCTCCGCAGTATCAAATCTATGCCGTCAAAAAACGCCCCGACCAGATAGATACACCCTTGTTTCATTTACCGCTACCTAATGTCTTTACCAGCGGAAGTATTTGCTGGGGAACGGTTCCATCTGCTTCCGAAGCCGCACTCAAAAGAGCTTCACTGGTCGAAGATTGGGTGGTTTTCCTCGGCAGTCGATTTGGCGATCATGGTTGCAACGGCAAATCTAAATCGCATCCACAGGACATTCGGCAAAAACTAATTGATCTCGAACAACGCCATGTGCATGTCTATCCCAAGTCTGATTTAGTTCCGGCGCAACGTACTTTAGCTGAAGCGTTGGGCGATAATCGTTAGTGATTGCCAAGACTCCATAACAGGCTTTGCCTAAGATGACATCTAACTGCTCGTGAATAAGGATGGGAGACCACAACCTTGAATATTTTTGATCCGTTCATGCACTTGCAAACTGTAACTGTTGTTGGGATGGGAGGGACGGGTTCCCAAGTCGCGCGTACCCTTGCACGAGCAATCTACGATATGCGCCGGGCGCGTCTGCACATACCAAAGCTCGTTTTCATTGATCCAGACGTAGTGGAGGAGAAAAACGTTGGACGGCAGCTTTTCGCTGCTGGTGATGTCGGTCAGAACAAGAGCATGGTACTGGCACGCCGCTTTAATCAAGCCTTGGGACTGGAGATCGCGGCAATCGATCAACTCCTCAATATTCGTCAGCATATCGAACGCACCGGTAACTTGGTCATTGGCTGCGTAGATAATTACGATGCCCGCCGTGAGTTAGCGAAAGCTGAGGGCATCTGGCTGGATGCCGGTAATCATTTTGACAGCGGGCAGGTGTGCATTGGCAATATGTTGGATCATGAGACGATGCTCCGCCATATTAAAGGTGATAACGGCAAGTATCGCTATCTCCCCAGCCCGGCACTACTCTTCCCGCAACTGCTCGAACCAGAACCTCAGCCTACGCCACAAGCGAACCTGTCTTGTGCAGATTTGGTTGTAAGCGGCGATCAGCATCTTTTAATCAATGATCTGGTGGCGTGTGTTGTCGCTGGTTATGTTTACAAGCTCCTGCACCGACAGCCTATTACGACTTTTCTTAGCTACGTCAGTATTGATAGCTTATCTGTTCGCAGCCTGCCGATTTGTCGTGACGAACTAATGCCTTATTTACAGGAGCCTAACGATGCTTAACGGTCAGCACCAGAATGTACACCATTCAAAACTACCCACGTTAGGATCATTAGTGTATGTCGTAGGACTGTCTACCATCCATCCAAATCGTAAGTGCATCGTCATCGCCTATCCCCTTTGTGACAATGTGCATCCCTACAGCATCGGTATCCATAGCTGTTGGGTGCGATTTCTCGACAATGGCGAAATTCAGCGTTTTAGTGGCACTTGGTTTAAGGAGGAGTAAACCATGTCCTACCAACTTCCGCTATTTGTCTCGGATGAGCCACTCCCTGATGATGCGATCCGTTTGCTACGTGAAGGCGCAGCATTGGTTCTAAGCGTATCCGGCGGTAAAGACTCGGATGCCATGTGTCATCACCTGCTAGAACGCCGACAGATTGAAGGTTGGATGGGCGATGTGGCGATGGTTCATGCTGATCTCGGACGTGCTGAGTGGCATAACACCACGGATTACATTCACAATCTGGCACAACGTAAAGGTGTACCCTTGCACATCGTTCGATGGACTAATGGCGACTTGATTGACCGCATCTGGCAACGCTATTATGCTGATCCATCTCGTCCCTGCTGGCCGTCTAGTAAAGTCCGCTACTGCACCTCTGACCTTAAACGTGCGCCCATCTCGCGTTGGATAAGGAATACTTATTCGACAGGGAAGGTTGTGTGTGCGATGGGGTTGCGTGCTGAGGAGAGCCACACTCGGGCGAAACGTCAGACCCTCGCTGTGCGTGATGACTGTACCGCCCCAACGAAGGGGCGTTTTGTTTACGACTGGTTACCGATCCATGACTGGACAGAAACTGATGTTTGGAATGCTATTCAACAGTACGGGAATATCTACCACGATGCTTACAAACATGGCAATCATCGCTTGTCGTGTGCGCTGTGTGTATTGGCCGGTGTAAATGACCTTATGAATGGAGCTGCTCAAAACTCCGATACCTACCGCGAATTCTGCCGTATCGAAGCCATCACCGGCTATAGTTTCCGTAAAGATTTTTGGCTGAGCGATCTTAAACCAGATCTCCTCTCTGACGAAACAAGAGCGGCAGTCCATGACCACAAAAGGAAAAACACATGATTGACGATTGTACCGACCTTGATTGGCAACCCGCTGTCTTTGTGAAGGTTGTCCGCCAACCGTTTAATGACTTGCCTACTGGATTAGCAATGAAACGTCTCTATCTGGCACAGCATCCTAGCGGAATTTTGAGTGCTGATTGGACATTACCGGCTGACGAACGTTTTTTACCCATAGTGCAGTTGACCGGATGGAAGCCGGAGCGCGATGTGCCTTTTAATCTTCCTATTCGATATAAGCGAGGGGATAGGCGTGTTTCTTTTCTGATCCCATATGGGACATGGGTGTTACCTTATGTTGATGAGCAATATCGCCTCTATGAGCGTGTTCAAACGACTCTCCACATGATGCTGCTGCAAGTCGAGACAGCGCCAACTGATCTCCAAACACTGCGGTTGCTAAGTCGCTGGAGCAAATAGCATCAGAAGTTTGTCTACTAAATTACAGGAGAATTCCACAATGAATACATCTGATGACATCACACAGCAGGCACTCAATCGCTACAATCGCCTGTTCGACAACGAGCAGTACATGACTATCTCTATGATGTTTGCCGCCGATCTCCGCGCTGATCATGACAGTAGCCATGTTGCTGATGTAATGAACTTGATTACGGATATGGCCTTAAGTTTGAGTGGTCATTCCCACTATGAAATGGCTTGGCTCAAACTGGCGACCTTCTGCGGACAGAATGCAGTGAAGCCCGCGACTATTGATGCGGTTTACACTTATTTGCTGCTTTTTCAGCAAATCGGAGACACAAGTGTAGAGGATTTTGAGGGTACGTCCAAAGCCCTGCTCAAAACCTACGAAACGACTGATACACTTCGTGCAGCAGTATCATTCTCCAACGGTGTGCATGGTTGGCGCGGGCGCATTGGTTATGAACTGCTAGCTTCTTCAGACTATATGATCCAATCTGCCATCCAACTGCTGATACACGGCAATCCATCGTATATCCGCGAAAAGCTGCAATCCGGTCTGCGACGACTCACTGGCGCGTTATTCGAAGGGGTACGACACAGTGATTCGCCAACTCTATTCGCCTTCAAAGAAATCTACCTCCCTGACGAGCATGACCGTCACTGAGACTAAGCACCTAGCTATGTTCTATTCAACCTGTCGTTGCTCCTTCTAATCACTCACCCTAATCCTCACGTTTCCCTGTTCTCGTACTTTCGCTAGCTGGTGCTTGTCATCAACCCCAAGTAAGTCGATTTGTCACTGACCAGTCTAGCAGGTGCGGCAGCATGTCATACCGCCTAAAGTCGGTACGCTTCACCCATTTCCTCCGGGCTTGCGCCAGACGAATTGCACTCAATTCGTCTTCACCAGAAATGGGTAGCGCCCTTCGGGTGAATCCTGCCTGATAGCACCTGCTCTGCGTTGGTCAGAAATCGACACAGGGTCGATGAACAACAAAGCGCACAGCGCAAAGGAGTAACGATTATGGGTACGAGCATCAACATTCAGGTGACAGGATTCGTTGGCAGCGATCCACAAGTAAAAATGGTTGGTGAACAACAGGTTGCAAGCTTCAGCATTGCGGTGAGCCGTAAGAATGGTGAGGGCAAAAAACAGACCCTATGGCTTCGGGTGAACTGCTGGAATAAGTTATCAGACATCGCCACTCAATACGTTAAAAAAGGTTCTCTAGTACAGGTGATGACAGAATGGTTGCGTCCGAGTGCGTGGACAGATCAGAGCGGCACACCGCAGGTTAGTATTGATTTGGATGCGAATCGCTTAGTACTGCTGGATCGGCTGGAGAGCGATGTCTTGGAGAGTGCAGAAGATATCTCGTTTTAAGGACGAGTTCTACTAGGCAAACAGGAGCGGCACTTTCGTGCCGCTTCTTACATCAATCAATATTCATTAAGATTTCCATAATTGAGTGTAATAATTTGTTTCATATGTTGAAATTAAACTGTGCCAATGAATACATGAAATTCTGATTTTGTTGGTTGGTTTTAAGTTTAAGGCACATGTGCAGAAACGGATTGTAACGAGTTCAAAGATATATTTTCAAAGCGCTTCACCTCGAAGCGAGAAACTGAGGAAGTCTCACAACTAGTCAAAGAACTGAGGCATGGATCAATAGTTGTTGAACCGCATGGATTTATTCCACATTTAAGGATGCATCTGAGAGATTTTTCACTGCTATTGTTAAACCCTTCTCAAATCGATCTTCACTATAGCTTTAGCATTGCATACGACGAGTACTACTCTAGCTAATGGCGACGATGGTGTATTTCGATAAATTGGTATGTTATGAAATTGATATTACTAGCGCTTTCCGCATTCCTTATATCTGCTGCAATCGGCTTTCATGGGGTGTATTCCTGCAAAAATATTAATGCTGCATCGAGCAGCATCATCGTTACCAAGCAACGCCGACCCACCTCAGCAGCAAATGTGTATGACACAAGTTGCGGCTGTAAGAGTGTTAGTGATAACACGGCTGAGGTGGTCGCGAGCTAAAACGCTCGCCACCTCTCTCGCCGGTGGGGGCGATGTGCCGCGCCCAGGCGCCGCACCGCTGACGCAGCACTGGGGTGCTGCTCAGCGCGTGGTCACGGTCAACCGCGACCACCGGACGCATCCCTGCGTCCGAACCATGCTCATCACGGCGTTGTCAGACAATCGCTCTACCGCAGTTCCGCTTGGTTCAATTGCCGCCGCTGCGCTTCCCAATCCGGCAGCACCCGTGCCAGCAATCCATAGAACGCCGTACCGTGGTTATGCTCTTTAAGGTGGCACAACTCATGAAGTATGACGTAATCAATCAAATGTTTAGGAACGTGTATGAGGATCAAATTGAGGATGATTTTGCCGTCCGCCGTGCAGCTTCCCCATCGCGCTTTCATCTGGCGGATGCTGACTTCGGGGTAGGTCAAGCCATACGGTTCTACACGTGGGTAACACACCTTTAGCCGTTCGGCAAAGACCCGCTTCGCCTGCTGGCGGTACCATGCAGTGATTAGCTTTTGAATATGGGCCTTATCCGCCGTATCCTGTACGCTGACCGTCAAGTAACCTCGGCTCAAACTTACTCTCTCGACCGCATCCGCCATCACCTTTAGCCGGTACTGTCGCCCCAAATAACGGTAGGACTCGCCGCTGACGTACTGCTTTTGCAGCGGATTCGGTGCCGCATACGTCTCAAATTGCCGCTGCTGCCGCAATATCCATCCGCCGCGCTTTTTGACCTTTGCCTCGACAGCTTCGAAGCTGCTTCCCATTGGCGCATCCACCACCACGCTCCCATCGGGATATACATGTATCGCCAGTGTCTTGCGCTCCGAATACGTCAGTTCATAATCAATCGTGGTTGTCCCAAACTGAACCGATTGCCTTCCGCCGAGCAGTGTCATAAGCCGCTGCTGTCCCGCTTCTTTGCCGTTTCCACCATCCCGTCGATAATGCTATCCATTACCGTGCCGCTGATATTCAACTCATGCGCTCGCTTGAATGCGTACAGATGATCTTCCAGTGCGTTTTTCAGCCTATTTACCGTGTCGAGGTTATGCGCCCAGTCTCGACCTTTAAACTGATTAATCGTCTGCTCAAACGTCACCGCTAGATCAGCCATCGGCTCTGCCAACCCATCTACGCCCAACTTCTCACCCAGCAGCCCAAAGTAAGCTGATGCATCCTTTGTGCCGGCCAACTGTTCCGGTAGTGAACTGTCCTTCCCGACCCGCAGCGCATCTAGCCCCGCTTCCATCCGCTCCAGATATTCCAGCTCGCTAATGCGCCCCTGCCGGTATGCCTCAATCGTATCCTCAACCATCGTCGAAAATTTGCGGTAAAACGCCGGATCTTCCTCCATCTTCTCGGTCGCTGTCTTCTTCATCCGGTAGGCAATCGCATCCGCTCGTGAAGCCGGACTCACCAGATGCGACACCGCCTCTGCGAACGCCGGCTCATCAAAAATATTGACCTCCGGTGTCAGCACCGTCACCCCCTCTGCCTTGATGTGGTCATTCAGCAGCTTGCGAATCTTCTGCTCGTACTCCCCATAATTCACCGCCTCTGCGTACCGCAGCTTCACCGAACTCCGCAACCGGTGGAAAAACAGCAGGTCATGCTTGTACTTCTGGATTTTCTTCTCCGGTGTAGTCTCATAAAATGCCACCGAACTCAGCGCAACCTTTAACCCGCTCGCGAACGCATTCAGCGCGTCATAAAACCGCTGCCGCCGGTCTTCCGGTTCCAAATAACGTTCCATCGCCTCTGGATCGACCTTGTTCCCCACTGCATCAAATACCGCCCAAACGCCGTCATGCAGGCTCGGCAGTTCATCCACCACCTTGCCAATGTCTGTCACCGTTCCTGCCACATCTTCCGCGTCGAACGCCTCCAGCGCGTTATAGGTCTCCATCGCCTCATTCAATTCGCCCAGCACACCGCGATAATCCACAATGTAGCCGTAATCTTTACCCTCATGCAGCCGGTTCACCCGCGCAATCGCCTGTAGCAAACCATGTTCCTTCAACGACTTATCCACATATAGCACCGTATTCCGTGGCTCATCAAATCCCACCAGCAGCTTGTCCACCACCACCAGAATCTCGATGCCATCCTCTTGCTTGAACGAGTTGAGAATGTTCGTCAGATACTTCTCCTCTGTCCCGTGCATCTGCATCATCCGCTTCCAGAAGTCCTGCACCGGCTTCAAGCTCGTCTCGTCCGCGTCCTCGTTCCCCTCGCGTGTATCCGGCGACGACATAATCAACTCACACCGAATACGCTCCTCTTGCAGCGCGTACATATATTGCAGCGCCACATCCTTACTCGCCGTTGCCAACTGCGCCTTGAACCCCGTCTTCCGCCAATTCCGCTTGTAATGCTCCGCGATGTCCCACGCAATCGCCTCAATCCGCGCCCGTGTCTGGTGCACTTCCTCCGCGCGGCTCATCTTCCGCTTCAAATCCACCTTCTGCTCATCCGTCAGCGTCGCCGTCCGCCGCTCGAACCACTGGTCAAGCGCCTGCTGGCTCACGTCCAAATCCACCATTCGCCCCTCGTACAGCAGCGGCACTACTGCCTGATCGGATACCGCCTGCCGCATCGTATACTTGTGGATGAACCCGCCGAACTTATCCGCCGTACTCTTCTCCTTCTTCAGCAGCGGTGTCCCCGTAAACCCGATCAAACACCCGTTCGGGAACACCTCCGCCATCCGCGCATGGCTGCTCCCGTACTGGCTGCGGTGGCTCTCGTCCACCAGCACAAACACATTCGGGTTCACATCCCGCAGCTTCGCCTTCGCCGCCCCCTCGAACTTATCAATCACCGTCGTGATAATCTCGTTCGCCGGATCACGAATCAACTCCATCAGATGCTTACCCGACTCCGCCTGCACCACCTGCTTACCGCACGCATGGAACGTCTTCCAAATCTGCGCGTCCAAATCCACGCGGTCAGTCACGATCACCACCCGCGGGTTCGGCACGTTCGGGTGCAGCGCCAGCGCCTTCGCCAGCATCACCATCGTCAGAGACTTCCCGCTCCCCGTCGTGTGCCAGATCACGCCGCCCGCCCGCCGCCCGTTCGGCTCCATCTGCGCCACCCGCTCCAGCGTCGCCTTAATCGCGAAGTACTGCTGGTATCGCGCCACCTTCTTCGCCCCGTTGTCATACAGGATGAACTGGTACGCCAGCTCTAACAAACGCCCCGGTCGCAGCAGCGCGTAAATTGCCGCATCCTGCACCGTCGCCAACCGCTCCCCCTGCCCATCAAAATACCGCCGCGCCTGCCATCCCCACTCGCGCCACCCGTACAGCGCATCCTTTTCCGCCTCACTCAACGGCTCATTAATCAACCGTTCCAACTCCCCTCTCTGCGAAGCGGGGAGGGGCTGGGGGAGGGGTTCCTCTGCATTAAACTTGTCACTTGAAACTTGAGACTTGTCACTACCCTCCTCTTTCCACACCGCCCAGAACTTCGCCACCGTCCGCGTCGTCCCGTACAGCGCCTCATTCACGCTCACCGCCAGCAGCACCTGCGCCGTCACGAACAACTGCGGAATCCCATCCTCCAACTGCTGGTTCCGCAGCATCTGGCTCACGCCCGCGTACACCGCGCTTTTGCCCTCGCTCGTCTGCAAGTCCGGTCGCTTGCACTCAATCACCACCAGCGGAATCCCATTCACGAACAGCACAATATCCGGTCGGTACGTCTTATAGCTCCCCCGCCGCTCCACCGTGAACTCGTCCGTCACGTGGTATACATTCCGCGCCGGCTGCGCCCAGTCGATATACTTCAGGCTGTAGCTCCGTCGGTCTTGCCCGATCACCTGCTCGCGGCTCGTCCCCAGCGTCAGCAGCTCATACGCCGCCTCGCTTGCTGGCATCAACCCCACGTTCAGCGGCACCTCTTTCAGCGCGTTCACCGCACTCGTCAGGTTCGCCTCGCTGAAAGGGTACGTCTGCCCCTTCGTCGTCACCGCGTTATTGTCCCGCAGCCACGGCAGCAGCACCCCCTCAAGGATCACGTTCGCCACCTTGCCACCCCGCAGCCGCAGCGCCTCGTCCGGTGGCAGATACGTCCACCCCATCGCCATCAACAGCTTCAGCGCCGGTATCTGCGAAATCCGATCCTCAAGGTACGAAGGTGTTTGTGTCATGTCTGAATTTCCCAATCCTCAACCGTTAACCCGTTCACCCGCTGGAACTCCGCCACATTATGTGTCACCACGATCAACCCGCGTGCCACCGCCGTCGCCGCGATCAGCAGATCATTCCCGCTGATCGGCAGCCCGCGCCGTTCCAAAGCAGCGCGAATATCGCCATATGCCCGCGCCGCATCATCATCAAACACCACCGCTTGTATCGTGTTGAGGAATTCCGTCTGCTTCCGCCGCGACAGCTCAGGTGTCTGGCTTTTAGCCGACCCATAAAACATCTCCGCCTTCGTAATACTGCTCACCCCCACCTCCGCCAGCGCCACCCCCGCCAACTTCTGGCGGATCATCGGCGCTCGTCCGTTGATGTAACGGATGCAGGTATTCGTATCCAGCAGATACTTCATTCCACATCGTCCCGCGTTGACCACGTTAGGTCGGCAGGGCGCTCCAGTGGATCATCCACTAGCGCCCCATACGTCCGGTCGAAGAATCCCACCGGCCACCCCAGCGCATCCACCGTTGCTTCGCTTACCGCCTGCATCACCACCACCACATCCACATCGCGGTTAATCATCTCCGGTGGTACATCCAGCTTCAACACACCATCACTGCCCACATGCGTTCTCAGTTTAAAGGTTTCCATCGTTGCCCTCCGCCTGACCATTTGCGTCTGATTCTAACATGCTTATTCTTTACGGTGCGTCATCCCTCAGCGCCCATCCGGTATCTGCGAAATCCGATCCTCAAGGTACGAAGGTGTCTCCATCTTAGAGTCTTTCCCTTATAGAAAATGCTTAGAAGCTATTGAGTTGATGGCACACTTCCAATCCGTCCTAAAATAGTAATGATTGCCAGTACCGTGCCAATCAATATTGACGTAATGACGACTCCTCGCCAATTACGATATGCTATCCAAACTGAAATACCAATAACGATGACGATAGCGCCAAGATACAGACCATCACGGCTTGGATGAACATCAAGCCAAACCATATTTGTCAGACGCGGAACTGCAAAAACAGCAATCACTCCTATTATGCCGACAAAAATTCCAGTGACTTTACGCAGACGATCTTCTAGCGTAGTGATTTGTTTTACAAGACCCTTGTGTTCATTCTCAAACTCATTATCTTTTTTCTTTTCGGTAGCTGTTGTGTTGTCTGCGAGGGCTTGTCGGTGTTCAGCTTGAAGTTGTGTCTGAATTTCCAACCGCGCCTTATCGGCAGCGTTTACAATCTGTGTCCTCAAATTCTGAATCTCACTATCCTTTTTCGCTTCAACGTCCTGAATCTGTTGTGCGTGTTCCCCTTGCAGTCGTTTCGTGACTTCATCTTTGACCCGCTCAGATTCAAGCCCAACTTGTGACTTCAGATCGGTAAGTTGACGTTCGAAGCGTTTGCGTATGCCGTCATCACGCACCGCGCCAATGAGTTCTTCAATGCTAACGAGCGGTGTGTTTTTTGGCACAAATATAAGTGCGTCTTGACCGCCATTGCCCATCTGGCGTTCCAATTTTGCCAGCCGTTGGATAATCTCCCATTGAAGATCTTCAGGCGAGTCAAATTCACCTGATGACTGTACAAAAACCTTCTGTTTGAATCTTTTGTACTGCTCAATGTGTTCTTCTTTTTTGATGTAAGGAGGATGCTTGTCGCTGGCAAAATACATAAAGCAGGGGATTTTACGCCCTACTGCTATATCATACTCATGCTCGTTATACGCCACGCCATTATCATCTAAAACTGAGCCATAGCGTCCCATAATGCTAATAAAGATGTCGGCTTCGTTGATGTCTCTCGTGATCGCATCAAGAACACTACCCCCAACCGAAGGCAGCATCATAGGAATCATGTCAAATTGTCGAATTACTTTTTCGACTAGTCTACGGTGCTCTTCAAACCCATTGATATTCCCCCCAACATAGACTTTCTTCACTTGGCTCTCCTATAAAATTGTGTGCAAAACCGTAATAATGGCACACTAATATATGTACTGCGTTTTTAAGCCAAGTGCCATATTTTCATTAAGAATGTCTCGCCCACCGCCTATTCCTGCTCCCCTCGCCCTGAGGGAGAGGGGCTGGGGGTGAGGGTCACACCCGCACCGCCCCCGTCAACAACTGCTGCATCAACCCCCGCTTTTGCTCGCGTAAGCCTGCAAGCAAATCATGATTGCGAGACAATAACTCTTGCTCTGTTTCCAAAACTTTGGAAATAGCCTGTTGTTCTTGAATAGATGGAAGTGGAACTCTTATTCGAGAAAACTGCGGCCAGCGCAGACTTCCACGGCGATCCACAGATGCACTTGTGTTGATCTGAAAAATATACTTGTATAAGTCCGTTTTCAAAACACTATACAGGAATGGATCGAAAACTTTCTCGTTTGCTTGGAATACTGTGTACATTGGACTTATCAAAGCAGAGTCATACAAATTTTGATAGCCGATTGACCCTTCTTCAATATGGTTGGTTGCATATGCAAATTGATTTTTACGAACAACCTTGTAAGTTGACAGATCATCACTATATATCTGCTTACCGAAATACTTAAGCGAGTCAACCAATCCTTCATATTTTGTGCAGGATAAAACAGGCAACTCTATATCTTCTGCATTTCGTTCAGATACAGACTCAGCAATATCTCCAATAAAAGCGTAGTCCCAATCTGCCGGAATCTGCCCAAATTCTGTATCCTGATATTCACCTGCCCCCTCAAACCCCGCGAACCGCACCGCCCCCGTCAGCAGCAGCTGCATCAGCGCCTGCTTCCGCCGCCCCAGCGCCCCGATCAACGCCTCCACCAACCCAATCGCCTCATCCCACGTACTCAAAATCGCCGCAATCTTCCATTGTTCCTCCAACGGTGGGAGTGGGACTTTAACTTTTGCTAGTTCCGTTAATGTGATTTCTTGAAATGTAGATCCTTTTATTCTCTGCAATATATCGGTTTTAACAGCTTTAGACTGCATAGCTTGCAACAAAAAATCTGCTATTACTTTTCCACTAGACGATATGCGAGCCGTTCCCTGTGTAAGGTTTGCGCCATTTAACCCTTCAGGTACTTTTAGGACTAGTCCTGGACTCCCTCTTAACGCAAATACTAGATCATTGGTCTGAACAGTAGAACGGCGATAACTTTTGGCAATTTCATGACTAGTTCTTAACATTCCCTCTAGTGTTAGATAACCTTTTGTCATGTCCGAAACACGAATATATGGGATTCCATTTTCAATATGAGGCCCAGCCTGAACTATTCCATAAGTTATTGGCCTATTTTCATCTACGATTTCCCCTAGTGTTTTCGATTCCCATCCATCTGGCAATTTACTCACTCACTAACTCCCTCAGCTTGTAGGGACGAGATACATCTCGTCCATTTTGTTTTCGTTATCCATCCCGACAACTAATTCCGGCTTACCAATTCCTACCCAATCCAACCGCTTTTCAAACCAGATTATAACTTGACTTGATAAGAATTTCCGTTCTATAATACGAACAGGTGTTTCAATTTTGTTATACCCGTCCGCGCTGCCCCATCCAATCACCATCAGGAGAAAACTCATGCCCCGTCGCGTCTACTCGCCCGATGAAAAAGCCAACGCCCTCGAAACCCTCAACCGTTTCCATCAGGATATCGCCGCCACATCCCTCAAAACCGGCATCCCCCGCCGCACCCTCTACACGTGGCGCATGGAGCAGTGGGATCAGCAACGACAGCGGCGGCGCACCCTACCCCCTTCGCCGCCAAAAGAATTGCAAAAATTTGAAACCCTCACCGAATTTTTCGAGCACATTCGCACCCAGATGATGCACGTTTTTGGTCGCCTCGCTGGTGACCTGTCCCATCTGCCGCCCTACCTCCAGCGCGATCATGAATCCGCCCGTCTCACCACCATCGATGTCATCATGAAGCTCACCAAACTCATCGGGCCTCCTGAACAGGAAGTCATTGAATATATCAATGAATATCCCGACTTATATCCCGAACTCGCCACCGCGCCCAAACCGAAACCCCAGCCCATCGTCATCCACACCCACCGCACCCCCGATGGCCTGCCTCCACCCGGCTATAAAGACCCCGCCCCCACCACCACATGACCTTTCTGGTTCCCCTCCCTGTTGCGTAGCATACGAGGAGGCTGACGGTGGAGTGAGCCTGCGAACGTACCGTCGTGGGTGGGGTCTCCCGTTCGCTTGCCTGAACACAAACGTGGGCCTAGGGGTGAGGGTTTTCCTCCACCGTTTACGGGGGAGGCTAGGAGGGGGTCTCCCTGCTTTTAACTTTGAACTACTCCAGTCCCAGTTCTCTCAGGTAGCCCGCCATTCGGCTTTTCACGTCCGCCAATTTACCTTCGAGGTCATGGATCTTCGCCTGAACCGCCTTCAGGTCAATCGTCTCCTCCGCCTCGAAGGTGTCCACATATCGGGGGATATTCAGGTTAAAATCGTTCGCTTGGATTTCGTCTCGGGTCGCCTTGTATGCGTATTTCTCAACCGTTTCCCGTGCCTTGTAGGTCATCACGATCTTATCCAGATCACGCTCACGCAGTCGGTTCTGGTTCGTTCCGGCCTCGAACTCTCGGCTCCCGTCGATAAAAAATACACTGTCGTCCGGTTTGTTCCGTTTAAAAATCAAGATCGCTGCGGGGATTCCCGTCCCGTAAAACAGGTTCGCCGGTAACCCGATCACCCCATCGAGCAGATTTTCCTCGATCAACTTCTGTCGGATTGTCCCCTCCGAACTCCCTCGGAACAGGACACCGTGAGGCACAATCACGCCCACCCGTCCGTTCTCGTGTGCCTCCCGAAACGTAATCTCGATCATGTGACTGATGAACGCATAATCGCCCTTACTCTTCGGGGGAACCCCGCGCCAGAATCGGGAGTATCGGTCTTTGTCCGCCCCCTCGCTCCCCCACTTATCGAGGGAGAACGGTGGGTTCGCCACCACCACATTAAAGTACATTAACTTATCATCTTTAAGGAGTCGCGGTTCTTTTAGAGTATCCCCCCAGATGATGTCCTTGGTGCTCACGGGCATATTGTGAAGGAGCATGTTCATCATGCATAAAGCCCATGTGCTCCCGTTCACTTCCTGTCCCTTGATCGAAAACTTATCCCCCGTGATCTGCTTCGCGCATCTAATCAGGAGAGACCCCGACCCACAGGCTGGGTCACAAATTCGGTCATTCGGTTGGGGGTCAAGCAGTCGCGCTAGTAACTCGCTCACTTCCGGTGGGGTATAAAACTCGCCCGCTTTCTTCCCAGCGTCCGACGCAAATCGCCCGATCAGGTACTCGTATGCGTTCCCGATCACATCTAGATTCCCGATCCGGCTCGGTCGCAAATCCAGTCGTGGGTCATTAAAATCGTTGAGTAAATTTTTCAGTCGCTCGTTACGCTGGGCTGTCCGCCCCAACGCTGCCTCACTGTTAAAGTCGATGTTCCTAAAAACGCCTTCCAGCTTTTCCTTGTTCGCCTCTTCAATCGCTTCCAGTGCTTTATTGATTTCTTCCCCGACATTCGTGGCGTTCCGGTTCTCATATAAGGTATAGAAGTCGCTCCCCGCTGCCAGCTTAAAAGGTTCTCGGCTCAAACGCCGTTCCACCCGTTCACTGTCCCCCGCAAATTCCCGTTCGTATTGTGCCTTGTGGTCAAACCAAACATCACTCACATACTTCACGAATAACATGACGAGGATGTAGTTCTTGTACTCGCTGGGGTCAATCGTCCCTCGAAAAGTGTCACACGCCTTCCAAACAATCGAGTTAATTTCGTCTTGGTTAACACGGGTTTCAGTCATCAATGGTTGCTCTTTATAAAGGTAATTTGTTGCTATCAGGTCGCATATTATATGCGTATTGTATCCTCAGTCCTTAAGACCAATCCATTAACATCTAACCGTCAAAATTCCTCACCGCCTCACGTAAAATTCCGTCCTTCCTTTATAGGGCCTGTGTCAAACTGAACGATGATTGTGTAGCTGTGGGGGAAGTCATGTCCAAAAAGTCTATTCGTCGCAGCTTATCCATGACCCCCGAAATGCGTGACCGCCTCGCCTTATTAGTCAGTAAACACCCTCGTGATACCACCGAGGCCGATCTCATCCGTGAGGCCGTCCGCCTGTATCTCGATAATCAAGAAGACATCATCGGGAGTCGTAAACACTTCCAGAAGTCACTTCAAGAACGTCTTGATAAACTCGAAGCCAGTCTTGCCTTCCACCTCAATATCCTTGTCTATCTCATTGCTTCCCTTGAACCAGAAACCGGTCGCCAGTTAATTACCAAAGCTGTTATCGCCTCTAAACGGGATGGTGAAACACTCCTCGCTCAAATCAAGGCCGTCCGTGACATGAAATGAAAGCTGTTATCGTCACCGATTTCGCCTACAAAAGCCCTAAACGAAAAGGGCGTGGAACTGGCTCACAGGGTTTACGCGCCACCCTCAAATATCTACAGTATCGGGATACTCGAAACAATCATCTCGCGCATGATCGAGACTACGAACGTTGGAATGATCGTGGGCTTGGCCTTCACCATGACCAAATATTTAAATCCTGTGACCAGCTTCAAAGTAAACACGTCCTCGCATGGACGTGGGTCATTTCTCCTGCCCCTGAACTCATGGCTTTATTTCCTGAGTCCGAACGTCGGTCTGTCCTCTCCGACCTCACCGAGCGCATTGTCGAGAACTACTACGCCGAGCGCGGTTACGATACGCCTGAATACGCCTTTGTTGTCCACAGTCGCATGACCACGCCCGAAGACCAAACCGAACCACTGGAGCATCTCCATACCCATGTCGTTCTTCCGGGGACAGCTCCGCTCTTGGGAATTGATCGGGATGCCTTTTATAACAATAAGGAGAGGGGGCATGATGCCTTATTTCGGGAAATCGGAACCCGTCATTTTACCGAAGCCCTAGATCGCCTCGTCGGGCCGGAATGGAAACTGCTCCGTGAGGAAGAACCGACAACTACCGAACCGAATATCGAAGATTTGGATGCGTGGTTTCCTAATCGGTAGGTTGATCTACTTGTTTCAAGACCAGTTTCAATCGCTTGCTGGCTCTCACCGTTATTTGTCGAATTATTCTTGGTGCTGGTTTGCCATTTAATACACCAACCCATTCACCTCGATCAATTCTCTGAGTTTCGAGTACAAATAGATTTTCCAACTCAATCCGCTCATCGGATGCCAGTGTCTCTGTCCAAAGCTCAATCAGGGTATCCAACATCCATTGAACGTCCCGATTTCGTAACCGGGTGCGCCTTCCAATTTCGCGCACCATACTTTTCTTAGTGAGGGTCACGAAGCTGCTGACCTCATTGTATTTCGTTGTTTACGCATCTCATCCAAAGTAGCCATTTTTGTTTTCCCACCTGTATTTTTCTGAGTATCGGTCGCGATTTTCGCCATCAAGATTGATGCCGCCTGTTCCAATGTCGATTCAGGAGCATGTTCAGTGACTACAGGTTTTTGGGTAGGATCAGGTAATGATATCTGGAAAGTGATCCCGCGCTCTAAAAGAAGTGGTACTGTATGTTTAGCTTTTTCAAGGCGCTGCTTCCAATCGTCACGCTCATAAAACCGTGTTAACCGTGCGTTCAATACAATCTGAGTCGCAAATCCAGCCTCCACGTATCGGGCAAAAATCGTGCAGTTCCCAATCTGGGGTGTAACCACCTCGTCCACCGTTAATAGTGGGCGCTGCCTCAAGTGGCTGTTCGGGTCATCTTGATTCGCGTCGGTCGTGGCTGTCCCACTCGCCTTACTGTAAAACTCGGCTGTGTCCGCGTCGCACCCACCATAAATGACCTGTGTTGCCAGCCCCGTAAATAACGCTTGTGTCCCTTCATTTCCATAAATCATATGAAACTGCCCCTTAGTCTGCGCGCCAATCATGATCGAGATACGCCGTTTACGAACGAGATTAACATCCGCTACTAAACTGTCCAATTTTCCGAGGGTGGGAAATTCATCAAGAATAATCCCGACTGGAACAGGCAGTGGCCCTTTGTTGCGTTCCCCAATAGTGTCCAGATCGAGCATCAGTTTACGCAGAGTAGCACCCAGGTAAGAAGCATAAACTGCCCGCATCCTTCCCGGACACGTTAGGACTACGACCGTAGGCTGTTTTACGACGAGTTCAGTATCAAAGTCTGACGCTGATGTATTCCCCCGAACTTCAGTTGAAGCCCAGCCCGTCAAGGCGGTAGCTAAAGTTGCCACCACATTTGAAGCCACTTTTCCATCAGACCCTACTGACGCAATGAAGCTGTTCGCTAGGAGTGCCGCGTCATCTTTGACCGAAGCGAGCTTCTGCGCCAACGCTTTCAAATCATTCATGGCGTTATAGATTTCACCGAGATTCGGGAACCGTATTAAACAGGCTGCCAACAAGGCTGCTGCGCTGTCCGTCCAAAACCGATTATCACCTGCTGCCGATGGAACAAGCACATCCGAAATCGCTCGCGCGTCCGACACATTATCAATGCCTTCAGCTAAATTGTAACGTGGGCCAACAGTGCTTGTCGGATCGTGAACCACGACCAAATGACGTGTCACTGATGCATATTTCAGAACATGTGCTGTAATTTCGCCCTGAGGATCAGCTACGATCAGGGAATGTCCCAACGACATCCGGTCTGCAATAGCCGGAAGAATAATCCCCTGTGTTTTCCCTGAACCGGGTCCGCCTAGCGTTAAGATGCCACGGGCAACATCTTCACCACTAAATGCGAAGCGTCCTATTCCGAGATCAAGACGACGCTTATCCTCGCCCCAAAACGCACCTAATAGAGTCAAGCCATCGACATCCTCGCGGCGGAATCGTTTGTATTCGCGCATCGTACAAAAATGTGATGAACCCAGTGCGCCACGTTTAACCTGCGGATTGCGTAGTCCATCTATCCGTTCGCGCAACCAACCACCATTTTTAATGCCGTTATGAAGAGTGATAGTCACAAAAAACAGGATTATGACCAGCATCATGCCGAACCCAAACAAGCGGATGGCATTCACATTAGATGGGGCACCATTCAGGAACTGCACAAAACTATTGATTGGAGCCTGTCGTCCTCGTACTGGTTGTATTGCCAGATTGCCCAGTAACATAAGATACAGGGTGGATATACCAATCAAAACAATGCCGTAAGTCATCAGATGGGCAATACGTTTCCAGTCTATGCTACCTTGTGTCTCATGGGTACGCTGAATCCCCGCTCCTAGCAACGCACTCACCATAATAGGCATGAGCAATGTCAAGCACATCAAAGGGCCGAGAAAGCCCCCTAATAGGCCGCGAACCTCCGTGAACAGCCAATAAAACATGAAAAATACCTTCACGCATCAAATTTATGGCATTACGTTTCATCAACGACGTGTTGCTGACTAGAAGTCAAGTTCTGATGTCGTGGGGGTAAAGCCTGCTTCGTTCTGTTCGCCAAAGGGTTGAGGGGGTTGTTCAGGAAATCCTTCAGTCGCTATGCGAGCATCGTGCTCAGCATTAGGATTGTAAGGATGCCAATCCTTTGCATCATGTTTGATGACCAATTCATCATTCTGATAGGCTTTTAATTCATTTCCTTCCAAAGTTTTCCATTCCATAGGTCGCCCTTCTAATCGTGCCACCTCTTCTGCAAGTTCTGGCCCTTCCAATATGTCCGGCATAATGTAGCTGTTAAACTCTTTACTGAACTTCTCAGCGGCAGCAGTCGTTTCAAAGTGTGCCATCTCCAACATGCGGAAAGGTTCTTCTTTCGGTATCGGTGGGTTATCAATTGCATCTGGATCTTGCTCAATGTTTGGATAAACGACCATTTGCAGCGATTGACCTAAAGGATGTCCCTGCAAGTCACTAACAGGTAAGATGTCCAATCGCCAATACGGATGCTCTATTTCGGTTTGAGCTTCTTCAATTTTCTCACCTTGAGTATTCCAGTAAGGATTGACTTCACCTTCCAATTGCTGTGCCAGTGTCTCAAAGCGATCAGTCGGCCCTTGAGTGAATAATCTTGAGTCCATGCGACCACCATCGAGCCACCCATTTTGCATTGCCGTGAGTTCAGCCTTATGCATCATGGCTTCCAATCCACGCATGTCATAGGTTTCAAGTAGTCCATCACGAACTTGTTCTGCCTGCTCATATGCTTGCTCGTTATCCGAATCAAAAGTATTGAGCGTAACCGACTGAATGCCTAAATAACCACCGGGTTCTTTCCAATATTTTTCGACAGCCAGTTCCTCAGTCCACGGATCAGCACCCTGTATCACAACCGCATAGTTTGCGGTGTCATGCAAGGGTTGGAGCAGTTCAACAGGCGATTGCTTGAAGGCTGCGTCAAACCAAGCAGCCCCTTCAAGACCCATATGTTCTTGAATATCAAAAGCAGTAGCATCCACCCAAGAACGCGCTGTGAGCGGCTGCGGATCATCTGGTTCAAGAAAGCTGGGTATATCAAGCTGAGTATCCATTTCCGCGAAATTGAATTCCCGTTCACGAATAGTCGTAAAGGGATCAGGCGGTCCTTGCGTGAACAGACGCGGATCACTGCGATCCGCATTGATGACACCTGCCTCAATGCCGGATAGTTCAACTAACATCATTGCCGCTTGAAGGTCACCCTTATCGAGGAGTTCATTGGCCGTTTCGGCATTCAAACGTGCGATTTCAAAGTCCTGTTGGGGAATAAGCAGTCGTTCATATTCCTGATCGGAATCACCCCATGACTTAGTGACATCCAATCGCGATGCGCCGTTAGCTGCAATCGCATCGACACGATACTCTAAGTTTTGTGAAGATTCTTCTTGTGTCATACTTAGCTCCATCGCTCGTTCGCGTTCGGTTGTAAAAGGGTCGGCAGGTGCATCCTTCTCAAAGAACACTCGTGGGTCGTTCCTGTTAGGATCAAGATAGCCATTGGCAGTTGCCATGCGTTCAGCTTGATTAATTGCTGTAACTAATCCCTGTGTTTTGAGGGTGTTTTCAAGTTCGCGTTCATAGATCTGGGATTCTTCCCACATTCCATATTCTGCGATTGTGAACGTGTCGAAACGCTGTTCATCCCCATCCATCCAATTTTTAACAGCTTCGAGCGACGGTTTATTGTTTGGCCCGATACCGTAACCAAAGTAGTAATCTACCCTGTTTATTTGATCTTGCTCCTTCTCAAATTGTTTTGTAGTTAGCGGTAACGGTTGAGCAGCCGCATTCAAGTAATCAGGATTTTTGGCAACCGCATCAAGCTGCACCAATTGCTCTGATCGCTGACGACTCGAAGGTGATTCATAGAAGTTCACTATTACCTCCAATCACAATGGGTTGAAGGCGATTTTCACCAACCGGCGTAAAAATGCCTACCGGTCTAAACTTCGGGGGAATCGGCATCGTGTGTTGGATGAGGAGACGCACGGCCATCGAACGTTTGACATGCCATTGATTCGCTAATTGGTGTAAGTGTCGATCTTCATCCGGGCTAAGACGAACGCTGAAACGGGAGGATTTGTGGTCTCTCATAAATCCATCTCCCAGTTGTCTTGGGTATAATCAGAGACGGTTTGAGTTGTATCAGGTTCAAGCAACACGCCACGCTCTTTTTCCCATAACTCCCGCTGATCGGTTGCCAGTGCCATTCCTTCAGCAGCGTCGAAACAATGATCAATCCCACTCCGTTGAGCGACTTCAATCAGATATTCGGCTGCTGTATATGCTTTATCCCATTCCCCCGGTACACATGGCGCGAGTTGGGCTTCCATCGTTCCTGTCTCAGGATTGCGACCTAGAGATAGAATGCTCGTAACGCAGTTCTCGCGGTCGTTTTTGTCAGCTTGAAAGACACCAATCCAGTAGGCTGTTCCGGTTTCGGCATCATAAAACGGTGGCGGATCTTGAGTGGGATGAAATCCTTCCGCTTGAATTCCAATTGCGTTCAACGCTTGAATGGCGGATTGGTCCTCAATTTCCGAACCAACGCCACCAAGCTCGATAGCAGTCTCAATGAGCGGATCTATCAGGTGATCCGGGGGTTCATCGCGACCCTCAATACTCTCATCTTCTAGTCCACGCAAGTGTTCATAGGCAGCGTATTCTTCCGGTACCGCACTGCGCCATTGTTCGGTTTCGTGATTCATGAGCAGTGATTGTTTTTCAGCAAAATCAGGGATTTGATGAGCACTTAATCCTTGGTCATGCATCTGCTCTTGGAGTGTGTGGTAGTAAGTTGCTGCCACATCGACATCCTCAAACGAGGCAATTGGCAGGTAGCTTCCCCCTAGGTCTCCGGTATTGAGATTGGCATAGACATCAATAGCACCAATCTCAAATCGGGTAATGTTATCAATCTCACGTTCCACACCAATCAAACGTGCGTCCTGCCAACTCCAGTTCGTATCTAGTGATGCTGTTTGAGAAACACCGATTTCGTTCTGCGCTGACGGTACGTCCAATAGTTCTTTAAGCTCGTCTAGATCGAATCGATTATCGTCTTGCAGCCAGGGTTCGTTGAGTACTTCATAATCAAAGTTGCTAGGCACACTAGCGAAAATGTCGTCTGGAAAGGGATCATCCGGCATAAAGAAGACTTCTTCCGGTAGTTCCCAATTGTCATAGTCAATAGGTGGTGGTTCTGGCATCAAATCACTCACGCTCATGGTTTACTCCTGTACAGCGTGAGATGATGTGTGCAGCATCAGCGGTTTGGGGGCAATATGTTCTTTGATTTGCGCGAATGCGCTTTCTGTCGCCTTGACAATTTGAGGATGAAAAACGTCCCAGAACTTGTTTAATACAGTCAGTCGAGTGTTTTTACCGGCCGCAATTTCATCAAGTTCTTGTTCAAGTTGAGATGTGTAGTCCAATGCTAAAACATCACCAAACGACGTTGTGAGAAAATCGCATAATCGTATGCCATTCTCGGTCGGTATCAACTGTCTTTGACTGAGTTTGACATAATTCTTTTCCTTCACTGTTTTGACCATATTGGCATACGTCGAAGGGCGACCAATGCCTCGCTGTTCCAGTGCGAGTATTAAACCAGCTTCCGTGTATCGGGTAGGAGATTTTGTTTGATGTTCTTCCACCCGTGGTGCTACCAACTGGAGTGGCTGTTTTTCAACTAATGATGGCAATACTTGTTTGGTTTCTTGATTTTCATCTTCCAGTTCTTGGAATATTTTGAGAAAACCGTCGAAGAGTAGTGAGCGTCCTTGTGCTCGAAACTCGATGGGAAAAGGCTGCCCAACTATTTTGCCGGCATAAATAGCTGCACCAGAGACGGTGTAAAGTGCCGGTGACATCTGTGAGGCGATAAATCGCCGCCAAATGAGTGCATATAACGCTGCACCCTCTCCCGTATCATCCGCAGGAGTCCGTTGAATAGCTGTTGGCCGGATGGCTTCATGCGCTTCTTGAGAATTAACCGTTTTCACCGTATAGGCTGGGGGGACGGTTGGCAGGTAATCTTCCCCAAACTCCCTAGTAATGTAGTCACGTGCAGCAGCTTGAGCCTCAGTTGCAACCGCTACCCCATCTGTTCGCATATACGTAATCCAACCTTGTTCATAAAGCATCTGTGCCAATGACATCGTTTTTTCAGGGGATAGTCCTAGTGCTTCGGATGCGGACTGCTGAAGTGAGGCGGTTGTAAATGGAGGATATGGGTGACGAGCCTTGATCGTTCGAGCGGTATTCCCGACCCAAAAAGAAGCGTTATTGAGGAACGAGGTCAATTTGTCAAGCGGTTCACGTATCTTGAATGTAGTCGCTGCACCTTTAATCTGGTGTAGTTTCGCCGTAAATGTGTTTTCATCCTTTTTGAGTTTGAGTTCTAAAGTGAAGTATTGTTCAGGAACGAAGCTTTCAATCTCTCGTTCCCGCTCAACGACCAAACGTAAACAAACGCTCTGCACCCTCCCAGCGGAAAACTTGCCGCCCAAAGTTTTTGTTGCTAAAGGAGATGCCATATAGCCGACAAGCCTATCCACGATGCGCCGTGTTTGTTGTGCTTCAACCAAATTCATGGCGAGTGTGCGGGGATGCAAAACTGCATCCAACACTGCTTCTTCTGTAATGGCATGAAACACGACGCGGTAAAGTGGCTTGTCCCGCGAAATATCGGCTAACTTCAAAATGTGCCATGCAATGGCTTCGCCTTCACGATCTGGGTCGGTAGCGATATAAACTGCCTCAGCATTTTGAATGGCTTTGGCTAATTTTTTGACGAGGTTACGCTTATCGGACAATATTTCGTAAGTTGGCTGAAAATTCTTGGCAATGTCGACACCCAATTCAGCTTCCGGTAAATCACACATGTGTCCACGACAGGCTTCTATTCGCCAACCAGCGCCTAAGTATCCTGCGATCTTTTTAGCTTTGGCAGGTGATTCGACGATCATCAATTTCACGAAGATTTCTCCTTCGAAATAGGTTTCGTTAATTGTTCTGATTTTTCAGATCGCTTTTGTAAGCTGAGATGTGCAGCCAATTCTCGCTCTCGTAGTACCAACCAAATTGGCCACTCGCGATAAGCGTGATAGGCTTGTTCTTCAATTGCCTGCCAAGGTGGAGCATTCGTCTGTTTTTTAGACATGGTTTAGGTACTCCTGAAGCGGGCAAGTTCACCGACCGTGGGACGGTTGTAGAGATACCACAACCCTTCGTCCTGTATATCGAGGACATAATGAAACCGGGGAAGAGCAGCAATGATGTCCCGATGCTGTTGGTTGAGATGCTGGAAAGCAGCATCCTCATGGAAAACATTCATGCCCTGCCGCTGAGAAAAAATTACTCGGATAGGGCTGTTTTCGAAGACCAAACGGGCTTTCCCATCCAGCATGACGCTCATTTGTTGGTGGAGTCGTAACTGACCAACAGGTTACGGCAGCCGCACCGTTCGATCTGGCCGAGGTAGCCCGCGCCGTCGAGCGGTATCTCCCCAAGTCTGAAATGGACAACCGAGGTCGTAAACGAGCCAAACCCCGTTCTTGAGGCGGGTGTCCCTGGCTCGATTTTGATTTGCTCAGGAAAGGAGCATCGAGATGAACAAGCGGAAGACAGGTGTAGTGGGGGTCGCAAGCGGAGGGGTATCCATGAATGTGCTGACGGTGGGGTTGGATGTGGGCTACGGCGTGGTCAAGGCGGTCACTGACACGAGCGAGATTAGTTTCCCATCAGTGGCGGGTCATGCCCGTGAGATCAAGTTCCAGGCCGAAACGCTGGCGAGCCGTTATCCGGGGGATCAACTCATCGATGAGGAGGGTCACTGGTTCGTGGGCGATCTGGCGCTTAACCAACTCCCGGCGGGCGAAATCCTGCGGCTGCGGGGGCGCACGGCGAACGAGGCGACGATGGGCAACGCCTTCCGGCTACGGTTGGCAAAAGCGGCATTAGGCAAGTTGCTGGGAGGCGGTCTGGGCAATGGCGATGTCGTACATCTGCGACTGGCTAGCGGCCTCCCGGTCGATTACATGCGCGATGCCGGGGAGTTCAAAGCCGGGCTGGTTGGGCAGCATCGCATTCAGACTGATGCGGCGGACTTTGTAGTGAATATCACCGAGGTCATGGTGATGCCGCAGCCCTATGGCAGTGCCTACGCCATGATGCTCACCCCCGCCGGGGAGATCAATGTCTACCACACCTGGATGCGAACTGGGGTCTGCGATGTCGGAACCTACACCGTCGATCTGGTGCTGGATGACGACGGTGATTATGTCGATGCCGAAAGCGGTTCGGTCGAGAGTGGTGTCTACACGGCCCAGGAACGCATCGCCGCCATGCTGGAGCGCGACTACCGCGAAAAGATACCTCACAAGATCGTCGAGAGCGTCCTCAAGACCGGCATGTTCACCGCGCATGGCAAGACCATCGACTACAGGAGCGAGGTTGAGGAGGCTTTGCAACCACTCCGCAGTGCGACTCTGAATCTCATGAGCGAGAAGTGGCAGCGCGGCACGACCGTCGATGTCATCTACCTCTCCGGCGGCGGAGCCGAACTGGTCTATGAGGAGGTGAGCCGAGCCTATCCGCAGACCAAGCTAGTGCCGCAAGCCCAGATGGCAAACGCTCGGGGGTATCTGTTCTATGCCAATTTTATGGGGAGGAGCAAGTGACCATGCAGCAGCCGGGTTGGACACGTCCAACCATTCGTCCTGACACGTCCGACCAGTTTCTTGAGGGAAGGAGGGAACCATGCCGAAGAAGCCCAAGCGCGGCTACAAGATGATCTCGTTCAAGGCTTACCACGATAGCGACGCTGACATCCTCGATTGGTGGGAGGGCTGCGCCGAGGGGGAGCGCAGTGAGGCGCTGCGCGACCTGATCCGGGAGCGATTGGGGCTGGGCATGAAGCCTGCCAAGCGCCTGAGCATCCCGGAACTGAGTGTGCTACAGCATGACACCGCCTGGATACGGCAAGCCCTGACCGATATGCCCGCCTGGTTGGAGAGCTATCTACACGAATTGGCTGCCCGTCCGACAGTGCCGATGGTGCCAACCTCTGTTGCTCCCGCAAGGGCTACTGGTATGGCAGACAACGAGAGCCAACGCCGGTCGAAACGCATTCAGGATCGAGGTTGGTGATGTCGGACACTCAGAGAAGACAGAGGCGGCAGAGCCGCCCGGTTGCCGCGTCGGGGCGCGGCAACCACGCGCGGGGGTGGGGTGGAACACCCTCACTCTGGATGACTACATCATCCCACCCCCGCGCAAGCGAGCTAAATCGCTCGCTCCTCATGCGCCGGAGGGCTTCGGTGCAGCGGCCTCCGGCGCCGGCACCGAGGCGGCGGTGCGTTGCACCCGCCGCGCCTGTGGATGCGGTGAGCCGCATCCACAGGCCGCACCCCGTACCGGGGTGTGAAGAACACATACACCAGTCACCAGAAGGAGGTTTGACTACATGACTCATCGTCAACTCGTGCGAGAAATTGCGAGGCGGCTGCCCCGCCTCAAGCGCCGCGACATCGCTGAAGTGCTGGCTGTCCAGCATGAACTCTGGCTGGTGGTTCTCACTCGGCCCGATGTCAGCATCGCCTTGGGCGATCTGGGCAAGCTGGTGGTTGAAGTGCAGATGATGCAGGCAGGGGGCGTTGTCGGACGGCGACGCATGAAGCGCCTGTATCTGCGCTTCCGCCCAACCTTGAAATTGAAGCAAGCCATCCTGGGGATGGGAAAGGGAGATGCCGAATGAAACGACGTACCCCCAATGCCTACAGCGAGCGCATGACCGTCAACCTGACGCCGGAGCAGATGCGGCGGCTCGATGAACTCCGCAATATTCGCGCCCGCGCTGGTCACTTTGTCAGCAAGAACGATCTCCTGCGCGATGCGGTCAACTACTATCTGGCCTCGCAGGATGACCTGCCCGGATCGCGCCGGGCCATTGCCAAAGGCATCGAGCGCAAAGTCGATGGGCTAGAGATCAAGCTGGATACGCTCACCCAGAACTTCACCGATTTCGTGAACAGTGTCCGTCGTCGCCGGGAAGGACAGTGACATGGATCGCAAACAGATGTGTGTGGCGAATGTGCAATACAAGAAGCCATCCGCCGATGGCGCGAAGCAGGCGAAGAACTTGCTGAGGTATCTCACTTATCGGGAAAGCCGGGACGAAGCCGCCCGCCACGCAGCCGGGAAAGATCGCTGGCACGATCACGGCATGGGCGGGTCGGTGGCTGAGATCGCCGCCCGCTGCGACGACCTCAAGAGTGAGCATGTGCTGGCCTTCAGCTTGGTCTGCAACCCCAACCCAGACCTCATAGCAATGGTGGCACCCGAAGACCGGGAAGCCTTTGTCTGGGAACTGACCGAGGGAGTCATCGAGGACTTCTTCGACCGCCGGGGACTGGATACCGGGGTGGAGTGGTCGGCGGTACTGCATCACCGCTTGACCGACGATCCCGAAGCGCCAGGTCTGCACAATCCGCATACCCACATCGCCCTGCCCGGAACCGTCTACAGCGAGGAGCATGGCGGTCGGGTGCCGCTCTTCTTCAGCCGCAATCGCAAAGTTGATCATATCGAGATGCTGCACCGAACCACTGAAGATCAGATGGTCGCCCTCATGGATCGATATGTCGGGCCGGAATGGGAGGCTCGCTACGACCAGTTGGTTGAGGTACGCGAAGCACAGATGGCAATTACTGATGAAGAGCCACATGGCTGGACGACCAACGAAGACGGAATTGAGTGGCCGGTCTGGTGTGGTGTTCGCCGCACCAGTGAAGCCACCACCAGCCTGGGCTTCTACCGACTGTATCCCATGCCGACGGATGATGACAACGAGGCTGTCACCATCCAGTTTCGTCCGCTGGTGAATGGGCTAACCCATGAAGAGGCCGAGCGATTGGCACAAATGTTGGGGATAGCGATGAAAGGCGATCTGGAGCAGTTGAGGCAGATGGCAGAGGTGCTGGGGCAGATGACATCCGCCGAACGTTCAAACTTGCTGGAGGATCTAGAACCTGAACAGCAATCAATCGAATTAGACCTGTAAAGCATACAGGGACGGGATGCGCTCGAAGTTTGGCGACTCAGCGCGTCCTGCCCCTGCACACATAAGGAATAACAAGAGTATGGCACACAACCTGACTGCCGACAAGCCGTCGGCACTGGATCGCCGCGCCTTTCTGGGCGCACTGTACCAGGGCTGCCCGGATGATCTCTATCTGGAACTGCGCTGCATTCACCCGGAAACGGGCGAAGTCAAGACCTTCTGGAGCAAGCTCGGTGACAAAAGTCACCTGGCCAGCAACTTCAAACAGGCTGACGCCCTGAACCGCGAAGGCTTTGGCGTGTACTTCGCGCCCTGCCTCCGCTCCCAGAGCAAAGGCAGCGCCGAGGCTGCCGCGCTCGTCCCCGCCCTCTGGCTCGATGTGGATACGGATGGCGATCCGGCTCAGCGCAACGGGGCGTTGGAGAAACTCAAAGCCTTTGATCCGGCACCTTCCTTCGTCCTCGATAGTGGCGGTGGCTGGCACAGCTACTGGTTGCTGGATGCGCCCTTCGTCCTGACTGATATAGCTGCTCGTAACCGCATTGCGGATGTGCTGCGCGGACTAGCTTCCGCGCTGTGTGGCGACCCGGCCTATGTCAAGTCGGTGGCTTCGGTTATGCGACTGCCGGGTAGTATCAATACCAAACCTGAACGGGAGGGAGCCATCGTGACAGAGGTTGAAGGCCATCCCTCCCGGCGCTGTTCACTCGTGCAATTCGACTGGCTGGCACAGCCGGTCGAACAGCCCAAAGCCGGTAACTTGAAAGTCGTTACCCTCAACGGCAATGGACATCACCCACTGCCCCAACGCACCGAGGACTATCTGATCGCAGGTGCGCCAGTCCATCAGCGCAACAAGGAACTCTTTGCTGCGGCCTGTCAATTACGTGATGCAGGCTATTCTGAGCCCGATGCCGAAGCCCAGCTGGTCCCGCGTTATGTAGCGGATGGATGCATTGAGCGCGAGGCACTGGCAACGATCAACAGTGCTTACAGCCGCCCGCCACGAGAGCCGTTGCCAACACCCCGCCAGACAGCCCAGGAACAGATTGATAACCTGCTGGCTCAGTATCAACGAACCTCGACTGAATCCGAGCGACCGACGGTTGACCAGATACAGGCAGCGGTAGTGGCCTGCGCTGCCCTCAGCCCCCTGGAGTGGGCGGAGGAGCGCAAGCGGCTCAGGACAGTGTGTGGGGATGCGTACCGTACCGAAGACCTGAACCAGATGTACCGGCAGGCCAGGCGCGACCACACCCGGCACCTGGAAACTACAACCGCCGCCGGATCACCATATCGTCTGGAAAACGATCAGATGATCCTGGAACGTCAATCTGAACGCGGCCCGGTGTGTCAGGTCATCGCTGAGTGGTCGGGTCAGATCAGCGAATGGCTGGTGCAGATTGCCGAGGAAGGGCAGTCCGAGCATCTCATGCGCCTGAACCTCCACAAGGGATCGCACCGTACTACTCTAGATGTTCCCAGTGAGTTGTTTGGCGATGCCAATGCGCTGCAACGCTTCATCGCCCAACGAGCCGGGGCCATCTACACCACCTGTGCCGGGATGCACCGACATCTGCCCGCCGCCATCCTGAAGCTCTCCGGTGAGTTCCCCACCCGGCAGACCTATCGCTTTATGGGCTGGACACAGATCAACCAGCAGTGGGTATATGTGTCACCCAGATGCAGCCTTGGTGCGAGCGAGGCGATAGAAGCAGCCGCAGAAGTAGAACTTGAAACCCGTCTCCGAGACTATGGTTTGAAACAGGGCGAGATCAGCGAAGGGTTGGCCGCATTTCAGGCTGCCATTCCCTTGTTACCGGCATCGCTGGCACCGGCGTTGCTGGCTTTCACGGTCTTACCCTTACTGCAACGCTTCTTTCCGCAGGCAGCACCCAAACCCGCTATCCATCTGGTTGGCACCACCGGCAGCGGTAAGAGTGAGATTGCTGCCCTGATGACCAGCTTCTATGGGCAGTTCAGCCGCGACCAACCCCCGGCCCAGTGGGGCGACACGGTCAACACGGTGGAACTGCTGGGTTACAGCCTGGCCGATGCCCTTTTCTGGGTGGATGACTACAAGAGTTGTTATGCCGATGAGCGCACCTTCACCCGGTTTTTGCAAAGTTACTCTCGCGGGATGGGACGCGGGCGGTTGACTCGTGAAGTACGCTTGCGCCAGGAAAAGCCCTGCCGGGGATTGCTGCTCTCGACCGGCGAAACCACCATCGAGGGCGAAGCCTCGGTACTGGCGCGGATGCTGGTGCTGGAAGTCCCACCCTGGGAACAACGTGATCCGGGTGGCAAGGCGTTACGAACGCTGGATGGATTGCGCCATGCACTTCCTGTTTTCACCGCAGCCTTCGCCCGCTGGATTGCAGCACAAGCCGATGCCGGGATGCTCCAGAAATCACTGGCGGATGGCTTTGAGAATAGTGTGAGTGGCTATCGCGCCCGGTTGAATAGTCAGGTGGGTAAGCAAGCCAACAGCGGACGCATGATCCAGAATTGGGCAGTGCTGGCGACGATCTATCGCCTGTTGGCCCGCTATCTGCGCGAGATGGATGCCGATGACGGGTTGCCGTCCTGGCAGGACTGCCTGCTGGACACTATTCAGGCGGTGCAGAGCGAGCGAGCGGGGCAGGTGTTCATCCGGGGGTTGGAGCAACTCCTTGCCAGCGGCGAGGCGGTACTGACCGATCTGCGTAACCCGGACGAACCTCGACCTGGAATCGCGATTGTCGGCTACCGTGATGAACGGATGGTGTATCTGCTGCCCGAAGTCAGTTATCGGGCAGTCGAACGGATCACCGATCTCAAGTTCACGGTGGCGGCCATCGGCTCGCAACTCAAGGAGGAGGGCTGGTTGATCCCCGGCGGCAGCGAGAACCATCTGACTACACAAATCCGGGTACGAGGCGGACGGGTGCGCGTCTGGCGCATGAAAGCCAGTTTGCTGGGCGGTGACGACGGAGCCAACGGTGACGGGGTTGCTGAAGGCGCAGGAACAGCTTGAGATTCAACGGAGTTAGCGGTGACTGCGGTGACAGAGACCCTGACTTATCCGACGAAGTGGCACCGTTGGCACCGCTGGCACATACTTCTGGCCTGTTTGCGCGATTATGTGAAAGTTCAAACAGTCCTGGGTGTTATCAACTTGTGAGTGTGAGCTATTCGCCCGGAGACAACGGTGACGCGGTGATAGAGGGGCAGCCGCCGAGTGCGACTACCCCTGGCTACCCGATTAGCTGCCGCCCATCACATAGGTGATGACCAGGCGTGGTGCGTGGGCAGTATCCGTATCCGCACTGACCAGATACTTGCGCGACCACTGCCCACTGGCGATGTTTCGGATCACCAGCACCAGACTGCTGCCAGAAACCCAGCCCGGTTGATTGACCACCGTCTGCACAAACGGTGAGACTTCCTCCAGCAGATCCTAGTTCGCGTGCCAGCTACGATACCGATTTGCCGCTCGTTTCAAGCAGCTCCACCGTTTGGCGACGGAATTCCTCATTCTGGACAACTGGTTTTTTACCCATGGTCTTGCCTCCTGTATTCAGTCTACGAAATTCTCACCTCTTTTCCTCCACTGAATCGGGGGTAGACCATACCGATTCAAGCATATTCAGATAGTGATGCACTTCAATTTGACTGACTGGATGACCAACGTTTGATACTTCGCCCAATCCTAACCCAAATACGACAGGCTTATCTCCGAATAATTGTACAACTACCTCATGACTCAGTTTAGGATGCACACCTTGGCTATCCGCAAAACCTAGCCATCTGACCAGTAGAAATCTATCCTCCGACCTTGATGGTCTTTATTCTCCGCTCTCAAATTCTATTGTATTGTTTAGAAAGGGAAAGATAAATCGCTTCAAATCGACAGCGATTTGCGTTGTTCATATGAAATCACTTGTCTGGAGAGAGAAATGAAAACACGGCACTCAATTACTTTGATGTTCATGGCAATATCCGTATTATTGCTATCAGTAACATTCATCGACCCTGTGAACATCGTGTCCGCCCAGGATACCTTTCCTACACCAACCACACCACCGGTTCCAGTACCGACTGACGATGTCACTGTCGCGCCGACTGAGGAAGCGCCAGCCGTGCCCACCGAAGAAGCGACGGCTGCGCCGACTGAAGAAGTCACGGTTGTACCGACTGAGGAAGTCACTACCGAACCAACGGTAGAGCCGACCGAGGAAGCGACCGCTACCTCCACACCTCCACCTTCCGCGACCAGCCCGGTGATCACGGTGGCCTTTAGCGCCAGCCCCTCCACTGGCGATGCGCCGTTGGTGGTCACGTTCAGCGATGCCAGCAGCGGGACGACCTTCAGCGACTGGCGCTGGGATTTTGGCGATGGCACGACCGCGACCGGGCCAGGGCCGCACAGCCACACCTATAACTCACCTGGCACCTACAGCGCCAGCCTGACCGCACTGGGCAAGGGCGGTAGCGGGACCGCCAGCCAGCAGATCGTGGTCTTTCAACCCCGGCAGACGGTTGAAGCCCGCTTCAGCCATCAGCAGACTGGTGCGCTGGAAGTCTGCTTCTCCAACACCAGCAGCGGGCCGGTTGTATCCCAAAACTGGGATTTCGGTGATAGCAGCAGCAGCACCGAACACAGCCCCTGCCACAGCTACCCGGCACTCGGTCAATACAGCGTGACCTTGAGCGTTGCCGGTGAAGGCGGGGAAACTTCGACCGCTTCGGCTACCGTCGTCGTCCAGGCGCAGACTCAAGCGCCGGAGGCTGTTTTCTCGGTAGATCGCAGCAGCGTGCCGCCGGGCGGCACGGTTCGATTCACCGACCAGAGCAGCGGCATCATCCGCACCTGGGCCTGGGATTTTGGCGATGGTAGCACCAGCGCGGAGCAGCAGCCCTCCCACCAGTACAGCACGGCGGGCGTATACACCGTCACGTTGACGGTGACCGGGCCGGGTGGTTCGGATCAGGCGACTACGACCATTACGGTGGCGGCAGAACAGGTGTTGACCTGTTCCTTCGATGCGCCGGGCCGGACGTTCGCCGCGCAAGAAGTCACTTTCAGGAACACCTCCCGCGTCACCCCCGGCAGCTTCACCGGTTTTGTGTGGAGCATCAACGGGGAAGAGACCGCTACCAGTACCGACCTGGCTACGACCTTCGCAGCCGAGGGTGTTTATACTATCCGTCTGGTGGGTACGACTGCCGACGGGCGGAATTGCCAGGCAGAGCGCCGGGTCACGGTGTATCCTTCCAATTCGGTCATTGCGGATTTCACCGGTGTGCGGAATATCGCCGCCGGGAGCGAAATCTGCTTCCGGGATCGTTCACGCGGGCCGGTGATCTCCTGGGCGTGGGCTTTTGGCGATGGTGACTCCAGCACCGATCAAAATCCCTGCCACACCTACGCGGCGGCTGGTAGCTACAGCATCCGGCTGACGGTATCCGGCGAGGGCGGTAGCACCGATACCCGCAACCGGGCCATCAATGTCTTTGATCCGGCGACCATCACCGCCTCGGCGAACCCCACCAGCGGGGTCGCGCCGCTGGGCGTGAGCTTCAGCGCGAGCGGCACCAGCATCAACCGGTATGAGTGGGTTTTCCCGGATGGCTCCCGCGCCTTCTCGCAGAATGTCTCGTTCCAATTCGATCAACCGGGTGAATACATCGTCACCGTGACCGGCAGCGGCCCGGTGGGGTCGGTCTCCAGCAGTGTGGTGGTTCAGGTTCGCCAACCCCTCAGCCTGCGAGCGGCTTTTGGTGCCTCCACCTGGAACGGCATCGCGCCGGTTGAAGTCTGCTTCACTGACCACAGCGAGGGCGAGAGCATCACCGGCTGGGCCTGGGATTTCGGTGATGGGGCCAGCAGCAGTGATCAAAACCCCTGCCACACCTACAGCAGCGCCGGTCAATACACCGTGCAACTGCGCGTGACCAACAGCGATGGCATGAGCGCCACCGCCAGCAATACCGTGCGCGTGTATGACCCCTCCAGCGGCGGGGCCTCCTTCCGGGTGGTCTCGGTCACGGATCTCAACGTGTGCTTCAGCAGCAGCATTGACGAGGGCTTTGCGTTGGTGCGCTGGGAATTTGGCGATGGCAGCACCAGCACTGAGGATGCACCCTGCCACACCTACCCGGCAGAGGGCATCTACACCGTCAGCCTGATCGTTGCAGACAGCAACGGGGTTGAACGGGTGCTGACGGCGACCATCGAGGTCAAGCAGGGTGATGTGGTGGAGGTGACAGTAACCCCTGAACCCTCGCCCACGCCGGACATCAACGTCTTCGACCCGGCTTTGAGCAAACTCGGCTACCTGCCCGCGGGCAGCATCGGCCTGCCGGGTGAACAACTGCACTGGTTGACGACTGTCACCAACAACGGTGGTGCTGCCGGAACCAATGTCGTGGTGGTGGATAACGTCCGCCCGGAATTGCGGATTGACGAGGTGCAGGTAGCCCCCGGCAGCAGCTACACCGTCAACGGGCAGCAGGTGCTGGTGACGATCCCCAGCCTCTTGCCGGGTGAGCGCCAGGACTTCACGATTATCACGACGGTGCTGACTAGCCCGCGGGCTGGCAGCATCAACAATACGGTTCGCATCAATGAGACGGGCGATGCCGCCACTGCTACGATCCGGCTGGCAGGCACGACGATTATGGCTGCGCCGCCTGCCCCGAATGGCCCCATCCCATTGATTAACGGCGTGCCGGAACTGACCGACTTTGCCGGTGAAGAGTTCTGCATCACCCCGAACTTCACCAATGCCGGGACCAATGAAGGCTATGGCCCGTATATCACGCTGGTGCGGGATGCCAACCTGACCCTGAACAGCATCGACTACCTGGGCATGAACCTGATGGCCTCGCCCTTCCTGGTGAGTTCTGGCCTGCTGCCCGCCAACGACCCGATTGAAGGCCGCCCCATTCCGGGAATCGCCGGTCAGCAGTGGATTACCGTCCGCCTGCCGATTGGTTCGGTCGAAAGCACCAGCCCGGCTATCCCCATCCGCCTGTGTATGCAGAGTGCACCGACAGCGGCCTTCGGTGTGCCGCTGCCGATCACGATCTTCCCCGGTTATGAATTTGGCGATACCCCGACGGGTGCCAACGGCCCCATCTCCAACCTGAATGATGTTGGCTCGATGGATAACGTCGGTTCATTCACACCGATTCTGGTGACGTTCAACAAGAGCAACAGCCTGCCGGAAAGTGAAGTCATCCCAAGCTGCTACCCTGCGCCGCCGGTGGGTGCTGCCGGTCAGCCTGGTCCGGCCTGCGCGGTGCCGCCGGGGGTGCAATGGCCCTATGAATACTTCCTGGATATCGAGTTGGCTGCCGGTCAAACCCTGACCACCAACAGCTTCACTGATGTCCTCGACCCGGCCTTTGAGTTCTACCCGTACACTTTCCCGGTGGCGACGCTGGCGAATGCCGTCCAGTTCAGCGGCACCTGTAACCGGACGGGTACGATCACCGCTACTTTCGACGGCAACCCGATCACGGCTTTGCCCCGGTTGGCACCGCCCGGCGGCGGCACCCTGCGGGTGAACATCCCCAATATCGTCAATCCGTCTACCACATCGACCTGTACCATGCGCTTGCGCTATCGCGGGTTCATCAATGACATCCTGAGCGAAACCGCCGCGCCAGAGAACTACACGGCAACCAACACCGCCAGCTTTGTCTACAATCACGCCAGCGGCCCGCAGCCGACCCTGACCGATACCGATAATGTGGATGTCCGCAACTTGGAAATCCAGAAGAGCGCCTCTCCCACGGTCGTGGTACCGGGCGATATTGTCACGTACACCCTCTCCTTCCAGTTGAGCGAGTACATCGGCGTTCAGACCCTGACCGTCACCGACATCATCCCGGATGGCATTGACTTCAACCCCAATTCTGCGCGGGTGACGGTGCCGGGGCTCGGTACGAACGTCCCGATCACGGTTGCCAACTACACCATCAACTACGGCGCAGATACCGGCACGCTGTTCTTCAATGTGACCGGTGCGCTGCCCGGCCCGTATGCCAGCGAAGGCACGGTCAGCATCACCTATACCGGCACCGTGCGCCAGACCTACCGTGCGGGCGGTAGCCTGACCGGCTACGTCAGCGCCAATGACGACCTAAACAATACGATCACCGCCAACTTCGTCACCACCGGCGGGCAAACCTTTAGTGATGAAAGCGCTGCTTCTGTTACCGTCATCCCCAACAGCCTGACCAAACAACTGGTCAGCACGCCGGTGGATGCAGGAGCCGGTTTCGTCCCCGGTGAACCCGTCACCTTCCGGCTGGATTTGCGGGTGCCCTCCGGCGATACCCGCAACCTGGTGCTGGATGACAACTTCCCGCTGCCGGTCTTCAACGTGCAGGATGGGGACTTTGGTATCGAAGCACGGACGATCACGCTGCCAGACCCGACCGGACGGACGACACCCTTTGATGTGCCGAACACGACCGGCTATTGCAGCAGCTATGACGATCCCAACCCGATTTTCACGGCCTATACCCGCGCCTGCGGTCTGCGCTTCATCTATACTTCCGGCGAGAACGCCACCAACCTCCCGGCAGGCACAACCATCACCGTGACCCACGTGGGCAATACCGTGCGGTTGGCGATCAATGCGCCGGTCGAAACCAATGTGACCGAAGAACGCCGCATCATTGTCGAACTGACGGCAGCCATCATTGACCGCCCGTTTGCCGATGGGTTGTTCCTCTCGAATCGTTCACAGGCAAGGTATACGAACTCCAATGGCAGCCCGCTCATCACCCTCAATGCCGATGATTATTTGGATGTGGCTGCGCCGGATGTGCAAATCTGTAAGGGCATTTCCGGTACCACTAACAGCTCCAGCACGACTGTGGCGGGCGCGACCTGCGCCATACCCGGTGCGCCCAATAACAACCTGATTGATGTAGACGCTTCCGATGTGCTGACCTACACCATCACTGCCTACAATCGGGGCAGCGCCCGTGCTTACGGCGTGGTCATCTCCGACGATGTAACGGCGTTGCCGCAGGTGACTGGCTGTACGCTGGCGAGCGTCCGTAACGGGTCGGGTACTACCCTCCCGTTCACGGGTACGTTCCCCTCGATCACGCTCACCAACCCCTTGCCGGGCGCTGGCACTACCGGGGTGACGACCGCCCAGGCGACCGCCGTCATCACCTACACCTGCTCGGTGGTGCCGAATATCCCGGCGTCTTCAGCAGCAGTTATCAACCGGGCCAGCGTGGTCTTCGCCTCCTTCAGCGATACCCTGCCCGGCGGTGTCCACCTCAACCCGCCGACGGTACCGTTCCCGCCGCGCACCGATGTGGCCCAGTTCGTACCTGCGGTGCCGAACATCGGCAAGACCCGCACCCCGGCGACCGCGACCATCGGGGACCTCATCACCTACACGCTGACGGTGGACATCCCCGGCGGCGCGATGAACAATGTCAATATTGTCGATACGCTGGATGCTGGCCTGGCCTTTGTCGATTGCACCAGTATTGCCGTCACCGGCGGCCTGACCAGCAGCCTGGGGGCGATTAACGCCGCCAACTTCTGCAACGACCCCACCAACCCGGTCATCGGGGCGGGCGGCAGCACTGCCACCTGGGACTTCGGCAACCTGACCAATGGTGGCACCGGCAACGGCGATACGGCGCGGATCACTATCGTCTATACCGCCGTCGTCCTGAACACGACAGGCAATGTGCGCGGACAAGACCGCAACAACAGCGCCGAGCTGGGTTGGGATAATCCGGCAGGCGGGCGGCTGACCGACTCGGCCAGCGCGCCGGATACCCGCTTGATCGAGCCGACGCTGGAGGTGGACAAGACCGTCGCCCCGGCGACCAACCGGGATGCCAATGATCTGGTGACGTTCACCATCATTGTCCGCCATGCAACGGGCAGCAATGCCACCGCCCACAATGTCACACTCAGTGATGTCATCCCGCCCCAAGTGACCTATGTGGCTGGCTCGCTGACTCATACCGCAGGCGTGGCCCCAATACCGGGAACCCTGCTCGAAACTGCTGGCACCATCACCGCCAGTTGGACGAGCCTGACCCAGGCCCCTGCCCAGACCAGCACCATCCAGTTCCAGGCGCGGCTGGTGGCGAACGTGCAACCGGCCCAGGTCATCACCAATACCGCCAATATCGCCTGGACGAGCCTGCCCGGTAGCCCGACCAACACGACCTATAACTCGCTGGGCGTGGAGCGCACCGGTAATCCGGCAGATCCGGGTGAACTCAACAACTACACGGCCACTGACCCGGCGACTGTGACGGTCGGCAATCCGTCTGCTGCCAAGGTCGTCACGTCTACCTCACTGGTGGATACGGGCAATGGCGCGGATGCCGACCCCGACCTGACCATCGGCGAGGAAGTCACCTACCAGATCACCATCACTTTCCGCGAAGGCCTGACTCGTAACGCCGTCGTGCGGGATAACCTGCCGACTGGTGCGGCGGTGCTGAGTTACGTCAGCAGCCGGATCGTCAGCATCGGCAGCAACCTGAGCTTCAGCACGGCGACCCCGGCTGTTGGTCAGGCGGGTACCGCCAGCAATACCGATGCCGATGCGATACTCGACCGGGTAGAATGGTCGCTCAGTGATGTGACCAATGCCTTTGATGATGTCGTTACAGCGGCAGATACGATGGTCTTTGAGGTGGTCGCCCGCGTGGTGGATGTGGCTGCCAACAGCGGCCTGCCGCCGACTCAGGACACCAACGTCGTCAATACGGCACAAATCCGCTACACCAACTTCAACGATGTGGTAGTTGCCCAGAACGGCACCACGACGGTCGATATTGTCGAACCGCGTCTGATTATCAATAAGACTGCCAATGTCACCCAGGCCGATGCAGGCGATACCGTCATCTATACGGTGACGGTTCAGAACACTGGCACCGCCCACGCCTACAACGTCGTCGTCACTGACCCGTTGCTGCCGGATCTTGAACTCATCAACGGCACGGTGACTACCACCCTCGGCACGGTGACCATCGGCAATACTGCCGGGGATACGACCATCCAGGTTGATGCCGTCTCGTTGGCGGTCAATGGGACCATCACCATCCGGTATCACGCACGGTTGCTGCCCAGCGTTTTCCCTGGTCAGGCACTGATCAACACCGCCAGCCAGACCTCCAACAGTATGCCGGATGGCAGCGGGCGTACCGGCACTAGCAGTGACCCGGCAACCGTAACGGTGATCCTGCCGGAGTTCAACAAGGATATTGTCAGCACCTCGGAAGGCTATACCTTCCCCGGCGCGGGCACGACCGACCAGCATACGGCTGCGCCTGACCTGACCATCGGGGAAATCATCACCTATCAGATGACGATTGTGGTGCCGGAAGGTACCAGCAACACCCTGCGTCTGGTCGATACTCTGCCCAGCACCGGCGCGGGCGACCCCGGCACCCTGGCTTACGTCAGTTCCCGTGTGGTCAGCATTGGTGCCAACATCAGCAACTCGGCGCTGGCAGTGGGTGCAACCGGCACGGTCGCCGGGCAGGTCATCACCTTCAACTTTGTCGGTGGCACGCCGATCTCCAACGTCGCCGATGGTGTTCCCACAGCGGCTGACCAGATCGTGGTCGAGGTGGTGGCACGGGTCAGCAATATCGCTGCCAATGCCAACGGCGACCTGCTGACCAACCGCGCCCGCCTGACCTACGACGGCGGCAATACGCTGGATGCCAGCGCGGCAGCCGATGTGGTCGAGCCGAACCTGAACATCAACAAGACCGCCAGCCCGGCTACCAACGTGAACGCGGGTGATGTCATCACCTACACGCTGGCTATCACCCACACTGGCAGCTCGACCGCCGATGCCTTCGACCTGCGGATACCCGATGTGCTGCCGACTGGCCTGATCTACGGCTCGGTGACGGCAGCCACCTCGACCTGCGATGATCGGGCGGGGTGGTCAGCGGATGTCAGCGGTTTGCCCGGCACGGTCATCTACCGCTTCGATGACCTCCCGCTGGGCGCGACCTGTACCATCGTCTACACGGCGACGCTTGCCAATACGGTCACGAACGCGCAGACCCTGACCAACACCGCCAGCATGGGTTACTCCTCGCTGGATGACGGTACGCCGGATACCAACGACCCGAACGAGCGCACCTACACCGATAGTGACCCGGCCTCGGTGACGACCAATCTGGCTCCGATCTCCTTCACCAAGACGGTGTTCGATACCTCGGAGACTTACACCGGCGCGGGTCAACACGGGGCGACCCTGACTGATCTGACTATTGGCGAGACTGTGACCTATGAGCTGCGCGCCCGCCTGCAGGAAGGCACGGTGCCGGTCACGATCACTGATACGCTGCCCGCTGGCCTGACCTTCGTCAGCGCCACACTGAACCAGCCTACCCCGACCAATATCACCATCGTCGGTGGCTTCCCGGCACCCGTCCTCGCCGGGCAGGTGATGACGCTGACGCTGGGGAATGTGGTCAATGTGGCTGATAATGTGGCGGACAGCGCTGACGAGCTGGTCATCCGTATCGTGGCGCGGGTCAGCAACGTGGTTGCCAACAACGGCACCACCGGCGCGGACAAGATGAACACCGCCACACTGAACTGGGGCGGCGGCACCCTCAGCGATACTGAGACGGTCGAAATCGTCGAGCCGAACCTGAACATCGACAAGAGCGCCAGCCCGATCACTGGGCTGAACGCGGGCGATACTGTCACCTACACGTTGGTCATCACCCACACCGGCACCTCAACCGCCGATGCCTTCGACCTGCGAATCCCCGATGTGCTGCCGACCGGCCTGATCTACGGCTCGGTGACGGCAGCCACCTCGACCTGCGATGATCGGGCGGGGTGGTCGGCGGATGTCAGCGGTTTGCCCGGCACGGTCATCTACCGCTTTGATGACCTCCCGTTGGGTGCGACCTGCACCATCGTCTACACGGCGACTCTCGCCAATACGGTCACGAACGCGCAGACCCTGACCAATACCGCCAGCCTGCGTTACTCCTCGCTGGATGATGGTACGCCGGATACCAACGACCCGAACGAGCGCGTCTACAACGATAGTGACCCGGCCTCGGTGACGACCAATCTGGCTCCGATCTCCTTCACCAAGACGGTGTTCGATACCTCGGAGACTTACACCGGCGCGGGTCAACACGGGGTAGCCCTGACTGACCTGACCATTGGCGAGACCGTGACCTATGAACTGCGGGCCCGCCTGCAGGAAGGCACCGTGCCGGTCACGATCACTGATACGCTGCCCGCTGGCCTGATCTTCGTCAGCACGCAACTGGCACCGACCAACGGCGCGAACGTCACCATCACCAGCGGCTTCCCCGCCCCGACCCTCGCCGGTCAGTTGATGACGCTGGCGCTTGGCAATGTGGTCAACGCTGCTGATAACGTAGCGAACACCGATGATGATCTGGTCATCTGGGTGGTGGCACGCGCTAGCAACGTCGTTGCCAACAACGGCACCACCGGCGCGGACAAGATGAACACCGCCACACTGAACTGGGGCGGCGGCACCCTGACCGATACTGAGACGGTCGAAATCGTCGAACCGAACCTGAACATCGACAAGAGCGCCAACCCGACCACTGGGCTGAACGCAGGTGATACTGTCACCTACACGCTGGTCGTCACCCACACCGGCACCTCCACCGCCGATGCCTTCGACCTGCGGATCACCGATGTCATCCCGGCAGGCATCACCTACGGTTCGGTGACAGCGGCGGCCTCCACCTGCGATGAGCGGGCGGGGTGGTCAGCCGACATCACTGGCTTGCCGGGCACGGTTGTCTACCGCTTTGACGACCTCCCACTGGCAGCTACCTGTACCATCATCTACACGGCGACGCTCGCCAACACAGTCACGAACGGAATCACGCTGACCAATACCGCCAGCCTGCGCTACTCCTCGCTGGATGATGGGACGCCGGATACCAACGATGGCAACGAGCGCGTCTACAACGATAGCGATACTGCGGTCATTGATACCAACGTTGCGCCGCTCTCCTTCACCAAGGCGGTGGTGGATAGCTCGCAAGCCTTCACCGGCGTGGGTCAGCACGGGGCGGCCCTGACTGACCTGACCATCGGTGAGACGGTCACCTATGAACTGCGTGCCCGCCTGCAAGAAGGCACGACGCCGATCACCATCACTGATACGCTGCCCGCTGGCCTGATCTTTGTCAGCACCCAACTGGCACCGACCAACGGCGCAAATGTCACCATCACCAGCGGCTTCCCGGCACCGACCCTCGCTGGTCAGGTGATGACGCTGACGCTGGGTAACGTCGTCAATGCCGGGGATAACGCCGTCAATGCCGATGATGATCTGGTGATCTGGGTGGTGGCACGGGTCGCCAATGTGGTGGGCAACAACGGCACCACCGGCGCGGACAAGATCAACACCGCGACCCTCGACTGGGACCCTGGCACCCTGACCGATACCGAAACGGTCGAAGTGGTCGAACCCCTGCTGGATATCACCAAGGGCGCTACGCCGAATATCGGCCTGGACGCTGGTGACATCGTAACCTACACCTTCTCGGTGACGCATCTGGCAGCTTCGACCGCTGATGCCCAGGATGTGAGCATCAACGATCTGCTGCCCGCGCACATGACCTACGTGGGGAATGTGGTGCCGGTGAGTGGGCCCGCCCCGACCGTCACCAATAGCTCGCCCAATATCATCTTTAGCTGGGCGAACCTGCCGCTGGGTGCTACCTATACCTTCACCTTCGAGGTCTCGATTGACCCGACGGTTGGGCCAGCCGCAAGCCTGACCAACACCGCCACGCTGGCGTGGTCAACCCTGCCCGGTGGCAGCCCCAACGAACGCACCTACACCGATACCGCCAATGCGGTCGTCACCACCATCCCGCCGACGATGGAGAAGTCTATCGTCGCAACCTCCCTGACGGAGACGGGTTCGGGCCAGCATAACCCGGTCATTGTGGATGTGAACATCGGTGAGACTGTCACCTACCACATGACCATCACCATGCCGGAAGGCACCGCGCCGCTCACCCTGACCGATAACCTGCCAAACGTGATGACGGTGGTGAGTTCGCAGGTCTTCAGCCTGGGTGCCAATATCACCACCACTGGGCTGACAGTCGGTCAAGCGGGCGTCCTGAGCGACGCGAACTTCGCCGATGGTCAGCCTGACCGAGTGGTCTTCAACCTGGGCACGGTTCGGAACGCGCCGGATGGCGTCGATAACGCGGGCGACCAGATCGTCCTCGAAGTGGTGGCGCGAGTCGATGAAAATGCTGCCAACCAAAATGGCGACCAGTTGACCAATACTGCCACCCTCGACTACGGCACCGGTACCGTCACTGATACCGAAGTCGTCGAAGTAGTCGAGCCGGAACTCAACATCGACAAGTCGGCGCTGGTCGTCACCGGGCGGCCCGGCGACATCATCGAGTACACCATCGTGGTGGAGCATGACGGCGCTTCCAACAGCCCGGCCTACGACATCGTGATTACCGACCCGATGCTGCCAGATCTCAACCTGGTGGTCGGCAGCGTCACCGCCACCCCTGGTATGGTCGTGCTGGGCAACAATGCCGGGGATACCACGCTGCGGGTCGAACTGGGTGTCCTCAACCCCGGTGATAGCATCACCATCAACTATCAGGCGCAGATCGATGTGTCGATCATGCCGCCGGTGTCGTTCGTCAACACCGCCACGCTCAACTACGATAGTGCCGCCGGGCCGGGTGGCCGCCCCGGTACAGACGACGATACGCACACCGTCCGCGTCAATGATGACATCTATCGTTACTCGAAGACGGTGGTGGATACCTCGCTGGATGACACTGGCGACAGCCAGTTGACCAGCGCTCCGGATGCGACCATCGGCGAGCGCGTGACCTTCCACATCGAAGCCTATCTGCCGGAAGGGACGACCACCAACTTCACCATCACCGATAACCTGCCCGACGGCATGATCGTCGTCAGCAGCCGGGTGGTGAGCATCGGCGGCAACCTGGGCGTCTCTGCGCTGGCGGTGGGCGATCCGGGTACCGTCTCCAACAGCAACTACACAGCCGATGCCTTTAATGACCGGGTGGTCTTCAGCTTTGGCGATGCCACCAACGTCATCGACGGCGTGGACGACGCCCGCGATGTGGTGGTGGTCGAAGTGGAAGCCCGCGTCTACGATAATGAGTTGCTCAACCGTGGCGGAACAACCGTGACCAACGAGGCCATCATCGACTACGGCCCCAACCGCCGCCGGGCGGAAGCCGATGTCGATATTGTCGAGCCGCGCATCAACCTGACCAAGACCTTCAACCCCCGCATCGAAGGGCGCGGGCACAAGCTGTTCATGACTCTCGATCTGGTCAACAGCGGCACGTCTATCGCCTACAAGGCGGCCCTGCGTGATCCGCTGAACCCCGGCCTGTGCCTGGATACCATCACGGTGGATCTCTCCGGTGCGCCGGGAACGACCTTCACCAACACCTCCACCAGCGGCTGCGGTGGGATCGTGCAGTTGGACTTCAACGACCTGGGCATTGGCGAGCGCATCGTCGTCACGGTTGAACTGACCATCGACGCCGCGCTGGAGCCGATCCCGCAGGACATCCCCAACACGGCGACGGTGACGTATCAATCCATCCCGGTTGGTCATCCGGATGAGAGCGAAGCCCGTCAGTACAACGACAGTGCCAGCGACATCCTGACGGTCGATGAGCCAACCATCGAAGTGACCAAAGTCGGCAACCCGCAATCGGTGCGGGCCGGTGGCTTACTCACCTACACCATCACCGTCACCAACACTGGCGAGCCGCCCATCGACGCCTTCCAGGTGGTCATCACGGATGTGCTGCCGCCTGAACTCACCTACGTCTCGGCTACACCGGCGAAGGGGACTTGTACTGCCAACGGTCAAACCGTCACTTGCACCATCGACAAGCTGCTGCGTGGGGAAACCACCAGCATCCTGATCGAGACGCGGGTCGCGGCTGGCCTGGCCGCTGGCACCCGGATCATCAATCTACTGGGTTTGACCACGCTGGAAGGCGTGGCGGTGGAGGCTGACGCCCTCAACGTGGTGGCATCGGAAGCCGTCTGCAGCATCGGCTGCCCGGATGTCCAGATCTACCACAGCGACCAGACCGGCGACTGGGAAATTTTCCGGCTGGTGGGTGGGACTCTCCTGCCGACCGATGCCGACCAAAACTTGACCCAGAACCGCGCTGATGATGTCGAACCCAGTCAATCGCCGGATGGAAACTGGATGGCCTTCGCCAGCAACCGGGACGGCAACTGGGAAATCTATGTCACGCCGACCAACGTGACCGATGATGACATCCCCCGCACCCGCCGCGTCACCACCAACACGCTTGCGGTCGATACCGACCCGGTCTGGGGGCCGACCGATCATCTGGTGTACGAATCGACCCGCGACGGCAACTGGGAGTTGTACCTGCTGGATTTGCGGACGGGCGTCGAAACCCGCCTGACCAATAACCCGGCGGATGACCTGAACGCCTTCTGGTCGCCGGATGGCACGCGGGTGGTCTTCCAGAGCAACCGCAGCGGACGATGGCAACTGTATGAACTCAACTTGCAGACGGCTACGCTGCGCCTGCTCAGTGACGGCAGCAGCGATGACATGGATGGTGCCTACGCCAACAACGGGGAGCGCATCGTGTTCCGCTCGGTCAACCCGGATGGTACGGTCATCAGCCTGATGAATGCCGATGGCAGTGCGCGCACCGCCATCAGTGACCGCAGCAGCCGTGCTGCCAACGCTGTCTGGTCGCCGGATGACGGCCTGATTGCCTACCAATCGGACGCCGACGGCGACCTGGACATCTACGTCTACGGCGTCGGCACGGGTCAAACCCGCAAGCTGACCGAGAACGAGATCGATGACTACGCCCCGACCTGGTTGTGCGGCGGCACGCAGGTGATCTTCACCTCGGATGAACCCGGCAACCCAGACATCTTCCAGGCGAATGCCCTGCCGCTGACGGCTCCGGCGTTGGTGGTGGTGGACGACACCACCCAGTTGACGAATGACCCGAACCGCGACCTGTATCCGCAGGGCGCACCTTCGGAGGAGAACGCCAGCCTGGAAGGGACTCTGCCGGATACCACCGCTGCCGAACCCGGTCACACGCAGGTGCTGAACCTGGGTCAAGTTGTCACCCCGCAAGACCGCACGCTGGATCGTGAGGAAATCTGGAGCGCTATCGCCGGGTGCGCCGAATTGGCAGACGAACCCCCACCGGACTACGCCTTGGGTAGGTTCCCGGTGCGGTAGTCCGGTCCGAGCAGCACGAAAAGAGAGCATCCCAATAACGGAGATGCTCTCTTTGTTGAGTCGATGCCATTTGTGAAAGATTAGGAACTTTCACTTCGGGTCGAAAAACAAATGACTCGTCGGGGCTTGCCGTCTAGAGACGACTCGCATCGGCAACTTCTTCCTATTTTATACCTAATGTCGAGATGTTTATCGTTCGACCTACTGCATAGTTCGAATGTCCTCCCACAACCGCCACACGGTGATCGTACAGCGCGTGGCCCCGCCTATCAAACACCGGCAGGCGGTACGCTGGCACTACCCTGCGGGCAGTACCACCGAACCACCCGCCTGGCCCGCTGACGGGCCTGTTTGACAGGTTCCTCCCCTGCGCTGGCCCGGCGTGCCTGAGCGGTTGTGCTCAGCGCGCTGGCGCATCCAGCACGGTGGGAGATTCTCATCATGTCTGCGTCTCAATCTCAGTTGCAGGTAGCCGTCTATCCGACTTCCTGGGCAGGTGAAATCACGTTCGAGCAGCTTTACGCCGACCTCGCACCCTACGCGACCAACGTTATGAAGCGCAATGGCATCCAGCCGCATCAACTGGAGGAGTGCCTCCAAATTGGGATGATGTCGCTGTGGGAGCAGCTCGCAGCCCAGCCCGACTTTCTCATCGAGAAAACCCGTCGCCAGACGGTGTTTTTCATTCTGGCGCGTTGCAAGATTTCGACCATCCGGGATCAGGAAGGGCGCTATGATCGCCTGGAACCGCTAGTCGCAGCCGAGTGGCGCGGCAACGGCGATGAGTACGCCATCACCGGCTTGGAACACAACCGCAGCGAAACATGGGCCGCCTGGGCGACTCACGTCGATATGCGCGCTGACATGGAACGAATCATGAACAAACTGGCTGCCAGGTACGCGCAGTCCTTCAAGCATCTGGTCGCGCTCTACTTCCTGACGACCGAGGTCTCACGCAAGGACGCAGCCGCACTTGCGGACATGGATAGCTGGCGCTGGTATCAACGCTTCGTCCTGCCGGTGCAGGCGGATCTGCGCTACGAGTTCGCCCAGGTCTTTCTGGAACAGCACAACTATCCGCCACCGGCTTGCGATGAGCCTATCGTGCCAGCAATTGAACGCCGCTGCCCAGCCTATCGCTCGTGGCGCGAGCAATACCAGCGCGGCCACACCTCACCGGCTGAGGCGCTGGTGGTAGCTTACCAGGATACGCCCTGCATCGGTGCCGCTATCCAGGCGCAAATCGACGGCAAAAGCTACACCGCTGCGGCGGAAGCACATGGTCGCAAGCCATCGACCTTCCGCAAGCACATGAAACGCGCTGCACGGTTGCTCGACGCCGCCTATGCCTGAGCCTGCACTCAACGTCCTGGCTGTGACGCAAAACCAGCCAATTCGGGGCAATGGCGTTTTGCAGTATACTCGGGATCATACATCGGTAAATTTGTATCAGCATTGTGGTACATCGACTGAGTTGAAATGACTCCACACGCACATTCGAATAGACAAAAAGCACTGGTTACCGCACTGAAGGCAATACCGCGCAGTGCCATCCGCTTCAGTTCAAAAGCGGTTCTACATACTGCTGCGTTGGGTGCAGCTGCTGTTGCCGTAACCAATATCGACCCAAGTACATTACCGCCTACGCTGAGCTTCTTTTTTGGTGGATTGGGCATAGAGGCAATTGGGATACTATTAGACCGTCTTACAAGTGGTGGCGATATTGATCCTGAAGAAATCTATAGAGAGCTGGAAAACATCTTCAGCAAGAGCAATATACAAGAAGCCCTGAACAACCCCCAATTTGTCCATGAGTTTGCAGGAAAGTTTACCAGTGCTTGCCTACAAATAATCCAACAAATTGCCCACGAGAAGGAGGGATCACTTGCTGTTGAAATAGTGCATGCATTTACAGGAGCCAACCTTATACATGAGGACATTAGGGGTTTAACCGCAACGATAACTGATTTGCTGAGCAAAGCCGATCAGAAACGTGATGAACAATACGATGATGTCACTAGCCGAATCAATCATCTCTTGCAAATTCTACATTACCAGTCTGTTCTATCGATCTATCCGAAGACAAAACGTCCACTCATAGATTTACCTATCGTTGGGCGCGAAGATGACCTCAAGTGGCTGATATGGCGAGCGGAACGCAGGCAAGATTGTCTTCTAGTGGGTCAGCCGGGGTCGGGGAAGAGCTTCCTTTTTCGAAAATTGGTTGATGACTACAATTCATTGTTTGTTGTAGGTAACAGTCGCCGCCAACTGGAGATGGCTATCACTGCACTCAAGCCTTCTATTCTGATGGTCGATGATGCTCATGTACATTCTGATTTACTACTTGATCTAAAGCAGATACGAGATCAAACAGGTCTTGGATTTGCTATCTTTGCCAATTGTTGGCCGAGTAAGGAGGCGGAAGTAAAAGTCAAATTACACCTCTCGACGATATATGTCCGCGAATTGAGTTTGCTCTCTCGAGATCATATTGTTGCCATACTCAAATCCGTAGGTGTCGAAGAACCCTGGAGCCTGGTTTACGAACTAGTAAATCAAGCTGAGGGCAGACCTGGCCTTGCCGTTACTTTGGCTGATCTTTATAGGAAGGGAGGGCATCACGATATATTCTCTGGTGAGGCAGTCGCTAATCATCTGGTTGAGGAGTACATCAAACACGAGGTCGAGGCCAATTACTCAAAGGAGATACTTGCTGCATTATCTCTAGGTGGAGACTATGGAATGTCTCCTACTGCTGTCGCGACGGTATTTGAGCTTAAATATATCGAAGTAAACCAAGCTATCAGTGAACTTTCTGCGGCAGGCATCCTCCTTGAAGTACACGATGATTTTATGTCTGTGCGTCCCAAAGCTCTTCGAGATGTCCTCATCCGTGAAGTGTTTTTCTCTGGAAGCCTTATGAAAAAGTATTTAATCAGCCTCCTTGGAAATGTGCCAAGTTTAGCGCAGTCTGTGTTGACACTATTGAGTGCAAAACGTCGCGGCGCAAGCATAGAAGACCAACTACTAAGGGAGCTTCTGATTAAAATCAAAGAGAGTGGCTGGTTTTTTCAACCCAATCATCGAGAAGTCTGGATTTCATACACTGCACTTGGCCCCACCGAAGCTGGATGGGTATTGGACAACGGAGCAGAATACCTTGTAGCTGTTGCGCCATATGCCTTACGGTCAATCCCGGAAGAAGCCATACGCAGGTTGCTAGATAAGGCTGTCGGAGACAACCGTGAACTGCATAGCAACCCAGATCATTCTTTACGAATAATCCAGAACTGGGCATCCAATCTCAAAAATGAAAACATAATTCGTGACCGAAAGAGACTGTGTGATGCCGTCACAAAATGGCACTTACGAAATGGTGATCCAAAAGTAAGTCTCAAAGCCATGATGCTAGCGATTGCACCCAGGCTAGAAACCGGCGAATCCGATCCAGGTGAAGGCAACACGTACACTATTCGAAGTGGCTATTTCACTCTGCATGGTATCGCGGAATTGCGTGAACTGTGGTCACAAGTATTGGAATTTCTAAAGATCATCCCCATCAACGATTGGCAACCTCTGCTTGATACTGCTCATTCTTGGCTTCATTACGAGATGATCACTCAAGAACAGGAACTAACCGACGATGTAGTAGAAGCTGCAAGAAATTTGGCTCTGAATCTAATGCAAGATATTGTTTCATTATCAGCGGGACATCAAGGTGTACTGCGAGCGTTGGAAAACCTGACCAAGAGAGAAGATATCCAGTTGGAGATAACTGTACAACCAGAGTTCAATGTAGTGTACCCAACAGATGACTGGGAGAACTATCAACTAGCTGAGGTGGCTCAGAGGGCTGCTGTTTCGGACCTCGCAAACGCATGGATAAAGATTCCGCCAGAGGATGTAGTTCAAAAACTGGAACGCTTTGAACGTGAAGCACAAGAGGCACATCTTCGCTATCCGAGATACAGCACTTTGGTATGCCATGAAATTGCACAGCTGTGTGCCGATCCATTGAGTTGGGTTGATTTGATGTTGGCGTCTGAATTGCCGGTCGATCTGGTTGGTCCATTTATGGGACGTTTATCCAGTTATGATCGGGATATCTGGATGTCGCGAGTAAAGCGCTGCCTTGAAAGTGAGAAATCAGCAGGGCTCGCTATATCCTTCGTATTGCAACAATCTCAGCTTGATGAGGAAGCGTTCAAGATTGTTCAACCAAGGCTGAAAGATGCTCCAAGACTGGTTGAGGACATTTGTGGATTTGGGGCGGTGCCGAAACGGGCAATATTGAGACTACTCCAATCAGTTGATATACGGGTTGCAGTAGCAGCAGCAAAGGGACTATGGCATCGGCTGGATAAAAACGTTAGAGCAGACTCTGACTACCATCCTCTATGGAGGGGGATAATCATTCAGCATTTGGATGACGATTGGATGCTCAGTAGGATTTTTGAAGATGACGCTGAACTAGCTTTTGAGTGGCTTTTGAAGCAAACAAGTCGAGAGCATCCTGAATTCTATCGCTTTCGACGGGCCGTACCTAGTGCTATTCAGAGGCTAGAATTTGCTCAGAAGAGATCGCTCTTGGAGCAATCATGCGACGGGGTTCGGCATGGTGATCTGATAGACCAGCTAATTGACAGCGATGTAGAGTTGTACAAAGAACTAATCCGGCAAAATCAGTTTAGTCGAATGCACCTAATCGCCTTACCAAGAATAACCCACGATTTGTGGCCAGAAATGGCGCTGGTTGCTGCTGAAGCTGGATACACCCCAGAAGAGATTGCCCTAGTAGCAACTCGTCCCCTATTTATTGAGTTGCTATCTCAAAGCGAGCAAGCGGATAGATGGCAACAATTGCGAGATACTTTTTCAAGTTTTGCCAATCATGAAAATGATCTCATTCGCCAAATTGCTACATTCGGACAACAGCACTGTCAACAACAAATCGATGAAATTCGACTTGAAGAAAGAAAGCGATCCATATACGGGAGGGATTGATCTGCTCATTTCTCGATAGTTCGACAATCGGCGCAATGACTGTAGCTTGGCGCTTGCCTGAAATCCCGTCTCCCCTACCCGGAATCTTCCCTTCCCAAACCTGAAATCTTCCCGGCGTCTGCCCCCTCGACTTTGCTATCCTGTGAGGGTCAGACGTGTCCAACCACCGGAGGTCAGCGTGACTCTCAAGCAGCCATCTATTCAAACCCTCGACGCACCACCAGGCGACGCCGAACCCATCAACTTGTTGGGGGTGTATCGCTCGCTCCTGCGGATTGTTGCGCGGCTGGACGATCAGGAGTACACTGACGGCAATTCACGCCAGACCGCCGGGTACCAGCCCGACGATCCGGCTCACCCCGCGAGTGGTAGAAGCACGTCGCAGGGCTAGATCGCATTGTAACCCATGCGCTCTGCTCTTGCCGTCCCCACCCGCGGCTTGCAGGGCGTTTTTGTTTGGCACGTTCATCAGGAGATTAGGTAGTCCATGCCACGCCCGCTGAAACGCCTGGAACCCCCGGTCGATCCCTACAAGCTGGAACCCCTGCCGGTCGGTCGTCCGGCGGCAGTCTACTACCGCCAGTCGTCGGAGGGTCAGATCGGCAACATCTCGACCACCCTGCAAACGGTGGACATGATCGAACACCTGCTGCGGCAAGGCTGGGTGCGCGAGAGCGTCCACATGATCGACATGGATGCCGGGGTCAGCGGGCAGAAGAAGATCAAGGAACGGCGGGGCATGTCCATGCTCTACGATTTGATCGAGCGCGGGCAGATCGGGCTGGTGGCGGCACAGGATGTGGATCGTTTCTTCCGCGATGTGACCATGATCGAGACCAACATCTTCATCGATGCCTGCAAACGGAACAACGTCAAGGTGATGACCCCGATGATGATCTACGACTTCGCCCATCCGATCATGGGGCAGTCCCACATCAAGATGTTCCGCGAGGAATCGCAACGGGCGGCTGATTATCTCGAATACCAGATACGCGGGCGGCTGGTGAAAGCGCGGCAGCGGCGGGATGCCAGCGGGTTGTGGACAGGGCGCAAGGTGCTGCCCGGCTTCATGGTCGATACCCGCAGCCATCTGCCGAATGGCTCACTCAACCCTGACTTCCGCAAGTACAAACGCTTCGACCTGTACGCCGATGTGCTGCTGGTCTACTACGAACGCTTCCGCGCCAACGAGGGTAACTTCAAGAAGACCTGGCAGCAGATCGACCACGATGGCCCGGTCTTCCCGGAGATTCCAGCCGGAGCGGTTCCAGAAGGTTTCAAAGCCACCGATCATCTGACACGACGCTCGCCGTTCACCGGCGGATTGACGCCCTCCGAGACTGGCCTCGCGCAGATGATGACCAACGTGGCGTATATCGGTCACTGGATCCACAAAGGCGCGATTGTCCAGTTCAACAACCACGAGGCCATCGTCCCGCTGGACTTGTTCATGTATGCCTACAACCGCCTCTCCCCGACCGACTTCTACGGGCAACCCAACCCGGATTATGTCCCCTACCGCCCCTGGATACGGCATCCGAAGGAAGAGCGCAATCAGCCGCCGCCCACCTACGCTTATCTGGCTTACAGCGATGACCTGCCGGAGCAGCCGCACAAACGGCTGGCCTGTGTCTGGAACACCTATGCAGGGAAGTATCAGTACCAGTTGGCGCAGCTCCCCTACCACTCGAATGTCTGGAACATCCGCGCCGAGATCGTAGACAGCCTGGTGGATGGGATGCTGCTGGAACGGTTGGAAGCGACCACCATTGATGAAGCCCTCTGGCAAGCCGCTCTCGCCAGTCATGAGCAGGTGGATCAGGGCGACATCCGCCGGGTGCAGGCCGCCATCCGGCAGGCGGAGCAAACCAAAGATAACCTGATCGCCTCGCTGGGATTGCTCTCGAACGGGGAGATGGTGGCGCGGGCGCAAGCTCGTTATGAAGCGGCAGAGAATGAACTTGCGACTCTGCACGAGGAACTGACCCGGCTGCAATCGGATGACCAGCAGGCGCGGTCGCTGGCGGATGCCCGTCCGGTGCTGGAGACCATCATCCGCCGCTGGGCAGATGTCCCCCGCGAGGAGAAGCGGTCGCTATTCGAGCAGTTCGCTACCCACCTGACGATCACCAAACACTCCCGCCATCACAAGCGATTGGTCATCCACTGGCGGGATGGCAGCACCTCGGAACGAGTCTCCGGCCACCTGAGTCGGGGCTACTTCTGGGATGAGGCTGATCTGGAGAAACTGCGGCAGATGATTGATGGGCACGTCGATCAGGTCGAGATTCTGAAAGCCTTCCCGACCATGACCTGGCGCTCCCTCATTGAACGGTATGCATACCGCTGGGGCGACAATCACTACCCGACGCACTATCAGGGCAAGCGTCCCTATCCCCGGACGATTTCGTGGACGGAGACTATCGAATACAAGGCGGAGTTGGCTGCTCCGTTCAAGCCGCTGCCGCAACCAACGGCGAGTTATGCTTCGACTGGTCAAGAAACAAGCCGACACCAGCGCCGGAGTCCTCGAAACCTTGAAATTGCTCTTGGACTACGAGGAAACTCGTAAATTGCCCGATATCCAGATGGTGGATTTTGAGCGCTACGGTTACGAACGCGCCTTCCCAATGCTATTGGATGCCTTACCCGCCCGAACGCTATCCGTTTTAGCGGCAGCTCCCTCAACCGCAGAAGTTGATCCTGTGAATATTCTCAACCCCTTCAAAGGACTAGAAGCTTTTCAACAAACCGATGCCCATTTATTCTTCGGTCGTGAAGCCCTCGTCCAAAAACTTCTGAAGCACCTTTCAGATGAGCGTGCGGATCGCTTCTTGGCAATAACTGGAGCCAGCGGCAGTGGCAAAAGCTCACTGGTACGTGCTGGTCTCATTCCTAAAATCCGTGCTTCCTCACTACCAGAATCAGCCAGTTGGCCGTTGGTCATATTTGCTCCTGGCCCATTGCCTACAGACGCGCTGAGCCAGCGATTACTGCCTGTCATCAGTAGTTATGGCTTGCCAACCTCAGCTCTTGATATTCTGAAAATTCGCGATGTAGGCTTGCACGTCATCACCGAGTCTGTGCTAAACGAAGCGCCCCGCACGACTCGCCTAGTACTGATTATTGACCAATTCGAAGAAGTTTTCACACGCGCAAAAACGGTAGATGCCGCACATTTTCTGGATTTGGTGGTCACAGCAGCCACCGAAACCGACGGACGGACATTAATCGTGCTGACGATGCGGGCAGATTTTTTTGATCGCCTTAGTGGTTATCCGAAACTAGCGGCCTTATTTGAGCAAGACAATCTGGTCATCGCGACTGAAATGCTGCCCGACGAACTGCGGCGCAGCATTGAAGGGCCAGCAGAAGCAGTGGGTTTAGCTTACGAACACGGTCTTGTCGATACCATCTTGGAAGATGTGCGCCAACAGCCCGGATCATTACCGCTTTTACAATATGCTCTCAAGCAGCTTTTTGAGGCACGCCAGGGACGGTGGCTAAAAACTGAAGCTTACACAACAATGGGCGGGGTACTCGGTGCCTTAGCTGGTCATGCGAATGGTATCTATGACAGCTTATCTGCGAAACAACAAGACCTGATGCGGCGTCTGTTGGTGCGCTTGATAGAAGTCAGCAAAACAGGAGAAGCTACCCGTCGTCGAGTGAACCGTAGCACATTGACGTTTCAAGGGGTGAGCAGCGAGCAGGTCGACAATATCATTGATGTGTTGGCTGCTTGGGATAACCGCCTCTTGATTGCCAACCGTGACGTGACGGCTGTATCGGACAACGTACCCATTATGGTCGAAATCAGCCACGAAGCCCTTGTGCGGGAATGGCCCAAACTGCGCGATTGGATCAAAGCTGATGTCGCAGATTTGCAGTACGGCAGTGAAATCCTCAAAGATGCACAGGATTGGCTCAATCATGATCGAGACACGGAATTCTTATTCCAAGGGGATCGCCGTATCCTCGAAGCGCAACTCTGGTTAGAACGGGCGGATGCCAGCGACCTTCAGCGCGACTATGTAATCGCCAGTATTGCGGAAGTCGAACGGCTCAAAACACACAAAGAGCGGGAACAAACTGAAAAACTACGTATGGCCGAGGCAGCAGCAGCTAGTGCTCAACGTGCCGAACATGCCGAAATCGCCCGCGCCACTCGGTTTGAGTGGGCTGCCCGCATTGCCGGAGGATTAGCCACCATTGCGGTGATCGGTATTATCGCCGCGCTCCTAACCGCTACTGATGCAACCAAACGCAGTAATCAAGCACAAAATGACCAAGGAACTGCGGTCGCACAGGCCATTACCGCGACGGTAGCGCAAGGCCAAGCGGTAAATCAATTAGGGACAGCGACCGTCGTACAAGGCCAAGCACTGGTGCAAGTGGAAACCGCACAATTCAACAGCACTTTAAGCGCCTTTGAAGCCCAGCGGCTTTCAACTCAGATTCCTGGCTTGGGTCAAATCCCACCTACACCTGCAATTAGTATTGCACCACTGGATGCTTTCGCTACCGCTACTCAAATCGCCACCGCTTACGAACACGAAGATGATATGATTAAAATCTTTGATGACGATGTTGGGATGCTACAAGTCCCAGCAGGTTGTTTCATGATGGGTTCAGGTAGTCTAAGCGATGCAGTGCCTGTGACCCATGTTTGCTTTGATAAACCATTTTGGATTGACATCTATGAGGTGACCAACGAGCAGTATAAGCGGTTAACTCGTCAGACTCCACCCAGTCAATATAAAGGAGATAAGCAACCGGTAGAACAGATAAATTGGTTCGACGCACGTGATTACTGTGAGAATGCCAGAATGGCTGCGCGATTGCCGACCGAAGCAGAATGGGAATATGCCGCGTCCGGTCCAGATAGTTATCCTTATCCATGGGGACGAGAATTTCCTCATTCTAAGATTGGAGACTATACCGTTTTCAACCAACGAGAAACTACCGATGTGGGCGAGGGAGTACGCGAAGCGGGGCGTTCTTGGGTCGGAGCTTATGATATGAGTGGAAACGTCTGGGAATGGGTCAGCAGTCTTTACAATTTCTATCCTTATAAAGCGGGAGATGGCCGCGAGGCCGATACGGGAAACGACTCAACTGTTCTGCGCGTGTTACGAGGAGGCTCGTGGTATAGCGATGATGCAGACTATCTTCGCGCTTCTGCCCGCAACAGAGCCACTGCCGATACCGAATACGTTACCTATGGTTTTCGCTGTGCCCGCTCATCCGAATCATAGCTTTGTTTTCTGATTGTCTGAATTCTGGACTATGATTCTCTATTCCCGCGAAGCGGGTGGTTCAATATAAGGATATTGACCATGTCCAGTCGCCAACGGCCAATGCGGAATAGGGTTCGCCTGTCCATAGCCACGTGAGTGTCAAATCAAGTGCTTGTTCTGGCAATATATCTAAAGGTATCAATCTTTCGGCAGGAACCCTCGGGCCGGGAGGATTGGGTTCATAACCCAATGTCAACCAGATATCATCCGCTGTCAGGAGTAAGGATTGCACACCGCCGTTATAAAGACGAAACTGAGTCGTGATCTGGCCCTCCATTTGCGTGATAGCAATAATTTGTACATCAACGCCCGCAAAGCGTGGGGGTAACGCAGTCGCTGAAGGCACTAATGTTGGTTCGGGTGGTGGATACAAACTCACACCGATGAGTTCTCCAGTGCGTGAGAGTTCTTGGTCGGGTGAGTAACTACCTGTCACCAATACCCGTGTAGCAGTGGGTAATCCATCTTCGTCTGTCTCACCAATTAGTAGCAGTACCAGACCCGGATTGAGTTGTCGAAATATATCCGTCTCACTACGTCGGACAGATCGTTTGTTGGCAAAATCAAATTTGAGAACCGCACCGGTATTGAGTGTGACTGTGAATGCTGATCCTGAAGCCAATCGACGAAACAAAATCGCATTCTCTGGCGCGAACGGAATACCAATTACCGGTCGCACGGACATGCCACTCAAAAATGATGCTGTATCAGGATTAGGGTCGTAATTCCATTCAGCAGCGCGGATGGTTCGTCGCTGCACGACCCAGACATACGGTGGTTCGCCCTCAGCAGATGTAATTTGTAGGCTTACTGGATACGCTGCTGCTCGATCAGTGTCACCCGATTGGATGATCATGTCCTGTTCTTCCAATGCAAGCGGTGTCGGTGTCAGGCTGACCCATATGGTTGGTGTGAGCGAGGGCGTAGCAGTAGGAACTACAATCGCTGTAGACCGACTGCCAATAAGCCGTATAGTCATCACACCCACAAAAATCATGGCGACAGCGCCACAAAGAATCATTAACTTAAATGACGACCGCCTTTGATTGAGAATGCTATCTGTTTGTTCTAACCCATCATTCGCCTTCGCAGCAATTTGTACCCGTGTTGGTGTCCGCGCCCAACGTGAACCAATGGGTACAAGCGCCGTTTCCACATAGCGACGCAGCAGCTCTCCGGCCAACTGTCGTTCGAGGATATCAGATCCCGCTGCACCTGCCGCTCTAACTTCCCCGTCGTAAGCCCCCTTATAAGTCTTTTGCCGATCTGTCGGTACAAGTTCCCATAAGGCGATCAATGCTTCAGTTGGGAGACCACGCAGTTCTTCAATAGTGTGGAATGCGAGTTGGTCACTCATATTGTTGTACCTCCTTGGCGTGTACCATCACATCAACCGGTATAGTCATTTGACCAACGGCAACAATCAGTTCTGGTAGTAACCGAGCGCGATTTTCGATGGTATTGACTTCGCTGTTCGCATCTTCCCGTGACAGATTTTTCACCTCTTTGACTTGTCCGATTAGCGTTTCACGAGTGTCCGATTCCATGCTTCCTTCAGGCGAATTTTTCACCTCATGAATGACGGTTTCTGTCTGGTCGCCTGATAACCCCATCTTGAGTGCCTGATCGGTGAATAAGCCAAAACGACTGAGATTTTCACTAATAGGTATTTGTCCTTGCACGGATGTCATCCCCATCGCTTTTGCGATTGCGTTCGCTACCATCAAATGATCCATGCCACCTGTAAGTGGTTGACCCAATTGGCTCCTTTCAGCCAATGTCTGTCGAATGACATTGCCTAACACTCCAGCCACATTCTCCTCGCCACTTACTTTCAACTGTCCAGAAATCATTTGTGATCGAGAGCTGTTTCCTAATGCATCCGCAGCCTGTTCAAGTTGCGTCGCTGCGCCCTCCAATCCTGTATTCGATGCTGTGTCACCTTTACCCAATGTATTTGTGAGGTGCTGTTCAAGTTCTTCTTCGTTCATCTCAGCCATATAATCACTTTGCAGTTTTTTTGATTCTGATTCTTGTTGATCTTTCGCTACTGGAAGCGGCGTAAATGTTCCGGTTCTTTGAGGGTAAACAGGGACAAACTGCCCATCTTCATCTTCATACCAACCCTCATCCGATTGATTACCTGTTACATCGCGTTTTGGCCGTTTTCCAATCGGAACCGTCCAACTTTCGAGTGCATCGCCCACAGCAGGAAAGAGCATCGGTCTTCCAACGACCCTGCCTTGATCATCGTACTGAGCCACATCGGGATCACGGTTTGTCAATAATGCTGTACCTATGAGTGGCCCCATAACTCGCCGCATCGTGGCACCTTCGGTGAATTGTTCAGCAGCTTCACCGAGTGATGTATTACGTACACCTGGCAAATAGGCTAAAGTTCGCGCCGCGCTAGTCAACTGCTGTACACCACCCAACGCCAATCCAGTTGCTTGAGCAGGAGTCGCGCCTTGAACGAGTGCATTCATCCCTGAGAGTGCGCTCGATGTCAGCGCAACCGAGCCGCCAACGGCTGCTGCACCTGCACCAGCGGCAATCGCCGTTGCCGCTCCTGGTGTAATAAATACACCACCACTCGCTTGTCCAAATGCGCGGAAAAGTCGATTGAAGCTGCTCCATACCGCTTTAATCCCAGACCACAAGACAATTAACATAAAAACGAGACATATAAGGCCGATGCCTAAAACGACAAGGCCATTACCGCTTGCTGTTCCCACCAAAAAGAAGGTCACGACCAAGGATTGAATTAAAGCAATGACAACCGTTTGGACTATCAGCTCGATCCATAACTCTAAAATGGAACGAGCAATAATCTCTGTGCGCTTAAAAAATGCGAACAGAATGGCACAGCTAAAAGATATGAAGGTCAATCCCTGCGCAATCGTCAACAGCAGATATACCAACTGCTCGCATAAGCCAAACAAAACCAGTGGCCACGCCGTGAGCAATCGCCCTTGAGCAGCAGAGGCCATCTCAAGGCTGTGCTGGCGTTCTTCATCACTCAATAACTCAAAGAACTGTCCACTTTGTGTGTTATCGAAAAATGACCCTTCCCAATCCCATTCATCAGGTAACGCGCTCGCTGTATATCGACCTGTTGCTGGATCCGGTGGGTGAGGACGGCAGTTGAAATCCCGAAATGGAGGATGGTAACCCATGATGTCGATACCATCGGCTCGTAGATAGGATAGAGCTACATCTAAACCATCAATACTCTGAGCTGTACTGACTTGTGGCAAGTAAGTGCCTAAGTTGTCACATAGCGGCAGCAGTCCCAATTCATCGGTTTCAACACTGCTTAAGGAGTTAAATGCACCGCCAGAATTGACTTGCAACCCATTAAGTGCGCTCAAGTAAAAAATTTGAGCGATGCCCTGTCGAACACTGTTCATGCCTTGAAATAAGGAAGGTCCCAGACTAAAGAACATTGCGCCCGCTAGATACCACAATAAAGCGCTGCGTGGCTCAACTACATTTAATCGAACAAATGCTGAAAGCAAGTAGGTAACGCCCAATACAAGTAAAGCCACGATCAAAGCGATATTTACAGCAAGGCTTAAACTCGCATTCGTTTGTTGAATGAGTGGAACAAAAGCGTTATCCGCCAACCAGCGGTTAAAGAGTTCAATGGCATAACCCATCATAATGAAAGCGCGAAGGATGCTCCAATGAATAGATGCCAGTGAAAATAGTAAGTTGTAATAGAAGGCATCAATCTGGATTTGCATTCCGCGCAGAATATCCGCAATGAACGGCATAATTGCTCCTAGCAGTATGGGTTAGCTTGATTAACCCACGAAATGACATTTGTATCTGACGATGATGTTGGGTCGAGGCGATAAACGAACGCTTGTGGTGTGCTGGTTGGTAGATATGCTGCCATATATACGATTTGTATAGTTCCCGGATTCAGTCGGTAGCTTTCATAGCGAAAAGGAATTCCCGCATCATGAGCTGCGGCTTCAGAAGCACCCCATTCGCCTGACTGCCCATCTGCTAAAGCGCTTACAATCATTTGCCCTGCTGGAAAGAACTCATAGACTGTCGGCCTTTTATTTCGTACTTCAAGCTGCCACGTGGCGATAATGGTATTGCTAGAAATGGTTACAACGTTTGAAAGGCGAAATACAACTCCACCGACATCAATAGGATCATCCAAATAGAAAGGATGAGGGGATTGGATGACAATGGGTGTCACAGTTGGAATTGGAATGGTGGTTGGAGATCCTACAGGTGCAGTTGCTTGTACAACTGGAGTTACTGTCGGACATTGGAAGGTTGGTTGCCCAACAACGAGCATATCGGTCAGCGCACCTGTACACGCTAGCGCGGAGACTATAATCGTCATGGGGAAAAGCAAAATACGAATGAACCGATTACAACGGCATTTATTTGTGTTCAATTCAAACTTCCTAAGGAATGAGACTCGGTTGGTTACCCGGCGTAAGCAGCAACGTGAATGGGGGAATGTCAGTACTCCGACCGCGAGGCAAATTCCAGACACGACCAAAGTAGGGAACGACAACCCGTACATCCACGTCCAACAACACGGTAATCTTCGCAAAGCCGCTGCTGTTTGTAAAACCTTGAGCAATTACGCGATTTGTTCCTACTGTTACGATCCGAACCGGAATGCCTTCCACTCCTTCTGCGGGATCAATTGCTCGATTGCGGTTTTCGTCATAACCGACAATGAACGTTATTTGTGTTGATCGAGATACAGTAGGTACTAAAGTTGGCAGCATAGTAGGTGGGGCGCTGACAAGTTCGATGCGCTCCACAGGTATTGGGACGGCAGTCGCGGTTTCGGTATTTTGCGTTGATGGGAAAATTAAAGTGTTACTGTTACCGCGAAAAACCTGAATGGCATCGAGTGCAACACTGTTACCTTCGCTGCGATTATTTTTTCGCCCCGTATTACGGATTATGAGCTGGTGCGAGCCTCGTCCAAAGAAATAGACTTTTGTTCCGGGGAATGATAAGTCTGAGGCATAGGCATCAATGGTGTCGATAACGAGGCCATCGACCACCAACTCGAAGAGACCCATGTTGCGAGCAGCCACATAACGTACCCGCAAACCTTCTCCTTCAAAATCGAAGGCGATAGTACTGTGACGGTCATCAGAACGATGATACTGTCCTCGGCTTGCTTCACGAACCAATCGAGGTTCCCACGGCAATGAATAATGCACATTAGGGTTGTCGCTCTCAAAACTGTACCAACCGGGATATGGCGGTGGTAATAAGGTTGCATCAGGTAGAGGCTCGACTGGATCAGGCGGTGCCGCAAGTAAGATGGTTCCGGCTGGGAACGGCGTTAACGAAGGAGAGATATATACGCCCGGCATAATAGCACTCAAGGCTAGAACGCGAGTCGCAAGCGTTGCCGTCGATGTAGGACTTGGGCTGGCTGTTGGTGTTACGGTTTCCGTTGGAGTAAACGTTTGCGTCGCTGTAGATGTCTGTGTTGGTAACAGTGTTGTTGTGGGCCGCGCAGATGGTGTGAGCGAAGGCAACACCATTAGAGTTGGTAAGTCATCTGCTGCATTGTACTGGAATGAAGGCACAGAGAGGAAAGCCACGATGCCCCACACTACCACACAGGCCATCGGTAATATCCAGAGTATCCGTCGTCGCATCGTGACCTCCTCATCCGCTCCTCCAGTTCAGAGTAGCAAATGAGGATGAGCCGAAAGCAGAATTTTACGTGTGGTAGTAGGGAATTTTCCGTATGAAATGGGAATTCACAGCGCGCTCACATTTGTGAAACCTTCGGCCACCGCGCGACTGATGAGATGCTCGTTCGTATCTACACCAAAACGTCGGCGAAGGCGATCTCGAATGGCGTATACACGACGGGGAGGTAGTCCTAGATGTAGTGCAATTTGATTAATCGAAATGCCTTGGGCGAGTTGAGTGAGAACCTTTCTTGATTTTTCGTCCAATGGTTTAACTAAATGACCGGATTGAAGTGCTATGAGATATTCAGCATTGGCTGTTGGGGATAAAAATGGACGATCCTCTATAATGGTGTAAATAGCCGTTAATAAGCATTCACACAATGGATCGCTTCGATACAAGTATGCTTTGACGCCCCTCATGAAAAAAACATGCAGCAGTGACCCTTGCATGGTCATTCCAATGATTATTATTCGCGTTTTTGGTGACAGCCGGTGGATGACATCGACCGTTGTTAAAATATCCGTGTCATACAAATTTTCCCCTAAGATGGCAATTGATGGTTGCTGTTGTTCAATAAGCTTCAGTAAATTATTGAAGTTCTGAGCATTACCCACAACGATATATCTGTTGTCATTTTCAATAATCGTACGCAAACCAACCATTACTAAATCACTGTCATCTGCTAGCACAATCTTTATTGACATGCGTCCTTCTTCGCTGGTATGTTGCAAAACCTTTATGGTGTCAATGGCTTTTCGTTTTTAAATTTATTGGAGTTCGTCCAATAATCCTTTTTTGCGTGCTGCATCAACAATTTGTTCGTTAGTACGCACATTTAGAACATGTCTCAAACGTCCATAGATGCGGTAAACACTGCGTGTGGTAATGTCCAATTGACGCGCAATTTCTTGTGGGTTATAGCCTTGCTCAATAGATTGCAACACTAAGAAATCGCTACCGTTCAAGTCATCTTTTTGTTGAATTTGCCGTATGTTATAAAACAGTGTGGAAACACGTGGTGATAGATAGACATTGCCATTTCGAACCGTTTTAATGGCTAAAACCAAATTGTCTTCGAGCTGATCCTGTTTGTATACGAAGCCTCGCGCACCATGATCAAAAAGTCGCATGATATACCGCGAATTGATTTTATTTCCAATGACAATAATGCTCATACCAATGTATTTTTCGCGTAGGCGAGCGATAATGGTCTCGATTCCATCAGCCTGTGGAAGTTGATCATCAATCAATAACACGTGAACAGAATGATCGCTTAAATACTGCTCAGCCGACTTTATATCCGCAAACATCGCCGACACATGTACCTCGTCTTTCGAATTCGAAACCAACGACGTGATGCCATAACGGCTTACAACATGGTGATCTACAACAACAGTTTTGATGCTCTGCATTTTTCAATCCTTGTGCTACATCCAATGAAAGTTTGTTTGTATAAAGCCCGCTTCACAAGGCGCATAGACACTTTTGCTCCATCAAATGTCCCAAATAGGACAGCAAGACTGAATCAATAATCTATGGCATAATCATTTCTGCTTAACAGACTTGACGATGACTAATTATAGAAAACTTGGTAAAATAGTCAAATGATTGTGATATATCATAATTTGGATGGTCTATGACAGAGTATTTATCTGTTGCCGAGCAGCTTCAGATTTTATTTGAAGAAGTGCTTCATCCCGACAATCGCCCCTATACCCTTCTGGAAGTAAGTGAGGCGATAGATGTCAGCTTACCTACGCTCAGTCAACTGCGGTCTGGACGCAGTAAGAACCCTCAACTCAACACACTGCGGGAGTTATGCCGATTTTTTGATGTACCACTTCGCTATTTTGAGACCCATAGCCGTGAAGAATGCTATGCAATTCTCACGAACGACGACCAGTCTAATGCGAATGCACTGAATGAAATATCATTTCGCGCTACACATCTGTCACCACAAGCGCAGCAGGACATTCTGAAGGTCATCCAGTGGGTACAAGCCGCAGAACGGCTGCGAAAAGAAGGTGTAGATGTCCCGCCCTTACCCGGCTTAGACAACGCTGCTACTGAATAACTTGATGAGCATAAATGGATCAGCGATGTCAGTTGGGCAACAATTGCACTATTTGATTCAATGGGCAAGGGAACACTGGCATCGTGCTTATAGCTATAGTGAAATTGCAGATGCTGCTGGTATTACGTCACAGGGTCTAACAAATATATTGGATGGCTCTACGCCTCATCCGCGCCTTACGACAATCCGAAATATCTGTGGCCTATTTGAAGTATCGCTTGATTACTTTGATTGCCAAGATGAATCGAAATGCGAAGATTATCTGGCTCAGTGGTCAATTGAAATCGGTGGCGACACACTGCATCAGATCAATCTAGAGTCAATGCGCTTATCGCCACTCGCTCAAGACAACGTACTTCAAGTTCTGCACTGGCTTGAGTTAAGTCAAGGCTCCTAACGCAAGACAATTGGAAATACGATCAAAACGGGTAAACAACCTAAAATCGCTCCCAACGCGACTTGAAGGAGTGTATGGTTTTTCGTTTTAATACGTGCCCATGCCGTTAAAACCAGGATGACTGGAGCAAGAATCCTCAATTCTGGGCTATCCAATTTGTTGAGGACAAGCAGACCCGTCAAGCACCCTGAGATAACCGCCACATGAATTGAAATTTTGGTTATCTTTTGGTTGATGATGAGTTGAAAAGGTATCCATACCAACAACGCCATCAAACAAGCCACCAATACTTTTGGAGCATTCAAGAGAGCCAGAATAATCAGGCAAACAAGTACACTACACCAACCAACGACATACATGGGTAAACGAGTCTGACGCTGATAGACGAAACGTCCTTTTTGCTGGAGAAAAATCTGAAGGATAATGTTAGGCACCAACAACACTGTCAGCATGAGGCCAATCCAACTGAGGCTTTCTATAAGTGTCATTTCACTCAGGATTGCCATTAATGTTGGAGCACCAACAACAGCCGGATGAAATACTAGGCCTACAATTTTAGCGGCCGAATTGCGATTATCAGGAAGAATGTCGTTCATACGAGTGCAGCAATCTCATTAACTAATTCAGGATACGATTTGGGGGAACAGATTACGTTTTGAATCTGTTTAGATAATGTTTTTCCTTCTATCGTCTCTGGCACAAAGGCATGGAAATCTAATACAAAAATTAAAGATCGATAGATAGCTAATTCTAGATTTTGTGGATTTAAGATTACTAAATGCTTCGCACGATAAGTGTTTTCGATATTGGCAAGCTTCCGTATGCGTCTTTCGATTCGCTTAATGCGCCAATAGATCCATAACTGCGCTGGGTAACTAGCCCATGCAAATACACGATGTGGCAGCAGCATAATTAGAAAGCCAATTGCGACCAAGTACATAGGTTGCATGAATGCACGGATAAGTCCATCTAGCGGTTCATGGTGCCTTAAAAGCGCAAGAATGCCTATAGCAATGGTTCCACTAGCTGTTGTGAGATAACCAATCGAACATAAGATTGATGCAGCGTGTCTTATTTTCATTGAGCTTACCTGTTCATGCCGCCAAAATATTTTGCTGTTGGGCAATATAGCCATACAGATAAAAATACTGATCACAAGTTCACGAAAGGCGAGCATGAAATATCGAAAATCATCTTCGGCGACAACTGGCGACAAGAAATATAATCCAAAACAACCTGTAAAAATGACAGCGCTGTTCTGACCTAACGGTTTTAAATATCCATATCGATTTGCATTTGGGTCGATATCGCGTAACGTTAGATAGTAGAGGTAAACCATTCCTAGCACAGCCATCGATTTAACGTATAGAGTGATTGGTTTTCCGCCAAAATAATCATCGACCATTGGTTCAATATCCGGGCCGAATAACGTGTACGCGATCATACCTAGGAATACTTGTGACCAAATTCGACGGGTCAAAACCTCACTGAAGCGACCAATCCACAACGCTCGACATAAGCGCAGACCAAAAATAATCCATGCCACAATAAGTAACGCTAGGTTGAGTGATTTCATATTTTGGGTCGTTCCAAAAGTCCTAGACTATCGGTGAAACGGTTTAGCCCCTCAATGGATGATTGCCCGTTCGTCAGTTGCGATAAGCGTCTTGCAGAGACAATATGTTGCTGCACAAGGTACACAAATGCTTCCGCTTCAACTTCCTCAACCTCACTAATTGGTTTTCCTGCGATTCGTGTTAATACGGCGTCTGACAAATGTAATGCTTGTACCAATGATGCTGGCAAGATTTGGTCAATTCGTTTACAGGGGTGTTCTAAGACCATGTGAGCCACTTCATGAAGAACAATATGAACTTGATGAATGGGATGTGTAGAGCGAGTATAGAAAATGTAATCCGCAGTTTGCGCAGGTATCCAAAGACCTGTCAAGCCTGGATTGAATTCATATGCGACTTGAACAATCGCGCGCTTGCGCGACACTTCTAAATGTTGAATAAAACCATCCAATGAAAATTGATTGAAATCATAATGGAGACCATCAATTACAGATTGAATGCGCTGTGAAACATTTGCCACGAATGCTTACACCTTCTCCCGTAACAAACCTTAATATATAAAGTATATCAAATGTAATAGATTTACTTCTAGGGTAATTTAGGAATAAAAAGCAAAAATTAAGACTTCTAATGTCCTATTTTGCCAACTTAAATATCATCTATTGACCTTACTTTAGGGCATGTTTACTCAATAGCGCACTATGTTTTGCTGTTAACGTTGTGAACACATATTTCATCAATGTGAACAACCATGTCGAAAAAAGAAGACACCAAACTAATGCTAAGACGAATTCTAAAAGTCGCCCAAATCCTAGCGACTGTGAAAGTATCTAGTTATGAAAAAGATATAAAAGAGACCAACATAGCCGCAGCTAAAGAAGACCCCCATAACCCCCTCAAATAGGGATTATGGAGTATTGTATTTTCAACTTACTGGTTAGCATTTCAAGTAGTTTGCCTACATCAAGCTCTAATTAGCTATTGGCCTATCTCTTCTAAATGAAGTTTCACAAACTTTAAACTATTTGCCATCAAGCAAAATCTCTGGAAATAACAAATGACACGTCGCTCTAAACCAACAACTGCTAAACAAGGTTGGGCGCTTTATCTTCGCACAAGTGATGAAGAAGCACAGAATCCTGAACAATCTCAAGCACGCCAGCGTTTCGCGATACAAAAGTCCTTTCTGGATAATTCAGATATGCCTGTATATGCAGAATATATTGACAACTTAACCGGTAAATCTCCACTGCGAAAAGACTATCTTCGCTTGTTAGAAGATGCTCGTGCAGGATTATTTTCATGTGTTGTAGTAGAACGCGCAGATCGTTTCGGGCGAAACGATACAGAAGCGCTGCGAGCAATTGATGAGCTAGATAGATTCGGTGTGGGAGTTCGATTTGCAAATCAACCAGATCTTAATCCGATGGATCCTGATCACCGTGTTGTTGTGGCACTCACTTTTACTCTTGCTCGACGCGAATCCATGCTTCTAGGGTTACGTGTGAAAGGTGGATTGGGCGCTAAGATGCGAAGCGGTGGATTTGTTGGGCGCGCCCCAGATGGATATATCAATAAAGAGGAAAGAACCAATCCAGAGGAGAAAATGTCTAATGGAAAATATAAACGCTGGATAGAGCCTGATCATGAGCGGTTTAAAATATGGCGAAATGCTTGGGATATGTTACTTGATGGAATATTAACTTTAGAACAAATCGCTGAAAACCTTCACTCTCGTGGACACACGCTTCGAAGTGGTCGTCCATTCGTTACGACTAACAAATATGGTATGCGAAAAGCATCTACTAATGCACTTTGGCACATATTTCACAACTGGTTCTATGCTGGTTGGGTGGTAAGTGAAACCGCGAATATCCTACCTAAGACAGTTCGCGGCAACTGGACACCGTTAGTTACTACTGAAGAATTTGAACAAGGAATAGCAATACTAGCGAAAAGAAATGAACACCGCAGCGTTCGGCGCACGCGGGAATATCTTTTGCGTGGACTATTATACGTAGTGAATCCCGATTCCAATTGCTTAGTAAAGATGATTGGTTCAACTCCAAATACATCTCGTAAGGGTGGAGGGACACCATACTATAGCGTGCCCAGAAGTAACATTAACATCATGTGCGGACAAATTGAGAAACAAATTCTCACAATCTTAAGTACGATTCAAATTAGTGAGGCACATTTGCCCAAAATTCGCGAAGAGTATAAAAGTCATATATCTCAACAATATGGGAAGACAAGTCCCAATGAATTACAAGATATGAGTCAAATTCTAAAAGATATTGATGATGAAGAAGCACGAATGGCTAGGTTGTTAGCAACAAAAAAGATCAGTGAGGTAGTTTGGGATAGACTTTGGAACGAATGGCAGGATCGTCGTCAAACTATTCAAAAAACCATTCAATTGCTACAACAGAAAAAACAGGTTCACATTGATAATTTGGATAGTGCACTCGCTATAATTGCAAAAATTAGTATACTTTACAGTAAGCTGGAGTTTTGTGACAAAAAAGAGTTACTGCAGCTTATCATTGAGAGGATTATTGTCAACCGCACTGGGGAAATAATACAGGTGGATCTACTTCCACCCTTCGCTTATCTTATGAATGTTAGCTCAAAGATAAGCGAGGATACGAAAGCTCTTCTCTCGCAAACAAATAATGTTTGCACCTCTGAGGATTGTTCGACACAGATCCAACTAAGTGACCCCGGTAGGGATCGAACCTACGACCCATTGCTTAAAAGGCAAGTGTTCTGCCGCTGAACTACGGGGCCAACCATGACAAATTGTATGCGTAGTTTAATCGGTTTTCAAGCCACAATTTAGCGGTAAGCAGCGCAAGGCATAGAACGCATGTGTAGAACCGAAAATATTTGCTATACTGGTGTGCAACAAACCGTTTTATAACTTTCAGACCTGTATCCGATTATGCCGCTTGCACCTACGCCGACCTACGGTGAAAAACTCGTCAATAAACTCCTGCGCGACCTCCCACGCAAGCAGTACTTCCACCATTACGAACCGCAGTTGAACACCACTGACGGACGCAGCAGTAAGCCGGATTTTGTGCTGGTGGCGGCGCTGATGGGCGTGGTGGTCGTTGAGGTGAAGGACTGGGGCAAGCTCACGGGTGGCGACCAACAATTGATCCATACTGTACGCAGTAACGGCGCACCGATGAGCCACGAAAATCCGGTGCTGACGGCGCAGCGTTACGCCTACGACCTCAACCGGCGGTTTGAACAGCGGGTTGAACTCTGGGAGCAGTATAAAGGACGGCAGCGGCTCAAGTTCCCGTGGCAGGTGATGGTCGCGCTGCCCCGTATTAGCCAACGGGTAATCGAGCAGTTCGAGAAAAAGGGTATCTGGCCGCGCGGCGTGATCATCGGGAAAGAGCATTTACGCAGTGCGGAAACCCTGCAACAGGCGATCAGCAATTTGCCGTGGAAGTTCGTGCTGGAGCAGCCGCTTTCGCTCGACATGCTGGACATCGTGCGCGAGGTACTCAACCCCTCGCTGGTGGTACAGAACGAGGAAGGCTTACCGGTCGGTACCCTCACGCAGTTACAGTACGGCCTGATTAACGAACCGCTGCGTTCGGCGCATCCCCAGCAGTTGACTCTCTTTGAATACGAGCCAATGTCCGAAGAAACCTCGGACATCCCCGGCAGCGCCAGTGTACGGCTGGTACGCGGAGTGGCGGGCAGCGGGAAAACGTTGGTGCTGGTACGGCGGGCGCAGCATCTGGTGGCGCAGTACCCGCAAGCACGGCTGCTGGTGATGAGCTTCAACGTCGAGCTGGCACGGGACATCAAAGGGCGGATGCGTTTACCCGACGAGCAGGTGATGGTCGCCAGCTTCCACCGCATCTGCCGGATGATCCTCGGCGAGGCGTGGCGCGAACCCCTCAAAACCCGCGAGTGGCTGCGCCAGTACGAGCGTGAGAGTTTGCTCGCGCTGAGGTTGTCCGCCGAGTTTATCTCGACCGAGTTCGCGTGGCGCAAGGAGATGGCGCTGCTTGATGACCAGCAGTACCTTGAAGCCGACCGCAGCGGACGCGGGCAGCGGCTGGATAAAGCCAAGCGCGAAACGCTGAATGCCTTGTTCAATCGTTACCGCGCTTACCAAGCGATGCACGGTTACGATTGGGATGATGTGGCGGCTGCGGCTTTGGCAGCCCTGAACGACCGTGACGACCACCCGATGCGGCAGGCGTATGACGCGATTTTCATTGACGAGGGGCAGGACTTCGCCCCGTCGTGGATGCAGGTGGCGCTGGCACTGCTCAAGCCGCGCGGCGACCTGCTCATCTGCGACGACCCTTCGCAGAGTATTTTCTGCTCGTACAGTTGGACGCAGAAGGGCGTATCAGTGGTCGGGCGCACCCGTATCCTGCGTGTGCCGTTCCGCTCGACCCGCGAGATTAGCCAAGCGGCACACAGCTTGATCGAAGCCGACGAGAATTTGAAAGCGACCGAAGAACGTGCCGAGCCGGACTTTAGCTCATACGAACTGGGCAGCGGCCCGATGCCCGCGCTGATGGCGTGTGCGGATTCGGCCAGCGAAACGGGCTTCATCGACGACAAAATCCGTGACCTGCTGGCGGGTGGTGCTGATCCGGCACAGATCGCGATCCTATGCCACGCGAAATGGCATGTGGATAAATGGGCGGCATGGGCGCGGCAGGGTGTTTACGTCCAATACTTCGAGAAGATGAAGGGGTTGGAGTTCATGGTGGTATTCGTCCCCCATCTGCAAGATGCGTTCCCCCACGCGGATGACCCCGACGCGGTATCGGCTGCCCGCCGGAAGTTGTTCACGGCGATGACCCGCGCCCGCTACCGGTTGGTGATGAGTTATCAAGGAACACTGCCCAAGCCGTTAGAACCATTACTCGACCATATGTGGTGCGAGAGTGTGGCGGTACGCTAAACTCCGTTCGATGTTTCGTTTAGAATAAATGGTGGTGGGGGGTAAGCCCTCACCCCCAGCCCCTCTCCCTCAGGGCGAGGGGAGTCCAAGGCAAATATCAGTTACATTGCAATCATGACGATATAACCTCTACTCCATAAATTGATGAATAGGGAATGACCGAATGGAAAACCTACTCAGACGCATACTCCTTTACTTATCGGTCGCGGGCTGGGCGCGGAATATCATGAGCCGGTGGGGCGTGGCGCGGCGGGTTGCACTGCGTTTCGTGGCGGGCGAGACGCTGGACGAGGCGATCAGCGCGACCAAAGCCCTGAACGCCCGCAACCTGTGGGTATCGCTCGACTACTTGGGCGAGAGTGTGAAACGTGCCGAGGATACGCAGGAGGTGGTGGAAACCTACCGCAGCCTGCTCAACCATATCCACAATCAGCATTTGCAAGCGAGCATCTCGCTCAAGCTGACGCACTTTGGCCTCGACATCAGCGAGGAACTTTGCCAGACGAACCTGCGGCGGGTGCTGACAGATGCCAAGAACTTCGGCATTCCGGTGACCATCGACATGGAAAACACGCCGTACACCGACATTACCCTCAAAATTTACCGGACGATGCGCGACGAGTACGACTTCGACAACGTAGGGACGGTCATTCAGGCTTACCTGCGGCGCAGCGAGGCCGATATGCAAGCGCTGGGCGCGGAAGGGGCGCACATCCGGTTGTGCAAGGGCGCGTATCTGGAAGCGCCGGATGTGGCCTTCCCGGATAAGGCGGATGTGGACGCGAACTACGCCAAGATTATGCACCAGTACCTACAAACCCCCGGCTACCTGTGCATCGCAACCCACGACGAGAAGATGATTCAAGCGGCGGAGAACGATATTAAGACGTTGAAGCCGACACGCTACGAGTTCCAGATGTTGTACGGCATCCGTTCGGCGCGGCAGGATGCGCTGGCGGCGGCAGGGTATCCTGTGCGGGTGTATGTGCCGTTCGGCGCGGCGTGGTACCCGTACTTTATGCGGCGGCTTGCCGAGCGTCCGGCGAATGTGTGGTTCTTCGCGAAGGGCTTTTTCTCGCGGTAGGGATAGGAAGTCGTCAGCTATCAGTCGCCAGTCTCCAGCTCAAGGCAAATGCAAATGCGAGTCGCCAAGAACGCCAAGGAATACGGAGAAGGCCAAGGGAGTTAAAGGTTAAAAGTCGAAAGTTTTATGGCGGCATTGGCGGCGGCGGCGGCAGCCGGATGCCACAAGAAGTTATCCGTTGTCAGTCAACAGGTATCCTTCAAGACAAAAGCGAAATGTTGCTGTTGATGCTGTTGATGTTGTTGTTACAACATGCTTTTGACGGCGGCTGTGAGGGAGCGATGTGCTGAAAATTCGCAAAATTCTTCAAATTCGTCAATTTCACAGTGAAAATTGGCCTTTGGCGGTTAGCAATTGGCTTTTGGCTCCAATCATGCTGTTGCTGTTGTTAATGCTGTTGAGAATTGGCGATTTTATGTCGGTTATGTCGCAAATGTCGGCGGTGCAGTGATCTTTTCTCCCTCAATTGTCGCAAATGTCGTCAGTGTCAGTATTGTCAGTTGGCAATCTTGGCAGCAAAGGCAGCAATTTCAAATGGCAATTGATGTACTCGATTTGCCATTTTATTTGCAGCAGCGGAAGGACGGTTCGCTGCTGCCCCGCAAGGGGACTATAGCAACGTTTGCAGCAAAGAGAGTTATCAGTCAACAGTTTTCAGTTGATAGTTCAATGCAAAAAGCACAATATGCGGAACAAGCGGCAAAGATGCCATGTGCAGATTGGGTGGATGCGGTTGTTAATATGCGGCGGAAAGCCCTCACCCCCAGCCCCTCTCCCGACCGCTGAGTACAGCTAGGAGAGGGGAGCAAATGCCGAGATATAGGTCGTCCTATAAGCAGGATAGCAGAGGTTGAGGCGTTAAGGGTGACCATTTGTCAGAACATTTGGTCACTTTTAAGTGAGGTTGGCGTTAACCATTTTGAGGGAACCGGATTGTTAAGCGGGTTGGCGGACGGTTGGTAAACGGTTTGTCGGGTTAACCGAAAATAAACCTTTTTTATAGTACTGAGTTCTGAGTGCCGAGTACTGAGTAAATGCAAAGACAAATTGAACCCTAGAGAGGAATGCGGAGAAAGATAGACAACATTATTATCTTCCAATGCTATAATCTCATGGAGTGAAAGGGAGTAAGAATGACCCCAAAACCCAAAATAGACCTCGAACGTAAAAAGCGTGAAGTCATTGTGGATGATGAGTGGGTTGAAGAAGAAGGGCGCAAGCTGACGGACGAGGAATTTCAAGCGTTACTGAAAAATGCCCCATTAGGCGATCCTCGTTCCCGCCCGATTGAGGAAGTTGCGGCTGAACTTGAATTATCGTTCGCGGATGATGATGAGGGTTAATTTAACTTGGTCGCCTTTCTCGAAAAGCATTTTGAGTTCACGACAAGTCTTTCGATGGTCGAGTGTGCTGCGCGGTTGAAGGCCAAGTCAAAACGGGGGACAGGCTTCTTTGCCTCAAGACGAGACATACTGGTAAGTATCTCGGATAAGGTAGATGGCAAGGCATTTACGTTAGATCGTGATTGGGGTCGAAATTTATATGCCAAGGTTCACGGTCAACTCAGAAAAAATCAGAATAACACTGTAACTGTAAGTGGATTTGGGCGAATACGGTTATCTATATTTTTGTTTACACTGCTCTATTCCTTTGGATCTTTTTATATTGGCATCAATATTAGCGACGAGACTGTAGGTGTCTCTTTAATCTTTTTTGGCATGGGCATATTTGCATGGGCATTATTACTTATCACATTTAAAAATCGTGACAGCCTAATCAAACTTGTCAAGCAGATGCTTGAGGCGAACGAGTAGGCAGGGAGCGAAGTCAATCAGGGCGATGTCATGGGGGGAAGTGAGGGCGCACAGCCGTGCGCCCCTACAGTGACGTGGGGTTTGGGGGTTAGCCGCCGGAAGGGGGAGCGGGAGGTGCGCTGTTGGGCGGGGTTCCGTTGGGCGGCGTGCCGTTGCCACCGCCGGGAGGACGACCGCCGGGGCCACCGTTCCCGCCAGCGGGAGGCTGTCCACCACCGGGGCCGCCATTGCCACCGCCGCCCATGCCAGTGGTTACAGGGTCGGCGTTGAGGTCGAGGGTGATGTAGAAGGTGGCCTTATAGCCGCCGAGTTCCTCATCGTCGTTCTCGACCACATCGAGGGTGAGCATGTCGCCGTCATCGGCGAAGATGCCGTCGTCCTCGTTCAGCAGGGTGCGGTAGCCCTTCTCAACGTAGGGTTGTTGGGCGTGGATGATGTCGGTCATATCCTCGTTGAAGAACAACTGCGAGGTGAACTCGTAGCCATCCTCTGCCTCTGGCTCGGTGCGGATTTTGAAGTGGATATGCACCGCGCGTCCCTGATACCAGCCGGGGTAGATGGTGGTGAACTGGGCGGTACCGAGTTCGTCGGTCACTTGATAGCCGCGCAGCCATTTTTGACCGGTGGTGTCGAAGCCGGGGTCGGTGGTATCCGAGTACACGCCGAGCGCGTCACAATGCCAGACATCGACCTGTGCGCCTTCCAGCACCCGGCAGGTTGTGCCGTCGAGCTGCTGTACCTGAAACACGATGACCAGCGGAATGCCTTCCTTGATGCTGCCGTCGCTGGGTTCGATGCGAATATCGGAACGGTTGAGCATTTCATCCACGAAGTATGGGCCTTCGGTTTTGGCGGGGCGCACCACGCAGCCGGGAACGGAGGTGGAGGGCGTGGCGGTGGCTGTCTGGTTGACACGCAGGTTTTTGAAGCCGGTGCCGACGAAGAACGCTGCCCCCGCGCCGCCGAGCAGCCCCAGCACCTCGCGGCGGGTGAGGACGCGGCCTACGGGTTTGTCGTCGTCGTGGATTACAAATTTGTCTTTTGCCATGTTGTACCTTTCTAGTTGGTTCGATTTGCCCTCAGCCCTCACCCCTAACCCCTCTCCCTCAGGGCGAGGGGAACAGAGGCGGGAAATGCGTTATGTGGGAGCGGGATTTAGACCCCACCCCAACCCTCCCCGTGGTAACAGGGAGGGAGCGAAGCAGAGAAACGGATGAGGCACGCCTCATCTCTACACTGTTATTTGACCGTTCACATTAGCCGCTGGTGGTGGGGGTAGCGGTGGTGCTGCCGGGTGGGCCGCCCGCCGGACGGGTGCCGCCGGGTGCGCTGCCACCACCCATGCCGCCACCGCCGCCCATGCTGAATGAGTCGGATGCGCCGACTTCCTCGTCGGTGAGGTCGAGGCCGATGTCGAAGGTAGCGCTGTAGCCGCCGTCCTCATCTTCGACCAGTGCGAGCAAGAGTTGGTCGCCCACGTCGGCATAGTGGATGTCGGTGTCATTGCGGGTGTCGCGTTCGCCGGTTACGGCTGAATACGGTTCCTGCTTGAAGATTTCATCGCTCAGTTCATCGTCAAAGAAGAACTGTGATGTGAATTCGTACCCGCTGTCGGACTCTGGCTCGGTGCGGATTTTGAAGTGGACGTGGACGGCACGACCGGAGTACCAGCCGGGATAAATGGTGGTGAACTCGGCCACGCCGTTCTCGTCGGTGACCTGGTAGCCGCGCAGCCAGCTTTGGCCGACCGTATCAAACCCCGTGTCGGTTACGCCGGAATACACGCCGACGGCATCGCAGTTCCAGATGTCGATCTGTGCGCCTTCGATGGGCGAGCAGGCATTGGCGCTGACATCGGATACGTTGAACTTGATGCGGAGCGGAATGCCTTCCTTGATGCTGCCGTCGGTCGGTTCGATGCGGATGTCGGAACGGTTGAGCATTTCATCCACAAAGTACGGGCCTTCGGTGACTTCCGGCTTGACCACGCAGCCAACGGTTGCGGTGGGTGTGGCGGTTGTAGATTGGCCGATCCGCAGGTTCTTAAAGCCCGTGCCGATGAAGAAGGCCGCACCCGCGCCGCCGAACAGCGTTAGCACCTCGCGGCGGGTCATCACGCGGCCTACGGGTTTGTCATCATCTTCTTCGTCGATTACAACCATTTTCTTGTTCATGATCTTTAGCCCCTCAATCCCTGTAAGTGCCGCCGATCCATTGGCGGCGGTCTGTGTTTATCACACTGCCCATAATTTAGGTGATCGCTATTCAGAAGTTATGCAGATTAGATAAGGGCAAGATTAAAATTGCAGTCTGTTAAACCCTGTATTTCATTCGGTTCATTTGGAGGTAATGCGGCGCAAGAACCCCCTCCGTCGCTGACGCGACACCGATCTGCTACCTTGCGATAAGCTCAGTCGCAGATCACCCGTAAACGAGGGAGGGAAAATACACGGGAGGGTCTGTGACCCTCCCCTACGAGAAATTATTGAGCAGGAGAAGTGGGTTAGTAGCCGCTGTAGATGAAAGATTCCATTTTGGGGAACAGGACATCGACCAGCACTTTGGCACGAGGCCAACAGCTTACATCGGGGTACATGTGGGACAGTTCTTCGCGGCTGCGGTAGCCGAGGAGCAGCGGCGCGAGCAGCAGCGGCGGGATGTTGATTTCGCCCCGCTCGCTGAAGCCGAGCGCGGTGACGCTAACCAGTTTGCCGTGGCTGAAGTGCAGGTCAAAGGCTTCACGGTAGAGGTTGATGATGACATGCTCGTCTAAGCCGCTGAAGGGGCTGGCGGCGATGCGGCGTTCGAGGACAGGTGCGATCTTCCGCAGCAACCGCGCGACATCGACAATCTGTATCTGCCATGCATACGCGCCCTCATGGTGGACATGCCAGATTTTGCCGAGTTGGATCAGATCGCTGTTGGCGGGCAGGTTCAAGCGGATGTCTGGTTTGCCGCGTTCGACGGCGAGGGCTTTGAGCTTGACGACGACCGCTTCGGCGACAGGGACAGTTAGGCGAGAGGATTCGCAGACGATCAGGCCAGCGCCAAAGCCGTGAAAGGCGATGCGCCAGTAGCCGACTGTCACACCCTGCGCGTCGATTACGAGCCAGAACTCGCTTTCGGTATCGCCTTTTACCCCTTCGAGTTGATACTGCCACGTCGCCGCATCGCGCACGGCGCTGATGTCGAGCTGCTTGGCGGCCTCGTCGTAGAGTTCCATCAGCGCAGGGATGTCGCTCGGCGTGGCGCGGCGGACTTGGAAGGCGGCAGCGGCTTCGCCGGGTGCATCCGGCAGGTTGTGGCGTTCGAGGTGGTAATTGGCTTCCAGCGGGATGGCGTATTCATAGCCGAACTGGCGGTAGAAGTAAGGGTTGCCCTGAATGTTGCTGAGGTCATAGTCGCCCTCGCGCAGCAGTTCCCTGTGGCGGGTGACGAGCGTGCGGATGAGGCCGCGCTTGCGGTACTCTGGCAGCGTGCCGACCACGCCCATTTCGCCGGACTTGAGCAGCACGTCCTCGCAGCGCCACAGCCACGGGATGAGCGAGAGCGCGGAGATGATTTGCCCCGTTGCCTCGTCCTCGATATACAGCCAGTGTTCGAGGCGCGTATGGGGGTGGTTGTAGATCAGCGAGCGTGTCATTCCGGTTACGCCTTCGCCGAAGATTTGCCCGTTAAACAGGGCGAGGCGTTCGGCATCGGCCTTGTCGCGGACGGATTTGAGGATGAGGCCGTTTTCCAAGTGGCGGGTATAAGGGGTTGTTGGTGTAAGCACAGTGGCACATGCCTTTCGTGGATGCGAAAGCCGTTCTCCGTTCGTGAGAACAGTGATTATTTATCGGTTGGTTTTGAGAGACGCGAAAAGAACACCGCCAGCGCGAGGCTGGAATGAGCATGAAAGGGGCGCTAGGCTGTTGGTGCCTAGCTTAGAGGACTCGCACCACTTGAGATTTGTTTGTCATGGGGATTAATTTACAGGGTATCGCGGATTTCGTCAATGTGGGTTGGGCAACAGCGCCGCCAGATGCTCAAGCATCCGGCTCCAGTTCATGCGAAGGGGGCTGAAGCCCGCTGGTCGGGTGAAACGAGTGAGGTGGTTGAAATTTGCCCGCGGATAAACCCCCGTTACGGGACGGTAAGAGATGATATAGCATGAACAATTTTAATAACGGAAAACGGGGAGCCTGTGACCCTCCCCTACAAGAAAGGGTGGTTGGGAAATATATCCCTATGATGGGTGATTATTTTCTAAGGATTGTCATGGCGGCGTTGCGACCGTTGATGGCGACCACGCCACCGCCGGGGTGGGTACACGCGCCGCAGAGGTAGACACCGGTATGCCTGCGAACAGGTCGAGGCTCTTGGTTTTAATCATGCGTGTCTCCGTTCTCTGTTGAGCAGTCCGTCCATATGTTAGAGTGTAGCGAAGGGCAGCGGGGTTGGCGACTGATGGTGCTATGATGTGGGGAGATGCTTATTTAGAATAATATCTACTAGATTCGACCCCACCCCAACCCCTCCCTGTTACTACGGGGAGGGACTTTAAAACTTTATGGATCAAGTTGTAGAGTTACCGTAATAAGTTCAAAGTCTTTTGATGGAAGGAAAGACAATGACCGAGATTGTCACGGCTTACAGCGGTCAGGCACTTGACGACTTCATCACGCTGACGCAGGAGTATGTCTCGTGGATGCTGGCGGAAATCCGTGAGCATTACCCGCAGCTCGATATTGAAGCATTCGCGAGTGAACACACCTACGACGACATCCGCAAGAAATTCCCCGGCGACCACCTGCCGCCGGATGGCTGTTTGCTGATCGCCACCGATAACGGGCAGGTGTGCGGGTGTATCGCGGTGGGTCGGCTGAGTGAGACGGTTTGCGAACTGCGGACGTTGTTCGTGCGCCCAACGTGCCGAGGATCGGGGGTTGGGAAATCGCTGGCCGAGTTTGCGATAAAGCAAGCGCGGGAGTTGGGATATACGACGGTGCGGTTGGATACGCTGGGGTTCATGGAGAGCGCCCAACGCCTCTACCGTTCGTTGGGCTTTTACCCGATTGAACCGTATTTAGAGCTGTCGTCCAACTTGAAGCAGTACATCCGGTTTTTTGAGTGTCCGTTGTGAGAAGTCATAAATTTCCGCCGAAAGTCGGATGGTTTTACGGGTAAACCCGTTTATGATGGTTCATAATCGGGGATGTGAATTGGTTGTTCCCGCATACAGGTTCAATGCGATACTCGTCCTTTGACAACCACAATGAACCTGTGCTATAGTCGGCAAAGTGATTAACTATCCTTATCAGGAGGCACGTAAAGATGGCTGAATTTGGAAAAAACATAACCACCGTTCGGTTGTGCCTCAAGTAACGGCTTATCTCCGTCTCGCTAACCCACTCTAGGCCACAGGTACAACGTCGAACGGCAGCCCATACCGGGGTGCTTGTTTTGTGTTTGCCTGCTGGTGATCGGCTCGATACACCTCCAGTTCAACAAACCGTTTTAGCACCGAAACACGTTTGACAACGCTGTTGTGGTCACGCCTATGCGTTCACCACGCGAACTTTACCAAACGCTATAACGCAATTTGCTTATCTTGAGGATAACGATCTTGAATTTGAAATATCAATTCGATTTGGATGACGATTACAACGATATGTTCGCAGACCGGCAGGAACGCCGCGTCCGCAAGCAGAAGGGCAAACATACCCCGAAGAAGACACAGGCTCAAATCGTCGAGTCGCTGGCCGAGCCGGATGCGCTCGAAGGCGACACACCTTATAAGACCACTTACCAACCCTCGCGCTACGAGTCAACGTGGCTGCTGCAATCGCTGACCGACTTTTATCGTCAAGAGTTCATCACGGATGTGCTGGCGATGGTCAGAGGCGGCAAGGAAGCCAGTGTTTACCGCTGCGCGGCACGTCCGGCGCATGGCGTGGACCTGCTGGCGGCGAAGGTTTACCGCCCGCGCCAATTCCGCCAACTGCGTAACGACAAGATGTACCGCGAAGGGCGTGCTATCTTACGGGCAGACGGCAAAGAGGCGAAGGAAACCGACCACCGCTTGATGCGTGCCATCGGCAAAAAGAGCGATTTCGGTGTGCAGGTGGAACATACCTCATGGTTAATGTACGAGTACAACACCCTGAACCAACTGTACGCCATCGGTGCAGCCGTACCGAAACCGTACGCGGTCGCTGAAAACGCGATCCTGATGGGCTATATCGGCGATGAGGAGATGGCCGCGCCGACGTTAAGCACGGTGGAACTGGAGCGCGACGAGGCTCATGAACTGTTCAAGGAAACCATGCGGAACATTAAGCTGATGCTGCTGCACGGCATGATCCATGGCGACCTTTCCGCTTATAACATCCTGTACTGGGAGGGCAAGATCACCTTGATCGACTTCCCGCAGGTAACGAGCAGCCACGGCAACAGCCAATCACACTTTATCCTCAAGCGTGATGTTGAGCGCGTGTGTACTTACTTCGCATCGCAGGGTGTACGCGAGGCCGAAAACGCCGACGTGATTGCCCAACGGTTGTGGAAGCAGCACATCGAGCCGGATGCCCAGATACGGGCGGCTGACCTATCCCGCATCGAAGCTGCGCGTGACGCAGAAAAGGAATATGGAGATTGAGTCCGACCTTACTCCCTGCGGGGGGCTGTATTGTCCTTCGACCTGAACGTCTTGATGCCGGTAGGGGTGCGCGTGCGCTCCTCTACGGCTTCTGGAAGCAAAAACGCTACAAATACCGCACGCCCGGCCAGCAGAACACCCCGATTGGATGGGGCTGGTGGCGGGCGCTGATGTAGCGCTTTCGTGAGCATTAAATTATCGCTATCGCTGGCTTAACAACCAACCTCGAAACTACAATTGCATAAACCCGTAGGGAACGGTCACTGACCGTTCCTTTTTTATACTGACGCGGGTTTATACACTGCTGCGGCGGGTGATCATGTTGTAGAGGAACGCGATCACTGCCAAGACGAGCAGCACGTGAATGACGGCACCACCCACATTCGCGACCAAACCCAACAGCCACAAGACCAAAAGAACACTGATAATCGTCCACAACATGAGCTTATCCTCCATGTGTTTGTTGATTGTTCGAACGTTTCTGTCATTACTATATGCTTACTGAGGGTTTGAAACATCGTGCTAATGAGGGGTTATATAGTAGACCGTTCGGATAGTCGTGCAGTAGTGCTGCCGTGGCCTCTATGAGAGGAGCTATCGCCGCAAGAGGAGTCTTTACTGGCAGAGGTATCGCGCGGGAAGTGCTGCCCGGCGAGTTTAGCGGGTGTGAGGTAGGGTGTCGATTGGGGGGCGGTCATAGATGATTAGGCAAGCCCATCAATGATCTTCAAATAAGATTGAGCATTGTCGTGAATGCTTTGTACAAGCTGGCGATGTGCTGAGGATAATCCATCATGTCGCAGATGTGATTCGGAATTTTTGTGGACAAAAGAGATAGGAGAATGCAATTTAGGCATTATTTTCTTGAAGTGAATTGGATCGCTGATTTCAGTTTGATTCAACTCATGTAGTTCAAGGACATCTCTTGTACGTCTTGCAAGTAGGGAAAAGCTGGAGTCTTTGTCCCCTAAATCGTTGGCTAACAGTTCTGCTGAATGAACAATATTATTTAGAAGTTCAACAAGATTTGCATTTAGGCTTTGACGAGCTAAATATTTCCGGCGCAGCAGGGCGAATAGGTGCAGATTATAAAACCCACCATTTTCATAGAACTGTTCATATTGAACGCCTTCGGACTTAAAACCGGCTTTTTCCAGCACGCGGGCGGAGGCTGGATTGCGCCCATCAGCATCGGCTTCGATGCGGTTGAGGTTCATCTGCTCAAAGCCAAACTTGACCATCGCGTTCACGGCTTCGGTCATCAAGCCCTGCCCCCAATAAGCACGGGCGAGGTCATAACCGACGGAGGCGCGGCGGTCGTGGCGCACCCAATAATTGAAGCCGCACATGCCGATCACACGCGGGTTGTCTTTCAGCGTGATACCCCAGCGGAGTTCAACACCATCGACATAACCGGTGCGGATAGCTTGGATGATGTCGCGGGCTTGATCGAGGCGTTCATAGGCGAGGCCGGTGTTATAACGGGTGACTTCAAAGTCGCTGCGGATGGCGAACACGGCTTCGGCATCATTTTGGATCAGTTCACGGAGGACGAGGCGTGGTGTTTCGAGTATAGGAAACGGGCCAAAATTGAACAGTTCGGTCATGTCTGCTGCGCTTCTGCCCATTCGTCGCGCATTTCCGCCCACAGCCGTTCAATTTCCAGCACGAACTTGCGCCCGCTGCGTTCGAGCAGCCAGACGGCTTCAAGCTGGTCATGGTTCAGCGGCTCCGTCTTCCGCATACTGTTGATGTGGAGGAAGTAGGCACACTGCAAAATCATTTCCATTGGGGTACGGGCAGCGTACATCAGGCGGTAGCGGGGGTCAGCCGTTTGGTCACCATCAGGTAACGCTTTGTTCGCTAAATACTCGTTAATCGACTCCATAACCCGTTCCACCGAAAAATCAATTTCTCTGAGATGCTGCTGCTGGCGCGGCGAAAGCGAACCGAACCGCTGCTGCACCAGCGCATCGTAAGCGCGGCGTATATCATCTCGCAAGAGGGACAGATTAACTGGTGCAGTACTCATCTCATCAAACTCATCAACTCGACCATTGAAAAACCAATGATAGACGACCTTCCACATGGTTTTATAACAAAATCCCCTACATAGCGCAATACATTACATTGTACCTTAGCACATTCGCCATCGAGATTGTTGATTTGTGAGGGGATGAAACAGGGGCGAGGGTGTATTTATCTTTACACCCTCGCCGACAAGCGATTAGCTCTTATTCACGCTAAACGGATAGGTCACACTGCACGAGGTATCACCATAGTTAGCGGTGTAGGCCAGCGAACCGACGATTTGCGTGGGTGAGACGACCTGCACGGTGATGTTGGTGGAGTAAACCTGACCTTCTTCAACAATTTGCCCGATGCCCTGATAGGTGTTGCCACTGATCCGGCTGAGAATATCGCCATCGAGGTTGATCGTGCTGCCATTGACTGAAACCGAAATGGCTTGGGGGGGTAAATCAACCGCGATGTCAATCGTATCGGTGCCGAAGCACGAACCTTTACCGGAACTGTAGACGATGAACCACGCGCCTGCCTGCGGGACGCTGCCTGCTGGCGGTGGGTTGTCCGAGCCGCTGTTGGTGTTGGCGGGCGGGGCGCTGTTGACGATGGGGACGATGGGCGGGGCGTTGACATCCACCACATCTTCGCAGTTGCCTTTGGGCGCTACGTCATCCTGCTTGACCCAGACTTCGTTCACCGCCTTATCGGGCGCGACCTGCTCTTTATCCAGCTTCCACCACAGGCTGCCGTCCGACGCTTCGGCCTTACCCAAGACCTTGAACGACGGACCCGCGCTGAGGAATACAATCGAGCTGCGGTTTTCGCCGGGGCCGACGCGCACCTGCACGGTGTCATCGCGGTTGGTGCTGATGGTGCAGTTGACCACACGCTCGACGACGGCAGTTGTGCCGGTGACTTCATCACTGTTGTCGAAGGATTCAACGATGGCGAGGATGGTGTCTTCTTCGCGCAGTTTTCCGGCGAGCGAAACGGCCTCGACCACGCCCGCACTGCCGTTACTGAAGGGGATGACCATCACACGGGCGCGTCCGTCGTCGGCGCTGTAGTCGTACTGTACACCGCTGCGGTCGCCAACTTCAAACGGTTCAATTTTGATGGCTTTGAAGGAACGTGCGGGATGATACTCAGTGAAGTACATTTCGAGGATCGCATCTGGCGCGGCTTCATTGGCATCCACGCCGATGGCCTGCAATCCCGCGTAATCCACGAACAGCATCTCGGTTTGCTCGCTGGCGATTTTCACGGGGTCATTGCCTTCATCGAGCAGCCACGCTTCGGGGTACTGGAAGGCCGCGCCGCTGTCAAAGGTGAAGGTTTCGGTTAAGTCATCTTGAGCAAGAACAGGTAAGGCGATCATGAGCGTTAAGAGCAGCATCAGTACAGGTAGTAGGCGGCGTATACGGTGTCCCATCTCGAACCTTTCGCAATATAAAGCATTCGTAAGTTGTAGTTTGTGAAATCATAACGCTTTTTACAACGAAAGGTTAGCGGATGCGCGTTGCAACGGCCTTACAGGGGATATTTAATTGATGAAGCGATAGTCGTGATGAACTATTTCACCTGATGCACGTACATCATTTTGCCATTGATGTGTTTATTTGCTTGGCAATAATGGCTTACCTGTTGCGATGTCCATATCAAGCAGATGGCTGGTTGATTGTGCTTGCTCACCAATAAACTTAGCTACTGTCTTCACAATCGTTCGGGCTTCATCCCAATCGAGTTCAGAACGATGTCCTAACTGGTGTGCGGCGACTTCTTCCGCGATGCCTTGATAATGTAGCGCCAGCATGGGTTGGTGGTCACGTAAACTGGCACTTTTAGGTAAATTAAGCTCGCCTTTGAGGTAAGCCGCTGTGCGTCCCCATAAGCCGGTATACACATCATCGGTAGCTATAGCATAGTGCCGCGGGGTTAGCACTTCGGCGACAGCCGCATTGAGTGCCGAGGTGAACATATTGCGCTTGATTTTTCCTTGTATCCGCGCTTGAATCCACTTATCGTCCTTGCCTTGAGCGCGGTACATCGCAATGGCCGCATCAATCGCTTGGTCAGGTGTCATCGCGCCAGATGTCAGCGCTGTTTCAGGCGCACGGCGGATTTCGTCGGTGAAAACACCTGCTTCTGCGAGAAAACGTTTGATTGCTGCCAAAGCTGGACGCGCTTTTGTGCTGCGTAAATGTTGTGCAATCAGATATAAACCTTTATCGGTTGCATGATCTACCTGATAGGTTTTGCCATCCTTCGCTTTATAAGGCAGTTGTCGGATTGAGTCCGACAACTCAGGTAAATTACCTTTACGTTGAATATCATTCCAAATCTTGCGTACTTCTTTCGTATCAGTCAAACCCTGAATCCAGTCCTGTACTGCATAAAATCTTTCATGATCATCAGTTAAGAACGAAAGTGAAAATTTCCATTTTTGGGCAACTACAAGCGGCAATGGTAATTGACTGTTATGATCTTTATCCGATGAAATTGAATCGAGAAACTGAGACATGGTTAATCCTCCATCAATATGGTGCTAAATAGTTATATGCTATGCTTAAAGGAGTGCAATTTTATAAATACTAGAACACTTATGCATAAGAGTCAAATGTACACTGTTATGCATTTGCATATACAGCGCGTAAGGTAAGCAAAATGAACCACATAACCATACGACTTGGCATAAAAACAAAAGCTGCTCTTGATATTTTCGCAGCCAAAGAAGGTGTAAGGATGGGGCGGGCATTAACCAACGATCAGGCGATTATGCGTCTGTTAGAAATAGTAGACAAAGAAGCTGTAGATCAAGTAAGCGAGATACAGAGCAATCGTGAAAAAGAGCGAGTTAAAAGCGCTTCTTGATTCATTCCATTTCATGCACGTACACGGCTTCGCGGTTGATTTGGAGGAGCAATAAGAGATTAGTTGTTAGAAGATAGGACTTTGCGTATTAGAGAGGCAATTTCATTCGAGCTTATATCTGCTTGCTCATTTTTAACGTAAATGGTTAGTAATATGCGATCTGTTTTGGTTTCGAGATAATAGATAATCCGAAAACCGCCACTTTTGCCTTTTGTGAGATCGCTACTTTTCAGCCGAACTTTGTAAGCGTTATAGCCCACATTTGGAATTTGATCGCCGGGGGTTTCCCCTTTTCGTAAGTGATCCACAAGTGTGTCGACATCATCTATAACATGCCGATATTTCTTTTTAAGATGCTTAATATCGTTGATGAAGTTCTGCGCGAAGCTAACATTAATCGCTGGTTTCGTCATCTTCTATCATTTCACGTAGTTTGTCATAAGGATAAATACGACCAGCTTTTACGTCCTCCAAGGCATGACGTAGTTGGCTTACAACATTAACCTCGTCATCACTTTCATCATCAACAGAGGTTAGTTGAGCATCCGCTTTAGCAAGTGCGAGTAAATATTCACCGACCGTTTTGTAACCACGTTCGTGTGCTTGTGTTTTAAGCTGTTCGCGTTCGGTTTCGCTTACAGGTGTGTCGAGGAGAAAAAGCTGCGCCATTCTCAATTCCTTTCGCTTTTGCAACCATTATAGTGCAAATAACACTTACTTCACCTGATGCACGTACACCGCCTCGCCGTTGATCGCCAGCGTAACCGTGTGCGCGGCGGGGTCGGGGATGAGGGTTGCATCGGTGGAAAGGACATATTTATGAGTAATAATTCGGCATAAAAAATTATTTCCGTCACATTCATATAGTGTTATCCAACGAGCATCACCGGGTCCAGCGTATTGTTCAGTCGCTATAACATTGTAAATATGAGTCCCAAATTGGATACTCGCTTGCTCTCTAGTTGCTAAACCCAATCCAGTAAAACGTGCACAACATGCGATCATATTGGCTGCTAAAAGGGCTACAACGATGATCGGATGAATGGCATGTTCCACTTTCCAGAGCAATGCTGCGCTAATAATGATTCCGATTGAGATTGGAATCATGAAACAAGCTAATTGTGATCGTAAGCGGTCGAAATTAAGTATGAAGGGGTAAATAGAGTACCCGTTAAATATGTCTGGTATCAGCGCCATAACGAGGAATAAATCGGCAATCACCAGTAAGATAATGGCATATACCATGACAGACTTGCGAAAGCGAGACACATTTATCGTTCGCAATCGACGTGTTCCTTAGAGTTGTTTATTCTTTTGCTCTAATACACCTCTCGCCTCCTATTTCCCCAAAACAAAAAGGAGCATACCGTCCCCCGATACACCCCTTTGCGTGCTTTGCGTCTCTGCGTAATCAGATCCGCTTCTTCACCGCTTTGTACTTGTCAGCATTCTTCTCACGTTTGGAGTCGAAACGGATAGCAGCATCTTGCAATCGGCGGTCAATTTCTTCTCGATGATCGTAATAGAATGACCACGCTGCGTGAACTTCTGCGGGTGTGAGATCATAGTCGGCGCAGATTCGTTCTATCGTCCATTCAGGCTTATCGAGCAGGGTCGAAAGAAACTCAACGGTAACGCCCTTGCCGATGATGCGATAGTAATCGGATTGAGGTTTGCGTTCAATATAATTGATTGGAATAGCTATTTGATCGGTCATCCTTGCGCCCTCCAAATCTTTTAAAAAGAGGCGTAGCCTTTCGGATACACCCCTTTGCGTCCTTTGTGTCTTTGCGCCTTTGCGTTAAATCCCCGCCTTACACCACGATGTCATGTTCTTCGCGGGGCGCACCGAGGTAAGCGCGTTCCTTATCCACGATTTCCGGCTCCAGCTTGACGATCAACGGCGCGGGTTCACGCAGCGCCTGACCCGGCTTGAGGTCGCTCTTGGTCCATGTGCCGATGGCCTTGCTGCCGTCGTAGATCAACCCCTTGTGCGGGCGGGTAGCTTCCTCATAGGTTTCGATCTTCTGCTCGCCGAACAACTGCCCATCGTAGCCGAGGAACTCGTACACCTTTTGCGAGGTGAAGGGCAGGAAGGGCGAGAGAATAGTTTTCAGGTTGTCGATGACGCGCAGCACCGTATAGACCGAGAGCGCAGCATCGTCGGGATTCTCTTTGATGGCTTTCCACGGGGCACGCTTATCAAGGTAAGCGTTACTTTCGCGCACCAGCCCCATCGCCTGAGTCAGCGCTTCTTTCAGCTTCACGGCTTCGATCAACGCGCCGATGCTTTCAAAGGCCGCCTCGGATTTTTCGAGGATCGCTTTATCATCGTCGGTCAGCTTGGCGAGGTCGATGGTTGGCACCTTGCCATCGTAACGCTTGTAGGCGAAGCTCAACATGCGGTTGGCGAGGTTGCCCCACGCAGCCAGCAGTTCGCCGTTGACGCGGTTCAAGAAGCCGTCCCAGTTGAAGTCGCTGTCAGCGCTTTCGGGGAAGGTGGCGGCGGTGTAATAGCGTACTGCGTCCGGTTGGTAACGCTCCAGAATATCCGGCAGCCAGATCGCCCAGTTGCGGCTCTTGGAGAACTTGTCGCCTTCGATGTTCATGAACTCGTTAGCGGGTACGTCATAGGGCAGCTGCAGCGGCGCATCGTAGTGCTTGCCGATGCCGTCCTCGTCGCCGTTGTAGATGCCGTTCACGCCCAAGAGTTCGGACTGCCAGATGATGGTGTGGAAGGGGATATTGTCCTTGCCGATGAAGTTGTAAATCTCGGCGTTGGGGTTATACCACCAATCCTTCCATGCGTCGGGCTGACCGTTGTTCTTCGCCCATTCGAGGCTGGCGGAGAAGTAGCCGATGACCGCATCGAACCACACGTAAAGTTTCTTGTTGTCCCAGCCTTCCAGCGGCACATCCACCCCCCAATCAATATCGCGGGTGATGGGGCGACCGTGCAGCCCATCCATAATGAAGTTGCGGCTGAAGCGCACAACGTTCGTCCGCCAGTGGGACTCGTGCTTGTTCAGATACTCGATCAATTCCGGTTCGAAGCGGCCTAAGTCGAGGAAGAAGTGTTCGCTTTCGCGCACGATCAGCTTATCCGCTGGATTGCCCTTGTTGCGCGGGTTGATGAGCTTGGTCGCGTCCAGCAAATTGCCGCAGTTATCACATTGGTCGCCGCGCGCGTTGGCGTAGTGGCAGATGTAGCACTCGCCTTCAACATAGCGGTCGGGCAGGAAGCGTTTCTCTAACTCACTGTACATTAACTGCTGGGTTTCTTTATAGAGGCAGCCGTTTTCCAGCAGCTTAAGGAAAAAGTCCTGCGTGACCTTATGGTGGTTTTCGGTGTCGGTATGCGTGAACAGGTCATAGCTGATGCCGATCTTTTGCTGCGTCAGCAAGAAGCGTTCGTGATAATGCTCGAACACTTCCCGCGCCGGAATGCCGCGCTTATCGGCCTCGACCGAAATGGGAGTACCGTGGCTGTCCGAGCCGGACACCATCAACACGCGGTTACCCTTGAGGCGGTGGTAACGGGCGAAAATATCAGCCGGTAAGTACGCGCCTGCCAGATGCCCGACGTGTAAATCGCCGTTGGCATAAGGCCATGCGACGGAAACGTGAATCGTTTTGGGTTGGGTCATGTTCGTCAGTGTTCCTTAGCTGTTGGTTTCAGTTCTGATAAATGCGTCGATAAGTTCGACTGCTTTGTTGATGACATCCTGATGCTGCGGCTCAATTATAGCGTGTAAATGCCGGGCAGTTTGCGTATATAGTGCCACGCCAGCACGACCGCGAGATGCTACTGATGCCTGTGGATCAAACCCGGCGGCTGTGCGAAATGCATATGTCCATGTTGAGTGACCACCCATAAAGTCCATTACCTGCTGGAAAGCCATATTTTCGGTTGCTTGCAGCAGCCCATGCGCCACCGCAATCACATCCGAAAGACCAAGCACCAAGCCGTAAGTCGCGTACAGTGTGGTCGAGTCATCGTCCCGCGAGAGGCCGCTGAGGGCTTTATGGGCTTCTTCCGCGAGTCCGCACAGGTGACGGCTGGCGAAAGCGTTAGCTGCGGGTTGAAGTGGTTCCCACCGGAAGTCATGCGCGGCTTGCACCAAACCCTGCAAGACACCGGCTTCGGCCTCATACAACACGCGCATCTGCCGCAGCCCCGGCACGGTGCGGATGGCGGATTCGGGGCGGGTGAGTTCGGCACGTTTATCCGCCATCGTTACGATACTGATACTGAGCAGGTGATCTTCAAAGCGTCGTAAAGCGTACACTTCATAAGCGGGTATGTCTTCCGCTGGCACAAAGACGTGAATATCCACATCGCTGTAGGGGGTGGCGCTGCCCCGCGCGTGGCTGCCCGTTAAGCCGACCGCCTGAATCCAGCGCCCCTCAACACCCGAAAATGCGCTCCGGGTCAAAATAACTTCAACCAGTTGGGCTAAAAACGTCTCGCTTAACATGCTTTTTAACGACCTTTTGACTTACACAGACTTCGCTTTTTAACTGTAAACTGACAACTGACAACTTCAACAAAAAACCGCCTGCCTTATTAGGACAGACGGTTTCGGGTTGCCGGTGTTGGGTTCGTTACCACGCACGGGGCAATCGCCTGCGTCTATCCTGACGTAAGCGCTGCATCATGCACATGGGGGAACCATTACAGTTAATCATGAGGGACAGTATAGTCGAACGCGGGGAGCAGAGTCAAGCCATCGCATACTTTCATAAATCGCGGTACACTGTCGCTCCTTTTATATAAATTCATTATTTTGTACCTGTGGTGACTGAGGAAGGGCTTCATGGCTCGTGTTCGTGACTATATGCAAACCAATTTTCAGTACATCGGTGAGACAGCGCCGTTGTTGGATGCGCTCGAAATGATGGGTAAGCACCAGTTTACCCACCTTGTGATTCTGCGCGGCGGTGTCCAAATTGCGGGGATTATCACTCGAAGTGACATCATCAGTTTATACAACACGATCTTACTCAAGGATGGAATTGTCCGTGATGTTGTGGGTAATCAGACGTTGATTGCAGTGATGAGGCAAGACTATATGGAGGATGCCCGAAGCAAGTTTGAACATGCGCCGCACGTTGACCAACTGGTCGTGCTTGAGCTTTTAACGCCTGTGGGTGTACTGACGAAGGACGATATGCTGCGCTGGATTTACGAACAGGAATTCCCTAACCCGGTGGTAGGCTAGTCGTTTTTAAGCTGCGCCGCCGGACCTCAGCAATATCAAGCGGCGAAATGAGAGATTGATTCAAGAAGGTGTTGAGATCAGTCTGAACAATACGCTTGGTGCATAACAAGTCAGCTAGAGCATCCAGCAGCGCGTCTTTGGAAATAAGATTGTTGAGGGGCGCTACTTGTTCGGTTGGATGATCGAGATAATCGTGCAGGGCTATCGTCAGTTCATTCCACTCGCGTGTCCGTGCGTCCGTAAAGTTGAGGGCTTGATGGGTATTTAAGCGCGGATGCACCGGAGCCGTTTGGTACGTCAGCGGAATAACAATCTTATTTTTCCCCAGCGCGTAAGACCATTCGTAGGTGACATATTGGGACGCGACAGCATCCGGCGTGACGACTACGAGCATGACTGCCGCTTTCTCAATTTCCGTGTCAATTTTTTGCCGCCAGTCGTCGTGCCCTGCCCGAATGTGGTCATCCCACCAAGCAGTAAACCCTTCTTTTTCGACACGCTTCACCAAATCATCAACAACAAACGTGTAGGCATTGTGTTGATAGGAGATAAATACTTGGCTCATGTCCGTTAATCCCCACGCTTAAAGGTAACACCGAGTTCGAGTAGCTCGAGAACGATGCGATCATAGCGGGCTTCCAAGTATGTGGTGAGCGTATTGACGTGATGCCCCATGCTATCTTCCAGTTGATGTAAGTTAGCGACGCAGGGAAAGGTAACCGAAGCGCCAACGTTACCACTTTCGATGTCTCGCTGGATAGTAACGGTGGCATCAATCGCTGGCAGATTCAGGAGATAGGCGTATGCGGCTTGTAAGGAATGGCTGTCTCCTTCCAAACCGGCAAACATCCGAACGGTAATTTTGATATTCGGCCCGATGATTTCGATGATGTTGGTAAAACGCCCAGTTCCAAATAGAGTGTCTTTAAACTGAATAACCGCCTGATTGGCTAACCGCTGGCTGATTACCCCCTCTTTTTTCCACTGGTCGAGAACCTTTTCTACCCTCTCAATGCATGTTAAAGCCATAATAATTCGTCCAGTCAATATCAAGCAAAAACAAACTGACGACATTATGAGTCAATTTGTTTTAAGTTTGTAATTGGTTTGAGAGATTATAAACTACTTTTATTTTTTCGGGGAGGGGAGTGGAGAATTGCGCCAAAAAAAGGACGAAAAATAATTCATTAGATAGTCATTAGCCCGTTCACTGACGTTTTTGAGTTTGTTTTCGGGGACTTCGATATAGGCATCTTCTACGGAGGGGTAACAGCCTTGGTCGACCATGAGTTGGGCGAGTTCGAGGTCAGAAAATTGTGGGAGAGGAGCATCAAGCCATGCCGCTTTTTTATTTGGAAGCGACGGTGAAGCGGAGTTAGAAGGTTTTTTACTAGCTGGCATAAGCGTTCAATTCGCCCTATTTATACGCATCTAGAAAACATTATCTAGCGGTCACTATAGCACATTACAAAAGTAAAGACAATTATCCCGACGATCTATTTATTACATTTTAACTAAAGTACTGCCCATGCCTGCCGTATGGTGGATTTATACTGCTCAATCGCTGTGCTTTCACCGGCTGCCCCACCTTCGCGGGTGACATGCGCGAGGACAGCGACGGCGATTTCGAGTTCACGGGCGAGGGTCAGGTAGGGGCTGAGGCAGCGCCCGACGACATGCCCACCGGCACGCGACCAGAAGGCGGCCTCGGCAGGCGTTTCGAGGCGGGTGTTACTGACGCAGACGTAAACGCCCCGTTTGAAGCGGCGCGACGGTAAGGTGCCTAAGGTGGTGATGAGTGCCTCGCGGCTGGCAGGGTCAAAGGGTGGAACCTGTTGGACGTAGCCGCCCGCCTTCTCGTTAAAGTAGGTGTAATGCTGACCGCGTGTGCCGTCGATGTAGTCGTCCGCCACGACCCAATCGCCCGTTTCGAGCAGCGGGGAAAGCGCACCGACCGACTCGCACAGCCACACGTGAGTCGCGCCCAAATCCTTTAGTGCGCGGATAGTAGCACGGGGGTCGGCTGCGGTCGGGCTGGTGACGAGAAGGCCGCCATCCAGTGAGCTAATTGGCGCGGAAAGGCCGTAGGCGGTGTCGTGGGTGTCGCCGGATTGGGGCGTGTCGGTGAGGAGTGCGAGGTGATTCATATATTATTTGAGTCGAGTCTTCGCTTTCAATATTGTTAGGAAATGGTTCATCTGGATAAACTCATCCAACTCCGCCTTTTCGCTACCCGTTAGCTCATCTTCGCTTTGTTTATCTAATAGGTCGTGTAATCTGTCGTCAAGCATTGTCGAAGGACGGTAGGCGATAATTTGATCGGACGTAGGCGACAAGGCTAGGAAATCGGTGATCTCATCAAATAAAGTGCTGACAGGAGCATCATTCATCATGTTCTATGTCTCCTCAATCACGGCACGATTATTATACATTATTCGCCCCAATTGCCCTGAAACCACGGATGCACTTCCGGTACGAAGATTTCATTGACGACAGCGGGATCTTGTTCGACGATTTCCCACGCCGCGTCGATGTTCTCGGCACGGATAAGCGCCAACCCACCTGAGTCGTCCAGATAGGGGCCGCCCTCGATCAGGATGCCCTGCTGATGGAGATAGCGCAGCCACTCGCCATGCTCCGCGAGCGGCTGATCTTCCAGCGGCTTGCCCATTTGCCAGCCGCGCCCGATTTCGTAGATGACGGCATACGTTTTCAAGTCAGGCTTCCCCTTTTACGGTTGGAATGAACGCAGCACCCGCGCCGTACCCGATAAAGTATATTCCCCTTGATTGGCAGGGACTAAAACGGTTTGACCGAGTTTGAAGTTGACGCTGGTGTCACGGGCGGTAACGGTCGCTTCGCCCTCGATGCACGTGAGGATGTGGAACTGGTCGCCGTGCGTGTCGAGGGTGATGCGCGTACCATTACGCGGGTTTAACTGGTGGAGCAGCGTGACGAAGTACGGCGACTGGACGACATTCACCACGGGCATGGTGTTTCCGGCGGTGTGGGTGATGGGCGGGACGACCTCCATATTAGAGACCTTCACGCCTTTGTCGATGTGCAGGGTGCGCGGCTGTCCGTTCAAGTCCATGCGTCCCCAATCGTAGAGGCGGTAGGTGACATCCGACGACTGCTGGATTTCGTAGATGACGATGCCCGGCCCCAGCGCGTGAATGCCACCGGCGTTGTTCAGCAGCACGTCACCGGCCACGGCTTCATCGTAGACGAGCAAGTTTTCGAGCGTGTTGTCGCGGATGGCCTGTGCCATCGCCTCGCGGGTCGTCCCCGGTTTGACGGCTTTGACGAGCTTTGCACCCGGCTCCGAGTACAGCACATACCACGCTTCGGTTTTACCGCGCGGGTCGCCTTCGAGTTCGCGGGCTTGCTCGTCGTTGGGGTGAACCTGTACCGAGAGCCAATCGGACGGGTCGAGGATTTTCGCCAGCAGGGGGAAGCCTTCGGCGGGGTCATTTTTACTCCCGACCAGCGCGTGACCGTATTCTTTGAGCAGGTCGCCGAGCGTTCGTCCGGCAAGCGGCCCGTTAGCGACGGTGGCGGTGTCGTGCATTTCCCATGACTCGCCGTAGGGTTCGTCGGTGGGCAGATGCTTGCCCATAATGGTTTCGAGTTTACGCCCGCCCCACACTTTGACGTGGAGCGAGGGGTTGAGCAGGAAGGGGTAGAGGGACATGATCTTTACCTCAGTGTTATCTGGCTATTGTCGTCCACAGCCTATTATCCACGCAAGTCATACGGATTATTGTACAATTTTGTAACGAAGCGTGTGTAGAGAGGCATTAAATGAATCCTAATACACTACCTGAGCTACCCAACTCGAATACAAATGATGAAGCCGAGGATGAAGCTATTTTTGAAAACCCTGCTGAAGGTTTTAAACAGGGCTGGCGTGATATGTTAGAGGGAAACATAATTCCCGCTTCCCAACTTTTGAATGCGCTGAATGAGGAACCCTAATCCGCTTACTCGCGTTGACATCGCCCGATTTTTTGTTAAGCACTTAAGCAACTCCAGAAGAAATATCCTCATGTAACTACGGATGTTCAGTCTCTGATCGCAAGATTGGAACAAGGGGAAATCCTTGGCGACCGAATTCAAGGCTTACAGCATCAAGTTTATAAAGTGCGCTTACCTAGTACCGATCAATCAAAAGGGAAAAGTGGTGGATATCGTGTCATTTATTACGTGAAAACTAAAACCCACATTTTTCTTATCACCATTTACGCAAAATCTCAGCAGTCGGATATAAGTGCGACCGTATTACGTCAGATGATTGAAGAAGTCGAAAACGAGTAGATAGTAATATTATCCTGAAACCACTCACTAAAAACTCATAACCCCTAACAAACGGTTGATAGGCGGCAGTTAGGCGAGATTTTTATTCTTTCGATTGTCACTTCCCGCACAATCCAGAGAAAGAACAACACTGTGGGTTTCGCCGACATTCACATGCACACCACCGCCAGCGATGGCTTTAACACCGTCAAAGAAGTTCTCAACCACATCACCCGCATGGGGACGCTGGATGTGATCGCGATTACTGACCACGACGCGATGGACTCCAGCCTATGGGCGTATGAACACCGCCATAATTACCCGTTCGATATTATCCCCGGTGTGGAAGTCACCAGCGCCGAGGGACACGTCCTCGCGCTGTGGGTGACACGCACGATTAACGCGGGCATGTCGCTTAAGGAAACCGTGAGCGCTGTTCACCAGCAGGGCGGGATGGCGATCCTCGCGCACCCGTTTGAGGTGGTGGTTTGCGCGGAGGCGTGCTACCGCTACCTGCGGAACCCCGAAGTGATCCGTGAGGCGGGGATTGACGCGATTGAAGTCCATAACGCGGGGGCAGTGACCCCCGGTAATAACCTGCTCGCCCGGCGGTTGGCGGCCAAGCTCCACATGCCGATTGTGGGTAACAGTGACGGTCATTCACTGGCGGCGATTGGTACCGGACGCACCCAGTTCGTGGGGCGGACGGCGGAGGACTTCCGCAGCGCCGTGACCCGCAAGGCGACGCTGGTGACAGGCACGTCATGGCCGTTGGCGGATTATGTGGCGCTGTTCCCGCAGCTTATCCGCACCAAGATGAGCGGCATCGCCAGCGCGGCGGGGCGGTTGGCTCCGGCGAAGTCACGGTCGTAGGGAAGTTGTCAGTCGTCAGTCGTCAGTCACCAGCTAAAGGCAAAGGCGATTCACCACCGAGACACAGAGAACACAGCGTTTTTATTCAGGATTTATGGCGGCATTGGCAGCGGTATATCGCCGCCACAAAAGTTGAAAATATCGAAAATGTTGCAATTGTTGTCACCACTTTTACCACATTTCAGCGCGACCTCATGCTGATGCTGTTGAGAATTGAAGGTGTTTAGCAAATTTGGCAGCAATTTCGGCAATGGCAAAGCCCAGTTTTGTGCCGGATTTGCCAACCCCCTCATAGGTGAAATTCCCCCCATAGTTGAAAATTGTTTTTCTGGCTGCATATACATTTCTATTTTAGAACAAAAATTCTCTCCGAGTCAAGGAAATTTGGTTTGAATTTGCGGTGATGCACCTCTAAAGAGTTGGTAGTTATTGTTTTGAGTGAGAACTTGCTGATAATTTTCTCGCTTACCAACTCTCTAGCAGGGCATGACCGAATTTGCAAACTTTAATGTTCTTTTTTTGTGGGTGGGGGTGAAGGGATTGGTCGGTGACGAGGATTTGCCAGCGGCAAACCCCTACAGTGGCAACTGTTTGTGATCGAAGGGATAAAGTCATCGGCACGCCTATGGAAGTTAAGCGGTGATGACCTTGCCTAACGCATTCACCTGCTGCCAATATGCGCGGAATGCCTGTCGTCCAGCAGTGGTGAGGGCGCAGTCCGTATGTGGGTAGCGCTCCTTAAAGCTCTTGGTGATGGTGATGTACTCGGCCTCTTCCAGCTTTTGTAACTGCGCCGAGAGGTTGCCTTTGGTTAAGCCGGTGAGGTGCAGCAGCGCGGCAAAGTCGGCGCTTTCGCAGGCAGAAAGGACGGCGATGATGGCTAACCGCGCGGGTTCGTGAATCAGGCGGTCGATGTTAGTGATGGCTTGGACTTCAGCTTGCATCGGCGGTGGCCTTTTGCTCCAACGCGGTTTGGCGCATGGCGTATAACCCGCTGACGACGAGCAGCCCGCCCCAAAACCCGCTTAGTATCAGCCCGAACAACCCCACTCGAATCGGCAGCAGCGCCAGAATGAGCGTACTCGCCAGCCCGACCATCGCCACAATCCGGTAGCGCGGCAGGTTGAAGCGATTGGCTACCGCGAACCACATATAGGCGAACTCGAAGCCCGTACCCACATAAATCCCGCGAATGATGAGCGACGCATCTCGCAATTGAATCGCCAGCAGGATGCCGGCTATAAACACCGCAAACATGATCGTGAGTGAGGCGAAAAGCGTGCGACGCGGCACCAGCCACGGCTTGGCTTTGATGAATCCGGTCGTGCGCCACAACCAGCGGCGGCGCAGCTTTTCATTCGCCCAGCGCATCCCTAGGTGCGAAATGAGCAGTGGAATACCAATCGGCAGCACAAAGGTGAGCATGATGATGACCACCGCATTTTGCGCCCGCAGCCACTCCGCGAATGGCTGCCACAGGTCGGGCATATCCCAAATAACCCAACCATAAAAGCCGGTGACCAGTACCCAGAAGGCGAATTGCAGCTCACGGATGCCGTCCGCGAACTCATAACGACCTGTGCGCTGTTGAAGCCCTGCCACATTCATCATATATGCTCCTGTTTTTGTAGACTAGTTTACATTGTAAACCATAATGTGATTTTGTCAACCTGTTGAGATGCGGAAGATGTTTGGTCGGATTTTGATGAAAATGTGCTGAATAGATGTCAAAGGCCAAAAGAATTGAGATATTCCCATCTAGTGATTATGTAGACCAGTCACTATAATAAGTATTAGGGTTCAATGATAAGTGCGAATCGAGATGGAAAAGAACATGACTGCTCGTATTTTGATCACAGGTGCGACCGGTAACGTAGGCAGTGAAGTCGTTCGGGGGTTACAAGCTCTGAGCATTCCGTTTCGCATCGGGCTGGTTAACCCAAGCTCGACTTGCTTAGAAGCGAACGACCATATGGAAGTGGTCCCTTTTGACTTCTTGAACCCCGAAACCTACTCAGCGGCATTTGCAGGCATTCAGCATTTATTCCTGATGAGGCCGCCTGCACTGTCAAATGTGTGGCGGGATATTGCCCCGGCTGTGCGGGCGGCGGTGGAGTGCGGGGTGGAGCATATCGTCTTTTTGTCGCTACAAGGGGTGGAGCAAAACCGGATAACCCCACATTACAAAATTGAAAAACTCATCGAGCAGCTTGGTGTTCGCTATACGTTCCTCCGCGCGGGTTTTTTCATGCAAAATCTTTCGACCACACAGGCGGCGGAGATACGCGACGCTGGTGAAATCGCGCTGCCGGTTGGCAAGGCAAAAACGAGTTTCGTGGATGTCCGTGACATCGCTGCGGTCGCCGTTTATGCGCTCACCGCCGATCAGCATGAGAGCCAGAAATACACCCTCACCGGCCCGGAAGCGCTGGATTACACGCAGGTGGCGCTTAAACTCTCTCATGTATTGGAACGCTCTATTCGGTATACCAATCCGTCGGTTTTCCGGTTTATCTGGCGGCAGCTTCGTGCAGGACGCGGCTTGGGATATACGTTAGTGGTCGCAGGACTGTATACGATTACGCGCTTGGGAAACGCGAAAACGGTTACAGACGATGTGCAGCGTATTCTCGGACGACCCGCCATCCCCTTTGACCAGTTTGCCCACGATTACCGTGCCAGTTGGCAGTAGTAAGGCATTTAATCCACGCCACCCCCCGACTTTATCCCGTGCTGTTGATGAATCCGTAAAGCCTTTCTATAATGCACTTTAAAGAGGGTGAACGGTATGGCAGTCACGCGCGATCAAATCATCGAAACGACCTGTGATCTTTTAGAGTTGCAGGGTTATCACGCCACTGGACTTAATCAAATTATTAAAGAGAGTGGCACCCCAAAAGGCTCCCTTTACTATTATTTTCCCGGTGGCAAAGAAGCGCTTGCCGTAGAAGCGGTAAACCATGTCGGGAATATAGTGTTGCAGCGCATCCGCGAAAATCTGGCACAGGTTGATGACTGTGCGGAAGCGATTTCGATCTTTATTAAGAATATTGCCCTGAATGTAGAACTTTCTGGCTTTCGGGCGGGCGGCCCAATCACGATCATTGCGATGGAAATGGCCTCGACCAGCCCCACCCTGCGCGAGGCGTGCCAGCATATTTACGATGGATGGCAGGACGCTTTTGCTGAAAAACTGCGCGCAGGGGATATTGCCGAAGCGCGTGCTAAACGGATGGCAGCACTCATTATCGCAGCGATTGAAGGCGGGATTATTTTGTGCCGCACAAGCCAGAGCCGGATACCCCTAGAGCAAGTGGGTGAAGAAATATATGAACTGGTGAGCCAGGTTCGGGTTAACCTTGTCTGAATTGACGTACGCGGTGGTTTGTGGCACATTTTGAGGGCTGCACTGCTCAAAAGCGGATGCAACATGGAGTCCCCGCCACGCTTACCGAAAGGATCGCCCGATGTCTTTATTTGATTCCCTACCGACCACCACGCAGGACTTTAGCAACTGGACATGGGGGCAGATTCAGCCGTACTATGACGAGTTGAACACGCGACCACTGGATGCGGAAACGGTCGAGCGCTGGCTGGCGGATTGGACGCACCTCGATAACCTGATTAACGAGAGCCGGATGCGCCTGTGGATTCGGACGACGACCCACACCAACGACGAGGACGGTGTGAAGCGCTTCCATGTCTACCTGAGCGACATCATGGAAAACGTCGAGGTGGGCGACCAGCGGTTGAAGGAAAAGCTGCTGGCAAGTGGTTTGACTCCGGCGGGGATGGCCGTTCCGCTGCGGGATATGCGTGCCGAAGCCGCCTTATTCCGCGAGGCGAACGTGCCGCTTTCAACCGAGGAAAGCAAGCTGAACACGGACTATGACCAGATCCTCGGTTCGCAGACGGTGATGTGGGAGGGCGAGGAAATTACCTTGCTGCAACTGCGGACGGTTTACTATAACCCTGACCGCGACCTGCGCGAGAAAGCATGGCGGCTGGAGATTGAGCGGCGGGCGGTGGACACCCCCGTGCTGAATACGCTGTGGGGCAAGATGCTAACGCTGCGCCAGCAGGTCGCCACCAACGCGGGGTTCAAGGATTACCGTGATTATATGTGGCAGGCACGCAAGCGGTTTGACTACACACCAGAGGACTGCACGGTGTTTCATGACGCGGTGGCGGAAGTCGTCGTGCCAGCGGCAGAGCGCATCTATGAACAGCGGCGCAAGCGGTTGGGGATTGATACGCTGCGCCCGTGGGATTTGCTGGTGGATACCAGCGGGCAGCCCGCGCTGCGGCCGTTTGAGACGGTCGAGGAATTGGAGACGCGCTCGGAAGCCGTGTTCCAGCACGTCGACCCGCAGCTTGGCGCGTATTTCGGCATCATGCGGAAAGAAGGCTTGCTCGACTTGGGCAACCGCAAGAACAAAGCCCCCGGTGGCTACCAGACGGATTTGCGGCTGGTCAAGCGCCCGTTCATCTTCATGAATGCCGTTTCGACGCACGAGGATGTGCAGACCATGATCCACGAGGGCGGCCACGCCTTCCACTGTTTTGAAAGCGGGAAGCTGCCCTACAGCCAGCAGCTTGAGATCACGATGGAGGTGGCGGAACTGGCTTCGATGTCGATGGAGATGCTGGCCGCACCGTACCTGACCCACGACTTCGGCGGGTTCTATACGCCTTCCGAGGCGGCGCGGGCGCGGATTGAACACCTTGAGGAAATTATCACGCTGCTGGCGTATATCGCGGTGGTAGATGCGTATCAACATTGGGTGTACACGCACATCGAGGCGGCGGCTGACCCCGAAAACTGTGACGAAGCGTGGGTGTCGCTGTGGAAGCGGTTTATGAAGGGCATCGACTACAGCGGATTAGAGGACGCGCTGCTGGTTCGCTGGCGGCGGCAGTCACATATTTTCCAAGACCCGTTCTACTACATCGACTACGGGCTGGCGCAGTTGGGGGCGCTGCAAGTGTGGGAAAACGCGCTGCAAGACCAGACGAAGGCGGTGCGGCAGTATCTGGACGCGCTGGCGCTGGGCAGCACGGCTGGCCTCAAAGACGTGTTCAAGACGGCGGGCGCGACCTTCGCCTTTGATGCCGCGACCTTCGGACGGCTGATCGGGTTGATCGAGCGGACGGTGGCGGAACTCGAAGCGCAGGTTTAGAGGCTGTCTCGTGTCCCTACTCACACCACAATCTCGCGTTGTTGTAGGGACAGCAGACAGGCTGTCCGGTATTTCCTTCTCAAATGGTTTCTTAGCCCTAAGCAAGCTGTTAGGTGCGAGTAAGCCAGCGGGTGAATAATCAGCCATAAACGTGTTTCGCAAAAATACTATTGTGAAAAGAGGTTATTATGGCTCCCATCGTCACCATCGAACGGCACATTCTGGAGCAGCAGAAGCAGTTCCCGAACGCGACCGGTGCCTTCACCCGCCTGCTCTACGATATGGCGCTCTCCGCCAAGATCATCGCCCGCGAAACCACCCGCGCGGGGCTTGTCGGCATCCTCGGTGCGTCCAGCGACCACAACGTTTACGGCGAACAGCAGCAGAAGCTGGACATTTTCGCCGACCAGACCATTTTCACCATGAACGACCACACCGGACAGTTGTGCGCGATGGCCTCCGAAGAACACGAGGACATTATCCACATCCCGCCGCACTTCGATACCGGTAAATACGTGCTGCTCTATGACCCCTTGGACGGTTCCTCGAACATCGACGTGAATGTGTCGATTGGGACGATCTTCGCCGTTCACCGCAAAATTTCCAAAGGCGAGCGCGGATCGGTGGAAGATTTACTGCAACCCGGTCGGCATTTGGCGGCAGCCGGATATGTGACGTACGGGTCGAGTACCATGATGGTCTACAGCACCGGGCAGGGGGTTCACGGCTTCACGCTCGACCCCAGCGTGGGCGAGTTCCTACTGAGCCACCCCAACATCCGCGTGCCGGAAAAAGCGGTCTACTACAGCGCCAATCAAGGCAACGAGAAATTCTGGACACCGGGGGTACGGCGCTACGCCAAGTGGCTGCAAGGTATCGAGGGTGAAGGCCGCAAGCCGCTCGGACACCGGTACATCGGATCGCTGGTGGCGGACTTTCACCGCAACCTGCTGCGCGGCGGTGTGTTCTTTTACCCCGGCGATATGCAAGACCCCGGCCAGCCGAACGGCAAGATGCGCCTGATGTTCGAAGCACAGGCGATTGCCTTCCTCGCCGAGCAAGCCGGTGGTTACGGCTCGGACGGCATCGGCAACCTGCTGGATATTCAGCCGCACTCGCTGCACCAGCGCGTGCCGATGATCGTCGGCAACCGCGACCTCGTGGAGAAGGCCGAGCAGTACATCCGCGATTATGACCAAGAGTGGGTCGCTGCCTACCAACCGTTTCGTGAAAAGGCGGTTCCACAACTATAATAGGCGCTTCTGCGCGGCTCATAGGGTTTTGGAACAGGCGTGAACATTCCCACGACAACATCGTCATCACTGGCGTGGCAGCGCCTTGCTTCGATTCTACCATTTACCGCGTTGGCACTATTAGCTGTTTTGCTGTGGCTGCCGTTCGGGTTACAGGTCGGTTACTACGCCGACGAGTGGACGGTGATGGCGGATATTCAAAAGGGCGCGTTCCTCACGGGCAGCGTGCGCCCGTTCGAGCTGCTGACATGGTTTACGGCTTACCACCTCGCGCCGGATTCGTTCGCGGGATTGAACGGGCTGATGCTGGTGATGATCGCCGCGAAAGCCATCAGCGCCTACCTGCTGCTGACCGAGTTGAAGCTGCCGTCGCTGTTTGCGTTCGGCGCTGCGGCCTTGCTACTGCTGTATCCGGCGGACAGCGGCGTGTTTTATATGGGGTCGATTTCGATCCACACGTCCGGCTTTCTGCTGCTGCTGGCGCTGTGGCTGCTGGCGCGGTTCTGGCGAACGGGGCGGCGCGGGTTGTGGCTGCCCATCTTTATCGCCAGCGCGTTATGTTTGGGCATGTACGAAGGCGTGTTCCCGTTATTCGTCCTCGCGCCGTTCATGCTGCTGTACTTGGAGGGCAAGTTCTCGCGGCGGCTGGTGGCTGTTAGCCTAATATGGTTTATCCTGCCGCTGGTATTCGGGTTACGCATTATCGCCACGCTGAACGCGCCAATTGCTGCGTCGTCCTATCAGTCCATGCTGCTGGCGGAGGATAAATCGGTCGGGGCGATTGTGGGCAGTCTGTGGCGGGCGAACCGTGTCATCCTCGCGGACGGTTGGGTGAGCGCGGTACTGCAAACGGTCGCGCCGACGGGGTGGTCTGGCTTGCGGAACGTGCCGAAGAACACGCTGGCGAACCCGTATATCGCGTGGGTGCTGGTAGGTGCGCTGGTGGTCGCGGTCACGGTGTTTGTTCTCAGCCGCCGCGAGCAGATTTCACCGTCGAGCAAGCGGTTGCTCCTGCTGCTGGTCGCTAGTCCCGTTATCATCACGCTCGGCTTTTTGCTGTACGCACTGACGAACCTGCGCGGCATCAACCTGCGGACGCTGCTTTACGCCAGCACGGGCGGGGCGCTGTTGTTCGCCTCGGTGCTGTGGTTGGTGGGCAAAGTGCTGCGCCGTCCTGCGCTCGTGTTTGTGGTGGGCGTGGTGCTGCTGGGTGCGGTTGGCTTATCGAGCCTGTTGTTTCAGCACCAGCATTACGCCACGCTGGGACGGATGCAAACGCCGGTCCTGCAAACGCTGGTGCAAGCCGCGCCGGGGGTTGAGACGGATACGACATTGGTGGTGATTGACGAAACACCAGAACGGCTGCTTTCCAGCACGTTTAATGACCTGAGCCTGTACTTGGAAGGCGCGGCACGGGTGATCTATGCCGACTCCAGCTTGAGCGCCACGATTTGCTATCCGGCAGGCGCGGCATGGGGACAGTTCAACGAGCAGTGCCGCTTTGACGTGGGCGGCATATCCCTGCTGTTCGACGGCGTGGCGTACTGGTCGCGTGGTTATGAGCAGTTGGCGGTGTTCCGCTACACGGCTGATGGTGACTTGCAGCTTGTAACCGACCTCAGCGCGTACACCGACCAAGCCGCCGCCTATCAACCACTAGTGCGAGTCCGCGCGGATGCGCCGCTGCCCACCCGCGCGGTGACGATGCTCGGCCTCGTGCCTTAAATCAGCTTTCCGCCGCTGAGGACAGTTTGCAGCAGGAGGAAGCCACCCGCGCCAATCGCCAGCACCAAACCGATGACAACCAAGTAGGTCGCAATCCGCACCACGCGGAAGATTTGGCGCAGCGCGAACCGCAGTAAGACCATGCCGAGCGCACAGGCTGGAACGATCAAGATCAGCAGCCAGATCGACCAGTTCATCCCCAGCCAGTAATTACTGAAGAACCACAGCACACCGCCGATGATGCCGCCGACCACCACATCCATAATCCAACCGAGGTTGGTCACGCGGATGAGGTACACCACGATAAACGCCAGTAAACCCGCCGTGAACACGGTATTACCGAGAATATCGGTGACGATGTTTTGCAGGTTGGGCGGCTGCCCGTTGATGCTGGAACTGACACCGGCAATCGCCGCCGCGCCCAAGATTTGGATAACCCCTTCCGGCGCTTTGCCGCGATAGCCGGAGTAGAGGGCGCGGAGCAAGGCCGCAATCGGCAGCATATACTGACCGCCGATTTGGATGAACGAGGCCAGTGTTGCGGGATCAATCTGAAGATTATTCATGAGACCACCTTTCGCTTATCCCCATTCAACCACAACTTATGCCATTCTGCCAAAAGGCCGTAGGGCGAACGTATGGTGTCGGGGTAAATATGCTAATATGGGCAGCATACCCGCCAGCAGCCCTATGGAGTCCTGACCTTGCGACGGCTTATCTTCATTCTCATGTTCCTCTCCGGCTGTCAGGCCATTACCCCGAATGCCAGCGAACCGATCTCCGCGCTGCCCAACCGCCTTGTCACCTTCTGGGAAACGACGACCGGCACGCTGGAGGCGGAAACCAGCCAACCGTTCCAGTTTGTGGCGCAGGGCGGTGATGCCATCCGAGCGACCGCTTCCGGCGATGTTCCCTTCGGCCTAACCCTGCAAGCCGAGGATGGCAGCGTGATCGCCCAATCGGAAAACTTGCTCGACGCAACCCTGCCCGCTGGCGGCATTTATACCGTGCTTGTGCGTGCCACTGCTGCGGGGGATTACCGCTTCACACTTGCCTATACCGACCGCCCGAATCCGGCAGATGCGACCGCGACACCCGTACCGACCGAGGTGGTCACACCCAGCGCGACACCGCCCTACTACGCGCGGCTCGGTACCTTCATCGAAACCATCGCCGGTGGGCAAAGCCGTGTCGGGCGTTTTGACGCGCCGGAAGTCCAACACGTGTACACCTTTAACGGCCGCGCAGGGCAGTACATCGGCGTGGTGATGGAAACCGTTTCCGGCACAGTTGACCCTGTGCTGCATCTTTACGCGCCGGATGCCAGCGAAGTCGCGTCCGACGACAACAGCGGGGACAACCGCGCCGCCCTGCTGCGAAATATCCGGCTGCCGGAGGACGGCCTTTACAGCTTGCAAGCATGGGGACGCGGCTTCGCGGGGGAATACCGCATCGCGCTCACGAACAGCACCGACCCGCAGTTGGTCACGCCGGTATTTGCACCAACCGGCACCGCCACGGCTGTGGTCGAGGAAGTCCTCCTGCCGACGATTGTGCCAGCCATCGCGGGGGAACTACTGGTCAACCATGTGCCGGTTCTGGGCGCGGTTGAACGGCGCGGCGACTTTGACCGCTACCCGATTGCCGTCACGCAGGGGCAGTCGATCACCATCGGCGTTCGCCCCGATGGCAACTTCCGCGCCAAAGTCGAGCTGTTCGACCCTGACGGCTTACTGATCGCGGCGGCCACCCCTGTTGAATCGGCTGCGGGGGGTGACGCGCTCATTCCGGCAATTTTGGCAGGGCAAACCGGCACCTATGTGGTGTTCGTTACGGGCGAGGGCGACAGCGTGGGCGGTTACACAATTGCCTACGGCGTGGGTTACGCGCACCTCGAAACACGGCGCGGCCTGACGACGGCTGACCAACTGTATTCGGGCAGCATCGCGCGGCGCGGCATGGGCGAGTCGTGGAGCCTCGACCTCAACCAGAACGATGTCATCTCCGTCGCCGCGACCGTCAATTCTGGCGCGGTCGATCCGGTGCTGGCGATCATCGCGCCGGACGGTTCGCTGGTGGCGACCGATGACAACACCGGTGGCAGCCGTGACGCGCAGATTGTCTCCGCCCGTGCGCCCGTTGGCGGACGCTATCACATCAGCGTCAGCTCGGCGAACGCGACCGGCGAGGGGACGTATACGCTGGTGTGGCGCATCATCAGCCGCCCGCCGACCCCCACGCCCTTACCGGGGATGGTGCTTCTGCTGGCCTACGACGACAGCGTATCCGCTAACGCCTACGGCTACTACAGCTTCTACGCCCAAGCGGGAACACCGGTTGAAGTGCTGGTGAAGGCCGTCCCCGGCAGTTCGCTGGATGCGGTCGCGGCCCTACTCGCGCCGGATGGCAGCGTGATCGCGGAAGGCGACGACGAGGACGCGAACATCAACCCGCGCTTCACCGCCACAATCCCCGCTGACGGCACCTACCGCGTTCGGGTCAACGGTTACCTGACCAGCGGCGCATTCACGCTGACGGTTAACGCCCTGTATCCGCAGTAGGCGTGAGGTTGTAGGGGCGAATTAACGTTTCGTCCCTAGCCATCATTCGAGAAGTTCTGAAGCTACCGGAAAGCATGTATGCTGTCCCTACCCAATGCGAGATTGTCAGGTGATTTCGTGTAGGGACGCGATAATGGTGATTTACAAATGAGCGTGGTAAATAATGGAGACGCTGACACGCGCCTTTGAAGTCCCTTCAGTGGACTTGTCCGGTGGTTAGCTGAGTGGCTTTAGCCCTCAGCGGCGTAACCCGACCAATTACCATTTTAATAAGTAAACAACCATCATCGCGTCCGATGAATCTCAACCCTATTTTTCGAACAACCCCTAACCAATTCATGCGTTTTTTTCATGCCCTCCACATCCAACAACTTTATACTATAATCAGCACAGATGTTCAGCGCGGGGACGAAAAGATGCAGTTATCCCTATTTGAAGAAGCCCATCATCCATACGACGAAACGGCGCTGGCCGACTGCCTGCGAGCGGCTGCGGTGGCGGTCGATATTGAAACCGAAACGCGCTGGCCGGGGCATGGGCCAAAGCTCGACTACGGCCTGAGCTACTCGGCGGACGTGACGGTGATCGCGCTGGCGTGGGAACAGGCGGGCAGCCTCCGCACCACCGCCCTCGCCGCGCCGTTCGATGACACCATTACCACGTTCCTCAAGGCGCTGTTCGAGCGACCGATTCCGTTTATCGCCCACAACGCCGTATTTGATGTGCGCCAGTTGAGCAAGCTGACCGGCGGTAAAATTCCGGCGCTCATTTGGGATACCCAGTCGATGGCGCGGCTTCTGCACCCTGACGTGGATGCGCGATATGGCTTGCTCGGTGTTGCTACCACATTAGGCATCCCGTTCCCCGAACGGCAGCAGGCGATGAAAGGCCAGCGGGGCAAGCTGCACACCCTCCCGCTCGAAGTCACGCTTGAATACGCGCAGGACGACGCACGGCTGACGCTGGAGATTTACCACAAGCAGCGCACGCTGGAAGGCGACCCCGCGCTCATCGACTGGGAATGCCGCGCCTTATATGAATACTGCCGGATGGCTGCCGAGGGTATCCGCCTCAACATCCCGTTTGCCCACCAGCGCCTAGCCGAACTCGGTGAGCGCCGTGAGGAGCTGGCGAAGCGCCTCCAAGCAGACGGCTTGCCCAACCCCAGCAGCCCGAAAGCCCGCGTCAAATATCTCTATGAAACGAAGGGTCTCCCCCTGCCGGAATGGGACCCGAACTCGTGGTACTTCACCCGCGCCGGTCGGCACCGCCTGCGTAAAAACCCCGGTGCGGCGGTGGAGTTCGATGACCTCAGCTCGAACGCCTATGTCATCGAGTCATATATGGAAGAAGGCAGCGCCTACTATGACCAGCTCAAAGACCTCGCGGCGTATGCGGAAGTCGATTGGCTCATCTCGGCGATTGAAGGCTTGATCGACCACGCCGAATTGGATGGGCGGCTGCACAGCATGGTCACCATCGCGACCGATACCGGGCGACGTGCTTCCAGCTACCCGCACATGCAAAACTGGAAGATGCCGGCGATGGCCGGGCTTGCGATTGGCGATGAGGGCTTCACGCTGGTCGAGATCGACTACAGCAACGCCGAGAACGTGATGGCGGCGATGATCGCCTCCGACAGCAACCTCGCGGCGGCTTGCCGGGCCGAGGACTTTCATTCGGTCATGGCAGCGGAATATTTTAAGGAAGCGTGGCAGCAGGGCGACAAAGCCGAACGCAAGCGGCTGCGTAACCTCTCCAAGAAAGTGACCTACGGCACGGCTTACGGCATGGGCGCGAAACGCTTGGGCGAAAGCATCGGCGTGTCCACCGAGGAAGCACGGCGCATCATGCGGGCGAAGGACGAGGCGTTCCCGCGCGTCACCTATTGGCGCAACGCGGCGCAAAAGCAGGTGGACGAAACCCACCGCCTCAAGCTGTGGACAGGCCGCCCCGTAGCCGTGCCAACGGCCTTCGTGGCGTGGAACTACATTTGTCAGGGGGGCGTGAGTGAGATGCTCAAACGGGCGATTGTGATGGTGTCCGAGAGATACCGCAATCTGGGGATGCGCTCGCGGGTGGCGCTGGATATGCACGACGCACTCATCCTCGAAGTGGCGCACGACGAGTGGGAGAAGGCGCTGAAGATCGCTAGTGAGTGCATGTCCACCGTCACGCCGGAAAACCTGATTCAGCGCACCAATCCGCCGATCCGCTGGGTGGCCGAGCCGAACCTCAAGGAAAACCTGCACAAATGGGGCGCGGAACAGGTGGCGGTTGGAACATAACAACGCCCCATTTTGAACATTGTTGTGGATGACGAACAGCCTGTCTGCTGTCCCTACAAAGGCGCGTTCTTGCTTTGCGTAGGGACGCGAGACAGCGCGTCCGTCTCCCTCAAAAACACGTAGCGATTAATTACCTAGCCCATCGGCTGCCACACCGCTTCGAGGCCGTCACCCACCTTGAACTCACCACTGCCGTCGGCGCGGATCACGAAAACCTCGGTCATGAGACCCTTCGGGCCGCTGTGGCGCTGGAAGGCGATCATCGTGCCATCCGGCGACCAGCGCGGGCGCACATCGTAAGCATCACCATCAGGTAAGGTGAGTTGAAGGCCATTCGTGCCGTCGGGACGGATGGTGTTGATCCACGTTTTTAACGTGTTCGGCTCATACGTCTGGTAGACAATCTGCCCCCCGTCCGGTGACCACTGCCCGTTGGTTTCTTGTACGGTGGGCGTGTTGGTCAGGTTGAGCAGTGTGCCGCTTTCCATATCGACCAGCACCAGATCATTGCCGTCATGACAGACAAATTGGTTGCCGAACAGCGCCAGCGACGAGGTGCAGTCCAACGCCTCCGGCAGCGGGACGTTGAGCGGCGCTTGCCCGCTGGCGACCAGATACAAACCGCCGTTTTCCGACCGCAGCAGTTCAATCGAGTCGGGGGCAATATCGACCTCGCCCAGATCGCTAACCGTTTCCACCGTTCCCGCCTCGACATCCAGCACGTTCCACGTCGGGTTCGCGCCATCCCCGCCGCCCTGCTCGTGCCATGCCAGATAACCTCCCTGCGCCGACCAAACAGCCGTATCGACCACCGTGCCTGCGCTCAGGTCGTTCAACACCGTGATCTCGCCCGTTTCCGCTTCGATCAACATCATGCCGGGGTAGTAGATCGCGAGATACGCGCCATCGGGCGACCATACCGGTGACATGCACCCGCTGACGACCGGCAGTTCAAACGGCTGCTGGGTGAGGCCGTCCACACTGCTGATGACGGCGGTGGAGCAGTGCGTCCCATCGCCCTGCAAGTAGGCCAGCACGGGAACGGGCGCGGTTGTCGGCGTGGCATCCTGCGCGTGGGCGAACGAGGCCGTTAGGAGGAGGGTTGCACACAATAGAACACATTTGAAGATTGTTTTATAAGTGCCGTCCGATTGCTCAATATTGTTGTAGAGACGCGACATATCGCGTCCGTTTAACCGAAAATACCAATCTTTCAGATAGCCTCTCATTAGCCGTTCTCCAACCAATCTTTCATCGGCGCGAGCCAGTACATATCCCAACCGCCGTCGTGGCTGTCGCGCTCCAGCGTGTTCGGCAGGCGGGTGTGGATGAGGTACAGGCGGGTGCTTTTGCCTTCGGCGTGCAGTTCCCAGCGCACCAGCGAGTCTTCCCAGTTGGGCTGCCAGTTCTCCTGCCGCCACGAGTATTCGAGCAGTGAATAGGGGTTGATGTGGATGAACTTCCCCGTAACTTGCCCGTTGAAGATGCTGTACGACCCGCCTGTCTTTAAATCGACCGCGACGGTGTTGCTCTGCATCCAGATGCTCATGGTGGTGGGGTCAGTGAGGGCGGCCCAGACCCAATCGGGCGGGGCGTTAATCGTCAAATGTTTATGAATATCCGGCATGTAAGAACTCTTTATCCCAATCAGATGATGGGGATACTATAGCCATGCCAGCGGATTAAATCAAAAGCCACGCGCTGGGTAAGTCATTGGCTATCAGTCACCAGCTATCAGTCGCCAGTCGTCAGCTAAAGGCAAATGCGTTATGAAGACGGAGGCGCTGTTTCGCGTCCCTACGCACGGCGAGAATGTGGCTTCGTAGGGACAGCAGATAGGCTGTCCGATATTTCCAAACCTTTTTAAGCGATTGAACTAGCGGCACGACCGAGAAGTCGATTTTTCACTCGCTGCTAGGTTTGTCCTGAACGCCTAACACAGCTTGGATGTCGCGAATAAATGAACGCTCATCATCAACATGAAATTCGACTAAATTAAATTTTTCGCGTAAATCATCATCCACCAGATCAAATATATCTAATCCATTAACCGCATCTCTGATACAAATGATGACAATTGGCGCGCTGATTGATTTTTGTATGGAATCTAAAGTTCCCCTCAACTGTAAATCTTGTCCATCGGCCATCATAAGAAAATGATCGTTGGCGGATGGATAACCCAAGTTCATTGGATCAATGATTGGCACAAACACCGCCGAGAAATCCATAGGAAAATCCCTCAAGAAATCTCTCGGATACCGAACATAAGTGACATCGAGTTCCCATATTGTGTAATTGGGGAAATAGGAATTCGCTGGAAATTCGCGATATGTTGTTCCTCTATTTGCATCCCCAAGTGTAAGTACCTTCACCTCACTAGGTAACAAGGATGACTTAGCAATCGCTCGTTCCATGAGCTTTCGATACTTTTCTTCATAGAGTAAAGGATCGGCTTGTTGTAATAAGAGTATTTTGCCGTTCATATACTGTTCTGTGTGTTCCCTACACCTCTGCGGTGCAATCGCTTTTGCCTTTAACGTCTAACTTGCCACTTCCAACTTAAAACTATTATAAACTACGTTTGAATCAGGTTTGTGCCACAAACCGTTTTCCAACCATCTACAAACCCTCTTAACAATCTGTCTCCCCTGCAAAGTTAGCACCAACACCGCTTAAAAGCGACCAAATGTTCTGACAAATGTTCACCCTTTCGCCACCAACCTCTGCTATCCTGTTCATAGGAACACTCACAGCTTGCTCCCTTCCCTGTTACTACGGGGAAGGGTTGGGGATGGGGTCTACTCGCGCATCTTAACAACCGCATTCGCCTTAGACTGTCACCTGTTGACTGTGTAGACTAAAGACTGCCTTTTGCAGCAGCAGCCTCACCCTTCGCCGCAGCAAATAAAACAGCAAATGGCAGCCCACTGCCGCCGCCGCCGCCACTGCCGCCAAATTGGGCAACTGACAGCCCTGACACTGACGACACTGACGACATTACCGACATAAAAACCGCTGATGTCGTCGCGTGCGAAGCCTCCCGTGGGACGACTTCGCCGCCAACGCCGACATAAAATGCACTTTGGAAATTGTCGCATTTGCAGCTTTTGCAGAATTTTTCGCATATACGGCAGGTTGCTCCCTCAGTATCGCCATTATAGTTATGTTGTAACAACAGCATCAACAGCATCAACAGCATAATTTCGCTTTTGCCTTGAACTGATAACTGTTGACTGATAACTGATAACTGATAACGGTTGACTGATAACTGTTGACTGATAACTGATAACTGATAACTGATAACTGATAACTGTTGACTGATAACGGTTGACTGATAACGGTTGACTGATAACTGATAACTCAACCCAAACAAAAAACCACCCTCTCGGATGGTTTTCTGATTTGATTAGACTGTCAACTGTTGACTGTAAACGGACGACTGCCTAGAAGCCGCCGCGGTGGTTGTTGCTGCCTGCGCCGGGGAGCGAGTTCATGAACTCCTCGTTGCTTTCGGTGAGGCGGAACTGGTTGATGAAGCGTTCGTACGCGCCCACCACGCCCATTTCGGGGTCTTCTTGCAGGTGTGAGAGCATATTCCGCATGGTGTAGGCACGCGCCAGCACATCCGGCCCCAGCAGCAGTTCCTCGCGGCGGGTGGAGGACTGTTCGATGTCGAAGGCCGGGAAGATGCGGCGTTCTTGCAGTTTACGGTTCAACATCAGTTCCATGTTGCCCGTACCCTTAAATTCTTCGTAGATCAGGTCGTCCATCTTACTGCCGGTGTTGACCAAGCAGGTGGCGATGATCGTCAGGCTGCCGCCCTCTTCCACATTACGGCCAGCACCGAAGATGCGCTTCGGCGGGTGAATGGCGGAGGGGTCGAAACCGCCGGAGAGCGTACGACCGCTGCTCGGCACAACCAAGTTGTAGGCGCGGGCGAGGCGGGTGATGCTGTCCAGCATGACGACGACGTGCTGCTTACCTTCAACGAGGCGCTTGGCGCGGTTGATCGCCATTTCGGCGACGCGGACGTGATGCTGCACGGGATCGTCAAAGGTTGAGGCGATGACTTCGGCATCCACCGAGCGATCCATATCCGTCACTTCTTCGGGACGCTCGCCGATCAGAGCGATCATCAGGTGAACTTCGGGATAATTCTTGCTGATGGCGTTGGCGATTTCCTTGAGGACGGTGGTCTTACCGGCCTTGGGCGGCGACACGATCAACCCGCGCTGCCCACGCCCGATGGGGGCGATGAGGTTCAGCAAACGGGTGGACAGGATACGCGGGCTGGTTTCAAGGTCATAACGCTGGTTCGGGTAAATGGGGGTGAGGTCTTCGAAGTTCGGGCGGTTCTTGGCTTCTTCGGGGTTCAGCCCGTTGACGGCATCGACGCGCAGTAAGCCGTAATACTTCTCCGAGTCCTTCGGCGAGCGCACCTGCCCGATGACCATATCACCGGTGCGGAGGTTGAAGCGTTTGATCTGCGTCTGGCTGACGTAGATGTCGTTCGGCCCCGGCAGGTAATGTTCAGCGCGGAGGAAACCGATGCCGTCATCGACGATTTCCAACACGCCGCCGCGTAGTTGATACCCTTGTTTTTCGGCGTTGTTCCGCAATAAGGCGAGGATCAGTTCCGGTTTTTTAAGTCGACTGTAGCCCGTCACATTATTTTCGCGGGCGACAGAACGCAATTCTTCAAGTGTTTTTTGCTCTAGCTGGGCAATGTCCATGTTCAGTGTGACTCCGGGGGCGGGTTAATTCCCAAAAAAGTTACCCATATTCATTTGGATGCGAGGGGGATACGTGTGAGAAGGCGACTAGCACGCCGATAGATCATTATGACTGCTTCGAATGCCTATTGAGCTGTTTAATCTAATGCAGGTAGATGAAAAGAACGTGGTCGTTTCCTTAAGCTGCACTATAGCATAGGTTTATGGAATAGGCAAGACACTATTCTTCATGTTTTCTTTTCTGTGATGTGGGGTGGGTTGATAAGGGCGCGGGGTGGTGCGCCCTTGTAGATGATGGTTTAACCGGCGGTGTCGAAGGCGGCGATGCGTTCCTCGCCGTTGGCCGCCATCAGGTCGTTCAAGCGTTTGCCGATGGGCAGCAGGCAGGAGGTAGCTGCTTTCTGCTTCTCGCCCCATTCGGCGAGCGTAAACGTCCCCATGCCGAAGATCAGCCGTCCGGTGGTGTTGCCGCCGAGCGCGATAATCATGTGCTGTGGCAGAGTGGCGGGCGCGAGTATCCAGTTGATGTGCTGCTGCATCTGGGTGCGGCGTGCTTCCGAGTAGTCGGGGCAGTCCGCGACCATCTGCTCGACCGCGTGGATGTCATCCGCCAGCGCACCCGTGAGCATGGGCGCGTTGGGCAGCGCGGTCAACTGTTCAAGGATGGGTGCGGGCAGCGGTGTACCGAGGCTCACCACGCCCAAATCACCTAACGGTGACGAACGACTGCGTGAGACGATGGCTAACCCGACTAGGATACACGTTGCTAAAAAGATGCCGCCGCTTATCAACAGCATCCGCTTATCACTTTTTGAAGGAGGCGTTAATTTCATTCACGAGCCTGCATTTAACGACAGTAAATATTGATACAGCGCTTTGACACCGCTGTCGCTCAAACGGTTCGCCGGATATTGGTGAGCCGTGCCGAGCGTGCCACCGGAGCGCATGAAGGAGGCAAATTCGCCTTCGGTTTGCGCGAGGCCGACGAGAGTCTTGCCGTCATCCGTACCCTCGCCGTTCGCGCCGTGGCAGGTGGCGCAGGTCAGGGCATCATAGCGGCCTTTACCGCGCTCGACCAGTACGGGATCAAAGCCCGTGCTGACAGCCGCAACCGCTGTGGCTTCGACGGTGGCTTCCGCTGTGGCTTCGGCAGTTGAGTCGGCAGCGGGTGTTACCTCGGATGTGGCTTCACCGGTGGCGACCACCAGCATGGAGGTCGGCAGGGCGATGCCGTAGGTGGGGATGGGGGTACTCGTCGGGATAGCGGTTGATGAACCGCCGCCCCCGGCGGCTCCCCCACCGCAGGCCGCCAGCAGCACAGCGGCTAACAGGGAGGTGACCACGAATAAAGCTGGAGAAAACGACTTGCGAATCATGTGGATTACCCCTCGCTGTATGCTACTGTGAACGATTAGGATCAAGCGCTTCTTGCAAACCATCGCCGACGAACGAGAAACTCAACATCGTAAGCGCCACCAAAAGAGTGGGGAACAGCGCCAGATGATAATAGACACGAATGGTATTCCCGATGCCCCCGCCGATCATCTTACCCCAACTGGCGGTTGGTTCGGTGATACCGATGCCGAGGAAGCTCAAACCGGCTTCCGCGAAGATGGCGAGCGGCACGGCGAAGGTGAAGGCGATCAAGAGGGGTGATATGGCGTTCGGCAAAATGTGGGAGGTGATGATCTGCCAGTTGCTGGCACCCAGCGCCCGCGCCGAGGTGACAAACTCTTTCTCGCGGTAGGTCAAGAACTGAGCGCGGGTCAGGCGTGTCGACTCAACCCAGCCGGTGATAGCGAGTACCATGATGACGTTACCGACACCGCTGCCCAACACACTCAGCAAGAACAGCGCGAACACGAGCGGGGGAATAGCCGTGGCTACGTCCACCAACCGTTGAATGGTGAAGTCGACTTTGCCACCGATAAAACCCGACAGTGCGCCGAGCGGGACACCAATGGCGAATGACAGCATCGGCACCGATAACCCGACCAGCATGGATGTCCGCGCACCATAAATGAGGCGGGCGAGATAATCGCGGCTGGACGCATCTAAACCGAGGATGTGCGTCGGATCAACAAACGGCAGCATTCGGGCTTGCAGGTTGAGGTTGACGTAATCAAATGGATAAGGCGTAATCACATCCGCCAGAATAGCCGTGAGCAGCATGAGGACGAGGAACACCACCCCCAGCATGGCGAGGCGGTTGCGCCGGAAGCGGCGGAGGGCATCCGTCCACGGCGAACGCTGCACGATTTTTTCACGCAAGGTAGCGGTTTGTACCGTTGGCTGTGAAGTCACAGAGACATTATCCGTCATCTTAGCTGACTCCCCCGCCGGTGATGCGTACTCGTGGGTCGATCATCGTATATAAAATGTCCGTAATCAGATACGTGACCCCCCACAAGAAGGCTACCAAGAGAACCAGCCCCATAATCATCGGATAATCGCGGCTAAAAATGCTGGTGACAAAGAATTTGCCCAGCCCCGGTATACCAAAGACCACCTCGATAAACAGTGAGCCGGTGAGCAAATTGGGGATTTGCGGGAGCAGCACGGTAATCATCGGGATCATGGCGTTCCGCAAGACATGGCGGAACATAATCACCCGGTCACTCAAGCCCTTGGCGCGGGCGGTACGGACATAATCGGCGTTCAGCGCGTCCGCCACGCTGGAGCGGGTGTAGCGGGCAACCACTGCCATCGGCGCAAGGGCGTAAGTGATGACGGGCAGGAAGTAGTCCCACGAGAGCAGCGCGGGGCCGTTCGGCCACAGAGGGCCGATGATCCACTTCTTGGGGTCGCCCCAGCCATTCTGGTAGCCGAAAATAAGCAAGAGTAAGGTCGCGATAATAAAGTTGGGCAGGGTAATGCCGAGCGTCGCTGTCAGCGTCACCAAATTGTCGATCCAGCCGTTGCGGTTATAGGCCGCTACGATACCCATTAGCAGGCCAAGCCCGAATGAAAAGATGATCGTGTAGATGCCGACATGCAGCGTGACCGGCCATGTGCGGCCAATGAGCGAAAGCACCGTCGGGTTGCCCATCACGGCGGTTGAATAACTGAAATCGAGCTGCGCGACACCGGCCATGTAATTGAAATAGCGTTCGGTGACCGGCTTATCCAGCCCATATTTGCGTTCTAAATTTGCCATTGCTTCGGGTGTATAACCGCGTTCACCCATACTGAATGGGCCACCCGGAATCAGGTTTATCAAAAAAAAGACAATCGTCGCAACGGTGAACATTACGAAAAAGAGACCAACGAGCCGTCGCAGTATGTAGCCTGTCATGAAACTCTCAATGTGGGATTAATGAACAAAATCGATTATCAAGAAACAATAACCTTTTTCAAAGACTTATCTATTTTTTAGGGGGCGAAGTCTCACTTTTCCCCATACAATACGGCGATCATAACACAGAGGTGAGGCCGAAGCCCCACCTCCACGTTTACGACGTTGATATGAGATTAGTTGTCCCGGAATGTGTCGTAGTTGTCGACTTCATTCGTGACATAGAGCGTACCCCAGCACCAGTCATTGCCCCAGTGGAACGCACCCACGCCCTGAGCATCAGGACGGAAGCAGTCACCAGCGATGAAGGGTTGGAACAGGTCGCCCTGAATGCGGTGGACGAAGAACACGCCACCGACATCCTCGACGAGCAGCTTTTCGGCATCCTTGTACATCTGGATACGCGCTTCGGCATCATCGACCTTCACGCCAGCATCGTTGACCAGTTGGTCAAACTCGGCGTTCAGCCATGAGTGACGACCCTGTGAGAGCCACACACCAAGCATGTTCGACGGATCGAGGTAGTCCATACCGTAGGAGATCATACCGAACTGGATGGTGCTTGGACGAGCCAGCAAGCCTTCCATGTAGGTCGCAGATTCCATGTTGTTAACGGTGATTTCGACACCCAGGCACTGGCTGATCGAACCAGCGGCGGCGACACCCCATGCAACGTGGGCTTCGTTTTCACCACGGAGCTTCAGTTCCTGTGCGGGGAAGCCTTCACCATTCGGGTAACCGGCTTCGGCCAAGAGCGCCTTCGCGGCATCGCAGTCATAAGCCTGAATGTCCTTCAGCGCACCTTCGCTATCCGAAGCGGGGAAGCCGGGGGCGAGGAACGAGTAGGCCGGAATACCGAATTGTTCACCGACAACGTTCTTGACAATCGATTCGCGGTCAAGCGCCTTGGCGAAGGCCATACGAACCTTGACATCGTTGAACGGAGCGGTGTAGGTGTCGAACAGCAGGTAATCGGTACGGAAGTCACCGAAGTTCGGGCGATAGTTCGCGCTCAGAACCGGATCGTTCTTGATGACTTCGAAGTCGGCGACTTGCAGCACGCCGTAGTTCACCTGATCGATGTCACCATTCTGGAAGGCGAGGAAGCTGCCGTTCAATTGGTCACCGTAGGTACCACGAATTTCCTTCAGGTACGGCTTGCGGAAACCATTGTAGGTCGGGTTGGCTTCAATGCGGATGCTTTCACCGGGGGTGAATTCACGCAGGATGAACGGACCAGATGACACATGGGTCGCGGGGTCGTTGATGTAGCCGATACCATGTTCAGCCAATGCGGCGGCCTGAATGGGTGCCCAGAAGTAAACGGTACCGGGCAGGTACGGGCGCGGGCCATTGGTGAAAATGGTGACGGTGTTGTCGTCGGTGGCAACCACGCCAATTTCTTCGGGCGGTACTTCGCCAGCAACAGCTTCCGACCAGTTGAGGATGGTACCTTGCCACATCCACACAAAGTCATAGGCGTTGGCCGGATCGACCATGTAGCGGTAGGAGGCGACATAATCGTTGGCGGTCAGCGGTGTGCCATCGCTCCAAACTTGGTCGGGGCGCAGGTGGAATGACCACGACAGGCCATCCGCAGCCGCTTCCCACGACTCAGCAGCCGCAGGGATCAACTGGAGGTTTTCATCCAGCACGACCAGCGGATCGCCGTATTGGTCAACAACGGGTGTACCCTGACAAATGCGTGAGTAAACCGAGGCGACCGAGGTGAGCGAAATTTCTTTAACAACGGAATTACAAAGACCAGCAAATATTTGCTTGTCGTATGGGGCGGCATCGGCGGGCAAGTCGCGACCATAGACATCTTGATTTGCATCTTGAGCGACAGCGAATGGCACGCTAACAACAGCCATTAGCAGCACTGCCGACATCACGAGCAAACCAACTGACAATTTTCGATACATATTGGCCTCCTGAACCTTTTCAAAAAAATCCTACAAAAAATCGATATTTCAATCATTAAGGATTGTGACATTGATATTACATCGGCATGTCATTCGGCGCAAAATTTGAATTTGACGGATTTTACGAGGGAAAAGTTGTCTATCTTTCCCATGAAACGCGGCTCTTTTTGAGGCTGGCTAGGACTATTTGACTAAATAACTGGCATTACACGTGTCTTTGCCGAAGATAATTGAAGGCAATTTCGCTATTCAGGCTTTCGGCGGAGAGCGCTTGACGGCACAATTCGAGGCGTGTTATGCTGCCAGCATCGTCCAACGTGTGAAAGGAGTACGCCGCATGTCAGCCACCATTAACGTTCATATCGGTTCGGAATACGGTTGGGGTGTACTCACTGGCTAAACACGGTTGTTCGTGACCGTTCTGTGCTGCCTTTCACCGCTGCTGTAATCCACCTCGCTTGTGTTTCTGTTCCCGATGTGACATTTGAAATTTACCGGGTCTGCCGGAGCGCCGTTTCATTTGTGCTGCGTGGGCGGAAACGCGCCTCTTCATCCTGATGAACAGCCGAACATGACTCTTGTCCTGTTCCAAAACTAAGCGAGTGTGTAGCGATATGTTTGCTCTCCAACCGCGCAAAGCAGATGCGCGTCCTTTCTATCTCTTTTTTAGTGTCGGCTCGTCGGTGTGCTTCACGCTGACGTTTGCCGTCCTCCTGATTTACCAAGTCCAAACAATTGGCCTGTCGCCCCTTCAACTGGTGCTGGCGGGTACGGCGCTGGAACTGACCATTTTTGTGTGCGAGATTCCAACCGGCGTGATCGCGGATGTCTACAGCCGCCGCTTGTCAATTGTGCTGGGTTACTTCTTGATCGGTATCAGTTTCTTGCTGATGGCCTTCATCCCCTCGTTCATTGGTGTGCTGTTGTTCAATATCCTGTGGGGCTTCGGGCATACGTTCACCAGCGGCGCGACCGAAGCGTGGATTACCGACGAAGTGGGCGAGGATAAGGTCGGCGCGTTGTTCCTGCGGTCATCCCGCCTGAGTACGCTTTTCGGTATCGGGGCGACCATCGTAGCGATTGTGATCGGCAGTTTTGCGATCACGCTGCCGATGATCTTGAGCGGCATCGGTTTCATGGTGATTACCACGGCGATGGTGCTGTATATGCCAGAGACCGGCTTCGACCCGACACCGGCGGAGGAACGCAGCACCTTCGGGCAGATGGGGCATACGCTGGCGAGCGGCTTCCGGCTTGTCAAGGTGCGCCCGACGTTGATCGCAATTCTCGGCATCGGTTTGTTCTTCGGCCTGTACAGCGAAGGGTTTGACCGTCTCGGCGGCGCACATTTGCTCACCAGCTTCACGCTGCCGGACTTCGGCGGGTTGCAGCCAGTGGTGTATATGGGCATCCTCGGCTTGATCGGCGGCTTCATCACGGTGCTGGCGACACAGGTGATGGAAAAGCGCCTCGATATGAGCAAGAGCCGCCTGCTGGCGCGGGCATCGCTGGGGTTGACGGCGCTGCTGGTGATGTTCCTGTTCGGCTTCGCGCTGGCGGGGAGCTTCTGGGTAGCAGTGCTGCTCGATTGGGGCATCGGCGTGTCCCGTGCGCTGCTGGGGCCAATCACCTCGACATGGGCGAACCAGCAGATCGACTCGTCGGTGCGGGCGACGGTGATTTCGATGACCAGTCAAGTGGATGCGCTGGGGCAAATCGTCGGTGGGCCGCCTGTCGGGTATGTGGGTGAACGCTTTGGCGTGCGGATTGCGTTGATCGCCGCCGGTATGATTTTGTCACCCGCGTTGTACCTGTACGCGCGGGTGATCCGCAGCGACAACCGGGCAGCGGCAGCCGATGTGCCGGTGGTGGCGGAGGCGTAAAACGTCATAAAGAGCCTCTATTTTAGTATCGGACGGCATCTACGTAGCGTGCCGTCCCTACAAAAATGCGAAATTCAAAGGCTCTGTTCTGAATTTTTGATGTAGGGACGCGATATATCGCGTCCGTGATGACCCAATACACAATATTCAGACAGGTTCTAAAGAGAAAACGGGAGGGTCGCAGCCTCTCCCCTACGAGAAAATAATATCAAGTGCTGCTTGCGTGATCGCGTTGGTAGATAATTTTGCTGATGTAAGTTACAATAATCACAATCGCGGCGGTGGCTTTGCGGCTGCCGCTGCTCGTTTTCTCCCCCACGGAAGGTAGCACTACAGGCAGGATACTCTTGGTACGGTTAGACACCTATAAAGCAGGCGCGTTCCTCGTCTGGCAGTTGAAGCACGCCGGAGCGCTCATCCACGAAGATGGGGGTGACATCATTCATCTGAGCCTGCCTACGGGTGAAGCCGTCAGTATCCATATCATCGAGAGTTCGATCCCCGCCTACGAGATCAAGAATACCATCGCCTATAATCAAGCCAACGGCGTGTATACCCTGTTCATTCTGTGGGCGGAAATGCTGCTGCCGCCGGAAGGTCATGTGGTCGAGGTCGAGGAGTGGGAATACCCGCTGCTGTCACTGTACGGCGAAAAGTTGTGGGCGTATGACATCTTCGGCGGCGAGTTGTTCATCTACCCGATTCATTATGACCGCATCGGCCCGTACCGTGAAATCCGTTACGGCAAGACGGTGAATATGCGGCAGATGATCGGGACGGTGGTGGAGGTCGAGTCGCCGTTTATCAAGGGGCGCTGGCGGGTGGCGACCTTTGGCGAACGGACGCAGCACACCCACCGCTACCAGACGGACAAGGACGGACAGCAGCCATTCCGTTCGACGCAGACCAACAGCCTCGCCGAGTGGTATACGGTGCTGGGCGTGTCGCTGGATGCCGAGGCGGAGGATGTGAAAACGGCGTACCGCAACCTCGCCCGCAAAATCCACCCGGACGTGAACAAAGCGCCGGACGCGACCCAGCAGATGCAGAAGCTGAACGAAGCCTACCGGAAACTGATGGCACACCTTGAGGATGATTTTTAAGATCGACTATTTCCGCGCGTACCAGCCCATCGGCGGTTATGTGCTGTCCTAACGCGCGAGGTCGAGCCGGAGAAAAATCTCGTGGACGATCATGGTTGGCGGTAAGTCAAAATAGGATTCAGTTGGTTGAAAGCCTAACGATGTATAGAGGGATGTAGCGGCCTTGAGCTTATCAACCGTACTGAGCAGGATCGCCTCGTAACCCGCAGCCCGCGCTTCGGCGATCAAGGTTTCCATCAGCCGACGACCGACCTGCCTGCTGCGGTAATCTGGACGCACCCACAGCCGTTTGACTTCGCATATACCGTGTTCCCGTTTGTAAAGGCCGACACAGCCCGCACTATTCGCACCATCGTAGGCGACGAGCAGCCGACCATCCGGCGGCGCGTAACGTCCGGGGAGATTAGCGAGTTCTTCGCGGTAGCCCGCGACAGGCGGTACCTCATCAAGATCGTCAACATCGGTATCGACTTCACCTTGAAGGAAGTCGAAGTATTCGGTCAATAACGTTCGCGCATCTTGAATTTCAGCGGTGCTGGATGCTTGCATTACGGTAATCATGAGTTATCTTCCTGCGTGTGTGCCAATCAAGAGATGGCTTCTATATTACCGTTTGTGGCTCATTTTACGACCGGATGGTGATTTGGGGCGCACGATTCCCTGTTCTGCGCCCCTGCAAGGTTTCAATTAGATGCGGATGACCGCGCCGCAGTAGACACAATCAATCTGGTGCTGACCGGCAACCAGCATAGGCAGCGTACCGCCGCAGGACGGGCAGGCCGAAGGCGCTTTCTTGATGGCTTCCAGCGCTTCCGCGTCCGGCTGGATGGCGCGTTCGTCTTTGGTGTTGCCACTGAGCATCCGCTGCACCTGCGCCGCCCAGAATTTACAGGCCACACCTCCCTTGACCTCGACCGTGATTTGCGGGGCGTGGGGTGCGCCCTGCTTGAGGGTGAAGTAGAGCATATCCTTACCACCGAAGAAGCCCTTGTTTTCGGCCTTCACATCGCTGATCTGGTGCAGCGGAATTTCCCATTCGACTTCCTGCACCTTCTTGCCACCGAACAAGCCTAGTGTTTTGCCCGTAGTTTCCTTTTGTTCAAAAATCAGGCGCTGGTCGGTCAGGTAGAGAATGCCATCGGGATCGTCTTTGCTCTTGCCGGTGGCGACATACTCCGCTTTGGCGGCGAGGAACAACGCTTCACCCGCCAGAAACTTGAAGCTGGCTTCGTCCTTCTGGTCGAGATACCAGTTAATGTCGTCCAGTTGGCTGGCGGTTTGGCTGGCATCGGCGGGCAGTGTACCGAGGTCGGCGGTCAGCTTGCGCTCGGTGGCTTGAATACGGGCTTCCAGTTCCGCGACCTGATTTTCCAGCGTCGGGATGCGCCCGGCGAGGAGCGCGGGTGAGGACGCGGCGAGGCGTTCGCCTTCGGTAAACAGGCTGTCGAGGCGGCGGTAGTCGGTTTGGAAGGTCTTGCCTTCGGTCTCAATCGCGTTTTCAATACGGTGGCGAACATCATTAAAGCGTTTGCCGAGGACGTTGCTCTTTTGCTCCAAGTAGGCGGCGAATACATAACCGCGCTGGCGCACCTTCACAATGTCGTTGGGCAGCATCTGGATTTGGTCGCTGGCTTCGGTAATGGTGCTGCTGACATCCGGCAGGCGGATTTTGTCGTACAAATCCTTGAAGCGTTCGTGAAGCGATGCGAACTGTCCGGCAATCGGGTTTTCTTGAGTAGTCATCCTAAAAGTCCTTTGGGTAAGCGCAACACTACCTTTAACTGTATGGGCATTTCCCTTTAGTAAATCAAAAAGGAATAGGCCAGCCAGCGACTTTTGGCGTAGCAGCGGGAGATATTGCGCGGAAATGAATTTACCCCTAGCCCCGGCCCTTCCCTCGTTTATGAGGAGGGAAGGGAGTCATACCCGAACCCTTAACATGTGGTAAGGGTCTATTCGGTGAAGGTGATCGAACTCACAATGTCGAAGATGGTATCCACGCTGTCTTGGCCTTCACCGGCGGCTGCGAGGCCATAGACCACACTGAGGGCGTTGTCACTTAACTGGATGGTGTAGATCGTGAGATCGTTATCACCGTCGTTGGCGAATACCCGCGCGGCGGGATGATCGTTCACCGTGAGCGCTTGAACGCTGTCGGCGGCGAACGTGTTCTGGCGGGATTGAATGTTGGTGACGATTTCAGTCAGCAGGACTTCGGGATCGGTTAGCTCGGTCAGGCCGTAATCTTCGTACGTCCCGACAATGACATCAACCTCGACTTGCCCCGCTTCGAGGGCGGCTTCCGTCCGGTTAAATAACTCTTCCTGATTGACGATGATGACCGTGCCGTTCCGAAATTCTTGGGCGAACCAATCTTCGGGATAGTTCACGGTGATTCGGTCGTCGGTGGAAGTAAAGATGTTGGGTAAGTCTGAACGGGTACTGGCGACCGGCGTGCTGTCACCGGCGCTTTCGGTCGGTTGTGGCGGTACGGTGGAGCTGGGGACGCGGGTTGGCGGTGCGCTCGTCAACATGACCTGCGCGGTTGCTAACGCGCCGCGCATTTCAGCCTGTGCGGTACTGATGTCCCACAGTTGGGCGAGTGCGCTGCTGCGATCTTCTTCGGCGGCATCACGGGCGAACTCTGCCAGATCAACCTGCGCCGTCGCGGTGCCGAGCTGGTTCAGGGTATCGGCTTGGCTGGTGGCGGCAGTGTCCACCTGTTCCTGCAAGGCAGCAACTTCAGCCGTGGCTTCGGCCTGAATGGTCGATAGGATGCCCGCCTGAGCAGTCGAGGTGGCTTGGGCATTCGCAACATCTGCACTGCTGGTCGCCAATGTATCGGCGCTGCGGGTGCCGATGTCACCGATCTGCACAGCGGCGGTACCGGCAGCAGCTTGCGCGGTCGCCTGTGCGGTGCTGGCTTCACCGGCAGCGGCGAGGGCGGTGGCCTGCCCGATTTCGGCCTGCACTTGTGTACCGGCGGCTTCCTGCATCATCGAAACCGCAGTGACCCGCGCGGACTCGGCTTTGGCGGCGTTCGTCACCGCAGCACGCAAATCGTTGACGGCCTGCTGCTGTTGAATAAGCGCGAAAATCGCCACGCCAATCGCGATCACCAACGCGATGATGGGTCCCCTATTGGAATTCATATGATGCTCCTGAAAGCCAGTGACAAGTGTGCTGCGCTAAAGAATTACCATTACACCACAAAAAGGTTCAGTTTGGGTTAATGATGGCATAGAAACCAGCGCGGGGCAAAAACAGCCTTGATGACCGGGACGGTTACAGACCCTCCCCCACGAGGAAACGATTTTGGCAAGGGATATAAGATGGAGTATGCTTACCTTTTCTCATCCTATCGTGAGCGATTTATTATGCCGACATTCATCTTCCTGAGCCACAGCAGCAAGAACGACGACAAAGTGACGCGCATCCATGACGACATTGAAAAGGCGACAGGCGGGGATGTGTGGGTTGACCACAAGGATATCAAGCCGGGCGACCACTGGCAGGATAGCATCGACAAGGCGCTGGCGAACTGCACACACATGCTGGTGATGCTGTCGAAAGAGTCGGTTTTGAGCGCCGAGGTGACGGCGGAGTGGCGGGACGCGCTGCTGCGGAAGAAGCCGCTGCTGCCGGTGATACTTGATGATGTGGAACTGACGGCGATTCCGGCGCGGCTGCGGATTATCCAGCCCGTAAACCTGACTAAGGATTGGGACGGCGGTATCCAGCAACTGGTGGAGGTGATCGGGCGGGCGGGCGCGGGCAAGAGCATCGCCACCGATTTTGGGCAGTGGTTGGTCACAGGAACCATTGACCGCCTGCTGGTGAGCATCCCGATTAGCGGGCGTGAGGCGGACATCGACAAGGTGCAGGGCTGCCTGAAGCAAGCGCCGACGAGCATACTGGGTGTGGGCGGGTTGGGCAAGTCGCGGCTGGCGGCGGAAATCGTACTGACACAGGACGGCACAAGCGGGGCGGTGTGGCATGTGTGCAGTGAGTATTCGACGGCGGACGAGGTTTACGGCCTGCTGCGGGAACATCTGGGATTGGAGGCGGCGACCCCGAACAGCGAGGTCTTGAGGCGGCTGCGAACCGAACGGCTGCTGGTGGTGCTGGATAACGGGGAGTCGGTCGGGGAGCATGACGCACGCCGGAAAGATTACCTGAAGCTGGTGGATGATTTGCACGGGACGCACAGCACCCAGATCCTGCTGACGAGCCGGACGGAATGGGCGAACATTAAAGGCAAGCTCCACCGTTTGGGCGAACCGGACGCGGCAGCCGCCGAACAGATCGTGCGGGATATGGCGAAAGTGTTCGAGATTACCGATTACAACGCGGATGATTACGCGGCGGCGCTGGCAAAAGCGGCACGCTACCACCCGCGCCTGATGGAGTGGGCGGTGGGCAAGCTGGCGATTGATGACCCCAAAGTGGTGATCCGCGAACTGAGCCAACTCAAGAGTGACGATGTTCAAGATGCGCTGAATGAGATGATCGTCAAGACGCTGCACCAGATGAAAGCGCAGGAAAAAGAGGGCGAAGCGGTGGCAGAAACACTGGCAAAATGGCTGGTGTTTCGAGGCGGCTTTACACGAGAAGCAGCCGGTTACCTGCAACAGGTAGAGGTACGCAGCCTTAATGTCAGCGAGTACGTGAATGCAAAAGAGCCTGTCGATCTGCTGGATGAAAACCTACTCAGCCGCGCCCTAACTGTACTAACGCGCTGGCAGTTCGTGCGGCGGATGGTGACAGAGAGGGAACAAACTCGTTATGTGATTGAGCCGCTGGTGAGCGCGGCGGTACGGGCTGATGACACGGCAGCGAGCGCCCATTTTGAGTATTACAAAGCGCTGGCGCGACGACACCATGACAAGCAGGATTATGTGGGGTTGGCAGCGGATGCGGATAATCTGGAAGCAGCGTTTGAGTGGGCGATGGGAAGCAATGACAGCGAGAAGGCACTGAACCTCGCAAATGCCTGCATACACTTTTTAAGTAATCGCGGTCGATATGGACAACGCTTACAGTGGTTCGAGCGCCTAAACACACAACTTAGTACCCATTCTGACGATCTCGTGCGGGCAAATGCTCAAAATAGTCTGGGTCTGATCTATCAAGAACATCCTTTTGGCAATCGTTCTGACAATCTCGGCAAGGCGGTGGCTGCCTACGAGGCGGCGCTGGTGTACTATACAGCGGAAGCCGCGCCGCTGGATTATGCGATGACGCAGAACAATCTGGGAATTGCCTACCTCAATCTGGCAGCGGTGCGCGACCGGGCGGAGAACCTCGGCAAGGCGGTGGCTGCCTACGAGGCGGCACTGGTGTACTCTACAGCGGAAGCCGCGCCGCTGGCTTATGCTGGGACGCAGAACAATCTGGGAAATGCCTACAGCGATCTGGCAGCGGTGCGCGACCGGGCGGAGAACCTCGGCAAGGCGGTGGCGGCATACGAGGCGGCGCTGGTGTACCGCACAGCAGAAGCTGCCCCGCTGGATTATGCGATGACGCAGAACAATCTGGGAGCTGCCTACCGCGATCTGGCAGCGGTGCGCGACCGGGCGGAGAACCTCGGCAAGGCGGTGGAGGCTTATGAGGCGGCGCTGGTGTACCGCACAGCGGAAGCCGCCCCGCTGGCTTACGCTGCTACGCAGAACAATCTGGGAGCTGCCTACAGCAATCTGGCAGCGGTGCGCGACCGGGCGGAGAACCTCGGCAAGGCGGTGGCGGCGTACGAGGCGGCGCTGGTGTACCGGACAGCAGAAGCCGCGCCGCTGGATTATGCCATGACGCAGAACAATCTGGGAATTGCTTACCGCGCATTGTCCGAGGTGCGCGACCGGGCGGAGAACCTCGGCAAGGCGGTGCAGGCGTATGAGGCGGCGCTGGTGTACCGCACACCGGAAGCCGCCCCGCTGGATTATGCGATGACGCAGAACAATCTGGGAAATGCCTACAGCGATCTGGCAGCGGTGCGCGACCGGGCGGAGAACCTCGGCAAGGCGGTGGCGGCGTACGAGGCGGCGCTGGTCTACTATACAGCCGAAGCCGCGCCGCTGGCTTATGCACTAACACAATGGAATTATGGGAATGCGCTGCGTGATATGAAAGATATAGAAGGCGCGATTGCACGGTGGCGGGAAGCCGAAAAGTATTGGCGTTTGATGGGGCAAACGGGATGGGCAGATTGGATGCAGGGTGAGATTGATAAGATAGAGACAAAAGGTACATCTGGCGAGTAGGTGTGGTTGTACTTCAGTTACCTGTTCACCCGCAGGCGGCGGCGCAGGACGACATGCCGCTTGCCGTGCGTGTCGATCACCAGCGCGGTTGCCATCTTCACGCTGATGATACATTTGCCGTCGGGGCGGCGCACTGGATCACACTGCATCCCGACCGCGTTGGCGACCGTTTGTTTATCGCCGAGATAGGTATAACGCATTTGCCGTCCTCGATATTTTTCTTTTCGACAGACATCATCCTACAACATCCGGTGAGGCCAAAACCAAATTATTCCACTTTGGCGCGGAATGGACTCGTGTGGGAATAGGCACTTGGACTTGATGTCCTACAATGGGTATCATCCAACGAAACTTACCGCATGAAAGGCCACACATGATGAATTGGGACACGGTTTTTGCCGAGCGCACCTCGGAGATGAAACGCTCGTCGGTACGCGAAATCTTGAAGCTGACGGCGAAGCCGGAGGTCATTTCATTTGCTGGCGGCCTGCCCGCGCCGGAATTGTTTCCGGTCGAGCGCATCAAACAGGCGACCGACACGGTGCTTTCCGAACGCGGGCGCGAAGTCTTGCAATACAGCACCAGCGAGGGGATGCCCGAACTGCGACAGTTCATCGCCAAGCGCCTTTCAAAAGGCAAGATGAAGATCAGCGCCGACAATATCCTCATTACCAGCGGTTCGCAGCAGGGTATTGATATGATCGCGCGGGTGCTGCTCAACGAGCGTGACCGCGTGATCGTCGAAAACCCGACGTATGTGGGGATGCTGACCTCGTGGAAACCCTATCACCTGCACTTTTTACCCGTGCCGACCGATAACGACGGGATGCAGGTCGATGGTATTCAACCCATCCTGAAAGACCAACCGAAGCTGATTTACTCGATTCCCACCTTCCAGAACCCGCAGGGAACATCCCTAACGCTGGAACGCCGCAAGCAGTTGGCGAAAACACTGGTCGATCATAACCTGCTGTTTGTGGAAGATGACCCGTATGGTGAACTGCGCTACAGCGGTGAAACGCTGCCCACTGTCCTGCAAACCGAGGCCGAATATCGCGGCGCAACCGACGTGGACGGCAACGTCATTTACTGCGGGACGTTCTCGAAGGTGCTGACCCCCGGCTTGCGTATCGCGTGGGTGGCAGCGGCTTTCCCGGTCATCGACAAGCTGGTGCAGGCCAAGCAGGCCACCGATTTGCACACCAGCACCCTCAACCAGTTCATCAGCTACGAGGTGGCGCGCGACGAGGCATTCCTGAACAACCACATCGAGGCGCTGCGTGACCTGTACCGCGAACGCCGCGACCTGATGCTGGCGACAATGGACGAACACTTCCCCGATGAAGTCTCGTGGACGCGGCCCGAAGGCGGCTTGTTCCTGATGGTCACGATGCCGCAGCACTTGGATGCCTCGGACATATTAGTGAAAGCGCTGGAGCAAAATGTGGCGTTCGTGCCGTGCGGCGAGTTCTTCATCGGCAGCATGGGGCATAACACCTTCCGCCTGAACTTCAGCAACGCGCGACCGGAACGCATCGTGGAAGGCATCAAACGTCTCGGCGCGGTGTTGAAGGCCGCCATCTAAATAAATCACCTACACGTCCATCTTATTCCCTCCCTGAAGTTACAACGGGGAGGGCTAGGGTGGGGTGTAAATCTCCTCGAACCTCCAACGAACTCGCCTGACCCCTTTTGAGTTGGCGTATTGGATACGCTGACGCTATAATCCCCGCCCCCAAAAACGAGTGATGAGGACAACACATGGAGACAGGTGAGCGTCAAGCGTTCAAGGATACCGTCATCGGCATGTTTGACCGTGCCGCAACCCTTTACGGGCAGGTTGGCATTCAGCAGTTCACGTATTTTGGCAATTGGCTGGTCGAGCAGCTTCATGTGCCGGCTGGCGCACAGGCGCTCGACGTAGCCACCGGGCGCGGGGCGATCTTGTTCGCGCTGGCCGAGAAGGTTGGCACGGGCGGACAGGTGCTGGGCATCGACCTCGCGTCGACGATGGTGGCGGAAACGGCAGCCGAGATCGCGCGGCGTGGGCTGACGCAAGCCGAAGTGCGCGTGATGGATGGCGACGCGGTGAGCTTCCCGCCGGAGAGCTTCGACCTCATCACCTGCGGGTTCGCGCTGCACTTCCTCGACTACACGCGGACGCTGCCCAAGCTGCGGCTGATGTTGAGGCCGGAGGGTGTCTTCGCGGCGATCACCCCGTTTGTCCCGCGCGACGAGAACCTCGAACGCTGGCAGTGGTTATTCAAACTCACGCGGGATGTCTTCCCCGAAGGCTTTGTGCCACCCGCCGCGTGGATCGCGCCCAACAAAATCAGCACACCGGAATTGATCGGTGCGGCGCTGACGGACGCGGGTTTCAAGGATGTTTACACCGAATCCCATACCACGACGCTGTACTTTAAGGACGAGAGTGACTGGTGGGATTGGGAATGGTCGCAGGGGTCGCGCTTCTGGCTGGAAGGTATGTCGCCGGAAGGACTGGAACGCTTCAAACGCGAGTCGTTCGGGCATCTGCGCGAGATGCAAACAGCCGACGGTATCCCCTCCACGATGGGCGTGGTGCTGGCGCGAGGGGAGAAGCATTAAGATACCTGAAATATCACAGAATCGTAACCAAGCCTTACGACAATAGTTCTACGCTACTATGATACGATGGAGCTAATATAACCCCGACCGGCACGGCTCGTTTTGTGCCGGATAGATCAAACCCTCTAGTGGAGTAGATGTTGGACTTCGCAACAACCGACCATAATCAGATTGAACTGGAATGCACGAACTGCCACACGCGGATTGCCCTCAACAAAAAGGTGACGGGCTGCCCGAATTGTGGCGAAAATATGCTCGAAGCGCGTTACGACCTCAGCGGTATTAACGTCCAAACATGGTTAGCCGAAACCAAGCAGCGCAAGCATGACCTATGGCGCTACCGTGAAGTGCTGCCGATCTTCAACTCAGCGAACATCATCTCGATGGGCGAAGGCGGCACGCCCCTGCTGAAGTCGCAAGCGCTGGCCGCCAGCCTCGGCCTGAAGAACCTGTACATCAAGGATGAACGGCAGGGGCCAACCGGCAGCTTTAAAGATCGTCAGGCGACGGTCGCGATTTCGGCACTGAAAGAGATGGGTGTGAATGAAGTGGTGGTCGCCAGCACCGGCAACGTGGCGATTGCTTACGCTGCTTACGCCGCCCGCGCGGGCATCAAAGTCTGGGCATTCTTCCCCAGCCTCACCCCCGGCGATAAGATGCGCGAAGCCGCCCTGTACGGCGCGGAAGTGATTAAGATCACTGGAACCTACGACCAGACCAAAGAACTGGCTGCGCGTTTCGCCAAGTCGAAGGGTATCTTCCTTGATCGCGGCATCAAGAGCGTGGCAGCGATTGAAGCCATGAAAACCATCGCTTACGAAATCGCCGAGCAGTTGGGCGATGACCTTGAAGGTGGCGAACGCTGGCGCACCCCCGATTGGTTCTTGCAGGGGGTCAGCGGCGGCATGGGGCCAATTGGCGTGGGCAAGGGCTTCCAAGAAATGATGAACTTCGGGCTGGTGGATAAGATGCCCGCGTTCGGCCTGATTCAATCCGCTGGCTGTGCGCCGATGGTCGAGGCGTTCAACCGTGGGCAGAGCATCGCCACGCCGATTGAGAACCCACAGACCATTATCGCCACGCTGGCAACCGGCAACCCCGGTCGCGCTTACGAACTGCTGTATGAATACGTGCAGCAGTACGGCGGTCACTTTACCTCGGCGACCGATGAAGAAGCCTTCACCGCCACGTTGATCGCCGCACGGACGGAGGGTATCTCGGTCGAACCAGCGACGGCAGTCACGTTCGCGGGTCTCATCCGCATGGTGCGCGAAAAAGTTATCCTGCCGGATGATGTGGTGGTGGTCAACTGCTCCGGTCATACCATGAGTGTCGAGAAGCACATCCTCGGCGACCAGTGGCAGCACTCGGTTGAACTGACCGAGCAGCACGTCGCGCCCACGCTGCCGGAGGAAGGCTTGCTTTCGGCATTGCAGCAGGTCGAGTCCAACGTGCGCCGGATTGTGATTATCGAGGATAATCAGGACGCGGCGCGGCTCATCAAGCGCATCCTGCAAGCACGCGGCAACTACGACATTCACCTCGCGGCGGATGGGGCGCAGGGTGTCCAACTGGTGCGCGAAGTCCGGCCTGATATGGTGATTACCGACCTGATGATGCCGGATGTAGACGGCTTCGCGGTGATCGAAACCATGAAGGGCGACCCAACCATCAAGGATATTCCGATTGTGGTGGTGACAGCGAAGGAACTGACGGTGAAGGAACGCGCGCGCCTGAGTGGGCAGATCGAAATGCTCCTACAAAAAGGCTCGTTCATCGACGAGGAATTCATCGAGTCGCTGGTGAATAAGCTGCACTAGATAAAAGGGGATTTCCTTTAGCATTGGACGGGATATATCCCGTCCCTACAAAAAACAGGTCGCACCTCAAAAGAGAATTTCACGCAAATTGGAATCCATGTAGGGACGACATATATGTCGTCCGTTGCCTATTACCCTCAAAATTCTTTATCTTGATACCGATAGGCGAAGGTGATACTTCGCTCTTTTTGTTTTAGGGTAATACTTCAAGGCTGTTTACACGTATTGTTGAGTATCATCTGAAAACAGTACTTCTTTATGAAGAGATTCATAACATGCCCGGTCAAGAACACTTCGACCCTCACGCAATCCTCGCCAGCCTCGGCATCACCGATGTGGGCGCGATTCAGCCCGTCACCGGCGGCATGGATACCGCCATCTGGCGCGTGACATGGAATGGGCAGCCTTACGCCCTGCGGTTGATGCGCCCCCAACAGGCCGCCACCTACGAGCGTGAAGTCGCGGCGATGCAAGCGGCGGCTGCGGGCGGCGTGGTTGTGCCGGAACTCGTCCGCTACAGCCTGTGGGAAGGTCGTCCGGTCATGCTGCTGTCGTGGCTGCGCGGCGGCACACTCGCCAGCGAACTCCTGCGCCAGCCCTACCGCATCTGGCAGCTCGGCACAGCCTTCGGTGGGATGCAAGCCGTTATTCACCGCATCCCCGCGCCGCCAGCCCTGAACCCGACCGAGTGGATCGAGTGGGCGGGTGACGAGCCGGAACTGAAAGCGCGGCTCTACGACCTGCCATCCCGCCAGACACGGCTCATCCACCTCGACTATCACCCGCTGAACGTGATGGCGGATGCCGGACGGATTACCGGCGTGATCGACTGGACGAACGCCCGCGCTGGCGACCCGCGTGCCGACTTCGCCCGCACCTACAGCATCCTGCGCGTCGAACCGTACAGCGCGGAGGGTGACGATCTCAAACTCGCGTTCTTCCGCCGCTCGTTGGCAGCCTGTTGGCGCATCGGCTACCAGCGGGCGGGTGGCAGCCTTGACGACATGGCGCTGTTTTATGCGTGGGCAGGCGCGGCCATGATCCGCGACCTCTCGCCGCGTATCGGCAAACCCGACTTCTGGCTGCAAAGCCACCACCTCGACGGCATTCGCGCGTGGCGGGATGTTTGGAAAAAGAAGGCGGGTATAAAAGTGTAACCGAATCGCCAAGCACAGTAAGACAATATAGGGGTTAGCTTAACGGATGAAGTAACCGATTACCCAATGCAGAATCGTGTCCTAATGATTGAACCACGGCACGAGGCCGGGTTTGAGAGTCGTCTGAATGCCGTTTTCGTGTTCCAATGATAAGGGACGTGGGCCAGTAAGACTCATATCGCCACGAAATACATTGTAAAACTGTGGATATTCGTCCATGCGAGTCCAGCGCAGCACATACCCCAATCTGGTAATATGTCGATCAAGCGAATGATGTGTCATGGAACGGAATTTATACATCCTGAAAATACGTCCGTTTTCACCTCTACGTTGAGAGACGAACAATACCGGGCCGGGCGAATCGAGCTTAATCAGCGCGGCAAGGAGAATAAGAAGCGGCAGACCAACGACCAATGCCAATATCGAAAAGCTAATATCAAGACTTCGCTTTATCATGTCACCTACTCCTTTTTGCATCGAATACTGTTCGGCTAAGACGTTCCAGATAAGATCGCTTAATGCCCATATCCACACTTGTAGAGTGCCTCGAAATCCCTTCTGGGCTTGTTCCTCCTGCAATCGAAGTTTAAACACCAGCAGTATTTCCTGACCATATTCTTGACGGAATGGTACGGGATATAAACGCATCAAAAGACTATACAGCCATAAAGAAGCCTTTAATCCTTTCGTGCCGCTCATCACCTATTCTCCCGCAAACAAGCCGATACTTCGTGCAAAGCGCAGAGTCTCAGCCAATCGTTGAAGTTCGACTTCGAGTGTGGCTCTTCCCGCTTTGGTGATGCGATAGTAGCGGCGGCGTTCGTCGCCAGAAGGCATTTCAGGGTGTTCTTGTCCCTGTTCAATCATTTCATTGGCAACCAATTGTTTGATCGAGCGATAAAGTGTTCCGGGTCCAATATTGAGCTTGCCATGAGTCATCCGCTCAATTTCATGCATCATGCCGTAACCATGCATTTCGTGCTTGGCAAGTAGAAGCAAAATGTGAAGCATGGCAGGGGTGAGCGACGTAACCGGTATTTTCTGGCTCAGAATGAACTCCTCATATCCATGATGGATATATCTACTATGGATAGACTAGCCCAATCAATCCTGTTTGTCAACCTTTAAGGCAAAAGTATAACTAGAAGTTGTTCGAGATTGGGCGGGTTGTCACCGTTACGAAAAGGACGTGCGAAAACATGCTATAATGCGCCTCAGGTAGCATCGGGAGGATATGATGACGACACCGGTACGAGAACATCAAATTACCGCGCATCTGACCGATGAGGAATACCAACGCTTACAGTCGTTCGCTGCCGCGCAGGGACTTGACTTGGAAAACGCCATCCCGACGCTCATCCACGATCAGCTCTGGGATGCTCAGTTTGCGGCCTCACATGATTTGCTTCGTGAAATGGCTGACGAAGCCCACCAAGAATACCTCACCGGAACACTCCAAGACGTATCCACTTTGTAAAGTACAGCCTCACATAAGCTACATACCTAATGCGTATTAATCTTCATGTGCGCGTACTGCTTACGGTAGGTGATCGGTGACATCTGCATGTGGCGGCGGAAGGGGTAGACGCTTATAGGAATAACTATTTACCAACGGCGACAGGCTCAGGAGTCTGTTTTACGATTTCAGACGCATCGAGCAGTTCAATCCCCACAATGTTACCTGCCGCGTCATAATCTACGATCAAGCCCGGTTGCAGTTCAGAACTTTCCTCAATCGGTGCATCGGAGAGGTAAATTTGCAGCGTATCGCTTTGGGCATCATATTCAATCGGTGTTCTCTTCATGACTTTCACCCTGATACTTACTTACCTTACTGGAACGGTAAAGTGTTACAACTTCACCGTTGGGTTCTACAATGACCCTGACGATATAGGGCTTGCCATTAATTTCAACCACGCTTTGATAGGCACTGCGTCCTTTTTTGGCAGCCGTGATTTCTTGGGGATGATGAAGAACCTCTAATACCACTTGAAGCGGTATTTCGCGTTCTTGCATTTCCTCAATCGCGTGGGGCAAAAATGTAAAATCCATTACCTCATTATAGCAAATGGCTTGGGCGCAGCAAACCAAGTCATTCGCGCGTGTTTGGTTTGTGTACCTAATGCGTATTGATCTTCATGTGCGCGTACTGCTTACGGTAGGTGATCGGTGACATCTGCATGTGGCGGCGGAAGATACGCCGGAAGTAATCTGGTTCGCTGAAGCCGCACTTATCCGCGATCTGCTCCACCGTCATTTCGCTGTCGAGCAGGTAGTGGCACGCCACATGAATGCGCCGCTTCTGGATGGCCTCCGTCAGCGTGCAGTTGTACACCTGCCGGTAGATGCGGCCGAGGTAGTCGGGGTTGTAGCCGAGTTCGTAGGCGATCTTTCCCGTCGTGATCGGGCGGTCGTAGTTCAGGCGGATGTAGGTGTTCGCCCACGTCGCCAGCGTCTTGAGGTCGCTTTCATCCACCATCGCCGGTTCGCGCGAGCGCACCACTTCCACCAGCATCAGCGTCACCAGCAGGTTCGCAGCGTAGGCGTGTAACGCACCGGTTTCTTGGTCGTCGAGGAAAATGCGGAACAGGCGCTCAATCCGCTCCGGTTGGTTGATAATCTTGTGCTGGGGCATCCGCAGGAAGGGGATGTAGGGGCTGTTCGCGTCCGGTTGGTCATCCGCCATACTCTCGTCCAGCGTGAAGTGTACCCAGTAGAAACGTAGGTCGCTGGGCATCGGGCGTGTGCCGCCGTGTACCCGCCCCGGCCACAGGTGCAGCGTCTGCCCCGCGTGGACTTCGAAGTCGCGGTCTTCCTCGTGGATGCTCAGGCAGCCCTCTTTGACAAAGATCAGCTCATGCGAGTCGATGGTGCGGGTGGGGTGCCGTGCCAACCCCCGCGAGACAAATAAGCCCGCGTTCTGCGCTTTGATCGGGCTTATCATATTCAGGTGCAGGATACTCGGCTGGTTGCTCATAGGCTATTTCTCAACAAGTCGGTTTTATCCTCCCATTTTACGGCTGGAACGCTGGCGAAAAAAGGGGCGTTTGGCATACACTACAGGTCACAAAAGTACCATTTGAGTATTGTATAGAGGATTATCTTGTCCACCCAAAACAAACCTATTTCTTTAAAAGATGTCGTCATTGACAAAGGCTTCTGGGCCGACCGCCAGCTCACCAACCGCGAACACACCCTCCCCGCCATCCAACATCAGATGGAAAAAACGGGGCGTGTGGATGCGTGGAAGCTGGATTGGCAGCCCGGACAGCCCAAGCCGCATATCTTCTGGGACTCGGATAACGGTAAGTGGATCGAGGCGATGGCCTACAGCCTGACCACCCACCCCGACCCCGAACTGGAAGCCGTCGCCGACCATGTGATCGACCTGATCGAGAAGGCGCAGCAGCCGGACGGTTACCTGAATATCTTCTTCACGGCAGTCGAGCCGGAAAACAAACTCAAGAACCTGCGCGACTGGCACGAGTTCTACGATGCGGGGCATTTGATCGAAGCGGCGGTGGCCTACTACGAAGCGACCGGCAAACGTAAGCTGCTGGATGTGATGTCACGCTATGCCGATTACATCGACTCGCTGTTTGGCCCCAACGAAGGACAAAAGCGTGGTTACGATGGGCATCCCGAAGTCGAACTGGCGCTCGTGCGACTGTACCATGCCACCGGCAACGAACGCTACCTGAAGCTCTCGAAGTACTTCGTGGACGAACGCGGCCAAGAACCGCAGTACTTCGACCTCGAAGCGATTGCCCGCGGCGAAGACCCCAAGCAGTACTGGGCGAAAACCTACCGCTACTGTCAGGCGCATAAGCCTGTCCGCGAACAGGACATCGCCACCGGTCACTCGGTACGCGCGGCCTACCTGTACTCCGGCATGGCGGATATTGCCCTCGAAACCGATGACGAAGCCCTCAAGAAAGCCTGCCTCGCCATCTGGGATGACCTGAACGAGCATCACCTGTACATCACCGGCGGCTTGGGGCCAGCCCACGCCAACGAAGGCTTCACCGTGCCTTACGACCTGCCGAACGAAACCGCCTATGCCGAAACCTGCGCGGCGATTGCGCTCGTGTTCTGGGCATGGCGCATGTTCCGCCTCGACCCCGACAGCAAGTACATCGACACGCTGGAACGGGCGCTGTACAACAACGTCATCAGCGGCGTTTCGCACGAGGGCAGCACCTTCTTCTACGCCAACCCGCTGGCGGCTTACCCGAATGTGACCCCGCACGGCAACTGGAGCGGCATCATCGGTGAGAAGTATTACCGCCGTTCGGAATGGTTCGACTGCTCCTGCTGCCCGCCGAACCTCGCCCGTCTGGTCGCCAGCCTCGGCCAGTACATTTACTCGACGGACGGCGATACGCTTTACGTCCATCTGTACGCCGCCAACCACGCCACGCTGGATGTCAACGGTCGGTCGGTGAAGGTCACACAGGAAACCAACTACCCGTGGGAAGGCGCGGTAGGTGTGAAGGTTGAGCCGGAACAAGCCGGACGCTTCAAGGTCGCGCTGCGTGTTCCCGCGTGGTGCCGTGAGTACAGCGTGTCGGTAAACGGCGAAAAGGTCACCAGCACCCCCGTGAAGGGTTACGTGGTGATTGACCGCGAATGGGCAGCCGGCGACCGGATCAGCCTCGACCTCGCCATGCCGATTGAGCGCGTCATGCCGCACCCGCGCATCCGCCACGACGCGGGTAACGTCGCCTTGCAGCGTGGGCCGGTGGTTTACTGCCTCGAGGAAGCCGACAACGGCGCGAACCTCGCCAACGTGGTCATCCCGAACGATGCCAAGTTGACCGCCGAATTCGACCCGAACCTGTTGGGTGGCGTGACGGTCATTAAGGCTGAGGGGCAGCGCGTCGAGCCGAGCGCGTGGAAGGGCGGCTTGTATCAGGCACAGTCGGCGCAGGCCGTCGCCGAGAAGCCGGTCACCGTCACGGCGATTCCCTACTTCCTGTGGGCGAACCGTGCCGAGGGCGAAATGCGCGTCTGGATACGGGCGAATTAGCTAGTAGTTTCAAGTAGCAAGTTTTAAGTTTTAAGAGAGAAGAGCGTGGGCGAGAGGCTGCGCTCTTTTTGTTGTTAGTCGTCAGCTACCAGTCGCCAGTATCCAGATTAAGACCAATACGAGTTTGTGGCGGTGTTGGCGGCGGCGGCGGCGGTATAGCGCCAATTCAGTTCACAGTGAAACGTTCAAAATGTTGAAAATATCCGAAATGTTGCAGTTGATGCTGTTGATGCTGTTGTTACAACATGATTTTGACGGCGGCTGTACGAGAGCGAATTGCCAAAACTTCTCCCTAAAGGATTTCCTTCGGTCACAAAATTCTTCATTTTCGTCACTTTCACTGTGCATTTTATGTCGGCGGTGGCGGCGAAGTCGTCGCCATAAGCGTGTTTTGTGTCGGTAATGTCGTCAGTGTCGTCAGTGTCAGAGTTGTCAGTTGGCAAAATTGGCGGCAGTGGGCTGCCATGTGCAGATTGGATGGATGCGGTTGTTAAGATGCGTGTGGGAAAGCCCTCACCCCACGACGGTACGCTCGCAGGCTCGCTCCACCGTCAGCCCTCTCCCGACCGCTGAGTACAGCTAGGAGAGGGGAGTAAGATGTGGTCGCTCCTATGAACAGGATAGCAGAGGTTGGGGATGAAAGGGTGAACATTTGTCAGAACATTTGGTCGCTTTTAAGCGGTGGTGACACTAACTTTACAGGGGAGGATTGGCGGCATGAGGTTGGTGGAAGGTTTGTAAACGGTTTGCCGACAAACCTAATTCAAACGTAGGAAATAATAGTTTCAAGTTTGAAGTGGCAAGTTGAAAGTTAAAGGCAAAGCGCGCGCACCGACGATCCGTTCATAATATGCTCTAAAATATATTGAGACAAGCCAATGAAACGAGCACTAAATGAAAGAAATTATTCTCAAACGTATCGAAGCCTATCTAAGCAGCGGCGATATTCAATTAGGTGATGTGGAGAGTAGCAATAAATTCAACGATTATGTTAGCGAAGCATATCCTTGGATTGGTAGTCATATTATTTGGGAACAAGTTCGTGATATCCAGCGGATCGACTTATTGTCTTCAAATCATGAGATTAAAAAGTTTATCAACTCTTCGCGGTTAGGTTCCTACTCAACGGTCGCTATGGTTTACAGCGCTTCTGAGGAATGTTTATTCATGTCACTGCCGTTTCTTATAGAGAACGTCGAGTTTCTTACTACGCTTGTCATCTTTCAATGTTATTTCGTGGGTGTTCGCAAGACTGATGATCAATATGAACTTATATGTGAAGACTTTGTTGAGTATGAATTCAACAGCGATTATCGATTAACGGGAAAGACGGCGCGTATTTGACGAAGGTGTGGTGATGGGGTTGGTTAGGCAACGGGCGCAAGGCTTGCGCCCCTACAGGTGTGGTTATAGAGGTGCGGTTGGTGGCACGGCGGAGGCACGCCTCCGCCCTACAATCGTAGTGATGAGGATGGTGGGTGGCGCGGACGCGATATATCGCGTCCCTACATCAAAAATTCAGAACAAAGCCCTTGAATTTCGCATTTTTGTAGGGACGGCACGCTACGCAGATGCCGTCCGATATTAAAGTCATTTTAGATAGGCTCTCAGATTATTCTACTTTCTTCCTGTTTTGACTAGTTCTAAAGGATCATTCCAGACCTATAACAGATTAAGCCATAACGCCGATGTTGGTGACCTCTAGCCGACTTATGATGAGAGATGTCCACTTCTGGACAACCGTTGAGGCATTAGAGGAGACCTGATGATGCGTAGATTTACACATTTGCTGGGTGTGGTGGCACTTTCCGCCGTGGTATTCAGCGCAGTATTGGTCAGCGCACAGGATGCTACACCCGTTCCGGCAGAACCCACCACCGATCCGGCGATGGAAGCGACCATTGATCCAGCAGCGCAGCCGACAATGGATGGTTCGATGGCGGAAGCAACCGCCGATATGGCCGGTGATGCGACACAGATGCCGATGGATCACGCTATGGGCGTGACCTGCGACTCTGACCTGATTTTGAACCTGTATATCGCCGAGCGTTACTTCGGTTTTGGTGGCGTATCGAGCATGATGACCGGTGACTCAATGCTTGATCTGACGACCTTCGACAAAGGCCAGTATGCGCCGCTGTTTGGCGCGTCGATGATGACGACCCCGCCGACCATGATGACACAGGAACAGATCCAATCGACCGCCGATATGATGGCGATGGATGACGCGGCGTTGATGGAACAAATGTCGTCGATGGTTCCTGAAGGCACCGATATGAGCAGCATGACAATGTTGAGCGCGGCAGCCGTCGCGGATGAAGATGCATCGTGTACCATGCTACGGTCGCAGCTCAACCGGTTCTACAGCATTTTGGCCTTCCAAGACATGCAAATGGGCATGATGGGTTCCGGTACGGGTGCGGAAGCAACGGCTGATGCCTCGACCGGTGGTGACACAAGCGCTGCCCCTGCTGGCGAAACGATGAACTTTGGCACGGCACTTGCTGGTACGAACGAAGTTCCCGGTCCCGGCGATGAAGATGGTACCGGTATGGCGGCTGTTACGCTTGATATGAGTAACGGTCAGGTGTGCTATAACCTGAGCGTCCAGAATATCACCCTTCCGGCGGCTGCGGCTCACATTCACCGTGGCGCGGCGGGTGAGTCTGGCCCGGTGGTCGTGCCGTTTGATGTCGTGCCGGATGCCAGCGGTAACGCGGCGAGCTGCGTGCTAGCTGACGCGGCACTGCTGCAAGAAATTGCGAGCAACCCCGCTGGCTTCTATGTGAACGTCCACACGTCGGATTTCCCGGACGGCGCAGTACGTGGACAGGTTTCAGGCTAACTCCAAGTATCTCGTTCGGTAAGGCGGCTGTTTTGCACAATCGAGCTGCTGAACCGTAAGCGATGTTTAAATGAGAGGCTGGTTGAAAGACCGGCCTCTTGTTTTTTATTTGGATCGATTTCAAGAGCCGAGAAGGTTGGAGGTTTGTGGTATAGTTTTTGAGTAAACAAATTATCCCTTTACTCGATTATATAGAACTGACATACGAAGGGAGAACCGATGGAAGCAATCACGACATTCTGGCACGACCTTCCCCCGACCGTCCGTAACAACATTACCCGTGTCCTGCTGGCGATATTGGTCTTTGTGCTGTTCTGGCTGCTGCGGCGCTTGTTGGCGGGGCTGGTGGTCATGCCGCTGCGAGGATTGGCGAAACGCACCAATTCCGGTTGGGATGACGTACTGCTGACGATTATCACGGTTCCCGCACGGCTGATTATTATCGCGCTGGGGTTAATCATCGGCGCGGAAATCTTGAATGTTGATGCATCAACTTCGGTGTTCGTCATTCACCTTGCGCGGATGTTCATCATCATCGCTGTGCTGATGGCAACTTACCAAATCGTCGATGCACTCGCGCCGTCCAGCCCGCGTTTGTTTGGTTTAACAGGCTTAACCGTCAACGAACGTTTGCTGCCCTTTGCCCGCACGGCTGTTAAACTGGTGCTGATCGCGGTGGCGATTGTCATCATCATTCAAGAGTGGGGTTATGATGTCAGCGGCTTGGTGGCGGGGTTAGGCTTGGGTGGTTTGGCATTTTCGCTGGCGGCGAAGGATACGGTCGAAAACCTATTTGGCTTCACGACCATCGTCGGTGACCAGCCGTTCATGGTGGGCGAGTTCATTAAGGCGGCGGATGTGGAGGGGACGGTTGAGCATGTGGGCGTGCGCTCGACGCGGCTGCGCCAGCCTGACCAATCGTATGTCACGATTCCCAACAGCAAACTCGCTTCCGCCCCGATACTCAATTGGTCACGCCTGAGCAAACGCTGGTACAACACCACCTTGCGTATCACCTATACGGCCTCGCGGCAGGACATTATCGAGGTGATGTCACGCATCCGTGCGATGCTGGCGGCGCATGAGAAGGTTCAGGATGACTCTATCGTCGTCCACTTCATCAACTTTGGTGACTTCGGCTTCGAGATTTTGGTGCGGTGTTACGTCAACCTCTCGGATTGGGGCGAGTTTACCGCCGAGCGCGAGCAGATCAATTTGGAGATTATGCAAATCTTCGAGGAACTGGATTTGAAGATCGCTTTCCCCGCACGCCCGTTGTAGCCGGGTTTAGCCCTAGCAGCGGTGGAGGACGGCTTCGAGGTAAAAGTGCGCCCAACAAAAAAGCGGAAGTCGCCTCCCGCTTTTTTAGGCTCAATCAACCGATAAGACTAATTCGGCCAGCCGCGCCGACCACCCCCGCGTAGATCGTCCCCACGGCGGTCATCCCCGTTACCGCGGCGGTTGAGCGGATGCCCGCCGGAGCCGCCCGCAGCGAGCGCCCGCTTGGCCTTCTGCACATCGCTTTCGTGCTTGAGCAGGACCGTGAGCGTGGTTTCCAGTGTTTGCTTGTCGAGGCTGTCCGCATTGAGCATCACCAGCGACTTCGCCCAATCAATCGTCTCGGAGACGCTGGGGTTCTTCTTCAAGTCCATCTGCCGGAGCTGCTGCACCACATCGACCGCTTGCTGTGCCAGCCGCGCGTTGAGTTCCGGCACGCGCAGCTTGACGATCCGCAGTTCGGAGTCGTGGCTGGGGTAGTCGATGAACAGGTACAGGCAGCGGCGTTTGAGCGCCTCGGAAAGTTCGCGCGTGTTGTTGCTGGTGAGGATCACGGTCGGCTTGATCTTCGCGGTGATCGTCCCCAGTTCGGGAACGGACACCTGAAAGTCGCTGAGGATTTCGAGCAAGAAGGCTTCGAACTCGGCATCCGCGCGGTCGATTTCGTCAATGAGCAGGACGACGGGTTCGGGTGAGGTGATGGCTTGGAGCAAAGGCCGCGCCAGCAGGAAACGCTGCGAGAAAAAGACGTTTTCTTCCTCGCCTAAGCGGTCAGCGGCTTCACCGAGGCTGTTGGCGGTCGCCAACACTTCGCTGAGTTTGTCGCGCAGGAGCTGCGTGTAGAGCATCTGCTTGGCGTATTCCCACTCATAGAGTGCTTTACTTTCGTCCAAGCCTTCGTAACACTGGAGGCGGATGAGTTTGCGTCCGTTGGCGTTCGCCCATGCTTTGGCGAGTTCGGTCTTGCCTACACCGGCTGGCCCTTCGGACAAAATCGGCTTTTCCAGCTTATCGGCCAAGAACATGACCGTCGAAATTTCATCAGTCGATATGTACTGCTGTTTGTTCAGTGCGTCAGTGATTTGACCAATGTCGGTAAACATACTGTCCATTCTCCCTATTCCATTACTGAACCGGGGTTAGCACTCTCGGACGAGAATGCTGCCATCAGCATACATCGAAACAGGGGGCATGTCGAACCAAATGGCCTGTACTTTAGGGTAGGAAGGTTTCGAAGTAGGTGATTTCGTCCGGCAGCAGGCTGTGGCGGTCAACCACGTAATAGCCTTTTTTGTCGCCGGGGATGCGATAGCGCACTGCTTCCCACCCTTGCACGTCAGATGGGGAAAAGATCAGCGTAAACTCACTGTTGGCAGGCAGACGGTGCATGGCTTGGGGCTTTACACCACAATAAAAAACGGTGACTCCATGTTCCTTCACAATCGAGTTCGGTTGAAGCTGATCCAGTGGACTCACAATTCACCTGCTTTCACGCTATGACTGCCGATCATCCTAGCACGAGTGATTTTGAGCGAGAGCAGCCAATTGGCCTATTTTTACCCATCCAGTCATGGAATATCACAGTAGGAATAACTGGAATCGGGAAATCAGGTTTCGTTAAAGATGATAAAACGTGTTGCGAGGTCGGGGCTTACCAGCGGCAAGCCCCGACACAAGATTAGCGTTTGTTACGGCGGGCGGCGAACCAGTAAACAATCGCCAGCAGCAGCAAGCCGAGTAAGCAGACTGCGCCGATCAGCAGCGGACTCTGGGTTTGCCCCGCTGATGCCTGGCTTTCCGCCGTCAGGGGGATGGGCGTGAAGGTTGGTGCGCCGGTCGCTTGGCTGGTGGCTTCTTCGGTCGCTTCTTCGGTTGTGGTCGCCTCGGTGGTGTTAGTGGCAGCCGCCGCCACATTAGTGCTGTCAGCCGTTTCTTCAGCGGTCGCAGCCTCGGTCACTTCGGCAGTCGCTTCTTCGGTAGAGGCTTCTGTGGCTTCCGCAGTGGTTTCTTCAGTTGCGGCTTCTGTAACCTCAGCGGTTACTTCCTGCGTGGCCTCGGTGGTCGCGGTCGACGTGGTGGTCGGCGGCACGTCGGTGTCGGTCGGTTCTGCCGTGTTGGTGCTGGTGGAGGTCGGCGGCACGTCGGTGTCGGTTGGTTCTGCCGTGTTGGTGCTGGTCGGCGGCACGCCGGTATCCGTTGGCGCGGTGGTATTGGTCGGTGCTGTGGTATTGGTCGGTGCTGTGGTATTGGTCGGTGCGGTGGTATTCGTCACCGGTACATCAGTATCGGTCGCGGCAGCCGCTACAGCGGTTGAGGCATCACTGGTCGCGATGTTGGCTTGTGCCGCACTGGTGGCGCTGGTGTCCACCGTCGCCGGAACGTCGGTGTTGGTCGCTGGCGCACTTGTATTGGTGGCGGTTGCCGGCACATCGGTATCCGTCGCGGTGGGCGGCGCGGCGGTGTTCGTCGGCGGCACATCGGTATCCGTCGCGGTCGGCGGAATGGGTGTGTTGGTATTTGTCGAGGTCGCTGTGGGTGTAGCGGTCGGCGCGGCGATGACGAAGGCCACATCCGCGCTGGCGCTTTCGCCGCCCTCGTTGGTCGCCTCGACGCTCAGGATATGGCTGCCGACACCGACGCTTTCAACGTCCAGTTCCAGCGTAAAGGGTTCTTCGGTCTGGGTGGCGATTTCCACGCCGTCGATCTTATAGACGACCTGTGTCAGCGGTGTTTGCGGGCTGCTGACGGCGATGTCAATGGTGCGGTTTTCAATAATGGTTTCGCCCGGTGTCACGCCATTGATGCTGATGGTGGGCGGCAGTACCGGAACGGTGAAGGTCAGCGTTTGCTCGACACGACCACCGACCGAGTCGCGGACAATTGCCGTGAACGTGTTCTCGCCGGGGGGCAGCGTTTCGGGGTCGAGGGTGATGGAGGTGCTGGCCTTATTCTGGGCGCTGGCAACCACCGCGTCGTTCACCTTGATAATCAAGCCTTGAACGGTGCCTTCAACCGCAGTGCCGGTGATGTCGACGTTGGTACGGGTACTTATAACATTGCCGTCACCGAGGCCGTTGATCGTGACCGTTGGCGGCTTGGGCGCGACGAGGAAGGTGCCGGTGGTGGTGGTGGTGTCGCCAGTGGTATCGGTCGCCGAGAAGGTGACGGTATTTTCGCCGGAACTCAGCGTGAGCGGGTCGATGGTGAACTCGTAGGGGTCTTCAATCGCGATGGTTTCGCCGTCGTTGATCTGGTAGGTGGCGGACGTAATGCCATCATCGCTGGCTACATTAGGCGTGATTGTGGTCACTTCGGCGATGGACCCGGTGGGCAGATTGAGCGTGATAATCGGTTCGTAGATACGCGCACGGAAAGGCGAGGTGGCGGATGCGGTCGCTTCATCCGTGTTGGTCACTTCCAAATTCAAGTCGTAGGTTTGACCATCCCCCGGCAGATCGCTGGTCAGGGTGATGATGTACTGGCTGCGGAGGATGCTCGCCAGCGTGTTATAGATTTCGTTGAGTTGTTCGGGGTTGGGCGACTCGTAGAATTGGGCGCTCGTCCCTTGAGCCAGTCCTTCCATAAAGCTGCGATCAAAGCCGAAGCCCTCGCCGATTGTGTAAACGGGAACACCGATTCGCAGCGCTTCATCAAGCGCGGCCTCACGAGCGGATTCACTGGCACGGTATTCCTGCCCATCGCTCAGGATGATGACGGCGCGGCGCGTCACGGGTGAGTTGGCTGCCGTGGTGACCGCCAGCAGGCTGCCGTCATAGAGTGCGGTTTCGCCGCCGTAACGCAGGGTGTCAATCGTCTGATTGAGTAAGGCTTTATCGGTGGTGAAATCTTGAACCAAACGCGCATTATTATCAAAGGTCACAATGGCAACCGGATCATTGGGGCCAATGTTGTTAATAAAACTTTTCGCGGCGATGATCGTGTTTTCAATCGGCGAGCCGGTCATACTGCCGCTGGTATCAATTGCCAGCACGACCGAGAACGCAAGGCTGTCGTCCGTGACGTTTTCAACCTTCACGATTTCCATATTGTCGGTCAGATCACCGACGACGGTGAAGTCATCAATCCCTAAACCGAGTACGGGCTGGCCGACGCGATCAAACACGTTCGCGTAGACGATCACGGTCGGGTAAGCCGTATCGTTCACACCGGTAATTTGTAAACCTAATGGTGCGCTGACATCTTGCATCGCGACAAAGGCGACCGGAATACCCATCAAAAGGGTTATCAATAATAGGACTAGACGTTTCAAGGCGGCCCCCAACTAAACGCATCCCACGAGAATATTTTGGCGAACGACCACTTGAGTTGTGGAGTAAGACTCGAAGTCCTGTAATCTTAACGTAGACTAAGGAATCGTGCCATTTATCAAACCGTACTTTAGGGGGGATTCAGGGAAGGGTTATGGCGGGAGTTTGCCGACGTTGTAACCGAGATGTTCCAGCGCCCGCAGTGCCGCCTCGCCGAGGGTGCTGTCGGCGGAAAAGCGCTTTGCGTCGTCTTGCGTGACCGTTAGCAGCAGCGGGATGGCACGCTGGTCGCCCAACTGCTGAAAGGCGAGTATCGTGCTGCGCCGCACATCCACATCATCGACCTGCATCATGTTTTCCAGCACGTCAAAACTGTCGCGACCCAAGCGAGTGAGCGCGAATGCCGCCCATACCACCAACTGCGGGTTCGTGTGGCGGAGCAATGGAATCAAATAGGGTACGGCTGCCGGATCGCCGATGTTGCCCAGCGCGTTGGCGGCTGCCCCGCGCACACCGACATGCTCATCTTGCAGCGCGTCGATCAGCGGCTCGATGGCACGCGAATCCCCCGCCTGCCCTAACAAGTAAGCGACGAACTGGCGGAGCTGCGGATCAGGGCTGCTGAGGAGACCAATCGCACCTTCGATGTCGGGTGTGGGTTGGGGTGCGTCGGTCATGATGAGCGCTGCAACATCTGGTGGATTTGCGCGAAGGCGACGGCGTTTAAGATCAGTTCGGGTTCGACGATGACCGCATCCACCTGTAAATTGACGGCGGCTTGAATCTCCTCCAATGTACCCAAACTTTCCGCCAGCATCGCCCGTGTGCCTGCTGGAATATGGGCGCGGAGTTCGGCGGCGGGCGTTTTGACGGGTGCGCCTGTCCACGCATCAATCTGGCTGATGGCGATGACGTACGGGCTGAGGCCAACCGCGTGGATAATCTCATCAACACTGTTCGTCTCGACAATTGCGGTCATGCGGTTGCGCTGGGTAGTCGAAACAAGGGTTCGCAGCAGGTTCTTGTCGAGCGCGGATGTGCGAAGTACGAGTGCCGAGGCTCCGGCGGCGCGGGCTTCGACAATCTGATATTCATCGACGATGACATCCTGCCCGATGACCGGCAAGTTGACGGTGCGCGTCAAAGCGACCAGATCGTCTAGCCCATGCGGGTCTAAGCCGTTGTCGGTAAAAAGCGCCAGCGCGTCGACACCAACCGCCGCTAGATCACGAGCAAGCACCTCGATTTGCGTCGTGTCGTTGCTGGTGGCGCGGATTTGAGCGATCAACGTCACGGCGGGTTGTTCGCTGGTCGCAACCCCTGTCAAAACCGGAAGCGGACGCTTTTGCATACTGGCTAAGGCGCGTACAGCCTCAATCGGAGTCTGGGCTTTTCGTTCGCGCACGTAATGTTTACGCGCGGCGGCAATAATGTCGAGGTGCGGAATAAGTTGTCGAGTGGGCATAGGTTTCGTGCTTTGGGCGCATCACGTCGGCGGCAGTGCCAGCGCCAAGAGAATTTAGTTCTCTTACCATTCTAGAGCCTTTTTGGTTTTTTGTTATATCGAAATTTTAATATGTCCCTTTAGGTTTGGTTTGGTTTTCGCTGGTGTGCTATCATGTAGACATTACGGAACATTTTGCTTGAAGGTGTGCAGCTTATGGAACTTTCACATGATGAAGTCCGGCGTATCGCTGAATTGGCGAAGCTGGATTTAACGGATGCCGAAATCAGTTTATACGCAGGGCAGCTATCAAACATCCTGCAATACTTCGAACGTTTGAAAGAGATCGACACCTCGCATATCGCGCCAACGGCTTCGGTGCTGCCGTTGAAAAATGTGCTGCGTGCTGATAAAGCGGCTACGCCCCTCTCGCCGGAAGACGTTGTTCGCAACGCATCTGATTCCTTAGGGGATCAATTCCTCGTGAGCGCTGTTTTAGGCGACGAATAAGCTCTTTGCTATCCTGATTATGAACGCTGATAGAGGCTGATGAGTATGCCAGAGACTCGGCTGCTATTAATTGAAGATGATTTTGACTTAGCCGAAATGCTGATGATGTATTTCGCCGATCAAGACTATCAGGTTTTCCACGCTGATAGTGGCGAACTGGGCATTGAGATGGCGCGGAGTAAGTATCCGCAGGTCATCCTGCTCGACATTATGATGCCGGACATCGACGGTTACGAAACCTGCCGCCGCTTGCGCCAAACCTCGCTGACCCGTTATATCCCCATCATATTCCTGACCCAGCGTGATGAACGCGCCAACAAGGTCAAAGGGTTAGAACTGGGCGCGGATGATTATGTGACCAAGCCGTTCGACGTGGAAGAACTGCGCCTGCGGATTAGCAGTGTCATCCGGCGGGCGACACAGGAAAGTTTGCACGAACACCGTACCGGCCTGCCGACGGCTGCGCTGGTGGAAGAAGAACTTGAGCAGCGCGAACAGGGCGCAATCGCTTATACCGATTTGCGCTTCATTGTGAAGGGTTTCAAGGCGTACTGTGAGGTTTACGGCTTCCTCGCGGGGAATGAGGTTTTCGCGTTTACGGCGCGGGTGATGCGCGAGGCGGTAACGGCTGCCGGAACGAATGACGACTTCATCGGCGTGCTGGGTGACGAGTTCGTCATTTTTACGCAGCCGGAAAAGGGCGACACCGTACGCGACGAGGTGATGCGGCGCTTCGCGGCCAACATCAACACCTATTACAATTTTAGCGATGTGGAACGCGGCGGTTTGGTGCTGAACCCCGGCACCGGTGACGAGAAGCTCGCCCCGCTGATGAAGCTGGTACAGTTGCAAGAAGAATTATAAACGGCGGTCATGGCGAACGCGAGACAGTGCGCCCCTACATCAAAATTCAGAACAGAGCCTTTGAATTTCGCATTTTTGTAGGGACGGCACGCTACGCAGATGCCGTCCGATACTAAAATAATTTTTCAGATAGGTTCACTAACCTTGATAGAAATGAAAAGGACATTGTGCATCAATGTCCTTTTTGTTTCTCTTTTTAACTTATCGAGCTTGCGATGAGTTGTTATTTGACGGGTTACTGACCGGTTTCGGCATTCCGTTAGGTTCCTGTTTCGGGGGTTCGGAAGCAGCCGCTGATGTACCGTTCGACGGGGACGCATCCGGCGTATGCGGCTCTTCCTTGGGCGGTTCGAGTGTCGCCGTTGCAACCGGCGGTGTGCCGTTAGTCAGGGGTACATTCGGGGTAGACGGCACTTCACTGGTCGCTTTCGGTGACGAAACTTGCTTCAAGAACAGCGCGACTGTATTGAGCAGTTCATTCTTCATCACCGGCTTGGCAAGGTAGCCGTCGCAGCCCGCCGCGATGCAGTTTTCACGGTCGCCGTGCATGGCGTTCGCGGTCAGCGCAATTATCGGAATTTCGGAGACATCCGGCGGCATGGCCTTCAAGCGCGATGTGGCCTCAAGGCCGTTAATATCGGGAAGGTTAACATCCATCAGAATGAGGTCTGGTTTGTCGCGTTCAGCAGAAGCAATCCCCGCTAAACCGTTGGTCGCTTCGATCACCTCGTAGCCCGCAGCGACGAGAATCTTGCGAACCAAGCGCATATTCTGCGGATTGTCTTCTACATAGAGAATTTTAGACATCCTGTTAGAGGTCTCCTCTATCAAGCATTTGCTATATATTTATTATTATGAAGCAGGGTGGATAGATGGTCAAGTGAAGATGAAAGATTGGTTGATTATAGGACTCTCTTTTTACAATCGTAATCCTGATGCAATTGATCGGCGATTGCGCGGTTGGAAAGACTAATTTCCTATGCGACTTATCAACTTCTGAGATTTTAGTGCAAGGTATTCGTGTTACAATACCTTTAAAATAGGATGGGGAAATCGTTAAGGCAGTGAAAGATTTCAATTTTGAAGTCTGGCGTATGCAGACACAAGCTGATGTACGCGGCTTAATGAATATGCTTAGTGATGCAAATCCGCTCACCCGACGGGCAGCGGCGACTGCCTTACGCACCTTAGCTTCGCCGACCGCAATCCCCGCTTTGCAAGATGCCCTCATGCGCGAAAGTGAGCCTGACGTGCGTGAAGTGTTGGTGACGACGCTTGAACTGCTGTTTGCGAACCGCACCGCTGAAACCGACACACCCTCAACCGAAAACCGCAACGTGGTACGCTTAATCGCACGGTTGAGCGCCGGACATACCGAGCAAGCCATCCGTGCCGCGCAAGAATTGGGCGACAGCCGCGAAAAGCTGACCATTGAAGCGTTATTGATGACCTTTAACAACCGCAAACTCTCGGCGCGTGTGCGTCTCGCGGTTGCCGAAGCGCTGCTTAAACTGCAAAGCGCCCCTGCGGAGATTACGCTGCTGGCGGCACTCCGCAGCGAAAAGTGGATGGTGCGGCGTAACGCGGCCAGTATTCTTGGACAGTTCGAAGCCGATTGGGCAGTCGAACCGCTGCTTAGAGCATTGCGTGACCCGATTGAAGGGGTACGGCGCGTCGCGAAGGCCGCGCTGGAACGCATCGCCACCCCTGAGGCGTTGGCTGCTGTTCAACTCCCGCTGCCCGAAGCCGACCGGACACCGGCTGCGCCACCCGCACCCACACCGGAAAAACCAACCGCGCTTATTGCACCTCCATCGAACGCAGCACCGGAACGCCCTCCCGTTCGCCCCAAGCCGGAGCCATCCTCCGAGCCGCGCAAACCGACTGTGTTTAATTGGAGCACGATGCTGACCGAGCCGCTGCTGGATGAGGAAGACACCAAGCCGATCCGCCCCGTGCCGGACGACGTGTCATAAGGACAGCCGACTCGTCGCCATTTATCTCACAACCACCATCGAACAGCGATTATGACTCCGCAGCCGATGCGGATGTTTTCGCGCGGCAGCTTGCCGGTAAGAGCAGTGGATTGACGGTATAAAGCTGGTAGATGCCATGCTCATATACCGCATCCGGTTCGGCCAGTTCCAACGCCGAGCGCATTAAGGTACGGTCAAGCGTGAGTGAACCGAGTAAGATGTATTCGGGGCAGGCGGTTAAGCTGTTAAACCCGTAATTGCGGTTCCGCCTTATAAAAGCATTTTCGGTAATGACGTTGATGGTATGCGTGGTCGGGTACACGAACTGCTGCGGGACGAAGTTATCCATCGCCCACTCCATCGAGACGATGCGTGCCGTCGGCGAAATGTGGGTTTTGAGGTCACTCACCATTTGGAAGAAGTTGTCGCCCTGCGTTTTCGTGAGGACCCCCAAGTTGAACCCGTAAGCTGCGACCAGCGCCACGCCCACGAGTAAAGCACGGGTAGGGGTGCCGAGGCTAAAACGGTAGTGCTTGAGTACAGCCGTCACCACCCCCGCTAAGATCACCAGCGTGAAGATCAGACCCACAAAGGCGTAGCGCGTCCAGCCAATCGAGATCGCGCTATACCAGATCATCCACAGGATGACGAAGAAGCTCATGAAGTTTTCGGCGCGGAATTTGGCGGTTGTCGGTGAAGCGATAATCGGTATACGCGGGACACGGTGCCGCGCCGCCCATAATCCGCCGAGCGCCAGCATACTGATTCCGAGCCGCAGCAGGACACCATCGTCGCGCAAATTGCGGTAGATGCGGAACGGCAGGATGTGAATGCGAATGCCCTCGCGCAAAATCGCTAAGTTGCTCTCGACTGCCGCGCCCGCCATCTGGGTACGCCACAGCGTATCACAGCCATAAAGGATGACCATCGACGCGGCCAGCAGCAGCCAATACAAGCCGTCCTCTTTGCGCGACAACAAGCGGTAGACCGTCCATAACCCGACGGAAACCGACAGCACAACCAGAACCTGCGACTTCAGGATAATCGCGATTCCCCAGCAGAGGCCGACGACTCCCCAGCGCTGCCAGCGGTTTTCGGCGGTCAGAAGGATGTGAAAACCGAGGCTGATGCACAGGACGGCTGGAACTTCCCCCAAAAATTGGCGTGTGAGCATGATGAAGGTTGAAGTGGTATCCAACGGCGGCAGTACCACAATGAAGACGACCGCGAGCAGCGCCGCAAAACGCCCATATAACCGGTAGGCCAACGCATATAAGCTCGCCAGCGCGATGATGCCAATAATCACGATGGAGAGCCGCACCGCGAATAAGCTGTCGCCGAACAGCTTCGTGATGACGCTGATGAGGGCAATGAGCGGTGGGCCGGTTTGAATGGCGGGGTCAGCATAGCGGATGCCGTCACCAGTGGTCAGGCCATAGACACCCTCGTCAGCAAGGGTTTGTGCCGCGTTCAGGTTTAAGCCTTCGTCGTACCATGAGAAGGGTGCTTCGGGCAACCGAATTAGGAGCAGTGGCACGAGTAAAACGAAGAAGGTTACCGAGAGCCAATGCAGATTGTTCAAACGAGACTGGGACGCAGGAGACGACATGGTGTTTGATCAATGGTAGTCATGCAAATCAGCCGCAATATCGTTACTTTAGTGAATAAGACTTGCATCAAACTATCGAGTATACCTTTCTCCTACCCAGTTGCTATTCTCAGAATGCAAACGCTGTTATACTACTCTACGTAACAGGAGCAATGACCTATGCGTAAAGTCGTATTCTGGCTGCTGGTTCTTTTAACCACACTTGCCCTTTCGGTCGGTATTGTATTTGCCCAGCCGATTCCACAGGGGAGTGTACAGATAGTTGTTAACCGCGATAACGTGAATGTACGCATGTCCCCCGCGCTCGGTGCCGAGCTAGCAGGTACGGTCAATGCGGGTTATGCGACGATTGCAAACGGTCGCAGCCCGGATAACCAATGGTTACGCATAGATTTTCAGGGGCAAGAAGCGTGGATTGGTGTACCAGTCATCACGGTGCTGCAAGGCGACATCGCCGCGCTGCCGATTGGTGATCCGCGCAGCATCCCCTATGGCGGCTTCGAAAGCCCGCGTTCTGGCCCCAGTGATGCAAGCAGCCCTGTCAGCGGTCGGCTGGCACAAAGCGGCTTGCGCTTGCGTGCAGGGCCAAGCACCGCCTATCCAGTTCTCGCCAACCCGCTGCGGTACAGTGTGTTCCCCGTAACCGGGCGCACATCCAACAACGGCTGGTTGCAGATCAACTTTGAAGGCACGCTCGGTTGGGTGATCGCCTCGTATGTCGAACTTCAAAACGGCGCGAACATCAATTCGCTGCCGGTTGACGGCATTACCGCGTCCCAAGCGCCGCAGTCGGCGGAGACGCGCGATAATTACATCGGCATTTTGCAACTGATGCTCGACCGCATCAATATCTCACAGTCGGCGTTGGACTCGATTCGGGCGACGTGGACAACCGTCGCGCTCGGCGAACGGGCGGCGTGCCAGAACTTCCCGCCGCGCCCGACCGACATCAACATCCCGAACCCGATTCTGGCGGCCTTTAACCCCACCCTCGAACCGCTGCGCGTCGACTTCAATACCGCGATGTCGAACCTGCGCCTCGCGATTGACCTGTGGATTGAAGCCTGTGGCTATCCGCAGCCGCCGAGTGGTGTGGTGGGAGAAGGGGTTGTTTCGGGTGCGCTGAACGCGGTACAAGCAGCGGATACGTTGTTTGCTGATTTGCGCCGCCGCTTAACCGCGCTCATCCCCAACTTCAACCTTGCGGGTGATGAATGCTTGTTTACCTACAAAGAACAATTCGACATCCTCAAGATCATCACCAAAGGACAGTTGGTGCGTGACCAGCTTTCGCCGCGCAAGACGGTAACGGGCTACTGCTTCGACGCAGTGGCGGGTGAATCGATCCGCGTGGAAATTGCCGAAATTCAAGGCAACCTCTCACCGTTGATCTCGATCAGCCCGATAGACAACCCGACGAACTTCCTCGGTGTCGGTCGTAACTTGCTGGGCGAAAAGGTGATTACCATCGGCCCGATCAACATCACCACCACCGGACGTTACCTGCTGGTCGTGGCGGATGAGCAGGAAAACCGTACCGAAGCCTTGAGCAGTGATTACGCGCTGCTGATGACCAATGTGGCGGGTATGGCGGTGATCAACCCCGGCTTGGGCTTTGACCCGGTGACCGGACAATTGGTCGTCAATCCACCGCCCGTAGTGGGTGTTAATCCAGTCGTGGTTACACCGATCAGCGGCGGAACGACCGTCGTTGTGTGTCCGTCCTTTGCGCTCACTTGCGGTCAACTGACCTGTACGCAAGCGGCGGCCTGTTTGACGGCGGGTAACTTTAGCCTCGACGCGGACGGTGATGGGGTCGCCTGCGAGGATATTTGTATACCCGGTTAAAGCAGACGTGATCTTTATCATAAAAAATCGCTCCGTTATTGGAGCGATTTTTATTTCGTAAGGCTGCTTGATTCAAGCGCTTATACCGACTGCGACAGGACAGCCAGCACCGTCGGTAAGAGCTGCTTCTTGCGGGACATGATGCCGGGGGCATCGAGCGTGTCGTCATCCAAACGGGCATAAGGCAGCGTCGCGATGATGCGTCCCTGCCCGACGGCGACCAAACGGCTGTTCCCCAGCACCACGTCCGTCACCATCAGCAGGGCGAGCGCGAGGTTTTGTGTCTTGACCATATCCTCAAGAGCGACCCGAATCGCATTCAAGCGCGGGGCGAGTTCGGAGAGGTTCGCGACCTCGACCTGCGCGATGCCGACCTTCGCACCATTGCTCTCGTAGTACTTGATGTCCGAGTTCACGATTTCCTCGACAGGGCGCATTCCCAAACCCGCGCCGGACGCGAGCAGTTTCTGCCCGTACTCGTTGATGCTCGCCAGCACTTTGGCTTCCCCTTCACGCGGGCCAGCCAGCTTCGCCATCACGGCCAGTTTCATCGCGGCATAGCGGTCGCGTTCGGTTGCGGTCGGCGAGCGGAAAATCAGCGTGTCCGAGAGGATGCCCGAAAGGAGCAAACCGGCAATTCCTTCGGGGAACTTAGCCTCTTCTTCAAGAGCGCGTTCGGTGACGAGTGTTGAGCAGCTCCCCACGGGTTCAATGTGGAAGCGGATGGGAACAGCGGTTGGCATGGAGCTTAAACGGTGGTGGTCAAGCACTTCGACGACTTCCGCTTCTTCCAAACCGGGAACCGCTTGTTCGAGTTCGTTGTGGTCAACCAGAACCACCTTGCGGCGCTGGGGCGAGAGCAGGTACGACTTGCGGCAGAGACCGCTGTAATGCCCATCCTCATCCACCACAATAAACTCGTCCTGATCGGATCGCAGCACTTGGTTCATCACATCGCGAATATATTCTTCACCTTGCAGGACAATGGTGTTTGTATCGACCGCTGATTCTGCCGGACGGTCAAATTCTTTCGCCAGCGCCAGCACCGAGGTCGAACTCAGCGCGTCCGCCATCGTGGCGAATAAACCCGCGCCGGAAATCAAGCCGATGGGCTTGCGGCTTTCATCCAGCAGCGGCGCAGGGCGGCGGGTGCGGGCGATGCTCTGGCAGGCTTCGAGCAGGGTTTGCTCACGGTTGAGCGACGGCATATTTTCCACGAGGTCATCCACGCGGCTGCGAACATCCGTCACCAACTGCGGTGCATCAACCTTAAAGTGTTCCAGCGCAAACGCGGTTTGGGCGTTCACTTGCCCCACGCGCCCGGGTGTATATTTGTCCGTACCCATGTGTTCCAGTAACCAAGCGTAACCGATGGCCGAGGCAATCGCGTCCATGTCGGGGTTGCGATGCCCGATAACCAAAATGGATTCAGCAGAAGTTGCTATGATAATCTCCTCAAGCGTTAGTTCGTGTGTTAACCCTCAACTGAGGGACGGTATTGATTACTCTCATCATAATTGCATTTTGAGGTGCAATCAACAGTATTCTAGCGAGGGAGACTTTGCCAGCGCCTAAATCAAAAAGCGCGGTCGAGAGGCCACGCTTCCCGTACATAACACCCTAAAATGATTATGGCTGCCCGACGACATCCACCAGCGGCAGCCGGAAACCGGGCAGTACATCACCGCCGTCTAACAATCCATTGGCGTTCAAGTGCAGTGGTTGTTCCATATCCGGCGCGTGAACGGTCGCTTTACGGCGCTGTGGGTCGATCACCCAAATGAGGCGAACACCGTCTAATAAATAAGCGTCAATCTTCTCGTCGAGTTCGCTCACCTTATCATTCGGTGATACGACCTCAATAACCAAGTCAGGCACGAGGGCGAGGGGACGTATGTTATAGTCTGAAGTTTGTGCCTCATATTGAGGAATGCGATTGCCTACGAAAAACATCACATCGGGTGTACGAGAGCCTTTGACCCAATTCCTATCAACGGTATCTACAATGACAAATGTCGTGTTGAAATAAGTTTCACCAACCTGACTATTTATGGCAAACTGATCTATCAGAACAAAGAGATGACGTAGGACTTCACTATGTCCAAAAGCAGTAGGGAATATATTTCTCCGTTCGCCGTTGATGAGTTCAAACGGTTGGGCTTCCACCGCTTCCATAAACTCATCCAGCGGCATCCCAACTTTGGCTTGGAGTAATGTCATATCAGTTCACTCCTACTGCTATATCGCCCTTATTATAGTGGAAAATTTGTCTATAAACGCCAACACGCAACAAAAAAGCGCGGCCTCTCGACCACGCTTTAAACTGTCAACTGTAAACTGACGACTGATAACTACGAACTACACCAGCATCCGCATCGGGTTTTCGAGCAGCGTCTTGAAGGCTTGGAGGTACTGTGCACCTTCCGCACCGTCGCTGACACGGTGGTCAACGCTGATGGTGACCTTCATGCGGTTGCCCACGCCGAGCGTTCCGTCGGCCTTGACCACCGGCACCTTGCTCGCCGTACCGACCGCGAGAATACCGGCTTCCGGCGGGTTGATGATCGCGAGGAAGTGTTCGACGTTGTATGGGCCGAGGTTGCTGACGGTGAAGGTCGCGCCGGTAATATCTTCCGGCTTGATCTTGCCTTCACGCGCACGGGCGAACATCTCTTTGTTCTTGGCCGCCATCGTCCCCAACGACACCTTGTCGGCATCCTGCGCGACCACGTTAATCAGGCCGCCCTTCGGCAAGGCCACCGCGATACCGATGTTGATGCGCTTGTGGCGCACGAAACGGTCACCATAGTAGTGGGTGTTCAGGTTCGGGTACTGGCGCAGCGTGAGGGCGGTCGCCTTCACCACCATGTCGTTCACACTGATCTTGCTCTCTTCCGGCAAACCTTCGTTGATCTGCTTGCGGAGCGCCAGCAGAGGCTCGACATCAATCTCGGTGGTGACATAGAAGTGGGGTATCCACTGCTTGCTTTCCACCGTCACAGCGGCGATGCGCTTCCGCATGGTCGTCAGGTCGATGTACTCGACATCCGGCCCTTCGGCGGGCAGCTTGCGGGCAGCGGGTGCGCTCAAGCCACCGCTGGCAGCGGCAGGCGCGGCCTCGGCTTGCTTGGTTGGCGCGGCGGATGGTGTAAACCCTTCCACATCTTCTTTGGTGATGCGCCCATTAGGGCCGGTGCCGCTGACCTGAGCGAGATCAATACCCTTTTCTTCGGCGATCTTGCGGGCAACCGGTGAAGCCTTGATGCGTCCGTCGTCGGTTGTGCTGCCGTTAGAGGCAGGTGCGCCGTTGGTACGGGCGGCGTTCCCAGCCGGTGCGCCGGGGGTTGCTGCCAGCACGGGCGACTGCTTGGCAGGGGCTTTTTGCCCTTCTTTAGCGATCTCTTCGTCGACATATTCCGCTTCCGGTGACGCTTGTTCCGGCGCGGGAGTTTGCTCTTGCTTCGGCGCGGCAGCCTCGGCTTGCTTGGCTGGCGCGGCGGCTCCCCCACCTTCGCCAATCGTGCCGATAGCCTGACCAGTTTTGATTTCATCGCCGGGTTGGGCGCTCACGGCGCTAATCACACCCGACTCGGTCGCTTCGATTTCGACTGTCGCCTTATCCGCTTCGACTTCGGCGATCACATCACCCTGATTAACACTGTCACCGACGTTCTTCAGCCAGTTAAGCAGTGTCCCATCCATTGACGCAGTAATCTGACTCATTTAGAGTACCTCTTTCACCGCTGCGATAACTTTTTCGGTGCTGGGAAGTGCCATCAGTTCGATGTCACGGGCGTAAGGCAGCGGCACGTCCATCGCGCTCACCCGCTTGACGGGCGCATCCATGTAGTCAAACATCTTGTCCTGAATTTGCGCTGCGATTTCACTGCCGAAGCTGAAGTGCGGCAGCGATTCTTCGACCACGACGCAGCGGTTGGTTTTCTTAAAGCTGTTGAATACGGTTTCCATGTCCAACGGGCGCAGCCAGCGCATGTCAACCACTTCGCATTCCACGCCGTCTTTCGCCAGTTCATCCGCCGCGTGCATCGACCATGTGATACCGCTGCCGAAGGTGACGATGGTGACATGCTTGCCTTCGCGCTTGATGTCGGCCTTGCCAATCGGCAGGACAAAATCTTCATCGTCCGGCACGGGTCCCGGCTTGGGATACAGCGAGATAAACTCGGTGAACAGCACCGGGTTGTCGTCCCGAATGGCGGCCTTCAACATACCCTTCGCATCACGCGGGGTCGAAGGGCAGCCGACGTACAAACCGGGGAAGTGCGCGAAGATCGGTTCCGGTGTGTGCGAGTGGGTGGCGGTGGCTTGGTCGCCCCAGCCAGTCGCGGCACGAATAACCAACGGCACTTTAAATTGGCCGTCGAACATATAGTGAATTTTCGCCGCGTGGTTGATGATGGCATCCAGCGCCAAGAAGGCGAAGTTGATAGTCATCATTTCGGCGACCGGACGCAAGCCCATCATGGCCGCGCCGACTGCCGCGCCAGCAATCGCCATTTCGGTGATCGGTGTGTCTTTAATACGCTTGGGGCCGAATTCTTCCAGCAAACCCTGTGTGACGCGGTGGGTGCCGTTCCAGATACCCACTTCTTCACCCATTACGAATACTTTTTCGTCACGAAGCATTTCTTCGCGAAGCGCCATCCGTAACGCCTCGCGCATCGGTCGATTTCGTTCTGCCATTGTTAATCCTAGTCGTTAGTCTGTAGCTGCTTGTCTTTAGCTCAAAAGCCAGTCGCTAACCGTTAAAAGCTATACGTATACGTTGTTAATCAAGTCTTCGTAGGTCGGCTCGGCGCTGTCCAGCGCGTACTGTGTGGCTTCGTCCACATTGGCTGATGCGTCCTTGTCAATGGCATCCAACTCTTTAGCGATGCCTTTATATTTGCTCTCAAGTGTGCGGCGCAGAACGATAATCGGGTCTTTGTTGTCCACCCATTCCTTGAGTTCGTCCGCCATACGCTTGTCATAAGTCTTGTCCGAAACACCGTGTCCCTTGTAGCGGTAGGTCATGGCTTCGATCAGCACCGGGCCAGTCTTGCGGGCATAAGCGACCGCTTCGCTGACGACGCGGTGAACCTCAACTACGTCCTGACCGTCCACGCGACCGCCATCCTTCATACCGTAGGCAATGGCGCGTTTGTGGAGTTCAACCTGACCGCTGGAGTCTTCGATACGGGTTCCCATACCGACCAGATTGTTTTCAATAATCCAGACGACTGGTAAGTCCCAAATCTGCGCCATGTTCAGCGCTTCGTGAAAGTAACCGTTGTTGGTGGCTGCGTCGCCGATGAACGAGATCACCACTTGGTCGGTATCGTTGTAACGGCAGGCCAAGCCCATGCCGGTCGCCAGCGGCAGATGCCCACCGACGATGGCATAACCGCCCCAGAAGTTATGCTCGCGTGAGGCGATGTGCATCGACCCGCCCTTGCCGCCGCTCGTGCCGGTCTTTTTGCCCATCATTTCCGCCATGATCGGCTTGGTATCCACGCCGCGAGCGATGGCGATACCGTGATCGCGGTAAGCGGTGATGATGTGGTCGCTCGGCTTCAGCGCGGCATTTGCGCCCACGCCGACGGCCTCATGACCGCTGTACAGATGCAGATACACGCCAGTGATTTTCTTCTCACGGTAGAGTTCGTCGCAGCGTGTTTCGAACAAGCGAATGAGAACCATCTGCCGATACCATTCCAGCAGAGTTTCCTTTTTCAGTGTTGCCATGAAATACCTCGTCAACCAACATGGCGGGTTATGCACCCAGCCAGCCGCATAATGATCTTTATTGTAGTCGAGAAAACACGATTCGTGTACCGCCGAAGTGTACCGCACAAAGAAATGGCTCTGCAATAACACCTCATCCCATTTTAAGCCGCCGTTTCCCCATGCCTCGGACTCAGTGTTACAATCGCGCTATCCGCAGTCAATCAGGAGGCAGCAGCGATGGCAGACGATAAGAAATCCGGCGAAAGTGGCAAGTCTACGGGCGGGCAAACCGCAGGCACGAAAACCACTTCCGGCGGGGGCGGCACGTCCAAATCCACCGGCAAATCCGGCGAGAAAAAGAAGAAGTAAATTTTAGAAGAGTATGGGCGCAGACGACCCGTGTTGGATCGTCTACGCCGTTCTATTATGCGTCGGCTTCCGGCACGATAAACAGATCGCCGATCTTAATATCGAGGCCGGGAAATAAGATGCTTGTAAACGTATCTTCTGCTGTAAAAATATGACTGGCTTTCTCACCCCGAATGTATTGGTGTAATTCTTGCTGCTCGGAGTAGAGTACCCATACTTCATCTGTACCGTAAGCGAAGTAATCACGGATTTTAGCGAGTAACTCGTCCGCACCTTCATCCGGCGAAACCACTTCAACAGCTAAATCGGGCGCACCGGGGAAAGGTCGCGAACGGTCAAAACCTTTAGGCAAGCGTCCCCGCCGTACAAATGACACATCCGGTATCCGCGTTTTACGGATACCTCGTTCGGCATCGACATGCAGGACAAAGATGAGGCTGTCCATACGGACTTCGCCGAGTTTGTTGGCGCGGGCAAAAGGCTTGAGCGTGTCGTAGGTATTTCCGGCAATATCTGAATACAGAACGCCAACAGGCATCATTTCGATAATCTCTCCGTCGATGACTTCAAAACGCTGCCCCTGTGTGCCTAACCGGAGTAAATCGGCTTCGGTCAGCACCTTTGTGGTTGGCATGTCAAACATGGCTACACCCTTGCACTTCGTTTCATATTTTGTCCATTATAAGTGGGTTACACTTAATCCCCTACTGTTTCCTCAGCCGCCTGTTCCACATTCACGAGGCTTTCGGGCTTTTCCTCTTTGGGCGGGGTGACAGATGGCGTGACGCTGGCGACCGCCTCCACGACTTTCTCCGGCTTCGGTGGGGCTTCGAGCTTGAGGATTACCATGCCCAGCGGCGGCACGGTCACATCAAGGCTGTGCGGCCACTCGCGCCACGCTTCCGGCTTACTGGCGACACCGCCGTGGTTGCCCACATTTGCGCCACCATAAACACTGGCATCGCTGTTCAGCACTTCTTTATAGTAGCCCTCGGTGGGTACGCCCAGCCGATAGTTGTGGCGCGGCACGGGCGTAAAGTTGATGGCGATGACGACGAAATCGCTCTTATCTTTGGCGAAGCGCATGTAGGTGAAGGTGCTTTGGTCAGCATCATTGGCATCAATCCACTGGTAGCCCTGCCAATCGAGGTCGCGTTCGTACATCGCCGGTTGGCTGGTGTAAAAGTGGTTCAAGTCGCGCATCCAATTGAGCATCCCCTGATGCGTGGGCAGTTGCAGCAACTCCCAATCGAGGCCGCGCCGTTCGCTCCACTCGTTCCACTGCCCGAACTCCTGCCCCATGAAGTTGAGCTTCTTGCCGCTGTGGGTGTACTGGTAGCCGAAGACCAAACGTACGGTCGCGAACTTCTGCCACCAGTCGCCGGAGGATTTCGTCATCAGCGAACCTTTAAGATGCACCACCTCATCATGCGAGAGTGCCAGCACGTAGTTCTCGTTGAAGGCGTAGAACATGCTGAACGTAATCAGCGTGTGGTTGTAACGACGGTAAATCGGGTCGAGCTTGATGTACTTCAGCGTGTCGTGCATCCAGCCCATATCCCACTTGAAGGTGAAGCCCAAGCCGCCGACGTACACCGGACGCGACACCATCGGCCACGACGTACTTTCCTCGGCAATCGTCATCGCGCCGGGCGACTCGGCATGGATGACGGTGTTGACCTCACGCACGAACTCAATCGCCTCAAGGTTTTCCGGCCCGCCGTACTTATTCGGCACCCACTGCCCATGCTCCCGCGAAAAGTCGAGGCGGATCATGCTCGTCACCGCGTCTACCCGCAGCCCATCGCAGTGATACTCCTTGAGCCAGAACAAGGCGCTGCTGATGAGGAAGTTCCGCACTTCATTGCGCCCGTAGTTGAAAATCAGCGTCCCCCAATCGGGATGTTCCCGCTGCATCGGGTTATCATGCTCGTAGAGGTGCGTCCCGTCGAAGTAATTCAGCCCGTGACCGTCTTTGGGGAAGTGCGCCGGAACCCAATCGAGGATCACCCCGATGCCGTTCTGGTGACAGGTATCCACAAAGTACATGAAATCCTTTGGCGGCCCAAAGCGGCTGGTTGGCGCGTAATAACCTGTGACGAGGTAGCCCCAAGAAGCGTCGTCCGGGTGTTCCATCAACCCCATCAGCTCAACGTGGGTGTAGCCCATATCCTTGACGTAACCGACCAGTTCATCCGCCAGTTCGCGGTAGGTCATGAAGCGGTTTTCTTCCTTCCGCCGCCACGAACCGGGATGGACTTCATAAATTGCCATTGGCGAGTTCAGGTGGTCACGCCCTGCCCGCTTGTCCATCCACGCGCTGTCCTGCCACTCGTAGCCTTTAATTTCCGCCACAACCGAGGCGTTGTTCGGGCGCTTTTCGGCATAAAAACCGTAGGGATCGGACTTCTCGATTTGGAAATCGTTAAAGCGGCTCTTAATGTGGTAGCGGTAAATGGCCCCTTCGCCGAGGTGGGGGATGAACAGCTCCCAGATGCCGCTGTCGAGGACTGGCTGCATCGGGTGTACACGCGAGTCCCATTCGTTGAAGCCGCCGATCACGCTCACTCGCAGCGCGTTCGGTGCCCACACCGCGAAGTGAACCCCCGCCACGCCGTCAATCGTCATCAAGTGTGCGCCGAACTTCTCGTAGCTGTAGAGGTGCTTGCCTTCGCGCAGCAGGTAAACATCATATTCGGTCAATTGTGAGGGGAAACCATAAGGATCGCCGAGGATTTCTTCATGCCCGTTAAAGGTGGTCGATTCGAACTGGTAGGTTCCCGGCTTCCACTCGCCATTGACCGCTGCCTCGAACAAGCCCTCGTCGCGGACGCGCACCATGCCGATTTTCTCGTCACTGCCGATTTTGACCAGTGACAGGCTGCTGGCATTCGGGCGCATGGCGCGAATGGTCGTTTTGCCGTCCTCGCCAACATGCGGGCCGAGGATGTCACCCGGTTTTCCGTGATAGCCATTTACCAGTGCAGTCACCGCTTCGAAAGGGAGTTCGGTTGGCATGACATTTCACCTATCAATAATGGAGGTTATAGGTTAACTCTATCCCGATCATCTATGGATGATTATTGGGGTTATCAACAATAAATCCTTCAGCTTGGGCAGCCGCTAAAAGATGCACATCTGCCGAAATAAATGTTAAAACTTCATTTAAAGTATGAGCCGCACTGATTGCCGCAGACAGTTGCAAAGCGTCAAGTGTTCGCAAATCGTGCTTTGCCACTAACGTTCTCGCTTGAACAAATGTGGTCGAATCGATGGGTTCGACTAAATAACGGGTGCTGATATGGCTGAGTACCGCAGGTTGCAGAGCATTCACCATTGCCGAGGTCAGATGCCCCATCTTATGTCGCCGGTTAATCAGTGAATACATCTCAACCACGGTTGCGTCCGAAAAAACAACAACCGCATTTGTTGAAGGTCGGATGAGCGTCCGCACCCAACTCGTCCCAACTTCGGGAATGTAGTATTTAGCAAGCCCACTTGTGTCGATATAATAAGTGGTCAATACAACCCTCGTTCTTCGTTGATAAGCTGCTCGGAAGGGGGTGCTTCCGGTGAGAGTTGTACCAAACCCCAGAGTGCTTCATCATCCATCGCGGCAGTTGTCTCGCCTGTATGCCAGCGACTTAAACGCCCCTTACTACGCATTTTTTCACGAGCCGCTTCTAAGGTATGATTGACAGCCTCGCCTAACGAGCTGGTCGTCGGATGTAAAACAAGTTCGACTTCAACTTGTCCGGTCGGCATATCGGGTGGAAGTGGGATGTCAATCGAGAGGCGATGATCGTCACCAATCGTCGTTCGGACGGTAATAGAAGGTGGTTGTCGGGCAATCATCGTTAGTCCCTTCAATTACTTGAATAGAAGATCAAGCTGTGAAGCCATTTCATATCTATTTTAATGAAGATCAAATCGATTGTAAAAGATATTAGGGGTTTGGGCGAACAAGGCTTAGGGGATGCTCATTCGGCAATACTCACAAAAACAGCGCGGGCATTCGCTTGAATACCCGCGCTGTCTATCGTCTCAGCTTGGTTCAATGTACCGCTTATTGCACAATCGGTACGCTGTTGATGTCGCCTTCAACCACGCGCACCCACGCCGAAGCCACCCAACCGGTTGTACCCTTCCAGATGACCTGATACCAGTCGCCCAGCCCCGTACGACCGATGACCGCCACCGCGCCGCCCCACGTCACACGCCCGATTTGCTGCGAGCGCACATCCGGCGCTGCCCGCAAACGCAGCGTACCGACCGACTGCGCGACTACCCCGCTGACCGCTGCCGGATTGCCACCCAGCACGAAGTCGCTGACGACCGGCGCGTTAAATTCGTTGGTGTTGAAGTACAGATAGTAACCGAGCGCCCAACCCTGCTTGCCGCTCAGTTGCAGCAGGAACCAGCGTGCATTTTCATCCCGCCCGACCACTTGGTAGGTCTGCCCGCGCAGGACGCTGCCGATGCGGTCAGCGAACGCCGATGGACCGCCGCGCACGTTCAGGACAGGCGCACGAATGACGGTGGCCGTCAGCGCACCGGAGGGAATAGCCGGTAAGCTGGTGGGCGCTGGGGTGTTCGTCGGGCCGGGTGTCGGCGATGGGCCAGCCGTGACAATCCCGCCTGTTAAACCCCACTGGAGTTGGATAAGGGCTTGGTCGATACCTTCAAAGTATTCAACCGTCAGCGTGTGCGGCCCCGCCGTCAACTGTGCGCTGAACGTGTCGGTGGTCGCCACGCGCCCGATGAACTTATCGAGCAGCAGCGCCCCATCGACATACACACGCATACCATCGTCCGAAACGGCGGTGAAGGTGTACGTGCCGCCTAAGAAGGTTTGCACCGAGGTAAAACGTGCCGAGAAGTTATCCGCCGGAATGCCCGGCACAGCCACACCGTTGATGACCGGCTGTCCCGTTCCCCAGTTGAAGTTAAGCCCCTGAATATTGCTGACCGGAACACCCGTCCCCGTTAAGTTATTCGTCGGGAAAAAGGTTGCCGACCAGTTAGTACCGAAATCCTGCGCTTGTATCGCGCTGAATGTCGAACTGAAAACCAGCACGACAACCAGTAGGATAAGGCTGAAGACGCTCGCTCGTTTTTTGTTCATCAGTGCCTCCGTTTAGGGCGTGTTGGCAGCGTATCATCATAATATGCCCTAAGTATATCCATAATTGGTTTTCCGCGCAGAGGACTTCGGTATCAGTGGTAAATCAGTGGTTATAGGAGGCAGCGTCACGGGGGTTAACTATTGCCCTTTAGCACATGATGTACAATCATAGCGTGATTAATGAACGGCCTGAACCTGTAAGGATGCGGCGCTATGCAAACATTTCATCATCCGGTAACTGACCGCACGGTCAACCCGAATCTCACCCTCAGCGTAGTGATCCCCTGCTTTAATGAAGTTCACTCGATAGAAGAGGTGCTGAAGCGTGTCGAGGCGGTCGGGATTGCGGACGAAATCATCATCGTAGACGACGGCTCAACCGACGGCACACGCGCCATTCTGGCGGACATTGAGGCGGAAAATCGCCCGAACGTCCGCATCTACTACCACGATCACAATCAGGGTAAAGGTGCTGCGGTGGTCACGGGCTTTAGCAAGGCTACATCGGATGTGTTCCTCATTCAAGATGCCGACTTTGAATACGACCCGCGTGAATACCCCACGCTGCTTAAACCGATTGAGGAAGGTATCGCCACCGTCGTCTACGGCTCGCGCTTTCTCGGTGGGCCACGTAAAGCCATGAACTTCTGGAACATGGTCGCCAACCGTGGGCTGACCTTAGCCACCAACATCCTCTATAACGCCATTCTCAGCGATATGGAAACCTGCTACAAAGTGTTCCGCGCCGAAGTGGTGCAGGGCATGTTGATCCGGTCGCGCCGCTTCGAGTTCGAGCCAGAAATCACTGCCAAAGTCCTCAAGAAGGGCATCCGTATTTACGAAGTGCCGATCTCCTACAACGGGCGCGAATGGAACGAGGGCAAGAAGATCAAATGGACGGACGCGCCGATTGCCCTGTGGACGCTGATTAAATATCGCTTCGTGAATTAAACTCTTAACCCGTTCCAAGACCTGTGGAGATGAAACGATGCCAGACGCAGAACTGACACCCGAAATCATCCGCGAATTTGTGATCGCCGCGCACTTTAACGCCGACAAAGTGCAGTCGATGCTGGCTGAACAGCCTGCTCTCTTGCAAGCACGGCATCAATGGGGCGAGGGCGACTATGAGGATGGCTTGGGTGCGGCTGCCCACGTGGGCAGCCGTCGCATCGCCGAATATCTGCTCGCGCAGGGCGCACCGCTGACAATCTTCGCGGCTGCGATGCTCGGTCGCACGGCGGATGCTGCCGCCTTCCTACAGGCTGACCCCACGCTGGCGAACGGGCATGGCGCACATCGCATCCCCATTCTGTTCCACGCCGCGCTGAGTGGTGATACCGCCGTGACTGAACTCCTCTACACCAACGGCTGCCGCGAAGGATTCAACGATGCCGTACACGCCGCCATCATGAGCCGCTCGGTGAAAATGCTCGAATGGCTCTTGGAACACGGCGCAACTGACGTACAAGCGTTAAACTATGAAGGCAAGACACCGCTGAAGAAAGCGGTGGAGGCCAATGAGCCGCAGATGATCAGCTTACTTAAAAATCGTGGGGCGGTTGAATAGCCATTAACTCCCTGATCCATTAAACCGGAAGGGCTGCTGTCTCTAGGCGGCTTTTCCGATCACTCATAACAAGGTACACATCATGTCAAACGCACAAGCCGAACGCGCCATCAACCAACTTTATGAAAGTGATACCGTCCGCAGCGAACTGCGTGACGAAGAAGCCAGCCTCCTCCTCAATTGGGGCGAATCCCGCTTAGACGAATTAGCAGGGAAAAACCTACCCGATGATCTTTTTGATGATCTCTCGGCAAAATTGCGAGGTTTGCTGGTCGCCATCAATTACTGTGTCGGCAAACGCAAAACGATGCCCAGCCAGCACCTGACCATGATGGCCGACATCATCAGTACCGCCGAAGCCGCCGGTTATAAACTCTTGCCCGAAGGCGAAAACGGCTTCCTCAAGCATCAAGCCGTCCTCTCCAACGATGAAGCCATCGGTGAACTGCTGGGTCTGCTCAAACCGACCGACATCCCCAAGCCCGCGCCCGAAGTCACGATCAGCGCGCAGGCCGCCGAACTGGAGCCACCGACCGCACTTACACCGGAAGCCGATTTACCCCTGCCCGATAGCCACATTCCGGTGGTGAGTGAACATCCACCAGTGATCGAGCCGCTGATTGAGGGCTTAGTGCCAGCCGATGCGCCCGAAGCCGCCGAGCCACCACCCGAATCACCCGCGAATACCGAAACACCCCACACCCCTACGGCTGAACCCGGTGCGGTCATCACACCGTCGATGGAATCGGTCGTGCCGAACCTCACCGTTCCACCGCAGCCCGAAGACCTACCCGAATTTCCAGAGCAGCCGCCACAGGAGAGCTAATCCATGTTCGATCAACGTGAGAATTTTTTGTCCGGTTTGCGCCTCGGTGTGGCGGGTACGTTGCTGCTTGTGGTGCTGGTGGGCTGCGACCCCTCAACCTTAGACGTTCGACCCACGCAGCCGAATACGCTGCCCGAAGTCGCGACACAGGTAATGGCCGTGCCGACGCAGCCCAACACGCTGCCCGAAGTGCCGACTGCCACCGTTCGCCCGACGCGAGTACCGGCTACCCTGCCTGTGTTCCCGACCATCACTCCGGTTGTTCCGGTAGGGCGCACACCATTAGAACAGGGCTTCGGCGCACAAAAAGGCTTCTGGCAGGTGTTCTTTACCGCACCGACCGGCAGCGGCAACCGTGCCAATTACGTCGGTGGTATTGATACGCAGGTAGCGGATGCGCTCAATCAGGTGCAGCGTACCCTCGATATTGCAGCCTTTGAGTTCAATAATGCGACGATCACTGCCGCCGTTCTCGCTGCCCATCAGCGCGGCGTAATCGTGCGGGTAGTGACGGATGACGAACACGGCATCGGCAGTAACGATACCACCCTCGGTCAGCTCACGGCCGTCGGCATTCCGGTGATCGACGATAACCGCAGCGCCTTGATGCACAACAAGTTTATGATCCTCGACAGCACCAGCGTCATCACAGGATCGTATAACTACACCATCAACGACACCTACCGTAACAATAACAACATGCTCATCTTCCGCTCGCAGAAGATGGTGCAGGATTACCAGAACGAATTTAATAAGATGTTCGAGCAGAAGCTGTTTGGTGCGTCCAAACCCTCGAACACGCCCTTTGCCAGCTTCACGCAGGATGGCGCGGCGGTTCAGGTGCTGTTCGCGCCGGAAGATCGTGTCGTCGCGGCGTTGGCCGTTGCCCTCAGCGGTGCGACCACCTCCATCCGCTTCATGGCCTTCTCGTTCACGCTGGACGACATCGCCGGGGTGATGCAGCAGAAAGCCCAGCAGGGGGTTGTCATCAACGGCATTTTCGAAACCACGGGCAGCGAAACCCGCACCAGTGAATTACGTCCGCTGCTGTGTTCCGGCCTCGCCATGCGGCAGGACGGCAACCCGTTCGTGATGCACCATAAGGTGTTTATCATTGATGACAAAACGGTGGTTATGGGGTCGTTCAATTTCTCGACCGGTGCGCGGGACTCTAACGACGAGAACATGCTCATCATCACCGACCCGGATCTCGCGCTGCAATATGTCGAGGAATTTAACCGCCGTTGGGCCGAATCCAAGCAGCCGACTAAGATCACATGCAGCTAAGGCGTTTACTAAAAGCATATTATCGCTATCAAGCAGCACTGATTGACAGATACGGGCAGTATTGTGGGCAAATTAAACTCATATTGGAGTGCCTATCTATTCAGTTTTGATATAGTGGAAGTCGGGTCATTCTTGTGAATGTTAGTGATGCCGCATACTTGAAAACAGTCATAGATCCTATTCTTGTTTGTACTCATTACCGGCCCAAATTTGGTCAAGGTACTAAAGGAGGAGGCCTCAGTCTTAGCCAGTTTCAAACCCTTTATCAAAGTGATCCATTCTACAATTGGTTTGGTCTCGATAATCCTCTGATGTATGCAGCTCATAAGGCTGCCGGTGGTATGACGAGTGTTTACAGACAAATAGGAATTGGTTGCGAAGCCCTGTTTAGACGAATTATTAAAGACACCTTGGATTTATCCGATTCCGATGTGCTTTGGTCTTATGAAATACCAACTTTAGATGGCAAGAATCGCACCTTATACTTGGATGGTCGGATTCCATTGGAAGCAATAAAACATACCGCCGCTCGTCAGCGCGTTCATGATTGGATGGCGAAATCAGCCTCTATTGTGGGTGTCGATGAAAGGGTTTTTGAAACGCTAACGGGGGTAGTCTTTGAGGTTCGCCAAGGATATAAGAGCAAAGACTCGAAGCGTCAAAATGCGGATATAGCTAACGCAGCCACAGCCTATACCAAAGCCTATTTACCCTGTGCGGCAATATTATCTAATCAGATTGATAGCGACGTTTTGCTGCGTTATCGCACGGCAAAATGGGCTGTTTTAACGGGAAATGTTGGTTTAAACAATCCCGTTGCTTCCACCTATGATTTTATGAAAGATGTTGTTGGCTACGACCTCGGCGCTTTTTTTCAACGCAATAGTGAACGACTAAGAATAGAAATTGACAAAGTACTTCGTGGATTACTTTCGCCGGAGACAACCTGATGGTTACAGCGCGTAAGCAGCTTAGTCAGCGAGCGGATTATACACATAAGTATAATGTGCGTTCAGGGAGGCACGGTTGGCTTCGCCTAACGCCTGCATACTCGGTAAAAATTGTCGAAGAGCTAATCAACAAATATGATGGCTCGATACGCATTTTTGATCCATTTTGCGGAACCGCTACAACAGCATTAAGTGCTGCATATCATGGTCATGAGGGTGTCACCACAGACATCAACCCTTTCCTAATATGGCTCGGTCAGGCAAAAACAGCATACTATTCCCCGGAAATAATCGCGGCTTCTCGTTTCGCTTCAATACGTGCGCTAGAGATCGTAAAAAAGGGGGGAATTCAAGGTGTACCGCGTCCGCCTATTCACAATATCGAACGATGGTGGTCAGAAAATGCGCTCATATTTCTTTGCCAGTTGCGGGCTGCAATTGATGAAGTAACCCAAGTGGATTCTCAACAGCGCACTATTTTGCTTGTTGCTTTCTGCCGTACGCTCATCGCCCTTTCGAATGCTGCTTTTAATCACCAATCAATGTCTTTCAAGGATAGTGACCGGATACCGTTGTTGTTAGACGTTGATATGTGCAGCAGCTATGCAGAGGATGTGGAATTTGTACTTTTGGGGGCGGCAGAGAATCCAACAGGGACAGGAACCGTTATTCTTGGCGACGCGCGTAACCCCTCAGCGGCCACAAATGGGTTATTTCATCGTGTGATTACGTCTCCTCCCTATGCAAATCGAATGTCGTATATACGTGAACTTCGGCCTTATATGTATTGGCTGGGATTTCTAGAGAAAAGCAGAGATGCAGGGGAATTAGACTGGTTAAGCATCGGTGGAACATGGGGTATAGCCACCAGCAGACTCAATGAATGGCAGCATGAATCAGATCATTTTGAGAGCGATCTGCTGAGTGCGGTACGGGATAACATGACCCATAATGACAACAAAAATGGTCGCATCCTCGCAAATTATGTGGCTAAATATTTTGATGATATGTGGATGCATTTCAAAGGATTACGATCTATGCTCGCACCGGGAGGAGAAATACATTACATTGTAGGAAACTCTACATTCTATAAAGTACTTCTGCCTGTTGAACAGCTATATGCTGCGATGCTTAAAACACTTGGTTTCCAATCGATAAAATGTATTGCGCTTCGTAAGCGAAACTCTAAAAAAGAGCTTATTGAGTTTGATGTCACTGCGACTTGGCATGGCTAAAAGGAAGTAGGTCAATGGCTACAGTTTCGATTGTACCTTCACCGAACCGTTGGGTCATGCGGCAGACGTGGAGCAAGCTCCTGTTCGCCCATTGGCCCGTGCCGCCGGACGTGCTGCGCCCGCTCATCCCGCCCACGCTGGAGGTCGATACCTTCGATGGTCAGGCATGGGTGGGCGTGGTACCGTTCTACATGAGCCGCGTGCGCTTCCGCTATATGCAGCCGTTCCCCACCACCCGCGAGTTTTGCGAACTCAACGTCCGCACCTACGTGCTGCCAAAAGGTGGCAAGCCGGGTGTCTGGTTCTTCAGCCTCGATGCGTCCAGCCGCCTCGCCGTTCAGGGTGCGCGGATGGCTTTCCACTTGCCCTACTACAACGCCAAGATGGGCTTGACCCTCGCCGACCAGCAGGTGACGTATCACGCCCACCGAACTCACCGCCATGCCCGTCCCGCCAGCTTCGACGGGTGCTACCAACCCTCCGGCACAGTATTCCACTCACAAGCCGGTACGCTCGAACACTGGCTGACTGAACGCTACTGCCTGTACGCCGCCGATGCGCGTGGGGGTATTTATCAGGGCGATATTGCTCATGAGCCGTGGCCTCTACAACCCGCTACTGCCGAAATCAGGCTGAATACAATGGCGCAGGCTTCGGGCATCACCCTGCCGGATACTGCCCCCTTACTCCACTATGCCGAAAGCATCGACGTGCAGGCATGGTATCTCCGGCGTGTTGCAGTTTCCTAACTTTCCTGTACGAAATTCGCACATGGTTTACAGAAAATTCACAGGCAGACAGCCTGTTTTCATGTATATTGATAGGTAGTTCGTAATATGGTCGCCGAGGCACTCACCATGGCATTATTGAATTCTTTCCCTTCCACTCAGGCTGAACCCCCAACGGTGGATGAAGCGTCGAAGTCGTGGCGCGGGTTTTCCGAACCGCTCATCCGCCATCTGGAAGAACTCTCGCTGAACGCCTTACCCGCGCTCGAAACCGCGTATGTGGATGGCTGGGTGATGCGCTTCGCCGACGGCTATACCAAACGCGCCAACTCGGTCAACCCCTTGTACCCCTCAACCACCGGCGCGGAACGCAAGATCGCCTACTGCGAGTCGATGTACGCCGTGCGTAAGCAGCCGACCGTCTTTAAGATGACCTCGCTCACCGAGCCGCGCGACCTTGATACCGCACTCGCCGCACGTGGCTACCGCGAAGAACCCGGCGCGAGCGTCCAACTGCTGGCGCTTGACCAGCTTGATAAGCCAAACGAAGGCCGTGTCACACTGGTTGCCGATGCCAACGAGCAGTGGCTCAACGCTTACTTCAAGTTGAACAACGTGCAGGAACGCTACATGCCAGTCATGCGCCACATGATGCAGCACATCGCCCCCCAAAAGTGCTTTGCTGCCGTGTACCTTGAAGGGCAGGTCGCGGCTGTTGGCCTCGGCATCATCGAACGCGGCTTCCTCGGCCTGTTCGACATCGTGACCGAGCCAACGCTGCGCCAGAAAGGTTACGGGCATCAGCTTATGCTGTACTTGCTCAATTGGGGGAAGGCCAACGGCGCGGGATACGCCTACTTGCAGGTGACGATGAGCAACACGCCAGCCATGTACCTCTACGAGAAGCTCGGCTTCCACGAGGTCTATCAATATTGGTACCGCGTGAAGTGGTAACACCTTAAATCGACGGTGAATAACGATGCGGAGGAGGCTCGTCTCCTCCCTACATTGAACCGATATAAAACCCTTTGCGTCCTTTGTGTCTTCGCGCCTTTGCGTTAAATGGTATTCGTCTTACGCGAACGCCTCGCTGACGACCTTACCCTCCCACAGCGCCGGAATCTCCAACCCCAGCAGGTGCGCCAGCGTCACTGCTGTGTCCATGATGCTCACTTGCGACGGAAGTGGATACCCCTGCTTGATCGTCGGGCCGTTGATGATCCACGGGATCGTCATATCCTCCGGCATATCCGTGCCGTGGTCGGTGTTGTGTCCACCGTGGTCAGCCTGTACCTGAATGGTGTACTGGTCGCGGATACCGGCAGCCTGCAAACGGTCGAGGACGAGGCCGACCGCCGAGTCGTTGGTTTCTATCGCCGCGATCTGCTCCGGCGACATCCAGCCGAACATATGCCCGTTGATGTCGATGTCCCCCAAATACAGGAAGCAGTAATCCGGCTTCTCGGTCGTCAGATAATCCGCCGCCAGCTTGGCGATGTCCGTGTCGTTGTCGAGGCCGTAGTCGGCGTTACGGGTGTAAGTGACCTTCAGGCTGCCGGGGTTGCTCAGGTCGCGCAGTTGTTCCCAACTATTGAACATGCAGTTGTGTTTACCCGCGCTCGCGGCGATGTCGATCAAGCTGGGGAACGCCCGCGCCGACTCGCGGAAGATGTTATCCGCGCCTACGCCGTGCTTCTGGGGTGGCACACTGCGGAACATCGAGTTGTGGCAGGGCAGCGTCACGCTCGGCATCACCGTCCGCGCCGTCCACGTATACGCGCCAGTTTGCCACAGTTGGTCGAGGTTCGGCGTTTTCGCCTGTTTGAGCGCGTCTGGTCGGCATCCATCCAGCATAATTTGTAATATTTTCGTCGCCATGAAATGTCCTATCGTCGAGAGAATAATTGATGGCTGTAGCTTAACACCCTCTCACAAGGGCGTAAAGACGTTGGTGCGGTGGTGGACTTACGATGCGGGTTCCCCCAAACCTCGAAAGCCGTATAATGAGTTACCACTAAAACAGGTATATTTTCGCACCACCTCAAACGTAACCACGTAGGACATGCGCTGTCTTTAAGCCCTCTCCCTTGCTTGCGGGGCTGTCGGCGTACTGAACCTGTGAAGGTAGCCGGCGTGGGTTGGGTGAGGGGGTTAAATGATCGGACGGACTTATGAAACAGGTGTGTATTTTTTGTGGTTCATACGCTGGCGCACAGCCGGTTTATATGCAGGCCGCCCGCGCGATTGGCCTTTCCCTCGCCAAGCGCGAGATCGGCTTGGTCTACGGGGGCGGGAAGGTCGGCTTGATGGGCGCGATTGCCGATGGTGCGCTCGAAGGCGGCGGTCAGGTGCTGGGCATCATCCCGCAGTCGCTGGTTGACCGTGAACTCGCCCACAAAGGGCTGACCGAACTCCAAATCCTCAGCTCGATGCACGAGCGCAAGGCCGCGATGGCGCAGGTCGCGGAGGGCTTTATCGCGCTGCCCGGTGGCTTCGGCACGCTGGATGAACTGTTCGAGATCATCACATGGGCGCAGTTGGGTTTCCACCGCAAGCCGGTTGCCCTGCTCAACGTCGCCGGTTACTTCAACCCCCTGCTGGCCTTCATCGACCACATGGCGACCGAAGGCTTCATCAAACCGGAGCATCGCGGGGCGATTCTGGTGCGGAACGAGGTCGAGGACTTGCTCGATACGCTTGTATCTTACCAGCCGCCCGAACTTGAGAAGTGGATCAAAAAGCCCGAAGAATTATAAAGACGCGGCGTATCATTATCGCGTAGGGGCTGAGACCCTCCCGTATGGTTCCCCTCACCCTGAGGGAGAGGGCTGATGGTGGAGTGAGCTTGGGAACGTACCATCGAGGGGTGAGGGTCAGCATAAACAAAAAGGGCGCACCCACGCGGGTACGCCCTACTGAGGAACGCTTCTCAGCTTCATTTAGACACGAATGACGTGCATGAGGCTGACCAGTAGACGCTTGAGGGCGACAGGCATCCAGCCCGGTTGAGTCTGAACATCCTGCACGAATTTTGCTTGCTGTGCCAGTTGGATCAATTCCTGATGATATTGGGAACTGACGCGACCGTTCAGCATGTGGTCAATATCGAACATGCGAACACTCTCCAATCCATACCTAAAGCATTGCCAATGAGATGACAATCTGTACAATTTCAGTGTAGGGTAGACGCGATTTGAGGGAAAACCCGAAACGATTGAAATTGGCCTAAGACGAAGGATGGAGATTGTCTCAGACTTTAGTCGGAGTGTCAAGATTCAACCTGTCATACCCTGTAATCTTAATCTTTTAACAAGTAATTCACAATGAACAACGCACCGCAACCCCTATTCCGTATTCACCGCGAAGGTTACTCGACGCTCGGCAAGCTCGGCCTGCTGTTCGGTCTCTTGTCTGCCGCCGCCTACCTGCTGCTGCCACGCCGCGCCTTCTGGTGGGTGGCGGGAGTAAGTGGTCTCGTCCTCGGCTTCTTTACCCAGTTCTTCCGCAACCCGCCGCGCACCACGCCCGTCGTCAGCCGTGGGGTGATCGCCCCCGCCGACGGGACGATTGTCGCCATCGAGCCGACCGACGAAACCGAGTACTTCCACGACAGCCGCCTGAAAATCTCGATCTATATGTCCGCCCTCAACGTCCACGTCAACCGTGTGCCGGTGGATGGCACGGTCGTCTACAACCGCTACCACGAAGGCCAATATCTGGTTGCCTTTCACCCCAAAGCCTCGGAGTTGAACGAGCGCAATACCGTGGTGCTGGAAACCGCCAACGGTCAACAGGTGTTGGTGCGGCAGATCGCGGGATTGCTGGCGCGGCGCATCCGCTATTTCCTGCGCGAAGGCCAGCCGGTGAAGTCCGGTGAGGAACTCGGCTTCATCAAGTTCGGCTCGCGCTGCGATGTGTTCCTGCCGCTGAACGCACGGGCGAAGGTTTACCTCGACCAGCGCGTCACTGGCGGTGAAACCGTCCTCGCCGAGCTGGCGGAATAGTCGTTAAGGCACAAGCGGCCAGCAGTTAGTAATCGCAAAAATCGAAGTCGCGTTGCCAAACTTTAAATCAGGGAAATCTTCGGCTGCAAGTGCAATGCTTTTGTACACACGCACAGCTTGACAATCAGCCGTGAAATCCTCAAACCAACCGTGTGTGAACATTGTGGCAGTCGCATGAAGCCGGCTCAAAGAAGAGCCTAAATGAAAAGGCGTGGGTGTTCCATAATAATTGTCATACTGGATAAAACTTGTCTTTTCCATATTCAAGGGAATAGGTGACATCGAGATACCCGCTTGAACAAACCACTCACGCAGCGCTTCTGGTGGGGATGGATGCGCGTAGACACTTGTTTTATCTCGATAGGCATAGTCATCTTCATAAATGACCCTCAAAAGCTGGCTGTCAGGTGGCACAGGCAATTCCGCTGCGGTCGCCCACTCGCCGCCAAACCGCGCGAACAGCCACATGCTCCCAAAACAAACCGCCGGAATCGCCAGCATAACCACCAGCAAGATCGCACACCCGCGCCTGCAACCGATTCCCCGCCTCTGTTGAACTATCGACTTCTCAACTTCCATCTTAACGTCCAATCGAGCCTATTCATTCGCCATCGGTTGTTCGATAGCCTGCTTTCTTTATCCCAGCCAAAACTTCCCAATAATTATCTTTAATTGGAAATTTCAATTCGACTGATGGGACTGTAAAAAATACAATAGATGGAGGGTTTCCAAAGGCGTATCTAACGCCTACAGATTTCCATTTTTTATAAAATTCACTGTCATCATCTGTATTGATGTCTTTCCCCATATCCGTCAAAAACTTTTGGTAACAGATCTCAAAATCAATAAACTGAGGGTTATTCTCATCATCAATATAATGAATACCTTGAGAGGTGATGTCTGTAATTGCTTTCATAGCGCATCCTATTTATGACTTATGACTATAACCTGATATTCCCTTCTTGATCTTGGTGTTCTTGGCGGTTAATCGTTTTCTCTTTTAACTTGCCACTATTATCTATTGAATGGTGATTCATTACGGCATTTGTCTTTGCATTGATCTATCGACTACTGACTATCGACTTATTATTTCCTACGTTTGAATTAGGTTTGTCGGCAAACCGTTTACCAACCTTCCACTAACCTCATACCGCCAATCCTCCCCTGAAAAGTTAGCACCAACACCGCTTAAAAGTGACCAAATGTTCTGACAAATGTTCACCCTAAATACCGCTATATCGCTTATGCTATTGAAAGGGCTGACGGTAGGGGTTTGCTGCTAGCAAACCCTCACGATGATGCACCACCCGCACCTTGTTCTGTCCCCCTTTTACAATCCCTTCCAACTCCGCTCGTTCCATTGCGCTCAACACAATCTGATGGTTTTGCTTTCGTCCCATTTCCGTGTATCCTTTGCTCTCAATCCGTTTAGGATACCTACTTTCCCTCTTATCTTTACTGTCGTCGTCTACTAGTAGGACGTAACAATCGAATGTTTTTAAATCACCCCATTAAGATGGCAGTTGAACTTTAAATTCATGTCAATCTGCCATCTTAACCCGGACTCATTTAAAAAGTTTCCCACGTTTCTTTACGCAGAAATCAACATCCTTAGGCTCTACAAAGCATTATGGCTGTACAACAAACAGCGTGCCATCAGTACGCCCGAAAATCTCAGGTTGATAAAAAGCGTAGCCTTGAGCAGGCAGCGTCTGAAATGTACCCGCAGTTGTTGCGCGGGCTTGGTAGGTGTAAATATACGTTCCTTTTGGCAGATAATCCGCATACAGAACCGCCCCTTCATCACGCAGCTCAGTCCGATCAAAATACCACGACCGCCAATACCAATAGGGATCGTCTATGTACAAGCGCTGTAGATTCGGATCTTCGCCTGCTTGTGCCGTTGTAAGCAAGTTGCGATCAATGATCTCTAGCCCCGCCGGTAAGGTATCTTCTAACGTGAAGTAATAGACATCTTGTGGCAAGTTGATGGTTACACGGACATTTACGGTATCCCCCACCTGCGCTGTCTCAACTGTTTGGCGGCTTGAACCAATCGAGTAGGCGCGGTCAACTTGCACACCACGACTTACCGCTGACACCTCATCTGCTGGCAGCTCTAAATTCAATAAGATTGAATAGTACAGTGCGCCTGATCCGGTTTCACGCTCAATAGCCAGTCGATTAATTTCGTCACGAAGCAGTTCACCTATGCTAACCTGAACCGTTTCACCCGTACGGACTGTTTTAGGTACCACTTCACGATTGACCAGTTCATCGTCATTGAGTTGGATATTAAAGTTGTAGTGACCCTGTAATTCATCCGTTTTCACCATCCATTCGGATAGTGCGATCACAGACCAAGCCGTTTCTTGAGTCGTCTGCCAACGGTCTCCCCGCCGTGCAATCATCAACCAACGTACGATGTTCGGCAGGAGCGGTTGATCCGGTTGTGAACGGCTTAGTGCCAGCAATCCGAGTGCGGTCGTCCGTGTGTCACTCCCCCAGTTATACCAGTCCGTTTCCTTCTCTTCCCAATGTGCGCCATTCGCGGAAAGAATAACGGTGGATGTCAGATCGCTCGTCAGATCGGCAACCGCTGCGGCTTCGGGTGCAACTTCAAGGTAAGCCATTAAGAGATATGAACGCGCTGCGAGCGACATTTTGATCCGGTATTCATACAAATCATCAAGCCGTGCCGCAGTCATTTTGTCGTAAATCGCTAACACATAGAGCAAGAATGCCTGCTGATTCAGCTCCCAATCTTGAGTTTGTATGCTTAACCGTTGCAGGTGCGTTCGCAGGTAATTCAAAGCGTTTGTGAGTAAATTAGCATCAACCGCATATCCACTTTTCTGCGCTTCATGCAACCCCAACAACGCATAAGCAGTAACATAGGCATTGCTATCCATGCCGGTAAACCAGCCCCATCCCCCCTCTGGATTCTGTCCCTTTAACAGGATGTCATAGCCTTGATCTAATGCTGTTTGCAAGTTTTTCGCGAGTTCAGGGTCATCCAGATTTAAGGCTTCTAGAGCATTATAAGTAACCGCATTTGGATAAAATCGGCTCACCGTTTGCTCGATACATTGATGAGGGAAATTACGCAGATAACCAAGACTGTCAACAGTCGCGGCGGCCAGCGATGAATCAACTTGAATGGTGACTGTACCACCCACATCGCTATAGCGTGGCGGCAAGCTGATGCCCTCAACCCGCATACCCTCATCCAACAGTACACCACCGGTCGCAACGGTTTCCGGCGCGGTGTATTGGAAAACGGGAATAGTTCCATTTGGCCCTGTCGCCAACGCAGGTTTCGAAGCATCTGCCAAGCCGCTTTCACTACTGGCAAAAACCGTCAAATCAACGCCTTCAGCATTCTCTACAGTAACCGGCCATTCAACACGCACCCGTCCACCGGCGGGAATTTCAAGTCCCATTATTTCTGCCGGGGTTTCAATACGTACACCGTTTGCTTCAATTCGCACGCTGATAACCTGTGGTTGTTCTGTATTGTTATTAATGATTGCTGCCAATGAGAGCTGATCGCCCACCACGAAAAAGCGCGGTGCAATTGGACGGATAATCAGCGGCAGCGTTGAAACAATATTGATTTGGTCTTGCCCGACAAGTGTGTCCGTTGTAACGGCGCGTGCATCGAGCCGCCACCGGGTCAGGTTATCTGGCATCTCAACACTGACGGTCGCGCGACCATTGGCATCCGTCACAACATGCGGCGACCAAAGGGGGGTATATTCAAAATCGTCGCGAATACTTCCTTCTATACCTGCGTCACCGCCACCGCCGCCACCACAGCCAGCTTGAGCGGTATTATCCGGTACGGTCAGCAGCGCACTTAAGCCAATCGAGGTTGTTACCCGAAGGGGTTGAGTGTTGTAGAAAGTGCTTTCAAGAGTGCCGCTGTTAGCGGGTCGGAGAGCCAAAACCGCTTCGTCGGTCAACGCCAGCCCGACCTCACCCACAACCGGATTGCCATCACTATCCGTCAGCCGCACATCAAAGTCCACCATTTCCCCCGGTTTGGTCACCATCTCAGAAGGTTCAACTTCAATCGTCAACCGGTGGTTTATCGGCTCGACGTTTAGTCGAATATCACCCCGCACCGAATCAGGATTCGGGTTTTCAGCCGATGTTCCCCGCATCAATAACACGTTTAGATAAACGGTCGGGGAATAAGCATCGGTCAGCGGCAGTTGATAGATAAGCGAATCACCCGTGATCTGCCGTACCTCGCGCAGCATCACATATTGACGTTCGGCGGTGATGAGGGCTGTCACAGGTTCATCATAGGGATTCGGAATCAGTATTTCGGCAACCTCTCCCGGCACATAAGAGTCTTGGTTTGCCGTGAGCTTGAGCCGCCGGTATTCATCATTAAATCCACAATCGATATAGTAATAGAAGGGGTCGCCGAAAGATTGTCCGGTGCTTTTGCCATCCTGTGCGCGTATGTAGACCGAAATTTCGCTGCGGTTTTCCCGGCCTTGTGCATCGGTAGTCACCGCCCGAACGCGGAAAACACCTACAGTTGGTGCTTCAAAGGTGTAATGGGCCAGACCATCCTTTCCAGTGATGAGAGAAGTGGTCAAAACCGGAATTTCTTCCATCTTCCATCGATACTGACCGAATTCAATCGTGCCACGGCTCCAGCGTGTTTCGACGATTTCCAATTCAATGCTTTGGTTAGGCTGGTGGATGCTGTCTGGCGTTACTGCCAGCACATCCAACATCGCTGGCTGACCGAGGGTTGTAAATGTTTCTTTGGAACGCAGCCCTACATAAACCGCTGCTGGATGAATGATAACATTCGTGGAACCACTGACCGGTTGTTCACTCTCGTCATGAACGGTCGCTTCAATAACGGCTGTTACAGGATTGAATGAACTGAGTGTTACCGGGTTCGTGAATAAGTTGCGACCCTGTTCGTCCGTTCGTAGCAGCACAGGTTCGCTATTGGAGATGCCATAATTGTAGCCGCTATCGCGGAAGCTAAACCCACGCTCTGCACCACGATAGCGAAAGTAGGAATTATAATAATTCGTACTCCGTACCGCCCAACTCACATCGGCATTGCTCACAGGCGCACCAAAGTAGTAATTCGCTGAGACTAATGCGTTCAGTGGATCACCCTGAATAATTTCCGGCAGTTGAGCGGTAACATCCACCTCATATTCGGGTACGCGAAAATCGGCGACTTCAAACGTGATTGTGTCACCCATCGCTTGGCAGGCTACAGCGTAATATGTGCAGCTCGAACCAACTTGTAGATTATATGTTCCAAGAGAGGCGCTATCTGGAATTTCAAATGACCCACTGAATGTCCCAAAATCTCCGGTAACTGTCAACTCGGTATCATAAATGGGCGTTGGTGTTTCTTCAGAATAGTATCCCCCACCGTAACCAAATGTTGCGGTTGCCGGAATTGTATCAACAGCGGGAACCGTGTAAGTGACATCATCCTTATGACGTAAAATACCACGAAAATACACCGTTTCACCCGGTCGGTAGATTGGCCGATCTGTGTAAAGATAACTTTCAGCGGTTAATTGGGCTGGTCGCGCACTATTGAACCATACACCAAGCGTCTCATCATTCTGGGTGACAACATAAGTAGTTTGGTCACTATGCGGAATTCGAAAGATACCCGTCTCATCGGTGGTTCCGCGCGTAACCGATAAGTCTGCCGCGTTCCATACTTGAATACTCATATTCGGAACCGGTTGACCACTTGCAATATCCGTTACCCAAGCTAAGGTGTCATCAGGCGTTTTCTTGATCGTGATTGACGTATTCGTGACCGCCAACAAGAAACCACTTTTTTGTTCATTGCCATCATATAAACTGGGTGCAATCATCTCGATACCGTATAAACCTAGTGGTAATGTACCACCACTTTCCAGCGTTAAAGGTACATAGACTTTCGTGTTATCGCTTTGGCTTTTAACAACTTCTGTCCAACTGCGGATTAAGTTTTCAGGCTGTACCCACACCGGTAATGTCTGCTGCCAGCCTTTTTCATAATCGAAGTAGCCATACAAGTTTGTTTGCGTATAACGGTAACTATTTGACCAAGCATGATTCATGCCCATAACAGCCGCCAAGTCAGTGCGGTAGATGCTGAAGGTAATCTTGGGACTGCCATTCACGTCTAAAGGTAGAAGAATTTCCTCGTTATAAGCGCTCGCCAGCGAGAAATCTGAATTGACCGCTAGTGCGGCACCGTAGCGGGTTCTTCCGTTGCTTAATCGAACGGAATAACTCGTGGAGTAATCTTCATTAGTGGCGTTACCATAAATATCTTTCATACCAGCCAGCAGCGTAATCGTATAAGTAACATCAGCCTCATGTTCAAATTCCAGCGCGAGCGTATGGTCGTCATAAACGTATGGTGTGATTTCCCCCTTCGGTTGAGGCGAAACCGTATATAGACCTTCAAATGAACTCGTTTGCATGCGCGTATTGAACGTGAATTCAACCCGCTGTAAGCCGGGGTACATCGTTTGATTCGACTGCGGGTAACTGCGAAGTGGTCGTGGACTGCCCACGGTTTTAAAGTACTGGGTTAAAGGTGCTGCGAGTACTGCTGCCCCCGCAGCACTCCGCGCCGTTGCAGCTAAATTAACGACATAGCGATAGTCTAATTTAAGCCGTTCCTTGGGCTGGAAGGTCAACACGGTACTTTGGGTGTTCCATCGAAATCCGCCCTCTACAACTGCTATAGGTTGACCATAAGCCTCATAGGCAGCATTTCCATAATCTTCTAACGTAAAGGCTGCTTCAGTCGCCTCACGTTCCATCGGCTGACTAAAGGTGATCTCAAACCCGCTGCCCAACATCACGCTGTTTTCTTTGAAGATCTTTGTTGCTTTAACTTCAATAACCTGTGGGGCTAATGTGCGGAATGTCCAGTGAAACGATTCAGGCAGTACAGTTCCATCAACGGCGGTCAATCCGGCAGCAATAGTGGCTGTATAGCGCGTGTTCCCCGCAAGATGGGCAGAAGATTTGAAAACATATGCCGATGAATTCACCCACTCGCCCTTGCCCTTTATTTCAGGATAAAAGGTGAGTGGGTTTGGCAGCGTATCCGCGTCCATTGTGCCGCCGAGTGGAATCACCGGACGATCAAAGGTGACGGAAATTTGTGCGCCTTCCGTGATAATACCTTCGGTTTCATCTTCAGGAGTTACCGCAGCCACGCTCAGGCCACGTGGAGACTGCACTTCAAATTCATAGGCGGGGTCTAATATCAGTCCGTTGGCCGCTGTGCCAGTCAACGTAACCCTATAACGCTTCCCCGTAAGCCAAATGCCTTCTTCGGGCAGGAAGGCAAGCGTACGGTCATTGATCCATGTCGAATCACCATCAAGTTGTGGCTCGAAATGGAAATCGACACGATCCGGCTGCATGGGTTGATCGAAGTAAATTGTCAGTGGTTCGCTGCTGCCGAGTTCGACACCGGGGAGTGGTTGGACATCAATCACATGAGGGGGTAGTGCCGTCGTATCTTGGGCGGTACTCGCCCGAAAACCTAATAGCACGATGGCAATCATTAAAGCGCTTATTCGTAATCTGTAATGGAGAAAATTCAAAATTTAACTCCTGTGTGAAATCAAACTGTTTTGATGGTGATTATCCTCCTAATAAGCAGCGTTTGAGGCCGCGATTGACCTATGATCAACCCACGTTTCGCCTCCTCGTAATCTTAACTAACCAGAGAAACTGGATGAATATCTCACCGCCCATACGAAAGAAGAAATCATCTATATACATGAATATGAGTATGGGGTCGCCCATCCTGTCAAAAGAACCCGCCCCGTCATACATCCGACTCCGATGATGAAGAAGAACCCTACCCCCGTGCGCTCTTATGGAACAAGAATCTAAACGACCCATCCGACGATAACCCACCCGAACACTCGCTCAATTGAATCAAAAAGGCGGAGATCATTTCCCCGCCTTCTCGCTTCTCTCTGTTTTACAAAACTTCATTTTCCCACCATCTTCTAACCATTTTCAAACCAGATTCAAATTGACTTGTAAGATCAATTGTTCTATTCTGAATAACCAATCAGATCATATGTTCAGGATGGAAACCATGCCACCACGTCATACCCCCGAACAAAAAACCGTCGCCCTCGAAACCTTGCGCGATACCGGCGGCGACATCAACCAGACTCATCTCAAAACTGGCATTCCCCACCGCACCCTCTATAACTGGCGGCATGAACTTTGGCAATCTTGGCGGCGGCAGACCCCTTCGCCAACTTCGCCAAAGCCGCTCCCTGAATTTGAGGATAATTTGGCCGCTTTAGACTTCATTCGCGAACAACTCATGGCGGAATTGCTAAATATTGCCAATAATTTTCAGGCCGAAATGGCCTATATGCCCCCTGCCCAGCGCGTCATGCTCATCAGCCAGCTCATGGATCGCTTCTTGAAATTAGATGAATATATCAACGCCCACGCCGAAGAAGAAATCATCCATGTACATGAATATGAGTATTCAGTCGCCCATCCTGTCAAAAAGAACCCGCCCCGTCATACATCCGAATCCGATGAAGAAGAAGAACCCTACCCTCGTGCGCTCTTATGGAACAAGAACCTAAACGACCCATCCGACGATAACCCACCCGAACACTCGCTCAATTGAATCAAAAGGCGGAGATCATTTCCCCGCCTTCTCTATCTCTGTTTTCTCTACGTCTCAGCGTTTTATTCCCCTCCCTGATACTTCGGGGAGGGGGTAGGGGTGGGGTCAAACCACCACGTTGATCTTCGGTTCTTGCCCGTTCCGCGCTGCGATGAAAATAACCTTCTTCGGGCTGCCACCGTTTAAGGCTTTCTGCACCGCCTCACTGTTCATGGCCGCCGCGTTCGCGTCGGCCTCGCTGATGCCCGCCGGAACGTCGATACGGTCGCGCACTTTACCGTTGATCTGGATGACCAGCGTCACCATATCCTCAGCCGCCTTCGCTTGGTCATATTCCGGCCACAACTGCTGGTGAACACTGTAACCGTGACCCTGCTGCGCCCACAATTCCTCGGCGATGTGCGGGGTAAAGGGAGCCATCAACAACAGCATATTCTTGATCGCCTCGCGCCACGCTGCCGCCCCGACGTTGCCGGCTTTCATCACGTCCTTCAGGTCATTACGGAACTTCATCAGACCAGCGATGGAACCGTTGAAGCTGAAGTTTTCCAACCCGTCCGCCACCCGCTTGATCGTCTGGTGGACTTTACGCTCGATGTCGCGTTCGGCCTCCGCGTTACCCGTCGCCGGAGGTTCGTAGCCGGTCACGATGTCCCACACGTCGTTCACCCAGCGCACCGCCCCTTGGATACCCTTGCTGTCCCACGGGCCGCCCTTCTGCCAGTCAAACCCGAACATCATGTACGCCCGAACGCTGTCCGAGCCGTAACGCCCCACCCATTCGTCAGGGTTGACCACGTTACCCTTGCTCTTGGACATACGCTGGATTTCCAAATGGTGCTTCAGTTGGTCAGGCCGTCCGACACCTTCCATGCCGGGGATCGTCACCACCGCATCCGGCACGACTTCTACCGTCCGCAGTTCGCCGTCACCCACGTCCACCGTCAGCAGGTTCTCGGTGCGCTTGATGATCTCGCCCACCACCAGCTTACTGCGCTTCGCCGGGGCATCGGCTGGGTCAATGACTTCCACCTTATCCGCGAACAGCTTGGTCGCCTGCCACGTCCCACTAGCGATGATGAAGTGACCGGCACGTTCTTCGCCCAGCACCTGCCCCTGATTCCGCAGCTTCAACATCGGCTCGCCCCACGACATGGATTCGGGGTCGCGTCCGTGCGCCTTCATGATGTCCATCGTTTCCTCGAACATCCCCAAATCGCGCATGGCCTTCGCGAACCAGCGGGCGTACAACAGGTGCATGGTCGCGTGTTCCGCGCCGCCCGTGTACACATCCACCGGCAGCCAATAAGCCGCTTCCTCAGGGTCGAACGGCCCGTTGTTGTAGTGCGGACTCAGGTAGCGGTACCAGTACCACGAGGAACACATGAAGGTATCCATCGTGTCGGTTTCGCGCTTGGCCGGTTTACCTGTGCTGTCCACCGTGTTCTGGAATCCCTCGTGCAGTTTGAGTGGGCTTTGTCCCGTAGGCAGGAAGTCTACGTCGTCCGGCAGTAGCACCGGCAGTTGGCTGTCCGGTACCGGCTCGAAGGTGCCGTCCTGCTTCTCGACCATCGGGATCGGGGAACCCCAGTACCGCTGGCGTGAGATCAACCAGTCGCGCAGGCGGTAGTTGATCGACTCCTTACCGATGCCGCGTTCTTCCAACAGGCTGATCGCCGCATCCACTGCCGGGTTTTTGCGCCCCTTCTGCCCGTTGGAAACGAGGCCGTTCAGTACGCCGCTGTTGATCATGATGCCCGCGCCGTCGTAAGCCTGTTCCATCGTCTTGCCGTCGAAGTGTTCACCTTCCGGCTGCACCACTGGAATGATCTCCAAGCCGAACTTCCGCGCGAAGTCGAAGTCGCGCTGGTCGCCGCTCGGCACCGCCATAATCGCGCCTGTGCCATACGTCACCATCACGTAGTCCGCAATCCAGATCGGAATACGCGCATCATTCACAGGGTTGATCGCATATGCGCCCGTAAATACGCCCGTCTTCTCGCGCCCTTCCGCCGAACGCTCGATCTCGGTGGAACGCGCCGCCTGTGCGCGGTAGGCTTCTACCGCTTCACGCTGCTCGCTGGTCGTGATCTTCTCCACCAGCGCGTGTTCGGGTGCCAGCACCATAAACGTCGCGCCCCACAGCGTATCCGGTCGCGTGGTGTACACTTCCAGCGGGTCGCCCTGTTCGGTTTTGAAAATGACCCGCGCACCCTCGCTCCGCCCGATCCAGTTGGTCTGCATAATGCGTATCGGTTCCGGCCAATCCACGTTGTCGAAGTTCAGCATCTCGTCGGTATACCGTGTATACCGGAAGAACCACTGCGTCATCAACTTTTGGATGACCGGCTGTCCCGTACGCTCGTCCTTGCCGTCGATGACCTGCTCATTCGCCAGTACCGTTTGTAGCGTGGGCGACCAGTTGACCATCGCCTCACTGCGGTAAGCCAAACCCGCCTCATAGAACTGCTTGAAGAACCATTCCGTCCACTTATAGTATTCGGGTTCGCAGCTCACCATCTCGCGTTCCCAGTCAAACATCGCGCCCATGCTCTTCATCTGCTTACGCATCCGCTCGATGTTCGCCAGCGTCCACTTCTTCGGGTGGATGTTGCGCTGTACCGCCGCGTTTTCCGCCGGTAGGCCGAAGGCATCAAAGCCCATCGGGAACAGCACGTTAAAACCGCGCATCCGCATATAACGGGCGCGCGCGTCCGAAGGAGTCATCGCGAACCAGTGACCGATGTGCAGGTCGCCGCTGGGGTACGGCAGCATCGTCAGGGCGTAGTGCTTCGGTTTGCTCCAATCGACGGTCGAACGGTACAGCTTGTCGGCTTCCCATTGTTCCTGCCACTTGCCTTCGATTGCTTGAGGGTTGTATTTCGCTGTTTCTGTCATCTTATTTCTCTCTTGTAGTGGCAGTGTTCGTGCCTTGATCTGAACGCTGTGTTCTTTGTGTCTTTGTGGTAAAAATGCTTTTAGCTGAATCCAATATCGGGCGTAAAAGCGCCTGATTGTAGCAGATGAAATGAGTTTGAAGGTGGGGAAGTCGAGGAGCGCGGTAGATTACCGCGTAATAAGGGAAGAGCGACCCACCTCCGAAGTCAGGATATGAATGTGTAGGGACATGATGACCCCTGTGCCTAGTTGATAATGGGGACAGTATAGCATAGTTTTGGATTGCAGATCAACGCTATTTGCTTTATTCCAATATTATCAATCGCGCTATAATGGTACCTTTGATATACCCGTATTGAAAGTGAGGGTTGTTGATGGCGGTTGTTCCTGAAAAAGACACATCATTCAGTTTAAATAAAGAAGTGCTGCTTACGTCGTGGGCGCGGCTTTCGGTTTATGACCGAACCGCTAGTCACCTCAAATCAAGATTCGTCCAACGGCGTTTATGGGTCATCGGCCTAACCCTCATTGCGACCATCGCCTCGATCTTAACTGGCATTCTAGGGGAAACTCTGCTTTCCGTCATTCTCGCCATCGGCAGTGTTATCATCTCCGCTTCGGCATCGGTTTTAATGAATGACATTATCAAATTTACCGGAACGACCGCTTGGATAAAATATCGCTATATTGCCGAGATGATGCGGATGCACATTTATCTTTATCGGATGCAGGCCGATATTTATGCGGTTGGCCCGGTGAATTTGATGGATAACTTGCTGGTCGAGAAATTGAGCAAAGTCCGTGCGGACATCAAAATGGATGACATTATTCCCAGCAGCTTTAGCGTTCCCCAAACCGAAGCGGAAATTGTAGAGGTTATTAAGCAAGCCAATTCGGGTTCCGATGATGATGGGGTAAGCGAAATCAGTATCGAAAATTACATCAAGTGGCGCGTGGATAAACCGCAGAGTTGGTATGACAGTCGGATTAAGACCGATTTCGCGAGGTTGAAATTATTCTACCGTTGGGGACAAATTATCCTGCTGATTGGTTCAATCTCAAGTGCGCTTGCCGGATTCGCCATTAACCTCCAAATCTTTACGTTGGTCGCCGTTACCAATGCCATATCGGTAGCATTAACGCAGTGGTCAAACGTCAGTATGGTGGGCAAAACCTACAGTATCTTTCAAATTGCTTCGGACGAATTAAAAGATCAAAAAGCGTGGTGGCTGGCAACGGTCAATGATTTTGACACGACGGAGGAAGAAAAAATGAAAGCTGCCAAGTCAATGTTCGCGACCCGCGTTGAAAACGTGCTGTTGTGGGAACGCGAAGAATGGTATGAAATGGCGCTTCAAGCACAGGCCGCCGGTGACAAAATGATCCTCGGCGATCTAACCCGTTTGACCCAACGCGCACAGGATGCTCAAAATAAACCAGCTCCCAAATGAATAAATGTAAGCGTTTGATTCTAAATTGCCATCTACCCCGATTACTGCCACAATACGGGGCAATAGTCCGCTTATTGGGATAGGCACAGCTTATGTCCGGCATCTTCATTTCCTACCGCCGCAGCACCAGCCAGCACCTCGCCCGTTCGATCTTCATGGCGCTCAAACAGCACGGGCATGATGTGTTCTTGGATGTCAATAGTATCGACAGCGGCGCGTTTGATGCCATCATCCGCAACCAGATCGCCGCGCGGCCTCACTTCCTGCTGCTGCTGTCGACCGGTGCGCTCGAACGCTGCCAGAACGAAGGTGACTGGCTGCGGCTGGAAATCGAGGAAGCCTTCCGCCTCAACCGGAACATCGTGCCGGTCTTTGATGAAGGGTTTGATATTCACCGCGAAAAACACTTCCTGCCGGAACCGATCCGTAGTGAACTCCCATTGAAGAACGCACCGCCTTATTCACACTACTACTTTGATGCCTTCATCCAGGCCCTGAGTGACCGCTTCTTTAAACAGGTGGTGGATAATGTCGCGGTTGCGCCCACGCCGCCCGCCGAACGCGCCGAGGTGCAAAAGCGCATCCAGCAGGCCGCCGGAGAACTGCCGAACGACGGCTGGACACCGCAAATACCAGCTTCCGGTACGCCGCAGCCCGTTTCGCCCGAAAAGCAGGCGGAACTCAATGACTTCGTGCGGAAGGCCGCCGCCTTCCAGAAGTCGCTCGAACCCAATCTCCCCAAAATGCCGCTTATCTGGGGTGTCGAAAATATCCTGCCCACGCCTTTCGAGTGGGTTTACATCCCACCCGGCGAGGTGACGGTTGAGATCAATAAGCAGATCGAGACCGTTTCGGTGAATGCGTTTAACATCGCGAAATATCCGATCACCAATGAGCAGTTTAAGGCGTTCGCGATGACCGAGGATGGCTACCGCAATCCGTTGTGGTGGGACGACACCATCGACTCGCGCGAGTGGTGGGCGAAGCACAAAAATGCCGAACCGCTGTCGATCCACAGCCTCGCCTTAGATGGCGACCATCCGGCGAAAAATGTGTCGTGGTACGAAGCCATCGCTTTCTGCAAGTGGTTGGCGCACCGCTTCAACGCCCCCGCGCCGAACCTGCCACCCGCCGCCATCACCCTACCGACCGAAGCCCAATGGTTACGCGCCGCGCAGGGCAGTGAGACCCGCACCTACCCGTGGGGCAGCGAGTTTGACAGCCAGCGCTGCAATACCAAAGTCAGCCGCATCGGGCGCACCACACCGGTATCCCAATACTCAAACGGCGCGAGTCTTTACGGGGTCATGGATTTATCAGGGAATGTGTTCGAGTGGTGTTTGGAACGGCACACAGCCGAAGATGTGCGCGGCGTACGCGGCGGCTCGTGGAAAACCGACCAAGTACGCGCCCAGTTGTATTACCGCGAGGAAATCCCCGTCAGCAACCGGCTGGATAACATCGGCTTCCGCATCGTCATGATGAATAACGGGTAGTGATTTGTAAAGCCCCTCCCTGTTACTACGGGGAGGGGTTGGGGTGGGGTGGGCTGGGGTCGAATAAACGCTCCACTACTGAGTGCAGTCTTACCGTTTTGGTTAGCGCACTAAAAGTATCTTAACGGTTCCACGTATCAATCAGGTGCTGCTCGAACGTCGCCACATCCGGCTTCGTCACCACGTCAATCGTCGGGCCGTTGCCGACCGGCTTCGTGCGCCCGTACTCCGCGCCTTCGCGGTCAATCACCGTCACCTCGCGCTCGGTGTGCGTCACCAGATCAGGATCAGCCATCACCACCGTCGCCAGTTGATCCCAGAACGAATAACCCCCAGCCTCGATAGAACCGCTGTTGTTGGTCAGCAGCATCGAGACAAATTCGGATTCCGGCGTGGACTTCACCGCGTTCAGCCGTTCCAAAAAGTCCATCGTCACCGGCACATCGTTGGTCGCGTCCAGCGCCACCAGTGTAATCGGCGCACCGGATTCGAACACGATGCGGGCAGCGGGCGGGTCGCAGTAAATATTCCATTCGGCGGTCGTGTTTTCCTCACTCACCGATGAACCGGGCGCATCCACCGCCCCGCCCATGATGGTGATATGGCTGATCTTTTCCACCAGCGCCGGTGTCTCGTTGAAGGCTGCCGCGAGGTTCGTCAGTGGGCCAAGCGCCAGCACTTCAATCGGCGTGGCAGCCTCATTGACAGTCGCCGTAAACAATTCAACCGCGTTCATCGTGGACGGTTCGCCGCCTTCAGGCAGCCCCCAGCTTTCGACGGTTTCGACGGTGGTGCGCCATTCCGCCGGGACGGGGCTGTCGCCGCCGAGCAGCGGTGTTTCCTGCCAGCAGCTTACCGGCACGTCACCGTATGCCGTCAGCGCCAGCAAACCCAGCGCCGCCTCAACGCCTGCATCGCAGAACGAGAAGCCCGTTCCCGTTACCGTAATCGCCTTGACCGAGAAATCGGGATTGTTGAACAGATACAGCAGCGCCATGAAATCATCCGAAGTCATATCGGTATCCACGATGACCGCGCGGGGTTCTTGGGCTGCTGCCGGAAATACCACCAGCCAGCCAAGCAAACAGCACAACAGGGCAGCAAACAACCATTTACGCTTCATAACAAGTCTCCTATTCAAATAACCAAACCATACTTTTTATACCGGATACTCTGAATATTACAGTCATTATAAACGGACTCGATCCTGACCACCGCATACCATAACCCCATCTCACCTGCGTCAATAAAATTCATCCATAATTCATGAACGCCATTTTACATCATGCAACAATTATCTTAATATAATTACAAAGTTGTTAGCCGAAGGTTATGAATGATGTCGAATACTTATACTCGTCACTTGGGTCATTGGATCGCAAGAATAACCGTCATCCTGCTCATCCTGATGGGCATCAGCAATCTGCCCCAAAATACGGCTGCACAACCCGCCGTCGCCAACGACACGGTGAAAGCCGCTGAAATCTTGGCGCAGGTCAACGCATGGCGCGTCGAGAACGGGTTGTGGCCGCTCACGGTCAACCCCACGCTCGAAGCGCTGGCGATGGCACAGGCGAGTTACGTGCTGCCCTTCCTGCCGAACATTCAAAATGAAGAACAGTACCATCTGGATGCCAAGCTGCGGAACCCGCGCCAGCGTGGCGAAGCGGCCGGTTGGCCTTCTTACGGCACGAACGCTGACCGCATTGAAGTCGGTGAAAACGCGGGTGTTGGTACTGCCAGGTTCGTCATGAACTTCTGGCGCAGTTCACCCATCCACGCCAAAGCCGCCCTGAACCCCACTTATCGCGAAGTCGGTGTCGCGGCGCTGCCCACCAAGAACGGCACATTTTATATGATCGACTTCGGTGCGCGCCCCGATGTGCTGCCGGTCGTCGTCAGCGCGGACGGCACGAAGCTCTGGCTGACGGAGGAAAAATCGCGTTACGCTACCGTCACTGGAGCAACCCGCGTTCGCCTTTTGGATGCGACCGGTAAGCCGCTGACCGAATTTGCCGCGTGGTCATCCACCCTCACCATCCCGGCAGATGTGCCGGACTCGCTGCAAGTGGTTTACATGACCGGCGATAAGCAGGTGACGACGATGGTCGCCCTGCGCCCCTCGCTCACCAGTGCCGTCGCCACCAACACGCCAGCACCCGCCATCAGCGCATCCCCAACACCCGCTTCGGCGGTAGGTGCTGCCAATCCGACCACCGTTCCGGTAACCCGCGCACCGGATGTCACCCCGACGGTTCCCGCTGTGCCGACGATTGATCCGGCAAAGGCTGATATTCTCCTCACCTATGACGCAACCTCGCTCATCCTGCGGAATAACAGTGCCAGCGCGGAGGATGTCAGCAACTTGTCGATCCTCGGCAGCGGTGTGACGGTTGGAATGCCCCTGTGGACGAAGCTCTCGGACTTTCCATCCGCCGCGTTCCCATCGTCCCACTGTGTCGCCATCCAACTCAGCAACACCGACCTCAGCATTCCCGCCAACTGCAAGTGGACGCGCAGCATTGTCAACCTGACACCTGCCAAAATCTTCTGGACGATGGATAACTTTATCGTCTCGGTAAACGGTACGACGCTGGCAACCTGCAAGCCGGGCGACGGCATCTGCGCGATTGACCTGCCGTAACCCCTGATAAAATGGGGCGTATCATCACGATACGCCCCTATTCCAAACCAATCCCCTCTAAAACTCTATCTTGGTTTTCCTCTGCGCTCTCTGCGTCTCTGCGGTTCAATTCTTTCTTCTTTGCCTTGAACTTGGCGTTCTTGGCGACTTGGCGGTTAATCCTCTCTTCTCTGTGTCCTCTGTGCCTCTGTGGTGAAATGTATTGTCTTTCTCTGTGTTCTTTGTGCCTTTGTGGTAAAACGCATTTGTCTTTCTCCGCGTCTCTGCGGTTCTATGCGTCTGGTTTCTTCTTTGCCGTTCGATGTTACAATCACCGCAAATTTTGAACGCATTGAGAGAAAACATCATCATGACCAAGACATATGACCTGCTGAATATGGGTCGCAGTTCGATTGATTTATACAGCAACGATGTCGGCTCGCCGTTCGTCAACATCAACAGCTTCGCCGCCTACGTGGGTGGTTCACCCCTCAACATCAGCGTGGGGGCGCACCGCTTGGGCTTAAAAACCGCGCTGCTGACTGCCGTCGGTACCGACCCTGTGGGCGACTTTGTGCTGAACTTCCTCAATAATGAGCAGGTCGAAACTAGGTTCATCCCGCGTAAACCGGGGCATCTGACGAGCGCGGTGCTGCTGGGCATCGAGCCGCCGGATAAGTTCCCCATCGTCTTTTACCGCGAAAGCTGCGCCGATGTGCAGATGACGATTGACGACGTGCTGGCCGCCCCCGTGACCGACTGTCAGGTGTTTCAGTTCGCCGGAACCAACCTTGCCAAAGACCCCTGCCGCAGCGCCACCATGTTCGCGGCGGAACTCGCCCACGACGCGGGTGCGAAGGTCGTGCTGGACATCGACTTCCGCCCCGGTCAGTGGCATGACCCGCGTGCCTTCGGGGCGGCGGTGCGTTCGACCCTGCGCTTCGTCGATGTGGTGATTGGTACCGAGGATGAGATCAACGCCGCGACCTTGACCGCCACCGAGCAGATGCAGCGCACCCAGTCCGAAACCGATACCCGCATCGAAGGCGATGTGCAGGCTGGCATTCAGCGCTTGATGGCGCTCGGCCCCAAACTGCTGATCGAGAAGCGCGGTTCGCACGGTGCGCGTATCCATGAAGCCGGTAAAACGCCGGTCGATGTCCCCGGTTTCCCCGTCGAAATTTACAGCATCCTCGGCGCGGGTGATGCCTTCGGGGGTGGCTTCTTGTACGGTTACGTCAACGGCTGGGATTTATACCGCTGTGCGCGGCTGGGTAACGCCTGTGGGGCGATTGTCGTCACCCGCCACGGCTGCGCCAACTTCATGCCCACCATGCCGGAGATCGAGGCGTTCACCGCCAGCTACGGCGGGCTGGATTAGCCGCCTCGTTGACCATTCGTGTGAGGTCACAATCGGCGCAGGGTTCGGTGATGGGTGTCACTGTTGAGGTTGAACAGCGCGGCATACAGTCAAAGAAAAGGCTGTTCGAAAGGAGTCATCATGTCGAACAAAATCCTTGTGACGTATGCCACCCGCAGCGGTTCAACGGCTGGCGTAGCCGAAGCGATTGGCAAAACCTTAGCCGACTCTGGCGCACAGGTGGATGTTCGCCCCATGCAGGATGTGAAAGACCTCACACCGTATCAGGCTGTGGTTGCTGGCAGCGCCATTCAGGATGGGAAGTGGCTGCCGGAAGCCATGCGGTTCCTAGACACCAATCAGGTGGCATTGGCCCAGAAGCCCTTCGCCGCCTTTTTAGTCTGCATGACGTTGGCGATGAAAAACGCTGTGAATCACCGCGTCGTCGAAGACTGGCTAGAGCCGGTGCGGGCGCGGGTCAAACCCGTGAGTGAAGGTTTTTTTGCCGGTACGCTGGACATCAACCGGATTCCATCGCTGCGTCAGCGGATCATGTACCGCATCAGCGTAGCTTTAGGGGTGTGGGATGTCGGCGACCACCGTGACTGGAATGCCATCCACCGCTGGGCAAGCAGCTTAGTGGCGCAATTTAACCGTTAACCCTGTTATTGGGCGGTGTCCAGCGCCGCCACCACCTCCGGCAGCACCACACCCGACGCGCCTTGCAAGTGCAGCGTGGCGATGCGCGTGATAGGCGTAGTCTCAGGGTTAACCTCGATCACCACGCCGCCGTGATCCTTGACGAGGTACGGCATCTCCGCCGATGGCGACACCATGCCCGACGTGCCAACCACCAGCATCACGTCCGAGCGGCGTGCCAGATCGAGCGCTCGATCCAGTTCGTCACGCGGCAGCATCTCCCCGAACCACACCACATCCGGCCTCACCAACCGCCCACAGTACGGGCAGGGTGGTGGCCCACTGGCCTTATCCCACGTTAGCTGGCTCACATCCACCCGCGTCGGCGATCCCTGACAATCCGCCGAGCATTTGTTGCGGGCGATGTTCCCATGCAGCCGGATCACATCGTCGCTGCCCGCGCGTTCGTGCAGGTCGTCTACGTTCTGCGTGATAATCCGTAAAGTTGGGAAGCGCCGTTGGAGTGCCGCGAGGGCGAAGTGTCCGGCGTTCGGTTCGGCAGGGCGCATCAACGCGCGCCGGTACTCGTAAAAATCCCACACGAGCTTTGGGTCTTTTTGGAAGGCTTGCGGGGTTGCCAACTGCCTCGGGTCAAACCGCGCCCACAAACCATCCAGCGCGTCGCGGAAGGTCGGGATACCGGACTCTTTACTCACGCCCGCGCCGGTAAGGATGCTGATCTGCTTTGCCGAACGCAGAGTGTCCACGCACTTTTGAATAGTCATCATGGTAAATCCTCCACAACGATTATCGCTCTCCTCGATGTCCTTCACAACAGGTAGCCTGTTTGGACAGCCCCCCTGTGCAGGGAATACGGCTATAATGACGCAAAAGCAGGAGGTCATACCAAATGGTGTTGCAAACTCACCAACCGATCAAAACTGTTGATGACTTCATCAGATATGCCACGCTGCCGGAAAACGCTGACCGAAATTTAGAATACATCAACGGGAAGGTGGTCGAGAAATTGGGAAGCACTACGCAGAACTCCCAAATCCCGATGCTTTTATCCGCTGTTGTAGTTACGCATTGTGATACCCATAACGTCCCTTGCTACCTTACAGGCGCGGATGGGGAATATTGTATTGCCGACGGGTGCTTTATACCCGACTTCGCCTATAAACAAACGCCTGTATCGTCTACCTTCCCGGATACCGTTCCACCGTTGTGGGCGGTCGAAGTCATCTCTGCAAATGAAAATCCGGCAGCGAAACGTCGTAAGTACATTCAGGCCGGTATTCTATTGTGGGAAGTTTACCCCGACGAGCGCGTGATCGATGTCTACGCGGCAGGACAATCACTCGCGACTTACGGCACCGGCAGCCGTATTCCCGTAAGCGTGATCGCTGGCTTACAAGTCGACGTGTCGAAGTTGTTCCGCTAGCTAAGGAGCCTATCTGAAAATTATTTTAGTCTCGGACGGCATCTGCGTAGCGTGCCGTCCCTACAAAAATGCGAAATTCAAAGGCTCTGTTTGAATTTTTGATGTAGGGACGCGATATATCGCGTCCGTGATGACCCAATACACAATATTCAGACAGGTTCTAAACTTCCCCTACATCCAATCATCTTCATGTAGGGACGCGATACATCGCGTCCGATGAACCTCAAACCTCCTTTTCAAACGGCTTTTAACTTGTATCTTGCCACTTTGAACTTGTATTGGCATTCACTCAGTACTCGGCACTCAGTACTTCTCTATCCCCCTACCCCCCCAGCACCTTGACCACCACCTGCGGGGTGATGAACGCCTCGATGAAAGCAGCGGCGATCAGGCCGGGGATAATCAGGCCGAACGCGATTTTCAACGTGTCGCCGAAGGTCATCGACCATGCCTGCCCGACGGTCACACCCCGCGGCGGCTTGGTGACGACCGCGCCCATCCGTAAGGCTGCGGCGGCTGCGAGGACGATCACCGGAATTTCGACGATGCCGTGTGTCATGATGGCTGCGATCATGAAGGCCGGGTTATAACCGGCTGCCACCACCTGCGTGAACAGGTAGCCGAGGATGAAGTACACCGCTGGCGTGAGGATCAGCGCCGCCGTGCCGAACGTGAACATCGACAGAATGAACGCCGCCAGCAGGATACCACCGTTCTGGCTGATGATCGCCGTCATCGCGCCCGTTTGCGTCGGCACACTGAGCAGCGGCTTGATGAACCCTGCCGCGTCGGTCATCAGCACATCTTTGGGCAGGTGAAGCTGCCATTCCGGTAGCTGCCCGATGACCAATCCAGCCGACAGCGTGAGCAGAAACACCCCAATCGTAATCCACAGCGCAGGTCCCAACCGCCGCACCGCCGCGAACACGCCTGCCCGATACCAGTGGGCGAGGTTTCGCGCGGGTGTGCCTTTGTCATCCACTGATTTGACCCAGCGCCAGAGGTTGCCGAAGGTGCTTTTCAGGTTCAGTTGGTCGATGGTGCGCCCCAGCAGTTCCTCGCGGTTGAACACAGCGTTCCCCACGCGCAGCAGGAGTACCGTCACCACGACCATCCCGACGATGATCGCCCACAGCGAGCCGATACCGTTTGGCGACTCGGCATCCGGCGCGAGGAACATAATCGCGCTTTCGGCTTGAATGAGCAGCGTCATCGGGATAACGATGAAGCTCGCCAGCAGGTTCGCCGCGCGGGTGCTGGTTGTCTGGCTGGAGACCACCACCGCGCCCGTGACCATCACCAGCGCCTGTACAACCGTCAGCAGGATAATTTGCGCCACCAGCGCCGCCGGAGGCCGCCACGCCAGATTACCGAGCAGCAGACTGCTCAGGTACACCAGCATACCGCCGATGCTGGCGACCAGCGGTGGGATCATCGCCGCCAGCGTTTTACCGATGTACAGTTCGGTATTCGAAAGGGGCGTACTCAGCAGCGGTTCAAGGCTGCGGCGTTCTTTTTCGCCCACGAAGGTTTCCAGCGCGATCACCAGCGAGATCGAAATCGGGAAGAAGCCGACGATCATCAGCAGGAAAGGGATCGTCCGTTCACCGATAATTTCCGCGCCGTAGTCCGAGACGAAGCCTAAGAATTTCCCCGCGAGGAACTGCGCCACGAACGGGAAGCCGAATGTCAGGATGATGATCGGCGTGATGATGCGCCAGTCACGGAAGCTGTCGCGCACCTCGCGGCGGGTAATGACCAGCGCGTTACTCAAGGTTTCCCGCCAGCCGATGGTTTTGGGGTGCGGGATGTAGGTTGTGGCCTGTGCTGCCATAGGTTACTGCTCCTGCTCTTTGTATTTCTCTGTGTTCTCGGTTTTCCAAGTAACGGCTAACAAAATGACTTGCATGGACTCCCTTCCCCTGTTATTACGGGCTGACGGTGGAGTGAGCCATCGAACGTACCATCGTGGGAGTGAGGGTTTATAAACACCCGCTTAGACCATTCCCTACGCATTGGAATGACTTAACTTTCTTTGTGCCTTTGTGGTAAAAAATGATTACTGGTCGTCGTGGGTGCCGCCCTCGTCCTCTTTAACCACCTGCAAGTAAATATCCTCCAACGAGCGGGTGATAGGCGACAGCGTGACCACATCCACACCCAAACCGGCGACACGGCGCAGCAGGGCGGGGTTGGTGGTTTGCGGTTCGGCCACCTGATACCGCAGCCAGTCACGCCCTGTTTCGGTGACGGTGACCATATCGCTGATGTCCTTTGCCAGCCCGTTCATGACACCCGCCACCCGCAGTTCCATCATCGGCTCACCGACGAACTGGCGCGAGAGATCATCCATCGTCCCCTGCGCGATGATGCGGCCTGAGCGGATAATGGCGATCTTGTTGGCGAGGCTCTGGGCTTCGGTCAGGTTATGGGTCGTAATCAAGAAGGTGCGCTGCTCGTCACGCTGGAGTTCGATGATGGCATCGCGCACCAGCTTGGCGCTCAGGGGATCCATCGCCGAGGTCGGTTCATCGAGCAGCAGGACGGGCGGGTTGTGGAGCATGGCACGTACCAGCGCGAGCTTCTGCTTCATACCCTTCGAGTAATCCCCCAAGCGTTTATCGAGGGCGAAGGTCAGGTCGAATCGTTCCATTAATTGGAGCGAACGGTTCTTGCGGTCGGCGGCGTTCATCCGGTAAATGCGACCGAAGAAGTCGAGATACTCAATCGCCTTCATACGCTCGTACAGGCCATGCTGCTCGGTCAGTACCCCCACCTTCGAGCGTACCATTTCCGGTTCGCTTTGAACGTTGTGTCCGGCGACCGTCGCCCAGCCGGAGGTCGGTTCGAGGATCGAGGTGAGCATACGGACGGTGGTGGTTTTCCCCGCGCCGTTTGGGCCGAGGACGGCGAGAACGCTTCCAGCGGGAATATTCAACGAGATCTTTTTGACAGCCTCAAAGCCATCAAATACTTTGGTCAGTTCATGGGCTTCGATCATGGTGGCAACCCCGGATTAGCTGAACGGAAAGGGTAGGCTTTGCTCAGTTTATGGCATCCACCGGGCAAATGTCCACCATTTATTATCCCATAGGATTGCGGCCACGCGGGTTAAGGTTGCTTATCTAGTCGTCAGGTGACGGTCACTTTACCGACGAAAGCGAACGACCTCGCCATTGTGTAAACGGTTGGTTACACGCGCGTTTCAGTTATAATAAAACCATCTGTCCGTGCAGTAGAGGACACTCAGAATGGAAACAACCAGAGCTATTCCATTCCATGAAATTATTTTAGCAACCGACATAACCTACGAAGAATTCTTGCATACCGATTTCGGCGAAAAGCGCGTGGAATGGGTGAATGGAGTCGTGATTGATATGGGGTCGATCAGCAAGATTCATAATGCCATCACCCGCTTCTTGATTGCCTTTTTCGAGGATTTCCTATCCCTCTCAACAGGCGGTGAGGTGTTTCACGACCCGATGGTCATGCGTACCCGTGCTGATCTGCCCGGTCGTGCGCCGGATGTGCAGGTCATCCTGCCGGAAAATACGCATATCATCCGTGATAATGACGTAGCTGGTGCGGCGGATCTGGTTGTCGAAGTCGTATCGCCCGAAAGCATTCAGCGCGATCATGTGGATAAGCGCCGCGAATATCAAAAAGGCGGCGTAAAAGAATATTGGGTCATCGACCCGCTTGAGCGCGAAACGATTTTCTACCAGTTGAATGCACATGGCATTTTTGAAACCGTTCAGCCGGATGAGCAGGGCATTTACCACAGCCGTGTTTTAACAGGCTTGCAGATACCTGCCGACCTATTCTGGCGCGATGTCCTCCCCCGTGGCGCTGAAATCACCGATATGGTCAAGACGATGCTGAAATCCTGATATGTCGCTCAAAGATAACATCAGCGAGACCAAAGAAGAATTTCCTCGGTTGAATGACGAAGAAAAAATAAAGGTATTTTCACAACTGGCTCAAATACGAGGAACTGAGGGTGCAACTGCAATTATGGATTTACTGCGGCTGTATGCAAATACAGGAACTTTACCGGAAAGCATAATCTGGTCACTCGGTACGTTTCCAGAACATGCGGATATTTATTTCCCAGAGTTACTCAACTACGCCACAATTCCGAAATTTGGAGATCGTATTTATGCCCTATGCGTTCTCTATATTTCCTGCAAATGGTTGCCGCCCGACAAATTGGCATTCCATTTTGTCGCGATGATGTCACATTACCGAAGTATCAAAGATCAATTGAAAAAAAGTGATAACCACTATGAAAACTATATGCCGATTTACTACTTACTCGAGATATTTGGGTATTTCCCGAAACCAGAAGTTGAAGCTGAACTCTACGAGGCATTGGATCGATATACTGAAGTTGGTCTGAAATATCGAGCTATATATTCACTTTGGCGTTTGGGTAAGCGTGTCGATGATAAATATATTGTTGAGTTAATTGCTGATGACTCAATACGTGGGTCAATCTACTGGCATTTGCAAGAACGCGGTGAACTTCATCTTTTTCCTGAACAATATCGAACAGCAGAATCTTTTGCGAGAGCAAGACTAGTGAGTTATTTTGAAACGATGGACTATAGCATTTATGAGCTTGAATTTACTGGAATTCTTCCCATTGAATCGAGCAATGCTGACAATTCAGGTGATTATTACATCTATCGCGTGTTGACCGATTTTGTTCAAGGAGATGACAAATATTGGGTAACCGGTTGGGCTGGCCCTGTTCCATCTGATTTTGATTATGTGAATGTGAAGAACCCCCAGAAGCTGTTTAGCCGGACGGGGTTTTCTGATGACCATTGGGACAGCATTTCAGCCAGAAGATTAGTAACAGAACACTTGAATCGGTATCACAAAGGCAAATCTCACTGATTTCACGCTTTCATCCCCCAACCTCTAATTTGGGTATAATACGCTTAAATCGAGGAGGATCGAACCGATGGCTTCAATGACATCCGACGAAGTAGTCAAATGGGCAGAACAACTCCCGCCCGCCGAGCAGCAAGCCTTGATAACCCGGTTGCAAGCGGTCGTGAAACAGCCCACCTTAAATCAAGACGAATGGCAGTCACTACTAAAATCCATCACCATCCATAGTCCCGCAGCCGCCCACTTCTCGGATCGCCGTGAGGATTGGTACGGCGACGATGGTTGTTAGGGAACACCATCTAACCTTGACGAATTCCCTTTGCCTTTAGCTTGAATCTTGTAACTTGAAACTATGCTCAGTACTCAGTACTCAGTACTCAGTACTCAGTACTCGGTACTCGGTACTCAGTACTCGGTACTCAGTACTCGGTACTCAGTACTCGGTACTTAGAACTCAGTACTATAAAATAGGTTTATTTTCGGTTAACCCGACAAACCGTTTTCCAACCATCCACCAACCGTCTTAACAATCGCCCTCCCTCACAAAGTTAGCGCCAATATCCGCTAAAAGTGACCAAATGTTCTGACAAATGTTCACCCTTTCACCACATACTTCGCATACAATATCAACAGGGTGAGCTGTAGGGGTTTGGCGCTGACAAACCCTCTCATGACCACCGGCGCACCTTAACAATCACATCAGCAACGACAGCGGCGGCAGACCTCTCATGCTTTGTCGCCGATTTTTTGTCTTTGACTGTCATCTGTTGACTGTAGACTGATGCCTCGTTGTGCCGCCTGTGCCGCATTTTACGCTTTTGGAACGACTTGTCTTTGCATTGGACTGACAACTATCAACTGGAAACTGATAATTCTTTTGCTGCCAACTTTGCCAAGAACGGCGTATTTTTCCCTCCATCGCTTGCGGGCGATCTGCGACTGAGCTTATCGCAAGGTAGCAGATCGGTGTCGCGCCAGCGACGGAGGGGGTTCCTCACGCACCTTAACAACCAAATCCCCTTAGCGCGCTCTGTCTTGCTTGGCGCGCTTGGCGACCCGTATTTGTATTGGACTGATGACTGGCGACTATAGACTGGAGACTATGTTTGCCATTGCCGCCTTTGCTGCCAACTTTGCCAAGAACGGCGTATTTTTCCCTCCCTCGCTTGCGGGGGAGGTGTCGCGTCAGCGACGGAGGGGGTCTAGCTCTGACATTACTGACACTGACGACATTTGCGACAAGTTGAGGGAAAAACTGTTGAATCTACGCCGACAAAAGCGACATTTCCGACATAAAATGCACTGTGAAAGTGACGAATGTGAAGAATTTTGTGAAGTTTCGGCACCTTGCTCCCTCACAGCCGCCATAAAAACCATGTTGTAACAACAGCATCAACAGCAACAACAGCAATATATTGAACATTTTCAACTTTTATGACATTTGCTGGCGGTATAGCGCCGCCGCCGCCGCCGCCACAACCCACTTGGTAAGTTCTGACTTACTGTCCGACTTTTAACTGTTATTCCGCGCTTAAGTGGTATGTCGAAAGTCTTGAGCTAAAAATCTTGGCGTTCTTGGCGACTTGGCGGTTAAATTTTTCTTGTGACTTTCGAAAACCTACTCAAATGAGAGCCGCGAACTGACCGATGAGTTCCGCGATGGTATCCGGTGCGGCGGTCATCAGGTTCACGACGACGGCTTGTTGGTGGGCGCGCTGGTCAGCGTTTAGGTATTCCAACGGTGAGCGCCCCGCCACCCGCGCCAGTAAACAGGCCAGCGTGTGCCGTATCGCCCGTGCCTCCAAACCCGCGGCGAAGGGCAGCGCCGCGACCTCATCCCAATAACTCGCCCAATAGGTGTTCGCCGCGCTGGCGAAGGTTGCGCGGTGTTCCGGCAGCGCGTGGGCTTTGCTCAGGAAATGCGTCAGCGAAAAGCCGGGGTCGAAGGCCGGATCGCCCCAATGGATGACCTCATAGTCGAGCAGGATCAGCCGGTCGTCATAAACCAACACGTTCTTCGGGCTGTAGTCGCCGTGAACCAGCGTCAGGCGGCGGGCGCGGGTGTCCTCAATCAGCGTGTGGATGAAGGGCGCGGCTGCCGCCACCTGCGAGGCGGCGTAACTGTAATACGGTTCGAGCCGCAGCGTTTCAAAAAAGCCTCGGTCGGTGAACAAATCCGCCGTGCCTTCGTGTTCCAGCGACAGGCGTTGAATGCTGCCCAGCAGCCAGCCGAACTGCGCCACGTAAGCACGGTTGACCACGCCTTGCAACAGTTGGGTTTTCCAGTTGATGTGCGGCTGCGGCACAGCGATCATTGCCAGTAGATGCTCGGTTTCGTCCTCGAAGACCAGCGGCGGCGCGTAATCGGGGACGGTGGCTTGCATCCAGCGCAAACCGGCGGCCTCGCGGTGGATGCGGGCGGTACTGCTGAACCAATCGACCTGTACCCGCAGCTTTTCGAGCGCCTGCTTCATCACCCACGCCTCGCCGTTCTCACGTTCGACGAGTACGGTGCGGTTGGATACGCCGCCCGCTAGGTTATGAATGACGGGTGTTTCCACTGGCGCGATGTGGCTGGAAGCGCGTAAATAAGCAATCAGTGCGTCCGATTGTTCAATATCGAGCATGGTAATTCCTCGGTTATCAGCGCGAAACAAGATAAAATGAATCAATAAACATTGTGCGGTAGGCACTTAATTAAGTTTAGCGCATGGGATGTCCGTAAAAATTCGTAATCATTTAACGTAATAGAAATAGTAACTTAAGTGGGTCAAATACATGATAGGATAGAGGTATATTACCACTGCTCCTTTCATCGTAACCCAACATCAATCACCCTACTGAATATCCGATCAAACAGACTCCTTGTAAGTTCTGAGGTTGTATGCATCGTAACAGCGCCCAACGGGGTGTGTCAGGTACACTCAAGCAGCTTTTCGCACCGACCATCTTGACAGACGAAGACTCAAACATACGAACCACGCGCAGCCTTCGGGCCGCTATCATCGCAAACATGCTCTTTGCACTTCCTCTCGCTGTGCTAGTCTTTCTGACATCACAACGAAATTATGCAGGAGGCTTGATTGCCTTCATGATTAGCCTATTTGCCAGTTTAACGCCTTTGTTCCTGCTGCGCCGCGGAAAAATCAAGTTGGCGGGCGGGTTGTTCTTGACAGTATTATGGTTAATGACCTCGGTCACGCTGCTAGTGAGTACCGGCAGCAACACCATGCTGGGCAGCCTGTATGTGGCGGTCGTGATGATGACGCTGCTTTTTTTCGGCTGGCGCATGACCTTGATTAGCATCACTATCACTCTAGCTTATACGCTCATCATCACCCTTGCTGACCTTTCCAATGTCCCCAAACTGTTCGCCATCACCCCGCTTGCGTCGTGGGTGCTGCTGGTGCTGTGCCTGATGCTCGTACTCATCCCCCTCGCCAGTATGTATACTACCCTGCTCCGGGCGCTCGCCACGTCCCAAGAGCAGTTAGTGGCGCGGGAGAAGGCCGAGCAAGCCCTGCGTGAAAACGCCGACCGCTTGCAGCTCATTTCCAGCGTGACTTCGGATTATATGTTTACGACACATCTTGGTGAGGATGGCCGGTGGCGGGAACAAATCCTCAGCGGGGCGTTTGAAACCATCACCGGTTACACGCCGGAAGCCTTTAAGGCGCTGGGTGGGTGGACAGCCATCATCCATCCCGACGACCTCGTAGCCAATAAGATCTATACCCAGCGCTTATTCGAGAATCAGCGGTCGAGTGTTGAGCTGCGGATCATCCGTAAAGATGGGCAAATCCGCTGGGTACGGGTTTCGGCTCATCCCATCTGGGACGCGGAAAAGCAAACGCTGCGCGCCGTCAACGGGGGTGTGCAAGACATCACTGCGCGGAAGGAAGTGGAGCAAACGCTGCGGGATAATGAGGAACGTTTCCGGCTGATTTCAACCGTCACGTCGGACTATACCTTTTCCTCGCGTTTCGATACACAGGGCGGTTTACAGCACACCGTTCTCAGCGGTGCGTTTGAAGCCATTACCGGCTACACGCCCGATGAGTTTGTGAACATCGGGGGTTGGGCGGCTATCTTGCATCCTGATGACCGCGACATTGATAAACATGCTGTCGATGTACTGAGCCAGAACCAGCCCTCAACCGGCGAGGTACGGATTACGCGCAAAGATGGGCAGGTGCGCTGGGTACGTGTATCAGCCTATCCGATCTGGGATGAGGAAAGCCAAGAGCTGGTCGGCATCAACGGCGCGGTACAAGACATCACCGCGCGGAAGGTCGCTGAAATCGCGCTGCAAGCCAATGAAAAACGCTACCGGATGACCACGGAATTGATTTCGGATTACGCCTATGCCTATGATATTCACGACGATGGCACGCTCACCTGCTCGTGGGTGACGGAGCAGCCGTTCAAGCGGTTAACCGGTTACGACTGGGATGACCCCCGCGCCCAGTACATGCTCTATCACCCGGACGACGCGCGGCGGGCAAGGCTCGACGCGGAACGAACCGCGAAAGGCGAACCAACCGATGGCGAATACCGCATCGTCACGACAACCGGTGAAGTCCGGTGGCTGCACATTCAACGCCAGATCGAATGGGATGCTGACCACCGAAAGCCCCTCCGCTTTTACGGGGCGGCGGAGGACATCACCGCGCGGAAGCTGGCAGAGGATGCTTTACGTGCAAGCGAGTCCCTGCTGCGAACGGTGATTAACCACCTGCCAGATAACATCTACGTCAAAGATCGCGAGGGCCGGTTCCTCATCAACAATAGCGAATCGCTGCGGCGGCTGGGGGGGGCCACCCATCAGGAAGAGGTGTTAGGTAAGACCGATTTCGATTACTTCCCATATGAATTGGCCGAGCGGTGGACAAACGATGTTCGCGCCATCATGGAAGCCGGCGAACCGGTTTTGGATATGGAAACCAACGAAGTATGGGTCGGTAACTCGCATTGGATTCTCAGCAGTGTCATTCCACTGCGCGACAACGAGAAAAATATTATCGGTCACATCGGCATCAACCGCGACATTACCGAGCGCAAAAACGCTGAAAAAGTCGTCCGTGAAAGCGAGGTTCTGCTGCGGGCGGTCATTGACCATATCCCTGACCCGATCTATGTGAAGGACTTAGAGTCGCGATTCCTGATTAACAACACCGAGTCGCTGCGCCGAATTGGTGTCGCCTCGCAGGAAGACACGCTCGGCAAAACCGATTTCGATTTTTACCCACACGAGATCGCGGCAGAGTGGGATCAGCATTACAAGCGGATCATGGCCTCTGGTATACCGGTGTTGAATGATGAGGTATACCTTGACCTCGGCGGGGATGGACTGTGGTTCTCCGTCAGTTTCATTCCGTTCCGCAATACGGAAGGTGAAGTCATCGGCTTGGTGAGCATCAACCGGGACATCACCACCCGTAAACAGGCCGAAAATGCCCTGCAAGAAAGCGAGCGGCGCTACCGGCTCACCAGTGAGCTGATTTCCGATTACGCCTACGCCTATAACATTGAAGCGGACGGAACACGGACGCTTGCGTGGATCACCGAACAATCATTTCAGCGCTTGACGGGTTACAGCGTCGAAAGTATGCGGACCCGGATGGAGATTTATCACCCCGATGACCGTGAGCGCGTCAGTAAAGATGTCGCCCGAACCATGCGCGGTGAAGCGACCGATAGTGAATACCGCATCATCACAGCCGCGGGTGAGGTGAAGTGGCTTAATGTCGTGCGGCAGGTCGAGTGGGATGCCGCCAAAACGCACCCCATTCGTTACTATGGGTCTGCCACCGATATTACCGAGCGCAAACATGCGGAACTGGCCTTACAGGAAAGCGAGGCGCGGCTGCGGGCGCTGCTGGATGCGACCAATGATGTTGCTTTCTTGATGTCGGCGGATTTCCGCATATTAACGGCGAATAAACCGCTGGCGAGAATCGTCGGCAAACCGCTCGATGCGATTATTGGGGATAGTGGTACGACACACGTGTCGTCAGAGGTGTTTGCCAATCGGCATAAATACTTTGAAGAAGTCATTCAAACGAAGCAGCCGGTTCGCTGGATTGACTCGCGCAACATGGAGCAGTGGGATAACAGCATCTATCCGGTGTTGTCGCCATCCGGCGAGGTGGAATCCTTCGCCGTATTCGGGCGAGACATTAGCGAGGAGGCCCGGTTGGCGGCGGAACTGCAACGCTACGCCACCCAGCTTGAGCATATGGTCGAGGAACGGACGACCGAACTGCGCCGTGCCAAAGAGCAGATCGAAATTATCCTCAACAACACGCGGGATGCGATTGCCCTCGCGCAGCCCAACGGTGACATCCAAACGCGCAATCCGGCCTTCGTCGCCATGTTCGGCGAGCAGGTTTCGCGCTGGATCGAAGGGCTGCTGTGGACGGTTTCCGGCGAGGAACACAGCGCCTCGGTCGGGCAAGCGCTGATGAACACGATGCAGAGGCGCGAGGGGCAGCGCATCGAAACCCAGATTACGGTCGAGAACAACGGCGATAAGGATATTGACCTGATGTTCATTCCGGTGGCGCTGGAGGAAGAAGCCGAACAGCCGGGTATCCTCGTCAGCGCCCACGACATCACGCCCTATAAAGAAGTTCAGCGTTTTAAAGAACGGTTCGTCGCCAACGCGGTACATGACCTCGCCACGCCGATTGCCGGACTCAGTACGCGCCTGTACTTGCTCAAGCGATCACCGGAAAAGCTGGACGTACATATGAAGGCGCTGGAAAATCAAGTCGAACACTTCCGTGACTTGCTGAACGATTTACGCACGCTGTCGCAGCTTGACCGTAAACAGGTCACGCTTGAGTTAGAGTTGACCAACATGCAGCAGAATATCCTGCGAGTGTTCGATACCTACGAGCCGGTCGCCCTGAGCAAAAATCAAATGCTCGATTTGGCGCTTGACCCTGATTTGCCGGACATGATGCTTGACCGTCGGCAGATCGAACGGGTATTCCTGAACCTTGTGTCAAACGCCATTAACTACAGCCCGGAAGGTAAAACCATTCGTATTCGGGTGGCGCGGGAGGACAACAGCCTTGTCTTTTCGGTCACGGACGAGGGGATGGGCATCAGCGCCGGGGAACTACCGCATGTTTTCGAGCGCTTTTACCGCAGTGACCGCGCCCGCCAAACCCGTTCCAGCGGTTCGGGGTTGGGGTTGGCAATTGTGAAAGAGATCGTGGAACTGCACGGTGGCACGGTGGCGGTACAAAGTGAGGCGGGAACCGGCAGCACGTTCACTGTGCGTCTGCCGGTTAAACAAGCGTAAGTGGATTTGACGGCGCTACACAAAGCGATTCTTATGGGTTAAGCTCCCCGCAAATCGTGATTGTGCTGTACCGATTAGGATTTTTCCGGCATGATGTCACTCGCCGTCATATTGAGTTTGTTTTTCGCGTTCCTGACCTTTGGCCTGACGGGATTCGGCAGTGGTTTGGTGGCGATGTCGCTGCTCACGCCGTTGATCGGGGTAGAGACCGCCGCGCCGTTCTTCGCGCTGCTGTCGATTGGTGCGGAAGTGCTGATGTTCCTGCGCTACCGCCACGCCATCAACTTGCGCTCGGTGTGGCGGCTGGCGCTCGGCTCGTTGATCGCCATCCCCATCGGCCTAACGCTGATCCACAGCCTGAACGAGCAGGTGGTGCTGGTGCTGTTGGGTATCGTGGTTGGCGGCTACGGCTTGTACAGCTTAATCGCGCCGACGCTGCCGGAGTTGGCGAACAGCTACCGCTGGGGCTTTCCGTTCGGCTTCCTCAGTGGCTTGCTGACAGGTGCGTACAACACCGGCGGGCCGCCACTTATCATTTACGCCAACCTCTCCCGCTGGCAGCGCGAGGAATACAAGAGCAACCTGCCGGGCATCTTCATGCTCAACAGCGCGATTGTCATCTCCTCGCATGTTCTGGCGGGGCATTACACGCCGATGATTTTGCAGAATGTCGTCTTCGGCCTGCCTGTCGTGCTGCTCGGTTTGGTCACGGGTTGGAGTTTGGATAAGCGCGTAAACCCCGAACTGTTTCGCAAGCTGGTGCTGGTGCTGCTGGTGTTCATCGGTTTGCGCCTCATCCTGACGAATCTAGGTTAATCCGCATCCCCTTCGCCGAGGATCAGGCTCATGGTCGGCGCGTCGATGTTGCCGCCGGAGATGACCACGCCCACCTTGCCGGAGACCTTCGCCGCGCCGCTGAGAACCGCCCCTAACCCCAGCACGCCGGAAGGCTCCATCACCAACTTGAGGCGGAAGAAAGCGAAACGGACTGCTGCTTTAATGGCTGCCTCGCTCACCGTGGCGAAGTCATCGACATTTTCGAGGATCAGCGGAAAAGTGATTTCGCCCAGCGAGGCCGTGCGTGTACCGTCGGCAATCGTTGGCGGGTAGGGAATGCTCACGAGCTGCTTGGTGCGGAAGGACTGGGCAGCATCGTCCGCGACTTCCGGTTCGACACCGATCACGCGGCACTCCGGCGATGCACCGCGCGCGGCAATGGCGCTGCCACTGAGTAAGCCGCCACCACCCACGCACACGAGCAGGGTGTCTAACTCGCCCACTTCTTCGATGAGTTCGAGCGTGGCTGTGCCTTGCCCGGCGATGACGTGCGGGTGGTCGTAGGGCGGGATGACGCTGTAGCCGTACTTTTCGGCCTGTTCTTCCGCTAACGCTTTGCGGTCTTCCTCGGCGGGGTTGTAGGTCACGACTTCCGCGCCGTAACCGCGCGTGGCTGCCAGCTTGGTCAGCGGGGCGTTTTCGGGCATCACGACGACTGTTTTCACGCCCAGCAGCCTGCCGGAAAGGGCGATGGCCTGCGCGTGGTTGCCGGACGAATAGGTGATGACACCCCGTACCTTTTGGGCGGCGCTGAGGCGGCTCATGGCGTTGTACGCACCGCGAAACTTGAACGCGCCCATGCGCTGTAAGTTCTCGCACTTGAGGAACACCTGCGCCCCGACGCGCTCGTTCAGCGTGTACGAGGTGACGACCGGCGTGCGGTGGGCAATCCCGGCGAGTTGCGCGGCGGCGGATTGAACATCGGCAAAGGTAACAGCGCTCATGGGCAGCATCCTTATAGATCATCTTCACAATAGAATGAGCATACCGTCAGTCATGGCGATTGTGTAAGTCCACCGATTACCGCCCTGTGCTTGCCCTACGCCTCGCCATCCGTTCCTCGCCGCGCGGAATCCCAAACGCCGATTTAGTGTACAGTTTGAAGCATTATTATTGACCACCATTCAATTGAATGCAGCGCTATGAAACGCTTATTGGTTCTCGTGATTGTTGTCGTGTTGGGCATCAGCTTATCGACCCTGCTGGCTCAATCAAACCTCACCAACCTCACCCGCAGCGATGTCTGTTATGCAACCTGTTTTCAGGGCATCCAACCGGGTGTCACATGGCGGCAGGAGGTCGGCGGTATGCTCGTCGGCAGCGCGATCCCCTTCACGCTAGAAACGACGGCTGAAGGCGTTGTCACCCGTTATATCGTGGATTGGAACAGCCAGCTCTTGCCGCTTGCCCACACGCAGGGCAACGTCATTTTCTCGATTGCGGATGATATGGTGAGCCGCGTGACGCTGCGGCTGCGGGATGTCAGCGTCACGGATGTGCTGAACGTCTATGGCGCACCATCGTGGCTGGGCAACAACGGCAGCAACGTGCTGGTGTATGCCCACCTCAACGCGGCGTTCAGTGTGTCCAACACAGACGAAAACCAGATCACGACGCTAGACCTCGTATCGCCGGAAGGGTTGATAGCAGCTTACACCAAGCTCCCCTCGTGTGAGGGGCAGCCAGCCGTTTGCAACGTGATCCGCGCCACCGCCGTGCCGACGAATACACCAACCTTCACGCCCTCGCCGACACCCTCTTTTGACGTTCAAGACCTGCGCGACCTGCTCACACCGAACAACTGCCCGCGCACCTGCTTCCTCGACATCGTTCCCGGCGTGACGGTTGATTATGAGGCGCTGAGTCAGTTTTACGGATGGGGCATCGACCCAACGTTAGCAGAGGGCAGTACGGCAGAGATCGAAGAAACCTATACGTGGAAAACCTATGGGGAGTTCACGCCGCTTACCAGCAGTACGCCGGATGGACAGTTTGAAGGTTACGTTGGTTTCTCAAATGGGATCACACGACACGTTACCTTCACCCTGTCTGCACCCATTTCCAGCTTCATTGAGGCATATGGCGCACCTGACCAATATTTGGTGACGGAAGGTGATACAGATTATCTCATGGTCTACCTCAAGCGTGGGATGATCGTTTTGGTATCACGCGCAAGGAGTCTTGATTATTCGATGGGTGTCACCTTGATGGATGACGAAATGATACAAGTGCTATTCGGTTTGAGTAAGACCAAACCTGTGCGGAACTGTGCCGAGCCAAGTTCGATATGTAGTGTGCAAACCGCCACGCCGTCTCCACAGCCAACCTTTACGCCCTCACCCCCGCCGACCGCGACGGCTGCACCCATCCCGCCGGAACCACCGCTTTCCCTAACGTTGGTAGATTCGTTTGACGCGCCATTCCCGCTGTATTGGTCGGCCAACGACGATTGGTTCCTCGTGACGGAAGGCGAGGGTAAGGCGTTCCGCACCAACACCGGCACACCGATCACGTTCACTGATCGGTCACTCCCGTATCTGAATGAGGTTGCCGTCGAATTACGAGCGCGGTTTAGCACCGGCAGCCTGCGGATGGAACTGCGGGGTTATGCGGCGGAACTGAACGCCAACGGGCAGGTTTCGTTGTTCCGTTTGGGGCAGTTGATGGCGACAGCGTTCGTGCTGCCGAACCAAACCGGTGCATGGCGCGGCTTCCGTTTGTCGGCGGTGGACAGCGTGGTGCGCGTTTCAGTCGATGGGGTTGTGGTGGCGGGATTTGCAGACCCTGATCCGCTGCTGGTTGGCAGTTGGGTGGTGAGCGCCAGCGGCCTTAATGACGATGGGTTGACGATTGATGATGTGCTGGTGTGGTGGTTCGACCGTACGCAGGTTTACAGCACGCAGCCACCATCACCCACCGCCGTACTGGTTTCGCCCAACCAAATCCTGAGCGCGACACGGGATGCCAACGCCGATACGACTGTGATCCGCTACACGGTGCAAGCGGGCGACACCTTCGAAAGCATCGCCCGCCTGTATAACACGAGTGCTGCCGCGCTGGCGGAGGCCAACGGCTTCCACATCGACGAGCCGCTGC
>JAIUNI010000019.1 GCA_020161935.1 Chloroflexota bacterium
AAAAACTGCTTCATCTGCTCCGCTTTTGCGGTAAACTGGCTTGTGGACATGGTATTCTCCTTGCGTGATTTCAATGAGAATACCTTGTCTTTTGTTTTTCTCCGCCCTTAGCTTAATGCCTATGCACAACCGTGCGCCCTACGTCCATAATTCTACCCACTGCCAAATAACGAATTATAAAATGTTGAACTTGGAGACATTGATTTATAGACCAATGTCCCCCACAAACCGTTTTCTAACCATTCCCCAACCGATTTAACAATCGTTCTCCCTCAAAATGGTTGGTAAACTCACCTCCTAAAAGCGACCAAATGTTCACCTTTTCGTCCTCAACTTGTGCTACTCTATAACTATCGCTTTGTGTCTTTGTGCCTTGGAGTCTTTGTGTTAAATCGCTCTCTTCTTTCTCTGCATTTTCTTGGCGGTTCAAATGCGTTGTATTCTAGAACCCTTTGCGTCTTTGCTCTCTTGCGCCTTTGCGTTTGGTAATTCTTCTCTGCGTTTTCTTGGCGTGCTTGGCGACTTGGCGGTTAAATTGAATTTCTCTCAGTTTTTCCTCTGCGTCTCTGCGGTTCATTCTGCATTTGCGTTTGTACATTCGGCGGCTAGCTCCCCTGCATTCGCCGAATCGGTAACGGCGGCGGATACACGGGAACATGCCGCCGTTTTGTGTCATTTCAGCGCTTCGCTCCCTCACTTCCGCCGTTACAAAATGTCACTTCAGCGGCTGTAGCCGAGCGTGCCGCCAGTCAATTCAGCGGATAAATTGCACATTTTGCATTTTACGAATCAAAAACGACCCCTTCCGAGGTCGCCTAACTTTAAACTTCTAACTTTAAACTTTCGACTTACTACTCCTCGCTGCCACCCGAAAGTTTATCCGACATCTCGCGGGTCGCCAGTTCGTCCACGAACAGGTCAATGTCACCGTCCATCACACCCGTCAGGTTGTAACTGCTCACATTCACGCGATGGTCGGTCACACGATTCTGGGGATAATTGTAGGTGCGGATTTTCTCCGAACGGTCGCCCGTACCGACTTGGCTGCGCCGTTCACCCTCTTGTTCGGCCTTCTGCTTTTCCATCTCAAGGTCGTACAAACGGGAAACCAAAATCTGTCGCGCCCGCAAACGGTTCTGGAGCTGGCTGCGTTCGTCCTGTACTTCTACCACCAACCCGCTTGGAATATGAACCAGTCGTACCGCCGTCGAGTTCTTCTGAACGTGCTGACCACCCGCGCCGCTCGCCCGTGTAAACTCTTCATGAATATCATCAGACTTAAGTTCCACTTCGACTTCATCCACTTCCGCCAGCACCGCTACCGTAACCGTACTGGTATGGATGCGTCCTTGCGCCTCCGTTTCCGGTACACGTTGAACACGGTGAACACCGCTCTCGTACTTCAAACGGCTGTACGCGCCTTTACCCTTTACGTCAAAGGCGATGTACTTCAAGCCGCCCACACCGGTTTCACTCTGGTCAACCACATCAATTTTCCAGTTGTGGTTCTGGGCGTAATAACTGTACATGCGGAACAAATCCGCCACGAATAAGCCTGCCTCGTCACCACCAGCCCCCGAGCGGATTTCAAAGATCACGTTCTTGTCATCACGCGGGTCTTTGGGTAAAAGGAGTAAGGTCAGCTTTTCCTTAAGCGCATCTGTGCTAGTCGTCAGGTTGTTGATTTCTTCCTTCGCCATCGCGCTCAACTCGGGGTCGGATTCTTCTTCGAGCATCTGCTTTGCGTCCGCCAGTTGTTGAAGTTGGCTTTTATAATCGCGGTAGTGAATGACGATTTCTTCAAGGCTGGAACGCTCTTTTGAATACTCAGCCACCTTCGTGTAATCCATCATCACATCAGGATCACCCATCAAGCGTTCAAGTTCGTCGTAGCGTTCTTCAATGCCTGCTAATTTCTCTAACATAGGCCATCAGTCCTTACCGTGCCGGTGCTTTTTCGTTGCACAAATTCTGCGATATTGAGGTTAGTTGCTAAAATGGGTCGGAAATCCGTAATACTGCCTATTATACGGATGGAATCGTTCTGCGTGTAGGGGCGCTAAAAGGGCAGTTGTGCGAGGTTCATTGGAATCACCGTCGCCCCCGCCCCAATCAAGGCTTGGTTTCCACTGGCTTGGCTCTCCACCGTGTAGAGGGTTCGCCCTTGCAGGCTCGCGAAGCGTGCCGCGTGCATTGCCCCTCCGTCCACACTCGTTTCCACCACAATTAACCCCTCAGATAACCCGCTGATAATCCGGTTTCGCGCCACCAAGTTACTGGGGCTGGTGGTTGCATTCGGGCTAATCTCACTGAGTACCAATCCCTGTACCATAATTTCACGCGCTAGTCGTTCATGCGCGGGTGGATAAATGTTGACTATCCCGCTGCCGAGTACTGCTGCTGTTTGCCCATCCGGTACACCCAGCGCCCCAAAATGCGCTGCCGAGTCGATACCCAGCGCCATCCCGCTAATGATGCTGTACCCTTTTTCAACCAGTGCCGTGCTCAAGTTCTGGGCGAAGTTTCGCATCTCGTTGCTTGGGCTTCGCGTTCCCACAATCGCGATGCTGCGTTCAAACGTGAAGGAGACATTCCCGCGGACGAACAAGGTCGGTGGTGCGTCATCCAGTGTTTTCAACCGTTCGGGATACTGGCTGTCTCGTATCGTCCAAATGTGGATGCCCGACTGCTGCCAACGCGCTAGCGCCTTCTCAACCTGTCGCAGATCAATTTCTTGGATGTTCTGGGCGATCTTCGGCCCGACACCGCTGACTTGTCGGAGCGCTTTCGTATCCGCCTGTAAGATGGCGCTAGTATCACCATCGAAGTGCTTGAGTAAGGCTTGTAGGGTCTTGTTACCAATACGTCCTGTCAGGCATAAGCCAATCCAAGCTGGGTCAATCATTCGGTTTCGTAGTATTCAATGATGGAGAGTAAAACGCTGTTGATATAGGTGTTGACCTGCCGCAGGAGGTGGCTCCAGTCTGAACTGGAATTACGGGGTGGGGTTAACTCTGACCAGTTGAGTACCGAGTTCACCACAAAATCACTGAAGTAAAAGAACCCCCGTACCGCGTCTGCTAGGCTTAAACCAGCCTTGCTGAGGATAATGGCGTAATGCTTGCCGCTGGTGATCGCCAGTTGAAGTTGGTCATCCGGTGCGCCCGACGCGAGGTACTTTCGCAAGTTCTCCATCGTGTGCATACCTTCTTGGCGCAGGTTGTTACGGGTTTCGTCGGAGAGCGTTTCGTACCAACCCATATTGGTCAGCGTCCCGCCACCGACCTGTATCCGCGTATGACCGAGGGCATTTTGAATAATCAGTTGGACTTCCAGCGGTTCAACCTCACTGTGCGATTGCGCGTGGCGCAGCACATCCACTTTGCGGAAACGCCGGTGTCCGCCGGGGGTGCGCCGCGAGGGGAGGTCGCCGTTATCCGCCCAAATCCGCACGGTCGCCGGGTGTACACCAAGCAAATCGGCTGCGTGTCGTAAGCTAATCCATTCCGAATCAGTCATGGCACTATCCACTGGTAATAATGACAACAACTTTAGTATATCATTTGTTCGCTTAACTTTCAGGTAGTGGTCATAGGGTAAGTGATAAATCATTGCTCTATCATAAACAGAATCCATCGTGTAGGGACGAGATACATCTCGTCCGCGCCACCGTTTCACACATACCACTTCCTTTGTAACCACCACTTTCAGTCAATTCTCATGGAATCAAAATCCCGTCGGTTATCCAAACGGGATTTTGAGAAACACTATAGATTGAGCTTAGTTAGCGGGGCGTGCTTCAAGCTGAACCGGAATATTAAGCTGCTGACCATCACGCAGTACCGTGAGGTTCACTGTTTGACCGGGCTGCGTGTTAATCGCAAGGTACGAAATCAAGCCGCTCATGTCGGTAATCTGGATGCCGTCAATCGCGGTGATGATGTCGGCTTGTGTCGGTACGTTCTCGCCGTTGATCTGGGTCGGGCTGGATGCACTCTTCAACCCGGCGTTCGCGGCTGGCCCACCTTGCTCCACACGGCTGACGACCACGCCGCGCGTGTTGTTGGGAATGTTTAATGCTTGGATAAGCGCCAGATCAAGGTTGGACGCGCCTTGAATACCCAGATAGCTGTAATTCATGTGCCCGTTTTCGATCAAGGTTTGGGAAACGCGCTTCACCAAATTGCTGGGGATCGCAAAGCCGACACCCGAATTGCTGCGGGTTTCGCTCAGGATCTGCGAGTTCACCCCGATGACCTCACCTTGCAGGTTCAGCAAGGGGCCGCCGCTGTTACCGGGGTTGATGGCCGCGTCGGTTTGAATAACCGAGCCAACCGAATATTGAGTTTGACCGGAAATCGTGCGGTCAAGGGCGCTGACGATGCCGGTGGTCAACGTCCAGCGTTGGCTGAACGGGCTGCCAATCGCCAGCGTGGTTTGTCCGATGAACAATTGGTCAGAGTCGCCCAAAGTGACTGGAATGAGTGCATTACCCGGCAAATCAACCTTGATAACGGCTAGATCAGAATCCGGGTCTAAGCCAACCACGTTCGCTTTAACAATCGTGCCGTCGAAAAAGTTAACTTCAATCTGGTCAGCATCCGCAACCACATGATCGTTAGTCACAATGTTACCGTTCGTATCAATGACGAAACCCGTTCCGCTCGCGCCGAACTCGGAACCGCCCGACGTGCCGCGTACATTGATCGAAACCACTGATGGGCTGACCCGGTTGTAAATATCATATAAAGAACGCTCGCTGTCAGTAGCGGGGCTGGAAATTTGGGCAGGCGCGGCCTGTTCTCTAGGGGCCAAATAGACGGTGCTGGCGGATGTGCTCATCACGGTTGTGCCAAGAATGAACCCCATCATCACCAACAACAATGCGCCGACGATCATAACCGCGCGCTTTGGACGATTGCTAGACATACTGTACTCTCCGTGCGTAAAAGTTGAAATTTGAACGGTGGTGGCTTATTGACCTATACCAGAGTAGGAATATTGGATGAGAAATCGCTGAATTCAATGTTAGTCCTATATCAATGAACGGTAGCGATTTGAGGAAAGGTTATTGGGTCAATTGCTGGAGCGTGAGTCGGCGGGTTGTCACCAGCAGTTGGTCAATGCACTCCTGCAAGTTGTTTTGTAAGCCCAGTAAACTGCGCGGTAAATCAGCTTCGCTTTTGGCTGCTGCAATTGCGTCCGCCACGGCATTCGCGTAGCGCAGATACAACGTTTCGTCGCCACTTATGGTATCAATGCAAGCGGCGACACCCGCGCCCACGACATAAGCAAAACAGGAAGCATCCACCTGCTTCCATTCAATCGGCTGGCTGTGGTGATGCAATGTGGATGTAATGGCATCTACGAGGGCAGGGTCGAGGTATTCACGGAGTTTGATGCGTGAATCGAGTAGGGCTGCGATGCTCACATATTCCGTGAGGGTCGGCAGGGCCTTGGCTGCTGTCACCTGCCCTAAAGCATAAGCGGTTTGTTCTGCCGAAAGCCAATCCGTCCATGCGCCGTGCTGCTGCGCCCAGCCGAGCAAGAAAATATCGCTTGGTTTCATCCGATCTTGATTAATAAACGGTTGGTAAGTCATCATCGAGCCATGCGGGGAGGGCGATGTGATTTCAGAGAACCAGAGCCGAGTCTGGTAGAGGCCAGTCAGACGAAATTGCACGATAACACCATAAGCCATACAACGATAATTTGATTGTAAGTTCATTGGATGTGCTGGACGCTTAAGATGCCAAAACAAAATAGGGAGTTCGCCTCCCTATTTCTAATTCTTAATGCTTTTCCGGTTTTAGCCGAGTGTCGGGCAGTTGTCGAACGGTGTTACCGTATCCGAACGAACCCAACCCTTAATTTCGCTGCTGCCTTCAATCACCACATAGATGTAGTACCACACGCGCCCATCATCTACGCTGCGGTCTTGTCGCAGCACATCAGCCGAAGCGCGTACCGGCAGGTTACCGATCAAAATACCCCGTACGCTGGGTTGCGCTCGCACCCGCACGCCTTCCGAACTGTTGTTAAATACGCGGCACAATACCGGCGGTGTATTGGTAATCGTCGGCGTGAGTGTATCGGTCGGTGTGAGGCTGGGCGTAAACGTCGGTGTAATCGTCGGTGTATGAGTTGAGGTTGCCGTTTCCGTCGGTGTGAGGCTCGGTGTAACCGTGAACGATGGCGTGATCGTCAGGGACGGCGTGTATGTCCATGTGGGCGTAGTGGTTTCGGTCGGCGTGTTACTCGGTGTCGAGGTCGCGCTGGGCAACGGTGTCTCACTCGGTAACGCGGTATCGCTGGGTGTCGGAGTGATCGTCGGTGTCGATGTGGGCGGCGGGAACAGGACTGGCGACCAGAAACCACGGGTCGCGAAGGCTGTCAGGAAGCCGAAAATGATGATACCCGTGACGATGCCACCCAAACGCAGCGAACTACGACGGCGCATCCCCTTCAGCGCATTTTCAGCCCGAATAACTTCCGAACGCCGCCCCAAGACGCGGAATGGGTCTTCATGTAAGGCCGATACCCATGCCTCAGCATCACCGGCATTCCCTTCTTCAATCGCAAACTCGGCGCGTTCAATGTAACGGGCTAGCAGTTCGCTGACCACGTTACGATAACGTTCATCTTGAGCGTAGTCTCGCAAGCCGGCTAGCATCGACCGTGCTTGTGAGAGTTCGTTGTCAAAGTTCTGGGCAATCAATGCGGCAGCCCGTTCGATCACCTGTTTCGCACGCTGCATGTCGCTGGTGGCGGCGCGTGTTTCGAGCAGTAAGGAAGCCATCGCACTGTCGCTGGGATCGAGTTTCGTTCCCAATTCGAGCAGTTGCAGTGCCTCGTTGGTCACGGCGAGGCGCTCATCCAATCGGTTGCCGTTTTGGGCGCGGCTCAATGCCGTTTGAGCTTGGTCATTAAGCTGCGTTTTAATGCCGTTGAGCCTGTTGTTGGCGTTTTGCGTAAGCTGCGTCAGGCGCTGGCTGTCCGGCAGAAGTTGACGTACCCGCATTAGGATATTGAGTACGTTTTGAAGCTGCGCGACTTGCTCATGCAGGGGGCCACTGAGCATACTCAACTGCACCGACGCTTGGTCGGTTTCTTGCTGGAGGCGGCGCAAATTCTCGATACGTTCTTCCGCCTGTGGGTCATTCGGCACGACGCGCAGCGCCCCCTCATATTTACGAAGGGCTTCCGACCAGTTATCGGTTTTAATCAAGCGGTCGCCATCCATCAAGAGTTCGCGTGCCAGCGCCAAGTCTTGAATATCGAGCAGGGCTTGTTCAGCATCCTTCCAACTGAGGATGCCGCTGCGTTCAGCCAGATCACGGGCTTCGCGGTACAGCTTTTCGGCCTCGTCGTAATTCCCCGCACGAACAAGCGAGTTGGCACGGTTATAGGCGACGCGGGCATCGAATGGAATACGGTGGTCTGGGACTACACCGCGGATGAGGTTGTCTTCCGCTTTTTGCCGGTATTCTAGCGCGGTCGGATTACCCGGTTGGTGCGTCAGAATACGGTTAGCATAGTCAACCGTTTGTTGATACTCGCCCGAATAATAAGCTTGGGTGAGTTCGGAAATCATCTCGTCGATGTCCGGTGTGCTGGAACTAAAACCCGCGCTCCGCCCCGGCATCCGTCGGTTGGATGGTGCCGGTTCTTGGTAAATTTCGGTTTCCGGCGCGGGATAGCCCGATGAAGTCGGGTACTGGCGTGTTGGCTCCGGTATAGTGACCGCTGGAATGGGCTGCGGAGGGGTAACGGGCTTGGCGCTCGGCGGCTTGATACCGTACCGCGCATATAAATCATTAACGCGCTGGGTCGCTTGTTGGCTGCGTCCGGCGGCCTCTTGCAAAAGAGCAGTCACATCGGGGTCTTGCGGGTTCAGGCTGAGTGCTTCTGCCAGAATGTCGATGGCTTCGTCTACATCATCATCATCCCCCGCAATTTCAATGCGGATTCGGGCGCGGCGCAGCAGCCCACGAACGGTTGCTGCTGTGGGTGATGTCGGGCTGCTCAGGCGGGCGAGTTCGCCAAAGAGGGCTTGTGCAGCCGCTTCGTGCGGTGTGTTTTTAGCATCCGTCAACAGGGTGCGGGCAGTGCGTTCAAGCTGGTTTATATCGGCAGCATCACCCGCTTGAGCGGCCTTCTGGATTTGCTGCCGGAGGTCATCTAAACGTTCTTGTAAGTTACTTGACATGCGATCTTCTTCCTATTCATGACAACTGAAAGTTACCCTATTTAGGGTATAGGAGCAAGGATGTGATTCGTGTGCCGCATTGTGATAAAATAAGGTTAGGGAGAAATGGGAGCATATATGGCCTTTCCTATTCGTATCGTTCCACGCTATCGACTGATCCTACGGTATGATATTCGTGCCGATGTTATGGATTCCTACTACGAATTTGTCATGAATGAATTTGTTCCTTCACTCCAGAGTATGGGAATATATATGGCAGGGGTTTGGCAAACGGCTTACGGCTCGTATCCGAACCGTCAACTTGAGTTTTTAGGTGATAGCCGTGAGATTTTCCGGGAAGTGTTTCAAAGCGAGCGTTGGGAAATCTTAGAGGCGAAGTTGCAAACCTTTACCTATAACTATGATCGCAAACTCGTGCGCTATCAGCAAGATCGGTTTCAGTTTTAATCATTGTCGCTTCATCATTTTAACATTTGTTTATTAGTCATAGGGCATATTCGATGGATCATCTGGCTCTCATTGTTGATGATGACCCGCATACCTTAATGTTGTGGAATGCGGTGTTGAAGCCGTCTGGAATCAGAATCATTCAGGCTGGTGACGGTGCGGAAGCGTTGGCTCTGCTCGAACGAGAAACCCCAACGGTTCTCCTGCTTGATATTCTCATGCCGTATGTCAGTGGTAAAGATGTTTTGGATTTTGTAGCCCAAACCCCACGTTTGAACGATATGTACGTGGTCGTTATTAGCGCCCACCGTCAGGCTGATACCGATCAACTATCTCGCGCCAACGCTGTGCTACTCAAACCCATCCGCCCGGTCGAAATTCGTGATTTACTTCAACAAGCACTCTCGCTGAAATGAGTATTGAGCTAAAAGGTTGATTGTTCACGTCGAAGAGTTGCCCCCTGATTCAAAAGTTGTAGAATCAGATAATGGATCGTAATTATGCATTGCGAGAGTGGTAATGGCTTTTGATTTTGAGGCTCTGGTAGGACATCTGTATATGGTCGGGGGGCGGTCACTTTCGGCACAGCCGCCCGGAATGTTGGTTGAAGTCGCCCCCAAGAAAGCGGCACGCGGGCGCGAACTCGATACGATTTTCGTGCTGGTGACCCCCTCCGGTGATGTGACGGCTCCGGCTGCCTTTTACGACCAGATGGCGAACCTTGCTGCCGAACGTTACTTTAACAGCAGCGGCAGTGTAACGGCTGGCCTTCGGAGTATCTTTAATTCGCTGAACCAAGATTTGGTGGATCACAATAACGAGGGGAAGCGCCATTACGAAGCGAACCTTGTTTGTGCGGTGTTGAAAGATAATGAAGTCTTCTTGTCGCGGGCGGGTTCTGGTGTGGCGTTATATCGTCACCTTGCCGAAACACAGCCATTCCCGACCGACTTTAGTAACGACGAAGCGCTATATGGCCCGCCGCTCGGTGTTCAGCCTGTTCCCGACATCAAAATGACCCGTTACGGTGTGGCGCAGGGCAGCCGCTTGGTCATGTCCGATTCGCGGCTTGCGGACTTGGACATGGGGCGCATGAACGCCGCCATCTGTTCCAGCGAAATTGCCGATGTTCTGGCGGGGTACCGTGAACTGGTATCCACGCAGGTCATGTTGATGGCCGTCGAGTTCGTGCCACCAGAAGCGCCATCCCCAAGCTCCGTGAAGGACGAACGTTCGTCATCACGAGCGCCAGCACCTGCACCGGCAAATTCATTTGCTCCGGTTGTCCCACCCACCGTTGATACATCAACCCCTGAGGATGCGCCACCTTCAACAACGCGCCGCGTGGGCGGGCTAGTCGCCGCGCAGCTCAAAGCGTTTGCAGGGCGTATCATGCTGTTTTTGGCGCGGATGCTGGCGGGTGTGAACCGCGCACTCGACCGTTTTCTGCCACCACCGGAGGATGGCAGCCGTAGTTGGTTGCGGACATCAACGGCGGTCGCGATCACCGTATTTATACCCGTAGCGATTGTCGTGCTGGTCGCATGGTTGGGGATTTCGTCCACCGATCAAACCGAGTACGAACGCTGCGTCAATGATGCGACCGCAGCCGCGAGTCTAGCGCGAAGCATCAATTCGTCTGACCGGACAGGGGTGCTGGCTGCGTGGAATGCGGTGGTTGCACAGGTGACCAAATGTACTGAACTCCGACCTGTTGGCGATCCGAGCATGTCGGTTCTCATCCGTGAAGCGCAGACCGTGAAGGACGGCTTGTTCCAGATCGAGCGGCGGAACGCGGTAACGTTGAAATCCTTCCAGAATGCCAACCTGACCCGCGCCGTGCTGCAAGGGCAGGACTTATATGTTTTGGATGCTCAGAACCAACTGGTACAGCGCATCGTCCTCAAGGTGAATGATGACGGCACGGTGGAAGAGGCATCCAGCGAACCAATGACGGCGATGCGTCGTGGGGCAGTCATCGGGCAGTACCGTGTATCCGATTTAGTGGACATCGTGTGGTCGGATGACACGACCCAGATCACGGCGCTTGACCGCGAAGGCTTGCTCATCCAATGTTCGCCCCGCTTCCGGCAGGACTGCCAAGTACAAAAACTCTTGCGGAGCGAAAGCTGGGTTAGCCCGATCAAGATGACCCTGTGGGAAGGGCGTTTGTATATCCTCGACCCCGGCGCGAACCAGATTTGGCGCTACGACAGCACCGGTGGCAGCTACGCCAGCTCCCCGATTGAATATTTCGCGGGTGAAGTCCGGCCTCAACTTCAAAACGCGGTGGGCTTTGGCATCTACTCCAGCGGCTCGACGGGCGGTTCAGTCTATATTTTAACGGCGGACGGACAGACGACCAAGTGGCTCGGTGGTCAGCAAACACCGTTTGTTTACGCGGGTTTCCCTGATGGGCAGCAGTTAGCCGGTGCGGACTCGTTCTACCTGAACGGCGACCCCATCGGGCAGGGATTGTTCATTACCCAGCGTTCCAGCCGGACGATCTTTGAAACGTCACTTTCGGGGACGTGGTTCGGCAGCTATCAGGTCTACGAAGAGGATAAATTCGCGGGTTTGAACACGGTTGTAGCCGACGCGAACCTTCAGATTATTTATGCACTGTCGGGCAACTCGGTATTCATGATTGACCAGCGGCGACCGGCTCAGTAGGGCAAGCGTAGGCTACACATGCTGGAGACATGCGCTATAATGCCGATAGTTTTGGCGTTGTAGATAGAGTTTAGCTATGCGTATTCCTGCGTGGTTGTTCATTGTTGGTGTGCTCATTCTGATGGCTGTTACAGTCGTTTTATCGCTGGTGTCGTTCAATGTGGCGCGCCAAGTCGCGATTGATTTTGGTAACAACGGGTCATCTTCGAGTGTTGATTGGTCAGCGGCGCTGCCGACACCGACCCGTGTACCTGTACAAGTATCGCCAAGCCAAGTGGCAACGGTGAGCGGGGCAGGCGAGGGCGTAGTAGCGACGGCTGTTTCGACAGCGGTTGCACCGGTCGCGACGGCAACACCCGACGTGAACATCGAGATCGGGCAAGAATTCTCGCGGCGCTTTAACCTGCTCCTGCTCGGTATCGACCAGCGCAGCGGGCTTGACGACCCCGGTCCATTCCGTACCGATACCATGATGATCGTGAGCGTTGACCCTGTCCGTAAGACGGCGGGTATCCTCTCGATCCCCCGTGACCTGTGGGTGAGCATCCCCGGTTTTAAGCAGGAACGGATTAACAACGCGAACTTCCTCGGTGACTTGGGTGGCTACCCCGGTGGTGGGCCAGCGCTGGCAGCCGAGACGGTGCATCAGGTATTTGGTATCCCAATTGACAAGTACCTTCTTATCAACTTTGATGTGTTTACGACGGTTGTTCAAACACTCGCGCCCAACGGCGTGGAAGTCTGCCCACCGGCAGCCATTAACGACACAAGTTATCCTGACGCGGGAAATGGCTTTATCACGGTGAGCTTTCCTGCCGGATGCCAGACTCTGGACGCGGAAAAGCTGCTCCAATATGCGCGTACGCGGCACGGCGCGACCGATTTTGACCGTTCGGCACGGCAGCAGGAAGTCATGCGGGCGGTACGCGACCAAGTGTTGAGCGTGGGTGGGATTACCCAGTTCATCGGGCAAGCGCCGACCTTATATAACGAGCTGATCGACAGCTTTAAGACCAACCTTTCGCTGGATGAGATGCTCCAAGTCGGTTCACTGGTCAGCCAGATTCCGAAGGAGAATTTCCACTTCGGCGTGATGAGCTACCTGTATGTTGACCAAGCCAAGACGACCACCGGTGACGATGTGCTGATCCTCAAGACGAACGCGGTACGCCCGTTACTCCAAGAGATGTTTAACCCGACGGTGGCTTCGACGATTTCGGATCTACGAGCGCGGGCAGAGGCCGAAAATGCGTCGATTGTGGTACTTAATAATACGGATACCGCCGGACTGGCGGGTAAGGTTCGCGACTGGCTGAACGGCAAGGGTGTGACGGTAGCCGAGGTGGGCAATACCCCGACGGCGAGCAATTCCAACACGATCATCCGCGTGTATACCGATAAGCTGTGGACGGGTAAGTATCTGGCGGCACTGCTGGGCTTACCACCCGAACGCATCCAAGTAGGCGGTGACGGGATGACCAGCAAGGATGTGTCGATTGTGGTCGGCGCAGATATTGAACCGATCTTGAGCAGCCCGTAGGGCAGTTTTAAGTTTTAAGTAGTAAGTTTCAAGTTAAGAACGACCTCGTAAGGGGTCGTTTTTGATTCATAAAATGCACAAAATTCGTCAAAAAATGCAAAATGTGCAAATTATCCGCCGAAATGGCTGGCGGGAAGCTCCCGTGTCGCCGCTGAAGTGACATTTTGTGGCGGCAGAAGTGAGGGAGCGCGGCGCTGAAATGGCGCAAGTGCGGCAGATTCACGGGAGCAAACCGCCGCTGTGCAATTTGTGTCTGCTGCCGCTGTAATTGCTGCAAAACAGATAAACCGCAGAGGCGCAGAGGACACAGAGAAAAAGCAGAGAGAAATTCAATTTAACCGCTAAGTCGCCAAGAAAATGCAGAGGAAGAAGAGAGCGATTTAACACAAAGACTCCAAGGCACAAAGACACAAAGGGTTCTAGAATACAACGCATTTGAACCGCCAAGTCGCCAAGCACGCCAAGAAAATGCAGAGAAAGAAGAGAGCGATTTAACACAAAGACTCCAAGTCACAAAGACGCAAAGGGTTCTAGAATACAACGCAATTGACCCGCTAAGTCGCCAAGCACGCCAAGAAGACGCAGAGAAGAATAACCAAACGCAAAGTCGCAAGGAGGCAAAGACGCAAAGTTTTTTAACATAAACACTCCAAGTCTCAGTGGTCACAAAGGTAAATACAGTATAGCACAAATGTTTGCATTTGTGGGGAACAAATGGTCTCTTTTACGGGGTGAGTTCACCAACCATTTTGAGAGAAAAAGTTTGTTAAATCGGTTGGGGGACGGTTAGAAAATGGTTTGTGGGCAAAAAAGAAGGCGCACGGGTGAGGTGCGCCTTCGATATTTAAAGCAAGAGAATGACTAGCGGCGGCGACCAAAGAGGCGCAGTAGATACAGGAACAAGTTGACGAAATCCAAGTAGAGGGCGAGCGCACCCATGATGCTGATCTTCATCAACAGGTTGCCATCCTCTTGAATGGTCGGGTCAGAGGCGAGGCGCTTGATCTTCTGCGTGTCGTAGGCGGTGAGGACGGTGAAGATGAGGACACCCGCCATACTGATGAGCAGATCAAGACCACTGCTGCGGAGAAAAACGTTGACTAGACCCGCGACGAGCAGACCGATCAAGCCCATGAATAGGTATGAACGGTACTGCGAGAGATCAAGCTCGGTGGTATAGCCGAGGACGGTCATCGCCGCGAAGGTACCGGCTGCCGAGAAGAAGGCAAGCTGGATGGTGCCGATGTTGTAGATGGCGAAAATGATCGACAGTGTAACCCCGTTGAGTACGGCGTAGAGTAAGAACATCAGCGAGGCGACAAAGGGCGAAAGCCTTGTTAGGAAGAAGCTGAGGCCGATCACCAGTGCCAGTTCCGCGATGATTGCGCCGAACATCACCGGGCCACGTTGAACGCTGCGGGCGATTGCCGGGTTGCCAGCGATAACCAACGCAACAATGGCTGTGATGAGTAAGCCGACGGTCATCCATGTGTAAACCATACGCATCAAGGGGCGCACTTCAACGCGAAGGGCGGCAACCGGACCTTGATTGCCTGATCCGAAGAAACCAGACATAAGAGCCTCCAATGTAATTAGGTGTACAGTATTATGATACTCCTTATTGCGGAAATTTCACCCTCTTTATGAGGGGTTTCTCACCAGCCCCATGTCCCCGCGCCGCCTTTGAACGGGCCGACAATTTCAGCCGTAATCCAGCCGCCGTAGAAATCACCTTCCTGCGCGGTGACACGTTCGTCGTTGACGAAACAGGCATCGACTTTGGAGGGGTAGATAGCGATATAGTTCTTGATGGCTTCGTAGCCCGCGTTCGGGCTGCGGTAGCTCCATGCAAAATTTTCCGACACGCGACCATTCACTTTGACTGTCCAATAACCCGCCGCGCCTTTAAACTCGCAGAAGGTGCTGCGCGGGGTGGTGGTGAGGTACTCCATGCGAATGTCGGCAGGTGGTATGTAGTAGGCGGGCGGGTGACTGGTTTCCAAGACACGAATGGCGCGGGTGGTATCGGCGATGGTCACGCCGTTAAAGACCACACGGACGTGCTTACCCGTCGGTTCGACGCGGGGCGGGCGGGGGTAGTCCCAAACGGATTCTTGACCTGCAAGCGGTTCTTGTCGTTGGATGGGGGACATTACGGTAAGCCTCATAGTGTATTGATTGCACTATAGCAACACTTCTTATGGATACCGTTGTCAATTATAACGCTGACTCCAAAATCCTCCTCTTTTCACTCTCAATCGATTTATCCATTGGCACAACAGTATAAACGCAAATTTAATAAGCTTTACGTAGTAAAAATATGTATACATATTTGTGTGAATAAATTACTATATTATATATATGAGAGGCTGGATTACTTGTTGCTACTTCCTTCTCCCAATACAAAATTGCTATTCAGACGTATTGGATTTGTATCATCAGATGTGGCAATAATTGAAGCCTCAAATGTTCCTGATTGCCAAGCTGTAGTATGAATTAACCATGAGGCATAAAAGACTTGATCTGCTTCAAGTGTTCCTATATTCCATGTACCCGGTTCATATTCAGCATTACTTTTTCCAAGATGCTCAAGATAAACAGTTACACCACTTAGGGGTTTTGTTGTAGGATTTGTAATTGCAGCAATAAGTTCCACAGTTTTTTCGGGCGGTATCCCAGAATTATTATCGGGTTTACTAGGATCATCGCCCGGATTTACCCAGTAAATATCTTGGGCTAACGTTGCCAAACAAGGATCACGAGCTGGAACAATTTGTCCATTAACCTCTGTAATTGGCGGATCTGTAACTACTAAAAGTACCCCGCCTACAATTATGCCTTCACGCTCATCAATCAAGTTAAATGCCGTCCACTTTGTTTGGCCTGTCGAAATAATATTTATAAATACGTATACATCAACGCTTGTTCGTGGTTCCAAGTTGATTTCTAAACGGGAGTCACTTTCGTTAGCAAATGGGTCGAGCGAAATTCCAGTATTAACGACTTCGAGTCCGTATGTTTCAAGATCAAGTTGAATTAGTTCTAAATCGCTTTTTTCTGCTTCTTCTAGTCGAAGTTGAACAGAAGTAGGTGTTTCATCCAAATTTGGGACGTTGACGGTAAAACGATAATTGGGTGCTGATTGGCGTGATAAGATGATTGGCTTTGGAGCAATTCCTGTTATACTCGCGCTGCTTGCGCCAATGCCGATCATTTTAAGAAAATCGCGCCGTTCAAGTTTGGTTTTCATCTCATTTATCCTAATGAGTCATTAAATTATAGAAATATTGCGTTGTGCACAACGGGTGTTGTTTATAGGAAAAGCAGGTGGACTTCCAACCTGACCATTCCATGGACGTGGAATAGTCGTTAGATCGGATGTATAAGTTTGTGCAAGTAAACACCAATGTGGTTCTGATTGGTTGGTCCATCCATTCACATTTGGAACTTGTATCCAAAGTGTTGCACCTTGCTTAAGCAGGCCAACACTAGCTTTGCCAACTTCCACAATCCCACTATTAGCACTTGGTAATGTACTTACCTTTACTCTGTCAACATGAACAGTTACTCCACCACCTGTAAACGTGCATTCTGGATCATCTATCGTTATGATTGTTCTTGGCGACGTATTCACGCCAAGATCAATAGTTATTCCATTAGCAGAGTGTTGAGTCGTGGTAATGGATGGACTATCTCCTGTAATATTGACACTGGTGGAGATATTGTTACGTTTGAGTTGAACTACCTTTGCATCAGTCGTTTTTACTATAATTAAGTCTTTAGGCGTTGCACTGGAATTAAGTCTTTTTGGGACAAACGCAACTGCTGAGTCGCATGGGCTGACTAAATATAGCCAGTCAATTTTTCCCGGTTCCATCTGAAGCGGAGCATCAGTCCATTTTCTTTGGTTTGTTGGTGCTTCTGGACATATCAACGTTCGGGACCACTGTTGAAAAGTAGATGTACTGCTAACGTATGCACCACTTGCTAGCACTGCCCTAGAACGTGACCAAAAGAAGTTTGAATTGTTCCAGTATTGTAACGGCGACGAACCAGATGCGAATAATCCATTATCACTTGTAAATTGCCCTTTAGTGAAGATGCTACCGTCTGAACGGGTAACGTTTTGCAGTGCGACAATTTCTAAGTACCATTCTGTAGGACTGTTTTTTGGCATATAGACGTAAGCAAAGTAGCGCCCATCTGGGCTCCACGCCCAAGCCCTTCGATCTGGTACTAGCCCTGAGTTAAATTGGCGACTTACTGCACCACTTAAACTATCACCTTGTGGTGATGCTGTAAATGTGACACTTGCTTGTGTTGCCGTCTGCGTTTGATTCGGATTAGAAAGAAATCCTTGAAAGAGTGTTGGTTCAGTCCATAGGCCGGTTGCTAAACAAGCACAAACTCCAAAATCTGTGTTGCCATCATTTTTGACTCTTACATAAACTTTTACATCTGTGGATGTTGGCGAAATTGCAGCGATCTTGGGCTGATTAATAGTCGATAGCACCGTGTCCTTGGAAGGTATAATGGAATCTGATAGCCAAAGGGGAGCGTTGGTTCGGGGAATAATTAAACTTGGTGGCATTGTATTTCTCCATAGTGATTTTTATTAAATTGAATTACATATATTTTAATACAAGATAATTAATCTCATTGTAGGAGAAATAATTTAATAAAAAAATCACAAATATTATAAATAAACTATTGTTAATATCTAAAAACAATGTTTCACTTGAAATCTTCCCTCTAGCAAGCGGCCTACCTTGAGTGCAGTGATTTGCTCAGTGGTAACGGGTAGGTTAAAGAGATCGGCCTGTGTGTGCTTGTTAATGGATTTAATTCAACGCGTTCACTGTTTTATGCGGATTCCTTTGCATAGTAAGTATAACCATTTGAATCTCATGGTTCTAATTATGTTTTCACAGTGCCGAAGCGGGTTGCAATCTGGTCGAGATGTTCCGCTTCGTGGATCGCCTGCCCCCGCGCGCGCCAGTAGACCGACTCTTTGCGTGCCTTGCCTTCCTCGCGGATGACACGCCCCCACTGTGCAGGTGTTAGCTGATTGAGGACGCGGACTAAGGTGCTGCGCCGCACCCGAAAATAGGCGAGGAGTTCGGCTGCGTCGAATTGTTCATAGCGCAGCAGTTTACCCCAGTCCCGTTCGACGTGAATATTTGCAACTAATGGCTCTCTGAGCAGGAGGGCTTCATAGATCACTTCGGTGGTGCGGTCGTCACAGTTGAGGATGTGGGCGACAAGTTCGATGAATGACCGATCACCGTCTCTCAGCGGCTGTTTGTTTCAATTAAACCCAGCCTGAATAAGTCTTCCAGTGCATGAGATGGATGGTAATCCAAGTTTCGCATCAATTCATTGCGGATACTTGGCGGCAATAGTTGAGAATCAGTGTCCAGCAGCTCGATAATTTCGTTGATGCTAATCGGTCTGTTCTCACGGATGAGCCAAAGTAGGGCGATTTTGCTGTCGTTATTCATAGCAATAATCTTTTTATAATATGCGCCGGAACAGGTACACATCGGCCATGCGGCGGAACTTGAAGCCGCGCAGGTGCTTATCGACCCATTCGGGCGTGAGGATGGTACCATCGGCGCGAGCGACAAAGTAGGTATCGAGGTAGGCATCGGTGAGGGTGTATTTGCCGTCGATTTGGTTACCAACGGCGATGAGCTGGAAGTCAGGGTCGATGGAGGCGAGGCTGGCATCCCCCTGACTGTCGTTGACGAGCAGCAAGCCGCCGCGCTTGAGATAGCGTTTGCACCAGCGGGTGACGAAGCCGGTAAACAACGACACGAGCAGGTCGAAGCTCTCGTCGGGTTCGTCGATGCCGGTTTGAAAGTCGACCCCGTGGAAACAGATGGTCGTCTCGCCCTTGTAGTGCTTACGCTTCTCGATGAAGGCGTAGTTGGCCGGGTTGGCGAAGAACGCTGCGGCTTCTTTGTGGTTATCCACGTAGACGGCGGTAGGGTAGACGAAGGAGGGCGTGACGTGGACGAAACTGCCGGGGTAGAGGACGCTTTCGCCACCATATTGCTCGTGAAGCTGGCGGAACAAATTCAGCCGCTCAAACTTGCGGTCGATGTAGAAGTGATTATAGAGTTTGGCGACGGGAACTTTAGCCATAGTTTTTTAAATTGAACCGCAGAGACGCAGAGAAATACAGTGAGAATACTAAAACATTATTTTTAACACAAAGACACAACGACTCAAAGGCACAATGTTGAGGCTAAGTCGGTTTCACATGACCGCTGGTGCCGCGCTGTAAGCCTGCGGTTTGGGCGAGGGTGTCGAGGTAAGGGATCATGTTCTTGCCGGGGCAGACACTTTCAGCGTTAAACTCGCCATGTCCGGCAAGGTGCGTGAGGGTGTAGGTGGTGGCGAGCCAATTGATGAGGGTTTGCAGCACGGTAAGCTGGACTTCAAGCGGCTGATCGTACTCGAAGTTGCCCATGACGACCACGCCGATGGTGCCGGTGTTGTAGCCGCCGACCGACGAGCCGCGCACATGAATATCGCGACCTTCGTAAACTACCCCATTGCGGTCGATGGCGAAGTGGTAGCCGACATCCGCCCAGCGGTTGCGATCCATGTGCAGGTCTTGAACATCGGGCATGGTTTCGCCCGACTCAAGCAGGCTGGCACTGTGGTGAATGGCGACGGTGTTGTAAACCTCCGGCAGCGGGTCGGGGTAGACGTACCATGCGGGGTCGGTGGCACTTTCCGCAAAGCCATACTCACCGGAGGCTTCGTGGTTCGGTTCACGCGCACCCCATTCAGCACGACTGACGATGGTGAGGGGCGGTGGGATAGCCGCATCCGAATCAACCACCACATACACGGGTTGGCTGCGGCGGTAGAGATAGGCGAGCAGCGCACCGATGCCAGTCGTTAGGGCGGTGACGAGGAACGCGCGGCGGGTGATGGGCCGGGACAAATTCGAATGTATCTCCGTAATAATGGGGGGGACAGCCGTCCGACCCTACAAAGGCGATTATTGGTTGAGGCTGGCGAGCATATCCACCGTAGCAGCAACGGTATGCGCGGTTTGCTCATCGCGGGTGATGGAGGCTTCATTGTCGCCGGGTTGCAGCCCGTACCAACCGAAGCCGCTGTGGTTGCCGCCCTCAATGGCGACGAACACCGCATCGGCGGGCAGCTTGCTTGCACCATCCAGAACACTTTGGGGCGCAGCAACCCCGTCGTTGGTGCCGTAGATCGACACCGCTTCGATTGCGGCTTGGGAGAGGTCAACGGCAGAGTAGGATGCCCACAACGCGAGTCCTTGGGTCGTCGTATTGCCAGAGAGGAACTGCGCCGCCATCGAGCCGCCGAGGGAATGCCCGGCAACTGCCCAATGTTGAATGTTCGGGAAGGCTTGTTCGACCTCAGCCGCTTTGTTCACGCCAAAGATGGCGAGGTTCAGCGGCATGGGTGTGATGACGGCTAAGTAACCGTCGTTGGCGATGGCGTGCATTTGGGGCGCGTAGGCACGGGCATCGACCCTGCCACCGGGGTAGAAGATGAGGCCGGTAGTCGGTTGGGCGGTGGTGGGGGTAAAGACGTACCAGCCGTTGCTTTCGGTCACTTGGACTTGCGAATCGGATTGAAGGGCGGCGATGGCTTCCGGCATCGGTTGAAGGGCATCATTCGCCCAGACGACGAAGCCGACCACTAGAAATACCGCCACGAGCAGAATGATGACGAAAAGGCGTTTCCAACTAAAGAACTGACGCATCATGAACTCACTTACAATAGAAGACTCGAATGGGACAGAGTTATATCACAGCTTTATTGAGCGATGTGAATTTCTTAGTGAGGGTTAATTGTTATAGATAGCCGTTTTCTTGATACCAACGGTAAGTGTCGATGAGACTCTGGCGCATATCGACCAGCGGCGCACCGAGTTCCGCCCACGCTTTGCGACCGTCGAAGTGAATGTCTTTCGAGCCGAGGCGTGTTTGATCCGCATCGATAGGCGTGTTGATCCCGCGCTGACGCAGCCAATCAATGATGGCAGCGGCAATCGGCAGGATAAAGGCCGGGGCAGGGATGAACGGACGCGGGACACCAACCACATCGGCGATCATGCCCATCCATTCGCGCTGGCTGTAGTTGGCGGTGTTCAGGATGTAGCGTTCGCCTGTTCGTCCCCGTTCGGCAGCCGCGAGGTGCATTCGCGCCACATCGCGCACATCGATGACGGCGATGCCACCGGAGGGGATGGGGACGAGCAATCCCAGCTTTTTGATTTGCAGGATGAACGTGCCGGAGATCATATTCAGGTCGCCGGGACCCATGATGACAACCGGATTGACCGTCACCACATCCTGCCCATTGGCAACCGCTTCTTTGACCACATCCTCGGCTAAAATTTTCGTATAGCCATAAGGGAAGTGATCGGGCGAGAGGTTGAAGGGCATGTTTTCGGCGCTGGGCTGTCCATCGCTGCGGAGGCCGATGGCTCCGGCGCTGCTGGTGAAGACAACACGCCTGACCCCCGCAGCACGGGCAGCAGCGAGGACGCGGCGTGTACCTTCGATATTCGCCTCAAACATTTTGGATTTATCAGCACGCCAGTAGTCGGCGACAGCGGCGACGTGAAACACCCAGTCGCAGCCATCACAGGCAGCGGCGAGGGCTTGTTCATCGAGAATATCACCGAGGGCGGATTCGTAGGTGAGGCCAACCAGCGCGTCGAGCTTGGATGATTTGCGGTGCAGCACACGGGCGGTATGCCCAGCCTCATTCAAGGCGCGGACGATATGCGAGCCAACAAAGCCCGTTCCGCCTGTAACCAATGCTTTCACGTCGAGACTCCTATGTGGTTAAGGTTTGAAGGTCATGTCGATTAAGATCTGTGGGCTGCCATCGGCGATCATGTTCAGGTTGTCATGCATATAATGAAGACTGGCGGCGGGATTAACCTTCTCCGCCAACTGGGGCAGCAGCGGTTTGCCCTTGCCACTGATAATAACCAGCGGCGCGTGGTCGGGCAGGTTGGCAAGTTTACGCGCTTTCGCTAAGGCGGTGTGAATATCGCCGAGTTCATCGACTAAGCCGTTGGCTTTAGCCTGTTCACCCGTCCATACGCGGCCCGCGGCGACCGCATCAACGGCTTCGTCGGTCATCTTGCGGCTGGTGCCGACCAAACCGACGAAGTGTTTGTAGATATGCTCGATGGACTGCCGCATCCGTAGGCGCTGCTCGTCGGTGAAAGGGGTATGGTCGCTATACATGCTGGCGTTTGCGCCGCGTGTAATTTCGACGCGGTTTGCCCGCAGTTTCTCGAATAACCCTGCGGTCACGGGCTTGGCGCTGAGTACGCCGATAGAGCCGGTGATCGTGCCGGGTTGGGCGATGATCCATTGGGTAGGCGTGGCGATGTAGTAACCACCGGATGCGGCGACCCCATCCATATAGGTGATGAGCGGCCGATCTGCGGCAAGCTCGGCGAGGGCGGCGCGCATGGCTTCCCCGGCGATGACCGCGCCACCACCGCTGTTGACGTATAGGATGACGGCGGCAGCTTGTTTATCCTGCATGACTTGACGCACCTGCTGGACGACCGTGATGTCGCCCGCGCGTTCGCCGCCGATGAAAGGGATGGGAATATCGACTGGCGGCTTGGCACTGGTGCCGGGCATCATCAGGCCGCTGACGTTGATGAGGGCCACATACTTGTCACTGGCTTTCGTCCATTTTTTGAGCAGTTTGTTTTTAGCGGCTTGCCATGTGAGGATGTGCTTGCTGGCAAGGCGGCGGTGAAGTGCCTCCTCGGTTTCGACAGCATCGACATAGCCAGCGGCGAGAGCTTCACTGTCGCGGTAGGGCGCACCGTCGATCATCGCTTTGATGGCTTCTAGCGGCTGCTTACGACCTTCCGCCATGCCCTTCACGAGCATGTCGAACTGCGAGTCCAGCAGCCAATCGAGTTGGGCGCGGCCTTCTGGCGACATTTCATCACGGGTGAATTGGTCGTATGCCCCTTTGAACGGCGATATGGCTACACTATCGAGCTTCACACCGATGGTATCCAGCGCATCTTTGAGGAAGGTGGCTTCTGAGCGCAAGCCAACAGTATCTACACCGCCCATCGGTTGCAGCACGATTTCGTCGGCGGCGCTGGCGATGTAATAGACGGCGTTGCTGTAGGACTGCGCGTAGCAAATAACCCGTTTGCCTCTGGCACGCAGGCGGCTGATGCTGGCACGCAGCGTCTGGAGGTTGGCAAGCGGCATGGCGAAGTCGTGCAGGATGAGGATAACCCCTTTCGGACGCGGGTCATCGGCGATGCGTTCGAAGATACGGTTCAGCTCGATTAGGCTGATGGGTGCTGCGCCCAACGCGCGGCTCATCACCCAACCCCGTGATTCGGGCAGCGTCGGCATTTCGGCGGGCAGGTTCATGACCACATAATCAATTTTCGCCCGCGCCCGCAAGCGGTTACGCAGGGTGAACACGAGCCACCGAATGCCGCGCAGAGGGTTCAATTTCGCGAGTGCTTTACCGAGAACCATTAAACGTTTCATTCTTCGTACAACTTTAGGAAATCTAAAGGTCTGCCCTTAAATTGTTGACTTATGATTGTTACATAGGGAATAACATCAAGTTTACTTCGCAGCAGTACCTGTGTAAGAGGTGATTCTAGATAGGGTGGACATCATACCATGATTCAAGCGCACCCCCCACCCTTTACCCGGTCAACCTGTTCCCGTCATCTAAAGCAACGTTGTACGTAGGAACCTGACGTAATTGGTCAGATTATTTGTACCCCAACACATCTCGGTTTATTTGCACAAGACATGGCACCTGCTGACCGAACCATCGGTTAAGGTACAAAGTTTGTACCAGCGTCGGCAGGCGCAGTTCTTGGCAGCATTACTGACTCTCATTGTCCCGGTCGTTCTCGTCACCGGATTTATCCACAACCTCACCACCCACCAAAACATCCTAACCTTCAACGGCGAATTTTCGATCACCATGATCGCGCTTGCCGCTGGTTTGATTGCCTACACCCTGAGCCGCACACGCTATCATAGCTTTGCCGCGCATGTGGTCGTGGTGGGAGGGGCGCTTTCGGTACTCAGCAGCTTATTCCCCGGCAGTAATTTGGATGAAACCGCGCTGGGTTTTTTGATCCTGCCGATTTTGCTCAGTAGTTTGCTCCTCTCCGTTCGCTGGACGCTGTTTTACATTATGCTTCAGATGGTGGCGGTGATTGTACTGGCATCCGGCCGGTCGGAGGCTGACTGGGCTTATGTGCTGATCCCGAACCTGCGCTTTGAGCTGCTTTCCGGGTTGATGATCTTGTTAGGGACGTACTTCCGCAACCAGATCGCCGATGACCAAAACCGCATTATTCAAGAGAGCGAGGCCACCCTCAAACAGGCCAACGGCGAACTCGAAGTCAAGGTTGCCGAACGCATGCGCGTGTATGAGATCGCCACCGAAGAATTGATGGGCGTGATCGCCGAGCGGGAAGCCTACGAAAGGGAACTGGCGAAAGAGCGCAATCTGCTGCGGACAGTGATCGACAATGTGCCGGATCACATCTTCGTGCTTGACCGCGACGGCAAATACATTCTGATTAACCACGCGCTTGAAGAAAGTTACCTGCGAACCAAACCCGAATCCCTGCTTGGCAAGGGTGTGTTTGATTACTTCCCCAAGGAGCAAGCCATTGCGTATCACGCGATGGAACAGGAGATCATGAGCAGCGGGCGAGCTGTACTCAATATTGAGCAGAGCAGCAATCTTCAAGGCGAGGAGCAGCGCCACTATTTGACGAGCAAGCTGCCCCTGCGTGACGACAACAGCGTGGTGATCGGCATGGTGGGCATCGCGCGGGATGTGACTGAACACAAACGCAGCGAGCAACTGGTGCAGCAATCCTTCGCGGACTTAGAGCGGCGCGTGGCGGAACGAACAGCGGAACTTTCGCACACCAACAGCTTACTGCGCGAGCAAATCGCTGACCGCGAACAGGTGGAAGCCGAACTGCGATACCACGCGAGCCTGTTGGAGAACGTCTCCGAGGCGATTATCTCGGTCGATTACCAGTTTACGGTGCGAAGCTGGAACAAAGCGGCTGAACGCATGTACGGCTGGGCGGAAACAGAGGCCATCGGGCGGAACGCCTTTGAGCTAACCGGCTCTGAAATCACGCCTGAAAAGATCGACGACATCATGCATCATGTGCTGACGAGTGGCGATTGGCACGGCGAGATGGTGGATACTCGCCGTGACGGTACCAAGCTGAATGTGATCGCTGCGGCTTCGCTCATCAAAGACTCGACAGACCATATCACGGGTATGGTACTCGTCCACCGCGATATGACCGAGCGTAAGCGCGTCGAGGCGGCGGCAAATGAGCAGCGTGCGCTGGCGGAGGCGCTGCGCGATACGGCAGCGGCCATCAACAGCACACTGAATATCTCGGAAATTCTCGATTCGTTACTGGTCTATGTAGAACGGGTGCTGCCCTACGACGCGGCTTCGATCATGCTGCTGGAAGGGGACGCGGCGCGGGTCATGCACGGGCGCGGCTTCGCGGAGCGCGGCTTGAAGACCGAGGAAGTGGTGACTCTGCGCTTCCCGCTCAACAAACATGCCAATTTGCGCGAGATGGCTGCAACCGGCAGACCGATTATCATTTCGGATACGACCACATACCCCAACTGGCGCGTCGAAATCGTCACCAACTGGATTCGTTCCTACATCGGTGCGCCGATACAAATTGAAGGCAAGGTCATCGGGTTCATTAACCTTGACAGCGCCGTCATCAATACCTTCGACCAAAGCCATGCCCACAAGTTGTTAGCCTTTGCCGACCAAGCCGGTATCGCCATTCGTAACGCCAACCTGTTTGAAGCGATTACGCTGCACGCGACCGAAATGGAAGCGCGGGTGATGGTACGTACGGCTGAACTGGTGAACGAACGGGCGCAGCTTCAAGCGATTATGGACTCGATGAACGAAGGTGTGTTCGGGGTGCTGTTTGGCGAAAAACCGGTACGCTACGCCAACTGCTCGTTCCAACGGCTGACGGGTTACGAGGCGCATGAATGGTCTTATGAGTTGATGAGGCCGCAGAAGCCGGATGAAGTGTCCGACTTTGTGCAAGACCTCGACGCGGTATACGATTCGCTGTCTTCCGGCATGATGTGGGAAGGGCGCGGGCCGGTGCGGCGCAAGGACGGCGTAATCTTTGATGCCCACATGATCTTGACACGAATTGATAACCACGACGGCAGCCCGATTGGTACCGTCACCATCTTGCGCGATGTGAGCCAAGAAAAGGCGCTGGAGCAGCAAAAATCGTTGTTCGTGGCGAACGCCTCCCACGAACTGCGGACACCCATCACCAACCTGACCACCCGCTTGTATCTCATTCGCCGCCAGCCGGAAGCACTGGAAACCCACTTACAGGTGCTGGATGAGGTGGCGCGGCGGATGCGGACACTGGTCGAAGATTTGCTCGATCACTCGCGCTTCGAACGGGGTGTGATCCCGCTGGAACCGAAGTTGATGGATATACGCGGTTTGGTGAGCCAAGTGGTGAACCTGCAAGTGCCGGAAGCCGATAAGAAGCATATCAACCTGCTTTCAACCCTACCGGATACACCGCTGATGAGTATGGTTGACCCGGAGCGGATGATACAGGTCATCACCAACCTGACGATGAACGCTATCCACTACACGCCCGAAGGTGGGCAAGTGAGCGCCTCGACGGAACTGGTCACGGCGCAGAATGGCGAGGAGCATATCCGGCTGACGATCCAAGATACGGGGATTGGCGTACCCGCCGCCTTGCTGCCGAACCTGTTTAAGCCGTTCTTCCGGGTAAGCGAAAAGACCAAAGGCACGGGCTTGGGCTTGAGCATCGCACGGGATATTGTGCGCGCCCACAAGGGTGACATCACGGTGGAGAGTGTGCCGGGGGTCGGCAGCCGCTTCATTGTCGATATTCCCGCAGCCGTGAAAGCCCCTTAGGCGTTTCTCCAACTAGCGACCAACGTTATACTAATGCTTTCTTTTATTCACCCGTGAGTGAGTCTATGTCTGCAAAAAGCCCTGCCCCCTACGTTGATCCTTTAGAACATACCCCGCTGCATACGCTGCTGGTTAATACCAACCGATTGCAGGCGATGCCTATTTGGTTAGTGGTAGCGATCATCACATTCAACGCCGCGTTAGTTGCCGTTGTCTGGCTGCCATTTGGGTGGATTGGCCTAGGCGTACTGCTGACATTTATCACCGCGATTGGGGTGAATTGGGCAGGGTTAATTGGCTTGCAGCGCACCGGGCGCAGCTTTGGCCCCGACCGCCCGACGGTGATCGCACTGGCGATTGTTTCGGCGGCGGTGCTGGTGGTGCTAGGGTTGTTCAGCGTGCCGTGGTGGCTGCCGGTAGGTGTACTGCTGGTGATGACGGCAATTGTCTATTACTCGACGTGGGTAGAGCCGTTTCGTCTGGGCGTGACGCGCCAGAAATACCAGACGTTGAAGCTCAAGGCTGACGCGCCGACTATTCGCCTGCTGCAAATCGGGGATATTCATGTCGAGCGCATTGGCCCGCGTGAACGGCACCTGAATAAAGTGATTGCTGAACTCAAGCCGGATGTGATTGTATTTACGGGTGATTTTGTTAACCTGTCGAATACGAACGACCCACGTTCGGAAAGTGATATTCGGACGCTCATCAGCCAGTGGCACGCGCCGCTGGGTGTGTACTGTGTTTCGGGTACGCCGCTGGTCGAGCCGCTGGAACGGGTGCAAGCCTTCACCAAAGATCTGGATAACCTCAAACTGCTGCCAAACCAGTGGATCAGCCTTCAGACACCGGCAGGCGCACTGAATTTCTTGGGCTTAGTTGTCACGCACGATATGAAGCGTGACCGGGATATACTCAAGAAGATGATGATGTCCGCGCCGCCGAAAGGTCTCCATGTGCTGCTGATGCACCCGCCGGATGTCGCGCCGGAGGCCAACGAACTCGGCGTTGACCTGTACCTGTGTGGGCATACACACGGCGGGCAAATCCGGCTGCCATTGATCGGTGCGATTTTTTCCAGCAGTCACCTCGGCAACCGCTTCATCATGGGGCGTTACGAGTTGGGTAGGACGACATTGTATACCGCACGCGGAGTCGGGCTGGAAGGTTTGGGCGCACCCCGCGCACGATTTATGTGTCCGCCGGAAATTGTGCTGTGGGACATTATCGGCACAGCGATTTAGCGGTTTAATTCCCCTCGCCATGAGGGAAAAGGGATAGGGGTGAGGGCCTATTTCCCGCCATCAATCGCAATCGTTTGTCCGGTAATCCAACCGGCGTGTTCAGATGCAAAGAACAACACGCCAGCCGCGATGTCCTCCGGTGTGCCGAGTTTTTTGAGGGCGATGCTGTCGACCAGCGCCTGCTGCCCATCCGCACCATAGGACTCCCACTGGCGTTCGGTGTTGGCGTTGGAACGCACGAAGCCGGGGGCGATGCAGTTGACGGTGATGCCCCACGCGCCGAGTTCATGCCCCAATTGGCGGGTGAGGCTGATGAGCGCGGCTTTGGCGGCGGCATAGGCTTGAATACCGGTGAGGCTGATGGTAAGACCCGCGCCGCTGGAAATGTTGACGATGCGACCAGCTTTGGCGGCTTTCATACCCGGTGCGACCGCTTGGCTGAGGTAGAACGCACCGCTGACGTTCACGGCGAAGATCGCGTTCCATTCGGCGGGTGTCACGGTTTCCAGCGGGCGACCAACTTGCCCCAAAACCCCACCGGCGTTGTTCACCAGAATATCAACTTGATTGCTCGACAGTAGGATTTCATCGACCAGCGCTTTCACCGCGTCGGGGTTGGTGATGTCCACCACCCGCGCTTCCGACCGTGCGCCGAGTTCTTCACACAGGCGGTCGGTTTCATGCAGTTCATCCTCAATCACGTCTACGATCCAGACGTGTGCGCCATGTTCCGCCAGCACCATACTGATTGCCCGACCGAAGCCATGCGCCGCGCCGGTAACAATCGCCGTTTTACCCGTAAAGTCAAAGTTCATCTTCATAGCGACTCGCTTATTAAGAAATAAAAAGAGCAGACCTTGTGTCTGCCCTCTATCTTAGAACTTGCTGCTTGAAACGTGCAACTTGTGGCTAATACTTCGGCATCGACGGGTCGATTTCATCCGCCCACGCTAGAATGCCGCCCTTGAGGTTGACGAGCGTGTTGTTGTAGCCAACTTCCTGCAAGAACTTAATCGAGTCGGCGCTGCGCTTGCCCGAACGGCATTGGAAGATGACTTCGCCTTCGGTGGGGATTTGCGCCAGTACGGTCATGTCAGCCGTTTTGCGTCCCGCGAGGACATCATTCTTGGCCGCTTCGATCTTGCCCTTGGGGATACGCAGCGAACCTTCAAGCGCACTGATTTCCCATTCGTGCGGGTCGCGCACATCGACAATCGTCACGTTTTCGCCGCTGTCGATACGTGCCTTGAGTTCTTTGACGCTGATTTCAGATAAGATTTCTTTCTTCTCGGTACCGTTCGTGCTGGCCTTGTAGTCGCTGCGGTCATGCGCGGGCATCCCGCAAAACATTTCGTAGTCGATGAGCTGCACCTGCTCATGCGGAATACCGCACACGGGGCAGTTCGGGTCTTTGCGAACCTTCAGTTTAGTAAAGCTCATTTCGAGTGCATCGTACAGCAGCATCTTGCCGATCATCGGTTCGCCGATGCCCAAGATCAACTTAATGGCTTCAGTCGCTTGCATCGTACCAATCGTCCCCGGCAGAATACCGAGTACGCCACCTTCCGCGCAGCTCGGCACAAGGCCGGGTGGGGGCGGGGTGGGGAACATACAGCGGTAGCACGGGCCTTCTTTGGCGTAGAATACGCTCAACTGCCCCTCGAAGCGGAAGATGCTACCGTAGACGTTTGGCTTGCCGAGCTTCACGCAGGCATCGTTCACAAGGTAGCGGGTGGGGAAGTTATCCGTGCCGTCGATAATCACGTCGTAGGGCGTAAACAGTTCGACGGCATTTTCCGAGGTCAGCGGCACGTTGTACTTATCCACCTGCAAGTACGGGTTGATGTCCTTCATCTTGGCTTCGGCGCTGTCGATCTTCAACACGCCGACGCTGCTTTGCCCGTGAATCACCTGCCGTTGGAGGTTGGTTTCGTCGACCACATCGTAATCCACGAGGCCGATGCGCCCGATACCCGCCGCCGCAAGGTACAGCGCCAACGGGCTGCCCAACCCGCCCGTACCGATCAGCAGTACACTGGCGGCCTTCAGCTTCTTCTGCCCCTCGATGCCCACTTCCGGCATAATCAGGTGGCGGCTGTAGCGCCGGATTTCATCATTTGTCAGTTCGCTAACCGCATCCACAATCGGTTGCATTACAAAGCCTTTCTTATATCGCCTTAGATGGCTGCCTGAATTATCAATAATGTGTATCTTCATCTGTGCTGGCGTGTGGCGGCTTTCTTACGTCACCGTCACGTTAACCTTATGCCATGCGTTATTGGCATAGCCTTTAAAGTTCCATATTTCTTGCGTATCCTGCGGCTGCGAGTTGCCTGCCGTATCGGTCGCCCGTGCGATAATGGTGGTCGTCAGCGGCGTGATCTCCACCTGCGCTTCCCACAACTTCCACGCCCACAGGTCATTATTCTCGGTCAGGAAGGATGCCTGCGACCATGTTTTGCCGTCATCGCTGCTCACTTCCACCCGCTCGACTAAGTGATGGCCGTCGCCCAGCGCGTAGCCCATCACACTGAACTGGCCTAGCGGCACGCCCTCGTCATCTGCCGGAAAACAGATGACCGCGTTCAGCGAATTTTCGCCGAGCATGATGCCGTCTTCCCACTTCACATTATCCGGCCCAACTTCCGGCGGGAACAGTTTATATGCCCGCTGCTGAAAGTAATTCTGCGAAGGCTGCATCTGTATCGTGATGTTCGTCACCCACTTCACGCTGCGCGCACCGATGTAGCCGGGGACGATCACTCGCAGCGGGTAGCCGTGTAGGTTGCTCAGTGGTTCGCCGTTCATCTCGTAAGCCAGAATGGTTTCCGGCAGCAGCGCTTTATCCAGCGGGATTGACCCACCGAAGCCGAACGTCTGCCCTAACCGCTGCACCTGATCTAAGCCCGTGAAAGCCGTGTGTCGTGCTTTGCGGTCAACCCCCGCCGCGATTAAGACATCCCGCAAACGGATGCCTGCCCACGTCGCGTTGCTGATCGCGCCGCCGCCCCACGGCAGCTCGTTCGGTATGGGCGCGACGGTCATGAGTTCCTGCCGCCGGTTGCCCGCACATTGGAGGGTGGTCATCACCTCCGTCTTGGGGAAGCGTCCGATCAGTTCGCTAAACGATAAGCTGATTGGCTGCTTGACCATCCCCTCGACCGTCAGCCGGAAGGTGTCGATGTCGACATCCGGTATCGTGCCGTGGTTGCGTGCGAAAAAGGTGTCGTTCGGCGTGACAAATTCCTGCACCAGAAACGCCATCGGCGCACTGCCATTAAACGGATCTTCGGAAACAACGATGAAGTCGGGATGCTTTTCTTGCCGGGTTACATCATTCAATGATTGACTCTCAGGGCGTTCAACTGACGAATAAGTTTAGGCGCATCCGCCACCCCGTAGTTCACGTCCCGCACTTGCCACTTTGGGTCAAGGATGAACGTAGTGGGTGCCGAAAATACGCCCCAGCGATCAGCAACCTCGCTGTTTTCACTTGCGTCAATCTGAAGTACCTGAATATCCTCGCCGAGTTCGGTCTGTAACCGCATTAGCGCTGGCTGCTGCTGCGTCACACAAGGGACGCAGCCCGGTGTCGTGAAGTAAATAATGGCAGGCACACCCGGCTTTAGGTCACTCAAGATTGGGTCATGGCTGCTGGCTGCCGCTGTTTTATGGATATGATACCGCCGCAGCAGTTGATATGCCAAGAACCCAATAATGGCTAACCCAATCGCGATTTGCAGACGTTCAATCATCGCCGTATCCCCGTGCTACTACGTGCTGCTGATCGGTGCTTGTGTGAAACCCGGTACGCCCAAACGATTCAGTTGATAGTACATCAGGCAGCCTACGCAGATGTTCAGCCAGAAGTTCAGGTTCGCCAGTGCGATGACGATACCGACCAACACCCACGCTACTGTTGGCACATTCGCCAGCAGCGCGAGTGTGGCTACGCCATTAAAGATCGAACCCACCAAAAAGGCGAATCGATGCGGCTCAGGGTTGTCGTCAATCACGTTTGGCTTGACCAAACCGCTGGGCTTCAGCACATTCTGGTAGAACAAGCGATACGGGGCGAAAGGGACATTCAACGCGCCGAGCAACTGCGCCAGCGCCACGAAGGCGACGAGCAGCGTACTGTTTAGCACGAATGCCACAATCAACAAGATGATGGTGGATGCCTGACCGACTTTGAGGCCGGAATGATCGACTTTACGGAGGGTTAACGCTGCCACGACACACGCTCCAAAGAGTTAAATGGGTTTGACGATTACGAAACGCCCCCGGCGATGCTGGGGATAATACGCAGACTGTCGCCCTCCGTGATTTCGGTTTTCAGGCCATCCAAAAAGCGGATGTCCTCGTCGTCGATAAACACGTTGACGAAATTACGAAGTTCGCTGCCGTTAAACAGGTGCTGACGCAGTTCCGGGTGCTGCGTCACGAGGTCGTTTAAGGCCGCGCCGACCGTTTCGCCGCTGACGTTGACCTGCGCTTGGTTAGCGGTGTAAATGCGCAGCGGGGTCGGGATTTTGATACTGGTCATCTTGTCTCCTCAAACATGCTTCTGTAGCCCAAATTTGGTGCATCCCCTCCACACTTGTTGGTTCCCGCCCCTGTATACGTGAGGCGGGCAAGGGTGATGAGGTGAGAGTCCCGGATGGGAATTGAACCCACTATTAACGCATTTGCAGTGCGTCGCCTTACCGTTTGGCTACCGGGACGTATTCAACTTGTAATCATTAGCCCTCTTTATTGTTCCCTCCACCGTTTACGGGCTATCAGCGGAGTGAGCCTGCGAACGTGCTGATGTGGGTTAGGGAGGGGTAAACTTAGTGTTCAGCGGTTTCTAAACGTAAACCTTCGCTTTTCTTAGGCTGCTTTTCCAGCAAACGGTCGATGTAACCGCCGACGATGGTGGTCATGGTTTCGACCTCGACCAAAAACGAGTCGTGTCCAAATGACGCTTCGACATGCCGGTATTCGACTTCCCGCTGGAGATCCCGCAGCACGTTCACCAACTCGATGCCCTGCGCGGCGGTATACAGCCAATCGCTCGAAATCGTCAGCACGAGGAACGGACACTGCGTCCGCTTAAGCGCTTCATTCATCGAGTGATAACCATCAGCGACATCGTAGTAATCCAGCGCTTTGGTGATATAGAGGTAGCTGTTCGGGTCAAATCGTTCGACAAACCGTTCGCCTTGATGCTTGAGATACGCTTCAACCGAAAAGTCAGTCTTAAAGTGGTAACTCAGTTCACTGCCTTTTTGGGTGCGCCGCCCGAACTTTTCCTCCAACGACTTCTCGCTCATGTAGGTGATATGCCCGACCATCCGCGCCACTGATAACCCTGCGGCGGGTATCGCGCCACCGTAGTAATTACCAAATTTCCAGTTCGGGTCAGCATAAATGGCCTGCCGCCCGATTTCGTTGAAGGCAATATTTTGCGTCGAGGCGCGTGGTGTGCTGGCGAGGAATAACACTGACCCCACGCGCTCAGGGAAATCAACCGCCCATTGGAGCGCTTGCATTCCGCCCATGCTGCCACCCGCGACGCTGAACAGCTTGTCGATGCCGAGATAATCAATCAAGTAACGCTGTGCTGCTACCATGTCGCTCACGGTGATAAACGGGAAGCGCATCCCGTAGGGCTTGCCATCCGGCGCGATAGATGATGGGCCGGTGCTGCCCTGACAACCGCTGATGACGTTTGAGCAGATGACGAACAGCTTGTCGGTGTCGAACATCTTGCCGGAGCCGATGGAATGATCCCACCAACCCGGTTTCTCACCTTTTTCGCCTGTATAAAAACCGGCAGCGTGCGAGTCGCCGGAAAGCGCGTGGCAGATCAATACCGCGTTCGAACGATCTTCATTGAGTGTTCCATAGGTTTCGTAGGCGAGCGTAAAGCCTTCCAAGGTTTGCCCGCTGCGGAGGTTCAGCGTGTTGTTAAAGGTGATGAACTGCTTCTGCACAATCCCCACCGAGCCGAAACGCTCCCCGCGCCAGCGTAAAGCCAGACTTTCAAAATCTTCGTAGGTATCTGTGTCGTCCTGAAATATCATTGCTCAACCTCTACTGGCTTATCTTTGTTGATGATGGCGCTTATTTTGCAACGTCTCTTTGCAGTCCTGCAAACTGGCCTTATCAACTTTTGGCGGGATAAGCCGCTGCTACGAACCTTCGATCCTATAAGGGCGACCGATGAGATCGCCCTCTTATGCCTCATACCTCACCGTGCTACTCCCTCCACTGTTTACGGGGGAGGGTTGGGGAGGGGGTTGGTTTAGCTGACTGCGTGAACGGTTACACCCTGCGAGATCGCCAGTGCTTGATCGAGATCCCACAGAATGTCGTTGATGTCTTCCAAACCGACTGCCAAACGAACGTAGTCATCGCTCACACCCGTGATCGCCTGTTCTTCAGCGTTCAATTGGCTGTGGGTGGTGGTTGCCGGATGAATAGCCAGTGAACGCGCATCACCCACATTCGCAAGGTGCGAGAACAGCTTAAGGTTGTCGATAAAGGTCTTGCCAGCAGCCTTGCCCCCCTTAATACCGAAGCCGATGACCGCGCCAGCACCCTTTGGCAGGTATTTTTGTGCGCGTTCATAGCTCACATGGCTGGGCAAGCCGGGGTAGTTAACCCATGTGACCGACGGATGTTGTTCCAGCCACTTGGCAACGGCCAGCGCGTTATCCACATGGCGTTGGACGCGCAGGGGCAGGGTTTCCAAACCGATGATGTTCAGGAAACTGTTGAATGGCGCTTGTGAACCACCGAGGTCACGCAGGCCGACCACACGGGCGCGGATGATGAACGACAACGGGCCAACCAGATCATGAATAACTGCGCCGTGATAAGCCGGTTCAGGGGCGATGATGCCATCGTGACGACCACTGCCCACCCAGTCGAATTTGCCGCTGTCTACAATCGCGCCGCCGATGCTCAAACCGTGACCACCGATCCACTTGGTAGTCGAGTGCAGCACAATATCGACACCGTGGTCGAAGGCACGCCACAGGTAGGGGGTAGCGAACGTATTATCAACCACGACCGGAATGCCGCGGGCATGGGCAACTGCGCTGATGGCTTCAAAGTCCGGGATTTCGAGTTTGGGATTGCCGATAGTTTCGAGGTAAATCAGCTTGGTCTTGGGATTGATGAGCGCTTCGATCTTCTGCGGGTCTGCGCCTTCGACAAAGTGGGTCGTGATGCCGATGCGCTTGAGGGTGTGCAGCAGCAGGGTGTAAGTGCCGCCGTACAGGGCGGTGGTCGAGATGATTTCGTCACCCGCGTTGGCTAAGGTCAGGATCGCCAGTGTTTGCGCGAACTGACCGGAAGCCGTTGCCAGCGCACCCACGCCGCCTTCCAGCGCCGCCAACCGCTGCTCGAAAACATCGGTGGTCGGGTTCATGATGCGCGTGTAAATGTTGCCAAATTCTTGCAGACCGAACAGCGCCGCCGCGTGGTCAGTATTCTTGAACTGGTACGAGGTCGTTTGGTAGAGGGGAACCGCGCGAGAGCCGGTCGTCGGGTCAGGGTTATAACCCGCGTGCAGCGCCAGTGTGTTGAAGTGCAGTTCCTTGCCGTTTACGTTAGCCATTGTCTCTGTCTCCTCTGCTTGAAGTAGGTTGCTCAGTCTGCCGAAAAATAGTTTTCAACAGTCAGCTCTTTCCACAGGCAACCTATCCAGCGGATAGATAAGAGAATGGAAAGCGCTGACGGCTGACAGCTAGCTGCTCACCGTTAAAATCCCCTCGTCAAATTGGCTGCGGTCATCCCGTAGCTGCCACACTTTCTGATCGACCGCTTTGCCACTCACCACCGATGTAATGATGTAGGTGAAGTTGGGCAGCGCATGGTCACGGTCATAAATGGATGCAATCGCTGGTGAATCGGGATGGCTGTGGTAATAACCCACCAGCGTGAGGCCGCGTTCGTCGGCTTGGTCTTCCAACTTCATCCAGTCCTGCGGGGTCATGGCGTAGCGGTGAAATTGTTCTTCCTTCTCGAACACATTCTCGATCTGGATGATTTCGCTCACGGTTGTGCTGTCACCCGTGCGGCTGCCCAGCAAAAAGCCCCCGACTTCATTCGGGTAGCCCGCTTCCATCTGCTTGAAAATGTCCTGCTGCAAACTGCTGCTCAAAACGGCTTCCATATGGTTTCGTTTTCCTGTGTAGTCGTGTAACACAAACAAAAAGAGCCAACCGGATTGGGTTGGCTCTTGGTTTCGTAAACCTGCGCTGCTTTTTAGTACAGCGTGACCTTTTCCCATCCGGTATCAGACGTGAGGCGACACATACCCATCATCATGGGCATACATGACATACACATCATCTTAGGGGAGGGGAGGGCAAAATTGCTGTTCATGTGAATTACAGTAACATGCTTTTAAAAGGATTGCAAGACGTTGGTACTAAACACGGTTGGCGCAGGTCGGTATGTAAATGATTTCAGAATGGTAAGAAATTTCAAACCAAAAACGCCATTTTTGATACTTAACGATACCTTTTATGTTGTATTTAGCTGTTTTCATACGTTTACCCACCAACAACGTCTCGGCTGTACAGCAGCTTAAAACTCGATTTCTGTAATTTTGGCGTTAATGTTGCCTGTTATCACCTGTTTATCAGGCAGCATTCAGAATCTAAACGTTCGTTAAAGTCTGTTGAATAAACCGAATCGGACGTTGATTCGCGTCTTAGCTGAGTGCTATACTTAAAAGAATGTGGTTTTTTAATGATAAGTGTGCTTTTTCTAATTGTTATTTCTACCCTACTTTTCCGTCATCAAGCCAACTGTCATACAGCGCTAAATGCCCGTTTACAGGGCTTTATTTATGATGTGAACTAACAACCATACTCAAGGAGATGTGAACATGGCTGAAGTTGCGAAGAAAGGTCTTGAAGGCATCGTCGTTGCCGAAAGCAAGACCAGTTTGGTCAATGGTTCTGAAGGTAAACTCGTCTACGAAGGTTACCCGATTGAAACCCTCGCCGAAAATGCCTCGTTTGAAGAAGTGGCCTTCCTGCTGTGGAACGAACGTCTGCCCAACAAGGCTGAACTCGAAAACCTGCGTTCAACCATCGCCACTGAAGCCACCCTTCCGGCAGAATTGATCGCCCAACTCAAGAGCTATCCGGTTAAAGCTGACCCGATGGCTATGCTGCGTACTGCCGTCTCGGCTTCAGCCATGTACGACAAGGACAGTGAAGATAACAGTGTTGAAGCCAACCGTCGCAAGGCCATACGCCTCACCGGTCAGATCACCACTATTTGCGCTGCTTGGGATCGTATCCGTAACGGTAAAGAACCGATTGCTCCTCGCAAAGATCTGACCCTCGCGCAGAATTTCATTTATATGCTCAGTGGTGACGAACCGGATGCTACCGCCAGTGAAGCCATTGACGTGTATCTGGTGCTGTTAGCTGAACACGGCATGAACGCCAGTACCTTCGCCAGCCGCGTCACTGTCGCCACCGGCTCGGACATGCACAGCGGTATCGTTAGCGGTATCGGTACGCTCAAAGGCCCGTCACACGGTGGTGCCAACGCCGAAGCCATGAATATGTTCCTTGAAATCGCGGAACCAGAAAATGTCGAACCGTGGTTCAAGAAGAACATCAAGGAAGGTGATCGCCGTATCATGGGTATTGGTCATCGCATTTACAAGGCGCTTGATCCCCGCGCTGCCATCCTCGAAGAAAAGGCCAAGGCACTGGCGGAAAGCTCCGGCAACGAGAAGTGGTTCCAGATCGCCAAGAAGCTGGCTGATGCTGCCCGCGCCGACAGCTACTTCATCGAACGTAAGCTGTTCCCGAACGTCGACTACTACAGCGCTATCGTACTGTACACCATCCACCTCGACGTGGATATGTTCACCCCGTTGTTCGCGATGGCTCGCGTGGTCGGTTGGTCGGCTCATATCATCGAGCAGTTCGCCAACAACCGCCTCATTCGCCCGGATGTCAATTATGTTGGCCCGATGGGCTTGCAGTGGACACCGGTTGACCAGCGCTAACTGCTGCGTTCAGGTTTAAACCTCAAAGGGGATGCAAATGACTTGCATCCCCTTTTTATTTTCTGGCGCGCATTTGATCGAATGCCGTGAAGTTACAGTCTAGCAAACGGGCTTTGATTTGATTGGCACATTCGGCAGCGCTTAACTTTGATGTATCGACTTCGTAGTCATAGATGCAGCCTTGATGGATGATGCCCGCCTGACCGGCTGCTTGGCCCAACGTCCGGTCGCCACGTCCTTTTTCCCGCGCTTCAAGTACTTCTTTCGGACATTGGATGCCCACGAACAGCACATCGTACCCAGCGAAAACGTCGAGGCAGTCGGCTAGCCATGACTTGTCGAGCAGCACATGGTCAGCCACGACGTTGTTGCCCACACTCGCCAAGGCGGCTATCGACCGGTACATCCCACGCATGAGTTGGTGACCGTGCCAACCGACTGTGGGCAGCAGGTCGCCACTATCGGCCTTTTCGTAGCCAATGACTTGATGCCACAAGTCGGGTTTCATCAGGTAGTCATGCGGGAGCATGAACAAGAATTTGTCGATGCCGGCTTCGAGATAGGCTTCGTCGAGGGTTGTTTGCAGTGCTTGTACGATGCTCGATTTGCCTGAGCTGCTTGCACCGTTGAGCAGAATGATTTTGCCGTGTGTCATAAACTGTCCCTAGTAGTCGAATTGGAATAGTGGCTGCAACTCATTTGTTATATTGTCCGTATTAGGGAACAGATAGCAAATCGTGTTGTACTTGTATTGATAAATGTAGACAATTTAGGCAAATACTATCTTGCTCAATGATATAGATTCTCTAAAAGGTCGCTGGCTAGAACTGTTCTCTCAGTTCTCAAACTTCCGTGAAACTCTATTAAGTGCCGTGACACATTGGGAATGGTCGAACGGGCTACGTTTTGATCCCAGACCATTTTATTTCCAAAGAGAAATTGCACGGGGACGTTTACTTAGGAAGTCACCTGAAGATAATTCTGTTAAATATACAGGCTATCAAAAGATCGGATATGACGCTCAAGGAAATGTAATTGTCATTCGAGACGATTATGATTGGGAAACCCTATACTATTGGAAACTACTTATGTTGAGAAATTTATGTACCGTGATGAACTTCATGGTTTGGCTCGTTTAGATTATCACGATAGAAATCCAGTATATTTTATTAGTGTTGGATTTGGCGGTTATTCAGAAGATTTTCAAAAACATCCAAAAAACATTTGGGAAGATGCGACTCAGGGAAAAATTCGTATTTATGCTGAACGTGAAATATATAAATATGCGGAAGCAAAAATTGTTGAGATAAATTTAACACGTTGGCATAACAGCTTTAATGCCGAAATAGGTCTGAAAGAAAATGCGGCGAATATTGACTATCGTCTCGCTTACGATACCGATGGCAAGTTAAATCAAATTACTTCCCAAGTGCGTCCTTACAAGTATGTTAAATCTCTATATCGTAAGCGCCAAGCCGGGGAAACCCTTGATGCGTTAGCTGAAAGAGCAAAATCGAAACTCATTGACAATATTCCTAACGTTATTGCGTCAACGAAATTCTCTGAACGCTTATACTGTCTTCAACTCCGTTTTTCAGACACTCATTTCTTTCCACCAATACTTATACCGGGTTTTGAATCTAGGCGGCAAAGGCTACTGAAGGAATTGAGTAAACCCTATGGTCCCAATGAGATATGGGCACAAGTCTGGGAGTCCGAAGAGTCGACAGACGACCCATTTCCACCGTGGCAAATTGATGACGAAGAAACCTTAGAAGCATGCGAACACTTACAAATAGAGGTAGGGATGCGCGGCAATAAATCCCGTTCCGATTTTGGCTTAAGAAGTCTTCGCCAAGTTGCAAAAGCCCTCAATAAACTTGATTGGTCGCAATATACGTCTGTTACAGATGATTTTATCGTATTTGCCTACGATCAAGAAAGTTTAGGAATGGCACTGCATCTTAGTGGTGCAACTCCAGATCAAATTGCAAGCTGGAGAAAATACGGCTTACTTTAAATAAGGAATATCTGACTATGCTACCAGTCAATACACTCCATCCCGTCCGCAAACCTGCCTACGCCACCTATGGGCTTATCCTACTGAACGCGCTGGTGTTCCTATGGCAGTTGACCAATACCGGTGAGCAACTGAACGCTGTATTTTGGAACTATGCGGCGGTTATGTGCAAGGTGGCGGCGAACCCGATTTCGGTCGATACCACAGCCGATATTATCCGCAGTATGTTCTTCCACGGCGGGTGGGCGCACTTGGTCGGTAATATGACCTTCTTGTGGATATTCGGTCGGAATGCCGAGAATTATTTTGGTTCCGGTCGCTTCGTCTTATTCTACCTATTGTGGGGTTTCATCGCTGCCTTCGCGGAGACCATTATCAACTCTGGCGTATGCGTCCCGATGATCGGTGCAAGTGGCGCGGTGGCGGGTGTGCTTGGCAGTTATTTGCTTCTATACCCCGGCAGCCGCGTTCGGGTGTTAATCGTGTTCTTCCGTTTCTTCCCGAAGTTCTATGATATTCCAGCGCTGATCGTGTTGGGTTACTGGTTTGTTTTGCAGTTGTTCAACGGCTTCCTTACGCTAGGGGCGAATACGCTGGGCGGTGGGGTAGCCTTTTTTGCCCACATCGGGGGCTTTGTCGGCGGGCTGCTGGTGGCCTTCGTCTATATGATGTTCAAGGGGCCGCCGGAACGTGTGACGTACGTCGATTAAGTAGCAAGTGCGTTTCATATACTGCTATACTAAAGCGCGAAGGCTAACTGGCTTTCGCGCTTTCATTTTTTATTAGCGAGGTCTGTCATGCTACCTATTCAGGATGTGAACCCGACTCGCCGTTTCCCGATTGTCAATTATGCCCTTATCGCGATCAACGTGATTGTGTTTGTCACGCAGCTTGGCCTCTCCGAGCGGGATCTGACGCAGGTTTACTTCACGCAGTCGGTGGTACCAAACTTGGTCACTCAAACGCCGTTTTTCCCTGAAACGCTGCTCGACTTTATCCGCAGTATGTTTTTTCACGGCGGTTGGGCGCATTTGCTCGGTAACATGCTTTACCTGTACATCTTTGGTGACAATATCGAAGACCGGATGGGCAGCGTGATGTATCTGGTGTTTTACCTGATTTGCGGGTTCGCAGCGGGTTACGCACAGGTGTTGATTGACCCGGCTTCGGGCATTCCGTTGATCGGCGCGAGCGGTGCGATAGCCGGCGTACTCGGTGGGTATCTGGTGCTGTTCCCGAATGTGAAGGTGCGGGCGTTAGTACTCCTTGGTTATTTCTCGCGGTTGACCGAAGTTCCGGCGCTGATCGTGCTGGGGTTCTGGTTCGTCCTTCAACTGTTCAACGGGTTTATGTCATTGGGCGGCACGGCGGAAACGGGCGGTGGCGTGGCATTTTTTGCCCACGTCGGCGGGTTTGTGGCTGGCGCGGTGCTGGTATTCGTTTTCAAGATGATCTTCCCACAGCCTCCGGCTGACGATATGCGGAATATGCTTTATCAACGGCAGGGCAGGTTATAAACCAGCCAAATGTTCACGAAATGCAGAAAATGCGGCAAATTCTGCACTAATTGCACATTTTGCACGATAATCCGCCGAAATGGCGGGCGGGAAGCTCCCGTGCTGCCGCCGAATTGACATTTTGTGGCGGCGGGCGTGAGGGAGCATGGCGCTGAAATGGCACTGCTGCGGCAGAAGTACGGGAGCAATCCGCCGCCGTCATTTGGGTTCGCCGCTGCTGTCATTGCTAGAAAATAGTTGAAAGTTGAAAGTGGAAAGTTAAAAGAGAAGTCGCTAGTCATCAGCTATCAGTCTCCAGTCAAATTGCCAATGCAGAATTAACCGCAGAGACGCAGAGAAAAACGATTGAACCGCCAAGTCGCCAAGAACGCCAAGTTTAATTCGGAGGGTGGTAGCACTACCTTAAGTGGTGGAGCGTTCATTCGACCCCACCCCAACCCCTCCCCGTAGTAACAGGGAGGGGCTTTAAAGACTTTTATGGCTCACCATACATAGGAGGTTGCCATAAAATTAGTATCCACCGTTTAGTGTGGTGCTACCATTCGGAGAGTACATTTCAATTATAGAACAAAAGTTCATTATTTGTCAAGCGCGGCCTAATTTGCACAAAATTTAGGAAGCGATTTGGGTTTGAATACTCTAATCTTCGTGTACCGTTTTAAGCGGCGTTGAGTTCAAGTGATAGAGATTCAACGCAAGAAAAAGAGGATGCCATCAACGTCTGCATCCTCTTTTATTGTGGGGTTAGAAACTGTTTGAGCGGTTCTGAAAATACCGGACAGCCTGTCTGCTGTCCCTACGCAAGCGTGAGGGTGTGATGCAAATTTCTTGTAGGATACGATATGGCGCATCCGATTAGTCCCAAACCTATTTTCAAACGACTTCTTAGAAGTCGACTAAACTTCGGAGTGTTTAGCTTCTGAGGTCTAGTGCATTCCGCTACTTAATCACGCGGAAGAAAAGATGGGTGACATGGGGCGCTTTAACGACCTTGATCTGTTCGAGTTCGATAGGCGCTTTGCCAAGATCATCAAATAGACGAATCCCCTCACCCAGCAGCACTGGCGCGAGATGAAGTTGGATTTCATCGAGCAAGCCGAGCTGGATGCACTGCTGGGCAATATCTGCGCCGGCAACGCCGACGGGTTTGTCTCCGGCAGCCTTCTTCGCTTGAGCAACAGCGCTTGCCACGCCATCGGTCACGAAGGTGAACGGCGAGTCTTTTCCTGTCCATTCCTTCGGGACTTCATGCGTCACGATAAAGCTCGGAATGCCCATTGGGTCGTCGCCACCCCACGCTTCGGCATCATCAAAGGTGTGTCGCCCTGTGACGTTCGCGCCTAATTGAAAGGACTCTTTAACGATTTCTGCACTGACTGGATCGACTTTGAATGTCAAATCATTGTTGGGCATTTTAACCTCGACATCACCCATGTTGTACCATGCGTGGACTTCATCTGTCCTGCCATCGGGACGAGCGATGAAGCCATCCAGTGATATTGACATCTCAACAATTACTTTACCCATTTTGTCCTCCAGAGAATGATAGATGACAACCGCAGTCCGTCCGTACACAACGGAATGGGCGGGTTACGCAACCCGCCCATTGTTCACGTGTGAACTCATAACTGCTCAGGCTTCCATATTCGCTTAAGCAGAGGTGGTTGAGGTTAAATTCAGATTAGAAGTCGAAGAGGTCATCGAGGAATGAGCCACGCTTGCGCTTGGGTTTTTCGTAGCCGCCGCGCTTGTAGTAATCATCATCATCGTCATCCCGGTAATCGGCTACGGGTGGCTGCGGCTGCGAAACCTGTGGCATGGTGCGCTCGATAATCTTATCGAGTTCGCCACGGTCGAGCCAAACGCCCCGGCACTGCGGGCAGTAGTCGATCTCGATTCCTTGCCGATCCGTGATTCTCAGTTCGGTTCCATCAATTGGACAAAGCATATACTACTCCTTCATACTGTCGCTGGCTGTTGTCGACCAGCGATGGTTTCGTGATTAAGTCTGGATGGGTGTCATTTCCCAATTCGGGGTGCTGGACATTTCGCGTAAGCGCTGTACCCGCTGCTCGGTCGGCGGATGGGTGCGGAACAGGCTGAACAGGCCACCCCCCACCAATGGATTGACGATGTAAAGGTGGGCGGTTGCCGGATTCACCTGTTGGGCGTTCATTTGCGCGGCTGGGTTGTGCGACCACGACTCCAGCTTTTCGAGCGCATCCGCCAGCGGCTTGGGGTTGCCCATGATGCGTGCGCCACCGGCATCCGCGCTGAACTCACGCGAACGGGAAATCGCCATTTGGATGAGCAGGGCGGCAATCGGGGCGACGAAGATCATCACCAAACCGCCGACTCCACCACCATCGTCATCGTCACTGCTGAAGCCGCCGAACATAGCTGACCACATCGCCATATCCGCTAGCATACTGATCGCGCCACCGATGGTCGCGGCGACACTCGAAATGAGCGTGTCGCGGTGCTTGATGTGGGCGAGTTCGTGGGCGATGACACCGGCTAACTCGTCACGGGTGAGCAGTTGGGTGATGCCGGTGGTTACGGCGACCACACCCTTTTCCGGGCTGCGTCCGGTTGCGAAGGCGTTCGGGGCAGGGCTGTCGATCATATAGACGCGCGGCATGGGCAGGCTGGCTCGCTGTGCCAAGTCGGCGACGATCTTGTGCAGTTCAGGCGCTTCTTCCGGCGAAACCGGATGTGCGCCGCTAAACCGCAGTGCGATGCTGTCCGAAAACCACCATGCTCCCATATTCATCAGGATGGCAACGACGAAGGCGAAAATCGCGCCGCCTGTGCCACCGAGGGCCGAGCCAATCATGACCAGAAGCCCGGTCAGCCCGCCAAGCAGCAGCGTGGTTTTTACGGTGTTGTTCATTCGAGTTTGTACTCCCTTACACTTTCCAATACAGATCAGACAGCGGGCGAGGATGGTGGTTGCTTCGTACGTGATGAACGCGGATTTGGAATGCGGAGGAGGCACGCTTCCTCCCCAACAATGTACATTCCTGCTTGTTATACCAACTGCAAAATCACGTATCTGTCAATTCATTCCCTGCGCGGTGCGTGATTAATTCAGGATGCCGCGACGGATCAGCCACTTTTCGATTTCGACCGCCCAGAACACAATCGTGCTGAGGACGATACAGATGAGCAGTTGTTCAACCGTCAGCGGCGTGGTGTTGAAGATGCGGTTGAAGAAGGGCAGGTAGACCGCGATGAGTTGCAGAACAATGGTTACAACGACCGCGCCGAGCAGCATCTTATTCCCTGTAAAACCAATGGAGAATGTCGACTCGCGGTGTGAGCGCAAGCCCAACGCATGACCCATCTGGGCGACGGTTAAGAAGAAGAAGACCATTGTATTCCACGTATTCGCGGAGAACGTGGCGACACCGTTCTGGTAGTTGTTGAATGCCCACAAGCCCAGCAGCAAGCCGCTGACACCGAGGACAATACCGACGATGACGATGTGACGCGCGAGGCCGCGCCCGAAGATGCTCTCGTTGGGGGCATAAGGCGAACGGTTCATACCGCCGCGTTCCGCTTTTTCGACACCGAGCGCCAGCGCCGGAATGCCGTCGGTAATCAGGTTCATCCACAAGATTTGCAGCGTGGTGAGCGGCAAGCCCATACCGGCGATGAGCTGTGTTGCTAGCAGGACGAATAATTCGCCAGTGTTGCTCGCCATCAGGTACTTCACGAAACGGCGTACGTTGTCGTAAATGGTGCGGCCTTCCTCAACGGCGCTGACAATGGTGGCGAAGTTGTCATCCACGATCACCATATCCGCTGCTTCTTTAGAAACCGCTGTACCGGTGATACCCATCGCCACACCGATGTTGGCGCGTTTGAGGGCGGGCGCGTCGTTCACGCCGTCACCGGTCATGGCGACGACATGGCCTTTGTTCTGGAGCGCTTGGACGATTTGCAGCTTGTTTTCTGGCGACACACGGGCGTAAACCGGAACCCGCTCGACGACACTTTCCAATTCTTGCTGCGAGAGTTTGTCCAATTCTTGCCCGGTCATCGCCGTATCTTGTTCGGTTGCGATGCCGAGGTCACGGGCGATGTTTAGGGCGGTCAACGGATGGTCGCCGGTAATCATCACCGGACGGATACCAGCGGTACGGCACTTGGCAACCGCGTCACGCACTTCGGGGCGGGGTGGGTCGATGATGCCTTCCATCCCCACGAACACCATATTCTTCTCGACTTCTTCCGGTGTCCAGTGAGCCGGTAGGTTGTCAATACGGTGGACGGACATACCCAACACGCGCAAACCCTTTTTGGCGAGTTCATTGTTGGATTGCTCGATACGCGCCCGGACTTCGGGGGTCATGGGTATAATTTCGCCGTCGATCCATGCGCGGTCGCTCACATCGAGTAAGCTATCGACTGCGCCCTTCGTGAAGATGATGTATTCACGGTTGACATGCTGCATGAGTGCTTTCAGATAACGGGCGATGCCTTCGTTCGGCGGAAGCTCGTTGTTGAGCTTATGCACGGTGGACATGCGTTTGCGTTCGGACGAGAAGGGGACTTCACCAACGCGCGGGAACATTTTATCAAGGCTGGGTTTTTCGATACCGAAACGCGCCGCCGCGACGATGAGCGCACCTTCGGTCGGGTCACCCACCGCTTTAAAACCCGTGAGCGGATCACCTTCCAGCATCGCGTCGTTGGCGAGGGTGTTGCCCGCGAGGAGCAGCGCTTGGGCGGTATCCTGCGGCTCAGGCATACCCGTTCCATTCAGCGCACCGAGGGCTTGGCTGCGCTTGACCACCTCGTCAATCGTGGCGCTGCGACCAGCGATGTCCACGATGGTGACGGTCATCTTGTTTTCGGTCAGCGTACCGGTTTTGTCGGAGCAAATGGTGGTTACGGAGCCGAGCGTTTCAACCGCAGGCAGCTTACGGATGAGCGCCTTACGCTTGAGCATCCGCTGTGCGCCGAGGGCTAGGGCGACGGTAACGACAGCGGGCAAGCCTTCTGGCACGACGGCGACGGCAATTGCAACGGCGTTCAGCAGCACGTCTTCGAGTGCGTCGCCTGTGGTCAGGCCGATGATAAAGGCGATACCCATCACCACCAGCGCGAGGATTAACAGAGCCTTGCCGAGTTCGTTGATGCGGCGTTGCAGGGGGGTGACTTCACCTTCGACAGATTGAATAAGTTCAGCGATGCGTCCGAGCTGGGTTTTCATGCCGGTTTCGACGACCACCGCTTCACCGCGCCCGTAGGTGACGGCTGTACCCATATAGAGCATGTTGTGGCGGTCGCCGAGGGGAATATCCTCGCCACGCAGGGCGATGATGGATTTCTCGACAGGCTGTGATTCACCGGTGAGCGAGGATTCTTGTACCTGCAAATTCGCCGATTCGGTGATGCGTGCGTCGGCGGGGACGATGCTGCCCGCTTCGAGCAGGATCATGTCGCCGGGGACGACATCACGCGAGGTAATGTCGAGCAGTTTGCCTTCACGGCGCACACGCACCAGCGGCGCGGCCATCTTCTTGAGGGCGGCCATCGCTTGCTCGGCGCGGTACTCTTGAAACACGCCTAAGACCGCGTTCAGGACGACGATTGCCATAATAGCGACGACGCTATCCACTTTGCCGAGCAGCAGCGAGATACCAGCGGCCAGCAGGAGCAGCAGGACGAGGGGGTTGGTCATCTGTTCCCACAAGATCGCCCACGGACTGGTGATACCTTTTTCAACCAGTTCGTTCGCACCGTACGTTTCGAGGCGCTTGGTGACGGTGGTGCTGTCTAAACCCTGTGCTGTTTTGACATTGAGTGTATGGAGTACATCAGCCGCTTCTTGTACGTGCCATGTGCTGGTGGTAGATGTGGCTGTACTCCTGCCAGCTTTATCTAAAGTTGCTTCCTTAATTCCCATTCCAACTGTCCTTATCGGTTATGCGAGAGCCTAAAAGTTGATGTAGTGTATGTAACAAAAAACCAGCATACCCATAATGGTTAAGGGTCTACCCACAGTCCAGAAAATGCGATAATTCTGTGGATTGGCTCTGAACTAAGATGGGGTGCTGGCTTACCGTTGGCCGCAGTATTGAGGCGGTAAGTCTGCCCAAATCATGTCCATGTATCCAACTTATTCGTGAATTGGATATGACAGCACTATAGCATGAGGGGAAAGAATCGTACCCCCCTCAAAATTGGGGGTATGACCTTAATTCGCATAAGCGTTTGATGAGTGAGATGAACCCAAATAAAGTGGTAGGAGCGAGGGTTCTAGCGGTTAACAACCCACGTCGCGGGCGGTGGTGGCGGGATGAGTGCGCGTTCGGCTTCGGTTTTGGCGTGCCGCCGCGCGAGTTCGAGTTTGAGGCTTTCCTCGCCCTTTGCCATCGCCCAATGATGGTTCATCGAGAAGATGGGTTTCATGATGAACGACAAATATTTAAGCAGTGGTTTATCGGCGCGGATTTTCCAATCGTAGACGATTTTCACCATGTTACCCTGCTGCTCGAACGTCCAGATGCCGCGCCCGACGAAATCGCCCGATGCTTCGAGGGTGAAGCCGTGCGGTACGTTCGACCCGGTGACGCGGAACTGCCAGCGGAGGGTGTAGGGCAGCCAACCTTTGGTGTAGAGATCAACGACCGCGCCGATGCCATTCTCGTCACCCTTTTCAAGTTGAATCACTTTAAGGTAGACGGAAGGCCACCAGCGGGTTAAATCCGGCCCATTGCCGAGAATATCGACCACTTCGTCTAAGGTGCTTTCAACGTGCCACCCGGTAATAAAATGATATTCATTACTCGCCATAGGTTCCCTATCCCTTCATTTCCACGCTTCAAGACCACCAATCTCCTGCGCCCATAAAATTTCGACCACCCGCGTGATGCCATTTTTGAGGTGGCGGCGGTAACTGCTGAAGGGGAGGTCGAGCAGTTCAGCCGCTTGTTCCTGCGTGGCGGCGGGTTGGAGATAAGTATGGTAAAGCGGGCGGTAAAACTTGGTTTCGCGGGTTGACTGCTGCAAGACTTCGGCGGCTTCGCGCAGGAGGGTGCGAAGGGCGGCAATGCGCTCGGATTCTTGCTGGCTGTTGCGGGTTTTCTCGGCGATCAATCGCGACCGCAGCAGGGGGTTATTGCGGAGCATGACCGGTCGTGTATAGTCGCGCAGAGCATCCTGCACGGCACTTTCAAAGTCCGGCTCGCTGAGGACGATCACCTGCTCGGCGGGTTTGGGCGGCGCGGCGTTGTTAACACCGGCAACCTCACGCTCGCCCATATACTCCAACCACGCAATCGGCGGGCGAACGCGCCAGTCATGCCCATAAACGCCAAAGGTTTGACTGCCGACGGTAAAGTCCGCTTGCAGAATGCGCTGGAGATCAACGTAGGTGAAGGCGGGCATCCAGAAGTCGGCATCGGTACACGGCAAGAATGAATAGGCTAGGCCGGGGGCAAGATACTGCCGTACCATGTTGACGAAAATCACACTTTGAACAGGCGATACCTGCTGGTAATCGTCCTTCGACATCCAGAAGCGGAATAGGATGGCGTTTTCGTTCGCCCGCAGCGGTGCCTGCGCGTTTAGGAAGTTCATACAGGCGCGAACAGCCGGGTCAACCTCGGCATCGGTGGCTGTGGTTTGATGCAGCGCTAATGTCATGAAGAAGCCGAGCGGACGCAGCTTGGCATCGCGCAGGACGGTGACACTTTCCGGCTGGCGGGAAAACCAGTACGAAGCCAACCGTGCCGCCTCGTCACCTTCGAGCTGCGCGACCATCGTTTTCAGAATGCTGATGTCCTGCGCCTTCATGCTGTCCGAGATGATGTTGCCGCCTGTTTTCCACTCGAAGAAGGGCCGGATGAAGGGGTTATCGCGGTGCAGGTAGATGTAGTCGAATAAGATGCGCTGCTGGAGTGCGCCGGTGGTTTGCTGCACCTGATTGAAGTAGTAATTACGGGCGCGGCTGTGCAGTTCGGCGTACCATTCGGGGTTGCGCCAGTGAACATCAGTCGCCAGCGCTTCCCGCGCGAGGTCGTGAGGGAAGATGCCTTCCGAGCCGCTCTCCATGAATGACAGGCCGTGCAGCCAGCCGAACATCGCGTTGGCTTCGTCGCCCAGCGCCAACATTTCCGAAAGGAGGGGTACGGTCATCAGTCGTACCATCGAACAGGCTTCGAGGGCGGCGCGGTGGGCTGGCCCCGGCACTTTTTGGGCGAACTGTGCCAGTAAGGTTTGTACCACATCCGGCACACTTTCCGGCTGGAAGTGAATATCCGGGCGTTGGGTGAACACATCCGCGACCAACGACAGCGCCAGTGGATGACCGTGTGTGAAGCCTAACACTGCTTTATGCTGGTCTGGTGGAACCGAACGGCGCAGTAAATACTCCACACTGTCGTTGGCTGCGAGGTTGCGGAGTGAAAGGGTGTGCATCAGGCTTTGCCAGCCGGAGTCAGACCGCCATGCCGGACTCGGTGCGTGGCGACCGGCTAAGACCACGAGCGTGTTTTCCGGCAGGTGGGTTAAGAACTCTTCGCGTATCCAGTCGTCCAGCGGTTCGAGCGTTTCGTAAGTGTCGAACAGAAGAACGCAGCGGGGTAGGCTGGCAAGTGTATCCCGCACGGATTGCTCGCTAGACACACTCATCGCAAGCCGCAGCGCCGAGGTAAAGCTTTCTGAGGAAGGTTCGACGTTGCGGGTATCCACATAATAGGCCGTTATGTCGTGCTGTTCGCAGATCAAGCGGAATTCTTGGAGGAGCGTGGTTTTACCGACCCCACCGGGTCCCCAGATATAGAGTACGAAAAAGGGGAATTCAGGGCTTTCGAGCGCTGATTGAAACAGTGTTTTTTCCGCTGCTCTGCCCACAAACCGCGCATGACGCGCCGCACGGAGTCTTTCGCCTAGCATGATCGGTTGCCCTTACTGCATAGATCAGTCGAGAGAGAGGCTTCGATGGTCGATTGGGATGGGAATCATTATATTCACGCCTGTAATTTTCCGAAAGGGAACGGCGTAGTTCCAGCCGGATTTCGGAGGGACGCGACAATGAACCTGATACGGGTGTTTCAGTTAGTAGGTTTCCCATACAGGATCGCCGCTGAGGATGCGCCGAAGCTGGCGTGGGAAGCGTGACCGGCTGATGGGTTTGCCGATGAAGCCATCAAAACCGGCGGCCATGCACTTCGGGATTTCGCTGTCGGCATCCTGCGCGGTGACTGCCACCACCAAGACCTTTCCTAAGCGCGGTTCATTGCGGATTTTCTTGAGGATGTCGTAGCCGGTGGTTTTGGGCAAGTTGAGGTCGAGAAAGATGATATTCGGGCGGGGCTTCATGGCGAGCGCTAACTCAACCACGCCTTCGCCTGTCGCGTTCATATAGGCTTGCATACCGAGGTAACGCATCATGACCCCTATGATTGCCATACCGCCAATGTCATCTTCCACCGCTAATGCGCTATATTTGGTAAAATCAATGTCCACAGTTCCAACCATGCTGAACCTTCATTGTAAGTTGTGGTGAACAGCGAACTGTCCAATTGAGGTGATTGTCGGGAGACGTTACTCAGTATAACCAATACAGAATCATCACTGCAACAATTTCGTTAATATTCGAGGATATTCCTTGCATCCAACCAAAATCACCCTGTTTACCCTCGTTTTATTCTTGCTCGGCGGCTGCTTTTCCCGCTTTGAACTGCAACCGGTAGCCACATCCCAACCCGCGCCGACCGTGACTGTTAGCAGCGGCTGGCAAACGCTGGCTGCTGGCCTCGAACGCCGCAACTATGATCCCGACCCGCTGAACCCCGTCACGCGCATGGTCGCCTTGCGGATTGATCCCGTGTACTACACCTTTCGCGCACACTACCAACCGGGGCAGGCGTACAACACCAGCGAGTGGGCGCTGAACTTATCAACAGCCGTGGCGTTCGTGAATGCCAACTTCTTTGACCCCTCGGACATGGCGCTGGGGCTGGTGGTGGCGGATGGGACAGTGTTCGGGCAGTCGTACACGGATAGAGGCGGGACGTTCTTGGTGCAGAATGGGCAGCCACGGTTGCGGTCTAACCTGCGTGAGCCATATCAAGGTGAGGCTTTGGAGCAGGCGGTGCAGGCGTTCCCGATGCTGGTGCTGGATGGCGCGGCAGCTTTCCACAACGAGATTCAGGACAGCAGTACCCGCCGCACAGTGATCGCGCAGGACAGCAGCGGGCGTATTATCCTGCTGGCAACGCCTCTCCTCGGGTTGACGCTGCGCGAACTGAGCGCTTACCTGCCGACGACCGATATGGACATCGTGACGGCATTCAACCTTGATGGTGGACGTTCGACGATGATGGGGCTGAAGGTTGGCGGCTCACCGGAAACGGTTGTGAGCGCGTTTGACGAGGTTCCGACGGTGCTGGCGGTGTATGCGAGGTAAACCCAATGACGCGCAAACGGCTGAAGTGGCTGATTGGTATCTTTATCGTACTGGTTGTTACGCCCTGTGCTGGTTTATTTTGGTTGTTTAATGGGCGTGATATTCAGATTCAATTTTTGCTGCGGTTATATCCCGGTTTAGAAACCGTTGGCGAGGCTTATGGCTATTATGGGGCAAACGCGGGATTAAAAATCATCTATTACTGGACACCCGATTCTCTCAATCAGGTCGAGCGTTATTATACGGCGTTCACGTATCCGTTTATGGACGACCCGTATCAAAGTAATATGCGTTTAACCGTTTACAATGTGACGAATGAGGAACTCGTTTACTACGATAGCGGCTACCGAAAATTTAACTACCCAATTGATAATTACTGTCACTACACCCAGCGCTATAAGTGTATCAATGTCCGACTCGTTGACTACAGCCATAGCAGCATAACTGACCTGCCGATTCTAGTCTCGCCACCGTCATGGACGAATGTCAAAACGCCTGCGCCAATTACGCCCCGTGATAACGGAACCCTCGTCATCTATAGCTACTTTGTAAGCGACTACTAGCCAACAAAAAGGGCGCAGCGTGTGCGCCCTGTGCGTAATTATTAGTTGCCTGTTTGAGCCGTTGGTGGCCCCACGTATGTCGGCGGTGGTGGGTTGGTGGGCGGCACAGCCGTGGGCGGCGGTGGCGGTACGTCCGTTGGGGGTGGCGGAATGGTGGGCGGTGACGCACTGGTTGCCGATGGTTGCGGTGGGTTGGTGGGCGGCACAGCCGTGGGTGGTGGTGGGTTCGTGGGCGGGATATTCGTCGGCAGCGGCGGAGCCGTAGCGGTCGGCGGCTTGATCGTCGGCGGTACGTTGGTGGGCGGAATATTCGTCGGCGGGACGCTGGTTGGCTGCGGCGGATTGGTTGGCGATGCCCCAAGCGTACTCGTTGGCTGCGATACTGGCGTACTCGTTGGCTGCTGGTAAGTCGGCTGTGAGGCAGGCGTATTCGTCGGTGGGCGATTCGTCGGCTGCGTCGCAGGTGTGTTGGTCGGTGGACGAACGGTTGGCACGTTGGTCGGCGGGCGCTTGGTCGACGTGGGCTTCGGTGGCTGCGTCGCGGGCCGGTTGGTTGGCTGGCGTGTCGGTGCGTTGGCCGTTGCCGTATAGTCGACGGTTCGCACGGGTGTTTGGGTGTAAGTCGGTGTGCGGGTTGGGCGTGGTTTTGTGACGGTGGCAGTTGGCCCGCCGGGTGTCCATGTCGGTGTGGCCGTGCGACTAAAAAATTCAGTTAGATTGATGGTTGGGATTATTTCGAGGTCAGCGGCAATCGAAACGATCTGTTCGGAAATCCATGCCTGCTCGGTGCCTTCAATTTGCACGAGATACCATATGGTGTCGCCATATTCCGCCACGCCCATGACCGTGAGGCGTGTATCGGCTAACACGATCCCCATTATTTTTGATCCTATGCCCGGCGCATTACGCAGGTTGCCCTTCGGAACCTCCACGACCAGTTGAATAGGTGTGGGGCTGGGGGTGAAGGTGGGTGAGCGTGTACCTGCTAACTGCATGTTGGAAGCATCCGATACGCCCTGCGGTAGGATGAGCAGGATGAGTGCCCAAACCGCAAATGCACTGAGGCCGACAGCAAGTAATTTATATTTCGGCATGAAACCATCCAATAACTTCATTTTGTTGATAACTCATTATCGGGCATATTTCTGGTTTATTGAAAAAAGAATCAGCCAGCGTAGAGCAATCGTCATGTTGGCATGGCGTGGGCTTGCCAGCGGTAAGCCCCTACAGGCGTGGTAAATAGTGTGGGCGCATGATAATCATACGCCCCTACCAATTTAGCTCGCTGTTGCCGTCGCCGTTGGTGTTCGGGTAGCAGGGCGGCTGGTCGGCGTGCGGGTGGGTGTTGGGGTACGCGGCTTCGGCGTGTTGGTGGCACGCGGCGTGGCGGTTGCCGGTTTCGCGGTTGCCGTTGGAGGTTTCGGTGTGGCCGACGGACGCGGTGTGCGAGTGGCGGTCAGTGTTGCAGTCGCGGTGTTGGTGGGCGTGTTTGTAGAGGTCGCGGTCGCCGTAAAGGTGGGCGTGTTGGTCGCGGTTGGGGTGTTCGTCGGCGTATGCGTAGAAGTGGGCGTGTTGGTTGGTGTATGCGTTGCCGTCGCCGTGGGTGTCGCGGTCGGGGTGCGGGTGGGTGTTGGGGTACGGGTGGGTGTGGCGGTCGGGGCGTAAAACTCGGTGAGATCAATCGTCGGCACGATCTGGTCGCTGCCGACGATATGCGCGATGGTGTCCGAAATCCACGCCTGTGTGCCATCCTCAAGCTCGACCAGATACCATAGCTGTGTGTTATGGTAAGCCACGCCGTAGACGGGCAACTGTTGACCTAAGGTGACGAACCCGACCCGCTTGCTGTCAAACCCCGGTTCGTCGCGCAGGATGCCGGTTTGCACCTCGACCACCAGCAGCATAGGTGTGGGTGTCATCGTCGGGGCTTTCTGGTTTTGGTTCGATGCATCGGAAAGCCCTTGCGGTAAGATCGTGAACGTCAATACGACACCCGCAAAAACCCCCAAGATCATGAGCAGCAATCTGTTTTTGGACATCACACCCACCCTTGCGACCGTCAGGAACCGGATAAACTGTTTCTCTAATTTACTGCCCGTTCACCCATACTGGCAAATGACCGAGGGCGATAATATCGGACCACGCGGCGCGGTCGCCTTCGGTGAAGATCGCAGCTTCAGCGACGACTTCGGCCCCCGCCTTGCCGAGAATGAGCCGCATCCCCTGTAAAGTGCTGCCGGTTGAGATGACATCATCAATCACAGCGACACGCTTGCCGGCGATCAGTTCGCGGTCTTTTTCGTCGAGGTACAGTGTTTGCGGTTCGCCGGTGGTGATGCTCAGGGTTTCGGATTGCAGTGCGTCACCCATATACGGCTTGAGCGACTTCCGCAGCACGACATAGGGGCGGTTGCCCAATTTGGCGGAAACCGCGTGCGCCAGCGGGATGCTTTTCGCCTCGGCGGTCACAAGGATGTCGGGATTTTTCGCGGCAATCAACGGCGCGAGTTCGCGGCTGACGGCTTCGACAAATTCGGTGTCGCCGAGGATGTTCAAAATGGCGATTTGCACCCCCGGCTTGATCTCGAACTTTCGCAGTTCGCGTTTGATCCCTGCCACCTGAACCGCGAACGTCTCGTATGCTGTCATACTGGCTTTCCCCTAATGGCTCATAACTGCGTTGATAAAAGTGTCACTTAGTCGTGATCGTGGAAAATGATCTGCTCATAGCCGACGCGCACCACATCGCCCACGCTCAGGTAATGCGGCTCGCTGATGCGGACTTCGTTCACATAGGTGCCGTTGGTGCTGCCCAAGTCCTCCACGATCAGGCGGTCGTTTTCGCGGCGAACCTGTGCATGAAAGCGTGAGACATTTTTTGCGTCCAGCACCAGTTCATTTTGCGGCGCACGCCCCATCCGCATGAGTTCGCCTTTCAGTGGCATCGTTTGCTCACGCCACGTAATCGCAATCGGCGTAACCCCCGGTTTCTGCTCGGCGGTGGGCGTTTGCAGAATGCGTTCCACCTCCCGCGACCGCAGTGATAGCGTGCTTTCATGGCGGTCGGTCATGGTGTAAATGGCCTGTGTCGCCATCATTTTACGGCTGCGGCTGTCGTAAAATTCCTCGCCACGCTGCATCTCGGTTGCCTGTTGCAGCAGGACTTCATGTTCATCCACCAATTCGCGGTGGATGATTTGCGAGTCTTCAATAGCGTTGGCGGCCAGCTTAAGGATCTGGGAAGCACGATTGTACTCGCCTTTATCCGCCGCCGCGACGGCATCCCGCCGCGCCCGTGCCGCTTGCAGCAGGAGGACGCTCCGGCGAACTTCGGGATTGCTCTCGACATCGGCATCCTGCGGGGCGACATTGACCACAATCGGCATATCGACAATCTGATGCTGGCTGCCTACATCGGTGATCTCGTCATATTCAAACCGCAGCCGCGCGATTTCGCACTCGCCGATGTCATTGAGTGCCGGAATGGATAATTCGAGCAGCAGGGTTTTGACCTCGCTGCCGTACACATCGCCCAAGCTGAACGAGACGCGCTTGCCGTCGCTGTGCATGTTGTAGGCGTTAAGCTGGTTGATGGTGGAGATGTGGTCGGTCATTTCGACGCTGACGGTCAGGTTTTGCCCGACGACATTCAGCAGGTCGCGGAGTTCTTCTTTGAAGATAGTGGGGGTGACTTCAGGACTTTCGATGAAGTAGAACGCGCCGCCGCCCGCGTCCGCCATCGCGATGAGGAGGTCTTCGTTGAAGTCCGAACCTAAGCCCATCGTGGTGGTGATGACCTTGCCCTGCCGCTTCTGCTTCGCCAGCGCGATCAACTGCTCGGCATGAGTGACACCGCGGTTGGCGAGGCCATCGGTCATCAGGATAACACGGTTGATGTTGTCGTCGGTGACCGCTTCCTCGACCCACTTGCAGCCTTCCAGCCAGCCGCCGCTGAGGTTGGTCATGCCGCTGGCTTTGATGCCGTTCAAGCGCTGGTTGATCGCGTCTTTTTCGGTGACGGCGCTGGGTGGGATGAGCGTGGAAACCTGTTCGTTATACAGCACGACCGAAAGCGTGTCATTCCCTGTCAGGTGCTGCACCAAAAACTGCGCGGCTTGGCGAGTGTATTCCAGCTTGTTACCGGCCATCGACCCGCTGCGGTCAAGGACGAGGCTGATGTTCAGCGGTCGGCGCTTATGCGGATCAGAGGCCGAGTTGGATACCAACCGTGCCATTAAATACAGTTTTTGAGGACGCTCAACCGTCAAGACATCATAATCGAGCGCGAAATCCGCTTTCATGCCGAAAAAATCCCATCCATGTGCCAGAATATTACGTATTGTATTTTAATCTATTCCACCATTGTGTCTACCGTCATCGGCGTTGTTCTGCTGATTTGGTTAGAAGCGGCTTTAGATTTTCCAACACGCATATCAGGCATGTTTTGTTAATGTGCCGGTACCACTCCGTTAACCAATGTACCGTCGACTAAGGTTAAAACACGGTCAGTTTGCTGGGCGATTGCCGGATCGTGCGTCACGATAACCACGGTCGTCCCGGCCTGTTGGCGAATGTCGCGCAGCGTTTGCATGACCATAGCGCCGGACTCGCTGTCGAGGTTTCCCGTCGGCTCGTCAGCGAGGAGCAGGGGAGGATTGTTCGCGAGCGCACGGGCGATTGCCACACGCTGCTGCTGACCGCCGGAAAGCTCCGAAGGGCGGTGGCGCAAACGGTCTTTCAATCCTAGTGTAGTCAAGAGTTCTTTAGCCCGCTTATCTGGGTTAAATTTCGGTTTGTGCGCGAATTGAATGGGCAGTGCGACATTCTCCAGCGCCGTCAAGGTTGGGATGAGGTTAAAAAATTGGAATATAAATCCGATCTTTTCGTTACGGATTTCGGTGAGGTTGTCTTCGCTCATCCGGCTAATGTCCACACCGTCGATCTCAATCGTGCCGCGTGTAGGCGTATCCAAACCGCCGATGAGGCCGAGCAGCGTACTTTTACCGCTGCCGGATGGCCCGATGATGCCCACCATTTCACCAGCGTAAATTTCCATATCCACGCCCCGCAGCGCATGGACGGTATATTTGCCGAGGGGTAATTCTTTGACGACACCTTGCGTACGGATAACCGCGTGTTGTACGGACATTCCACTTTTCTCCTGCATTCGTGATGTGTAACTGCTATCTGTACGCATGGCGTGCGTGTGGGTTGCACAGGGGCAGCGGAGCCAAAATCAACGTTCTGCGCTGCTTCTCATGACGTATTCATCTTTGATTGTTACATTATTCACAATTAAGTCTGTGGCAATTTCAAGTTGCTCATCAAGGAGGGCAAACTCGATGACGAGCCAATCGCTTAACCAACAGTTCGAGCGCATAGATCATCGTATCACAAATTGGATGGCGCGTAATGGGGTTACGCTGCTCCGCATGAGCGTCGGCATCGTTTTTCTGTGGTTTGGTGTGTTGAAGTTCATTCCCGGCCTTAGCCCTGCGGATGAATTAGCGACTCGTACCATTTCCGTGTTGTCGTTCGAGATTGTCCCGCCGGTCGTTTCGCGTCCGGTACTGGCCGCGTGGGAATGTTTAATCGGGTTAGGTTTAATTACGGGGTTGTTTATGCGGGTGACGCTGCTGCTATTATTCATGCAAATGCTCGGCACCATCATGCCGCTGGTGCTGTTCCCCGCTGAAACATGGAAAACCTTCCCGACTGTGCCGACGCTGGAAGGGCAGTACATCCTGAAGAATATGGTGCTGGTGACGGCGGCTATCGTGATTGGGGCTACGGTACGCGGCGGTGGCCTAACCGCAGACCCCATCAAACGAAAGTGAACTTGGATGACACCACAATCAGGTGCGTGTTATCCGTTCGCTCATCGCGATAAACGCCATCATGATGTCGGATACCGTGATGATACCGACCAGCGTTTCGTCACGCATGACGGGCAGGCAGCTAATATGCCGTGACAGCATGAGTCGCGCGGCATCTTCGGCGGTTGCTTCCGGCGCGATGACGACTGGCGCGGGACTCATAATCATGCGAGCGTACAGATGGTTGACCAGTTCTTGGTCTTGCCACCGTTCTCGCATGATATACGGTGAGTTCATGGCGAGTCGGCAGTCGCGGTCGCTGATAATACCGATCAAGTGGTTTTCGCTACTCAGTACCGGCACGTGATGGCAGCTCAACTGCTCCATCAGGTCAAGGACTTCGCGTAATGTACTGTGTAACCGCACCGAAGCAGGGCGTTCGGTCATAATATCGGATACGTTCATCTTACCCATACCTTTGTCATCTGACACTTACTGCCCTAATCGTCTGTCTATCCGCATTTATGATATGGTTTTGCTGGTTGTTTCTTGCTGGACGATCATTCTGAAAATGTCGGACTCGGTTAACACACCAACGAGTTCCCCCGCGTCGTCCACAACTGGCAACCCACCTATTTTATAATCCAACATCAATTTGGCCGCATCGGTCATTCGACTATTCATCCCAATTGTAATAACTTCGTGGGTCATAATCTTTTCGACGATCAACTGCGAAACAAGATAATTCAGTTCCCAGATGCTCAGGGTCGTCGCGTCCGATGGTTTGGCCTCGCGTATGTCGCCAGAGGTAACAATGCCTAATATGTGATTGTTCTCATTCACGACCACTAACCGGCGTACCTGCTGCTGCCGCATCACTTCATGGGCATAATTGATCGGCGCATCCTGTCGAATTGTTAAAGCGGGCTTACTCATCCACTCATGAACCAAAACTTTGTTAAGCATCATTGTCCTCCTTCCGACGGTTATATCTTTACGGTAATTCCAATCCACCGTATGACGTACTACTAAACATAATGATTTCGGGATGACGAACGTATGCGTACACGGGAAGCAAGGATTGCTAAACGCTTGACATAAAAAACACCCCGACGGCCTCGCGGCTGCCGGGGTGTCCACACCCATATGACCGAGGTTAGTTAATCGTTTCCGCCGTTTTTGCCGGTTTCTGCACTTTGGCGGGCTGCTTGCTCGGCACAACGAACACCGGGCAAACCTTTGCTTCTAGGACTTTGCTCGTTACGCTGCCGAACAGGAAACGGCTGATGCCTGACCGTCCGTGGGTGGACATCACAATCGCGTCCACATGCTGTTTTTCGGCAATGTCGGTGATGACCGTCGCCGCGTCGCCCAGCTTGACTTCCTGCCGGACGGCGTAACCCTCTTTAATCAGGTCTTTTGCCACGCCTTCGACGTAATGCTTGGCGTAGGGCAGCAGTTCGTTCTTGGTGGTTTCGTAGTTGGGCGCGGTCACCGCCGGATAATATCCGTAAACCAGCATATCAGGGGTTTCAACCGCACACACCAGTGTGATCTTGCCATTCGGTGCGACAACATCCAGCGCGTGCTTGAGTGCATCCTCCGCCAAAGGTGAGCCGTCTAACGGTACGAGTACATGGTTTAACATGCTTACGTCCCTCCCAAATCCTGTGTTACCGATCTACCTTCATTCTATGTCTCACGGACTTTACGCCCTAGTATCATGTGTCACTATCCGGCTAGGGCATTGGACACTACGCAGGTTTGGGGCTTCATCTTTAGACTCAAGATAGAACATCGTGTTCGAAAGGGTAACATTATGAGTTGGAAAGATAAGATTGTTTCTGCCGAAGCTGCTGCTGGACAAGTGAAATCGGGTCAACGCCTCTTTTTGACCGGAAACTGCTCCACACCCCAGCGTTTCCTTGCCGCCTTGCGGGATCGTGCGTCTGAACTGCGGGGGGTGGAAATCATCCAACTGCTTGACCTCGGCGCGGGCGATTACATTACCGCAACGATGGCCGAACACATTCGCATCAACAGCCTGTTCATCAGCGGTAAGGTTCGGCAGGCAGTCAATGCGGGTATGGCGGACTTTACACCCGTTTTTCTCTCGGATATTCCGCACTTGTTTACATCAGGCCGCTTGGTGTTGGATGTCGCGGTGATCCATGTTAGCCCGCCGGACGCACACGGCTACTGCTCATATGGGGTAGAAGTGGGCGTGACCAAGAGCGCTGCGGAAAGCGCGGGCATCATCATCGCCGAAGTGAATCCCAACATGCCGCGCACCCTCGGCGACAGCTTCATCCACGTCAGCCAGATTGACTACTTCATCGAAGTCGATTACCCGCTGCCGGAAGTTCTCCCTGAACCTCCATCACCCGTACAGGAAAAGATTGCCTCGTACATCGCGGAACTGATTCCAGATGCCGCCACGCTCCAAACTGGTATCGGTGGCATTCCCGATGCGGTGCTGCGCCGGTTAACGGGACATAAAAACCTCGGCATTCACACCGAACTCTTTTCAGATGGCGTGATGCAAATGATCGAGGCGGGGGTTATCACCTGCGCCTCCAAGTCGCTCCATCCCGGTAAAGTGGTGTCGGGCTTTGTGATCGGTACCCGCCAACTTTACCAGTACATCCACGATAATCCGGTCTTTGAACTCCACCCCACCGAGTACGTCAATGATCCCTTTGTCATCGCGCAGAATGAACGCATGATCTCGATCAACTCGGCGCTGGAAGTCGATCTAACGGGGCAGGTTTGTGCCGATAGCATCGGGCCGAAGTTCTACTCCGGTGTTGGCGGTCAGGTGGATTTTGTGCGTGGGGCATCCCGCAGTCATGGTGGGAAGTCGTTCATTGCCCTTGCCAGCACGGCGAAAGACAACACCATCAGCCGCATCACCGCTACGCTGAAACCGGGTGCGGGTGTAACCACCTCGCGCAATGATGTGCATTTCATCGTCACCGAGTTTGGTGTTGCAGACCTGTACGGACGCTCAATTAGCGAACGGGTGCAAGCGCTGGTCAATATCGCTCACCCCAACTTCCGTGATGAACTGATGGCTTATGCCCGCGCTCAGAATTATGTCGGGCAAGTGTACAGCATGAGCGCTGTTCCAGCCTGAGAAATAAAAACCGGGCATCAACAGATGTCCGGTTGTGATGATCTATTCGGTTGTATGTAGCCGATAACCTAGCCGAGATAATCGCGCAAGTTCAACGCCAAACGCGGGTGACGCAGGCTGCGAAGTGCTTCCTTTTCCAGTTGGCGGATGCGTTCGCGGCTCAGGCCAAACTTGTTGGCGATTTCTTCCAACGTGTGCGGTTCACCACCACCGAGGCCGAAGCGCAGGCGCAAGATGTGACTCTGGCGCGGGGTGAGTTCGCTTAACACTTCTTCGATTGTCTCTTGCAGCAGGTGCTGGGTTGCCGATTCAACAGGGCTGGGCGAGTCTTGGTCTTCAATAAAATCGCCAAACTCGCTGTCACCATCGTCGCCGACCGGACGTTCCAGCGCAATCGCATGTTGGCTGGCATCCATCATACCGCGCACACTGTCTGCCGGTAAATCCATCTCCGAAGCAATTTCTTCTGGTGACGGACGGCGGCCCAACGACTGCTCAAGATTTTGAGCGGTGCGGTACATTTGGCGGATGCGTTCAGTCATGTGCAGGGGGATGCGGATGGTGCGGGTCTTTTGGGCGAGGGCGCGAGTGATCGCTTGGCGAATCCACCACGTTGCGTAGGTGCTGAAGCGGTTCCCACGTTTGTAGTCGTACTTATCGACCGCACGCATCAACCCCACGTTACCCTCTTGGATGAGGTCGGGGAAGGGGAGTCCCTGTCCCATGTAGCGCTTGGCGATGCTCACGACGAGGCGGGTATTCGCACGACCGAGGTGTTCACGTGCCATCTGGCCTTCTTCCACCAGACGTTCCATGTGCCCTACCCACGAGTCGCCGTTCAATTCGCGTGACCCCGCACGGTTCATCGCACGACGGCCTTCTTTGCCCATCTCGATCCGCTTCGCCAGCTCAATTTCTTCCTGAGCCGTCAGCAGCGGTTCTTGAGCCATCTGCCGGAAGTACAACCCGACCGGATCATCAGCCGACACCGCGTTGATGTCGCCCACACCCGGATCATGCGGCAGTTCCTCAGGCTCGAACTCCATCTCGATCTCCTCGGCCATCACCGCCCCGCCGCGCAGCGACGGTTCGCTTTCCTGCCGAACTTCTACTCCCATTTCATCCAATTCAAATAGGAGGTTTTCTACCGTGTTTGCGTCTTCTCCTTCTTCATCTAGTAACTCAAGGACATCATCGAACGTCAGATAACCCCGCTGGTCGGCCCGGTTCATCAGTTCTTGTATCAACTTGGCACCCTCTTAACGTACTTAGATGGTTAATTACTATTGACTGTTAAGATCATAACTATTTGTAATGTTTTTAACAATCACCTAAACGCCAATATTTTAGCATAGATTCATTCCGTTTGTGAATAAACCATTAATGAACACATGCGTAAGAAATTTGAAATTGGACTTAAAGGATTAAGATTTGGTAATGTAGGTACTTCGTAAATACTAAATTTTTCCGAATTAGTGCTACACTTAGGTTTGCTCATGTTGCAAAGTTCTAATCTTTGAATATGATGAATGTATGATAATTTCATTACGCATACCCGCCCACTATTAAGGTAATGACATGGCAACCCGACGTTTTACAGGTGATTTACCGCCCGATTCGAATGATGATGGCTATGCCGTGCCACAGCCGCCTATTCAGCCAGCACCCGCCCAACCGCGTCCTGCCGGGCCGGTTGCGCCCTCCACCCCACGATCCGCGCCCCAACGTCCGACCGCGCATCTGCCGCGCACGCTGACGCAGGTTCTAAACGAAGCCAATGAACGTGTCATTCAAGGTGACTTGGTGGATTATGTCCCGATGTCCACCGGCTTCGACCCGTTGGACGGGTTTATCGGTGGTGGCCTCCGTAAAACCGAACTGACGTTGCTCGGCGGCGCACAGGGCATCGGTAAAACGATTGCGACGCTGCAAATCGCGCGTAACATCGCCATGCGACCTGACCAATACGCCTTTTATCTGTCGTACGAACACACCGAAACCCACCTCATGCACCGCCTGCTGTGCATGGAAAGCATCAATCCGCCGGAAGTCGATATTACACGCGGCATCAAGCTGCGCGACCTGTATCAGATCATCGTGGCAGAACGGGCGAAGGGTTTCATGGGGCGTGACCCCAATTCCCCCGGTTCGCTCCAAGCCATTCTCAAGGAAAACCCGCGCACCGCTCCGGCCTTAGCGCGGATGTCTCGCTATGCTGACCGTATGATCTTGGTTAAGGCCAGTCCCGCCGTCACTACCTTGAAGGCTATTAAGGAAATGACCGCGCGCTTGTGCGATGCGACCGGCGGTAACGTCACCGTCTTTGTCGACTACCTGCAAAAGATCGCCGTTTATCCTGAACGCCCGCGTGACGAAAACGATAAGGTCACCATCATCGTCGAAGGTTTGAAGGACATCGCGCTTTCGCTCGACGTGCCGGTGTGGTCAATCGTCGCCGCCGACCGTGAAGGTCTCAAGAGCAAGCGTATCCACCTATTCCATCTGCGTGGCAGCAGCGCTCTCGACTACGAATCCGACATCGCCATTATCATGAACAACAAGTACCATATCCTCTCGAAGGATCATGTGGCCTTCAACCCGTACACGGCCAAGCAGTTCCGCGACTGGGTGGTGTTCACCGTCGAGAAGAACCGCGCCGGACGCGCCATGCAGGACATGGAATTCCAACTCTACGGGCAGCACTTCGCTTTCGACCCGCGCGGTCAAAAAGTGCAGCAGCAGCTTATTGACGATAAGGTTATTGAGAGTTAAACTGCTTCACAACCCTAGCTAAACATAAGGGCGCACCATCTGCGCTCTTTTTGTTGTATCCTACAATGTAAATGCACCCCATCTTGACGTTGTGCCTATACCCATCATCCGTAACTTATTGTTTATAAGTGGAAGCATTTTATGAGTCTGCAAACTGTGACCCGCCATTTGGTGGAGAACCTTCGCGCGGTCAAAAATGTCCGTACTGTCAAAATCCTCGACATTGGCTCACTGTTAGTCAGTGTCGGTCATATCAGCTTTAACGAAGAAATCGTCATTTACCTGCTGGCAGGTGAGCTTTCAACCGGCTTCATTAAGAAGACCCTCAACGCCAACACCCGTGCCGATCTGCATACCCTGTATATCCTCGCCTTCGACCTCATCACGGAGGATGGTAAAACGCCCGTCATGTCGGATGGGCTGAATCTGCTCCTCCAAGCCTACGGTGGCAAGGTATATGCCTATACCACCGTCCACGAGGCCGTCCTCATCTTTCCGGTGGTGGTGGAGCAGGGCAAAATCGTTCGCGAGAAACCAGTACGCCTTGCCGACCTCAGCGGCGATTTCGTGGCTATCGAGTCGGATTACATCATAGGCGTTCGCAATGTCGCCGGCTTTAATCCGCCGCGCGAACACAAAGTCTATGTCGAACGACCGGCTGAACATCCGCTGCAACTGTTCTACGACCTGTTGGGGGTTGCCACGACCGCCAGCCTTGACGACATCAAACGCGCTTACCGCCGCAAAGCCCGCAAGCACCACCCCGATGCGGACAAAACCCCCGGCGCGACCGAACGGATGCAGCAGATTAATGATGCTTATGCCCGCATTTTGGAAACCCTCGAATAGCGAAGAATTTACGCAGAATTCATATTTCCCAAATGTCCCTCGGATTGTTTTTCCATTAATATTATTGAATGAGGTGTTGTGAACCTTATACTTCCGTAAGTATATATGTGTGATGAAATGATTCTATCGTGATGACACGACTCCACCGACAAGAAACTCTCGTCTTAACCGCCGATGCCAGCCGTATGGATGGTGTCCCGAAATGGGGCGAAGCGCGCTTTAATGCCGACAATGAACTCGTCATCAAGGCTAAAGGGTTTACCCACCAGCTTACCTTATGTGTTGAAGACAGCCTCATTCTGGGTCGCAAGAGTGAAGGAATGACTTCAGCCGATTTCGTTGTCGATCTCAATGTGTTTGAAGCCTATATGCAGGGTGTATCCAAGCAGCACGCCATCATTGAATTTTCCGACCGCGTGTTAACCATCCGCGACCTCGGTAGCAAAAACGGCACCTACCTCAATATGCAAGCACTCCCCGCGAACTCACACCGCATCCTGCGTGATAACGACATCATCCACCTCGGTAACTTGGAACTGCACGTCCATTTTCAGGTCGGGCGTAGATAGTTCGTATTTGGTTTGTCAAAAACGGTATACCTTCCCTCGCAAAGTTTGAATTTTCGAACCACTGCATACGAAAATTTGTGCTATAATAATGTTTGCATTCTATTGTGGTTTCTCTATGTCCTCTGTGCCTTTGTGGTAAATGCATTTGTCTTTGCATCTTCGGCGGTTTGCTCCCTCAGTACCGCCGAAAGTGGCACAGCGGCGGATATACAGGAGCAATCCGCTGAAATGGCGCAAATTCGGCGGTCACAGCCGAACCTCCCGCCGCCACAAAATGGCAATTCAGCGGATACACGGGAGCCTCCCGCCAGCCAATTCGGCGATAAATGGGCGAGTAAATGCGGAATTTGTACAAATCGTGAATCAAAAACGCCGCTCTCTCGAACAGCGTTTTGAATATCGGCTCTATTAAACGAAGTGCTACCTATTCAGTCTCGACCACCTCGCGCAGCCGGAAGTGATTCAACTTGGAAAGTTCACGTACCTGCGCCTCAGCACGGTAGCTGCTCCGTACCAACGGGCCGCTTTCCACCCACTTAAAACCCATCTCTTTACCGAGCCGTTCGAATGCGTCAAATTCCTCTGGTAAGTAGAAACGCTCGACCGCGAGATGTGACTTGCTCGGTTGGAGGTACTGCCCGATGGTCAGGATGTCGACCCCTTGGCTCACCAAATCGCGCATCACTTCCAGCACTTCCTCGAACGTCTCGCCCAACCCGACCATAATACCGCTCTTGGTCAGTACCAGTGGGTCCATCTTCTTGGCGTTACCGAGGGTTTTCATCGCCCACTCGTACTTATCCTGCGGTTGAACTTTCTTGAACAAACGCGGCACCGTTTCGACGTTGTGGTTCAAGATTTCCGGCTGCGCGTCCATAACCGTTTTCAGGTTCGCCTCGCTGCCCTTGAAGTCGGGAATCAGCACCTCGATACTGCATCCCGGCTGGAGCTTGCGGATGCGCTTAATCACCAATGAGAACAAGGGTGCGCCACCGTCCGGTCGCTCGTCGCGGTTCACGCTCGTAATCACCACATGCCGTAATCCCAGCGCCCGTACCGACTCGGCTACACGGTTCGGTTCTGCCCAGTCAATCGGGTTTGGTCGCCCCGTTTTAATATCGCAGAAGCCGCACGAACGGGTGCAGGTGTCCCCGCCCATCAGGAAGGTCGCCGTGCCGCGCCCCCAGCATTCCGCGATGTTCGGGCATTGGGCTTCTTCACATACGGTATTGAGCTTCTTCTCGCGCATCAGCTCATACACTTCTTTATAACCTTCGCTGCTCGGCGCACGCACTTTAATCCACGGGGGTCTGCGACGCGGGTGCGCTGGATCAGGCTGCCAACCCTCTTTCGGGGTTAGGGGGATCGCGTTCGGGTCAATTAAATCGGTCATACCAACCTCATAATAGTTCTACAGCGTGCTGACGCTGAAAAGTGGCTCTGCTTATGTAATGTTTATTATATCCCTACAAGCCCATTACCTCTACTTCCGATGGTGTGGCTTGTGTCTCCCTTACCACCATCCCCCACAAATAATGGATAATGACTTCGCGCACGCCCGCGAACGTCGCGAGCCGGATGAACGGCAGCAGAATCGCGCTGACGACTGCGGGAAGCGCCAGCATTTGGAAAACCGCTGGTGCAATCGTGAAGCCGACGAGCAGCGTAATCACGAACGTCGAAACCTGTACCACCAGATAGGCGATGAACGCTGCTGCCCCCGCGTCCAATCGACGTGTTGCGTAGCTCGGTATCCATAAGCCAATCTCGACCGCCAGCACAATCGAATGCACATGGTCGATGTACATCGCAGCCGCCATCGTACCCAAATAGATGAAAATGATGAGTCCGCCGCTGGCATACGCATCGGGTGGGATGATCGGTGGGCTGACGCTGGCCGCGATTAACATCAACACAATCGTGAAAAACCCGCGCATGATCCATGTACCACCTGCCAGCGTCTGTTCGAGGGTTTCGTTGCGGTTCAAACATGCCGACATCACCACCCGGCTAACGCCAATGATCCCCGGCGGTGTCGTCACCAGTAGGTCATACATGCCGCTTTCCCGCTCGTGCGCGATGCTGCTGGCGATCTGCACCGCCCAGCGCAGCCCATATACCGCGCTCAAAAACACAATCGCTGGTAATAAGAGAATAGGCGACAGGAGGATGATGGCACAACCCATGTACCACGGTAGGACATACGGTGCTTGCGTGATGATGCGTTGATAAAGGGGATGTCCTGCTTGTGCGCGGTTGAGCCACCGCCAGAGCTTCCGTGTCAGCTTCAACTCAGTTCCTTACAACAACCCGCCAGTGAAAAGCGAAACGATTTTCCATGCTGGCGAGATAAAGATCAATTGGGATTTAGCGCGGTCTCAGCTTCCGAGGGCTGGCTGTTCGTTCTCAACAATACTAACCGCCACAATCCGCGAATTATCAATTCTTGGATGGCAACCATCATGAATACTCTAAAAATCGTAACGCCGAAGTCGCCTATGCCGCCCGACCAACCGTTTTGTTGGTAAACCGTGTCGATTAGATTAATCGCGATCAATAGCCACAGGCTGTAACTGCCGAATTTCAATAATAAGAACACGGCTGGCGCGTATAAAAAGGAGTCGATTACGCTGCTGCCGAACGTTGGCACCACCAAGCCAACCATGCTCCCCAACACGGTCGACTGCACATAATCCACGTAGATCAACACAACCACGGCGGTCGCATTCAACATGGGTAAGATCATCGGGAGTTCGAGCTGGGCATCCGAGAAAATGATTGAAAGTGCCATAGCCCCTACTAGAACCGCGACCACCAAGAACACCGCAATCGCAAGCTGTGCCGAGGTCTGAACAATGTCGCGCAGCCGCTCGAACTGCCGCTTGTGATACAACGAACTGGTACAAATCGCCCAACACGCCGCCAGCGCCCCCGGTGGTGAAAGCGCCAGCAGATCAAACGTGTTGTTTTTGCGTTCGGTCAAGATCAATTGACTGACGCGGATCGCACATTCGAGGCCATAGACCAAACCGCAGATAAGCAGGAAAAAGGGCATGATGAGGATGAGCAGTGTTGGCATGAAGTCGCTCATCAGCATCACGAACCCGATCATTAGCCCCGAAATACTCAGGCCGCGGCGTGGCGCGAGCTGTGGCAGTAGTACCGTTCGTCTAAAAATTGGGTGTGTCGCGGGTGGGTTATTAAGTGCGCGCCACAGTTTGAACGTCATCATAAGGTTTAAGGGCCGCACGATTGCTCATAGGCTTCAGCATATCCAGTTCGTTGACATGGGTATTCGTTTCTTGGAGTAGCCATCGCCACGCCCAAGTCAACACAAACTGCCGAACTGCATAAAAGAGAACGACAATAAAGGTCACTTGACCGATTTCTACACTAACCCCTAATACACGGAAGACCTCAGATAGGTTTGGCAGTAGGAACAAACTAGCGACCAGCGTCACCAGTATTGTACCCACTTGGAAGCTCAAGAATAAGATTGCCGACCACAACCGCGCGTCAATCCCCTTACTCGCTTGCGCCGACAGCATCCCCACGAGACAGCCGAACACGGTCGAATGAACGTGGTCAATGCTGTAGAGCGCCACAAAACCAATCCCCCACAGCAGTGAGATACCGTGTGGTAGGTTGAATAGCCGTTCCAAGAGGAGTTGGCTGGAAACAATGAATGGCACCAGCAGCCCCAACCGCACGATCCACGCTTCGTTGGAGTTTAAGATCTCGAAGGCATCTTCGCGGTGTAGGCAGCCTGTACAGATCGCCCACAGGGTTCGTATGGTTCCCCCCGGTGTCAAACACAGTAGGTCATAGGTGCGCCCATGCTGCTCATGGGCAATTTGATCGCTGATGAGCAGGGAGAGAACAAGTCCGCTGATGCTGCCCCCAAGCGCCATCAAGCACACCAACCGCATATCAATGACGAACAACAGCGGCCATAACCAAATCTGCCCCTGTAAGAAGATGCTTTGGATGAGGCGGCTTAAGTGGGTCGAGTCGCTGTAAATATCGGTTCGGACGCGCAAAAACATCGGGTGGTCATATGCAGGGTGTTTCAACCCGTTCCATAACCGCCACAGCATCACGGCGCTAAACCCCATGCAATTGGGTCAGGGCCATTCAACGTTGGGAATAAGCCTTCGCTCAGTTGGGTAAAGACACCCGTTTCAATATCGACCGCGAGGAGCAGGTAACCTTTGTCATCCCCCGGCACGTTGCCCCCGAAGGCGATATGCGTGCTGTCCGGCGACCAGATCAAACGGGGCGGGTTCGGTGTATGTTCGGTTGTCGTAAAGCCGCAGTATCGCTTAACATCGCCGGTCGTCACGTCGAGGATATGCACTTTGGCTTCACCCGCGTCGGTTTCGGGGTTTGCGCCGCTGAGGGTCATGACCCAGAAGGCGATATGCGTGCCGTCCGGTGACCAGCTTAAGTCGCCGCTGGTACGCCCATTAATGCGTACCGGCCCATAGGTTGTCGTGAGGTCAGTCCATTTCGTTGGCATAAACGTGGTTCCCGGCTGCATCCCAAAAATCTCACTGCTGGCGATACCGGTATCACCGCCCGCGTTCACCGGTGTGACATAGGCCAACCACTGCCCATTCGGCGACCATGCCTCGGCATCATAATACGGTTGGTCAACTCCCATCGAGACGGCGGTAAGATCAATGCTGTCACCTGCCGCGAGGTTAACCATCGCCCGCACGAAGTTGTCGCCGTCGTGCTGCACCTTGACCCCCCACAGGCCACCCGGCTGCACCGCTGCCACGCTCTCGACGTTCAGGTATTCGCGGTCGCCGCCTGTTTCAGCTTGTAGATAGGCATCCTTCCCCGGTGTCCATACGAGGAGTGTGTCATTCGACCACCACTCGATGTCTGCCGCGTAGTCAATCAGCGGCGTTCGTTCTGTACCGTTTAAGCGCATCTTCGAATACGCCTCACTGATCGAGTCCACGTAGGTAATCCACTTGGCATCCGGCGACAGGCGGCAGTTCATGCCGCAGGGGCGTGTGTCGGGCAGGGGATAGCGGCTGTTCGCGTCGATGTTATAGACCCACATGCTCGCTTTATCGAAAGCCGTCAGGATGATTCCCCCCGGCGTGTATTCTCCGCCGCGCTGTTGGATGCCACCCTCAGGGCAGACTTCGGTCAGTGTGCCAGCGGCTGTTGTGCTGCCGATACTCAAAAATACGAGCATCAGCCCGCATAGGATGCCAACGTAAAACGTGTTTTGATGGAAGGTGTTGTGAAAGCGTTTCATGATGCTTTAAGTCATTGATGATTTGCGCCAAGCATATCACAAATTTAGGGGTACTGCCCTGCGTCTGCCCATCGGTATCGGCGTTTCAAACTTGTTAGAGTTTATTGATGTTGCCCAAAAAGATGTTTTTTGGCTTAAGAGTTTGGTACACTTAACGCTCCAAAGTTATAGAGGTATGATATAGTACCTAAAGAATATCCGTGCTATCCGCACAGGGGCATGACATGAAGCAAAGCCTCATTTCAACAATCCCGAATATTCGAGATGAAATTGGGGAAGGCTCGCCTGATTCGGGGGAATATAATGAGCCAGCTAGCCCGCTCACCACGACCACTTCACCTGTCATAAAGACCGCTGGGGGTTTTGCGCCGTCTGCCGAAACGGGTGTTGTTCCGGCTGTATTGTGGTCTATTCACGAAGGTCGGGATAATGACGAGGCGCAGGATGCATCACGCACAACAGCCGAAACACAGGTTGCGCCCCTCAACCAGAAAGCGACTCAAACCATGACTGACCATATGCCTTCCGTACTCATCATTGAGGATACAACAGAACTTGCTGAAGTCATTCAGGCCACGCTTGAACGCATGAACATGCAAACTGCCCACGAAACACACGGCGGGAAGGCGATTACGCGCTTTGAGGAGATGCACCCGGACGTGGTGCTGCTCGACATTGGCTTGCCGGATATGACCGGATGGAAATTTTTGGAAGCCGTCAAGGAAAAACACAAGGATGAAATGCCCATCATCATCGTGATTACGGCCTATGGCGATCCCGCGAACCGTCTGGTTGCCAAGTTCCAAGGGGTTTATAACTACCTCATTAAGCCTTTTACGTCAGATGAAGTTGAACAGGTTGTTATGTCCGCCCTCCGCAGTAAAATCGCATGACTTCTTTGATGTCCCATCAAACCCTCATCATGAGGGTTTTTTTATTGATTGCCGCCGTGTGCTTGGCCGCTGCTACACCGCCATCACCGACTCCTGTTTCTTTAGAGGTCGCGGTGCAGCGCCCGATGCAGTCGCTCTACCAGATTGAAGAGCAGGCATCGGCGAACGGTTGGACAGCCGAACTCGCTAAAACGGCGGGTGACATCTGGGAAGGGGTGGGTGATTTCAGCCGTGCCGTCGCCTATTGGGAACTTGCCGCTAAATTGCAACCGGACGGTGTGGTGCTTACACGTCGGCTTGCTCAAGCCTACCTTGAACTCGAACGCTGGTCACAGTCGGTCATCGCCTTAAGCCGCGTCGTTGAACAATCCGATGATAACTGGGCGCACTTCCAGCTTGGTATCCTGCAAAGTGTTTATGACTCCCACGCGGCTGCTGAACATCTGAACCTCGCTGCCCGCGACCCGCTGTATCAGGGTGTCGTGACAGCGCTGTTACCCGCTGTTGAGGAACGGTCAGACCTCGTGCGTGCGATGCGTATCGGAACCACGCTGGCGACATATACCTACTGGCCGGCGGCTGAATATGTTTTCCAGTACGGGGCATCCATGACACCGGTTTTCCCTGAAGCATTGGCCTATGTGGGGATTGCCCGCGACCAGCAGGGCAAAGATGGCAGCGTACAAATCGCGCAAGCTGTCGCCTTGGCCCCTAAGACAGCACAGGTACGCTACCTCGAAGGTATTCATTTCCAACTCACTCAAAACTCTGACGCGAGCCTTCAATCCCTGCTGCTCGCGGCGACGCTTGACCCCCTCAACCCGGCTTACGCGGCGGAACTCGGCACCACCTACGACCGTATGGGGATCGCCGTGAGCGCAGAGTATTGGTATAAGGCGGCAGTCACGGTGTCGAATAATGATCCTCGCTTCGAGGACTTGCTAAACGCCTTTTACCAGCAGCCTTCGGTCAATATCATCACCGCTACGCCTGTGGTTACATTGACTCCGGCTGCGCTTACGCCGTCTGCATCACCAACGCCGACTTTGACCCCAGAAGCTCCCACAACTGTATCACCTTAGAAGTCCTAGACCTTCCTTATAACGTCCTTGTGGCTGATGGTGTCGGTGTTTAATACGCCGCTTCCCCTACGGTGATGAAGTCTGCGTTTACGCTCGTGCAGCCCGCATGTTACAATTCCTTTCCTTCATCAACCGTAAGAGGTGTCTACCTTGCGTCGCCTATTGATCGTGTTCATTCTTGTGCTGCTGCTGGGTTTAGCGATTGCCGCCAGCCGCCTGACTGCCAATCTACACTATGTTGTTCCGGTAGAAGCGGGTCAGGTCGCTTATGTCGCAACGTTTGACGATTTCATCAACGATTGGGCATTGTCAACCGGTCGCCTCAAGTCGTTTATCACCGATACAGGTACGCTGCGGATTGAACTCAATGAAAGCGGCTTTCCATTTTCACAGGCCAAACCCTACTTCGCCGATTTTGACCTGCGGGTTCAGGGAGTCGCGGTTGATGGCTCGGAAGCCAATGCTTACGGCGTGATTTTCCGCTTCCAAAACAAGGATAACACCGCGCTCGCTGATGATGACTTCTACGTCTTTGAAGTGAGTGCCGACGGCTACTACCGTGTGCTGCGTTCCTTCAATGGGACGCAAAAGGAACTCAGTACATGGATACCGTCGCCGGTAATCAATCTCCATATCGGTGCGGTCAATTATTTGCGCGTACTCGCCAAAGGCGATCAGTTCCAATTCTTCATCAATAACCAGTTGGTGCAGCTTTGTATACCGGATGACCCGGAAGGTGAAAGCACTTATCCCGTTACGGGCGAGTGCGTTGGTGGTAAAATGCTGGATGCGCTGACCGATGCCTCGATCCCCAACGGGCAAATCGGGTTGGTTGCTCAGTCGCTGGACGAAGACGGTATCTCGGTCGAGTTCGATAATGTCGTTATCTACGGTCCGTCCTAATCGCCCGGCGCAGACGGTTTAAGTATTCTTAGCTATACTGGTAGATAGTGTGACTCATTCCCCGCCGCCGGTGGTTGGCGGAACAGGAGCAATAACATGGCCGATACCAAAGAGCGTTTACAAGCGGGACTCAAAGAGTCCATGATTAACAAAGACAGCCTGCGCCGTGATGTCATTCGTGGTTTACTCAGCGCGGTCAAGCAGGTTGAAATCGACGGTCGCAAAGAATTGAACGATGACGACGTGACAACCATCGTCCAAAAGGAAGCCAAGAAGCGCCGCGAAAGCATTGACGAAGCCACCAAAGTTGGCCGTTCGGAAATTGCCGACCAAGAAAAGCTGGAACTCGCGATTATCGAGTCCTTTCTGCCTGTTCAGCTTTCGCGTGATGAAGTAAAGGTCATCGTCGAGGAAACCATCGCCCAAACCGGCGTGACCTCCGCTAAGGAAATTGGTAAACTCATGGGGGCGCTGATGCCCAAGGTGAAAGGGCTGGCGGACGGTAAACTCGTTAATGAGGTTGTACGAGAACTCTTAAAATAACCTATGGTTGACTGGCTTTCAGGGCTGTTACAGCGGACTTTCCGCATTCAACCAGTGCAGTCCCGCAATATCCTGCATTGGATCGGAACGATTACAGCAACCGCGTCGTTTGTTATCATCGCGACTCTGCTCGTCGTTTACGATAGTGTTTTTCTTGGCTCTAACAACCTTGCTGCCCTGCATGTTGGCGACACCGCACCGCAGGATATTCGCGCACCGATTAGCCTGTCCTCATTCATAAGCAAAGTGCTGACCGAACAGCGCCAAGCTGAAATCCGCCGCAGCGTCGCCGATATTTATTTCCCACCAGATCCAGCCGTTTCACGTCAGCAGTCCGACCTTACGCGACAAATTCTCGACTATATTCAAAACATCCGCCTCGATCCGTATGGCACGGCGCAGCAGAAAATTGAGGATTTGCGGGCGATTAGCGATATGGAGTTGTCGGATACCACGATCATCCAGATCCTCGGCCTCGATGACAAGACGTGGATTGATATTACCGACCAAATCACCGGTATTGTCGAACGGGTGATGCGCGGCGAAATCCGCGACTCGAATATTCAATCGGTCATCACGCAGTTGCCGATGCAGGTTGGCGTACGTTTCACCGAAGAACAAGCCAATGCCATTGTTGAGGTTGTTAAAAATCTGATTCGCCCGAATACCTTGCTGGATGTGAGCGCGACCGAGCAAGCGCGGGAAAATGCTGCTGCCAACATCTCGGTGCGCCGCAGTTTTGAACGCGGTCAAATTATCCTCCGCGCGGGTGAGCGTGTGGACGAGGCAGCTTATGAAGCCCTGAGCCTACTTGGGCTGCTCGAACCCAACAATCAGCGAGTACAGGATACCGTTCGTGCTGTTCTCGTTACCATCATCGTCGTCGTTGTTACGGGGTTGTATCTCAACCGCTTCAAGCCCGATTTACTCCGCACCTCGCGCTTCATGATGCTGCTTGCCGCCCTGTTCTTGATCACGCTCATGGGTGCGCGGTTGTCCATCATCTACGGGCAAATCTATCTGTACCCAACAGCGGCGATGGCGATCTTGTTCACTGCCTTAGCCGGTGCGGAAGTCTCGATCATCGGTGTGCTGGGTTTAGCTGTTTTAGTCGGCTTGATGCAAAACAACTCACTCGAAATGGCGATGTTCGTGGGCGTTGGCGGCTTTCTAGCGACTCTTACCCTGCGCCGACCGGAACGCCTGAACGGATACTTTCTGCCGGGGCTGCTGGTCGCGCTCGCCAGCATCACGGTGGTCGTCATCTTCTTTCAAGGTGACTTTACCTCGACCAGTACGACGACCGGTTTGTTCGAACTTATCATCTACTGCCTTGTCAACGGCGGCCTCGCTGCGACCGTCTCGCTGGCGGGCATGTATATTGTGACGCTGCTGTTTAATCTGCCGACAGGCTTTAAACTGGTCGAACTCAGCCAGCCCAGCCAACCGCTGCTGCAACGCCTACTGCGCGAAGCCCCCGGTACCTATCAACACTCGCTGCAAGTGTCGAATATGAGCGAACAAGCCGCCAATGCGATTGGTTTGAATGCTGATCTTGTACGGGTTGCGGCGCTCTACCACGACGTAGGTAAAATGATTAACCCGGCTTTCTTCACCGAAAATCAGGTTGAAGGCATTAACCCCCACGATGCGCTGGATGATCCGGCGCGGAGTGCGAGTATCATCATCAGCCATGTGACGGAGGGTGAAAAGATCGCCCGCCAGTATCGCTTGCCCACGCGCATTCGCGACTTCATTCTGGAACATCACGGTACGCAGGTCGTCTACTTCTACCAGCTTGCGGTGCAGCGTGCGGGGGGAGATGCTTCTACCGTCGATATTGAGCAGTTTACGTACCCCGGCCCGAAACCGCAAACCCGCGAAACGGCTGTGCTGATGCTTGCGGATAGCTGTGAGGCAACGGTTCGTTCACGCAAGCCGACGAAGAAACAAGAAATTGCCGATATAGTCCAGCAAATAATTGACGGGAAGCTGCACTCCGGCCAATTGGATGAGTCGGGTATCACCCTGAATGATATTCGGATCATCCGTAAGACGTTTGTTGATATGCTGCAAGCGGTTTTCCACCCGCGCATCGACTATCCAAAATTGCCATCTGCCCAACCCACGCGGGAACCGGCCTCAACACCCGCACTGCCACAAAAGCCGGTGCCTCCGCTGCTGAATAACGGCAACGGCACGACCGTTCGCACAACGACTGACTCCGACCGTATTCCGGTGGTCACGGTGCCTATCGAACCACAGGTCACACCACCTGCACGGAATACCCAAACCAAAGAAATTCCAGCCATCAAGATTGTGTTGGATGCCGAAGACGAAGCTCCCCTACCGGATGTGCCGCCGCTGCCGCGTACGGGCGAATACCGTGCCATCAAAAACGGCGACAATAATAAACCTGCACCTCCAAAAGACGATACAGAAAACTAACGCTATGAGCTTTGAGATTGATGTTCAAAATGAAAGTGGCTACCTGATCCATGTCCCGCGCTTGCAAGCGGCTTCGCGGCAGGTGCTGTCGCAGCATGATGTTGACCCGAATACCAGCCTGAGTGTTGTTTTCGTGGATAACGACTACATTCAAAACCTCAACCGCCAGTTCCGCGAAGTCGATGCCCCGACTGATGTGCTGTCATTCCCTGCTGACGCACCACCTGTCGAGTTGGATGACGAGCCGCCGTATATCGGCGATTTGGTGATTGCCTACCCCTACGCCTCGGCACAAGCGGCGCGGGAAGGCCATGCGCTTGATGACAGCCTTTCGCTGCTGGTCGTTCATGGGACTCTGCACTTGCTCGGCTACGACCACGACACGCCCGAAAACCGCGCGGAGATGTGGACGGCGCAGGATGAAGCACTGACGGCACTCGGTATTTCCACGGCGATTGTGCCTTCGCTCGAAGAGGCCAAGCATGACGAGTAAAACCAAGCGTGTGCTGGATGCGCTGACCAGCACCATGAAAATTAACCCTGATGAATATGGCCTCAACGTCAGCCCGAACCGTGTCGAAAGTTTAGGTTATGCACTCGCGGGCTGGCTCTACATGCTGCGATACCAGAAGAACACCCGCATCATGTCGGTGGCGAGTGTTATCATTTTCTTGTTAGCGCTCTGGTTGCAGATCGACTTTACCAGTCTTGCCATCCTCGTTTTGACAATTACTGGAGTGTGGATGGCGGAGTTCTTAAATGCGGCTGTCGAGGCCGTGGTCAACCTCGCCTCTCCCGGTTTTCACCCGATGGCGAAGGTCGCGAAGGATGTTGCCGCTGCGGCGGTGCTGCTGGGGGCAGTCGCATCCATTATCGTGGGGTTGTTGCTATTAGGGCCGCCGCTTTTACATAAATTAGGTTACTGAAAGACATTCCTATGGAAGAGATGCCACAGTCGGAAAACCCGCGCCAGAAAAGCCGCGCCCGCGAACGTCATGAGCGACGTAGGCAGGGTATGGCGACCCCTTCCGCCAGTTTGCCACGCCAGCTCAAGCCAACAGGTGGGTTTGCGCTACCAGCCGTCAAACTACCGGCAAATCGCCTCGTGCTGTACGGGGGTGCAGGTGCGGTGTTCCTGATTGTGGTCATCATGCTGATTGGACGCTTCAAAAATGATGGGCCGCAAACCAGCCCGAATGCCATCTGGATTGGCACACAATGGACGTATGATACCCCTGATGATGCGGCACTGGCAGCGCTGGTGCAAAAGCTGCGTGACCATCAAGTCGGCATCGTTTACGCATGGGTGGGGCTGCTCCAGTCGAACAATACGTGGTCGGATACGACGAAGCTCGACGCGGTAAAGTCCTTCGTCAGCCGTTTTAAGACCCTTTACCCCGAAGTACGCCTGTACGGGTGGCTGAGTATCGACGCGCAGCCGGTTAACGAAACAGTTCGCCTGAGCGATGCCAACATGCAGCAGATCATTGCCGACTTTAGCCAGCGCATGACCACCGAGTTCCGTTTCGATGGTGTGATGCTGAATGTCGTGCCGGTATTTGATAACGACGAAAACTTCCTCTCGCTGCTCCGCAAAGTGCAAACCAGTATCGGCGAAGCTGCGTCGCTCTCGGTCGCCGTCCCGCCGGATTGGACACCGACAGATGCCAGCATTCCACTGCCACCCCGTATCGAACCCGGCACCGTTTGGGCGGAAGCCTACAAGCAGCGTGTCGCCTTGATTGCCGATCAAATCGTCGTCACAGCCTACAACAGCGGTATTGCCTCTAGCACCGATTATTCGGGGTGGATGGCCTATCAGGTCAAGACATTTGCGCTGGCGTTAGCAGGGCTGCAAACAACGACTGGCATCCCTGCCTCCACCGAACTCTTAATTGGTGTACCAGCCTACGACACGCAGCCGCTCACCCATGACATGAATGTCGAGAATATCTCGTCGGCGGTTGCCGGTATCGAATCAGGTTTGGCAGAGGTTCCTGAGGATGCGGAGTTTGTCAGCGGTATCGCCATCTATTTTGAGTCGCAGATGAATGATAACGATTGGTCACAAGTTAGAAATTTGTGGGCGAACTAACCTAAATCTTGTTTGATAGGGAAGGGCGCACAGGCAACTGTACGCCCTTTTGTTTTGAGGTTTACTTCCCCAGTTCCTCATAGAAATAAATCGCGGTGTCGATGCCTTTATGGAACATCTCTAAGGTAAAGTTCTCATTCGGCCCGTGCGCTCCGTCGCTCACGAGGCCGATGCCCATCAGGATTACAGGGAGGTTTCCAAGCTGCCGCTGGAAGTCCGCAATGATCGGCAGCGTTCCACCGCCGCGTTCATAGATCGGACTCTTACCCCAACCTTGTTCATACGCTTTAGATGCAGCCGTCATCGCGGGTGAGTGCGTGTCCATCACAGCAGGGAAGGCCGAGGCTTGCAAATGGACTTCGCTGCGAACGGTTGGTGGTGTCAGCTTCAGCAGTTGCGCTTTTACCAGTTCAAAAATTCTTGCTGGGTCTTGGTTGGGGACGAGCCGGCAGCTAATTTTGGCTAACGCCTTTGCCGGTAATACGGTCTTTGAACCTTCACCATAAAACCCGCTGGCGAACCCATTAATCTCCAGTGTCGGTCGCCCACCGATGCGCTCGTGCAGGTCATAATCGGCCTCGCCCCAGAACTGCGGCACGCCGGTTGCCGCTTCCCATGTGGCTTGCGGTGGGGCATGTTTCCGCAGTTCCGCTCGTTCTTCCGCGCTCATCATCAGTACATCGTCATAGAACCCCGGCACGTTCACGCTCCCGTCGGGATTGTGGAGTTGAGCAAGGATTTCCGCCATCGCCTGCGCCGGATTATGCACGATGCCGCCGTAGCCACCGCTGTGTAAATCTTGCTTCGGCCCTTGCACTTCAAAGTCAAGGTACATCAGCCCGCGTGTCGAATAATCAATCACCGGCTGGTCAATCGTTTTCATGCCGCTGTCGGAGATAACGCAGACATCCGCCTTCAGTTTGTCGCGGTTTTCCACCACGAACTTGCCGAGGTTCTTCGAGCCGATTTCTTCCTCGCCTTCGATCAGGAACTTGATGTTGATCGGCAGTTTGCCGCCGTTCGCCAATAACGCTTCAGTTGCCTTCAAGTGCGCTAACATCTGCCCTTTGTCGTCGCTCGAACCGCGCGCCCAAATCTTCCCATCGTGGATCACGGGGTCGAATGGTTCATTGTCCCAGCCATCCGCTTTCACAGCAGGCTGCACGTCGTAGTGTCCGTAAACCAGCAGCGTTTTTGCACCTTCGCCCGCGCCCAACCACTCGCCGTAGACGACCGGATGCCCGCCCGTTGGCAAAATCTCAACCGTCGTCAAACCGATGCGCCGCATATCTGCTGCCACCCACTCCGCCGCCTGCTGCACATCGTCCTTGCATTCCGGCAGCGTACTGATGCTCTTAATCCGCAGCAGGTCGACCAACTGCGCCTCAAATTGTTGGCTGTTCGCTTTCGCATATTCATGAGCGGTTGTCATAATGTAATTCTCCTGCGCCAATCGCTTCGTAGAAATAGATCGCTGTGTTGATGCCCTTGCGGAACATCTCAACCATGAAATGCTCGTTCGGGCTGTGTGCGCCGTCGTCGTTGAGGCCGAACCCCATCAAAATCACGGGTGCGCCCAGTTCCTTTTGAAAGTCCCCGACGACCGGAATACTGCCGCCTTCGCGCATGAACACCGGCTTCCTGCCCCAACCTTGCTCATAGGCGCTGATCGCCGCCTTCATCTCCGGTGTGCGGATGTCCACGAACGCGGCGGGTGCGCCCCGTACCACCAAGACTTCCGTCCGCACCGTCGCAGGACTGATGTTCATAATGTAATCGCGCACCAAGCCACCGATAACTTCCGGGTCTTGGTTCGCCACGAGGCGGCAGCTTATTTTCGCCCATGCCTTCGCCGGAAGCACCGTTTTGAACCCCGGTTCGAAGTAACCACCCGCCATACCGTTGATTTCGAGGGTTGGCCTTGCACCGGTTCGTTCGTGGGTCACGTACCCCGGTTCACCCCACGGCTTTGGTGCGCCAGTCGTTTGCCGCCACACCTCGTCTGTCATGCCGGTTTTGCGGAGTTCGGTTCGTTCCTCGTCGGAAAGGGGAATCACGTCATCGTAAAACCCCGGTACAGCGACGCTGCCATCCGGGTTGTGCAGTTGGGCGATGATCTCCGCCAGCGCTTGCACGGGGTTATGCACCGATCCGCCAAACGTGCCGCTGTGTAAATCGGTGGCTGGCCCGAAGACTTCCACCTCAAGCGTCGTTAACCCGCGCAGCGCGTACACGATTGACGGTTGGTCAGGTGTCGGCATCCCGCTGTCGGAAATGATGCAAACATCCACTGCTAACTTTTCGGTATGGGATGCCACAAACTCCGCGAGGTGCGTCGAGCCGATTTCTTCTTCGCCCTCGATCAGGAATTTAATATTCACAGGCGCTTTGCCGCCGTTTGCGAGCAGTGCTTCCACCGCCTTAATATGCGCGAACACTTGCCCCTTATCGTCGGATGACCCGCGTGCGTAGATAAAACCATCGCGCTCAACGGGTTCAAATGGCTCGCTCAACCAGCCGTCACTCCGCAGCGCTGGCTGCACATCATAATGTCCGTAGATCAAAATCGTTTTCGCGTCCGCGCCTGCACTTGTCCATTCCGCGTAGACAATCGGATGCCGTCCGGTGGGGATGATCTCGACGATGTGCATTCCGATGCGTTCCAAATCCGCCACCAGCCATTTCGCCGCCTGCTGCACATCGCCCGCGTGTTCCGCCGATGTGCTGATGCTTGGTATCCGCAGCAGGTCAAAAAGCTGCCCTTTGAATTGCTCAAAGTTTGTCTTCACATAGTCATGTGCCTGTGTCATGCCTGTTTCATCCCCTTGCTCAATTCCTCGTAAAACTGGATGGTGATCGCCATGCCCTTATACCACATATCAAGGTAAACATGCTCGTTCGGTCCGTGTGCCGCGCAGCCTTTATAGCCGAACGACATCAGCACCAATTGGGCATCCAGCGCCTTTTGCAAATCGACTACCACTGGAATACTACCGCCTTCACGGACGAAATGGGGTTCTTTGCCCCACACCTGCGTGTACGCGCTTCGTGCTGCCTCAACGGCGGGGCTGTGCCGGTCAATGAGGGCTGGCTCGCCGATTTCGATCAAGCGCAGTTCAGCCGTTACCGTGCGCGGTGTAATCGCGGCGATTGCGTCCCGCAGTCGTTCGTAGATCACCTGCGACGTTTGGTTCGGCACGAGGCGGCAGCTAATCTTCGCCAGCGCCATCCCCGGCAGCACCGTTTTAAACCCATCACCTGCGAACCCGCCGCGGATGCCGTTGATCTCCAATGTCGGTCGTGCGCCGATGCGTTCGTGCAGATTGTAATTCGGCTCGCCCCAAACCCCCGGCGCGGCTGCTACATCTGCCCACTCCGTCTGAATCCACGGCAGCGGTTTTGCCAATTCCGCCCGTTCCTCGTCATCCAGCGGCAGCACATCGTCATAAAACCCCGCCACATTCACGCTTCCGTCCGCGTTGTGCAGTTGGCTAATAATTTCCGCCAGCGCTTGTATCGGGTTATGCACGGTTCCGCCGAAGTGTCCACTGTGTAAATCCTGCTTCGGCCCGTGTACTTCCAATTCCATTGTCACCACGCCGCGCAGCCCATAGGCGATGTCCGGCTGCTCACGGTCAGCCATGCTGCCATCACAAATAATTGCAACATCACACTTCAACCTATCGGCATACTGCGCTACGAACGTGGTCATATTCTCGGAAGCCGATTCCTCGTCGCCTTCGAACATCAGCTTAATATTGACCGGAGCTGTGCCGGTTTTAATCACCGCCTCCGCCGCCTTTAACTGCGCCATGACGTTGCTCTTGCTGTCGATTGCCCCTCGTGCGAACACCTTACCGTCGCGTTCGGTCGGCTCGAACGGTGGGGTATGCCAGCCATCGCTCATTTCGGCGGGCTGCACATCATAGTGGCAGTAAACCAGCACGGTTGGCGCGTCCGCTCCCGCGCCCATCCACTCGGCGAACACGACCGGATGCCATTTCGTATGGATGACCTCGACCGTATCAAAGCCAATCCGCCGCATATCCGCTGCCAGCCATTCCGCCGCCCGTTCGCAGTCGGCTTGGTGTTCAACCAGCGTGCTGACACTCGGAATACTCAGCAGTTCTTTCAACTGGTTCTTAAATTTGTCGGCGTGACTATCGACATATTCTAATGCTTGTTTATTCATCGCCATATCATCCCTACCGCTTTCCTAACCCGATTTAAACCGATTTCGAACTTGCTAATTTAGTCCATTTGTTCTATAATGAAACAGGTAGTGGTCATATGGTAAGTGATAAATCATTGCTCTAACACAAACAGAATCCATCGTGTAGGGACGAGATACATCTCGTCCGCGCCACCGTTTCACACATACCACTTACTTTGTAACCACCACCATGAAACTGGTAATAGTCATCTGATACGTGACATTCTGCAACACCCTTTGTTTTCGTAGGGGAGGGTCTGTGACCCTCCCATTTTCTCACTCACTCTGCAACCACCATGAAACTTTTGAGGTCGTTTTGTACATGATAACGCGCGATGAATGGGTTATGTGTAGGGAATGGTCTCAGACCATTCCGTTTCCTGCCGCTCCAGTTGCGTTTGCATTTTCGGCGCTTTGCTCCCTCACATTCGCCATGCAAATGCACAAATTGCACAGCGGCGGATATACGGGAGCAGTCCGCTGAAATGAGAAAATTCAGCGCCGCGCTCCCTCACTCTCGCCGACATAAAATGTCAATTCGGCGGCTTGCTCCCTCATTCCTGCCTGTCATTTCAGCGATAAATGGGCGAGATAATTGCGAATTTTGCATTTTGTGCTTTTCAGCCCACTTGGTTCTCTTTTCTTAAAACTGACAACTGTAAACTGTTAACTACAAACTAAAAACCTTCGCCGCCTCATCCCAGATTACTCGCTTACTGGCTTCTTCCGGCACGAATGGGAAGTAATAACCCACGCGGTCAAGCAAGCCCGTGTAGCGTTCCTTCACTTTCTGCGCCAACTCATGCACCGGCGCGACCACCGCGATCTCATTCAGCATCTCATCGCTGATTTCCGTCCACATCTCGTTCCAACGGTTTTCGCGGATGAGCTTCGTCAGCCGTTCGCTGATGTCCTGCCAACCGTGCATTTCCAGCACCGCTTTGTAGCTCGGTGTGCTGGCGTAAAACGCGATCTGCGACTTGGTGGCAATCGTGCTCTGTTGGATTTCTTCGGGTGTGCTGCCCGTCACGACGAAGATCATGCACGTCAGCTTCACGTCAGCACGGCTTCGCCCCGTTTTCTGTGCGCCAGCCTCGATGTTCGGGATCACCAGTTCTTTCAAATACCGCGTGGTGTGGAACGGATGCACATGAAACCCGTGGCACAGTTCACCCGCTAATCGGCACAAGCCGTCATTCACCCCCGCGATATAAATCGGAATGTCGGTGTAAAGCATCGGTTCTGGAGAGAAGAACGGAGTCATGAGGATGAACCGGTACTGCTCACCGATATAGCGCAGCGGCGTGCCGTTCTGCCATGTGTTCCAGATCGCCCGCATCGCCTCGATATATTCTCGCAGGCGCGGCACGGGTGCGCTCCACTCGCTGCTGAAGCGTTTCGTAATATGCGCCTTCACCTGTGTGCCTAAGCCGAGAATGAAACGCCCTTGTGATTGTTCGGCTAAGTCCCACGCTGTTTGCGCCATCACCATCGGGCTGCGCGGGAACGCGACCGCAATTCCTGTGCCGATGTTGATGCGGCTCGTCACGCTGGCAGCGTGCGTTAGCGGTAAAAAGGGATTGTGCGACGTTTCCGCCGTCCACATCCCGCCGAACCCGTAGCCTTCGACTTGCTTGGCAATATCGCCAACCGTATTCAGGTTCTTGGTGAAGATCGTCACATCAAATTGCATAACTCAACTCGTGTATTTTCTCTGCGTCTCTGCGGTTCAATTGATTTTGTATGACTGTGGTCAATTTTTGAAATAGTAAATCGTCTCATTCCAATTCGCTAGCCCATCCCGCTAATGCTATAATTCCCCTTATAAGTCCCTTCTTGTGTAAAGGCCAACTATGACCGCGCCCACACTTTCCACCAAGCTCACCTTAGATCATCTCACCACGCTCTACCAAATCTCGATGACGATGAACTCTAGCCTTCAGTTTGACGAAGCGCTGGCGAACGTGATTGATGCCATGATGCTTGCGACGAAGGCCGAACGCGGTGTGTTAATGGGCTTTGACGAGGAAACAGGTGCGCTCCGTTTGCTGGGTGCGCGTGGAGTCGCGGGTGAACAGTTGGTGAAGGAAGAAGCCTACAGCACAACCATCGTCAATCAGGTCGTGTCCACCCGTCAGCCGCTGTTGACCAATAACGCCATGTTCGATGACCGCATTACCCCCGGTCAAAGCATCATTATGCGCGGCTTACGCGCGATTTTGTGCGCCCCGATGATGGCACAGGATCGCCTCGTGGGTGTCGTCTATGTGGATACATCCATGCGTTCGGGAGCGTTTACCGAAGCGGATCGTGACCTGTTAAGTGCTATTGCCAATCAAGCGGGTATCACACTCGAAAACTCGCGCCTGTATACCGTCGCGGTTGAGAAGGGTCGCTTGGAACATGAACTCAACCTCGCGCGGGAAATTCAGCAAGGGTTACTGCCCCGCCGTAAACCTGAATTACCCGGTTATGAAGTCGAAGCCGTGTGGCAGTCTGCCCGCGAAATGGCAGGCGATTTCTACGATTATTTCACCCTGAATGAACAGTCGTTTGGCGTGGTTATTGCGGATGTTTCCGATAAAGGTGCGCCATCGGCGTTGTTCATGGCAGTCGCCCGCAGCATGATCCGCAGTTACGCCTATGCAGGTTTGCCACCGCGCGAAACACTCAGCCAAACCAATGATCTCATCTTGGACGATGCTGAAAGTGGCATGTTTGTAACTGTCTATCACAGTGTCTTCTTCAAAGATGGACGCAGCATCAATATCAACGCGGGGCATAACCCGCCGGTGCTGTATCGCGCCGCTTCACGGACGGCCTCGTTAATGCCGCAGGGTGGTCGCGCAATCGGTTGGTTCCCCTCCAACCCGTTATCCGAAGTCCAGTTGCAGCTTGAGCCGGGGGATGTCATCGTGTACTACACCGATGGTCTCACGGATGCCGAAAACCCCAACGGCGAAAACTTTGGCGAAGCGCGTTTATGCCGCGTGATCGAAGAAGCAGGTACAGGTTCTGCTGCGGAGATTCTCCAATACATCCTGCGGGCGGTTGACCAATTCGGGCAGGGCATCGTTCCCTTCGATGACCTCACGCTCATGGTCGTTCGCTACGTCGGGTAAATCAATCATCCTCTCGCGGAGGTTTGCATGAGTGTTTCCGGGTTAAATCCCAACGCGCCGAATAATCGGATTATGCGCTGGGTGTTGACCACATTGGTCACGATCATTTTAGCGTTAGCCGTTTGGGAAGTTCACACTACCCTTTTGCTCGTCTTAGCCTCAATTATTCTGGTGGTCATGTTCACCATGCCCATCCGCTTTCTGGTGCGTCTCGGCCTCCGCCGGACACCCGCCGCCATAGTCTCGCTGGTAGGCGTGTTTGCCATCATTATCTTGCTCATGCTGTTAGCGCTGCCGTCATTGTTGGAGCAGTTTGCAACGCTCGGCGCGGACTTTCAGCAGGGGGTAAGTGAAGTCGTCTCGCAGTGGCAGTTGATTCAAGATGACCCCGAACTCCGCGAGACATTCCCCTACGTCGCCACACTGCAAGATGTGATGAAAAACGTATTCGGGGAAGATGACCTCAATCAAATCTTTGCCGAACTCACACGCCAATTGGGGCAGGCGGCTGGTCAGCTCGGCGGCTCAGTGTTGCCAGTCGTCAGTGGTGTCGCCAGTACCTTACTCAGCATCATCATCGTCATCTTTCTCAGCCTCTACCTTCTAGCTGAACCGACCAAATATGAAGAGGGTGCGATCCGGCTCTTTCCCATCTGGTACCGCCCGCGCGTCCGCTTCATCATCGACCGCATTGATTTTACCCTGCGCCTCTGGTTGCAAGGACAGCTTTTGTTAATGGTGTTCGTGGGCTTCGTGACGTGGCTCGGTCTGGCTATCCTCGGCCTTCAGCAGGCGCTGGCGTTGGGTGTATTGGCAGGTCTGTTTTCATTCGTCCCCAACTTTGGCCCGATAGCTGCACTTGTTCCATCGTTGGTGGTCGCGCTTGTTCAGGCTCCACAGCATGTCGGCTGGATTGTCCTCATCATCTATGGCACTTCCTTCCTCCAGAGCCAACTCGTCGCTCCGTTACTATTTGAGGAAAGTATCAACTTGCCCCCGGTACTCGTCCTCATCGGGCAGATTTTTGCTGCCGTCTTTTTCGGGTTCCTTGGGTTGATGCTGGCTGTTCCCATCATCGCTATCTTGCTGATCCTTGTCCAAGAAGTTTACATAAAAGATATTTTGGGCGATAAACCTATTGAATCGCCCCCAATACGCGAAATGGAGCTATTGTCAAGTGGTAAATGAGCGAATTTTGACCCCAAAATGATGAAAATTCGTTTAAAATTAGTCTTGACACTATTTTTTACGGTGGTATCCTTCTGTTCATCGCGGACAAACAAACGCGACACACACAAACGTGTGGACGCAACTTAACAACAGAAGAGTGAGATGGAAGAACGCAGTGGATTGACACTGCGGGAAAACAAAAAACAATCAGCCTGACAGTAACAGATCAAGGCGTAGAGCCTTGTCAGTTTCGAGAGTGCAATCAAACGGAGAGTTTGATCCTGG
>JAIUNI010000020.1 GCA_020161935.1 Chloroflexota bacterium
TTTGGCTCCATTACTCAAGCGAATCGATGACGATTTCCAGCGGTTTGCTCTCAAAACAATCCGTCGGAAATCGCCTTCGACCTTGCAATTACTGATCCAGTTTGGTGCTTAGCTTAATGCCTATGCACAACCGTGCGCCCCTACAGAAGCTCATCGAAACAACATTCACTTAAGCGGGAAAATGGCTGAACTTCTCCACATCTTTGCTGACAACCTGCTGCCGATCCTGCTGATCGCCGCCGTTGGTTTTTATATTAAGCGGCGGTTTGATGTTCACCCGCGCACGGTGAGTACGCTGCTGTTTAATGTGTTTTCGCCGTCGCTGGTGTTCAGCCAGATCCTCAAGAGCCGCATCGCCGGAGACGAGTTCATACGGATTTTCTTCGCCACCATTTTATTCCAGTTGGCGTGTGCATTCATCGCGTATTGGGCGGCTCGGTTGCAGCGCACCTCGCCGACCGAACGGGCGAATTTGATGATCGGCAGCTTCTGCCTGAACGCGGGGAATTTCGGTTTGTCGCTGGTGGGGTTCGCCTTCAACGACGAGGTGTTCAGCCGCGCGATTATCGTGTTCATCGCTAACATCGCGACTAACTACTCGCTGGGGACGTTTATCGCCTCCAACGGACACCAACCGCTGTCCAAGAGCCTGCTGAGTGTAGCGAAAACACCCGCCGTTTGGGCGCTGATTTCGGCATTGATCGTCGCTCATTTCCACATTGAACTGCCGCTGGTGATTACCCGTTCCATCGACTCGTTGGGGAATGCCGCGCTGCCGTTGATGCTGGTGCTGCTGGGTTTGGAACTGGGTCAGTTCGGGAAGTTCGGCCAATTGCGGCTCGTCGCGACCGGCGTGGTCATCCGGCTGCTGTTGTCGCCATTTATCGCGCTGGGGTTGGGTGCGCTGCTGGGTATCACGGGGCCAGCGCTGACGGCGTTTGTCATTCAGGCGAGTATGCCGACGGCTGTGCTGACGATCATCTTCACGACCGAGTTCAACCTTGAGCGTGACCTCGCGCTTAATATCATCATGGCTAGCACGCTGCTGTCGCCCATTACACTTTCGATACTGATCTACCTGTTTCGCATCCCAATATAACACTTACAGCACCATGAAGTCGCTGTCGCTGATGTAGAGGACGGCGACCGAGCCACGCGTTTGGAGTTCCTTCTTTTTGAGGTCATTGCGTACGAAGATGGCTTGCTGATCCAAGCGTTTGTGGTCGGGGTTCATGAACTGGTAGTAGATGGTCACGTCGTAGTCGATGCGGCGGCTCTTGCCCGACCCTCGCCGGACTTCTACGCCGTTACTCGCCATCAACTGCCCGAAGATGAGCTGCCCGTCACGGCGGAGACGCGCTACCCGAACGCGGCGTGGGCGGTCACCCAAAAAGGCGATGAGGCCGAAGATGAGGAAGAAGCCAATCACAAAGACGAAGGGGCTGATCACTTTCCAATGGAGGCCGGATAAGCCCAAGTGCGAGCTATTGGGGTCTGCTTTGACGTAGGTGATTGTTACCCAATCGCCATCCTTACGCTGATAGTATTCGTCACGCGAGATCGATTCCTCACGCTGGTAAGCCGCATTATTGACTGAGAACGAATAGGTCAGGTAGTAGGTGGTGCTTTTGCCGCTGGAGATGCGGGTGTCGACCACGCGGCCTTCGGTGGTGTTGGTGGGCATCGTGATGAGGCGCATTTCGTTGATGAACGGCGGGACAAAAGCGCCTGCCAAGATGAGTAAAAATACAGCAGTAATGATGCCTGACCAGCCGATTTTCGACCACAGATACCCGTAATTCCGCTGGCCTGTCATCATGTATTGGTAGGTTGGGTTCAGGTAAAATATATCTTTAGAAAGACTCGCGTTTTCGCTCAAACTCATATTCGCAAAGCCATTCATAATCGACCCTATATATTATGTTTTTGCCTATTATACAGTGATAATTAAATTTTGCAATGACTGTTCTGATTTTATTCGGATCACCCGTAAATGACTGAAACGCGGTTCGCGCAGGAGGGCGGGATACTCGCGGCGGTGGCGGAAGTGTGCTTTGATCGTCCATGCGAACACGCCATCCCGCGCCAATAAATGTGACCACGTTTCGCGGTTGCCGTTCCACAGGATTTCGCGCTGCCGTACCCGCTGCCAACTGCGCCGCGTCAGCCGCCAGAGGATGAACCATAAGGGATAGTCGAGCCAGATGAGTGTGTCTGCGCGCCCCCAAACCGCATCGCGCACACGGCTGAAGTTCCCATCGGCGACCCAGCGTTCGCCTTGTATGGCGCTGGTGACCTTTGCCCGAAACGCTTCATCGGTCGCCTTCTGCCAGCCCGCCTCCCACTGGAGCGCGTCCCGCTCGATGTGGGTGCAGTTCAGGCGCACGGCGAGTTGGCGTGCCAGCGTCGTTTTTCCGGTGGCGCTGTTCCCGATAATGACGATGCGTTTGGGAGTCATTAAACCACTGTGAAATCCTGCTCATTTCGATAATAGATCGCTACTGGTCGGTTACGAGGCAAGGCAGTGAAGCGTAGGTCGTCACGTTTTACGTCAATCTCAGTACGTAAGGGATGATCGTGCTTCGGCGAAAATTCGATGATGAGGGTCAGGTAAAATACCTCAACGGTAATGTTCTGCCCTTTTTTACTGCTCATTTCATGTTCGATACGACCCTTACATTCGATAACCTGCCCAATGATGCGCCTTTTACCACGTGTATCTTGATAAATAGCGAGTTCTATAAGTGTTTTGAAAATCAAAACGATTATGATAACCGCTGCAAATAAGCTGACTAGCGTAACTCGGTCATCACGGTTAATGACCAAGCCAAACACATAAATGACGACTAACCCAACAATACTGCCTATAAACGTTAGTATTTTCCCGTAGGAATTTCGAGCGAGCAAATATTCATTTTGAGGATACACGATAAATAGATCATCGGGCAGCGGTGTGCCTTTTTTCTTCTTCTTTTCCATTATTGGGTTTTCTTCGGGCTATTGATTTCTTGCCGTGCCTGTTCCACTAAACTGGCATCTGGTGCTTCGGGCCGGTAGGCCGCGATGTCGACCAACTGCGCTAATGCACTGAGGTTAGGTGTCCTCTCCGCATGTTCGCCTACGGTTTGGGTGGTGGCGCGGTAGGACTTCAACTCGCGTTGGGCGCGTTTGTATGCCGCGAAAATCTGCCGCCGGTTCTTGTCCTGATGGATCAGCCCTTTGGAGAAACCGGTAAACGACCACCGCTGCCAGCGCCGCCGTGCGTACCATGCCACCACGCCAGAAACCACCAGCGCCAGCACCACGAGTAAGGGGCGGATAACGATGCTGAGGGCTGACATGCCGGCTTGGAACATTTCGCCAATCGGGATGCTGGGGAGTTCAACACCGGACATCAAATCGCTGAATACCCAACGCTGAACCGGGCCAGTTTGCGGATTGCCTGTCCAGCCGGGGGTGGGGTCAAAGGGAACCCACTCGACACCGGGGAAGTAGACCTCGACCCACGCATGGGCATCGTTGGCGCGGACTTCGTAGTAGCCGGTGATGGGGTTATAGGTTCCACTGCCGTAGCCCACTACGAAGCGTGCCGGAATACCCGCTGCGCGTAAAAGCACGACCATCGCGCTCGTAAAATGTTCGCACACACCACGCTTATCGACGAACAGGAATTGGTCAACCGCGTCGGTATCCGGTGCTTGGGGCGGCGGGAAGTAGTCGTAGGGGAATGTGTTCAGCACATAGTCGCGCACCGCGATCACTTTATCATAGGTGGTGGTTTTGCCCCCGGTGATGGTGAGTGCTAGTTCGCGGGTGCGGTCGGTGACGGTTTCCGGCAGTTGGTAGTAGCGTGACTGCACCCAGTCGGGGATTTCCCCTGTCGCGTTTCGCAAGACTTCCGGCTCAAAGGTTTGACTGGTTGATTCAACTGAATACACCGTACCTTCCGCCAGCGCCGAGCCAACTTTAATGCCTCCGGTGACATCCATTGCGATTTCCTGTGATGGGAAGAACACCGTTACGGGTGTGCCGCCCGCCCACAGGATGTTGGGCATGTCGTGGGCGATGTAAAAGGTTTGAACAAAGGTCTTTTCCCGGACATCGTTATCCAGCACAAAACGTCCACTGCGCCCTGCGTGATACGGTCGCAGCGCGTCATTGGATTCACTCCAATTACGCCCATCGTAGTAGTCGAAGGCGTAACCGCGCCAATAGCTCCATGCCGGACTTTGCACATACATCATGATCGTGTCACTCAAGCGACCCCGATAACTCAGGTCAAGCTGCTGATCGAAGCCCGCGTAATATTCCTCACTCTCGCTAGTGTTGCTGTACGCGCCTTCGGCCTTAAACAGTGGAATGGCGGGGTTAATCACCTGTGACGAGGGCGGCTTATTGATCGGCAGTTGAATCGAAAAGGGTGGCACAATCGGATAACCTGCGAAGCGCGGCGTGAAGATGAACACCCCGACGACACAGAGCGATCCAAGTACCGCGAAGCGCCCCCACGAACGCCCAATTTGGCTTAAGGCAGATGGGCGAGTGCCTGTGCTGACGACTGGCTTTAGCACAATCGGGTTATCCTTTAGGCCATCTTCAGTATCCGAGCGCCACAGGAAGGCCAAGAGAAACGCGAGGTAGACCAACAAGAAGGCTGCGAAGGATACGTCACGGCTGAGGGTTGCCGCCACATAAAGGTTAATGAGGCCGATGCCCATGCCCGAAAACAGGTTTAAGCGCTGGTAAAGTTCGAAGCTCACGACTGCCATCGCCAGCATTGCGACCTGTGCCTGCGGATAGGGTTGACCGCTGAACATGCCGACGAACATCCAGCCGAAGACCGCGTGTAAGCCGATGAAGGTGAGGACGCGCACCCACTTCGACCGTTTTTCACGCATCCGGTAGGCAGTGCGGTGACCGAACGCGAGTATAGCGATGCTAATCAATGCGACGACCCATAGGCGGGTCGGCCATGCCAGCGCGAGAATGCTGACGACCTGCGCCCCGAATGCAAGCTGTCGCAGGCGCGCCGAATGCTCCGGCTCGAATAAGCGACCTTCGCGGTTGCGGAGGCGGGGTAGAAGATAAGCCAAGCCCAGCACGGCCACACCGAATATCCAGAAGTCGGTTTTCACCATAAAGGCAATTACGGCGAGGATCGCAACTGCCCATATGCCATATCGAAATACAGTTTTGAAGGTTGTCACTGGATTTGCCCCGCCCAATCGTCACCGAATGTTAGCTCGCGTACCATGATGTCTGCTGACCGCAGCGCCCCCGCAATCGCAGCAGATGAGACGCTATTCACTGGAAAACTCGCGCCATCCATGATGACCGTGAGGACTTCAATGCCGCGCTGACGCATGGCAATTAACGGTTCAATGACCTGTTTATCGGCGTAGGGAAGGATGACCGCCGCAAAGTTTTGTGTTGGTTGAACGCCGATCACGTGAGTCAAGCTGCGTTTACCAGTCGGCTGTATCTTTGCTAGATATTGGAGCAGCGCCATTTCATTGACTGCGCCGTGCGGGGTTGCCAACACTTCGTTATCACCCATCAAGTGTAGGGTATAGCCGCGTGTGCGGGCGTAATCGCCGATGCTGGCAGCCGCTTTGACCGCCCATTCGAACGGGGTGTGTTTGCTCTCGGTCGTCGGGTATGGATGTGCAAAGACATCAATGATGAGACTTAAACCCGGTTGGGCTTCATCGGCGAATTCTTTACTGACGAGTGTTCCCGTCCGCGCGACCGAACGCCAATGAATGTGACGGGGCGAGTCGCCGGGGCGGTAGGGACGAACGCCCATCACCTCGTAGCCGACACCCGCTCGTGGACGCGCGACCTGTGCCGAAAGCTGCCGGTCGAGAAGTTCCAGCCGTTTCAGTGGGCGGACTTCGGGATAGACCAGCACTTTTGTTGGCACATCCAGTACACCACTGCGCTTGAAGAAGCCGAATGGTGCGCGTGATTCGCTGACTAAGGGCGGGAAGGTATGGACACCACGCCGATCAACCGTGATCTGATACTCGAAGGTGGCGGGTTCACCGTGCGCCAGCATGGGTATAAAAAGCTGTGTCCTGCGCTGCGGGCTGTCGGGCGCGGCGAGTGGGCAAACTTCTTGTATCCGTATTAACGAACTGGCTGCGCCTTTTTGCTTCTCAAGTTGTAGAGTGATATGGACTTCATCACCTTCGTATAAGTCATCTTCCAGTGCTTGCGCCACCTGCCGCTTGCCGCTCAGGTTTTTGAGGCTGTTTCGGTTGAGCCACCATCCGGCAACGACGACACCCAACAGCAGCGCCGCGACCACATACAGCCAGCCGACCTGTGTTTGGTTGCCAAAGAGATAAATGATGAGGGATGCCGCCACGAAGCTGTAAGCGCGAGATGTTGGCATAATAGGTAGAACCCCTTATTCGACCGGCACGCGCGTTTCTGCCAGCACTTGTTCGATCACGCTTTGGGCGGTTTCTGGCCGTCGGTCACGGGTGAGCAAGCGGTGGGCGAGGACGGCAGGAGCCGCCAGTTTGATGTCGTCCGGCGTGGCGAAGGTGCGCCCATGAATGAGCGCCAATGCCTGCACAAGCCGCTGCAATGCCGCCCCGCCGCGTGGGCTGACCCCAACGACCACATCAGCGTGGGTGCGGGTGGCGGTGGTGATTTGCACGATATATTCTTTTAACGGGCGTACGACACTTACTGCTTTTGCGGCCTCTTGCAGCCGGAGAATATCCTCTAGCTGAATCACGGCTTGCACTCCATCAAGCGGATTGGCGTGTTCTTCACGCTCCAGAATGCTGATTTCTTCCTCGTAGGTAGGGTAGCCGAGATTCATCGCTACAATGAAACGGTCAAGCTGGGCTTCCGGCAGGGGGAACGTACCCGCCATTTCGACCGGATTTTGGGTGGCGATGATGAAGAACGGCGTGGGCAGCTCGTGGGTTGTGCCGTCACTCGTCACCTGACCTTCCGCCATACTTTCGAGCAAGCTGGATTGGGTGCGCGGCGAGGCACGGTTGATCTCGTCTACCAGTACGATGTTGCCGAAGATCGGCCCCTGCAAGAACTCGAAGCGCTGTTCACGCTGGTTGTAGATCGCGCCGCCTGTGATGTCACCGGGCAGCAGGTCGGGCGTACATTGAATGCGCTTAAATGTGGCATGAATACTTTTCGCCAGTGCTTTCGCGACTAGGGTTTTCCCCAAACCCGGTACATCTTCGAGCAGGATGTGACCTTTAGCCAGCAGCGCCGCCAGCAACAGCTTTAACTTCACGTCATCGATCACGACCGCTTCGCGCATCGCCGTAGTTAGGGTGTTGATGGTGTTCTGGTGATTGTTATGGTTAGGCGTGTGATGACCATTGGTGGCTGTATAGGTTTGAAGCATCGTTATGTCCTACTTTAAGCTGCTTGTGGTGTGAGGCTTAGTGACAGTATAAGCGGGGAATGCGTTTCGCTTGCCCACCCAATTTTTAGGGGATGATGCTTATAGCCTTAACGGTTAAGCCAAATCCACCTGTTTGACGACGCGATAGATTGGGCCGCTGGGCGTTAACATGCTGGCATATAAGGCAAAGTGGCGGATGTGAATATCGCTGCTCGTGAAGCCAGTATGCTTCTGTAAATAGGCAGTCATTTCGTCAACGGGAGGCGGCATTCGAAAGCGGGCAAGTGTGATATGTGGAGCAAAAGGATGGTCGGCGCGGGCAAACCCACAAGCCGTCACCGCTTGTTCGACCTGTTTTTGAAGGACGTTGATCGCTTCAAGTGGCGAGATGCCGACCCATAAGACACGCGCTTTGCCCTTCGGCGGGAACTGCCCAACCCTTTGCAGTTGGAACGAAAATGGGGCGGCTTTAATCTCAGCCAACCCCATTTCAAGCTGCTTAGATTGTTCTTCTGTCGCATCCCCAATAAAACGCAGTGTGAGGTGCATTTGCTCCGGCTTCACCCACTTCGCGCCGGGTACACCCGTTTGCAGCGCCTTCAACTGCGCTTTTACAGCGTCCGGCAGGTCAAGCGCGATGAATAAGCGCTGCGTCGTCATGGGTTTAGGGAACGAACTTGCACCATTCGGCGGTGCATGAGAACTGCGAACTCACGCCGTTGACATCCGGCAGCGCCGCGAACTGGTTCTCGCTGATGGAGGATGCGCTGTAGTCGATGAACACCAAGAAACCATTCCCACGTACCAGCATCATTTTTGAGAACTGTGTATAGCTGCGGGCGACGGGTGTGATGGGTTCACCGACCGGAATGCTGCCGGTGGGCCGCCGACCAAAGCGGTCAAGGAAGGCCACGGCGTAGGGGCTGATGATTTGAATGCCACCACTGCTGACGACCCCGCCACCACCGACCGGTCGCTGGTTTGGCAGCAGGTTGGATTCGGCGTAAGCGGTTGCTTGAAGTTCGGCGAGGCGGCAGAAGTCCGGCGCAAGCGGGTCTACACCCAGTTCATAACTCGATGTGCGTTCGAGCACAAACACGAGGGTCTGTATACTGCGGTCACAGCGGATGACCGGATCAGCGCCGACCCAACCCGGTGGACGCACGTTGGAAGGGTTGACTTGATCGGCGAGCAGTTCAAGATCGTGGCGAATATCACGGGCGATGGCAAATGCCGTGCTGGGAACCGCGCCGAACCAGCCGACCGGACGCTGATCTGGCCCCATGAGCTGACCCGCCAACAGTTCCAAATCCAGCCGGATAAGGATCGGAAGCTGGATATTCATCACGTCGCCGCTGCCTGTCCAACCCACGGGACGGTCAGCGCCCATGTTCTGGATGACCAGAATGTCGAGGTCGTTTCGCGCGGCGGTCAAGATCGCCAGCGCTTCCGCCTCAATCGGTGACGCGGGCGCGGCGGTGGGCGGCGGCGTTTCGGTTGGGGCGACTGTTTCAAGCGGAATAATGTCGCCACTAATTACGGTGGCGGTTGTTTCCAGTAGTGGCGCAAAGGGGTCGGGTGTAGAAGTCGCGTCCTGCGCGGCGAGCACCAATGGCAGCGCCAGCAAAACACACATCAGTAACAAGATCATTTTAGCTCGGCGCACCGTTTGAACTCCTTATCGCAGGCATAAACACGATTTGCATATTATACTGCCGCTCACTTTTTCCCGCGCGTAAACAACCCGTGAATTACGACTCTTTATCGGGAATCGGTGGTACAGGGGGTGGCAGCTTCTTGGTGTTCCCCTTATCACGTCGCAGCCCCGCTAGTGGGTTGGGGAATGAAAACCGCGCTTGCTCCCCGACGGTTTTGGGTGGAAGCGGCTTGTCGTTGCCCGGCGGTGTTGGCATGACATCGGTGGTCATCAACTGCTGCGTATCGGCCTGACGCACTGGCGGCACCTGGAAGGGCAGTGTTGACGGCGCGGCTTCTGGTACGGTGGGCGGCGGTGGCGCGGCGACTGGCACGAGGCGCTGGCTATCGCTAAACAGGTTGCGGTCGAAATCGGTCACGGCAAGCTGGTGTACCGGGGTCGCCAAAATCTGCTTCACGATGTCGATACAGTCCGTTCGAAGATGCTTGTAAACATCGCGTGGGAGGTTGCCCGCCTCTAGCTCATCCAAAATCAAATCCATTAGTCCTAATAATTCGACCTCGGATACCGTCGGGCTGAATTGGCGCTGTACGATATACGGCGTGATAAACCCCGCCATGCGTTGAATAACAGGCGTGGCTGTTCCTTTAAGGTAGATCATGACCGGCCAACGATCATCCGTTGAATGAACGCTGACTTGGTTGAATGAGGGGAATAAATCCTGACACAGCCGTTTGTAGAAGGTGAGGTAAAGGTTCGCCCAATCCTGGATGAGCGTGCCGACGTTCTGGTTGATGCTTTGCAGGGAATACGGCTGGTCAGCCATCAAAATCAGGATATTGTAACTGGCTAACCCGCGTGCAAGGCGCGGCAGGCGGTCATCAAACGTGCCGCGTTTATCCCACAGTTGCAGTAGGGCGGGGGCGAACTGCTCCGCCAGCGATACCATAATCCGTTCGTCTCGTTGATCCATAGTTGCCTCGGCAGATGACTCTCTGCTAGTCTTTATACCACGAGATACATTTTAATAAATATGTTTTTAGTCTACGGACGGCTGACTTCAATATCAACTTCGTATCCCTCTGCATTATGGACGACCACCCAGAAGGGACGGATCAGTTCATATGGACAATCGCCGGAAGCCGCGAGTTGTAAACGGATCGCGATACGCCGCGTTGAAGAATCACGCTCAACCGCTTGGACAATGTGGTCGACAGTGCAGCCACCGGCGGCATTCCACACGCCCACCAATACATCACCGGCAGTAAAAGGGTAGGCTTCGCGCTGGATGGGCTGCTCGCAGTATTCGCGCAGGTCAATTTGGGAGTAGAAGCGTTCCAGTTCGGCGGCACTGCGGATGGTGTAGCCGTTATCAAGCAACTGTTCGGCTGCCTCGAAGCATACCCCTTGCATGACGTACTTGGCATCCGTCCATCCATAATCCGGCGTGGTGGTTGCTTGTACTGGTGCGTTTGGGGTGGTTATCGGTGTTCCGACAGTGGTCGAAATGGGTTCCAAACGGATGCAGCCACCCAATAAAAATAGACTGAGCCAAGCGGGCTTAATGAGGCGATGACAAGTGATGGATAAAATTTTCGTAAGATGCATGACAATTAAGGGATTTAAACTCGCACCACATTATAAAGCATGGTAAGATGCAAGTGGTATTTTGAGTGTCTTAATAGCGGAACTAACCATGCGTATTCTCATCATTTCTGATATTCATGCCAACCTCACAGCGTTCAAAACCGTTTTGGCGGATGCCAAAGACCAATGGGACTATGTGTGGTGCTTGGGCGATGTTGTCGGCTACGGGCCAGACCCCAATGAATGCGTGGAGTTGTTACGCACTTTACCGCACTTATGCCTCGCTGGGAACCATGACTGGGCGGCACTGGGACGGCTCGACATTCGCACCTTCAACCCGGACGCACGGGTCGCGGTCAACTGGACACGCGAAACCCTGACCAAAGATAATATCGAATATCTGGATGCTTTGCCCACCACTTTTGTGATTGGCAACTTTACACTGGCACACGGCAGCCCGCGCGAACCGGTGTGGGAATACATTCTTGAGCCGTTGATCGCGACGCTCAACTTCCCCCATTTTGAAACGCCTTATTGTTTAGTCGGTCATACGCACCAACCCATCATCTACGAAATGGTGAATGATGACGGTGATACGGCTGCGATCCCGCCCACGTACCGCAAAGTGCGCCAGCTCAATGGGCATCGCCAGATTATTAACCCCGGCAGCGTCGGTCAACCGCGTGATCAGAACCCCGACGCGGCATATGCCATTCTGGACGTTGAAACGAACACTTGGGAACATCGCCGTATTCCGTATGATGTGGCGATGGTTCAAAAGCGGATGCGTGGTTTTGGAATGCCCGAACGTCTCATCAATAGGCTTGAACATGGCTGGTGATATTACCTCTGACCTCGGCGATCTTAGCCGTACCATGCGAGATTACCTCGCGGAGATATACCGTTTAGCCGACCGTGCCGATGACCCGACCAGTTATATTGGTACATCAGCCCTCGCGGATTTACTGGACGTTAGCCCTCCGGCTGTCAACCGGATGGTGACGCGCCTCAAAGAAAGCGGCTTGCTCGAACACGAGCCGTATCAAGGTATTCGCCTGACCCCAGCAGGGCAGTTAGAAGCGCTCAAGCAGTTGCGTTCACATCGTATTGTCGAGGTTTTTCTGGTGAATGTGATGGGCTTCGGTTGGCATCAAGTTCATGAAGAAGCCGAGCGTATGAGTCAGGGTTTGAGTGAGGTGCTGGTCGAGCGCATGTACCAGATGGCGCACAAGCCGACTCAATGCCCGCACGGCGAGCCTATTCCTTCGGTGGATGGCACATTGACCGTGCTTCACGACAGCTTGCTTTCGACGGCTGAGGCGGGAATCGACCTCGAAATTACCCGCGTGCGTACCCGCGAATCAGACCGGCTGGAATATCTGGCTGCGTTGGGTTTAACCCCCGGCAAGCACCTTCAGATCATCCACCTCGCCCCCTTTAACGGCCCGCTCCAACTCAAGGTCGGTACGGAATACCGTATCGTGGGTCATAACTTGGCGGAGTTGATTAAGGTGAAGCCTGTGGGCTAGGGGACGGCGTACCCGTTACCACGTTCCCCTTTTCCAATGTTTCTTTCGTGACAATTTCTTTGGGCGGCACGATGATACTTTCGGCGATGGTTTCGCCCGCCAGTAGGTTGACGACCGCATCCATCATGCCTTCGGCGAGCTGTTCGTTGGATGAGCCGACTGACCCGCGAATGAAATAATCTTTGAGAATGTATTCTTGTGCCAGTGGTTCCGCGTCGATGCTGACGATGGTCACTTCGTCTGGCTTGATCCCCGCCTCGACCATCGCGTCAATTGCCCCGAATGAACCGGCATCGTTAATGCTCAAGATAAAGTTGAACTGAATCCCTTCTTCCAGCAGCTTGGCGACGGATTCTTTGCCCAGTTCGCGGGTTGCGCCTGTATAACGACCGATGACAGTCGCGTCCGGCGCAAATTCCTTAAGCCCTTCCTCCAGCCCGTTCGCGCGTGCCACAATATCCTCACGCGAGGCGTAATCGAGGATGATGACCTGCGCTGTGCCACCCATCTCGTCGCGCACGAGTTGTCCGGCGAATTGACCGGGCGTGAGGCCGAGCAGATAGTTATCACCACCGACGAGTACCGCACCGTAGCCGAAGAAGTCGTTCGCTTGAAACACAATCGGAATATTCGCCTCATGCGCTTTAGCGAGGCCGTTTTCCAACAGGGAAATATCAAGCGGGCAGACGATCATGGCGGCTGCGCCTTCTGCCCGCGCTGTGTCGAACAGAGCCTGTTGTTTGTATGAATCGGTTTCACTGTCATAGAGACGGAACCTCAAGCCTTTTTTGCGGGCGAGGTCGCTGAGGTCACGCGCCATGCCTGCATGGAAAGCGGTCTCTTGGGTGCAGGCGATGTAGGCGATAAAACCACTGCTGCTCAGGCGGGCTTTTGCCTCGATGATAGCTTCCGAGTCCGGTACGATTTCTTCGGAAAGCACACTCTTTCCGGTTTCGATCAGCGTATCCAGCGGTGGGAGCGCGGCGAGTGCGGTTTGAGTCGCTTGTTGGGTGTTAGCGGTGTCGATAGTGCGTGTGACGACGACTAAGACGATGCTGAGGATGATTAACACGGCGCTGGCTAAGAGCAGATACGCCGGTTTCACCTTTTTGGGCGCGGCGTGGGGGTTTAGCGGATGAACTGGTTGGAGATGGGTCGAACTGCCCGCCGGTAAGCCGACAGCGATATTCAAGGCCTGCGCCATTTCGGTGGCGGTGTTGTAACGGGCGGTACGGTCTTTTTGAAGCGCCTTCATGATGACGGCTTCCACTTCCGGCGGTGTATTTGGGTTGAATTCACGCGGGGAAGTGGGCGGCTTTTCAAGGTGCTGGTAGATGATCGAAATGAGATCCGCCGTGTTGGTGTCGAAGGGCAGCCGTCCGGCGACCATGTTATAGAGGATCACGCCGAGGCTGTAGATGTCCGAGCGGTGGTCAAGCGGTTCACCCCGCAACTGTTCGGGAGACATATAAGCGGGTGTGCCGACGATGGTGCCACTGCGGGTAATTTCGCCGGAGCTTTCGGTGAGCTTGGCAAGCCCGAAGTCGGTCAAATACGCATAGCCACCATCATCCAGCATAATATTGCTGGGTTTCAAATCGCGGTGGATGATGCCCTTACTATGGGCGAAGGACAACCCTTGAGCGACTTGACTAAAGATAACCGCCGTACGGTCGAGGGGGATCGCGCCGCGCTTGAGCACTTCGCTGAGTGAGCCGCCCTTCAACCAGCGCATAGCTAAGTAGGCCAGTTCGTCTTTGATGCCGTAGGCGTAAATCGGCAGGATGTGAATGTGTTCGAGTTTGGCGATAAATTCAGCTTCGCGGGCAAAACGCTGCTTGAATTCCTCGTGTTCGCCTTCATCCAACCGAATGACCTTCAACGCTACATACCGGCTAATCGAGGGTTCGAATGCCTTATAGACGGTCGCCATCGCGCCCTGACCGAGGCGCTCCTCTACTTGAAAATTCCCTATCTTTTGACCAATGAGCGAATCTGGCATGACAAAAGATTCCTGAAAATGCAGTCGTTGTGTTGGAAATAATTGAGTGGCTAAAGTATAGGCGATTTAGGGTCAATATGCTACCTACAAGCTGATGTCTTCATTATCGCTTACTCGATGCTTGCTCTACGCCATTACGTCAGGTAATCGTAGTTTCCGCGTCGATACAATTCCGATATGGGGGTGCTATAATGCATTCTAACGGTGCAATAGTGTGGAAGAAGAACAATGTCCCTTAAGCGTATTTTGCTCTTGCTGATTTTGCTGGTTGGCCTGCCTGTCGCGGTGGCGAACGCCCAAGACGCGACCGCACTCCCCAGTAATTACAAACTCAATGGCATTCAGCATATCCCCCAGCAGTGGAACAACTGCGGCCCCGCGACCCTGACGATGGGCTTGACGTATTTTGGCGGCGTGGCTGACCAAAATCCGGCGGCATCGTGGCTGAAGCCGACCTCGGAAGACGGTAACGTCAGCCCGTGGCAGATGGTGGCTTACGTCAACACGGAACTCGGCAGCGCGACCCGTGCCATTGTGCGTGTGGGTGGTGATTTGACGACGATTAAGACCCTGCTTTCGAATAACTTCCCCGTCATCATCGAGGCGGGTTATGACCCCGAACCGGATCGTTTGGGTTGGATGGGACACTACTTGTTGATGGTGGGTTATGATGATGCCTCGCAGATCATCACCAGCTACGACAGCTATCTCGGCCCGAATAAGGCTTACAGCTACGACCATATCGACGAATTCTGGCAGCACTTTAACAACACGTATATCGTCCTCTACAGCGCTAGCCGTGAAGAGGAACTGATGACCCTGCTCGGCACGAACGCTGACCCGATCCAGAACACGCTGAACGCGCTGGAACTGAACCGGCAGCGGGCGCTGGCAAACGCGGCGGATAAGTTCGCGTGGTTCAACATGGGTTCGAACTACGTTCAGCTTGCCGAGCTGAACCCGACGGCGTACAACCCGAAGGCTTACGAATACGCGGCGACGGCCTTTGACAAGTCGCGTGAGTTAGGTTTGCCGTGGCGCATGTTGTGGTATCAATTCGGCCCGTACGAAGCCTACAACGCGGTTGGGCGCTACCAAGATGTGCTGGATTTGGTACACGTCCAATTGAAGGAAGAAGGCACCTCACAATACATCGAAGAAACCTATTACTACGCCGGTGTTGCCCGCGAAGGGCAGGGCGACCTGACCCGCGCCCTCTCCAACTATATGGAAGCGGCACGGCTTGACCCGAACTTTACCCCGGCTATCGTGGCGCGTGACCGGTTACAAAACACCGTATCGGCTTCGGCGGGTAACGGCTAACAGACTTCACGATTAACAAGTTATCAAACGGCGGACACCGGTTCGCCGTTTTTGATTCGCAAAATTCTTCAAATTCTGCAAATTCGGAAGCGTTTTATTGCAGTTTCGGCGGATTGCTCGGCTGGAGTTGCTGCAATTTTGGCAAAAGGTGTGCCGCCGCCAAGATTGCCAAAAGTCAGTAGTCTTTAGTCGACAGTCATTAGTCAAATGCAAATGCCAGAGCCATTCATTTAAACCGCCAAGAACGCCAAGATTAATGCGGAGATTTAAGTTTATGATAGTGGTCACAGGGTAAGTGATAAACTCATTGCTTTAACACAAACAGAATCCAGAGTGTAGGGACGAGATACATCTCGTCCGCGCCACAAAATCGCACCCATCACTTACGTTGTTACCACCACCAAGTTTATTTTAGAACAAATGTTTGTCGTCGTCAAGCGATTTGCGTTTGAATATACAAACTTTAGTGTCCTTTTTTGAGAGAGGGGCATAAAAGGACGAGGCACGCCTCGCCCCAAAGTGACAAGTTCTGATTTATTGACTGAGGGCTTGGATCATCTGGCGGAAGGCGCTGCGGTAATCCGCCGCGAGGTCGAAACGCGGGCTGCGACGGATGGCATCCGGCGGGTCAACCGGGGCAAGCTGCGCGATGACGATGCGTTTGCCTTTGCCCTTGAAGAACTTCCACGCTGCCTCGACACTTTCGCTGTAGAGTGCTTGCGGCGACAGGACATACACCATGCGCGAACACTCGCTGAGGGCGGGGTGTACACCACCGGCCCAATGGACATCCTCACTGCCGTTGTCGTGCAGCCAGATGGCGATACCGGCTTTTTGCAAATCGTCCGCAAGCTGTTCCGCGATTTCCGAGTCGGCTTCGGTGAAGTTGATATAAGCCGTATCCTGCGCCAGTTTGGTGCGGGTATTGGTGGCAACCTGCACCGCTGCCGGACGCGATTCGCCGCTGTGGAGGGCGGTGCGCCCCATGCGGAACACCGTGCCGCCGCAGTCGGGGCATTCGCCTTTGGTGGCGGGGATGCCGCGCCGCGTCCAGACGGCTTTGGGGTTTTCGATCTCTATTGTGTCTTTACAACGGACGCAGTAGGCTTCGATTGCCTCGTCTTCTTCGTTGTAGTATTCAGCTTGGTCGTTCACCCGCGTTCTCCCTTGAACCTACGGTAAATAATCTGACACATATATTCTACTCGGAAATGATGGTTGATGCTTGTCTATTTGCTGGCGACGTACTCAAGCGCTTCTTGAAACAGTTCAAGTTCACCCTCGTAGTCCTCCGCGTCGGCGTGTTGGATGGACAGCCATTCCCGCCAGACGATTTGCTCGGCAACTTTGAACGGGTGTTTGGTGCGGTGGTCAATCAGTTTTTGGACACGGGGCGCTGGCAGCTTGACCGCGACACCGTTACTGCCCACCAATACAAAGATTTTGCCGTTGACGGTATAGACCGGATAGCCGAAGCCTTTGCTGGCTTTTACCCCCGGTATCCCCAACAGCATGTCGTCGAGCTTGGCTTTTTGGTCGGGGTTATGACGATGTTCGCTCATAAGATGTTTCCTCAAGTACGTATTCGATGGCTTCATCGCAGAGTGATTTGCGGCTGTCGAAATCAGACGTGACGAGTATCCACTCTTTCCACGCGCGGCCTTCGGAAGGTTCGAAGGGCTGGATACCGGTTTCACCCGTGAGTTCTCGAACGCGCCGTGCGCCGACTTTCATCATGATGCCATTATCGAAAAGACCGACCGCAAGTTTACCGTTTACTTTATAAGCGCGGTAGCCAAACATCTTGGCGCGTTTGGCAATCGGGTGGTCAGCTAGTAAACGGTCGATCATTTGCTCAAGTTTGGGGTCAGATTGGAAGGTCGGCATGGTGATGCCCTCCGGTTACATGGATTGACCAACAAAAAACGCAGAGTGTGTGACCCTGCGTTTTTGAAGTAAATAGCTGCTGGCTGTATTAAGCGTTGTTCATGACGGACGGCAGATTGTAGTGAGCGCGAATGGCATCTTCAATCTCGTCGCTGACCGGTTTATTATTCAACAAGAACTGCTTGGCGGATTCACGACCCTGACCGAGCAAGCCATCGTTGTAACGGAAGAACGCACCACGCTTTTCGATGATACCCAGTTCGACACCCAAGTCGATGATTTCACCGGCTTTGCTGATACCACCTTCAAAGAACATGATGTCGAATTCGGCTTCGCGGAACGGCGCGGCGACCTTGTTCTTGGTCACGCGCACTTTCGTCCGGTTACCGATGGTGTCTTCACCATGCTTGATGCTCTGGATACGGCGGATGTCCAAGCGGACGCTGGCGTAGAATTTGAGCGCCCGCCCGCCGGACGTGGTTTCCGGCGAACCGAACATCACGCCGACTTTTTCACGCAATTGATTGGTGAACATGACGGTGACGTTCGAATGCTTGATTGCGCCACCGAGCTTACGCAGCGCCTGGCTCATCAAACGGGCTTGCAAACCGACGTGCGAGTCACCCATTTCACCTTCGATTTCAGCACGCGGCACGAGGGCGGCGACACTATCGACCACGACGACATCCAACGCGCCGGAGCGGACGAGCGACTCGGTGATTTCCAGCGCCTGTTCGCCGGTATCCGGCTGCGAAATGTAGAGCGTGTCCACATTCACGCCGATGCGTTCGGCATAGCTGGGGTCAAGCGCGTGTTCCATATCGACGAACGCGCACAAGCCGCCGCGCTTCTGTGCCTGACAAATGACGTGCAAACACAGCGTGGTTTTACCGCTGGATTCCGGCCCATAGATTTCGGTGATACGTCCGCGCGGAATACCGCCGACACCGGTCGCAATATCGACAGTGAGTGAGCCGCTGGGGATGACCTCAACCGCCATGTGGTTCGCGTCGCCCAAACGGACGATGGTGCCGTCACCGAAGCGTTTGGTCAGGTCTGCGAGTGTGGCTTCCAGCGCCTTCATGCGGCCTGTGCCATCGCCACTGCTCACATCTTCTGAGCGTTCTTTTTTCTTGGTCAGACCCTTCTTACCGCGCTTTTCTTTGGGACTATCTTCTGCCGGGGTTTCAGTCTCAAGTTCGTTCAGTTCTGGTTCTGCCACTTTATTTTTTTCCTGCTATCATATTGGATATGGATTATTATTTTAGCACAGGCGTTCTGAGAATGCAAGTCGTAAAGCAGTGATGTACATATGAAAATATACACTAAAACGGGCGATGATGGGACAACGAGTCTCTTTTCGGGTGGGCGCGTCTCTAAAACACACCTGCGAGTCGAAGCCTACGGCACAGTTGACGAACTCAACTCGGTGCTAGGAGTCGCGCGCGCACACCATCCGCAGACCCGCGCGGATGAATGGCTGGCACGGGTTCAGTGGCAGTTGTTCAACCTCGGCGCGGATTTAGCGACACCGCTGGATGCCAAGTCGGAATGGGTGGTGCGGATGGACGCAGAAACCGTCGCGTGGTTGGAAACGGCGATTGACGAGATGACCGCCGAACTGCCGGAGCTGAAAAATTTCATCCTGCCGGGTGGTTCAGTCGTGGCGGCCAATATCCATGTGGCGCGAACGGTTTGCCGCCGTGCCGAGCGGATGGTCATCGGCTTACAGGAACAGGAGCCGGTGGGCGAATTGGTCGTGCATTACCTCAACCGGCTTTCGGATTTCCTGTTTACACTCGCCCGCTGGGAAAATATGCACGCCGGTTTCCCTGAGGATAAGTGGTCGTCTCACTAAGTTAGATGGGCAGCAGCGTTTGTAGGCGCTGCGCCCCATCGGTGACACTTTCGACCACCCAGCCGGCGATACCGCTTTCAGTGCGGATTTGCCACCACGTAAAACCGTCGGCGGCGATGGGTCCATCGGTGACAGTGACCTGTGCGCCTTCCCCTAACTTGGCGACAATCAGGTAACCTGTCCCTGCGCCGGAGCGTACGTTGAGCTGGCTGCCATCGGTCGTGTGGATGACAGCTAATCCCCCCGGCGCTAAGATGGCGTTCAAGCGGCGTGTGGCTTCCGGTGTCGCGATGTCCGACGGGCTGACGAGCAGCGGTTGGTCGGGGGCAGGGGCGATGATGGGTGTGCTTCCCGGCGCGTAGACCGGCGCGGCCAACTGTGACCATGCGGTGTAAGTCGTTGAGATGCTCTGGACGCTGATCGAGGTGCTGCCCGCCCACACCAGCAGCGGCAGTTCACCCGCGCCACTCGTCCAAATCGGCACACCGGCATTCAACCCCCCGCGCGTATCGACATACACCAGTGTTCGCGCACCGGGGGAAAAAGTGTCGGTGGTATAAACGAAACCATCGCCAACACCTTCAACTTCATTCAACGTCATAACCGTTGGCAGCGTACCCACAACCGCGCCGCTGCGTTCGATGACTGTCCACGCATAGCGACCGTCAGCGGTGGCGGTATCCACAAGGACGCGCTCGCCGTTCTGGATGAAGCGCGGGGTTTGCAGGGTGGCATCCGCGAGGTTGAAAAACGGGAAGCGTGCGCCGGTGAGCGTTTCGTAGACTTGTAGGCTGTTGGCTTGGAAGAAGGGGAAGCTGGCGGCCTGATTGGCGAGGCGGTTATCCGCTGTGGTCATCACCAATTCGTCGGTGGCGGCGTGGCGATCACTGTCGAGGCTGGTGAAGATCGGGTTCTGGGTGAGCGCGTTGCTATCGACCGTCCAGTCGTACGCCTTGAATTCGCCAGCGGATGCCGCGCCGCCCAACACCAGATTAAAGGTCACGGTTTGCAGGCTGAAACGGCGGATCACGGGGGTGAGGCCAGCCGAGGTCGGAATGCCAGCAGTGGTGACGGCGGGTAAATCTGACGTGAGGTTGTAATCGACCGCGCCGGTGAGCAGGTTGAGTACGACGATGCCCCAGCCGCCGCCTTCCAAGCTGTAGCCGAGGGCGACACGTGTGTTGTCGTCATTAAACGCCGAGTCGTCGGCGATGTATTCGAAGCTGGTGGTGGTCGTCAGGGGTAGGGTGAAACGGGCGATTAAGCGGTCGCGCTGGCTGACGATCAACATGCCCTGAAAGGTGACACTGTTGTAGGCGACGTAGGCCAATGGCGACCCACCATGCCCGACCGCGACCCGCGCCGGAAAGTGGTCGAAGCCCGCAGCGAGGGGCAGGGTGAACGAGTCGGCGACCTGACCGCTGCTGTCGATGGTCGTGAGGGTGCCGGTTGTCGGCTCGTAAAGCTGCGCCTGCCAATTTGCGTCCTGCGCGTGTACGGATGCTGGCAGCCAACCCACGACCGCTAGCAGCAGCAACCACACCCCGATCATGCGCTTCACCATAATACAGACTCCTACCCCTTCCATCACTGCATCAAGTGTAGGCGTGTTGCAGCCGTCGTGCAAAAATCCATTCGTTTGCTTGTGTTAATAAAGCATTGAGATGTCTTGCTAAATCCTTACGATTACTTTGTTTTGAAGTCTGAGTAACATAAAATGAGACTATGTAACATCTTGTAACGTTCGGCAGTGAAGATCGTCCAGTATGTTTTCAATACTTTCTCATCTGTTTGCTCAGTTGGATATTCCACCGCGTTTGGGGAACCGTCATTTGCGGTTACTAAACTGGATTACCATCGTCATTGTGGTTATCGCCATCGTACACTCAGGCGCTACAGCGCTGGTCGCTATGCGCCTCGATGTGGCGCTGTTCGGGTTGGCGGCGGTTGTGCTGTCCGCGGTTTTGAACCTCATTGCGCGGCGCGGGTATGTGCGAACGGCCAGCTATATTTTTATCTTGGGCATGTGGGTGATTACGACCGTACCGAACGTCGTGGATGGGGGCAACGGCGTATTCGGGGCGGCGTTCAGCGCATACATCATTCCGGTGCTGCTGGCGGGTTTCCTGCTGGGGGGCAGGGTCAGCTATTTTGTAGCGTTCCTGTCGTTGGGAGCAGGCATGTTTTTCGTCTTACGCAATGTTTACGACCCGACCCACACCATCACCTACACCTCCGTTGACGCGCTGCTTAAGTTAAGCTCAGAGGCTATCTATTTTTTCGTGGCGGCGACTCTTTTAGCATTCTCGAATCGCGCGTCAATGACGGCTATCAATCGTGCTCAGGAAAGCGAAGAACAGCTTGCTTTACACAATGCCGAACTCGAAAGCCAAATACAGGAGCGGCAAAAGGTGGAAGCTGCGCTGCGTGCCAGCGAGCAAACGGCGCAGGCGTTCCAAGACCGCTTAAAGGCGCTGCATGAGGTCGGGATTGAACTTTCGTCCGTGAATAAACTGGATGACTTATATCGTCAGGCGGTGGTTTTGGCACAGTCGCGTTTGGGCTTTGACCGGATGGCATGGTTCGTGATCGAGCCGCATTCCAACCAACTGCGCGGCAGCTATGGCACGGATATAGAGGGCAACATCCGTAATGAACAGAACTTTTTCATCCGGCTGACCCTCGAAGACTGGACAGAAACGCTCAACCGGTTTACAGATAAGGGACACGTTCGCTTTTTGCGGGATACGCCTCTTTGGGACAACGGCGAGATCATCGGGCAGGGCTGGAACGCGATTGGCGCGGTATTACAAGGCGAGCAAATCACTGGCTGGCTGGTGGTGGATAACCTGCTGCATCACGAGCCGCTGCAAGATTACCAGCTTGAACTCCTGCGATTGTACGGGGCGATGCTCGGTCAGCACCAAGCTCAGAAGCAGACTCAACAAGTCCTAGTTGATAAAGATGAACGCTTGAACCTCGCTCTTGAAGCCGCTCATATGCGCTCGTGGGATTGGAATATTCAGACCGATACCATTAATCGTAATGATGTACTGGAATTGAGTGGACTGCCTGTCGAGCAATCTTATCAATCGTTTATCACCTCTATTCACCCTGACGACCAACATCTATTGTTAGAGGCTGCCCGGCGGATGATCGAGAAAACCGGTTTTTTTGAGGCCGAGTATCGATATATTGATCAAAGTAATGAGGCTAGGGTGCATTGGCTTTATTCACTCGGTCAGCCGTATCGCAACACGAGTGGCGAAATCATGGGTGTGGCGGGTGTCCTGCAAGATATAACAGGTCGCAAGCAGATTGAAGAGTCGCTTAAGCGTGCCGACCAGCAGGCGCTGGAACTAGCGCTCGAAAAAGAACGTGTTACCGTCCTGAGCGAGTTTATTCACACGATTTCACATGACTTCAAAACACCGCTGGCGATCATCAACAACAGCCTCTACCTGTTGGAACGGATTGACGACCCCAAGAAGCACAAAGACAAACTGGCGCTCATCAAAGAGCAAACGCTGCTGCTCGACAAGCAAATTCAAGACATCCTGACGATTTCGCGGCTGCAATATGCGCCGGTTGTCGCTCGCCACGCGGTTAACATCAACCTGCTGGCGAATAAGTTGGGTGATCTGTTCCACGCCTCATTGGAAAAGAAAAACCTAAAATTAGAACTGGATTTGCAATCACCGCTCCCGAACATTCTGGCGAACGCCGATGAACTCGACCGCGCATTGACCAACCTGCTTGAAAATGCCATCAACTACACGCCCAACGGCGGCACAATTACGATGATGACACGCTCAAGCGAGCGGCAGGTTGAGTTCGCCATTCAGGATACCGGTATCGGCATGACACCCGATGACCGCATCCAAATATTCAATAACTTTTACCGCGCTGAAAACGCGCGTATGATCAACAGCAAGGGTACGGGGTTGGGCTTGGCGATTGTCCACAAGATCGTCACCCTCCACGAAGGCACAATTGTCGTTGAAAGTGAGTTGGGTAAAGGAACGTGTTTCCGGTTATACTTCCCCATTATCCGTGAGGCTCAATAACCACTGCGCTTATGTCCCTTCGCTGGTCGCGCCAACTCTATACTCTGTTCGTCCTGTGTCTGATTCTGCTGCAAGCCTCGTCGCTGGCTGCCCAGCCGCAGCTCCCGGCGTTGAAGGCCACGCGCATGGGCATCTCCTTCATCAGCTCGCTGGATCATCCCGCCAACGATTTGCGCTACCAGCGTGCGACCTTGCTCGGCGCGGCGTGGAACCGCTGGCCGCTGTATTGGGATCGTGTCGAACGGGCGGCGGGGGTATTCGACTGGGCGGGGTATGACCGCTTGGTGACGCAGGATATTCAACACGGCCTGTCCATCAACGCTATCCTGCTCGGTCGTCCGGCTTTTCACGCGATGGGCGGCGGGGTGCAAAACTTGAATGCGCCTGCCTTTAGCGATGGCTCAGACATTCCCGCCCCCGGTAAGCAGCCTAATCCGGCGAACCCGTGGGCGGTGTTCGTGTATAACGCTGTGATGCGCTACAAACCCGGCGGGTTACTGGCAACGACGCTCGGTTGGCCGGTGGGAACGGGCGTATCTGTTTGGGAGGCATGGAACGAACCCGACTTGACGATGTTCTGGTCAGCGGGCGTGGAGCAGTACGCGCGTTTGCTCAAGGTGACGTATCTCGTCGCCCACCAAGCCGACCCCGCCGCGCGGGTGATGTTCGGCGGCCTCGCTTACGGCAACCCTGACCAAGATGACTGGCTGGCGAAGGTGCTGGCGATTTATTCGGGCGATCCGCTGCGCCAAACTTACAACTGGTACATGGATCAGGTCGCCGTTCACAATTACACCTACGCCCGCCGCAGCGGTTTGGTTGTCAACCGCATCGAATCCGAACTGGCGAAGTACGGCCTCAACCGTCCGGTGTGGCTGAACGAGAGCGGTGTTCCGGCGTGGGATGATTACCCGGGGCCGGTGTGGACAGCCGCGATACCATCTGAGCGGCAGTACCGTGCCACCATGCAGCAGCAGGCCAACTTCTGGGTCGCCAGTACCGTGTTGGCGTGGGCTTCCGGCGCGGAGGTGGTGTTTTACCACCAGTTGTACGATGACTGCGGCAATCAGGGTGGTGACTTCCCACCCCACAACGGCGAATACTGCGCGACAGGTTTGATGTGCGCCGGTGATGCATTCGGCTTGTACCGCAATGAGCGCGGGGAAGCGTGTTTTAGCCAGCACCCGTTACCGGGGTCGCCGCGTCCGGTCGCGGGGGCGTACTATCGCATGGCGCAAATCTTCGGCACAGCTCCCTTCACTAACGGCCATGTTGAGTCGCAGGAAGGTACAACGCTCGTCTCCTTTGACCGCCCGACGACTGGCGAACGAATCCTCGTGATGTGGAACCGCACCACGGGCGAGCTTAAGCTGGATGTTCCGGCGTTTGGGGATTCAGCCCAACTTTATGACATCGCTAACCAAGATTACGAACTCATCCCGACCGACGGGAAGTACACGATTGGCTTGCAACCGCTGACGGCGGATAACCTCCCCGGCCTGCCTGCTGGCGAACTGTCGGGTATCGCTGGCGCACCGATGATCCTCGTCGAGAAGATCAACCCCGCGCTGCTGACGACGCTTACCCCGCCAGTGACCGCCACGCCGGAAGGCACACCCGCGCCGCGCGCCACGGTTGACCCGATTAGCGACATCGCCCCGCCGACGACCAGCATGACGGCTTTACCCCCCACCAGCCCAACCACGTTCGCGGTGGAATGGTCGGGCAGCGACGACAGCGGTGTTGACCGTTATCTGGTATGGGTGCGGATTAACGGCGGCAAGTGGCAGCCGTGGCTGGAGACAGGGCAGACACGCGGCTTCTACACGGGCAGCGCGGGGAACACTTACGACTTCGCGGTGTGGGCGGTTGATCTGGCGGGGAACTGGTCACTCAACAGCGAACTTGTACCGCAAGCGACAACGGTGGTGGAGTAGGTATCAAATCTCTGCGTTCTCAGCGTCTCTGCGGTTCAATAATCTTCGACTTGACGGTTTACCTACGCCCTCGCTTTTGCTGTTGATTTTCACCATGCCAGCGATTAACATGCTTACCGGAAAACAAAAACAGCCCTGATGGACTGTTTGATTGTGCCGATGGTGGGACTCGAACCCACAAGCCCTTTCGAGCGACGCATTTTGAGTGCGTAGTGTTTGCCAATTTCACCACATCGGCTTTTAAATGCATCTAAAATAGGTTTGGCACCTTGTTTAGATTGATGGTATTTATCTTAAAATCTCTGACACGGATTGTCAATGGCGAGCGAACTTCAAAATGAACCCGCGCTGATCAAAGCTGCCGTGCGTGGGAACATGACTGCGTTTAATGATCTCGTCCTGCATTATCAGGATCGCGTCTATTCAATTGCCTACCGCATTCTCGGTGAGTCGGAAAGTGCTGCGGACGCGGCGCAGGATGCCTTTATTGCGGCCTACCGACGCTTGGATACCTACCGTGGGGGCAGTTTCCGCGCGTGGTTGTTCCGCATCGCCACCAACGCCTGCTACGACGAACTGCGCCGCCTGAAGCGCCGTCCCGTGACCGCGATAGAGGATTTACCCGGTGCGGATGCCGACGATGGCCCACCGCTGGCCGCCGACAGCGCCACGCCGGAGCAGGCCGCCCAGCAGGCCGAACTCGCCCGCGCGATTGAACAATGCATCGGCGGTTTGCAAACCGACCAAAAGGCGGTACTCGTCCTGAGCGATGTCGAAGGCTTGAGTTATCAGGAGATCACCGAGATCACCGGCGCGACCTTAGGCACGGTGAAATCACGCCTCAGCCGCGCACGGGCAGGGGTTCGAAACTGCTTAGGAAATGTTCGGGAACTTTTGCCCTCGGTTTATCGTCTTTAATGTGTCGTGAATTAACGGTAGTCTTACTCAACCATGCTAACTGATCTGGATTACGACCTGCTTTCTGCTTATATCGACGGTGCGCTCACCGACAGCGAACGCGCCGATCTTGAATCACGCCTTCAAGCCGAGCCGGAACTGCGCTCGGAGTTGGAAGAACTGCAAGCGACCGTCACGCTGCTGAATAACCTGCCGCCGCGTAAAGCGCCGCGCGACTTTACACTGGATGCCCGTTACGCACGGCGAACGTCATTCTTCGCCAGCGCCGCCTTCAGTGCTATCTCAACCGCCGCCGCGATTATCCTTTTTGCCGTGGGCGCGTATCTGTTCACCAATACCACGCAAGCACCCACCAGCGAAAATGCGGCACAGGTCGCCGTGATGCTAACCGATGCCGGCACCACGACGGCCACCACGCTCGACAAATCAGCGGATACGACCGCGACCGCCGAGTCGCTGGCGGTGGATGTTGCGCCCGTTACTGCCCCCACCATTCTCGAACAAGAGGCTGAGGCAACCTTAGAGGATGGCGTGGTCACGCAGTCGACGACCACCAACGAAGTGGGCATCGGTTCGCTGTTCCAACCGGACGCGGAAGAACCGCAGGACGGGCAGGACAGTGGCAATACGTACGGTGCCGTTCCCGCCGCGCCCAACCCGTCGCAGGAACGCAGCACCGAACCGACCGAAACGACTGAGACGCAGCTTTTTGAAGTGCAGCCAACCGGCGCAATGGGCGGCGCTGCTCCCTCCGATCAGCCAGCCGCAGCCGCCGACTCGAATGATGCCATGTCATCCATGATGATCGCGCCGACGGAAACCGCAACCACGCCTGCAATCATGGGTTTCGCTTCGACACAGCCCGCCGCGACCTTTGCACCTACCGCGACCGTTGTGCCGACTTCCACACATACCCCGACGGCCACTAATACGGTTGCACCGACGTTGACATCCACCAGCACGCCGCAGCCCACCGCGATGATGACCTTTACACCCGTGCCGCCGGTTGAACGCGAACGGGTATCGACAACGGCCTTGCTGCCGCTGGTGTTGGTTGTGCTGGGCGCGGTATTCCTTATGCTGGCGGTTGGCACGACCATTGTTCGCCGCCGTAACCGCCCATGAGCCGCGAACGGGTTAACCACTACTGCCCGCTGTGTGGTTCGCCCACCGAACTCCTCGAACGCTTCGGCATCGAGCGTCCGGTGTGTACCACCTGCGGGCATATCGTGTTTTTTGCCCCTGCCGTCGCGGTGCTGGCGCTCATCGTGCAGAACGATCATGTGCTATTGGTTCAACGTGCCAACGACCCCAAGAAAGGTTTGTGGGTCACCCCTGCTGGCTTCATGGAGTGGTACGAAGACCCGGTCGTCGCCATCCGCCGCGAGGTGCTGGAAGAAACCAATCTTGATGTCCGCGTTGACCGCCTGATCGACGTGTTCCACACCCCCGACGATGGTGGCCTCGCCGATGTGGTCATTGCCTACGCCGCCTCGGTCATCGGTGGCGAGCTGCAAGCGGCGGATGATGCCCAAGCCGCAGCGTGGTTCACACGCGGCAGCCTGCCCGAACTCGCCTTTCTGCCCACGCAGCGCGTCCTCGCCCGCTGGGTGGCTGGTGAACTCTAACCTCTATCGCTTCTTCCCTCTGTATTGAACTTGGCGTTCTTGGCGACTTGGCGGTTAAAAATGCTCTGTGCCTTCGTGTTAAATCTCTCTGTATTCCTCTGCGTTCTCCGCGTCTCTGCGGTTAATCTTGTCTTTGTACATTTTGTGCGGTAATAGATTAACATTTTCGTTGCCCTTGTCTCTTTGCGCCCTGTGAACCCTGTTGTTAAAATGACGCGCATTGAAACCCATAAGGCTTAACCATGCAGGTCAACCTCCGGCATATTCACAAACGCTTCGGCGCGGTACACGCCAACAACGACATCAACCTGACGTTCCACGCGGGGCGCATCGTCGGTATCCTCGGCGAAAACGGCGCGGGTAAATCCACGCTCATGAAAATCCTCTCCGGTTTTCAACCCGTCGACAGCGGCGAAATCTGGATTGATAACCGCCCCGTCGCCTACACCGGCCCGCAAGCCGCCATCCGCAACGGCATCGGCATGTTGCAGCAGGACCCGCTGGACGTTCCGGCCTTCACTGTCCTCGAAAACTTCATTTACGGCGGGGGGGATGGCGTGTTCCTCCCGCGTAAAACGGCTGCACGCCAACTGCGTGAGATCAGCCAGCGCTTCGGCTTCGAGCTTGACCCCGATATGCCCATTTCGCAGTTGAGCATCGGTCAGCGCCAGCAGATGGAAATCGTCCGTTTGCTCACGCTCGGCGTGAAGCTGCTGATCCTCGACGAGCCGACGACCGGCATTTCCGCCGAGCAAAAGCAGGTGTTGTTCGACGCGCTCCGTGAACTCGCCAGCAAAGACGGCCTAACCGTGCTGCTGGTTTCCCACAAGCTGGAAGATGTTATCGCGCTCTGCCACGAGGTCGCCGTGTTACGGGCCGGGCGGCTGGTTGGCACGCGCAATATGCCCGCCACCAACGCCCAGTTGGTCACCATGATGTTCGGGCAGCAGCTTGCCCCACAAACCCGTAAGCCGCTGGACTTGGTACACGCGCCGGACGCGCTGGTGCTGGAAAATGTCAATATTCGCGGCAGCCGCGTACACATCGAAAACCTCAGCCTGCGCCAGAAAGCCGGTGAGGTCATCGGCCTCGCCGGGTTGGATGGCAGCGGGCAGGAACTGATGCTCCGCGCCTGTGTGGGCTTACAAAAAACGGCTGGTGGTCGCGTCCGGCTCAAAAGTGAAGATGTCACCGGTCAGTCGTACCGCGCTTTCCTCGCCAAAGGGGTGGCCTTCGGTGCGGCGGGTCGCTTGGAAGAAGGACTGGTCGAGGGTTTGACGCTCACCGAGCATGTTGCCCTCGCCACCGAAAACGCCACCCTGATTGACTGGACAGCCGCCCATAAGCACTGCGAGGCGCAGATCAAGCTCTACGATGTGCGCGGTCGCCCTGAGAGTATGATCGAACAGCTATCAGGTGGTAATCAACAGCGCGTGTTGATGGCGCTCATGCCTCCGTCCCCCATTTTGCTGGCACTCGAACAACCGACGCGCGGCCTCGATGTCGACTCGGCACGTTGGATTTGGGAGCAGTTGCTCGAACGGCGGGATCGTGGCGCGGCCATCCTCTTTAGCTCGCCGGATTTGGACGAACTCGTAGCCTACAGCGACCGTATTCTGGTCTTCTACGCCGGTCAGTTCTTCGAGATACCGGACGCGGGACGCACCACCATTGACGAAATCGGTCGGCTCATCGGTGGACATTTTGAGGTGCAGCACGCATGAAAGACCAATCCTTACGCACACGCCTCATCTTCGGTGTCGCCCCCATCCTCGTCTCGCTGCTGGTCACGGCGCTGCTGATTATCCTCGTCGGCTCCGACCCCATCGCCGTCGCCTCCAAACTCTGGTCGGGCGCGTTTGCTGATCTCCTTTCCGCTAGCAACGTGGTCAACCTGTGGATACCGCTGACCCTTGCCGCCATCGGCCTCGTCGTCACCTTTACCGCCGGTCTGTGGAACATCGGTGTCGATGGTCAAATTGTGATGGGCGCGGTGTTCGCCTCTGGTGTCGCATTGTATTGGCCGATTCCGCCGCCGTTCCTCGTTCCAGTCGCCATCATCGTCGCCATGATCGGCGGTGCGATTTGGGGGATGTTAGTTGGAGTCCTCAAAGTTTATTTGGGTGTACATGAAATTTTCGGCGGGGTGGCGCTCAACGCCCTCGCTAATGTGATCGCCATCACCATCATTACCGGCCCGTGGAAAGACCCCAGCAACTCGCGCGGCACGGCACCCTTCGCCCTTGATGCACTGCTCACCCCTATTTCGCGGGAAGTCAACGTCAGCTTGCTCGCTTTCTTGATTACGGTCGCGGTCGTCATCATCATCTGGCTTGCCTTACGCGGCACCCGCTGGGGCTTGCAGTTGAAGGCCACCGGTAAAAATGCTCGTTCCGCGCTGCTGCTCGGTGTGCCAACCTCGCGCAGCACCCTCAGCGCCTTCATGCTCTGCGGCCTCATCGCCGGTATCGCCGGAGCGCACCGCGTCCTGTTCACCTTCGGCAACCTGCGCCCGCTGGTTTCCGGCGGCATCGGCTTCTTGGCGCTGCTGGTCGTCCTGCTGGTGTCGATGCGCGTGCTGTGGGTTCCAATCATCGCCTTCATCTTTGCCACGCTGCTCGGTGGCAGCGCCAAACTCAAAATCGACCTGCGCTTGGATGCCTCGCTGGTAGGCGTGATGCAGGATACCGTCGTGTTGGTCGTGCTGCTGTTTAACGGTTTGCGCCAGCGCTTGCAAGACCGCCGCGCCAAAGCCGAAACACCCATACCAATGTCGATCACCGCTACCGTCGATAATCAGCGCGCTATTGGAGATGTGACCGAATGAGTGACGAACTGCTCAATACCCTCAGCAGCATTATCGCCAACGCCACGCCGCTGGTCATCGCTAGTCTCGGCGAAACCATTACCGAGCGCGTTGGTGTGGTTAATCTGTCGCTCGACGGCAGCATCATCCTCTCGGCAATGGTCGGGTTCGCTGCCGCCCTTGCCACCCATAACGCGCTGGCAAAAGCCAATCCCGATCTCGCGCTGGCGGTCGGTTTGTTGGCGGCGATGCTGGTCGGTATGATTATTGCGCTCATCGTCGCGGCGGCAGGTATCGAACTCAAGCAGGATCAGGTTGCCATCGGCTTCATCCTCACGCTGCTCGGCGCACACTTGGCAACCTTCCTCGGCGAGCCGGTTGCCCGTCAGGTCGGCCCGCAGATCATCAAAGCGCCCATTCCCATCTTGCAGGATATTCCGATCCTCGGCCCGATCTTTTTCCGCCAAACCATCCTCGTGTACTTCAGCTATATCTTGGTCATCGGCATCTGGTATTGGCTGTTCCGCACCCGTCAGGGCTTGGCGCTCCGTGCCGTTGGTGAACGCCCGACCACCGCTTTCGCCCGTGGCACGAAGGTCAACCGTACCCGTTATATCTATGTTGCCGTCGGTGGTGCGCTCGTCGGCTTGGCGGGTGCGGCCTATTCCCTCAGCGTCAAAGCGGGCTGGACGACCCCGCCCAGCATGGAAGGGGATGGCTGGATTGCCCTCGCTATCGTCATCTTCGGCGGCTGGCATCCTTTCCGCGTGGTGCTGGGTGCATATCTTTTCGCCGCGCTGCGGGCATTTGCCACCGTCTTTCAGCGGTCGGCGAACCTCGATATTCCGGTCGTCATCCTCAACGGCATCCCGTGGGTGTTGATGATTATCACGCTGGTACTCGTCAGCAGCGGCGCGATTGAACGCCTGCTCCAAGTGCTGCCCAAGCCGGTGCAAAAGTTCTCGCGTAACTTTCTGCGCTCGGATCCACCCGCCGCGCTCGGCACCCGCTTCGACGCTGAATAGTTTCCCCTCCCTGTTACGACGGCTATCAGCGGAGTGAGCCTGCGAACGTGCTGATGTGGGCTAGGGTGGGGTTCTCCCTCTTTTCTCTATCCACTTGGCGTTCTTGGCGACTTGGCGGTTAATCTTCTTCGTCTTGCTCTGTGTCCTCTGTGTCTCTGTGGTTAAATCTCTTTGTATTTCCTCTTGCGTCCTTTGCCCCTTCGCGCCTTTGCGTTAAAAACTCTCCCGTCTTGCTCTGTGCCATTGTGCCCTCTGTGTCTCTGTGGTAAAAATTTTCTCTGCTTTCTCTCTATCCCCTTGGCGCTCTTGGCGATTCGTATTGCCTTTTGCTTTGAACGGTTGCTCTGTGGTTAAATAGGGTCTTCCGCTTTGTCGCTGAGGTTAGCTATGTCCTATCCCCTTCGCCGCTGGCTGATGATCGCGGTGGCCGTCACCGCCGTGTTGATTTCCGCGCTCGACCTGCTGAACCTGCTGCCGGATATAGCCGCCAAACTCACGCCGTTGCTGATCGCAGCGGTCATCGGGTTTATGCTGTCGGAAAGCCGCCAACTGCGCCGGATACGCGCGGCGATCAAGAACAACCCCGCCGCATCCCAAACCACCGCCAAACCCCGCCAGCCCAATAAGAAGCGCCAGCCCAACCCTCAGCCGGAATACCGCGCGATTGCGTGGCATGGCATGACGCTGCGGTCGCATAGTGAAGTGAAGATCGCCAAAGCCCTCGACCGCAAGGGTATCTTGTTCCTCGCTGACCCCAAGATTCGCCTCGATACCGAGAATCACCGCCAAACGCGCGAGGTCGATTTCCTCATCCAGCATAATGGCCGTTGGGGAATCCTTGAAGTCGATGGGCCGCATCACCAACACTCTGCCGCCGCCGACCAGTGGCGCGACAGCCGCTTCTCACAGCACGGCCTCGTCGTCGTGCGCTTCCCCGCCGACCTCTGCTACCGCCAACCGGATACAGTGGTCGAAACTTTCCTGCAAAAGTTGGCAGTCTCACCCCTCCCCGAACCCCCACCAACCGAAACCTAAGCCGTTTTCAAACCAAACGGTAGCACCACACTAAACGGTGGAAACAGAATTGATTACTTTCTCATTGCAAATATGAACCATAAAAGTCTTTAAAGTCCCTCGCCCTGAGGGAGAGGGATTTAGGGTGAGGGCTTAAAATAATCATCCACCACTTAAGGTAGTCCTACCAACCAAACCCTAACTTGCTATTTTAGCCCTTTTGTTCTATAATGATGGTGAGTTTTATCTCGGTATTCTCTTGGCGACTTGGCGGTTTAATGCTTTTTTCTTTTGTCTTTTCTCTGTATTCCTCTGCGTCTCTGCGGTTAAACCGTATTTGCTTTCACTTGCAACTTAAAACTACTCTTTGCGCCTTTGCTTCCTTGCGTCTTTGCGTTTTGTTATGGTGTTTGCGCTTTTGCTTGTTCGGCGAGACTCTCCCGCGCATCCGCCGGACTGCCTGTGGCGGCGGTTACACGGGAGCCATCCGCCATGTTTGTGTCATTTCAGCGCCGCGCTCCCTCACTCCCGCCGACATAAAATCGCACTTCGGCAGATGCACGGGAACTTCCCGCCTGACATTTCAGCGGGAAAATGTGCAAAATGTGCAAAATATGCAACTGTTATAATTTGCTAATATCTCTGCCTTTCTATTAAGCCAACTTCAACAGCCGCCTTTTAACCTTCAACCTTTCACCTTCAACCAACAAAAAAGACCACCCGTTTCCGAATGGCCTTTTCTAGAGTCTACTCCTTCCCTCCCCTGTTACTACGGGGGAGGGCTAGGGAGGGGGTCTATCGCAGCTCCTCCGCCCGTTCCCGCACATCATCAATGAACGGGTAGGCGTAAACGGTGCTCCACGTCAGCACCCAATCGTACTCACGAAAGGCCGCGTCGCGCCGCCCCTGCGCTTGGAGGATCATGCCGCGAATATAATGTCGGGTTCCGGTTTCGCCCGCTGCCAGCGCGGAATTAATCGCGTTCAAGGCCGCTTCGTACTGCTTCAGGGCGAGTGCTGCCTTCGCCTGATACTCATCCGCGATTGGGCGCTGCTCGGTGGGTAAGCCCTCCGCGCTGCTCAATAGGTCAATCGCCTCTTGGTAGGTTTCGGTGTCGTCGGGCTGTGCGCGGTCGATCATGATACGCACCTGTATCAGGTTGATCTGCGCGTCCGGTATCACCCCGCTGCCGAGGAGCGCCGTCGCGTCCCGGCCTGCCGTCGCCCTGTCGCCCGCCTCAAACGCGGCTAACATACGCTGCGCCCGTACTTCGTCATCCTGCGTCAGTTGGTAAATCTTCGAAAGGTCGGTTTGCGCCAGCTTATACTGCTTATTATTCAGGTAAAGTTCCGCCCGCGCCGTCAGCACGTCCACGTTGTCCTCGCCACCGGTCAGCGCTTGCGAGAAGGCTTGTAATGCGAGGTCGTTCTTGCCTTCCGCCCCACGTGCTTGGGCGAGGCTCACGTAACCCTCCACACTGCCGGGGTAGTAGAACAGGTACGCTTGCGAGTAGAGCACGGCTAACCCTGCGTCACCCTCTGCCATCGCGGTCTTAATCCGCAGCTTGTGGGCGCTCTCGGTCGTTGGGTCGATATACAGTGCGAGATACGCCTGATAATCGGCCTTGTCATAGTCCCGCTGGGCGAAGTAAATATCGCCCTTTTCAACGATCAACTGCACATCGCTGATTAACTCCGGCACGGCCAAACCCTGATCGAGGATTTCGAGCGCTTTGGTGTAGTTACTGCTGACCGATGCCGTCCCCGCAATCGTCAGATAAGGCAGGTTGAAGCGTGGCGAGGCTTCGATGGCTTCATTCGCTTGCTGCTCCGCCTCGGCGAAGAAGCTGCCGGACTCGCTGTTCCGCGCTTCGGCAATTGCTTGCTGCCCGAGCAGCAGATTCGTGTAAGCCAGCGCTCCGATGACCACGGCTCGCGTGTCCCGGTCGGTCGTATCCGTCAGCCGTGCTTGGGCATCCAGCATAATTTGCTTGGCCTCGGCATATTCTTTCTCCCCGATGAGCGCCATCGCTGTAAAGTAATAGGGCGCTGGGTCAAAGCTGTTCGCCACGCTCGTGATTTCCGCGCGGAGGGTCGGCAGCGCCTCGGCATACCGTCCCCGGTCGATCAGTTGGATCGAGTCTTGCACACCCTTCGCGAAGGCTGGCGGAAACACGCGCGTCGGTATCGGCGGCGCGACGTTCCCGTTCGGCAGTGCCGGTGGTACCGTCGGGCTGGGCGTAGAGGTCAGGCGAGGTGTTGGTGAAGGCGTAGGCGTATCACCGGGGGTCGGTGTAGCCGTCACCGTAGGCGGTGGTCGCGTCGGGGTGAGCGTCGGTGTTGGGACAAAGACCAACCCGCGCAGTGCTGGCGTATTCCACACGATGCCGTACCCTGCGAGGAACAGCACGATGATGCCAACCGTAATCGCTCCCGCAATCGCCCCGCGCAGTCCCCAAATATCACGTTCACCGGCGCGTCCTTTGGTCTTTTCAACCCATTGGCTCGTCGGGCGCTTGGCGACCAAATCGAGGTAATCGGTCAGCATTTCTTCGGCCTCGGCGCTGACCTGCTGCAAACGGTTCGCATCCGGCACAGGGATGCCGGGGGTTTGCGCGGAAGCCGCGATCTTGGCACGGTTATCCGGTCGCGAGGGCAGTGACGACACCTGACCTGCCAGTTGTTCCCGCGTCATCCCCAGCGACTTCAACGCCTGAATACCCATGTCATTACTGGGGTTAATTTCGAGCAAACGGTTCAGGTAGAACATCTTCTCGCGCTGGTCACGTGCGAGGCTCACCAGCCATAACCACGCCGCTTCGTTTTGTGGCTCGGCTCGCAGCGACTGTTGGAGCAGTTGACGTGCTTCTTCAACCTCTCCCGCCTTGGCGGCTGCAATCCCCCGTTTACGCAGTTCCTTTGCTTGATCGCTTGCCACGTCTGACTACTCCCCATTAAGCGATAATGTCATTTGCATTGTAACCTAAAGCGCCGATTGACGAAATTAAAAACCGGCTGGTTCATCAGCCGGTTTTGTAAACAATCAGATTTGCCAGCGTTTAAGGGGTGTCAACACGGGTGATACGGCCTTCAACTGCTGGTGCGACCGGGCTGTTCGCCTTGATGTAATCACCTAGTACCAAGTCCAACGGACTGCCACCGTCGTAGGGGTTGATAGCGTTTTCGCCGAACACACTGTAGCCGTCCCCACCGCGCCGCATGAAGTCGTTAGTTACGACCGTATAAGTCGCTTCAGGGTCGATGGGCGCATACGTGCCGTCCGCACCTTCAACCTCGACGCTGACAATCCGGCTGCCCGCTTCCTTGCTGCCATCCCATGTGAAGTGTAAACCGGAAACCTGCGGGAAGCGACCCGCGCCGCCTTCGACCTGCGACACGCCGTTTTCCAGCGCGGCAATCACATCCGAACCCTTGAGTTCGAAGTAGGCCGCTACGTTACCGAAGGGCAGTACTGTCAGCACATCACCCTGCGTAACATCCAGCGCCTCCGCAAAGTTCAGGTCTTCGGGGATGTCCCCGCCTACCGGCACGTTCGAACGGATGCCACCACCGTTGGTAATGGCGATTTGTGCGCCGGAGTAGGCACGCAGAGCATCGGTAATCAGATTACCGAGGTTACATTCTTCCACGCGGCAAACGCTGCGGTCGCCCACGAGGAACACGCTCGATTGACCAATAACTTCTGCGGTGAGTTCCGAAATCGGTACGCGCAGTTCATCCACCAGCGCGGTCATGTCAGGGTCAGGCGTAATATAGCGCGAGAGCAGGATCGTATCACCGCTGGCGCTGGTGACCGCGCCTTCAGCGTCCCATGTCACGTTCAGGCGACCGAGATAGCGCAGGCTGCTGCCCGCTTGCACGATATACACATCGTTGCCGTCCTTGTCCGCCACCACGACCGGATACGAACCTTCAGCAGCGGTATAAGCGTTGCTGAGGAGTGTATGGCTGTGACCACCAACGATCACATCGACACCGCTCAGTTCAGCCGCGATTGCTTCATCGACTGATAAGCCGATATGCGTAAGGAGAATAATTTTGTTCACGCCCTGCGCGGTCAGGTCGTCGATAATCGGCTGTACTGTGCCAATCAGGTCGTCGTTAAACTTCACATCCGGGCCGGGGGATGAAAGAATAGCCGTATCCGGCGGGGTGAGGCCGATTACACCAATTTGCTGCCCCCCGACTTCAACAATCGCGTATGGCTTAATCTTCTCGCTCAAATTCGCACCGAAGGTCACATCCGAAGTCACAATTGGGAACTCCAGTGAGTCCACAAACTTAACGAGCGTATCATCACCGTTATCGAATTCGTGGTTGCCGACGGTCATCACATCGTAACCCATCGCGTTCATGATGCGTGCGGCTTCTTCGCCGCGCCACTGTTGGTGGAAAAGTGTCCCTGTAAAGCGGTCGCCGCCGTCCAACAGAAGCGAGTTGCCACCTTCCGCACGAATTTGATTAATAACCGCCATTTGACGGGCAGCACCACCGTCCGTTCCGGCATCCAAACCCGCGTCATAGGGACCGTAAGCACCATGTACGTCGTTGGTGTGCATAATTGTCAGACTAAAAGAATCATCTTGTGCAAAAACGGATGTACTAATGACTGCTGCCGTTCCAAGCAGCACCAAACCTAAACCAAGTTTACGCAGCATACTTCCCTCCATATTCAGATCGTCAGATAAAGATGTCCGATAACGATTTAAAACCCCTCAAATTCTATTTAACGATAGGTCAAGAGAAGGTTTCTAATCCCCTGATGAAGCGGATTACCCTAACGGTCTTATACCGGCGGCCACGGGTAGTTCGGCCCGCCCGGCCCCGGTTGAGGATATTTGCGTGTCCTGAGGAGCGTTTGGATACGGTTTTGGAAAGCGTGAATTTCGCGTTCCGTCACTAACTCGTTCAGTGCTTGTCGGTAGGTACTCTTGGCGTTATCGACTTCGACGCATAAACGTTCAATATCTTCGAGCAAGTTGTCCGCGATGGAGTCACCGGCGTAATCCCACACGACCGTCCGCAGTTTGGGGCTGCTGTTGAAGGTGATTCCGTGGTCGATACCCCACACATGCCCCTGACTATCGACCAAGCAGTGACCCCCTTTACGGTCGGCGTTGTTCACCAGAATGTCAAAAACGCACATGCGTTTCATCTGTGGGATTTTATCGTCGTCGAACTCAAAATAGTTCATTTCAGGGTCGTGGTCGATGAAAAACTGCATCGACCCAAGGCCATGCGGTCCCTGCCGCAGCACCGTCGGCGGGACGATCTGCCAGCCAAGCTGCTCGGAGGTCACGAACGAGGCCACCTCGCGCTTACACAACATCCCATCAGGGAAGTCCCACAGTGGGCGTTCACCCTTTTGCGGCTTATAGACAGCCATGACGCTGGTGTCGTTATGGTTGATCGACAGCAAAAAGGTGTAGTTAGAACTCCAACGCATCATGCCGTGTTCGGATTCCACTTCACCCTTTTGCAAGATTTCGAGTACGGTTTGGCTCGTTAGCCTTTGCGAGTCTGTGTCGTGGTTCGGATTGGTATCCATACGTTATGACCAGTAATAGACTAACCGACCGTTTTGTTTAGGGTCTGCGCGACCAGAGTTTACGACTTCGAGCGCGTGTTCGCAAAGCAGCGCCATCTGGTCACGCTTGCACCACAGCTTGACGACCCCCGGCTCAATTTCACTCAGTTCGTCAACATCCGTGGTCGAAACCAATTCTTGTGCGACCAGCACCACGAGGTCATGGTCTTCGTCGTAGCCCAACCCCATCTGTGCCACTCTGAACACCGGTTCAATCGGTTCGCGCAGATCCATATCCACGCCGGTCAAGTTCACGGGCGGCAAATCGTCGGCATCCGGGTTGCGGCGGTTGAGGTCATCCAGCATTTCGCGGATGGCTTCGCTCAGGGCGCGGGCTTGTTCTTTTTCGATGATGAGCGAGACAAGCTGCCGTCCCTGTCCGCTTTGAAGGTGGAAAATGCGCTGGCCTCGTGGCCCAATTGTGCCTATCGTAATAAAGTCTACCGGGTTGAGTTCGATTTCTTTACCGGTCATATCCTATCTTTCGCTGATAAATCATGCTCATACAACGGTTCGTTAAGCGCTTTTTTCGGCTGCTTTAGCCTGCTTACGTTCCTGTTCCATTTGCAGAACATGCGCCATATCGTTCATGGTTCCAACGTAGGGGCGACCAAATCCTAAAGACAACATGCTGATCGAGGCGGGTGAAACAACAATCCTCTGGAATTCGTCGAGGTGCATCCCTAAAAAGTGTGCCAGCACCATCTTAATAATGTCCGCATGAGAGACAATCGCTATCGTTTCGCGTGGGTGTTTGGTGACTAATGCTTCGACTGCGTTCACCGCGCGGGTTTGCACACCGCGCATGGTTTCGCCGTTCGGGAATTCCGCCCGCGATGGGTACTGCTGTACGACCTGCCACATCTTGCGACCGAGCAGTTTGCTGATCTCCATCCCTTCCCAATCTCCATACCGCACTTCGCCGAGTTCGGTGGTTTGTTGTATTGTCAGGTTTGGATGGTGCTGGCGGATGGCTTCTGCGGTCTCCATTGTACGCTCCAGCGGGCTGGCGTATAAATGGTCAATCGGTGTATCCGCCAATCGTTTACCTAAGGCTGCCGCTTGTGCTTGGCCTTCCTCGTTCAAGTGTACGCCGGGTGTCCAACCAGCGAGTTTGCCGGTCTTCACAAAGTCATTTACCGCATGTCGGATTAGCAGAATTTGGGTCATGCAACGTCTTTAGTTTTGTTAAGTGAGTCTATAGGCATGATAGCATACTTGAATTTAAATGCACACTCTCTTTTAGGGTAGGTTAATCATCGTGGGCGCAGCGCCCAGATCGTCCCACCGCCTAAGCTGACGTATATCCACCCCTCTCGGCTGACGGCCACATCGAACGGGTGATGCTGCCAGAAGCCGCTGGCCTGATAGTGCATCTTTTGCAGGGTGATGCCGCTCCACTGCGGCGAACGCCCCGGCACTTCCGGCAGGATAATGTGCGGCTCGGTAGGCTGCCCGGCCTCATCAAAATCAATCGTGACCAGCGTGAACCCGTTCAACACCGCTTCGTTGCTGGTTCCCCCTAACGTCACCAAGAGCTGCCCTTGTAGATGCGGGAACGCCTCGCCTGTGTATGCCGTGATGCCGAGGGGGTTGCTGTGGGTCGCGAAGGTGAGGGCAGGCGGTACGGCTTGTTCGCAGTCAAAGTCCCCGGCGATGTCCGGCGTGTTGCCCATGCCGATGCAGTAAGGCCAGCCATAATGCCCACCGGTTTCAACACGGTTGAGTTCATCGTTATTCGTGTCCAATGGGAGGTCATCGCGGGCGCTGTCTACCGTCCACAGCACACCCCCGTGGAACATCAGGTCGTTCGGCTGGCGCAGCCCTGTAGCCACTACCTGTTTATCACTGCCGTCGAGCGCGAAACTGAGGATGGTTCCCCGTTCGCCGCCCTGCTGGATACAAGCGTCACATGCCGCGCCAATCCCAACGTAAATACGCTCGTTCTCACCAATGGCGATACCCCCTGTCCAGAAGCCTTCGCCAGCCGGTAAGTCATCCACCAGCGTTTCAAGCTGCGCGTCTGCCCAGCGGTAGATATTTGACCCGCCGGAGATATAGAGGGCATTGTCGTAATAGGCCAAACCGTTTGGCAGCGTCAAACTACGGATGACCACTTCCGGCGCATCTGGCAGTCCGTCATCATCGCTGTCGGTCAGGCGCAGCACCTCGCCGGATAAGGGGCGGGTGGCGTACAAGCTGCCGTCGGGCGCGGGCGCGAGGGATGTGAAAGCGAGTTCACCACCCGTTGCATCATGGATGACCAACTCGGCACAGTAGAACTCGGCATTCACCCACGGCGGGTCGATAAAATGCGGGCGTTGATCGCATTCGGGCAGCGGCGTTTGGGCGAGGCTGACTTGGGAATGAGCGAGCAGCAGAAGCAAGAATGCGCTAGATGAGAGTTGCCGGATGGTTTTCATGTGGTCGGTATTTCGCAAATGTTAACAGTTGATGATGAAAGTCGCTGGAAAATAATCGTCTACTCCCCACCGACTTACTCACGTTCTCTATTATTCTATGATTTCTCAGATGAGAAAGGGCAGTCTTTTTAAGATTCATACACTATAATATTCCCATATTCTGTCTATTTTAGGGTTAGAGGATGAAACTTGGACTCATTGCGGATATACACGGAGATTATGCCGCCCTCCAAACCGTCTTAGATCGGCTGGATAACTATCATCATGTTGATGAGATACTCTGCGCGGGCGACTTGGTAGGGCGCGGGCCGGAGCAAGAAAAGGTCGTTGAGGTGATCCGGCAGCGCAGCATTCCCACAGTGAAAGGTAATCATGACGAGTGGGCGTATGGCTTCGATCTGGCGAATGCGGATTTTCTGGAAGACCTGCCTATCAACTGGCAAAAGCGTTACGATGGTTACAAAGTGTTTATGTGCCACGGCAAGCCCGGTAATAATATCTGGGGATTGTATCGTGACCATGTGTCGAACACGCTGTTGAACATGATGCTGCAATCGCTGGATGCGGATGTGTTGATCGTCGGACATACGCATGTGCCGATGTTCATCAAAGTGGCGAACGGCTGCGTGATTAACCCCGGTTCGCTGTATACCTTTCACAGCACGCGCGTGACTTCTCATACCTATGGAGTATTATCCTTGCCGGACATGCAGTTTGACTTATTTGACCTGATGGCTGACCCTATCAAACCGGTGATGCCATGACGACACCAACCGAAGCACCCAAAGAACATTACACCCGCGAATATTTCGAAAAGTGGAATTACGCGGATCGTCCGTTGGGCAAGTACAGCATGTACTGGTTTGCCCGCCGTTACTACGCCGCGTTGGTGCAGCGTTATGCGCCACCTGCCCAACCGGGTCAGCCCCAGCGTAAACTGCTGGAGATGGGCTGCGGGTTAGGGCATCTGTTGGGCTTGCTGCAAGATGATTTCCACTGCGTCGGTATCGACCTGATCGACTACAGCATCGAGCAAACACTTAAAAATGCGCCGAAGGCCGAAGCGTTCCAGATGAGCGCCGATGACCTGAGCGCCTTCGAGAGTGGCAGCTTTAGCGTGGTGGTCGCGCTGCATCTGGTCGAGCATCTGCCGAACCCTGAAAACACTATTCAGCAGGTTAACCGTATCTTGAAACCCGGTGGGTTATGGTTATTCGCCACCCCGCATCCCGGCTACAGCCTGCGCCGCTTTAAAGACCGCGACAATGATGCCATCGGCAAGGACAAGACGCATATCAATGTGCATCCGCCGGAGCAGTGGCGGGCGTGGTGCGAGCAAAAAGGCTTCGAGTTGGTCAAGCACTTTGGTGACGGCTTGTGGGATGTTCCGTACCTGCCCATACTGCCGAAGATCGTCCAATTCGGGCTGTTCGGGATTCCCGCTTTGGCGCAGGTCGTCACCCGTACGACATTGACACCGCTTTCGATGGGCGTGAACCAAATCGGCATCTTCCGCAAGCGTTAAGCAATACCTATCTATCAATTTGCCTAAAAGCAATCAAACGATTGTTTTGCTTTTAGGCGGAGTTTGTTACAATGCTCAACTCTTGGCAATGTAGATATAGGGTGCATTGTGCATGGCTTTTCGAGTCTCCCCTCAATCGGTTGCGGATTGGCTGCGCTACTTCGAAAAAAGTGACGAGCCACTCAACCGCCTCATGTCGTATGAAAATGACCTTATCGCCCTTCTACAAACAGGGTTGAACCGCGAACACGAATTTCGGCAGACGTTTGAGCTGCTCAAGCATGTTTTCCCCTATTTCGCGTTAAGCCTGTCGCATACCGAACAATGGTCGCGGTTATTGATGGATGCCTTGCTGATGGCGCAGGACATCAAAGATAACGAACTTCAAGTTACGATTTTTCGGTGGTGGGGAGAAGCCTATTTAAAAAGTGGGCAGCACCAACCCGCTAGCAATGCTTTCAGGATCGGTTTAGAGCGTGCGGAATCAGGGGAAATTAATGACATGCTGGTGGCGATGTACACTGGCATTTTTAAGCTGCAATGGTTTGACCTTGAACAAGATGTGACCCAACCGCTGCTTCAACAAGCTCTTGATGCGGCAGCACGTGTGAGAGATCGGGGTTTACGCGCGAACTTATACGATGCGTTGGCTTCGGCCTATACGCGGCTGTCAAAAACGCAGATTGCGCTCGGTTACGGGCAAACGGCCTTTGCATACTGGTATCGGGTAGGCAATCATTCCGGCTTGGGGCGCGCGGCCTATACATTAGCGTCCATCTACATCTATATGACCCAGCTTACAGAGGATAACCGCTTTCTGGATCATGCGATCATATATTTGGAAATCGCCCGTGCTGAACTGGCTCAAACCGACGATGTTTGGCAGTACCCGTTGCTCGCGTATCAACAGGCCGGTATCTACTATCAGCTTGAGGATTATGAGGTGGCTGCGGATTGGTATGAGCAGTCGCTTAAGGAAGCTGTCAATACAAATGCACCGCATTACATTGTCATTGCCCACCACGGATTAGGTTTAGCACAGGCAAAACTGAAATTGTTCACTGCTGGTCGGCGTAACCTGCTGACAGCGCTTAAAAGTTGGGAAACCCTTCATAATAGCTATGAAAAAGGGAGTGTCTTAGTAGGTTTGACTGATCTGGAACTTCACGCGGGTAACTTGGAAAAGTCGCGAGCCTATCTTTATACTGGCCTTGAAGTGGCAAGGTCTGTAATGGATAACGGGATGCGACAATTTTTGACCGACCAGGTTGATGACCTCGAAAGTAAACTTGGCTGATACACAGGCTCACTTATTTGGGTAAATGAGCCTGTATGGTGCTGCCTGCCGCTTAGACGCTAGGCGGTGGGGGCAGCGGTGGGTAAGGACCGGGCTTCTTCATGAGACGGCTCTCCAGTAAGCTCGCGAACGATGCTTACAGCGTCTCATGTTCACCCGTGATGAGTCTGTGTTCAGCGGACAGCTTGAGGACAGCCAACGGACAATTCTTTATTACCAATCATTACAAAACAGGGTGCTGGTATATTGGGCGGTGGGCAAACGACTTGGAAAGCCAGTCGTTTAGACCTATAGTTATTGCCAAGCGCATTCAGCAATCGGTCAGGCGGTGCATAACGTGTTCATAAAAGCCTTGAGTCGCACTCTCATCGGTATCTTGCTCATATCCGTTTTCAGGACTTGGGTTTCGCCTGCTGTTGCACAGAACACGCCGCCTGACTATTCCATTCAACTCATCCAGAACAGTTTTAGCCCCGACTTTAGCGAGACGATTGTCAAATTTGACGTGCTGAATTCGGGCGGCGCTGCGACTGACCCCGCGACCGCGACCTTGAACCTGATTAGCACGGGTGAACAGATCGCTACGGCGACGGTGCCACCGTTGGCAGCTAACGGGCGCTATACGGTGGAATTGGATTTCCCGAATGATCGCTTCGGGCCGAACGCGGTGGAGTCGTTCCGCGCGGCGGTTGGCGTGGATGAGGTCGAGGAAAGTGGCACGCCGTCGATACAGGACAACTTTGCTCGTATTGTCATTACCTTTCCGGCGAACCTACCTCAGCCGGAAGTGACACCCGCTGTCGAGCCGACGACTGAAGCCGGTGGTTCAACGGTGAGTGGTGACGAGAACCTGCTTAACCCGATTCTGTCACAGCTCAATATCGACCCCTCCAAGCCGGAACAACTGGCGCTGTTGACCGGGGTAGTTATCGCGCTGCTGGTGGTGCTTCTACTGCTTTACACCATCTTGCGTCTGTTGTTTACCCGTAAACCGGATTATGGGAATTGGCAGCCGTCCTATGCCAACATGCCGATGGCTGACCCCAACAGTTTGCAGGGGCGGCACCAGCAATGGCAGGCGGTTGCCCAGAACAGCGTGTTGCCGCTGGATGGCGCTGAGGGTGCGCTGCACGTCCGCAAATTGGTGGCAGGGGTGAATGACCAGTATTTATCCGGTTGGCATGTCGAGGCGTTCCAAATCTCGCAGTATGACAAGTATGGGCGCATCAACCGGACGCAGGTGGTTTCGCCCCCGAAGTTGATTAAGCGGCTGGAGTGGGTGGTGCAGCGGTTGGAAAAGCTCACACCGGAGCAGCGAACGCGCCAACTACGGCCTGTTGCCAAAGGCTTGAGCCAGCAGGTTCGTAAGAAGGTGAACGACCGCACGGCTGCGCTGCCGCTGGCGATGGATATTCGGCTGCGGGCGCGGCACGGCGAGGTGCATATCTGGTTCGAGTTATTCCGCCGCCAGTACGGGCAGTGGGTACGCATCGACCGCTGGGAACCGGAGATGATGGTCAGCGGCAAGATGATCTACGAGAACTTCACCTATACCCTCTACGGGCAGCGAGCAGGGGAAACCCTGAAGCAGTTCCAGAAGCGGCTGGAAGAAGATCTTGTTATCCTGTTGAGCGATTTCTTAAACCCCACGTCGCCAGCTTTACCGCCGCGACCGGATGCGCCGACCGACCCCCATATGATGCCGGTGACGCTGCCCCCACAAAACGGATGATATTTAGGAAGCATCATCGTCGAGGTTGCCGCTGACGGCATATATCAACACACCAATGGCTGCCAGAATGAAGCTGCCAATGATGCCGACCGCTTGTAGGAAGCCGAAAAGTGGTTCAGTGTTGGTGCTGCTGATATGCGAGCCAAACCCGACGACATCTGCCGTGCCGGACATAGCAGCAAAGAGTAAACCGGTTAGTGCTAACCGGATACCGATCTGTTGGGCGAGGTTAGCCGGTTTGCCGAAGTAAAACGTGAACTTGGCGTAAACCAACGCGCCGCCGATCAGCAGCGTGAAGCCGACCAGTACCGTGAAGATTTGCACGATACCGATGCCCCGCGCGGGGTTGAGGCCGGTAACACCGGGGAACAACCCCATGAAGGTGAGGACTGTTCCCAATGCACCGAGGGCGATACCAAATTGGGCAATACGCGGCATAATATGACCTAGCTGGCAGGCAGGACTTGCCGGATTTTGCGGAGCATATTGCCGCCCATGATGGCTTCAACATCCGCTGGTGAGTAGCCGCGTGCCTTCAGCGCATCCCCAATCTTCATTAAATCGGTTATGGTGTCGAGGTCTTCGGGAATACTTTCTTGCCCGAAGCCGCCGTCAAAGTCGGTGCCGATGCCCACATGCGCGGCGCTGCCGGTAAGCTGGCAGACGTAATCCATCGCGTCGATGACCCGTGAAAGCGGTATCTTCGACTTGGGATCACCACTTGCCCAGTCATCACTCAGGAAGCGGTTGTAGAGGACGATACCCATGACACCATCGCGTTCTGCCAGTTGGCGGATCATGATGTCGGTCAGGTGACGGTCGCTGTTTTTGAAGGTGCGCGGGTTGCTGTGGCTGGCGATAATCTGACCTTCGTAATGGTCAAGGGCTTGCAAACAGGCTTCTTCGGCGAGGTGAGAAAGATCGAGCAGCGCGTTGAAATCCGCCATGACGTTGAGGAGTTCGTAGCCGAGTTTGGTCAGCGGGCCGGGGTTGCCCGTACCGCCCGCATAGCGTGTGCCTGCCCACGCTGGCCCGACGATGCGGAGGCCGCGCTCGTACCACTCCTCGAACTGGCGGGGTTCCAAAATTGGGTCGGCGTTCTCCATGAGGAGTACCAAACCCTGCTTATGGTCGGCGGTCGTTTTGCCATCGGCCCATGTTTCCAGCACCGCGTCCAGATCGGCGGTGGTTTTGACGAGCCGGATTTTGTCGCTCTCGTCGGCGATCCGGTTATAGTAGTCTAATTGATCGGAAGCCAACTTGTAGGCTTGCTGCGGCGTTTTATAGGTAAAGCTCGACCATGCTTGGTTTTCTTTGCCGTCGTCCGGCGCGACGAACAGCGTTGAAAAGACGACCGCGACCCGCCCTAAGAGCGAGTCCGGCAAGCCAATGGTGGCCGTGCCACGGCGAGCGATGAGCGCGGGATCGGTTTCATGCTTGCGGGTTTCGAGAGCGCTGCGGCGATAATCGCGCCCATAGCACAGCGCGTTGTAGGCAATATCTTCGTGGGCATCAACGATAATCATGGTGATAAGTCCTAATGAGTGTACCCAGAATAAGTTTATCTAAGCCCTATTGTAAGCAAACAACGGTAAAAATCCAAAAGTGGAAAATTGGCGTAATGGATTGTTAATGATCGACGACTAGAATGTAAGCAGTCTAATTTCGAGTGGGGATACCATGAATTCAAGTCATAAGCCAACAGTTTGGACGGGTGTACTCGTTGGAGCCGGTTTAACTGCCGCGCTGATCGCCGTGTTTTATCTGGCGCAGCAGCTTGCAGGGACGGTTTTCGTTCCGTTCGATATGTTCGACTGGGTAGGGCGGGTTGCACCCGGCGACCTAATTACCTTCGGCATTGACCAGATTGTTGCGGTCATTACAACCTTTCAGTTAGGTGAACTTTCGAGCGCGGCTAAAACAGCGGAACTGACGCTCGCGATCCTCGGGATGTTTGCTACCGGTGCGGTCGTCGCCGGTATTTTATATGCTGTTTTACTGAATTTGAAACCTGAACAGTATCAACCTGCGGGTTTAATCACTGGACTGATTGTAGGTATTCCGGTGATGCTGATTAGCGCGAGTGTGGATAAGAACTCGACCCAATCGCCGTTCGTCAACTCGGTGTGGATTATGCTGGGTTTCTTAGTTTGGGGGTACTTGCTGAGTTGGTCGTATGCCCGTATGGTCGGCGTTGACCTGAATAAGCCGGAGCAGGGTGTATCGGTGCAGCCGATTGACCGCCGTCAATTCCTCGTGCGGTTGGGTGGGGCGACGGCTGCTATCACGGTTGTCGGGGCAGGGTTGGGTGCTGCGCTGCGGCGACCCGAAGAACCTGCTCAGGTGGCTTTGAATAGTGGTTCGTCATCCGCGCCGCAGCCGTGGTCTGCCTCGAATAAGCTGCCGAACGCCGATGACCCGTTGGTTCCTGCACCGGGGACGCGACCGGAATTAACCCCTGTGGATCAACACTACCGGATCGACATCAACACGATTCCCCCCCGTATTACCGAGGAAGAATGGCTGCTGTCGATTAGCGGTTTGGTCGAAGCGCCCATGAACATGACATTGGCTGAACTGAAGGCGAAGTACGATCCGGTCGATGAGTTCGTGACACTGGCGTGTATCTCTAACCCCATTGGTGGCGACTTGACCAGTACGACGCGCTGGACAGGTATCCGGCTGAAGGATTTGGTAGCCGATATGAAGGTCAGCCCGAACGCGACCTACCTCAAGATTACCTCGGTCGATAACTTTGATGAGTTCGTGGCGCTGGACTTGATTAATAATGACGAGCGCGTCATTTTGGCCTACGAGTGGGATGGGCTGCCGCTAACGGTTGACCACGGCTTTCCGCTGCGAATCTACATTCCTGACCACTACGGTATGAAGCAGCCCAAATGGATTACCACGATTGAAGTGGTTGAAGGCTGGCAAGAAGGCTGGTGGGTGCGTCGCGGCTGGGATAAAGATGCGATCATGCGGGCGACCTCGGTGGTCGATACGGTTGCAGCGGATGCGGTTGTGACAACCGAAGGTGGCGACAAACTTATTCCGATTGGTGGGATTGCCCACGCGGGTGATCGCGGCATTTTAAAGGTTGAAGTGCGGGTAGACGAGGGCGAATGGGTAGAAGCCCAACTGCGTTCGCCAATTTCAGAAACGACATGGGTGATCTGGCGTTACGATTGGCTGTTTACAGCGGGTTCGCACATTTTTACGGTGCGCTGCTACGAGGGTGACGGCACACCGCAAATTGAACAATATGCCGACACACGACCCAGCGGCGCGACGGGTTACTACCAAATGCGAGAGTCTGTATAAATTGATGCTACAGGAGGTTTGGAGTCGATCTAAACCTCCTGTAGGTCAAAATTCTTTCAGACAGGACTCATTTCCTATTCCTCAATAGTATCAGTTAGCCTTCATTTTCCAACCGCCTGTCCCATCCCCTACAGATATAACTCGAATATGATGATGTCATGGTTTCCTGCTGAGGATATTCTGAGTGATTGAGAGGGCTACTATGATGTCCAATGCACGATTTTCCCCCAACTACCAAGAGATTGTTCGCCTGCCGAACGTTGAATTGGTTCAGCGGGCAAAGTTGGCTTTGGACGAGTACATTAAAGCCATTCGGATAGGTAAGAACGTCACTGAAAAAGCGAAGATTTACCAAGCCTATGAGGACGAACGCCTAAAAAGGCTTTCTCAAATTAAGCGGCAGCGTGGACAGCACCTCAGCTAACGTTGTCAATATATGGGTAAGAATAGTTGAGATTTTGTAAATTAATTCTCACCATATTGACTTAGAATTAATTTATTCGTATGATGATAACAGTGGTCATTATCTACCACACATTATCAAGATCGTTCAATCAATTCAGGAGTTCTTATTATGTTGTACATGCCCCGTGAAGAAGGCCAAGGTCTCGTAGAATACGCTTTGATCCTCGTTCTGGTCGCCGTCGTCGTCATCGTCATTCTGGCGCTGCTTGGCCCGGCTATCGGTAACATCTTCTCGAACCTGGTTCGTAACCTGTAATTCTCAGTTTTCATCCATGAAAAAGACGGCGATAAGCCGTCTTTTTGTTTCCTACTACATGCGCCTGTTTAGTGGTTCAGTATGAAAAACCGCTGCGGGTCGGGCGCGGGGCAACGAGCGCGGTTGCGGTTTGGATGAGGACGGGACGCTGCGCTGTGGTTACGGCCTGAACGGTGGCGGGGAAGTTTTCGGCTTCTTCCGTCGAGCGGGGTAGATTTTGCTGCACGATGCTGGCTACAGTCGCGGCGTATTCGGTTTCCACCGTGTTGTATTCTTCAACCGGCGCTTGAATGCGGAAGACCCCCACAACCACCAGCCCTACGACAAACCACACCAGCACCAATATCGTGAGCCAAATGCCAATGCCGCGATTTTTTGCACGGGTCTTGGGCGTGAGCACCTTGAGCGGCGAACCGGCTTCCGGCGAGGCGAGAAAGAGGAGATGTTCAGCTAATGCTGGCAGCGGGTAACTGCTGCTGAAATCGAACACGCGCAGGTGATTCATGATTTTGGGGATGGGTGCTGGCTGGGCGGTGAGCAGAACGACGTGTTGATTATTATCAAACGCCTGTATAACCACGTTCTGTACAGTCGCGTCATCGTTGGCAGCGGGTGAGGTGACGGCCAGCAAGATCATGCCTTTTTCGGCGGTTAGGCTTTCTTTGAAGGCAAACCCTTGCGCCTTCAAGTCCTGCATCACGCGCTGGGCAAGCGCGGCATCTTGTGGGTTATAGACGAGTGTAAGCATAGCGAGCATCCTTTAGTACAAGTTACGAGTTTTGTCTTTGAAACGTGCGAATGTAATTCACGATGTCCCAACGTTGGGCATCGGTTAAGGCGGTGTCACAAGCGGCAGAGCCTTGCCACCCGTCGCGGGTTGCTGCGAAAAGCTGTTCATCGCGGGTACGAGCCAACCGGTCGACAAAGCGACCTTGATTGTCACTTTCCCATGATGGACATGAGGCGCGGTACAAAGCCGCACCTGCATCCAATGATTCTTGGCTGGGTATGACAGCGTTGACGACGGTTGGTGGTGGGTTGATAGCGGCAACGTACTGTGCATCGGTGTTTTGGATGACCACAACTCCGATTAACGTCAGCACGACCGTCCCAACGACCGCGCCGACCGCGACGGTAACATTGGCGGGTGAGAGGTCAAGGCGTTGGTAGACCCAGTAGGCGAAGGGGTACAAGACCCACATGACAGCCAGCAGTACGATCACAAGGGCGATGATTTGCTGGGGACGCGGCGGCAGCGTGATCTGTACAGCAGCGGCATCGGTAATCTGCCAGTCGAAGGCGGCACGGTGAATGCTGCCATCGGGTAAGGTGACATCGAGCAGTGACCACCACTGCCCGGCGCGGTCGATCTCCGCACCCGCGCCGATATAAAGACCTTCTTCGGCGTTTTCGAGCGTATCCCAGCCGCCACGAACATCACGCTGCGGACTGACCATTTGCAACCGTAAACCCACGTCATTGACTGGCTGCCCAGCGCGGGTGAGTGATACATCGTAGGTGTTGATACCGGGGCCGCCGGGGGTGAGGGTTAGGGTGATGTCGAGGTCGTTCAGCGATTGGCTTTCGCTGGGTGAAGGGACGGCCTCTTGAATGAAGTAGGGAATGGGAACCGGCGTAGCACTCAACACCCCAACGCTTGCCAGCACGAGGAACGCTAAACCTGTTTCGAGGCGCAAGGTGGGGATGAAGCCGGATACACGCGCTGTAAACCCTTGCCAGCGGGCGTAACGTTCTGGTCGCAACGCCATGTGATGCGCGAGCGCCACGATTAAGAGGCCAGCTACCAATACGATTTTGACGACGAGCGTACCGCCGAAGGGTGTGCTGGTCACATCGGGGGGGGTATAAACCCATGTTAAGGCGCTGTAGATGCCTGTGGCGATGACCAGCACCAGACAGGAAACCGCTAACCTTGAAAACCGCTGCATGACGGCGAGTAAGGCTTGGCGACGCTGTTCACCCTGATAGGGGGCGAGGGCGGTGGGCAGGACGAAGGCCAGCGCCGCGAGGCCACCAATCCACAAGCCGACCCCGATGCCATGCAGCCAATCGTTAAAGGTGGCGACCCACGGCCAGATAATGCTGCCGGCTGCGTGGCTGCCGGCGCTGAACGTCCCAACCATAAGCAGGCCAGCCCACGCATTCGCCGTCCAAAAGGGGCGGACGGTGTCGGGCTGCTCGGTGCGCCAGTACAGACTGAGGGCGAACAGCATAGTAATCAGCACGAGTAAAAACATGCGGGCTGTCCATAAGTCACCGAAGCGGGTGCTAGTACGGACGACGGCCCATAAGCTCTGGCTGATGACGCGCCCGACATCGGCTTCAAAGAACACCATACTTTGCTGGAGCAGGGCTAAGATGCTGCCGATGAAGGCGACTGCTAAAGCTGCGATCATCACCCGATTGAGGGCGGTCATGACGCGGGGTGGGAGTAAACCGGCGCGGAATGACTTGCTGCCCCATGCCGGTACAAGGATAGTGCTGTAGAGGATGCACACGCCGAACAGGAGCATGGTTGAACTGAGCGACAGGGTGCGCCAGATGACTTCCAGAGGGTTAACTTGATTAAGGGCGGCTTGCCCATCTACGCCGCTGACGGCTGCACCGACGAAGAACACGCGGCTCTGCGCGATAACATGCCCATCGCTGGCGAAGGCGATCCGCATGTCTACGATGTACGCGCCATCGGGTAGGTCGCGGGGGAGGCGGGCGGTGAGCAAGGCGTTATTCTCCGGCGAGAGACCGCCTTCGGTGACGACATCACCCTGCTGGTTCAATACCCTTAAGCTGCTAAATTGGGCTTCTAAACCTTCGCTGAACCAGTATTGAATGCGGGCGGGCGGGCGTTCAAGAACCGCACCTTCTTCGGGGATGGAACGCAGCAGATAGCCGTGAGCCGCAACCGGACGTATGCCGAGCAGGAGCGTGAGGACGAGCAGCGATAGGAGGCTAACCAGACGGGTGTTGCGAAGTTTCATGGTGGTTATTCAAGCGGGAAGCGACCCTGTGTGGGTTCAGTCGTTTCGGTGGGTTGTTCGGTGGTCGCTTCGAGTTCTTCGGGCGTTGAGACACGGCTGCGTACCCAACTGATGCCCATCATGACGAGGAAGATCGCGGCGATGGACAGGAAAACGAGTTCATCCCATTCGCCAAGCGCCCCGTGGGCGAGGATGAAAACTGGTCGCATAACTTTCTCCTCTATCGCGCTGCGCGAGGAATTTGTGGACGTGAATGGGGCGCATTTTACCACAGAATAGGCGGCCTGTTCAATTTTTCACGAACTGCTCAGGGAAATAAAAACGCGCGAAGCTGCGCGTTTGAGGTTACGCCCGATAGGAATCGAACCTACGACCACCCGCTTAGGACGCGGAGACTCTGCCTCTGAGTTACGGGCGTGAGAATGACCTGAATGTCAGTATACTCGTTATTGGCGGGCGAATGCAAGTCAGTAACCGTTAAAAGTTGAAGGTTGAAAGTTAAAAGGAATGTCGGCTATTGGCAGTTAGCGATTGGCTTTTGGAGTGATCGGTTGATGTTAATATGCGTTATTAGACGGCTATAATAATTGCAAGTTTTGCATAATTTGCACATTTTCTCGCTGAAATGGTCGGCGGGAAGCTCGCGTGCATCCGCCGAAGGGTTATTTTGTGACGGCATAAGTGAGAGAGCGCGGCGCTGAATTGACACAAACCCGGCGGATGGCTCCCGTGTAAACGCCGCGTTGCAAATATTGCAACTGCATAGCGGGAGTGAGGGAGATTCCCGCCGAGAGTAGTTTTAAGTGACAAGTCGCAAGTTACAAGTGAAGACAAATTCCGTTTAACCGCAGAGACGCAGAGAAAATGCAGAGAGAAATGCAAATTTAACCGCCAAGTCGCCAAGAGAATACCGAGATAAAACATAATAGAATTATAGAACAAAAAGGCTAAAATTGCAAGTTCGAATCGGGTTTGTCTTCTGTTTGGACGATGAGGCGGATGGCAGCAAGAGGATCGTCGCGGCGGATGGCGGCGAGGATGGCTTGCTCGTGCGGCGTGAGGTCGGCGCTGTGGGATGGTGGGGTGGGGTCGTCGGTGCGGCCTAGCAGGTAGTCAGCGGAGACATTGAAGGTGTCCGCCATGCGGGTGACGACATCACTGGAGGGGTCCGATTCTCCTGCTTCATATCGCACAATTTGACGCATGTTTATATCCAGCGCTTTGGATAAGGAAGCATAAGTATGATTATTTTTTAAGCGTAATTGTCGTAACCGTTCAGCTTGGAGCATGATAAATCCTATAAGGACTTGACTTAATGGCAAATTTGTCGTATTATTGCTGTATATTGCATAATAAGGTGGTAAACAATCTTTCAAGAACTGAGAAACGCACAATTATAACGACGATTTGCGAATTGGCGCTTATGAGCAAGCCGCCGTTGACGGTCACAAAGTAAATTGATACACTAATTACCCTAAGCAGGCTACATAAACTATTTGTAGACAGCTTACGGGGCAATGGTGGAACGGCATACACGGCGGTCTTAAAAACCTCTGTCCGCACGGACTTGTGGGTTCGAATCCCACTTGCCCCAACTAATGATGAAGCGCCTTTACTGGCGCTTTTTTATTTGGAGATGGTGATGATCAAACTTGAGCAAATTCGGGCGATCCTTGAACTGTGGGAGTCGGGTATTCCAAAAGAGCGTATACCGGAAAAGTTGGGAATCTCACTCTATCAAGTACGGAATTGTATTAAGGAATACGTTTCGCTTGCGGAATTTGATAAAAGTCATACTTCAGCGGCTGCTTCAAACCCAAGTGTACGGACTTATGTCATTAAGAGTTATCAACGTGGGCGAACTGCTTATAGTGATGAAGATCTGATCAAAGCTGTCCCCGAATGCACTTCGTTTGCAAAGTTGCTCGAGCGATTTGGACTGCGGCCTGCTGGTGGGAACTATAAGCTTATTCAAACCCGTGTTAAAGCATTGGGGTTAGATACGAGTCACTTTAAGGGATCACATGATTGGGCGAAAGGACGCAAAAGTACATTTGTACGGAAGCGCGATTTAGCAGAAATATTGGCTAAGGACTCAATCTATACATCGTCGATGCTTCGCAAGCGGTTAATAAGCGAGGGGATATTTGAGCACCGGTGTGTGTCGTGCGGGTTGGACACGTGGCTAGAGAATAAGATTCCGCTGGAGATCGACCATATCAACGGCGACCGGCGCGATAACCGGATCGAGAATTTGCGGCTGCTCTGCCCGAACTGCCACGCGCTGACGGAGACGTATCGTGGGAAGAATAAACGGGTCAGCCTAACTACCAGTAAATAGTTTTATAAGCACCAGAAGATTCTAAATTATGCTACTACTTGAATGCTGATGTGGTATGAAGTTGTGATCTTTATCACTAGCGTATTCGTTTTCACGCTCTTATGCTGATGATTAGAGGAATATTTACAGCGAGACCAACTATAATTCGCATGTGGCTGGACTAGTTATGTATAAGCAGCCAAGTGAATATTTGTATGTAAACAGAGGCGTTACCCACAATGGGGTGTAACGTCTTTTTGTTTAGTGAGCAATTTAAGCAGGAGGATTTCATGTGCGCGTTTAAGCGATTATGGATTATCGTGATTATTATCGCTCTGATACCCGTATTTACCACTAACGCAGCGGCTTATCTGGTGAACAGTGCTTTAGATGAACACGATTATGTTATTAATGGGGTTTGCGAAACACAACCCGGTAATTCGGTTTGTACGCTGCGCGCAGCACTTGACGAAGCGAATGCCGCAGGTGGTGGGTGGCATCATATCACCCTAGCCCCAACCTCTATTGGGCTTTCAAAGTCTAATGGCGCATTCGTGATTAATACGGGGGTGAAGGTCTCTATTGAAGGCACAGGTACATTAACGGTGCTGGATGGTGGCGGTTATTCAGGTGTCCGAATCTTTACCGTGGAGCGGGGCGCTTGGCTTCGCCTGAGTCACTTGACGTTAGCAAATGGCACTGATTCTGGTTCCGGGGGTGGCATTCAGAATAGAGGCAATACGTTCATATACCGGGTGATACTGTCAGGTCATCATGCGACGAGCAGCGGCATTAGTGGCAACGCAGGGCGGGGCGCAGCCATATTTAACGAGTCTGGGAGTATATTGACGATTGAGCAAAGCACGCTTGTTGACAATCAATCGAGGGGCAGCGGCGGTGCTATTCGTAATGAGGGTACCGTGACTATCTTGAATAGTACGTTCGCTCGTAATGATGGCTATGCTGGTGGGGGTGGCGCACTTGCAAATACAGGTCTTGCATTTGTATATACCAGTACATTTTCAGGTAATCATTCATCTGGTGCAGGTGCGATATGGAACGATTTTACAGGCCAAATCTATATTTACAGTTCAACTTTTGCGGATAATTATAGTCATAGTAACGGCTTATCGACTACATTGAATAATTCAGGAACGATGTATGTGATTAACAGTATTGTATATGCGCTGCCGGGTGGAAGTAACTGTGATGGGGCAATCAAATCACTCGGTTACAATTTGTCAAACGACGCGAGTTGTGGTTTGAATGCACATGGAGACCAGCAGGGTGTTGACCCTCAGCTTGCCCCACTGGCACAAAATGGTGGCGCTACCGAAACACGCCGGTTGTTGAATGGCAGTGCTGCGATTGACACCGGTTTTTGTATTGGGTTGGATCAGCGAGGTTATCCCCGGCCTATACGATTGACGTGGGCGGGAAACATACGGAATAAGTGCGATGTGGGAGCATTTGAACTGCAACGAAACGAAGTTCGGTAGCGATTATGATGGAAGGCTGTTAAACACAGTCTGAAAACAAACGTACTACAAAGCGGATTGTTTGTGTGAACACGTCTCTGTGTATTGTCTAATGATCTGCCGCAAGGAGTATTGACTGACCAGTCTCTGATTCGCTAGACTGACACTTCAACGTGAAGGGATGCGCGATGACGGAAGCCAATCAACAGGCGCTGGGTAAGGGCAACCGCACCTGCCCAGAATGCGGGACGGTGTTTAGCTGCGCGGTGGCAGCGGGTGAATCACAATGTTGGTGCTTCAATTTGCCCCGTATAATATCTCTAGATGAGTCGGATGATCGGGGCTGCCTGTGTCCCACCTGTTTAGGGGCGTGGATCGCGCGCAAAACGGACGAACAGGCGACATAAGCCCACTTTAACCCTTAACATTGGAGTACATGAATGGCTGAACAAAAGTCATATTTGATTTCGGGCGGTGCAGGATTTTTGGGTATCAACCTCGTGCGCTATTTGTTGGAGCGCGGGCATAAGGTTACGACGCTGGACATCGCACCATTTGACTACCCGGAAAAACCCCAGATTAATGAGATTATCGGTGATATTCGCGACCGTGCGGCGGTGGATAAGGCGATGCAGGGCATCAACATCGTCATCCATACGGCGGCGGCGCTGCCCCTGTACAGCGAAGCCGATATTATGTCGACCGATTTGGATGGCACGCGGAATATGATCGACTCGGCGTTTAAGGCGGGAGTCGAGCGTTTCGTGCATGTGTCCTCGACGGCGGTGTACGGCATCCCTGACCATCACCCGCTGTTGGAAACGGATAAGCTGGATGGTGTCGGGCCATACGGTAAGGCGAAGATCGCGGCGGAAGAAGTGTGCTTCGAGTACCGCAAGAAGGGGATGTGCGTACCGGTTATTCGTCCGAAGTCGTTCATCGGGCCAGAACGGTTGGGCGTTTTCGCGCTGTTCTATGACTGGGCGAAGGATGGTCATGGCTTCCCGATGTTGGGCAGCGGCAACAACCGTTATCAACTGCTGGATGTGGAAGACCTGTGTGACGCGATTTACCTGACCTGTACGCTAGATAAGGCTGTGGCGAACGATACCTTCAATATCGGCGCGAAGGAATTCACGACGATGAAGGAAGATTATCAGGCGGTGTTGAATTACGCCGGATTTGGTAAGAAGATTACCGGACTGCCCGCTGGGCCGGCGATTATGACGCTGCGGATTTTGGAAGCGCTGAAGATTTCCCCGCTTTACAAGTGGGTTTACGAGACGGCGAGCAAGGACTCGTTTGTGTCGATTGAGAAGGCGGAGAAGCAGTTGGGCTACAAGCCGAAGTTTTCCAACAAGCAGGCGTTGATCCGCAATTACCAATGGTATCTGCAAAACCTGTCGAAGTTCCAAGGGCAATCGGGTGTGTCGCACCGTGTACCGTGGAAGCAGGGCATTCTCGGCGTGGCGAAGGTGTTCTTTTAGTTACCAGTTACGAGTTGTCAGTTTACAGATTAAAGAGGTGTGTCCATAAAGATACACCTCTTTTTTGTTGTCTTGACATAGTGAGTAATTTAGATACAATTCTAATTAGATATTCGTCTAATTAGAGAGGATTGGAAATGGATGCGGGGCAGAGCGAAGACCTGTTGAAGCTGCTTAAGGCGGTGGCAGATGAAAACCGGCTGCGGATGGTGAGCTTGCTCAGTGAACGGGCGTATACCGTGAGTGAACTAGCAGGTGTATTTGACCTGACCGAGCCGACAGTATCGCATCATGTCAGTAAGTTACACGCAGCGGGTTTACTGCGGTTGAAGATGGAAGGCAACCAGCGGTTCTACAGCATTAATGAGAAGCGTTTATCAACCTTCAAGTTTTATGTCAACGCGATTGAACAGCGGTTTACCAAACTGGAAAAGGCAAAGCCGGATACGACGTGGATTGAGGCGCTGGATTGGAGCGAGAGTGATAAGAAGATCCTGCGGGATTATACCCGCGACGGAAAACTCGTGCAGATGCCGGTAAAGGATGCAAAGGCGCTGGTGATCTTGCGCTGGTTGGTGACCAAATTTGAGCAGGGGAAGCAGTACACCGAGAAGCAGATCAACACGATTTTGGGCGAGGCCCACGAGGACTACGCGACGCTGCGGCGGACGCTGGTGGACTACGGCTATATGCGGCGGGAACGGGGCGGCAGCGTTTACTGGCTGACACCGGAGGATGAGAAGGTCGAGCCGAAGTTCCATTGAAGGCAGGATACAAAACATCCAGATACGAAGAAGCAAAGGCGCAAGGTTTTCAAACGAAGGCAGCGGTTCACTTATCCTCTGCCCTCGTTTTATTGGTTCGGCGTAATTATATTCTTAAGGTTGCCTGTTATCACCTGTTTAACAGGCAATTAGGCGCTTAAGAAGCGGTCATAAAAGGGCTGCTTGGGTTGGTCGTTCTGGTTGACGAGGCCAAACCCGTTGTGCATCGTATCCGCCCAGCCATACCACACGCAGCAGGCCACTTTGCCGGAATACAATGTTTTGAGCCGATTGATGAAGCCAACCGCGTAGTCCGCCACGTCGTTTGGCGGATCGTTCGGACGATCTAGCACGCCCCACTCGGTAATCCAGACCTGCGCCCCCGGCATCACTTTGGTGTAGGCATCTATATCCTCGTCGATGCTGCCAAACGGGCTGTACTTGTTGCCGACTGGCCCACGCCCATAGGAATGACAGGCGATGGCATCCGGTAAGATGCCGCCGGGCAGGGCTGCAACAGTGGCACGGGCATAATTGCCACCTTGAAACGGCCCACCCACATGCCCACCCGTGATGATTTTAACTTTGGTATCCACCGCACGAATGGCTTTTATGCTTTCGGACAGCAAGTAGGCGTAGTCTGTGGGCTGCATCGGCACGGCGGCACTGGCGATATTCATGGGGGTATCCTGCTCGTTCCAAATCTGGTAAGCGGTTACCCAACCTGTGGAGACAAAACGTGCGGCAATGCGGCGGGCAAAGTCCGCAAATTTGGCTGTTAGCTCACGCCATTTGCCCGTATCCATATTCGGCCAGACATAGCCCGCGCCTTCGCCGTAGGTTTGGTGGGTCAGGACGAGGATGACCTTTAATCCCGCGTTGGCGTAGGCTTGGATGTAGGGCGCATACAGATTATAGGCGGCATCAAGGTCGGTGGAGCCGCGCCCCATCGACACGGAATAGGCAAAGCGGACGAAGCCGGTACCTTTCATACGGGCGGCGGCTGGCTTGCCGAGGCGGTGGAGGATGTCGAGGTTAATGCCGGTCATGTTAAGGGCATTCAGGCCACCGGTTTCGTCTGCCATCAAGTAGGGGGCAGATGCATAGCCTTCGACGGTTTGCGGCGAGCGGATTTTGATCCACTGATTTTCTTTGCCGACTTTGAGCAGCGTTCGACCGTGCGGCTCTAGGGTTTCAATGCGGTCGAAGGGGGTTAGCTGCCCGATGACTTTGAAGTCGGTGCCGGGGCGTTCACGGATGCGTAGGCCGGTGACATTGATCTTAAGGAGCAAGCCCTGCCAGTAAATCATCATGGTTGGGTCAACGACGTTGGGCAGGATGTAACCCGATAAGCCTTTTCCCGGCTGCTGGACAACCACTTTGATGGATTGGGTAGCGGAACCGGACTCGCCGATGACATCACCGACTTTGACGGATTGACCGATGGTAACGCGGATGTTATTGAGACGCGCGTAGGTGGTGACGTAGCTTTGACCGCCCATAGTGGTTGAGATTTGCGCGTACTGCCCGTAACCCAAGTTGTTGGCGATGCGGACGACGCTGGTTACGACACCGGCTGCACCGGCGCGGATGGGCGTGGTGAGGGGGGCGTAAACGTCAATGCCTTCGTTTGGACGTGTTTCTGTGGTGGTGGTTTCGTTGAAGCCGCGCGTGATGCTGGCGGGACGTGCATCGGACATCCATTCCAACGTAAAGCGGTCGCTGATATTGCCGGGGCTGATCTTTTCGCCGTAACGGTCGGTGAGGGTGATGCGCTGTTGCAAGATGGCGGCGAGTTCAGCGGGGGTGGCGGCGCGAATGACATCCACACGCACGACCGAGGGGTAGACGCGGCGGATATGGGAAAGCGCGTCATTACCCACCCATACGCCGGGGGCTTGAACGGCGGTGATATTGCGATAGCGGTTGAGATCGTTGCCAGCCGGAGAGCGTACGATGACGACGCGGCTGAAAGCCTTTGTGTATGCGTCGGTCGCTTTGAGCCAATTTAGGAAGTCGAGGTTGGGTAGTACGAGCGCGTGGGAGATGGGGGGCTGCGTCGTCATAGGTCTTCCTCCGTAGTCGTCCTGAAAAGGCCGATTGTACCGCACCAATCGTTACCACCGCGTACAATTCGGCTGCGATGTTTATTTTAGCAGTATAGGCGCTGGACTTGGTTGCCGATAGGGTATTACAAAAGTCTAATGCTTGTGCTGGCTTTGAGGATATGCATGTTTATGGGCATACTGTGTTTTGTAGAGCCATACGCCGACGAACTGGGCGAGCAACAGGACGACTGCCAAAATAATCGTCAGCAAGATGAAGGAACGTTCGCGGTGACTGAACTGTTGGTATAGGACAGTGTGTATAAATACGAGTAGCGCGAGCAGGTAGTTAAAGCGTTGGAGAAACTTCCAGCGTTTGCCTTTGAAACGGCGCAGCGAGAAGTCATTCGAGATGACCAGCAGAAGCACAAGAATGACGGTGGCAACGAGGCCGAGGTTGTTGCTGATGCCGCCCGGCGTGAGCAGCAGGTCGTAACCCGCGCCGCCTGTTTTGGGGCGTAGGAACAGGTCGATGATGTTCCCGCGTGTCCGTTCGGCAATGGCGCAGACCACATGAACGCAGCCGGTGATGCCCGCCCAGATGCCAACATCACGCCGGAGATCGAGGTTAACAGGGTTACGGCGTTGGTGGAGCAGTTTATATGGGCCAATGAGCAGCGAAAAGACAATGAAGCTCAGTGATAGATACCCGCAGCCGAGCGTGAGGACATAGACCCAATCGGCGTATGGGGTATAGAGGTGGATAATAAAACAGGCGCTTATTGTTAGCAGCGTGAGGATGAAATGGGTACGCCACCGCTGCCAACCGATGTTTAACGATGAGAGACGTAACATAGGTGCTGTGATTACTGAATACCCGGTATGGAATGTATTGCGCTAAACGTTGATTATAAACTCTCACATTACGATTGGCGTAATCCATGTTTGTTTTCGGGTATGGGTATGCCGTATAATCACCAAAGGGCGTGCCTGCCCTGCAATGAGGAATCGCTATGGCAGATGAGCTAATCGGCAAAACAATTGGCGGCTATGAAATTCAAGATGTGATCGGTCGCGGGGGTATGGCAACCGTTTTCCGGGCGCATCAGGTCTCTATGAATCGCTCGGTCGCCATGAAGGTGCTGCCTGAGCAGTACGTCAGCGACGACACTTATATCCAACGATTTAATCAAGAAGTGGCGATTGTTGCCAAGCTGGAACACCGCAATATTGTGCCGGTGCATGATTACGGTGAGTACAACGGTCAGCCGTATATTGTGATGCGCTATATGTCCGGCGGCTCGGTGGATGATTTGCTGAAGAATGGGCCGCTTGAACTGGAAACGGTGGCGAATATCGTTGAGCAAATTGCCCCAGCGTTGGATTATGCCCACAGTAAGAATGTGCTGCACCGTGATTTGAAGCCGAGCAACGTGCTGCTGGATGACGATGGCGGAGCGTACCTGACGGACTTCGGAATCGCGCGGGTGCTGGGCGAACAGGCGCATTCGGGCATTACGACGCAAGGGGTGGTTGGTACACCGAGTTATATGAGTCCTGAGCAAGCACAGGGTATGCCGCTGGATGGGCGCAGTGATATTTACGCGCTGGGCGTGATGCTGTTCGAGCTGGTGACGGGGCGCAGACCGTTCGAAAGTGATACACCCTACGGCATCGCGGTGCTGCAAGTGACGACCCCGCCGCCTTCCCCGCGCAGTTTGAACCCCATCCTGTCGTTCGCTGTTGAGGAAGTTATTTATAAAGCACTGCGGAAGAAGCGAGAAGAACGCTTCCCGAACGCGGTGGCACTGGCGGAAGCGCTCAAACGGGCGCTGAATAAGCCGGTGATGTCGATGCACGACACGCAGCCGAACTTCCAACGACCGAGCGCACCGGAACCTTCACCGCCGCCGGTGCAGCAGGTCGCCAGCGCACCGCCCCCTGTAGCATACAGTGTGCCGATGGCACCGGTTACGCCGAACCCCGCGACCAGCGGTTATACGCCGGGTTATGTGCAGCAGCCACGCCGCAAGAAGCGACCGGGGAACATCTGGGCGAGCGCTGCACTCGGCGGGTTAATCGGATGCGGTTTGCTGGCGCTGGTGGTGCTGATTGTGACGATTGTCGTCAGCAACATTAACCAACGCGCGAATGAGGTAACGACGACACAACAAGGGCCTTCGACAGCGGATGGTTCAGGAGACGCACAATCGGGTACGATGCCAACACTTGACCCGACGAGCGCGGCTGGACGTTCGACACTTATTCCGCCGACAAGAACGCCGCTTGGCACGCCAGAGATTGCGCCAGTGGGGGTGCGGGCGACGGAAGGGGTGGGCGAGGCGCTGCAAGCGATTGGCGGCACACTGGTTTACTTTGACCAGCGCGATGGCAACTATGAGGTTTATAAGATTGATCTGGCTTCAGGTGCTGAAACCCAACTGACGACTGATAGTGATGTTGATGATTACCCTGCGGTTTCGCCGGACGGCACAATGATCGCGTTCCAGTCTGATCGGGACGGCGACTTTGACATTTATCTGATGGATATGGATGGCGGTAACGTGCGTAAGCTGACGGATAACAACGTTCTTGATAACGTTCCCGGCTGGACACCCGATGGTGAACAAGTCATTTTCTCGTCGGATACGCGCAACGACGGCACGTTTGATGTGTATGCGATCAACCCCGATGGCAGCGGCTTGACGCAAATTTTCAGCAATAATCAGCGCAACAGCCACCCGCGCTTTAACCCCGATATGACCGAACTGGTGTTTACGACCGGTACGCCGCGCGACAGCGCCAAGTGGGAAATCGGGCATTATGCGGTGGAAACGGATACCTTCCGGCTGCTGACGGATAACGCAAGCCGCGACCGTTCGCCAGCGTACAGTCCTGACGGCAGCACGATTCTATTTTTGACTGGCGGCATTAACGGCGGGACGGTGAACGGCGATTCTGCGCTGGCGGTGATGGACGCGGACGGCAGCAATGCGCGTATTCTGTATGACGGCGTGGGCTTGGAGTGGGGCGCGGATTACAGCCCTGACGGTCGCTATATTTCGTTCACGAGTGTGTCGCCGATTACGGGGCGGGACGAGGTGTTCGTCATGAACGCGGACGGTACAAATATCCTGCAAGTGACCAGTGACGGCGGGCAGGTGGCAAGCTGGGTTCCGTAGTGAACGGGAAAGATCAACCGTAGAGACGCGGAGAACGCAGAGAAATACAAAGGCGATTCACCACAGAGACAGAGAGAACACAGAGGAAATGCAGAGTTTTTGGGAAGTTAGATTTATTAGTTGACGTGCGCGACGTTAAATTGTTCGGGTGTTTATGAGTAGTGGGCGGCAGGGCTATGGCGGCGAGGCTGGCGCAACCCGCGCGGAGATTGTCGCCGAGCAAATTAAGCAGGCTATTCGTGCTGGCGCGTATGGCAGCGGGCAGCGGTTAGTTGAACTCATGCTGGCTGCGAAGCTCAACGTGAGCCAGAACACGGTGCGGGATGCGCTGCGTCTGTTGGAATCGGCAGGGTGGGTGGTTAAGCGTGCGCGGCATGGCGTATACGTACGCTCATTCACGCGGGACGAGGCTGAAGAACTGTACTCGTTGTGGCAGGCAATCGAGGGATTGGCGCTGCAATGGGTGATGAAAACGGCCAATAAAAAAGACTTGACGCAGCTTTCCCGCCTCATTCAAATTGCGCGGAAGGATATGCTGGACGGCGAACTGGAAGAGTCGACCGAGGCGATTTTTCAGTTTCATATGATGATCGGGCAGATTTGCGGCAAGGCACAGACGCGGGAACTGCTGGCAAGCCTGCACAACCGTATTTACCTGCTCGAAATTATCCGGCAGATGCGCGCACCCCGCAGTTTGCACAGCCAAGAGGAACGGCTGAATCTTTACGATAAGTTGGTATCACTGATTGCGATGAGCCAATTTGCTGACGCGCAAAAACTGCTAGCCCATTTGATTCAAAGTGATTGTGATACGCTGCTGCCGCTGCTGGATTAACCCCTATTTTGCAGTTTATAACCGGCTGCCAAACCTTCGATAAATGAGAGGGTGTCCTCGTCCGGCGGCGACCCTGTGCGGGTTTGGACAGCCTCTTTAACAGCTTCTACATCACCAGCCAGTTCATCGACTAAATTCCCGGCGAGGCGCATTTTGTCGGTTAGGGCGACCAGTTCTGTTCGCGACATGACGGTTGGGGTATGACCCTCGATGTAGTAGTTGGCATCAAAGCTGAGGATAGTGTCGATCAAGGGGAATAAGCGCGACTTCGTATAGTGGCGGACGGGTGTGTATAGCGCGTCATAGAGGCAGTCACCGAGGAACAAGACACGGTCGGGCAGGATGTGCATGACGCAGGCATCGTGGGCGTGGTCGCCGCCGACATGCTGCATGTGGACACTTACCCCGCCGAGGTGAATATCTAGCTTGTCGTGGAAGATGATTTGCGGGGCGATAATTTTGATGCTGCGGGGTTCGGGCAGCTCAATCTTGATATTGTCAGCACAAAAGGCGATTTCAGCGCCTTCGCGTACCCGTTGGTCGAGTGCTTCGTCCGTCCATTTATAGGCGGCCTGAATAGCGATTTGGTCGGCGGTCAGGGCGTGGGCGATGATGGGGATGTCCAGTTCATCCGCGCCGAAGATGTGATCCCAATGCCAGTGGGTGAGGGCGGCCAACCGGGGGGCAGGAACGTTCTCGGCTTTTAGCGCGTCGAGGAACAACCGCGCGTGGGCTGATGAGGCGGCTGCGTCCAACATGAGTGTGTCATTCGTGCCGACGACGGCGCAGAGCGAGGGGCGGTCGGGCGCACCCGGCGACATCCAATAGACGTGATCGGTCAGGCGGGTGAGCGTGGTTTCTGGCACGGGTTACTCGCAGGTTAAGTGTGGATTTTGCAGGAGCCGTCTTCGCAAACGGGCATTCCGAACAGGCGGTTGATGCGGTAGCGATTACGGGCGATGAACTTATAAACGGCGCTGCCTAGCGTATCCATACCCGGTAATTGAAGCAACAACCAGAAGGGAAAGCCGAGCGGCAGTTCACGCAGCATCCGGCGCACGGCAGGGAAGCCGCCGATGAGCTGACCGTCCGGCGTGACAAGGTGCATTTGCCCCATCGCTATTTCGTAGTCGAGGGTGGGGTAGCGGCTGTTGACCTCGTTCCAGTCGTGGATATTCAGGAATTCGACGCGGTGAAGCCAATCCAGCGCTCGTACGGTGCGGCGGGTTTGGTTGCAGATGACGCAGTAGCCATCGTAAATCGCAGTAACCATTCCATGCAACTTTCTACTTTGTGAAAGTAAGCACAGTGTACCATGAATTTGATTAGTACTGCATCAGAATGACGTGCTTAATATGCACCGTGGCGGAGGATGACGCGCGGAAGGGTCATCATGAGGATTTGCGCGTCCATGCCGACTGACCAGTTCTCGATGTAATAAATATCGAGCAAGCACATTTCATCGAACGGCACATCGCTGCGCCCGTTGACCTGCCACAAGCCGGTGAGACCGGGGAGGGTTTGAAGGCGCTGCATGTGCCACGGTTCGTAGAGTTTGACTTCATCAGGGGTGGGCGGGCGCGGACCGACAAGGCTCATTTGACCGCGTAGCACGTTGATGAGGTTGGGCAGTTCGTCAAGGCTGGTGGCGCGGATAAACCGGCCTACGCTGGTGATGCGCGGGTCGTTCTTTATCTTGGGATGGCGTGGGTCTTCGCCGGATTCTTTGACGAGTTGTTCGCGCAGTTCGTCGGCATTCGTGACCATGCTGCGGAACTTAATCATGTCAAAGGGTTTGCCATTGAGGCCGATGCGGCGCTGGGTGTAGAGAACCGGGCCGCTGCCTTCAAGGCGGATGGCGATGGCGACGAAGGCGAACAGCAGCAGGAGGATCGGAGATGTGAGTAAGATGATGCCCACGTCGATAAAGCGCTTCATCACCCGCTGATGGCCCAGCAGCACCGCATCGCCGTTGACACCCAACAGCGGAATGCCGTCCAAGTTTTCGATCTGTACCTGACGCAAATTCAGTTGGAATAAATCGGGTACAACCCGCACTTCAACTTTGGCGCGGCGGCAAATCTGTACCAAGTCAAGGATGCGGTCGTGTTCGCTCCACGGGAGGGTAATGATAGCGGTATCAATACCGTGATTCTGAATGGTTTTGCCGAGGTTTTTAAGGCCGCCCAGCCCTTTGACACGTCCGAGGTCGGTGCTGGCGCGGTCGGGGTCGTCATCCACATAGCCAATGGGGAGGTAGCCGAGTTCCTTGCGGGCGATCATGGTACGAACGACCGCCATTGCGACATCGCCGGAGCCGATGACCAACGTGCGCTGGATGCCATAGCCTTTAGTGCGTAGATAGGCGCGGATGAGGCGGCGCATGATACGCACGAGGGCGAGCAGGATGATGCTAATCGCGGCGGCATAGAGCGCCATTAAGCGACTGAATACGAGCGGTTGGAACAGGAAGTAAAGGCCAAGCAGTACGACCGTTGAATTGGTCACGCCATTGATGACGGCGTAGAGTTCATCCCAGTATGACCGGCCACGGTTGCTTTTGTATAACCCGCTGGCGCGGTAGTTGACGTAGATCATGCCCGCGAAGATGGCGGTGTAGGGGAGATAGGGCTGAAAGGGGGCGCGGAAGGCTTCACCAACGGGACGGATGAGCTGAAGTTCATAGCGCATGTAATAGGCAGCGACGAAGGCCACAAACACCAAAACAATATCAATGATCGGATAAATTCCCGACGGCAAATAGAGATTTTTCTTGGGCGGAATGATCGTACTACTGCTCATAGACCTTAGTGCATCTCTAAACGTTGGCGCTATTGCAGCGCTCGACGGTAACTGTTGATGGTTTGGGCGGCGGTTTGTTGCCAAGTATAGCGTAGGGCGGCTTGCTGCCCACGTTCCGATTCGTGTTTGCGCCATTCGGTGTCATGCTTGGCACGCCGCAGTGCTTCTGTCCATTGGTCAACTGCTTGTGGCGGCAGCATCACCCCGCCTTTACCGATGACTTCCGGTAGGGACGAAGCGTCCGACACGATAGCCGGTGTTCCACAAGCCATCGCCTCTAATACCGGAATGCCGAAGCCTTCAAACACCGATGGGTACAGGAAAACTTCGGCACTATTGTACCAGAGGGGTAATTCTTCGATAGGGACGTAACCGGGAAAGTGGACATCGTTAGCAAGTTTGTGGCGATCAATCGTCTGGAAGATGTCCTCATAGTCCCAGCCTTTACCTCCGGCTAAGATCAACGGCAGCCGATCTTCCGACGCGAGGGCGGCATAGGCATTGAGCAGCATGGGCAGGTTTTTGCGCGGTTCCAATGTGCCGAGGAACAACCAGAAGCGATCTGGCAGATTGCGGCGCTGGCGGAATTCTTGCACCACAGTTTCAGCAAGGGGTTTGTAGATGGTCGTATCGTATCCCGGTGGGGCAACATCCACTTTATTGGCGGCGATGCCAAGCGATGCGGTTAAGTCGCTAGCGGTACTTTTTGATATGGCGATGACCCGTTTGGCACGACGGCACGACAGCGCTGTGAACAGACGCAGGTAAAGACGGCGTGAGGTGGAAAGTACCTTCGGGTAGTGCAAAAAGCTGAGATCATAGACGGTGATGACACTCGGCTTGGTGATAAGCAGCGGCGAGACAAAGGCCAGCCCGTGATACAGGTCAAAACTGCCGAGTTGAAAGGGTTGAAGCGCTTGTTCCCATACGATACGCCGCAGGGGTGATTCGGTGTCCAAGCCGGAGCGCCGCATGGTAATCCCTTCAAACTGGGTTTGATTGGCCGCGCCGACCATCGCCGTGAAGTTCCAATCAGCCGGTGCGACAGCATCCATGTTCGCCAAGGTATGATAGATATAACCGTGGATACCTGCGGAGCGATAACCGGCTTTGCTGGAAAGAAGATGGGCATTTAGTCCGATGTGTGTCATAGGATAAGATTATAGGCAGTTTACGCTCAAGATGCGAAGGGTTGATATGCTGATTACGCGCGAAACCGTAGGACAGTTGGTAGAAGCGGCGAGGACACGGCAAGGCTGGATTCGTCAAGTTACTTGGTCGCCGAATGGACGCGCCCTTGCGGTGGCAAGCGCCGAGGGGATTACGCTGCTGGATGCACAAAGCCTTGAAAAGCGGGGATGGCTGAAGGGGCATGACGGGCCAGTCAAAAGTATCGCGGTGAACGGGGATGGAACACGCATCATTTCCGGCGGGGCAGATACGACCGTACGGCTGTGGAATCTGGCGAAGGGTGGTACATGCCAAGTTTTAAATGGGCATCAAGATGCTGTTGACGCGGTGGCTTTGCGCGGCGATGGGCAGCAGGTTGCTTCGGCGGGCGCGGACAAGGTGATACGGTTGTGGGATGCTGAGTCCGGTGAAGAGACGCAGACCCTTGAAGGGCATGAGGATGAAGTCACCAGCCTTGCTTACTGCCTCAACGATACGCTTTTAGCTTCTGGCAGCCGCGATGCGACTATTCGTTTATGGGACAGTGAAGGAACGGTTCGTCATACGCTGCGGCATGAAAGTTGGGTACGGCAGCTAGTCACTAGCCCCGATACGCGCTTATTGGCTTCTGCGAGCCGTGACGCAACCGTGAAACTGTGGGATGTAGAAACGGGCGCGGAAGTGCTGCTCCTGCTGGCACATGAGGGAGGGGCGGATGCGGTGGCGTTTAGTCCTGATGGCAAGCTGCTGGCTACGGCGGGACGGGATAATGCGATTAAGTTTTGGGATGCGGCCAGCGGTGAACACCTGCACATGCTACAGGCACACGAGAAGCCTGTTTTGACGCTGGCGTTTAGCCCTGATGGCACCTACTTGGCAACGGGCAGCGGGGATAACACCGTGCGTTTGTGGCGGGTTGGTCAGGCGGTTTCTGCCCAATAAGTGTTCATTTGTTGGCGAGCGTGGGTGTACATATCGCGTTCGACGGTATCCAGCAAACTCGGTTTGATGTTCGCCCACAACTGTGTTTGCATGGCTTCCGGTACATCGAGAATGGCGCGGAGTTCGGCGGGTGTTTTATTGATGCGCTTGCCGAATACGTCGAGCGTTTGACTCGCGCCGCCGGGTTGAATTTGCCCGGCGATGAAGTCACGCCAGCCGGTTAGGGTTTCATCACTCATAAACGGCAGCCAATGATCGGGTAAAGTTTGTGCGAGTGTTTCGGGCTGCCACGACTCCAACGAGTTGTAATCGCGCTCATCCATATAAATCAAAATGACATGCAGCATCAGAAAGCGGGTGTTATGGGGTGCCCAATCCGCTTCGGCGAAATGTGGGCCGAGCATGTTCAGCGACCAAATCTCATCCATCGACAGGTGCGCCACGTATCCGGCGACGAAGGCACGCTGGTCAGCGGTAGCCGGTTGAGCTAATACCGGATTTTGCCCCAGCATCACCCGCCACGGATGGTTGAATATCGGTTTGTCGTAATTGTAGAAGTGGGTGGCCTCGCGAGTGAGGTTGCCGTTATTACGCGCATCAGCGGCGATGTTACCCAAGAGGAACGCGGGTTTATGTCTGGCGAGCAGGGTGCGGGTGGAGGCGGGAACTTGCTCGTCGGCTAACAAACGTTGGGCAGTTTCGAGGTGGGTGAATGGTGTAGGCATGGGGTGATTCTAGCGCTATACATCTTACTTTGCGAGTATCGTGGTTAGCGCGGCTTATGACCCAATTTGCGAAGCGCGTCTCTGATCTGATGTTTTAGAAACACGTCAGGCGTATCGGCTAATTTGACGAGCAGTTCGACCGCGCGTCTGTTGCCGATTTCGCCCAACGCTCCCGCAGCATGATAGCGCGACCAATGGCCTTCTTGCTGGAGAACGATAATCAGATCATTATAGGCTCTGTTGGCTCGCAGCATCCCTAACGCTTCAGCCGCTTTGCCGCGCGTCCAATCATGTGGGTCGTTTAGCAAATCACGCAACGCTTTGACGGTGCTTTTGTCACCCAGCTTACCTAATGACTGTGCTGCTAGTCCGCGAATAATCGGTTCTGAATCCCCCAAAGCCAACATGAGTGGGGGAACGGCACGTTTGTCGCCTATATCGCCCAAGGCTTGCACAACCGCCTGCTGCACATGGGGCGCGGCTGAACGCAGCATGTCAATCAAGGCATCGGTCGCCCCGGTGCTGCCGAGTGCAGCCAACGCCATCACCGCTTTTTCCTGAACGGTGGGATTAGGGTCGCTCAGTGCGGTCATGATTGGCTTCAGTGATTGTTCGATGTTTCCAATTTTGCCTAATGTCCAGATCGTATTTTGGCGGATGCGCCAGTTCGTATCGTTAATAGCCTCTAATAGATAGGGGATAGCTTCCTCGCCCAGTTCGATCAAACTGGCAACGGCTGATTCGCGAATATCATGATTGAGACTGCTAAAGTCTGCGATCCGTTTTGCAATGTAATCCGCTTTATTTGACCCGTTCATTGGTATGAATGTTATGTCTAAGCGCAAATAACGGATTGTAACTGTGCATTCTTAAATGTCAAATTGAGCGCTGCTAAGTCTCGGTATCACGCCCTAACATTTCAAGGGTTTGCTGTTCCAGTTCCCAGAGTTCGAGCTTTTCCTGCACTTTTAGGAAGTTGCGGAGGCGGCGGTAATTATCACCGGCTTCTTTGGTCCATTCACGGGCGAAATCACCTGAGTGGATTTCTTTGAGGGTTTCTTCCATGATGCGCTGGAGTTTTAGCTCGTCAAAACGGTCGATGCGGCTGGTGGTGCCATACTGGTTGATGCGGGGCGTGAGATTGAGGGTTTGTAGAAGGCCGCGTTCGGCTGCCTGTTTCAGGTAGAAGGCTAGCTCGCCAGAAAGGTAAAGCTCGGTAAAGACTGCTTCGGGTGGGTAGCCGCGTGAGAGCAGCAGATTAGCGGCGGTGGTCAACAAACTGTGGATGGCTGGCATGATGGCCTGATGCACGAACAAATCGAGTTCGGTTTCCTGCTCAAAGCTGACTTCAATGCCGCCCTGCCGGAGCGCACCCATTGCATGAGCGACCGCGAGAATGGTTTCCCAACTTTGTCCGGTGGCATCTTGCCCAACGGCGACGAAACTCTGGAAGCCATCACCGGATTCGTGGAGTTGGTGGACGACCGCGCCGGGGATGCGTGGGGCGATCAACCCGACATCCACGAAGGGCGGCGGCTCGATAAAGCGAAACATGACGGTATAGGCGCTGCTAAAGATGAGGGTGTGACCGCGCTTGAGGTGCGGCGAAATGCGTTCGAGATAGATGGCGGGCATGATCTCGTCCGGCAGCAGCATCAGCAGGATATTGCTTTCTGCGACGGCTTCTTCAATGCTGCCAACTTTCATGCCGTCACTGACCGCTTGCTGGCCGCTGACATCATTGAGTGCGCCAATCATGAGATTGACCCCGCTGTCGCGCAGGTTGAAGGCGACGGGGCGGCCAAAAGTTCCGTAGCCGATGACGGCGATTTGACGCTCGGCAAGATACCCCGGATTCGCATGTTGCTCGTAGTATATGACCGTCATCCAGATGTTCCTTTGATGCAATAATCTTCGATGATGATGAGACGATAATCGCGCAGCGCGTTATAGCACAGCCGACCAGTATGGCAAGTCGTAGCCGTTGGGTTGAAATCCGAAGCGTTCGTACAGGTTGCGCGATTGGTGGTTCGAGGACTGCGTATTCACCGTCATGGACTCGATGCCCCGCCGGTTGTAACGTTCCAACAAGTCACGCAGCAGCGCCCCACCTACGCCGCGCCCTTGTGATGAAGGGTGAACCGCGAGTCGGGCAAGATGAGCGCCATCAAAGAAAAAGGTGGAGATTTGGAAACCGAGGATACGGTCGTTTTCTACGGCGATGGTACAGCTTGATGCAATCCGATAGGCTTGGCGCAGGTCGTGGAAGGACATTTGCCACGGCGGCGTAAAAGCGGCTTGGTCGACGGCAGCGATCTGCGAAATATCACGCAGTTCGGCTACCCGGATGCGCGGCGGGTTGGCTAACGCAGGCGGAAGGGGTTCATCTGCGCGCGCGAGGGTGATGATTTCTTCACCATAGCGGAAGCCCAGCGAGGGGGCGTAGTGAGTCATCCACTGGCTGATGCCGAGCAGGCCGACGATTTTGACCCCCATCGTTTTGAGGATCGGGATGATCGTTTCCCACAAGACCGGTAATACGTCTTGAGGACTCATAAAGTCCGAAACCCCCGCAATGCGTATCCACGTGCTGTTATTCAGCGGGGCGGATAACCCCAACACGCCGACCAAGCGCCCGCGCTGCCACGCGAGGTAGGTGATGGTGTCGCCCGAATCCAACCACTGGTCGCTATCCACCCAATCAAGATGACTGTGGACGTGGATGTTGTGGAATAGTAAGTCGCGTATCGGCTGTAGGTGACGGCGTTGATACGACGTTACAGTGAGGGTGGGGGCGGGTGCAAGCGTCATGATGAGCGTGATCTAAACCGTGTGGGATAGTCGCGAGCTGTAATTGAGAAGGGGAAGCAGCGTCTTCTATCTAAAATGCGGGTACGGATGCGGTTATCCAGTTCATCAATCTGCAAATAGGTGGTAACGACCGTCGGAAGTTGGGCAACATACCGGTAGTCAATGATTTGGAACAGCTTCTCCTTCGCCCATGCCGAGCCGGACGCGGTTAGATCATCCAACACGAGAAAGGGCGTGTTACGGACGGACTGGAAACGTTCGTCAAAGGTAACAGGGGCGTTGGGGTTAAACGTGACACGCAGATAGTCGAGCAAGTCAGCAACGGTGATGAAGATGGTTTCTTTGCCATGCGCCGTGAGGTGGTTCGAAATCGCCGCCGCGAGATGGGTTTTCCCGGTTGCATTCGCACCCATAATCAAGAACCAACCATGTGGGTCTTGGGCATAGGCCATGCTGTAATCCAGCGCTTTGCGAAGGTTGGCTTGTTCTTCATGCGTTGCATTGCGTTCGGTATCAAATTTGTCGAACGTCATATCGGCGTAATGCCACTTGCCGGAAAGCGAGTCGGAAGGCTTTTGAGCGGTGCGGTAATCGGGCGCAATAATTTTCCCATGACGGATGAGGCTGCCATCAAGCAACCGGCTGCGTATGCGTGGATCAAGCCGGTCAATATCGACGTTGGTGGTGACTACGGTTGGCAGACGGTGGGCATAACGATGATTGAAGATCTGGTAGAGTTTTTCCTGCGCCCACGAACTCGGACTTTCCGCGCCGAGGTCATCCAAAATCAGAAGCCGTGCGTTGCGAATGCGTTCAAATGTCTCATCATAGCTGACTTCGGACGAGGGGGCAAACGTCCCGCGCAAATGGTCGAGGACATCCGGCACTGTCATAAACAGGACGTTATCGCCCTGTTGCAGGCGGGCGTTGCCAATGGCTGCGGCGAGATGTGTTTTACCACAGCCGTATGTCCCACTTAACAGCAGCCACCCATCCATCGACTTAGTGAATTCGATAGCGGCAGTTAATGCGCCTTCCAGTGAGAGTTTCTCTTGGGCTTCGAGGCCGGGACGGTCGATGATAAAGTTGTAAAAGCTGCGATCCGCATACGCCTCTAGATTGCTGACGCGGCGTAGGCGTTCGTGGCGGTCAATATCGGTCTCGACAGGGTTGTTCGGGCAGCGAAAGAGTTTGCCAAAGCGCGGATCGCCGACAGGAACATCAAAGCGGATAACACCTAAGCCTTCGCAAATGGACTCCCCACCGCAGATGTGGCAGAGGCCCGTGTCGGCTTCAGTGTTCAATGAAGTCGGCATATTTTCCGGTGATATACCGTTTCCCATCTTGCTCATCCAGTCGCCTAGAGTATTCATTGTTCTTACCCTCGGTTTCCCAACGTTTTAGAATGGCATCAACATAGCTCCATTTGCGTATGTTGTTATCGGCAGCAAGCGCAATCGCTTCTTCAATCCATTCGAGATGATAGGTTTCTAGCGCATCTTTCAAGTGATCTGTGATACGCCGTGTCAAGCTGCCAATATTTTCCTCATACAACCGGAAAATGTTAGGCCGTTCAGGCAGAATTTCAATCGGTCGACCATCAAAGCCTTTGATGAATTGTCCAGCATTCACTTGACTGATTGCTACACGGCCTTTTTGCGTATTGGTGCAAAAAATCTCAAACTCGTTTTCTTCGAAGTTGACCGGCGCACACAGCAGCACATTTCTCGCGACGGCGCGCGCAAGCGCATGTTCGAGCGTGGTCTGGGGGTCGGTTCGCGGCTTAGCAGCCTTTAATCCCTCTAACAGTGTATCGTTATCATATTCTTCGCGCAGCAGGTAGCGGAATTCGCCTGTTTTCTGGTTCAGCGCCCAGAAGGAATAGATGATTACTTTGAGTTCTGGTAGATCATCCAACATTGGCAGGAGTTCGGAGAAAAACAACGCCGGAAAAGCGGTTGCGCTGAGTTTGCTATCGTCTGGAAAGCCGGGAAATTTTTTCATCAGATATGGCTCAAATCCACGCTGCGTTCGGCGGCGTTCATAAATTTGGTTAGGGTCTTTTCAAAGTAGAGCGAGATCGTTCCGGTCGGCCCGTTACGGTGCTTCGACACGATGATGTCGGCTTGATTCGGGAACTCGGTCGCTTCATTGTACATATCATCGCGGTACAAGAACATCACAATATCCGCGTCCTGCTCCAGACTCCCGGATTCTCTCAAGTCCGAAAGCTGCGGACGCTTGTCCTGGCGCTGTTCGACGGCGCGTGACAACTGCGCGGCTGATAAGATGGGTACGTTGAATTCGCGGGCAAGTTCCTTCATGTTACGGCTGATGTAGCTGACTTCCTGTACACGGTTATTTTCGTATGTGCCGCCCGCATTCATCAATTGCAAATAATCGACCACGACTAGATCCAGACCGTGTTCACGCTGCATTCGCAAGCATTTGGTACGGAGTTCGAGCGGGTTCAGAGCGGCGCTGTCGTCGATGTAGATTGGAAATGAGCTTAGATTACCTGCGGCATGAACAAAACGACTGTATTCCTGTTGGTTTAAGGTACCCAGTCGTAATGTCTGACTATTTATCGCCGCTTCCATCGAGATCAGCCGCTGAACAATTTGTTCAACACCCATTTCCATACTGAATATTGCGATTCGCTGTTTCAAACGTGCCATATTCAACGCAGCCGAGAGCATAAATGAGGTGTTATGGTTGACAATGCCATTGGCGACGAAAGAATGACCATCCGGTACGGTCAAATCGTAGCAATGTTGAACGCCAGCATCTTCAATGCTCGTTACTTCATCCCAGTAATACTGAGGGGAAAGTAAATCGGCGACTATCGGCGCATATTCAGTAATTTGTTCAACTGAATCGGAATATCTTGTTGATCTGAAATTAGGTTGCAATACAAACTGCGCTTCAATCGGCTCTTGAGCTTGTACAGCGACATAATCGCCGCTTTTCAGTTCGGATAACGGCTTCCAAACTTTATGTCCTGTCGATGACAACACCAATACTGGATGTACTTGTGTTCCAGTCAGAGCGTATCCCGCTCTTGTGCGGAAGCGGAGGGTAGGACGCAGACCGCTATCATAGAAGTGGGACGTGTATTTCATACCTGTGGGTGTTTGGATGCCGATTTCGAGTGGATAGAATGTTCCACCTTCGTCATCCAGCATTCCATCGACATTTTGAGGTAGCAAGTCTTCGATAGGAACAACACCGTGTTCGGTCGTTATTAGTGTGCCTGCTGCTACGCATTTCCCCATTCCCGGGCGACCGGCGAAGATGATGAGGTCGGATTTTTGAAAGCCACCTAAGAGTTTGTCGAGGTCTTTAAATCCAGAAGGGACACCTAATGCTGCGTTACGATCACCCATAAGATGATCGATACGATCCCAGTAACTTCTGACCGCATCACGCATCGGGATGAGTTCTTTGGTCAGCTTGCGCTCGGTGACGTTGAACAGACGCGACTCCGAGTCGGCAATGACCTGTTCGACGGTCATTTCTTCGTTGAGCGCAAGCGCCTTAATCTCATCTGAGGCGGCCATTAAACGGCGGCGGGTTGCGGCACGTTCAATGAGGCGACCGTACACCTCGGCGTGGACGGACGTGGGGGCGGCGTTGCTGAGTTGGGTGATATAAGCAGGGCCACCAATTTCGGCAAGCCGACCCGTATCCTTGAGTTCTTGGATGAGGGTGACGTAATCAATCGGTTCGCCGCGTTCGTGGAGGCGGGTTAGTCCTTCCCAGATATAGCGGTGACGCAGAATAAAAAAATCTTCCGCCGTGAGAAAAGCGGCTATCGAAAAGTACATCACAGGATTAACGAGAATAGCGCCGATGGTGGCTTCTTCCGCTTCCTGACTATAAGGCGTTTGGAGGTTTCCCCAGTTCGAAATAGGATCGTTCATATTCATCCGGGCAAGAGAGATAAAAAGCGGTGCGTTATCGGGTAGATGGTCGCACCGCTTTTCGTATCAGACTATGATCGGTAAAGACCGGAAATAGGACGTTATTCGTCCCTATCGTCAAGGTCATCAAGGTCGAGAGTATCGACAAAATCTGCGAAGGCGCTCAGGCGTTTATCATCAGGCTTTTCATTGCCGTTTTCACTGATCGATTCTTTTTCGATGTCTTCATCTGGCTCGCGGGCGGCTTTATCCATTACGGACTCGTTGACGAACAGCGGCACAGCGGCACGAACAGCGAGGGCGATGGCATCGCTGGGGCGCGAGTCAATTTCGATTTGCTCACCAGCGACCTCAATAACAATACGCGCGTAGTACACTTCTTGCCGTAAATCACTGATTAAAACATGCGCGATTTTACCACCCATTTCGCGGATGACTGAGCGCAAAAGATCATGGGTGAGCGGGCGCGGTGTGGGGACATCCTGAAGTTTGACGGTAATGGCTTCTGCTTCACACGGGCCAATCCAGATCGGGAGGTAGCGTTCATTATTGTTATCTTTTAAGACAACGACCCGGTGCTGCGACATCAAACTCACCCGGATGCTATCAATAATAACTTCTATCATAAGGTTTGGTGAACCTTTCATACCATAAATCAGCGATGTTGCTGGACTTGAAAGTCATTATAGCGCTATCGACGGTTCTACAGCAACTACTAAACAGTGGAGGCTTTGGATTCTCATGGTCGAACAAGCGTGCCATGTGTCTTATATCATGGAAGGCAAGTGCTGATGGTTACTGTGATCGAATTAGCACTCCTCCTAAACTGGTAATGTGAACAAGTTAGCTCATTGGAGAACAACATGAAGGTCTTAGTCGCCTATGCTACTGCACATGGCTCTACTGGCGATGTGGCGCGTCGTATCGGTAGTATTTTGCAGCAGAATGGTCATGATGTAACAGTGCGCGAGGCGCAGTACATTACGGATGTGAACGGCTATGAGGCATTTGTACTGGGAACGGCGATTGAATCCGGCGTGTGGCTGCCCGCACTGACGGAATTTGTGATGCGTTTCGAGGGGCAAATCAAGGATAAGCCGACGTATGTATGGGTGAATTGCATCCGCGTGATGGAAGAATACGGCATGAGTCATATTATGGAATACTACATGCCGAAGGAACTGCTGGCGAAACTCAATGTCCGTGGCATTACGGCGCTGGCTGGAAAGCTGGACTTAGGCTCGGTTGATTGGACGGAACGCTGGACGCTTTCAACCCGTTACGACGGTCACGCATGGCCGACGAATTTTGACGGCGACTTTCGCGATTGGGACAAGATTTTCGACTGGGGAATCTCGGTCATCAAGGATTTGCAAGCGGTTAAACTTCAGCAAATCTAGAATCAATCCTCCTTCTGCTCGAACCGCTTCGATTATACTGAGGCTGTCGTTCAACCAATGAAGGACAGCCTCATGCGTAAATACTGCTGGTTGATATTCACCTTGTTGGCAAGTTGCAGCGGCTTGCAAGATAAAGTTCGTACACCCCTGATTGGCTTCGGCGATATTGAAGCTGAATATCACTTTGATACCCCAACGACTGCTTGGGATACATTCCGCTTGCCGGATGATGCAGCATTTTTTAGCGTGAGCGATGGTGCGCTGAACGGCGCGGTGCTGGGAGATCGGGGTTATATCTGGTCGCTTCATTCGGTGAATTATAGCGACCTGAGCATAAAGGCGACCTTGCAGCAGACGCGCGGGATTGAAGGGAACGGCTTCGGGGTGATGTGCCGCGCGGATGCGGAGGGCAACGGTTACTATTTCGTCCTCTCCAGCGCCGGACAGTTTGCTATTTTGAAGGCTGTATCCGGTACGCCGGACCCGATCCAACTGGTGAAATGGCAGGGCAGTGGCGCAGTGAAAAAGGGCGATGCGATCAATTCGATTGAGGCGATTTGTTTAGAGGATTATCTCAGTTTCACCGTCAATGGTGTGTTCATCGCGGAAGCACGGGATGACAGCTTCAAAAGTGGGCAAACGGGTGTCGTGCTGGGGGCAGTCGATGAAACCGCGTGGGTGCGCTTTGATGACATCATCATTCGTAACGTGCGGGTAATCGGCGGCTAGGCGGTTGACCAATTGTCAATCGCCCATGCCAGTTCATCGGGTGAGGGGGTGTAGTTGCCGACGCGACGCACGACCAAGCCGCTGGCATAATTGGCGAGGCTGGTCGCATCGGCTAACGAAATGCCCGCACTGACTGCTAGTGTAATGACCGTGATGGTGGTGTCGCCAGCGCCAACGGTATCGTAGACATCGGTGACAGCGGGTGCGGGGCAGTGGGTGACTTCGCCGGAAGCGGTGCAGACGGTCGCGCCATCACCGCCGCGCGTAATCACCATTCCCCGTGTTAGCACAAGCGATTTGCATAAGTCCTGCGAGGCTTGCTCGAAGTCGGCGTTGGTTGTTAGATCGCGCCGGAGGTAATCACGCGCTTCGTCGGCGTTACATTTGACGACCCCGAATCCAATATATTTTTCGAGTTTGCCCTGTGCGTCAGCCGTCAACAAAATGCCTTTTTCTGAAGCAAGCTGCTTGACCGTGTTGACAAGTGATGGTGTGAGCAAACCCGTATGATAGTCCGATAGCAGGACGGCACTGGCACGGGGTATCTGTTCGCTGATTGCGGCAGTGATACTCGTTTCGACCTCACGACTGATCGGCTCGCGGGAAAGGGTGTCGAGGCGGGCGACCTGCTGCGGGAAGCGTAACCCCATATGCGCCATGATGCGTGTTTTGACGGTTGTCGGACGGCTGGGATCAACGATGAGGGTATCGATTTGGATGCCGCGTGTTTGCAAGACTTGCCGGACACTGGCGGCATTGGTATCTGAGCCGATGACCCCGACCTGAATTGCGGTGCTGCCCAACGCCACGATGTTCGCGGCGGGGTTGGCTGCGCCGCCGGGGATCAACTGACGCGACTCGAATTCGAGTACCGGAATGGGGGCTTCGCGGCTCATGCGGGTGGCTTTGCCCGTCAAGTATTCATCGAGTATGAGATCACCAATGACGAGGATGCGCTGCCCCGCGAGTTGGGGGATAAGGTGTTTGAGATTAGCCATTATTACCTTTTAACAGTACCGCCACTACGAAACGCGGCAGACGCAGCATACGGCGAATGCGCCACGGTTGCAGGTAGAGCCTATATAACCATTCTAACCCGAAACGCCGCATCCACTGTGGCGCACGGGGTACGATACCCGCGATAAAGTCGAACGAGCCGCCGACACCCATTGCCATTTTGACCTGCAAACGGGGAAGGTTGCGGGCAATCCACTTATCCTGCTCGGGCGCACCATACGCCACGAATAGAATATCCGCACCGCTGGCATTCACCTGCTCGACAATCGCGTCTTCCTCGTTTGGTGCAGGGCTGCCACTGTAGATGCCGACAATTTGGAGCGTGAGATATTGCTGGCGGAGAACTTGAGCGGCTTTATCGGCGACACCGGGGGCAGCGCCGAGGAAGTAGAGTTTCCAGCCTGTTTGGGCGGCACATTCCGCGATTTTCGGCACACCGTCCGAGCCGGTGACTCGTTCCGGCAGCGGCTGACCGAGGTGCTTGGCTGCCCACAACAAGCCTATACCATCCGGCACACACAAATCTGCGCGAGAGAGAATGTTGTGAAAGTTCACATCCTGCCGCGCGATCATCATAAATTCGGGATTGATGGTGCAGACGTGGTGGATGCGATCTGATGCAACCCACTTGCCAATTAAATCCAGCCATTCGGGATAGGTGATGGCATCGACGGGGAGGCCGAGAATACGGATACGTTTTTGCCAGCGTGGCGCAGGAAGTGGTTTGGAGGGTAAGAAGCGCGTTCCTGTAAAATCTTCGGCTGTGATGTGCTTCACCGCGTCGAGGACATGCGCGACCGTGACCATCCGCATACAGGTGCGGGCAGGGCAGCCTTCACGCAAGCCGATGCTGTGCCCGACATAGCTGCACGGGCTGCATTCAGGCGCACTGCGGACGACGACCGATTTACTTGATGGTGTCCACGGCCCCCACGCCTCCGCATTACTCGGACCGAAAATCGCAACAAGGGGCGTGCCAACAGCAGCCGCGAGGTGCATCACACCGCTATCCGCACCGATATAGAGATCGGCGGCTTGAATGACACCTGCCAGTTTGGCGAGGGTTGTTTGTCCGGTTAAGTCCAACGGTTGGGTTTTCATCGCGGCTTTGATAGCATCGCCACCATCGTTCTGCCCACCGACCAGCACGATTTGGGCGTTGTACTGTTCATGAAGGGCATCGGCAAGCGCGGCGAATTGGGCAGCATCCCAACGGCGAGCAAGGCTGTAACCCCCGCTGCCGGGGTGGATGATGACAGTGCTGAGTGCTGAGTGCCGGGTACTGAGCGTTTCAGCAGGGCTGACAGTGACGGTCGCGGGGCGGGGTTCTGGCGATGCGCCGAGTAAACCCACCAAATCGAGCCAGTACTGCGCCTGATGTTTTGCCCCGAAGCCATCATCGGGTAAGCGATGGGTGAGAAACCAACCGTTCCCGTTATCTATGCCGATGCGCTGTTTTGCGCCGGAGGCAAAGGCGATTAGGGCAAATTTAAGCGTGCCGAGTTTGAGGGTGAAGTGGTGAAAGAAAACGACCGCATCATAGTTGCCATTCCTTAGAGCGAAGATGCGGCGGAGGTTGGCGGGTTGAAAGAACGCACGTGACCCGTTGAACTGTTTCTTGTCGAATGTGATGATTTCATCGACCAGTTGAAGACCCTCGATCACGGGCGCGGTATGCGCCGTCGTGAGCAGGGTGATGTGCGCGTCCGGTTTGGCTTCTCGAAGGGCGGAAAGCGCGGGAGTCGAGAGGATGAGGTCGCCCAGATCGGCGAGTTGGACGATGAGGTAGCGTTCACGCATGTTGATTCGAGTTGAACAGTAGGATTTTCATGGGCTTCAGTATTGCGCTGATTCAAGCGCACTTAGCAGTTGAACGGCAGCGGCTTCCCACGTAAATGTTTTAACCCGCTGGTAGCCTTTGGTGATTAACGATTGGCGCAGACTTTCGGCTTGTGCGAGCTGGCTCATGGCATCCGCAATTGATTGGGTAGCTAAAGGGTCAACTAGCAAGCCAGCATTACCAACCAGTTCGGGCAGGCTGGATGTACGGCTGGCGATCACCGCTGTACCGCTGTGCATGGCTTCCAACGCTGGAAAGCCGAAACCTTCATAGAGCGATGGGAATACAAGCGCTAATGCTCCGGCGTACAGTGCGCCTTTATCCACGTCATCAATATAGCCTGTCTGGTGGATGCCTTCAACACCCGATGTCCACGCAGGGTCATACAGCCAGCCCTTACCCCCTGCCAGCACCAATCCGGCGGGGTCGGAAGGGTTTTGCTCGCGCCAGCGGGTATAGGCTTGGACGAGGCGGGCGATGTTCTTGCGGGGTTGAAGCGTCCCTATAAATAGGAAGTAACGTTCGGGTAATTGGTATTTGTGCCGTACTGCTTCAATGTTGCCAACTGTGGGTGCATCCACACCGGGGTAGAGGACGCGGATTTTCGATGTGGGGGTGCCATAGAACTGATGTAAATCGTCGGCGGTGGCTTGGCTGTCCGCCAAGATGACCGAGGCGCGGCTGGCACTATAGCGGGTCGTCCAATCAAGGTAGAGGCGCTGCTTGACCGGGTGGGCTTGTGGAAAGTGTTTGAAGCCGAGATCATGCACGGTTACAACAGCCCGCCCCGGAAAAAGAATAGGTAAGGTGTGGGCAGGCACAAAAGTCACATCCGGTCGATCTTGCCAGAGGGCAGCGGCGAAGCGAAGATGCGTCCATGCGCGTTGAAACGTAATAACGCACTGCTCGACAAGGGGTGAGGACGGAAACAAGTCCGGTCGCGGTTGGTCGCGAAAGTAGAGCGTGATGTTGTGTTTGGTGTTCAGGCGGATGAGTGACCGGATCAGTTGAATGGCGTAATTTTCGGTGCCGGTGACGCGGGCAACGGTACACCGGCTGGCATCAATTGCGATACGCACTTATTGACGCTGCCTGAAGACCAACGGCAGCAGCCAAATGAGGACGATGATGACAATCGCGACCGGCCAAACCGACGCGGCGAAGAAGGTAACATCGGTCGGCAGCAGGTTCAGGGTGATGAGCGAACCGGCCACACCAGCGATTAGTAAGATGAAAGCGGGCAGTACGAGGCGTGGTTCTTTCGGGCTGGAAAGTAACCACGTCAGCAGCAGGGCCAACCCACTGGCGGCAATGAAAAGCGGCCAGCCTTGTTGAAGTCCGACCGAAGCCGGTTGAGCCAAGTAGAAGTAAACCCCGCCTAAGGCGATGAATAAAAGCCCAAATAACAACGAACCGCGTGACCAGCGGCGGGCGGCGAGCCAGCGCGTGAAGAGCGCGAGGCCGATACCGACCAAGATGATAGTGATAAACAGATTGGTATCCGGCAAGACGCGCAGGGATGTCCCGCTAAAGGTGAGCCACCCACCAATGCCGATGAGCAGCACCGCCGGAATGACCGAGGCAAGCTGCCCCCGTTTTAGGGTGGAGAGGGGTGGTACGGGAAAATAGCGTTCGGGGTTTTCCAAACGGGCTTGGCGTTCGGCTTTGGCCTGTGCATCGGCTTCGATGCGGGCGAGGCGTGCTTGTTCGGCGGCCTCTTGCTCGGCGATGACATCGTTCAGTGTGGAGACGGCAGCCAGCGCGGCCTCGATGTCTAACCCATCAGTAACGTTGACCGGCAATGAATCACCTGTTACCTCCACCGAGGGTTCAGTAATGGTTTCCGTTAAGGGTAAATCGGATACGGCGGATTCGACATCGGTTAGGATGACGGTATCATCAGCGTCCGACTCTAAAACGGTTTCCTCAACCAGATCTTCCTCTACAACGGGTTCAAGTTCCTCATCCGCAATCGCCAGTGATTCCTGTTCGGTTTCGTCCTCCGGCTCGGAGACGGGTGGTAGTTTGTCGGCAGGAGGGGCATAACGCAAATCATCGTCGGTTTGGTCAAAGCCAGCCGGATTATTTTCGGATTCAGGGTTGAGGTCGCGTTCGTCGTTTGTCATGGTGGATATTATGGCGTTTTTTAGGATTATGCGCCAGAGGCAGGCGGAAAATTGATTATGAAGTCGATTTTTGAGGTTAAGACTTGATACTCGATTTGCCAGCCGTTATAATCTGAACCCTATGGCGACGTGGCCAAGTGGTAAGGCAAGGCTCTGCAAAAGCCTTATGCGCCGGTTCAAATCCGGCCGTCGCCTCTGTAAAGGCGGGTATACAACTACCCGCCTTTGTATTTATATCGTCAAGAATTGAGGTTTAAGACCATTCCCCGAATCTTAACCGGCTGGAGGGTTTACAAAAATCAATTCCGGCGTATGATCTAAGTGTTGGGAAGTTCCACTTCCGAATCTCATGTCAATGTTCGTATAGAAGGATCAAATGACCGAGGGCAGTAGTAGTCATCAGGAACAGCCGCACATACAAAGCGGCGGTAGCGCCCACTGGTAAAATCCCCCACCTCCAAGCAGATGAGTCACCGGGGATAGCCAACAGCGTTATCGCCGTCCCGCAGCTTCGCGGGAAAAGTGTGACGGTTCCAAACTTACAAACACATAACCGTTTGGCGGGTAGAAAACCCTTAAAGGTTTAGCTACACCGAGTACATCCGCATGGAGGACAGTATGTACAATGATCTTTTGCTGAATCGCATGGGCGCGACCCCGATGGACGATCCAGATGAGCATGTACAAGAACTCATTGAAGAAATTGAAGAACTCAAGAGCTTACTCAGCCCGGAAGCCCAGCGGCTGATTAACGACCTGCGCCCACGCATCGTTACCGATGACGTGTACGAGGAGATGGAAGAACAGGCAACACTGGGCGACCGGCTGGCGGATAAAATTTCGGCGGTCGCGGGTAGTTGGCGTTTCATCATTAGTTTTTGTGTGTTGATGGCCGTTTGGATTGGTGTGAATGCCTTTATGGGGAGTAAGGCGTTTGACCCCTTTCCCTTTATTCTCCTCAACCTGACCTTAAGTACATTAGCCGCGTTACAAGCACCGGTTATCCTGATGTCTCAGAACCGGCAAGGCGAGAAAGACCGTGCGGTGGCGCAGAATGATTATCAGGTGAACCTTAAGAGCGAAGTTGAAATCGCGGATTTGCACCGTAAAGTGGACTCGCTGACCGAGGCGCTGACCATGCAGACGCGGTTGGTGAACGCGCTGGTGGCGGCGCGACACAAAGAACTCAGCGCGACGGTGCGGGCGATGGAAATCAACCGGATGGGGGCGGTTCCGGTGGCGAGTAACCGAAATGGGCATCATATAGAATAGTTACAAGTAGCAAGTTTCAAGTGACAAGTTTATAGAGAGAAGGGCAGGGCTGGTAGCAGTTTTGCCCTTTTTTGTTATACTGGCGGTAGAATAAATGTTCAAATTGGGGGATGGTAACTGTGGGTGGACTAACGTTTGAGGACGTGAAAAAGATCGCGCTGGAACTGCCGGAGGTGCGGGAAGGTGTTACGCACGGCAGCCCATCATTGTACCTCGGTAAGAAGTTCTTGGCGGTTTCGGGCGACAACAATGTCTTGATTATGAAGTCGGCGATTGTGGAGCGCGACCTGCTCATTCAGCTTGAGCCGGAGAAGTATTTTATTACTGACCACCACAAGCCGTTTGATTACGTGCTGGTTCGGTTGGAACTAGTGGACGAGGACGAAGTACGCGATTTGTTCCATAAGGCGTGGCGGATGCTGGCGCTCAAGAAGTGGGTGAAGGAACACCCTGAGATTTAGATAATGAACCCCCTTCTCCCTTGCTTGCGAGGGAGAAGGGCAAAGACAAATTTCTGCCTCCAGCGGCAAGACACTACAATGCTTCGTGATTAATGAATATCCTCGACAAAAATTTTGCCGGGGTTGAGGATGCCATTCGGGTCGAGCGTTTGCTTGATCGAACGCATGACATCGAGGCCAGCGCCATGCTCGGCGGGCAGGTACTTGGCCTTCCCGATGCCGACCCCGTGTTCGCCGGTAGCCGTACCCCCTAGCTGAATGGCCTTCATGACGATCATTCCGTTGGTTTCGAGGGCGTTCTGATATTCAGCCTCCCCACTAAACGGGAATTCAACGTGAATATTGCCATCACCGGCGTGACCGATCATGTAGCAGGTGATGTGGCGTTCGTCACGCAATTGCTCGACGTAGCCGATGAGTTCGGGGTAGGCGCTGATGGGGACAGCGACATCGTTGATAAAAAAGGTTTTATCGGGATGGGTACGCACCATGATTTCGTAGCTGGCGTGACGGGCGTGCCACAGCTTTTTACGCTCGGACGGGTCGGTGGTGGAGCGGAAACTGAGCGCGCCCATTTCATCACAAATCTCTTTCACCATATCTAAACCCGCTTGGAGGCTGGCTTCCTGGGCGGCGTGAAACTCCATGAACAGGGTAGGGTGGTCAACAAGGTCAACCCCTTCGGCTTCACGGAGCATTTTGGTGTGGGTGGCATCAATGAGTTCGAGGGCGGCAGGGTCGAGGCCACTGCCCCGCACGGCGACGACGGTTTCGACAGCCGAGGCGATGGTGGGGAAGGCGGCGATGGCCGCGCTCATAAACTGCGGGATGGGGACGAGCTTGAGCGTGGCTTCGGTAATGACCCCGAGTGTGCCTTCGCTCCCGACGAACAGGTGGAGCAGGTCGTAACCGGCGGACTGCTTGACCGAGCGCGACCCGACGTTGATGAGGCGACCATCAGCGAGGGCGACCTGCATCTTGAGGACGTTATCTTTACTCGCGCCATATTTGACGGTGCGGATACCGGCGGCGTTGTTGGCGAGCATCCCACCGACGGAGGCATTCGCACCGGGGTCGGGCGGGAAGAACAGACCGTAACGGGCGAGCTGTGTGTTGAGGTCTTTGTGACCGATGCCGGGTTGAACCGTGACCTGAAAGTCATCGGCGTGAATTTCGACAATTTTGGTCATGCGTTCGAAGGACATGAGGATGCCCCCCCGAACGGGGATCGAGTTGCCTTCGAGACCGGTTCCCACGCCCCACGGGGTAACGGGGATGCGGTTTTCGTTGGCGAGTTTGAGGACATCCGCGACCTGCCCGGCAGCGGCCGGCCAGACGACGACTTCGGGCGGGACGGCGTGGTGCTGGGATTGGTCTTTGGCGTGGAGGTCAATATCGGCGCGGGCGGTGCTGACCGAGTCCGTACCGAGGATATTTACAAGGCTGGTGATGAGTTCGGCGGTGACAGGATTAAAGGCTGACATAATCATTTTCCGTTTGAGTTAAGCAAAGTGACATTCATTTTAACCGCCACGCCTTTTTTTACCACCAAGCCACAAAGACCACAGAAAGTAATTTAACCGCAGAGACGCAGAGGAACGCAGAGAAAAATAACAAAACGCAAAGACGCAAAGGCGCAAAGATTTGATGTAGCCAATGCTTTTTAACCGCAGAGACGCAGAGGAACGCAGAGAAAAATAACAAAACGCAAAGACGCAAAGAGGCAAAGGCGCAAAGATTTGATGTAGCCAATGCTTTTTAACCGCAGAGACGCAGAGATTTGGGAGAGCTTGTTACCAGTAACATTTTTTGATTCAAGTTAATTGGCAATTCTGGCGAAGATCCTGCAATTTCATGGCTATTTAGCACTGAATTGCCATCATGTTGGCGGATTGCTCGGCTGAAACTGCTGTAATGTTGGCGAAAGGTGTGCCGCCGCCATCTTTGCCAAACACCCGTTTTAAGTTGCAAGTGAGAAGTTTCAAGTTTCCAGAAAAAGCAGCGAAAACCATTTAAACTCCTATCCCATAGAAGGCTTCGCACAGAGCGCCAAGAAATACAGGTAGCACTACCTTAAGTGGTGGAGGCTGGTTTTAAACCCTCACCCTACGATGGTACGTTCGCAGGCTCACTCCACCATCAGCCCTCTCCCTCAGGGCGAGGGACTTTAAAGACTTTTATGGTTCATTTTGCGATGAAATCGACACAAAATA
>JAIUNI010000005.1 GCA_020161935.1 Chloroflexota bacterium
CACTAAACGGTGGAAATTCATTTTGTGTCTATTTCATCGCAAAATGAACCATAAAAGTCTTTAAAGTCCCTCGCCCTGAGGGAGAGGGATTTAGGGTGAGGGCTTAAAATAATCATCCACCACTTAAGGTAGTCCTACCACGATCAGCGACAGCAAATACGCTGTCCGCACCAATAACCACACTGACTATTTACTTTGCAAACGTGATCGTACCGTCACATAAACAGGTTGTGTCGCCGACGACAACGACGACATTTGCGACATTTGAGGGAGAAACGCTCACTACCGCACCGACAATTGCGACAGTTCCGACATAAAAGCGAGGATTCTCAACAGCATCAACAACAGCAACAGCATTCAATCCGAAACTTCACACCGCTGACCCAAAATGCACTGTGAATTTGAAGAAATTGAAGAATTTTGAGAAGTTTCGGCAGGCTGCTCCCTCACAACCGCCGCCCATAACCAGAATTGCAATTGCGTTTTTTGCAGTATTTGCAATATTTATGGCATTTCGGCGGTTGTGCGAGAGCCAACCGCCGTACTACCGAATGATGTCTGATGGTTTATGTGATAGCGTTGATGCCAGTCAGTTCGCGACCAACCAATAGGAGGTTAATCTCGTTGGTGCCTTCGTAGGTATAAATGATTTCTGCGTCCATCATCAGGCGGGCAACGTGGTTTTCGATCAAGAGGCCGTTGCCGCCCATGGTTTCGCGGGCGAGTTGAGTCACATAACGGGCTTTACGGGCGTTGTTGTACTTCGCCATCGAGGAAACGCCCTCATTAATTTGCCCGCTGCCGAGCAACTGTGCCATTTGGAAGCAGATAAGCTGCATGGTCGAGACTTCAGTCGCCATTTCGACCAATTTTTGCTGAATAAGCTGGTTGGCCGCGATTGGTTTGCCGAACTGCTCGCGTTTTTTAGCGTAATCCAGCGCGAGTTCGAAAGCACCAGCGGCTACACCTGCGGCTTCCCACGCGACACCGTAGCGGCCAAGTCCCAGCACCTTACCCGCGTCTTTGAACGAACGGGGTTTAGCCAAACGGTTCGCCGCCGGTACCCGCACATTCGTCAGGCGAATATCAGCATTCAGGATGGCGCGTTTGCCAATCTTGCCGGTGATGTCAACAATTTCGAGACCTTCAACTGCTTTGGGGTTTTCGATCACCCAGCCGCCGAATGCGCCATCTTCATCCCGCCCCCAGATAATCAGGAGGTCAGCAATTGAAGCATTACCGATCCAACGTTTTGCCCCATTGAGGATGTAATCGTCGCCATCTTTGCGGGCGGTCGTTTTAATATTGACGGCATCCGATCCCTGCGTCGGTTCGGTTAAGCCGAACGCACCAATTTTTTCGAGGCGTGACATGGCGGGCAGCCAGCGTTCACGCTGCTCATCGGAACCGAGCAGACCAATCGAACCCATCGCAAGGCCAGAATGTACGCCGAAGAAGGTGCAAATTGAACCGTCCCCTTTGGAGAGTTCATACATCACCAAACCCATTTCCAACGGGTCGAGGCCAGCACTGCCGTAGCCGCGAATGAGGCCACCGATGATGTTCAAATCCTTCAAGCCCATCGCGATTTCACGTGGGAATTCGGCCTTATCCCAGTAGCTGTTAATATTCGGGAGAACCGTTTGCTGCACGTAATCTTGAACGCGCTGACGCACGGCCTTCTGCTGGTCGGTCATGAAGGTGTCGAGTTTAAAGAAGTCAAATCCACGGTAGTCAGTCATCGTTTTTTCGGTGAACATCACTATCCTCAATAATTAATCTAACGTGCGTTAGATTAAGGATACAACACAACAACGGATTTTGGGTTAGAGTTTATGAAGAGATGTTTTTTGTGCCGTAGATAGACCAACTCGATAACTTGACAACTCTCTGGGGATCACTCATAATCGAACGTGAATTAGATTACTTATATTGATAAAGGAACCTTTTTGGCACGTAAACCAGCGGATCAAAGTGTCAGCCGTGGGGATATCCTACTCGCTGCGGCAGATGTCCTTCAACGGAACGGCTATGAAGCCACCACTATGAAGGATATTGCAGCCTCAGTCAATTTGACGGCTGCCAGTTTGTACCACCACTTCCGCAACAAAGATGCACTACTCTTGGCTGTGCTCGAAGCCGGACTCGAACAGGTCTTAAGCCAAATTGAGCCAATCGCCTATTCCAACCTCCCCAGCGCTGAAAAACTTCGGCAGATGATTTACGCCCATGTGATTGGGTTAACCGAGAACACCTCGGTCGGCGCGGCGATGGTGTTTGAGATTCGGTCGTTGATGGGGGCGAAAGAACCGTTAGCCAAAGCCAGCGCTGCCGATCATCAGGCATACCAAGACTTTGTTGAGCGTCGAGCGTTGTTTTTTAAGCGCCGCGACGAATTTGAAAACCTTTTCCGGTTAGTGGTGCGTGAGGGGATCGATAACCACAGTTTTTACCCTGTGGATGTCGGTATCTTCACCAAGACGATGCTTGGCGCACATAACTGGGTGGGGGTGTGGTACAAGCCGGAAGGGCGATTGAGCGGCGAGCAAATTGCTGGATTGATCGCTGATACGTTGTTACGAGCGCTAAAACCCTAGTTCTTCTTCAAGAAAAGATTGATGACGGAGCATTTTTAGAATGGGTCTTTTGCAAGATAAGGTTGCTATCGTCACCGGAAGCGGACGCGGCATTGGTGCGGCGACGGCGAAACTATTTGCCCAGCAAGGCGCAAAAGTTGTCGTGAGCGATATTGATCCCGAACCGGCAAAGGCAACGGCTGACGCGATTACCGCCGCAGGTGGGCAAGCGCTGGCGGTTGCTGCTGACGTGACCACGAGCGGCGGTGTCGAGGAACTGATCGGCCAAACCGTCAACATGTTCGGTGGCATCGACATTCTGGTGAACAATGCCGGTTATACGTGGGACGGCATGATGCACAAGATGAGCGACGAGCAGTGGGAGGCGATGCTCGCCATCCATCTGACCGCGCCATTCAAAATTATCCGTGCTGCCGTTCCTTATATGCGCGAGGCTGCCAAGAAGGAAAAAGAACAATTGGGCGTGGCGAAAGCACGTAAGGTCATCAGCATCAGCAGCACGACCGGTACACGCGGCAACATCGGGCAGGCGAACTACGCGGCAGGGAAGGCTGGCATCATCGGCTTGACGAAAACTTTATCGAAGGAATGGGGTGCGTTCAATATTCAGGTGAATGCCGTCGCCTTTGGGCTGATCGACACGCGGCTGACGCAAGCCGATGACGCGGGTGATTTCACCGAGCGCGAGGGCAAGAAAATTAAGCTGGGTATTCCCGATACGATGCGGCAGATGGCATTCATGATGATTCCCGCCGGACGTGCTGGTACACCTGAAGAAGCTGCTGGGCCGGTGTTATTTTTCGCGAGTGAGTTTTCGAACTATGTTTCGGGGCAAGTGCTGGAAGTCACGGGCGGACTATAGACGCGGGTGTTTTACTCGTCGTCTGAAGATTGCAGTAAACTAGTGGTGTGGGGAATTCAACTAGATTGGGAGAGGACATAACCCATGCCCGACGTGTTTGTCTCTTACTCGCGCAAAGATAGGGCTTTTGTTGAAAAGCTGGTTACAGCCCTCGCTGAAAAGAAGCGTGATGTATGGGTTGATTTTGAAGATATACCCTTTGCCGCCGAGTGGTGGGAAGAAATTCAAAAAGGAATTGAGTCTTCGGAGTCGGCGATTTTTGTCATCAGCCCGGACTATTTGGCCTCGGAAGTCTGCGGTTTAGAAGTTAACTACGTTCGCAAGAATAATAAACGGATTATTCCAATTGTAGTGCAGCGCCCTGAACGGAAAACCGTTCCTGATACTTTAGCGGCGCTTAACTGGATATTTTTCGATAACCCTGATTCGTTTGAGGATTCATTTAATAAGCTACAGACGACACTCAGTACCAACTTGGTCGAGATGCGCCAACATACCCGCCTGCTAGTGAAGGCCAGCGAGTGGGCAAAAGCCGCCCATACGGACAGCCTGCTGCTGCGGGGTGAGGAACTTGATGAGTTATACAGGCTTATCAAGCGTGATGATATTAATGACTTGATGCGTGACTTCTTACAGCGGAGTGAGGAACGCCACCGCCGTGATGAGATGGCACAACGGTTTTTCTGGGGATTGATGGGCGGTTTGTTGAGTATCGCGTTCTGGGCGTTTTCCACCTTCCGCAGCGATGTCCTGATTGATCCGATTCGGTTGGTGTACAGCATCGCGTTAGGGCAGGTTTTTGGGGTTTGCCTCGGCTTACTCTCCATGTTCGCCGATGAACTGCCGAATCGTTTACAGCGCTGGTTAGGAAATTCACAAGCGCTACGACTCGTTCTCCGCAGCGTTTTGTTCACCGGTATCAGCATTTTTGCATGGGCGAGTTACGTGTGGTTTTTGCAGCGTCTCAGTACTACACGGCAAGATACGAACAGCCTGTTACTCGGTGGTGTCGCCTTAGCACTCGGCTTCCTCATCCGTAGTATCGCCAAGCTGCCCGCGTGGGTATTCACGCTGGTCATCGCGGCCTTGATCTGGCTGCCTGTTTACATCACCTATCAGGATAACTACACCAACTTTGTCCCGCTGATTTATTTTGATGTGCCAGAGCAGGTCTTTACCATTGGCATTCCGGTGGCGCTTATTATGGCAATTGGCGCGAACTTCCGCGCGGTTTACCGACAAGCAGCCATTTATTACCAACAGGCAACTGCTCGGACGGCAGCGACCGCCTCGATATAAGGAGATCAAATGGTATCGTTTACGTCGACTGAAGACCAACAGCTATTGATTTCAACCATCAACCGTTATGCGGTGAATGATGTGCGAAAGGTCGCGCATGAGGCGGATGAAGCCAGCACACCCGCTTCCGATGTGGTTGATACCGGCTGGCAGATCGGACTTGTGCCATCGGCGATACCCGAAGAACTCGGTGGGTTAGGCGAAATGAGTGCGCTTACGGGTGTGCTGGCGGCTGAGGAGTTGGCATTTGGTGATCTTTCGGTGGCGCTGCATGTGATGACACCCGCGCTGCTGGCGTATCCGGTCGCCCTTTATGGAACGGCTGAACAACGCGAAACCCTGCTGCCGTTGTGCCTTGAGGCGGAAGTCGCTCCGGTGACGGCGGCGCTGCTTGAACCCGGTATCTTCTTCGACCCCTACGAACTCAAAACCACTGCGAGTCAACACGAGGGCAAAATTCACCTGAACGGCGAGAAGGCTTATGTGCCGCTGGCGGAAGATGCCCGTTGGATATTGGTGTATGCCCATGACAGCGAAACGAGCAAGGTTGAGGCATTTATTGTTGACAAGAGTATGTCGGGCGTTGAGATTGAAAAGCGCGAGCAGTTGATGGGCTTACGGGCGCTGCCCACCTATCGGCTGCGTTTTAATGATGTGGCGCTAGATGCCTCCGCAAAGCTCGGTGGGTCGGTAGGTATTGACTACGAAAAGCTGTTGAACCGGCAGCGGGTAGCACTCGCGGCGATGGCGGTGGGCGTGGCACGGGCATCGTTTGAGTATGCACGAGATTACGCCAAGCAGCGGGTGCAGTTCGGCAAACCGATTGCCCAGAACCAAGCCATCGCATTCATGCTGGCGGAAATGGCGATAGAGATCGACAGCACGCGGCTGATGGCGTGGGAGGCAGCGTATAAGCTCGATAAGGGGGAGGATGCAACGAAAGAAGCCTACCTCGCCAAGCAGTACGCGGACAATATGGTGCTGAAAGTGACCGACAGCGGCGTACAGATATTAGGCGGATACGGCTTCATCCGTGAATATCCGGTGGAGCGTTGGCTGCGAAATGGACGCGGCTTCCCAACGTTTCACGGGTTGGCGATTGTATAGATGTTGGTTATTTTCTGACTTTGGCAGCTAGTGTTTTAGGGAAACGCATATGACAATTAGCTTCGATATACCAGAGCATATTCAGCAGCAGGGGCAGATTATTAAATGGTTGGCGGAAACCACGATGCGACCATTTGCCCGCGAGTTGGACGAGAACGAACACGAGCGCCCGACGGTATTCATCGAGCAATTGTGGCCGATCCTTCGCGATCAGCAGAAGTCGACGCTGGATAAACTGCAAAGGGCGGAAGTACCTACCGAAGGTGGTGAGAAAAAGCCGAAGCGACCCAGCACCCGTATGGTAGGCTTGCTGGTGCAGATTGAGATGCTGTCGTGGGGTGACGCGGGTATCTACCTGTGTATGCCGAGCGCCAGTTTAGGCGGTGCGGCGATTGAGTCGGTTGGAACTACTGAGCAGAAGATACGGTTTCTCTCGCGGTTCGCTGAGGGGGATAAGCCGGTATGGGGCGCGATGGCGATCACCGAGCCGGGGGCCGGGTCGGATAACTCGGCGATGTCGACTACAGCGGTTTTTGACGAGGAAACGAACGAGTGGGTGATTAACGGCGAGAAAATCTTTATTACCAGTGGTAAGCTGGCGCTGGAAGAGTCTAATGGATTAGTGATCGTGTGGGCAACGGTGAATAAAGCTGCTGGTCGGGCAGGTATCAAGTCGTTCGTGGTGGAAGCCGGAACGCCGGGGGTGAGCATCGGCAAGGTGGAAATCAAGCACGGTATCCGTACCAGTGATACGGCGGCTCTGGTGTTTAACAACGCGCGTATTCCGGCTGATAATGTGCTGGGCAGCGCGGAAGTGCAGGCGAGTAAGGATAGCAAGTCGTTCCAAGGGGCGATGGCGACGTTTGACGCGAGTCGCCCATTAGTGGCAGCCAGTACGCTAGGTGTTGGACGGGCGGCGCTCGAATTTTTGAAGGAAAAGCTGGCGGAAAACGGGGTCGAAATCCCTTATGGGCAGCCATACCACAAACTAACAGCGGTGCAGCGTGATGTGATGGGGATGGAATCTCAACTCCATGCCGCATACCTGCTGACGCTGCGGTCGGTGGCGATGATGGATGAAGGACTGCACAACAGCTTGGAAGCGTCGATGGCGAAAGTTAAGGCGGGTAAAGTCGTGACCGAGGTGGCGCAGAAGGCGGTTGGGCTGCTGGGCGCGTTGGGATACAGCCGTGAATGGTTGGTCGAAAAGTGGATGCGCGATGCGAAAATCGGTGACATCTACGAAGGAACGGGACAGATCAACACGCTGGTCGTGGCGCGGCGCATCCTCGGTTATTCACGGCATGAACTCGCTTAGAGAATGGCTTAGTGTAAGCATGAGGACACGGGCATGAGTATCGTTGTCGATTGGTTGGATGCGGACAAGAAGATTATCTACTACGACTTCCCTGCACAGTGGACGTGGGACGATTTGTACAGCGCGATGACTCAGGTCAAGGATATGATGGCGACGGTTCCTTATAACGTGTATGTCGTCATTGATTACGAAAAGAGCAAGGGTATTCCACCGGGGGCGCTGACGCAACTGCGAGTCGGCACAATGAAGGCTTCGCCCAATTGGGGCGGCGGCGTGTTTATTGGTGTGAGCGCGTTGGTGAAAACGCTTCTCAATACCTTCACGACGATTAATAAGAAGCTAGGCGAGCGGTACTCAATTGCTAAAGATCGTGAGGACGCGCTCGCGATTATCGAGAGATGGCGCACAAACGAAGCAAAGCGACTGACCTAAAAAGAAGCTGTTTATGGGTAGGCGAAAGGTAAATGAGCAACATGGCATATTCTATTCGGAAGGCAGCAGTGATCGGCTCCGGCACGATGGGCAGCGGTATTGCGACCCTGCTGGCGGCAGTCGGGGTTGATACGACACTGATGGACATCCCCGCGAAGGATACGCAGCCGGGGGATAAGCCGGCAAAACGTAACGCGATTGTGCTGGATAACCTGAAGAAAGCGCAGTCGTCACGACCGCCGCAGGTATTTGCCGCCTCGGACGTTGAGAAAATCCGCGTGGGGAATATTGACGACAACCTCGATTGGTTGGGTGAGGTTGATTGGATTATCGAGGTGGTGGTTGAGAAGCTGGACGTGAAGCGTAGTCTGATGGGGAAGGTGGCGGAAGTTGCCCGACCGGACGCGATCATTACCACGAACACCTCGGGTATTCCGATACACTCGATTGCCGAAGGGATGGGCGAAGGTTTCGCCAAGCGGTTTATGGGGACACACTTTTTTAACCCGCCGCGCCATCTGCATCTGCTGGAAGTGATTCCACTGCCGGAAACCGACCCCGAAGCCGTGAAGTACATGGTGGAGTTCGGGACGCGCGTGCTGGGCAAGGGCGTGGTGATCTGCAAGGACAAGCCGAACTTCATTGGCAACCGCTTCATGACGATGGCGGGGATGCAGGTGATGAACTATGTGGTGGAAAACGGTTTTACGGTCGAGGAAGTGGACATTCTGACGGGGCCGTTGATCGGGCATCCCAAGACGGCGACCTTCCGGCTGAACGATCTCGTCGGGTTCGATATTGTGGTACACGTGGCGGAAAACCTGTACGACGTGATACCGGACGACCCCGCGCGGGAAGTGCTGCACAACGAGAAAACAGCCGCGCTCAGTCAGAAGATGGTTGAGAAGAAGTGGCTGGGTAACAAGACCGGCATCGGGTTCTATAAGACGGTGAAGGGGGCCGGTGGCGAGAAGGAATTCTGGCCGTTGAACCTTGAAACGATGGAACACGAAGCGCCCGTTAAACCGCGCTTTGAGAGTGTTACCAAGCACCGGAAAGTCGAGCCGCTGGGCGAACGTATCCGGCTGCTGATTAATGAACAAGATCGCGCTGGTCAATTCTTGTGGCACATGCACGCTTTCTATCTGGCGTACGCCTCCAACCGCGTGCCGGAAATTACCGATACGCTGGTGAACGTGGATAACGCACAGAAGTGGGGTTTCGCCCACGAGATGGGGCCGTTCGAAATCTGGGATGCGATTGGTGTGGCGGAGACGATCCCCACGTTCGAGGCGGCAGGCTATCCGGTAGCAGACTGGGTGAAGCAGATGGTGGCGACCGGCCACCCGACGTTCTACCAGCGCGACGCGAACGGACAGGTCATTGGTTATTACAGCGCGTTTAAATCCGACTATCTCCCGCTGGAGTCGGATAAGCGCGAGATCAGCGTTGCGGCATTGAAGGCCAACAAGAAGGAAGTGGCTAAGAACGGCAGCGGCAGCGTGATTGACATGGGCGACGGCGTGGCGCTGTTCGAGTTCCACAGTCAAGCCTACACGATTGATGCCGACTTAGTGGAAATGGGTTATAAGGCGCTCGACCTGCTCAAGAGTGATTTTGACGCGCTGGTGGTGGGGCACGACGGCGAACGCTTCTGCATCGGGGCGAACGTGTTTATGGTGGTGATGGCGGTGCAAAGCGGCTTGATGGATCAGCTTGATGGGTCGATCAAGGCGCTGCAAGATTTGGGTACGGCGATGCGCTACCACAGCAAGCCGGTCGTTACCGCGCCCTTCAATATGGCGCTGGGCGGCGGGGCTGAACTGCTGATGTCCGGCACGAAAACTGTGGCTCACGGCGAACTTTATGCGGGGTTGGTTGAGATCGGTGTCGGATTGATACCGGCAGGCGGCGGGTGTAAGGAAATGCTGCGGCGGGTCGTCAGTCCGGTAATGGCTTCGCACCCGAACGCGGACGCACTTCCCCATCTGCAAAAGGTGTTTGAACAGATCGCCACGGCGAAGGTCAGTACCAGCGCCAAAGAAGCGCGGGATATGGGCTTCCTGAGCGCGGATGACAAGATCGTGATGAACCGCGACCACCTGCTCGGTGAGGCGAAGAAGGCAGCCTTGCAACTGGCGGACGGTTATACGCCACGGCAGCCGGAGAAAATTTGGGCGGCAGGGCGGGATGCTTACGCGGCGCTGCTCCTCGGTATCGAGGGCTTCCGCGAGGGTGGGTTCGCGACCGACCACGATGCGCTCATCAGCAAGAAGCTGGCTTATGTGCTGACGGGCGGGGCGTTGAGCGAACCGCAGTGGGTGAGCGAGCAGTACATCCTTGATTTGGAGCGCGAGGCGTTCATGAGCCTTGTGACCGAGCCAAAGACGATGGAGCGGATCGGCTACATGCTGGAGAAGAATAAGCCGCTGCGGAATTAGGTGGCTATTAGCGATTAGCTGTTAGCAATTGGCTTTTGGCTGACAGATGAAAGGGTTATGTATGCAGGCTATTCAAAGTATCAATGTGATCGCGATTGATCCGAATGTGCGAGGCGGAAGGCCATTTATCATTGGAACTACTATCGAAGTATCGGCTCTCGTGATTGCCACGATTGTTCATGGTCAAAGCCCGGAGCAAATCGCAAGCGACTACAAACTTACGTTGACGCAGGTACATGCAACCCTTGCCTATTACTATGAGCACAAAGCCGAAGTCGATGGATTGATCGAGCAGCGCAGCCAACTTGCTGACCAACTGAAAGAGCAAATCCTTGCCAAGCAGCATACGACTTTACGTCGATGAAAACCTTAGCCCTGAAATTGCCCGGCAACTCAAGCTAAGAGGCGTTGACGCTGTTAGTGTGCGTGATCTTGATTTGCTGGGCGAGACTGATGATAACCACTTTGTACGCGCATCCAAGATGGGGCGCGTACTGGTTACATCTGACGAAGATTTTCTCATCATGACCAGTACTCAGAGTGAACATGCGGGCATCATTTATGGTAAGCAACAAGCTCACTCCATAGGTGATTGGGTAAAAGGGTTAGAACTCATTTGTTTTGTATACAACGCTGACGACATGAAAAATCGTGTCGAATTTTTGTAAGTTAGGATGAGGATAAAAATCATGCGGGAAGCAGTGATTGTGGCGATGAGCCGGACGGCAGTGGGCAAGGCCAAGAAGGGCGTGACCCAAAACTCGCGTTCGGACGAGATGGCTTCGGTGGTGATTAACGACCTGCTACGGCAGACGGATGGTAAGCTCGACCCGAACGAGATTGACGATGTGATTATCGGCTGCGCGATGCCAGAAGGCTCGCAGGGGTTGAACTTCGCACGGGTGATTTCGTTACGGGCGGGTTTGCCGGTTGAAGTGCCGGGGCAGACCGTCAACCGGTTTTGCTCGAGCGGGTTGCAGAGTATCGCGATGGCAGCCGAGAGCATCATCGCGAACAGCGCGGATGTGATTATCGCGGGTGGTGCAGAGACGATGTCGCTGGTGCCGATGAGCGGCTTCCAGATCAGCCCGAACCCGTACATGGCCGAGAATGATCCGTACGTGTACATGAGCATGGGGCATACGGCGGAACGGGTGGCGGACGAGTTCAACGTGAGCCGCGAGGCGATGGATCAATTCGCGTATGAGAGCCACCAGAAGGCGGCACGGGCGACCGATGCGGGTATCTTCAAGGACGAGATCGTCCCGTTTACCGTCGAGGATACGCTTGTCGGTGAGGATGGGAAGCCACAGACGGTATCCGTGCGGTTTGATGAGGACGAACACCTGCGGCGGGAGACGACGGTCGAAGGGCTGGCGAGGCTGAAGCCTGTGTTCCGGCAGGGCGGTCGGGTGACAGCGGGGAACAGCAGCCCACTAAGCGACGGGGCGGCGGGTGTGGTCATCATGGAGGCCGGGAAGGCGGCACAGTTGGGGTTGAAGCCTCTGGCGCGGTTCGTGGGCTTTAACGTGGCGGGCGTACGACCGGAGATTATGGGCGTGGGGCCGATTAACGCCGTGCCGAAGGTGCTTAAGCGGACAGGGTTGAACATCGACGATATTGATCTGGTTGAGCTGAACGAGGCGTTCGCGGCACAGGCTATTCCGGTTATCCGCGTATTAGAGATGAACCCGGAGAAGGTGAACGTGAACGGCGGGGCGATTGCAATGGGGCATCCGTTGGGTTGCACGGGAGCGAAGCTGACCGTTCAGATTATCCATGAGATGAAGCGCCGGAACAGCAAGTACGGTATGGTGACGATGTGCATCGGTGGGGGCATGGGGGCGGCAGGTATTTTTGAGAACCTGAACTAACCCCAGAGAAGCCTTTAACGCAAAGGATTTTGAGAAGGGGTTTACCGGTGGTAGACCTCTTTTTGTTTGTGGCGGTGGTTCCGCCGAAATGGCTGGCGGGATGCCCGGCTGATGCCGCCGAGTTGTCATTTTGTGGCGGCAAGAGTCAGGGAGGCCGGCGCTGAAATGGCGCTTTTGCGGCAGAAGTACGGGAGCAATCCGCCGCCGTGCCGATTTGGGTGCTGCTGCGGCGGATGTAAGGGGGTGATCTGCCGAAATGCTGCAAGTTAAGTCGTCAGTCACCAGCTACCAGTCTCCAGTCAAATTCAGTATGCAAGTCATTGAATAATAGCGATCTACAGCATTCGGAAAATTCTTCAAATTCGTCGGATTCAGAAGTGTGTTTTGGTGCATTTTACGAGTTTCCGGTTAAGTGATGCTGTTGATGTTGTTGCTGCTGTTGAGAATCACGTATTTTATGTCGGAACTGTCGCAATTGTCGGTGTGGTCGTGAACGTTTCTCCCTTAAATGTCGGTAATGTCGTCGTTGTCGTCGGCGACATTAGGCGTTTTTGTGTCGGTATGACCACGGTTGCAGGGTCAATAATGCGGGTGGTTGTGGCGCGAACAGCTTATCTGCTGTCCCTACACTCTGATACTGTTTGCACTAGGACAGAAACTACCACTTATTACGTCAACGATGTCATTCCATTTTAGAACATTTGTATCACGATGTCAAGCGCGACAAATTTGTGCAAAACACAGCCAAATGGAACAAGAAATAAATATTTATACAAAGAAAATCGACCTTAAATGAGGCTCATCATGATCCGTAGGCTCAATAAGGTCGTTACTGTCAGAAAACGGATGTACATAAATGCTGATGCGCTGTCCATGTGCATTTGCCTTGAGTGAAACTTTTTCAATTTGTGGCCTAATTTGCACAAAATTTAGGAAGCGCTGACAGTTAGCGTTTTCAAACCTAATTACGAAGGTTTCCTGAAAAATACTCACTAAGTATAGCCTAAAAATAGTATTGCTGTAATAATTTCCTTTTAGATAAATGATTTGGTAGATCATAAGATTGTTTTATATGACCGATTTCATTATTAGGAGTAACCATACAGATGTTATCTGATTTCAACAATTCGATAGAGATTATTGAATCTGCTAAGGGAACAGGCGGCTTTTCGGTTGACGTAATAGCTTATAAGCGTTTAGAAGGAGGGCAAGACATCGTAACGGCTGAATCACTTTTTATGGCGAATCAAGCTGGCATCAAACTGAAGCATGTACGAATTAAGTTGTCTAATAGTTCAGCAACTTTAGAACCCGGCGCACTATATTTTATGAAAGGTAATATAAAAATTGAAGCCGCGGCAGGAGGTTCGGGTGGTATTAGTGGGATTGCAAGAGGACTTGCTTCTAAGATGCTCGCTAATGAAACCTTTTTTCGACCCAAATACACAGGAACAGGTGAGATTTATTTAGAACCTTCTTTCAGCCATTTTATTATTGTCCCACTGAAAGAAAAGCAATCACTTATCGTTGAAAAAGGTATGTATTTCTGTTCCGAGGGTAATGTCGGGGTTTCTGTTGAGCTAAACAAAAATGTAGCCGCAGGTGCATTTGGTGGCGAGGGATGGTTCCAGACTAAAATTGTTGGCCCGGGTGTTTGTGTATTAGCGTCGCCAGTTCCTTCTACTGAAATACTGTGTTATGAGCTTCAAAATGAAACTTTACAGGTAGATGGGAATTTTGCCCTTATGAGAACTGATGGAATAAAATTCAGTGTTAAGAAATCGACAAGAAGCCTTTTAGGATCTGTGGCTTCAGGTGAAGGATTGCTGCAAACTTTCGAAGGAACAGGGAAAGTTTGGATTGCACCAACACAAAGCGTATATTCACAAATCGCTTTTTTGAATGAGCATAACAAATTTATGGATCACAAAGGCGGTTTTAGTACAACAAATTCTTCCAATATTAAATAATCAATGCGCTATTCCCCTTTGGCTTGGCTGGCGAGGTGTTCGCGGAGGCGGAAGGCAAACCGACAAAGACGTGGCAGGTTAGCGTTTTCGGTGATGCACCTCTAAAGAGTTGGTAGTTATTGTTTTGAGTGAGAACTTGCTGATAATTTTCTCGCTTACCAACTCTCTAGCAGGGCATGACCGCGTTTTCAAACCATGCGATAATAACCATGATGGCTGGTTATAGCGACGGGGGAATCCGCATGAAACTGGAAATTAACGGCGAGGTCGTATCAGATGAAGTTGACGCTGAGGGCATTAAAGATGCAATGCACGCTCTGAACGCGGACGGTGAAGCGATTATCGTGCTTACGGAGCGCGAGGGTGTGTTTTTACAGGCGGCAGGAACACCCACGACTGGCTTTGTTATGGGTTATCACAATGGGGCGACGAGTGAGGAACTGGCGAGTACGAACCAAACATTGAAGCCGATGGCCGTGCTGCGAGCGTTTACGTCGTTTGCGCGTGGTAACGCGGATTGGCGGGGCAGTATTGGTTGGGAACCATCGGGGGCGTACGTGGCAAAGGCGTACAACTGGCGGGCAACATGGCGACGGATGTGGCCTTTATACGTGGGACTATTATTCTTCACGATTGCGATTGTGCCGCTGGCAATGGCAACGAAATCGGTCATTGACCAAGTGGTTTTTAAGCCCTTGTGTGAACAGGACAGTGGGCGTACTTTCAGCCATTTCCAACAGGGCAGCGGTAACGGAAATGTTTCGACCCCCTTTACGCCGGGGACATGCTGGTATGAGGGTGGCGAGAATATTACCTTGCGGACGCTTCAGGAAGGCGCGGATTTGATTGATCTGGTGGCGAAGATTGCACAAGTGGTTGTGCCGATTATCGTGATCGTGGTGATCGAGCTTGTGGGATTCCTATTATGGCGTGGAAGGAAATATATGGCAGCATGAATGTTAAGTTTAACTTTGTATTATGTAGGTGTCTTTATTCGGCTGTTGCTAGATGGGGAACACCCGCATCATGCCATATTCTACAATTTCATTTAGCTTAGAGTTTTTAACATTTAGGAATGCGTAAGCACACAGGTAGTTTTATTAATGGGAAATTGATTGAAAGAATATACTATGTCGGATCATCCAAATGCTCGCACCGTTGCTGAACTCGAAAAAATGATAACTGGAATGCAATTTTTGGTTGACCATCCCAGAATGCAACAACGAAACTGGGTGGCATCTGGTAAAAAATGGTTACCTATTTTGCACCATGCTGTTGAAGATCTTCAACGGGAGACAAAACACAATGATTTTGTTGCCGAGTCCTATCAAGAGATACTAGCTGCACTAGAGAGAGTCGGACTACGCCTTATTAAACGTGATAATATGAGTTGGGGATACAGTTGGCATGATGATGTAGCCATTGGTGCATTTGTATCACGTAGTGCAGCACTTGAAGCAGCATTGCGAGAACGAATTGGAACTATTCATACCTAGGTCTCGTGCAATTCAGGGTTTATAAACCTTAATAGAAATTATTACTCGCCTTTGGCTTGGCTGGCGAGGTGTTCGCGGAGGCGGAAGGCGATGAGGGCGCGGATGAGATCGAGGGGCAGCGGTTGGCTGTAGGGGAATTGGATGGTGCCTTTGCCAGAGGTTTTATAGGTGGCGAGTTCGGGGATTTGTTCTTCCATTTCACGGGTGATGGGATAGAAGCTGACGTGCTTCTTCCATGCGGCGAAGTAGACCAAGTTGCCGTGAAACACGTATGTCGGCATGTTGTATTTGATGGTTTCAGTGGCCTGCGGGACTTCGGTTTTGACGGTTTGGCGAAGCTGCTGCAAGATTTTTTGGACATCCGATGGGAAGGCGTTGATGTAATCATCGACGTTATTGAATTTGGGTGCGGCCATTTGGGAAGTCCTTTTGGGTTAGCCGATTTCTTTGAGACGGATGCGATAGGGAAAGAGTGAATCCTGAAGTTCGGGGCGCGGCAGGACACGAACGAAGTATTCACGCCCCATCAGCGATTCAAGCAAGTCGAGCGGGAACATATCGGCGACAATGGGATATTGGCTGCGGTGGGCAGACATGGCGGCAATTTTTTGGGCGATGTGGGCGGTGACATCAATGCAGTGGGTCGCCGAGCCGGTATCGACAGGTAGTAAGTCGTGAGCAGCGGAACGGTCTGCTCCCGCGACCAGTACGGCATTACTGCCGCGCCCACCGAAGGCAATGGCATCACTGGTAGACATCACCAGACAGGTTACATCATCAAGGGCAACGACGTGGGCATTACGCGGCTGCTGGCGGGCTAGCCCCTGTTCCCCAAAGAACGTACCCGCGCCAACTTTTTTGACGACCTGTAGCGTGCCATCAGCGGCTTCTTTAATGATTTCGGCATGACCTGACAAGATGAGATAGAGGTCTTTGGCGACTTCGCCCTGCTCGATGATATAAAAGCCACTGGGATACCAGCTTACGTCGATGCGATCATTGGCGTAGTGGAGCAGGGTTGTCTCCTCGGCAAAGAGCAGCAGCGCACGGGCGAATTCAGCGGGTTCATATTTGCGATAGGCTTCGGTTTCCTGACTATGGACGAGCCAGTTTGACAGCTTACTGAGCATCAAAACCGAGTTTTTCGGGAAGTAGCTGTGGTAGAGATAGGCGGGACTGTGCGATTTGAGGCCGCTGGCGATTTGCGCGGGGAAGTTATCGCTGTTACTGGCGAGGGTACAGGCGATGGTGACTGCTTCGCCGATGACGATATGATCGGGATGACCGTATGCGCCATCCGGCCCGAAGGTAATGACGACATCGGGCTTGAACTCGCGGATGATTTTGGTGACGTGTTCTACGAGGATGTTAATGTCCATGTCTTTGAGTGTACCGTCGCCGTAATCCAAGCAACTGGCGACCTGTGCGCCTAGCTGCTGGCAGGAGGTTTGGAGTTCGGCAGCGCGAACGGTGCCGAGGGTGCGGCGGGTGGCGATGCGGGCATCACGGATTTGACCCGCGTCGCCCTTGGTGGCGGAGACGACCATGACTTGAGCGCCGCTCGCGACATATTTGGCAATCGTGCCGCCCGCACAAAAGACTTCATCATCAGGGTGTGCGAACACGCATAATAAGCGAGGCGACATGAGACATCATCCATCGGGTAAAAATAGGTTTATGATGCCAGTATAACGTATATCAATTTTAAAAGGGTATTGGGCTTTCGGCGGAGGGAATGGGTAAACCGCGTCTTGCTAATCTTCTTGGCTAGCACCGCCAGATGCTCAAGCATCCGGCTCCCTATTCCGGCAGGAAGGAGGCTAAAGCCCCCTCTGACCTGCCGGGAAACTTAACTTGCTGCGACCATTAGCCATCAAAAGGCGATTATTCTGTACTTCGCGATATTGAATTAACGTGCGAGGTGCAGCGCCCATACAGGAGGTTTGTGGCTAGACGCTGGTGGGTTTGGGTTCCCATTTACCGGTTTTGATGTTCTTGTGGTAGACATTTTTGACGGCTGCCCACGCGACTTTGTGGGCGGTTTCCTCGCGGGTGGCATCACCCCGGCGGTCGCTTTTGCTTTTATATTCGTCCCAAGCGTTGTTATAGGCCGCCAGATAGATTTCCTGCCCATGTTTGGGGAGGTAATCGGTGACTGCACCGGGCAGGTCACTTATATTTCTGAATGGCATGTTACTTCTCCTTACTTATCTGACGTTTGACGCGGATGCAGGCACTAGGCGTTTTCATCCGCAGCTTGTTGATTATTTTGACTGCTTGACCCTTCGGATTCGATAGGAGATTCGTCCATGCCCAAGCGCCAACGGCGAATTTCAATTTGACCCTCGCGAACGCGGGTTTCGAAATGCGGTTGTTCATATGTGGCGGGGCCGTGAACCACATGCCCATCTTGAAGATCGAATACGGATTTGTGCCACGGACATTCGACGCAGCCGTCTTGCAATGTGCCTTCTTCGAGCGGGCCACCGGCGTGGCTGCAAACGGCGCTGATGGCCGAGATTTTGCGGTTGTGTTTGTAGAGCAGAACCGGATAACCTTCGACATCGACCCGATGAAGGGTGCCTGATACGAGTTCCCCGGCGGGAAGCGTGGGTGTCCAGTCGTCCGCGATTTTCTTTTCAGGCGTGTGGTTGACCCCGACGCGGCGATGATAAACCAGATCACCACCGAGCCATGAGGCAAACGTCATCAGTCCTAATCCGAGAACTGCGAAGTAGAAGCCGGATAATTGGTTACCTTTCGCCCGTACGCGCACCGAGCGCCAGAAGAAAAACAGCGCGACCGAATTGATGATGCCATGTGCAGCAGCGTGTCCAGCCGCATTCTGCTTGATACCGGAAAAATCGGTTATACCCGCGAGGGCAGTGGGTACAGCAGAAATCGTGCCGAGGGCGATCAGGCGGTTGGCGGCTTTTTGGGAGGTACGCGAGCGAGTCAGTAAGCCAAGAAAGTCGAACAGCACGCCGAGCGTCCAACTGCCGATGGTGATGTCGGTCAAGATGGGGTGCAGGGGGTGACCGACCTGCTTGCCGTGAAGGACATCAGCGACTTCGCGTCCTTCTTCACCCTGCGCGAAGATGGCTTCCTGAATTTTTCGTGAGACTTCTTTGCTGCGCTGCTGGAAGCCGGGATAGTTTTCAACGAATTGATCAACTTGAGCGCGTAATTGTTGGGGTATCGACACGGATGACATCCTTTAGAACCACAGAATTGGTGGATCATGCGTGTAGCATAAAAGATGACAGGCGAAACCACATAAAGCACCCGGCCTATTTGGGGGTAGTGCTAGTGGGTGAAAATTGGGAGTAGTTATCAGTTGTCAGTGGAAAGGCAGTATTTACAAATTAAGTGGTGTTTAAACCCTCACCCCTAGCCCCTCTCCCTCAGGGCGAGGGGAACCATACGGGGGGCACGACCCTCCCGTACGGCGGATGTTGTGGAGTTAGACGATGGGTGGGGTGGCGGTGGTGATGAATATGGTGACGAAGGCGAGGACGGCGACGAGTGTACCGAGGCCGATGGCAAAGACGCGGCCACCTTGTACAGCCGTTTCGGTATCAGCGGTGTATTGGGCGTGGGTACGCAGCCAAATGCCGAGGTGAGCGCCGGCGTAACTGATGGCGATGCCCATAATGAGGCCGAATACGAGCATGAGGGGTAACGTTTCGGCGTTGAAGCGCGGGTAGATCATGATCTGGGTGGTGATGAACGCGCCGACGGTGAGCGTGGCGAGTACGATGGCAACCGCAGCGCCGAGCAGGGTTGCTGACGTGGATGGCTGGCGCAAGCGGAAGGCGTACCACAGGTCGAGGGCGATCAGCGGTGGGAGCAGGATGAGGTGGGTTTTGAAGCTGAGGCTGGCGGGCGGTGGCATGGCGTTTAGGCCGACGAGCAGCACGATGCGGGCGAGCAAGCAGGTGAGGCCGACGAGCGTGGCGGCACCGACAACGCGGGTGGTATGGAGAGCGACCATGCCCACGAAGGCGGCGATGGTAATGACGACAACGGGGTAAAGCCATTCGGGACGCTGCCAAAAGGCATCTGACGTTTGACCGATGCCGATGGATTGCAGGTTTTCCCACTCGGTTGTGCCGAACTGCGTGAGCATGAGGATGACGAGGGCAAGCAGACCGATGACCAAGACTTCCTGAAGGCGGAGACCCCGTAAGAAACGCCAAGAGGCAGCAGGCACACAGGACAACTGCACAGCAACGGCGACCATCATCACGGAGACGAGGCCAATTGCCAGCATGAGGTGGGGCAAGCTCCACGCGGTCAGGTCGATGCCGTAAAGTTCATGCCACAAGGGATCGAGGGGCGTGACGACGACTTGAAAGCCACAAGCCAACGCGAGTAAGCCCAAGATTGGTTCGGCACGGAACCGCTGACGCATGTCGCCGCGACCTTGCATGATGGGCCACAACCCGACGAAGGCGAACAGGGCGACGAGGCCGATACTGATATAAATGAGGATATGTGGTCGCCAGAAGAAATCATCGACGGCTGCGCCAACGCCGTAGGTGCGGTGCCAGACCTCGTCCCAGAGTGCGCCGATACTAAAGAGCAGTCCGCTAATCAACATGAGGACGCTGATGGTTTGGCGGGTTGAGGTGGAACGCGCGGCGGGTTTGATGACGCGATTGGCGGGCATGGGCGACAGATACAGCCACCAGACGGCGGCACCAAAAATGATAATGACCGCGATAAGGATGCCAACACCGAGGTACAGCAGCGGCCCGACGGTGGCCGAGCCGCCCCAATGCACGAGCGCGAGCAAGACGACTACCGCGCCGAGGGTAGCGAGCAGGGTTGAGAGTCGGGATTGATTGCGCTGCCAGAAGTCGATCATTATGAGCTTCCTTGTGGGAGTGAAGGCGAGTCGATCATGGTATCAAGAATCAGTTGATATGAGGCTGGTGTGATGGCAGCCGGGCCTTTGAGCGGGTTTTCCATGAGTGAGGTGAAGTAGATGACGACCGCCACGAGCAGGGCATAGCAAACGATGAGCATGATATGAAGGCGAACGTTGGGGACGTAGAAGAAGTACGTGACAAAGATGGTTAGAACAGCACCGCCGAGGATAATGAGCCACAAGATAGACGGTAGCGCAGTATCCACAAAGTCGATGCGCTGACGGCGGAGGGTGATGAAGTTGTTGTACTGACCGAAGGCTTCTTCGTGGATGACTTTTTGGCCTTCGGTAACGGGTTCAAACTGTAAGAGTTTATCCTGAAAGCGGTTGATAATTTCGACACTGCCTGCAACAACCTGCCCTTCTTTTTGAGCAGGCCATGACGTGTTGATAACGAAGGTCAGGTAGTCGGCAAGATCAGCGCGGAGTTCATCACGGAGGGGCTGCGGGTAGCCGCCAACATCGCGGTAGAGCGCACCAACCGAAGCGGCTTCGGCGGAGATGATCTCGACGGCGCGGGTGTAGTTTTCCCAGTTGGCGACGGTGATGAGGCCGAGGGCGATGCCGTAGAAGGCGGCGATGGCCGCGGCGTAGAACTGAACCGTGTCGTCGGTTTCATCCGAGATGCCGAAGTGATGGCGGATGTAGCGGCGGGTGACGAGCAAGCCGCTGACCGCGAGGGCGACGGTGATGAGGATGACGAGCAGCAGCGAGACGGCGATGGGCAGATCATTTAACGGCTGCATGATTTACTTTCGTCAGGTTCGATAGGTGTCAGCGGTGTGCTGTTTCATTATAGATGAAGTAAGCGCATTTGGCGGTGGGATGTGTAGTTGCAATGATGTTTCAATCACCACTATAATTTCGGCGCACTGAGTATTCATTATTCTAACGCAGGATATAAGTTATGACCGCTGATGTTTATAACGATCAAAAGGACACACGTTTAGATGCGGCACAGCAAAATTTAGCCCTCATTGAAACACGCATCACGTATGTCCTTTCTCACTTGCAGGCGGCGGTGAAGCTGCTGCTGAACCGGCAAAGCGCGGATGATTTGATCGTATGGGATGCGGAACTGCGTGACCGGTTGGTGATTGATGATTTTGAGACTCATATTAAACACTGGCAGTTTTTGATACCGAATGATCTTGACCAACTGGCGATGTTGGCGCATATGCTGATGACAAAATATCCTTTTAACATCAATAAGTATCCCCAATTAGCAACCCACCTTCGCCTAAAAGATTATGAATTGCAGCGCACATACTTTGCTTTGTTCAGGCGAGACCTACTGCTGCAACCGCCCGAAGTGGCGCGCCGTACCACTATGCCGAATACGGTTAATAAGTTGACGGACTTCTTGTTAAGCAACGATGTGGGTACCCAGCTTGAATGGTGCTTACTGCGGCGGGGCGAAACTTTGTTTTACCAAGGCGATGAGGGTGACAGCTTGTATGTGGTTATGGAGGGCTTGGTGCGTGTGAGCGCACATGCTGGCGGTGAGGAACGCCTGCTTCTGGAGTTAGGACGTGGCGAGATCATGGGTGAGATAGCGCTGCTAACGGGTGATAAGCGCAGCGCGACCGTTTACGCGGTGCGTGATACCCAGCTTTGCAAACTTTCCAAAGCAGGTTTTGAATTCCTTATCAAAAAATATCCGATTGTGATGATGCAAATTTCGGTGCAAATGGCGCACCGAATGAATCGTCAAGACCCACGGCAGACACCGTTTATCCGACCGGTGATGTTGACGGTGCTTCCACTTACAGGCGGAACACAGGCGTTTGTGTCGCGTTTAGTGGATACGCTAACGCAGTTTGGTTCGACAGCGCATTTTAACCGCGAACGCATCAGCCTTATGTACCACAACAGCCACGCGAACAGCCGCTTAAATGAACACATCGACGATTATGAATTCGTTGCATGGTTAAACAGCCAAGCGGCGCAATATCAGTATGTGGTTTATGAGACCGACACGGAGATGAGCAGTTGGACTCAACGCTGTATCGAACAGACTGACCGTATCCTGCTGGTGGCACAGGCAGACGAGCAACCAAGCATGAGTTCGATTGAACATGCGCTGCGGCAGCAGGACACCAAGTTGGTCGCGCCAGCGGAATTGGTGCTGCTGCACGCTGACCAGAAGCGGCGACCAAGCGGTACGGACGGCTGGCTGAAGTCGCGTAATGTGGTACGGCATCATCACGTACCGCTGGATACGAATGCGGGTATTGAACGGCTGGTACGGTTTTTGCGCGGCAAGGCAGTGGGCTTGGTGTTCGGTGGTGGCGGGGTGCGCGGTTCGGCACACGTGGGTGCAATTCAGGCGCTGAATGAGGCTGGTATTCGGGCGGATTTCGTCGGCGGGACGAGCGTGGGTTCTGTGGCGGCGACGCAATATGCACTGGAGTGGAGTGTCGAAAAGATGCTGCGGGATTCCGAGGATTATCTCGCGAGTACCCATGTGCTGCTGGACTACACGTTTCCGTTTGTGGCGCTGGCGGCGGCGCAGCGGGTGAACCACGGACTGACCAAGCTGTACGAGGATATACGGCTGGAGGATTTGTGGATCAACTGCTTCTGTGTGAGTACGAACTTATCCAACAGGCAGATTCGCATCCATAAGGACGGCTTAATCCGGCGAGCGGTACGAGCAAGTATTTCGCTGCCGGGGATTTACCCACCGGTGCTGGATGACAACGGTGACTTTTTAGTGGACGGCGGTCTGATTAACAATGTGCCTGTGGACATCATGAAGCTGGCTGTGGACGGCGGAACGGTGATCGCGGTGGATGTGGGGCAGGAACAAGGATGGGGAACGGATTATGAATTCGGGGACAGTGTTTCCGGCTGGCGTGTACTGCTGAACCGCATCAACCCTTTTGTGAAAACGAAAGCGTATCCTTCAATCTTTTCAACTATTCTACGGTCAGCCACCATTGGTAATGATGCCGCTGTGGAGGGGAAGGCGGCTTACATTGATTTGTACTTGAAGCCGCCTGTTGACCATTTTGGACTATTTTCCGCGAATGCATATCAGTCGATTTATGAACTGGGTTATAACCACGCTGTAACCAAAATCAAAGAATGGAACGATGCAAAGGTTTGATCGTTCCTTCGGCTATTGTTAGCTGACCGCATCTTTGGTTTTGACTTCGTTGACGATACGCCAGATGTCCAGCGGATTGGTGTTTTTGAGCGCGTCCGGCAGCAGTGCGTCAGGCGTATTCTGGAAGGCGACCGGACGCATAAAGCGCTGGATGGCAGTGTAGCCGACCGAAGTGGTGGCTGGCGCGGTGGTGGCGGGATAGGGGCCGCCGTGCATCTGCGCGTGGACGACTTCAACACCGGTCGGGAAGCCATTCCATAGGACACGACCGACTTTTTCGCGCAGGACATCCAGATAGGGTTGAGCGGTGCCGAGATCGGTGGATTCGGCGTGGATGGTGGCGGTTAAGTTGCCATGCAGGGCGCGGAGGGCGTTGGTGAGTTCTTCCGACGAGGCACAGGTGACAAACAGGGTGACTGGCCCGAAATGCTCGGTTTGGAGGGCAGGATCGGCGATAAAATCTGAGCCTGTGGTTTGCAGGACGGTGTTGGCATAGGCAAATGCATCACCGTCAACGACATAACCGCCGGTCAGCGTGTGAACGGCGGGTCGGGATTGGGTGGACGCGACAGCGTGTTCTAAACCACTTTCGATTTGTTCATTGAGCAGCACACCAGTGGGACGGGCAGCCATTTTGTCGCGGTAGGTGTGGATGAAGGTTTGCGAATCGGCACTATCGAGCAAAAAGACGAGGCCGGGGTTGGTGCAGAACTGCCCGGAACCCATCGTGGCGGAGGTGACTAGCCCTTCGGCAAGCGTTTCGGCGCGGGTGGCGAGTGCGTTGGGGAGAATGACGACCGGATTGACGCTGCCCATTTCGGCGTAAACCGGAATAGGGTTCGGGCGTTGGGCGGCGGTGTCGAAGATGGCACGACCACCACGGAGCGAGCCGGTGAAACCAACGGCTTGCAACAGCGGGTGCTGGATTAACTGCTGTCCGACTTCGACGGATTCCCCTTGGAGGAGCGAAAACCAGCCAGCGGGGAAGCCAGAGGCGACGATGGCACGGTTGATGGCTTGGGCGAACAACTCGGACGTGGCGGGATGACCGGGGTGTCCTTTGACGATGACCGGATTACCGGCTGCCCATGCCGAGGCGGTATCACCACCGGCGACGGCGAAGGCGAAGGGGAAGTTGCTGGCGCTGAACACGGCGACCGGGCCGATGGGGAAGCGCATCCGGCGGATGTCGGGACGCGGGGCGGGCTGACGATCCGGCAAGGCGGTGTCGATGATGGCTTCAACATAGGTGCCTTCGAGCAGGAGCTTGGCGAAACCCTGCAACTGTCCAGTGGTGCGTCCACGTTCACCGGTGAGGCGCGGCAGGCCAAGACCGGTTTCCATGTCGGCAGTTTGCAAGAGTTCGTCACCGAGGGCGTTGATTTCGGCGGCGACTGCCTCCAGAAAGCTGGCGAGTTTAATGGCGGAGAAATTGCGCGATTGCTCATACGCATCAGCAGCGGCGACGACAGCGGCGTGGATTTCTTCGGTGGTGGCGTTGTGGAACTGGACACTGCCAGCCTGCTTGGTGCGCGGATTAACGCTGGTAAAGGTGGCTGTGCCGAGCTGGCTGGGTTCGCCGGCGATGAAGTTACTACCTGTAAAGTTGGTCATGGTGACCTCCAATTTGTTATTCAGAAATAAATGATGCACTTTTGGGGCAAATTCCGCTGGTGGCTATAATACTACCAAATGATAAGCCTTCAAAAATGCGTTTGATTCTTACGGAGTACTGAATATGACTTTAGCAGGAAAAGTGGCATTGGTAACGGGCGGGTTGGGTGATCTTGGCAACGAAATGGCGCTGCATCTAGCCAGAGAAGGGGCGGCAGTAGCACTTTGGGATTTGCGCGGTGACGACGAAGCGCAGGAACGGGTGCAGCGGGTGGCAAGCGCTGGCGGCAAGGTGCTGTACCAACAGGTCGATATTGCCGACCGTGGGCAGGTGGATGCGGCGGTAACGGCGCTTGTGGTGGAACTTGGTGGTTTGGACATCGTGTGTGCGAACGCGGGGATTGTGGAAGCGAGGCCGTTCCTTGAGATACCACAGGACAACTGGCAGAAGCATGTGGATGTGAACCTGACGGGGACATTCAACGTGGGGCAGGCAACGGCGCGGCAGATGGTGGCGGCGGGGACGCAGGGGCGCATCATCGTGACGAGCAGTTGGGTGGCGGAGATTCCGTGGCCGGAGAACACGGCGTACAACACGACGAAGGCTGGCGTGAATATGCTGATGAAGCAGATGGCGCGAGAGTTGGCGCAGTACGGCATCCGTGTGAACGCGGTTGCGCCGGGGATCGTGAAGGCGGGGCTGGCGGGGAAGCAGCTTGTCAACGAACCGCAGTATGCAGCGCGGGTATCGAAGGTGATTCCATTGGGGGAACCGGGGACACCAACCGAGATTGCACAGGCGGTGGTGTACCTGGCAGGGCCGATGACAGCGTATATGACCGGTTCAATACTGCTGCTGGACGGCGGATGTTCGTTGTTCCAGTTCGACGGATGAAGCAAACAGATTGAACCGCAGAGGAATAGGGAGGAGATTAACCGCCAAGTCGCCAAGAACGCCAAGTAAAGCAGAGGAATACAAGAAGATTCACCACAGAGGACACAGAGAAAGCAGAAGATTGAACCGCAGAGGCGCGGAGGACGCAGAGGAATACGGAGAGTTTTAATTACAGAGAGATACAGAGAGGGAGGGGAAGATGAGCAAGTTACGGGTGGGGGTGATCGGGTGCGGGGCGATTGGGCAGGTGGCGCATATTCCATACCTGAACCGATACGACGACAAGTTTGAGCTGGTGGCGTTGGCGGATGTGCATCAGCCGACGTTGGACGCGGTGGGCGATCATTACCATGTGGCGGGGCGGCATACCGATTGGCGGGAGCTGGTGGCGAGGCCGGATGTGGACGCGGTGGTGATTTGCCACAACGGGTCGCATCGGGATACGACGATTGGGGCGCTGCAAGCGGGTAAGCATGTGTTTGTGGAAAAGCCGTTGGCGTGGAATTTGCGCGAGGCGAAGGAAGTCGCGGCGGTGGCAGGGGCATCCGACCGGATTTTGCAGATGGGTTATCATAAGCTGCATGACCCGGCGTTTGCGGTGGCGAAGGAACACCTTCAGCAGATGCAGGAGGTGGGCTTCGGGCGGATTACGGTGCTGCATCCGGCGAACGAGTTGGGTTTGTCGCCACATCGTATCCGGCGGGGGAACGGCGTGTACCAAGAGGGGCATGTCGATACCGGGACGTGGCAGCATCAAGTCGATGTGCAGCTTGAAGGGGACGCGGGTGGCAGTTTATCGGCGCTGGTGGACGAGGCGTTGGGTACAAGGAAGGGGAATAATGCGCTGCGGCTGGCTTACGGGCAGTTGAACGGCAGCATTATCCACCAGATTTATACGCTGTACGGGTTTTTGGGTGCGCCGAGCCATGTGGTGAATACGAACGTGTGGCGGGATGGGCTGTCGATCCATGTGCTGATTGCGTACGCGAATGATTTGCGGGTGTCGTTGGATTGGCATTTCTTACAAGACCTCAAAGATTATCGCGAAGAATATGCTTTCTTTGGCAACGATGCGCGGGTGATGATGCAACTGCCGAGTCCGTACTTCCTGAATTTTCCATCGCCAGTGATTGTGCAGGGGCATGAGGGCGAAACGGCGTGGGAGAAGCGGATCGTGGTTAACTACGAAGAAGCATTTGCGAATGAACTGCTGACATTTTACGACAATGTGCAGGCAGGACGGAAGCCAGCGTTGTGCTCGATTGATGACGCGGTGGCACATACGGAGTTCATCCAGCAGGTAATTGATAAGGCAGAGAATTAATGCTTTAACGCAAAGGCGCTAAGAGGCAAAGAACGCAAAGCCTTTTAACACAGAGGCACAATGACACAAAGTCACAGAGGGATTTTGAACCGCAGAGGTGCGGAGGGCGCAGAGGAATACGGAGAGAAGGCAAAGGCGATTCACCACAGAGGCACAGAGGACACGGAGAAATGCAGAGAATATTGAACCGCCAAGTCGCCAAGAACGCCAAGATCAGAAGGGAGACAAAGGCGATTAATCACAGAGTAATACGGAGAAAGGTAAGGGAATTATGACGGTACGAGTTGGGGTGGTGGGGACGAGCTGGTGGGCGGATGCGATGTATTATCCGGCGTTGAAGGCACATCCACAGGCGGAGTTGGTGGCGATTTGCGGGCGGAACGAGGCGAAGGCGCGGGAAGTGGCGGCGCAGTGGGGTATACCACAAGTGTATACCGACTATAACGCCATGATCGACAGCGGTGCGATTGATGCAGTGATTGTGTCGACGAGCAACGAGACCCATCAGCCGATTACGTTGAAGGCGGCAGCGGCGGGGTTGCATGTGCTGTGCGAGAAGCCGTTGGGGCTGAGTTATGCCGAAGCATTGGCGATGACGGAGGCGGTAGAGGCAAAAGGGTTAAAGAACCTGACACCGTTTACCTACAGTTATATGCCGACGGCACGGTACATTAAGGAACTGATCGACAGCGGTTACATCGGGCAGCCGTACAGTTTGAACCTGCGATATTACGCGGGGTACGGGCGTAACGGCGATTATATGTGGCGGTTCGACCAGTCGAAAGGCGGAGCGGGAGCCGTTGGGGATATTGGGTCACATTTCCTGTATCTGGCGACGATGTTTTACGGGGAGATCGAGGGTTTGTACTGCCAGCTTGGATTCACGGTGAAACGACCGGATGTGGACGGCGACGGAAAGCCGTATCCGGTGGCAGATGACCAAGCGGTGGTGACGCTGCAATTTAAGAATGGGGCGCAGGGAGTCATTCAGGTGACGACGTTGGCGTATGATGCGACACCGTTCGGACAAACACATCATTTTGATTTTCACGGGTCAGCGGGAACGATCTACAGCTTTACCGATTGGGACACGGTGCAGCAGGTGAAGGGTGCGAAGGTTGGCGAGGGTGTGCCGAAGGAACTGCCGATACCGGAGCATATCTGGAACGGGATGCGGCACGACACGGTGCATAACACGTATAAGGATACGTTTAGAACACAGGATTTTATGGCGCGGCAGTTCGTGACCGGCATTGCGGAGAATAAAGAAGTGCGACCAAACTTCCGTGACGGGTTGATGATTCAACGGCTGATTGAGGCGGCGGTGAAAAGTAATGCTGAGAAACGATGGGTGGCGGTGAGTGAGATTGGATAGCGCCGAGTTATGAGTACCGAGTACCGAGAAAATATCAATGTTTGAGTTGATTGATGGGTGTGAAGTGGAGCGACGACAATGCGGTTAGCAGGGAAAGTGGCGCTGGTGACAGGGGCGGCAAGAGGCATCGGCAGGGGAATTGCGATGCGGTTTGCAGCGGAAGGGGCGAAGGTCGGCGTGGTGGATTTATACGACGCAGCTTGCCAAGCGGTGGTGGATGAGATTACGGCAGCGGGTGGCGAGGCATTGGCGCTGGGCGTGGACATCAGCGACGAAGCGAAGGCGATGTGGGCGGTGGAGCAGATGCAGCAGCACTTCGGTACGGTGACGGTGCTGGTCAACAACGCGGCGGTGATGCCAGCGGGGAGTGTTCATGAGACGGCGATGGCGGATTTTGACCGCTGCATGGCGGTGAATTTGCGCGGGGCGTTTGTGATGAGCAAGGCCGTGATACCGGGGATGCTGGCGGTGGGTACGGGCAGCATTATTCATATGTCGAGCGTGACGGGGACGTTGGGTTTGCCGGGTTTGGCGGCGTATTCGATGACGAAGGCGGGGTTAGCTGGTTTGGCGAGGGCGATGTCTACCGATTATGCGCGGCGAGGGATACGGGTGAACAGCGTGGCACCGGGGACGATTGATTCGCCGATGCTGCACGACTTTTTGGCAGCACAGCAAGATCCAGAACCGCTGCGGCAGCAGTTTGACGATATGCATCCGATTGGGCGGGTGGGACAAATTGATGAGGTAGCGAGTGTGTTCGTGTTCTTGGCTTCGGACGAGGCGAGCTTTGTGACGGGGGCGAATTACAGCGTGGACGGCGGGCTGAGCGTGAAGGGTGAGCAGCCACAGGATTAGTCGATAGTTTTTAGTCCGTAGTCATTAGATCAATGCGAAAGACAATTGAACCGCAGAGACGCAGAGGACACAGAGAAATGCGGAGAAGAGAAAACGAATCGCCAAGAACGCCAAGTGTAAAAACAGAGAGAAGAATCAACCGCCAAGTCGCCAAGAACGCCAAGATCAATGCGAAAGACAATTGAACCGCAGAGACGCAGAGGACACAGAGAAATGCGGAGAAGAGAAAACGAATCGCCAAGAACGCCAAGATCAAGGCAAAGAGGATCGAACCACAGAGGCGTGGAGGAATGCAGAGAAAGACAGAGAGAAGATTAACCGCCAAGTCACCAAGAACGCCAAGATCAAGACAAAGAGGGTTGAACCGCAGAGGCGCGGAGGAACGGAGAGTAAGACAAAGGCGATTAACCACAGAGGCACAGAGAGGGAAGAGAAAGTTGCCTGTAAAACAGGCAGGAACAGGCAGTGTGATCCTTCCTGACCCCAATTTGTGAAGGCGCGGTTTGAAAGCACAAACCGAATTCAAACCTTTGGCGTGATATGCGGCGGGTTGATGTGGGTATGAAAAATGGGTTGAAGCTGTTGAGGCGGTAGACATGACGACTGACAAAAAGATTGCACTGGTGACAGGCGCAAACCGAGGCATCGGGTATGAGGTATGCCGAGAGCTGGCGGACGTGGGGATGCAGGTTATCCTGACGAGTCGGGATGCGGCAAAGGGCGAAGGGGCGGCAGAAGCGCTCCGGCGTGAGAGTAAAGATGTGAGCTTTCATCAACTGGATGTGAGCGACGAAGGCAGTGTGGAACGGCTGCGGCAGTTCGTTCAAGCGGAATATGGGCGGCTGGACGTGCTGGTGAATAACGCGGCGGTGTATCTGGATGAGGGCGTGAGTGTGTTTGACTCCGAAATGGCGATGTTTCGGACGACGATGGACATCAACTTTTACGGCGCACTCTATATGTGCCGCGCGTTCGTGCCGATGATGCGCGAACGCAAGTATGGGCGAGTGGTGAATGTGTCGTCCGGTTCGGGGGCGCTGAACGAGATGGACTCGATTACGCCAGCCTACAGCATCTCGAAGGCGGCGTTGAATGCTTTGACGCGGGTGGTTGCCGATCAGGTGAAGGGCTACAGCGACATTAAGGTGAATACGATGTGCCCGGGATGGGTGCAGACGGACATGGGTGGGAAGAACGCGACGCGCACACCCGCCGAGGGCGCGGACACGATTATCTGGCTGGCAACGCTGCCGAGCGACGGGCCAACGGGGTTGTTCTTTAGGGATCGACAGGTGATTGAGTGGTAGGGAGAGCGCCTCGATCACTTTTGGAAGTAGGGCTAAAGGTTAGGCTTCAGTATTTTGGGCATGTTTTACGTCTTTATGGTTAAAGCCAATAGAAAGATTGAACATGCCTGATGCGTTAGATGACCAGCGCGAACGGTTACTCGTAGAACAAATACCCCGAGACCCCACTGCGTTTCGCAACTTATATGACCTGTACTTCGGGCGCGTATACAGCTATGTGGCAGCGAAGGTCAATGACCCGTTGGACGCTGAAGACCTTGTATCCGATATTTTTCTTCAAGTTGTGAAGTGCTTACCCCAATTTAAGAACCAACATCCATTCAGCTTTGCGGCATGGGTTTTTACGATTGCGCGAAATACGGTTACGGATTTTTACCGCCGGCAGGGGCGGACGTTTGACGGGCTTCAATGGGAAACCCTCGACAACGAGCCGGATGGCATTGAATTTGACCACGCGCTCATTGAGCAAGAACAGGCTGCCGAACTCAACAATATGATGAAACTGCTGCCCGAACGGCGGCGCGAGGTGATGCTTTTAAAGTACTTTAGCGGCCTCCGAAATAACGAGATTGCTCAAATTCTCCATCTCGATGAGAGGACGGTTGCCTCGCATCTCAGCAGAGGGTTGAAGGATTTGTACGAGGCGTATGCAAAGAAGCGCAGCATTGAAAGGAATAATCCGTGATGAATCCCGATAACTCGATGCGCGAACAGGCACTACCGGCGGAAGTCAATGATATGTTTACCGAAAAGCTCATCACGGCGCAGGATGTTGAACCCCTGCTCAACCTGCGAGATACATTGATCGGTTCCGCCCCAAAAGCAAGAGCAGGATTTCAAAGCCAACTGGCGCTGCGGCTTGAAGCAGAGATTACTCAGCAACATTATTCCATGCGGCGGATACGGATGCCAAAGTCTCTGACAGCGCGTATTTTGTTGGTTGTTGTCGCTGTGCTTACAGTTGGCGTGGGAGGTGTGTTGGCTGTGAATTCGATTCTTCGACAGTTTATCAGTTATGATGCAGGACTCAATGCGGCTTTTACGTCCGGTAACAGCGTCCAACTCAACCAAAGTCAGACGGTCGGAAACTACACCCTCAATCTTCAATGGGCAAATGCGGATAGCAACCGGCTGACGCTGGGATTCACCCTAGCGGGTTTTGCCTGCCCAGTTGAGTACGTTGTGTGCGGTATCAAGGTTAAGTTGGTCAGCCAAAGCGGGCAGGAAATCCCGATGATTGATGGCCGGGCGGATGACAGCCACGGTGTATATACCTATCTCTACAACTTTAATCTGGCTTCTAGGAACGTCGATCATGCGTTTCGGCTCGAAATTGAACCTTACGGCATGACGAATGATGGTACTGACCCCGATCAGCCCAATGTTATTCGAGGTCATACCGTGATGCTTGGAGAACCGATCAGGCTTGATTTCAGTGCAGCCGTGAACAATCAGGTGCGTGTATTTAGTACACTTCTCAGTGCTACTGATCATGATATTCCGGTGACGCTGCGGCGCGTCATGGTGTCGCCCACACAGACACGGGTTGTTGTGTGTTTTGTCCCGCCTGCGCCGGAGCGAAGTTGGACGACTATTCCTCACCTGACAACGCGGGATGGGGACGTTGCGGGCGGCGCGGTTAATTATGTGTCGGGAGTCGGCGAAAGCAGTGGTGAGATTTGCAATGAGCATCTTTACAACGCTGCACTGTTCGATTACACCGGCGATTGGACATTGGAAATTACTGAGTTGGTCGGTTTTGGGAAGCAGGGCAGCGACCAACAGCGGATTGCCGGTTCGTGGGAATTTCAGTTCAAGGTTCCGTAGAGGGGATTGGGCGGTCGTTGGGCGTGTTGGTTTCTTTAGGCACGATGCCCCTTTGACATGATAGGATATCAATATATGACACACTAGTGATGCAAAGGCCATAGAGCGTGGAAGCCTATAACGAACTGCTTAAACAGGTTAAGAAACCGACACCGCCTAAGTATGGTACACCCTGGAACCCGAGTTATATCTCGATCATCTCGCTATTTTTACCCTTTCTGGCAACGAGTATCGGGCTGGCGTTGAATTGGCGGCGGCTGGGTAAACCGCAGTGGTCACTGCCCACTTTGTTGGTGGGCATTATTGGCACAATTGTCCTTGTGGTGGCCTTTGTGTTTGGTATACCTTACTTTGATTTGTCGTCGCACCTAGGTGCATCCGTATTTGCGATTGTATTTTCTGTTCCGGTGTCTTTTTTTGTCGCGATGATTTATATGCAGTCTTCGGCTTACAAAGTGTGGCAGCAATCTTATGACCCCGAAGAGGTGTACGCCTATCAATATCAATGGTATAAGGCGGCATTGATTGTGGTGCTGGGGGTGCTCGTTCTTTTGGGTGTAACCAATTGGCAGGTTATCCAATCTGCACCCAAAGAGTTTAAGAACAGCCAATTCAGCGTCACGGTTAACCATACTTGGGAAATAATGGATAAAGAGCAGTACTGCACCTATGGCTGTGAACTGCTGTTGGCTGATGCACGATTCCACTACACCACCATTTTGTTTGAACAGTTTCCGGTGGAGGCGAATATGTCGTCTCAGGAACTTTACGACGCGGTTTGGCCCGAACTACTTGAGCAAACACCAAACTTTGAAGTGGTCGATTACACCGATGATACGGCGATTGACGGTCATAAGACTGTTTACGTTGAGTATTATGAAGCGCATGACGATGGTACGAACCAAGCTTATTATGGGCAGTATTATGTGACCGTTGGCGATATGGGATTTGTTATTACTGCGCGTGGTGATAATCCGGGCATCTTTCGCGAAGACCGCAAACAAATTGAATCGATCATTAACAGTATGAAATTTTCTGCAGGAACTATCGCAGCGTGAGTTCTTGGCGGAGATAGCAGAGGCGATTGCGACAGATTTTGTGTAAAGGTGTTATGTCCCCGCGAGGTGCTTTCAGGCAGAATAGGCGCTATTTAGCGGCATAATGATTGGCACGAGGGGACTTGATGAAGATTTATACCGACGACAATGTTCTTGAGATTCGACTGCTGGAAACAGGACGCGAGGATTTCCACATCGGCGTGAAGGTGAACGCGAATGGGTTTGTAGCGCAGAAGGAATCGATTGGCATCAACCGCGCCAGTTTCCATGTGTTCGTGCGGCAGTTGAAAGCGTTCCAAGAGAAGCAGAGCGGCGAGGTAATCCTCGACAGCATGAGTCCCGGTGAGTTCCAGATGGCGCTGCGGGCGGCGGGGAAGCGCTATCATGTGGTGGTGCAGGGGCAGATCAGCCGGACGATCTACCAAGCGGAAAGCGCGCTTTTAAACACGCTGCAATTCGCCTTCCGTGTGGATACCGCTTACCTGAAAACAATTGTTGAAGATTTTGAAGGGCTGCTGAACGAGCAGAGTGCATAATGCCGCGTATTATCATCGTCGGGACGAGCGGCGCGGGTAAAAGCACACTGGGCGAACAGGCGGCACAGGCGTTGGGTGTGCCGTTCCTCGAACTCGACGCGCTGTTCTGGCTGCCGGGTTGGGTGCAGGAAACCGATGACGTGTTCCGCGAGAAGGTGGCTGCGGCTGTCGCGGCGGAAGATTGGGTGGCGGGTGGCAACTACAGCCGTGCGCGTGACCTGATCTGGCAGCGGGCGGATACGCTGGTGTGGCTGGACTTCCCGCTGCGGCTGACGTTGTGGCGGCTGCTGCGGCGCACGATCACACGAATCGTCACCCAAGAAGATTTGTGGCAGACAGGCAACCGCGAAAGCTGGCGGTCGCAGTTCTTCAGCCGTGAGTCATTATTCCTCTGGGCGATCCGTTCCCACGGGCGTTATCGCCGCCAATATCATGACCTGCTAAAATACCCTGAATATTCGCATCTGGTCGTGTACCGCTTTTCAACCCCTGACGAAGCGGCGCATTGGCTTCGTCATTTATCGAAATAAGGATATTTTATGGCAACACTTCAATTGGTTCGTTTTTTTGATCCCGCACAGGGCAACCGTGTGGGTGTGCAGATCGGCGACTCGGTACATGATGTGACGGCACAAGTACCTTCGGTGGCGGCCTTCTTGAAGCAGAGTTTGGGACGTGTTTCGCAGGCGATTGGTGATTTGGAGGCGGTGGCGAACAGTGCTGTAAAGCGGTACGCGGTGGCGCAGTTCAATGCCGAGCCGGATGACGATGTGCCGCACTGGCTGCCACCATGCGATATACAAGAGGTGTGGGCAGCGGGGGTGACCTACGAACGCAGCCGCGCCGCACGGCAGGAAGAATCGCAGGACGGCGGGGATATTTACGCGCGGGTATATAACGCCGAGCGACCAGAGTTGTTCTTCAAGTCGCAGGGGGCGAAGGTCGTGCCGCCGTTCGGTTATGTGGGCATCCGGCGGGATGCGACGTGGAACGTGCCGGAACCGGAACTGGTGCTGGTGCTGAACCCGCGTATGGAAGTGGTGGGCTTTACGGTCGGCAACGATATGAGCAGCCGCGATATCGAGGGCGAGAACCCTCTGTACCTGCCACAGGCGAAGGTGTATAAAGCGTCGTGCGCGTTGGGGCCGGGCATCCTGCTGGCTCCCTCGGACGAGTGGCCGCAGATGACGATCAAGCTGACAATTGCGCGGTCGGGGCAGGATGTGTTCAGCGGCGAGATCACGACGGCGCGGATCAAACGCGGGATTAAAGAATTGACGGGCTACTTGGGCTTAAGCAGCGAGTTTGAGAACGGGGTGATGCTGCTGACCGGAACCGGTATCGTACCGCCGAGCGACTTTACGCTGCGGGCGGGGGACGTGACGACGATTGCGATTGACGGCATCGGGTCGCTGACGAATACGGTGATGGTGGTATAAAAACATACCCCACCCCTAACCCCTCCCCGTAGTAACAGGGAGGGGAACCTAAAATAAGTAGCGATGTGCTGATAAACGCCAAGAAGTTAGGGGATGCAAACCCTCGTCATGATGTGACATGATCGAGAGATCACAGGCAGAAGTGAAAGGGCTGATATGACAACGTTACCCGTTCGTGAGATGGTGTTGTACAAGCATGGGGTTGGTTTCTTCGTGCGCGAAGGGGCGGTGACCGGCGAAAGCGTGACGCTGACGTTCCGGCAGGACGAGATCAACGACGTGCTGAAAAGTGTTGCCGTGTTCGATAAATCAGGCGGGCAGGTTCTGGGTATCCACTATCAAACGCCGATGGATAAAGACGCGCGGCTGGCGAGCAGTTCGATACGGCTGTCCGATCAGGCCAGCTTTGGAGACTTGCTCTCGGCGCTGCGGGGGCGGCAGGTGCGGTTAGCCGTTGCGACCAACGCCGACCAGCCGACCTATCACACCGGGCGGATGCTGGGGACGGATGACCTGAGCGCCGAGCAGAATTACTACGAGGGAAAACGCGCCAAGCACAAGCGTGTGTCGATGGTGATTGACGGCGCGGGGGTGGTGAGCTTCGATTGGGATACGGTGCGCGAGGTGCAAATCCTCGACGGGCAGTCGGTGCATGATCTTGCCTACTTCCTCGATACCAGTATGAGCGAGGACACACGGCGGACGGTGAACGTGCGCCTGAGCGAAGGCGACCATGAAGTCGTGGTGTATTACGTCGCGCCCAGCCCAACATGGCGGGTGAGCTACCGGCTGGTGGCGGAGATCGACACCGAGGGGAACGGCGAAACGGGCAAGGCGCTGCTGCAAGGCTGGGGGTTATTTGATAACCGCCTCGAAGAAGATCTTGAGGATGTGCAGGTGACGCTGGTAGCCGGACAGCCGATTTCGTTTATCTATGACCTGTACGAGTCGCGAATACCGGCACGCCCGATGGTCAAGGACGAGTCGCGGGTTGCACCGGGGCCGGTGGAGTTCGATGCGGCATACGAGGAACTGGCGGAGATGGCGTTCGACGAGGGTGAAGTTGATGCACCGAGGTTTCTTCGAAAGGGTTTAGGCGGAGCGCCTAAAGCTATGGCTGCTGCGCCAGCGCCAGCACGATATGAACGTGCAATTTCTGGTATCAGTCGAGAGGCATTCGGGTCGGCGACACCGCCTGCTGCTGCGGCGAAGGATGCGGGAGAGTTCTTCCAGTACGAAGTGACCGCGCCTGTTTCGGTAAAGCGCGGCGAGTCGGCGCTCGTGCCGATTATCGGGTCGGAGATTAAGTACGAGCGCGAACTGCTGTACAACCGTGCCAAGCTGCCCGATCATCCGGTGGTGGCACTGCGGTTCGACAATTCGACCGGATTGACGTTGGAACGCGGGCCGGTGACGGTGGTCGAGGATTGGGACTACAAGGGCGAGGCGATTATCCCGTTCACGAAGGATGGCAGCAGCGTGTATGTGCCGTTCGCGGTGGAACTGGGTGTACGGGTGACAGAGCGCAACGACCACAGCACGGATACAACCGGACTGCACATCAAAGACGCGATGTTCGTGTATGAGATGTACGAAACCGCGCGGACGACGTATGTGGTCGAGAATACGACCGCCAAGCCAGTATCGGTACTGATTGAAGCGCCAATTGACTCGCGGTGGAGTTTACATCAGACGGCAGCCCCTGTGGTGGAGACCGCGACCGAACGGCGGTGGAAGATCAGCCTACCCGCACGGTCAAAAACCGAGTTCGTGCGGCAGGAGCGGATGCGAACCTACGGTCACGAGCAGGTACGGCTGGTGAAGTATCACCAACTGGCGGAGTTTGCCAAGAAGGGGTGGCTGGACGAGGCGATACGCGGTTCGCTGGCGGCGCTGCTGGCAGAAGTGGCGGCGGTGGAGAAGGCGCAGCGGCTTCTTAAGGCGTTGGATATTGAGGCGAATAAGCTAGCGAAACAGCAGGAACAGCAGCGGGCAAACCTCGGTGCGCTGCAACCAACGGGCAAAGAGGCGGCGCTGCGTGACCGGATGCTGGGGCAGCTTGAGGCCAGCCAGAACCGGATTGAGGAGATCGACAAGGAAGTTAAAGACCTGAACCGCCAGATCGCCACGAGCGAAAAGAAGATGGACGAGATTGTGAGAGGGCTGGGGTAAACCATGCGCTACGCGATTGTTATTGAAGGAGAAGTTGGCAATTATTCGGCCTATGTTCCTGATTTGCCGGGATGTGTTACGGCAGGGGAGACATTAGACGACGTAACACATGATATGTTTGAAGCTATTCAACTCCATCTTGATGGTATGAAAGAAGATGGGCTGCCTATACCTGAGCCAACTACACAGGTGGAATACGTCGAAATATAGAGGTTATTGTGAAAATTACGGCGATTGAAAGTTTGCAGTGGAAAGAGTATCCGCGCCTGATGGTGGTGCGGGTGCATACCGACACGGGTTTAATTGGGCTGGGGGAGACGGTGGACAAAATCCCCGGCTCGAAGGGGGCGCTGCACGGGACGATTGCGCCGCTGGTGCTGGGGCAAGACCCGCTGGACATTGAGGGTGTGTGGCGCTTCGTGATGGATAACATCATGTACCACGGCTACGCGGGGGCGGAGACACGCGCCCTTTCGGCGTTGGAGGTGGCGCTGTGGGACATTATGGGTAAGGTGTATAACGCGCCGCTGTATCACCTGCTGGGTGGGAAAACGCGCGACCGTGTGCCGACCTACAACACGTGCATCGGCTTCGGTGCGTATCAGGATTACGCGGCATGGCACAACGACGCGGGGGCGCTGGCGAAAAGTTTGCTGGCGGATGGCATCAAGGCGATGAAAATTTGGCCGTTTGACCCATTCAGTGAAAGCTCGTTCGGGCAGTACATTCACCCATACGATGTGGAAAAAGGGCTGACGGCAGTACGGCAGATACGGGACGCGGTGGGGCTGGATATGGAGATCGGAATCGAATGTCACTTCCGCTGGAACCGCGCCAGCATCGAGCGGATTGCACGGGCGCTTGAACCCTATAACATCCTGTTCATGGAGGATGTCATCCCCGCCGTGATGCCGGACGAGATCAAGGCGATGTCGCAGCGGACGAGCATCCCGATTATCGGCTCGGAACTGCTGATGACGCGCTGGCAGCTTCGCGACTGGCTGGTGAAGGGTGTTTCGCAGATCGTGATGACCGACCCGGTGTGGAACGGCGGGATTGCCGAGACGCGCAAGATCGCCAATATGGCGGAGGCGTTCGGTGTGCCGATTGTGCTGCATAACGTGGCGGGGCCGATTTGCCATGCGGTGTGTATGCACCTTGGGGCGCACCTGCCGAACCTGTTCTATGTCGAGTCGGTACGGGCGTTTTATAAGACGTACTTTCCGGTAATGAGTGGGCTTGCGCCAACGGTGGTGGATGGTCACCTGAGCATACCGGAAGGGCCGGGGCTGGGGGTGACGCTGCGCGATGAGATGCTGACACGGGCTGACCTGACGTTGGAACGGAGCGACGGTGCCGGTTTGGCGCAGGGGCGGCGGGCGATGGGCGACCATTGGGCGGTGGAGGAAATACGGTAGTAAGCAATAGGAGGAGATCATGCCTGACCAAGTTGTTTGTGTGAAGTGCGGCGGACAGATGGAACGCGGCGGCATTCGCGGTGACTCCAGCTTGATCTGGGGGCGGGTGAAGGAAACTAGCATTTTTGGTGCAAGGGCGGTTCAACTCGTCGCACCTTATTTTGAGGTAGATGCCCATCGCTGTGAGAAGTGCGGTTATGTTGAACTGTATGCCGTGAAACAGCAGGGGCGGTAAGAGGTTTAGACGATGACGAACCAAGTGCTGCAAGATCAGATCGCTTACTACCGCGCACGGGCGGGCGAATACGACGAGTGGTTTTACCGCGTCGGGCGTTACGACTGGGGCGCAGAACGCAACGCGCAGTGGTTCGCGGAAGCTGAGACGGTTTATCAGGCGCTGCATCAGGCGGGCAAGGTTGAGAGCGCGTTGGAACTGGCGGCGGGAACGGGCAACTTTACCAAAGAGCTGGTGAAGATCGCCGACCACGTTACGGCGCTGGATGCCTCCGACGAAGTGATCGCCATTAACCGTACAAAAACCTCACCCCCTGACCCTCTCTCCGCCCGCAGCGAGGGGGAAAAACGAGCCAGCGTGACCTATCAACAGGCGGATTTGTTCAACTGGCAGCCGACCGAGCAGTATGATCTGGTGTTCATGTCGTTCTGGCTGTCGCATGTGCCGCCGGAAAAGCTGGATACCTTTTTGCAAGCGGTGCGGCAGGCGACTAGGCCGGGCGGTAAGGTGTTCATGGTGGACTCACTGCGCGACCAGACGCGCACCTCAACCGCTAGCAACCATGCGGAATATGATCCTGAGAGTATTTACCACACGCGCAAGCTGAACGATGGGCAGGAATACACCATCGTGAAGGTGTTTTACGATGAGGCGCTGGTGGCGAAGCTGGCAGAACACGGCTTCACGGCGAGCTACCACACCAGCGGCGATTACTTCTGGTGGGCAGTGGGTGAACGGCTGCGCGGTTAGCTCACCTGGTCAAGAATTTGCTGCCGCTTTCGTTCGTATTCGGTGTCGGATATTAAACCAGCGTTACGGGCATCATCGAGCTGCTTAAGCTGATCTTTAAGCGTAGCAGGAGGATTGCCCGAAAACCCTTCAGATGGCATTAACGGGGTGGGCTTTCTTGATCCGCGAAGTGAGAGTATCGCGCCAACGATTAATATGGGAAGGCCGATGCAGAATAGTGCAATGGCCGTAAAGCTGGTAGTCGCCCACCCCGGCAGCACCGTAAACATTTGACCGAAGGCGTTTTCCATCACATCGGTTGTGATATCACGGCGCTGACCGGCATCGTCGACACAAAAGAGCAGCCCGATTGTTCCAGAGCCTGTGCCTCGCGGTTCGGCTGTAGCCAGCTTTTCGCCGGATCGACAAAACGTGGCGGGGTCCGCTTTGGATTGTGATAGCTGAGATAGATTATTTGTGGCGAGGTTTGCGCCCACAAAGAAGGTGATGCAGCTTGCCGCTATCATCACGATGCCTAAAACAATGAGTATTTTTCTCAAGATTGTTCCCTAAAGTTATTATTGAAATGATTATAGTTCATCTGTATCACGCACGCTGATCGTAACAATCTCATTTTAACTGTACTTTACAATTTGGAGGTCGCCATGAGCGACGCTGCATCTCAACCCTCGATGACGGACCGTGTGCTGCAAGCGGCGGCTGGCCTTGCCGCGAAAACGTGGCCGATTGCGGCGCGGATTTTCCCCGAAGGGCCGGACATCGACAGTAACCAATCGCTGTGGGCGGCGCAAACACCGGATTACCAAGCCGGGCAGCCGCTGAAGGGTACGATCACCTGCGACCTAGCGATTATCGGCGGGGGGTTCACGGGGACATCGACCGCGTACCACTTCAGCCGCCGCTACCCTGAGAAGCGGGTAGTACTGCTGGAAGCGAAGTCACTGGCGAACGGCGCGAGCGGGCGAAACGGTGGGATGATGCTCAATTGGGTGACAGGTGTGACCGACCACAGCCCGGAGATGACACAGCGCATCTATAAGACGACCAGCGCCGGTATCCAGATGATCTTGGAGATTATCCAGCGGCATAATTTGAAGGTCAGCCACCGCACTGATGGCACCCTGACCTTTTATACCGACCGCAAACGAGCCGAGGACGCGCACAAGGAATGCGAGGAACATCAGGCCATCGGCATCCCCAGCACGTTTATTGACCCCGCGACGCTGGCAAAACAGTTAAACGCCAGCGGTGTTTACGGCGCGGTGCTTGACCCCGGTTCGGGGCAGATCAACGGAGCGCAGTTGGTACGCGGTTTGCGTCCAGTGCTAGTCGAGCAGGGAGTCGAGATTTACGAGAACACACCGGTGCTGAAAATCTGCGAAGGCTCGACGATTACACTGACCACGCCACAGGGCGAAGTGCAGGCAAAGGCGATTGTGCTGGGGACGAATGGCTACACCACACGCTTGGGTTACTTCCGCGATGCATTGTTCCCGCTGCATTCGCATGTGTTTGCCACTGCGTCGCTGACCCCCGAACAACGCGAGGAGATCGGCTGGCGGGCTTATGCTGGCTACAGCGATGACTACGACCGTATTTCGTATTCGACGCTGACCAACGAGGGGAACATCGTGTTCGGTGGCGGCAGTAACCAGTCCTATGCCTATCTATTCAACAATCGCACGGCTTACCCCGGTACGCCGCAGTCGGCGGGTGCGTCCTTCCGCAAAATGGAAAGCACGATGCACGACTACTTACCCGCCAGCAAGCGACTGCCGATCACACACCGCTGGACGGGTACGCTGGGGATTACGCTGCGGCGTAATAACCTGATGGGGGTACGGGGCGACAACCGCAACGTGTTCTACGCCATCGGTTACTGCGGACATGGGGTGACGCTGGCGAACGTGGCGGGGGCGGTGCTGACGGATATGTATTCGGGGGATGACCAGCAGTGGCGCGGGCTGCCGTTCTACCACGCGACCTATTCACCGATTCCGCCAGAACCGTTCCGCTGGTTCGGGTATCAAACGTTCACGCGGCTCACGGGCAAGTCGCCGAGGGTGTGATGATGACAGAATTAATACCACTCACGATCAACCTATTAGAAGAACAATATAAGCGACTTGAATACCTCGCCAAGACATATGGTTATGAAACTGTTGAAGCCTATGCGATGGCAGTCATTGAAGAAGTTCTTGATGAGCCAACAAAAGAGGAGATTTTAGAGGACATTCGCATTAGTTTTCGTGAGGCTTCGCGAGGTGAGACTATACCCATTGAGGATGTTCTAGCCGAGTTAGAAGCTGAAGATGACTAATGAAGTAGCGATTCGTGTTCTAACCACACCGAGATTTAAGCATGTTTTAAAAAAGCTGCGGAAGAAATACGCACACGTCATTGATGATTTGAAACCTCTTTTGGCTGTCTTAGCAGAAGGCCAAACTCCCGGCGATCAAATTCCTGATGTTGGTTACAATGTTTATAAGACACGCTTGCCAAATCGAGATGCTCAACGCGGTAAGAGCGGAGGATATAGGCTTATTTACTATTTGAAAACAAGAGAACGAATTATTTTAATTGATATATATTCTAAAACTGAGCAGGTTAACATTAGCGCGGATGAAATACATAGGCATTAAGCTATGCTATTTTGACGAGGATATTCAGGGAACGAGTTGACTGTTTGCGCCGCATGAGGCTAATGGCAGTTTACAAATTAAGATGGTAATGAGTCGGGTTGCGCCGCATGAGGCTAAAGCCGTCATGCTGATCACCAGACAAGTCTGCTAAAGCGACTTCAAAAGCTGAGGATCAACGTTTCAATTATTTACCATGCTAATTCGTAAATCACCATAAGCCATCCTGCTAGCAGCCGGACAAGCGCACTCAAGGCGCTCCAAAATTCGACAGCGAGCCTCATTCTTGAGTGATTTTGTTCCTGAAAATTCCTTAGCTTAATGCCTATGCGGATGAAATACGCCGCCTAATCGAAGAAATCCCCGACGACAGCCTTTTAGATTAGCCCTCACTGAATTACCCGAAACGTCAAATTAATCCGTGCGCTGAGGGGCTTCTTGGTCTTGGGGATCTGGTGCTTCCAGTAGTGCTGGGTGGTGCCGCGCATGAGCAGCAGCGAACCGTGCGTTAACTCGACTGACTGCTTGAGGTCGGCATTCTGTTTGTGCTTGAACTGGAACGTTCGTGCTGCACCCAAGCTAATTGAGGCGATCACCGGATTCGTACCGAGTTCCGGCTCATCGTCGCTGTGCCAGCCCACACTGTCCTGCCCATCGCGGTAGAGGTTGAGTAAGACACTGTTGAAGGTCACATTCGCGGCGGCTTCAACCCGTGCTTTCATGTCGAGCAGCGTGGGTGTCCACGGCAGCGGGTGAACGGTGAGGCCGGAGTAGCGGTAAGACTTGCCCACGTCGCCGTACCACGCGATCAGGCGCGGCTGCATCACCTGTTTGCCCATGATGTTGATCGCCTTTTGCTCCCACGCGATATTCGCAGTGAGGTCTGTCAGCAGCGCGCCACTTTCGGCGGGCGAGAAAAAGCCGGTGACGAGATAGACTTCCGCGTCGGGCATGGGGAGCAGTTGTTCAAGCATAAAGCTATGGTCTCTCTATATGATTTTGATTTCCGGTTTCGAGATCGATTTGAATGGTGGCTTTATTCCACACTTTTTTGAATTCAGTTTGAAGCCGTCCCAGATAAGTTTTATCTGTTCCTTGAAATTCAATCGCTGGTGCACTGACCATTCGCGACGAGTGAAGAAAAAAGCCTAGAAACGACGTTTGATCCGTCAAATAAAGCGAGACACTGGGGCGCACATCATAGTATCTTAGCTTAATGTCCAGCTTATAATTCTGAGCTTTTAATTTCCTGTACAAGGCAACAATATGCGATTTATTCTCGACACGTACATTTAAATGATTGGCAGAACCGTTATTGGGAGCAATTTCTTCATTACGCCGTTCAGCAATTTCACAATCCGGGTCGATCAGTAATACTCTGATTTTAATGCCACGTTTTGCTGCTATTTCTATATAGTATTCTAGATCAGGCCAGTTCGTGATCCAAGTTGTCAAAATACGAATTTCTTTTGCTTCACGAATACTTTCTTGTACAGCATTACTTGGAAATGTTTCATGTATTTTTACAATGCCGGTATAGGTTGGTAATTTGACCGGGACACTGCTGGATGGGTCAATGAGTACCCTTAAATATTGTGCCAGATTCGCCATATCCTGATCGAAATTATGATGGTTGATGACAACTGCTTCGAGTTGTACAAGCTTTTTGATGAGCTTTTTAATTCCCTTGTTGGCATCTTTTTCTAAAGGTAATTTTGCATCATCAATAAGAACGGGAATAATGTGGCAGTCACGATTTTGCTTAAAAACTGTATTAATTTCTTCCCGTACCCAATCTCTTTCTTTAGTTTTGGATCGTGAATTGAGTTCCGTCAGCCAATTATCGCCGATAATGACTAAAAGAACGCTGCAATGCATCACTTCTTGTGTTAATTTGGCAGGCCATTTGCCTCCAAGATCTTGATATGCAGTGTCGAAAAATAATCTATCGTCTCCAAAAGTATCTTTTAGATAGCTGAAAATTCTCCCCGCAACATGCTTGTTTAGAGATCGGCGATAATTAATGAATATTTTTTGCGGTTGATCGAGCATATCTTAAAATAAACCTTTATTAAAATACTGAGTCATAATAATTATAACAAGAGTATTACGAGCCGCCAATATGCTCGCGGAAGTAGGTCATGATGCGCGACCATGAGTCATCAGCGGCGGCTTGCTCTTTCACATCGCGCGGGCTGTTGAAGAACGAGTGCTTGGTATCGGGATATATTTTTACGTCGTGGGGAATATCGTGCTTGGTGAGTTCGGCTTCTAGCTTGATGCCCATGTTCTTGGTGAAGTCGTTTTCGGGGAAGGAAGCGACCACCGGACACGAACGGGCAACCGCTTCTATCGGGCGCGGGTTGAAGCTGTAGAAGGGGGCGATCACGTTGAGTCGGCTGTCGGTACAGGCCCACGCGATGGCGAAGCTGCCACCCATACAAAATCCAACTGCGCCGATTTTGGTGCTGTCCACCTTCGAATGATTTTCCAGCCAGTCGAGCGAGACTTTGAGGTCACGGATACCGGCATGGTTGAGCGAATCGAACAGGAGCATGTTGCTGAAGAAGCGGAACATGCACACCATGCGGTTGCGCCCCGCGAACAGGTCAACTGCCAGCGCGGCGTATCCGGCTTCGGCGAAACGGCGGGTAATGTCTTTGATGTTGTCGTTCAGGCCAAAGGCTTCGTGGATGACGACCACACCGGGGAAGCGGCCTTCGCCTTCCGGCAGCGCCAAGTAGCCGCTGAGGTTGGGTGTACCGTTGGGGATGGTGACAGTTTGAGTGGTGATGGGCATGTGACCTCTACTTTGGAGAGCCTGATTACTTTTTCTTGCGTTTCTTAGTGGATTGAAGTTCGTATTGATCAGGTTCCGTGATTGACCATTTAGAATCTCGACCTATTTCAAGCGTTCTTTTATCCGGCATAGTTAGTTTGTAGTGCATCGCCCGTTGTGCGATATAGGTGAACAACACTAACTTGATATTATCCTCAAACATGAAAGTAGTGTCGAACGCCGGACGTGTTATCTCGATTGAAAGCAAGCGTTTACTTTTTAAATGCTGATGTAAAGGTTCATATGAACGATGTTCGTCTAAAGATCCGGCTAAAAATTCTGTATCGGTTTCTAATCGCCAATCGAGGTTGAACAGCGTTAGCTCCCAGAGAACCTTTTCACCTTTTTCTTTGAAGAAGATCACCGGATTTTCAAAAGAGTCTGCTTCAACGTATTTTACTTTTGTTCCAATGAGGCGATTAAGAATAATTTGCACCGATTGTATATCGGTTTCAGAAATCGAGAGGATTTCTTCACTTACTGGCTTGCGCGGTCCAAAACCATTAGTATGGTCATAATATTGGTAAGTACCACCTGTGCCGATGCTGAGTGTGTAAGTCGGATCGGAGAAAAACCAGAAATCGTGCTTTGGGTTTCGTCCGCTGCTGCGGGCGAATAAGCGTAATGTGAGGCCATTTTCAAAGCTAATTGCGGTATCAAGCCACGGTTTTGTAACTGTAAGCGACACTATGGCTTGATCTTCAAGTTGTTTGATACGCTCATCCATAATTGGATGAACGTCGTCGCAACCAACTAATACACGATCCTCATTCTCGATGCGCCAAGCACAATCTAGAATAACTAACCGAATTGCTCCCCTTTCCCCCCATTTTGTGAGTTCAAGTTCACCAAAATCAAAATATAGGTAGCTGCCAAACTGTCTAAATATCTGCCACGGCTTCATGCCGATGAGAGGTTGTACTAAAGCGTGAAGATACTTAATCTCCGCATCGGTGATAATTTTCTTCTTAAGCGTGTCGTCCAAGGCGCAGCCCCATTTCATCTATTAAATGTGCAACATTATCGAGCGCGGCGAACTCGGCGCGGACGGTCGGGCGGCGCACCGTGTCGTGGGTGATGATGCCGGCGCGTTTGAGCAGGTACTTGCGGGCGTGCAGCGAGAACTCGTGACCGAAGCCGGATACCGCATCCACTAACGGCTGGGCGCGGAGCAAGACCTCATCCACATGAGCTTTGTTGTCTTCCGTCCATGCTGACCACACATCGACAAAGAACTCATTGAAGCCGACCCCCGGCAGCAACCCCGCCGCGCCGACTTCCAGTTCCTCGCGTAAAGTCAGGCCGCCGATGCCGCCGAACAGCCGCACGTCATCGCTGACGCGGGCGCGTAGGGCATTGATGCGCCGAGCCGAACCGGGGCCTTCGATCTTGAAGTAGCGGATGTTGGGGGCGTGTTTGGCAATCTGCGCCAGATGCTCGGTCGATAACTGGCAGTGAGCATACGCCGGAATTTGCGGCGACTGCTGCACCATGATCGGCACATCGGAAGCGTTGCCGAGCGCGATGTAATGCTCCATCAGGCTCATCTCGTCGTTGATCATCGTGTTGGGTGGCAGCGTCATCAGCGCGGCGGGGTGCAGGTTACTGTAGATGTGCGCTTGCTCGATGGCAGCCTCGGTGCTGCCGGGAGCCATGCCGATAATCAGCGGAACCTGCCCGTTGACTTCGGCGGCGACGATTTCGGCACAGCGGATGCGTTCTTGGTCGGTCAGTTTATAGGCTTCGCTGGCGAACCCGCCCACACCGATGCCATGTACACCGCCTTCCAACTCGAAGTGTACGACACGGCGCAAACTTTCCTCGTCAATGCGTCCCGCTTCATCGAACGGGGTAATGAGTATCGGTATGATGCCGCTGAGGGTAGGCATGGTCAGTTCTCCTGTCAGTTAAATCGGCACAGGCATTTCAGTTAAGGGTTGCTCAGTCACAATTTGCGAGAAGCGCAGGATATGATCGCGCAGCCGTTGGACAGCCGCTTCACCGTCACCCGTTTCGAGCGCGTCAAGGATGGCGCTGTGTTCATCCCACTCGCGCAGGCTGCGGTTGTCAATTGACCAACCCTGCATCGAGATCAGGCGGCGGCGGTCACTTAGACTTTCTAACCATTTGATGAGCAGGTGATTCGTGGCGCGGTGGGTCAGCGCATGATGAAAACTGTTGTTGAGGGAACTCAATTTCTGATAATCATGAGCGACTAAAGATTGCTTGGCCTCTACCAAGACCTGCCGCATCTGTTGGAAGTCGCTTGTGGTGAAGTGCGGGATACTCTGCCGCAGCGCGAGTGGTTCGAGTTCAGCACGAAGTTCGGAGATGTCGCGGATTTCGACGGGTGTTAGGGTATGCACTGTCGCGCCGCGTGCCAATTCCATATCGACTAAGCCGCTGTGCGCCAGCCGGTGCAGCGCCTCGCGCACAGGGGTTTTGCTCACGCCGAATTGGGCGGCCAACGCGGCCTCGATCAACGGTGTTCCTCCCGGCAGTTCGCAGGTGAGGATGGCCTCGCGCAGGGTGTCGTAGACGGCATCGGTGGCGGAGGCCCGGGGCCGCAGGGCGGGGAGTGATATTTCTATAGTGGTGGAAGGAGCGGAACGGCGTGCCATAGGCCGCTTTCAGTTGGTTGACAGGTTATGATATATGATATATCGTTCTTTCTAGAATGCAAGTTTATGGTTGATGCTACAATGCTTATGTAAGGAACTTTTTCCTTGCGGGTGACGTTTGAATCAACTGAAAACAATGCAGAAGGAGCAAACTCATGCGCCGCACAATGTCTCGCGCTTTCATGGCTATAACTCTTATGTTTACGCTTGTTGTTTCGGTAGCGAGCGCTGCCCAACCGCGCTATGCCGATTTGGAGGCGCTAACCGCTTACTTCCCGAAGGACACCATGCTGTACGCGGCGGTACGGACGGACGAAGCCAGCATCGCCACGTTGGATCAGTTTGTGGAGAACGCGACCACCGAACTGCCGGTTTCGATGTTCGGGCAGGGCTTCCCAATTACGCTGACGACCGCGATTGATCTGATTACCGCACAATCAGATGGTGGCAGCTTCGATGAGGCCATTCGCCCGTGGTTGGGGGATACGCTGGCGGTGGGGATGTATCCCGCAATTCGCAGCGCGGCGGGTCGAATTGTAATCCAGATCACCGATACCGGCGCGGCAGAACAAGCGGCGCTTCGTGTGTTTCCCGGCTGGACGAGCCGTGATGTTGACGGCTACACGCTGTTGACACCGACCCGTGCCGATGACCTCAACCGGATTGCGATCTATGACAATGTGCTGGTGGTTTACAGTTGGTCGGAAGATGCCGCTCCGCAGCCTAACCCTACCTTTGACGCGGATGTGAGCGACAGCCCGTATTATGTGGATGCGCTTTCCCGCTTGCCGGAAGCGGATTACGACATGCTGGCGTTTGTGGATACCCCTCTGCTGCTGGCTTACAACGAACGCAATAACACCCGCAGCGAAGGTGACTGGCTGCTGCTGTCAGCGGTGTACCGGGCGATTGGCTCAACGGCTTTTGGCGCGACCGTGATTGACGAGCAGACGATTGCGCTGGATGTGGCACAGACGGCGGGCAACCAAGCAGGGTTGGACGCGCTTGGCGTGCAGTTTTCGGGCAGCGGGAATACGGTCGATAGCTCGCTTCTGGTTGTTGTCCCGCGTGACTCGTTCATTGTCCTGCAAGCAGCGGATTTAGCGACTGTATTTGATGTGATGGGCGGCAATTTGCAAGCGGCGGCGAAAAAATTCCAGATCGCGTTGTCTTCTCTGATCCCCAGCCTCGCTTACAGTTATTCTGCCAGTATGGCGGGATTCGTTTCCGGTTCGGTGGTGGGTGTTGGCAACCCCGAATGGGCGGATGTGCTGTTTGCCAACCTCAGCGGGTTTGATTACACCACCGAAATCCGCCCGCTGCTCACCGGCACCACAACCTTCTTCATGCGTATCAACCCCGACTATAACCCGAACAGTTCGCGCTTCTTGGATTGGGAACCGTTTGAAGGCGCGGTCATGTTCCAAGTGGCGGACGACGAATCGGCTCAGGCGTTTATGGATAAGTTCGCGCGAGAACTCGCCATTAGCATTTACGCGAGTGGGCCGGAGGGTACCGCCCGCTTTAGCGAAACGACCTTACCGGGCGGGGTGCGCGGCATCACCCTGACGATTTACGGCGTGTCGGGGCAGCCGATTGAAGAATTCCTGATCGCGGCACAGAACCAATTGATGATTATGGGGACGCGCCGCATCGTACAAGAGGTGTTCGCGGGGGAAAATATCGGGTTCGAGACGCAGCCCACGCCGGTACTGGTAGACTCCGGCCTGACACTACATATCAACTTCCCACCGTTGTTTTCGCCGGAATGGACAAACCTGCAAAACAGCGACCCCGGTAACACGCTGTTGCAACAGATGCTATACTTTATCGGCGATCTTACCGGTTCCGTGGCTGGCAATGATGACGCAGGCATGGTGCTGCGGACGGTGGTGACGCTGCCGTGTCATGATGACTGTGGATAGGTTAATAATTGGGCAGCCATTGTGCTGCCCTTCATATTTTTTATGGAGATATTTTGATGAAAGCGCTGACTTTAACCGCCGATTTTGCCCCGAAGCCGGATTACCAACTGAACGACCGCGAACGCACCACGCATCGCATCCAAGCCGGTTCGCAGGTGTGGAAGAACCCGCACATCAATATCGGGCAGGTCGCTGACCCTACGCCGAAAGACGATGAGGTGATTATCAAGGTCGGGGCGGTGGGGATTTGCGGTTCCGACATGCATATGTACGAGCCAAACAAAGATGGTTACATTCTGTACCCCGGTTTGACGCGCTTCCCCAATATCCTCGGACACGAGTTCGCGGGGTGGGTGGTCGAGGTTGGTAAAAACGTGCGTGATCTGAAGGTCGGCGACTTGGTGGCGGCGGAGGAAATCCAATGGTGTGGCGAATGTGTGTCGTGCCGGCGTGGGTTCGTTAACCACTGCGACAATTTGGAAGAATTGGGCTTCACCACCCCCGGCGCGATGGCGCAGTATATCCCCGTTCGCGCACGTTACTGCTGGAGCATCCAAGAGATTGCCGACCGCGTGGGCAGCGTGGATGAGGCGATGGTCATGGGGGCGATGGTCGAGCCGACGGGTGTGTCGTATCATGCCATGTTCAACCGCATCCACACATGGCAGCCGGGGGCGTATGTCGTGGTATTCGGGGCAGGGCCAATCGGTTTGGCGGCCATCGCTTTAGCCAGCGCGGCAGGTGCTTCTCAGGTGATGGTATTCGACACCTCGCCCAGCCGACGTGAGTTCGCGCTCAAGCTGGGGGCGACCGCCGTTTATGACCCTATCGGCGCAGACATCAACGGCATCATCCTCGACTCAACCTACGGACGCGGCGTGGACTTCGTTGTCGAGGCGGCGGGTGCGCCCACGCATACCCTCGCGCCGCTGACGAAAGGCTTGGCGGTCAACGCCACCATTTGTCACATCGGGCGTTCGGAACGGCCTACACCGCTGGAACTCGAATATTATCAGGTGAAGGGTGTGCAGTTGGCGGGGTCACTGGGGCATTCCGGTCACGGCACGTTTATGAACGTCATCCGCATGATGGCTTCCGGTAAGCTGGATATGCGCCCGATGGTCAGCGCACGCATGGCACTCGATGACGCGCCGAGCGCCTTCAAACGCCTCGAAAGCCGCCAAGACGCAAAGATTATCCTGCTGCCGAATTAGCCCACATTATCCTTATAACCCTATTCATTGGAGATGTCCATGACTGTACTCAAACGCATAATCTATTTACTCCTGCTGCTGTGCGCCGCCTGTAACCTCAATTCACCGAGCATTGCAGACCCAACTGCTGCACCGGCATTCGCGCCACTTCCGACGGATGCCATCACCCCAACAGGCGAAGGGGAGTTGACGACCTATAATAATGCCGCCTATGGATTCATGCTTGAGTACCCGTCCCATCTTCAGATTGACGATAAAAGTGTCATTGGATATATGGTGGTTGGTGAGAGCATCAACATTACGGTATACGCCGAAAACCCTGAAATTGGCAATGAATTGCTGATGGTTGAAAGCGCAGAGGATGTGATGATGGGTGTTAATAAGGCTCGCCTGCTGAAAGGTCGCTTCACTCCACAGCATGGAATTACCCCATTTCGTTTTCAGGCCATTGTCATCCAGAACGATGGTCGTTATTTTACGTTCGTCGGGCATGTTGTCAATCAGGATGTCGAAGAGGGGGCTGATTACTTGCAGACCGAAGTGCCTGCAGCAACCGTAGAAGTGTTGGAACAGATCACTGCGTCGCTGCGGTTTACGAATTAGTCAACCCGCTTCGTCTGCTCCCGCAGTTTGCCGATGATCGTGTAGGATTCGGCTTCAGAACGCGCAAACCGCAAGTATGCCCCAAAACCGGGGATGAGTTCGGTGAGGCTGGTCATGAGCGTGACCAGATACGTTTTCGCGCCGACGATCACAGCGTAACGCTGGCGTGGATGGCGGTGGTGAATGATGGTACGGAAATTGGTGAGGGCGCGCAGCGGTATGAACTGTTGAGCGCTGGTGATATAGAGCATATCCACGCTGCCCTCAACCCCATCAATCATCGTGTTCGTTTGTCGGTGGGCTGCCCGAAATTCGTCAAACGTCCACGGTGCGGCGAACGTCCATACCACAAGGTTGGTTTCTTCCGCAGCCCACGCTACACTAATCACCGTCGCACTCCATCCTATTGGTGTAATGCTTTTTGTTTCAAAAATACCTTAACATAAAATGGCCTCATTTTAGAATTGATGTCTATAGGAGAATGAAGATGGCGGTTGAATTTGGCCTCGCGCTCGTCGAAAGTCATCCGAAATCGTCGTACACCGAATGGATGGATAACCTCGATGTGATTCTCCCGCAGCTTGCCGGGCAATTTAGAAGCCTGTGGATGACCGACCATCTCTTCTGGAATGAGGATTACGCCTACGAAGTGTGGACGGTATTGACGTGGCTCGCGGCGCGTTGGCCTCAGTACATGGTCGGCCCGATGGTGATTGGTACGCGACAATGATTGTCACACCAACAGGAGGCAACGATGACCCCGCAACCCCGAACGACCGCGACCCGCAAGCAGGAGACACGGCAGGCAGCAAACGATGTACGCGTATGGCTGTCGCTGCCCGGCGCGGAGAGCCGCTACCCCGGCGCGAACACGATTGCGAACTACCTGACCATTTTACTGAACAGCGTAACACCGGATGCCGACGAACTGCTTGAGGACGAGTTAGCGGCGATCAAGTCGATAGTGTTAGGAGCAGCGTAACCATGACCACATTCAAAGTAGGCGACCAAGCACGCAAAATCAATTCTAATGTAGGCGATTGGCTGTCTGACGGCGAACTCGTCACGATTACCGCAGTGCACGATAACGGTTCTGTAAGCGTTGTCAACGGGCGCGCAAACCTAGTTGTCGACGTAAACCAGTTGCAACCGGAACCCGCCCCCGCGCCGACCGCAGACCCGCAGACGGCGGGGGAGGGTGCGCCGGACGATCCGCTAATTGCCGAGTACGGTGACGGCTATGCAGCAGGTTACGCTGATGGTCTTAAGGAACACGACCGCTTGCAAGCCGACAACGCCCGCCTCGCCGACGAGTTGGCGCAAGCGCGGGCGCTGCTTGATGTCGCTAAAGATACATTGAAGGCGTGTACAAAAGTCCTCGAATTGGGTGTCTTACCGTCAACAGAACCCTTTTTAAGCAAGTTTGTCTCAGTAGCGGACTTTGAAAAATCGAAGGCGGTTTGGGACACCGTGAATGCGGCTGACAAACAGGTTGAGGTGTTCTACACGTTGCTAAGTAAGCAGGTGTCTAAATGACGAGCGTCATCACCTACAACCCGAACGCCACGATGACGAACCCCGCGCCCCGCATCGGTGTTCACGTGAACCTGCCGTCTGCCGAGCGCGACGCGGACGGGTGGCACGTCACCGTGTTCGGTATCCGGCTGGCGGTGTACGTGGTGACGCTGCCGCGCTTGGATGCGGCGTGGTGGGCGGCGAAACGGGCACAGGGGACGGAGCAGCAAACGGTAGCGGTCGAGTATAAGAGTGCATAGAAAAGGTCTTATCAGCCCTGAAAGGGAAAGTATGAAATTACTTCCACCACCAAGCTTTAAACCCTATCGGCTGTTTAGTGCTGGTTGGGGTACTCAATCGACTGCTGTGCTTGTGCTACAGGCGCAGGGCAAGATCAAGCCCTACGATGCTTTTGTCTGGGCAAATGTCGGTGATGATTCTGAGCATCCAGAGACGATTGACTATTACAACAATCACATCGTCCCATTTGCAGCTCGGCATGGAATTCAACTGATCGAGCGCCAGCGTATCTACAAAGGTGAGCCAATAACGCTTTACCGCTTTGTAAACGATGTTCAGCATTCAATGCCCTTGCCCATGTATTTCAGCGAAGGTGGCAAAGGCAACCGCAAATGCACAATCGACTTTAAGGTTGAAGTGGTTAACCGATACTTCAAAAAAGAAGTTGCAATGTCGCATGTTGAGATGGGCATTGGTTTCAGCCGAGATGAAGCCTATCGCATCCATAAAAAGTATCCGGGCTGGCATGACCATAATTACACTCGCCAACCGAATGGGACATGGAAACGCGGAAAGAAGCTCGGCTTCTGGCGATTACACGAATTCCCTCTAACTGAGCTGCAATTGACTAAAGCGCAGTGTATCAAGTTGGTTGTAGATGCTGGACTCCCAGAACCACCACCTAGCCTTTGTTGGTGGTGTCCTTTCCAAGGCCGAAGCCGAATGCTCGACAAAAAGAAGAATCGCCCAGAGATGTTTTCGGAGATGATCCGATTGGAGGACGTGCTTAACGACCGCTATCAACTTTTGAACCATAACGCCAAAAAGAGTAAGCGTATTGGTTTTCACCCAGATCGTATTCCCCTACGCGAGATGCCGGATCAAATGGAACTCTGGCAAAACTTCAAAGATGTAGACGAATGCGACATCGGAATATGTGACGTTTGAGAAGAAAGATTATCAGTAAAGGAGCAACCCACATGACCCCACAAAACGACCCCATCGCCACCGCGCAGGCGCTCGCCGACCACGGCGCACACGTCGCCAACGACACGCTGACGCGGCAGCTCGAAGCCGCGCGGGGGGCGGGCGCGAGTAAGCAGACGGAAGCGGTGGAGTATAAGGAGGCGGTGTGATGAAGGAGATGGCATATATTGGGCGGAAGTGGTGCGGCTGTGTCGTGTGCATGATCGTTGATCGCCCCCAATATCTCAAAGATACCGCTAAGGAAGTTTCAAGTTGGATCAAATGGGGATTGACCGTCGAGCGCGTCACACCCGAAGAAGCTAGCGCTCAATTCAATTGGAACTGTGAACACGGCAACGAAGAACCCACTGAGTCTGAGCAACTTTCATTATTTTAAAAGGAGCAAACCACATGACCCCACAAAACGACCCCATCGCCACCGCGCAGGCGCTCGCCGACCACGGCGAACCCGCGTACCGGCGGATGCTGGCCAGCGAACAGGCGCGGGCAGCCGGGGGAAACAAGAGCGAGGCCGCCAGTGCAGTAAAAGCGGTGTACGAGCAGACGCGGGCGCTGAGTGTGCGCGGCGTGGATACGGATGCGACCGAGGTGTGGGATATAGTCGAGGGGATGGAGTGACTATGTGTAACTGGTGTGATGAGAACGGCGGAGAACTAACGTACTGCCAAAATTGCGGTCGTGAATTGTGTTGGGACTTCTTAGCACTGGATGATGTGACATCCCCGCCAAGTGTAACGACTACCGGCGATGTGTATTGCTTGTCGTGTGGCAAACGCGAGCAAGACGAGATTGACCGTGTTGAGGAAGAAGAAGCCGACGAGTATGGGTGGAACCATTACCCGTACAGTTGGTATGACGAGGATATGGATTTTGCAGACGAAGACGCAAACGGCGTTGACTTTGACAACGAAAGCGAGGCGCAGTCATGAACGACAGCAAGCAGACGGACGCGGCAGTGTGGGCAGGGCTGACGGAGGGCGAACGTAGCGCGTTGCGGGTGATAGACAACGGCGAAGGGCTAGCGGTCGCTGGCGACGTTCAGGCGCTCTTTGAAAAGAAACTCATTTACGCCGCCGACACGTTATCTTTGTTGACCCCTCTAGGCGATGCCGTCCTAGCCGCCGGAACCGCCGCCGACCGCCAACCCGACAGCGGGGCAGCGGGGGGGCTGTCGAGCGCCGCTACGAAGGCTATACACGCGACGATTTGCTATCGCGTGTTATCGACCAAGACCGCATCATCCATGAACTGTACACAGGTAAGCATGGTGTCATTCCACACCCGTCCGAAGTCTATCAGGCCGGATTGTGGGAGATTTATAAGCCGGATGAACATCAGGGACACGCCGAACATGTAGGCGATGTAGGCGAACTCGCCGACCTCCGCGCCGCCAACGACACGCTGACGCGGCAGCTCGAAGCCGCGCGGGGTGAGGTTGAGCGCCTCAAGAAACAGGTTAAACGTCAGAAGCGCAAGGCTGACCTCGATGACGGGTTTATCGACTTCCTGACCACAAAGGACGGCTAATGATGGATTACTTAAAATTCATGTCGCTTAACTTTTGCCCTGACTGCGGCGAGGCACGAGGCATCTGTAAATGCGAAACAGTTGATTTAGAAGGCAGGTATCAAACCTTCATCAAAAGCCGCCCATTGGCATGGTGGCGTGGCTACATGCGCGAGGCCTATACCACTTACGCAAAACTGGTTGATCGCCCGTTAACGATGGCAGACAAACGCCGCCTATGGAAGCGCCTAAAGTCAAATCACCGTGAAGGTGCTATCGGTAGCGCTGTAGGGCTTGCGAACGTAGCCAATATATTTGCAAAGGACGGTGAATGATGAATAACCGCATCCGCCTTATCTGGATAGCATTAACAGCCCCGTGCGCGGTGATCGAGGCACGTGCGGTGGTAATTGACAGTGCGTGGGAACAAGTCTATCTCGACTCTGTTCAGGAACGTTTAGACAAAGTACAACGTGTGTCATGGGATTTAATCGGCGTGAGTATTGCCCATAGTACCGATGGCCTCGATACGTGGGAAATTCAACAGTTCTTAGAGAGTTCACCGCGTATCATTCGCAAACTGTTGAACATGGCGACCGCACAGCAAGCCCCCGCCGACCCGTCAGCGGCTCGGCGGCGGGGAGGCGGGTGGGGGACGGTAGGAGGCGATAGACAACAAAGGAGAGCGAGAGGAATGAAATCAATGTCGATTGCAGAACAAACAACGAAAGGCTTTAAGGAATATCTACTGGATAGTTTTTGCTACGAATTCTATGAACACTTGGACGGATACGAAGAGTCAACCATTGAAGAAGTCGCCAACGAAATCGTTAAAGGCATCCAAGTGTTTGCTGCTGGATTAAGTTTACAAGAAATTGTAAAAGTGGTCTCGGAAGTTAACGATGACCTATTTGCCGACAGCACAGACGCGGCGAACACGAAGGAGGTGGACGGTGGGCTGGAAGAAACCTAACCTGCGTTGTAAGCAATTAAAGCGATCCCGTAAGCGGGCAGCGCCGTTGCAATCTGCGGCAAGAATGCCACAGCATATTCGTTGTAGGTGCGTTATTATGCCGGTGCGCGTGCCCTAGCCACCATACGAACCCGCCCCGCCACCGAGGCAGCGGGGCAGCACGTTCACGTTTGCGGGCGGGGTTAGGGTTGCGAGGACGCGGGCGGGGTAAATGTGTTAGCAGTTACAGTCACGCTGCCGGACTCTGTTGGCGAGCCGAAAACCGAAGGAATGCTAACGGTTGTCGTAGGCGTAGGCGGTGGCTTAATCAGTGCGTCGATAATCATTTGCAGACCTTCGCGGGTAAGCGCCTCAGTCGGTTGCGCGGGAGCCGTAGCAGCCTCGCGTCCGGCCTGTGCGCTATCCTCGTAGGCGATGCCGCCAATTAGCGCGACAGCGGCGAACGTGACGGTAGCAATCAGGATGTCGCGAGCGGTCGCCAGTTCAGGCACTTTCGCGATGATGACGTTGACCACGATAGCGGCGATCAGCGTCAGGAACTTACGCGAGCGCAGGAGCGCCAGCAGCGGGGCGATGATAGGCAGTTCGGATGGGTTCATAGAAGATAGTCCTTTCCTAGCGCGATACGCGCGTTACTAACGGGAGAACGAGAGAATGGGATTAGATAACTTCCCCACAATTCGGGAATTCGCTCAATCGAAATTCTTCACTGATGCAGATATATTCCTATCTGTTTTTGGTCAGCATTTCGCGGATTATCGAGTGATAGAAACTAGGGGCGTTTTACTGACCGAACACACCCATGTAACTTGCAATTTGTCAGACGGGAAGCGCACAACATTCCGGTACACGATACAAGAGGGCATCAAAGTGATCGCTGTTTATTTCCTCACAGATGCTGAGCTAAACCCGCTAGCCCCACCCCGCTAGCCCGTTGGCGGCGCTCAGGCGGCGGGGGTCAGGGTCGCGGGCGTGGTCGAGGCAGCCTTGCTCACCTTCACTTCGACTTCAGCAGTCCCTATTCCCTGCCCTAGCCACGCCATACCGCTGATAATCGCCTTCAGCCCGTTCTCAATCGCCGTGAGCCGTGCCGCTTCGATAGCGGGGGAGCGCAGGGTGAACGACAGCGTGTAGGCGTACAGCGTTTCGGCGGGGGGGATTGGTGGTTCCGGCTCGACAACCACCGGCGGGGTGTACGGCGTGAAGGTGACTTTATTCGCCTGACGTGACACCCACCCTTCTTGCCCGCCTTCTAAGCGGATTTTGACCCAATATTCCGCCCCTGCGACCATCTCCTCAAGCGCCGTTACAATCGCCCCATGCGGCACATCGCCAATGTCACTGGTAGTCGTAACAACAGGCGCGTTCCGTAGGTTTACAATGCTACCAGCAGCGCCGGATGGCGTGCTAATCTTATACTTGCTGTTTGCGGTCAACGGTGTGACGGAGTACGGTGGGTTTAACGGTGCGGTTGCCATCGGTTGTAACTCTCCTGCTTCATGTGCGTCTGTAAGTGCTTTGATGAACCCATTGTCAGTGTCGATACGAAAGCGGCTCCACTTCCGAACATCGTCATCACCCCAACAGAAGATTGATACGTCTACGCCGTAGGGCTTGTACCATTTCACCCACTGGTCATATAAATATTTGAACGCTTTTGCGCCGCTCCAAGCGATACGGCTATCACTGTAACCCGCGTAAGCATCTAGCCCGCCGTCAGGCGCACGGTACACGACACCGTACTCCCCTATCGACACATCGAAAGGCCACGCGGGCGGGGTCATCGCTTTCGCCGCTTGGATGCCAAGCAAGTAACGACCGACCATACCGCTAGCGTCTTTGATGTCCTGTGGTAAGTATTCGTTGGGGCTGAACGTGTGCAGTGGATGCCACTTCGCCAGCGCTCGCCACATCGCGCCCATTCGCGCGTAATCGGCTTCTCGCGGGTTTCCAACGGCAAAGCGCCCTACTGCTACCTTCCAGCCCTTAGCGCCGCACAAATCCATGATTTTGGCTTGCCACGCGGCGTATACATCCATATTATCGTTAACCGACTCATTATCAGTAAGAACGGTTAACCCTGCTAATAGGTAGTTGTAGTTGTCGTCTATCCACCGTTGGCATCCGTTATAATCGTCAACGATCAGGTTGCCGAATGCGTCCCGATGCCATTTGAGAGCATATTTATCCTTAGCGTGATTGCCGTCATCGCTATGGTTCCGAAATATGACACGCATGTTTGGGTATTTCTTTTGTAGCTCGATGCTAAACGAGAATGCTTGCGTTTTCCTTCCCCCACCCACAATGTTGATTACCCTCGGCTGTAAACCCGCTATCGCAACGCGAAGCGAGTTTAAGTCTTGATAGATTGCATCAAAAACAACATGAAACGAAAACGCACTTGTCATTGATGTTCCTTTAGATATTGCGCCCTGGCGTGGTGCGCTTCCTCAGCAGTCGCGAATATCCCTAAATGGATTTCTTTTTGATTGATACGTACTCGCGCTGTCCACCGATCCCCGTAGACATAAACACCGCGATAACCGCTAATGTTCCCACGCCGCGGCGGTGGGTTATCAATCAAATACAATGCGCGTTCTTGCCAACCTTCGATTTCATTGATGTACGCGAACTCACCGTAGTGAATTGCCGCATAGTGGTTATAAACAGATGCCGCGTCCTCTGCCGTGTGATACCAACCCAAATCTTTTTCTTTGCTATTTACGGTTATCCTTGCGCGATACAAACCAGTTCTTCTATTCAAGCTCGCGCCTTTATATCCAGTGGTGTTATTTCGCTGGATACCGACGTTTTGATTATTTTGCATCTTAGTCGCGAGGCGTAAGTTAGAGCGGCGATTGTTCAGCGGATTGCGGTCAATGTGGTCTGCGTACTCGTCATCAGATAACGGTCGTCCTATCACCCGTTCAAATACTACATTATGAAGCCTGAGGGTCGGGCGCTTCCTTATTTGATTGACGCAGTACACAGCGCCATTTTCGTAGACTTTCGGAGTCCACGTAATCAAAGCCAAGTCAGCGTCTTGCTCATCAATGATCGCCACATGCCCATGCTTCAGTTGTATCTCAATCGTTCGTGGGGTATAATCAATAGTAGCCATTTGCAAGTTCCCTTTGCTGATGGTTAGAACGCGCTGCGGTGGTGGAACACCTGTGGCGCGTTTGCGTTTTATAAGAACAATTATACCATACTTTGAGGGAGAAAAGCTAGTTTCTCGGCCTCCCCTCGTCACCGAACCACCAACGGGCGAACTTCCGCACCACGTAATCGATCACCACGAACACCGCTAACACGAACGCGAGTGCGAGGATGAACATGTTAGCTTGCCTTCGGTAACTCAGCGGGCGGGGTGTCGTCCTTAATGACGTTGGCGGGGGTCAGCAGTTCCAACACTTCATCGTGAAACTTGTCCCACTCGCTTTTCATGCTGTCGAATTTACCCATGACATCCGCGCATTCATTGCGTTCTTCGAGCGCGGTCTTAATCCCACCGAGTTCTTTGGTAATGCCTTCCATATGCGTCGCGATGTCGATTTTGATCGCCGCAATATCCGCTTTCGTTTCCGCGTGCTGCTTATCCACATCGGCGCGAAACTCGTCAATCGACTCGGCAGCCGTCGACGTGTAGCCGCGAAAGTCAGCGCTGAGTACGCCCAGCGCGTCCGTCTGCTTGCGCATCTCACCTGTGTTGTCGGCTATGGATTGGATCGCTAGTTTGGTTTGTGCCGAGTTTTGTTCGACAATCACCGTCAACTTAGCGCTGTTTTCGGCTTGAATACGGTTGTTTTCGACTTGCTGCTTGTATAGGTTAATGATGGGGGGAACAACTTTCCACATCACCACAATGACGACAACCGCCATAAAGATAGCGAGGAATACAAGCAGGTTATTCGTCGGCACTTGCGCGGCTGCCTGTGCGATTTCAATGGTTTGTTGGGCTGTTGGCATTACGCGACCTCGTTTGATGTTAAGGCTTTTCCGCCTCCGTTGTGTGATAGAGTCATAGAAGCTGCTCCTAGTAGGCTTAGGGGTGGTTAGACGCGCCGCCTGTGCTTTGAACACGGCGGCGTGTCGCTTAGTTAGCGGGTGTTCTTCAACACGTGCTTGAGCGCCTTGAGTACGCCCGTCAAATCTTGTGAGATTTCGACCAGCAGCGGCGCGGCGTTGGCAAGCGTGGGCGCGGCTTGGAATGTCGCCTGTTTCGCGCCTAAATCGGTTAGCGCCTTATTGATCTTGCCAAGCAGGTCGTCAACGTTGGCGGTTCCCTGAACACGCTCTTGCTGTTCAGTGGTTAGCATTGCAGGGTTGTGCAGACCCGCGATACGGGTAGCGGCATCAATATCCGCTTGTGAAGCATCGTCTTTCATCGCCAAACGGATACCATCCCGATCCAATACAACGCCCTGAAAGGCGGAGACGGAAGCCTTTACTTCCTCATGTAGCAAGTCTATGTTTACTGCTGCAAGTTGTGTATTGATTTCCATTATACGGTTGTCAACTCCCATGCGTAGATTTGATACAGGGTTACAATAGCCGTGCCTGCCGAGGTCGCCGTCTGAATTTTGAACGTGTGCGAACCGGCGGCGAGCGCTGCTACTTTATACGGGAACGAAATATTCGTATTGTAATTGGCGACAAAGTTCTCGTAGGTAAACGTGCGCTCAGTTGCCCCGTCAACGTTAAGCGATATAGAGACCGCCGCGCCGACACTAGAGCAGTCGTAGATGCCATTTACCAGCACCAATACCCCGCCCCCATAAGTTGTAAATGTGATAGATGAGCCGGTCACATCGACCAGAGAAGCGCTTGACGTGGTGACGGTCGCCGCAAGGTCAACAGCCGACGGCGGGTTCCTTAGAAAGTCGAGGTTGTCGCGCAAGTGCTGGTTCATCATGGCGGCATCTGCGAGATCGCCTGTTCCCCATGTGCGGGGTACTGTCCAAATAGCTGACATGCTTATAGTCCTATTCTGGTCGTCAAACCGATTTCAGATTTACCGGGGACACCAATTAACCACGAGGTGTCACGCGAGGCTTGCTTGAGGTACCACGTTGTATAGTGGTTCTTACTTTGCGCGTTAATGCGGTGCTGCTCACCGACGATGATGTAATCTTGGTTGTGGTTAATATCGCTGTCAGTGATGGTGATCCGGTCGCCAATCGTGTGCGTAATCATGTAACCGGCTTTGGTTGCGCTCTGGTTCGCGAGGAAGGTTACATTATCAATCCGCGCCGTCGGTGTGCTGTAGCGGTTCACGATATACTTCAGGACGTTATCGGCGAATGTGGGGTCGTCAATCATCTTGATATTCAACGGCTGCTTCGTGCGTTCGTCATATCGGCGAACGCTCTGGTAATCCTTGTAGCTTGCACTCTCGTCATACCACGCCAGCGGAGACCCGCGAAAAATCAATCCCCACACATAAATCGGAAAGTTGTTTCGGTTATCAATGACGACCTTAACGGAGGTCGCCCCGCCGTCCGCCCACACGTCATAGCCGCCTGTAACCAATACCGCGCCCGCCGAGTCGGTGGTCGCAAAGTATGGATCGGTGTTGATCGGTTTGAAGTTGTAACCGCCCCACCGCTGCGGCCCCGTAATCGAGGCCATGTACCGTCCGGTAACGGTCTTAATTGTTTTCGCCTCAACACGAACCACATTGTTCGGAATTGACCATAACACCGTACCCGCGCCGAGAATGTACTTGATGGTGTAATTCAGCGTGAGGCTGTTGATTAAGTCGTCACCGAAAAAGTATTCCATGCTCTCAAACGTACTTGTCGCCAAGCTGAGTACCGACGTGCTGTTGAAGTCGTCGTGATGGCGGTTGTGGAATATCCATTGGCTTGTGCGGGGGTCGAAATAGAAACGCCCGCCCGCCTCACCGAGTACCACGTCGCGGATGAACTGCTGCCCCTGAACGCCCCGCCCTGCATCCGCGTTTGCGCCAGAGAACGTGAACGTTGACTTACCTTGCTCGAAGCTGGTATTTCCGTTTAATCCAACATAGGTCGTTACGCCGATTTCACTGGAACCGGACACGCCGACCATCCACTGATTAGCCGCATAAGGCCACGGTGCCATCGTGGTCTTAAAGAAGTCGGTCAGCATTTCATCAGTTCGCGCATTGATAAGCAGTCGAGGAAAGTATTCTTTATCCCCTAACTCGTTCGTTGCGTCCTGTATCACCACCGTCACCATCCGGTCGGCGATGTTGGCGCTTTTACTGTTCGCGCCGTACTTAATGCCGCCGTAAGTGATTTTGCCGACGAATAGCTGCTGCGTAGAACCGTAAGTCGCCCGAAAACGAACCAGAACACTCGGTCGCAGTAAGCCGCCATAACGCGAAGTCTGCTTGACCGATACATCGTCAATCGTGATATTCACAGATGGCGATAGGTTCTCAATTTTGAAAGTGCTTGAACTGGCGACAAAGTATTCGGTGTACTTGCCGGGTTGGTTGTAGATCGCGATACGGGTAGACCCGCTGTAAACGGCAATCGACCCTGTGCCACAGTAGCCAATGGTAATCGTCAGCCGGTAGGTGCTGTTCGTGGTCAGCGGCGTTTGCGAGATGCTAACGGTGCCGCTGGTGCTGTAGATATTACATGCGCCCGTTCCTGTGCCGCTGTGCCCTTCGCCGAAGCCGACCTGCTTGATTTCGGGATCACTGGCAACTTCACCCGTAACCGTCCAATTCGACGGATTGCCGCCCGACCAACTCGTGAAACCGCCGTTCGTTATCAGTTCGCTCCCCAACGTTTCAGGGTTGAAAACACCCGTGCGGTTATCAAGATTGATGAGCATTTGCGCAGGCGGGGCAACGGGTTCACTAATCGCGCTGTATGCGTCCTGCCCGCGTGTGAACCCGCTTGTAAGCTGCACATCGTTGATAAGGTAGTCGGTTATGTCGTCATAAGTGCCGCTAAACGTGTTGTTGCGTTTGGTGTCGAGTTTGAGTTCATAGGTAATTGCGACCATTAATTCGGCTCCACTCGCGGGTCAGCCCCGAAAACACGCCCGCCGTTATTCTGTACGCTGCCGCTGTTCCCGCCCCCGCTGCCGGAGCCGCCGCCAAACATCCCTAGCACGGTGTTCAAAACATCCATGCCCTGAATATCAAGCTGAACAGTCACTTTATGGACTTTGGAGACCAGCGCTTCCATCGCCGATTGAATGCCGGTGACTTGCGTGTTCACTTCCGTGAATTGGCTTGTCACCCCCGGCATGTCCTCACCCATTTGCTCAATGTCCGACTGCATATCGGCGACCGCCTGCACCGTCGTATCGCTTACGAGCGTGTTGACATATTGCGACGGGTCGAAACCTGCAACCGCCTCATAACTGCTGCCCATGCCATACGTCCCCGCGCCCATGCTGTAGGCGTTCTTTGCGCCAGTCAGTGCAAGCACTTGGTCGACACTCATCCCCATACGGGCGGCAACCTGCCCCGGCGTTTCGCCCTGTTTCACCTCGAATTGTGCGCCCGATGCGCCGGTGGGCGTGTAGCCCGTCGCGCCGGTTAAACCCGCTGCGATTTCTGCATCGGATAGCCCCTGATAGGCAGCTTGCTCTAGGAACGCATTCACGTTCTTAATAGCGTTATCCATCGCCTCTTTACCGAGGTTTTGCCCGATCTCGGTAATAACCGGCATCACGTCGTTTTCGAGTGTCGAGCCGGAACCGGTTTCCCGCCCGCTGGACATCTCAAACTGCTTTTGAATAGCCGCTAGCTCAGCATCGGTATATAGCCCCGACTTCGCGGCGCTTTCATAAGCCATATTTTGCAGTTGTACGAGACTGCCGTCGCCTTTCTTGCGCCCTAACAAGCCATCCAGAGTCATCCCCTGAATGTTGGTGATCTTGTCGCTCATCTTCTGAAGGTTATCGACAATCCCCTGCGCCTTCTGGACATCCGCATCAGGGATAAACCCTTGTGCCGCTTGCGCTTGCAAACTCGCTAAGTCCTCTTGTGCGCTGCCGAGTAGGTTATCGAGCGTGCCGACATCGGTCGCATTGTTGATGTCCAACAGCGGCCACATATCCCCGTAAGCGTTGACGAACGTATTCAGTTCATCGGTTGCGGCGGCGATGCCCTGCCGTTGGCGTTCCCATAGGGTTGCTTCGCTTGGCGCCTGAAAAATATTGAAAATGTCCGCGACGTTAGATAGCTTGCCCGCGTTGACGCGCATGGTGTCGGCGAACGAATTGACGTACGCCAGTACATTCTTGCGGGCGTTATCGACTTGCTGCTGACGGTAGACTTCGTTCTCTTGCTCGATGGCAATCGACACGCTTTTGTCGTGCAGAGACATTAGGATGGCATCGGCAAACTGGCTCTTTTGCTCGTCCGGCACACCGATAAGCGCTTCCATCAGCGCTTCTTTGTTCTGCATCAACGAAGGGTTCGCGATAACCGATGCAAATGCGCTGTCGATACTGTTCACCCACGCCAGCGCCGCGTCCGCCGTATCGAATGTTTCCATGCCCATATACTGCGATATGGCATAGGTGTATTCATCCGAGAACGCCCGCGCCATCGAGTCGGCTTGCGCCTTCGCCGCCTGTTGCGCTGAACTGTTCCCGCTGCGAATTTCGATAATCTGAAACATCTGGTCAAGCGTGTTCGCAGCAGCGTCAACAACGTTATTGACACCCTGCCCTAAGTTCTGCTTGAGATTTTCAAAGCGCGTGTTGAGCTTTTCAGTACCGGTCGCCGCTTTGTCGAGGGTATCGCCTAAGCGCGAGATAGCCGCCTCACCCTGCTCGATAACAGCCGTGTTAAACGCCTGTTCCATGCCCATACCGGAGGCTTTAAGTTCCTCAATCCGTTGACGGACTTTCGCGCTGCTGATGCCGAAGGTATCCAAACGCGGAATAGATTGGTTCGCAAGCAGTGCGGCGAAGTCAGCGGCGGATTGTGCCGCATCATTGCCCATTGCCTTGCCTAAACTAACGGCTATGCCTGTCAGCTTACTCGCTTCCTCGCCTGTCGCTGCCAGTTCCATGAGTAGTAAGCGGTTACTCTCGCGCTGCAGCACCATGTCATCGACCGTGTTACGGGTCGCAGATCGCATCATATCAAGGTTTTTAGCCGCCTGATCCACCCCGCCGCTAAGCTGGGTAAACGTGCGTTCGGCGGCGTTCGCTTCTGCGCCGAGTTTATTGATTTCACCCGCCGCATCCAGCAAATACATTGCTGCCATCGCCTTCGCAACGAGTTCGGCTCCCTTTTCGAGGCCACTCATGCTTTCGGTACTCTTTTTGGTACCTTTGTCGAGTTCATCTAACTCGCTGTTGACGCGCTTAAAGGCATCACTGGCATTATCGCGTGCGTCAAGTGAGATTTGAACTGAATAATTCGACATATGTGCCTCAAATTAAAAGCCCGCATGGGCTATCCACTACGGGCTTTTGCGATGGTGAGCGCGGCTGCGGCTTCCGGTGTCAACAATTCACGTTCTGCAAGCAAATCGTCCAACGTATCGAGGCGTTTATCCTGATACCTTGCCCACGCCATCATATAGAACTTGTCATCATGCGAAAGCGCGTTAAACTGCGAGGGGGTCAGCTTCCACAGCAGGCATGTTTTCAGCAGCAGATTGAGTGTCTTGTTCTCCGCGAAAGGAGTCTGACAGGTCATCCACCTTTGAGAACACTCTCTCGGTAGTCGCCATAACGACATTATGAAGCGCCAAGAATACACCCGACTTATTCATGACCTGCTTTATCTTTTCGTCGGTGTTTCCATTGAATACCGCACCCGCTTTTTCCAGCGCCCGCACCACGCGGTATCCGTGCCGTTTCCACTTCACCGTCTCAAGCGCCTTGATGTAATCAGGGTCATCGGGGTTCGGCGCTTTTTGCTTCGTTTTCTCATCAAACCCTGTCAGCGGGATTTCAGGCAGCGGGATTGCGATCATCGCTTCCAGCCATTCCAGCCATGTCAGCGTTGCCACCGGTATCTTAATCGTGCGCTTCTGCCCTGCCGTGTATTCCATGATGATCTCGACGTTGATGGTATCCGTCTCGAATAGCGCGGTCAGTTCTGCGAAGTCATACATGATTTAGACCGCCGCAAGAGTGAACGTACCGTTACTCTGGAACGTGAACTGTACCGAGTGAACGTCACCGCTGCCGCCTGCAATATCCATAATGTTGCCGGGGCCAGCGCACAGGAATTCGCCACTGAGCAGCGTCGAGCCGGTTGTCGTGTCCGGTGTGTAGAGCTGAACCGTGCGTTCGCCGCCCGCAATCGCCCACGCATTGAACACCTGATATGCAGCGGTAGAAGTCGAGCTGTAGCGCACGGTGACAGTAATACTGACCCCCATGCCGCCTTCGGTCGACTGTTGATACAGGCTACCGATGGTAAAATGCGTACCCATCGCCTTCGTAAACGGCGCTTGCACGTCAATCACATCGGTGCTGTAATCGGTGGTGACGGTCGCGGAGCCGGTCGCGTCAACCTTGAGTGTGCCCTTATATTTTGGAGTTGCGACAGCCATTATTCATTTTCCCCTTTGTTAGCCGCTTTCGACGGCGTATACACTTTCGGCGGTTCGACCAATTCGATCTTGCCGAGCTTGACCAACAATTGAACGAGATCAGGACGTTCAGCTAACTTCTCTGGAATTTCAGCGACTTCCCCCGCTTGCGCCCATAGTTGCCCTTCTTTTTCGGGGTACTGGTTCGGGTTATAGGCCATGTGGGTTAGCGCTCTGCACATCTGTTTCGCCATCATTCACACCTCAACTAATGATTTCTCGGATAGTGGAGGTTGCCATAACCCCCCAAAAGAAGTGACCACTTTCAGCCGGGTACTCGTATGTCCCCGGTGTCACGTTTAAATTGGTAAAACTCGCGCTGTTGTTATCAGTTTCCAGTAGATTGCGGTTTGACCGCACCGCGTCAATATACGCGCTGGTGTAGGCGATGAGCGCTTGCGTGACCTCACGACTACCGATACCTAAGCCAAGCGGCTTAAGCAGCATCAAGTCGTTAATCCGCCAGTCGATATACTGCTCACCACCACCGCCGATGCCGCTGTTGACGGTGACAAACTGCATCGACTCGCCCTCGCCGCCTTGTGCGAGGTCAAGTAGGATACGGCAGGGCAAATCGGCATTCACCACGCCGTTCGGGATACCGGTTAACCCGTAGACGGTCGGTGTCATGCCATCCACCAGCACCGTCATCGCCTCTACCGTGTCATAGATCGCGACAATTTCGCTTGTCATGGGCGGAACCTCTCGTATAGTTTCAGGATGTCCGCCACATTCTTCGGCAGCGTCGATGGCATTACGATTACACCGCTGGCACTCATCAGCGGTTCGCCCGCGCCCGTGTTCACAGTGTCGCGCTGCTTATAGAACCACTTTGCCAGCGCCTTTGTCGCCCATACGATGTCATCCGGCGGCGTGATGCTAAACGCCCACCGTCCGGTAACGGCTATCGCATCTTCGGGCGTGTCGTCATACGTCCAAGCGATGTTACTGCCGAGTTTGAGCTTGATTTGGAAGTACGGCGCGGTATTGCGCGGGTTCGTGACGTAATCACTTGCGGATACTGTTGCCCCGTCGCCATTGACTACGGTCGTAATCTGGCAAATGTCGTAGTCGAATGTCAGTTCATTGCCATCGACGCAGTTGTCATAATCAAAATAGCGGGTCGTATCCGCTTCACACTCGAACTCACGGTGCGTAATGGTCTCAATTACCCGCTGCGCATCAGCAATCGCGGCTTCCAGTTCGTCGTCATCGCTGGTTGCATCCGTGCCGATATACCGTCTCAGCGTATCCACGTCGATATAACTCATAACGGCTCCACTCTGTACATCAATTCGGCTGTCGGGTCGGGATACAACACCCTGCCCTTGTGGATATGCCCACACACCACGCTTAAATCGGCTAACTGCTGATACCCGTTGTGCTGCGCGTCAATCGAGAAGCACCAATCGCAGCCCGCGCCCTTGCGCCCGCGAAAGGGCATTGCCTCGATGACGTGCCGCTTAATCAACGTGCATCCCTGCCCTACGCCCGCCACTTCGATGACCTTGCCGTAACAATCCTTCGCAAGCTGCGGTAGTTTCGCGATACTCTCACCGCGCATGGCATCAAGATAGGTGTAGGCGCTCCATTCGGTCGGGCTTTCACGCCATACGTACACCCCATAAGCGATGTCGGTGTCGAGGTCGGCTAGCTTTTGCATGGCATCGGTAGGCAGGATCATGTCGCTCTCGGCACACATGAAGTAATCCCACTTGCCAGCAAGGAACACATCACGCGCCTCGATGTACTTTGCCGTCACCGGCTCGTCAACATCGTCGCCACCGCTGGGGCAGTAGTGGGTAACCGTCCCCTTGCGCCACTGTTGGGTATAGATACTTGCCATCGCTTGCGGGAAATAAAAGACGCGCTGGTTAGCGCGTCTGATGAGTGTTGCTATGAATACGGATGTCATTGAATAGGGAGTAAGCCTTTCGCCGCTAATGCTTCCCATGTGGCAATGTCACGGGCGGTTTGCCATGTATAGCCATCGTCGCAAAGTTGTTTCATGCGAACTCTAAACTGTTTTACATCGCACCCTAGCGCGTCAAGCGATGGGGCGGTCAACAGGCAAAACGGTCGCATGTCGGCAATTACTACGTCTTGAAATTCACTGCACTTTTTCAGCAGATGTTCAATATAACTATGGCGTACTTCGTTGTTGACCATGCTAGCCGTTACAATATCGTTTAACGACCATGTTTCGGGTGCTGCCCAAGTCGGTGTCATTTATTGCCGCCTATCAAAATAACGCACTGATCCTTTGTGTACGCTTCTGATGACACGCATTCTTGTACGCGACGATCAAGACACTCAAATGATTTTGGGCTATCGCAAGGCGAAGATGATTTAGGTGCAATCGCAAATAATATCAGCAGTCCAATGAATAACGCCCCCGCCCCAGCACATACACACAATATGAACTGAATAAGATCATATGCGAGAGTTTTGCGCCAAGACTGTTGTTTGGGTGTAACCAAAAAATAAAGGTTATCCATTACGCTTTTATACCTCCGCCTGCTCGTTATTATGTTTTTATTTTACCAGAAAACATATCGGAAACGTATTAGCAAGCGGGCTTTCGAGCAATCCCCGCGAGCGTGGTGTCCTTACCGCACGAGCTGTCGAGGTGCATGACGTTCAGTACATCCCAGCCCTCAAAGAAGCATTCGTGGTAAGCATCCTCACCAAACCGCCAGTAATCGCGAGGGTAGCGGTGGACAGGAAAGCAATAAGTAGGGGTTGTTATCACCAGATGCCCGCCGGGCTTCACTATATCCCTAATTTGGGTAACGGTATCCCAAAAAAGATTGTCGTGTTCCAAAACTTCGCAGCAGATCACCGTATCGAAACTTGCATAACCGAACGTTTCGAGTAAGCGGCGGTTATTCAGCACCTTATCCACCCCCGCGCCCGCTTCCATGTCCGTGCCGATGTACTCGACAGCGGCGTTCCCGAAGATGTAGCGCGGTGTCCCGTTCACATCGAGGCTGCCGACTTCCAGCACGCGCCCCGGTAACGGCAGCAGGTGTTTATAGATACTATCGAGCCATGTCAGAATTTCTTTTGTCATAAGCACTTTCATGCTATGCTGTGGGTACTTCATTCATCCACAAGGATAAGACCATGAGAACCGTAATCGAATTGACCGCCGCTGTCGTCATGCTTGCGGGTGTCGCGATGGGCGTTTATGCCTTCACGCTGCCCTCACGTTACGTTTTAGACAACGCGATCCAGATGTCCGGTATCTACAGCCAAGCGACCTTTTACGGCGTGCTGTCGATTGCGCTGTTTGCGTTTGCGGGCGTGTTGATGTTATCGCTACGCCCGCAAAACACCTAACAAACTACATCACAATTTCGTCAACAGCAGCCAGATCAAAGTCCGCTGCATCGCTGTAGTGGGCAGGGAAACCGATAATGAGCAAGCCCGCGTCGCTGGTTGCGGTTGCAACCGTCATCGTAGCCTGAACATAACGGTAGCCTTGTGCCGCCACTTCTTCAGCAGTCACGCGGATAATTGCCTGTTTGTTGCTGTCCGTTCCGGCTTGGGTCAACTGTGTAATCGACTTACCAGTTAGCGCACCGGATGAACTCATGTTCGAGGCCGCGCTGCCTGCAACCGAGCAGTCCAGCGTTGCGCTTGCACCGAGATCGCCAGCCAAAACAATGATCGCGATTTCACGGAAGTCCTGCATATCGACAATCGAGGATGTATACGCGGCAGCGGTGTATGCGTCAGGGTCGATCACCCCGCAAATCGCAACCGCCTCGGCAATATTCCCTTTAGCGTAGTTAGCCATTCTGTGTATACCTCCTAATTAATCGGTGAACAGGCTGAACGGCGAAACGGTGTAGCTGCCCTGCGGATCGGCGAGGGTAATCGCCTTCTTCAAGTTCGGCTTGCCGTCAAGACGTTCTTCAAAGCGCCAAGCAACCTTGCCGCTGGTGAAAGCCGCATGTTCGCTGTAGGCGATGGACATGCCGCCCTTACGGAACAGGGTATAAGCGCTCAGGTCATACAAGCCGACATGACCGGCATTGTTCGCTTGCGGCAGGTGTTCGGAGAACCGCACCGGATAACCCAGCAGGCTCATCGGCACTTGCCCTTGAACGTTCGCTACCCACACCGCGCCGCCCGTGCCGACTTCAAAGCGCATGAGGTCGGGGATGGTCGACGGATGAGCAACCCAAGTGGGGTTCCCGCCAACGCTCTTGAAGCGGCTTAGGATTTCCGCCGCGTCCGCATAGGCAAACAGATCGTTGGTATCGGGGCCGGTCGAGACCGCAGCATCCGAGTTCAGGATACCGAGGGGTTGCCCAACACCGTTCCCACGGAAGATAAAGTATTCTTCCTTATTCGCAATCGCCACGCCGACATACTGTGTCAGCAGCGACTCAATGCTGATCGGGCTATCCTGCATCATTTCGGTGGTGACATAGATCACGCCGCCAACCTTATTGATGTTGTATTCCACCATCTCGAACGAAGGTTCGTTCTCGGTGAATGTGCCGCCCTCAGCGGTCAGAGTTGCCTTGACACCGCCTGCGAATGCGCTGTTGCCAACGCCAGCGGTCGGGGCGAAAAATTGATCCAGCGAAGGGATACGACCCGAAGATGAATTCACATTGACGACGTTCACCAGCGGGACAATCCCCGAAGTCTGGTTCACGACCGACAACAAACGGGGGATGTATTCTTGCGGGATCAGGTAACCGCCCGTCGCGCCTTGATCTTCGGACAGCGCACCATCGCCGAGAGCCTTCACACCGTAAACGGTGCTCAAGCGTTTGGCATCGCCACGCTTCACGGCAACCAAAAAGTCGCCAAATGATTTGATGTTGGGGTCAGCAGCACCGCCGTCGGCAGTCACATAGCCGGGGTTCTGCGACACGGGCATCGCATCCAACTTGCTAACAATGGAGTCCAGTACCGTGCTTAAGCCTTTCACGCTGGTTTCGAGCGTGTCAAAGCGGGCAGCATCAACCGGAGTCTGTTGAGCGTCAGTCATCGTTTCACTCTCCAATACTTGAATATCATGCGTAGATTTAACCGCAGTCGCTTCGGTTTCTGGCGTAACTTCCGCACCCAACACGGGTTGCCCCGTCTCCGTCGGTTGTGCCTCCGGTTGATTGCCATTGCCCTCGGAACTGTTGATTAATGATTTAAGGGCTACCGGTTCTAACGGCAGCGATTTAATATCCGCAACTTGACGATAGTCGGCAGGGGTGGGGGTTAATGTTAGGTCGTCAAGATTCAAGGGCCATCGCTTGATAAAGTAAGCCTTGCCCTCGACTTGCCGGACTACGTCATCTTTGGCGGCGCTTGACCATCCGAGTTTGCGCTTTTGCACAAGGTTATACACAGCGACATCGTACTTATTTTTGAGGTCAAGCTGCCCCTCAATCCATACACCAACTTCGTCAACCCCAAGTTTCGCTTTCCCTAAACTGCGATCCCCAATTACAGGATCGAGCTTGTGATGGTAGCGAATAACCCCTTCTGGGGTTGATTTCATATCAAGCGCAAAGTCAGTTGACTTACGGAAAAAGTCGTCTACAAAGTCAGCAGTATCAGGTTCACCAAACAAGACGAGATAGCCGCCTACCTTGCCGTCACCGAGAGCCTTTACTTCGCTGCCATAGCTCACCAGCGTTTTTGCTTCCATGTTGGCATCGGCTTCAGGGTAGTTGACCTTGATCCATTCCTTCTCGACCTTTTCCCATTGGTCTTTCGGCGCAAAGGTGATTTCGTCGCCGTTCACCGCATAGGCCACGCGGTAGTATTCGGAACTGCCGCCCTCTGCACACACCAGCGAGTCAACATAAATGTCAATAATCCAGTAAGGGTTACAGATGTTTACCCCGTAACTGTCAACTAAACCGTTCTCGCGTGCCATTTCTTCACAATGGTCATTGAACTCGCAGCGAACGCGGTTGGCTAACTCTTCGATGGATACCGCTTTACCGTTCAAATTTGGCATTCTAGGCTCCTCAATAAAACACCCGCTACGGTAGCGGGTGTTCGTGCTGTCTTACGCTGACTTGCCACGTTTGCGCGGCTTCTTAGGCGTTTCCTCAGTATCCTCAGGTATATCCGCCTCAAAAGGTTCGCTTTCGCCCTCTGGCACGGCTTCTAGTGCGAATAACGCACGGAGTTCAGACACGAGCAGCGCAGGTCGTTCGCTTTCGGGGAACATCAGCCCGTAGTCGTATGCCATGATGTACTCATGCGTCTGCTTGCCATCGGTCATCACCGCCACATAGCGACTGTAGCTACCTTCGGCGCGAACCGTGACACAGGTTAAGCCGGTTTCCTGACACGCCTTGTCAACGATTACCGTGATGTAATCCGGCACAAATTGATATTTCCCCATTAGATGTCCTTTTGCACGTAAAACGTGGGAAGTAAAAACGCGCCGGTTAGCGCGTTTTTTTGTTATTGATCACTCTGTTTACCTAAAATAACCTTACTGGTAGAGCTATCTTGCCAGTCTCCGCCAATCTATGGCATCTTAAACATAGAGTGATAAGATTGCTAAGTGCATTACCTGCGGCATAGTCATTTTTAAAACTACGCATTTTAACAATGTGGTGGACTTGACAACTCCGCTCACCTTTCTTTGGTTTTCGGTGGCAATATTGGCACGTCCCCTTATCGCGCTCATACGCTAATTTTCGTTGTTCTTTCCAATTCGGGCCATACTTGAGTGACCCGCCGCGCCATAAAGGATGATTAGCCCCTTTTGTCGCATTTACATAACACTCATGGCTGCAATATTTCCCTTTGCCTTGTTTGACTTGACACGGTTTCCTTGTAAAGCCCTTCCCGCAATGCAAACATGTAAATTGCAAACGCTGTCGTCTAGCAATCCCGTTACACTGCAAACTGCAATACTTCCCTCCAAGCCCTGCTTTTACTACAGCAGGATGAAGAGTGAATTGTTTACCGCATTGTTCGCACTTACACACAGTTTTACGTTGCTGAGAAATATAGCGGCAGGCTCTGCTGCAATACTTACCCCTATTATGGCTAAGTCTGCTGGGATGTATTTCGAAGACTTTCCCACATTGCCCACAAACACGCTGACAAGTTTTCCCCTTTGTGATATGATTACCCATAGTATCTAAACTCCATTTAGATTACTCAGACACCCGGCTATTCCCGTAGCGCGGGTGTCACTTTTTATCCCTCTATTTTACTCGATTTCTCCCTCAAAAGCAATTTAAATGTCACGTTGTATATAAAACGTAATCGTCTTGATTGCTTTCGGCGCTTCCGCTTGCATGATCTGCTTTTCGGTGCGCCAACCGGTCTTTTTGTGGTAGCGCGTTTGTTTGGCAGCGGACTGCACAAGCCGCGCGTATCCCACCGCCGTCCCGATAACCTGCGTTAGCCCGCTGTTACGCGCCTCGGTCGTCCATGACTGCCCTAGCTTCTGCGAGTTCTTACTACTGCCGCGCACATACGGGACTTCAATCTCGCCTTTGTTCAGCTTTGCCCAAAAGCCGCGCCGCTGTTTCGGTGTCCAGTACGGCGCTTGTGGACGTGGCTTATGCTGCGGATACTTGGTAAACTCGGCTTTAATGTCGAGCGCCGCCGCCGCTAACCCTAGCTTGAGGCCACGTGCGTTCATCGCGTTCTTAAGCGCCGCCTTTAGCCCGTCGTCGTCAAGTTTCATGCGTCACCATTAGGCAAACAAAAAGCCGCTATTTAGCGGCTTTTCAGATTAGTTAGGTACAGTCTATCTAGTCATCTTGCGGCGGCTTATCGAGCACCGCTTTGATGATCTTAGACGCGATGGTAAAGTGCCACGTTGCCTTCGCAACATTCTTTTTATCCGACTGGATATACAGCAGCTTGCCGCCGGGTTCCTGTCCGATCACGTTGCCCGTGTGAACCAACTTAAAGCGGTCGATATAGGTGATATGCCGACCATCCCATTTGCTTGGTTCAATGATGATTTCTTGGTGTTCCATATAACCTCATGTGGCAAAATGCTGTTTACAGCATAATCCCGAATTGGTTTTATTGTCAACCACCTTGATCCAATCGACCTAAAATCTCAAGGAAGTTTTCGCGCTTCTCCCGTCGTGCCGATGCAGACGCGCTGTAATCGCCACTGCCCCGCATCTTCTCAGGGGCGCTGTACTTGGTGCGATTATTCTTCTCTGTCAGCACCATGTTTAGATAGCCGTTATCCGCCGCTTCATTCAACCGCCGTCGCTGGGCATCCGTTAACCGAACCCCGCCAACATCAGCCGCGCTCAAAATGGCCTTTGCTTTGTAGGCGTAATCGCGGTTGTAAATGCTTTCGAGTTCAAACGGATCAGTGATGCTGAGACCGCTTGCATTTAATCGCTCTTGCACCATATCGAGCAGATACGACTTGTTATAGTTGACCATGTACCGGCTCTCGTTTAAGAACACATCCGCCTGATACTTGACGTTTTCCTTGTTGACTTCCCACTTATCGGTGTCGAAATTGATATTCAACAGCGCGTGTTCAAAGTCATCATCGTCAATACCCTTCAACGCGCGGGCTAACGCGCCCTCACTCTGGTCGAGAAACACATTCAGACTATCCGCTGTCCGTCCCGGCGTTCCGGTGTCAGCGGGAATGTCTGCGCCATACGGCATAACCACGGGCGCGTTTGATGTGCCGGTGGGCGTTTGAATATCGTCCGGTAAGACGGTCACGTAAGAAATTCCACAGCGGCATCGCGGATGCGCGGGCGGCAAATCTTCCCACCCATCACCCTGTTTTTTGCCGTCACGTGGGCCACAAATGGAGCAAGTGCGAGAGTCATTTGCCGTGTTCCAAACAGCGACTAATTCAACGCCCTGCTTACGCAATTCCTCTGCATACGCACGTTCGCCTTGTGCCGCCGCCCGTGTCGTCTCCGTAATCGCGATACTCTCAGCACGTCGCACACCAAATGTACGTGCTAGTCGTGCCTGTAAATCGCCTAACGTCAAACGGTCGTTATAGAAATCGCTCACACTCGTTTGAATAACCTGTCGGCTGTTATCCGTAATCCCGCGTACTAAATCATTGGTTGCAGTACGCGCCCAATCAGCCGCCCGTTTATTGATTAAGTCCCACTCGATACCAGCGCTCGTGCTATCCACCATCGCATCAGCCGCGTCATGAAACACGGTCTCTAGTTGCGGCAGTAAAGCACGATCATACATCCCCTCTATCTCGCGCCATGTATCCGGTGTCAATTTGTCAACACTTGGCGTATCACCTAATATTTCGGCGATCCGTTCCTGCGCCTCTTTATTGACCTTGCCGATGACACGCGCCATACGCGCCTCGATTGTTTCACGGTTGCGTAGTGCTGGCATTATGGATAACTCGCCCATTCCATCGCGTCTGCGAAGATATGCTTAATATCCGCCGCATCTTTTACGGCTTCCAACGCGCCCTTGATACTTTCCATCAGTGTCGGGCGGATAACGGCGCTCTCAAAGTCAAGCGCCTTTGCTAGTTTGCCTTCTTTGAGCCGCTTAGTTGCCACCGTCTGCCAGCGGGCTAAATCCGCGTTGACGGGCGTTTCGACGGGCGTGTGTATGTGCGCCTTCACTTCTTCCGGCGGCGCGTCCTGCTGCGGCTCTTGCACGGTTGGGGCGGTTTCTGTGACCGGAGTTACGGGTGGCGGCGGTTCAGCCTCTAATGGCTCATAACCGATTTCCTCACGAACCTCGTCTTTCGTCAGCACGCCAGCGGTGACGAAGGATACCAGCGCTTGCGCTTGCTGTGACTTCTGCAACTGGTAGATTTCCATCTGTTCCCAATGAAAGGCGAAGTGATAGCCTAACGGGTGAAACAGCATGTTATTCAGCGCATACTCAAACCGTATCCCGTCCGGTCGCACCGTCTTATCGTAGAAGTGCAAATCGTCTTGTAACGCGGTTGCATAATTCGCCGCGTTACTGAATAACACCGTTTGCGGCACACCGAGCGCGGTGGCAATATCCTCGCGTTTCGTGTTGTTGAGTTCCGGCGCGGCTAAATCCTTCGGCGGCGAACCGAGCGTTGTAGCCTTAAAATCACCCTGCACAACTTCGACCGTATGCGCATTCTTCGCCCCGCGCCCGGTAATCTTTTTGATCCATGACTTGAAAAACGCGCGGTCAACTTCCTGCACCTGCCCCGTTGTTGAAATCAACGTCGGCATCAACGCGCCGTTCGCAAAGTAAGATGCGGCGTAGGTGTCAAGGTTGCCGATGACCCCCGCCGCCGCCAACGCGACTTGCGCGTCAGATACCCCCGCGCCAAGTTCGGTACGGGCAGACGGGCGCATGAGCCATATCATTTCGTTGACGGGGATTGTTATAGTCTTGGTTGCGAGTTTGCGCTCAAACTCCTCAATCCCCGCCATCTCGTCATACTTCGGTGTGATGCTGGTCGGTACAAACCGCCGCAGTTCCTTTACCTTGCCGACAGGGTTCGCGCCTTTCCAGATATACCACTGCGCAAACAGGATATAATCGCGGGCAATCGTGTAGATGAGGTCGGGGATATTCCCCGCAAAATGAAATGTTGAAATATCAACCTCGTCACCCTCGATGCTTATCCCCTTGTGGATACCAAACGGTACACCGGATAAGGCGTTCGCTCGTGCCTCGGTGCCGCGAAACAACCACGGGACGGTTTCATAAAGTTTGAGGAGGTCAGTATCCGCCGCGCCGCCATCGCCGACCACGACCTTGAATGCTTCGGGCGGCAAGTTTTGCAGCGGTATGGATTTAATGTTCACGCCCGAATTAATATTCATTCATCCATCATTTCTTGTTCAGAGAACAGGAACCGGAACCCTGACGGCGCGTTAACCGCTTGCCACGCCAGCGCCAGCGCGATTACGTAATCGTCATGTGCGCCCGTGCCAGCTTCATATGACCATGCCCCATTAGCGGTCTGCTTGGAAATAAACGCCAGCAGTTCGTGGCGCATTTCGGGGTCGTCAATCAACTTTAGCCCGCCTTCGTGCAACCCATAATGCAACCCCTGAATAAGGGGCGGTTTCGACTGCGGGGTCGTCTGAAACGGAGTCAGTTTGACAGGCGCGTATAATCCGCTTTCACCCGATTGCAGCAGCTCAATATTTGTCTTACCCATGCTGTTTGCTTCGGCTAATACGGTGGCATCCCACTTGTGCGCCATAACTGCGATTTGCCGCCGCATTTCTTGCCACGGGAGTTTATTGATATGCAGGCGGTCAACCTGTTCGTTCGTAGTCGCATCTAAGACAACGCCAGCGGTATAGTCAACCGTTTGCGCGAAGTCAACGCCCATGACATAACGCCGCCCACTAATCGGTTCGGCGTTAGTGGGCGCGGTAAACGCCTTGCTGACATCACCAAAATAGCCGCCGCCACTCGTTAAGAAACAGGTGCGCGGATCTTCTGGATACTCCTGAACAAACAGGTGTTTGAGTTCTTTTTGCTTGGTGCGCCGCCACTTGATTTGCTGTGCTGTAAGATTATGTTTCTTAGCCAGCACCGCCTCGTCATCGGTGTATCGGATAACCTCGCCGACTTCTAGCGGCAAGCAGTATTCAGGATTATCAAACCATGCAAAGAAATGCAGCTTCCACGAACTGTCACCGTCGAGTGCTTCCATGCACGCTTCATAGAACCACCCTTGAGCGCCGTTAGGGGTGCTCTCAGCCGCAACCCATAACGGGTTCCCCCCTTGCAAAGCAGAGGCGACAATCGCCTGTGCATCAGGGTAGAATGCGACTTCGCTCATATGAATGAAGCGGTAACTACCGGCACGCCCTGCCGTCTTGCTCCCCGCCGTCGCAATCATGGCCTCACTGCCGTAACCGGGGTATGTGGTAATGCTGGCATTCGCTAATGCGCGTTCAGGACGAAAGCCGTCAGGTAGGTTACTATAGAACCGGTCAGCCATCCGCCGCATTTTCTGCGTGTTTACGTCGATGTCTGCGAGCGTCAACGTGCGGGCGGCACGGGTTACCGCATACCGGAACATTTCGCCCTGTATCGCGGTGCTAAACCCAATTTGCCGCGCCTTCAAGATCAAATCGCGTGAAGTTCGGTTTGCTAAATACTTCGCTTGCATGGGGTTATGCACAAGCGGGACAATGTGATCGCGCTTATCCATGACCTTGAGAAAATGTTTTGCAAATAGCGCGGGCGAACTGGCAACCTCACTAGGCGAAGGGGTCGTTGTTGTCATCAGACGGCTTCACCACATCTTCCCATCGGAGTGTCGTAGTCGTTTTAACTTCGCTTCTGTCAGTCAATAAACCATGAACACGCGCGATCTGAACGAGCGCGGCCTGAGCATCGTACAACTCAAATGTGTCAATGAATTGATGTGCTTTATTTTCGTTGTCGTATTTCACATCGAGCTTGAGTTTCTTGATGAGATTGCCGCGCGGGTGTCTCCCCAAGTTCTCGATAGTCAATCCTGCGAAGTCGCGCATATCCCCGCGAGCGTGGTCAGCAAGCCGTGCCAGTGTCTCTTTAGCTGACATCGCATACTCATCGAGCTTTGCATCAATCGCTGTCTTGATGTCAACATTTGTCAACAAACGGCTGCCTTGCTGCCGAGCAGTATCCGCAGAATACCCCGCCTCAATCGCCGCTTGTGTAGCATTAAAGCCGTTGGCTAAGTATGCGTTTATGAATGTCTGCTGCTTAGTCGTTAACTTCTCTGCCATACTCGCCTACCTGCTACTACTCACCTCGCCTACCGAACCACAGCGCAACCGCCATCACCGCAAACGCGACCACGAACGCCGCGAACCAAAACGACACGTTGTAAGGATCACTCGGCATGATAACCCCCCCCTTTTTTTTGCTAGAGTATATCACCCGATGGCGACCGGCGGTGCGAACGGCTTACTGCTGTCGCACTTGAATGATAAGCGACCGGTCATCCGTCTTGCCGAGGCTGGTGACAATCCGGTTCGTCACCGTGTAATTCCGTTTATCCGTGCCACCGCTTAACCACACCGTCGCAACGGTATCGGTTTTAGACGAGCTGTCGACCGTGATGCCCGTGTCAGCTATCCATGTCGATGTGCTGATGGTTTCGCCATCCTCAAGCCAGTCTGCCCATGTGACCCCGTATGGTTTAACCGCATCGGGGTCTTTAATCATGATTTGGGTATTTGTCGCCATGCCCTCACCTCATTAACGGGTAAAGGTTGCAAGCCCTGAAGCGTTGAATTGCAAGGTGATATTGCCCCCATTCGGGGTTACGGCGCTCGACAATTCCAAGTAGTACAGCAGTTGGCTTGTCGCCTCACTACCGCTGTCCTTGTAAATAACAACCGCTTCCGACTGGTCACCGCTGACACTGGTCAGCGTTAGGTCGGCGGCGTCCACCGTAATCACATTCGTGCTGATCGTGGTCGTCTTGCTGGCGAGGGTGCCGGTACCGTTGGTTGCCCGTGCGCCGCTTGGTACGTCATCGAGGAAGTCATGGGTGGTCAGGTTGACCGTGTAGTCGGCGGCATCCACCAACACTGCCTTAATGGTATCCGCCAAAAAGTCAACATCCCCGTCAAGGATCGCTTTAATGCCTGTGCTATACGCGCCTGATGCCATTATTCACCATCCCCTAAAACTTCACTCGACACTTGGGCAACATCAACACCGACATGCTGTGCAAGCGCGGCGATTTCTGCGGCTGAGAAACTTGCAATCTTGGCTTGGACGCTCAGGCTTGCAATCTTACGGCTTAAGACTTCGTTGATCGTGCGCTGCTCCTGTTGAATAGCGGCGCGTTCACTGGACAGCCGAATGTTTTCCGCTTCCAATGCCTCGATGCTCATCTGTTCGTAGTCCATGTGGCTATCCTTTTATGCTGCAAAATAACGATCTTCGGCAGGCACGGCGTAATACCTGTTTTCGGCAGGCACAATATAGAACCGCTGTTCAGCCGGTACAGTGTAGGTATCCTCATCCGAGGCGCGGGGTAAGTCAGCGGGATACACGGTCACGAGCACCATAGCACGGTCAATACTCACGGTCTGCGAGATACCCGCGTCTGCTGCATCATACGCGGCGATTAAGACCACCGCATAACCGACACCGATACTCACCCCGCCGGGGCTTGCCCCAACGTTGTAAGCGGCAGTCACCACAGCCGCAACATCGACCGCTGCATTAATCCCGCCGGGTTGCGCGGTGACATCGTAAGCGCTAATCGTAACCGCCGCTGCATTCACGCTAGCGGTCGTGCCACCGAGTAAAGCGCTTAGGTCATAAGCCGCAATCTCAACGGCGGCAAACCCAACCGCCGCATTCACCGCGCCCGCTTGGGAAGTCGCGTCATAACCGGCGATGGTAACCGCCGAGACATTCACACCGACGTTCACGCCCCCCGGTGTCGCGCTGCTATCGTAAGCCGCGACGGTCACCGCAGCCGTATCGACGCTGGCAACCGACCCACCAAGTACCGAGTCGGTATCGTAAGCGGTAATGCTCACGCCCGTTACATCCACATCGGCACTAATTGCCCCCGGTGCTGCCGTTGGGTTATTTGCCGTGATGCTAACCCCCGCGCTGTCGACAGCGGTGTTCACGCCGCCAACGGTGGTCGCCACGTCAAACGCTGCAACGCCGATGTCGGTGCTGTCAACGCTTGCCGTAACCGCGCCGACACTTGTTGCAGTATCATAGGCACTGATACTCACGTTGGTGGTATCGACCGCTGCATTAATCCCGCCGGGGCTTGCCGTGGGGTCGTATGCGGTAATCGTGACCGCAGACACGTTTACTGCCGCGTTGACACCCCCCGGTGATGCCGTTGGATCGTAAGCGTTCACGGTAACCGCTGCGACACCAACCCCCACCGTTTGATGCGCGATCACCGCATAAGCAGCGATGGCAACATCAGTCGTTCCAACGGGCGCATTCACCGCGCCGGGGCTTGCGGTCAGGTTATAAGCCGCAATTGTGACCGCAGAAGTGTTCACACCGGCATTCTGGTCACCACTCGCCGCAATCGTGATCGTCGGCGTTTGGCTGTACGCATCCAGCGCCACGCCCGCCGCTGTCAGCCGGAAGTCGTAATCGTCCTCCGGTATCGCGGCAATCGACACGAGGCTAAATTCCACCTCGGTATAAAAATCCGCCGCGATGTCGACGCTAATCGGGTTCGTGTCATCGCTGATCGCCCCCGCCGTAAAGTCGCCGGACTTCCCGCTGGGAGCCGTCAACTGTGCCGTTGTCGCGGTTGCCGCGCTGCCTGCGATATTCGCCGAAGCCGACAGCAGGAATAGCTCGGTGGGCGGTGGTTCCGGTTTCAGCGCAATCGTCAGATACGCATTAATGCTGCTCGTGACTGTCGCGCTCGTCGTGCCGGTGCTGCCCGCCGTCGCCATGACACCCGTCACGACCGCGATACCGCCGCCGTTGCCCTGCGTCGTGCCGCTGTCCGACCGTTCGGTGAGGCTGCTCAGGTTGCCATTCGATTGTGCTGACCATGCCGCTGATGCGCTGTCGTTATCCCGCGCGGCTGCCAGTACAATCAGGCATTGGTCAATCGTGGTTGTAACCGCAGGCAGGGTTGATGACGTGCTCGCGCTGGCTTTTTGCGACGCGGCGGTCACATCCCACGGATCGCCTGTTTTGATACACCCGCGAAACGTAATGATGCGGGCGTAGGCGTGGTTGCCGGGGTCGGTGACAACCGGCGCTGCCATGCTGGTCGACGTGGCACGGCACCAGTACACCGACAATCGCGTACCGTTGGTGGTCGTGCCGGTGCTCGATGGCGAGTTCGTGACCGCCACAAAGCCCGATGCCGTGCCAAGACTCGCCGCCTCACCGCCGCAGCTTTCGATAAACAGGAGGGCGATGTCATCGACTTCATGCGTCGGCCACGTCGGTGTCACGTTGCCAATACCGCTGACTTCCGTCCCTAACGCCTGAAACGTGGGCGCGGTTGCGGGGGGCTGTGCGGTGACTGCCTTTTGCCAGACACCCGACCCCTGCACACTGTATTCAAGCTGCAAGTCCTGCGACGCTGGATCACCATCCGCGTCCACCTGCAACCGCAGGCGAAACGCATCTTCCGGCGCGGCAGTGTCGACTGTATTTTCAGACTGTCGCCATGTCGCCGTGCTTTCGCTGCCGTCGTCATCACGGAACCGATAAGCCGACTGTGTAACCGTCACCGCAACCGGTGGTACAGGATTGCTCCCGCCGTCCGAGAGCGTCCCCGTCACCGACATATTTAGGCCGTTGCCGCTGCTGTCCGTGCCTGCGGAAGCCGCTGCTGCGAGTGCGTAGAATGCCACGAGGTCGGCGGTGTTAACCGGCGTTGTTGACCGGTACTGCGCATCCACCTCAGTCGCGTCAAATGTTTTATTCCAGAAGCCGACGTATGCGCCTTCACCGTTGAAGAAGTCGCTGTACACATCGTTGCCGATAAACCACCGCTTGTCGGTGGAGGTTGACGGCGTGTGCGAGTGCGAAGCCGTTGCGGTGTTAAGTGTCCCGCCCGCCTCCGTCCCCCAATAGAACGTAAGCCCGCTGTTGCTGCGGGTCGCCATAAAGAAGAACCACACGTCAACCGTCATGGTCGGCCCCGTGCCGTTGGTTTCGTCACCGCCTACGAGGTCGTAGTAGTTCGCTGTATCGCCGCCGCTGTCGGTTTCGATAAAATATTCCGCGCCGGAACCGTTGTTCGACCAGTACGCCATCGTCGCCCAGTTGCCGGTATCGACCTTGCGCTTGAACCAGCCTCCAAAACTCACCGTCGAAATCACGTTCCCGACGTTGGCTGTCAGCGATAAGTAATTGCTCGGCGAAAAGCGAACAGCCATGAGCCAGTTGCCCTGTTAGACTTGCTAGATGTGTATCAACTGTGGGAAACAAAAAGAGCGCCCGTTATGGAGCGCTCATATTCTTGGGCGTAGTGCCCGCCTAGCTATTTGTGTATCCGCCAGTGGCTAGGCTGCGGATTGTGAGCAATTGGGGGCATTACGCCTCTCAGCCTCATGTCCCCTTTTGAGCGATTTTTACTGCAATCTTATATCGCAGCTAGGGAAACGTCCTATGGACACACCGCGCTACCCCTAAATGGTATGTGCCGCCGTCACCAACGACGGTGACTGTTCGCCGTTTCTGACGAATGCGATCCTCTCGGCGGCGGCATGAGTCAAAATGGGCAAACGTTACTTTGCCCTACTTTCTTTATACCATGTGTTCTGCCGGTGTCAAGCATTTGTCCGCTTACGCTGTTTCATCTAACCTTTTCATCATATGAAAAATGTGGTGGCAATCAGCGCATAAGACAGTTAAATCCTCCATCATCTCATATCCAAAATGCTCATAAGTTCGGTGATGGATTTGGATGTTCTTATCAGAATTACACAGGGCACATTTAGAGTCTATAATCAAAGCACGTTTCCTAATGCGTTGCCAATGAGCGCTTTTTAAATAATAACGATAGGGCTTTTTGCCAAATTTCTGCTTCACAATTCGCTTCAACCATACATCCCACAGGTTAATACACTCAACCACAAAAAGAGGTGTAAGTGCGTTGTATTTATTCTGGTCGCGAATGAAATCCATAAGAGATACATAGTCTGGGAAGTTTCTATTTGCTTGAAAGTAATCCCAAATCGCAACGGACAAGGCGATTATTTGTGGGTCTCTGGACTTCAATGTATCCATATTGTAATCAATTACGTTTAGCGCCATATCTTGACTAAACAAGATGGCTCCCAAGATTGATTTTTCTTCGACATTATTTAGAAACATCTACTAATCCCCCTTGTTTTTCCTTCAGACTGTGCTACAATTATTGGTATTGAGGTTAGGTTCGGCTTGGTGAGTTTGGGTATGACACGGCACGGTATGCTTAGGTGCGGTCGGATGAGGTAGGATGAGGCAAAGCGGGTGTAACAACCCGCTTTTTGTTTTCCCCATATTACGCCGCTTTCCATACTGTCCGCTGTTCTTTATCTCTACAACTCTTACAGGCATAAGCCAACCCATCAACGCTATATTTTACTTTCGGGAATTGGTCGGGTGACTTAAAATGCTGGCAAGATATACACCAGTGTAAAATTCTGCCGGGGTCTTGTCTGTAAACCGGATCTTCAGAGTCGAACTTGTACAAGCCGAGCGCGTGCGCAATCGCAAGCTGTTCGGTTGGTCGAAGCACCACCGACGCTTGAGCGTACAGCACGCCGCCCTTTGTTGACCGCTTCGACGAATAGTTTGCGAACGGGCTGAGTATGGTTGCCGTCAGTTCGTCCAAACTATCATACAACTGCGCTCGCTCAAATGGCCTGTACGCTGCCCACGCTGCTCGTTTACGCTCGGTAGCGACCTTGTTGGCACGTTCATACGTTGACAGGCTGGAAAGCGCCTTAAATCGCTTTTTGAAACTTTCCACGTTGATACTGAGAGGCTGTAACACCTCCCCCGTTTTTTGAACCATGTTGCTTGCATCCCTCTTTTACAGTAGACTATAGGCGTGCAATCGTTTGCGTAACGTGTCGTAAAAGAAGCCCCTCTGCAAAGGGGCTTTTGCTTGCCTAACCTGTCAACGTCGCCAGCGCTGCCTTTAACTCGTCGAAGTCCTTTCGCGAGACCTCTACCCACTCCCATCCGCCACTGTCACCGCCGTTAACGATCTTCTCGCACGACTCCGCCACCGCCAGCAGCGCCCGCAGGTCGTCGGTGTGTACCGATGACATAAACGCACTGTCTACGGCTACTAGTTCATCAGACCCGCGACAATCACCTATTGCTGCCTCGTACCCCGCCAACCGCTGCTTGATGCTGTCCAGTTTGCTCGTCATCGCGGTTCCTCGCTTTCGGGGTGGGCTTGGATCGTGTCAATTACCGTGCGCTTGAGTCGGGGGAACGTGCCGCTGTCACCGATTGCAACCATCACCCTGTAGTCGTTCTCGTATTCGCAAACCTCGATAGCAGTAACGTGTACCACTTCTTGTATTTGCCAACCGGATGTATTCGTGCTTGGCGCAATCCATCGACTGTAAGGGACTTGAACCCAAGTCAATTCTCGCCCGCCCATTCCCACCTTTTCCACCCACATTTTTGCAAGGTCTAAGGTCTTAAAGTAGCGCGGCTTTTCGCCTTGATTAACGCCGTATAGCACAGCCTCATACATCTTGCCTTCAACCGCCTCGTGTTTCTGCCAAGTCTTGTTATTCATCATTCCCCCTGTATCATGTCGTCTAGTAGATTACGGTTCTGTGCGAAATCGAGATAGATTTCGGTGCTGTCCTCGTCAACCGTTTGCGGCGCGGGTGCATACCCGTAACCGCTTTTGAGCTGTCCCATGATTTGCTGCAACATCATCTCGATACGTGACTGCTGACCCTCTGGTTGCTGCTCGTAATACTGGATAAGCGCGGTTGCCAGTAATTCAGCCTTCGACGTAAACCCTGCTTTCAGGACATCACGGCGGTTAATCGACTGCCAAATCTCCCACGCTTGACGCTCCAACGCGCTCACTTCAGGGTTCATTTTTGCCGTAATCACGTAGCTTGGGTGATCCTCGGTGCTTGGGTGTCCCTTCGGCATATTACACCGCCACCATACCGGTACGCACAAGCGACTCGTAGTAGTAATGCGCCCCGCGTACATTAGCCTTAAACAGCGATTTACGCTCGTCTGCGAGATAGATTGTCGAGAAGTCGAGGCGTTCCTTGAGTACCGTGTGCATCAACGTTGACCCGCCGCCCGTAAGCAGGATGCCACCGATACGGGCCACATGGCGCGAAAACTTCTGATTAACCCCGTTCAGTACCGCGTTAATCAAGTCGCTGCACACGTCATCCACAATCGCGCTTGCGTCCTCGGTTTTACGCCCACGCAGGTTAACCGTCTTATTTGTGAGGATGCTCTCAAGATACTCGTCATCATCCAGCACTGAGGCATCCTTAAACGCCTCTTTCCACTGGCGACGCACCGAATTTTGCAGACGCTCTTTAACCGAATTGATACCGTAGTTTTCGAGACTGTGCGCCATGCCGGGGATAAACACACCCTTAGCTGTAGACATCACCAAGTCAGTCGTAAACGAGCCAATGTCGATAGCGAGGTAGTGCTGATCGTTCTTGATCGGAGCCAACCGCCCTTGAATAGCGTTGACGATTGACCCTAAGCCTTCCATGAACACCTCAACATGCTTGATGTTGATAATGCGAGTGCTGTCACCGTCGCCAATTTTCCACGACCGCTTAACGGCCTGCACATAGTCTTTTACGTACATCGCATTCGAGGGCGGGAACATCAGTACAAGACTGTAATCGCCATCCGCGTCGGGGTACTGCTGCAACACATGAAGGATAAGTGGTACTGCATAATCGGCAGTGTAGCGCCCCGCGCCGCGTTCCTGCCGCGCCAACAGTGCACCGTGTTGACGGAGCGCTGCATCGCCCACATGGTACAGTTTGTAATGCCGGCTGTTCACGCTGTCGTACACACGAATAAAATCCTTTGGCGACAATGCCTCAACGCCGCCGCTGAGTGCATCAGAGTAATCGCCAATCTGCGTGTCATTTAATCGGACGATACCGTGAACCGTGCTATAAACCCGTGCGTTGTTCTCAGTGTGCTTAATGTTCTGATTTCCTAAGTCAATCTTAACGTGCCTCATGTCGGTTTGTCCTTTTTACCAAACTTTACTAAACTATACTTAATTATACCATCAAGTGATGTCATTTGTACACACTTGGCACGTTTGAATTGGGTTAAAAATGGCACGTATCAACATCACTCTTACCCCCGATATGCACAACGCTTTGCTAAAAGAACTTGACCGCACCGGCGTTCCGATTGCTGAACAAATCCGCCAACTGATCGAAGCCCACTTACAGCAGCGTGGCTACAAACTCGAAACCACGAAAGTCAAATGGGGCGGCAAGCGCAAGCCGTTGACGTAGCGCCGCCTCGCCCGTATACTGAACCGTGTACACAGGCTTAGTCCCCTGTTACCATCAGCCGCAGCAATGCGGCTTTTGTTTTACGCCCTCTTATCCGCCTCAAAATACTCATCCCACAAATCGTCAATTTCTCGCAGTGAATTAAACGACGCATCGAAGCCGAAGCTAATCCATGCCCGCCCGCTTATCCGGTTCCACGGAAACAACCACAGCACGTCATCGCCGTGCCATACAAACTGAATACCGTCCCGCCGTAGTCGTAGTGTTCGCCAGTCCATCATCCCGCCTTCCGCACCGCGCTAACCGCCGCCTGCTGCATGTAAACCTGCTTACCCAGCACCGCAACAAGCGAACCGTCCTCTCGCGGATGAAACAAGATATTCTGCACATGGGTATCTAGCCCGTGCATGTTGACATGAACCACCGCGCACCCCTGTGTCGAGTTGATCGCTTTCGTGTCGGTAATGTAGTGGGGCGGTACATGCTGCAAACACCCGGTAACCGCTGACATCAACGGGTAATACAGCATCCGCCGCTGCTCCTGCATCCAGTGCTGTTTAATCGTCACAATGGTTTGCCAGCGGTGTGCGTGTCCTGAGATGTCAGTAAACGACTCGCCGTGTGATTTGAAGTTCGCCATAGCAGGGTTCGCGCCAGCTTTTTTGCCATGTTCGAAAATCGCCTTATGCAAATACACCTCTTGTTGCCAACCCAACCACAACACCCGGTTTTGACTGCGTATCAGTTCGTTGTAATCGGCGGTGATCCGGTCGCCGAATATCGGTATCAGGGTATTGATAAAGTTTTCCCCGCGTACCTGAGCATGGTTATCCCCTAAAGCAATCAATGTACCTCTAGGGTTGCCTTCTCGTAGTTCGCTTACAATGTCATCATAGCGACCGCGCACTTCCTCAAACGGGTCACGGCGCTTACGGTTGTACATGCGCGGATACTTCAGGCTCAGCACATCGAAGTCAAAAGCATCACTACCGAGTATCGTAATATCCGGTTGTACATCGGCATTGATAGCAAGCGCGAGGTCAACGGCTTGGTGGTCATCATCCGGTATGTGCATGTCATTCATGGTCTGCACGACAATCATCCGGTTAAGCCGCCGTAGGCGCTGGTACTCCGCTTCCCACTTATCCCAATCGGTGTCATCGCGTGCCGACGGTTCATACATGCTCGCGTCGGCATCTTGCATCGCCTTTAATTGGGCGCGTACTTGTGCCAACTCTTCGAGCACCTTATCCCACTCATCCGGCGGCGTATCCTGTATCAGGTTCCCCGCCCGCTTCCGCGCACGGCTGACCCGCCCGCGAACACTATCGGCTCGCAGGTTGAAGTGGCGGGCAATCGCGTCGGCACTGTAGCCGTTGTTGTGCATCAGTAGTAAGTCGTTGTCAGATGCCATCTATGCCTCCTAATTCTCGTAGTCGATTTTCTCGACGGGGGTCACAATAACGCCCATCTTGCCGATAAACGCTTCAAATTCCGCATCCGTTGGCTTGTGTCCTAAGCCGTCCGCCCACGCCACAAGCAGCGCCGCCCGCGTATTCGTTGGGTCGTCTGCGAGTATCCGCCGCCCAATCGCGATACAACCGGCAACGTCCGCCATTTGCTGATACTCGGTTACGCCAAGTTTGTTGGTCGTCTTAAACGTTTTGATAGTCATCTAGTTATCCTCGCTCCCCTCAGAGGTCTTGTTGAAGTGGACTTCTGGTTTATTCCCGATCCATTCTTCACGGTCGACATGCTCACGATGTCCACACTTCGGACACTGGTAGTCGTGATGCGAACGGTGATGCAATCCACTCTTGCCATCCGCATAAACGTGATAAACCCACGAACCCATCCCGCCACGCGGGTCTACCATCCACTCGCCGCATTTTGGACACTCCATCACGCCGCCACCGCCTTCCCGATCTCGCCATCATCGCCCGCCGTAATCTCGACGACCCGCGCCCGCCATGCTTCAGGGACACGAGCCGTCAACGCTTCGTGTTCGCTTTCGATAACCGAGATTTGCGCGTACACATCCTGATACTCACGTTGGATGTCCACAATCGCGCTCAGCAACTTCTCCCGCTGATGGTTGTGTGACAGGTTCTTTTGAAACTCTTCCCACGGCAACCCTTTGTAGGGCAGTTCGCCCATCCATTCAAGAAACATACGCAACACCTCGATTTCGTGATTTAAGGCGTTTTCACGCGCTTTTAGCTGCGGTAGTACCTCGACGCGCCGCTGCCATCTAAAATAGTCCCGTCTGACGCAGAATTCCGCGTTTGTTAGTAGGCCACTCATACGTCCTCCTCGCTATCCGCCACCAACGCCACCCGCAGCCCCAGCGCGAATGCGATCTGCGTCAGCGTCCCCAAGCGCGGCAGCACGGAACCGGTTTCGATCCGCTGGTAGTGCTTCACCCGTATTCCCGCCAGCGCCGCGAACTCCGCCTGCGATAGATTGCGCGTGAGCCGCGCCGCCCGTAGCTGTGCGCCGACGGGCAGGTTGTTTGCGGGCGTAAGAGACTCGTGGTTCATGGTTGCACCTCATCGCTATCGTCATTTAGTCGATACCAAAATTGACGACTGTTCCCGTTGGTATCAAGTGTCCGTTTTAGTAGTTTCAGTTTGTAAAGTTGCAACAATACAGTAGCCGCATGATTACCGCGTATCCGAAAATGGGTGGCGACAAACTCCGAACTGACAACGCTCTCATTTTCAACAATCCACTCATAAACGCGCCGTTGCATTGGCTCAAGAGAGTCAATAAGCATGTCGTTCAACAGTCCAATCGCCATCCATGCACCTACATCCGTGTTCGTCCACTGAGCCACTTCGGTTATCGCATCTGCAAACCGTTGTGACCACGCCTGCCGTGTGCTGGGTGTCACGCCGCCGCCTCCTTACTCGCTACCTGCTTCTGCTTGCCGATGATGCCCCGCATCCGTGTTGTCATGGTTGCACCTCGTAATCCTTGATAACGACACCGTTTTTTACTTCGCCGACTGCCGTAGCAGGTCGCCAGAATGTGCCGGTGTATTTGCCGAATAGTGGCTTGTCGTCGGTGTAGGTTGCGAAGTTGCCGCGCCGTTCTCTTGATTTCTTACCCATCGTTAAGCGCCTTTCTGCTGCATCCAAGTCAGCCGTAGGAAGTCCACCGGAATTTCAAATTCTTCGTCGGGTAACTGTGCGAGAGAGTTCTTGACAATCCGCCCGCGCAGCTTACCGACTTTGCGTTCAGGGTTGTGCGGGTCAACCCACATCAACCGCTTACCGTTAATGTCCACCTCTGGCACGAACGCCAGAATAAAGTTTGCTTGCTGGTCGGATAACCACTGCATCATGTCAGCCGACAACTTACCGCCCGTTTTCGCGAGTTCCGCGTCGTCTTTCCGCATCTGCGAGGATATGAAGCCCACAAGGTTCTTACGGCGGCAGGTGTCCTTAATAAGCCCGATAGCCGCTTCAATCCACAAGCGGCCCGTACTTTCGGGGTTTTCCAGCCAGAGCAGTTGTGCGAAGTCAATCCAAACCGCTTGGATAACCACGCCGTTCGCCGCTTCCTGATCGCATTTCGCTTCAATCCCCGCGCATAACTTTTCGACCGACAAGCCGGGGTTCTTGATGAAAAACACGCGCCCCGGTCGCTTCATGAGTTGCACCGCTTTGCTGATGCTCTCGCTAACCGATAGCGACTCTAGCGCCTTGCCGACGTTCGTTTTGAGTTTGAACTGCTGTTCTTGCTGGTAAAGGGAATTGAGCATCATGTCGTTGACACTCACGCCGCCCGCCCGCTGGACAGACCGCGCCGCCATTTCAATCGCGCCCCTGTCGTCAATCCATTCGGGGGAGTACACGATACTGTGAATGCCGCGATCCTGATACGCTTCCCAACCGGTTTCAAAGCCGATGGTTTTCGTGCCACCGCTTACGCTGGCAAAATACAATAGCTTACCCGCTGGGATGATGTGACCGAGGCCGCCGTACTTATGTAGAAACGTATAGGGATTGAGCAGCGGCGGAACCTGCGGTGGTGCTTCACCGTTAATCTCGTCGATGTAGGTTTTCAGCGCGTCCAAGTCCGAGCAAAACTCAACCGTTGAGGCAGGGCTAGACGCGGGTGGTAACGGTTGCTGTGCTTCCTTCACGACGATTAGCTGATTGAGCTTATCCATCGCCTCTAGCGCTGACTTGCCATGCAGCTTGCAAAAGTCCGCGATGTCGCCTTTATCACCAAGCGCCAAGTCAACCGCTTTGACTTTGAAGCCCGCCGCCATCAACTGTTCCTTGAGTTTGAGAGCCGATGCGCTGCCCTTGTAGTCGCAATCCAATGCGATTGTGATCTCCCCCCCGTAGATGTCCTTTAATTGGCTGATCAATTCGGGAGGGTAGTTCCCTTTCTCACCGCTGGTTATCGTGGTTACCGGTAATCCGTAGAATTGACCAACGACAACCGACGGCTCACCGTTGGCAAAAATCAGCGGCTTATTCAGCGCCTTCGCCATTTCGACCGCTTTTTGCAACCCGTACCAGCAGCGCTTGTACCCCGGCTCACTCATGAAGTGGGGCGCTTTACCGTCAACGAACCGCCAGCGGAGGCCGCCGCGCGTCGGGAACTGGATTGCGGGGCGCTTGGTGACGGTCACCAATTCCGACTTCCAGTGCATATCCGTGAACGCGCTTTCCGGTACGCCTTTCAATTCAGCGTATTCGGCTAGGTTCTTGTAGGCGCGTTTGCTCTCAGCGGCGGGTGAAATAGCGGGTAGTTCAATATTCAGATACTTCGCCAGTTCGTACAGTGTGCCTTTAACCGGCGTGTTGTTATCAGCCCCGGCGTGGTCATACCACACACCGTGCTCACCGTCGCTAATGTTGAGAGTGAATGACATTCCATCGGCGGTAGCGCGGTACGGACTGTTGCAGCGCCACATATCCCCGCGCTCGTGCCGGAGGTTGTGCCGGAGTAGGACACCTTGCACCTTATCCCATGTAGACATTAGGCACTCTCCAATTCGGGAGTTACCCACTTGTCGGGATCGAAGGCGATTATGTTGGTAGCAGTTGTCGGGAGTGTTTTACGCCATTCCGAAACATTGCCAGCTAAAGCCATTGGCTTGAATGAAGTAAATGAACGCTTGCAATAAGCGTAAAGCGATGGAATTTCAGCGGGTGTTATATTGGCCTCGCATAAAGACTTAGCCGCTTTTTGCACCAAGCCTTTTTCAATACCCGTCATGCTTGACCATGTATAGCTAAACGCCAATGCAATCGCATCCTTCATAGGGTTCATAAGCGATGCAGGAACAGCGTTAGATTTCTTGCGCGATTTTTTCGCGCTAACTGTAGCCTCTGTAGTAACCTCTGAAGTATTCTCTGTATTCCTATTATCATCAGACAAATTTTGTCCTTTCGATGGGACAGATTTTGTCTCATCTACATCAGACAGATTTTGTCCTTCCGATGGGACAGATTTTGTCTCATCTACATCAGACAAATCTTGTCCCATCGTTTGGACAAGGTTATTGAACGCTTCATAATCAATGGTGTACCATTTTCGCCTATCCCACCGATCTTTTACGCCTTGCATGGACAGAATTAGACCGTCATCCTCCATCATGCCGAACAATCCCTTGATCGTGCTGATGGAAATCCAAGGGAAATAACCGTGCCATTTTTCGTATGAGTTGTAGACCCACCACTTGCCGTCAACGAAATTGTATTGATTGCTTGCAATCTTCGTTACATTCAGCAGGAAGTGAAGCTGTTGCAATATGATCGCCTTATTGACGTTCTTAAGCAGCTTAGCAAGAGTGGGGTATACTAAAATGGGTTGCTCATCTAAGAGCAAAGGAATGCGCTTTTTATCACTCATGCCGCGCCGTCCTTAATCTGTAAGGACTTCGGCGTGAACTTGAGTTCTTTGTCTACGAACACGCGCCCATCGCGGTCGATTGCGATGTCATAGTAGCCAGCGGGCAGGGTGATGTCACGCAGCGCTTGTTTGAGGTGGTCAAACACAACACGCAGCGAAACATGATGGCCGTCTCCGCCGGGGATACGCAGCACCAAATCAGCACGATTGTCGTTATTCTGTTGAAATTCAGATGGAATCCGAGTATCATGAACCATAGATCGTTCTCCTACCAACACTAGGTTTACGGTTTAGCTCTATCGAAGTGTTTCCAGCACGACGATAGGGCGACCGCTTGCTTCCAGTGTCTTTCGTTTCATAACGGTTATAACTTTCACTTCACAAACACCCCGCCAACCCCCACCGGCAGCGCGACGACCGACGGCGGGGGCGCGGGGTGGCTAGGCGGTCGCATTCTCCGGTGGCAGCAGGTCAAACAGCGTCGGCACATTGGCGGTTACCTCAGCTTCGGTGAGAAACTTTTGCGCCTGCCTCCAGTACGACTCTTTGAGTTCGATGCCGATGAACTTGCGCCCTAGCTTTAGGCTCTCATAACCCTCGCTACCGATACCGGCGAACGGTGAAAACACGGTGTCACCTTTGTTCGTCCACAGATCAACGCAGCGGGCGACCACGTCGAGCTGTAGCGGGCAGATGTGCTTTTCGTCATTCGTATCTTTAGCGACCTTGTAATTCAGGACGTTCGTTTGGTCGATGTCGAACCATACGGGCGAGGCGTAGCGTTGCCACACAGCGATGCTGTATTGGTCGTTCTGAGCGCGTCCATTCCCCATGTTGTATTCGTTAGGTTTGGGTGGTTCAGTGCCTACATAATCCCCGATTTCACGCCGTTGATTGACATGCGAAGAGTCAATACTTTCTGGCTTGCGAAACAGCAGAACATAGTCAGGCAAACCTTGTCTCACTTGCTCAGTTTTAGCGGTGAAGTTCTTGTGCAACAGCGCATGAGCTTTGGTGCGCTGCATTTCAACTACGGGGTTTTTCCAGATCGTGATACGGCTGTGATAAATCCACCCGGCTTCGATATGGGCGCGGATGATCTCGCCGGGAAAATCGCGTAAGCCTGTGTGACCGTGCTTGTACTTAAAGCTCGGCAGATCTACACAGTGAACAGCGCAGAGACGACCTGGCATAGTGATACGGAATATCTCTGGCACAAGGAATTTGTATCCCTCAAAAAACTCAGCATCATCTTTCACATTCCCCATGTCGTGATAGCTGTCTGTGTACATGAAGATATCGGGGAACGGGGGGCTGTACACAGTAAAACCGACGCTATTATCGGGGACGTTTTTGATCTGTTCTACACAATCACCGAGGTACAGTGTCCAGCGGTCGCCCATGGCTTTATCGTGCTTGCCGGTTGTTACAGGTGTCTTTTCGGCATCGCGGAACAGATTGTTGCCTGCCATAGCCTTATTTATTTCAATTTGCATGGCTCGGAATGCCTCCTGTTTTTGCTTGAGTATTGTGATGATATTCCCCTCGGTTTCTGCGTAAACCATGTGAGCGTTAACGATTTGTTTCTGACCGAAACGCCAGCATCGGCGCAGAGCCTGATAGGTTTTCTCGAAGGAATAAGAAACCCCCACGAATAGCATGTTATTGCAGTGCTGCCAATTCAAGCCGAACCCAGCAATATCAGGTTTGGTGATAATCATGCGTTTTTCACCGTCGGTAAACTGTTTTAAACGCTGTTCTTTTAACTCAGGCTTATGTTCACCGCGCACTTCAATCGCATCAGGGAAAGCTTTAATGAGAGCATCTGCTTCATAGTTGGTGTCACACCAGATAACCCACTTGGAGTCGACTGCTGCCCCATTAACAATTTCTTTCGCAGCTTCAATACGAACGGCTAGACTTTCTTTTTTGACTTTGTGCATTCCGGTAGATGAAGGGGCATCGTCGGGGATGAGCCGCCCATCTGTCCATGCACGGTCAATACTCGCTTTTGGAGCAGCTAATCGCCTTTCACAAACTTTCAGTTCAGGTAAGTCAAATCCTTCAACATTGTATTTATCGCCAATGTCACCCGGTTTTGAGAGGAACACTGCCCATGAAGTCAGCCATTTGTAGAACTCGCTGGCCGCATGTCCCTTAAGTCTCCATGTGCCAGTATCATTCGCGTCATTTACAAACCACGTCGACTGCATTTCAGCCTGTGATTTCACATTGAGAAACTCGGCGTGGTTACCGATCTCTGTCAAATCATTTGGCGATGGTGTAGCCGTGCACGCCAGCTTGTAGGGCGTAGTCTTGAAGGCTTCCATGATGGCGCGTTTGGTTTTACCCATGAACGACTTGAGAATGGAGCTCTCGTCGAGTACCACGCCGGTAAACTGCTTCGCATCGAATAGGTGCAGGCGTTCGTAGTTGGTGATGACAATAGGCGAGTCGCCAATGTCGGCAGGCTCACGTACCTGCTTGACGGTTACGCCAAACTTCACACCTTCTTCAACGGTCTGGTAAGCGACTGCCAGCGGCGCGAGGATGAGCACCTTGCCTTGTGTATGTTTCGCAACAAGGCGCGCCCATTCAAGTTGCATAATTGTCTTACCCAACCCGCATTCGAGCAGGAAGGCAGCTTTGCCAAGTTTTAGCGCCCAAATAACGCAGTCCCGTTGATAGAGAAACAGTTTCGGATTGATCTCGCTTTCCGGCACGTCAATCCCCGATGGTTTCACAGTCTTTTGCTTATTGGTTAGAAATGCTTGATACGCATCCATTTGTTTACCTTTATTTATCACTCGTCCCCTCCCGTCGTCAGCAGCGCCAGCGCGTCGTCCAGGCTGTAGCCCACGCCCGCGATATACCAGCGGCTGACGTTGCGGCTGAACTTGTAGGTGACGAGTACCCCGCACACGTCCGTCGGCGTATCCGGCAGCAGGTCACGCAGTTGGCGGCGCACCAGCGTGGCGGGGTTGTCGAGGCAGCTCGGGCGCACGGTCGTCACCGGCGGCGGGCTGGCTTGGAAGCGCACCCACGTTTCAATCCGTGAGTGGTTGCCGGGGAGCGTCAGGTGGCTAACGGTTCGCGGGTCGCTCATGCCGCCACGCTCCCTTCCAACGTCATGACGATGATGCCCGTCTCGACGTTATGTTCGCGGGTCACGAACTTCGCCCGCCGGAACAGGCGCATACTCGCCGCCAGTGCCTTGCTATCGCGCTTCTCGTTGACCTTGTAGCCGTTCTCGCCATGAAACACGATTTTGAGCGCCAGCGTGTCGATGACGATCCGCTGCTCCACTGGATACAGCGCGTCGGCGGCCTTGCGTTCCTGTTTGCGCGTTTTCGTTTGGTACTTCATGCCGAGTTTACTGATGGGTGGCAGCTTCAGCAGTTTGCGGGCTTTATCCCACGTTGCGCGGCTGTACTTCGGCACGTCCGGTAGCGCCGCCATCTTGCGCGGTGACAGCGCGTGGTATTCAGGGTGCGCCTGTAGGAAGGCGACGGCGTGGTGAGTAACCGGTGTGTAAGTCATGCCACACGCTCCATTGCCTGCGGTTGCAGCGCTTTCGAATAGCCGGGAACGTGGATCAGGTGTATCTTTTTGCCGACGCGCTTCAGGTAGCCCTTGCTCTCGACTGCGATCAGCAGCAAACGCGCTGACGGGGGCGTGATGCCGAGGTGCGCCGCCATCTCGGTTTGCATCGGCTGGTAGCCGTGTTCCCACATGAAGTGCGCGATGAACATCAGCAGGTTATATTGTCGGTCGCTGAGTGTTGGTAAGTGTTTCATGGCTAAATCCCCTGTTTTGGCGCGCTTTTGCGCTTGAAGGTAGTCAGGCTAGGCTTGCGGGGTTTTACCCCCGCTTTAAGCGTATATTCGCGCGTAGCCGTGTCGATTTTGCAGTCGTTACAGATGCGCCCCATGATGCGAAACGCGCTAGGCGGTTTGACCTCGCCACAGCAGAGACAGCGGTACGGGCCAGCGCAGTGCCAGCACACGTCAGACTGTGCAGGGATACCGCCGACAAAGAACGACTTGTCGAACTTGTTCAGGTAGCTAAAGTAGTGGTAGTTGTGTTGACTCTCGCCACATTTTGAGCAGGTAATCATGCGGCCTCCTTTTCATAGAATTTGACGTTCACTAATTGGTTCGCGAGGTTGCCCAGCGCCCCCATGTCGAGACCGGGGGTCAGCATCAGCACCACGCGCCCCGTTCCTATGTCGACGGACTGCACACACGCCTCGCCTTCCAGCAGCTTGGCGGGTGGGGCGGGTTTGCCGATGCGTTCACGCACCTCCACCTTGCACTTCTCAACCGTCCAACCGTTGGCGCTGGCTTCTGCTAAAAATGACAGTGCGTCGTCACCCAGCGCCATCGCCGCACGCATGTGCGAGTAACCGATGTTTTTCAGTTGATACCGCATATCAACCTCGTAGAAGGCTGACATTTGCTTATATTGCCGTGCTGTCGAGTACGCGATACCGGCTTCAATGGCGAACGTTTTCACGCTGTTTTTGCCGTATGCGGTGGTGACGATGTTCGCGAGGTCGCCGATCAGCCAGCGACCGGCAGCGCTGTCGGTTTCGGCGCTGCGGGCGATCTCGTTGATGACTTCGAGGGCGCGGTCGCGTTCGCCGTTGTCGAGTAGGCGGTTGACGAGTTCGAGGGGCGTGATGACCATGTTATCGGTGTCGGTGATATGGTTCATTTGTTCACTCTCAACAGTCTGCGTAAGACGACATGCTTGTTACCGTTGGCATCGACTACCAACGCGGTCGCCATTTTGAAGCTGATAATGCACTTCCCCGACGGTTTGCGAACGGGGTCACATTGCATACCTTTGAGCGCGGGGGAGGTGAGTTTGTCGCCTTTGTAGGTGTATCTCACGCTGCCACCTCCCGAAAGTCGTAAGAATGTCCGTACTTGGAAAGGAACAGCTTGCGCTTAATCTTGTAGGCTTCGGTGCGCGTGCCTTTCACGTCCTCGACAACCCACTGACCATCCTCGTCCATGTACTTGAAGTCGGCGATGTAGCTGATGGCGCGTTCGGTTTTGCCGTCATGTTTGAAGCTGGGTAAAAGTTGCCATTTTGGTTGGAGGGTGAGGCCGGAGATTGCTCCGGCCTGTTCCAACAACCGCAGTTCTTGATACCGCGCTGCCTCCGCCTTCGAGTCAAACGTGATGCCGTTCACAGTGGTTTTGCGGTTGCCGTACTTGCTCATACCGCCTCCCCCATGAAGTCCACGTCGCCAGCGGGTTCGTCGTGCCGCGCTTTCACGAACGCGATCAGGTCGCGGGCGGGCTTGTGCTTCCATGCGTCTGCAATCGTCTTGCCGTCGCTGATGCCGCGCTTGATGAAGCTGTTCTTAAGGGCGTGTTCGTTCTCATACACGCCTTCACTCACCAGCCACGCCTTTAGCACTGACCAGCACTTGCCAACTTCGTTGTTCATCCAGTCAGGTAACCCCGCCGCCTGTCCGTTTTCCGCGTTCTGCGGGGCTTTTGCGGCGTTTTGCGCGGGTGGCTGACTCTGCGGTGCTTGGGGGGCTGATTTACGCGCTACAGGGCTATTTACAACGTCGTCCTCGTCATCGTCCGGCGAGAACTGCGTACCGTAGCCAGCGTGGGCAAGGGCGCGTCCAATTGCGGCGGTTTCGGCCTTCTCAAGCGCCTTACCTTTCCACACGACATTTTGCCCGTTGTCGTTAGCGGTGCCGTGTCCAGTGGCGAGGATTTGCCCACCGTCGGCAGTAATGACCGCACGAACGGTCATCGGGTCGTTATGCACGACTTCGGTCGAGATACCGCCATTCGGGTGATCTTGTCGGAACCATACCAAGCGCCATTTGACTTCAAGGTATTGCTTGCCGCGCAAGTTCGTTAAGTGTTCGTTAGGGTTGAATGCCATTTATGCTGCCTTCGCCTTTCCCTCGCCGACGGTGTTCAGCCGCCGCGCAATAATCCGTTCCGTTTCGTGCCAGTCTGCCCGCGCCGCCTCGATAGCCAGCGCCAGCCCGTACCGGTGCAGCGACTCCTTCGTGATGCGCTTGGTGTCGTCGACCCACACATACGACACTTCCCAGCCTTCCGACCTGCACATGAGCCGGATTTCGTGCTGCCATGCGCCCCGCGGTTGCACCATGCTCCGGCGGTTCGGTGTCGTGGCGTAGGTGCGCTCGTAGATGCGGGCGACCAGTGCGAGGCGTTCGTCAATACCCGCGTGCGTGCTGGTCTCGTGTGCGTACGTCGGTAGTTTGACGGCGCGTTTGCGGTTAGCCATTTTCAGCCACCTCCCACTTCGCTTGCGGGTACGTGCCTTCGCGGTCGAACAGCCCGTCGGTGGGGGTGGGCATATCAGCGGTAATCGTGTAGTCGAAGCCTTCTTCGCTGTGGGTGCGGGTCAGCCATTCGCGGGATTGCACGTTGACCTGCGCTTGCAAGTCAGCTTCGCCGTATTCCTGCCGGATCAGCAAGCCGTACATGCCGGTTGGCGTTTTGACGTTGGCGAACTGGTTGCCCTGATTGAACAGGCTCCAACCGAGTTGGCGTAGTTTCGACAGCAGGATCAGCCGCATGTTCACCCGTGCCGCCGCAAACGGTGTCGGCTCGGTTAGCGGTTGTTCGTCTTTTTCGGTTAGTTCCCATACACGGTATAGGTGTGTCATTTCTTAGTCCCCTTCTTGCAGCATCTTGAGTGCTGCGGTAATTTCTAAATCGCTCATCTTGCCGGATGCCCGTGCGATTTTGGCGAAGAGTTCAATGACCGTTCGCCACTTCTCACGCGCCCCGTCGGTGTCCTCGCCCAGCATCAGAAACAACCCGTCAATACCCTCGCGCTGTCCCTGATCGGCAAGCTGCTCTAACAGTGCGTAGACTTGCTGTGCGTGTTTCCCGTAGGGATGCACTTTCGTCATGGCTATCCCTTCTGAAACTGATATGCGTCTCGGAGAACCCGCCGCTTTTCGTTGGTGGTGTATCGCTGCACGACGAGGATCAGTAACGCGCCCATCAGCATCCCGAAGATGACCGTGTACGCGCCTGCAATAACCCCGTTCGTGCCCGCTTTTAGCTGTGCCATTTTGGTGGATAGGTCAACCGGCTAGTTGACCGAGCGCCGGGGTTGTGTTACCGTGTGGGGTAGCACGCACAGGCCATTGCAGCGACCCGTCCCCACCGTGTTCGCGCCAAAACGCAAGCGCGGTGTCGATGTTGCGGTGTACCGGTAAGCCGCAGCAGATGTAGTCGCCCTTCGGCGTGTGTAGCACGTTTGCGGGTGGTTGCTGTTCGGCCTGAGAAACTTCACAGCTTCCACCCATCCCCTTTCTGTTCAGTTGTTTCATGCTGTTTTTGCCTTTAACTCCTTACACTAGGTAATCTTGAAGTGACTTCATGTATGCTTCACTGGCTTTTTCTTTTGTCGAAAACCAGCCTATTACTGTGTACCTGAATACTGCTTTCCACTTATTCCGTTTTTGGTCGTACTGCACTCCTCTCAATCCGCTTTTCCCCGGCTTAAAATCTCGGTTCAGCGCGTTTAACGACTGTGATACAACTCGCAGATTTGACCGACGATTGTCGAGTTTGTTCCGATTAATGTGGTCAACAACCTCGAATTGTTTAATGGGTATACCGATCATCCGTTCAGCTATTACGCGGTGCATGTTTCCGAGTTTGCCTTTCGCGTAATGCGCCCCCCAATGCCACTTAAGATCAGCTAAATCGCGATCCACATCATCAATGATTGCGATGTAGCCCTTTGTTAGTGGTATTTCTATCACGCTACCCCCACCATTCTTTCCTCTCTAGTTGGTAGCGCCCCCTTTTTAGGCTTTACCTTTGCCCAAGTTACTCGTTTTTCAACTCCATTTTCTTTGCACCACTTAAAAACCGTTTGCATAGTGATACCCAGGTCTTGAGCGACCGCTGGCATAGAACCAAGTTCATTCAACAGGCGCGGTATTAAGGTATCTAGCTTTTCCCCCCGTTCTAGCTCAATCTCTACTAGTCTATTAGGTCTTGCCATATTCTACCTTTCAGGTGGCTAACTTCTACTTAAACGTAGTTTAATCATTCAAAGAAAAATCACTACGTTTATGTAGTTATACTACTACTTTTACGTAGTGGTGTCAATAGTTGTATATGACTTAAACTATAGTATTCACAAAATTTTCACGGAGATACGATGATCGGTTCTCGACTTGCAGCAGCGCGTGATAAAAAAGGCTTAAGTCAAGCAGCGCTTGCCGAGCTAGTGAATACCAATTCAAACCAAGTTTCTCGATGGGAAATTGGAGAGAATGACCCCAAAAGCAGTTTTGTGGTAAAGCTAGCTGATGCACTTGAAACCTCTACCGATTACTTACTTGGGCGGACTGACAATGACGCACCGCCACCGCCTGCCTCTAGTGGTTCATGGTTGGAACGTCGAATTATGGGATTACTCAAGAAACGTGATTTTGTTGGGATAGTTAATGAACTCTTTAATGAAGCGTCCGGCAAGACTTCTAATGCAAGCGGGACAGACAACCAAGCAAAGCAATAAAGCGTATTTTCGGCGACGTGGCAATGTAGCCACCCATTGCTTAACGTGTTTCTCAGTGATAACCATAGCCCCTCTCATTAGAACGGTTGTTTTAGGAAATACATAGTATCATGGCTTTTTTGTTCTGTCTGACATTTAAGGTTAGGAAATCGTTTGTCCTTCGTATGTTTTTCGTACGAGTTTTTGGCTTTTCTAAACTATAAAGGATTCTTAACCATGTTAAAGAAATATCTTATCTTAACACTTACCGCCATACTGCTCCTATGCGCCCTCCCGACGCTATCCATTCAGTGAATAAATGCCAAAAGAGAAGCCGCTCAAAATTATTTTATGGGTTGCAGTTTCCAGTTTGGAACAGGCAGCAGGGGATAAAGAGAGCCTACCGCGCCAAGAGGCTGACATTCTGAACGACCCACTGTTCGCAAAAGCGGACGTGGTCGATACCATCCGTATCCCCGGTCACAGCCGCGCATACACGAATTTCGACCGCTTTGTAGCAGGCTGCATCAAGGAAGGGATTAATGCGCCCGCCCGCATGTATGACCACTTCGACAAGCAGGACTTCGACGTGTTGGTGGTGCGGGATGGGTCACGGTTGGGGCGTGAGTGGGGCATCTTTGGCGAACTCGTGCAGCTTGTCATCAACGCGGGCGCACGCATCTATGTGCAGAACGGTTTCGGCTGGGTAGACAGCACCAACATCGACGCGTTCATTATGACGAACGCCTACGCCGCTACTAAGCAGATTAAAGACCTTGTGCGGTACCGTGAAATGGGCATGTCAGCAAACGTCAAGCGTGGCCTCAAGATGGGGACGAAGCCGCCGCGTTTCTTTATCGAAGTTCGTGATCCGCAAACAGGTAAGCCGCTGGGCATCAAGCCGGATCGGGGGCAGTATCAACGTCTGTTTGACGATTTTTTTACCGCTTACGTTCACGAGCGCATTCCGTATGACAGGCTGGGGGATTACCTTTATTCGAAGTTTGGGCACGTTGACCCGTTGACCAATAAACCGTATACCAAATACGTGTTCTACGGCATGTTGTTTTCCGCGCCAACATGGGGGCATACAGTGTACGGCAGGCGGCGCAAGCAGAACCGCAACGGCTCGGATGTCAAATGGGCGTACTGGATTACAGGAGACGAGCCGCCGCCGGAGCAAGTGAAATTCTTTCACGACACCGTGGAACCGATATGGCTCAGCCCTGAACGCGAACAGGTAAAGGGCGAACTGAAGCACCGCCACTACATTATGAAAGGGCGGATGGGCAGCCGCACGCAGTACCTATTCAGCGGCTTGCTGATTTGCCCGCTATGCGGTAGCAGCTTTTCGGGCGCACATTACCATCGCCCTGCAAAAACGTATATGTACTACCGTTGCACCGGGCGACATGGGCGCGATTCGAACCACTGTCCCAACCTCAAGCAAGCGCCCGAAGATGGCATCGTCCAATGGCTCACGCCTTACATCGCCCGCTGGCGAGAAGAACCGCAAAGTTTGCCGGTTGTGCTTTACGATACAACCGCCCGTCACCACGAACGGCTTGCCGCGATTGACCGCGAAATTGCGGAAGCGGAAGGTGACATCGCCCGCTTATCCGTGAACCTCGGCAAACTTGGCGAGAATACCGACCGCGTGTTTCGCCGTGAAATCAAAGCGCATAACGACCGCATTGACATCCTGAACGCACAGCGTATCTCGCTTCTTAGCGAAAACCTCGCCGCTGAACATGCACAGATTGACCGCAACGAAACGATAGCCCACCTCCAAAAGACGACCATGACAGAGTTCTGGTCACAACCGCCGTATGTCATCAACCAATGGCTGCACCGCTTATTAGGGCGCACACGCATCGCCATCCTTGACCGCGAACCCGTTGACTTTGTTGCCCCCGTTGACACGACATAGCGTTTATGCTAGTCTGTAGTCAGAGGTGATTATGGACATTAATGGTACTGAATGCGTAACAATTGATAACGCCGCTAAACTTTTAGAGGTGTCGAGCGGGCGCGTCCGTCAGTTTATCGCAGAGGGGCGGCTTCACTCGATTAAGGTTGGCAGTCGCTTGAACATGATCCCGCTGCGCGATGTCGAGCAGTTCGCCAGTATACCGCGTAAACAGGGGCGTAAAAAAGCCGCGCTTGACAATAAATAGCGTTAGTGCTAGGATATATATAGGTTTTTATTTAAAGTATCTTGTGTAATCATTGAGGTGTGCCGATGGTACTCGGTCAGAACTACCGCAACCCCGGCCTGCTGGCGAAGATGGCGGCCACCTTGCAGCAGTTCAGCGGCGGGCGCTTCATCATGGGGTTGGGCGCAGGTTGGAAAGAAGATGAGTACCGCGCCTTCGATTATGAACTACCACCACCTAAGGTTCGGCTGGAGCAGCTTGACGATACCCTCGAAATCCTCAAGCGATTGTGGACGCAGCACGGCAAGGTGAGCTATGCGGGTAAGCACTACAAAATTGAAGATGCCATCCTTGAGCCGAAGCCGCTGCCCCCGCCGCCGATTTGCATTGGTGTCGCTGGCGACCGGGCGCTGGCGGTTGCTGCCAAACACGCCGACTGGTGGAACATCTCGGATGTAAACATCACCAAATTTAAGGAACGGTCAGCCGTCCTCGACCAGCACTGTGCCGCCATCGGTCGTGATCCGCAGAGCATCCGCCGGACGTGGTTCGGGCGCATGGTGACGGGGCGCACAGATGCCGAAATCCACGCCCGCGCTCATTCGTGGAAGCAGCCTTTTACCACCGACAACGCCTTCGTCGGCACACCCGCTCAAATCGTCGAGCAGATGTCGGAGTTTGTGGCGGCGGGGTGTGATTACTTCATGGTTGATGTGCTTGGCCTCACCAACCAAGCCATTCTGGATGCGGTGGTCAACGAGATTGTACCAGCGGTGAAAAAGGCTGGTTAGGTTGGGCGCAGCCTCGCGTTCATGGGTTGCGCTGCTAGGGATACTGTTCGCGTGTCTGCTTGTTGGCTTGAGTATATGTGTTGTGTCGGTGGTCAGTACGGCGCGGCTGCTGCTGACCGAGCGTACCGACGTGGTTTACCACAGTGTACGCGGCGACAACGATGAAATTTACCTTCTAGATTTCAATCGTGGGTTGGAGCATAACCTCACGCGCCATCCGGCATGGGATTCGTATCCGGCACGGTCGCCAGATGGGCGGCAGGTGGTGTTTTCCTCGCTGCGAGATGGCAACCAAGAGTTGTACCTGCTGAACTTGTCCGATGGCACAACTCGCCGTTTGACGGATAACCGCTCCCGCGATAACCACCCTTCATGGTCGCCGGATGGTCGCACCATCGCCTTCGCCAGTGATCGCGACGGTAATTGGGATATTTTCGTGATAGATACGGGCAGCGGGAGTGTACGCCAGCTCACCGCCGACCCTGCCGATGATGTCGATCCGGTATGGTCGCCGTTAGGGAATCGCCTCGCGTTTACCTCCTACCGTTTCCGCAATTGGGCGACTTACCTGATGAACCCTGATGGGGGTGATGTACAGCGTATTACGGATTTTCGTGTGCGAAATATCGACCCTGCGTGGTCGCCGGATGGCAGCCGCCTTGTCGTCACGTCCGACCCGTTCACGCGCAACTTTGAGCTTTATGTGATGAACGACGATGGCACAGCTAAAACCCGACTGACGATGAACCGCGCGTGGGATGGTGGCGCGGTGTGGGTGAGTGATACGCACCTCGTCTTTTATTCCAATCGGGACGACAACGCACGACCGGAATTGTATCTGATGGATGTCGAAACGAAGGTTGTTCGCCGCTTGACCTATAACACCGCTCGCGATAGTGACCCGTCATAGCGGTTGGTTATACGCCCGCTTTAGTCATCGGCTATACTGAAGTCGTAACTGAACAATCAACCACCGCACCAAAGAGTAAACTGTGACCCAACCCTTCATCCGCGACCGCTTCACTTGGCTAGCCTATTTCATGCTGGGGTACTATGCCTTCATCCTGTCGGTCATCGGGCCAGCCGTGCCGTTCATCCGCAACGAATTGAAGATCAATTATGGCGACTCGGCGTTATACATCAGCGCCTTCGCTGCGGGTATGTTCACGGCAGGGTTGACGAGTACATGGGTAACACGCCGTTTCGGTCGCTCGCGCTTGTTCTGGGGCGGGGCGGCGCTGATGGCAGTGGGTGTCATCGCATTGACGTTTGCCCACAGTCTACCATTCGGCGTAGTCAGTTCATTTTTCGCTTCACTGCTTGGGTCATATCTACTCGTCACCATCCAATCGAGCTTATCCGACCGGCATGGCGATAACCGCGCCTTCGCGCTGACGGAGGCCAATGTATTCGCCGTGTTGGCCGCGTCTGCCGCGCCAATACTAGTCGGCTTTGGCGAATCGCAAGGTTGGACATGGCGGGTTGCTATTTACGCTGGTGTGGTCGTTGGCGGCGTGGTGATCTTTTGGGCGTGGCGCAAGATACGCTTACCGCAGCCCGAACAGCACGCAAGCCAAACGAACGCCGTTTCATCAAACAAGCGTGGGCGGCTGCCGCTGCTCTTTTGGGTGTATTGGGTCGTGGTATTTTTCTCAGTCGCCGTCGAGTGGTGTGTCCTGTTTTGGGCATCGACCTATATGGAAACCGTTGTTGGCCTCAGCAAAGAGGCAGCCGCCAGCAGTGTAGCACTGTTTACCATTGCCCAGTTCGTTGGGCGTGCCGCTGGCAGTTGGCTAACGCGCCGCTACGCCAGCGCCAACCTATTGCTGATTGCCAGCGCAATCGTACTCATTGGCTTCCCGATGTTCTGGCTGGGGCGTACGCCTATTATCAATGGGTTTGGGTTGTTCGTCTGCGGGCTGGGGGTTGCCAACCTGTTCCCGCTGACGCTCTCGCTCACGTCAGCCGTTGGTGTGGCGAACCCGGATGCCGCCAGCGGGTATACCTCGATGGCTTCCGGCTTGGCGATTCTAATTACGCCGCAGTTGCTTGGCATCGCAGCGGATCGCATCGGCATTCAATCCGCCTATGCGATTGTGCTGCCGCTGGCGCTTGCGATCACCCTTGTTACGTTTTACGCAAACCGTTTGAAATCGAGGCGAACAGAGGTTGCCACCACATGAATGACCGTATTCAAATTCTCTCCTTTAACCCATCCCATCAGCAGCAGGTGATTGACCTAATACTCTCGATTCAGCGTGAGTACGGTATCTCGATCACCTTAGCTGACCAGCCAGACTTACAAGCCATTCCGACCGTTTATCAAAGAGACGCGGGTAACTTCTGGGTCGCGCTGGTGGATGGTCAGGTCGTCGGCACGACCGCGCTGCTCGACTTTGGTGGTCGGCAGGCGGCGCTGCGGAAGATGTTCGTGCATCCCGATTATCGCGGTAAGGAATGGGGTGTTGGGCAGCGGTTGTTAGATACGCTGATGCAGTGGGCGGGCGAGCAGGGGCTAACCGATGTGTTTCTCGGCACGACCGAAATGTTCAAGGCCGCCCACCGCTTTTACGAGAAGAACGGCTTCACTCAAATCCCGCGTGATGAACTGCCAAGCACTTTCCCACTGGTCGCGGTCGATACCCGCTTCTATCATCACCCCTTGTCATGAAATCAAAAGGCGAGCCAATCGACTCGCCTTTCATCATATTTTCTGAAATGTGTTTATGACGTGAACGATGCGGCCTTTGCCTCGTCCACGAACTTGAGTGCCGCCCGCGCCACACCAATCAACGGGTTGCCGCTGACGGTGCTGGAGAACGCCGGAATGGATACCCGAATAAACAGCGCCTCCTGAATAAACACCGCGTCCGACCCATACGTCCCCTGACCGAAGGCGTTGGGCGTGGGGAAGGTGTCGTTCGGCTTGGCATCTTCAAACTTGCTCTGCGATAGTAAATCGTCGTAGTAGGCTTTGCCAACTTCCGCCGAGGGGAAGGTGCCGAAAATGATCTGCATCGCGCCGCCGCCCGGCTCGGAATAGAACACGGTCGCGAGTTCGCCACCGCCGCGCTCGATGTACTGCGGTTCTTGCTTGGTATCACGCTGCCATGTAAAGGCGCTGGTTTCGATGTTCGCAGGGGCGTTCGCCACGAGGTAATCCAACGTTGCCCGACCGGGGTCTGCTGCCACGACTTCCGGCTCATCCGTTGATTCGGCAACCGTTTCGCCCACGAGCGGAACAGTGAGTTCTTGCCCGTCTCGCAGCACTTGCGCGAGGTTGACCTGCTGCAAATCAGCGTTTTCGGCTGCGCCACCGGCTGCCGTAATCGCGTCCTCGGCGCGGCTGCCCAGCGGCAGTTCGATCACACCCGCTGTCTGTACTGCGCCCTTCACGTCCACCTTAATAACAGGCACGGCGGTTGGCACGAGCGTTGGCACGATGTCTAAATTATCTGGCGCACAAGCGGCTAAGAGCAGTACCAGTAAAAGTGATAATTTGAGTAAGCTACGATACAGCATAATGTCTTTTTACCCTCGTGTGTGCGGCGTTGTCGACCGCGCTCTACTACCGTTTTCAATAAGTGTTAATAACTTCAGGCTAGTCACCGATTTCCGGCACCAACCGCAGCCGGTCGGGGACTTCGCCTGTCATGACCATGTTGGCGACTTCAAGTTCCGTCACCTCGTCTTTGCGGAAGTCACCCACTTTTTGCCCGTGGCTGATGATGGTGAAGCGGTCAGCCACCTTATGCACATGCCCGATGTTGTGGGTGATGAAGATGACCGACATGCCGCGTTCTTTCGCCGCCTTAGTGTATTCCAGCACTTTGGCCGTTTCCCCGACCGAAAGCGCCGAAGTCGGTTCGTCGAGGATCAGCAGCTTCTTGCCGAAGTACACCGCCCGCCCGATGGCAATCGACTGCCGTTCACCACCAGATAGCGAACCGACCGCTTCATCGGGATTGCGGATGTGGATGCCGATGTCGAGCAAGGCTTTGCGTGTCCGTTCCGCCATCTCCGCGTTGTCCAGCACCTCAATCGGGCCGATCTTGCGCGTAATTTCCTGCCCCAACCAGAAGTTGCGCGAGATACTCATCAGCGGAACCAGCGCCAAGTCCTGATATACAGTTTCCACGCCTAGCGCCCGTGCGTCCTGCGGCGAGTTGATCTCCACATCATGCCCCTCAAAGCGGATTTGTCCGCTGGTCGGTGTATACACACCCGTCAAAATCTTGATGAGGGTCGATTTGCCTGCGCCGTTGTCGCCCAACAAGCCGACGATTTCCTGCTGTCCGACCACAAAATCAATCCCTCGCAGCACATTGATCGTGCCGAAGGTTTTGGTGATGTCCTTCATTTCAACGACTGGCGTACCGTTTTGTTCAGCCATAAGTTTGTTCCATGAAATGCAATAACTTCTTTTACGTCTTTGCGCGGCGCGAGGCTGTATTGATGACCACCGCCACGATGATAATGAAACCGATCACACCGTTGAAGTAACGGTTATCGACACCGATCAGCACCAACCCTGTGCCGAGGCTGCCGTAAATGAACACACCCAGCAGCGCCCCGACGATGCTGCCGTAACCGCCCGTGAGCAGCGCCCCGCCGATGACTGCCGCCGCGATAACCCGCAGGTCGAGGCCGTTACCACGCAGCGCATCGACGCTGGTGACATACGACACGTCGAGGATGGCCGCGATGCTAATCAGGAAGGACACCAGCACAAAACTGCTGATCTTGATGCGGTTGACGTTGATACCCTGCGCCCGCGCCGCGCCGGGGTTACCGCCCACCGCGAAGATCGAGTTGCCGTAGCGAGTACGGTTAAGCAGGAATTGGAAGACGACCACCAGCAGCAGCCACCAGAACACACCCATACGCAGGGTGATACCCGTTTGTAGCTGCCCGATGAACGGCAGCGATAGGATACGCCCGTTCATCAAGTCGTAGAAGCTGATGGTGAGCATACTGCTGCCCGAACCGAGCAGTTGCAGTTGATCGAGCAAGCCGCCGACGAGCAAATACAGTACCGCGAGGATCGCAATCGCCGTGATGGCAAAGTTCAGCAAACTCAGTGCCACATGCAGATCGCGGAAGTGGTTCGGATTATTCGGGTAGTCCTTCACCTTCGCGCGGTAGTTGATCCACAGCGACGGGATCAGCGACTTGGCGATATACAGCACCCCGACGATGCCAAGTGCCGCCGCGATGGCGATGAGAATACGGCTGATGTCGATATAGGGTGGTTGGCTAAAATAGTCGGCGTAACGCAGGTTGTTGCCTTGATCGACCAGCACCTGCGGGATCGCGCGGAAAATCAACTGCGTACCGAGTGTGACGATGAACGAAGGGATACCCGTACGGATGAGTATCCAACCGTTGATGTAACCGAGGAAGCAGGTGAACACCATCGCGATGATCGCCGCCGGTATCGGGCTAATGGCGGGTACATAGTAGGGCAGGTTGCCGCTGATGCCGACAAAAATGATGTAAATCGCCAGTACAAGCAGCGCCGCGCCAAAGATCAATCCCAACATCGGCATAAGCGCACGCTGCCGCCGCACCAACCCCAAGCTGCCGAAGAAGCTGGTCAGCCCCATAATCACAATCGCGCCCAGCACGAACGTCATTGGGATGTGTCCGGTTTGCATACCGAGAAAGGTTAAACCGCTGACACCCAACTGCGAACCGACTGACAGATCGAACTCACCCGCGATCATCAGCATCGTCACACCGATTGCCACGATACCGATGGTGATGTTATTCGTAAGCGCACCCGTAAGCGACTGCGGTTGAAGGAAAAGATCGGTCGCAATCGAGAAGAACGTGAACACGAAAATGAAGCCGATGATCGCGCCCGCGCCGGGGGTACGCGCCAGCGTATTACGGATGCTGATGTCGGCAGGCGTGTTCGCCCCACCGCGTCCACGGGCCGCCGCCCGTTCGCTCAGTGAGCCTGCGATGGCCTTTTGCGCGGTTTTTTGCCGTAGTTCCGCTGTCAGGTAGCGGTACGCCACCAAACTGGAAAGCAGCAGCAGCGCCGCCGGAGCCGTCAGGTTTTGAATATCCGGCAATTTGCTGCCAATTGCACTCAACATTTGGTTAATAGGCGTGCGTTCACCAAACAACTTCGTAATGTCGAATACGCCCGAAAGCAGCGCGGTGAAGCCGATGAACGCATTCAGCAGCAGCAGCCATTGGGCATACGACCACGCCCGCAGATCACGCCGCCACAGGTTAAAGGCCGTCCACAACAGTACCATCCCCCACAGCACCGAGCCGATTATCGCTGCCCACTCAATGAAGCTGATGTTCCGGCGGCTGATGTTGATGCGTTCGCCCAGCGGCAGCCATCCGGTTAGGATTTGCTCGCCAATGATGACGAACACAATCCCCACCAGCGCCAGCACCGCCGTCGAGAGCAGGATACCGGGGGGCATAGCGGCGTTGTCATCAAAATATTCCCGTACGCGCGGGGTGACTTCGTGGCTGATAAATGTCCATGCCGTGCGTAACGCCAATAAACCCCAGATCGCCGTGACCACGATCACGATTATCTCGATAGGGTTCATGTCGCGGCGGCTGATGTTCACGCGGTCGCCCAGCGCTAACCAACCGGTCGCAACTTGTTCGGCGATGATGAAGCTGGCAGCGGCGATCACCAGCAGCAGGAGGATGTTTAAGACGTTCACCCGCGAGGGGGGCGGTGGTTGTGAATAACCCATTACCCTAAAAACTTTCTCTCAAAAGAAACAATAATTGCGAAATAATCAACTGCGTACACGCAAAGCCGCGTGTGAATAAGTGCCTACTATACCCTGATTCATATGCAAATGGGGGAGCTTTCGCCCCCCCACCTGTTAGCCTATCTCAATAACGTTTAGCGGTAGCCAGCAGCCGTCAATTCGATGATCGCATCGACATTGCTCTGGTCAATCACGCCGGGGCCGGTGAAGATGTCGCCACCGGGGGCCAGCTTGTATTGGCTGTTCAGGTACAGCCACTGAATGGTTTCGTAACCTTGCAGGTACGGTTGTTGGTCAATCGCTTGCAGCAGGAAGCCATCCTTGATCATTTGGAAGATTTCCGAACCCGTGTCATGGGTGGTCGCGTACAGTGCGCCCGGCTCGATACCTGCATCCTTGATGTACAGGTTCAGCGCCGACGAGGGTAGCGGGCCAAGCATGAAGATCGCGTTCGCGTCAGGGTTGGCGGTGAAGTAATCCTTGATTACGCCAGCGCTTGCCTGCGGGTCTTGGCTGATGTTGATGACATCCAGCGTTACGCCTTGTTCTTCAAACACCGAGCGGACACCGGCGCAGCGGGCTTCGAGACCACTGTGACCTTGTTCCTGAATGGTGCAAACGCCCTTGCTGATGGTCTTGCCGTCAGCCGCAGCTTGGGCGAAGACACGGTTGGCATTCGCCACACCACCGCGGAATTCGCTCGCGCCGATGTAGAACAGAATGTCCAGCGCATTGTCCTTACCGGCGTTCGGGTCGGCAGTGTTGAAGGCAATAACCGGAATACCCAGTTCCTTCGCCTTGTCGACACCGCTGCGGATCACTTCGGGATCAGCCACGGTCGTGCCGATGCCATCGGGTTCGGCGTTCAGCGCGTCTTCCCAGAAGCCAGCCATCGCCGGAGAACCGAGCTTGTCGTCACCGAGCCATTGGCAGTCAGCGTCCAGCAGGGTACACGCATCTTCCATACCCTTGATAACCACGATCCAGAAGGGGTTGGTGCTGTCACCGTGCGCCACCATCTTGAACTTCAGTTGGGCATCCTGTGCGCCAGCAACACCCATTGTCACCATTAAAACACCGGCCACCAACAAGCAAACAAAAGCAATACGTTTCAGCATACAATACTCCTTAGATTCCAAAAATTTATTGATACTCAGGATTTTAAGAATTTTACTGAGTGACTTTCATAATACCCACACTTAGATAACTACGCAAGAAATGTTTAGCGGACTTGTCAAGAGCCACTAGGCCATTGGCCTGTCTCTACTGCTTGCGGGGTGCTGCTTTCGCTTTTACAATGGTCATCAATTGAACCACTATCAATTGGGATCTTGAATTACGAATGCGCCAGTTATTCAGTTATGAAAAAGTAAAACCGTTTTTTTATGCGTTCATCTTGATCGGGTTGGCTTTACTCGTGTTTGGCCTCTATCGTTTCGTGACCACTTCACAGGCCGTAACCGATAACTTTGCTTACCGGTATCACCAACAAAACACCGCTGTACAGTCGATTGACGAGGCGACTGCCCGTGTATTGATGAGCGCTGACCTTGATTTGCGCGACTTGGAACGCCAGCGGAATGAGGCCGTGATCGTTATCGGCGCGGGTATCATTTTGACAGCCGTTGGTTGGCTCCTGAATGACTTCTTCCGGTCACGCCATCAAAAATTCCGAGCAGCATCAGCCAGTTAACTGCACCCGGTTTTCAGATCATTATGATCGGGTACGAAGACTGGATTTATAATCAGACTCATTAAGAGTGTTATTAATGTACAGGGGGTAGCGATGTCCATCCCTACCAATAAAGATTTTGCGAACGAAATACGCGGTGACCGGCTCACGATTATTTGGCAGCTCACGATTATTGGCTGTATTGTCGTTTTTTGGGGTGTGGCGGTAGCCGGTGCGCTCAGTCGCACTTATGTGACCGGTTGGTTGATTGCGCCCGCGTCATGGGCCTTCGCCTGCCTCGTTAGCCGTTGGTATTTGAGGCGCAAACGTTTTGCCTCGGCGGTATGGGCATATGGCTTAGGCGCGATACTCGGCATTGCCATCCTGCTGTTTACGGGTGACCGCCTGAGTACCGAACTCGTCGCTTACGTTTCCCCGATGGTGGTGGTCATCGTTGGCTTGATGTTGTCTCCCCGTGAATCATTGATCGTCGTGCTGCTTTCTTGCGCTCTGATTGGCACATCCTCGTTTATAAACCCGAATGCTCATCGTTTCGGTGTCTACCAACTTTTCCCGATGGCGCTGACGTTTATTAGTTGGATTTTAGCCGCGCAGGTGACAGGCGAACTCTACCAGATTACCCAGTGGGCGCTTTCCAACTACGAACGCGAGCGTAAAACGACCAACGATCTGTACGAAAACCGCCAAGAACTCGAAAAGTCCTTCCGCCGCAGTCAGGTGTTGAGCGAGGAGTTGCAAGGCACGAACCAGCAGCTTGATAATGCTAAAAAAGCCGCCGAAGAAGCTACACATTTCCGTGGTCAGTTTTTGGCGAACATGAGCCATGAACTCCGTACCCCCCTCAACGCGATCATCGGCTTCAGCGAAACCATGCTTAAGTTTCCGGCGATGTACGACGATATTGAACTCCCGCAAAATTATCAAAATGACCTCAACCAGATTTATAACAGCGGTCGCCAACTTCTCAGCCTTATCAACGACATCCTCGACTTGTCCAAAGTGGATGCCGGTAAGATGGAAATGTTCATGCAGAAGGTAAATCTGGAAGAACTCATTCAGGGTGTGATCTCAACCGCCGAGGGGTTGGTTGGGTCGAAGCCCATCGAACTGAAACAAACCCTGCCCGACCCCGTGCCGCTCGTCTGGGCGGATGAAACCCGTATCCGTCAGGTGCTGCTCAACCTGTACAGCAACGCCGTCAAATTTACTGACACTGGCTCGATCACCTTAAGCGTGAGCGAAGGGCCGGAAGGTGTGCGCCTCAGCTTGACCGACACGGGTAAGGGGATTGACCCGCGTTTCCACGAAGCCATTTTCGAGGAATTCAAACAGGCCGAAAACATCGGGCGCGATCCGCGTTCTGGCGCGGGTTTGGGTCTCGCCATTTGCCGCCACCTGCTCGGTTTAATGGGGGGGCGCATCTGGGTCGAAAGTGAAGTAGGCAAGGGCAGCACGTTCCATGTACTCGTGTCGTCATACCGCGACGACTCCACCCGCCCAACGCGCCGTGACACCTCGACTTTCCCGGCGATTACCGCACCCAAAAACCCTGAGATAGAGAAAGTGGGTTAATCGTGCGAATTCTCTATGTCGAGGACAATGCCACCAACGTCATTTTGGTGCAGCGTGTGGCAAACATGGGAAAGCATTCGGTGATTACCTACGATAACGGCGAAGACGCACTCGCCAACTTTGATCACGATGCCCCTGACTGCGTGTTGATGGATGTTCAACTGCGCGGTGCGCTCACGGGTTTGGATGTGGTCGCCAAACTGCGCGAGCGTGGTTTCAGGCTGCCCATCATCGCTCTGACCGCCTATGCCATGAAAGGTGATCGCCAGCGCTGCCTCGATGCCGGATGTGACGACTACATCCCCAAACCCATCTCGGTAACTGAATTGGTGTCGGTGTTCAAGCGCTTCAACGATACGATTGCATCCAGCCGCAAAGCAACGATGGTCGGCGGAAAAACACCTTTCTATAAGCCACCTGTTGAACTTCCGCCAGTCCAGCCCGCCGCTCAACCAACTGCTACCGAAACGGCCAAACCTGCCGCATCGAGCGAACCGGTTGCCGCCGATGCAGCCAAACTTACGACCGCGACTGAACCAGTTGTCACCGAGCCAGCCACACCTGCCGCCGAAGCTGCTAAACCTACCGCCGCGACTGAACCAGCACCACAACCGCTGGAAACACCATCAGTAGCAAATATGCCGCTGCCTACTGTTCAACCACAGCCCAAAACGGATGAAACTGCATCCAAAGAAACCGTCACCGAAACCTCGAAAGAGCAAACACCTGCTCTCGATGTAACGTCGAAGCCTTCACCCCCCGTTGATGTGGCGGTCGAAAAGGTCACCCCCACGACTCCAACCACCGTTCCGACGAGCGTAGAATCATGATCGGGCAGGGTATTTATGGCTGAACGGTTGGCTCTCGTTGTTGATGATGTTGGCGCGAATCGGGAATTTGTCGAGCGTTTATTGAACGGTGCGAAGTTTAAAGTGAACGCCGCCAGCACCGGCAAAGCAGCACAGCAAATAATCACATTACAAGATGAACTAGCGATGGCGATTGTCGATATGAAGCTGCCAGATATGAGCGGGTTAGACCTCATCCGCAAGCTGCGGTTGAAGTACCCCTCGGCCTATCTGGTGGTCGCCTCGATGTACGACGAGCGTTCGACAATGGAAAAAGCGTTTACGGTGGGGTGTAACGTTTATCTGGTGAAGCCGCACGGGTTCATGGAACTCTATCAACGGCTGATGCGCTCGGAACTTTCAGCGCTGATAAAAGAGCCGCAGTTGATTATTGACCAGTATGGGCCGCGCGTGTTCAAGCCGGTCGTCTCGTCGGTGCCGAAACCCTCAACCCCGCAGTAACATTTGCAGAAGTCCCGGTCGCACACGGAAGCTCATAGCGTTGGCGCGGGCCGTTTCCCCGTCCAAATCCAACCCGACCGCGCCGTTGAGTCCCGTGATCTGCACCTCGCTTGCCTGTGCATGGCGTACTGCCGGATGCGTGAGGTGGCTTCCCGTGTACACCTGATACAACGCGCTCAGGATGACCGGACGCGCGACCCCCTTAACGAGGATCACGTCGAAGCTGCCATCGTTCGTCTTGGCATTGGGGGCGATCTTCATCCCGTGTCCGAAGGTGCTGCCGTTCGCCACCGCCAGCAGGTATGTTTTACCTTCGTACCAGTCTTGCCCATCCAGACGGATTTGCAAGGGCTGCGGTTCATAATTCAGGATGCTAAGGATCGTTGACTTGAGGAATGTCCACGGTTTGCGCTTGGCGATGCGGTTCACACGTTCGTTCACCGCGCCGCTGACTCCCGCGCTGGCGATGTTCAAGAAGTAATTCGAGTGGTCGTCATACCTAAGCTGCCCCAAATCGGTTGGGGTCGGTGTCGCGCTGGCAATCCAGCGTGCCGCTTCGTGAATATCAAAGGGGATTTGGTTGTGTCGCGCCCAATCACGACCGGAGCCGATGGGTAGGTTGCCATAGACCATTTTCGGCCCATCAGGATTTTGCTCATTCAACTTTGCCAGCGCGTTCACCAGCGAGAAGTTCGTGCCATCCCCGCCAATCGCGATCACCCGCTGGATACCGGCGGCGTATGCCTTATCGAGGTGCTGCGCGACATCGTTCGTGTGTTGGGTAATCGCGACAACCAGTTCACCAAGTTGTTCCCAGAGCAGGGGTTCTAAGGCTTTCCATACTCGTCCGGCACGTCCACTTCCGGCGTATGGATTTAAGATGACGAGGGTTTTAGACATACTTAGTCGGGGCTAATTAAGTCTGTAAGGTCATCCAGATTAAAGGGCTTCGGTAGTACACCGTTCAATGATTGGATGATGTCATCAGTCAAGCGCTCATCATGCACATCCGCGCTCATCATGACGAACGGGATGCTCTTCCATGTGGGGTGCTTGCGTATCGCTTCCAGCAGACCAATGCCATCCATCCGCGGCATGTTGAGGTCGCTGATAATGAGTTCGGGAAGTGCGTCTGCTTTTTGCAGGACATCTAACGCTTCGAGGCCGGTGCGTCCGGTGAGTACGGTGTGTTCGCCGTACACAAGCATATCGCACAGCAGCATTTGCATGGGTGCGTTATCTTCCACAAGCAAAATGTGGCTCATTACAATCCTCAACTCCTGAACAATGGCAGGATATTCCATCGCGTCTAGATTATTGTACGCTTAATTAGTCTCGACTGAAGGTTAAGAATTTCAAACTTTTGGTAAATATCCTCAATTGTTATGGTCGAACGTGTCCTTCGCCGATAATCACCCATTTGTAGGTGGTTAGTTCTTCCAGTGCCATCGGCCCGCGTGCGTGCAGCTTTTGTGTGCTGACCGCGATTTCTGCGCCAAGCCCCAACGCGCTCCCATCGGTGAAGCGTGTGCTGGCGTTCAAATAGACCGCCGCCGAGTCCACTTCGTCGAGGAAACGGTTCGCGTTGTCCATATCGCGCGTCAGGATGCCATCCGAGTGCTGGGTGCTGTGTTCGCGGATATGCTCAATCGCCTCATCCACGTCGCTCACCACCTTCAGGCTCAGGATCAGCGCGTACCATTCCATGTCGAAATCGTCCGGCCCCGCCGCTTGCACCTGCCCATTGTCTACACCATCGAGTGCTGCCAGCGCCTTCGGTTCTGCGCGGAAGCTCACCCCGTCCTTACCCAGATGCTCAACCAGTCGTGGTAAGAACTCCGCTGCCACCTTCTCATGAACCAGTATCGTTTCCACCGCATTGCAGGTCGCCGGGCGCTGCGTCTTGGCGTTGTGGATAACTGGCAGTGCCGCATCCAGATCAGCCGACTCGTCCACGAACAAATGGCACACGCCGATGCCGCCCGTAATCACCGGAATGGTGCTGTTTTCACGGCACAGCTTATGCAGGTCATTCCCCCCGCGCGGAATAATCAGGTCGATATACTGGTGCAGCCGCAGCATTTCGCCCACGTACTTGCGGTCGGTGCTGTCGATATACTGGATGCTGTCAGCCGGTAAGCCGCAGGTTTCCAGTGTCTCGCGCAGGATTTTAATCATGGCGAGGTTGCTCCGCATCGCCTCTTTGCCGCCGCGCAGGATCGCCGCGTTGCTGCTCTTGAGCGCCAGCACCGCCACGTCCACTGTCACGTTCGGTCGCGCTTCATAGATCACGCCCAACACGCCGAGCGGTGTCCGCCGCCGGCTCACTTTCAACCCGTTGTCCAGCGTGTGCGCGTCAAATTCCTTCCCGACCGGATCAGGCAGGCTCGCCACCTTCCGCACATCCGCGATCATGCCGGTCATGCGCTTGGTCAGGTCGAGGCGGTCTTTAATCCAGATTTCGTCCGTGCCGTTGGCGCGCGCTTCGTCCACATCCTGCTTGTTCGCGTCCAGAACAGTTTCGCGGTTGGCCTCTAGCGCGTCCGCCAGCGCCAATATGACCGCGTTCTTTTGCTCGGTGGTCGCCCGTGCCAGTTGCACACCCGCCGTTTTCGCCCGCTTGCCCATTTCTGTTAGGTTGATCATCGATTTTCCCGTGACTCTTTAATTATTGCCCCAGTTTACCCCGTCGCTTCTTTTATAAAGCAGTTTCCCTTCCGTTATTTGGAACCACAAATGAAGATATATATTCAGATCTTCCTCAATATAGATTGAAGACTGTAAATGTTTATGTACATACATTTTCTTATTTCTATTCTTTTCGTACTTTCGAGATTGGTCAGTCATAAAATCAGTTTTCTTAATGAGTAGCTTTGACCTGTAGAAATTGTAACCACCACCTTCTGCATGGTGTTTCATTATAGATTCATCAGGACCATAAGTCGTATTCGAAGCATTAAGTACGATTGTAAGCTGACCGTCATCGGAAGTCTCTTTACCATTAGCATCATCCAAACAAAACGCAAAACAAAAACCTCTTCCGATTTTGTCTTTAGATGAGAACCATCCTCCCGGTTTTATTTCGACGGAACCCTGAAGCCAAAAATGTAAGTCCTCAATTGATATTGCTGGAGTGGTATCTAAAGGCGGCATAACATTTTCAACTTTAGTTATATTACTCAAAAGTTTTCCACAATATAAACAGTAGATGCTTTCTTCCGGTATTTGTTTGCCGCAGTTAGAGCAAAACATATGCCTCCTTACTTTGGAAATATATCGCTAACTTTGAGTGTGAAGCCGGGAAGGATGTCGCCGAGTACTAAGACATCGTTGTAATTCAAGGAGACCCCACGTTTCGCGGGAAAATACATGATATTCATACTCTTGGTGTCAGGATAAACTTCCCAAACAGCTTTTACCCCATGACGAGCATAAGTGCTTAACTTACTGTGAGAGCGATAGGCTTTCGTATTGGGTTGGATGATTTCGATAGCTAAGTCGGGTGCACTTGGAAAGTAACCACCCATTAAGATTGAATGGCGTTTCTTTGAAATGTAAGCAACATTTGGTAAAAAGCAATCAGTTGTTGAAAGGGCATAGTAGGCTGTTGCGTCTGTTACATAACCGTTGTTTTGCGGAAGCACATGCCGGTTAAGGAAGTAGGCAATACGCCCACCGATGACGCTTGTCAATTGTGTGGCTGACTCTTTTTCCACAACTTTACCATTCACGAGTTCCAGCCGCCCCGCGTTCTCAGGAAGATGTACATAGTCCCAAAATTCTTTAACAGTATAAGCTTTTACGGGCGACTGAGTCATGTCAGCCATAGCGCCTCCCGCATTTCACTTCAAACTTGTAACTTCTAACTACTTCAGCACCACCAGATTGTTCCGGTGAATAACCGCGTCCCCATAACTATACCCCAAAATATCTACAATCTTCGCCGACTGCACCCCGCATAACTTACCCACATCCGCGCTGCTGTAGCTCGTCAGCCCGTGCGCGATCACCTTGCCCTCCGGCGACAGCACCCCCAGCGGTTCACCCCGTTCGAAGCTGCCTTCGACTCGCGTCACCCCAACCGGCAGCAGGCTTGCTCCGCCTTTCAGCAGCTTCCGTGCCGCCCCCGCGTCCACCGTCACCCGCCCGCGCGGCTTCTCCGAAAGCAGCCACCGTTTGCGGCTCTCGACGTGTGTGGCCGCCGCCTGAAAGCGTGTGCCAATCGTCTCGCCGTTCACCACCCGCGCCAGCACGTCCGTTTCGCTGCCGTTGGCGATGACCGTCGCCACCCCGCTGCGGCTGGCGAAATGTGCCGCCTGAATTTTGGTAATCATCCCGCCCGTACCCACGCTGCTGCCCGCGCCCCCCGCCAGTGCGTAGGTCGCGTCGTCAATTTGCGCCACCAGCGGGATCAGTTCCGCCGTTGGATTATGACGCGGGTCAGCCGTATACAGGCCGGGGATGTCCGTCAGGATAATCAGCAAATCCGCTTCGAGCAGGTTCGCCACCATCGCCGACAAATTATCGTTGTCGCCCACACGGATTTCGTGGGTTGCGGTGGTATCATTCTCGTTGATGACCGGAATAATCCGGTGTTCGAGTAGGGTTGTCAAGGTGTCACGGATGTTCAGGTAACGCGCACGGTCGCCGAGGTCATCGCGCGTCAGCAGCACTTGCCCCACCACGATCTCGAACAGGTCGAACAGTTGGCTGTAAATGTGCATCAGCCGCCCCTGACCAATCGCGCTCAACATCTGCTTTGCCGGAACCGACCGCGCCATTTCGGGATAACCCAACCGTTCGCGTCCCGCCGCCATCGCCCCCGACGATACGACCACCATCTCATGCCCCGCCTGTTGCAGCTTGGCGACCTGCTGCACGACTTCAAGTATGCGCTGACGGTTCAACTGCTTGGTTCCTGCCGTCAGGGTACTCGTTCCCAATTTAACGACGATACGTTGTGGTTGCATAGTCATGTTTTGAAAGGTCTAATTGTTGAATTTGAATTATAATCGTTCAAATATGCCTATGGGATAGTAAGAATTTGTAATTCGTTATGGATCACCATATTTTCTTAAGCTACAGCCGTAAAGATGTCCAAATGATGCACCGTATCCGGGATGCGATGCAGGCTGAAGGCATGAAAATCTGGACGGATGAAGGCATAGAACCCGGTACGCCCCTCTGGAAAGATACAATCGAACAGGCCATTGAGTCGGCTGGCTGTATAGTTGTTATCCTCTCGCCTGATTCAAAGCAGTCGATTTGGGTTAAACGCGAATTGGATTACGGACAAGCCCAGCAGCGGCACACATTCGCGGTGTTGGTGGCGGGTGATGAGCGTAACGCCGTTCCTTTTTCGCTCATTGGCTCACAATATATTGATCTGCGGACTAATCTTGATGCGGGTGTACAAAAACTGGTATCCGCCGTTAGTCGACATTTGGATGTTGAAAGTGCCACACAGCAAAAGCTGCGTCTTGCTAAAGAGGATGCTCAACGTCGTGCCGCCGAAGCTGACCTTCAACGGGCAGACCAGCAGCGGATACTTGAAGATGAACTTGCTCGGTCGCGCCAGCGCGTTGCCGAGGAAAACCAGCGCCGTCAACAAGAACAAGTTGTTATCGAATCACCTGTAACAGAACCGCAGCCTGTTTTAGAAACCATTCCTCCTGCGACATCCGCCAAAAAGCCACGCCGTTTAATTCGTAGAGCTGTGCTGGTGATCGGCCTTCTTGCCCTTGCTGCTGGGTTGATTGTTGTTTTACCTAAAGCGCTTCGTGTGCCAACGACACTTTGCCGTGACTTGCCGTCTTCTACCAAATCTTCCTCTACTTTGGGCGGTGGGCAAGGGCAGCTTGCGTTTGTTTCACGTCGCGACGGCGGTATTCAAATCTATCGGACGGATGCGGATGGCAAGAATCTCTGCCGCTTGACTACCGAAGGTGATGTGAATACCAATCCTGAATGGTCTCCTGATGGTTCACGTTTGGCCTTTGTGAACATACCAAAGGGGAACTTTGGTGACACGGGAGAAGTTGCAATAATTGATACTGACGGCCACAATTTTAAGATTTTATCAAATTTGCGATCTGATTCTAGCGGTTTTATGTCTCCTCGTTGGTCGCCGGATGGGACAACACTAGCATTCGATCTCAGCGTCAGCTATGTAACTCAGCTTTATACGCTGGATGTTGCTAGCGAAACGACAACTCGCCTCGCACCGTTTGGAGAAACGACTGATACGGGGAACCCTGCTTGGTCGCCGGATGGTCAACAAATTGCGTTTGTGAAATATAGAAAATTTTCGGACCTCGCAGAATCCGATCCACAAGATTCAGGCATCTATGTGATGAATGTAGACGGCAGTGAAAATCATGCGATTGCACTAAATGCAGTCGGTCAGCCCTATTGGTCGCCAGATGGGGCAAAGATCGCGTTTAACGGTGGTAACGGCATTTATATCGCCAACGCTGCCGGAACTGAACTCGATAAAGTTTACGATACTGCAAATTCCATCATGTTTCTTGCAGGGTGGTCGCCAAATGGTGAACAGTTATTGTTGCGCGGTTCGATTGCTGATAATCAAGATATTTATTTGATTGACGTTGATGGTCGCAATTTGCATCCAATTTCGTTGCCGAGTATCGATGATTATGACCCCATATGGTCACCAGATGGTAAATATATTGCTTTTTCTGGTGGTGAAACGGCTTCAATGGGGGAACAATCTATTTATCTTTATGATATTGAGAAACAGAATACTGCCAAATTGACAGGCGAAGCCTCTAATCCCATCTGGCGACCGTGAACCCTTACCCGCGTGGTCGCTCGGCGACTAGTATTGCACTCAACTTAAAACTTTAATCTTGTAACTTGAAACTGGAGACTCCCATGCTCGCCCTACAAGACATCTGCTTACCCACCGGCATGTGCTACGGCTGCGGCTCCTCCAACCCCGACGGCCTCCACATCAAGAGCTACTGGTCGGAGGATAATCAATTCGTTGTTTGCCAGTTCGAGCCGCAGGCCAAGTTCTCCTCCGGCTTTAAAAATGCGGCTTACGGTGGCCTCATCGCCTCGCTCATCGACTGTCACTCCAACTGGACGGCGATGGCCTTTGGCTACCGTGCCGAAGGTCGTGAACCCGGCACGCAGCCCCTTGTCGCCTCCGTCACCGGCTCGCTCGGTGTCAAATACCTCAAGCCCACGCCGATGGATCAAACTATCCACCTCAAAGCATGGGTCGAGGGCGAAGTCGGTCGCAAAACCCGCGTCCTCTGTGAACTCGGCACGGCGGATCAAGTGACCGCCCTCGGCGACTCAGTCTTCGTCCGCATCGACCCGTCCTTATTCGAGTAATCACAAGCCTTCGAGCCGCTTCCCGTTTATAATAAAGATGGTAACTCGCAGCGTCTTGAAGGTCGATATAAATGAAGTTGCTTATTGCTTTCCAAAAAGCCTCCTTACTTAGGACTCAGCACTCTGTACTCAGTACTGCCTTGCTCCTCCTAGTCCTGCTCGCCGCCTGTGGCCCATCGAATGACGTGCTGCCGACCGCCATCGACCTAAACACCATCGCCACGGACGATGCCGCCACCCGCGCCGCCGATACCGCGAATGCCGCCGCCACCGTCGCCAGCCAAACCGAAGTTGCCGCTCTGACCACCGCCACCAGTGTCGCCTTCAGCACCCTGAACGCGCCCACCGGCCTCCCGCCGACGTGGACAGCATCGCCCATTCCGGCTGTGCCAACGCAGTCGCTCTTACCCACACAGCCCATAATTACCGCGCCGCCCATCGAAGGCACCATCTACTACAGCTTCAATAGTGACTCGATAGCCATGCTCGCGGCGGATGGCTCAAGCGATGAACTCATTCTCGTCGGGGGTAAACCGGCTGATCTTCTGCTCTCGCCGGATGAGCAGTGGCTCGCCTACACCGCTGACGATGGCGAAGGTGTGCGCGAAGTCTACGCCATGTCGCTCCAAACCGAGGGCATCCCCGACGACCAGTGGTACCGTACCGTGCGCGTCTCTTGCCTCGGCTTCGCCCGTGTCGTGTATCCGGTCTGGTCTGCCGACAGCCGCATCCTCGCCTTCGCTGCCTCCGAAACACCTGATGGTGCGCTCGGCATCTACACGGTGGAACTCGCCGGCAGCAATCAATGTCCGGTCGCCAACCATCAGCGCGGCTTGGTACAAACTGAGTTCAATGAGATTACTGGCCTGACATGGAAGCCTGATAACACCCAGCTTTATCTCACGTCCGGCGCAGTATATGCCGTTGATTACGCTGACGGTAAGCTCTACCCGCCGTTGACCCAACCGTCGGGCTACGGGCCAGATTTCGCGCCCATCTTCCGCCCGACCACCACCGACCTCTACTACCTCAAAACCCAGCGTGACGACGATAGCACACTCATCGGTGGTGCCTTGTCGTACGTATCGCCCCTCGATCTCACCACGCTCCCCTTGTTCGAGCAGCGCGGTACGATATTCCTTGCTCAAACGATGGGGTTCAGTCGGGATGGTAAGTTGGTCTTAGCTTCCGGCGCACAGGATGTCTTACTGCAAAATATGGCTGTTGGCAGCGCAGTCGTGGTCGTCTCCGGTGCCAAGTTTACCCCGCAGGCCGTTCTCAGCCCCGATGCGGGTTATATCGCCTATGTCGACTCCGGCGCGGACGAGAATCTCATCCAGCAGGTGTGGATTGTTGACCGGCGTGGCAGCAACCGCCGCCAGCTAACGTTCCACGAAGAAGGCACAATCACCTTCCTGAATTGGGCATCTAAATGAAAATGATCGTCGCCCCCGGTGCGTTCAAGCACAGTCTCACTGCCACCGCCGCCGCAAAAGCGATTGCCGCTGGCCTAACCGAATCTGGTCTCGGCGCGGAACTCGTTATCCTGCCGATTGCCGATGGTGGCAACGGCACGCTTGATGCCTTCCTTGCGGATGGTGGGCGGCGTGTCAATGTGGAAGCCGTCGATCCGCTCAATCGTCCCATCACCGCGCCCTTCGGCCTCCTGCCCGATGGACAAACCGCCGTGGTTGAGATGGCGCTCGCCTCCGGTCTTGAACTGCTCACCACCACCGAACTCAACCCGCTGCTGGCGACCACCTACGGCACAGGTCAGCTTTTGCAAGCCGCACTCGCCTCCGGTGCCAAGCGCATCATCGTCGGCATGGGTGGCAGCGCCACGGTCGATGCGGGGGCAGGGGCGCTTCAAGCCCTCGGTGTCCGCTTGCTCGGCGCATCCGGTCAGCCCATTCCCTTCGGCGGCGGTGGCCTCAGTGAACTCGCGACTGTCGATACGTCCGCCCTCGATCCGCGTTGGCAGTCCGTTGAACTCATCATCGCCTCCGATGTCACCAACCCGACTGTCGGTGACGATGGCGCGGCGGCGGTTTTTGGCCCACAAAAAGGCGCATCTCCCGAAGAGGTGAAAATCCTCGACAGCAATATCCGCCACTTCTGCGCCATTGTTCGTGACCAAATCGGCGTGGATGTCACCAACCGCGAGGGGGGTGGCGCGGCGGGTGCGCTGTCGGCGGGGTTACTGGCCTTCCTCGGTGGTCGCATCGCCTCCGGTGTCGATCTCTTGCTCGATACCAACGGCTTCGATTCGCACCTCGCCACCGCCGATCTGGTCATTACCGGTGAGGGGCAGATGGACTCGCAAACCGTCTCCGGTAAAGGCCCCATCGGGGTTGCCCGCCGCGCCCGCGAACATGGTGTCCCGACCATTGCCCTCGTCGGCAGCCTAAATACCACCGACCAACTCCTGCATGAAGCCGGTATGCAGGCCGTCATGCCCATCATGCCGCGCCCCATGCCCCTCGCCGAAGCCCTGCGCGATGCCTCCGTCTTACTCCAATCCGCCGCCCTGCGCTTGGGGTATGTATTGCAAGTTGGAAATCATTCCTGATGAGTGAACATTCAAGCAGGTTTATCGTTCCCATTGGCACACAGGTTGTTTGTAATGTTGATGTGCGTAACAATGCGGGTGATGTATTGTTCGCCAAAGGGGTTGTCGGCATTGTTGTGCGTGCGCCAGTTGATAATACCCATGCTTACCGTGTGCGCTTCATGGATGAAACCGAGTTAATGCTGTTTCGGAAAGACTTCACCCTGCGTAAGGAATTTCAGAATCCACTCGAACCTTTCAATCATATTGATGAAGTTGATCTTTACAAGCACATTGTTTATCGCTGTATTACCGGCTCTCGTGCTTATGGTCTCGATAACGACCAGTCAGATACGGATTGGCGCGGCTTCTACCTTCCACCTGCTGACTTACACTGGTCACTCTATGGTGTACCGGAACAGCTAGAAAATGATGAGCGTCAGGAGTGTTATTGGGAGGTTCAGAAGTTCATTTTGTTGGCGCTAAAGGCCAATCCCAATATTCTTGAATGCCTGTACACGCCGCTCGTGGATTTTCAAACACCTCTCGCGTCAGAATTACTTGCCATCCGTGAAATCTTCGTCTCGAAGATGATATATCAAACCTACAATGGTTATGTCATGTCGCAGTTCAAACGCTTGGAGCATCACTTACAAAATCACGGCACAATTAAGTGGAAACACGCCATGCACCTTATTCGTTTGCTCTTGTCCGGCATTCTCGCCCTTCAGGAACGCTATATCCCTGTCCGTGTTGAAAGCCATCGTGACCAACTGCTTGCCATTCGTCACGGTCAGCTCCCGTGGGCAGAGGTCAACCAATGGCGCATTCAACTCCATAAAGATTTTGACGCTGCTTTTGAAACCACCAAATTGCCGGATCGTCCCGATTACGAACGTGCCAACGCTTTTCTCGTACACGCCCGCCGGAGCGCCACATGAATTTTGACCAGCGCCTTTATGATGTCGTCGCCGCCCAACCGTATCCGCTGCTCTTTATTACCATCAGCGGCGCACATCTTTATGGCTTTCCCTCACCGGATTCCGATTACGACTTGCGTGGTTCGCATATCTTGCCAGTGCGCGAGATCGTGAGTTTGAATGAACCAGTCGAAACGGTTGACTTCTCCGATGTGGTTGATGGGTTAGAGATCGACTTGGTCACGCATGACCTTCACAAGTATTTCAACCTGCTGCTCAAGCGTAATGGCTATGTTTTAGAGCAAATTTGCTCGCCTTTGGTCATTCATACCACGCCGGAATTTGAAGAATTGCGTTCACTTGTACCCGCTTGTCTCACACGTCACCACGCTCATCATTATTTTGGCTTCGTCAAAACCGAGTGGCGTTTATTCAGCAAAGAAAATCCACACCGCGTCAAACCCTTGCTCTACGTTTTCCGTGTGCTGCTCACCGGTATTCATCTCATGAAAACAGGGCAGGTGGAGTCTAATCTGGTAACCCTGAATGACATCTACAAGCTCCCTTATATTCCTGACCTCATCGCCCGTAAATTGTCCGGTGCTGAACAATCCACTCTACCCGAAGCCGATACGGCGCTCTACGAAAGCGAATATCTACGACTCACCACCTTATTAGAGGTTGCGTTTACCGAAAGCCAATTGCCAGAATCGCCTACCGCCAATTCCCCCCTCAACGACCTTCTCGTGCGCCTCCGCCTCAAGAACCTATAAGCATCATACCTTGATGCCTTATCATCATCGCCCAAACTCGTATCCATACGGGAGCATTTCTCTGTGTTCCCGCTTCGCCTTCCTGCCTTGAACTTGAAACTTGTAACTTAAAACTATTTTCTAGGTTTATTTTCCGTTTGTGCCACAAACCATTTCCCAACCATCGACCAACCTACTTAACATTCCCGCTCCCTCAAAAGGTTAACGCCAACATCGCTTAAAAGTGACCAAATGTTCTGACAAATGTTCACCCTTTTGACCGCTACTTCTGTTATCCTGTTCATAGGAGCAGTCACACTTCTATCCTCCCTCGCTTGCGGGGGAGGTGTCGCGATAGCGACGGAGGGGGTCTCCGCCGTACCTTAACAACCACACACTCCAACGCGCACAAATTGTCGTGCCGCTTACGCTGCATTTGCCGCTTGTTTCGCATTTGACTGTCACCTGATAACTGTCGACTAAAGCCCCTTTTTTGCAGCAAATGTTGCAGCAGCAAACCCACCGCCCGCCGCTGCAAAAAGAATCGCCCTTAACAACCGCATCTGCTTGGCAGTCTTACTATTTGGCTTTTACTGATAACTGTTCACTGAAAACTGATAACTAATTAGACAATCTTGGCGGCGGCAGTCCCAAACACGAATTTTCGCCAACTTTGCCAACTCCTTAGCCGAGGATAACGACGAATGGGACAAAATTTGCCAATTGAAATTGCTGCCTTCGGTACGTGCCAAATTTGCCAAATGTCACACCTGACATAACCGACACTGACGACACTGACGACATTTGCGACAAATACAAGGATTCTCAACTGCAACAACAACATCAACAGCATCATTGAGGTCAAAACTTCCGAAACTGCGGAAAACGAGATTCCGAAATTGCAGAATTTGACGAATTTTCTGAATCAAGGGTCTTTTAGTGCGAATCAAAAGTCGCCAGCCAAAATCGCACTGACGACTCACTGATAACGAATACCTTGGCGTTCTCTATCTTTCTTGGCGTGCTTGGCGATTCGTCTTTGCCTTTTACTCAGTACTTGGCACTCAGAACTCAGAACTCAGAACTCAGTACTCTAATAAGACACCACCCGCAGCCCGACATCGAACCAGCGCTGGTCAATCGGGTTCACGAAACGATACGCCGACTGCGCCGGATAACTGTTGAAGCCGAACGAGCTGCCCTTGACCATCTCGTTCGTTCCGTAGCACGGCCCCACCGGATCAGTCGTCACCAACAGCGCGTCATAATTAGCATCGTAGCAGTCAGAAACCCACTCGCCCGCGTTCCCCGCCATGTTGAACGCGCCCACCCAGCTCACACCTTCGGGGTAACGGCTCACCGGAACCGTACCACCCGCCGTCCCGTACACGTTCGCCTGCCCGCCGAACGCATCCCCCCACGGGTACAAGGTGGAGTTCGGCCCACGCGCCGCGTACTCCCACTCGGCCTCGGTCGGGATATGCCCACCGCGCCACTGGGCATACGCCTGTGCTTCCTCCAGCGTCATACCCACACGCGGGGTATCCGGTTGGGTCGAAGTCTGGTAGCTCGGTATATCCGCCAATGGTGAACCCGTGTTGAGGCGGAACTGCTCCCACTCGGCGTTGCTCACCTCATATTTGTCGATCCAATAGCTCTGGGAGATACACACCATCCGTGCGCTGTGTCCCTTGATCTGGTTGTTGATGTCCGCCAGCACGTCGCTGCCCATCGTAAAGCATCCCGCTGGCACCAAAACCTGCACCACGCCATAAGCATCCGTCCGCTCGGTCACGCTCCCGTTGGCTGTGGGGAACACATCCGGCTGTAGGGGCTGTGCCGCCCACACGCTCGCGATAATACCGGGGTCAATAAATCGCGCGTCTTGATCGGGGCCGTTCCCCTGAAAAGCCGCGTTCGAGATGTAAACGCTCCCCTGCTGCCCGACGAAAATAATCGAGGTGTTTTGGAGGTTGTCGAGGCTGACCACCCGGAAACCGAACTGGTTGACCCCGAACTCGAAACTCTTGGTGAACTGCCACCCATCCAACCCGCCGTTGACCGCGTTATAGGCGAACGCCCGTACCTGCTCGAACGGCTGGAAACCCGCCAGAATACCGGTTGAGAGCGTCCCGCGCAGGAAGATCGTCTGGCTAATATCCGGTATCGTGATGTAAAGGTCGTACTCAAATGGAGACATCAGGTGCATGAGCCAGCGTCCGGGTGTCAGGAACGCCCCCAGAGGCAGCCCCGCCATGTACTTGGTCACGCCCCCGTTGTCCACGTCAATCTGGCTGAACACGGCTGGCTGTACCTGTGTGCTGTCCGGTGCATAAACCCGCACATCCTCGGCCTTAATCTCTACGTCCGAGCAAATCGAGGGCAGCATCACGCGGTAGTCAGGAATATCCTGTACGTCCTGCGGGCCAAAGTCGCTGAACAAACTGCCCGCCTGTAGCTCTAAGGCGCAGTTCAAGAACGGTCGCTGTCCGCCTGTTCCAATCCCGACCGCTGCCACTAAATCCGGTGAGAAATCATCACCGAGGTCGATTTCCAGCGTGTCGTTCAAGTTGGTCGGGGTGGCGGTTCGCGTGGGGAAGGCCGCGCGGGTCGGCGCTAGCGTTCGGGTCGGTGTCGGGGAAACGGTCGGGGTCGCGGTCTGTGCCGAAAGCTGGAACACGCCCCCCATCATGGCTGTCAATAACAGGCTGATCGCGCCAAATACTCGTTTATTCATCATCGTTCCCCTTCGCCCATTCTGGTTATGAGGATGTCGTTGCTGTTACTTCTAATGTCGCTTCGGGTATCACTGTTGACGCTTCCTGTGCTGGCTCGGTGGAAGTGACCGTGATCTCCGGTGAGCTTTCCCCTGTCGCCTCAGCCGTCGGTGGGATGCGCGTCGGTGTCGCCGTGCCGAATGTATCTGCTCGTTTCAGCCGTTCCTCATACGAGGCTATCGACCCCTCAACCGCTAAATCCCGCGCCATCGTCAGGGCTTGGTAATAAGCGTTCGAGGCTTCTTGATAGCTGCCTAACTGGAAAAACGCATCACCCTGCAACCCGTAAACCGTCATCGCCCGTTCCGGCGCGAGCAGTTGCGTTTGAATACTCGCGTCCTCGCTCACGTTGTCGTAAACGCCCAGCGCCGCGCGGTAATCATCCAGCGCATCCCGGAACTGCGCCCGTGCGTAGTGTGCTTGCCCACGGAAGATATAGGCTTCCATCACGGGGTTCGCCCATGTGCTGTCGCTGTTGCTCGAATACCGCTGGATAATCTTCTCGACAGCCGAGTTCATCGCTGCGTATTCGGGATTCGTGTCATCCAGCCGGGTCGCCCGGTCTTGTGCCGCCCACAGCAGGAAGTGAACCTGCACTTCGGTGAGGAGCATCTTGCGCCAGACACCCAAATCCTGCTCCGGTGTGTTTCCCGCGAACTCCTCATACAGTTGTAGATAACCCGCCGCCTCTTGGAGCGCCCCCAAATTGAGCTTCCGGCTGGCGCATCCGTCGTTATCCTCCGGCAGCCAGAGCGCCCGTACCGCGTACACGTTCGCCAGCCCCGCGAAGGCACGTGGGTATTCGTTGTTAATCGTCGTGCTCTCGTTGTACGCCGTTTCCGCCGAGTCGGTCTGTTCAAGCACCGTCCCTCGGTCACATTGCCGTGCTGCTTCCTCGGCCAGTTTCATTCGGCTGTTGCCGATCAGCATATACAGGATGTCTTTACCGTCTGCCTCATCCCAGTTCGGTGTATCCAGAGCCGCTTGGTAAGAGTCGAGTGCGCTGTCGTACTGCCGTGTCATATGCTCGAACAAGCCGGTCATGATGTACGACAAGGCCGTGACCCGTGCGCCGAGCTTCCCGCGTTCGTCCAACGAGTCTGCCGGTATTGCCCGCCCGAATTGATAACTGCCCGTCAGGTCTTGCGCGTCGTTAAAGTAGCGGTCAGCCGCGATATAAAACTCCGGCTGAAGCTGCATTTGTCGGGTCGCCTCGTCGTAGGCGATCACTCCATAAATCGCGACCTTCGCCTGTCGCGCGTCGAGCAGGGCAATCGCCGCCTGCTGTCGTGCCTGTGCATCCTTGCCTGTGATGCGCGGCACATCCGTCGGCCCATCCAGCTTATAACTCAGGTTGAGTGAACTGCTGCCGATTTCGGATGCAAGCTGCTGGTCGAGCGCCTTACTAAACCGTTCGATCAGTGCGTCCGCGTCGGCTTGCGTTACCGCGTCCGGCGCGTCCACCACGAAGTAACTCACCACCACGCTGACATCGAAATTTTGGAGCGCGACGGTCGCTGTTGGAGGTAATGGGGTAATGGTTGGCTGAATACTGCTGATCCCGCCGCGTACCGCCAGCATCACGCCAATGAACGCCAGCGCGATAACCGCCAGTACCCCCGCAATGATGCCCACCTTCTTGGTGATGTTGCGGAGGGGTGCTTGTGGAGGCGGGAGCGCCACCAGCAGCTTGCGTAAGCCATCTTCATAGTTGATGGTCAAATCCGCATATTGCAGGTGGTCAATGTTGAAGTCTTTGAGCGATTGGTCTTTATTCAGCCGCCGGACAATCGCTTGGAAAATCCGTTTGTTTTCCCGCTGCGCCTGTTCAATTTCCGCGCGGCAGTGGGACGATTCGAGGAAGTCCGGTGACACGCAGGCGATCACGCACTCCGCTGCCGACATCTGTTTCGCTAGCTCGTTACGCCAGTCCTCACCGGGTTCGATGCCGCGCTCGTCAATATCAACCCACAGTGTATACCCGCGCTGGCGCAGATCCGCGATCAGCTTATCGACCGCGATCCGGTCACTGCGGCTGTAACTGACAAAGAAGTGGGAGCGTGCGTTTGATTTCGTCATGGGCTTCATTATAGGGCTGTGGTTATACCCCCGCAAGTTACCCCCATCGGCTTATATCAAGATGGCATCAAAGCCAAAATCAGCCTCTTGATCTTTCCTTGATGTGTTTGCTTCGAACCCTGACCCCCTTTTGACCTGCAAAGTTTGATAATGAGTCCTGTGAATGGTTGTAAGGAGTCCTGTTATGGATCTCGAACTTGTGTTGGCTGGCCTTGTGGCGCTCTCGCTCCTCATTTATCTCGTTTACTCGCTCCTCTATCCTGAGAGGTTTTAAGTATGTCCGCCCTCGAACTGCTACAAATCATCCTCTACTTTAGCTTGCTGATTGCCTGTGTGCCGCTGCTGGGCGGGTTCATGGTGCGGGTTTTTGCGGCTGAGCGTAATCTGTTGACTCCGGTGCTGCGTCCGGTCGAAAACGGCATCTATTGGCTGGTCGGTATCATCGCCGACGAAGAACAGAACTGGAAACAGTATACGCTGGCGATGCTGCTGTTCAACGTGATGGGCTTCGTGGTTGTCCTGCTGCTTCAGCTTTTTCAAGGGGCGCTGCCGTTAAACCCGGCTGGCCTGCCGAATGTTGAACCGGCGTTGGCTTTCAACACCGCGACCAGCTTCATGACCAACACCAACTGGCAGTCGTATGCCGGTGAAACCACCATGAGCCAGCTCACACAGATGCTCGGCTTGGCAGTACAAAACTTCGTCAGCGCTGCGACTGGTATCGCGGTGGTCATCGCCCTCACACGCGGTTTGGTACGCCGTACCGCCAGCACCCTCGGCAGCTTTTGGGTGGATATGACCCGCAGTACGCTCTATGTCCTGTTACCACTCTCGATTGTTTTAGCGGTCGTGCTCGTCAGTCAGGGTGTCGTCCAAAACTTCTCCCCATCCGTTGAAGTGACAACGCTGGCAGGTGAAACACAGGCACTGCCGCAGGGGCCAGCCGCTTCTCAGATTGCCATCAAGCAGTTGGGGACGAACGGTGGTGGCTTCTTCAATACCAACAGCGCCCATCCGTACGAGAACCCGAACGCTCTCAGCAACTTCTTGCAGGTGTTCTCGATCTTGGTCATCCCCGCTGCACTGACCTATACCTACGGCAAGATGGTCGGTTCACAGAAGCAGGGTTGGGTCATCTTTGGGGTCATGCTGGTACTGCTGCTGGCGGGTCTTACGGTCATGCTCATTTCCGAGTACAGCGGGAATCCAGTCTACGGTACGGCTGCCATGCTGGAAGGGAAGGAAGTGCGCTTCGGTATCGCCAACAGCATCCTGTGGGGTTCTGTGACGACTGCCGCTTCCAACGGTTCTGTGAACGCCATGCATAGCAGCTTTAGCCCGCTGGCCGGTGGCATCGCCATGCTCAACATCATGCTCGGTGAGGTGGTGTTCGGTGGCGTGGGTGCAGGTCTCTACGGCATCCTGATCTTCGTTATCCTCACCGTATTTATCGCCGGTTTGATGGTCGGTCGCACGCCCGAATACCTCGGCAAGAAGATCGAATCGTGGGAAATCAAGATGGCTATTCTTGCCATCCTCCTGCCCAGCGCCGCTATCTTGCTCTTTACCGCGCTGGCCTCTGTCACCGATGCAGGTTTATCCAGCCGCGCGAATGCTGGCGCACATGGCCTCAGCGAAATGCTGTATGCCTTCACCTCGGCAGCCGGTAACAATGGCAGCGCCTTCGCAGGTCTGAACGCCAATGTTCCGTTCTACAACATCCTGCTTGGGTTAACCATGTGGGTGGGGCGATTCGGGGTCATCCTACCGGCGCTCGCCATCGCGGGCAGCATGGTGGGGAAGAAGGTCGCACCGCCGTCACCCGGTACATTCCCGACCGATGGTCTCTTGTTCGGTGTGCTGCTGGTCGCCGTTATCCTAATTGTCGGTGCGCTGACGTTCTTCCCCGCGCTATCGCTGGGGCCCATTGTCGAGCAGTTGCTCATGAATGCCGGACGCACATTCTAAGTTTGGAGATCAATTACATCATGGAAACCAAAATCGCTGCGAAGTCTCGCCCGTTGTTTGAAAGTGCCATCGTTCGCCGTGCGGCGGCTGATGCCTTTCGTAAGCTCGACCCGCGTCAGCAGGTCAAAAATCCGGTCATGCTGGTGGTTGCTGTCGGCGCACTCATGACCACCCTCATCGTCATCCGTGATCTCGTATCCGGCAGCACAACCGAACGGGGCTTCAACGTGCAAATCACGCTCTGGTTGTGGTTTACCGTGCTGTTTGCGAACTTCGCCGAAGCGATGGCCGAAGGTCGCGGTAAAGCACAGGCCGACAGTCTCCGTAGAACACGTACGCAGATGATGGCACGCCGCCTATCCGGTAATAAGGAAGAAAAGGTCGCTGCCACCGAACTCAAGAAGGGTGATCTCATCGTCGCCGAGGTTGGTGATGTGATCCCCGGTGACGGTGAAGTGGTTGAAGGTATCGCCAGCGTCGATGAATCCGCCATTACCGGCGAGTCGGCTCCGGTCATCCGCGAAAGTGGTGGTGACCGCAGCGCCGTAACCGGCGGTACGCGCGTCCTCAGTGACCGCATTGTCGTGCGGATTACGTCCGAGCAGGGCAGCACCTTCCTTGACCGAATGATCGCGCTGGTTGAAGGGGCGAAACGCCAAAAGACACCCAACGAGATCGCGCTGACGATCTTGCTCTCTGGTCTCACCATCATCTTCCTGCTGGCGGTGGTGTCGCTCAAGCCCTTCGCGGTCTACAGTGAACAGGCTTCCGGCCTGACGGGCAGCACAAACGCGACCGTTCCGGTACTCATCGCCTTGCTCGTGTGCCTCATCCCCACCACCATCGGCGGCTTGCTCAGTGCCATCGGTATCAGCGGTATGGATCGCATGATCCAACGTAACGTGCTGGCGACCAGTGGTCGTGCGGTCGAAGCGGCAGGTGATATTGACGTGCTGCTGCTCGATAAAACCGGCACGATCACCCTCGGCAACCGTATGGCTACCGCTTTCTACGCAGCACCCAATGTCGACCAGATGCAGCTTGCAGATGCCGCGCAGCTCTCGTCGCTGGCGGATGAAACGCCGGAAGGCCGCTCGATTGTGGTGTTGGCGAAAGAAAAGTTCGGTCTGCGCGGCCGTGAACTGGCTGACCTCAAAGCCGACTTCATCCCCTTCACCGCCCAGACCCGCATGAGTGGTGTCGATTTCGCGGCGGTCGATGGTCAGCCGCCCCGCTGCATCCGCAAGGGTGCTGCTGACGCAGTACGCAAACACGTCGAGGCGTTAGGTGGCTTCTATCCGGGCGAAGTGCAGTCCAGCGTCGATACCGTCGCCAAGTCCGGTGGTACGCCGCTGGTCGTCGCGGAAGACAGTCAGGTGTTGGGTGTTATCCAGCTCAAGGACATTGTGAAGGGTGGCATCAACGAACGCTTCGCCCAGCTCCGCAAGATGGGCATTCGCACCGTCATGATTACGGGCGACAACCCGCTAACCGCAGCCGCGATTGCTGCCGAAGCCGGTGTTGATGACTTCATGGCGCAGGCCACGCCGGAGGACAAGCTCAAGCGTATCCGTCAAGAACAAACGGGCGGTCACTTAGTCGCCATGACCGGTGACGGCACGAACGATGCCCCCGCGCTGGCACAGGCCGATGTCGGCGTGGCGATGAACACCGGTACACAGGCCGCGCGTGAGGCAGGCAACATGGTTGACCTCGACAGCGACCCAACCAAATTGATCGAAGTCGTGGAAATCGGTAAGCAACTGCTGATGACCCGTGGCGCGTTGACCACTTTCAGCATCGCCAACGATGTCGCCAAGTACTTCGCCATCATCCCCGCCTTGTTTGGTACGTTGTACGCGGTGGGTGGCGGGGTAGGGCCGCTCGCGGGATTGAACATCATGGGCTTGGCCTCGCCGCAGAGTGCCATCCTCAGCGCGACCATCTTCAATGCCCTCATCATCATCGCTCTGGTGCCGCTGGCGCTGCGGGGTGTCAGCTATAAGCCAATGGGCGCGACAGCGGTCCTGCGGCGTAATTTGCTGGTGTTTGGGTTGGGTGGGTTGTTGGTGCCGTTCATTGGTATCAAATTGATCGATATTGTCATTTCGGCGCTGAGTCTGGCGTAGGAGGTTTAGCATGTCTCGCAAAATCGAATGGCAGAAATTGTACCTGTTTGTAGCGGCAGCCTGTGCAGCCTTGTTCCTGTTCCCGCCGACCAACCAAGCCGCGTTGATTGTGTGGTTGATTGCGGCCTATGGGGGCATCGCCCTGTGGTTGAATGCCAATCAGGCTGGTATTGCGAGACAATCCTATCAAGAAGCCAGAGCCGCCTTGCCGCCCGTCACCGAATTCTATGATGAAGATCGTATCCAGATGCAGCATGAAGGTACCCACGAATCCGACGACACCCTGCATCTGAACTAAGAAGCGAAGGAAGCCCAACATGGTCAAGCAGTTGAAAACAGCAGTCATGATGCTGGTGATCTTTACCCTCATTACCGGTATCCTGTATCCCCTCGCCGTCACGCTGGCGGCACAGGCCGTCTTTCCGGCACAGGCCAACGGCAGCTTCGTGACTGTCGATGGTCAAACGGTGGGTTCGTCACTCATCGGGCAAACCAACACCGACCCGCGCTACTTCTGGTCGCGTCCGTCAGCCGTGAGCTATAACCCGCTGCCTTCCAGCGGCAGCAACCTGGGGCCGACCAGCCAAACCTTGGCGGATACGGTTGCCCAGCGCGAAGCGGACTTCCGCACAGCCAATAACCTGCCGGATAGTGTGACTGTGCCGTCCGATATGCTGTTCGCCTCCGGCAGCGGTCTTGACCCGCACATCAGCCCCGAATCGGCATGGTTGCAGGTGGCGCGGGTAGCCGAAGCGCGGGGGATGGATGCAGGAGAAGTTACCACGTTAGTGGAACAGGCAATCGAAGCCCCCCAGTTAGGTATCTTGGGCGAAGCGCGTGTGAACGTCCTGCTGCTCAATATCGCACTGGATAAGCTACAATAATCCTATGAGCGAGTATCGACCTGATCCCGATAAGCTGCTGGCGGCTGTTCAGAAGAATGAAAACCGTCAGCAGCGTGGGAAACTCAAAATTTTCTTTGGTATGGCGGCTGGCGTGGGCAAAACCTACACCATGTTGGATTATGCGCGTCAGCGTAAAGCCGAAGGGGTAGATGTCGTCGTGGGTTACGTCGAAACCCATAAACGCGCCGAAACGGAAGCCCTCTTACACGGCTTGGAAGTCATCTCGCGTCAAAAGCTGGACTATCGTGGCACGACTATTGACGAGATGAACACCGATGCCATCCTCGCCCGTAAGCCGGCGTTGGTGCTGGTCGATGAGCTGGCGCATACCAACGCCCCCGGCGCGCGCCACCTCAAGCGCTATCAAGATGTCATCGAACTGCTCGAAGCTGGTCTCAACGTCTGGACGACCGTCAACGTGCAGCACTTCGAAAGCCGCGCGGATACGGTTCGCCAGATCACCGGCATCACGGTTCAAGAAACGGTTCCCGACTCGATCCTCGAATATGCCGATGAGATCGAACTGATCGACCTCTCGCCGGATGACCTGCGGAAACGCTTGGCGGAAGGTAAAGTCTACACGGCGGATCGGGTTGAAACAGCGGCCAGCAATTTCTTTCGCACAGGCAATCTGACCGCGCTGCGTGAGATGGCGCTGCGCCTGACTGCCGAGCATGTCGATCATCAGCTCCACGATTACATGCAGGTCAAGAGCATCCCCGGCCCGTGGAAATCCGGCGAACACCTGATGGTCGCGGTCGGCCCCAGTCCATTTTCCGAGCAGCTTATCCGCTGGACGCGCCGTATCGCCTATAACCTCGAAGCGCCGTGGATTGCTGTCTACATCGAAACACCCAGCGTCCTCTCGCCGGAAGCCAAAGCTCGCCTTGCCGACAACCTCGCCCTCGCCCGTGACCTCGGTGGGGAAGTGCTGGTGAGCGCCAGCAGCGACTTATCCGGTGCGCTCCTGCAAATCGCCCGCCAGCGGAATGTGACGCAGGTGGTCGTGGGCAAGCCAATGAGCGCCCGCTGGCAGCGTTTGTATCGTGGCGGCTCATTGGTTGATAAGTTGGTGGCCTCCAGCGGCGATATTGATATTTTCGTAGTCACTGGCGATAAGGTGGAGGAAACCACCTCAGGGTTACGTCTGCCGCAGCCCATTCGCAACTCCTCTTGGAAGCAGTATCTGATTGCAAGTGTCGTGATTGCGATCTTGACCGGCATTGATCTGATGGCGCTGCCGTGGCTGGGCTATCAAGCGGTTGGTTTAACCGAACTCTTTGCCGTTCTACTCATCGCTGTTTATTTAGGACGTGGGCCAGCGTTGGTCGCGGCGGCACTCAGCGCGGTTTCGTGGAACTTCCTGTTCATCGCCCCGCGTTTTACCTTCCATATCTCGCAGGTACACGATGTCATTCTGTTCATCATGTATTTTGTGATCGCCATTCTCACCGGCAACTTGACCGCGCGTATTCGCACGCAGGAACGGCAGGCAAGTTATAACGCCGACCGTACCCTTGCCCTTTACACACTCGCCCACGAGGTCGCCACAGCCGTCAACATGGAAGATGTCCTGCGGATGGGCGTGAGCCAGATTGCGGGTGTGTTCGATGCCCAAGTCGCTATCTTATTGCCTCAGAACGGTAAGCTGGAACGGATGAGCCATCCCTCCAGCACCCTGACGCTTGATGAAAAAGATTACAGCGTAGCAATCTGGGTTTTTGAAAATGGGAAATCCGCCGGACGCTTTACCAACACCCTGCCGCTTGCCACGGCCCAGTTCCTGCCGCTGCTCACCCCCAACCGTACCGTCGGGGTGATCGGCATCCGCACCCATCAGAGCGAGCGTTTGTCTTTCGAGCAGGAAGCTCTCCTCGAAACCTTCAGCAACCAGATTGCGCTGGTCATCGAGCGCGAACTCTTGGACGAAGCCGCTGAACAAGCCGCCATGTTGCAGGAGTCCGAGCGTTTGTATACCACGCTGCTGAACTCGATTTCGCACGAACTGCGTACGCCCATCGCGACGATTACTGGCGCGTCCAGCGGCTTGCTTGACCCGCATACGGGTTCGAGCGAAACGGTACGAACCCAACTCAGCCACGATATTCATGATGCTGCCGACCGTCTGAACCGGCTTGTCGAGAACTTGCTGGATATGTCCCGCCTCGACTCCGGTCGGCTCAAACTCAAGCGCGATTGGTGCGATGTCAGCGATGTAATCGGTGTTGCCGTCAAACGCGGTGATAAATGTTTTGAGGAACGCCCCATCAGCATTCACATCGCGCCGGATTTACCGCTCGTTCGTATGGACTTTGTGATGATGGAGCAGGTACTTGTGAACCTGCTGGATAACGCCTGTAACTACACACCCGTCGGAACGCAGATCGAACTTTCCGCCGCTGTCGAAGGCCAATGGCTAACGATTGCGATTGCCGACAACGGGCAGGGCTTACCCCCGCAGGATGTCGAGCGTGTGTTTGAAAAGTTTTATCGTGTCCCCGGTACTGCTACCGGTGGCACCGGTTTAGGATTATCAATTTGTCGGGGTTTGGTGGAAGCGCATGGTGGCACGCTCACCGCAAGCAACCAGCCGTCAGGCGGCGCACGGTTCCTCATCCGCATTCCCGCCGATACCCCACCCCCCCCTGTAAGAGAGGCTGCACTATGACCGATGGGCCACAAGTCCTGATTGTTGATGATGAGCTGCAAATTCGCCGCTTCCTGCGTGTGAGTTTAGAAGCCAACGGCTATCATATTCACGAAGCCGATAATGGGCAGGATGCGATCAACAAAACCGCCCAACTACGCCCCGACTTGGTGATCTTAGATATGGGCTTGCCGGATATGGATGGCATGGAAGTGCTAAACCGTCTGCGCGAGTGGACGAAAATCCCCGTGATTATCCTCTCGGTGCGGGATGCCGACCGTGACAAAATCGCGGCTTTGGATGCGGGTGCGGACGATTATCTCACCAAGCCCTTTAGCACCGACGAACTTCTCGCGCGGATACGTGTCGCCCAGCGTCATGCCCAGCCGCAGGAGCAAACGGCCGTTTTCACACTCGGTAACGTGCAGGTGGATTTTTCGCGCCGCATCGTGACCCGTAACGGCGAACCCGTGAAGCTCACCCCGACCGAGTACGCGCTGCTGCGGTTGCTCATTCAACATTCCGGCAAGGTGCTGACGCATCGCCAAATCCTGAAAGAAGTGTGGGGGCCGGAGTACGTGGATGAGCTGCACTACTTACGGGTATACTTTGCTCAACTGCGCCAAAAGTTGGAAGACGACCCGACACTCCCCAAGCTCATTTTGACCGAGCCGGGGGTTGGCTATCGTCTCAAGTCTTAAAAGGTGACGTATGGAAGGCTGGCTGCGTAATCTGTTTGCGAAACCGGAACCGCTCCCGCAAACCCCGCGTGGGGATATGGCACTGCCCACGCCAATCCACCGGAACGTGTTGGCGATTACCCATAATCCGGTGCTGCGCTCGCAAGGGAACCGGACGCTCAAAGAACACTTTCGCTGGAACGACTCAGAGCAGCTTGCGCGGGGTTATGCCGACGACATCCGTGAAATCAGCTACGGGTACGCCAACTATCATGTTGTCGAACATCTCGTCGTGGATTCGTACCCCCTCAAACGGGATGGCTTCCGCTATACCGAACAATCCTACTTGGAGGCGTGGCGCAATCGCAGCTTCCATGACCCTGATGGTGTCGATTATCTCGAACTCGTGCGCGAGTTTCAGATGATTGAGCGTATCAACGCCGGCGCGATTGATGAAGTGTGGTTGTTCGGTCATCCCTACGGCGGCTACTGGGAGTCGATCATGTGCGGGCCGGGCGCGTTCTGGTGTAACGCGCCGCCTTTAGCCGGAACCGAACGGGCGAACCGCCGCTTCGTCATCATGGGCTTTAACTTCGAGCGCGGCGTGGGCGAAATGCTCGAAGACTTAGGCCACCGAGCCGAGTCGATCTTATATAAAGTCTTCGAGAACACACGCGGCGAAGCCAACCTCTTTGAGAAGTTCACCCGCTACGACAAAAAAGATCGTGGTCGTGCCGAAGCGGGGAACGTTCACTTCGCCCCCAACAGCCAGCGTGACTACGATTGGGGCAACCATACCCCCGTCCCCAGCCGCTGTGATACGTGGCTGAATTTTCCCGATCTCAACGGCGAACCCCGCATTGTCACCTGTGCTGATTGGGGGAACGGGGAAATTCGCGCTCATCATAAATGGTGGTTCAAACGCTTCCCGCACATCGTCGGCGAGCGTAACGGCATCTCGTGGAATTGGTGGGAGTACGTCATCGACCCGAACACCGTCCGTTAAAGGTGCTATTCCAAGCCTTCTGGTATCCGCCGCATCGCCCGTATCTTCGTCCACCGCCACACCACGTAGGCCACGACCGCGATGCCAACCACTACACCGACGACGATAATCAGCGGTTCAAACTGCTGAATGAGGCTGAGTATCGAACGCCAGTTCTCACCGAGGATATAGCCCAGTATTAGGTAGATAGCGATAGCGAATGAGGTGCTGCACGCCGTAAACGGAATAAATATTCGTAGGGGCAGGTGGCTCATACCCGCGACGAGGGACAGCGTAGGCCGCACAACGGGCAGAAAGCGCCCAAAAAAGATCAGCCACCCACCATATTGATTGAACAGCACAACCGCACGGTCGAGCATCGGTTCGTTCATGCCCATGTAGGTTCCCCACCGCCGGATGAGCGCCCTGACGGCTGGTTCACCCGCCCGTTTGCCAATTTGATATAGGATGAATGAACCGGTTGTGCTGCCCGCTACCGCTGCCGCCCAGATGGCGAGTAAATTCATTTTGCCTTGCGCCGCCAACATACCCGCCATCGGCAAGATGGGTTCGGTCGGGATCGGTGTAAGCACGTTTTCGAGAACTTGCACCGCATACATGCCGGGGTAGCCGAACGCCAGCACAATTTGCTCAAGAAAAATCACGATCTGGTTAATCAGGTCTGCCATGTCTGTTATCCGGTTGCTCGTAGTCACCTATCTATCCTACACGACCTACTACGCACACCAGATGTAAGAGTCGCGTTTCTCCCTTTGGTTTTATGTCTTTTGGGTAGCCGCTTGCGTTTCCTGAATGGCGAGATCAATAAACACAGCGGAAGTCCAACCAAAAATCGGTGCGGCCTTTGGTGGTCGCTCGCCTGTGATCGGGTTGTAGTACTCATAAATATCCCGCTGCTGCATGATGGTCGCCAGCGTATCTCGCCGCAGTTTGCTTTCCAACTCGGTTTTGCCGATCCGTTTAAGCGCCTCGACAAACAGATAGTTGATGTTCATCCACGATGGCCCACGCCACATTTGCATCGGGTCAAACGTCGGGTCGGTTGTCGCGACCGTCGCCAGTGGATACTGTGTCCAGAATAAGGCAGGGTCAACCAGATGGTTCAGCAGCGAGTTTTGGATATGCTCTGGCAGTTGGCCTGTCCACAGCGGCATCAAACTAAACAACGACACCACCGGAATAACCTCACTATTATGCTTTGCCATAAACATACCGCGCTTTTCATCCCACAGCGCCTTGATCATGTTTTGGGCGGTTTGCTTTGCCATCGCCTTAAACCGTACCGAGTCTTCCGGTCGTCCGATGATGTCGGCGATCTGCGCCAGCGATTCCTGCTGCACGCACATATAGGTATTCAAGTCGGGCGAGGTGACGGGCATCCCGCTGTCCCACAACGGGCTGTCATCCAACCCCGATGAGAAGGGGTGGTGATATTCGCACAAGCCTTCATTGTCGCTGTTATGCGTAATCCACCAGTCATGCCAGTGAGTCAGCGGTTCATACACTTCTTCAAGGAAGTCGTGGTGCTGCGAAATCTCGAACACTTTCAACGCCGCCCAACTCGCCAGCGGCGGTTTGGTCACGTCTGCCTCTACCGGCAGCGTCAAGTGTGTGACCAACCCTTCGTCATGGATTGCATCCGGCAGCATTCCGTCGGCGCGTTGGTGATCGAGTACGATACGCAGTTGGTCTTCCGCCAATCGGGTGTCCACATGCCGGAACGCCAGCGCGTGGAAGAACTGATCCCACTGCCACACACCGACATAATGGATCTTCGAGGGCGAAAGTGCCTCGCGCGTGAAGTAAAACCGTTGGCTGAGTAACCCCGCTCGCATTACCCACCACGCATAGTCATACTGCGATAGGTATTCCTCCAACACAGTCGGGGCGATCTTAAACCAGTGTTCCCAGCGGGAATATGCGGCTTCAATTTCGTGCTGCGGGTCAGGAATCGAACGGTTAAAACCGAGGCGCGGGGTGATGTTCATCAGGAACACGTTACCGCGTTCAACCTCAACGCCAACCTTGACCTTATACCATTCGTCGGGCATCAGGCTCATCTCGTTGGAGGTCAGCTTGGTGTTGGTCGTGTAGGCGATGTTGCGGAAGCCGTGTAAATCACCACCGCGCCGTCCGATCTGCCCACGTTCAGCCTGTGCCGTAAATTGAATCTGGTGCTTGCCGGCTGGCATCCGCATCAGCAGCGTTTCCGTGTCGGTGAACACGAAGTCAAACGACCCCTTGGCAGTGACAATCTTGGTGATATGAGGGTAGCTTTCGACCTCGAACGGCATCGGCTGCCCCTCATCATCAAGGAAGGCGAACTCCTTGACGATAGGTGGACGCAGACGGTAGTGTCCGGTTCGGCTTTGTATTTTCTCCCACCGTTCCGCCAGCCGGATATACAACTCATTTTCCCGTCGAAACAGCATGAGCCGTGTACCCCGGTCGGTAAACGGAATATGCGTGAGGTCAATGCGGTTATGAAGGCGTTCGGAAAATGTCACGATCTGTCCTTTGACGTGAGTGAGAAAAGCTAATTTTGTACGCGCAGCCAGCGCACTTGGTAAGGCGCGAGGCTGATCTGTTGTGTGCAGGCTTCATTGTTCAGTAAATCGGTCGTCGCCGCAAATTGAAGTTCAACCGTTTGTGGTTCGGGGCTGATGTTGAACGTACACACCACATGCTCGCTGTGATCGGGTGACTTCCGTTCAAGCACCAACACCTTCCCATCAGCCAGTATCCGTGCATGCTGCTCGCCGTTCGGGTGAAACGCCGGGGATTGTATCCGCGTCTCGATCAAGTGTTTATAGCCGTTAAAGACTCCTGCGCGGAAACTGGTCGGATCATCCATCTCACTATTCACTTCGCCGACATCAATTTTGCGCCGGTTAATCGCTCGTGGATACCCCGCCGTTTTCACCCCTTCAAGGTCGTTGTGCGAACCAATCAGGCTGTGGATGTAAATCGCCGGTACACCAGCCAGCGAGAGCATTATCGCCTGCGAAAGCAAGAAACGGGCGACTTGGCTGTCTTGCGGCTCGTTATGGTCGATGATGGCATCTACGTATGTGATGTTCAACTCATAAGGGCTTTTCGAACCGTCGCTGTTCGCCTTATAGGAAACCAATCCGCCGCTAGACTCGACCTTGTTGATGAGCTGTTGCAGTTCCGGCTCGTTCAGGATGCCCTCAACTGGACGCACGCCGATACCATCGTGCGAGGCAGTGAAGTTAAAGAAGGTTGTTCGGTCATATGGCGTGTGCAGTGTGTTGATCCACTCACTGAGTTTATACGCATCCCCAACGGTCATGGTGTAGAACAGCAGCGGTGGCAGCGTGAAGTTGTAAACCAACTGTGCTTCAGGTATTTTGCCATCCCCGAAGTACGAGATGTTCTCGGCATGTGGCACATTCGTTTCCGTTATTAAGATCACGTTTGGCGCGACCATATCCAAAGCCGCTCGCATCACTTGGATAATGTAATGCGTTTCTGGCAAGTGAATCGAGGTCGTTCCCGCCACCTTCCACATATAGGCAATGGCATCCAACCGGATAGCGGATGCGCCCTGCTGCACATAAAAGAGCAGCACTTCAAGAATACGCATCAGCGTCGCCGGGTCGCTGTAATCCAAATCGACCTGATCGGCGCTGAAGGTCGTCCAGACGTGGACTACCTCGCCGTTCGACCGCGTGAATGCGGTTAACAGCGGGGAGGTTCGCGGGCGGGTGACGCTGCGTAGGTCGGTATCAGGATGTTCGCTGCGGAAAATTCGTGCGTACTCCGGCTCGCCGCCTAAGTAACTCTTGAACCACGCACTCTGCGCCGACATATGGTTAATCACCGCGTCGAACATCAGCCGGAAGTCGCCGCTCAATGCTTTGACATCCGCCCATGTCCCAAGTTCGGGGTTAATCGCGTAGTAGTCGATGACCGAGAAGCCATCATCCGAGGAGTAAGGGTAGAAGGGCAGGATGTGAACGGTGCTGATTTCATCTTTCACCCGTTGGCTCAGGAAGTGATGCAGCGTTTGCAGCGGCTTTTCGTTCGCTTGGCGCAAGGTGTCGCCGTAGGTAATCAGCGTGATGTTGCGTTCGGAGAAGTAATCGTCCGCTTCGGTGGGTTGCTTTGGGAAACTCGCGAGGAGGGCAAGTAACCGTTCGTTGGTTTTAGCCGCTTGTTCGGGTGGATACAACTGCTGAAGCAGGGTTTGCAGGCGTTCTTTGATCGTCTCAATTGGCGAATCCGTAGTGGAATATTGCACTCTTGCGCTCCCATCGTCTGGTTTATCAAGGGTGTATCACTCGGCATCCTATTTTGCATTATAGGCTTCCCTCATTCTCGCGTCAATTTCCTCGCCTGAATAATCATCTCCTGCTCATGTAAGGTTGAGTGCAATATGTTTCTGTGTATACTGTTGCTTGCAGAAGCCGTTCAACGCGGCTTGCTTTAGCTGCCTGCTAACTCAATACTCGGCACTCAGAACTCAGTACTTTACAGCAGCTCCTTCAAACTCGTCGCGATTTCCGCCGTCACACCTTTCACGGTCATCAAATCCTCGACGGTCGCGTTTTTCACCGCGTCAATTGAGTTGCCGAACGCCTTCAGCAGTGCCTTCCGCCGCTGCGGGCCAATCCCCGGTATTGCTTCCAACCGGCTCATCAAGCCCAGTTTCGTCCGTTGGTTGCGGTGTGTTGTGATGCCGTAACGGTGCGCTTCGTCACGTACCCGCTGCATCAGGTACAGTGCCGGACTGCGGCGGTTCAGCACCAGTGGGGTTGAGTTGTTCGGGAAGAAGATTTCTTCGAACTGCTTCGCTAAACCGACCACCGGCACGCGCCCCATCAGCCCGAACTCGGTCAGCACTTCCACCGCGATACCCAACTGCCCCTTACCGCCGTCGATAATCAACAGGTCGGGCAATAGTCGCCATGTCTCGTCGTGGTCATCCGCCCCCGGCGCAATCTGCGTCGGGTCGTCCATCGTGCCTTTCCAACGGTTGAAACGTCGGGTGAGCGCCTCGCGCATCGACTGGTAATCATCCGGCCCGCTGTGGGTCACAGTTTTGATGTTGAAACGGCGGTACTCGCTCTTGCGCGGCGCACCCTGCACGAATACCACCCGCGCGGCCACAATCGCCGTACCCTGTGTCGTGCTGATGTCGAAGCACTCGATCCGGTTCGGCGGGTTCTCCAACCCCAGTTCCTCTTGCAGCGAGGTGAGTGATTGCTCCTGCTTATGCGTATCGGCCTCCCACTGCTCGCGGATCATTCGCAGCCCTTCAGTCGCGTTCTCCTGTGCCATCTTAATGAGGTCGCGCTTGTTCCCCCGCTGCGGCACAGTGATCGTCACCTTTTGCCCGCGCCGTTTGTCGCGCAGCCACTGTTCAACGATGCGTGCGCCTTCGATTTCACTCGGCAGCATAATCTCCTTCGGAATTTCCGCCGCTTCTGAGTAGAATTGCGTCAGGAATTGTTCGAGAACTTCCGCGTCCGGTTCGCCTTCCGCCCCTGTCAGCATCCGTGTATCGCTGCCCACCAGCTTGCCGTTGCGGATAAATAGGATTTGTACCGCCGCGTCGTTCTTGTCCCGCGCCAGTGCGATTACGTCATGGTCGGTCATATCGGGGTTGACGGCTTTGTGCCGCTGCGTGATGTACTCAATCGCTTTCAGTTGGTCGCGCAGTACGCCTGCCTTCTCGAAGTTCAGCGCTTCGGCGGCCTCTTGCATCTCTTTAGTGATGCGCTTGACAACCGGCTCACTCTTGCCGCTGAGTACATCCATTAACTCGCTAATCATCTCGCGGTATTGTTCCTTGTTGACCGCCCCGATGCACGGCCCGTTGCACAGTTTGATGTCGTAAAACAGGCACGGACGCTCGTCATGCCCCGTAATCACACGGTCGCACGTCAAATAGGGGAACGCCCGCCGCAGAGTCCGCAGCGTATTCTGCACCGCCCACATCGCCGCATAAGGCCCGAAGTACCGGCTGCCGTCCTTTAGAACCCGCCGCGTTGTTTCGACTTTGGGGAAAGGGTCTTGCCAGTTGATCTTGATGTACGGGTAATGCTTATCATCCTTGAGGCTGATGTTATAGAAGGGCATGTGCCGCTTAATCAACGTTTCTTCCGTGATCAGCGCCTGCACTTCCGTCTCAGTAATGATGATTTCGATGTCCATAATATTCTCGCGCAGCCGCAGCGTTTTCGCGTTGGTTTCCGCGCTGGAGTTGAAGTAGCTCCGCACACGGTTCCGCAGCCGCTTGGCCTTGCCCACATAGATGATCTTGCCGTCCTTATCTTTCATCAGATAGCAGCCGGGTTTCATCGGCAGGCTGGAGAGAATATTGGCGATGTGTTCAGAGGGTTTAAAGCTCATACGTCACCTGATTACGGGTTCCAAATGCTGCCTTTGACTTATTGCATAAGGCCGCTTATTCACCCGTTAAAATTGCTTTACGGAATAGGTGTTCTATTTTACCGCGTTGTTTAGGGGGATGCGAGAGGACAATTACCAGATGGTAGCGATGCTAGAAAGTCGGATTTTGCCATCACGGCTGATGACTGGCACATTGAGCTCGACTGCGGTTGCTGTCACTATGCGGTCAGGCATATCCGGCACTTCGAGACTACTGACCTTTGACATGGCACGAGATACGGCTGTGGTTACAGGAATTTCGACAAACACGCTGTCAGGATGATGTATTTCGCGCACAAGTTGGCTAAACAAGCTCGATGGTATTTTGCCTTTTTCGATAAGGTAAACCATTTCGACAAAACTAATCGAAGAAACGGCGATTTTGTCACCGAGCTTTTCTGCTTCATCCATGAATTGTTTGGCTTTTATCGAAAGTCTTTTATCATTTGATAAAAACCAAATAATAGCGTGTGTATCCGCGACAGCAATGCTCATCAAATATCCTCTCGTGGGAAATTTTTCATCATGTCGCGCCGCACTTCATCAATATCTTCGGTAGAGATGCTCACGCCTTCCCAGAGTCCCGCAAGTGAACGTCTCGGCCTTTTGGGTTCCTCTTGGGCTATTTCTTCCTTAAATATGCCTGTCAATTGCTCAATCAGTTCAATCTGTTCTAAGCGAGATAGACTCTTAAATACGGCTGTTATGTGGTCAACTTCATTTATACTCATCGCTGTATCCTCCCATCTCTGAACCCTTGCGACCCGATTATAACACGAAACCGTACCCACTCGCCTTTCGCGTTTTTACCTTTTACGCTAATATCCCCGTATACCTTATACATTGCCAAAATTGTGTTGTATGCCAAAAATATTCATCAGCTACCGCCGCGCCGACAGTAACGATATTGCTGAACGCATTTACGATAATTTAGCCAACGCCTTTGGCGAAGACAATGTTTTCAAAGATCAGTACTCGATCAAGCCCGGCGAAGACTTCCGTGACTCTATTCGTCGTGAGGTGGGTACGGTTGATGTGCTGCTTGTCCTCATTGGCCCGGATTGGCTAACTGTAACGCAGTCCCTATCAAATGGTACCGTCGTTCGGCGTATTGATCATCCTGATGATTGGGTTCGCCGCGAGGTTGAAGTTGGAATCGAGCGTTTGACCGATACGAACAAAGATGATGCCATACAGGTTATTCCGATTTTGGTGCGTGGCGCTTCCATGCCCCCGCGCGATGAATTGCCGGAGTCGATTCGACATTTAGCCTTCCTTCAAGGCTACCGTGTTCGGAGTGACTCTGATTTCCGCCGCGACATAGGGGTACTTATTAATCACTTGCGGGGTGAGAGTTCTTCAAAGCCTAATGTGCCTTCCCAACCGGAAGAGCATCTCGCCGCGTTGCAGAACCCCCAATCTTCATCACCGCCGGTAACATCGCCGCCTTCGCTCATCCGTCGTCTGCGTCTCAATGAACCGTGGGCCATTATCCTCGCTGCCCTCATTACGGTGGGATTTCCGTTTTTGGTAAGTCAGATCAATAATCAGCAAAACACGGGCGCTGCTACGCCGACTATTCCGGTCACGAATGTCGCTGTGGATCGTTCGACTGACACACCTCTACCGCCCACGTCCACCGATACGCCCTTACCCCCGACTGCGACGGATACGCCAGTGCCAACCGCGCCGCCGCAGCCGTCTTCGACCGTCACCATCAACTACAATCTTGACGAAACCGCTACTCAAATCATGCTTCAGCGCACTGCCGATGCCAAGTCCGCAACCAACGAAGCTCTCTTTGCCGAAAGCACAAATATTGTAGAGACGGCTAATCCGCGCCTGACCGCTACAGCAAGTTTCATGTCGTCGAACCTTACAACCTTACCTAATGCTTTTCCATGTGGGGCAACTGTTATCAATCCTAACAATGATGCCACACTAATAAACTCAATCTACCAATCAGAATCTTTATTGAGTTCGAAGACCGGTCACGTAATACGTGTTGGTTCGTCAGTAGATATTCAGCGTTCGAGTACTGAAAAAGATCAAGTGATGTTCTACTTAATTTACAGCGAAAATCAACGTTTGGGATGGCTTGAACCGAGTTATCTCGAATTATCCGAATCTTGTTTTACATAGTGTTAAAGGAGTACTGTTTTGAAATGGCTAACTTTAGGGAAACTGTTCGCACTGATTACTCTCACAGCACTTTCTTTTTCGTATACATATAGAACGAAATCGCAAAGTACCGACTTTCTTACATGTGGTGACATATTTGAGGGTGAAACGACTAAAACTGAGGAAAGGTTCATTGGCGAAGCTTACCCTTCTAAAAGATATGGTGATTCTTTTACTTTAGATATTCCTGCTGGAACTTTCCTTAACATAGTTGTAACACCGATGGGCGCGACATTTAATGTGGCATTTGCATTTTTGGATTCAGATAACAACCCAATTTCAGTAGTTAACAAAGGGATTGAAGGAAAGTCGGAAAGTTTAGATAATTTTCAATTAGGATCCTCACGTCAGCAACTTGTGATAATTGGCGTGAATCCAGGATTTGATACGGATGATAAGGATGACTTTGGTTTTTATGGTGTTATCCGAAGTGGTGGTTTGGGAATGTTTTTCGGTGCTTACGAAATTCGCCTCGGCTGCACTCTCCGGGACGGCACCGTCATCGAACCCGGCGAATCCGCCACTGCATCAACATCCGGTAACGGAACTTCATCTACCACAAATGCTCTCCCCACCTTCTCCGGCAACGGCTTCCCCGGCCTCGCACCTGTAGACTTCTCCGCTGTCGCTAAAATCCCGATGATTGCCAACGTACCGATGACTGGTGGCGTTGCACCCGATGGCAGTACCATCCTCGGCTACACGGTCGATGCTGCCGCGAATGACACCCTTGCGCTCGGCTTCACCCGTTTATCCGGCAACCTCAACCTCGGCCTTGTGGTGCTGTCGGCGGATAACAAGGTTGTCTTTCAGGCCAGTCTTGTCACCTCTTCCGAACTCACCACCAAGTTCACCGTCCCTGCTGATGGCACCTACACTATCGGCGTGTTCCGCATCGACCTCCTGCCGCCGGATGCGCCCGAAGCCACAGCCTTCCAACTCACGGCAGCTCTTAACCCGTAGTCAAAATAACCCCCTCATCACCCAAATTAGGTGAGGGGGATGTTATCTGTTGACTAAAGACTATTGACTATCGACTTCTGTAATTCGATTGACCACTTTACCGCTTTAGCGTTATCATCGGATAAAGCTCACAAGTTATGGATGGGAAACACGATGACGAGTGTAATCCACCTCAAAACAATGGATGGTATCGAAGCCAATCTGAGCGATGTGTTAGCGGTGCATCCGGCCTTCCTCATTGGCTCAGATGCCCGCTCGAACTTGCGTTTAACGGTGGGCGGCATTCAACCCGCACATGCCTTCATTACTCAACAGGCTGATGGCTACTATATCGCGCCCCGTGTGCCGTCAGCGGTAGTGCGCCTAAATGGAAAATCGATTCGTCAGCCAACCCGTTTTTCAACAGGGGATGCCCTTCAAGTTGGGGATGTCAACCTAACCATTGCCCAATCCGAGGGTTCTTTTACACCGCTGCCGACATTAACCGCGAAACAGGCTGCTCTGCCGGTTGGATATACCGCGCCCCAACCACGTCCCGCCATGCCCCAAGCCCTTGTGCCTGCCGTTGCGTCGGCTTCGGTGTCCGCGCCCGCTGTCACGCAGCCCCGCGAGATTTACTATCCGCAGGCGGCTTCGCAGGGCGGTATCAGCCTGACCGCTTTGTTCTCCGGTTTGGTCACACTTGCTATCGTCGCCTTTGTCGTCGGCTATGCTTTTTTCTCCAGCAGCCCTGTGACCGCCGCTGATATTACTAGCCGCTACGCCTTCAAAGATGGGCATGTCACCGTCGTGATGTTCGAAACCTCGTGGTGTATCTACTGCAAGCAGCAAAAACCCATGCTGAACGACATCGCCGCTGATTATCGTGGGAAGGTCTACAACCAGTTCTTAGATGCCGAAGCGCCGGTAAATGCTGAAATGGTTACGGCTTTTAATGTCAATTCTTATCCTGTCACCATCATTTTTAATGATGAAGGGCAGGTTGCTGCCAAGTTTTTAGGCTTGACCGATGCCCGAATTATTCGTCAGGCACTTGACCAAGCGCTGCGGGAATCCGGTCAGTCAATCTAAGCACCGCTTCGCAAGAATTTCGAGTAGGCTCATTATCCTATTGTTTCCCTAAAATAGGCGAACATAAAAGATGGATTGCAAAAATTGGTCTTTAATTTGTGGGATTTTGGGAAAGAATCTGCGGGATAATGTGGTATAATGAACCCCGTCGCAGGCAGAGTGCCAATTGGGGTAGCTATTCATGTTTTGGGGCGAATACTCTCATCAACTCGATGACAAAGGCAGACTGATTATCCCCATTCGTTACCGCGCGTATCTTATGCCCCAAGCCGTCCTAACGCGCGGCCTCGACCACAACCTCGTCATTTATCCGCATGAAGCGTGGCGCGCCCTCTCTGAACACCTGAACCAGATGCCGATTACCCATGCGCCCGCCCGTGCCTTACGCCGCCTCCTCTTTTCCGGTGCGGTGGAATTAACCCTCGACCGTCAGGGGCGGATGCTCATCCCCGGCTTCTTGCGGGATTATGCCTCGCTGGATAGTGAAGTACTCATGGCCGGTATGGAAACCTACGTCGAACTCTGGGAACCGTCGCATTGGCGTGCTACCCTTAAAGACGTGTCCGTATCGCTCGCCGAAGCTGAACAACTGCTCAAATTGAGTATCTAACTGTGTCACATATCCCTGTTTTGCTCCAACCCATATTGGAATATCTTTCGCCTGCCGACCGTGTGATTGACGGTACACTGGGCGCGGGTGGGCATACCCGTGCCTTGCTGGATGCCGGTATAGCCGAAGTGTTGAGTCTCGATATTGACTCGATGGCACTGGAAATCGCGCGTGCCAACCTGCAAGCCTATGCGGGGCGTGTCCACATCGTTCATGCCAGTTATTGGGATATGGTCGAACAGGCACATCGGCTCGGTTGGTCACAGGTGGACGGTATCCTGCTCGACGTGGGTGTCTCGTCCATGCAGCTTGACCACCCCGAACGCGGGTTTGCCTTTATGCAAGATGGCCCGCTCGATATGCGCTTTAACCCTGATGCGGGAATCCTGTCTGCCGCCGACTTGGTGAATACTTCGGAAGAAGATGATCTCGCGAACATCTTCTATAAGTACGGCGAGGAACCACAGGGACGGAAACTCGCGCGTGGTATTTTGGCCTCTCGCCCCTACGAAACCACTCGTCAGTTGGCAGGTGTCATCGAGAAAATCACGCCGCGCCGAAAAGGTGATAAAATTCATCCAGCGACCCGTGTATTTCAGGCGCTCCGCATCGCTGTCAATGATGAACTCGGCGGCCTCGAACGGGTGCTGCCGCAGGCCATCAACCTGCTCAAGCCGGGTGGTCGTTTGGCGGTCATCAGCTTTCACAGCTTGGAAGATCGCATCGTGAAGCAGGCGTTCAAGCTGGCGAGTACCGATTGCATCTGTCCGCCGAATGTTCCGGTCTGTGTTTGTGGGCATAAAGCCAGTGTGCAGCTTCTGACCCGCAAGCCGATCATTGCGGATGAAATCGAAATCGCCCATAATCCACGTAGCCGCAGCGCGAAACTGCGTGTTGTCGAAAAATTGGCTGTTTAGGCACATGCCTACACAGTCTGTACTAAACTAAAGACGATAAATGATTGACTAACACCTAAATTATGTATCAAATCCAACATGCTTTACGGGATAATCAATGGCGCTTCCAAAAACAGGTCGTTGCGCTAGCCGCCCTCGGTATTTTTATCGCCATCGTCATCGGTGCGCTGTACTTAGCGCAGTCGGCTTCCGTCTCCACGCTTGGTCGTCAGCTTGAGAGCCTAATCGCTCGGCGTAACCAGCTTGAGCAAGCCAATGAGCAGTTGCGGGCGGATATTTCTCAACTTCGCAGTGTTCCCCGTTTGTTGGCGCGTGCCGAAGAACTCGGTTTCGTGAAGGCCACCGAAGATCAAATCGAGTATCTGTACGTTCCCGAATACAACCCTGCTCGTCAGCCTTCAACCACCACGTCAACCGAAACAACCGTCAAACTGCCAGAATATGACGAGTCGTTTTCGGGTTGGCTTCAACAGCAGTTGGATAGTTTGGCGAACCAATTCAACGGGTTCACCGCAGGAGGCAGCTAATGGCAACCAATACGCAGCAGCTCCCATCGCGCGATGAGATGTTCAACCAGCGCCTGCCGTTTATCTTGATCGGTATGGTGGTCATCAGCGCCTTGCTTATCCTCAAGCTCATTTCCTTCCAGCAGCTTTCGCCGGATGTCGTCAATGAACTCAGCCCCGATTACAACCGCACGGTGAAGTTGGCCTCGGCGCGTGGCTTTATCTTCGACCACTCCGGTCAGCGGTTAGCCGTCAATACGGTTGAATACCGCATCGGCATCAGCCCCAATCTGGTCGCGAACCCGCAGCGCAGCGCCACCCAGCTTGCCGCTATCCTCAATCTCGATGAGTTGGAAGTGTATAAAGCGCTCACCAGTGACTCGATGTATGTGCTGCTCGCGCCCCGTGTCAGCGCGGAGCAGGGGCAGGCCGTTGAGAAGCTGAAAGAAGAAGGCTTAACCGCCCTCCAGATTGAAAAGATTCCACGCCGCAACTACCCACAGGGGACGGTTGCCGCCCAAATCCTCGGTTTCGTGGGGGGTGACTTACAAGGTTACTACGGCGTTGAGGGTAAGTTTCAGGATCAGTTGGTGGGTCGCCCGCGTACCGAAATCGTCAGCAATATTCCCTTTGACCTGCCGCCTCAGCAGGAGGCCGACAAGGGAAGCGATATTTACCTCACCATCGACCGTGATGTGCAGTTCTTGATCGAAAGCGAACTCGCCTATTCGATTGACAGCACCGGCGCGAAAAGTGGGACGATCATCGTCATGAACCCCCGCACGGGTGATCTGTTGGGGATGGCGAGTTATCCGTCGTATGACCCCAACAACTTTCAAGCCGAAACCGACCCCAACATCTGGCGTAATCCTGCCATCAGTAACGCCTACGAACCCGGTTCGGTCATGAAGGTCGTCACGGTCGCCGCCGCCCTCGAAAATAAGACCATCACCCCCGGTTGGACGTACAACGATCAGGGAATGCTCGATATGGCGGGTATCCAAGTCCAAAACTGGGATCGTGAGGCGCACGGCATCGTTGATACGACAGGCATCCTCGTGCAGTCGTTGAATGTCGGCGCGGCAAACGTCAGCTTGGCGATGGGGCCGACCGATTTCTATAAGTTCATGTCGAAGTTCGGCTTTGGTCGCTTAACCGGTATTAACTTGGAAGGCGAGGCCGGTGGTACGCTGCATGTCCCCGGTGACTCGGTGTGGAGCGAAAGTAACCTGCTGACCAACTCCTACGGTCAAGGTGTCGCCGTCACGCCTTTACAGATGATTACTGCCGTTTCGGCAATCGCCAACGACGGCTTGATGATGCAGCCCAACGTGGTCGCGAAGATTGTCACCAACGGCGAAGTCAACATTTCGCAGCCGATTGCCCTCAGTCACCCCATCTCCACCGAAACCGCCCATATTGTGCGCGATATGATGGTGTCGGTTGTGCAGAACGGCCTTGATGACGCGGCCTCGCTCCCCGGCTACACCATCGCCGGTAAAACCGGAACCGCCGAAATCCCCGGTCCCGTGCGCTACCGTTCGGATGCGTGGATTATGAGCTTCATCGGCTTCTTCCCGGCGGACGACCCACAGGCGATTGTCCTCATCAAACTGGACGAACCGAGCAGCGGACGTTGGGCAAGCCAAGTTGTCGCGCCGATCTTCCGCCGCTTGGCTGAACGGCTGGTCGTCATCATGGAAATTCCCAACGACGCGACTCGCAAAGCGCTCGAGGCGCAGGGCGCAATCGTAGGCGAAACAAACCAGTAGATTTGATCTTTAGCGGGTGGGCTGTTTATACTCATGCCCACACGCTTGGCTAACAATGAGGTTTTAACGTTATGGCAGGACAACTTCCATTTGCCATCACGGTTGGCGGGGTCAGCTTTTTGCTGGCCGTCATTTGGGGCGGCCCGTTTGTCGAAATTTTACGCCGTTTGAAAATTGGCAAGCTGATTCAACCGGTACTCGGTGAAGCGCATCAAAAGAAAATGGGTACACCCACGATGGGCGGTATTCTGATTGTTGTTCCCGTGGTGTTAATCTCCCTCGGCTTAAATCTGGTCAATGTTATTCGTACCGTAACGGGCGCGAGTATTCTTCTTCCACTGGTCGTGATGGTCGGCTTTGGCGTTTTGGGTATGGTTGACGACTGGGAAGGCATCCAACGATCACAGGGCCGCCCCTTAGGTGAAGGCATTAGCCCACGCGCCAAGCTGGCAGGGCAAATTATTCTTGCGGCAGGTGTCGCGCTCATGATCTCCTTTTACGATGGTGGTTTCCAGTTCGCGAATCAGGTCATCATCCCCTTACTGCCTTTTCCCATCGCCATTCCCCCACTTCTCTTCGTGCCGATCACCATGTTCTACATCATCGGCATGTCGAACGCGATTAACTTTACCGATGGTATGGATGGCCTTGCCGGCATTATCTCCGCCAGCGCCTTCGCGGCCTATGGGGTTATTGCCTACTTGCAAGGGCAGATTTTCCTCACGCAATTTTGTTTCTTATTAGTGGGGGCGTGTTTCGCCTTCCTCTGGTTTAACGCCCATCCGGCACAGTTATTTATGGGTGATGCGGGTTCCTTGGCCTTGGGTGCGACCTTAGGCACTATCGCCATTATGACAGGGCAGTGGCTGCTGCTCCCGGTCATTGCCATTGTGCCGGTGGTCGAAACGATAAGTGTGATCTTGCAAGTCGGCTACTATAAACGTACTAAAGACCCGGTTACAGGCTTGGGTAAACGGCTGTTCCGCATAGCACCGATTCATTTTCATTTTCAGAAGGGCGGTTGGAGCGAAACGCAGGTCGTCCAGCGCTTCTGGTTAATCGGGTTACTGGCCGCAATTTTCGGTGTCGCCTTGGCACTCTTGTAGGCAATATCATGATGAAGCCCGGTATGATTTTCCACCCCAACAGCACGCATAAACTGGATAATCTTTATGGTAAAAAGGTCGCCGTGCTGGGTTTTGCGCGGCAGGGGAAATCCCTCGCCCGTTGGCTGCCGACCATCGGCGCGCGCGTGGTGGTGAGCGACAGCCGTCCCTACGAGAAGCTGGCGAGTGAACTGACCGCCTTTCCCGATGTCGAGTTTATCCTCGGCGCACACCCGGAGTCACTTTTGGATGGCGTTGACCTCCTGTGCATCTCTGGTGGCGTATCGCCCGATTTACCGATTGTGCAGGAAGCGGTGAAGCGCCGCATTCCGCTTTCCAACGATGCCGAGTTGTTTATGGAGCGTTCACCCGCGCCCGTTATCGGCATCACCGGCAGCGCGGGCAAAACCACGACCACCACCCTCACCGGTGAAATCCTCAAGCGGGCGGGCATGACCACATGGGTCGGCGGGAACATCGGCGATGTCCTGCTCGACGTGCTGCCCCAGATCAAAAAAGACGATGTGGTGGTGATGGAACTGTCGAGCTTCCAGCTTGAACTGATGACCACCAGCCCCCGCCTCGGCACAATCCTGAACATCACCCCCAACCACCTTGACCGCCACGGCACGATGGAAAATTACATCCGCGCCAAGGCCAACATGATCGCCCATCAAGGCCGGACGGATACGGCTGTCCTCGGCTACGACGATGGCGTGAGCCGCAGCCTTGCCGAGATCGTGGCAGGGCATCTGGTGTGGTTCAGCGGGCAGTCGATGGTCAGCGACGGCGCGTTTATGGCGGGTCAGCGCTTACTGGTCGTCGGGCGTTCCAGCGTGAACGGCGAGCCGAAAATCGTCTGCGAACAAAAGGATATTCCCCTGCGCGGCGACCATAACGTGATGAACGTGCTGGCGGCCTGCGCGATTACCGGCGCGGCGGGTGTCACAGCCGATGTGATGGAAGCCACCATCCGCGACTTCAAGCCCGTGCCGCACCGTTTGGAAGTCGTGCGTGTCGTCAATGACGTGACCTACATCAACGACAGCATCGCGACCGCGCCCGAACGGGTACTGGCGGCCTTACGCTCCTTCAAAGAGCCGCTGGTGCTGCTGGCGGGCGGCAAGGACAAGAACCTGCCGTGGGAGGAGATGATCCGGCTGGCGCTGACCAAGTGCCGCCACATCGTTGCCTTCGGGGATGCGGCTGACCTCGTGGTCAGTGTGGTGACGCAGGTCGCAGGAAACGCCGATGCGGTGACGCGCGTATCCACTTTAGATGAAGCCGTTGCACAGGCCGCGAAACGGGCGCAGCCGGGGGACATCGTGCTGCTTTCCCCCGGTGGCACCAGCTACGATGCCTACATCGACTTCGTGGCGCGAGGTGAACACTTTCGCCAATTGGTAATGGGACTATAATCAATCTAACATTTGTTACAGGGATCAGGCCAGATATTAATCACCAAAATGCACGGCTTGTGATACCCTCTATTGTAATAACCCACTTGCTTTGACGTGTTCCTTCCCTCGCTTGCGGGCTAACGGTGAAGTGAGCCTGTGAACGTACCGTTGTGGGTTAGGGTGGGGGTTAAAGCGAATGGATACCCTCTTAAGAAGTGAACGTTATTGAGGCGCACTATGGCTGACCAACCCATGTATGACAACAATCCGATTACGGATGTCTTGCCGGAAGCGCCCCCCGCGCCGCGTCCCGTTCGGGCTACGCCGCGCTCAACGCCCGCCGTGACCGTTCAAGCGCCCGCGACCGAGCAGAAGCGCAGCTTTATCGCCACGTTGGATGGCTACCTGCTGGTGCTGGTGGGCATTCTGCTGGCAATCGGGTTGATGATGGTTTACAGCACGACCTTCGACTGGAGCTACCAGAGCTACGGCAACGAGTCTACCATCTTCCTCCAGCACGTCCGTAACGCCTTGATCGGCGGCGCGGTGATGCTGATTTTCGCCTTTGTCGATTACCGCTTCTGGCGGCGTTTGGCGGTTCCGCTCCTGCTGGTGACGATTGGCGCGTTGATCGCGGTGCTGCTCTTTGGTGACGACGTGTTCGGTGCTAGGCGTTCGCTCATCAACGGGTCGTTCCAGCCCAGCGAACTCGCCGAGTTGGTGACGGTCATTTACATGGCGGCGTGGCTCAGTTCGCGCCGGACTCAGATTCGCAGTATTACCTATGGCTTGCTGCCCTTCGCCTTCCTCGTCGGTATCGTGGCGGTCTTAATTTTGCGCCAGCCGGACATCAGTACCGCAGCGACAGTGATCGCGGTGGCCGGTATCATGTTCTTCCTCGCCGGTGCGGACCTCTTACAGCTTGCGGTCACGGGCGCAATCGTCGGCGTGATCGGCTTTGTGTATGTCACCACGCTCGGCCCGGATTACGCACAGGGGCGTTTGAGCGGCTTCGTTGAATCGGTGGCGGATGTGACTCAGGCTGACTACCACGTTCAGCAGGCGATTATCGCCTTTAACAACGGCGGGTTGACCGGCGTTGGCCTGGGGCAGGGCAAGCAGAAATTCGGTAATTTGCCCGCGCCGCATACCGATAGTATCTTCGCCGTGATCGGCGAGGAACTCGGCTTGCTGGGGGCGGGGCTGGTGGTCGCCCTATATATCGCGCTGGTGACGCGCGGCATTCAGGTGGCGCGAAGGTCGGTAGATCCTTTTGGCGCACTGCTGGCTGCCGGTATTACGATCTGGATCGCCATTAAAGCCCTCCTGAATATCGCGGTTATGACGGCGGTCGTGCCGCCTACAGGTGCGCCTTTGCCCTTCATCAGCTTCGGTGGTTCGTCGCTGGTGGTGCTGCTGGCGGGTACCGGCTTACTGCTGAGTGTGTCGCGGGTACGGGCGCGGCAGACCTTACCGAAATGGTCGGCGCAGGCCCCCGAACGCCGGAATGTGATCGCCCCGCCGGAACGCCGTGCGCGTCAGGCATCCGCCAACCGTCCGCGCCCGGTGGAGGAAAAGCCGACGTTCGTGGAGTAGTGGCAAGTTACAAGTTTTAAGTTGTAAGTGTAAAGCGGTGGACGGAAGTTCATCGCTTTTTTAGTTGTCAGTTTCCAGTTATCAGCCAATCGATTCGGAAAATTCTTCAAATTCGGAATCATTTTTGGTGCCGTTTCCGAATTTTGGTTTGTGGCGGCGGCGGCGGCGGCAGTGGCGACATAAACGTTGTAAATGTTCAAAATATTGCAATTGTTGCAGTTGTGATTCTCATCATTCTCAATATTTGACCGAGACATGATGCTGTTGTTGCTGTTGTTACAACTTCGTTTTGTGTCGGAAATGTCGTCATTGTCGTCAGTGTCAGTATTGTCAGTGATCTCCCAACCGCCTCCCCGCCTGGCAGAGAGGGGAGCAAAGGCAGAATACGGGATGCCAAGACCCCTGTAAAAGCACAATCAGCGGAACAAGCGGCAAATGCAGCAAATGCGGCACGAAGCGGGTGTCGAGTTTGTGCGGGATGTGCAGAAACCCTCACCCCCTACGACGGTACGCTCGCAGGCTCACTCCACCGTCAGCCTCTCCCGACCGCCGAGTACAGCTAGGAGAGGGGAGCAAATGCCGAATATGGTTGTCCCTATGAACAGGATAGCAGAGGTTGAGGTGAAAAGGGTGAACATTTGTCAGAACATTTGGTCTCTTTTAAGGGGTGCTGGCGTTAACCTTTTTGAGGGAGTAGGGATGTTAAGAAAGTTGGTGGATGGTTGGAAAATGGTTTGTGGCACAAACGGAAAATAAACCTTTTTTATAGTACTGAGTTCTGAGTGCCGAGTGCTGAGTGAAATGCAGATTCCCTCCTAGCCTCCCCCGTAAACGGTGGAGGAGCGCAGGTGGGGGTTGGGGAGTGGGTGCGGTGAGAGGTGTGGCGGGTGGATGGTGGCGGACAGCCTGTCTGCTGTCCCTACGAAGGCAGGGGTATGTGATTAGGAATGAGATGGGTGGCTGCGGCGCTGGAGGCTAAAGCCGTCCAGCTAACGAGGGACAAGCGCACTAAAGTACGCTGGGTAGATGCAATACCCCTGAATGTGGGGATATGGCGAGAGTAGTTTGATGTAATATATTAATATGAGGGAAATATGATTGAAAATAATAATGAGATGCTGCCATTTGAGAATTATCCCGATCAAGGGCGAATGTTGATAGGGCGAGTACGGGGTAGCAACTGCCGACATGGGTACGGTTTAGAGTTTATGCAACTTACAAAGCAAACTACCTGTGCGTATTGTGGTACTGATTTAGCGACCACATATGAGAGTTGGCTTACGATGGCGCTTGATCATGTCGTACCAAGGGATACTTGTGTTCGGTTACAAGTGTGTGAGGAATGGTACGAGGATTATTCCAATCGTGTTCTCAGTTGTACCGCTTGCAACACTTTTGGAAATCGCTATCAACCTGAACAGTTTGAATGCCCAAGCACTCTCGAAGCCTTTTATCATTGGCGCGATTCCGTTTTTATAGCGCGGCGCAAGAATATTCTCGAAAAACACAAAGAAGAACGCGCCTATTTTGACCAAAAATTGTGGATAATGACAGCATCATAAAAGTTTGCACTTAAGGATGAGAGAATCTATGTCGACTCATGATATTGCTTTGATCTGTGCAAATGGACATTTAATTAACTCTGCTTCCACAAATAAGCCAGAATATAATACAGATTTTTGTCAAGAATGTGGTGCCAAAACTAGTAACCGCTGCGAAAGTTGTGGGGCAGATATTCAAGGGGCAGAGATTTCCTTTCATGATTTTGGAAACAGAAGACGAAAAGTGATTTTAGAAAGTAAGGTTCCGAATTATTGTCACAAATGCGGTATGCCTTATCCTTGGACTGAAATCGCAATACAAGCCGCGCTTGAATATGTTGATGAACTTGAGTTAGCAGAAGATGAAAAGATTGAGTTAAAGCAAAGTGTTAGAGAGTTAACTAAAAATACTCCTGCAATTCAGGTCGCAGCACTGCGCTTCAAGCGTATTACCATGAAGGCGGGTTCAACTACAGCAAGTGCTATGCGGGATATTTTGGTTGAAGTGTTGAGCGAAGCTGCTAAGAAAGCAATTTGGCCTACTTCGTGAAAAGAGTGAGTTTAGATGTCGAATCAGCATTATGAACAACCGCAAGACTGGCGCAATCAAGAGTTTATGTACGAACCGTTTCATTTCCAGATTATTTTTAACGGTTTAGCTATAATTCTTGTAATCCTTATAGGATTTGTGTTGTTTCCTAATGATATTGGATACAGATCAAATCTATTTACAACTGGATTAGGTGTACTTGTTACTGTTCGGTTTGTGGATTTACTGAATAGGCGACGTGAAGAAATGCGATACAAAGCACAGCTTATTCGAGAGATGGGTAATGTGGATAACGGAATTGCAGCACGCGCTATTGCCGAATTAAACGCAAATAAATGGGGCTTTGACTCGGATCGGTTACTTAACAAAGTATATCTGCATGCAGCAAATCTTCGGGGTGGAAAATTATCTCGCGCTAATTTGGCCCATGCTAATTTGGGATTTGCTCAACTACAAAACTCTATGCTGGATAAATCTAATTTGCAAAACGCATTTTTGGGTAATGCCAAGCTAATGGATGCGCTTATGGTCTATTCAAATTCTCAATATGCAAATTTCGACTTTGCAGATTTGAGAGAAGCTCATATGGCGGGTGCTGATCTACGCGGTGCAAGATTTAACTATGCCAATCTGGAAGAAGCTATCTTTTGGGGTGCTGATCTACGTGGTGCAAATTTGTTACAAGCCAGCTTGGTTGGTGTTGGTTTAGTAAATGCTATTGGTAAGCACGAAAAAGCAATTTTTGATGATACAACGATTTTGCCTGATGGAAACTGTTGGACACCTGCTACAGATATGAGACGTTTCACAGATCCTAAACATCTTGAATTTTGGAAAAGTATGATACTTGAAATGCAGGAAATTGAACAACAAACCAAAAATCCCATTGAGTAAGTTAGATTATATTTTCCTATTAGCCGGGCACGTTTACCCTGCGCTTGCGTGGGACTTCTTAGCCACTTGACAACCCTCTACACCCTGCCTATGCTCTAGCGCAATCAAGGGGCAAGGGCGATGAATAATCATGAACGGGCGGTCGAACATCGACTAGAAGCCAATCGCATTTATGCTGAAATCATCGCGATGCAAATGTTGATGACCAACTCCATTGACGAGCTGGTGGCTACGATTTATGAGGAGCTTTCTGCCGAAGGCGCACAAGCTGTCCGTGATACCCAAGACCGAATTTTTGGTTATCGAATCCAGATGGAAGCGATGCATGTACAGGCTCTCGGTCACTTACAATCGGCAAGCGATCTTGATGCGACCCCCGATACATCAGAATCCGGCCTTATAAGCTAGATTTTTGCCGGCTGGTTAGGCGGTGTTTTCGTGCGGGATATTTGCCTTCCTCCATTTAACCCCTTTCCTCATTTTCCTTAACACCGCTATCCTGATACAATGACCTCTTAGGACGGCGACTTCATCGAGTGTTATGAAAACTAGTCAATCGGTTCGAATACTGGTGGCGGCTGGCGGCACGGGCGGTCACGTTTACCCGGCGCTGGCGATTGCCGAGGCGCTTACCCGCTTACTGCCGGAGGCGCGGCTGTCGTTCGTGGGCAGCGTGGGCGGCTTCGAGCGTCCGCTTCTTAAGGAATCCACTGTCCAGTTTGCGCGTTATGATGAGGTGAGGGCTGGCCCGATTCACGGGGTCAACCCGCTGAAGATGCTGGTGAGCGCGGTGCAGTTGGCGGTTGGCACAGTGCAGGCGCTGTGGCTGGTGGGCCGGCAGAAACCACAGGCACTGCTGCTGACGGGCGGCTGGGTCGGTTTGCCGGTGGCGCTGGCGGCGTGGGTGTGGCGCGTGCCGAGTTTGATCTTCCTGCCGGACATCGAGCCGGGGATGACCATTCAAGTGCTGAAGCGGTTCGCGAGCAAGGTGGCGCTGACGACCGATGAGTCGAAACGCTATTTCCCGACGAACGAGACGGTGACGACTGGCTATCCGCTGCGCCAGACGATGCTGGAGGCCACGCGCGAGGCGGGGGTGAAACACTTCGGCTTGGACGCGGGGCGCAAGACGCTGCTGGTGTTCGGGGGCAGTCGCGGCTCGCGGGCGATTAACAACGTGGTGCTGGATCATCTGCCGGAACTGCTGGCGGATGGGGTGCAAGTTATCCATGTGACGGGTACACTGGATTGGGCGGAGATCGAGGCACGGGTGAAGGCCATGCCGGATACAACCCACACCCATGTTTATCCGTATTTACATCATGAGATGGGATTAGCGATGGCTGCGGCTGACTTGGTGGTGTGCCGGTCGGGGGCGAGCGTGTTGGGCGAGTTCCCACAGTTCGGCCTGCCGTCGATCCTGATCCCGCTGGCGTGGGCATGGCGCTACCAGAAGGTGAACGCGGAGTACTTGGCCGGGCGCGGCGCGGCGATTGAACTGCACGAGGATGATATGGCTGCCCAACTGCTGCCGACCATTCGGGAATTATTGGGCGACGAGGCGCGGTTGAACGGGATGCGAACGGCGGCTAAAGGGCTGGCGCGACCGGACGGTGCGCGGCGGGCGGCAGCGATTTTGGCGGAACTGGCGGGAGTTCAAGCATGATCCAACTATCAACGTTGTTGTGGGGCTTTTCGCTGGTGTTCGCGGTGATCGGCTACCTGCGCGGCCTGCCGAAGGAACTGATCTCGCTGGCGGGTATCGTGCTGGCGCTGTTCGCGCTGTTCCAGTTCGATAACGCGCTGCGGGGCATCTTCCTCGCGAATGTGCCGGGGATGCAGAAGTTTGTGATCCAGTGCGTCATTTTCCTCGGCATCGTGTTCTTCGCTTACCAGACACGGGCGCTGGGGCGGCGGCTGAACGTCAGCGAGAGCGGACGCGACAGTTTGCAGTCGACGACGCTGGGGGCGCTGGTGGGTTTCCTGAACGGCTACCTGATCTTCGGCTCGATCTGGTATTTCATGCACATTAACGATTATCCGCTGAGTCCATTTATCGAAGCGCCACTGGCCGGTTCGCCGAGCGCGGCGACCATTAGCAACCTGCCGCTGTACGTGCTGGCGGGCGGGCCGGGGGGCGACGGGAGTTTGCTGTCGCTGGTGGTGATCGTGCTGTTCGTAATCGTGCTGGTGTTGATCTGAGCGATGCCCTCACCCCTAGCCCCTCTCCCTCAGGGCGAGGGGGAACAAGAGGCGGGAGATAGACCCCCACCCTAGCCCTCCCCCATAGTAATAGGGAAGGGAACAAAGGCGGGGAGATAGACCCCCACCCTAGCCCTCCCCCATAGTAATAGGGAAGGGGACAAAGGCGGGGAGAAGAGACCCCCACCCTAGCCCTCCCCCATAGTAATAGGGAAGGGAACAAGAGGCGGGGAGAAGAACCCCATCCCTAACCCTTCCCCATAGTAATAGGGAAGGGAACGAAGGCGGGAGGCACGCCTCCTCTCTACAGATGGTGGATGATGTAGGGATGGTTGGTCGGGTACTTAATTCGGTTTACAGATAGGGTAGGTTGTTAAGACGTGGTTTCGCTTTATAGCATGTTATGGGTGATGGCGGTGTTCTTCGCGGTGATCGGCGTGATACGCGGGTTACGGCGGGAGGCCGTGTCGTTGGGCGGCATTGTGCTGGCGACGTTCGCGCTGTTCCAGTTCGATGTGCTGCTGCGCGGCGTATTCCTCGCGTCCATCCCCCGTGACCAAGCCTTTTTCGTGCAGGCCGGTTTGTTCGGCGTGGTGGTGTATTTCGCCTACCAGACGCGGAGCTTCGGCGGGTATTACGAGGAGGGGCAGGGGCCGCGCGGCAACCGTGTGCAGGATGCGATCCTCGGCGGGCTGGTGGGGGCGCTCAACGGCTACATGATCTGGGGCGCGATCTGGTACTTCCTCGATATTAACGATTATCCTTTCGCGCCGTTGATTACGGCTCCGGCGGCCAACTCGATCAGCGCACAGGCGCTCAACGCGATTCCGCTGGTGCTGCTGGGCAACGCGACAGGCGGCGGCGGTGGGCAGGTGCTGACGGTGATCGTGGTCATCTTATTCCTCGTGATTTTATTTGTGATGTAAAGCATTCTGTTCGGTAGTGCAATCCCCTGATACAATATAACAATTATTAAGAGAAACCCCACCCCTATCCCTTCGCCAATGCGTTGGTTAAGGGGTTAATTGCGGGAGGATTGGGCGCGGATGAGGCACGCCTCACCCTACAATGTGTGGCATGAGAATTGAGCATCAGTTGAAACTAACACCGGGGCAGCATATTTTCTTGGTCGGGATTGGCGGGTCGGGTTTGTCGGCGATTGCACGGGTGCTGCTGGGGCAGGGCTATCGCGTATCCGGCAGCGACCGCAGCCCCAGCGACCAGACCGAGGCACTGGCGCGGGACGGCGCGACCATCTACAACGGGCATGACGCGGCGCAGATCGCGGGGGCGGATGCGCTGATTATCACGTCGGCGGTCAAGAGCGACCATGTTGAGGTGGCAGCGGCACGGGCGGCGGGTATCCCCGTGTACAAGCGGCAGGACATCATGGCTGACCTGATGGAAGGCAAGACGGTGATCGCGGTGGCGGGGACGAAAGGCAAGACGACCACCACAGCGATGATCGTGCATCTCCTGCGCGAGTGCGGGCAAGACCCCAGCTACATTGTGGGCGGCATCATGGGCAACACGGGGACGAACGCCGGCGTGGGCAAGGGCGAGGCGTTCGTGGTGGAGGCCGACGAGTATGACAATATGTTTCTCGGCCTGAAGCCGGACATCGCGGTCATCACCAACATCGAGTGGGATCATCCCGACTTCTTCAAGACGGAAGCGGATATGGTAGAGAGTTTCCGGCGGTTCGTGTCGCTGCTGCCGGAGGGTGGCGTTTTAGTGGCCTGCGCGGATGACAAGTTGGCGGTGAAACTAGCGGATGAACGCCTCGGCAAAGGGCAAAAAACACGCACGTATGGGATTAATAAGCCAGAGCCTTATGACCTGTATTTGTTGGCGCGTCGGCGGCGCACATATTTCTGGTCGTACTGGGCGGATTTTATTCAAGCGGTGGGTTCCGATACGCGGTTTGAGTTTGATATACCCGGTGATATGGCATTTGACGTGACTATCCCGCTGCCGGGGAGCCACAATATCCAAAACACGATGGCGGCGATTATCGCCTGTGATCCCTATAATCATGTTCGTGCTGAGGAGGCGGGGAAAGCCCTCGAAACGTTCAAGCCGACGGCGCGGCGCTTCGAGCTGCGGGGGGATGTGAATGGTATCGCGATTGTCGATGATTACGCCCATAACCCGATGTCGATCAAGGCGGTGCTGGAGGCGGCGAAGCAGCGCTACCCCGACCGTGCGGTGTGGGCGGTGTGGCAGCCGCACACCTACAGCCGGACGCAGGCGCTGTTCGACCAGTTTGTGAAAGCCTTTGACGAAGCCGATCATGTGCTCGTAACCGATATTTACGCGGCACGGGAAAACCCGATTGAAGGCGTGACCAGTGAGGCGATGGTGGCAGCCATCCAGCACACGGATGTGCGGCATACGCCGACTTTCGCGGACGCGGTGGCGGTGTTGAGCGCCGAGGTGACAGCGCCAGCGGTGGTGGTTATCATGAGCGCGGGTGACGCACCGCAAATTGGAGTGGATTATTTGAAGTACCTACAGAGCAAGGCGGGCTGATATGACCTTAAAGCTGCCTGAACCCTACGCAAGCCGGATCAAGTACAGCGAGCCGCTGGGACGGCACACCGCAGCACGGATTGGCGGTGCGGCGGAAATGCTGTATATCGCAAAAGAGTCGAATGACGAACTGGCGACTGTGGCGATGGCGGCATGGGAGCAGAATGTTCCGGTGCGGGTGCTGGGCGGAGGGGCGAATGTCCTGATTTCGGATAAGGGCGTACGCGGGCTGGTGCTGATTAACGATGTGAACGAAGTCACGTTCGGCGATTGGCACGATGGGCGGAACGTGGCCGCCAGCGGCGGGGCCGGTTTAACCGTGCTGGCGCGGAAGTGCCAGACGCGCGGCCTTTCGGGGTTGGAGTGGGCGGCAAGTGTGCCGGGGACAGTCGGCGGCTCGGTGGTGAACAACGCGGGGGCACATGGCAGCGATATTCGGGCGAACCTGTGCGAAGCGGTCATTCTTGAAGCCGAGCACGGCATCCATATTTTCACACTGGATGACTTAACCTACGGCTACCGGACATCCATCTTAAAAGCGCGGACGGATAAACGCTTCCTCGTACTGATGGCGCAGTTTGCCCTCAAGCCGGATGACCCCCAAGCGATTCTGGAGCGGATGGAACACCACGTTGCCTACCGGAAGGAAACGCAGCCGCCGGGGGCGAGTTTGGGCAGCATCTTCAAGAATCCGGTGGGGGATTATGCTGGACGGTTGATCGAAGCGGCGGGGTTGAAAGGCTACAGCATCGGCGGGGCGCAGGTTTCGCCGGTTCATGGCAACTTCCTAATCAACAAGGATGGCGCGAGCGCGGCAGATTATTACGCGCTGGTCAATCATGTGCGCGATCAAGTGTATAAACACAGCGGAGTCCGGCTGGAAATGGAGATCGAGATGCTGGGTGAATGGTGAAGGTGTGTTTTCGGTTTGAATCCGGTTAAGCGAGTTGTGGAAAAATAATTATCGTGTACAAAGAAGAAGTGAGAACTTCATCTCCCTAAACTTGATAAGAGTTTTCAAAATTGGTTGTGATTTTAGGATAACTTGTGGGATAATGTTGGTTACAGAGAGTTTAGACAAGGTGAGAGCATGACTTCGCGCTTACGCGACAGGCGACGAACGACCACCCGTGAACCGGGTATCCTGCGTGGGCCGGTTGGCGCTGCCGTACCGGCGGAGCGTCCGGTCGTACAGCATGGCGCACGGCGGCTGGGGTTCGCCAGTTGGCGGATGTTCAGCACGTTCATCGTCGTTTCGCTCTCGATCCTGCTGTTTCTGTTTTTCAGCACCGACTTGTTTTATGTTCACGCCATTGCGGTGGGCGGGCTGAAGTATATGTCCAAAGAAGAAATCTTCGCGCTTACCAACATCGCCAACATGCAAATCTTCTGGGTTGACCCGCAGGAAGTTCGGCGTAACATTCTTCGTTCGCCGACGGTCGCGGATGCCGATGTACAGGTTGGCTGGCCGCCTCAGATGGTGCAAATCGTCATCCAAGAACGTGAGCCGGCTGTGGTGTGGGTACAATCCGGTTTGCCGACGTGGGTGGACATTCAAGGGCGGGTGATGAGCCAGCGGGAAGACCGGTCTGATCTGCTGCAAGTACAGTCGGATGTGGATGATGGGCCGCTGGGGCAAAATGTGCAGCTTGACGTGGAGATTATCAGCGGCGCGTTACAGTTGAAAGCCATTAACCCCGGCATGACATCGGTTCGGTATAATCCGAGCAAGGGGTTGGGATTTCAGGATCAGCGGGGGTGGATGGCGTGGTTCGGGGTTGGTACTGATATGCCAGAGAAAATTGCCATTTATAATGCTATTGTCAATAACTTGATCGGGCGCGGTCTACAAGCCAGCGAAATTAATGTGGTTAATCCAGACGCACCTTTCTACTCAGGACTACAGGGGCAGTAAGTTCAACCTATGCGCGACTTAGCGGTAGCACTTGACGTTGGAACACGAAAGATTTGTACCATCGTGGCGGAAGTACGCGCCGATGATATTTTTGTCGTTGGTGTGGGGATTGAACCCAGCGCGGGTATGAAAAAGGGTGTGGTCAATGACATGGGGTCGTTGACGGCTGCCATTTCCGCGTCGGTGCATAAAGCCGAGAAAAGCTCCGGCTTCGACATCGCGCGGGCGTTTGTCAGCGTGGCAGGCAGCCACATCGCTTCGATGAACAGCCGTGGCGCGGTGGGTATCGCCGGACAGCGCGGCGTGAATATTGACGATATTGATAAAGCGATGGAGTCGGCACGGGCGATTGCGATCCCGCATAACCGTGAAGTACTGCATGTCGTCCCGCGCAGCTACGCGCTGGATGGGCAGGAGCGCGTCCGCAGCCCGATTGGGATGCACGGCTTCCGCTTGGAGGTCGAGGCGCATATTATTACCGCTTCATCGACCAGCGTGGCGAACCTTGAACAATCGGTACAGCGAGCGGGTGTTTCGGTTGATCGTTTCATCCTGAACCCGTTGGCCTCCGGCGAGGCTGTCCTTACGCCTGAAGAAAAAGAGATGGGTGTGGTCGTCATTGATATTGGCGGCGGCACGACCGACCTTGCGATCTTCATTGAAGGGACGGTATGGCACACGGCGGTTATTCCGGTTGGCGGCGACTTGATTACCAACGACCTGACCTACGGCTTGAATGTGTCGTTCGATGTGGCGGAAGCGGTGAAGGTGCATCATGGTCACGCGCTGTTGAAGGCGGTTGACCCGCTTGAAACCTTCCTCATTGAACCATTCGGCGAAGGGATGCCGATTGAGGTTGAGCGCAGCGCGGTGGCGGAGATCATTGAGGCGCGGGTTTCGGAACTTTTCAACCTTGTAAAGAAAGAGATCAAACGCTCTGGCTATGACGGTATGTTACGGGCTGGCGCGGTGATTACGGGCGGCTGCGCCCAACTCCCCGGCTTGAAGGAAGTGGCGGCGCGGGAATCCGGTTTTCCGGTACGCATCGCCCGACCGGAACGGCTGACAGGGATGGCGGACGCACTGCGCGACCCGGCCTACAGCACGAGCGTGGGCTTGCTGCGGATGGGTTTGAGCATGGAAAGCGGCGCACCGCGCGAGACGACCACGAGCAAACCGCTGGCGGGCGGCGGGCTGGTGAAGGCGTTGGGCGGCGTGTTTAAACGCTTGCTGCCGGACGGCGATGGATAATATAAGGGTATAAACTAGGACTTCTTACCTAGAGGATTTGCCAAGTTTTAGGTTCTTAGTACAATACAGGATATTAGGTGATTTAAAGAATTGCCTTTCGAGGAGGCTTGCACCACATGGATATGTTGACACCCGGCGAAAATTTCGCGCAAATTAAAGTTATAGGCGTTGGTGGGGGCGGGGGGAACGCTGTCAACCGCATGATTAATGAAGGTCTTGGTGGGGTGGAATTCATCACCATCAATACCGACAACCAAGCGTTGATGCTGGCGAAGGCCAAGACGCGCGTGCGGATTGGCGATAAACTGACGCGCGGTTTGGGCGCGGGTGGTAACCCCGAAATTGGTCGCAAGGCCGCCGAAGAAAGCGCAGACGAACTGTATGAAGTGCTGCGCGGCGCGGACATGATCTTCATCGCCTGCGGTATGGGCGGCGGTACGGGTACGGGTGCTTCCCCTGTTGTGGCGCAAATCGCGAAGGAACTGGGTGCGCTGACCATCGGTGTGGTGACGCGTCCGTTCAGCTTTGAAGGCACACGCCGCCAGCAGTCAGCGGAACTGGGTATCGAGGCGCTCAAAACCCAAGTCGATACGCTGATCGTCATCCCCAACGACCGCCTGCTGCAAATCGCGGACAAGCGTGCCAGCCTGCAACAAGCTTTCTCATTGGCAGATGATGTTCTGCGCCAAGGTATCCAAGGTATTTCAGAACTGATTACCGTCCCGGCGCTGATTAACCTCGACTTCGCTGATGTTCGCACGATTATGAGCGAAGGCGGCGCGGCGTTGATGGCGGTGGGTAAGGCGAACGGCGACGACCGTGCGCGTAAGGCAGCCGAGTCGGCAATCAGCAGCGGCTTGCTGGACGTGACGATTGACGGCGCACGCGGCATCTTGTTCAACATCACGGGTGGCCCGAACCTGAGCCTGTTCGAAGTGAACGAAGCAGCGGCGATTATCAAGGAAAGCGCTCACCCCGAAGTCAACCTCATTTTCGGCGCGCAGATCGACGAGAACATGGGCGACGAACTGCGGATTACGGTTATCGCGACGGGCTTCGAACAGAGCCGTGCTCGCGCTACTAAAGGGATGGAAGCGCAGTTACAACCGCGTCAACCGGTGCAGCGTCCGGCAGTTCAGCAGCCGCAACAACAGCAGGCTCCGCGTCCGGTACAGCAGCAGCCGACCAACGTGCCACCGGAACAGCCATATGCACCGCCGCAGCCGCGTCCGGCACAACCGCCGATGCAAGATGTTGCCGCGCGGGTGTACGACGAGGATGATATCGACATCCCGACTTTCCTGCGTAAGCGGAAGTAAGACCTACACGTTTTTCCAACAGAATCCCTCGCTCAGGCGGGGGATTTTTGTTTGGGGCGGCGGGTGAGGTAGACGAGTATAAGGACGAGCGTGGTGACGAATACCGCGATCCCGAGCGTGAGGCCCGGTGGTTCGAAGCGCAGAGTGACGGTATGGCTGCCTTTTTCGATGGGAACCGCAAGCAAGCCGAGTGTTTGCTGACCGATGAATTCGGTTGGGACGGTTACAGGCTGCACGGCTTGACCATCGACCGCCACCTGCCAACCGGGGAAGTTGGATTCTTGGACGACGAGGAATTGGCGAGTGCTGTTATCAGTGGTGACGGACAGGGTGAGGTTGTCCTGCTGATAGTCGAGGATGGTGACAGGCTGCACTCTACTACGGCGAAGGGTTTCAGGGTTGTTGGTGAGATCAGCTTCGGTGACGAGGAAGGCATAGGGCAGCGCGTCGGGTAATTCATAGAGGTCTGCCCCACTGACGAAGGCTGAACAATCAGCTAGCGGTTGGGTAAATGATGTTTGTTGGAAACAAGTACGGCGTTGATAGCCATGCTGCTGGATAAAGGTTTCGACACGCGGGTCATTAATCGCACCGTTTGCGTCACGTTTGGCGATGAGCCAGCGAGGTGGATTAACGATACGCCCCATTGTGATCACGCTATCCGGCGGGGCGGCGGGCAGCCACCCCTCGTTCAGCGACCACACGCGTATTTCACTGTCGTAAACCTCGAAGGTGAGGGGCGAGAATGGAAGTGATACTGAGGGGAATGGACGGTCAATATCGGCGCGGCGTATGGTGTCATAAATCGGCAAGAACGAAGGTGCGGCGGGCGCGAATTGAAGCGCGGGTGTGTTGGCGAGCATAACATCCATGACACCAAGGATAACGCCACCGAGCAAGCCGAGTTGAAGTGCGTAGGTTAGCAACCCTGAAGCTGAGAAGGTTTGTTTGTAAAAAAGACGTTGCCATACGTGTCTGGCGAGATAAATAGCTGCATCTATGGATGCGAAAACCAAAAGGAGAGTCGCAAATCCGCGCAAGGCATCTGGCAGAGAGGTGTAACGCAGGGGGTCGAGTGATTGCCAGAGGTTGATGTTTCTCAGGGTCATGCTGATGCGCGTACCGGAAGGCGATGCGCTGTAGATGCTCATGAATAACCACACGCTAACAGCTGCAGCAACCACGAATAGGATGTGACGACGGTTAGGGAGACGGTGTTGGCTAACTCTTTCACAGACGGTTTTCCAAAGGATGTCGAGCGCGATGCCGCCGAGGACAATCCACCAGAGGGCGGCGACGGCTAAGGCGCGACCGAGGTAGCGAAACTCGGCCAACAGGGGAATGCGGGCGTAGAGCCACGGGATAGGCTGCGTTTGCCCACCTGCCCAGAGCATCATGAGCAGGGCTAGAGAGAGGGCGACCGGAATGAGACGTTTGTAGGGGCGGAAGTGGGGTTGCTTTTTATGGCGCAGTTGGTTGGTTAGCCATAGGCCAGCGGCAAGTGCGATCAATATAAAGCTGATCATGCCGATGTTGTTGTAGTCAACTGCATCAGAGAGGCTTTCGGGGCGTTGATCGTGCCATGTGTACCACGGCTGGGTGAGGTTCGCAGCGGCTTGGGCAAGGTTGTAATTGTTGACCAGTGTTCCATCCCCGTTGATTTCTTGTGGCGTGTGGGTGACGAAAGTGCGCGTTTGCCACACAGGGAAGAACAGGAGGGCTGATAACCCGAAGGCGAGGGCTAACGCGATGGCTGTATGGAACAAGCGATCCGTATAAAAGTGCCAACGGTTGTTTTTGCGTCCGACGAGATGGGTAACGATTAGGAGACAGCAAGCGATTAGTGTGTGGAGTGTGTAGTAGATATTGCCTGCGTAAAAGAGCAGCGCAAAGCTAATGCCGAAAGCGATGGGAGCAATGCGTTTTTTGCTGTGCAGCAGCCACCACATGGAGGCGATGACCAGTGGAACCCACGCTAGACTGCACGCGAGTTGAAAATGCCCCGCGCCGAACTTGGCGACGATGCCGCCGTTGAGTAGATAAAGACACGCCATGCTGACGCGGGCAAGTGCGCCACAACCGATTGTGTATCCCAACAGCCAAGTGTTGTAACCGGCGATGAGCAGTGCGAGGAGGATAGCGATTTTCGTCCCCGTGACATCGCCGAGGAGCAACACCGGTAAGCTGTGAAACGGGTTGAAAAAGTAATTGAAGGCGTTATTGAAAAGCGGAACACCGTTGCTGAGGTACGAGTTCCAGAAGGGGACATGACCATAGCGCTGGATGCCGACGCGGATGGGCGAAAGGATTCCGGCGAGGCGTTCATGCTCGATACCTGCAGGGCGAATACCGGGGTCGGTAAAAAGCTGCCGAACCGGCTGCAAGTCGAGGGCGACAGTAGATTGATCAGCCGGATTAGGAACGGGCGCACATAAGGCGAAGAAAAAAATGCCAACGAGTGTGATAATAAGCAGCTCGACGAAATACGAATATTTCATGCTGATCTGGTGCTGTTGGCGGGTAATGAATGCATCTGGCATAGCGTCATGGATTGATACATCTACTATGCATTAGCGTAGCATGTTTTTGACCATTGTTGTGTTGATTTTCATGAGTTTAAAGTTGCTTTAAGGCAATGTGTAATACCTGTAACAATTCTCAAACAATAATGTGGGAATTGCTGGAATTAAGTGGGAAATAGGTTGGAAGATACAAACTATTTTCTAACCAAAGCGCCTATCTATTGTTATGGACAAGCGTGCTCTACAGTGATAAATTAAAGAACATATGGTCAAAATAAGCATAACAATCTGACATTACTCTTGACCCCCATGCGATCCTTTCAATTGGGGGTTATCTATCTGTACTTCAGGTTATTGCTTTTAGTTTATTTATATGGGAAAGGACGTAACAGGGATGGTTCAAACCAAAGCCGCTGAACGCAATGCATTGCATGAGCTGGGTTACAAGATATTCCTCGACCGTTATGCCCAAAAGGACATGACACGCTCGACGCTCGCGGTGGGCGATACCGTTATTGTGGTGGTCGATTCTAAAACGGGACAACGTGAAATCGGTACCGTGACGGCGATGAAGCTGCCGAAGGTTTCGGTCAAACTGCTGGATGGCGACACGGTTGAGCGCGACCTTGAAGCGGTGGATAAGCCGTTGGAAACTGATCCGGGGCAGATGATGGATCGGGTGGCGGCGGGCATTGCGGCGATTGAGAAGAACGGCAAGCTGCGTAAGCAGTGGACGGAACGCTTCCGCTGGATGCTGGATGATTGGAAGTTTGTTCCGGCAGGTCGTATTTTGACGGCGGCGGGGACTGACCAAGCGCTAACGTATTATAACTGTATGCCACCTGAACAAGAATTATTGACGGCAGATGGTTATAAAGCGATTGCTGATGTCAAGGTGGGTGATCTGGTTGTCACGCATCGCAACCGCCTACGCCCGGTACTGCACAAGTTTGAACGCGAAACTGTCGAATCAATTTATATCCTTCGCCCCAAAAAACTTGGATATGATGATCTACGGGTTACAGGCGATCATAAAATTTACATTATTCGCTCGGAATGGGTAAATAAACATAAATCGCGCGATGGTTTAAAACTGCAACAACAACCCGATTGGATTCCGGCTAAAGAGGTCAAAGCGGGAGATTATGTTGCAGTGGCCTACAATGGCGAAATTTGCCCCGAAGAACCGATTTTCCTGAGCGATTATGTGGGCGGCTATGACATCGTAGAGGGACAGTTGCACAAGCCCACGACACGCGGTCAACATGGTTATGTGAAAGACCGGGGAACGCATTACCGCATTCACAACCAGCTTGAACTTGATGCTGATTTGAACTACCTGTTTGGGCGTTGGCTGGGGGACGGGTGCATTACGCACCGCACCGGAACTGATATTCCGTCGGGAATCAAAATTGTATTTGGGCTAGATGAAAAAGCCGAAGCGGAAGAAATTGCCCAGATTGTTGAGGCAAAGTTTGGCATCGCGGCTTCATTGAAGTTAAGTAGTACCGAACGTTGGTACGATCTGTGGGTAAACTCGATGCCCATCGGTGAGTTCTTTAAGGCATTTTTAGGCGCATACAGTTACGGCAAACGTATTCCTGAACCGTTGATGCACATGTCCGACGCGATGACGCTGGCTTTGCTGCGAGGGTTATTCAGTGCGGATGGATACATTTCGGACAACAAACTCGGTATCCTGCTCTCAAACCGCAGCCTCTCGATTCAAGTACACCAACTGCTCCTACGACTCGGATATATGTTCTCAATTCAGGAAAATACGCACCGTTTGGGACGTGTTCCGGCCTTCCGTATTCAGGCGACCGCGAATGAATGCGCGCCTTTGTTCAAGCAATTTTTCGGCGTGGCTGCACCCGGTCACGATGTCGATCTTAAATACTACTTTGAACATGATGGCTTGAAGTGGGTGCGGATTGATGAAATTGGCATTGAGGAGTACGCGGGTGTCGTGATGGATATCGAAGTCGCTGAAGATCACTCGTTCATTTCGGCAGGCGTAGTTGTTTCAAACTGCTACGTTATTCCTTCCCCGAAAGATTCGCGCGGGGGCATTATTGAAACCCTGCGGCAGATGACGGAGATTATGTCGCGCGGTGGTGGTGTGGGTATTAATATTTCGTCGCTGCGTCCGCGTCACTGGTATGTGAAGGGCGTGAATGGGCGTTCGAGCGGTTCGGTGTCGTGGGGTGCGCTGTACAGCTTCGTCACCGGGTTGATTGAACAGGGCGGGTGCTTTGGGCCTGATGAGCGTATTGCGACGCATATCGGTTTAATTCCAGCGTTGGAATTGACTGAACGGATTGAAAATGGCGAGGTTATCTATGCTCATACGCACAAAGGACTTCGACGTGTTACGGCGCGTTTCCGCAATGGTGTGAAGCCGCTTTATGAAGTGACGACAAAGCGTGGTTATAAAGTGCGTATTACGAAAGAGCACAAAGTCGCCGTATTGATGGATGGCAAAGTTACAACAATGCCTCTCAAGTATCTCGTAAAAGGCGATGAAATCCTATTGTTATTGGGTGAGGGTGTTCAAACGGATTATACCTCACTGAATCCCGTTGCGTATGAGCGTTCGATTATGAGTACGACGCTGAAAGAGGATATAAAATTACCGGAAACGCTGAATGAGGATTTAGCGTATCTACTCGGTTATATGCATGGTGATGGAAATGTGATCTGGGGCAAAAAGATCAATTGGAGTGAACCAAAAGGTATCAAACTGGCAACGGCTGATGCCCATCCGTCTATCCGAGAAAAGTTGGTTTCGATTGTTGAAAAGCTATTTGGCCTTCAATGCCATATACGACAAGGCGATGGTGCGTTACAAGAGGTTGCCTTCTATTCTCGGCTGATGATTGAGTGGCTTATCCAGAATGGGTTACTGAAGGCAAAAACTAAAGATATTCGTGTGCCGGAAGCGATTTTCAGATCACCATCAAGTGTTATGGGTGCTTTTATCGCGGGCTATTTTGATGCTGATGGATGCAACCGTGGGCGTAAGGGTGGTTATGGTATTGACAGTATTAGCTGCCAAATGCTGGAAGATATTCAGCAGTTACTGTCTTTGAATGGAATTGTATCTACCATACATTCAACCGACCGTGCTGAATATGGTTGGCAGACGATCTATCGCTTATCCATTACAGGTGGGGAGTTCAAAAATCGATTTGTTCAATTTGTGCCGACTTTGAAGGCATCCGAATTGAATGGAACCCGTGAAATGTACAATACGTATCCCGCATCCGTATGGACTGAATTAGGGGCGAGGGCTAAATACCGCCAACGGATTTATGATGGCGTATCTGAACGTATTTCGTTTGCACAACTCACCCGGATTAGTGATCGTTTGACTGCTGATGGTCAGATTGAGACTGCGGAAGAAATAAGCGACCTGCTGCATACTATTCCTGATCGCATTCAATCTATAGAACTAATTGGTGATTCGGAAGTCTATGATTTTGAAGTCGATGATGTTCATTTGCTTAGTGGTTCAGGTGTTTACACATCTAATTCTCGCCGCGGGGCTTTGATGCTGATCCTGAACGACTGGCACCCTGACGTGTTTGACTTCATCAACAGCAAGCGCAAGGCTGGTCAGGTAACGAACGCCAACATCAGCGTGGGCGTGAGCGATAAGCTGATGGAAGCGGTCAAGGCGGATGCCGATTGGGACTTGATGTTCCCCGACAGCACCGACCCTGATTATGATGAATTGTGGGACGGCAACATCGAGAAGTGGATTGACGAAGGCCACAAAGTTATCAAGTACCGCACGGTGAAGGCGAAGGAAATTTGGAACGCCATCATCGAGAGCGCGTGGGCGAGCGCTGAACCGGGTGTGTTCTTCAACGAACGCTATAACAAGATGTCCAACAGCCACTACTTCGCACCGATCATTTGTACTAACCCATGTGTGACAGGTGATACTCGCATTCATACCAACCGTGGTTTGGTTAAGGCGCGTGAACTGTTTGATAACGAGTCTGCGATTGAAGTCGCCGTTGATGGACGTTTTGGTCTGAACAACGCGACAACACCGTCCACCCGTGTGTTTAGAACGGGTGTGAAGCCTGTCTTCCGGCTACAAACCGCAGAAGGTTACTTTGTGCGGGCGACAGCAGATCACCGCATTATGACCGATAGTGGTTGGAAGCAACTGAACGAACTCAAGACCGGCGAAAAAATCCATATCCTGAACCGTAAAGGTGGGTTTGGTACTGAAGGTTCGTTGGAACTCGGACAGGTTTTGGGCTGGATTGTTGGAGACGGTACCGTCAAGCAGGATGAAGTTGTGCTTTCCTTCTTCGGTGAAGAAAAGCAAGAACTCGCGCCTGTTTTTGCCAGACACGTCAATACACTAGTTGCTCCGTTTTCGAAGAACCAGACGCGCTCGTATACAGTCGGTATCGGGCAGGTGGTTGAGCGTGACGAAGCGCGGGTGAGTTCGGCACGGCTGCACCAAGTAGCAGAACAGTACGGTTTGACAGAGGCGAAACATCGCGTACCGGAAGCGGTGTTTCAAGGTTCGGAGGCGATGCAGCGTGGTTTCTTGCAAGCGCTGTTCACGGCAGATGGCAGCTTCCAAGATGGTGGCGTAAAAGGCGCGAGCATCCGTTTGGCGGCGAACCAGATTGAACTGCTCGAAGGCGTACAACAACTGCTCAGCAACTTTGGAATTGCCAGCCGCATCTACCGGAACCGCCGCGATGCTGGTTACCGGATGCTGCCGGATTCTAACCGCGAGCCGAAAGCGTATTGGTGCGAGGCTCAACACGAATTGGCGATCACCAAGCAGAATATGAGCGTCTTCGCGGACGAAATTGGCTTCATGACGGCTTACAAACAGGAAGGGCTTGAGGATTACATCAACCGTGGCAAGCGCGGTCCTTACGCAGAATACTTTACAGTGACTGTTGAGTCGATTACGCCCGACGGCATCGAAGAAGTCTTCGACCTGACCGAATCGATGACCCATTCATTCGTGGCAAACGGCCTTGTTGTACACAACTGCGGTGAACAGGGGTTACCAGCGTTCGGCGTTTGCAACCTCGGCGCGATCAATCTGGCGAAGTTCTACGATCCCACAACGAACGATGTGAACTGGGATGATCTCGACAAGACGGCACGGTATTCGACACGCTTCCTCGATAACGTGATCGACAGCACACCGTATTTCTTCGACGAAAACAAGAAGCAGCAGTTGAGCGAACGCCGTGTTGGTTTGAACAACATGGGCTTGGCGGAACTTATGGTTAAGCTCGGTGTGCGTTACGGCAGTGACGAGTCGGTGGCGTTCATCGACAAGCTGTACGGCTTCCTTGCCCGCGCGATTTACGAAACCTCGGTTGAACTGGCGCAGGAAAAGGGCGCGTTCCCGCAGTTTAAGGCGGATGAGTTCCTCAAGAGCGGCTACATGCAGTCGATGCCGAAGGATATTCAGGACAAGGTTCGTAAGCACGGCATCCGCAACGTGACGCTGACCACGCAAGCACCGACGGGTACGACCGGCACGATGGTCAACACCTCGACGGGTATCGAACCGTTCTTCTCGTGGGTGTATTACCGCAAGAGCCGTTTGGGGCTGCACGAGGAACAAGTGCCGCTGGTCAAGGAATGGTTCGAAGCGCACCCCGGCGAAACCGAACTGCCGGATTACTTTGTGACGGCGATGGACTTGTCACCGGAAGAACATATTAAGGTGCAAGCTGCCATTCAACGCTGGGTGGACAGCAGCATCAGCAAGACCTGCAACGTGCCGAACGATTACACGGTGGAGCAGGTGAGCGACCTGTACCTGTATATGTACGACATGGGTTGCAAGGGCGGTACGATTTACCGTGACGGCAGCCGTGACGAGCAGGTGCTCATGCTCAAGGGCGACGAACGCGCCGAGAGCGAAATGTCCAAGATGAAGGGTGACGAGAAGCCGACTGCGGTAGCTGAACCCGTGCCAGCGCCGGAACCGGTGAAGACGGCGGCTCCGGCAGCGACCCCGCACCATGTCTACCTGCGTCCGAAGCGCCTTTCCGGCGTGACGGTGAGCCGTAAGACACCGTTCGGTACGGCGTTCATCACCATGAACAGCGACGAAATTGGCAATCCGTTCGAGGTTTTCATCACCATTGGTAAGGCGGGCAGCGACTTGCAAGCCGACGCGGAAGGTTTGGGACGTATGCTTTCGCTCCAACTGCGAACGACCGCACCACAGAACCGGATGGAAATGCTCAAGCTGATCGTTGAGCAACTGCAAGGCATTGGTGGTTCGCGCTCGATTGGCTTAGGACCGCAGCGTGTGATTTCACTGCCGGATGCGGTGGCAGGGGCGTTGGTGGAATATTACCTGACGCAGAACGCCCCCCAGCAGTTGAACCTGCCGATGGCTCCCGCGCCGGTGGCAAGCCCACAACCGTTGGAAGTGGTTAGCGAGGCGCACGGTCACACGAATGGACACAGTAACGGCCATTCGAACTCGCTCGGCTACAAGGTGCGGGCGGACATCTGCCCAAGCTGCGGAACGGTCAGCCTGATCCGCATCGAAGGCTGCGAGAAGTGCGACGTGTGCGGCTACAGCCGGTGCTAAGTTCGCAGTGGTAGAGTAATGACAAAGGGTGGTCGAAAGATCACCCTTTTTGTTTCCATCAGCACTTAATCTCCATTGATTGACGCGAATACCCCTGATTAATTTCGAATTTCGGTTTTGCATGATGTGTGTTGTTCCTCGCGTGAGATTATCCATCTTTAACACAAATTCTCCCTTAACCCGCTGCGTGGACTCACGGTTTGCGCTTGATTATGATCTTCGGTGACATTTAATTTTCTAAGGAGCAAGCGTTTTGATTTCGCAATCGTTGACATCATTTGTTCGGCGCGGGTTGGTTGTGCTTGGGGCTTGCGCCGCGTTCGGGGTCGGGAGCGTGTTTGCACAGGATACCACGACCACCTGTGAAGAGGGTTTTCGCCTATTTGACCATGAGGTTCTCGTAACCGATCCGGTTTGCATTCCTGAAAACCCGCAGCGGATCAATTACCTGATTTATGCTTCGTATCTGTATCCGTTTGGTGTGACACCTGTTGGTGCATGGGGCTTTGAGCGCGACGCAGCCAACTTTCCGGTGATCGCGGACTGGATTTCGCAGGAAGGAATCGCTGACCTTGGATTACCGCCGAGCTTGGAAGCGCTGACGGCAACGCAGCCTGATCTGATGATTATGGCGGATACGCGGGTGACCGAGATTGTGGATGAGCTGCCGATGATCGCGCCTACACTCATCTATTCGGAAGGCGCGAATTGGCGTGACCGCCACTTGTTCCTCGGCGCGGTATTTGGGCAAGAAGCCGAGGCGGAAGCGCAGTTGGCTGTGGTTGACCAGCGCATCAGCGAATTGAGCGCGGCTTTCACGGCGAAGTACGGCGATGTGACCGAGCAGAAGGCTTCACTCGTGCGTATTTTCGAGCCGGGGAATTATTTCCTCGCGAGCGAACGCTATACCAGCGTCGAAATCCTGACGCAAATCGGCTTCCAGATTGCCGAGGAAGTGCAAAATATCGATGCATGGGGTGTCAGTTTCGGGGACGAGGACATCAAACTGGCGAATGCCGATTTCACGATTTTGATTGGTTCGACCGGCGGCGCGAATAACCAGAGTGTGCAAGGCGAGGAAATGGTCGCCGAGTTGATGGCAAACCCATTGTGGAACACGCTCGATGCCTTCCAGAATGAGCAGGTTTTCGCGGTCGGGGATTATTTCCAGCAGTCGAGCTTGATGGCCGCGCACCAAATTGTGGATGAATACGAGCGTATTTTCGATGTCGAGATTGAAACGCCCAATCCATTTTTGAGCGCGGTTCAAGCGGAGGCGACACCAGAAGCGACTGAGGCAGCCAGTTAAGCCACGACACATTTGACTCTGAAGTTTGAGCGAGGGATGATACATCTCTCGCTTTTGATTCTGGTGTGCGACATTCCTATTTATCTATACTTTGAATAACGGAAGTTGTATACTAAATACCCTTATAAACACACGCGGGACAAAGAACGATATGTTCAATGAGTTTGGCAGCGATTCTGAATTCTGGCAGGAACCCGATTTTCTATTGGCTGATCTGGTATCTGGCTTCGTCAATAAAGGTGGTATGGAACTTGGCATCACTTTATTCGTTAAGGGTTTGGTGCTGACGGGAACGCTGACCAGTGAACAGGATTACCTGAGGGCAATTAGTGGTATGTTCGCGGCACAGGCGAAAAAATCACTGGTGAACCCTTCACCAGAAGAACTGAGAAATACCGAGGAAGTTTTCGACTTCACCGGATTGGCTGAAGATGTGGATATGAACGAACTTTACGGGCAGGAAGACGGCGAGAAGAAACCCGGTAAGCCACCCGCACGTACCGAGGCGGAAATCGAAGAAGACGACGACCGTACGATGCCCAACATTCGTTACCTGCACCTCAAAGATCCGGTGATTATTCAACCGCAGCCGGCAGTGAGTTTTACCCATACACAGGTGTCGATTTTACGGGTGAAGCTGACCACGATTGATGGTTGGATGGTCGGTAGGGTGACGATTGATGACGACATTACGGATTTTCCACCGGTCGCACCGAACGAAATCCGGCATTAATAGTCGTTAGTTGATAGTCAGTAGTCCATAGAAAGAGCGTGGTCACGAAGCCGCGCTCTTTTTTATTTGCAGCGGCGAAGGTGAGGTTCGCTGCTGCAACGTTTGCTGCAAAATGGGTGTTTCTAGAGCAGGTGGCTGAGTTCTTCGGTGAGCGCTGTGGCGAGTTCAGGGCGACCGTGGAACTGCGCGGGTGTGTTTTGGAATAGGGCGATATGCCACTTATTATCGATTTGGGCAGCAACTAACGATTGGATGGCGTTCGTTGATTTGGTTGATCGCCGTACTTCCCGGTGGGATCATGCCGACCACAGCGCGGAGTAGAGCTGTCTGCGGCGAGAGAAAACGGATTTCACGCACGAGGGCGACATATTCTGCTGTTTTGTGGTGGCCGAAGATGCCGCTAAGGGTCATCTCGATTTCGGATAGGCCGTTCATCAGGCTGCCGTCGAAGCCTATGACGCTGCCGTTATCGGCAAATCCGGCGGCGAAGGCGTGGGCATCCTGCGCGTTCCACGCTTCCAGCAATTGCACGTACAGGTTGAAGATGGGTGTTTCTATTTCGTTAGCGGTTGTCGGTGCGATTTTGAGAAGCATGGTTTTATAGGTGAATGAGTAGGTTAAAATCTGATTTTAGAACAAAATAGCTAAATTGTCAAGTTTGAGTTGGGTTAGAATAGTAGGCTGTATGGGGTGGGGGAGAAGGGTAACGAGGTGAAGGTGTGAGGATTGTACGGCGAATGCTATGGCGCTGGCGGCGGGTGATCGCGCTGGCGTTGGTGCTATGGATATGGGTGATGTTTGTGCTGGTGATTGTGATTGACGGCTACGGGCGGGTTGACCGCGCGCAACCTGCGGATGTGATCGTGGTGCTGGGGGCTGGTTTGCGGCGGGACAACCGACCCGGCCCTGCTTTGACGCGGCGGGCTGCCCATGCCGCGACGTTGTGGAACGAAGGTTATGCGCCGTATGTATTGTGTTCGGGCGGCAACCCCGGCAACCGCGACCGGAGCGAGGCCGCAGCTTGTGCTGAACTGCTGATGGCGGATGGTGTGCCGGAAACGGCGATCCTCCTTGAGGAAGGCAGCCGCAGTACCGAGGAAAACGCAATATATACGCACCGGCTGATGCAGGAACGCGGTTGGCAGGTGGCGATTGTGGTGAGTGATGGTTATCACCTGTTCCGCGCACGGCGGTTATTCGCGAATGAGGGTGTGCCGGTGGTGACGAGTCCCGCCGATGTGCAGCCGAGTACGGGTGAGTATGTGGTGTTTTTGATGCGTGAAGTGGTGGCATTCCACTGGCAGTTGGTTAAAGAAGCGTTGAATTTGCAGGTGACGTATGTGCAGGGGATATGAGTAGAAGTGGAAGGTTAAAAGGGAAGGGTTGAGTAAGGTGTCGGAAGGCACAAGAAAATATTAACCGCCAAGTCGCCAAGATTATACACTCAAGAATGTTGGGTACTCCTGAATAGGGGAACTCAGTAGAGACATACTCAGAAGGGTTCAATCGGCGTGGGTTAGGCGTAGGGTAGGCGGATTACGAACTACATATCGTTGGTTTAGGGTTTGTCATATAATCAAAATGAGACGAATGCCCGGTGTTTTGAGCAGGCAAAATGGATACACTGATTAATTGGCTCTCGTCAGCCACTGCTTTTACTTACGATTAGGGGGAAGAGGCATTATGCGCCGATTCAAACTATGGCTTTTGGTCAGTTTATTGGTCAGTTTGAGCGCATCGACGCTGCTGGCGCAGGACGCAACCGGCGCACCGCTGCGTGTGGTGCAGTCGTCACCGGCGACAGGGCAGGAATTGGCGGCTGGCGAACCGGTCACGATCTCGTTCAACCAGCCGATTAACTGCGATACGAGCGGCGCGTTTAGCATTTCGCCAGCGGTCGAGGGCAGTGTGACCTGTGACAATGCGACGGCTTCAATCATCTTTACACCGAGCCGTGATTATGCGCGGGCGACCCCCTATACCGTAACGATTAGTACGGCGCTGCAAGCGGTAAGCGGTGGCACGCTGCTTGAACCCTACACGTTGGAAGTCAACGGGCAGGGCTACCTCGAAGTGACCGATGTGCTGCCCAAAGATGGCAGTTTTGATATTGCGACCGACGCGGCAATCACGGTGATCTTCAATCGTCCGGTTGTGCCGTTGGTTTCGTCTGAAGAAGCGGCGGCGCTGCCCAGCCCGATCACGATTTCGCCAGCGGTTGAGGGAACCGGCGAGTGGTTGAATACGGCGATTTATGTCTTCCACCCTGAACCGGGTTTCGCGGGTGGCAGCCAATACACGGTGACTGTTAATCCCGATTTGACGGCGCAGGATGGGGCGACGCTCGAAGCGCTTTACAGTTGGTCATTCAGCACAGTTGAGCCGATGGTGGTTGAGGTGAACCCACAGGCACAGGCAACGGGTATCCTGCTGACGGACAGCGTACAGGTAAAGTTCAACCAAGCGGTTGACCACACCAGCGCCGAGGCGGCCTTCTCACTGACGGATACGGACACCAACACAGCGGTTGACGGTACATTCGAGTGGGCGGAGGACAGCACTGGTTTCCGGTTCATCCCTGCTGAGTCCTTGAATATCGACACGGTATATGAGGCGGTGCTGAACGCGGGTGTCGAGGCGGTTGGCGGGGGCAAAGCGACGGCTGACGAAACCCGTTGGAGCTTTGTGACGGTGCCGAGTGCGGCGATTATTAGTACCGACCCGCAAGACGGCGCGACCGATGTTTACCCTTACGGCAGCATGACGATTTACTTTGCCTCGCAGATGAACGTGGAAACGCTGAAAGATAAGATCATGATTGAGCCGAAACCGTGGCGCGACCCTGATTATTACTACGGCGATTATGACCACAGCTATAATATCAGTTTTCCGGTTGAACCGAGTACGACTTACACGGTGACGATTGCGGCGGGGATGGAAGATGTCTACGGGAACGCCATCACGGAGCCGCGCACGATCACGTTTACGACCGCGCCATATGAACCGACATTCGCGCTCGAAGTGCCGGGTGAAGTCGGCTTTTATAATGCGAACGCTGAACAAACGCGGTTGTATCTCACACACCGCAACATTTCGAGCTTGAACCTGCAACTGTACAACGTGCCGCTGGCGAACTTCACAGCGGCACTGGCACAGGACAGCTACAGTGCGGCCTCAAACTTTACGCCTGACCCCGCCACGCTGCTGCGCGATTGGCAGTTGGACGCGACCAGTGATTTGAACGTGAGCGAGTACGAACTGCTGCAATTGGCGGGCGGCGACCAAGCGGCGAACTGCGAAGGCGCACCGCCAAGCCGCTTACACGTCGGCGATGTGGTGGTCGTCATCAGCGGGCCGGAGGCGGTACGGGCGCGTGCCAGCGTACCGGACGGCGAAGTCATTGATCAGCTTTACAGAGATTACCAGATGCCGATTGTTGGCGGACCCGTTTGCGCCAACAGTATTGTGTGGTGGCAGGTGCGGCTCCGCGATGATCGCATGGCATGGGTAGCAGAAGCCGTGATTGAGAACGGCGCACTCGAATACCTGCTGGACGTGCGGATTCCCGCGCAGACGGCGGCGGTAACGGTGACGAACGACGGTGAGACGCTGCGCCCCGGTGTGTATCTGCTGAAGGCCGAGTCACCGGAAACGGCGGCGCTGGGCTACCAGCCGACCGGACACTTCCTGATCGTGGCATCGGCTAACCTGACGATGAAATATTCGGTTGACGAAGTGTTGATCTGGGCGACAGACGCGCAAACCGGCCAGCCAATCCCGAACGCGCCGATTACGCTAACGAACCGCGATAATAGCGTGCTGCAATCGGGCGTGACGGACGCGGACGGATTGGTGAGGCTGAGTATCCCGCGCGTGACGGATTTGTATCAGCCGCTGTTCGCGACGCTGCAAACGGAGACACAGTTCGGGTTAGGCTTCTCCGAATGGTCGAGCGGCATCGAGCCATATCAATTCGGGCAGAATTACAATTACTTCCCTGAACGCTACCGGACGTATTTATATACTGACCGCCCGTTGTACCGCCCTGACCAACCGGTGTACTTCCGTGGTGTCATCCGCGAGCAGAAGGATGTGGCTTACACACCCGCCGACGTGAACGAGATGCCGGTACGGATTATCGACCCTGAGGGGCAGATCGTGATGGAGACGAGTGTTCCGGTTACGGCCTACGGGACGTTCAGCGGGCAGTTCGACATCGCGGATGATGCGCCGTTGGGTTACTACCAAGTACAGGCGCTTTTACCGGGGAGCGACCCCGAAAGCACCTACCAACCGAGCAGCAGTTTGACGTTCGGCGTGGCGGAATACCGCTTGCCAGAGTTCCAAGTGAATGTTACGCCATCGGCGGACGCGGTAGTACAGGACAGCGATTTACAGGTGACGATTGACAGCCGCTACTTCTTCGGTGGCGCGGTCTCAAACGCGAATGTCGAGTATACGGTGGTGTCGTCGCCGTACTTCTTCCAGTACGGGGGCAACGGTTACTACGACTTCGAGGACTTCAACTATGACGAAGGGGCAAGCGAGTTCTACGGCGGCGGTTCGTCACAGGTTGCCAGCGGCAGCGGGGTGACGGACGCGGAGGGACAGCTTGTTGTGACGATTCCGGCGGCGCTTGAGGACAGTACCCAGAGTCAAACATTTACCATCGAGGCAACCATCACCGATGAGAGCCAGCAGGTGGTAGCAGGGCGTACCGACGTGGTGGTGCATAAGGGCGAGATTTACATCGGCGCACGACCGGAGGAATATGTTGGCTTGGCGGGTGAGGAATCGAGCGTCAACCTGATCGCCGTGGATTGGGCGAGCAACGGCATCGCGAACCAGACGATTGACGTGGAAGTCGTCGAACGCCGCTGGTCGAATGTGCAGGAACAGGACGAGAGCGGACGTACCACTTGGACGTGGCAGGTCGAGGAAATTCCGGTTACGACCGGCAGTGTGACCACCGACGCAACCGGCAAGGCGGTTTACACATTTACACCCCCGAACGGCGGCGTGTTCAAGGTGAAGATCAAGACGCGCGACGGCAGCGGGAATGAAGTCATCGCGGCGACGACGATGTGGGTATCGAGCGGCGAGTATGTGTCGTGGCGGCAGCAGAACAGCAACCGCATCGACCTGATCGCCGATAAGAAGGATTACAGCGTCGGCGATACGGCGGAGATCCTGATCGCGTCACCGTTCCAAGGGACGGCGGAAGCGCTGGTCACGGTTGAGCGCGGGAGTGTGCTGTCGGTCGAGCATGTGACGCTGACGAGCAATTCGTTGATCTATGAAGTGCCGATTACCGGGGACTTCGCGCCGAATGTATATGTGAGCGTGGTACTGGTGAAGGGCGTGGATGAGAACAATCCGGTGGCGGCGTTCCGCACGGGGTTGGTGCAGCTCGGCGTGGATAACAACCAGAAGGAAATCCAGATCAGCATTACGCCAGATAAGGAACAGGCAGGGCCGCGCGAAACGGTCAACTATACGGTGACGACGACCGACTATGCGGGTAATCCGGTGCAGGCGGAAGTGGGTGTGGGGCTGACGGATTTGGCTTCACTGTCGATTGCTGACCCGAACAGCTCGCCGATATTGGGTTTCTTTTACGGGCAGCAGGGCTTAGGCGTGCGGACGACAACCCCGCTGACGATCAATGTTGACCTGCTGACGCAAACGGTTATCGACACCATCAAGGGTGGTGGCGGTGGTGGTGGTGAGGGCGGTATCTTCGACATCCGGCAGGATTTCGTGGATACGGCGTACTGGAACGCCACGCTGACGACCGATGCAAACGGTACGGCGACATTTAGTGTGACTCTGCCGGACAACCTGACGACATGGCGGTTGGACGCACGGGCGGTAACGAGCGGCGAGGATGGGCTGACGCTGGTCGGGCAAGATACGTTTGACCTGCTGAGTACCAAGCCGCTGCTGATTCGTCCGGTGACACCGCGCTTCTTCGTGGTGGGCGACAAGGTGATGCTGGCGGCGGTCGTGAATAACAACACGGGTGATGATTTGCCGGTTGAAGTGTCGATACAGGGCGAGGGTTTGACCTTCGATGGTGATGCTGCCCAAACGTTTACTATTGCCGCAAGCGGACGGCAGCGAGTGGAGTGGACGGCGACAGTGGAGGACGCGGCGAACGTTGACCTGACATTCTTCGCGCAAGGTGGCGAATTCACGGACGCGAGCAAGCCGCCGTTGGGACAGGGCGACAACCAACTGCTGCCGGTGTACAAGTACGAAGTGCCGGAGACGGTCGGGACGGCGGGGGTGCTGCGTGACGCGGGTTCGGTGACAGAGGCGATAGCGCTGCCACAGGACGCGACACAGGGCGAACTGACAGTCAAGATTGACCCCTCGTTGGCAGCGACGACGCTTGATGGGCTGACGTACCTGAAGAACTTCCCGTACCAGTGCCTTGAGCAGACGGTGAGCCGTTTCCTGCCGAACATCATGACCTACCGCGCACTGGACAGCTTGGGCGTGGCGAATGCGGAACTGCGGAGCGACCTTGAAGGCGGCGTGAACTTCGCGCTGCAACGGTTGTACGCGCAGCAGAAGCCCGACGGCGGTTGGGGTTGGTTCGTGCAAGACGCGAGTAACCCGCTGACGACGGCGTACGCGCTGATCGGGTTGGCGGAGGCGAAGAACGCGGGCTTCCCTGTGGGCGATGAGGTGATTACGGCTGCACAGAATTACCTGCGGACGACGTTCATCACACTGGATTTGACCCGCGAACAATGGGAACTGAACCGGCAGGCGTTCACGCTGTACGCGCTGGCACGGTCGGGCAAGCCAGACATTAGCCGCACGGCGAATTTATTTGAAAGCAAAGACCGCCTAGCAATTTATGCCAAAGCGTATCTGGCGCTGGCCTTTAACGTCATCGACCCGACAGATACACGCCGGACTGACATCCTGCTTTCAGACTTGAACAACAGTGCAATTACGAGCGCGACCGGTGTGCATTGGGAAGAACCGGAACAGGATTACTGGAACTGGAACACCAACACCCGCACGACCGCCATTGTGCTGGACGCGCTGGTGAAGCTGGACGCGGATAACGTGCTGAACGCCGAAGTTGTGCGCTGGTTGATGGTGGCGCGGTCGGCAGATGCGTGGGAAACCACACAGGAAACCGCATGGGCGGTGATGTCGCTGACCGACTGGATGGTGACGACCGGTGAACTGAACCCTAGCTACAGTTACTCGGCCTCGTTGAATGGCGAGACGCTGACAGAAGGCACAGCCTCGCCGGAAACGGTGAAGGATACCGTGCAGCTACAAGTCGACGTGAAGGATATGCTGGCGGGGCAGGTGAATGAACTGGTGATCGGGCGTACTGAGGGCAATGGTGTGCTGTATTACACGGCGCACATGAAGAACTATCTGCCTGTGCCGGAAGTCGAAGCCCTGAATAACGGCATCATCATTGAACGGCGCTACACCATGCCGGGGACGAATACACCGGTGACGGAAGCGACCGTCGGCGATCTGGTGCAGGTACGACTGACGATCATCGTGCCGAACAGCCTGAACTATGTGGTGATCGAAGACCCGATTCCGGCAGGCACAGAAGGCGTGAACCCGAACCTGAGTACCGAGCAGCAGGTCGGTACCGCGCCGGGGTTGGTGGAAAATGACCCGTTGAGTACTGGCTGGGGTTGGTGGTGGTTCAGCAACATCGAGTTCCGCGACGAGAAGGTGGCCTTGTACGCGACCTACCTGCCAGCGGGGACGTATGAATACCAGTACAGCATCCGCGCGGGTCTGGCAGGGACGTACAACGTTATTCCGGCGACGGGTTACGAGTTCTACTTCCCCGAAGTGTACGGGCGCAGCGCGGGCAGCACGTTTACGATCAATCCAGCGGAAGCGTAGCCATACCCTCACCCCTAGCCCCTCTCCCAACCGCTGAGTACAGCTAGGAGAGGGGAATGAAAACAAACGTGATAGAGAGAAGGTGATCCCTTCTCTCTATTGGTTTATGCTGGCGAGAATCCCATCGGCTAGGGATTGCAGGGCAGCGCGTAAGGTATCGTTTTCGAGGACGGTAAACGGCATTTCGAGACGCGCGAGGTAACGCGCCAACCAATGCGGATCATCCGTGTAGCAGCGTGCGAGGGTGTCGCTGCCGTGTGCTTCGAGTTCCATTATGCCGCTGGGGATGACGGCTTCTACGGTGGTGAACGGTGCGTGAATCAAGATTTCGAACGTTTGGGTGTTGGGCATCCGGGCAAGCGATTGCAGAACGAACTGTTTGGCATCGAAATCCGGCGGTGGGTTGAATATTTGTGTGGTACGGATGATGGAGTGTACGCGGTCAAGGCGGAATAGACGTTCATCCTGCCGCAGGAAGCAATAGGCGGGGAGATACCACGTCCGCGCGTGAAGCAGTAAGCCGTAGGGTGCGATCTGCCGCTCGGTGAGTTCGCCATCGCCGGATGCGTAGGTGATATGCACGCAATTCTTCTCGTGAATGGCGAAGGTAATCAGGGTGATCCACTGGTTCGGGACGGTGCGAGTGCCAAACTGAACCGCATCCATCACGAGGGAGCTTCGTATAGCGTTGGTCGATTGGCGCAGTTCTTCTGGCAGCACGCGCTCAATCTTGGCGCTGGCACTTTCGATGGCGGGTAGGGCGGTCACACCCAATTCGCGCGCGAGCATCAACCCCAGAACGACGGCGGTGATTTCGTCGGCGTTGAACATCAGCGGGGGTAGGCGGAAGCCGGGACGCAGGGAATAGCCGCCGTGCCGACCGCGTTCGCCATCAATCGGAATGCCCATATCGCGCAGCATCATGATGTAGCGGCGGATGCTGCGTTCCTCGACTTCGAGCTTTTGGGCGAGTTCGAGGCCGCTCATTTCCCCGTGTGATTGCAGCAGTTCAAGGATGGCTAACAAACGTGTGGTCGGGTTATACATGGTCAGTCGTCACTTCGAACCACTTGGTTCGCTTCGTTAGTATCGCCCCAGTATAATTTCATTAGCAAAATTTATGATGGAGAAACCCAAATGAAATTCCTTAAAATTCCCAAGTTTGATATGCGTGCGTCGGAAATCTCGCTGGGGTGTATGCGAATCTGGGAGATGTCGAATGCGGACATCGCGACTCTTATTCATACCTCACTGGATGAAGGGATTAACTTTTTCGACCATGCCGATATTTATGGCGGCGGGCAATCTGAAGCGAAGTTCGCCGAAGCGCTGGGCATGACCCCCCAACTCCGCGAAAAGATGATTATCCAGAGCAAGTGTGGTATCCGAAAAGGGATGTTTGACTTTTCGAAGGAACATATCCTTGAAGCGGTGGATGGCAGCTTGAAGCGCCTGCAAACGGATTATCTGGATGTACTGCTGCTGCACCGACCGGACGCGCTGGTGGAGCCGGAAGAAGTCGCTGAGGCGTTCACGATTTTGCAAGACAGCGGTAAAGTGAAGTATTTCGGCGTGAGCAACCAGAATCCGATGCAGATCGAACTGCTAACAAAATTCGTCAAACAGCCGATTATTTTTAACCAACTGCAACTGAGCATCACGAACACGGGTATGATCGACGCGGGGATTAACGTGAATATGGAGAACCCGCCTTCCGTCGACCATGATGGCAGCATCTTAGATTACTGCCGCCTGAAAGAGATCACCGTTCAGCCGTGGTCGCCGTTCCAGTTTGGGTTCTTTGAGGGTGTGTTCCTTGATAACGACAAGTTCCCTGAACTCAACCGAGTTATCGACGCGATGGCAGTGGCTAAAGGGGTGAAGAATACGGCGATTGCGATTGCGTGGCTGCTGCGGCATCCGGCGAAGATGCAGCCGATTGTGGGGACGACCAATGTACAGCGCGTCAAGGACTTGTGCAAAGCCTCGGACATCACACTGTCACGCCAAGAATGGTACGAAATTTACCTCGCGGCAGGCAATAAGCTGCCGTAATCCACATTTGCTTGAGGTTGTCATCGTGAAAATCCTTAAGTGTGCATAAGAAAAAGATATTAGGACTGATTTTCACCTAAATTGCGTTGACAATAGGATTATCAGTCCGTCTTATCCACCGACTTCAAGGAGATTCATGATGGCAATCAAACGGATTAACCCTGATACTCTGCATAAGAATCCGGCATTTACGCAGGTGGCGGTCGTTGACAAAAGCGCCAAACTGGTTTTTGTGGGCGGACAGAACGCCGTGAACGCGAAAGGCGAGATTGTGGGGGATGACATTGCCACACAATCGGTACAAGCCTATAAAAATGTATTGACTGCTTTGGAAGCAGCCGGCGCGACGATGGCTGACGTGTTCAAGATGACCATCTATATGGTGCAGGGAAATTCCTTTGCAGATGGTTACGCCGCTATCATGCCGCTGATCGACCCGAAGCTGCCACCGCCGACCGTCAGCGGTTTGATGGTCGCAGGGTTGGCGAATCCTAAATACCTCATTGAAATTGAAGCTGTAGCGGCTATCTAGGTGAGGCGGTGTCAATATGGCTGAGAGTAAACCTGTCGGTAAAACAAAAACGCAGGGCTGGGAAATTGGTGTCCGCCGAACGCTGCCGGTTGGGTCGGGGAAATTGTGGGAGTTGTTGACGACGCAGCCGGGTTTAGGGTATTGGCTGGGACATGGCGTAGAGGTCGATTTCAAAAAGGGCGATACCTATAAGACCAAGGAGAACACTACCGGCGACATTCGTAGTTTTGAAGCGGGCAGCCTCATACGGATGACGTGGCAGCCGGACAACTGGGATTTCCAATCGACCCTGCAAATTCGCCTGACACCGGCTAAGAAGGGAACGACTTTGAGCTTCCACCACGAAAAGCTGCAAGACGGCGCACAACGGGAGCAGATGAAGGACCATTGGACGAAGGTTGTGGACAAATTGTCAGCGCTGATCGACGATCATTAGCGACATAACATTCGTAAAAGCTAACAGTTTTGATACAACGGCAGCGCGGGGGCAGCATTTGAGTGCCCCCGTGTTATTATAGTCTTATATTCTATTAATCTTTCCCGATATTAGGTTAGTGAGATGCCGGACTCGCTGACGATTATTCAACAAGAAATCGCAAGAGGGCATGTGGTACGCGCCCGTAAGATTCTGCGTGTACTGCTCGAAGAAACTCCCACTTCGGCACTGTGGTATTTGGCCTCGACCGTTTGCGAAACCCCTGAGCAAGAAATGGGTTGTTTGAAAGAGGCGCTGCGCCTCGACCGCAATTATATGGCCGCCCGCCGCCGTTACGTCGAACTCAAGCAGATGCAGCAGGTGAACCGTGAATCCGAGATGCCGCCGCTGATGGTGCTGGTGGATGACCTGCCGATGCCGGAGCCGGAACGCCCCGAAGAACCCGATCCCTTTACAGTTAACCACACCCACTATCGCCGTTCACAGCGGCGTTGGGCAGCGGTGAGCGTGGCGGGAACAGTCGTCATGAGTTTGTCGTCGGCCTATTTCGTGCTGACGCTGCTTGGCTCACCGATTCCCGCACAAATACGCTCCCTTCTCAGCGGCGAACGTCCAGTCGAACAAACGGGGCAGCCGATTTTCGGTTCACGGACGGGCAGCGGGCAGCTTAACACACCGAACGCACCGTTACCCCCTGTTTCGGCGACGAATGAGAATTATTCGGCGGCTGCGGCGGCCAGCGGATTTGTGGTGCAACCCAACAAGAGCGCGGCGCTGGAAGCGGAGAAACCGGTCAATGATGTGCTTGACCCCGGCTTTGCCCATGAATATGTGTTAGCGGCCAAAGCGGGCGAAGAGCTGGCTGTCGCGGTACAGTTTTTCTCGCCGACTGCGAAAGATGTCGGTTCTAACATGGCGATGCTTGACCCCGACGGCTTGAACGCTTCGGCACAGTGCGAACGCGGCTCGATCCTGACGGATGGTTCGAGCGTCACGTATATCTGTAAGATCAACAAGACCGGCAATTGGCGATTGCAGTTGTTCGGGCATTCCGGCGAAAGCACCGGCGTTTACATCGTGACGTACCAGCGCATGTAACGTTTTGCGCGGTTCATTTGTAAAGATTTCCTCGCTTTTACTCAATGAATCGGCAGCGCTCATCTCGTTTATACTAAACGTAGAGTGCTTAATGTGGCATAAGGTATAGTGTGAGATGGCGGAAGCGACTCCCCCTGTAAACCGTTTTGGCCCGTATATCGTCCACGGGAAAATTGGCAGCGGCGGTATGGCTGTTGTCTACAAAGCCTTCAACGAAGAAACTCAGAAAACGGTCGCCCTCAAAATCTTACGCGCCGCCATGATGGAACAGGCGGATGTGGTCGAGCGCTTTAAGCAAGAGGCTAAGATCGCCGAGCGGCTGCGGCACTCGCATATCGTGGCGGTGAACAATTACGGCGCGGTCAAAGGGCGGTACTTCCTCGAACTGCAATATATGTCCGGCGGCACGCTTGGCGAACGCCTCGCCAAGCCGGTGGAAATTGGCGCGCAGGAAGTGGTGCGGATGCTGCGTGATATTGCCAGCGGCCTCGATTACGCGCACCGGCAGGGTGTTATCCATCGTGATCTTAAACTCGAAAATATCCTGTTAGATGATAAGCGTTCGGCGTTTATCGCTGACTTTAGCATCGCCCGTTTGAACGACAGCAGTAAGCTGACAGCGACCGGATTCGTCGTGGGTACGCCGCTGACGATTGCGCCGGAGCAGGCACGCGGGGACGCAGGACTGGATCATCGGGCGGATTTGTATTCGCTGGCGGTCATCGCCTACGTGCTGGCGGTCGGACGATACCCGTTTAATGGCAGTAACCCACTGGCGATTTTGCACCAGCATTTATCGGAACCGGTGCCACCCCCAAGCCTCATTAACACTAACCTGCCGAAAGGGTTAGACGCGGTACTGATTAAAGGGTTAGCCAAGCAACCGGGGGAACGCTACCCGAACGCGGATATGTTCGTCGAGGCGTTTGCGCGGGTGGTTGGCGAAAGTTCGATGAGCAGCACGATTATTGATTTGCAGTCCGACGTTTCCGGTAAGCGGATTGATCTGCCCGCGCCGAAGAAAACCGAGTCGGCGGACGATTGGATGCAAAAAGCGATGGCGACCACTGACCATGAAGAGGCGATTCGCCATCTCAAGCGTGTGTTGGAAATCGAACCGCTGCACTCGAAGGCAAACCGGTTGTTGTTTCAATTGGAAGGGGCGGTACCCAAGAACACACCGGTACGACCCAAACCCGCTGCCGTAACCGCCAGTGATCTTTCAGACCTCAAAAAAGCGACCGCATATAAGCGTAAAAGCAGCACATGGACTTACGCGGTTGTGATCGGGGTGGTGCTGGTGGGTATTTCGCTTCTGTTCTTTTATCTGATGCTCTCCGGCTCACCGATTGCTACCCAGATTGCCAATATCATTCAGGGACGGCACGCGGTTACGGAGATTGATGGGGTGCCGATTGCGGACGTGCCGAATGCCGTGATGCAAGTCCTGCCACAGGAACGGACGACCCTTGAAGATGGGCAGAAGGCGAACTCTAGGCTTGAAAATGGCTTTTCATCCGCCTACGCTTTTGACGCGGTTAAAGGACAGGTCTTTGGTATTGGTGTATGGTTCCAAGATGAAACCGCGAAGCACGTCACTAAGAACGTCGCCATCGTGGATGCTTCTGGCAAAAACGCCAGTTCACGGTGCGAACGCAGCACGAGTTCGGGTGCTGATAGCGCGGTGAGCTTTAGCTGCACCATTGACGAAACCGGACAGTGGTCAGTGCGTATCCTCGGCATCACCGGCGAGAGTACCGGCTCGTACTGGGTGCTGGTTGACCGTGTTGCCTAAGAGGTTTCGCTAAAGAATGACTTAAGCGCCTCGTTGACTTGCTCCGGTTCGTCGTGCTGGAGCCAGTGGGTGGCGTTCTCGAAGTAGATTAACCGCCCATCTTCGCAGAATTTAAGGCTTTCCTGTGCCATTTCGGCGTTCAGCGCGAAGTCTTTTTTGCCCCACAAAATGAGCGTCGGCACTTTAACGGTGGGGCCGGGTTCCGGGGTAGGCATTTGTTGGACGGCGGCACGATACCAGTTAATCATGCTTCGGAGCGCCCCCGGCTGTGCCCATGCGCTTTGATACGCTTGCATATCTTCATCGGTAAACGCGCCGGGTTTGGCACTTTCCTGAATGCCGCGTGCCATCTGCGGGATCATCCGCTCAAATAAGGCTTCTGGTAGGAATGGGATTTGGAAGTAACCCATGTACCAGCTTTTCTTCATCTGCGTCCAATCGGTTGTGACTGTTTGGCGGAACACCCGCAAATGCGGCACGTTGAGGATGACCAATTTGGACAGCCGCTCAGGATAACTACAGGCTGTCCACCACGCGACCCCCGCGCCCCAATCATGCCCGACGAGCAGAGCCGTATCGCATCCGGCAGCGTCGATCAAGCCGATGACATCCTTCGCGAGTTCATTCAGCTTATAGGCGGCGATGCCCTTTGGTTTGTCGCTGATGTTATAGCCGCGCTGGTCAGGAACCCACACGCGGTAGCCTTGTTCGGCGAGAAAGTCGATCTGTTTTCGCCAGCCATACCAGAATTCAGGAAAGCCGTGCAAGAGGATGACAAGCTGCCCATCGGGCGGCCCCGCTTGAACGACGTGTAAGTTGACACCGTTGGTCTTGATGGTAGCGTGATCGTAGAGGATCATGTGGAATTTGTTTCTCAATAAGGTTGACGTAAATCGAGAGCGGGTAACACCGTGAAATGACGGGAATTGCGCGTGTACAGTGGGATTGCCAGCCGGACTGTTACTGAGGCGATCATGCAATCTTCCCAGTCGACCCCATGTGAGAGGTAAAACTGGCTATATTGAGCCATCGCCCAATTGTTATTGCTTATTGTCGGGTGTTCCATTTGAAAGCGTCTTAACAATTTGAGCGCTTGACTTCGCTCGAAATTGTTGTTAGCACCTTCAAGCGTTTCAAACCATATCACTGGCGTAATTGCTAAGATGAGATTTGCTTGTTGTTGATGCCAATTCACTGCTTGTGGAATATTGTTGAGCAAGTCGATGATGACATTTGTGTCGATAAGCGCATCACTCATTACGATTTGCTCGTCGCAACTTGCGCTCTTTACGCATATTATTTACGAACTCAACACTGTCTTTAATGTCGGTTCGGTGTGCCCATGCACCAATTGCTGGTGATTTTGCGATTTCGCCAGCAGTTAAACCGAGTCCTGTAAAAGTCGTGGGGTCGTTAATGAGCGCTTGGAACTCGGCATCTAGCGCCGCTTCTTCTTCCGGCGTGAGATCAAGCGGTGGTGTAGGGATAATTTCTTTTACCGTGATTTCGACCTGTGTACCGGGGGTGAGATGCAGCGTCACTGTGCCATCATCCCCAACCTGCTGTTTGATGACCATCATATCTGACATATTCAACCCTCACAACCAACTATTCATAGCGTGATTATACTACGGGTATAGGCTGATTGAGGTCGCGAGCGTACCGGTAAAATTGGTACGCTCGCGTTTGATTGTAATTTAGCTTACGCTGCCCGTTTTACGGAGCAAGTAGCGTTCGCGGATCATTTTAGTTTCGCTGTCGGTGACGTGGAACTCGGTATAAATCTTATAGCCGTTCATGAATTCGTAGAAGTAATGGCTGTCTCCGTCAATGTGGCTGGGAATGAGTGTGACGGAGTTGGTGCCAAACTTGTCTTTTTCGGATACGACGAGCATATCGCCCGCGCGGCGGACTTCGAGGCGCATGGTATTTTTGAACGTGTGATAAACCCCTTCGAGCTTCGCCAAGCGGCGTTCGTTGCGGACGAATGGCAGGGCTTCGGGGTCTTCGCCCAGCAGCAGGGATAAGCCGTACATGGCGAACAAACCTGTGCCGTAACCACTGCCGTTGGTCAACACGGCCGCACCGATATTTGCGTCGGGTATGAAGGCGAGGTAAGCAGTCGCTACGCCGACGGAGCCACCGTGATTAATAATCGGATGCCCCCAGAAATTGCTCTTAATGCCCCACCCGTAGCCGTAGCCTTCTTCGCCGAAGGGACTTTCGGTGACAGGGGTTTTGACGCGCGGCTGGATCATCTCGGCGACGATGTTTTCGTCGGCGACTGGCTTACCGTTATTGAGGTAGGAGTAACCATATTTGGCAAGGTCAAGCACGTTACTGATGAGGCCGCCAGCCGCATCTACGCCGCTGTAAATATAGCTTGCAGGTGTACGTCCCTGCTGCGCCCAATTGACATACGGGATGGCGACATCCGCGTCGGCATCCACATCACTTTTGGCATAAAAGCTGCGGGACATGCCAAGCGGGGCGAGGATGTGCTGTTGGACATATTCCTCATAAGGGATGCCGGAAACCTGATGGATAATCCCGCCGAGCAGCATATAGCCTTCGTTGAAGTAGAACCAGCGCTCACCGGGTTTCGCCCACGTCCAATCTTCCGCGCCTTGCATGAAGGTCAGCATGTCGTTCGCAGTCGCGACGGGCAGCCAATCGTCGGTTGCGCCGATGCCCGCGCTGATGATCTGCTCGGCGTAAGCCAGCGCCGCGATGCCGGACGTATGCGACATGAAGTGTTTGATCCGTACGGTTTCGCCGTGTGGGCGGATGTCAAAGGGCATGTATTTTTCAATCGGGTCATCAATGCTGAGTTTGCCCTGTGCAGCCAACTGCATGATGGCGAGGCAGGTAAACGACTTGGTGACGGAGCCGACGCTGTAGAGGGTGCGGTCGGTGGCTGGCAGACCGCGTTCAGCATCCCGATAACCGAAGCCGCGCGACCACACCACCTCATCGCCTTTGAACAGCGACATACTGAGACCGGGAAGTTTGGTCTGGCTGATTTTTTCGAAGATGAACTTTTCAAGCTGGGCGTAGGGCATGGTCTTCCTCTCTGGTTGCTGACTGTGGTCGAATAAGGTTATTCAGATACGGCTCTGCGCTTCATTAAACCTAACACCTTCGGCCACAACTGCGTATAGCCAGCATACAGCAGTGGATAGGGTGCGTAATCCCATGCGCCGATGGTGCGGGTGACGGTGCCGCGAAAGCCGCGCTTGAACTCGTACACACCCCACATCGAGTCCGACTCGTTGAATTCGTTCGGTGCGCCCCACATATCATAGGTCGTGCAGCCGTGTGCCTTTGCCCAGCGCATGGCTTCCCATTGGAGCAGATAGTTGGGCATCCGGTCGCGTTCTTCGTTGGAGGATGCACCGTAGATGTACCAGCAGGTTTTGGCGAACCGAAAGAGGATAACGTGAGCGATGGCCTTGCCCTCAACTTCGGCGATCAACGGCTGGGCTAACCCCGCCTCGATGAAGGTCTGCCACGCCAGTTTGTAATATTCCGGTGGGCGAATGAGGAAGTGGTCGCGTTCGCCTGTCGTGCGGTACAGATCATAGAGGACGGGCAGGTCGGCAACCGTCCCCGCGCGAACGCTAACGCCTTTTTTCTCGGCGGTACGGACTTTGCGGCGGGTGTTCTGGCTCATCGCCGCGAGCAGTTCATCCTCGGTGCGACTTACATCAATGGTGACGGTATTGCGGAACTGGATTTGGTCGGCGGAGAAGCGCCAGCCGCGCGTATTCAATGTTTGCAGCACAGCTTGACCAGTCGCGTTCGGCGTGTCGGGGTTTTCGTCGTCGCCCGATGGAATGCCGGTTGCGGCGATGACATCGGGGTCGATCTTGAGCCAGATCGCCCGCTGCCGCCGCGCGAGGGTTTGCAGGTGGTCAAACACCTCGGCTACCAATAAGGTGTCGCTGTAGTCGAGGGCTGGCCCTTTCGAGATGTACATCACCTTGAGCGGGCCGATGCTTCGTACGCCGACTGAGGCCATCGCCACGATTTGTCCACCCCGTTCGAAGGCGAGGCGCTGCGGCTGCCAGCCGGTTGTCGCTCGTTTGAATTCACCCCATTCCCACGTTTGGAGGACGTGGGCGAAGGGGAGGGTGCTGAGGGCGGTATTCCATTGGCTGCGGTCGGTGATTGTTTTGACTGTTATCATGAAGACTAGTCTACAAGCACCGACCCGCACTCGCTAGTTCAAACCGCTTTTAAGACTTAGCGCGTTTTGTATTCGTAGGTATAGGTGACGGTTTCACCCGGTTCAATCGTGGCGACCCAGCGCAGCAGGTTACCGGTTTCGCGCGTGGGTTCGGACGAGAAAACCAATTCCTCGGCGTAGGTGTTTTGGCGGTCAACGACTTCGACCGTGACTGGATCAGCGCCGAAATTCGTCAGGCTGAGTTCGACGTTGTACTGGGTGCTGAAGAACACGCCGGTAATCGCCGTTTGGCTCTGGGTGCGTTTGACGCGCACATCCTGCAACTGCCCAACGGTGATGCTGCCCTCACTGCCAACGGGGGTGACTTCGACAAAATCGCTGCCGATGAAGTAATCGTTCTGATAGGAGCGGACGATGCCTTCCGGCAGGGGAACTTCCGAGTCGTTGCGTACCTTATAAATGACGCTGACCTGCTGGTCGATTTCGGCGTTCCAGATGAGAGTGCGGCGGGCGGGTAATGGCCCTTCGAACTGGCTGAGGTAAACGGTTTCGCCGGTGTCTGCCGTGACCGCGCCGATGTCGTAGATATATTGGATGGTGGCCGCGCCGACTTCACCCGCTGACTCTGAGGGTTCATCATAGCCAACGATCATCTGATTCATGGTGACCTGTGAGATGCTGTCGACCTGCTGTGAGGTATCGACGCGCCCTGCGATCAGGTGGGTGGTGACGGCTTCAAGGTCGAAGGCGGTGTTCTGGATTTCGGCGAAGAAGCTGAGGTCAACCGTTTCGGTTGTGGTTTCGCCCAGCCACATATCGTAACGGGGTGTCCAACTGAGGCCGCCCAGCAAATATTCGAGGGTGATTGCTTTTGCCCCTTCGCCGCTGCCCGTTTCCCACGAGAGCGAAAGGCCGCTGTCGCCGCGCTGGAGGCGGTACTGCTTCACGCGCGTGTTATCCTCGCGCAGGATCAAGGTGTTGTCGATGATGGAGGCGGGGAGGGTGACGTTGGCGCTGACCCCTGAGGGCAGGGTGATAGTGTCGCGGGCAAAGGCGATGTTGTTGAGGAAGATGTACACTTCGTCCGGTTGGCTGATGTAGGTGATCTGGTCGGCGGCACGTAGGGGCATAACCCCCATAAGGGCTGTTAGCAGGACGAGCGCTAGTAACGCAATCTTTCGCATGATGATCCTCCGCGTAAATAAGTAATTACACTTCATCTTACGCTGATTTGGGAATATGGGCGAAGTTGAGGGAGCGAGGGTGGAGGGCAGCGCTATTTGCACAAATTGCACTTAATCCGCTGAAATGGCTGGCGGGAATCTCGGCTAGCTCCGCTGAATGGTCATTTTATGGCGGCGGAAACGAGGGAGCAAGGCGCTGAAATGACACGAGTGCAGCGGAATTACGGGAGCGATCCACCGCTGTGCAATTTGTGCAGTTGCATGGCGGCTGTGAGGGAGAATGCCGCCGAACGTGCAAAGGCAAATGCAATACATTTTTACCACAAAGGCACAAAGAAAGAAGAGAAATGCAAAGGCAGATTGAACCGCCAAGTCGCCAAGAACGCCAAGTTAAAGACAAAGGTAGGACTACATTAAGCGGTGGATGATTATTTTAAGCCCTCACCCCCACGATGGTACGTTCGCAGGCTCACTCCACCATCAGCCCTCTCCCTCAGGGCGAGGGACTTTAAAGACTTTTATGGTTCATTTTGCGATGAAATCGACACAAAATGAATTTCCACCGCTTCGTGTGGTGCTACCAAGACAAAGATACAAACTTATTGTAGAACAAAAGTTCAAACCTTGTCAACCGAAAAGGGTTTGAGTTTTCGGTGATGGCCCTATGGAGAGTTGGTAAGCGAGAAAATTATCAGCGAGTTCTCACTCAAAACAATAACTACCAACTCTTTAGAGGTGCATCACCGAGTTTTCAAACCAAAGCCGATGTGTTTACCGCCCCATCCAGCCGCCGTCGACGGGGATGGTTACGCCGTTGATGTAGTCGGATGCGTCCGAGGCGAGAAGCAGAGTCACGCCTTTCACATCGGCTGCCGTTCCCCAGCGCCCTGCCGGAATGCGGCTGAGGATGGCCGGGTAGCGGTTGCCGTCGGCCTTGAGGGTGGTGTTCATGTCGGTATCCATATACCCCGGTGCGATGGCGTTCACGTTTACCCCACGCGCGGCCCACTCGTTTGCCAGCGACATGGTGAACCGCGACACGCCGCTTTTCGCCGCCGCATAAGCCGGCACAGTGAAGCCGCCGCTGAAGCTCAATAAGGAAGCGACGTTGATAATTTTCCCTTTGCCTTTGGGCAGCATCACGCGACCCGCGAGCTGATTAAGCATAAATACTGATGAGAGATTGACTTCTAAAACCTCGTCCCAGACTTCGAGCGGGAACTGTTCCGAAGGATAGCGGCGCTGGATGCCGTGGCAGACGACGAGGATGTCCAGCGTGCCTAAGATGTTCAGCGTCTTGTTAAACGCCTCGGTCACTTGCTCGCGCTTGCTGAGGTCAACTTGCAGCGGGTGAACCGTGCCGCCAGTGGAAGCCGCGAGTTCGCTTGCGGACGTGAGCGTTTTATCCGACGAGCCGATGATGACGACTTCCGCGCTGGCTTCGAGCAGCACTTCCGCCATGCCGTAGCCGAGGCCGCGGCTGCCGCCCGTCACCAACGCTTTCCGTCCGGTTAAGTCAAAGAGAGGATGCAGCACCGTATTTAGCTCCGTACCTTGAGCGCCAACTGATAGGCGGCGTAAATCACCGGATTGTAGACCTTATCCCACGCGCCGAGTGAGCGCACGACTGCGCCACCCCATCCACGTTTGAAGCCGTAGACACCCCATAAGCCATCCGAGCGCGACTCGAACTGTGCTTCCAGCGTGGCCTCATCCGCGTCGGGGATGCCCCACATATCATATCCGGTGCAGCCTTTGGCCTTCGCCCACTGAATCGCCGCCCACTGTACGCCGTATGCACCCATCAAATTGCGCTTGACATTCGACGACGCGCCGTACAGATACCACGCGGTTTGTCCTTTAGCGAACACCATAATCCCCGCGAGGGGGTCGCCCTCATGCTCGGCAAGGATGAGCGCCGCATCACCCTGCGGCACGAACAGGTCATAAGCCTTCGCATAGTAAGCCGGTTCATGTACACCAAACTCGTTGCGTTCGCCGGTGGTGTTCATCATGCTCGTAAAAATGTTGACATCCGCTTTGCTACCTTCGCGGTAGGTAATGCCATTTTTCAGCGACTGGCGGATTTTGCGGCGTGTACCTTGATTCATCCGCGCCATGATGGCTTCCTCGTCACCGCTGATGCTAATCATCACCGTATTCGGCGGTTGGACGGTTTGCGGGCTGAGTTTGAAGCCAGTAGGAAGTGCTGAGTACTGAGTGCTGAGTGCTGAGATATCCATATGGGGTTGATACGGCAAATCTGAGAATATCCCCGGTTCCCATTTCAGGAATGCCGCGTGATGCTTTCGCGCGGCTTCGTCAATCGCCTTCCACAACACCGCTTCTAACCGGTCACTTGAAACTTGTAACTTGCTACTCACCAACGGCCCCATTGCTAGATAGGCCATTGTGCCGAGGCGGAAGGGCAGACGGCGGAATAGTAGTTGTGCTGCCGCTACGATTTGATTCTGCGAGTCGGTAATGGCGATGCGATCCGCTTGCCAACCGTAGGCGGCTTTCAAATCGCCCCATGCCCACTGCTGCAACACATGGGCGCGGGGATGAGCGGCGATAAAGGCTTCCCATTGGGCAGGGGAGACGGCTGAAACCTGAAATTGATCTGTCATCAATCACCATTCAATGCTAAAGGCACAGGGCATAAGTTTAACCCGAAAGCTATTTGTAGAGGATGTGGATTAGAAAAGCAAGGCTTATAGACGGTTAAAAATGGGTCTCATTTCGGTATGAAATATAGGCGTGCTGGGCTTTGTTATATCGAAAACGGTGTGTTAGAATGGCGTGAGTTATCGGCGATTTTTCGTGCATCACAAATCTGTATGGAAGTCACCCCAAATCTTTGCATCATGGTTTGGGTCTATGCTATACTTGTGTAGTTTGTCACAATTAACGTGTTGCAATAATTTTTTACACAGATGTAAACAAAACTTTTCATAGCTCAGGAGTGCGCTCCAATGGCAGTATTAAATGAATGGGCCTTCATCGGTGTGTTCTTCTCCATCGCATGGTTATTCCCATTCTTACCAATTCTCGGTGCGCGTTTGCTTGCACCCCACAAGCCAAACAGCATCAAGCAAGCGACCTACGAATGCGGTGTTGAAACCGTGGGCGACACGTGGGTGCAGTTCAAGGTTCAGTACTACATCTACGGGTTGATCTTCATGGTTTTCGATGTGGAAATCGTGTTCTTGTTCCCGTGGGCGCTGGCGTATAAACAGTTGGATTTCTTCGGCTTTTTCGCCGGGCTGCTGTTCGTCTTCTTCCTGTTCGACGCGCTGGTTTACGCTTGGCGCAAAGATGCGCTTGAGTGGGTCTAAGTCCGCTGCTGGCTGATGTGCCGAGTAAGGTAAAGATTTATGGAAAACGTATGCAGTATCAATAACTTAGTGGCCTGCCTTGTGCAAAGTGGCATGAATCCCGATCTGGCGAATCTGCTGACGGCGCTCGGTGGTGTGGTGCTGGTAGCGACCGTCCCCCTCGTTACCGTGATTTTCCTGATTTGGATCGAGCGTAAGGTTGCCGCCCGTGTTCAAGACCGCCTCGGCCCGAACCGTGTCGGCCCCTTCGGCTTGCTGCAATCGGTAGCTGATGCCGTCAAGATGATTACTAAGGAAGACATCACGCCGCAGGGCGCGGATAAGTTCATCTATAACCTCGCCCCAATTATCGCGTTCGCGTCGGTTGTTCTTATTTGGGCGGTCATACCCTTTACGCCGCTGCATATTGGTGCTGACCTGAGCATCGGTATTCTGTACTTCGTGGCGGTCGCCTCCATCGGTACCATTAAGATTATGATCGCGGGTTGGTCGAGCAATAACAAATACGCGCTTCTGGGTGCGTTCCGCACGATTGCTCAATTACTCAGCTACGAAGTGCCGCTGGTTCTTTCGCTGCTCGTTCCGGTGATGATTGGTGGAACGCTCGGTATGCAAGAGATCGTTCGCCAGCAGGGTGGCATGTGGTTCTTCTTCATGGCTCCGGTTGCGGCGATCATGTTTTTCATCGCCAACCTCGCCGAAACAGGCCGCGCCCCCTTTGACCTCCTCGAAGCGGAATCCGAAATTATCGCCGGTTACAACATTGAATATTCCGGTTTCAAGTGGGGCATGTTCATGGCGGGCGAATTCATGCACGCCTTCACCGCCTGCTTGCTGACCGTCGTGGTGTTCTTCGGGGGTTGGTGGGGGCCGGGTGTCGAGCAAATTCCGGTTCTGGGCTTCATCTACTTGGGGCTTAAGACGGCAGTCATTTATCTGTTCGCGCTGGTTCTCCGCAGCACCGTGCCGCGCGTCCGCATCGACCAACTGATGACGCTCAACTGGAAGTGGCTTGTGCCGATTTCGGTGGCGAACGTGATTGTGACCGCCTTCCTGCTGCAAGTGATAAAGGCGCTCGGCCTGACCCCGCAAAGTGGTGATTTGATCGCCGCACTGCCGCAAACCATCATTCTGTTGGTGGGTAATGTGCTGCTGGGTGTGGTGGTGTTCGGGTTCATCGGTCGGGTGGGACGCGCCCAACGTGCCGCTGACCAAGCCGTACAAATTCATACCGATCATGACGATCATTCACCGGTTCCTGCGGTGGGTGACTAACGAGTTTACAAGCAAGCCGTTTTGGTTGTGCAGCCGCCGCGCTGCACCATGACGAGTAGGACGAGATTATGCTGGAATTTAATGCCCAAAGTGTTGCTTTCATCGTGTTCGCACTGTTCAGTTTGGGCGGTGCGCTCGGTGTGGTGACGACCCGCAACCTGATTCACGCAACGCTTTACCTCATTTTGAGCCTATTTGGTGCAGCCGGATTTTTCGTGCTGCTCAGTGCGCCCTTCTTGGCGGCGGTGCAAATCTTGGTTTATATCGGCGCGATTGCGATTTTAATCGTCTTCGCCGTGATGTTGACCCGCAGTATGACCCGCTTGCGCGAACTGTATAACCGCCAATGGCTGCTCAGTGGTGTCGTGGGTGTGGCGCTGTTCCTCCTGCTGATGATTGGTGTCATCCTGCCGGTGTGGGGCATCAACGGTTCGCATGTTGGCAAGCCGGTTTCGGATGTGGTGACGACCACGGTTGACCTCGGTATCGCGCTGGTTGACCAGAATCAATATGTGCTGCCGTTCGAGGTGGCCTCGCTGCTGCTGACGGCGGCGATGATCGGCGCGATTGTAATTGCACGGGATGACCGGGAATAGTCGGGGTTTGCCGCTGGCATTCCCTACACTAACGGAGTGATGACGATGATACCTTTGTGGATGTATCTGGCAGTAGCAGCAGGCTTGTTCTGCATCGGCACCTACGGGGTGCTGTCGCGCCGGAATGCTGTTGCCGTGTTGATGAGCGTCGAGCTGATGCTGAACGCCGTCAACATTAACTTGGTTGCCTTCTGGCGCTATATCGAGCCTTCAAATATGGCAGGGCAGGCGTTTGCCGCCTTCGTATTTGTCATCGCTGCGGCAGAAGCATCGGTCGGTTTGGCGATTATTATTTCGGTCTACCGTAACCGCCGTTCGGTCAGTGTCGAAGATGTGGATATGCTCAAGTGGTAGCGTAGAACCTATCCGAAGTATCAAGGGCGAGCCACCGGGCCGCCCGCATGTTGTGTGGGTACGGATAGAGAGCGAAGGTCGAATTTATGGAAGCAAATGTTAGTTTTATAGGCAATCCAGATTTGCTGCCGTGGCTTGTGCCACTTGGGCCGCTGCTGGCGTTCTTCATTATTACCCTGATAACCAATCGGGCGAAGATCGTTCCGGCGACCAGCCCTGAGTACAGTGACCACAATCACCCCGGCTACTTCGGGTTGAATGTGGGTGTCGCCAGCCAAGCCAGCCGCGCCGCGACGATCATCGTCGGTCTCAGCGGTATCATCGCCGCGTGGTTGATCGCCTTGTCGATTGTCGGGCCGGCGCTGAATACGCAACACTTCGGTGAGGAAGTATTTGGCAGCAGCTTCGATTGGCTCGCGACCGGTGAAACCGCCTTAAAGATGGGTGTGTTGGTTGACCCGCTGAACACCCTGATGCTGATTATGGTGCCGCTGGCGTGCGTGTGTATTTTTATCTACTCCATTGGCTACATGGCGAGCGATGCCCGCCAATCACGCTTCTTCGCGCTGATCTCGCTGTTCGCGGGTGCGATGCTAACGTTGGTGGTGGCGGATAACCTGCTGCTGCTGTTCGTCGGCTGGGAAGTCATGGGTTTATGCTCATACCTGCTGATCGGCTTCTGGTTCGAGAAGGAAAGTGCCTACAAAGCGGCGATCAAGGCGTTCACCACCACCCGCGTGGCGGATGTCATCATGCTGCTCGGTATCGTTTACCTGTACTCGATCACCGGCACACTCAGCTTCCGCGAGATCATGCACAACCAAGAAGTGCTGGACTTGCTGGCGAACACACCCGCCCTCGTTTTCGGCGGCATGAGCGCGGCCAGCTTGATCGGTATCTTCCTTGTTATCGGTACCATCGGTAAATCGGCGCAGTTTCCGCTGCACGTCTGGCTGCCGGACGCGATGGAAGGCCCGACCCCCGTTAGCGCGATGATCCACGCCGCCGCGATGGTTTCCGCCGGTATTTACGCCATCATCCGCATGTATCCGGTGTTCGCCGCTGGTGGCGACCCGCATCATGGGGTGCTGACACCGCCGCTGCTGTTGATGACGGTCGTCGGCGCGTTTACCGCGTTGTTCGCCGCGACGATTGCGGTTGCCCAGAACGACGTGAAGAAGGTTCTGGCTTACTCGACGATTTCGCAGCTCGGCTTCATGATGGCTGCGCTCGGCATTGGCGCGTATATCGCCGCCGCCTTCCACCTGATTACCCACGCCTTCTTCAAGGCGCTGTTGTTCATGGCTTCCGGTGCCGTCATTCACGGTATGGAACATGGTGACCACCACGTCCACGAACACGCCCACGCGCATGATGACGACGACTTCGACCTGCTGCCGGCTGGCGCACACGCGCTGCCCGCTGCGGCTGGTTCGCACGGCGACCTCGCGCTCACGGCGGAAGTTGACGCGCATGTGATCGCGGGTGAACACGCCGGTCACGATACCCACGCACACACCGACTCGCATGGTCACGACGCACACGGACATGATGCACACGATGAACATGGTCACGCTGAACACTTCGACCCGCAGGACATGATGAACATGGGCGGTCTCCGCAAGGGGATGCCGGTGACCTTCATCACCTTCCTCATCGGCGGTTTGTCGCTGGCGGGCTTCCCGCTGCTGACGGCTGGCTTCTGGTCGAAGGACGAAATCTTGGCCGAAGCGTGGCTCGGCTTGACCGAAGGCTTCGGCCCACACGCGCTGGTGTTCGTCATGCTGGCAATCGCTGCCTTCCTGACCGCTTTTTACACTATGCGTCAGCTCGGCTTGACCTTCTGGGGCGAACCCCGCACCGAGCAAGCCAAGCACGCCAACTTGGGGCAGGGTATCGTCAGCGCGACGATGACACTGCCGCTGATTATCTTGGCCTTCTTCGCGATCTTTGCCGGTTTCGTCGGTGTACACCCCGGCTTCCCGCTGTTCGGTGCGATCTTCTCGCCCGAACACAACCCGTTCGCGCACTTCGTTGGCCCGACGCTGCTGCAAGAACCGCCGCACCCTGATTTCAACATCGTGCCGGTGCTGTTCTCGTTCGCGGTCGCGCTCGGTGGTTTGGCGGTCGGTTACGCGATGTACTGGCGCAAGCCGCTGCTGGCTGGCGAACCTGATCCGCTGGTCGAGAGGCTCGGCGGTCTGTATCCGGTGTTGAAGAACAAGTATTATGTGGATGAACTCTATGTCCGCGTGTTCGTGAAGCCCTCCCAGTGGTTCTCGCGCGTGGTCGTCAGCGACTTTGTGGATCGCGGCATCATCGACGGTTTCCTGCACCTGCTGGCGCGGACGTTCGTCTGGATTGGCGACTTCCTCAAGCTGTTGAATATGTGGCTCATTGACGGTGTGGGTGACGGTATCCCCGAACTGATCGCCATGTTCGGTGCGCGCTTCCGCCGTATTCAAACCGGTCGCATTCAACAATACATGCTGTTCGTCGCCATCGCTGTGATCTTAATCGCGCTGGTGTTTATTGTCGGTTCAGGCATTTTGTCACAGTCGACGGTTGCGGCGGCTGTACCTTAAACGGCAACTACGTGTTACGGATTTCGATGTGGCGGCGGTAGTGTTATCGCCGCTGCGGAAACAACCTTGAGGTTGAAATTATGGCAGTTTTTGGGATCGATGTTCTGACGTTTTTACTGCTGGCTACGGGTGTAGCTGGTGCGATTGTGTTGTTGCTCCCCAACAACAAGCAGATCGTTCGCTGGACGGCGCTGGGGTTGTCTATCCTCATCGGCGCGTTCTGCGTGGCGATCTTCGCCAACTACAACCGCGAGGCGGGTGCCGATCAGTTCCAGATGGTTGTGAACGTGCCGTGGTTCTCGCTGGTCGGCGCGTCGTGGCACTTGGGGATTGATGGTGTGAGCGCGGCGATGATCCTGCTGACGGGTTTGCTGACCCCGCTTGCTGTCCTCATCAGCTTCGAAATTGAAGAACGGGTCAACGTCCATATGGCGCTGCTGCTGTTCTTCGAAATGGGTTTGCTCGGTGTATTCGTCGCGATGGACTTGATGATTTTCTTCTTGTTCTACGAACTGAGCATCGTCCCGATCTACTTCATTATCAACCAATGGGGTGGCCCGAACCGCAAGTACGCCTCGACCAAGTTCTTCATCTACAGCATCGGCGGCTCGCTCGGTATGCTGCTGGCGATGCAGATGATCGGTTGGTCGATGTCACAGGTTCCAGCGAATGTCATTCAAGCAGCACAGCAGGCGAATCCTGCCATTGCTGGATACGTCGCTGGCAGCCCTTCGTTCGACATTCCAACCATTTCGGCAGTTTGGCCGAACTTCCTCGGCGATGGTGCCGCTGGTTTCTTGGGTATTCCCATCCAAACCGTGAAGGCGCTGGCCTTCCTCGGCTTCTTCGTGGCCTTCTGCATCAAAGTACCGGTATGGCCGTTCCACACATGGCTGCCGGACGCGCACAGTGAAGCCCCGACCGCCGGTTCGATGCTGCTGGCGGGTGTCATGCTTAAGCTCGGCGCGTACGGTTTCCTGCGTCTCGTTATTCCCTTCTTCCCGGATGTGTGGATTGCCCCGATTGATATTCTTGGCGCGATCCAGACGAACTGGGCGGGTATCTTCGCCTTCCTCGCCATGCTTAGTATCGTGCTGGGCGCGTTCGCGGCCTTCGGTCAAACCGACATCAAGCGCTTGGTCGCTTACAGCTCGGTCAACCACATGGGTTTCGTCGCGATGGGCTTGGCAGTCGCGGCGCTGGCTTATGCCCAGAACTGGCAGAACAGCAGCACCGAACACATGCAAAGCGCGATCATCGCCACCAACGGCGCGGTCATGCAGATGTTCAATCACGGGTTGACCTCGGCGGCCATGTTCTTGCTCGCCGGTGCGATCTACCACAAGACCCATACTCGCGATATGACGCAGTACGGCGGCTTTTGGGTCAAGGCTCCGGTGTACGGCGCGATCTTCATCTTCACCAGCATGGCAAGCCTCGGTTTGCCGGGTCTGAACGGTTTCGTCAGCGAATTCTTAGTCGTGCGCGGTGCGTGGTCAGTCTTTACATGGCTGACAATTATCTCGATGATCGGTTTGCTGTTCACGGGCGGTTACATCCTCAAGGGTATTCGCGCCGTGCTGCATGGGCCGTTCAACATGCACTGGAAAGACTACAATCTGGAAATCGAACTGCGCGAAGCAATTGCGATTGCGCCTCTCTTGGTGCTGATCTTAGTAACCGGGCTGCTGCCCAACTGGATTTTGCCGATTATCAATGGCTCGGTGATGAAGATTCTCGGCGGCTAGCCGTCGGAGCTTCATAATAAGGACGTAATTATGGGTGGATTTCAGTTTCCGATTTTAAGTGTGATCATCTTTACGCCAATCGTCGCGGCGCTCATTATGCTGGCGATGGATGCGGCGAAGCGCGACATGATTCGCGGTGTGGCGATCACAGCGGCGGGTATCGTTCTGGTACTGTCCGCAGCCGTTTACTTTGGCTACAACAGCCAGATCACGACACTCACCGCTGACCTCGACCAGATCGCGGCAGCAGGAGGGCCGTTCAAAGCGACGGCCATGTTTGTGCGCGGCCTCGCCTTTGAAGAAAATATCCCGTGGGTATCCACACTCGGTATCGCCTACCACCTCGGTGTGGACGGCCTGAACGCGCCGATGGTGCTGCTCACCGGTATGGTGACGGTTGCCGGTGTGTTGATCTCGTGGCGCATTGAAGACCGCACACGCGAATTTATGGCCTTCTTCATGCTGCTGGTCGCAGGTGTTTACGGTGTATTCCTCGCGGTCGATACCTTTGTCCTCTTCTTCTTTTATGAACTCGCGATCTTCCCCATGTACCTGCTGATCGCAACGTGGGGCTGGGTCAAGCTGCGTGAATATGCAGCGATGAAGCTGACGCTTTATATCCTCATCGGTTCGGTGGTTGCGTTGGTTGGTGTGATCGCGATGGTCTTCACCGCCAGCAACTTCTTCGCGGGTGACGGCGCACAGGCGTTTGAAGCAGCTAAAGCGGCGGGTGTGATAGCCCCCGACGCGCCGACCTTCAGCTTTAGCATTACGCATTTGATGGCAGCCGGTGAAGCGGGCGCGTTTAGCATCCCCGGTTATGCCGGTATTGACGTGATGACCTTCTCTAAGCTGTGGTTCCCCTTCATCTTTATCGGTTTCGCGGTTCTGGCAGGGGTGTTCCCCTTCCACAACTGGTCGCCGGACGGTCACGTTGCCGCCCCGACTGCGGTTTCGATGATCCATGCAGGCGTGCTGATGAAGCTCGGTGCTTACGCCGCGCTGCGGATGGGTATGCAGTTGATGCCTGAAGGCGCACAGGTTCATATGCCGTGGATTGTGTTCCTCACGCTGGTCAATGTGGTGTACGGCGCGTTTATCGCCTTCCGCCAGCGTGACTTCAAGTATGTTATCGGCTTCTCGTCGGTCAGCCATATGGGTTTGGTGTCGATGGGTTGGGCGACCATGAATATCGTCGGTATGACCGGCGCGGGTTTGCAGATGTTCAGCCACGGCGCGATGACGGCTCTGTTCTTCGGCTGCGTCGGTATGGTTTACGACCGCGCACATACCCGTGATATTCCGAGCCTCGGCGGTTTCGCCAAGAAGATGCCGTGGGTGGCGTTCGCCTTCATCATCGGCGGTTTGACCAGTATGGGTATGCCGTTGTTTAGCGGTTTCGTATCCGAATTCGCTATCTTCCAAGGGATGTGGCAAGCCTCGCCCAATATTTCGCTGCAAATTGGTAACTTCACCCTCACGAATTACTATTCGATCATCGTCATTCTGTCCGCATTAGCCATCGTCATCACGGCGGCCTATGTGCTGCGGGTGACAGGGCAGGTGTTCTTCGGTGAGTTTGATGCCGCCAAATACCCTGATGTGGGTGACATTGGCATCACCGACCGTATTATTTTGTTCCTGTTGGGTACGCCGCTGCTGATTATCGGTGTATTCCCGACAATCATTTATCCGATGGTCACCGCCGGTTTGCAGCCCGTGCTGGCTATCCTCGGAGGGGGTCGCTAACTGTGAGTACTACCGAATTTACCCTCGGGCAAAGTTTGCTGGTCGTCCTGCCGGAGTTCGGTCTGGCGGCGCTGACCTTCATTGTCTTGCTGCTCGACCTGCGCTGGTCAGAAACCCAGCGTAAGAATATCGCCGTCGTGTCCGGTGTCGGCTTGGGTCTCTTGGCGCTCATCCCGCTCATTATTTACCCCGGCTCACCGTCCACACCGGTCGGCCTGTACTGGGGCGGCATGATCCGCTACGACGCACTCTCCCAAATATTCAAGGTGATGGTGCTGGCGGCGGGTGCAATCACCAGCTTGATTTCGGCGGATGTCAAAGGCATTGGCCGTAAAGGTGAGTTTTATATCATCCTGATCGTGTCGTCTCTCGGCATGACCTTGATGTCCAGCGCGGCTGACCTCATCATGGCCTTCCTCGCGCTCGAAACCACCTCCATTCCTCTGTATATCCTCGCGGGCTTTAAGCGCGGGGATAGCCGGAGCATGGAAAGCGGTATGAAGTATTTCCTGTTCGGTTCGTTCGCCTCGGCCATCATGCTCTACGGCTTGAGCTTGCTTTATGGCTTCAGCGGTCAAACCAACCTGTATCAATTGGCTCAATATCTGAACTCAGATGCGTTTGCGAGCAATCCGGTTCCGGTGCTGGCTTCGCTGGTTTTGGTGATCGTCGGCTTCGGCTTCAAGATTAGTGCCGTTCCCTTCCACTTCTGGACACCCGATGTTTACGAAGGCGCTCCCACACCCGTAACCGCCTTCTTAAGCGTCGCCAGTAAGGCGGCCAGCTTCGCGCTGCTCGTCCGGTTCCTGATCGCGGTATTCCCGGCGACCGTCGTCATCGGCGGTACGGAAATCCAGAATTTCTGGGTGCAGTTGATGGTCGCTTCTGCGGTCATCTCGATGACGGTTGGTAACGTCGTCGCGCTGTCGCAGAAGAACATCAAGCGTCTGCTGGCTTACTCCAGCATCGCGCAGGCCGGTTATACCCTCGTCGGTGTCGCGGCCATTCAGTCGGCGACGGTCGCAGGGCAGGCGGATGCGGTCGCTTCCGTCGGCTTCTATATGTTCATGTATGTGTTCACGAACCTGCTGGCCTTCGCCGTCGTCATCCTGTTCAGCGAAGCCACGGGCAGCGAAACGATTGCCGACCTCGCGGGTCTCAGCCGTCGCAACCCCTTCCTTGCGCTGATGATGACCGTTGCGCTGCTCTCTCTGGCAGGTGTGCCACCGGCTGCCGGTTTCGTTGGCAAGTTCTTCCTGTTCCGCGCCGCCGTTCAATCCGACCTCACATGGTTGGCGATTGTCGGTGTGTTGAACTCGATTGTGGCGCTTTACTACTATCTGGTGGTCATCAAGGTCATGTACGTTGACCGCAGCCCGGATGAAGATAAGCCCATTCCGGTGTCGCGCCCCTACACATGGGCGATGAGCATCACCGCGATTGCCGTCATCCTGATCGGTACGGTGGCGGTGCAGACAGTGTTTACGTGGGCGGTCGAAAGCGCACGCTCGCTGTTCCCCAGCTAATTTGATCGTTAAAACGGTCAAAAATATAGACAGTGTGTATAGGGACAGGCAAAACTGTCCCTATGTGTTGAATGGAATAGGCAATTTTAGTGTTTTTGTATAATGTCCGTTGGCAATAGCGCCTTAATTGTGATAATATTCCCGAACTTTTACGATGCCTGATCCTAAACAACCTGCGCGTATCAAAAATTTGTCTGTAGTGGGAATTGCAGGGTTCGCGGGTTGCTGGATTATTATTGTCGTCTTTGTGGCATTGATTGCTGGTTTGTGGCTCGACGCGCAGTTTAATGTGCGCGGCCCGTTCACAATCGGCTTGATCGTACTCAGTATTCCGGTCACATTGTTTGTGGTGTTGCGAATCGTCCTGAAGCTGATCTCTTTGATACAGCCGCAGCCGAAACCAGACGATCAGGACACGGACACAACTACCAGAGGAGGTTGAATCGTTCATGAGTTTATCCGTTGATAGAGGCAAAGGGGGGCGCGCATGGGCAAAACGCAACGTGGCTGTCTAGTCCTGCTAGGCATCATCGTTTTCTTAGGGGCTTGTGCATGGCTCACGTTCGGTGTTCTGCCGGGCGCGGGTTCAGCGCCGTCGCTCCCTGTGATTGCCGTACCCGGTGAGCCGTACTACACATGGTTTACCTTCTTTGGCCTGTTCCCTGTAACCAACACATGGGTTCACACGCTGACCGTCTCGCTCATCCTGCTGATCGTCGTGGCTATTGGCTGGCGCGTGAGCAAGGGCTGGACGAAGGAAGTTCCCGGTCGTTTCCAAGCGCTGCTGGAACTGCTCGGTGAATTTGTTTATGGTCAGACCAAGAACTTCGCCGGTTTAACCCCGCTGTCGCGCAATTGGCTGTTCCCACTGGCCGCCAGCATCTTCGTTTTCTTGCTCGTTGCCAATCTCAGCAAGCTGATCCCCGGTTTTGAAACCGTCGGTATCATGCACTGCGCCGGTCACAACGATGTCGAGAACGGGATCAACATCACCGCTGGTCACCCGTCTGTCGGCAACCAACTATGGGTTGATGCACCGCTGAAGTCGGCCTACACCGCTGACGAAACCGACTACCACGCTTGCGAAGAGTGGAAAGAAGGCCATGTCACGGCTCCAACCTCGGCTGAACTGGCTGCCGCTGCGGATCACCTGCGTGAAGAAGAAGAGACCATTCGCTTGGCGAGCTTTACCGATACTGAGGAAAGCACCGCCATCGAAGAAGCTCGTCTGCACGCCGCCGAAGAAGTCTGGCCGCACGCCGCCGTAGGCTTACCTGCCGACGCGCTGGAACAGGGTGTTGTACCCTACCTTCAGGTTGTCACCCCGTACTTCCGTGGTGCCACCACCGACTTGAACCTGCCGTTGGCTTTGGCGCTCATCGTGTTCGTCGCAATTCAGGTATTTGGTGTCGCCGCTCAAGGCCCCAACTACTTCCAGAAGTTTGTGAACCTGAGCGCGCTGGGCAACCTCGGCAAGAAACCGCTGGGCGCAATCGACTTCGTGGTCGGTCTGCTCGAAATCATCTCGGAACTCGGTAAGATCGTCAGCTTGACCTTCCGTTTGTTCGGTAACCTGTTCGCAGGTGGTATTCTGCTCGCGGTTATGTCCTTCTTGGTCGGCCTCATTCTGCCCGTGGTCTTCATGGGTCTGGAATTGGTCGTTGCCAGCATTCAGGCATACGTATTCGCAATCTTGACAATCGTGTTCTCGGCGCAGGCGATGGAAGGCCATCATGGCGACGATGAACATCACGACGAAGCTCACGATCACGCTTAATTAATCGACTAAACATACAGAAAAGGGAAAAACGCAATGGGTCCTGGTGAACTTGAAAACGGTTTGAAAGCGATTGGCGCAGGTCTGGCGATGATCGGCGCGTTCGGCCCCGGCATCGGTATCGGTCTGCTGGTGAATGGCGCGATGAACGGTATCGGTCGCAATCCCGATGCCGCTGGTACCATCCAGACGAACATGATCTTGGGTATCGTGTTCACGGAAGCTATCGCCATTTACGCATTGGTTGTCGCACTCATCATCCTGTTCGTGCTGTAGTCGTCTGCACGACGAGGAGTCTAGTACATGAGCAAAAATAAGTCTCTTAAACGAATTCTTATGGCAGCGCTGCTGATGGCTTCCATGCTGTTCAGCGTCTCCATTATGCGCGCCCAAGAAGCGACCGCCGAACCGACGGCTGCCGAGGCCGCTGCTGAAGGCGACCACAGCACCGAGGCTGCGGCAGAGGGTGAAACGGCTGCTGAAGCTGCTCCTGCCACCAGCCCGTTGACCCCGCTGGGTATCAACGCTGGCTTCTTGATCGCCCAAATTGTCAACTTCCTCATTATCTTCGCCGCGCTGTTGTTTGGTCTGTGGCGGCCTATTGCCAACATGCTCGACAGCCGTGGTGCCAAGATCCAGAAGGGTTTGGAAGACGCACAGGTCGCCGCGAACGCTCGTCGTAACGCCGAAGCCGAAGCGGAAACCATCCGCTCCAACGCCCGTGCGGACATCTCGAAGGGTGTCGAAGAAGGTCGTCTGCGTGGTGATGAAGTCGCCAAGCAGATCGAAGCCGAAGCCCGTACTGAAGCCGAAAAGATCCGCGCCGAAGCCCGTACTGCTGCTGCTGCCGAACGTGATCAGCAGTTGGCCGGTCTGCGTGGTCAAATCGCCGCGATTTCGCTGGCTGCGACCCACAAGCTGATTGGTTCCGCGCTGGACGACAAGAAGGCTAAGTCACTGATCGACAACTTCTTCACCGATGTGCCGCAAGGCGCTCTCAAACTCGGTGGCGCGGTTGAAGTCGTCAGCGCCATGCCCTTGAGTGCCGATGAACAGGCCAAGGCCAAGAGCGCCATTGGTGCGGATAGCATCACCTTCACGGTTGATCCGTCTATTCTCGGTGGCTTGATCGTTCGCTCTGGCGACCGTGTTGTGGACGGCAGCGTCCGCAGCGGCCTGAATGACCTGAGCGCCCGCTTGAACTAAGAGCGGTTCTTCGCCTCTGAAATTGCTTTGCGCTTGTTCCCCTCCCTGTTACTACGGGGAGGGGCAGGGGTGGGGTTGAATAGCTAAGGGTGAGGTTCTGCTTTGAACCGCAGAGATGCAGAGGATACACGGTATAATAGCCCTGTAGACTCCGTATCTCTGCGGTTTTTATTTCTACTGCTGCCAGTAAAATCACGACCTCTGTCCTCTCCCCTCCCTGTTGCTACGGGGAGGGGCAGGGGTGGGGTAAAGGTTCCTGATGAAACGTCTCGCTGATCTCATCGCCGCCTTGCCGGATGTAACCGCCACCTTCGGCGACTTGGATACCCTCATTACCGCGCCGGTCGAGGAAGATAACCGCCTCATCCAGCAGGGTGGGGTGTTCGTTGCTCGTCGCGGTCTCACCGTCGATGGACACAACTTCATACCGGATGCCATCAAGCGCGGCGCGGCGGCGATTATTGGCGAACGCGAACTCACCGATCTGCCTGTTCCCTACATTCAGGTGCCGGATGCACAGGAAGCGACCGGTTGGCTGGCTGCCGCTTACCACGACTATCCTTCGCGCAAACTGGTGCTGATCGGCGTAACCGGAACGGATGGCAAGACTACTACCAGCACCCTCATCCACAGCATCCTCAAGGTTGCGACAGAGGGCAAAGCGGGCTTGATTAGCACAGTTTCTGCTGATCTCGGCGGTACGACCGTTGATACCGGATTGCACGTCACCACCCCCAGCGCCCCGCAAATCCAAGCCTTACTCGCACAGATGGTCTCCAACGGTTTAACCCATTGTGTCTTGGAAATGACGAGTCACGGCTTGGCGCAGGGACGGCTTAACGGTGTCGATATTGATGTCGCCGTTCTCACCAATCTCACCCACGAACACCTCGACTATCACGGTACGTTCGAAGCGTATCGCGCCGCCAAAGGCCGCATGTTTGAAATGCTCGGTAAGTCGTATCACAAGCCTAATCAGCCGAAAATCAGCGTGATAAATGCTGATGACCCGAATGCTGATTTCTTCGCTGCTTTTCCTGCGGATCGCGCTATCAGATATGGAATACATAAAGTTAGTGAAGTTTTTGCTAAGTCAAACTCTATTGAGTACAAACCTGATGGGATACATTTAGTCGCATTTGATGCAATGGAATTATTCAAAACCGTGCGTGATGGAGACTTGTATGATCCACGCTTTAGATCTTATTCTCTAAATCTTGTGGGTGAGTTTAATGTCTATAATGCTTTGGCCGCAATTGCAGCAACTAACACCTTCCACTGGACTAAATTTGAAGATATTGAAAAAGGTTTACAACAGGTTAAATCCATCCCCGGACGTATGGAACGCATTGACGAAGGCCAGCCTTATACCGCCATCGTTGACTTTGCCCACACGCCGAACGCCCTCCAAAACGCCCTCAACGCCGCGCGGGGGATGCTGAGTGAGGGCAAGCGCCTCATCGCCGTCTTTGGCAGCGCCGGCCTCCGCGACCGCGAAAAACGCCGTTTGATGGCGGAAGTTTCCGCCCGTATTGCCGACTTTACCATTCTCACCGCCGAAGACCCCCGCACTGAATCTCTCGATGACATTCTTGAAACAATGGCGCAGGGCTGCATCAGTCAGGGCGGTGTCGAGGGGCAAACCTTCATTCGCATTCCCGACCGCAGCACCGCGCTCTACCACGCTTGCCAGATGGCACAGCCGGGGGATATTGTCATTGCCTGTGGCAAAGGCCACGAGCAGAGCATGTGCTTCGGCACAGTCGAATACCTGTGGGACGACCGCGTCGGCCTCCGCGCCGCCATCAACGGTTCGCCCCTTAAAACCCTACCGACTGCCCAGTAATCGCAAGAGTCGTTTGCTTTTCTACCAACGTTGATTTGTGTTTTACTCAGAACTCATGCAGAGTCCTAAAAGTTTCGAGCAAAAGAAAGATGAAATTGGGATCAAAACTCGAAAAAGATGACTATTCTTGTAGCAAGGGAATGGCGTATGTCACGGGTAAATATGCGGCATTTATCAATCATTAGTGATATTTAATGGTTTATTAATAGGCGATGTTGCCTTACCTCAGTGAGGATTGACTTTTAGTTTCCAACTTAACTATTAACATCTGTTACCCCTTGTATTAGTGGTTAGAATATGTTGAATTGGAAGTAATCATAACGGTTAAGGTAATTAATATACATCAACATCAGTAACTGATACGGTATATACGTTGTAAAAAATGTTCAATTTTACTTAAGACGTAAGTTGAACTAGACAAAGTAAGATCTATTTCGATTTTATCGCGCTTAATACCGTTTATTTTGGATTGATATATAGTAAGTGGAATCCCATTGAACGCTTTGAAACAGTCGTAGACAGTAGTTCCTACTTGCACATAAGTATGGTATGCAGGATAGAATGCCTTCGGTCCGGGTAATTCTGAACGAATTATTTGAGGAGAAGCTATGCTGATACCGTCATAGAGAACTTCCCATTTAAGACTTTCATTTACTAGTTTCAATTCTTCTTCATTACGAGCAATTGGGGGTGTTTCAGCAATATCTACCCAAACAGTAAAAGGAATTGATTGGGAAATGAGTTTTTGTGATATTTCTCTCACATAGTTATCAGCGATCTTTTCACCAACGCCTATATATTCTGGGGAAATAGTGATATTAGGTAAATTGGGTATGCTCCATACTTGTGTATTAACTTCTTTAGTATTTTCATGATGATTAGAAGGTGTTGTGATTTCCAAAATTTGAGCCATATCGTTCAAGAAATTTGGAATTTTGTCTCTTGTATAAATTAGCGTGTGTACATTAGACGGTATATTTTGTCCAAGAATATTTTCTATCGAAGTAGGTTCATATTCTGTTTCAAGGCAAATTAATATGAGGGGGAGATTGATAAATTCACTAATTTGAATCAAGCCTTGAATGTACTGTTTTTGAGCATGTATTAATTTCCTTCCTGCTTGTGCATCCACACTTAAGTAAGTAGCGTTGATGATCTCTCCTATAATAAAATACATTGGAATAGGACTCACAGATAAAGCGAAAGTTGAATAATGATGAGGCGGTTGCCAAAAACTCCAATAAGGCAAATCATTAAATGTATAGACAGTATAGGACGTTGAATAAGGGAAGGACTTCCTGTCGCGAGAATGCCTACTGGGAAGCATAATTGACCTAGGTAGTCGATTTGCTTTGAAGGTGGAAAAAATATCACGACTCAATTCATGTGGTCGAGGCATGGGGCTTTTCCCAGACACCCAATACAACCCCTTGTGAATATAAGTCATATATCTCTCCAATTAGGTGAACTTGAATCTTCTAGCAATACGAATTTCTGAAGTACAAGGGGAACTAATCAGGCAAAGATACAAATCGTTGCCTGACTTAAATAATACTAAACCATACTCAGCCAATTGGATTTGAATATAGATTTGGACACATATTTCTAGGAATTGTACTTGGTGATCTAAATGGATTCCTTGCTTCGGATATATACTTACTAGTGTATAGTCTCGAAAGAAAGCAGAAAAAAGGCTATAGTGAAAAGATGCCAAAACAAATCAACTATACCCTAAACGAGAACGAATTAAAGCAGATCGAAAAGGCTTGACCACTTGATCCAAAGTGTTCGGCATTTCATCATGGCTCACAATTCATTTGATCCCAATGTCCATCTTTCTGTTGCTCGAAACTTTTAGGCCTCTACATCAGTACTCTTAACTCAGCACTTTTTACTCCTAAACCGTTTCCTAACCATTTACCACCCATTTTAACAATCGCCAGCCGAAAAAAGGTTGGTGAACTCGTCCCCAAAAAGAGACCAAATGTTCCCCCTAAACCCCTCGACTTATGCTACGCTGTATCTACTTGTTTATCCGTTGTGGATTGGAGACTATCGGTTGAATCGCTCTCTGTTTCTCTCTTTCTTCTTGGCGCTCTTGGCGATTCGTTTTTGCAATTCGGCGGCATCTTCCCGTGTATCCGCTGCGGCGGCACCCAAATGACACGGCGGCGGATTGCTCTCGTAATCCCGCTGCATTGGTGCCATTTCAGCGCCGCGCTCCCATGCATTCGCCGCCACAAAATGACATCTCAGCGGCACTAGCCGAGCGTCCCGCCCGCCATTTCAGCGGATAAACTGCAACAATTGCAACATTTACAGCATTTTGAACACGGACTTTTAACTTTCCACGTTTAACCTTTAACTACTGCCCCTTATGATATAATCCCTCCGCACAGAGGGAGAAACCATGCTCGATCTCGGAATTGTCATCGTTAACTGGAACACCAAAGACTTACTACGCCGCTGCCTGCAAACGGTTCTCGCCAGTCAAGGAGACTTCACTTTCAAAGTTGTGCTGGTCGATAACGCTTCCACCGATGGCACAGTCGATATGGTTCGTGCCGAATTCCCTGCCGTTGAGGTCATCGCCAGCCAGACCAATGGTGGCTTCTCTTATGGGAACAACCTCGGTCTCAAAGCGCTCGGCTTTCACGGTAAAGGCGATCTTAGTCCTGCTGCCCCGCGTTATGCGCTGCTCCTCAACCCCGACACCGAAGTCCCGCCGGAATCGCTCTACGGTATGGTCAGCTTCATGGATTCACGTCCTGATGTCGGTGTTGCCGGCCCCAAGCTCGTCTTGGAAGACGGTTCGCTCGACGTGGCCTGCCGCCGCAGCTTCCCTACGCCGATGGTCTCGTTCTACCGTTTTTCCGGCCTCTCAAAATTGTTTCCTCACAATCCCCAATTTGGGCGGTATAATATGACGTTCGTTGACCCCGATGTCGAACTTGAGGTAGACTCGGTAGTCGGCGCGTACATGCAGGTTCGGCGGGAAGCGATTAACGATGCTGGCCTGCTGGATGAAACGTTTTTTATGTACGGAGAGGACCTCGATTGGGCGTACAGGATAAAAGAGGCCGGGTGGAAGGTGTTTTACCACCCGCAGGTGATGGTCAAACACATCAAGCGGGCCTCCAGCCGGCGCAGCAAAAAAGCGCAGTTCGAATTCCAGCGGGCGATGCTGATCTTCTATCGGAAGCATTATCGACGGACGACACCACTCTTGCTTCATCTGATGGTGATGACCGGTCTGCTGCTGAAGGGTGGTCGGGAACTGCTGCCGGAGATGCGTCAGCCGACTTTGCCGGACGCGACCTGAGTATTTCAGTTACACCCCGACAGAACCGCGTTCGCACCTTTTTGAATCTGCTTCAGCCGATTGTTGATGTGTTGATGCTGTCCATCGCATTCGCCTTGGGCTATGTGGCGCGTATCAATTTACCGCTGCTGAATTTACCTGCCCAGCCTGATCCCTTTTTGGATTACGTTCCCACGCTCGTGCTGCATGTGGCGGTTATCATCGGTATGTTGTATCTGTCGCGTTTGTACCATCTGCCGCGTGCCATCAGCCGCATCGACCACGCTCGTAAGGTGATCGGTGTCCTGACCGTCGGCTCGCTAATGGTCTACGGCTTACAGGCCATTCTGTTTAACAACACCATTTTCGCGGTCGATTATCCCCGCGCCTTATTGTTCTACGTCTGGATTTTTAGCATGGTGTTCACGGTCATCGGGCGTGAAATCCAGCAAAGCCTCCGCTACCGCCTCCGTGAGCGTGGCCTCGGTCGTGATAACTTGGTGATCGTCGGGAACGGTAAAATTGCCCGCGAAATCGCCCGTAAAATTACCACTAATGCCGCACTCGGCTACAATCCTGTTGGAGTAGTCGTAAATGGTAAAACGCGCACACGTGCTAATATTTTCGCCATTCCCGTGATCGGTGTCTATCAAGATTTACCCACCCTCATCGACCAATTCGCCGTCGATCAGGTGGTCATCGCACTGCCCGATGCCCAACGTGCTGAGATTGTTGAACTGATTAGTCTGTGTCAGCGTGGCCGGGTCGACATCAAAATCTACCCCGATATGTTCGCTTATATGGCAGGCGACCTCAGCGTCGATGACCTCAGTGGTACGCCGCTGCTCACCGTCCGCGACATCGCGATGCGTGGTTGGCGGCTCAGTCTCAAGCGTGGCATGGATATAATTGGTGCCGGTTTTGGCCTGATTTTTCTCTCACCTTTCATGCTGCTGACGGCTGCTGCCATGCGCCTCGAATCTGAAGGCCCTGTTTTTTACACGCAGGAACGCATGGGTTTGGATGGTAAGCCGTTCCATATGGTCAAGTTCCGCACCATGCGCCCTGACGCTGAAGTGGGCGGCCCCGGTTGGACGGTTAAAGACGACCCGCGTGTGACCCGTATCGGCTCCTTCATGCGCCGCACTAATTGGGATGAAATCCCGCAGTTGATCAATGTGCTGCTCGGCGAAATGAGCTTGGTCGGCCCACGCCCTGAACGCCCTGTTTATGTGCTTCAGTTCCGCGAACGCATCCCGCGTTATATGGAGCGCCACCGTGAAAAATCTGGTATGACCGGCTGGGCGCAGGTTAACGGCTTACGTGGTGATACCTCGATTGCCGAGCGTACCGAGTACGACTTGTGGTACGTCGAAAACTGGTCGCTGTGGCTGGACTTTAAAATTATCATCCGTACCGTCTGGAGTACACTCTTACGCCGCAGTAAGAATGCCTATTGAGTTCAGAACCCATAGATAAATTGAAAGGTGGAGCGGTACGCTTCCACCTTTTTAATTGGAGGCTGTGATGGACATCAAAACCCTCGAATCTGCGATGGAAGCGTTCGTGGAAGGGAAGGGCTGGTACAAACCCGACTCCACGCACCCCCAAACACCCAAAAACCTCGCCGTTTCGCTCGTTCTGGAAGCCAGTGAAGTATTGGAGCATTTCCAATGGTCAGAACAAACGGCTGACCAATCCGAGCTGGCAGGTGAACTCGCGGATGTCCTGCTTTATCTGCTCCAAATCGCCCGTCTCCACAACATCGACCTCGGTCAAGCGGTGATGGATAAATTGAACGTCAACACCAAGCGGGAATGGTAAAGACTGCTTAGGCCAGTTCAAGCGCGGGCAGCGATTGAATCAACCGGAAAGCCTCATCAACCGACTTGCAAACGTGAACGTTTTCAGCCACTTTCATGCGTGAGTTCTTGGCGATATTCAAGATCACGCTAATAAACGCGCCGGGATTCACAAAAACGGTATGCCCCTGATTCTTGGGTGCTTTCTTATCGGCATGGCGCATCGCAACCAGCGTATTGCCTGTGGGCATCGTCTTGGTTCCGGTAAAATCACAAATCAGGTGTACGAAGTAATCTTTTTTCTGGAGCAAATCAGCAGCCTCATCGACCAACGCGATATAGTCATTTAGCGACCACTTGCCTTCAAACGTCTCTAACAAGATGGTTTCGTTTTCATTGAACCATTTTGTGGTAATGCTCACCTTCAGCTCCTTATGTCGTATAGGTATATCGGTCTGTCGTTATAGCTTCTCTTGATATGAACTAAATATTCATTCTATTACAAGAAATTGTCTGATAACGATGAGGTTTCCCAAGATGAGGCTGAATAACACCACAATCTTGGTTAGATTGATCTTTCATGAACCCTCATATATACTCGGATAACCCTTATCACTACAATATGAAGGATTGATTATCATGCGTATGAGCCAGCTTTTCAGCCAGACGTTGCGCGAAGCACCGGGGGATACGGATGTCCCTAGTCACCAACTCTTGCTGCGAGCCGGTTTCATCCGCCCCTTAGCCGCTGGCATTTTCAGCTACTTACCCTTAGCCAAGCGGTCGATGCTCAAAATCGAGTCCATCATCCGCGAGGAAATGGATGCAATTGGTGGGCAAGAAATCACGATGCCGGTTATTCATCCGGCGGATATTTGGCAGGAGTCCGGTCGTTGGTACAAGATCGGTTCGGAAATGGGGCGTTTCAAAGACCGGGCCGACCGTGACATGGTACTCGCGATGACCCACGAGGAAATCGTCAGCGATCTTGTGCGTAAAGAAATTCGCTCCTACCGTCAGCTTCCCGCGCTGGTCTACCAAATCCAAACCAAGTGGCGTGACGAACCGCGTCCTCGTGCTGGCTTGATTCGCGTCCGAGAATTCACGATGAAAGACAGCTACAGCTTGGATGCTGATTGGGAAGGGTTGGATAAGCAGTACCGCGCCCATTACAGCGCCTACTTCCGCATCTATACCCGCTGCGGCTTGCCCGTTATCGCCGTCAAGTCGGATACCGGCATGATGGGCGGTAAAGAAGCCCACGAGTTCATGTACCTCACGTCTATCGGCGAAGATACGCTGATGGTCAATGAGGAAAGTGGATACGCCGCGAACCGTGAAGTGGCAACGATTAAGAAGCCGGTACCCGCAAATGAGGCCGCGCTTCCGCTCGAAAAAATCGCGACACCCAACACAACCACCATCGAGTCATTAGCCAATTTCCTGAATATCCCGGCCTCACGTACGGCCAAAGCGGTGTTCCAAATCGCAACTTTGAGCGAAGGGGATCAGCAGCGTGAGCAGTTCGTCTTAGCAATTGTTCGTGGGGATATGGAAGTGAATGAGGTCAAGCTGGCGAACGCTGTTCAGGCGATTGCCCTGCGTCCTGCGCTGCCGGAAGAAATCGCGGTGACTGGCGCTGTCGCGGGTTACGGCTCGCCGATTGGTGTTAAGAACGCGCTGGTTGTTGTCGATGACCTCATTCCGCAGTCGCCAAACTTGGCCGCGGGGGCGAATGAAGCGGGTTATCACTATACCAACGTCAACTATGGTCGCGACTATACCGCATCCGTCGTCGCGGATATTGTTGCAGCCCGTGAAGGCGACCTTGACCCAATTAAAGGCAAACCACTAAATGCAGTTCGGGGTGTGGAAGTCGGGAACATTTTCAAGCTGGGTACGCGCTACAGCGACAGCTTGAACTGCACCTACTTGGATAAAGATGGCAAAGCCCAGCCAGTGGTGATGGGTTCATACGGCATCGGTGTCGGTCGCTTGTTAGCGTGTATTGCCGAAGAACACAACGATGATAAAGGGCTGAAGTGGCCGATTTCGATTGCGCCGTATGCGGTTCATCTGCTCATGCTGCCGGATACTTTTACCACTGAACCCGCCGAACGGCTGTACACTGACTTGCGGAACGCGGGTGTAGAAGTGCTTTTCGATGACCGTGATGCACGGCTGGGTGTTAAGTTCAATGACGCTGACCTGATTGGCTTACCGCTACGGCTTACCCTGACCAAGAAATCGCTCGAAAATGGGGGTGCCGAACTCAAACGCCGTGATCGTGACGAGGCAAGTATCGTTCCGCTCGACAAAGCGGTTGACCGTGTGCAGCAAGTCATCGTCGATTTGTGGTCGGAGCTTAATCAAACCGTTCGGAGCAACGTCACGCTCTAGGTTCAGCAAGCAATTCCACCCCGTATGTGACGGTTAACATTCGGGGTGGTATCTGCTATACTGATTCTATGAGACGCAAACGCGATCACCATCTGATTCTCTCCCTATTTCGGACGTTGTGTCTACCCCGTCCCGGCCCATTTTAGATTCCTCGAAGTCATCACTGGTTTCAACCTCTATTCCTCGCTAGCCGAGTGAATATGTTTTTGCATCTATTCAACTGAGATTGAGGAACAAAATGTCGTTCATGTCCGAGGGTCGCCAGACGGGCGCATCCCTATTGAAGTTATCGATCCTTGCTGCATTGATCGGTGCGATTGGCGGGGTCACTGCCGAGTTACTGCACCGCCTCATCGGTTTCGTGACCAACCTCGCCTTCTACCAGCGCGTTGGAACCGAAATTGTTAGTCCGCTCGAAAGTCCATTGGGCGCGGGTATTATTCTCATTCCGGCGCTGGGTGGCCTATTGATCGGTTTGATGGCTCGCTACGGCAGTCCACTCGTACGTGGGCATGGCATCCCCGAAGCGATGGAAGCCGTGCTGACCAAAAGCAGCCGGATACCGCCTAAAGTTGCCCTCCTTAAACCGATTAGTGCGGCGATCTCCATTGGTTCTGGTCAACCATTCGGTGCGGAAGGGCCGATTATCCAAACCGGTGCAGCCATCGGTTCCATACTCGGTCAAGCACTGCATACGACGGCTGCGGAACGGAAAGTGCTGCTGGCCTGTGGCGCGGCGGCTGGCTTGGCGGCGACCTTTGGCACGCCACTTGCAGCCATTATCTTCGCGATTGAGCTGCTGCTCTTTGAGTTCCGTGCGCGTTCGTTCATTCCGCTGACCATCGCCAGCTCGATTGCGACCGGTATCCACATCGTCTTGTTTGGGGCGGGACCAGTGTTTTTGGTTGGGACTGCTGATTTCGGCAGCCCGATTAATCTGATGTTTTTCCTCGCGCTGGGGGTGTTGTGCGGCCTCCTAGCTACCGGACTTACACGGATGCTGTATATCATCGAGGATGGGTTTCACCGCCTCAAAGTGAATACCTATTTATGGCCTGCCCTCGGCGGATTGTTCGTTGGCGTGGTCGGTTATATCGTGCCGATGTACATCTATCCTAACGTCGATGTTTTCGGCCCGGGCTACGAAGTGATTGGTGGCATTCTGAATAACCACTTTGCCATCGGTTTTCTGCTCGTGCTGTTGTTTAGTAAAGCGGCGGTATGGCTCGTCTCGTTGGGGTCAGGTACTTCCGGCGGTGTGCTTGCGCCCGTATTCATGATCGGTGCGGCGTTTGGGGCGATCTTCGGTCTGGTCATGAAGCAGCTTTTTCCCGGTATGGATGCCGCGCCGGTTGCTTTTGCGATGGCTGGGATGGCGGCAGTGTTTGGCAGCTCGACGCGGGCGACGTTCGCTTCGATTGTGTTCGCCTTCGAAATGACCCAGAACTACCATGCGATTTTACCTGTCATGTTAGCGAGTGTCATCGCGGATGCCGTCGTCAATGCCTTGATGACCAGCAGTATCTTAACCGAGCAGTTGCAGCGTAAAGGGGTTCTGGTACACCACGAGTACGAAGCGGATGTACTCGATATGATCCCCGTCCGTTCCGTGATGACCAAAGATGTAGTGACAGTTCCACAAACCATGACCGTTGGTCAGTTGATTGAACGGATTAATCTCCACGACCCCCGTTTAACCCGCCATCAAGCCTTGTTGATTGTTGACGAACAGGAACACCTCAAAGGGTTAATTACCCGCCATGACCTGCTCGCTGCTGCTCGTGTTGAAGGGTTGGATAATACGGTCCTCGAAGCCGGTTCGACGGACTTGATTGTTGCGTATCCCGATGAAACGGTGCGTCAGGCGCTCATTCGGATGATGCACAGTAATATCGGGCGCTTGCCTGTGGTCAATCAGCAAGAACCAACCAAAATCGTTGGCTATCTCTCACGCAGCAACATCATGTCCGCTTATCTCCAGCGGGTACGCGAAGAAGCCCATGTGGAAAAAGGTTGGCTGCCTTACCTGAGCCGCAAGTCACGCGGGTCGTCGTAGAACGAATCTCTCCCGCGACCCGCGTGACCAAGTTAGCCAACGCGGGTCGCCAAATTCAGGCACTTCTCCGCTATAATAGGCTGTTGTTGCCTGAATACAGTTTATAAAAGGATAGCGACCGATGGCACAGCAGGCTGTTACGCCGCAATCAGTAGATTTTAGCAAGTGGTATAACGAGATTGTTTATAAGGCCGATTTGTGCGAATTGTCGCCCGTGCGCGGCTGCCTTATCATCAAACCTTATGGTTACGAGTTGTGGGAAGCTGTGAAGAGTGGGCTGGATCGCCGCTTTAAAGCGACCGGACACCAGAATGCCTACTTCCCACTTTTTATCCCGGAGAGCTTCCTCAAGCGCGAAGCCCAGCATGTCGAAGGCTTTAGCCCCGAATTGGCGGTCGTAACCATCGCGGGCGGGAAGGAACTGGAAGAGCCGCTGGTCGTTCGTCCAACTTCCGAAACGATTATTATGGACTCGTTCAAGAATTGGATTCAGTCCTACCGCGATCTGCCGCTGCTCATTAACCAATGGGCGAACGTGGTACGCTGGGAAATGCGGACGCGCCCTTTCCTCCGCACCACCGAATTTTTGTGGCAAGAAGGGCATACCGCCCATGCGACCGCCGATGAGGCCGAAGCGGAAACCATGCAAATGCTGGACGTTTATGCGGACTTCGCCATTACTGATGCCGCGATTCCGGTGATTAAGGGGCGTAAGACCGAGCGCGAAAAGTTTGCTGGCGCTGCCCATACCTACACCATTGAAGCTATGATGGGCGATAAGAAGGCGCTGCAATCCGGCACAAGCCACAACTTGGGGCAGAACTTCGCCAAGGCGTTTGAGATCAAGTTCCTTGACCAGAACAACGAATCGCAGCACCCGTGGACGACCTCTTGGGGTTTAAGTACCCGCATGATCGGTGCGATTGTGATGGCGCATGGCGACGATAAAGGCTTGCGCCTGCCGCCGAAGGTCGCTCCTATTCAGGTTGTCTTGGTTCCCATCTTCAAGAATGACGATGAAAAAGCCCCGGTCATGGAAGCAGTCGCTCGCCTGTCGAAAGAACTGCTCGATGCAAACATCCGCATTCATGTGGATAAGCGCGAAGGGATGTCACCGGGTTTCAAGTACAACGACTGGGAAATGCGCGGCGTTCCCGTGCGTATGGAAATCGGCCCCAAAGATGTTCAGAACAACACCGTTGCCCTCGCGCGGCGGGATGTTCCCGGCAAAGAAGGGAAGCAGTTTGTGCCACAGGCTGGCCTCGCGAACGTGGTTCAGGAACTGCTTAAGACCATTCAAGCGAATATGCTCCAGCAGGCCACCGAGTTCCGCGACGCGAATATCAAGGATGTTTCCCGCTACGACGAACTTAAAACTCTGATGGACGAGGGCGGTTGGGCGCGTGTGTGGTGGGCAGGCTCAGGCGATGACGAAGGACGTATTAAGGACGAGACAGGCGCGACGGTGCGCTGTATTCCGTTCGAGCAGCCCGGCGGTTCGGGAACGTGTTTCTACACCGGGAAACCTGCCGATACGATTGCGCTGTTTGCTAAGGCTTATTAAGACTGCTTCGTTTTAATCCTTCTACATTGTTTGATGTAACATATTCACCTTGAATATAGTCTGTAGTTAAAGAGGCGCAACTTCGCGCCTCTTTGACTTCACAATCTTCTGTAATTCTAATGCTTCATGTACGATTTGATTACACAGCCTTAACAACATCGTGATATAATGCTCAATTATGGAAACGTTTCACAATCACCCCTTTGTCGTTAATTCCATAATTTGTCTGAATGTTATAGATCGGCTGTGAATGGGTAGAGCATATCCACAAAGGATGTAGTAGATTCAATAACGCATGAGATTTCAGCGTGGGATTTAGCTACTTTAACCGTTGTGGAGGTTATACACGTTTGCTAAATTGGGATAGAAAACTATTTTTATTATGGGTAGTTTGGGTTTTAGTGGGATGCAAAATAAATAGTGCTCCTCGAACTACCACCGTTCTCATATGATCCGGTGGTAATGCGTTTTTAGGATTGAGAAGAGATGGCCGCTTATTTAATTGTTGATGTTGATGATTTACTCCAGCGTTTTACGAGCAAAGGGATTTCGCTCGATTTGCAAGAGCTGGCTGTTGGGCTGCGCGGTGGTGCGGCGCTTGCGGCTGGTTTATTTAGCGCGGACAGCCTAAAGGCGGTCGCGGTTGCAAATTGGGGCGCACACGGTTCGACAGGGACGAACTTCCAGCGGATCTTTCGTTCGGCTGGCTACGATGTGTTTGATATGCCCCGCCGCGAAACATTGGCGGATGCGCTGATCGTTCACTATTTCTCGTTCGACCCTGAACCGGTTGACGAACTCATTCTGGCGACGACCAACCCTGACCTTGTGCCGTTGGTGCGCCGTGTCAAGACGACCCGCAACGCTCGCATCCGCATCTGGGGGGCTGAAAACATTCTCGCGGGAACCGAACTCGCGAATCAGGTCATTTTCCAGCCGCTGGAATCGCTGCCGGGTATTCAAACCAAGAATGTCGCGGTTTATATCGACTTTGAGAATATCGCCATTAGCCTGAATGAACAAGGTTTTGTCGTCAATCTCGATCACCTCATTGACCGTTTTGTGATGCAAGCTAAAGCTCATGGGCAAGTCGTCAGTATGGCGGCTTATGCACCGTGGGGGCAGCGTGGCAGCTTACCGCCGCTGGTGGATAACACCGGACGCGAAATTGCCGATGACGCGCCCAGCCGGTTGATGCTGGCGAACATCGATCCTGTATTCAACCTCCCCGGTAAAAACAGCGCGGATATGCGTATCGCCCGTGACGTGATTACTGACGGTGGACAAAAGAATGCCGCCGACGTGTTCATCATGGCATCTGGCGACCGCGACTTTAACCAAGTGTTGAACTCGCTGCGTGCTGCGAACAAGACGGTGATTGTCTGGGGTGTACGTGGCAGCACCAGCCGTCAGCTTGAAAACAATCCCGGCATTACGGTTGAGTACATCGAAGATTTCACGAACCTTCAAACACACCAATCCTTGAGCGTCGCCGCCGTGAATGATGGGGCGGATGTCGCGTTGTTTACGCCTTCGCAGTGGTCGAGTGTCATTATCCAGTTCGACCGTTTGGCGACCGTGATGGGAACCGAAGTGATGTCGGTTCACCAATTAGTCGAGCAGCTTCAAGGGGTCGGTGCGGTGATTTCGCGCCCGCGTGGCGAGGACTTGGTTTCTCAAGCCATGTCACTTGGCATCTTGAAGGCTATCTCGGCGAATGGGATGATCTCGCTGAATCCCGGCCATCCGATTGTCGAAAAGACACGTCTGATCCGTGATCGGGTTGTCGTGCGTGTTATGAACACGCTGGGTGTCCGTGGTTGGGAATATGTCAACTACGGCTTCTTGCTCAAGGGCTTGGCGATGGATCGCGACTTGGATCGTCCCGGTTGTAACGTGAGCGACCAATGGCGCAGCGAGTGGATTGACTGCCTTGTACGTGAACAAATCCTTGTCCGTGAACTGCTGCCACATCGGCATAACCCTGAAGACTTGGTTCCGGTTATCAAACTGCAACCGGATGTCATCCTGCCCGCGATGCACACGCTCCCAATGGATGAGGACATGGAGGAGCAGGAAGCGCCCAATTGGGCGGGTATCTCGCTGAGTGACCTCGATACGCTGAACCCTGAAACGGCGGATATGGTGCGCCGCGTGATCGTGAGCGTTGAGCAGTTTACGAGCTTCCGCAACTTTACATGGTGTCCACTCGGCAGCCTCCACAAGCGGCTGCGGGTGTTCGATACGGGCATGTCGTTCCAGAAGTCGGTGGAATACCTGAAAGAAAATGACGCGGCGACCGTAGGCGAGTACAGTAACCCGCAGAGCGATTTCCTGACCAAAGGGATTTCGCTGCATATGAACTCGGAAATCTGCCGGAACATTTTGAACCAGCGTGATATTTTCTTACGGCTGCTGCTGATGATGTACGAACGGAATATCCCGATTTCAGAAGCGAACCTTAAAACGGCTGACCCGAACTCCAATTGGGATGCGGACTTCTGGTTCTCACTCATGGAAACCGAGAACATCTTGAACGCGGTTCCCGGTCGGGCAGGGCAGTACAGCCTTTTCCGAACGCACCACACCGTCAACCTCGTCGCCGAGGCTGCAAAGACCAAATAAGCGCATGATCGTTGATCCAAAGGTGGCGAGAGCCACTTTTTTGTTTACAGGTTAGCCCCCAATTCTTGAGGATTGTCGCCTAATATTGGCTCTGCTATAATGCCTTACATCGGAATTAGACCATTGGGCTAACTGTCCAGCCTATTTGGTGACTATGTAAGGACGGGAACAGACATGGCTCTCGAAAAAGAAGCAAAATCGCTGCTCATTCAGGATTACTCGCGGCACGAAAAAGATACCGGTTCGCCGGAAGTCCAAATCGCGCTCTTGAGCAATCGTATCAACTATTTGACGGAACACCTGCGTACGCATATTCATGATGAACATTCGCGTCGTGGTCTGCTCAAATTGGTCGGTCAACGCCGCCGTCATCTGCGGTATCTTAGCAAGACAAAGCCTGATGCTTATCGCGAAATTATTGCCAAGCTGGGGCTGCGTCGTTAACCTGTTCGAGGTTCAACCCAATATGCCAAGCCTAGGATGCTCTGCTGGGGCATCCTTTTCGATTATGCCTGACAGAGCAGGTATTGGAACGTGGAGCTAAACCTGAGGTTTTTAGCTGCATTTTCCAGTTCCTGGCTGCCGGGCTTTTGTTTTTAAGGAGCAAAAAATGGAAAGCATTACAAGTCCTATGGGGACGGTGCATCGCTTCACCGCGAAATTCGGTGATCGCGAAATCATCCTCGAAACCGGCAAGCTAGCAGAACAAGCTGGTGGTGCTGTTACCGTTCGCGATGGCGATACTGTTGTATTCGCGACCGCAACGATGAGCAAGAAGGCTCGCGCGGGGATTGATTTTTTCCCGTTGAGCGTCGACTTTGAAGAAAAGATGTATGCCGCCGGTCGTATTCCCGGCAGCTTCTTCCGCCGCGAAGGTCGTCCGTCTGAACAAGCTATCTTAGCTTCGCGCGTCGTTGACCGCACCCTGCGCCCGTTGTTTCCTGATGATCTCCGCAACGATGTGCAAATTATCCTCAGCGCCTTTAGCCATGACCAAGAACATCAAATTGATATGTTGGGTATTGTGGCGGCGAGCGCTGCGCTCGCAATCTCCGATGCGCCGTGGGATGGGCCAGTTGCGGGTGTACGCATTGGCTTGATTAACGGCGAATTGGTGGTGAACCCAACCCTTAGCCAAATGCCCAAGAGTGCGTTGGACTTGCGTTTAGCCGGTACCGCCGAGGCCATTAACATGGTTGAATGCGGTGCTGCCGAAGTTGATGAAGAGACGATGCTCAAGGCGCTCAAGCTGGCACATGACTCGTTGCAACCGGTGATCGCGGTCATCAAAGAGATGCGTTCAGCGGTGGGTAAGGCGAAGTCGAGCTACACGCCCGCTGCAACGAAAGCCAATGTGTCCGCTGCGGTAGAGGCAAAGAGTGGTGCGCGTATTCGCCAGATTATTGCCGAGCAAACCGAACGTAGTGGTCGTAACGAAGCCCTCGATATTCTCAAGTCTGAATTGGTGGGTTACCTCCAAGAACAGAACTTAACCGACCCCGATGAACAAATCGAGATTGGGGATGCCAGCGATGCCTTTGGTGAAATTGTCGCGAAGGAAGTTCGCCGTCGCATCGTGGATGAAGGGGTTCGCCCGGATGGACGCGGACTGACGGATATTCGTCCGCTGGCCGCCGAAGTTGGCGTGGTTCCTCGCGTGCATGGCTCCGGTTTGTTCAAGCGTGGACAAACACAGGTACTGACGATTGCGACGCTCGGTACCCCCGGTGACGCACAAGAGATTGATACCCTCAGCCCGGAAAAGCCGCGTCGTTACATGCACCACTACAACTTCCCGCCCTACAGCACTGGCGAAGCCTCGCCGCTGCGTGGCCCGAAGCGCCGCGAAATCGGTCACGGTGCGTTGGCCGAAACCGCTCTGCGTTACATCCTGCCGTCCGAGACGGAATTCCCGTACACTATTCGCCTCGTCAGCGAAGTACTGAGTTCAAATGGCAGCACCTCGATGGCAAGCGTATGCGGCAGCACCCTCGCGTTGATGGATGCCGGTGTGCCTATTCCGCGTCCGGTCGGTGGTATCGCGATGGGTCTCATTCAGGAAAATGGTAAGACTGCTGTCCTGACGGACATTCAAGGTCTCGAAGACCATATCGGTGACATGGACTTCAAGGTCGCGGGTACGGTCAAGGGTATTACCGCTCTCCAGATGGACATCAAGATCAACGGTGTCTCTGGCGAGATTATGGAGAAAGCGCTGGCGCAAGCGCGTGAAGCCCGTTTGAAGATTATTGATGTAATCACCGGCGCACTACCTGCCGCCCGTGCTGACCTCAGCAGTACCGCACCGCGTATCCTCACCATCAAGGTTAATCCGTCGAAGATCGGCGCGATCATTGGCCCCGGCGGTAAGACCGTTCGTGGCATCCAAGAACGTACTGGCGCGAAGATCGACATCGAGGAAGACGGTACGGTTTATGTGTCCAGCCTCGATGCTGGCGCGGCGGCGGCTGCCGAAGAAATTCGCGGCCTGACCGAAGAAGCCGAGATCGGCAAAATCTATACCGGTAAGGTGACCCGCATCGAATCATTCGGCGCGTTTGTCGAGTTCCTGCCCGGTAAAGAAGGTATGGTGCATATCTCGCAGCTCGCCGACTACCGTGTTGAGTCGGTCGAAAGCGAAGTGAGCCTCGGTGACGAGATCATGGTGATGGTCACCAACATCGACGACGGCGGTAAAGTACGCTTGAGCCGTCAAGCGGTTCTTGAAGGTTGGACACCGGAAGAAGCCCGCGCCCGTGACAGCCGCGGTGGTGGTGGTAACCGCAGCAGCGGCGGTGGCGACCGTCGTGGGGGAGGCGGTGGCTACAATCGCGGTGGTAACGACAACCGTGGTGGTGGCGATAACCGTGGCGGCGGGAACTACAACCGCAGCTAGTTCTAACCCCAACCGAATTCATTGTCTATCGATCAGGGAGAGCATATGCTCTCCCTGATATTTTTAGAACCGCTTTGAACCCTTCTTAATCCTTTTCTCTGACCAATATAGCAACTAATTCCCTTAAGAAGTGTATATATTAAATAGACGCTGATTCGATGTTACACTGAAATCAAGTAGCTATGCGGGGTTTGTTGAAGTGACAGTTCTCCCTCCCTCAATGTCATCACCCCCGTGGACGGGGCGTACCAAACGTGTCGTAGCGATTATCGCGGCTGGCGCTGTGCTGCTGGCTATTTTTCGCCTGAGCGAATTGGTGCCGATTGTTTCAGTCGCGGTCATTCTGGCCTATCTGCTCACACCGATTGTCAACTTTTTTGAAAAACGTATCCTGACGATTGGTCCTCTAAAAGCGAGGTCGTACCGTGGGGCGGCGGTAGGTTTAACCTATCTAGTTATCTTAGCCACGGTTGTGGTTGTTATCTTGGTGGTCGTGCCTGTATTAGTGGCACAGCTAGAGGAGTTTGCCCGCCGCATTCCAGCCATGTTTCGCGATGTCGAGCAGAGTATCGAGCATTCGCTGAACGAGCCGGTCATGTTTAACGGCGAGCCGATCTTGATTAATAACGAGCCGTTCATTCCGCTTGAGCGTTTACAGCAAGCAACCGGCATGAAGCACATCACGGACATTATTAACCTCAAGGATTTTGACCCCGTTCGTACCACCCAGTCTTTCATCCAATCGTTTACCGGCCCGGCTGTTGATGTGGTTGGTGGCGCGTTAGCCGCGATTATCAACCTCATCTTTTTACTGTCGGTGATGTTCTTCCTTATGCGTGATGGGTCGATTTTCGCTGACAGGGGTGTTCAGTTGTTACCCGCGTTGTATCAAGGGGATGCACGCCGCCTGTTGTATGAGTTGGGGCAGGTGTGGAATGCGTATTTACGCGGGCAGTTGTCGCTGGCGTTGTTCATGGGCGTGGTCGTTTTTACGATTGCCACCATCATCGGTATGCCGAACCCCCTTATTCTGGGTATGATTTCCGCCATCCTAGAGTTTATTCCCAGCATCGGCTCCGGCTTGGCGATTTTCCCGGCGGCGCTGCTGGCGTTGACCGGACATTCAACCACCATTCCCGGTTTACAGGGTTTACCCTTTGCGGTGGCTGTTGCGATCATCTGGGCGGTGCTTCAAAATATCGAAGCGTATATCCTTGTCCCGCGTGTGATGGGCGGCAGCTTGAACCTGCATCCGATTGCGGTCATTCTGGGGATTATCGCGGGGGCGAGCCTCGCGGGTGTTCTTGGTATCATTCTGGCTGCACCAACCGTTGCAAGCCTGCGGATTTTCGGGCAATATATCTATGGTAAGTTGATGGATCGCGACCCGTTCCCTGTGACCATGCGGAAGAAACGACCTTCACCCATGAGCGATTGGCTTAGGCGCAAGGTGGCTTTTGCACAAGGCGAGGTTGGGACGCGAATCACCCCTCAAATTCGCGCGTGGTTGGATGCAAGGAGAAATTAAACCATGTCGGAAGAAGTACAAACCGAGAGCCTTTCTGTTACCGAGAATTATGCCGCTTGGATTTCTCATGAACCGGATGGTGAGGTCGTTTACCATCTTGAGTTGGGCGCGGTAACGGTTCATTTCTTTGAAGAAGAATGGGTTGAAGTCATCGAACTGGTTCATGCAGCCGCCCAACAGGCGAACAAACGCCGCTAATGTCCAGCACGCCGCGAGTCGACCAATTACTGATTGAGGCTATGGCGAAGCAGCTCCCCCCCAGTGGGGCAGCGCTTCGCTTAGTTGATGTCTATGGTCGTGCTGCCTCTATCCTGCGGGAACAGCGACCCGATATTGAAGTCGTCTACTCGCCGAAGAAAGAATCCAACTGGCGCATCGCCCCTGACAGCGTGGATGCGGTAGCGGCGTTTAATGCCGAACCCAGCGCTGAACTGTTGAAGTCGGCGTTACGGGCGCTGCGCCCCGGTGGTCGCCTGATTATCATGAACGCGCACCTCGATCCTTCCGAGACATATGTTAAAACGCTCGAAGGGGCGAACTTCACCCGTATATTGGTGGAGGTTGGGGCAGAATGCCCTCTGCCGACCGGGGCGCTTATTCGTGGCGAAAAGCCGCATACTGAGTCGCGAACGGTTGACCGAGTGAAACAGGTTGCGGCGCAGGACGCACCACCGCGCACCAGCCGATATGTACAGCTACTTATTCATCAAAACCCGCATAAGCCTATATGGCGGATGACACCTGAAGATAAGATTACGTGGCAAGCGGTGGCAGTCGCGGGTGAGGGTGAAACGGTGCTGTTGACATTTAGCAGCCTACCCAAAGCGGTCGAATTTATGCAGTTTGCGGTGATGGAAGGGTACATCACCAATGTGAACAAGATCGCCAAGTTTAAGTGGGATGTGGTCAAAGATTGGCCGTTCCCGACGATCCTGAACCCCAGTGACGAGATTTTTGCTACTCAAGCAGTCATCATGGTAGCTATTGACCATGCAACAGCCGAAGCCCCCGATGAATGAGTGACCCCGATTGACCATCTCTCTGGCTGACATTGATTTTCTCGCCTCGCCGACTGGCGCAGGTTTACTTCAACGCCTCGCAACCGAGGACTTAACCCCCAAAGCATCCCTTTCGTTATTAACGAACCTCCGCAAAGCGTATTCCCCTGAGCAAGCCCGCGCCGGATTGGAGATGGCACAGCTACGGGCGAAGGCAGTTGATAAGTTTGGTGTGGATGCAGCCTCAATGTTCTTTACGCGCGATGCGTTGGAGCAGGCGAGTGATCCGTTGGTGAGGCGGTATCGGGCTGGGCAGATCGGTGAAGGGGTGCGGGTGGTTGATGCCTGCTGTGGGATTGGCGCGGATTCGTTGGCGCTGGCACGGGTAGGGGCTGACGTGACCGGCATTGACCGTGACGCGGTTCGGATCGCGATTGCCAGCTATAACGCGGACACACTCGGATTACAGGCAAGATTTGTGGTCGGGGATGTGACTTCAACGCTGCCTCCGGCTGATCTCATCTTTTTTGATCCGGCGCGGCGGGATGGGCAGGGCAACCGGATTTACGACGTTGAACGCTATCAACCACCACTCGCGACCGTTGAGGGGTGGCCGGCTGACCGTGTTGTGGTCAAACTTTCGCCGGGTGTCGATCTGGCTCAACTCGAACGTTATGGCGGGCGGGTTGAGTTCATATCGGTGGACGGCGACCTCAAAGAAGCGGTTTTGTGGCTAGGCGCAGGTGAACAGGGACTGACGGCGACCTTGCTCACGGGATATGAGACCTATCATTGGGCGGCGGGCGAGTTGCCTGATAAACAACCCCTTTCCGAACCGCGCGGGTGGTTGGTTGAGCCTGATCCGGCGCTGCTGCGGGCAGGGCTGGTGGAAGCGGTGGCGGCACAGTTCGACGGGGGGCTGTTGGACGAAACGATTGCCTATTTGACGACCGACCTTAAGCCGGAGTCGCCGTGGTTACGGTCGTGGCAAATCCTCGATTGGATGCCGTTTAACCTGAAACAGCTACGAGGCTATCTGCGCGAGCGCAACGTTGGGCAGGTGACGGTGAAGAAGCGTGGTACGGCGGTTACACCGGAAACACTTATCCCTCAATTGAAGCTGAAAGGCCGTGACTCGCGGGTGCTGATACTGACCCGCTGTAAAGGCCAACAGATCGTGATGATTTGCGCGGATTATGTTGGCTAAGGCTGTTTCTATTTCCTCCTGATTCTTGACATTCCTCATCTTCACAGTGCAAATTCGTCTCAAAAATCGCAAATTCTGCAATTGATCCGCCGAAATGGCGGGCGGGAGTCTCGCGTGTATCCGCCGAATTGTCATTTTGTGGCGGCGGGAATACGGGAGCGTGGCGCTGAATTGGCACACTTTCGGCGGATTGCTCCCGTGCTGCCACCGCCGTGCAATTGCCTGTGCCGCCGCTGTCGTTGCAATACTTTTTAACCGCAGCGACGCAGAGAAAATACAGAGAAATGCAAATACAGATTAACCACAGAGGCACAGAGAGAAAACAGAGAAATTCATTTAAACCGCCAAGAACACCAAGTTCATGCAGAGATAAACACAAGAATATTGTAGCACAAAAATTCTTATTTGATGGTTAGAGTTTCCAAACTTTAGTGGGGAGTGAATAAGGCGGACAACGAGTATGTTGTTCCTACACGTGTGATGATGAGTGTAGTTGGGTGGCGCACAGCCGTGCGCCCCTACAAATTCCATTGTGGTTGATAAGCGAAGCGGTTAACTGCTGCTGTGGGAGAACATACTTATTGCCCTGAGAAGGTAGGCTGATCGTGAGGATAGGTGCGTTTAAGAATGGTCTATTGATGACTCCTTGATTTGGTCGCTCGCATGGTAGAATAGGCGGACTATCTCCAGCGTGACAATTTATGGGAGGAACTCTATGCTACCCGCATATAACATTGAGTCATTTTCAGATTTTAACAAGCCGGAAACCGACGCAGCGATGCGTGCCGCGCTTGCTAAAGCAAAGTCCGAACTTGGGCGCACATACCCGCTGGTTATCGGCGGCGAAGTGATTCAACGCAGCGATACCTTTACCTCGATCAATCCTTCCAACCCGTCCCAAGTGATCGGCAACTTTGCCAACGGTACGGCTGAAGATGCCGACCATGCCATCCAAGTGGCGAGCGAAGCCTTCAAGACATGGCAGTATGTCTCGGTCGAAGAACGCGCCCGTTACCTGCTGCGGGCGGCTGCCGCACTGCGCCGCCGCAAGGCCGAGTTTAACGCTTACATGATTCTGGAAGCCGGTAAAAGCTGGTACGAAGCGGATATTGATACGGCAGAAGCGGTCGACTTCTTGGAGTTTTATGCCCGCCAAGCGGTTCGCATCGCCGATGAAAGCCACACCCTCGCGCCGTACCCGCCGGAACAGGTGGGTTACTACAACATCCCGCTGGGTGTGGGCGCGATCATCCCCCCGTGGAACTTCCCGACGGCTATCCCGATGGGTTTGCTCGCGGCGGCTATCGTTACCGGTAACACGGTGGTGTTCAAGCCAGCCGAGCAAACGCCGTTAATTGGCTATAAGGTGGCGGAACTGCTGTGGAGCGTGGGCTTGCCGAAGGGTGTGCTGAACTTCTTGACCGGCCCCGGTGAGGTGGTGGGCGCACGGATGGTGACCAGCCCGCTAACGCGCTTCATCGGCTTTACCGGTTCGAAGCAGGTTGGCCTGTGGATTTACGAGAACGCCGCGAAAATTCAGCCGGGGCAAAAGTGGTTGAAACGTTCGATCCTTGAAATGGGCGGAAAGGACGCAGTGCTGGTGGATGAAACCGCGAACCTCGAAGACGCGGCGCAGGGCATCGTACAAGGCGCGTTCGGCTTCCAAGGGCAGAAGTGTTCGGCGGGGTCGCGGGCGATCATCGTGGACGCGGTTTACGACCAAGTTGCCAACCGCGTGGTTGAGATCGCCTCGAAGCTGACGGTCGGTTCGCCGGACGAGGGCAACCACATCAACATGGGGCCGGTGGTTGACCAAGAAGCATTCAACAAGATTAAGGACTATATCGAGATCGGCACACAGGAGGGCAAACTCCTGCTCGGCGGGCAACCGATTGAGTCGCCCACTAATGGTTACTTCCTGCCGCCGACCATTTTCGGTGATGTGGCGTGGGATGCCCGTATCGCCCAAGAAGAAATTTTTGGGCCGGTGCTGGCGATGGTCAAGGCCAGCGACTTCTCGGAAGGGCTGCGAATCGTCAACAGCACCGAGTATGGTTTAACGGGCGCGTTGTTTAGCAACGACCGCGAACGTTTGGAACAGGCGCGGCGTGAATTCCACGTGGGCAACCTGTACCTCAACCGCAAATGTTCAGGCGCGCTGGTGGGTATTCACCCGTTCGGCGGCTTCAATATGAGTGGTACGGATAGCAAGGGCGGCGGCGCGGATTACCTGCTTCAGTTTACGCAGGGTAAGAGCGTCGCGGAACGGTTGTAGGCGACAGAAATAAATGGGGGTGTACCATACCTCACCCCCATTATCAGCGGTAATTGAACAGTGAATGAGGCACGCCTCCCCCCTACAATAAAACCCTCACCCAATCTTCGAACAAGTCAATGGATCCTCATATTCGATTGGGCATTCTGCCATCAGCAAAATTATACATTTTTCATGAAATAATTTGCGTCTGCGCTAGGCTGCGTTAGAATACAACCTCTTTATTCGATGTATACCTACCACTTAGGGGTTGCTGATGAAAAGTCCGATGAAGCAAGAAGTGCTTTCGTGGGCAGATGTTGACCGGCTTATTGATGTCCTGCTGCCACCACTGAAGATTGTCGGTACTTTTGACGCAATGGTTCTGATTACGCGCGGCGGGATCATCCCCGGTGGTTTGCTCGCCGAGGCCATCGGTATTCGCCATATCCTGACGGCGGCGGTCGATTTCCCCGCGACCGAGTCAGCCGGTTTGATGGCGTGGCCGACCTTCATGCAGTTCCCCGACACAACCCTCCTGCGTGACCGCCGGACGTTGATTGTGGACGATGTGTGGGGCAGTGGGCGCACCAGCACGGCTGTGAAGGGGCGTGTGCAGTCATCCGGCGGTATTCCCTACACCTGCGTGATGCACTATAACCCTTACCGTTCCATGTTTAACCGCGCCGAGCCTGACTTCTATGGCGCGATTACCGATGCCTACATTATTTACCCGTGGGAATTGGATCGCGGCCTCAAGGGATTAGAGATGGGTGTGCCGGACATTAATTAAACAGAAGAACATCTTCGTTTTAACAACACTTTCTGTTATAATACTTGTAGGATGGGTGTTTTGGCTCTAACACTCATTTTATTCACAGTTAAAATGTGTAATAAATGGTGTCCTGCACTCGTCTGTAGAGATGCGGCCCGATACTTATTTACTTACGGTTTGAAGGCCACCTTACCTCAGTGCGGAATTGTTATCCAGCATTTCGTTTCAAATAATATTCCAACTTTATTGGCATATACTCATACTGAATAACCTGTCGAACGTGTGGCGCGGCATTCTGGGTTTGGATGTTCCGACATAAAACATCCGATACACAACAGGAGAAATGGATGAAATCGGGAAAGTTTAGTAAGAATAAAGAATCAGACGGTCAGAGCGAGTTTGAGCAGCTTCTGGAATCGTCGTTTGCCTATACACCGCCTCGTCGTGGTGAAATACGCAACGCGATCATTTTGCAGATTGAAACCCGCGAAATTATCGTGGATATGGGCGCGAAGCAAGACGGTATCGTTCCAGCACAGGACATTGAACGCCTCGACTCGGATGTGCGGAATGGCTTGGCAGTGGGCGGTGAAGTACCTGTTTATGTGCTGAACCCGCGTGACCAAGACGACAACCTCATTGTGTCCATCAACATGGGTTTGCAGCAATACGACTGGGAAAAGGCTCGTCAACTGCTGACCTCGGAAGATGTGGTACAGGTGAACGTCACCGGACACAACCGTGGTGGTATCCTCGTGCGTTGGAACCGGCTGGAAGGGTTTATCCCCAGCTCGCACTTGGTTTCGGTGAACCTTGCGAACGAACGCAGCAGCGCATGGAACGAATTTGCAGCCAACCCGCTGGGCGTGAAGGTGATTGAAGTTGACCAAGACCGCCGCCGGTTGATCTTCAGCGAGCGTGAAGCGCAGAAGGAATGGCGCGCACAGCAGAAGGCACGCTTGCTTTCCGAACTCAAGGAAGGCGATGTGGTCAAGGGTACGGTCACCGGCTTGCGCGATTTCGGTGCGTTCGTCAACCTCGGCGGCGCGGATGGCCTCATCCACGTCAGCGAATTGGCGTGGCATCGTGTCGATCACCCGCGTGACGTGTTGAAGGTCGGGGATGAAATCGACGTGTACGTGCTGACGTTGGATCGCGGTTCGAACCGTATCGCACTCAGCCGCAAGCGCCTCTTGAGCGACCCGTGGGAAGATGCGGACAAGCGCTACCACGAAGGTCAGTTGGTTGACGGTACCGTTACCAACGTGGTTGACTTCGGTGCGTTCATCGCGCTGGACAACGGCCTCGAAGGCTTGCTGCACTTGAGCGAAATGGGCGATGGTTCGTTGAAGGAACCGTACTCATACGTGAAGAAGGGCGACCGCCTGAACTTGCGTATCAGCCACCTTGAGCCGGAAAAGCGCCGTGTGGGCTTTACCCAGCGATGGGGTACGGACGCGGCGACTGAAGGCGGTGAGGGTGAGGCCGCAGTCAACGGCACAGCGGAAGCGGAAGAAGCCGCACCTGCCGAGGAAACTGCTCCTGAAGCGAGTTCGGGGGAACAGTCGGAAAGCTAAGTTTGCAACGGGGCGATCTGCAACAGGTCGCCCTTTTTATTTCAACTTATTTCCTCTGCGTTGACAAATAATATTACAAGCCCTATAATCTCATCCATCTTTAAGGAAAGGGAAGCACAGCCACGTCGATGGACTGTGCCCACAGCTATTCGTGTTGGTTCAGATCAACCAAACTAGGATGAAATAAACTCAGCAGCCCGTGAGAACAGGTTGACTGAGTTTTTTGCGTCTGTTTCCTGAAAGAAAAAACCAATTTTTTACCGGGGGTACTTCATTTATGCAGGCAGAACCTTTGTTGGGTACGATGACGGCAGACGAGATGGACTTCGCAGCGATGCTCGAAGCGTCCTTCGCCAAGGAACCGGAACGCGGTGACATTGTTACCGGCACCATCCTTGCGGTGGATTATCATGGTCTGATTGTCGATGTTGGGCTAAAGCGGGATGGCATCGTGCCGCGCCGCGACCTTGACCGCGTGGGGATTGACCCCTCGTCGTACGAGGTCGGTGCGGAAGTCGATGTGATCGTCGTCCGTATTGAAGATCAAGACGATAACCTTGTGCTTTCGGTTTCGCAGGCGCAGCAGAGCGAGGACTGGAAGGTCGCCGAGAAGCTGATGACGGATGAAGAAGTCTGGGAAGGTGTCGTCACTGATGCGAACAAAGGTGGCTTGATCGTACCGTTCGGCAACCTGCGTGGTTTCGTGCCGGCCAGCCATGTGATCGACCTGCCGCGTAACATCGCGGAAGATGATCGCAAGGGTTATATGTCGACGCTGCTGGGCAAGAAGATCGCCGTGAAGGTGATCGAAGTCAACCGCAAGCGCCGCCGCTTGGTGTTCAGCCAGCGTGATGCCCAACGGGGTCGTCGTGAAGCCCGTAAGGAACTGCTGCTGGACGAACTGAAGGAAGGCGAAGTGCGTAAGGGCATCGTCAGCGGCCTGCGCGATTTCGGTGCGTTCGTTGACCTCGGCGGTGCTGACGGCCTGATCCACATTTCGGAACTCGCTTGGCACCGTGTCAAGCATCCGAAGGAAGTGTTGAACGTTGGCGACGAGGTGGAAGTATATATTCTGCGTCTCGACAGCGAAGGCAAGCGTATCGGCCTGAGCCTCAAGCGCTTGCAGAAGAACCCGTGGGCGCGTGCTGAAGAGATGTACCACGTCGGCCAGTTGGTCGAAGGTGTCGTCTCGCGCGTGGCGCAGTTCGGCGCGTTTGTCAGCCTCGAACCGGGTATCGAAGCGCTGCTGCACGGCAGCCAGTTGGCTGATCCCGCGCCGGTTGACCCGACGCTCGTGGTGCATGAAGGCCAACGGTTGCTGCTCCGCGTGATTAGCATCGAGCCGGATCGTCAGCGCTTGGGCTTGAGCTTGAAGGAAGTCACCCAAGAAGAGAAGGAACGCTGGCAGGAACGTGAAGGTGCCGCCGCCGCTGAGGCAGTCGCCGAAGATCAGGGTAGCATTGAGACCGCTGATCCAGTACAATCGTAAATCTCAAATTAAGTGGTGGTACAACAAAACTTGTACCACCATTCAAAACATCACTACCAACTGAGTTCGTAGAAAGGAGCAGCCGGGAAACTATGGCAAATGTAACGTTAAAGCCGAACGAGTCGCAAGAATCCTTACTCCGTCGTTTTCGTAAGAAGGTGACCAACAGTGGCGTACTAAGCACAGTCCGCCGCAAGCGTTGGCATATTTCGAAGAGCGAACTCCGCCGCATCGAAAAGAAAAAGGCTATCCGCCGCGCACGTCGCCGTCAACGTAAGACTGGGGTGCGTTGAGCATCTCGTGATGCCCGATCAGGGTATCCTGCCGCTTACAGTAGGCGGTAACCGCGTGCTGTCTTAGCCAGTTTGGAGGGCTATGGCGAAACAAGATGATAAACTAGAAGTAGAAGGCAAGGTTGTTGAAGCCCTGCCGAATACACAGTTCCTTGTGGAACTTGACAACGGGCATCGTATTTTAGCCTACCTCTCCGGTAAAATGCGGAAATATTACATCCGTATCTTGCTGGGTGACCGGGTGAAAGTAGAGATGAGCGTTTATGACCCAAAACGTGGGCGTATTACCTACCGCCACAAAGACAGTGTACGGGGTGATCCAGAAGAAGAACAAGAGATGTAATCACCTCTGGTATCAGTTTTAAGAAAGCTCGCGCTTCTGCGGGCTTTTTTGTTTATGGAGACAACGTGAAAAATCGAGCTTGGTGGATTGGCATCGTCATCTTGTTAGCGCTATGGGGAACGCGGCTGCTGGCGCTTGACCTCTTGCCCATTCATAACGATGAAGGGCTGCACCTCACCCGCGCCGTCGAGGTCTGGAATCTCCATCCATTCTGGGCGATTAGTGACGGTAAAATCATCAATCACTGGTTGATCGCGGCGTTTTACCCTCAAAATGATCCGGTTTTCGCAGGGCGTATTGCCACCCTTTTCGTGAGTATGATCGGCCTCGCGGCGGCTTACGGCGTGGTTTACCGTTTCTTCGGCGGTATCGCGGCTGTTTTAGCGGGGGCGCTGTGGCTGTTTTGCCCGTATCTCTTTTTCTACGAACGACTGGCTTTCAGCGACTCGGAAGCGGGTTCGCTGGTGGTGCTGGCGTTGTGGGCGGCACTAAGGGTTTATCAACCACGCCACAAAACGGCATTCCAATTTGCGCGACCGTTTATCCTCGTCGGTGTCTGCTTTGGGGCTGCGGCGTTGTTCAAGTTCACTGCCGCACCCTACGCGCTGGCTGTTACGCTGGCGGTGCTGTTTGGTAACCGTCTAAGCTGGCGGCAGCGTATCAGCGGTTTGTTCATTATCGGGGTGACGGTTGCGGCCTGTTTTGCTGTGCCGTTGGTCTATTTAGTTCTGCGCGGTGAGGACTTTTTCGGTATCGCGCTGGGTTGGATCGGCGGTTCGTCATCTGGTGGTCAGCCGTCGCTGGTTGCAAACCTCGAACGGTTGTGGGCGCAGTTGTCTGGTTTCGGCTCGTTTACGTGGGTCGTGCTGCTGGCGGCGGGTATCCTGCTGCTCGTGTTGAGCATCGCTGGTATCCTTCGCGCTTCAAGCCGACAGAGACTCGTTGGCGGCTTATTGGCGGTATCCGCTTTGCTGCCGCTGTTTATTATTCTCGTGTTGGGGCGCGAGGTGCTGTCCCGCCACTTTGTCGTAACGCTGCCACTGTTGATGACGGTCGGTGGGGTTGGATTAGGGTTGGGCTTGCAGCGCATCCGTGACCTGACCACACGGCAAATGGTGACCGGGTTGGGCGTTATCGCGCTGCTGTTCGGAATGGTGCCGTACTTCCTGACCGCCTACAGCCAGCCATCCGCGCTGCCGCTGCCGCCGGATGCCCGCTATGAGCATCTGACCTCGCACAGTTCCGGTTACGGGCTGCGGGAGGCTTTACAGGCTTTCCCACAAATGATTACCCGCCGCGACCTGCCGATTATCGGCAGCATGTTCGCCGACAGCTGCAAACGCGCCAACTTTTATGCGGTCGACGGACTGACGCTGCGCTGCGTGGGTGCGCCGGGGGCAGCGGATATTAACGCGGCACTCAGCGACTACGGCGCGGTGTATGTGTTAGCGGATACCGCACCCCTGATTGGCATCGACGTGACGACGCTGCCCGTCACCGCCACACGAGTCGCCGCTTACCCCCGACCGGGCGAGACGGACGAAACCGCTTCAGTGGTACTGTGGCTGCTACAGAATCCAGAGAGCGCCAGTGCGGCTGCGGATTGCACGGCTGCGGACACGTTAACCGCTTACGAGCCAACCGATGAAGATACACCGTTCGTTACACTGGGCGGGGGGCGATTTAGGGTAGGGGATGCAGTCTACGCGGCGAAGGGTGTTAATTACTACCCCTCGCGCTACCCGTGGCGGCGCTTCCTCACGCGGGTTGATCTTCAAACCGTGACCGAAGAACTCGCCCTGATGCGCTCGTACGGGTTCAATACGCTGCGTATTTTCCTGTGGAACACGGCGCTGTTCGCCTGCCCGACGCTCAACGATGTGCCGAATACGGCTGCGTTCGGGCGGCTGGACGCGGTGATTCACGCGGCGGCAGATCAAGATTTCCGCTTGATTGTGACGCTCAACGATATGCCGGACTTTGGCGCGGTACCCTTGTACACCAACATGGATGTCGTTCCGGCGCAGACTCGTTTGATTATTGAGCGATATAAGGATGAACCGGCGATTCTGGCGTGGGATTTGCGGAACGAAGGCGATATTGATTACGGCTCAAATGATGCGCTGGGTCGGGCAGCATTCCCGCGCGACGATGTCCTACAGTGGCTGAGTGAAACGTCGGCACTCGTCCGGTCGCTGGACAGCCACCATTTGATTACGGCGGGTTGGCTGCACGATAGTGAAGCGACGGCAAACGCAGTTGACTTCATCAGCTTTCACCACTGGACGGATGCCGAGTCGATGGTGAAACGGGTCGATGAAATCCGCGCGAAAACCGATAAACCCATACTGCTCGAAGAATTCGGGTTTAGCACATTTCGGGTTACGCCGGAAGACCAGAGCCGTCTGATTAACGATGTGGCACTCGCTGCGGAGTCTAAAAATCTGCTCGGTTGGTTAGTGTGGACGGCCTTCGACTTCCCGCTGGATGCGACCTGCGTCGAACCGGCTTGTCCGAGTGTGGATAACGCCGAACATCATTTTGGCCTATGGAATACGGACTACACGCCGAAGCCGGTGCTGGAACCGCTGCGGGCGCTCCTTCAACCGTAATACTTACGGCTGGGTGAGATCAATCTCCGCTTTGTAGCCGAACGTCACACTGTTATTGACCCAGCGTATCCACGTCGGCTGGAGCATGTACAAGGTGCTGGCAGCGATGGCCGCGTCAAAGGCTGGTGGGAGTTTGAACTTTCGCAGGTAAAGCAGCAGGATTTGTTCGCGCAGCCGTTCGTCGTTGATGACGGAGGCTGTACCCCGTATTTGCAAGCCCACGATTTCTTGCCATTCCCAGATCGTCGGGTAGATGCAGCCGGAAACCTGCGGATGCGCCGCGAGATTGACGCTGTGGTGGACGTGCGTAGCGGATAACCAGTACAGGTTAAAGCGATCATCCGAGACATAAAAAACAGGCGCGGTTTCAGGCTTGCCCGCCGCGTTCACCGTGGATAAGGCTAAGGTGGACTGCGTTTCAAGGAATTCATGGATGATGGGGCGAATGTCGGGTTCACTCATCGGTTGGTGGCCTCTCCTTACTCATCCCAAGCCACTCGAAGTATAACGTGTTTTGGATGCCAATTCGAGCCAGCGCCCGCCCGACGGTACTGTTGACAATATCATCGACGGTTTGCGGCTTACCATAAAAGGCGGGCGCAGGGGGCATAATAACCGCGCCATTTTCCGCTGCTTGCAACATCAGCCGCAGGTGACCTTTGTGCAGCGGTGTTTCGCGCACCAGCAGCAGCACAGGACGGCCTTCCTTCAACTGCACATCAGCCGCGCGGGTGAGCAAATCCGCATCAAAGCTGTTGGCGATGGCTGAAAGCGACTTGATGCTGCACGGCGCGACGATCATACCCATTGTCTCGAATGACCCGCTGGCGATACTCGCACCGACATCCCCCGGCTTATGGATGACACTCGCCAGCTTTTCGACATCGGTCACTTTCCAATCGGTTTCCTGCGAGATCGTAGCCTTCGCCGCCGGACTCATGATCAGATGCGTTTCAATGGTCTTATCCTGTGCCAGCGCTTCTAACATCCGAATGCCGTAAATGACACCAGATGCGCCGGAGATGCCAATGATGAGCCGCTGTGCCATGTTGTGTTTAGCCCTCAAATGCCTGATAGTCTTCAAATTCCAACATGCCGAGCCTGCCGACTTCGCCGCGTTTTCCACCACAGCCCTGTGATGATGACCAATGACAGGATATGAATGGGCAGTCGCCACCAACTGGCGATTAATTCGGGTAATGTTGGCGGCTGTGGAATAAACGTCCACGGCGAGGCGCTTTTCGCCCACGCGAGGAACGCATCGCCAATCGGCAGTACACCGAGCGCGTATCGCTTGCTGTTACCCAAGCTGACCGGCATTCCCAGCGCTTCGCCCACGTTGAGCAGGGCATCCGCCAGTTCGTTGTCACCCTCGACCCGCGCGGCGGCCACTGTGACGACCGAAGCTGACAGACTCATACCGCCGATCAGTGGGCCGGAATCCACATCGCCGATGCCGTCCGTGCCAATCGGGTATTCACGTATGCCGGGTATGCCGAGGATGGTGGACGCGAACTGCTGGCGGAATAAGGGATACTGCGCTGCTGCCCAAGTGGGATCGATTTCCGGTAAGAAGCGCTGGATGACACTTTGCGATGAACCGCGTGTGCCGTCGAGTAAATCGCCTGTGGAGGCAGAGACGCGGTGCGGCAGTAAGCCGGTTGTGGGGTCGAGCTTGGTTTTCGCCAGCGCCACCCACCGGCTGATGATCGCCTCGAACTGCGGCTCAAATAGGGTGTCGTGCAGGTGCAGCGCGGCCACCGCGACGGTGCTATCTACAGGCCACGCTTGACCGGGGTAGGCTTGCAGGAAAGGGCTGTCGTTGGCATCAAAGGCTGCGGCGAGGGCGGTTAACTCGTTTTGGAAGCGCTCAACCTCCGCCGGATCGCGTTCTTCCGGCGTTTGCAGTTTGAGGATGCCGCCGCGCAGCCAGTTACTCCAACCCGCGTAAAATACGCCGTAGGGCGGGGTTAAACTGGCGGAGAATACGCCCGTACCCTTATCGGACTCTAGAGCTTGCAGCGCCCAACGTGCTTCGTCGAGGGCTTTAGCCTGTTGAGCCGTATCTTGCAGCCCCACATCGACCCACGCTAACCCATAGAGCGTATAGGAGAAAAAATAGCCTTCTGGGAAGAACCCCTGCATTTCCTCGCCGGTGCCGGTGAGCAGTTGTTCCTTGATGAAGGCGAGCTGTGGTACAACGTCACTGTGGTCGGGCGTGTAGGCCGTGTAGTACAGGCGGACGTTAACCACGCCCAACAGCAAGGTGATGGGGGCTGCAATCAGGATAATATACAGCCATCGGGTGAAACGTCTCATATCGGGTGATTATTGAATGGTGCTGTGTATGGCTTGCGCGACACTGTTGACCGCAGCCTGTGTGCCGGTATCGCCAATCAGCAGGGTAAAGGCAAACTTATCCGTGTCAAGCTGGCTGACCAGCACCATGCCATCAAACTCGGTATCCGCGATGGTGAAGGATGCCGTTTGCCCCTCATATACCGGGTCGGCAATTTCTTTGAACAACGGCCCATCTTTAATTGCCAATTGAATGTAGTCGGTTAGGGCTTCAAGCGTAGACAGGTCAGGTTGTTCAACGGTCGAGTCGTAGATGCCGAGGCTGTAGAGTACCGTACTTGGCGAACCGGCGATAATCATCGCGGCTTGTTCTTCAGGTTCAAGTTTGGTGTTGTCGATGGTTTGCGTCAGCATGTCTAAGGCGGTTTCGTTACTGCCGATGATGGCGCGGCCACCGTTTCCGAAGCTGTCCAACGTTAAAACGAATTGACCCGCGACCCAGCCAGCGGGATAGCTGAAGGTGAACGAGTCGTCCGGCGCGGTAAACGTTTCACTCAGTTCGGGGGGTGGGAGTGGTTCGGCAGTGCAGCCCGCTTCCAACGTTTCGATGGCGGTTTTCGCATCGGCGAGCTGTTGGAGGGCGGCATCTTGGTCGCCAGAAGCGGCTGCCGTTTGGGCTTCAATCAGGGTCGCGACGATAGGCTGTACATCAATCGCGCAGTCCGCCGTTTGGGCGTAAGCGGCGTTAAAAGGGAGCGACAGGCTTATAACACTTAAGGCAACTAAACCGAGTTGTTTTTTCATTCGCTGTGTCCTCTCTGTGATGGTTGAAACCGACAACACTCATGATGACGCTAAATCCGCTTTAGAAGTTCCCTAGCTTATGGGGGTTATTTCTCGCCCCAGTGAACCGCCATTGTGCCGAGCATAAACGTGCGGAACTGCACGTTACGCACACCGGCTTTGGTCATCATCGCTGCCAGTTCTTCCGGTGTTTTGAAGGCTTGGGTCGAACTCGGTAAATACTGGTATGCATCCGCGCCGTTTTTGCCAGCTACAATCCGACCGAGCAAGGGGATGATAAAGCGCAGATGGATTTCGATGAACGGTTTGAAGATATTGTTTTTCGGGGGCGAACTGTCCAGCAGCACGAGGCGGCCACCGGGTTTCAGCACCCGTAGCTGTTCAGCAAACATACGCGGCAGGTCAATGACATTGCGCGTCAGATAGCCAGCGGTGATGGCGTTGAAGGCGTTTTCGGCGAAGGGCAGGTTGAGGGCATCCGCGCCCGTCCAGCCGACTTGCTTACCCATCGGCAGCGTTTGCCCGACCTGCATCATCGGCAGCGCGAAATCACCCCCCACGACCTGCAAACTGCTGACCGACTTCAGCGCCTCGAAGGCGATGTCCCCCGTGCCGGTGGCGAGGTCGAGCAGCTTGTCGCCCGTTTTGAGCTGTGCTTGTTTGACGACGAAACGCCGCCACTTCATATCCTGCCCGCCCGTCATCAGGCGGTTCATCAGGTTATAGCGACCGGCGATGCGCCCGAACATATTCTTGACGTACGCAGCCCGTTCGCTGCCCTTGAGGTGTGCCATAAACTTTAACTCTTTTGCTGTCTACGAAACTTAGCCATGTGAATTATGTTTACGGCCTTTGTGCTGCCGTAACGTTTTGCCATATCTCAAAACCGTTTTCTATATGAAGAATTTCGCTGGTGTTTTCAAAATCCCACCCATTTTTTAGAGCGTGATTTATACATTCTGCTACTACACTTGGAGTAATTATTAGTTCATCCAAACTTTCCTGCGGTTGAGTGAAGTTTACAACACATCGAGTAGAATTTTTGTGCTCACCTGATAGGCGTAAACGTAATTCCAGTTGGTTTCGCCGCAGGTTACCATACATGGTTACATCTTCAACATACCATTTATACGGTTGCTGGTTTACAACGATTGAACGCCATTTTTTACGCATCGATATCACTTGAGCCTTTCGATGATGTCATCGCAGGTTTGGTCGGGTGTGCGCCCGTTGGTATATACCGTTATTTTCGCCAGCGTGAGGTTCGATGGATGCTTCACAAAATGGGTGTTCAGTTGGTATAGAAAGGGCAGGATATTCGGGTCATCCAGCGGGATGCGGCTGTTCAGGATTTTGACAGACTCGTCTAAATCCGGTGACGGCAGCAGGAGAACCACGTTCGGGTACGGTTCCAGTGCTTTTTGTACCCGCGCGAATAGTACCTCATCCTCATAAACCGACTGCCCCCCGCCGAAGTCGATCACGCAGTCGTCGTAGTCCGCCAGCACCCGTTCGACACTGTGGGCTTCAAACGGCTTCCAATAATTGACGACCGCCTCAATACCGCCCTGCTCATGTCGCTGCTTGGTCACTTCATTGTCGTAGCCAATTTCGTCGTAGTAAGGCCAGCGGATTTCGTCCAACTGCACCCATTCTAATTTCAGCCGCTTGGATAACAACTCACCAATCGTCGTTTTTCCCGCACTAATCGGCCCGATCAGGATGATCTTCTGCCCCATATTTAGATGACCAACGCGAGGAATGTGCCGACGAACAGCGTCACTGCCACATACGAGTTCATCTGGAAGAAGGCTTGGTTCATCTTGGAAAGGTCGTTAGGCTTTACGAGGCTGTTCTCATACGCGAGTAAAGCCGCCGCAATCGCGACACCAATCCAGTACGGCCAACCCAACGGATAGGTGAGGCCGAGGACGATCAGCACGAGGATCGTCAGTACGTGGTTAGCCTTCGCCATGAATAACGCGCTGGCGATGCCGTAGCGGCTCGGCCACGAATATAAGCCCTCTTGCTTGTCATGCTCGACATCTTGGCAGGCATAAATCAGGTCGAAGCCGCCGATCCAGAACGTAACCGCGAACATCAGCAGCCACGCGGGGAGGTCGTCCGCCGTGAAGATGCTGCCGCGCACCGCAATCCAGCCGCCAATCGCCGCCAGTCCGTCGGTGAAGCCCAGCACCCAATGACACAGCGCCGTAAAGCGTTTGGTATACGAGTAGCCGAGCAGGAAGACCAACGCGCCGGGGAACAGAATCAGCGCCAGCGGACTGAGCAGCGCGGCACTAACCGCCAGCACGACCAGCGAAATGACCGCGAAAATAATAATGAGTTGGGAACTGAGGCGGCCTGTGACGGATGGGCGTTTGGCGGTGCGCGGGTTAGTGGCATCGAAGCGCCGGTCAGCCAAGCGGTTGATGGCGAACGCCAGCGTCCGCGCGGAGGCCATCGCCAGCGTCACCCAGAAGAACTGGTGGAAGGTCGGTAAGCCACCTGCCGCCAGAACCGTGCCCAGATAAGCGAAGGGCAGGGCGAAAATGGTGTGCTCAAACTTAATGAGATCAAGAAAGACCTTGATCTTGGTGAGTAGTGTGTCGTTATTCGTTGGATTGGCTGCTGCCTGCGTCATGACGCTGCCTTTTCTATGAACGGTGTTCCCGATTCTAAAATGGGTTCCCCATCGATACAAGCTCTATTAAGAGGTCAAAATCGTCATCAGCGGCGGCACGGTTGCGCTTGCTGTAGTGGCAGACCACGCAGCGGTGAACGATGATAATCTCGCTGCCCTTTTGCTCCGCGCCCACCGGCTCCATCAACCCCCCACAGTCCGCCGCACGGTCGCCGGGGTTCACGTCAACGTGTTTGCTCCACAGGCAGCTTGGACAGTGGTTCGTGTATCCATCACCGGTGACAGGCTCACCGCAGTGTTCACAGGTAAAATTTTCAGTCCGGCGTTGGAATTTACGCGCCATAATCGTTTGCTACCGGTTTAAATATTGACTGTAGGAACGGACTACCCGTATCAACTTGCCCCGTTTAACCGGGCAAACCGCCCCTACAGATCAATAACAACGTGAGTGTAGGCGTTACCCGCCTAATCCATAGGCCGCCCAGCGTTCGTCAACCTTCTTCACGACTTCCGGCGACATGAGTATTTCCACAGGCCAACCGCGCGGGTGACCATCTTCGGCGGTCTTGCTGGTCGCGTCAATGCCGATGAAACTGCGCGGGAGTTCGCTGCTCGCGTAATGGTCGATGCCGTCCTTGCTGAACAGCACGTCGCGGTTCCAATCGGTGTTGCCCAGCGTGCGCCATGCCGCGTCTGAAAGGTTGTTCACATCGGCGAAGTCGTCGAGGATAACCAGATTGTAATCAGGGCAAAGCGCCCAGATTTTTCGCATGGTTTCTTTGGGGTTGTGCTGCTTTTTGTCCAGCGCCACCAAAATCGTTTGGTGCGTTTCACACCACTTGGTACCCACCAGCGCGCTCAGTTGGTCAGCCGGAATGGGCGCGGGTACGGGATATGGAGTCATATGCTCGGCTTTGGTCGAGCGCGTGGCATCAATCCCGATCTTGCCGCCGTACGAATCCTCGCGCGAGGAATGGTCAAGCTGGTCAACTGCGCCGTCCACAATCGTCACATCGCGCCGCCAGTTGACGTTTGTAATAACCTCTTTCGCGACCGCCTTGACATCATGCACATCGACATCGGCATCCACGATGATGAAGGCTTTCGAGAGCATCATCAGCCCCAAGCCCCACAGCCCGTACATAATCTTCTGCGCGTGGCCGGGGAAACGCTTCTTGATGCTGATGATGACGAGGTTATGGAACACCCCTTCGGCGGGCATGGCGTAGTCCACGATTTCGCCCATGAACAGCTTCATCAGCGGCAGGAACAAACGCTCGGTCGCCTTGCCCATCCACAGGTCTTCCATCGGCGGCTTGCCCACAATTGTCGTCGGGTAAACCGCATCCTTACGGTGGGTGATGGCAGTGACATGCATGACCGGAAACAGATCAGGTGGTGTATAGAAACCCGTGTGGTCGCCGAACGGGCCTTCGGTGCGGTGTTCGTTCGGGTCAAACCAACCCTCGATCACGATCTCGGCGTTGGCAGGCACTTCCAAATCTTGCGAGACACATTTGACGAACGGCGTGGGCTTGCCGCGCAGCCAGTTCGCCAGCAGGAACTCGTCGATACCGGGCGGCAGGGGAGCCGAGCCGCACCACATCGCCGCCGGATCACCACCGAGGACAATTGCCACCGGAATCTTCTGCTGGTTGCGGATTTTCCCCGCCTCTTGGTGTTCCTTGCCGCCCTTGTGCCGCTGCCAGTGCAGGCCGAGCGTTTGCCCGTCATACACCTGCACGCGGTACATGCCCACGTTGCGCGTACCAGTGCCGGGGTCGCGGGTAATGACCGAGGTAAGCGTAATATATTTGCCACCGTCATCCGGCCAGCACTTCAAGATCGGCAGGATGTTCACATCCGGCTTGTCCGTGATAACCACTTCTTGCACAGGCGCTTTGTTGGTCTTGCTGGGGCCGAGGCCGATACGCCGCAGGGCATCAAACACTTCCATGCCGCGGTTCATCATCGGCCCCATACCTTTCGGCAGCTTGAGGTCGATCAATTTCGCGAGGCGCTGGTTGAGTTCTTCGAGGTCTTCCACGCCCATCGCCCACGCCATGCGCTGCGGGTTGCCGTAGAGGTTGATGACAAGCGGGAAGCTGCTGCCCTCGACCTTTTCAAAAAGAATAGCCTTGTTGCGGTTGTGGGGGAGTTTGGAAATCCGGTCGGTGATTTCGGTGATTTCCAAATCGGCGCTGACAGGTGTTTTGACGCGAACCAGTTCACCGGCTTGTTCGAGTTTTTCGAGGAAATTTGTTAGTCGTTGATAAGCCATCGTTTACAACATTCAATTTGTGCTAAACGTCACGAATGATTATAACATTCCTCGTCAAGCAGCGCCATTAAAATTCGCTGAGTGGTGTGACAGCTCCCCGCAGCTAATGCTGAGGGCTTCTAATCCGACGCATAGCCTCATGGCTTACGTGAGCGATTAAGGGTGCGTCCCACCCTGCTTTGACTAAAATGTTGATGGCGGCATTGTGGTCTCTATCCAAACTGAGGCCACACGCGCACTTGACCCAGCGGGTCGAAAGACTGAAATCTTGGAACGCTGTACCACAGTTAGAACAATATTTGGAGGTATAGGCAGGGTTCACAAACCGTATCTCACGACCAGCACTTCCAGCCTTGTACGTGAGATATTGTTTGAAAATGGCCCAACCCGCATCCAGAATGCTTTTACTCAAGTGGTGGTTACGAACCATGTTGTGGATCGCCAAATCTTCAAGCGCCACGCCGTCACAGCTTCTCACCAGTGCGGTACTCAGCTTGTGTAGATAGTCGCTGCGTTGGTTGCCAACATGCCTGTGCTGACGCTGGACACGCTTAAGTGCTTTACGGCGGTTTTTGCCACCTTTCTGCTTTCGTGCCAGCGCACGGCTTAGAACGCGCAGGCGCTGTTGTCCAAGACGATAGTAGTTCGGGTTCTCAACTTTCTCGCCTTCCGATGTAGTGAGTAGTGCCGAGATGCCCATATCCAGTCCGATGACATGCCCAGTCTTAGGTAGTTCAACCGCATCAGGCAGTTCGACCGCGAGGAGACATACCACTGTCCGGCCTCATATTTAATGCGGCAGGTCTTGATCGTCCCGTTATCATGTATTTCTCGATGCCAACGCACTCGTACACGCCCGATTTCAAACAAGCGTAGTCGGTGGTTGCCGTCTAGTCGAGCACCAACCCCAAATTGTGGAAACACAAAACTGTTGAAGCGGTTATGCCCTTTAAAACGCGGATAGCCGGGTGTCTCGCCAGCTTTAATTCGTCGAAAGAAGGCTTGAAAGGCTTTGTCCAGATTAATCGCTACCTGTTGCAGCGTTTGTGAAAAGACAACCTTTGCCTGTGGGAAAGTTTGTCGATACTGCCTACTGCGAATGATCTGTTCGTTTTTGCTGACGGTGCGACCCTCAAGTTCATACGCCAACTTGCGTTCTTCAAGACACATATTATGCCAGTGACGGCAGACAGCCAGCACTTGAAACAGGCGCTGCTCTTGTGGTTTGGTTGGATACAGGCGATACTTATATGTTCTGATCATAGAAGAAGTATAGCGTTTTTGCCGCTTAATGGGCAAACCGATGCGCCTTATTCCCCACACCTAAATGGTAGAGGGTTTTACGGCGATTTTTCGATAAAGTAAGTCAAGTGTTTTTGCATACTTCTCCTTTTATCGACATCAACAAGGACACACAACAACGATGTTCAGCGTGAATTTGAAGGGTAAGGTCGCGCTGGTAACCGGCGCAGGGCGTGGCATTGGTAAGGCGATTGCACAGGGGCTGGCGGACAGCGGCGCTGCCGTCGCGGTGAATGATATTGACGCGCCGAGTGCCACCCTGACGGCGGGGATACTGGCGGGGGATGCCAACCCCTATGTAGCGGATGTGCGCGACTCGGCAGCCGTCGAGAAGATGGTGGATAAAGTCGTCGCCGACTTCGGGCGGTTGGATATCGTGGTGAATAACGCGGGTGTAGAACCCCGTGCTTCGATCTTCGAAATGAGCGATGCCGATTGGCACAACGCCATTGATACCAACTTGAACGCGGCCTTCTACACCAGCCGCAGCGCAGGTCGGATTATGCGGGTGCGCGGCGAAGGTGTGATTATCAACATTGCCTCGATTGCCGGGCATAACATTCCGATTGCGCTCCGGTCGGGCTATGTGGCGAGTAAAGCGGGCTTGATCGGGCTGACGCGCGAGTGTGCGCGGGAGTTCGCGGCCTACGGCATTCGCGTGAACGCGGTTTGCCCCGGCGTGATCGAAACCGAGATGACGACCCACCTCCGGCAGAACGAAGCCCAGATAAAAAAGTGGCTGGAAGATATTCCACAGGGGCGGCTGGGAATACCGGAAGATGTCGTTGGGCTGGTGCTGTTCCTCAGTTCGGATGCCTCGCGCTATTTGACAGGACAGTCGATCAACGTCGACGGCGGCAAGGTGATGCTCTAAATGAATATCGCGGCGCTGTTAGACGAACTCCGGTCGATTGCACAACTTGGACTGAATTACGCGCAAGACCCTTACGACCGCGAACGCTACGAACGGCTGATGCGGTTGGCAGTGACCGAATATGCCAGCATAACCGGTTTGCCCGAAGCCGAAATCGGCGAGCGTTTCCGGCGTGAAATCGGTTACGTGACCCCGAAAGTCGGCTGCGCGGCAGGCATCTTCAACGAGAAGGGTGAGGTCTTGCTGGTCAAGCGGTCGGATAACGGGCGCTGGGGCTTACCCGCCGGATTTTGCGAGGTGAACCAGACCCCGCGCGAGAACCTCAAACGCGAAGTGCGCGAGGAAACCGGCTTGGAAGTTGAAGTCGGGTCGTTGGTCGATGTGTTCAGCGTACTGCCGGGGGAATACGGACAGCCGAACACCTTATACGCCATCGTGTTTTTGTGTACAGTTCTTGGTGGGACGCTGACCCCTTCCCATGAGACACCCATCGTGGGTTATTACGACCACCGCACAGTGACCGATTGGCACTTTGACCACCAGAAACGGGTTGAACGGGCGTACCAATATTGGCTTCAACAAAGCGAGTGATTTTTTATGCCGGCGCGTTTCCATGAAATTTCTGAGACGAACCACCGTATTCTGAACCCGATGAGTGATGACAAGTTGATGCTCCTCGGTTATTTGTGTGGAATGCAACCGGGTGTGCGGATGCTGGATTTGGCGTGTGGAAAGGGCGAGATGCTCTCCCGTTGGGCGCAAACCTTCGGCATTACCGGCGTGGGCGTGGATACGAGCGCGACCTTTCTGGAAACGGCCCAGCAGCGGGCATCCGAGTTGGGCGTGGCCGAGCAGGTGCAGTTTGTTCGGGCGGATGGCTCGGACTTCATTAAGCCGGATGACGAATACTACCACTTTGACGTGGTGAGCTGCCTCGGCGCAAGCTGGGTCGGTGGCGGGTTGGTGGGCATCCTCGAACTGATGAAGATGGGACTGCGGAACGAGAACAGCCTGATCTTGGTCGGTGAACCCTATTGGATTGACCTGCCTCCCGTAGATGCCTATCAAGAACTCGGCGTAGGCACCGAGGAGTTTGTGACGCTCGAAGGTACGCTCGACCGCTTCGACCTGTGCGGGTTGGAGCTGATCGAGATGGTGCTTTCTGATACCGAGACGTGGGACCGCTACGCGGCGGGGCAGTGGATGGCGGTGAGCAATTGGCTGCGTGAGAACCCCCATGATAATGATGCGCCCGCGCTGGCGCAGTGGATCGCACAGGATAAGCGGGCGTACATGCGTTATTCGCGTCGGTATTTTGGTTGGGGCGTGTTCGTCCTCCGGCAAATGGTTTAGAAGTTTCAAGTGATAAGTTGCACGTGTCAAGTTCAATGCAAAACGCCAAGTTTAATGTCGGAAGTGTCGTTTTTGTCGGCGTAAAGCTCATTGTTTTTCCCTCAAATGTCGGAAATGTCGTCGTAGTCGTCGGTGACATCTGCTCATTTTATTTGCAGCGGCACTGTTAGGTCTCGCTGCTGCAACGTTTGCTGCAAAATAGCTATTAGTCAACAGATATTAGTCGCCAGTCTCCTGCTTAATACAAATACTGGTTGCCAAGGATATTGTCTGCGTGTCGTCATGGTTAGTTGGCAAAGTTGGCAGCAATTTCGCCAATGGCAAATGGCAATTCCTGTGCCAACGATAATCATCTTCGGCTGGTTTTTGGCAAAGTTGGCAAAAAGTGTGCTTTTGACTGCCGCCGCCAAGATTGCTAAATAGTCTAAAGTCGACAAACATTAGTCAAATGCAAATACGATTCGTTAGCCGCCAAGAAATACAGAACGTCAATCGTTTATGGCGGCAGTGGCGGCGGCGCTGTACCGCCATCATCATCTATACAAGTGCCATAAAGTTGAAAATGTTCAAAATATTGCATTTGTTGCAAATATTAGAACTGTTATTGCGACTTTTAGGGGAGCAAATGCGAAATGCTGCGAATACTGCAATTGCGACAGTCTGTTTTGTGTCCTTCCGCAGTCCTGCTGTGATTAAAAATTCACAATATGCGGCAAAAGCAGCAAAAGCGGCGCAGATGAGTCATCAGTCTACAGTCCACAGGTGACAGTCAAAGGGGGGATACGGTTGTTAAGGTGCGTGTGGTTGGGAGCGTGGATGAGGCACGCCTCATCCCTACAATCAGCCCTTTGAATAGGATAGCCGATATGGAATACAAAAGGGTGAACATTTGTCAGACCATTTGGTCGCTTTTTCGCGGTGTTGGCACCAACCTTTTGAGGGAGCGGAATTGTTAAGACGGTTGGTGGATGGTTAGTAAACGGTTTGTCGGGTTAACCGAAAATAAACCTAAGTAGTAATAAGTTCCAAGCGGCAAGTTTCAAGTTTAATGCAAAGAGTGACAAAGTTTATAGTTACCGGTCGATAGTGCTGTAGGACGAAAAAAAGCATTGCTGCTAGTTGCAGTTTAGCCATTTGAGCAAGCTATAGACGAGCCGCCAAGCCATTGGACGACAAAGTCTCTCCGCTGTTCTGCAATTTTGGTAATTGTTTTTCCATCCCAGATCGATAAAACCCAGCCCAATTGTGGTTCCCAACTACAAAATGCCAAGAGGCTGTTGGCACTCCAAATCATATATTCCGCTTCTACTTCTAATACCACTTCATTATTCTTGTCTACTAACGTTAGAAATGAGGTGGTACGATAAAGTGCGGTTGTTACAACATTTGCCCATTGGCCGTTAGGACTCCAGTAGATAAATTTGTCATCGGCAGTCATTCTATAGGTCGAACCGACGATATCTTCTCCATCCCATACATAGATTCTTCCTTGCTTATCGTTTTCGCCCCATCCGAAAAATTCTAAATCTCCGTCATCATTCCAATGAGGACGTGAAAGGTAGTTAATTAGTTCTGAGCTGAGATGAATAAATGTATCCCTGTCTGGTAAGCCGTTTTTGAACGATTTGCCATCCCACACTAATATGTCATATTTACCATAGCTTACGTTTTCGCCCGACAAGAACGCTAAACGTCCGTCTGCTGACCAATGGGGTGAACTATTCCGCCTAAGCTGATTTTGGCTAACGTTGAAGATCTTTGTGCCATCCCAAACGAATATTTCAGTATTTCCAGATGTTGAATCGGCTACTGTAAAAGCCAGTTTATTATCCTGACTCCAAGAAGTTTCGTACCAGTAAGTACTCCCAAATCTGGATACCGGTTCTTGTGAGATTTCGACCGAGCTTTCGCCATCCCAAATGAAAATTGAATAATCCTGATCTGTTCGCACTTCGTAAGCTAAATATTTGCCATCACGACTCCAATTCCATACCATATATTGTCCGGTGGTGCTTTGGCTGATGCTGATCGGGGTGGCATTTGGAGCAAGGGCATCCAGCACATATAGCGCTGAGGGATTTTGGGTTGTTACGGTATATGCTACTTTTCCACTTGAGTGAAATTCAAATCCACTGATATTTTCGACCACAATTCTTGTTTGCTCGGTGGCTGTGTCATACAGCATGAGTTGGGTGTTACCATCTACAGTAGTCGTATAGGCAAGTAGATCAGTTGGAGAATTTTGGGCGGCGAGTGTGGAGGGCAGCAGGGCGATGAGTAAGAGAAGCATTTGGAAGATACGGGAAAAAGGGTTACGCATAGTCAGATGCCTCTTGGACTAAGCTGAACGTTTGGCGAACAGAGGAAATGCGGGAGGGTCTCATCCCCTCCTCAAAGAGAAAATTAATGGTTGTGGTTGGAGACACGGATGAGGCACGCCTCATCCCTACATTAGAAATCGACCTTTTAAACAATCAGTATCGCTCATTTTGTAATCCGCACTAACGCCCCTTATTGAGCGCGGTAATGCGCTTGCGGAGGGCGGTGTCGCTGATGGCTTTCGCGTCGATCTTTTTGGCACCGAGGAAGGCCACGAAACGGGCGAAACCACGGGCGAGGGCTTCGGCAAATGCCTCATCCTTGGCGAGGGTTTGATCTTCCAACCAGAAGCCGAGAATGATAAACGTACCGGCGGTTTTATCGAACTTGCTGTCGAAGCGCCCGACGAGCCGGTCACCCCAGAGGATGGGCAGGGCATAGTAGCCGAACTTCCGCAGTTCTTCCTTCTTATAGACTTCCCAAATGTAGTCGAAGCCGAACAACACCTTCGCCCGCCCACGCGCGGAAACCTGGTCGAGCGGGGCGAGGAACAGGGTTTCTTCGGTCGTGGTGGTTTCGAGGGGAGTCCATGCGGCGGGTATCCGACCGGCGCTGAGTTCGTTGAGGAGGTCGATGTCGCTGCCGACGGCGTGGTGTACCGCCTTCCAACCCTCAATCTGCACTTCGATGAGGTCGCCGTCATCCACCATGTGTTTCAACATCGACTTCGCCGCCAGATCCGGGTCGCCGCGCTGGAACGACTCGGCGGTACGCTTGATGCGTGAGAGGCCGCTGAAGCTGATTTCTTTCTTGATGATGTAGCGGTCGGCTTCGGCATCGCTGCTCTCATAAATGAGGTGGGCGGGTGCAACATTTTCGGTGAGGGCGTATACCCGTTCGAAGCGGTCACGGTGGTGCGTCATTACCTCGCCCGTTCGCCACAGGTAGTACAACGCCAGCGCACTGTCCTTGCGCCCCCGATAGCTCTCGGTTCGGGTGCGGGAGGCCATTTCGAAGTCGCGGTTCGTGACGACATCCCGTTCGCGCAAAATAGCCCGCATCTCAGCCACGGCTTCGGCATGGTTCTCGGCGGTATCGCGCAAGCGGGCGTTGGTATCCCGTTCACGCCGCATGATGACGCGCCAATGGGGGAGTTCATCCATCGGGCGAGCAGCCAGCCAGCCGCCCCAATCGAAGAATTTGCGCTGCTGGTAGGTCACGTCTTCCCACATGCCGGGTGTGTAGTCGAGCACGCGGCTGTTCAGAGTGATGTCGTGGCTGCGGGCGATGATTTGCAGGGGGTCAAGCTGGAGGTATTCCATTTCGCGCATGGATTGTTCGGCACCGCTGATGCCGCGCCAACGGCGACCGGGCCACAACCCCTGCTTACCGAGGATGAAACGGCGGGCGGTTTCAATGTCGATGGTTAGCATAGTTACTCTGTATCCTTTAAGACTTCATCGAGTAAGGATTGCATCCGCTGGTAGTGTGCGCCGCGCCAGTAGATTTGACCGCAGGCCGTGCAGCGGTGAAAGGTGTCGTAGTAGCGGGCAGTGCCTTCAGGAAGCTGGTCGGCGATTTGGTCGCGCTCAACCGGTTCAACGAGGCCATTACACTTCATACACCGACTGAAGGGAACGACCTGTTCTTTGAGGTTGTAGCGATGGGTGATTTCCGCAAGCTGGCGGTGGCGGTTGGTTTCGCGGATGTAGTAGCCGTAGATGACTACGCCGCGCTTGAGCAAGCCGATGTCGCGGGTGAGCAGGATGCGGGTTTCGTCATGCGAGACCTGCGCGAGTTCCTCGTCGTGGTAGTCGTTGCGGTAGAGGGTGTCGAAGCCCATCATGCGGAGGTAAGCGGCGAGGCGACCCAAGTGCTGGTCGAGGATGAAGGCCGGACGGGTAGGGTACGGATCGCGTAGAATGGTACGGGCGCGGATTTCCGGCACGGCTGAGGCTGGGTAGACGTTGATGGACGCGCCGTGCTGAACGATGGTGTTGAAGTCGACCGAACGCCCATTGATGGCGATCATCTCGATTTCGGGGTGTGGCACGCCGAGCGATTCGATCATGTCTTTGACCGAGCCGCGATGGTCATAGGGATGGGTGATGAGCCGATCCTTCTGGTCACGCGGGAGGAAGAAATTGAGCGAGTCGTGGAAGCGGAAGTAGGCGGTTGGCATATACCCTCACCCCTAGCCCCTCATTAGCTACCTTGCGGCAAGCTCAGTCACTCATGACCTCAGTACGAGGGGAACCCGATGCTAGAAAATGATGCAGTATCGTTATTAGTTGTTGGGGCGGCGGGCTTCGATGACGACCCAATCGCCGTCGGCTTGGACACGGCGCTTATAGGGTTCGAGGCCGGTTTTACGCAGGGCTGCTTCCACATCGTCGGCTTGTTCGAGCGTCAGGCCGCTGAAGATGGCGAGGCCGCCGGGGCGCACGGTGTCGCCGAGGTGCTGGTCGCACATCATGATGATGATACGGGCGAGGATGTTGACGACGATCAGGTCAAAGCGGCGGGCGGAGGTGATGACGTTTTCGAGGCTGCCTTCCTGCACGGTGATCTTATCAGCAACGCCGTTTTGCTCGATGTTCTCCTGCGTGACCTTGACGGCGATAGGATCAATGTCGAGGCCGAGGATGTGCTTTGCGCCGAGCTTGGCAGCGGTAATCGCCAGAATGCCGGAGCCGCAGCCCAGATCAAGAATGTTGATATTCGGCTGCACGAGGTCTTCCAGTGCTTCCATACACAGTTGTGTAGTCGGGTGTGTACCGGTGCCGAAGGCCATACCGGGGTCGAGCGCGACCTCGATGTCGCCGGGCTGCATGTCGACGGGTATCCACAGCGGGCGAATGAACAGCTTGCGCCCGATGCGGACGGGGTGGTAGTGGGCTTTCCACGCTTCCGCCCAATCGGTTTCGTAGACGGTTTTGTAGGTGGGCGTGGGCATGGGGTACATCATGCTCATGTGACCGAGGGCGGTTTCGAGGCGCAGCTTGGCATCCTCGGCACGTTCGTCCGCCGGTATGTAGGCGCGGATGGTGAGGCGGGTGGGGGGCGGGGTCGCACCTTCGTCGTAGAGTTCGGGTAGGATGCCTTCCTGCTCGATAGCGACACCCTGATGCCCATAACGCTGTAAGAGTTCAGCAACCGCTTCCGCCGATTCGCCATCGACACTCAGCGAGATTTCGATCCAGTCCATTATGAAACCCCCACCCTAACCCTCCCCCGTAAACGAGGGAGGGGATAATTCAATACCAGTCAAAAGATTTAGTAAACCTATAGCAAAACAAAAGCGTTCGATTGAACGCTCCTGTTATTTTACTCAATTTTACCGGAAAGCCCTATGCCTGTTCGCCACCGAAGAAATCCATCACGCGGTCAAAGAAGCCGCGCCCGTTTTGCTGCGGGGTGATGTCGCGGCCAAAGGTCATCGCGAGCTGTTCAAAGAGTTCGCGCTGCTCGCTGGTGAGGTTGGTGGGTACGCCGACCTGCACGTAGACCATCTGGTCACCGCGACCGGAGTTGGAACCGTCGCTGCGGAGGCGGGGGATACCTTTGCCACGCAGGCGGAACACCTTACCGGTTTGCGTGCCAGCAGGGATGACGAGTTCAACTTCGCCGTCGACCGTCGGGACGTTGACCTTATCGCCAAGTGCAGCCTGCGCGACGTTGATGGTGATGTCCAGAATGACATCATTTTCCTTGCGCTTGAAGTACTGGTGCTGCTTCACATCAATGACGACGTACAGGTTGCCGTGGGGGGCGCTGCGTTCGCCCATGTCGCCTTCGCCCTTGATTTGGATTTGCAGCCCTTCGCGGACACCGGGGGGAATGGTGACGTTGAGGTTGGCACGCTTCCGCATGACACCCTGACCATTACAGGTCTTGCAGGGGCTGGGGTTGATTTCACCGCGACCGTTGCAGCGCGGGCAGGTGGAGGTGCGTACCATCGCGCCGAGGAAGGTTTGGTCAACACGCCGCACTTCGCCCGACCCCTTACATTCGGGGCAGGTGGTGGGGGAGGTACCGGGCTGTGCGCCGTTGCCTTCACAGGTTTCGCAGACTTCGAGGCGGTCAAATTCGACCTGTTTTTCGACACCGAAGATCGATTCTTCGAACGTCACCTGCACATCGACACGGCGATCCGCACCGGGGCGTGGGCCACGACGACGACCAGCGGTACGACCACCACCGAAATTATTAAAGAACTCCTCGAAGATTTCTTCAAAGCCGCCGAAGCCAGCCGCACCGTTGAAGCCGGGCTGACCATTTACACCCGCCGCACCGAAGCGATCATAACGGGAGCGTTTGTCATCGTCGGAGAGGACTTCATAAGCCTCGTTGATTTCTTTAAAGCGGGCTTCCGCATCAGCATGTTCGCTGACATCGGGATGATATTCACGGGCGAGTTTGCGAAACGCTTTCTTGATGTCGTCTTTGCCTGCCGACCGGGGAACCCCCAGTAACTCGTAGTAGTCGTGTGCCATAAACCTGTTTCAATCCCCAGCTAATAAGCGTCTCACACAAGTATACCGCTATCGCATCTTTAACAGAGTTGATATGAATAAAAAGCGGGTAGGGAACAATCCCTACCCAGTTTGTTTGCTTATCGTTCAGTTACACAGTGACGAAGTTAGGCTTCGGTGTATTCACCTTCGACCACATCTTCACCCGCTGGCTTTTGCTGCTGCCCAGCGGCGTTGGGGTCAGCACCCGGAGCGGGTTCCGACGCGCCCTGCTGGTACATGCTGCCACCAAGCGTCTGGATGTGCTGGCTGAGTGCTTCGGTCGCGGCCTTGATGGTTTCGAGGTCGCCACCTTCGACGGCCTTGCGGGTCGCGTCGATCTTTTCCTGAGTCTGCTTCTTAGCATCTTCAGGCAGCTTGTCGGCGAAGTCCTTGAGGACCTTTTCTGCCGAGAAGATGGTGCTGTCAGCCGTGTTCTTGACCTCGACCTGTTCCTTACGCTTCAGGTCTTCGCTGGCGTGCGCTTCCGCATCCTTCACCATCTTGTCGATTTCAGCTTCGGACAAGCCGCTGCTGGCGGTGATGGTGATCTTCTGGGCGCGTCCGGTCGCCTTGTCAGTCGCGCTGACGTTGATGATACCGTTCGCGTCGATGTCAAAGGTGACTTCGACCTGCGGCACACCACGCGGCGCGGGCGGGATACCATCGAGGATGAACTTGCCGAGCGATTTGTTGTCGGCAGCCATCGGGCGTTCGCCCTGTACGACGTGGATTTCCACCTGCGTCTGACCATCAGCGGCGGTCGAGAACACCTGCGACTTCTTGGTCGGGATGGTGGTGTTACGCTCGATGAGCGGGGTTGCCACGCCACCGAGGGTTTCGACACCCAACGACAGCGGAGTCACGTCGAGCAGCAAGATGTCCTTGACTTCGCCGCCCAACACACCGGCCTGAATGGCTGCGCCGAGCGCGACGACTTCATCGGGATTCACACCCTTGCTCGGTTCCTTGCCGAAGAAGCTCTTAACCGCTTCAACAACGGCGGGCATACGGGTCATACCACCGACCAGAATGACGCTGTTGATTTCGTTCTTGCTTAGGCCAGCATCCTTGAGCGCGGCTTCCGCAGGCGCAATCGAGCGCTTGATGAGGCTTTCGGTCAGGCTTTCGAGTTTGGCACGGCTGAGTGTCATGTTCAAGTGCTTCGGCCCACTGGCATCCGCAGTGATGAAGGGCAGGTTGATTTCGGTCGAGAGGGTGCTCGACAGTTCAATCTTGGCCTTCTCAGCCGCTTCCTTCAAGCGTTGGAGCGCCTGACGGTCGCCACGCAGGTCAATCCCTTGATCGCGCTTAAACTCCGCCGAGATATAGTCGATGATCGCTTCGTCGAAGTTATCCCCACCGAGGTAGGTATCGCCGTTGGTGCTGCGAACTTCGAACACGCCGTCGCCGACTTCGAGGATCGAAATATCGAACGTACCACCACCGAGGTCATACACGGCGATGATTTCATTCTTCTTTTCGCCCAAACCGTAAGCGAGACTGGAGGCAGTCGGTTCGTTGATAATACGCAGGACTTCGAGACCCGCGATCTTACCCGCGTCTTTGGTCGCATTACGCTGCGCGTCGTTGAAGTAAGCCGGAACGGTAATCACCGCTTTGTCGACGGTTTCGCCGAGGTAGGCTTCAGCATCAGCCTTGATCTTCTGCAAGATCATCGCCGAGACTTCCGGCGGGCTGTATTCCTTGCCGCCCATATGGACGCGCGCATCGCCGTTCGGCGCGGCGCTCACCTTATAGGGGATACGCTTGACCGATTCTTGAACGAGTGGGTCAGCGAACTTGCGCCCCATAAAGCGCTTGACCGAGAAAATCGTGTTTTCCGGGTTTACGACCGCCTGATTACGGGCAACCTTGCCCACCAGACGTTCGCCAGTTTTGGGATTGGTGGCTACCACTGATGGGATCAGGTTACTGCCCTCGGCAGAGGGGATAACCACAGGCTGGCCGCCTTCCATCACCGCCACAACCGAGTTGGTTGTACCGAGGTCAATACCGATTATTCTTCCCATAAAATCTATTGCTCTCCTTGGTTTGATTGGTGCGAATTATTTCGGGAGGTCATCACTCCCGCGCACTTCCAGATGTTAGATTGCGATCTTGACGAGTGCAGGACGCAGAATGCGTTCCCCACGGGCATAGCCCTTTTGCAGCGTGGCGATCACATGACCACTTTCGACTTCGCTGCTCTCTTCTGTGACCACGGCTTCATGGCGAGTCGGGTCGAAAACTTGTCCGACCGGATCGAGGACGGTCACACCTTTATCTTCCAGTGCTTTCTGGAATTTACGGTGAATGCCCCCTACGCCATTAATCCACGGATTAGTCTGCAATTCAGCAGGGACGTTTGCCATTGCGCGTTCAAAATCGTCGATGATCGGCAGCAGCGTCAGCAGGGCTTCAACCGAAGCTGCATCGCGCATATCTTTCATCTGCGTTTCGATACGCTTCTTATAGTTGTTAAAATCCGCCCGTTCGCGCAGCCAACCTTCTTTGAATTCGGCAGCTTCTTTACGCGCGGTCGCCAGAACTTCTGCCAGATTAATATCGGGAACCGGAGTTCCTTCTTCGGGCTTTGGCGTGCCGCTGTCTTCGGCGGCGAACTGTGTCGTCTCCTCTTGGCTCACGTTATCTACTTTCCTCTCTTAAGGCTGAATGACGCACCAAGACTGGCGCGTAAGACATGATTAATATAGCGGACATTGTATCAGAATCGCATAAGCAATTATATGATAAGCGTATGAGTTGCCGCCGAGTTTCTTATAAGGTTTCGGCGGCAATTATTATTGTTCTGAAGTCGGGGTTTCGTCAGTCGTTTCGGAGGGTTTGTCTTTGGCGTAGATATGTTCCAGCGCGTCGGTCATCAATTCTGAGACATAACGCACGGTGCTGATCGCGCGGTCATAATTAATGTAGACGGGGCCGAGTACGCCTAACGCGCCGCTGATTTGACCGGGGATGCCATAACGGCTGAAAACCATGCTGACGTGGTTGAGTTCTGACCAGCGGCCCTCACCCCCAATGACGACTTCGACACGGTTAATCGTCGGGGAAAGCTCGCTGAGAATCATGTTGAGTACCGGGCGTTCTTCAAACACACGGACGGCTTGCTGTGCGCCAGCGCTGCTCTGGAAGCTGCCCATGACCTCGCTCAAGCCTTCACGGTAGATGAAACGCAGCGGGTTATTATCCGACTTCTCCATCAGGTCAACGATGACATCGGCAATTTCGCGGTCGAGCATTTGCAACTGGATGCTTTTCATCCGCGCTTGGTTCGCGTTTAAATCCATGAACAACGTGTTGACGCGCGAGGCGACTTCGCTCAACTGCGTTTGCGGAATCGGCTCACTGAGGTTGTGCATTTGCTGTTGAACCGCGCCGCCGTGCAGAACCAGTACGATCAGCACCAAGCGACCCTGTATCGAGATGACTTCCAAGTGTTTGAAACGGTTGGTTTCGGCAATTGGCGGTGTGACGAGCGCGGCAGAATTGACGGTACGGGCTAGGATAAGTGCGGCGCGGCGCATCCACTGTTCGGTTGCGAGCGGCGTATCTTGAAAGGTCTCGGCGATATGGGTTTGTTCAGCAGGCAGCAGATCCCCATTATTAATGAGGCGCTTTACGAAGTAGCGGTAGCCATTTTCGGTTGGCACGCGCCCGGCGGAAGTGTGCGGCGCGATCACATAACCGAGTTCTTCTAACACTGCCATTTCGTTGCGGATGGTAGCACTGCTGACGTTGAGCGCGGCATTTTCGGCCAGACTTTTGGAGCTAACGGGTTCGGGATTTGTGGTATATGCCCGGACGATATGCGAGAGAATATCTTCTTGACGACGGGTAAGTTCTGGTAGCTGGGGATCGTCTATATGCATAGGATAAAGTCAATCTCGTGCTGTTGTTAATCAGTTATGCTCATCATGGCGGCACATTGAACATCATGATAACATGGCTAGAAAACAGCGTCAAAATAGTTAAAGGATAAAACGGGCGATGAGCGACAAGACCTTCGAAATCACTGAAGCGAATTTCCAGAAAGAAGTTCTGGAGTCAACCGAGCCAGTGCTGATTGATTTCTGGGCGGATTGGTGTACGCCGTGTAAGATGCTCAGTCCGTTGGTTGACCAGATCGCGGAAGAATATCAGGGTAAAGTGCGTGTTGGTAAGCTGGACGCGGACGCGAACCCGGATGTCGTGATGCGGTATAACGTCATGGGTTTGCCGACCCTGATGCTATTTAAGGGTGGCGAAGCGGTTGAACGCATTACCGGTTACCAGCCGAAGGACAAGATTACCTCCAAGTTGGTTCCGCACTTCTAATTGGTGCAGATGACGATGACCTGATGAGATGCCCGTGTTGATGAGACACGGGCATTTTTGTTATCTTTGCACGTTTGAAAGGCGAAGTCGTTAGGAATGCGTTAGTTATGAGTGGGATACATATGGTGAATAGTTACTGCTCAATTTGCCACATCAGGCGAGTTGGGCATTCGCATATTTCATTGATAGTCTGAAAGAGATTTACCGTGAAGCGACGACGTATTTTGCTGCTGGGCGGGCTGCTGGTGATGATGGCGGTCATCGTAGGCGGCGCGATCTACCTCATCAAAAAAACGGATATTGTGGATAAGGTGAAGTTGGCACTGGAACCCACCAACCCGCCAAAAGATTTTTATTATCAGTCGGTAGTGTTGAATTTATACGAACCGACCAGCGTGACTTTCGGCCCGGAAGGAGATATGTATATTACCGAGCGCACCGGTAATGTGAAACAAGTTAAAGCGGGCGGTACGCAGACCGATAAGCAGCCTGTTTTGGCGCTCGAAAATATCAATACGGCTGAGGGTGAACGCGGCCTCGTGGGCTTCGTGCTGGATCCTGACTTTGCTACGAACCACTACTACTATGTGTTTTATACCGCTGACCAACCCCTGCACGACCGCATCTCGCGATTTACCCTCAGCGATGACTTCACAACCGATTTGCAAACGGAGCAGGTGATCTGGGAGGATTTGGAGATCGCCGACTTCTGGCATCACGGCGGGCAGCTTGCTTTCGGCAAGGATGGCAAGTTGTACGCGGCGGTTGGCTTCCACAGTGACGCGACGCAGGGGGTAGAGAATGTGTCGCAGCGGCTGGATACCTACCACGGTAAGCTGCTGCGCCTGAACGCGGATGGCAGCGTGCCAGAGGACAATCCTTTTTATGACGGGGACGGGCCGAACCTTGATGCCATCTGGGCAATCGGGTTACGCAACCCCTTCCGTTTTTCATTCGACCCCGTTACGGATGTGATGTACATTTCGGATGTGGGCGGGAATGACAGCAACGCCACCGAGGAACTGAACGTCGGGCAGGCGGGCGCGAACTACGGGTGGCCGATTTGCGAGGGCGTGTGTAATACCGAAGGTATCACCAACCCGATCTTTAGCTACCAGCATCATGGGCGGGACGCTTCGATTATTGGTGGGTTTGTGTATCGTTCCGAAACGTTCCCACTGGAGTATCAAGGCAGCTATTTCTACGCGGATTATGCCCAGAACTGGATTCGGCGGTTGACCTTCGATGCGAACGGTAACGTGGCGAAGGATATGCCATTCCTGCCGACGAATGGCATCAACGACCAGCCGATTGGCGATATTGTCGATGTGGAAAGTGGGCCGGATGGGGCGTTGTATTACGTCGACATCGCGCTGGATAACTACGGCAACCACTTAGGTCCGGGAAGTGTGCGGCGTGTGGTCTACAGCCCGAATAACCATCCGCCAGCGATTGCGTCTGCTGCCGCCGATAGGCAGAGTGCGCCAGCCGCCCCACAAGCGATTGCCTTCAGCAGTTCGGCGAGTGACAGCGACAACAATGCGCTGATGTACAGTTGGGACTTCGGGGACGGCACGACCGGCAGCGAGGCGAACGTCAGCCATACCTATGATAAGGCAGGTGAATACTCAGCGCGGTTGACCGTTTCGGATGGCAGCGCGGTCACACTTTCCGACCCGATTGCGATTGTGATTGGAACACCGCCGACGATTGCGATTGACCAGCCGGTCGATCAAGCAACCTTCCGCGCGGGTGAGACCATCACCATGCACGGGACGGCGACGGATGATGGGCCGCTGACGGACGACAGCTACAGTTGGAGGACGGTCTTCCATCACCTCGACCATGTACATCCGAGTACTGGCGCGGTGAGCGGCGAAACCGCAACGTTTGACATCGGAACGACCGGACATGATTTCAGCGAGACGACGTGGTACGAAGTCATTCTCTCGGTGACGGATGCGGACGGCTTGATTTCCACCGCGTCAGTCGAGATTTTCCCGGATAAGGTTACGCAGACTTTCCAGACTGATCCGCCGGGACTGGTGCTGGGTTACAACGAGGCGGGAACGATCCAAACGCCATTTATCCGCGAGGCGCTCATTGGCTTCGAAAATATCTTGAGCGCACCGTTGGAGCAAACGCTTGATGGGGTGACGTATCGCTTTGACTCGTGGTCGGATGGGGGCGAGGAGATGCACACCGTCGTCACGGGGGACAGCGACGCGACTTACACCGCCATCTATAAACCGGCGCAGTAGAAAAGCAGGATGCAAAACAAATGCCCGCGTAACAGCGGGCATTATTGTTTACAGTAGTTGGTTGGAAAAGCTACTTCGCGGGCTGCATTTCTGGCTGTGCGGCGGGTTGGCTTTCGACCGCTATAGGGATGGTGAAGTGGAAGGTCGTGCCTTTGCCGAGTTCACTTTCGACCCAGACTTCGCCCTTATGCTGCTGGATGATACCGCGGGTGATGGTCAAACCCAAGCCAGTACCCGGTTGCTCGCGGGTGAGGGGGTTCTCGCTGCGGAAGTAGGGGGTGAACAGTTTCGCCAAGTCTTCGGGACTCATACCGATACCGCCATCTTTGACGCTGACATGCAGCGACGCACCCTGATCGCGGCCTTTATTATCCAGTGTCTTGGCTTGGACTTCGGCGGCGATCACGATCTCGGTGTTTTCCGGCGAGTACTTCCACGCATTGCTCACCATATTCGTCATTACTTGGATCAGACGGTTCTGGTCAGCCAGAATGTTCGGCAAGCGTTCCGGCAGCCGCAGCGTGAGTAACTGTTCTTTTTCCTCGATTTGCCGCGTGAGTGGGCGCAGTGTTTCGCTGACGACCGTACGGAAGTCGATGGGCGCGAGTTCAACGCTGAGGTTATTAGTTTGCAGCTTGGTCACGTCGTTCAAGTCGCTGACGAGCGTGTTCATCCGGTCGATATTGGAGCGGATGGTGTTGAGGAAGTTCTTCTGGTTGTCGTTCATTTCGCCAGCCATACCGCTGACCAACAGGTCGGCGAAGCCCTTCATCGAGGTCATGGGTGTCTTGAGTTCGTGCGCCACGAAGCTGACGAACTCGCTCTTGGACTCGTTGGCGCGGGTGAGTTCGGCGTTGATCTGCGCGTTGGTGATGGCGATGCTGGCGTGTTCAGCGAGGCGCTGGGCAAAGGCCATATCGACCAGACTCAGGCGCGGCTCTTTGTCTTTTTCCAACACGAGGATGGCGTTAATGGCACCACCGGCAAGCATCGGGATGGTGAGTTGGCTGAGTGAACCGCGTAAGCTGGGCGTATAGTTCGGGTCGATCTTAGTATCCGTCACAAGGTCGGGCTGGCGGGTACGCATGACGCGCTTGACCACGCCTTCCAGCGGCCAGATGCGGCCTTCCGCGCCTTGCGGGTAATCTTCGAGGTCATAGCCAGACATCGAAATGATTTCGAGGTGCGGGTTATCGTCGCCGACGACCAAGCCCAACGCGCCAGCCGTCGCGCCGCTGTTGGAGATGGCGTAGCGCATGGTGATGTCGGCGACTTTTTGCAGATCGAGCGAACGGTTGAGTTCAACGTCAATACGTTCAAGTGCCTGTAGTTCCGCCACACGCTGACCCAACTGCAAGTCGGTCATTTGGAACAGACGCGCGTTTTCGATGGCGACGGCGGCCTGACCTGCAAAAGTGGTCAACAGTTCCGCGTCGTCGGGTAGATAAACGCCGCCTTCCTTCTTGTTGAGAACTTCCAGCACGCCGATGACTTTACCCTGCGCCAGCAGCGGCACCGCGAGAACGGCGGTCGTGCTGAATGCGCCGGTTGCCTCGCCACCCCAACGCGGGTCATTCGCGGCATCGTTGACGATTACCGTCTTACCGGTGGTCGCCACTTCACCCGCGAGGCCACGGTTCTTGGGGAATTTCCGCCCGATCAGTTTCTTGCCGGATTCACCCGTTGCCACCCTAAACTCAAGGCTGTCGCTGTTTTCATCCGTCAGCAGCAGCGAACCCGCTTCCGCGTTGAGAATGTTTGCCGCGCTTTCGGTAATCAGTTCGAGCAGGTTTTCGACGTTCAATTCGGACGACAGCTTTTGGCTGATTTCATTCAAGGCGCTCAACTGCCGTGCGCGTAAATCTGTTTCGGCAAAGAGACGCGCTTTTTCCAGCGAGGTCGCCGCCAACGTGCCGATGTCACTGAACACGCGCAGTTGATCGTCGGTATATTTCTTGCCGACCTCGGTTGACCCCACCGCCAGCACGCCGAGGGTGCTTGAACCCGCTTCGAGCGGCACACCCATCCACGCCTTGAGGTCGAGGCTTTCGTAAATGATGGTGCTGCCGCGCTTCTGCATTTCTGCCGCGTAATTCTCGACGCGCAGCGGCTTACCGGTGTTCACCACTTCGCTGAACAAATCACGCCCCATCAGCCAGCGGCGGTTTTCACGGTCGGTATAACGCTCGTCATTTTCAAGGAAGAAGGCGAAGAACATTTTGTCGATGCCGCGTTCGCGCAGCGCGATATAGAAGTAGGGCGCGGAGATTAAGCGATCTGTTTGCGCGTAAATGAGTTCGAGCAAATCATCAAAGGAGATGGTGAAGTTGACCGCTTGGCTGACCTGACTGAGCACGTCCAGTTCACGCACGCGGCGTTCCAGCGAGTCAACGACTTGGGCGCGTTCGACCGCAACTGCCAACTGCGCGGTGAGGCTTTGAATGAAGCGGAGTTCTTCAAACCCATAGCCGCCTTTGGTGTTACGGGCTGCGCCGAGTGCCACGAAGCCGATCAGTTCTCTACGACCACGCATGGGGGTAAGCACAACCGTTTTCAGAATGCCCAAGCGTGACTTTTCCGCCAGTAAATCCGGCTGCCATGCGCGACCCGGTTCGAGGTAAACCTGCTCGTTCTTGTCCAACAGCTTAATCAACGAACTGCTGCTATCAAACCGGACATCCGTTTCCGGCTTCGGGCTGCCATATGCGGAGAATTCTGCCGCTTGGCGGTTTGGCAGAAATAGGAAGCTGCTCGATGGGTTGATGGTTTGCGCTAATTCGTTACGGAACGCCTCGAAAAGTTGGTCAAGGGTTTCCAACGAGGTTAGACGCGCCGCAAAATCTTCGACGTGTTCTTGATAGTTCGTGCGCTTACGGAAGTAAATCCGGTTGATGCGCTCCTGCATGACGTTGCGTATGGGCAAGAAGGCGACTGCCAGCACGAAGATCGTCAGCGCGATGACGAATTGGTTGCCTTGCAGCGCCAACACCTGATTGGTAAACAAACTCGCGCCGAACACAATCAAGAAATAGCCCAGCACCAGCGCCACGAGCATGATGCCGTAGGTAATGCCCTGACTGATGATTTGGTCGGTATTCACGCGCCGGTATTGCAGCACTGCATAGGCTAACGCCAGCGACGGCATGACGAAGAAGGGCATGGTCGCCGAGGTGTTTACGCCAAAAATCGGGGTATTAAAAAGGTTGCGGAGAACCTCGTCGATAATCCAGATGAACAGCGGCACAACCATCAGCGCGATACCGATGAGTACGCTGTTGGTTTGGTCGCGGATGGTTGGTGAGGTCGCTTTGGCACGACGCTGGACGAGATTGACTGTCAGCACGATGAGCATCAGCACACCGTAGAACAAACCCGGTTGCCAGACATCGGGGAAACTTTTGCCGACGGATGACGAGAGAAAGAGCGAAACACCAAATAGGGTAATCGGCATGTTAAAGGCGAGGGGCAGCCACTTGAGCCACGGATAGCGGTAGACAGCATTCAGCCGCACCGGAAACACCAGAGCCAGCGTACCAAGCGGCGCACCGATGACCAAAGTAGCGAGCAGCCACGGCAGTAACGCGGTATAGGTGTTGTTGAGCGAGAATAACCCTGCCATGAAAACGCCGAAGGTGAGCGAGAACAAGCTGACGAGCTGCGCGGCGGGCTGCTGTGGGCGCAGGTAGGCGACGGCGATGCCCAAAATGACGAGGATGAGGCCGCCGATGAACGGAATAATGAAGTAGGCGATGAAGTCAGTATCGGATAGATCGCCCAGCATGTAGCTCAGGCTGCATGTGCTAAAGCCATCCCGTACCGTGCTGCAATAACTGGGTGGCACTTTGCCCAAGTCCGGGCGCTGGAACTGCACCTCGACCGTATCGCCGACCGCGAGGCCGCTCATGATGGTTAGGAAGTTCGTGCGTGCTGAGAGGTGGTCGCCAAGTGTATCGAATAGGCGCTGACCGTTAATGTGTGTGATTTCATCCAACCGCTGCAAGCCAGCATTTAACCCCGCCCATTCAGACGAGCCAATCGGTTGTGACCCATCTACCGCTAGATAGGGATTCATCATGGCACCGAAGAACGGTTTTTGCCGCCATTGGATAGCGCTGCTGAGGAACACAAACAGGAGGATTACGGCGACGAGGCTGACAGTTATCGTTAGGTAGAACGGCAGCCGATTGAGTATTGCCACGGCGTTTGTATTTGGACTGATGGGGCTGGCAGCGACATCAGAATTCTGGCTTTGCTTGGGAGCGAAGCTGCTCATCCATTCCCTCCGAAACGCACATTTAACATTAGGATATTGTAACACAGCTTTTATACGCACGTGCGGGAATAAATTAAGTTTCGGTTTGTTTGTCATTTAGGTGACGTTCGTCTGCGTTCAGCAGGGTTGAACTCTGTTATAATGAGGTTAACTTTATGCGGTACGCACACCTTCATGAAAGGAGCAATGCAAATGACAGCCAGTGGAATTCGAGTGCTGATTGCGAAGCCCGGACTAGATGGACATGACCGGGGTGCGAAGGTGATTGCCCGTGCGCTGCGTGACGCGGGTATGGAAGTCATTTATACCGGCCTCCGGCAAACCCCTGAAATGATTTCCGAAGCGGCCTTACAAGAAGATGTGGATATTGTCGGCCTGAGCATCCTCAGTGGCGCACATATGGCGCTCGTCCCACGCATCCGGCAGGAGATGGACGCGAACGGGCTGAACGAAGTCTCAATTATTGTCGGCGGTATCATCCCTGATGACGACATTCAGAGTTTGCAAGAGATGGGTGTTGCCGCCGTATTCGGGCCGGGAACCAGTACCGAAGAAATTGTGACCCGCATAAACGAGTTGATGGGTGCGCGGCAGGCATGATTGAACTGGTTGATCCGTTACGCAGCGGTGACCGGCGTGCGCTCGCCCGATTGCTGACGGCTGTCGAAAACGAACGCAGCGGTATTGACGTGGCACTGGCTGAACTCTATCCTCACACGGGGCATGGGTGGGTGATTGGGCTGACGGGCGCACCGGGGACCGGCAAAAGTTCACTGGTGACTGAACTCGCCAAAGCCTACCGCAAACAGGGCGAGACGGTCGCTATCCTCGCTGTAGACCCCACTAGCCCCTTTACCGGCGGCGCAATCCTCGGCGACCGCATCCGTATGCGTGACCTTTCTGGCGATAAAGGTGTCTTTATTCGCAGTATGGCGACACGCGGCAGCCTCGGTGGTTTGGCGCGTGCTACCCGCGACGCGATCCGTGTGCTGGATGCTGCGGGATTTGACCGCATCCTCGTTGAAACAGTCGGCGCAGGGCAGAGCGAAGTTGATATTGTCCGCGCGGCTTATACCACGGTGGTCATCGAAGCGCCGGGGTTAGGCGATGATGTGCAGGCGATTAAGGCCGGTATCCTCGAAATCGCTGATGTGCTGGTCGTCAATAAGGCTGACCGGCCCGGCGTGGATAGTGCCGTCAAAGCCCTGCGTACCATGCTCGAACTCGGTCATCCCGCCTCGCGCGAACAGTTGGTCACCCACCACGGCAAGTTAGTCCAATCGGAATCCCTCCAACCTCAACATTCGCAGGATATATGGATACCGCCGGTGGTGCGTACTGTGGCGACTGAAGGTCAAGGGATCGACGAACTGTTGGCCGCGATTGAAGATCACCGACACTTTTTGGCTGAGGCCGACCGCATGAAACGGCTGGAGGCACAGCATATTCAAATGGAACTGGTTGACCGCGTGCGGGATGCATTGGTCAAGCAGTTGTTTGCCGGACTTCCGACAAGTGCGCTCGATGATATTGTGCGCCAAGTGCAGTCACGCGCCATTGATCCACAGACCGCCGTAAACCATCTTCTAGCTTTTCGACCGGTAGACGTGGCAAAATAGTATCCTGCGGTGGGGGTTGCCGTGAGCGCGACCCGCTGTCATATTCAATCACTCAAATTTTAGACACAGTGCGAGGTGCAGGTTATGGAGGGCGTGTTGGAAAAAGTTCCAGGTACGACCTATGTTCGAGACACGGATACCCACCGGGCGGTAGAGAATGGGCATTTTGGGCGTATTATGCTGTTTGCGGGTTCGGCCTCGCAGTCGGTCGCTGCCGAGATCGCCGAACAATTGAAATGTCCACTTGGGGCGTATGAACGGATCGTGTTTCCAAACGAGAACATTTTTATCCGCTTGAAGGAAAGTGTTCGCGGGCAGGATGTGTATCTCATCCAAAGTATGACGACACCCCTGCACGATAATATTATGGAAATGTTGATTATGATCGACGCGCTCAAGCGGGACTCGGCAGGGCGTATCAATCTGGTCGTTCCATATATGTCGTATACGCGGTCGGATAAGAAAGATCAGCCGCGTGTGCCGATTACGGCGCGATTGATGGCGAACATGATCGAAGTCGCGGGTGCCGACCGTTACATGACGGTTGACCTGCACGCGGGGCAAATTCAGGGATTCTTCAACATTCCGGGGGATGCGCTGACAGCCTTCCACCTGCTGAGTGATTACGTTAAAGAGAAGAATATTCCTGATCTGGTCGTGTGTTCGGCTGACCTCGGTTTCGCCAAGAAGGGGCGTAACTGGGCGGAGAAGCTCGATACGCCGCTGGCGATTGTCGAGAAGCGCCGTATTTTCAACACCGGACAGGCAGAAGCGCTGGCAGTCATTGGTGACATCGAAGGCAAGAATGTGCTGCTGGTTGATGACGAAGTGCTGACCGGCGGTACGATTGTTAAGGCGGTGGAAGCCATCCGCAAGCACGGAGCGAAGGATGTTTACCTCGTCTTCACCCACGCGCTGTTGAAGGATAAAGCCTTCGAGAATTTCAGCAGTTTAGGATTGAAAGAAATCATTACCACCAACACCGTGCCGTTTAACAACGACAAAGTGCTGCCGAATATGACAGTGCTTTCGGTCGCGCCGATGTTGGCGGAAGTCATCCTGCGCTCGCATCAGGGGCGCAGCGTTGGCGCGTTGTTCAACGAGTAGCCGCGTAGACTAAGCGACACTGCTCATCCCCACTTCAATATGTTGGAGTGGGGATTTTTATTGAACCTATGGTCGCCCAAATACCGAGATGATTGGATTCTGCCCGAACAAGCTGATTTCCAACGTTTGAACAGGCTGCAAATAGTTGAACTGCAAGAGGTGAGGGACGCTCGTCAGGATAGCGACACGGCCTTCCTCGTGAATGATACGTTCGAGTTCGCTGCACACCTGCTGGTAAAACGAACCGAGTTCTTCATTCACCACCGTTTGCCGACCCCACGGTAAATTGGTCACGATGCGGCGGACGCTGCTATCCCGCAGGGGCAGCACCCGCGCGTCCCACTGCTCGACCTCACCTTGAACCGCCGCGTCTTTCATGTTTTGCCGTGTCGCATTAATCGCGTCGGGGTCATTGTCGCCGCCCTGCACGGCAGCACCCATCAGCGCAGCTTCGATCAAGATCGTGCCAGAACCACAGCAGGGGTCGAGCAAACGCTGACCGGCCTGCACATCCACCAGTCGCAGCATCGCCGCCGCGACGGTTGGCTTGAGCGCACCGGGGCGTTCGACCATCTTATATAAGCGCTCATGCTGCGCGTGTGTGCCGAGCCGCACACCAACGATTGCCTGTTCATGCTCGATAAACACGCGAATGTTGAGGTTCGCGTCGCGGTCATCCGGCGTGTATGCCCACCCGTGGTTGAAGGTGATCGAGTCGGCGATACTGACTTTTACCTCATCAGCCGTGTAGTTGCGCTTACCGATAAAGCTGACACTGACCGAAAATTTGGGTTTCTCCGGTATCGGGCGCACACTGTTGATCTGTGCCGCTGCTTGCGTGACTTCTAAGTGGTCGCTCCATGCGTTGAACTGCGCCAGCATATCGCGGGTATGCAGTACGTCCTCCCAACTGCCAACTGTCAGATAAACATCATCGACCGTTCGCAGGTTGAGCAGCAGCGCGAGTGAACCGGAACACTCGGCATTAATGCGCCGGTAGCTGGTACTGCTCACCGTGATGTCGGGCAGGGCAGCGATTTCATCCGCGCTGATCGTTTCAAGCCCGCGCGTGGTCAAAACAAAGATTGAGCTCAAGTTGTAGCCTTTACTGTACAGATAGCCATTTTCTCAATTCCCTATCGCAAAATTTTTACGTAAGATTAATGCGGTTCAATGTTCAATGCAGCATAGCCTGTATTATAATCGCCCTTACGGGTTGTCGTAGACGCAATTCATATGATGAGCTAAACCTTTGCTTATCCGATTGTGTTATAATCCCAACTCGTAGCACCATACCTGAAACGGGTTGGAAATTGAGGTAAGCATGTTTAAAAGTCTAGTCAAAATGGTCGCGGGAGACCCTGTTGAGCGTGCGCTTTCCCGTTACCGTGAAGTCGTAGAGCGTGTTAACGCGCTTGAACCGGCGATGAAGCAGCTTTCAGACGACGCACTCCGCGCGAAAACCGCTGAATTTAAGGTGCGCCTCGAAGGTATTGAAGAACTCCCTGAACTGAAAAAAGCACTTGATGAACTATTAGTGGAGGCTTATGCCGTCGTGCGCGAGGCTTCACGCCGCACCATCGGCCTGCGCCATTACGACGTGCAGTTGATTGGTGGTATGGTACTGCATCAAGGGCGTATCGCTGAAATGAAGACCGGTGAAGGTAAAACCCTCGTCGCCAGCCTGCCGCTGTATCTCAACGCGCTTTCCGGTCGCGGTGTGCATCTGGTTACGCCTAACGACTACCTGAGCAAGTTCGGTGTCCAGCAGATGGGGCCGATTTACAATGCGCTCGGTATGAGTGTCGCGGTGATCCAGAGCAAGGGTGACAGCCCCGACCCTGAAGCCGGTTCATTCATGTTTGACCCTGATTACCAATCGTCTGACCCGCGTTACCAGAACCTGCGCCCCTGCAAGCGCCGCGAGTGTTACGATGCCGACATTACCTATGGCACGAACAACGAATACGGCTTCGATTACCTGCGCGACAATATGGTGATCGAGTTGGAACAGATGGTGCAGCGCCAAGACCTGTACTATGCCATTGTCGACGAAGTGGACAACATTCTCATCGACGAAGCCCGTACACCGCTGATTATCTCCGGCCCCTCGGATGAACCTTCTGACTTTTACAAGCAGTTTGCCCAACTCGTCAAAATCTTGAAGCCCAGCACTGATGAAAGTGTCGAGGCTAAAGAACCCGACGGTGATTACGTGCTGGATATTAAAGACCGGATCGTCTACCTGACCGAACAGGGCGTGGAAAAGGTCGAACGCCGCTTGGGTATCGAGCAGTTGTATCACCCGAATAACTCGGAAATGATCCCCTACTTGGATAACTCGCTCCGCGCGATGACGCTTTACCACCGCGATAAGGAATATGTGGTGGCGAATGGGCGCGACGGCCTTGAAATCGTCATCGTTGACGAATTTACCGGTCGTTTGATGGTCGGTCGCCGTTTCTCCGAAGGTTTGCACCAAGCGATTGAAGCGAAAGAAGGCTTAAAAGTTCGCCGTGAAAACCTCACACTGGCGACCATCACCTTCCAGAATTTCTTCCGCATGTACGACAAGCTGGCTGGTATGACCGGTACGGCGCTGACTGAAGCCGAAGAATTCGAGAAGATTTACAACCTCGAAGTCGTGGCTATCCCCACGAACTTGCCGATTATCCGTAAGGACTACGAAGACCTCATCTACATGAATGAGGCGGCCAAGTTCAAGTCAGTGGTTGATGAGATTAAAGAACGCAACAAGGTCGGGCAGCCAGTACTGGTGGGTACGGTCGCCATCGAAACTTCGGAACGGTTGAGCAAAGCGCTTGACCGTGCGGGTGTGAAACACGAAGTCCTGAACGCCAAGCAGCACGAACGTGAAGCGGGTATCATCGCCCAAGCCGGACGTTTCGGTGCCGTCACTATCGCTACCAACATGGCCGGTCGTGGTGTCGATATTTTGCTCGGTGGTAACCCCGATGGTATCGCCCGTGAAAATCTGCGGAAGCAGGGCATCGAGTTCGCAACGATGACACATGAACAGTGGCAAACCGCTTTTAACGAAGCCAAAGCCCAATGTGAAATCGAGCGCCAAAAAGTGCTGGAACAGGGCGGCTTGTTCGTTCTCGGTACCGAGCGCCACGAAGCCCGTCGTATCGACAACCAGCTTCGCGGTCGCTGCGGCCGTCAAGGTGATCCCGGTGAATCACGTTTCTACCTCAGCCTCGAAGACGACCTGATGAAGCGCTTCGGCGGCGACCGTGTGAAGGGCTTCATGTCGTGGGCGAATATGCCAGAAGACGAGCCGATTGAACACCGGATGATTAGCAATTCCATCGGTCAGGCGCAGGTGCGTGTTGAAGGCTACAACTTTGATATGCGGAAGCGTGTCTTGGAATACGACGATGTGGTGAACAAGCAGCGCGAGGTCATTTATGCCCAGCGCCGCGATGTCCTCAAGAAAGATACCATGCGCGAGGATTACACCAAAATCCTCGATAATGCCGTCATCGAACTGGTTGACGAATATACGCCAGAAGAGGTATCGCCGGAAGAATGGGATTTGGAAGGGCTGTACCGCCGTGCCTTGACGATCTTCCCGGTTCCCGAACACATCTCCCCCGAAACGTTAGGGGGTAAAGATGTCGAGGTAATCGAAGAAACCTTGCTGAACGCCGTGAATGAAGTATATGACCGCAAGACCACCGAATTGGGCGGCGAGATGATGCCGAAAGTCGAACGCTGGGCGATGCTCCGCGCGGTTGATCAACACTGGCAGCGTCATTTGACCGATCTCGATGTACTGCGTGAAGGTATCGGCCTGATGTCGGTCGCGCAGCGTGACCCGCTGGTCGAATACAAGCGCGAATCCTACAGCATGTGGCAGGGGATGATGGATGAAATCCGCACCCAAGCTGCCTACCAACTGCTGACGGTGCAGGTCGCGCCGCGTATTGCGCGTCGTCCTCAGCAGCAGGTGCAACTGCTGAAGCCAACCGCGACCGTGACGGCTACGTCTGGCGCGGGAAGCACAGGCGCTGCCGAAACCCGACCGGAGCCGGTACGCGCTCAAATCAAGCTGGGTCGTAACGATCCTTGCTGGTGCGGCAGTGGGAAGAAGTATAAGAACTGCCATCTGAAAGACGACCAAGCAAAAGCGAAATAATTCCGGGTGATTTTAAGAGGGCGGCTCCGGCTGCCCTTATGCAAACACATCGCTGTTTTCATGACCGTTCGTAACCGTGCAGTTATGGGATGGGGTATGCCGAATGACTCGTATGGATGTTGGACCACGTTTGGGTGATGATCTGGAGCCGAAAATGATCGAGTTCCTGCATGACAAAGTGAATAATTTTGTCAAATGGGACCTTGTTCGTTTTTTTCACGATAATCCGCATACAGCAGATACCGCCGAAAATATCGCGCGTTATACCGGGCGCGATATTCTAACCATCACCGACGAACTGGCCGAGTTGGTGGGCGCGGGGGTGCTGCTGGGTCAGATGGTCGCGGGGCGTGCTATCTACACGTTGGCTGATGACCGCCAGATGCGCGAGATGGTAAACACGTTCGTACGCGCTTGTGACGACCGTATGTTCCGCGTGAAAGCTATTTATCACGTCATCCGCAGTATGCGCTGAACCCCTTCAAATCAGTAAGGTTTTGCTGTGGCAGCCGTATCACTGAGCCAGTTTTTGACATTGTACGTGTGGTTCCCACTGGCTTTTGTGCTCGTGTTTTTGCTGCTGATCGCCCGCTTTTATCAGCGCTTTGCTTCCGAGCGAACCTTCTTTGAATGGTTTGCGGTTCCCATTTTGTTCTTTGGGGCTGCCGTCATGCGCTACGCCAGCATTGGGCAGATTGCGGGTGATCTGCCCGGTGATCTTCTGATGGGGGTCGCTGGAATGACACTGCTGTCGCTGTCGGTGTTCTTATACTATCGGATGACCCAGAACCGCTAATGGGAGGTGGCAAGTGGCAGGCAGCTTAATCGCTTCGGTAGGGCTGTTGGCAGTAGCTGTGGCACTTCTCGTACTCGGTTTGCTCAGTAAGCGATTGGGCAAAGTCACCCGCGCACCCGGTTATTACCGTGTGTTCTTTGTTGCAGCGGGGTTGATGATCGTCAGTATGTTAGCGCGTTTGATTGATGCCTTGAATGCTCATGTTCCGCACGCGGATGAAGCCACCTCGGTGATTCTTTATCTCGGTTTACCAGCTTTTGCCCTTACGATAAGTTTAATTATTGCGTGGCGCTATTGGAGTTGGTTGTTAGCGGAACGCAGCTAATGATAATATAGATTGAGTTATTGAGTTCATTTGAGAAAACAATACAGCCTTTAGCGAGTTTGAGTGTGTTTGGCGTTCAGGTCTGGAACCCTCTTTATTTCTGCCACCACACCTAAAAACTCAAGGTCTGTCACGGGGGACAAGTTGACTGACGATCACCTTCTGCGTACGATGCAGGCTATGCCGAAGATTGAACTGCACCGCCATTTGGAAGGGTCGATTCGTCTTTCAACGATGGTTGAAGTGGCGAAAGAATACGGGATCGAAATGCCGGAATACGACATCGAAATGCTGCGCCCGTTCGTCCAGATGATGCCGACCGAACCCCACAATTCGCAGCACTTCCTTGCCAAATTCATGACGATCCGCCAGTTTTTCCTGTCGGATACGATTATCCGCCGTATGACCCGTGAAGTCGTGGCGGACGCGGCGGCTGATAACATCAAATACCTCGAACTGCGCTTTACCCCCCGTGCGCTTGCCAATATTATCGACTGTCCCTTTGAAGATGTCATTCATTGGGTGGCGGCAGAAGCGGCTTTAGCGGTTGACCAATACGGCACACAGGTGCGCTTAATTGTGTCGGTCAACCGTCACGAAAGCATCGAGATTGCCGAGCGTACTTTAGATGCGATTATAGCCATCAACAGCCCGTATGTGGCAGCCGTTGATTTAGCCGGTAATGAAAAAGACTTTCCCGCCGAACCGTTCCAAGATTTTTTTGAACGCGCCAAAGGAACCGGTTTAGGCGTGACTGTCCATGCGGGGGAGTGGGGCGAACTCGAAAACATCCGTACTGCCGTCGCGGTACTCCATGCGGATCGCATTGGTCATGGTGTACGCGCGTGGGAAGATATGGCATTGTGCGACTGGCTCATCGAGCGCGGCGTGGTGTTGGAAGTCTGCCCGACGAGTAATGTCCACAGCGGCGCGGTGCGTGATTGGGCGCAGCACCCCCTCAGCCAGCTTTACCGGCACGGTGTCATCACCACCTTGAATACCGATGACCCTCTCGTCAGTAACATCACGCTGACGGATGAGTTGGTGCGGGTCGTCGAGCATATGGGTTTTACGGTGCATGACATTAAACAGCACATGCTGAACGCCGCCAAAGCAGCATTCTTGCCGCCCCAAGAGCGCGAGATCTTGGTATCGCAATTTGAATCTGCGCTCGGCATAATTCCCTCATAACGAAAACCGCATCGTTCATAAAAGGTTTTTTATGCTGCAAATTGGCGATATTCGCATTCATATGATTAACGAGTCGCATATTATGGTTGACCCCGGTGGTGCGTTTGGCCTCGTGCCGCGTGTCCTCTGGTCGCCGCTGCTGCCGCCGGATGCCAACCACCTCGTCCCGATGATTCACAATAACTTGGTCGTACAAACCAGTGGTAAGAATATCTTGGTGGATACCGGACACGGCACGAAAATGACCGAGAAGCAAAAGGGCTTTATTCAACTTACCAACCCGCGCGGCTCGATGACCGAATGCCTCGCCCGTATTGGCTTGACACCGGCTGACATTCATATCGTGATTGATACCCATCTGCACGCCGATCATTCAGGCGGCAATACCAGCTATGACGAAGCGGGTAGAGTGGTTGCCACCTTCCCGAACGCCACTTACTATGTGCAGCAGCGCGAATACGAAGACGCAATGCGCCCCAACGAACGCACCCGCGCTACCTATATCCCCATGAACTATCAGCCGTTATACGAGTCGGGGCAGATGCAGTTACTTGATGGCGATACCGAGATTTTCTCCGGCATCACCGGACACGTCACGCCCGGTCATACCCCCGGTCACATGAGCATCCGCTTCGAAAGTAACGGCGAGCAGGGTTTATTTGTGTGCGACATGGCGAGCTATGCCATCCACTTTGAACGCCTCGGCTGGATGACGGGCTACGATGTTGAACCGCTCGTCACGCTCGAAACCAAACGCCATTGGCAAAAGTGGGCGCTCGAAACCCATGCCACCTTGATCTTCGCCCACGACTCGCAGCGGGTAGTCGGTCATTATGTGATGGGTGCTGATGGCAAAGCTGCGGTCGTACCTGTGGATAACGTCGAATTTGTGTAACATTCCAGTGAAACATCAACAGCGTTCTCCGTTTATACGCTTTCCTGATGATCATGAGCGATAAGGGAAACACATTGGCTAATCAGAAAGTCGCATTGATTACCGGCGCATCCAGCGGCATTGGCTACGAAACAGCGCTGGCCTTCGCTCGCAAAGGTATTCACGTCGTAGCAACCGCGCGGCGTGTGGATAAGTTGGGCGATTTACAGAAGGCTGTCCTGCAACTCCCCGCTGGACATGGTGACATTCTGACGGTCGAAGCCGATGTGACGCGCCGTGAGGATATGCTCAACGCGGTTAAGCTGGCGGTTGGGCGGTTCGGGCGCTTAGATATCTTGGTCGCCAACGCTGGCATCGGGCATCGTGGCAAAGTCGCCGACTCGGAATGGGCGGATATAGAAACCCTGCTGCGAACCAATATTGACGGTGTAATACACAGCATTCAAGCCGCCGTACCAGCCATGCGGCAAACGGGCGGCGGTCATATCTTGACGATCTCATCCGTCACCTACAACCTGACTGCGCCCTATATTGCCGCTTATGCCGCCAGCAAAGCCTTTGTCACCAGCCTTTCTCACTCACTGCGGCTGGAGCTTGAAAGTGACAACATCAAAGTGACGGATGTACTGGTGGGGCGGACTTCCACCGAGTTCAATCAGAAGCGTCTCGGATTGGGCAAGCGCAGCGGCGAAAGCCTGCCGACGATGGCTCCGTCACAAGTCGCAGCGGCCATCGTACGAGCGGCGGAGGGCAACCCTCGCTCGGTGGTGGTACGCTTTTTTGACCGCCTCATCATGCTGGGTAACACACTGGTGCCAGAAATGATCGGGCGTATCGCTCTGCGGCAGTACAAATCATAACAACTAAGACATCCATGCAAACACAGAACTCGAACTGGCGGACAGCCTTTGGCATCACCCCCGGTAATCCGTTTGCCCCTTTTATCATTGTTTCCACGGCTGTCGTCATCATCGCGGCGCTCATCCTGCTTGGCCTGACCTTCTTCGGCGGCACTGTGAATGCCCGCTATGCGTCTGCCATCATCTTCATGTTTGTGACGGGACTTTCACCCGTCCCCATTGGCTTGTTGGTCTTGGGCGCACGGAACTATGCGCGGTTTCAAGGCATCACGCAGGGCGAATACTGGGTACATTGGACCTATCCGGCGGACAGTCGCAACCGCGAGATTTATATCAATGGTGAGGGATTTTATTATCCACAACAACCGCGTGAGCGTGGAACTTTCTTAAGCGGAGTTCAACACGTCGAAATCCAACCCGGCCAACCGGCGAATTTGAATATCCAATATTTGCACCGCCGCTATTATTCGTCGTGGCTGCCACCGCTGAAGATTGATAAGCAGCTTGTCGTCCCCATTCCCGAAGGCAAAGAGGAGGAAGCGCAACTGCTGGTTAACCGCTTCAAAAAGCAGTTGGGCGCAACCTCGGCTTATGTGGACGACCAATGGCGCATCGGGTGGATGATGGGCGGGGTCATCATCGTCGCTGTACTCATTTCTATTGTGGTTATGCTGCCGGTTCAAAGTCAGCTTGATGACCAAAAATGGGATCAGCGAGACGCAACAGCAACCGCACAGTACCGGGAAAACGCCGGGGAAGCGAGCATCTTCTTACCCCCAATCCGCACGATAATCGAACCACAAATCGAACGCCTCAAAGCGCTGCCGGATGGAACCATGACAGCCGAAGAAGCCGGATTTGACGCTGACTCTGGTGTACGCGCTGTCCATTTTGGTCACTGCCCGCCGGACGACTCGTTTTATGTCTATGTGGTCATGAATAGGGAAATGTTGGGGCGCACCTATCTCAGCGGCCCCGGCGGATTCAACTATACAGAAGCCACCGACCGCCGTTATATGGACTGCGGCCCTGAACATTGGATTACAACGGTTCCGGTACAACTCACGGACGGCTGGTATTATGGTGTCATCGTTTACATTCAATCCACGCGGACACCGCGCCGTATGGAAACAATGGTTCCAACACTGGCGATAACACCAACTGCACCTTAAATTTATTGAAACGGATTTCAAGATGATTACGCTTCAAAACCGATCTTGGCAAGTAGGCATTCTGCCGCAGACAGGCGCGTCAATCGCCTTTGGTCGTATCAAACATCATGACGAATGGGTCGATGTACTTCGACCAACGCCCTATAGCGACTACACCAACTCCAGCAATTGCAGCAGTTTTATCATGCTGCCGTGGTGCAATCGGATAAAAGACGGTGTGCTGCGCTATGGCGATGAAACCTATCAACTCCAAACGACCAAAGACGACGGCACGGCGCGGCATGGCGATGTGCGGAAACGCGAGTGGACGGTCAACATGATTGATGCCTACCACATCAGTATGAGCTTGAATTCGAGTGATTTCCCCGACATGAATTGGCCGTTTGCCTTCTCAGCGAAAGCCGAATACCGGCTGGATGGTGCGGAGTTCAAGTGGTCGCTTTCGATTAAGAACGAGGACAGCCGTGCCTTTCCCACAGGTTTCGGTCATCATCCGTATTTCGTGAAAACCACCGGAGCAAACGCGCCGCATGTCCAAATCCCCTGTAACGGGTACTTTGAGCTGACGAATTATATGGCGAGTGGCGCAGCGGTCTCCCTGCCGGAACGCTTAGACTTCCGCGATATGCGTCCGCTCGGTGTCGCGAATATCAATGACGTGATGACTGACCGTATTGGTGATGAACCTGCACGAATGCAATATCCTGAATATCAAACTACGCTCGAAATGTTTGCCGACCCATTGTTCAAACACATCTTGCTTTATGCCCCTGAAGGCGAACCGTACTACGCTGTTGAACCGATGACCAACGTAAGCGATGGGTTCAACTTGTTTGCCCAAAATATCGAGGGCAGCGGTGTGTTCGTGCTGGAAAGTGGCGAGGAAAAACAGGCGGATGTACGATTGGTCGTGCGGCAGTAACCCTCATAGAGAGATCATGCGATGGCAAAAACAGCGAACAAACTGAATTCGATGCGCCTGCTCGAAACACATCAGGTACCGTATGAAGTGACCGAGTTCCCCGATACGGAACGGGATGCCGAGGTGATCGCGGACATTCTCGGCGTACCGGCGTTTATGGTTTACAAAACGCTGGTGGTGCAGCCTGTCGAAAACCCGAAGAAGCCGTTGATCGCCATCATCGCCGCTGACCGGACGCTTGATCTGAAAGCCCTTGCTGCCGTTTCAGGCCACAAAAAGGTTTCGATGGCCGCGCACAAGGATGCCGAGCAGTTGACCTGCCTCAAGGTGGGTGGCATTAGCGCACTGGCGCTCACCCAAAAAAACTGGCCGGTATACCTCGACCAACCCGCGATGGAACTGGAACATATTCTGGTGAGCGCGGGGCAGCGGGGTATGGACTTGCGTGTGCCGACAGCAGCCTTCATCCGCATCGTGAACGCGAAAGTGGCCGAAATCAGCATCCCAACGTAAATAAAAATCGCTTATGTGGGGTAAGCGATTTTGAACATCGTAAGCATAGCATTGTTTTACCGCGATAGAATACGCGCGAGTTCAAAGTAATTGGGATTAATCGGTTTGACCCGTGCAATCGCTTGTTCAATCGGAACGGTTGAAAGTTCGCGCCCGTCGAGTGCCACCATTACACCAGATTCACCGTTGCGGAGGCTTTCGAGCGCCTTCACACCCATACGGGTCGCCAGCAAACGGTCGAAAGCCGAGGGGCTGCCGCCGCGTTGAATGTGACCCAAAATCGTTAGCCGAATATCGAAGCCCACGTCGGTTTTGTTATTGAGATAATCGACGAGATCGGTTGTGCGGTAGGTAACGCCTTCAGCAATCACGGCGACTGCGTGGGATTTGCCGCGCACGTACGCATCCGCCAACGACTGATGAATAGCTTCCATCGAGACTTCGCGTTCTGGAACCGAGACAATCTCCGCGCCGCCGACGATACTGGCGATGATTGCCAGATAACCACAGTTGCGCCCCATCACTTCAAGGATAAAAGCGCGTGTGTGGGAAGAAGCCGTATCACGCACACGGTCGAGTGCGTCGATAATCGTATTCAGCGCCGTATCAACACCGATGCTGGTATTGGTCATATCAATGTCGTTGTCGATGCTCGCTGGCACACCCACCACCGGGAAACCGAGTTTGTGCAGCGCGGTTCCGCCGCGCAGGCTGCCGTCACCGCCAATGACGATGATCCCCTCAATACCGGACTCGTTTAAGCGCCGCAGCCCTTTGGCTTGCCCCGCCGGAGTCTTGAATTCCAAGTTGCGTGCGGTTTGCAGAATTGTGCCGCCGCGCTGCAAAATACCACTGACTTCGAAGCTGGTGAGCTTGTGAAAATCGCCATTCAATAACCCTGCGTAGCCCTGCCGAATACCAAACACTTCGATGTCGTATTCAAGCCCCGTGCGTACAACGGCACGGATCGCAGCATTCATGCCCGGACTATCACCACCGCTGGTCATTACCGCAATACGTTTCATAACACCCTAAATCCCCTACTTGATGAACAAATCCACCCATATGTGCTAAACACAGGGTAAATGTGTTGGATACGCTTGATTGAGCAATGAAGCGTACCTATTGTAGCGAATTTTATATTAAATTTCAGCCATAATCTGGACGATCAAACACCTCAATATTGCGTGCATTTCCCACAATCGTCAGCAGATCGTTCACCAAATCATCACAGTAAGCCGTGGTATCGTTCGGAAATTCCATCTTGAACGACTGTTTCGCGTCTTCCAAAACAATGCTAAAACGATCTTTGCCGGGGTAGGCGGTCAGGATACCGTGTAAGCGGCGCAGGCGGCGGCGGTCTTTTTCCGCGTCGTCCGAACGCTGAAAGTAGATCATCATCCAGCGTTCGGGGGCAGCTTTGATCTCATCATCGAGCGGCGGCAAATCATCTAACCCTGTTATATCCGGTGACTCGGCGTTCATCCAATCCGGCTCGTGCTGCGAGTAGGGCATTGTGGCAACCTGCGGCTCGAGGGTTGGCGTGCGGACGGCGGCTGCCCCTTGCGTAGCGGGTGCGACGACCGGCACCGGTACCGGAATCATCTCAACCATCGGCTCTGGCGGCATATCGAGGTCGGTATCGGCCTCATTGTCAACAGCCCACGTGGGCGGCTCGTTATTGTAAGGCACAAAACCCACGTCATCCGCTGCTGTCGTGAAGTTGAAGTTTTGAATGATGCGGTCGGCTTTAATCTGTGGGTCGCCGCGCGAGGTATCCAACTCCCCACCAACCATGACCACTCGGCCTTCCTCGACCAATTCCCCGAACTTTTGCCACGTACGCGGGAACAGCACCACCTCAATCGACTCAGCGCTGTCATGCCAATCTTCCATATTAAATACGGCCATCATGTCGCCGTTTTTGGTCACGAGTTTGCGAACGGTAACAATCTCGCCCGCAATCGCCACCTTTTTCCCATGCATGTTGGACTCAGGGTTTTTAAGCACCGCCACATCCGCCGTGTTGTTCGCCCGCGCAAAATCCTCGCGAACGCGATCTACAGGGCGACCACTGACGTAAAGCCCCAGCAGTTCCTTTTCCCAGTTGAGCATGTCACGCTCGGCGATTTCTTTGGTTTCCGGCAGCGTTAACTTATCCGCCATCCCCGTACTCTCGCCGAACATGCTCATCTGCCCGATTTCTTGGGCATGGTGATGGCTGCTGCTGAAGTTCACGATGCGTTCAATGCTGGCGGTATCCGCGAGCTGCCAGCGCTTGCCGAAGGTATCTAAAGCACCTACCTTAATCAGGCTTTCCAACGTGCGCTTTTGAACTTGCCGCAAATCGACGCGGCGGCAGAATTCCTCCAGCGTACCGAACGGGCCGCCCGCCTCACGCGCTTTGATGATCGGCTCCAGCGCGGATTCACCCGCGTTCTTAATCGCCACCAGTCCGAATCGGATACCGCGTTTCCCGCTTTCTTGCTGCTGAATGTCGAAGTCGATGGCGCTGTAGTTCACGTCCGGCGGCAGCACAGGGATACCCAACCGGCGGCATTCGCCAAGGAACGTCGTGATCTTGGTAATGTCGTCTCGGTGTACCGAAAGCAGCGCCGTCATATACTCGGCGGCGTAGTGCGTTTTCAGGTAAGACGTTTGGCAGGTGATGACCGCATAGTCGGCTGCGTGGGAATTGTGAACCAGAATGTCATTAGCAATAAAGTTATGTGTGCCTTCAATCGTCAAGTCATATGTCGGCTTTTCACCAATATATTCGATTGAGACAATCTTGTCCCAGTAAATGTCGTTCTCAGTTTCAACCTCTAACTCAGATTGTTGGGTAAATTGGCTTGACTTAATAAATGCCATTGTCGGGATAGGTTGAAGAGAAGCAGCTACTTGATTTACTTTCTCAACCAACTTGGGTTGCTCAAAGTATTGACCTATTGAGGAAGTGAATCTTGTTAAACTTTCAGTCTCATCAATTAATAAAATGTGTGAGGTAGTAACGTCAGTTGTCGACGAGATAGATGCTGGATGTATCCAAGTTATTTTGTGGCTACTAATGATTCCCAGTCTCAATAACAAAGACTGAACCTGCTTCGCTATTGCTAGCGAATTGGCAGCATAAAACAATCGACTTTGTTGAGCGATGATATACCAATTCTCACCCCATAAGTGAGCCAGATACAACGCTATTTGTTCATTCGGTAACTCAAAAATAACGCTAGGTATAGTGGCGTGAGTTGAAGCATTTGACCTCAATGATTGCGCCCGGATGATAATTTCGTCATTAGATAGTGACTTAACACTATCCACCGTTATCCTGCGAGGAACAGCGATTTGCTCACCGATACGTAAATCGCCGAGGTTGCGCCAGCCATCAATTGTGTAGAACGGGTGATTATCGGTCGCTTCAATTTGACGACCAAGTTGCGTGGTCAGTCGGTATACGGGCTTCACCCCGTTCGCCATTGCTGCTGTAACCTTGCCCGGCTGCAAGCGCAGTGTATCCGTATCACAGGTAACTGTGTGCGTAATATGTTCTTTTCCGGTGGCGACATCGCCAATCTTCACACGGCGACCGGTATCAGCATCAATGATTTCGGTGTCATAGACTAAACATTTGTTGAAGCCATAATTAGCAAAGAATTCGATGTCGTCAAAGATGACATTGATGGTGGGTTCGTCTAACCCGTGATTAGCACCACGCTCAAGGAAAATATCACGGTGCTTCTTGAGATCTTTTTCCTTTTTCTTCGACACCGCGCGGCGCATGAGGTCGGCTTCACCCAGCTCATAGTCGAACAACCGGCCCGCGATCTGCATGAGCTGTTCTTGGTAAACGATGATGCCCATCGTCTCTTCAAGGATCGGCTGGAGCAAGTCGTGACGGTAACTAATCGCTTCGTCACCCCGCAGCCGCTTGTTGTAGGTCGGGATAAATTCCATCGGGCCGGGGCGGTAAAGCGACACGGCGGCAATAATATGCTCGAACTTGGTCGGGCGCATGTCGCGGAGCATCTGCTGCATACCCGTACCTTCAACTTGGAAGATACCCACCGTTTCGCCGCGTCCCATCAGTTCAAACGACTCTTTCAGCTTGCGATCAACCTCTGCGTCGCCCGTTGGTCGGTAGGGGATATTGTCCATCGTGAACTTGATGTCATGATAGCGTTCGATCAGGTCGCACGCCTTCCGCATGATCGTCAGCGTCGAGAGACCGAGGAAGTCGATCTTCAACAAGCCAATCGACTCGCAGGTTTCCATCGGGAACTGGGTAACGGCTTTCAGGGGATTTTCGCTGTTACCCTCACCGTCTTCCTTTTCGACTTTGGTAGGCCGGTGGAGGGGCAGGTATTCGACCAGCGGCTTATCCGCGACGATCACCCCTGCCGCGTGGGTCGAGGCATGGCGGTTAACCCCTTGCAGATGGACAGCGGTATCAACGATCTTCTTGATCTCGCTGTTGGAGTTGTACATCTGCTTCAGTTCGGGGTTGTCCTCAACATACGTCATGATCGGCTTGGGCTTCGGTTCCGTCGGGATAAGCCGCGCCGCTTGGTTGACGACCTCCAGCGGCACGTTTAACGCCCGTCCAACGTCACGAACAGCAGCCTTCGCGCCCAGTGTACCAAAGGTGATAATCGCAGCGACCTTATCTTCGCCGTACTTCCGCGCCGTGTAGTAAATCATTTCTTCGCGGCGGTCGTCGGGGAAGTCCATATCAATATCCGGCATACTGACGCGGCCGGGGTTGAGGAAGCGTTCAAACAGCAGGTTATTCTGGATAGGATCAATGTTCGTGATACCCATCGTATATGCCACCAAACTGCCCGCGCCGGAACCACGCACGTTCCACCAAATGTCCGCGTGACGGGCGAATTGGCACAAATCCCACACGATCAAGAAGTAGGTGTTAAAACCCATATCCCCGATGATGCCCAGTTCGCGGTCAAGCCGCGCCCGCATATCCGCATCATCCGCACGGCTGCCGTAGCGCCAGCGCATCCCTTTTTCGCACAGGTAGCGCATGTAGCTCGTCGAGTCGTAGCCAGCGGGTACGGGGAATACTGGCAGGTGATACTCTTTGTCGTCGAGGTTGACCTCGCACATCTCGGCGACTTTGAGCGTGTTCGACAGGGCTTCCGGGGCGGCATCGCCAAAGAAGGCGGACATCTCCTGCTGGCTCGTCAGGTGGTAGCTGGCATCCGACATCCGCAAACGGTCGGTATCTGTTTTGAGGGCGCTGGTCTGAATACAGAGCAGCGTGTCGTGTGGATCATAATCGCTCTCAAGGACGTAGTGAACATCATTCGTGGCAACCAGTGGCACATTGGTATGGTTAGATTTGCTGTAATCCAGCAGCCACTTGTTCAGCGTCTCCAGTTCTGGGATGTCATGCTGTTGCAGTTCGAGGTAGAAATTCTCTTTCCCGAAGACTTCTTGATACCAGCCGATTTGCTCACGCGCCTCGTCGTCGCGCCCTTCCATAATGGCGGTTGGGATTTGTGCCGCCAAACACCCGCTGGTCGCCACCAACCCTTCCGAGTGCGCCGCCAGCAAATCACGGTCGATACGTGGACGATAGTAGTAGCCGTCCAGTTGCGCCGCGCTGGCGAGCTTGAGCAAGTTCTTATAACCGGTCTGGTTCTTTGCCAGCAGCAGCATATGGTACGGGCGCTTATCCAGCTTGGGGTCGCGGTCTTGCATCGACCGCCGCGCTAAGTACGCCTCGATACCAATAATCGGCTTGATACCGGCGGCCTTCGCACTGCGGTAGAAGTTCATAATGCCGAACATTGTGCCGTGGTCGGTAATCGCTAACGACGGCATATTGAGTTCTTTAGCGCGGTCGATCAGCTTGTCAATCCGGCTTAAACCGTCCAGCAGCGAGAATTCAGTATGAACGTGAAGATGAACAAAATTTTGATCCGTCATGCAGATTCAAATCCCATAAATCAGTGTTTTTGGTGTGGATGGGGCGAACATCTGTTATACAGCGATGATTATAGCACCATTGGCAGTCAGTAGCTTTAGCGAAGGCGTAATGAATCCGTAAGACTTTAGGAAGGTTACGGTAACAATTGTTCAATAACGTCAAGGAGGATTTCGGTACGCTTCCCTCTGCATCAGGGAATCGGCACCAACTTCAAAATTTATGTTGGAAAAGGAGTTTCAAATGCGTTTAAGTTACCGTTTCGCCTCAGTCCTCGCTGTACTAACATTCGGATTGCTCGCCTTCAATCCCATTCGTGCCCAAGATACGCCACTTGTTTGTGACTCGACGCTCGTTACACTGTTGTTGGTTGCTGAACACAACTATGGATATTTGACAAACATGCAAACCATGTCCGGCACGTCATCCAACATCGAGTTTGGAGCGTATAAACCGCTGTTCGAAAATAATATGATGATGCAAGAAAGCATGTCCGGCGACAATATGGATATGTCGACTGAGGAACCAATGATGGGCGAGATGATGACCAAGAGCAACGCGGATGTCATCAAAGAATACTTGTCCAGCATGAGTATGGATGTCATGGTAGACCCCATGTCCATGCTCCCAACTGGTGCTTTGCCGAATGAAGATGCAAGTTGTACCAGCCTGCGGGCCGATGTTGAACACTTCTTGCTGGTACATACCATCGAGGACATGACTATGGGCGACAGTATGCAATAATCCAAAATTTATCTCCGTTGATGAATACCCTAGTGCAAGCTAGGGTATTTTCATTTAGGCTGTTCTCAAGCATATCATACCAATTTCCCACACCCCGGCTTTATACTAAAGGTACATAAAATAGGAATCCGATTACAATAACATTATGCCTGAATTACCAGAGGTTGAAACCGTTGTTCGTGGTTTGCGTGAGCCGCTCATTGGGCGGCGTATCGAAACCGTTTGGTATGACCGTGAAAAAGTCATCGCCACGCCGAGCGCCGAGCAGTTTATCGCCCGTATCAAAGGGCAAACGGTGAAAGCAATCACCCGCCGCGCCAAGTATATTCTGTGTGAACTCGATCATGACATTTTGGCGATTCACCTGAAGATGACCGGACGCTTGTTCGTCGCCGCGCCGGAGAATCAACCACCTGAAGATCGTTGGGTGCGTCTCCGCTTCGGTTTGGATAACGGCGAGGAGTTGTGCTTCTCGGACTCGCGGCGCTTCGGGCGGGTCTACTTGGGCGCGAATGTCAATGAGTTTACGCCGCTGCTGGGGCCGGAACCACTCGAAGATGCCTTTACACCGGCAGTTCTTCAAACGCAGTTGAAAGGGCGCAGTAAGCTGATTAAGGCGCTTCTGCTTGACCAGTCATTCGTGGCGGGTGTCGGCAATATTTACGCTGACGAAGCGCTCCACCGCGCCGGTATTCATCCGCAGCGCACCTCGGATCGTTTAACCGGGGCCGAGGTCAATCGGTTGTACGGCACGATCCGCGATGTGCTGAACGAAGGTATCGAACGACAGGGAGCCAGCATCAATTGGTATCGTCAGCCGGATGGTTCCAAAGGGCAGGCGCAGGATAATTTTTTGGTGTACGACCGTGAAGGTGAACCGTGTTATACCTGCGGAACGCCCATCGTCAAAATTCGGGTTGCCCAGCGAGGTACCCACTTTTGTCCGCATTGTCAGCCGGAGAAATAAGTTATGTCGAGCGATTTTTCCGAATTTCTATCACAACCTTTCATTAGCGGCATCCTCAGCTTAATGTGTTTTGTCACATTATTGCTGATCGCGACGATTGCAGGCATCGTTTACATGCGCCGCCGGAAAGCCCAGCAAAATCTAGTCGTAGTGCCACCACCGAGTTTTGTCGGTGAGTCAGCCTATTCAACCGCGAATATGGATATGCCCGACCTCAATTTGCTGATGCACACACCAGCCGCCGCGCCTAAACCTGCGCCGGTTGTTCGCTCTGCACCGCCGCCACCCGTTCCCGTCTCAGCACCGGCTCCCCAGCGGCCAGCCCGTAAAGGCACGTTTGCAGTCACCCCACGGGATGCTTCAGCCACAGAAGCCGTTGAAGTTTTGAGCTTACTACGCGATGTCGTGGACGGCTCATTGATCGTGCAGATGGGCGATAAGGCTTACCAAAATGTGAATAGCGACCCGGAGTTTAAGGATAAGTTCAACCGCCTCATGCGCGAACTAGGGCAGTTGATGACTAAACCCGCAGTGGAAATTACCGAACAGCAGATGGAAACCGCCGCTTCCGATGTTGAAACCGTTGATCTGCCTTCCGCGTCGGAAGCAGTCGAGGTTTCTGAACCGTCATTTGTCGCGCCCAAAAAATCCGCTGCGCCGCCGCCAACCTATGATGGCCGGATGCCGGGGGATTTGCCGAGCTTTAAGTTGGATGATAACCCCATGCGGAAGCTCAAACGTGGGCAAAAACCGTCAGAGGTTTCACCGGTTCCTGAGCTAAATATTGCCGGTGCGATTGAGGCTTACCTCCAGTACAAGCTGACTCACTCCTCCATGTACGGCGGTCGCAGCATCCACATTTATCCTGCGCCGGGGGGGGGTGTCAGTATTGAAGTTGACGGTCAATACTTTGATGCCGTCAGTGATGTGACGGATAGCTCTGTTCGTGAATTCCTCTCCGAAACCATCGCCGAATGGCAAGAACGGCACTAACCACTCAGCGTGCTATTGGCTTTACAGAACATTTCCCCGTCGCTTATGTGGGGTGGAACGTAAATTATGTAAGGGCGCACAACCGTGCATAGGCATTAAGCTAAGGAATTTTCAGGGACAAAATCACTCAATAATGCTGTTCGCAGTCGAATTTTGGAGCGCCTTGAGTGCGCTTGTCCGGCTGGTAGCATGATGGCTTTAGCCTCATGCGGCGCAAACAGTCAACTCGTTACCTGAATATCCTCGTCAAAATAGCTTAACTTAATGCGTATGCACAACCGTGCGCCCTTATTCATAGACCCCCCAAATCCATTCTGTACTTTGCAACCCCACTCCTCAAAAGGTTTGAAAATTCGAACCAAATATTGAGAACTTTTGTGCTATAATGGCTTTGTGTTGTTTTTAAGGGGTAGCACCGCACTAAACGGTGGATACTCATTTTATGGCAACCTCCTATGTATGGTGAGACATAAAAGTCTTTAAAGCCCCTCCCTTTTACTCTATCAGCGGAGTGAGCCTGCGAACGTGCTGATGTGGGAAGGCTGACGGTGGAGTGAGCCTGCGAACGTACCGTCGTGGGGTGGGGTCGAATGAATCATCCACCACTTCATGTAGTGCTACCGTCTCTAAATTCTCTGCATTTCCTTTGCGATTTGGCGGTTCAAATGAATTTCTCTGTTTTCTCTCTGTGGTTAAAAAAGATTGGCTTTGCGTCTTTGCTTCCTTGCGCCTTTGCGTTTTGTTATGAACTTTGTGCTTTTGCAACTTCGGCGGAATGCTCCCTCATAACCGCCATGCACATGCCAATTTTGCATAGCGGCGGATCGCTCCCGTAATTCCGCTGCATTTGTGTCATTTCAGCGCCGCACTCTCTCGCTCCCGCCGCCACAAAATGTTAATTCGGCGGACACACGGGAGGTTCCTGCCAGTCATTTCGGCGGGAAAATGTGCAATTTGAGAATATTTCGCATGTAAACCACTTCTATCCATGACGATAGAGACTTCCTTGACAGAAGTAGAAAAACGGTCTACATTATGTCAACTGTTAATTGTTAACATTTTTTCAAAAAGACACATTTCTCAAAATTAGGTTCATGCTTGGATAAATAATGCTTTCTTATTTAACCGCTTTCGGTTTTCAGCTTGAGCAATCTCAAAAACCTTATATCCTATTCAGCAGCCTCAATCGCTTGCACTATAGGAAAGGGTTGCAGATCGCATGAAACGCCTAAACGGAGAGAGCAAAAAGAGCGATACCGCATTATCAACCAAGTTGTTGGATGGCTCTGATGGTCTGGGAGCAGATGACAACGGTACGCTGCCCTCACTAAAAGTATCACTGGCGGATAAAGTCGCGGACTATCTGCGAGAAGCCATTTTCCGTGGGAAGATTGCTCCCGGTGAGCAGCTTCGCGAGGTTCCCCTATCACAGGCATTAGGCATCAGTCGCGGCCCCATTCGCGATGCCTTTAGCAGGCTCGAACGTGAAGGTTTGGTCACCATCCCCCGTAACGGTCGCACGATTGTCGCCCGCCTGACCGAAGAAGACTTTGACGAGGTTTACAGCCTCCGCTTAGGGTTGGAACGGGTCGCCATGCAGTATGCCATTCGGAACGGCACCTCTGCCGACCTCGATGAGATGCAGCGCATCGTCAATGTGATGATCGATCAAGTCGATAAAGAGATTAACGAAAAAGATGCGGCTGATCTTGACTTAGAGTTTCATGATCTTGTTTATCAAGCCAGCCGCCATAAGCGCCTGCAGTCCGTCTGGACGGATTTACGCCCGCAAATATATCTGTTCTTACTCAGCCGCAACGTCGCCGACTCGGACTTTCGCATCCAGATGGTGCGCCATCAGGAAATTGTGGATGTTATCCGCTCAGGCGACGAAGGTCGCGCGATGGAATGCATCGAGAATCACATTCAATTTGCCTACAACCGGATTGTAAAAATTTATAAGACGTGAGTTCGCCGCACGTCCAGATTGTTATTCTGTTTATTGAAAGATGATTTGATGAGTACTGTACGGGTATTTGCGAAAGACTTAGAAGCCTTCGTGATTGAAGCCATGCGGCGTTATGGGATTCATGAGGACGATGCTCAACTCTCCGCGCAAATTTTGGTCACCACCGATACATGGGGTGTTCATACCCACGGCACGCGCCAGCTTCGCCCCCTGCTCAAAAACTTTCCAATCGGGCGTTTGAATGCTGACGCGAAACCCGAAATGATCCGTGAAGGGGCAGCATGGACGCTGCTCGACGGACATCACGGAGTCCCCTTTGTCACCGCTCACCACGCCATGAAACTCGCGATTGAAAAAGCCAAAATCTGTGGCATCGGCTACACCGGTGTCATCCATACCAGCCACTTTGGTGCTGCCGGTTACTACGCGACGATGGCTGCCGAGCAGGGCATGGTCGGCATCGCTAGTTGTAACGCTGACCCCCAGATGACCGTACCCGGTGGACGCGGCAAAGTCTTGGGAACCAACCCCATCGCCTACGCGGTTCCAGCAGGGAGCAATAAGCCCGTTTTCCTCGATATAGCCACCAGCGCCGCAGCAGCCAATAAAATTATCCGTGCCAAGCTCCTCGGTCAATCAATCCCCGAAGGTTGGCTGGTGAACGCGGACGGTGAACCCACGACCGATCCGAGCGGCTTCCCTGAAACAGGCGCATTAATGCCGATGGCCGCCCACAAAGGTTATGGCTTCGCGCTGCTGGTTGAAGTCTTAGCTGGTGCGATGACCGGCGCGGCGATGACCAAAGAACAGCCGAGCTGGGTAACGGGTGTCGCCGGAAATCCGCCGGGGCCAGCTAATCAGGGGCAGATGTTTATCGCCATTGATACGAGCGCGATGCTGCCTCCCGAACGCTTCGGCGAACGGATGGATTGGCTGCTGGACTACATCCACGACGCACCTAAGGCCAAAGGCTCGGAACGCATCTACCTCCCCGGTGAAATCGAGTGGGAGAAGCGTGAACATGCTTTAGAACATGGCATGATCCTGCCGCCCGACGTGGTGGAGAGCTTGCAAGGTTTGGCGGGGGACGTAGGGATAGAAACATTACCTTTTGAAACGATTACCGATATTGAAAGTGAGTGATTGAGGGTGACGCATCCATTATTTAGCTTAAAAGGACGGGTAGCGCTGGTTTCCGGTACGGCGCAAGGGATGGGACGCGCGATGGCGATTGGCTTCGCCGAGGCGGGCGCGGATGTCATGATCTGTGACATCAACACCGATGGTCTACAGGCGACCGCCAAACACATCGAAGGCTTAGGCCGTCGCGTTGTGCCTGTAACCTGTGACATTACTAACGTTGAACAAATCCGTGCCATGTTTGCCCAGCTTGACCGCGAGTTTGGCAAGATCGACATCTTGGCGAACGTGGCTGGTCCCGGCAAGTTGAAGCAACCAGAAGACATCTCGCTTGAGGAAATGCAGACTACTATTCACGGCTTGATTATAGCGCGCTTCTGCGCCTGTCAAGAAGCCGGTCGCCGGATGTTGGCGGCAGGCAAGGGCAGCATCATTAATTTCTCCTCCATAGGCGGCGTAACCGCTCTAGGTCGTGGGAACTTTGCCTACAGCGTGGGCATGGGTGGCGTGGCACAGATGACGCGCGAACTCAGTACCGAGTGGAGCGGTCGCGGGGTACGGGTCAACGCCATTCTGCCCGCGCAGGTCATGAACCCCGGCTTGGAAGATCGCATGAAGGTCGACCCCAATCTGGAGTCGATGTTCTTACGCGGTATTCCGATTGGTCGCTTGGGCCAACCGGATGATGTAAAAGGCTTGGCGATTTTCTTGGCTTCAGATGCTTCCGCGTGGATCACGGGCGCGATTATCCCGATGGACGGCGGTAACTTGGCGCAAAATGCGGGCGGTACCGCTGGCCCGCGCAAAGCAGCAAATTAATACATTTATCTTGTTTGTATAGAAAGGAGAGGTGTGGTTTGATGGGCGGATAGCTGCCGCGAACCACAGAAGGACATGGCGCAATTCAAAGTCGTAATTACGGATTTTGGCTCACCCGAAAATGATCTTGAGGCCAACGAACTTAAAAATTCTGGCTTGGATATTGAATTAGTGCGGCTGAACGCCAAAACACCGCAGGAACTTTTGCCGCATGTGGCTGATGCTGATGGCTTGATCGTTCAGTGGACGAATATCAACCACGATGTCATTCGAGCGCTGCAAAAATGCAAGGTTATTTCACGCTATGGTATCGGCGTGGATATGATCGACCTCGCGGCGGCGGGCGAACACGGTATTCCGGTATGCAACACGCCCGATTACTGCATCGAGGAAGTCAGCACGCATACTATCACCTTCTTGCTGATGCTGAACCGCAACATCAAAGCGCAGGATCAGCATGTGCGTGATACGAAATGGGGTTCACCAAATCCGGTTCCGCCGTCACGCCTCTCTACCCAGACCTTAGGCATCATTGGAATGGGCAACATCGGGCGCGTGGTTGTTCAAAAGGCCAAAGCCTTTGGCTTGAATGTGCTGGTTTTCGACCCCTATCTCTCTGCCGAGAAAGCAGTTCAAGGTGGTGCTGAGAAGGTCGAACTGGATGAACTCCTGCGCCGTTCCGATTATGTCAGTATTCACTGCCCGCTGACCGCAGAAACCCGTCACCTCATCAGCACCCCGCAGCTAAAGGCCATGAAACCGACTGCCTATCTCATCAACATGGCGCGTGGGCCAATTGTTGACCAAGCCGCGCTCCATCAAGCGTTGGTCAGTAAAACGATTGCCGGAGCCGCGTTAGATGTGTTCGAGGTCGAACCGCCGCCGGCTGATGAACCGATTTTGAAACTCGATAACGTCATCTTCACACCGCATCTTTCGAGTTGGTCAGCCGAGTCGTTCGTTCAGTTGCGGCAGGAAGTGGTACGTAATGTCGTTGAGGCTTTACAGGGGCAAAGTCCGCGTTCCATCGTCAATCGGAAGTTTCTAGTACCAAATGGGCAGAAAGCCTGAAACGCTATAGCATCTGGCTATCGAATGGGCATACCTGAAAGGGCTTGAGGAACTCGGATGACAGATGAACGCTTTTTGGTGACAGGTGCGCTGGGTTGTATCGGCGCGTGGACGGTCAAACGGTTGGTGGATGAAGGCACTGTTGTTTGGACGTATGACTTGGGCAGCAGCAACCACCGTTTGAAATTGATTATGGATGATGAGTCGTTAGAAAAAGTCAATCTTGTGTCGGGTGACATCACCGATTTCGACTCGTTTGATCGTGTGGTCGCTGAGAACGGCATCACCCACATTGTCCACCTCGCAGCCTTTCAGGTGCCGTTTGTACGTGCGGAGCCAGTACTGGGCGCGAAGGTTAATTTGGTCGGTATGTCGGTTGTTTTAGAGTCAGCGAAGCGCCACCTCGACCAGATACGCGGCCTTGCTTATGCCAGTTCCGCCGCTGTTTATGGCCCACCCGGACAGGGATTTCAGACAACATCCCTCTACGGCATCCATAAACAGGCGAAAGAAGGCATGGCGCGGATTTATTCGCAGGATTACGGGCTGCACGCCGTTGGGCTGCGACCGCACACCGTTTATGGGCCGGGGCGCGATCAAGGTATGACCTCGACACCGACTAAGGCAATGCTTGCAGCCGCTGTCGGTCGCCCGTATCAGATCACATTCGGCGGCACGATTGTTATGGAACACGCCGACGATATGGCGCAGGTGTTCATTGATGCGGCGCGTGCCAAACCGGAACGGGCAGGGGCATATGATGTCGGTGGTAACACGGTCGCGGTTGAGGAAATCGTCAACGCGATTAATACCGCTGCGCCGGAGATGGCCGGTCAAGTTACCTACAACCCCACACCGCTGCCGGTATCCTCGACCCAAGAGGAACAACCGCTTCACCAGTTACTCGGCAAGTTGAACTGGCGACCGCTGGGTGAGGGTGTCCGCCAGACAATTGAACACTTTAAGAAGGCCGTCAGCAGCAATCGGATTGATGTCGAACGGGCGATTACATAGCCTAATTTGTAAGGGAGAACACGGGTGTCGTTAGTCGGGCTTGATCTCGGTACGTCGTTTATCAAGGCAGGGGTCTTGGATATGGAGACACTTCAAGTGAATCATGTCCAACGGATACCCTTTCCTGATCCGCTGCCGGTTCTTCCTGCGTCGTACCGCGAGTTTGATCCCGCCAAAATCATGTCAGCCGTGCATCAGTTGCTCAAGGAGATTGCGCCTTTCGCGGGTGATTGTGAGGGCATCATCATGTGTACCCAGATGCACGGCGTTGTCTTTACGACTGCTGATGGCGAAGCGCGTTCCAACCTGACGACATGGCAAGATCAGCGCGTGCTGGATCAGCATCCATCCGGCAGCGGCACGTACTTCGATGTCATGAGAGCGCACCTTACAACTGATGAGTTACGCCAACTCGGTAATGAGTTACGGGCTGGCTTGCCGGCCGGGCTTTTCTTCTGGATGGCCGAACAGGGTAAGCTGCCCGCTCGTGACATTGTTCCCGCTTCTCTTGCTGATTTTGTGATCGCGAACCTTTGTCACTGCCGTCCATCAACCGAGATTACGAACGCGATGGCACACGGGCTGCTGGACTTGGATATGATGGATTGGCACACGGACATTATTCAGAAGCTCGGCTTGTCGGGGCTTGCCTTACCGGAGATTTTACCCCACGGCGCGGTTGCAGGTTGGCTTGATTGGAACGGTCGGCGTGTGCCTTGTTACACACCTGTGGGTGACTATCAATGTTCGATTGTCGGGGCGCTGCTTCAAGATGATGAACTCTCGCTGAATATTTCCACCGGCTCACAGGTCAGTATGCTTAAATCATCGGCTGAGTTTGGGAACTTTCAAACTCGCCCGTTTTTTGATGGTCGCTTCTCAAATACGGTTACTCATATTCCGGCTGGGCGGGCGCTGAATGCGCTGCTCAAACTGTTCTCGGAGCTGGCGGTGTCTCAAGGCGTAGAACTGGCTGATACATGGGCGTATATCACCCGTGCCGCAGCGCAGGTCGCGTCGCCCAAGCTGCAAACTAATCTCGCGTTTTATAACAGTGCAATTGGTGATGAAGGCAGCTTCGCTCATCTGCGGGAAGATGAAATGACAATCGGGCATGTTTTCCGCGCGGCCTTTCAAAGCATGGCGGAAAACTATTTCATGTTCGCCAATCGGTTGTCACCGGAAAAGAACTGGAGTCGCTTGGTGTTTTCTGGCGGACTGGTTCAAAAAATAGATTTATTACGGCAGTTGATTTGTGACCAGTTCAACATGGAGTTCCGGTTGTCGCCGGTGCAGGAAGATACGCTGCTCGGTTTGATGACGCTCGGCTTGGCCTTTACCGGACGGACGAGTTCCGTTAGCGAGGCAACCGCCCGATTGACGGAAGCCTATAACGTGGGCATGGTGGTATAAAAATATTGGTATCAAATATGACAGCACAGCACCTAAACCAAGACCGTATTTGATATGTCGGTTCGAGCTAAAAAGAAACTAATTTTGAAGGGGGTGATGTTTCAGTAGACGATCAAAAAATTACCCAATCGTTCAGCCTGATTAAATTTTTTGGATATAGAGAGGAATCTGATGAGTAATCAAAATTCACCCAAAAAGAGCAATATTAGCCGTCGCGATTTTCTAAAGATGGGTTCGACTGCCGCTGCTGGGGTCTCTGCTGCCGCGCTGCCTAAGATTCACTTCCCGAACTTCATCCGCCAGAGCAAGATGGAATTGAACTTCCTGACATGGTTCTGGACAGAACCGGGTCGTGGTGATGCGTGGCGTGCCATGATCCAGAAGTTCCACGAAGCGCAGTCGGATATTCATATTAACGAGAGCGGCTACGGCGAAAACGACTACTTCCAGCAAATTCTCATTCAAGCCCGTTCAGGCCGTATCGATGGCGACCTCTTTACCCAGACCCCCGACGGCTTTTTGCGCCTGATGAACGCCGGACATACGATATCGCTCGAAGATGTTGTTAAGAAGGCGGGCGTAACCCTCAGCAAAGCACAGGATATGCTCCGTAAGGACGGCGAAGTCAACGGTCTGGACATCGTGACCGTGCGCTTCGGTTTGGTCTATAACAAGGCCATGTTCGACAAAGCGGGTGTGACCGAACCCACCGACCTCGATAATTGGGTTGAAATCGCCACCGCCCTGACCGACCGCCCGAACCAGTTCGGTATCTACTCGCCGCACATGGCTTCCGAACCCTTCACCGTTTGGTTCACCCTGCAACAGTGGGCCGTTCTGTATGATGGCGTGTGGGCAGAAGGCAAGAAGCCGCTGCTGACCTCCGATCCGGTCATCAATGGCATGAAGCTGTTCAAGACTATGTACGACAACGCCATGCCACAGGGTACGGATGTCGGTACGGCGAACCAGATGGTCGCGACCTCGCGTATCGCTCAGGATATGGTCGTGTCGGCTGCCGTCAACCAGTGGAAGACCAACACCGAAGACCCCGAACTGTACGGCAACCTCCGCAGCGCAGCGCCGTTCTGGCCCGGTGGCAAGGGTATTACCCGTATTCACCCGATTTGCGTTAACGCTAACACCGAGCCGGAAAAGCAAGAAGCGGCGAAAGAATTCTTGGCTTGGCTGTACCAGAAGGAAAACTACCAAGAACTGCTCGAACGCTGCTTGGACGTTATTCCGGCTATCGAAGGTGGTATCCGTCCTGAATACCGCGAGACACTGACATGGGCAGACGGCTACGATGCAACCAACGCCATCACCGTGCCGGAAGTCTTAGGCGACTTTGTCCTGTTCAACGATGAACTAGGTCAGGTTGTAACCCCCCACATCGAAGAAATCTTGGCCGGTGCGAAGTCGGTTGAGGATGCGATGGCCGAAGCACAGGTTGAAGCGGAACAATTGGCGGAACGGGTTTTCACCGAATAACGCTCAAAACTTGCAGTCTCTTAAATGCTTTTCTCATCAGGACACGATCAAGTGTCGTGTCCTGATGTGTATTAATACAAGGAACTCGTTATGGCTGCACAGGCCGCTGTGAATGTAAAAGCCTTAAGACCCACGATGGGTCGGCGGCGTGATTATTTACCCTATATGCTGGCATTGCCCATCATTATTTATGAAGCGATCTTTATTTTAATTCCCATCATCCAACAATTTACGTCGAGCTTCACCAGCGACATTATCGGTATCGGAAATGTGAAGTGGGTGGGGTTGGCGAACTACGAGCGCCTGTTTGCCGACAAAAACTTCTGGAACTCGATGCGCGTCACCCTGCTTTTTATGGGCGGTACGGTGGTGATTGCGGTCGGGGCAGGCTTGTTGGCGGCGCTGCTCATGAACCAGCGCTTTCGCGGTCGTTCCGTAACCCGCGCCATCATGACACTGCCGTGGGCATTCCCCGATTTGCCGACCGTGCTGGTATTTTACTGGATTTTGAATCCCAATTTTGGTGTCATCAACGTCTTTGTCCGTTTCTTTTTACCCCTCGATCAAAACCCCAAGTGGCTGCTGGATGTGAATATGTCCCTTCCGCTGGTTATTTTGATCGCCTCATGGAAAGCCTTTCCGTTTTACGGTTTGGTAACTCTCTCAGTATTGCAGTCGATACCTCATGAACTGTACGAGGCTGCAAAAGTCGATGGCGCGACACCTTCTCAGGCATTCCGCTATGTAACCTTGCCGGAACTGATCCCGACACTGATGTTAATGGGTGTGCTCGCCTGTATCTTCGCCTTCCGCCAGTTTGCGTTGGTCTTTCTATCAACAGGCGGTGGGCCAGCCCGAACGACCGAAACACTGGTGATTTCGGTTTATAAAGCGGCATTCAATTCATTTGACTTTTCATACGGCGCGACCATTGGTATGGCTGGCTTCGTAGCTGTATTTGCGATCACTCTTTTGTTTGCATATTTGCAGCGACGGCAAGAAGCGGAGGCAGCATCATGACCAATCTGGAACGGACTATACCGGTGGCGGAACCCTCGCGGAATATAGCGAGTCCCTTTCATTGGGCGCGGCGTATACCCGTCTATATCTTAATCTTGCTGTTTTGTATCACCACCGCGTTCCCAATCTATTGGATGATCGTGAGTGTGTTTCAGCCGGTGAAACTCAGCCTGCAATACCCACCGCCACTTTTCCCACAATCGATCAGTTTTAACGTGTTTGAGGAAATCTTTAGCGGCAAAGACACCGCGCAGCGAATTGACATTTGGATCGTCAATTCCATCATCCTCGCTTGCTTGACCACTTTGTTTAGCTTGGGACTTTCGATCCTCGGTGCATATGCACTTTCCGGTAGAAAGTGGCGTGGGCAGGGGTTGTTTGGCTTGATGCTGCTCATGACTCAGATGCTGCCCGAAGCCCTAATTGTTATTCCGCTGTATGCCACCATCGACAAGCTGCATATGAAGGATAGCCTTCTCACCCTCGCGTTGGTCGATACGGCGTTTGTGCTGCCGATCTGCATCTGGATCTTAAAGAACGTGTTCGACACCATTCCGAATGAAATTCGAGATGCCGCGCTCGTGGATGGATGCACACGGATGAAGATGCTTTGGCGTATCATGCTGCCGATTGCCGCACCCGGTTTGGTCGCGGTAGGTGTGGTGGCCTTCTTCCACGCATGGAATGAATACCTGTTCGCTGCCAGCATCATTGGTGACCGCAAACTGTATACGGCTGCTGTCGGTCTCGGCTCGATGATTTCCATGATCGACACCCCGATTGATAAGCTGATGGCGGGCGGTTTGATGTTCTCGATTTTTCCTGTGATCTTCTATTTGCTGGTGCAGCGGTATATCGTCGCGGGCTTGAGCGCCGGTGCGGTTAAGGGGTAGACAGACTAGATACTTAATTTTATGGGTGACCTAATCCTACGGAGGATGTAGCAATGACGAATCATGAACTCGAACGCGCTCGTGCCGAACTGAAAGCCATCGGCGCGGATGTGGCGCTGCTGGCATCCGGCGACAACATAACCTATGTTAGCCATTTTGAAGTGCCGGTTGAATTTGGCGCGTTGGCAACGCTGGCGTTTACACCACCCTTAGCCGTTATCGGTGTCGGCGACCAAAGCGCCGCAATCGTTACCCCCAATTTCTACGAAAGTTCCGTGAAACAGCAGAGCAGCGGATTTGAGGTTGTGGGCTACGAGCCGGTCAATTGGTTCACGCCCGTAAATGGACGCGAGAATGCGCTGAACCTGCTGCGTGATACGCTGAAGCAGTTCGGCTTGGGACAATCCCCGTTGAAGTTGGCGATTGAAGAACGGTCGCTGCCAGCAACCGCGCTGCGGCTCATTCTCGACGAGTTCCCGAATGTCCAAATCATCGAAGCGAGCGCCGCCTTAGCTGCGGCTCGTGCCGTCAAAACCGGGCGTGAATTGGAGCTGCTGCGCTTTGCCGCCGAGGTGAATAAAGCTGGACAGGCGGAACTGCGCCGCCAAACGCGCGAGGCAGGCAAGAACGAGTTTGCGATGTGGGCAGCCGTTATCAATGCGATGGAGCATAAAGCCGGTCACCCGCTGATGGTGTTTGGCGAACTGGTGACGGGCAGCCGCTGTAAGATGGTCAATTACCCCGGTGGTCCGAAGGATGTGATCACGAAAGCGGGTGATCTTGCCCTGATGGATATGAGTCCCCGCGTCAACGGCTATTGGTCAGACACCACGAACACGATGGTCATTGGCGGGGTTGAACCAACCGACAAGCAAAAGAAGTACGGGGTGGCTGCTCGTGAGGCTTTCCACGCTGCTGCCGAAATGCTGCGCCCCGGTCGTCAGGCGAAGGATGCTTACTTCGCGGCGGAGTCCACGTTTGAAAAGCATGGCCTGAAAATCGGACACTACGCCGGACATCAAATCGGGGTTGCGGTCAACGAAGCGCCGCGCCTTGTTCCCTATGACGACACGCCTATTCGTGCGGGTATGGTGTTTTCGATTGAGCCGGGTGCTTACGAAGGGCCGGACGGCGATACCGGCGCACGGATGGAAAAGTCAGTCATCGTGCATGAGTCCGGGCCGGAGATCATCTGTGACTTTGAGTGGGGCTTCTAAATGAGTGGCGTTTATTTCGTGCCAGTTCTTTAAGCGATTGTGAAACTGGCACCTGTTTGAAAAAGAGCGTTTATGAAAATTACAGGTATTGAAACCTATTCCGTCAGCGCGGGATGGAAAAATTGGTTGTTTATCAAAGTGTTGACGGATACCGATGTTTACGGCATCGGTGAAGCGACGATCAACGGTTTTATCAAAACCACCGAAGCGGCAGTACATGAGCTGAAGCACTTCGCAATCGGGCGCGACCCGTTTGAAGTCACGGCGATTGCCACCAAAATCATCGGCAGCATTCAGGACGCGGGACATATCCACCGCATGGTCATGGGTGCGATTGAGGTCGCCTGCTGGGATATTCTCGGTAAGAGCCTCGGCGTTCCGATCTACCAACTGCTCGGTGGGAAGGTGCGCGAAAGCATCGAAGGGTATGCCAACGGTTGGTATCGGGCAGAACGTACGCCGGAATCTTTTGTCGAGGCGGCTGAAAATGCGGTGAGCAAGGGTTTTCACGCCGTCAAAATCGACCCCTTTGGTTTAGCGAAACATTTCATTACCGAGGCTGAACTGGGCGAAGCCTATGGCATTCTGAAAGCAATCCGTGAGCGTTTTGGTCCCTCGCTCAAGATCATGATTGATGTTCACAGTCGTTTTGCTCCGGCTGAAGGGGTGCGGGTCGCCCGAATGATGCAAGACCTCGATTTGTTCTGGTGGGAAGAGCCGACCAGCCCGGAGCGCGAAGTCCTATCAAACGAAGTGGCGCGCCAGAGCATGATTCGGGTTGCGACAGGTGAGCAGTTCGACAAGATTGGAAAGTTCTTCACCCTCGCGATTGAAGGTGGGGTGAGTATCTGGCAGCCGGAACCAATGTCGTTGGGCGGTATCAAGAATACGATGGCCGTCGCCCATATTGCCGAAGCGAACGGCTGCTGGATTGCGCCGCATCAAAGCGGTGGGCCAGTCGCTACGGCGGTTTGCCTCCAGCTTGCCGCTTGCATCCCCAACTATCTGATCCAAGAACACTTCGACCCGTTCAACGAGGAGTGGACGCAGGACATTGTGACGTGGCATCCGACGATTAACCCTGCCAATGGGCACTTATCGCTGCCGACAGCACCGGGGCTAGGACTCGACCTCAATTTGGATGTCATCAAGGAACACCCTTACGACCCGAATGCTTATTTTGACACGAACCAACCGGGGTGGGAAAAACGCCTCGGTCAACGGGCAAAGTAGACATAATTATTACGATTGAAAGCGACTGGAATGAAAATTACACGTCTCGAAACAATTTGGATTGACGATCAACCGAACACCACATGGGTTCGTGTTCATACCGATGATGGTTTAATCGGATTAGGCGAAACCTTTTACGTGCCGCGTGCCATCGCCGCGATGGTACATGATGTGTTCGCGAATGTTTTGCTCGGTCGTAACCCGCTCGACATCGAAAACCACTGGGCGAACATGATGGGAACGGTAAACTTCTTCGGGTTTGCCGGCAGCGAAATGCGTGCGATCAGCGCGATTGACGTGGCGCTGTGGGACATCATGGGGCAGCATACCGGACAGCCGATTTACACGCTACTCGGTGGGCGCAACCGCGACCGTATACGTATTTACAACACCTGCGTCAGTCATGGCGAGTATCAAGACTTTCACCGCTGGCGCGAACAAGAGAAAACAGGTGAGCTGGCTGCGGAGTTGTTGGCTTCCGGCATCAACTGTATGAAGATATGGCCGTTTGACCAGTTCGGTGTATCGCTCGGTGGGCCGGTGGGTCGCCGCGCGGGTGCGGAGGCCGTTGGGCCAGTTACGCATTACATCTCGAAAGAGCAGATCAAGAAGGGCGTGTCGTACGTTGCCGATATTCGTAACGCGGTCGGCGATAAGATGGAAATCGCGATTGAAGGACACGCTAAATGGAACCTGCCGGAAGCAACCAAGATCGCCCGTGCGCTGGAGCCTTATGATATTTTCTGGTTGGAAGAAATTATGCCGCCGGATAACCCTGAATCGTATTCACGGCTTAAGCAGGACACGACTATTCCCCTGTGTGTGAGCGAACGTTTATTCACCCGCTTTGGCTTCCGTGCTGTCGTCGAGCAAAACGCCGCTGACATTATCATGCCCGATATGGCGTGGACGGGCGGCATTACGGAAACCCGCAAAATCTGCTCGCTGGCGGATACCTATTATCTGCCGATTACCAGCCACGATACGATTGGGCCAGTCGCGTTGTGGTCAGCCGCTCACCTGATGCTGCACATCCCGAACGCCCTGATTATGGAAACGGTACGCGCTTACTATCAGGGTTGGTATAACGATGTGATGACGGACGCTATCCCGATTAGCGACGGGATGCTTTCGCTGCCGGAAAGGCCGGGGTTGGGTGTGGCACTGCGCGAAGAAGTGCTTCAACGGTCTGATGTTCACATCGAAGTCTCCGACATCAACAACCGGCGCGATATGTCGAAGGGGTAGGCGATGCGTACATTTCGACTGGCAATCACAGGCGATTTCTTAAATGATCAGGGTAAAAGTGCTTATGGCGATTTGGGGTTTGGTGAAATCGAGTCCTGCCCGTACATCGACCATCATTACATCATGGATCATGCGCCGAGAGCTAATGAGCCAACTTATTGGGACAATTTGTACTCGATGGAGCTGAAGCCGGAGCATATTCGCAATATCGACGCGCTGGTCGTGCTGCGCCCTTATATCCGCGCGACCGTTTTTGCGGAAGGCGCGGGTGATCTGACGATAATCGGTCGTTCTGGCGCGGGTTATGACAAGATCGACGTACAAGCCTGCACCGATAATGATGTGCTGCTGTTTAACCTGCCGAATGTGCTTAACCATTCGACCGCTTCTACCGCGCTGATGTTTATCCTCGCGCTTGCCAAGAAGCTGCTGCCTTCTGACCGCATCACACGGCAGGCACGATGGGATTTGCAGCCGGAAGTGCTGGGCATGGAGATCGAGTGTAAGACGTTAGGGGTGATCGGATTAGGCGCGAGCGGTCGGGAACTGGTGCGACTGATCGCGCCGTTTAATATGCGTGTGATTGCGTATTCTCCCCATGCTGACCCCGCACAAGCTGCTGCATTGGGGGTTGAACTGACCTCGCTCGAAGCCGTTATGCGCGAGTCGGATGTGATTAGTGTGCATAGCAACCTGACACCGGATAAGTACCACATGATTACGGCTGACCATTTAGCCATGATGAAGCCAAGTGCTTACTTTGTGAACGTGGCGCGTGGGGCATTGGTCGATCAGGCGGCGTTGGTTAAGGTATTACAAGAACGGCGGATCGCAGGGGCAGGGTTGGATGTGTTTGAAGTCGAACCGCTGCCTGCCGGTGACCCGCTGATCGCGTTAGATAACGTGATCCTGACCCCACACTTTGCCCCTGCGACCTCCGACATTTGGACGGCGGGCGGCAAGGTGATGTCGAAGCGTATCTTGCAAGCGGCGCGTGGCGAAGTGCCGGATAACGTCATTAATAAAGCGGTGCTTGATCGACCGAGGTTTCAAGACAAGCTGGCACGGTTTGTCCAAAACCAAGGTGTCATTACGTCATGAGTATGGAAGGCAAAGTCGCGGTTGTTACCGGAGGCGGTAACGGTATTGGACAGGCGGCGTGTATCGCTTTTGCGCGTGAAGGTGCGAAGGTTGTGGTCGTCGATATTGACCGGGCAGCATGTGAACAGACGGCTGCCGCGATTAGTGAGACTGGTGGTGTTGCCCACGCTTTTATGGCGGATGTCAGCCAATCCGGCGATGTCCAATCTTATGTGAAGTACACGGTCGATACCTTTGGTCGGATTGACGCTTTTTTCAATAACGCGGGGATTGAAGGGGTGGTTTCGCCCCTCGTGGAATATGACGAGGCGAATTGGGATCGGGTGATCGGCATCAACCTCAAAGGGACTTTCTTGGGGCTGCGGTACGTTCTGCCGGTGATGATTGCCCAGAAAAAAGGGGCAGTGGTTAACACAGCCTCGGTGGCGGGAACGGTCGGTGCGCCAAACATGGCAGCCTATTCGGCGAGTAAACACGCCATCATCGGTTTGACGCGGACGGCTGCGGGTGAAGTCGGTAAGCATAGTGTTCGTGTAAACGCGGTTTGCCCCGGCCCGATCAAAACACGGATGATGCAGTCGTTAGAGTCAATGATTAATCCGGCTGAACCCACGGCGGTTGCCAAAGCCAACGTCGCCCGTAACCCGATGGGGCGCTACGGCGAGGCAGAAGAAGTGGCGCGGGTGGTTGTGTTCTTGGCTTCGGACGAGGCTGATTATGTGAACGGGGCGGCATGGTTGATTGATGGTGGACGTACGGCGATCTAGGAGATCCGCTTTAGTTTAAGTTATTCAAAGGTATTGAGTGTTATGTCAAATACACCGCAGTTAAGTAAAGAGCAATATTTGGCGCTCTACCGGCAGATGCTAGAAATCCGCCGTACAGAGGAGCAGTTGGCGAAATCGCACCAAGCGGGTTTGATCCCCGGTGCGTGTCATACTTATGTGGGTGAGGAAGCAATCGCAACCGGCATTTGCGCCCACCTGACGCACCGTGACGCGGTTTTTAGTACGCATCGCGGGCATGGTCACGCACTGGCGAAAGGGGTGCCGCCGCGCGAAGTGATTGCCGAGTTATTTGGTCGGGCGACGGGCTGCTCTCGCGGACGCGGCGGCAGTATGCACCTGTTCGCGCCGGAAGTCGGCATGATGGGAACCAGCGGCATCGTCGGGCCGTGCATCCTGCAAGCAACGGGGGCGGGTTATACCTCTAAGCTGCTCAATAACGGTACGGTAGGTGTGGCGTTCTTTGGCGATGGGGCGAGTAATAACGGCGCTTTCCATGAAGGGTTGAACCTCGCGGCGATTTGGGATTTGCCGGTTATTTTCGTCTGCGAAAACAATATGTACGCTACCGAAGTCGCCTTCTCGTATGCGACGCGCAACACTGAAGTGGCTGATCGCGCTAAGACCTACGGCATGAACGCGATTGCAGTGGATGGTAATGATGTGCTGGCAGTTTACCAGGCGGCTGAAGAAGCGGTGAACCGCGCCCGCGCCGGAAACGGCCCCACATTGATCGAGGGTAAGACGTACCGAACTCGCGCCCACTCTGAAGGGATGCGGGATGCTGGCTACCGGACTCCTGAAGAAGTCGAGGCGTGGAAGAAACGCGACCCAATTGATAACTATCGGGCGAAATTGTTGGCACAAGGCGCTGCCAGCGAAAATGATTTTGCCGCGATTGATGCTGAAACGAAGGCGTTGATTGATGAGGCGTTGGAGTTTGCTAAGAACAGCCCGTACCCTGACCCTGCTACTGTCACTGAATATATTTACAGCCAATAAGTGCTTGACGTGAAGGAATAAATGATGCGCGAGATTACATATACCGTCGCTGCCCGCGAGGCGCTTACCGAAGAAATGGCACGTCAGCCAAGCATCTTTGTCGTCGGCGAGGGCATCGGTGTGCGAGGCGGCAACTTTAACACGACCCTCGGTCTTTACGACCAGTATGGCCCGATGCGTCTGCGTGACACCCCGATTGTGGAGCGCGGTTTCGTGGGGATGTGCGCGGGCGCGGCGATGACCGGATCGCGGCCTGTGGTTGACTTCATGTTCTTTGACTTTATTTTGGATAGCATGGGCGAACTGATTAACCAGATTGCCAAGATGCAGTATATGAGCAGCGGCCGTTTGAAGATGCCGATTGTGCTGCGGGGCTGCATCGGCATCGGTGGTGCTTCGGCGACTCACCACTCCGGTAACTACTACCCAATGTTTGTTCATCTGCCGGGTATCCGCGTCGTCGTGCCGAGCAATCCTTATGACGCGAAAGGGTTATTCAAAACGGCGCTTCGTGGTGATGACCCTGTTTTGTTCCTCGAACACAAGTCGCTGTTGAACAATAAGGGGCATGTACCGGAGGAAGAATATTTTATTCCATTTGGGCAGGCCGCCATCGTGCGCGAAGGAACACAGGCAACGGTGGTAGCCATTGGCTCGATGGTGCGTAAGACGATTGAAGCCTGCGACGCGCTGGCTGGTGAAGGGGCTTCGATTGAAATTATCGACCCACGTACGCTCGCGCCGCTGGACATTGATACCATCCTCCAGTCGGTACACAAAACGGGGCGGCTGTTGATCGTTGATGAAACGTTCGCCCCCTGCGGGGTAGGGGCGGAAATCGCCGCGCAGGTTATGGCGAGAGGATTTGACGATTTGGATGCACCCGTTCAACGCTTGAACGGTACCCATACGCCAACTCCCTACAGCCCACCGTTGGAAGCCGCAGTGGTGCCGAATACCAACCAGATCATCCAGTCCATCCGCGACCTGCTGGCGGAATGAGGCAACCTTATGGCTATTGAAATTGTGATGCCCCGGCTCGGCTGGACGATGGAAGAAGGTACGCTGGTCGAGTGGATTAAAAAAGATGGCGATACGGTTCAACCCGGCGAGATCATGTTCGTCATCGAAAGCGATAAGGCGCTGAACGAAGTCGAATCGTTTGAGGCGGGTATCTTTCGTATTCCGCCGAACTCGGACGTGCTGGGTAAGACCTTACCAGTGGGTACGGTATTAGCCTATGTAGCGCAGCCGGGGGAAGCGCTACCCTTCGAGCAAGCTCCATCGGCGGTTTTGGCTGCCCCAGCGCAGACGAGCGCGGCTGCTTCCAGTCCGGTTCCAGTTCAACAGATACCTGTTATTCAAACATCTGCTGCCCAGTCATCAAACGGCTCATCACTGCCGAACATCAGCCCACGTGCGCGGCGAGTTGCCCACGAACTTGGTATTGAGTGGGCGGTTCTAAAAGGCAGCGGGCGTACCGGGCGGATTGTCGAACGCGATGTTCGTGCTGCTGCTGTGAGTGCGCCCCAAACGGCGGCGGCGCAAGTCTCGCCAGTGGCGAAACGGGCGGCGGAAGAACTCGGTGTCGATATTCACCAGCTTGCGGCACAAATGCCCGGTCAGCGGATTACCCGTGAGCATGTGGAACGCGCCGCACTGCCCACTGCACCCGCAGCCACGACTCAACCGACTGCTGCTGAAACTCGCACCCCGATGCCGCGTGTACGTCAGGTGATTGCCGAGCGCATGTCTGCGAGCGCCCAAACAACCGCGCCCGTAACCCTGACAACCGAGGTTGACGCAACCGAACTGGTGAAAGTGCGGCAGGGGTTGAAAGCGGCTGGTAAAGCGGATAGGCGGCCTGTACCCAGCTATAACGACCTGCTGGCGAAGCTGGTGGCGGAAGTCTTGCGCGATCACCCACAGTTGAACGCACGGATTGAGGGCGACGAGATCGTCACCTCCGGCAGCGTGAATGTGGGCTTTGCGGTGGATGTTGAACGCGGCTTGCTCGTGCCTGTCGTGCGGGATGTGGCGGCTAAGAGCATCCGGCAAATCGCGGCTGAAGGTGCGGCGTTGGTTGATCGCGCCCGTAGCAATACGCTGCGCTCGGACGACCTGAGCGGCGGCACGTTTACCATCACGAACCTCGGTATGTACGACATTGATGCGTTTACGCCGATCATCAACCTGCCGCAGTGCGCGATCCTTGGGATGGGGCGTATTGTGCCGAAGCAGGTGGTGGTTGATGCCGAGGCCGAGCGGCTAGCGATCCGCCACATGATGTTCCTCAGCCTGACGTTTGATCACCGGTTGGTGGACGGCGCTCCGGCTGCCCGATTCCTGAAACAAGTCAAACAATTTATCGAACAGCCTTATTTATGGCTGGTGAATTAATCTTTGGAGACACCATGAAACTCGTTACTTTTTCACATAACGGCAGCACCCGTATCGGGGCGTTGGTCAGCAAGGGTGGGCAAGAGCAGGTCATTGACTTTCAAAAGGTTGATGCCTCGCTGCCAACCGATATGATCGCTTTCTTGGAGGGTGGGACGGCGACGCTGGCTGCTGCACAGAAGGCGGTTGACGGCGCGAGCGATGGTTTGCCCGTGTCGAGTGTGAAAATCCTTGCTCCGATACCACGACCGGGGAAGATTATTTGCATCGGCTTGAATTACAGCGATCATGCGGCTGAAACCGGACAGCCTATTCCTAAATACCCGATAGTGTTTTCGAAGTACGCGAACACGGTGGTCGCGACGGGCGATAAGATCGTTTTGCCGCACGTGACCAACGAGGTCGATTATGAAGCCGAACTGGGTTTCGTGATCGGTAAGACGGCGCGGTATGTCTCAGCAGATCAAGCGCTGGATTACGTCGCGGGTTATCTGCCGATCAACGACGTAAGCGCCCGTGATTACCAGACACGCATCAGCCAATGGACGATGGGTAAGACCTTCGATACGTTTGCACCGATGGGGCCGGCTATCGTTACCAGCGATGAAGTTGGCGACGCGGGTAAATTGACGATCAGCTTGACGATTAACGGCGAAGTACTGCAAGACTCGAATACCGATAAGCTGATTTTCGGTATTCCCCAATTGGTCGAAGCGTTGAGTGAAGTCATGACGCTCGAACCCGGTGATATTGTTTCGACCGGAACGCCTCCCGGTGTCGGCATGGCGCGTAACCCGAAGCGCTACATGAAGCCGGGGGATGTGGTGGATGTGACGATTGAGAAGCTGGGAACTTTGAGCAACCCTGTGGTTGGTGAATAAAGCCGGAAGTGATTGGAAACGCGCATGACTGAGAAAGTTGTCCTCGTCACCGACTATACATGGCCCACGACGGCGGTTGAGGCAGCGGTGCTGCGAGGTGCTAACGCGCGGCTGCTGCTGGCTGAACGCGGGGACGAGGAAGAACTCCTGAGTCTTGTCCCGCAGGCGGACGCGATTTTGACCTGCTTCAAGAAAGTGTCCGATGCGGTTATTCGAGCGGGTGAAAAGTTACAGGTGGTCGGGCGTTACGGCATCGGCGTGGATAATATCGCGGTGGACGAAGCGACCCGACTCGGTATTCCGGTGACGAATGTTCCGGCTTACTGTCTCGATGAAGTGGCAGAGCATACGCTGGCGCTGATGCTGGCGAGTGCCCGTAATATTACCCATTACAACGCGGCTGTGCGGCAGGGTAATTGGGCGTTGAACGCGACACGTCCGCTTTTCCGTGTGAGTGGTAAAGTGCTTGGCATCGTCGGGTTCGGGAAGATCGGGCAAACGCTGGCGGCGAAGGCTGCCAGCCTCGGCCTGAAGGTGATTGCCCATACTGCTCATCCCGAAAATTACGCTGAACAAGCATTGAATGTTGAGTTTGTTAATCTGGATACGCTATTTACTCAGGCCGATTTTGTTAGCCTCCATGTGCCTCTCAACCCGACCACACGACAGTTGGTGAACGATGAACGCCTGCGGCAGATGAAACCCACAGCGTTCCTGATTAATACGGCGCGGGGCGGCTTGGTCGATCATCCGGCGCTGCTCCGTGCTTTACAAGAGGGGTGGATTGCAGGGGCGGCGTTGGATGTTTTTGAGACGGAACCGCTGGAAGCTGCCCACCCATTATTTGCCCAACCTAATTTGATCGCGACCCCGCATCTGGCCTTTTACTCGGAAGAGTCGCTGGCCGAACTTCAGTCTAAGGCGGCGGCTAACGTGGCTGCGATCTTGATGGGGAAGCGGCCTGCGTCGGTTGTTAATCCGCAAGTGCTTGAGTTAGCCCGCTGGCAGCACCTCGTTTAGTTTTTAGCTGGTCAAAATCTCAATGGGAGCGCACAGAGAGGCTCCCCTACAATCCCGCAGTTCGATATATCAAATTATTGGACGAAACACCGAGATCGATTCTTCGTAAACTGCATAAAATTCGCAAAATTCGCAATTTTCCCGCCGAATTGACTGGCGGGATTCTCCCGTATATCCGCCGAAGTGATGTTTTGTGGCGGCGGAAGTGAGGGAGCGCGGCGCTGAAATGACACAAATGCAGCGGAATTACGGGAGCGATCCGCCGCTATGTCACGTTCGGCGGTTGTGAGGGAGCGTTTCGCCGAATGTGCAAAGGCAAATGCAATACATTTTTTACCACAGAGGCACAAAGAACACAGAGAGAAAGCAGAGAAATTCATTTAAACCGCCAAGTCGCCAAGAGAATACAAGAATTATGATGCCTGTGGTTAGTGGCACGGACGCGCTGTCTCGCGTCCCTACAAATGAGTTTGTCGAATGAAATGATCACTATTTACCATGTAACCACTACAAGGGATATTGTAGCACAAAAATTCTGATTCGATGGTTTGAGTTTACAAACTTTTGAGGGAGGGTGACGGCAAGTTTTTATTTGGTGGATGTGAAAGAAACGACGGTTGTAGTCAATAACAACCGTCGTTTTTAAGTGTTAGACGCTGATGTTGGGGCGGTATTCGCTGAATACGCCGCGCAGGGTGTGGCAGATTTCGCCGAGGGTGACTTCATTTTCGACACAGGTGACGAGGATGGGCATGAGGTTGTCTTTGCCACGGGCGGCGGTTTCAAGCTGACCACGCAGTTCGGAGACCTTTGAGTTATCGCGTTTTGCCCGCATGTCGGCGAGTTTTGCACGTTGGCTGGCCTCGATGGCTGGATTGACACGGAGCAACTCCGGTTGGGCTTCATCCTCGATGGTGAATTGGTTCATACCGACGATAACCTGTTCGCCGCTTTCAACGGCTTTCAGATACTCGTAGGCGGCATCTTGAATTTCGAGGTTAATAAATCCCGCTTCGATGGCCTTGAGTGCGCCGCCCATGTCGTCGATGCGCTGGATGTAATTTTGGGCGCGCTGAACGATTTCGTCGGTCAGGCTTTCGATGACGTAGCTACCGGCTAACGGATCGACCGTATCGGCGACACCCGTTTCGTGGGCGATGATCTGCTGTGTGCGGAGGGCGACCTGTACGGCTTTCTCGGTGGGCAGGGCGAGGGCTTCGTCCATGCTGTTGGTATGCAGTGATTGCGTGCCGCCCATGACAGCGGCGAATGCTTGAAGGGCGACGCGGACGATGTTGTTTTCCGGCTGCTGCGCGGTTAGGGTGCTGCCGCCGGTTTGGGTGTGGAATTTGAGCTGCCAACTGCGCGGGTTCTTTGCGCCGAACCGTTCACGCATGATGATCGCCCATAACTTGCGTGCCGCGCGGAACTTGGCGACTTCTTCCAAGAATTGGTTGTGGGCGTTGAAGAAGAACGAAAGCTGAGGGGCAAAATCATCGACATCCAAGCCCGCGTCTATCGCAGCCTGTACGTAGGCGATGCCATTGGCGAGGGTGAAGGCGACTTCCTGCACGGCGGTACAACCGGCTTCGCGGATATGATAGCCGCTGATGCTGATGGTATTCCACTGCGGTACATCGATTTTGCAGTAGGCGAACAGGTCGGTGATGAGGCGGAGCGATGGGGTCGGCGGGAAGATATAGGTGCCGCGTGCGATGTATTCTTTGAGGATGTCGTTTTGAACAGTTCCACGCAGCTTGTCGGCATTTACGCCCTGCTTCTTGCCTACGGCGATATACATTGCGAGTAGAACGGTTGCGGGGGCGTTGATTGTCATGCTGGTGGAGACTTTATCGAGGGGAATGGCTTCAAACAGCCGCGCCATATCGTGAATGCTGCTGATGCTCACGCCGACTTTACCCACCTCGCCCAAGGCCATCGGGTCATCGGCATCGTAGCCAATTTGCGTGGGTAAATCGAAGGCGACCGACAAGCCGGTTTGCCCCTGTTCGAGGAGGTAGCGATAGCGGGCGTTCGATTCTTCGGCAGTGGCATAGCCTGCGTATTGGCGCATCGTCCAGAAGCGACCCCGGTACATGGTGGGCTGAACGCCGCGTGTGAAAGGATATTCCCCCGGCTCGCCGAGTGCGCTGGCATAGTCGGCGGGGGCATCTTCAGGCCGGTAAAGGCGCTTCAACTCGATGTCGGATGAAGTCGCAAAGCGTTCTTTGCGCTCCTGTACTCTTTTCTTTTCCGGTAACGTGGTTGTCATTTTTCACCCCTTTGCTTGGCAGCGCTAATTGATTCGCTGGTTGCGCGGTTGCATTTTCTACGGCTTTAGGCTTCAAAGTCTGCTTCAGATACCGTCACGCCTTGAAAATGGGCGAAGGTTAAATCCGTAAATGCTAATCCACGCTTTTTGCGTATACGCTCAAACAGTGTTGAGTAACTTCCATCGTAACGCTTGGCTGAACCTAACTCAAGCACAGTCATCACCTGCTCGATAGCATCTTTGTCACCTTCGATCTCGACAAAGTTGCCGTAGGGCATTTCATCCAAGACAATTTCCGTGCCGTTTAGTTCATAAGTTGTGCGGTACTTCTCATAGATGAGATAAGGTGTATAACCCAATTTACCGAGAATGGTTTCCATCGCCGCAAAGTCGCTGACTTCCACCTCAGCCTCAAAGCGGCTGACCACGCCATTGTCAACCGTGCCGTCATCTTTATAGGTGAGCCGCACGCGGGTATCTTCGCGCAGGCGAACAACCATGCCATGCGGGGTCAGGGTACGTTCCCTGTTGTCATAGCGGACGTTGCGTTCATATACGCGGGGCGCGGTCAGTTGTGCTCCGGCAGCTTCCAACCGATGCTGGACAGCCGCTAAGTCGGGCGCGTACAGTTTGATTTCTGTCTCATTGTATTTGGGGTTCATTTTGAGGACTTTCTTCGGGGTACTACACCGGTTTAGCCTGCTTATTATATATCGGAATATGCGTGTAGACTTTTGCGGAGGCACAATAAAGGTTATTCTTCAATCACTCATAAGAATTTGAGATGGGTGGTGGTTACAAAGTAAGTGGTATGTGTGAAACGGTGGCGCGGACGAGATGTATCTCGTCCCTACACGATGGATTCTGTTTGTGTTAGAGCAATGATTTATCACTTACCATATGACCACTACCTTGAGATGAAAAAGCAGATGAAGTATTTTTTTGATTGTTTTATTAGGTTGAGATGATCGCAAATTGAAGGGATAAGACCGCCAAACACAGAAAAGTACGGCAGTGGCTAAACCTTGCAGGGTGAGTTGTTTCTGTCTACCCGTTCATCATAAAAGACCAGAATCTATATTCCCTGTTTAATTATTAAAGCGTACTGATTAGCGGACAAGCCTTTCAGGGTGCTGTACCCTAGTGAGTACAGCACCCCTTTAGCGATGCTTTACTTCACTAGGGGACATCAAGCGTAATGGAACCGTTCTTAATGCCATCGCTTGCTTGTTGGATACGAGCCTTTAGGTCAACGGGGATCTGGCTGTCCCAATCATGGAAGGGCGCGAGGCTGACACCCCCGTTTTGCAGTGTGCCGGTAATGATGCCAGCTTGGACAGAACCATCGGCGACTGTTTTCAGGTAGTTATAGACGGCGACATCCACGTTCTTCTTCGTGGAGGATAGCAGCGCGGTCTGCGCCGCAGGATAGGTGTTGTACTGGTCAACATCGAAGCCGATTGCCATCAGGTTGTTTTCCTTAGCAGCCAGCAGCGCCCCGTTAGCGGCAACACCGAAGATGACATCGCAGCCCGCGTTGATCAGGTCCTGCGCGGTATCCTTCCCGCCGGTGGGGTCCATGAAGTTCGGGATGTTGCTATCGGTCGTCTGAATATTGATGTAGTTGTTCATGCCCTTCATGTCCTCGCCGGCTTGCCAGACCGCACCGGCACGGAAGCTCATGATGTAGCGGTCACTTCGCGGGGTTTTCAGACTGGAGATGGAGCATACAAAACCCGACTTAGACATGCCACCTGCTAAGACACCCGCGAGGAAACCCATTTGTTCTTCCGCGAACATGAGGCTGGTGAGGTTAGTCAAATTGGCATCATACTGTGCGCCAGTGGAAGGGAGGTAGTCGCTGTCGATGATAGCGAATTTGATATTAGGATACTGTTTGGCTTTCAAAACCGTGGCATCGCCCATCAAGGAACCGACGGTGATGATGACGTTGTAGCCTTCGGTTGCTAACGCATCAATATTCTTTTCGTAGTCGGTAGGCTGCGTGGATTCAACGAATTTCACCTTGAAGCCCATGTCGGTGGCGGCTTTTTGTATGCCTGCCCATGCTAACTGGTTGAATGCTTGATCGTTCAGGCCACTGACATTGGTCACTAAACCGACCTTAATCGATATATTACCGGGCTGAACGGTGGTTGGTTGGGCGACTGCTGCCGTTGTAACCGGAGCGGTTGTTGGCTGATCCGCTGCTGGGATGACGGTTGGAACGGTCGTGGATTGAACCGCTGCGGTCGGCGCAGTTGTGGGCGAGGCGGTAAGCGAGCAGGCGGTGAGCGATAGGGTGGCTGTTAATAGGGCGGCCTGAATAAACCAGAGTCGCTTTGACATTCTGAACTCCTCTTTTAAATGCTGATTGCAGACGAATGATGCTCCTACAGATTTTGTTCTTTGATCGTGTCCACGATGTTGTCGTTGCGGATAGTCGCGCCGGAGATCATCATGGTGACGAATACGATTGCTAAGATGCCGATGATGCAGGCCGCAATCGCTCCCCACGGCAGGGTGAAGTTAAACGTGCCGACCCCACTTCCGAACTGGGAGTAGATGAACACGCTCACGGCGATGGCGATGGGCAGGCCATACAGTAGGGCGGTCAGACCGTAGAACAGACTCTCATAACGCAGCATCCGCCGGAAGCCAGCCGGTGTTAGCCCGACCGATTTGAGCATGGCGAACTCGCGCCGACGCAGTTTGATGCTGGTATCGAGGGTGTTGACGATATTGGTCACCCCGATTAGTGTAATCAGCGTCATGAACCCATAGAAGAACAGGTTCGTCAGCAGCGTTTGTAGGCTGTTACTCTGGTTGAACTCCTTCATCGATTGGTAGGAGAAGTTGCCCCCAACCGTGGATTTGTAGAGCCGTTCGATGGCTACAAGTGCCGTATCCGGGTCATCGCTTTTCAGGGTCATGTTGCCGGGATTGATGGGGCCAAGCTGCACCATCTGGTCGCTCAAACTGTCAAAGACAGCATCCGAGACGAACAAAGTCGGAGTCAACGTCATGCCCATGAAGCCGAGAGGGGTTTCCTCGGTGACGGTACCCACCGTCCATGTCAGGCTGTCTATTGCATCGCCTCCGGTTTGAGGGGAAGGCCAGCCCTGCATCCTGTTGGCTGTAATCGTATCGCCCGGCTTGAGGTTGAATAAGTCGAAATCGTACAGTTTTCCACTCTGGCGCAGGGTGATATGGTTGACCAAGATCGCCAGCGGTTTGGATGGATCGGAATACTGTGCTAAGTCCAGACCAAGCTGCCCGGCATAGTGGGCAAACTCGGTCGGCCCAACGGCATTTACCTCCAGTACAAACTCGTAAGTACCGTCTTCACGAACGGTCGGCAGATATTGATTGTCAAGACTGGTCAATTCCTGCAACGCTTGGTATGCAGGGTCGGTGATTACGGAACGTTCAGGGATGTACTCTGAGTAGTGCGAGCGTCGGAACGTAACCCGCTGCACTTCGGGCAGTTGAACGACCCGCTCTGCAAAATCTTCGGCGTGGGTTTGGCGGTAGTCGAGGTCGATCATCAGGTCAAAGTTCATCGCTTGGACGGCTATGTTTTGGGTGGTGTTGGTATACAACGTCAAGGAGTTGAAGGCTACGAATAGGATAATGCTAATCATGAGCGACAGCACCGTGGTACGGTAACGCTTCTGATCGCGTTTGAGGGATTTAAGCGCCAACTCACCCTCGAACCCGAACATGCGCCGGATCAGCGGATTGGTACGTAGGTCGAGCAGCTTGCCTTCCTCGACCTCCCCGCTCTGGCGGATGGCATCAATAGGTGAAACACGGGCGGCACGGCGGGCGGGAACCCATGCCGAAAGCACGATGGTCACTGCTGAAAACAGCACCGTCAAGACGATGACCAGTGGCGACACCACCAGCGGCATCCCCTGTTCCGCGTCAAGGATCACTTGCGCGACGATTCCCTGCGTGAGCTTCAAGAGGATTGCTACCCCGATGATAGCCCCGACGATGCCCAGTGGAATAGCAATTGCGGCGATGACCCCGGCTTCAATCAGCACGATGCGGCGGATTTGCGCCGAGGTCGCTCCGACACTGGCAAACATGCCGAACTGCTTCTTACGATCACCAATTGAGATGGCGAAAGCATTGTAGATCACGAACGCCGAACCGCACACAATCAGGATGATGAGGGTGGCGAGGATCACGGGGAAGAAACGGGCGTAGTTATCATGGCTGCTAGCACCCATCCAACTCAATAAATCCTCGTTATAGACGATGCTTTCGGTGGGCTGGCCGTCTGGCCCCGTGATTGTCGCCAACCCGATGCTTTCCGCCATTTGCGGCGCACTGCTATAGATACTGTGCGGATCATGAGCAAGGATCGAAATATCCATCTTGTCCGCTGCTGCCAATTGTGCGGGGTCAAGGTAAGTCAAGGCCGGGAAACTTGCAGGCATACTGGTTTCGTCGGCCAGCGGCACCATCAATCCGACTACGGTGTAGGTTTTAGAAACGGAGGGGATAAAGGTTTCCCCATCGGCCAGAGCCACATATTCTTCGCCTCCCCATGCCTTGACCATCTCATCGTGGTTGGGAATATCCCTCTGACCGAAAGTAACCGCCACAGTGGAGCCGACTTTCAAGCCGAGACCAGAATCCCCTATCATCACCGGCGAAACGAGCAGTTCATCCGCGTTTTGAGGGTAACGACCTGTGATGAGCTTGATATTTCGATTTTGGAATGAAAGTGTGTCATAGGCCGTGATGTACAGATAGGGTCGAACGGTGTTCTGGCTGCCGTAGGTGGCGTTCCCAAGCCACGAACTGAACATTGATGTCTCGACGGCGTTGTTTTCGGTGATATATTTCGCTTTTTCGAACGGTACCGCGAGAAACCGGGCATGCCAACTCCCTGACATGAAAATCTCGTGGTCGATCATCATCTTCTGGAAACTGAGACCCAGCAGCAGCACCCCGCAGATTAGGGCAGAGGACAGAACCGCCCCCAAGATGGTCACGGCAGTACGCTTCTTATTCAGCCGCAGGTACTTCAGGGTATAGGTTGTGAGGATGTTCATGCCCGCACCACCTCGTCTCGCATGATGTGACCGTCGCCGAAGGTGATAATGCGGTCGGCTTGTAAGGCGATTTCGCGGTCGTGCGTTACCAAGATCAATGTTTGGTGGTAGCGCTGGTTCGAGAGCTTGAGCAGGGAGATGATTTCTTTGGCGTTACTGCTATCAAGGTTGCCGGTCGGCTCGTCGGCCAGCATGAGCGCGGGGTTGTTGATGAGCGCCCGCCCGATAGAGACGCGCTGCTGCTGTCCGCCCGATAGTTGGTTGGGCAGATGCTTGGTTCGATCAGCCAACCCTAATGTGGTCACAATCTCTTTGAGGTGTGCCTCATCTAGTCTGCGCCCGTCGAGCAGCAGGGGTAGGGTAATATTCTCCTCCATGTTAAGGATGGGGATCAGGTTATAGAACTGGTAGATCAGCCCGATTTGACGACGACGGAAAATGGCGAGTTGGGTCTGGTCGAGACTAAAGATGTCTGTGCCATCCACCAGCACCTGACCGGACGTGGGTGTATCGACCCCACCTAAGATGTGCAGCAGTGTCGATTTGCCCGAGCCGGATGAGCCGACGATGGCGACGAACTCCCCCTTTTCCACACTGAAGCTGACATTATCAATCGCTTTGATCTGCGTATCGCCTTTGCCATATATCTTTGAAAGGTTATTCACCTTGAGAATTTCCACGACATACCTCCAATTTATAGTACTGACTTTCACAGCATATCGGTGGTGGGTGACTCTCCGGTGACTGCAATTGTGACAATTTATTCACTTTACAGGGTGTTTGGATCAATGTAGGCGGTTGGAGTAAGCTGTGGAGCTACCGTGCCTTAAACCACGCCACGGAAAAGGCGAATCTCGAAACTGGTTCCCAGACCACGCTGGCTGCGGACGGCGATATCCCCACCTTGAGCGTTAAAGATCGCTTTGGCTAACGCTAACCCGATGCCGACACTATTTTCGCCCGCGTTAGTACCCCGGTAAAAGCGGTTGAAGATGTTGGGCAAGTCCCTACTGGGGATGCCTTCGCCGTCATCTCTGACGGTGATCTCGGCATACAGGACGTTCGCGGCGTAAACGATCTCAATCTTCCCACCTTCTGGCGTATGCTCCACGCAGTTTTTAACGACATTCGTTAAGGCTTCGGCACTCCAGTTGAGGTCGCCTGTAAAGCTCGCGCCGTCATCCCCGTGGACTTCGAGACGCTGCTTTTTGATTTCGAGCGGGATCTCCAGCGGCTCCAGCGCACGCCGCACCAACTCACGGAGCTTCACAGGCTCACGCTTGAAAGCTGCCGTGCCAGCATCCAAACGGGCTAGCTTGAGCAGTGCCGCTATCAACCATTGGATGCGCCAAAGCTGGGTACGCAACCGCTCGACGAAGGCACGGCGGTCTTCCGCAGGCGGGTCTTCAGCCAGCAGGTCAGCAAGCACTCCCATAGAGGTGAGGGGCGTTTTGATCTGGTGTGAAATATCAGTGATTAGATTGGAGAGGGCGGTCTTATCCTTTTGCAGCATCTCGGCCTGTTCGCGCAACCGTACGGTGACTTTGTAAAGGTCGTTCTTTAGCAGGCTGAAACTGCCTTCGCCGTTGTCACGCACATCTAAGGCGTAATCACCCGCTTCGATCTGGCGCAGGTAAGCTGACAGCCCGACGACTTGCGTGGATATGGAACGCCGGTATCCTACTAGCGGCAGGGCAAATCCGATACAGGCTAGTCCTGTTAACGCGAATCCGGCTGGCAGCAAACGTGCTAACAGACCGACTCCGATACCGCTTTGCGCTGCGCCTAAGTCTTGCAGCCCATATCTACCCAGCACTTGATGTCCCAAGCTGACGGAGAGGGCATCCGGCGCACTAAGATCCTGCACCACCCGCGCCTCAGCTTGGGGATATTTTTGTGCTACCGTGCCGACAATACCGGCGTAAGTATCCGCAAGTGCGCGATTCACGTAGACCGTCATGACTAGGCCAAGAGCGGCGGTTAGCAGGAGCGCGGCCAGCGATAGGACAGCTATGCGATACAGCAAACGCCGGTCTTCAATATGTGTGAGAAGATCCATGTCAGTCACCTGCCTTATAGCCTAAGCCGCGCACCGTCTTAATTAGTTCCGGGTTCTGCGGGTCATCCTCGAGCTTCTCGCGCAGGCGCTTGATATAGACGGTAAGGGTGTTGTCGTTGACGAAATCCTCGTCCACATCCCAGATATGCGCCAAGATCTGGGCTCGGGTGAGTACGCGGCCTTGATTGGTGAACAGGGTGAGCAGCAGACGATATTCCAGCGCCGTTAGGAGTACCTCACTGCCGTTCTTGTAAACTTTGGCCTGCTGGGCAATTACCGTTACGTCCCCGCAGATAAGTGTGTGATCTGATGCCTCGACCGGTCCGCGCCGCCGCATCACAGCCTTCATGCGTGAGATCAACTCGCGCAAGCGGAAGGGCTTGGTCAGGTAGTCGTCTGCGCCCAGATCGAGGCTAAGGACGATGCTAGCCTCTTCGTCGCGGGCAGAGAGGACGATGATGGGCGTATCCCCGGCAGCACGGATTTCCTTGCATAACTCGTAGCCGCTGCCATCCGGTAGACCGAGGTCGAGCAGTACCAGATCAAAGGAGTCGCGTTTGAGCAGGTCGCGGGCTTCTTCTAGGCGGTAAGCCAAACTGATCTGGAAACCGTCTTGCTTGAGTGAGTATTCCACCCCCATAGCAATGGTGGCATCATCTTCGATTAAAAGGATAGCGGACATAGATCATTCCTCGCATTCGAGATTGGTACGCCGTAATTATAACAAGAGCGTTTTACCGACTCTCAATGATGAGGATATTTTCAACCACAGGTTTGACCCTCAAACTGGTGAACGTTAGAAAATGTTCCAGCTATCGTTCTACTCTCCCTTCGATAACTTTTACGCTTTTCAAGCGTAGTAGACAACTCACACGGGTCGTAGGAGCTATAGGCATATAAGCCACCCGGTTCTGTAGATGGTTGCCGAGGTGTGTTACAACCAGACAAATAAACGAAGCTGAGGAATGCGTATGTTTCCAGAAATTAAATCGACTCTGCAAGAAAAAGCGATGGATATGTACGAAATTTTTCTAAAAATGTATGGTGAACGCTCGCTTAAGCCAACGCGGCGCGATGCGATGACCGAACTGATTATGACGATTCTGTCCCACCGGACAACTGCCGCGAACGAGAAGTTAGCCTTTACACGGATGTGGGATTATTACGGTTCATGGGAAGCGATTCGCGATGGCGACACCGCCAAACTCACCGAATTGATTGCTCCATCCAATTACCCTGAAGTCAAAGCGCCATATATCAAAGCCACGCTCGCGAAGATTATTGAAGAACGGGGTGAAGCCAATATCGACTTCTTGGAAAACCTTCCTGTTGACGAGGGTTTACGGTGGTTACGTTCGCTCACGGGGGTAGGCATTAAAACAGCATCCTTAGTTCTACTTTTTAATTTTAGTAAGGCAATTATGCCTGTTGATACGCATGTTCACCGTGTTAGCCTGCGAACAGGTTTAATTCCACCGCGTACCAGTGCCGATAAGGCTCATATGCTTCTCCTCAAGATTCTTCCGAATGAGCCGCATATTTTGTTTAACTTTCATGTGACGTGCCTTCGACACGGGCAAAGGATTTGTACCTGGAACGCGCCTAAATGTAACCAGTGTCCCATCAATCACTTATGCGACTACTATCATCAGGTCTATAAGTCGTAGTGAGCATTCTGATTAATTAACTGTGAAGTGCTGGCAAGAGCAAGCGTGCACAAACTCTTGATAAACACGACTGAGGCAACACAGCTTGAAAGTAACGCTGTGTTGCCTGCTTAGGATAGATCACCGACTATTGAGGTTGAGGCACCTTTGCAGTGGCAAGTACACCTGTTTTCTGTTGCTCACCCGCTGCGCTGTTCATCCGTTTTCCGCGTAGGCGCAGGCTGTTGCTGACCACGAAGACGCTGCTGAAGGCCATCGCACCAGCGGCGAGCATCGGGACGAGCAGCCCCAACACGGCTACCGGAATGAGGATGATGTTGTAGATGAACGCCCAGAATAGATTCTGGTAGATCGTCCGCATGGTCATTTTGCTTAAGCTGATGGCTCGTGATACGCCTAGCAAATCCCCGCTCATGAGGGTGAGGTCGCTGGCTTCCATCGCAATATCTGTGCCGGTTCCAATGGCGATGCCAACATCGGCTTGAGCGAGGGCAGGGGCATCGTTAATGCCGTCGCCAACCATCGCTACTTTTTTGCCACCCGATTGCAGTTTTTGGATGGCTTCCGCTTTTTGTCCCGGTAGCACATCGGCTAGTACACGCTTAATACCCGCCTGAGCGGCGATGGCTTCAGCCGTGCGCTGATTGTCGCCCGTTATCATGACGACTTCTAACCCCAACGCTTGAAGAGTGGCGACCGCTTCACGGGATTCATCCTTGAGTGTATCGGCGATACCGAGGATTCCTGCGGGTTGGTTATCGACCAAAACCACAACTGCCGTTTGCCCCGTTGCTTGCAGACGAGCAATGGTCTCATCAAAGGCGTTTGTTGGAATGCCCTGTTCGCCGATAAAGCGCGGACTGCCGATCAGAATTTCATGGCCTTCAACGAATGCGCGAATACCACGACCGGATAGCGATTCGAAACTCTGCGGTTGGGCTGGCTTGAGTCCTTCCTGTTCAGCGGCTTTTACGACAGCTTCCGCTAGAGGATGTTCGCTGCCGCGTTCGGCACTGGCGGCGAGTCGCAGCAAATCGGCTTGTGCAAAGCCGTTCAAAGCAATGATTTCGGTCACACTTGGCTGGCCTTTGGTGAGTGTACCCGTTTTATCCAGCGCCACGATTTGGAGGCGGTGAGCGTTTTCAAGCGCCTCACTGTTCTTAAAAAGGATGCCCATTTCAGCACCTTTGCCTGTACCGACCATAATGGCAGTCGGTGTTGCTAAACCCAGCGCACAGGGGCAGGCGATTACCAAAACGGCTACTGCATGTACCATCGCTGTCGTGAATACAGCTTGCCCAATAACCAGCCAACCGACAAACGTGAGTGCGGCTAAGAGGAGGACGATAGGCACGAACACGCTCGATACCTGATCGGCTACCCGTTGGATAGGGGCTTTTGAGCCTTGAGCCTGTTCGACAAGGCGGATGATTTGTGACAGTGCCGTGCGCGAACCGACGGCAGTGGCTTCGACCACCAAGCGGCCTTCTTTGTTGACGGTCGCGCCAATCACTTTGCTGCCAACTTTTTTGTTGACTGGCAGACTTTCACCGGTCAACATGGACTCGTCGACCGATGATCGGCCTTCGATGATGATGCCATCGGTAGGGATGCGTTCGCCGGGGCGGACGATCAGGCGGTCGCCTTCGATAACGGTATCGATCAGGACTTCGACCTCATTGCCATCGCGCAGGAGGGTTGCTGTTTTGGGAGCAAGACCAATCAGCGACTTGATGGCTTCACTGGTGCGGCCTTTGGCACGGGCTTCCAGCAGTTTGCCTAACGTGATGAGCAGTAGGATGACAGCGGCTGTCTCGAAGTAGACGTGTTCGCCGACGACATTCGCTTTGCCAAGTAATATTGCAACTAGGACGACAAGACTATAGATATAAGCGGTGGATGAACCCAACGCGATTAGTGTATCCATGTTGGTGGTGCGATTACGCGCCGCTTTGTACGCTCCAACGATGTATTGGCGACCGAGCAAAAACTGCACCGGTGTCGCCAACAGGCCAAAGACGAACGGCCAACCGGCCCATATAAGCCATGCGACCGCCGGATTAACGACTGGCTGCATGTCCATGCCGGACATGGCGGTGACACTTCCGGCTGCACTTGCCATCACAAGATCACGCACCATGCTGAGGATGAAAAGCGGAATAGTGAACACTGCGCCGACCAGTACCAAGCGGTGTTGACGGTCAATCTCCGCTTGGCGGGCGGCGCGTTCGGCATCTTCTGGTTCTTTAACGTTGGCGAGGTCGAGTACACCGTAACCCGCATTTTCGACGGCCTGAATGAGGTCGGCACGCCGGACAGTGCCGGGGAGGTATGAAACGGTCGCTTTCTCCGTAGCAAGGTTCACGTTCACGCCCAAAACACCGGATTGTCGGTTGATGGCGCGTTCAACGTTACGGACACAGCTCGCGCAGGTCATGCCTGTAATCGGCAAGTCGATGGTTGCCTGCGCCACACCATAGCCTGCTTTGTCGATACGTTCGATCATATCCGTGACTTTGAGCGACGAGGGATCGAATGACACTTGAGCGCGTTCGGTGGCAAAGTTGACATTTGCCGTTTCGACACCGGGTATTTTGGTTAAGGTGCGCTCGACCGTTCGGGCGCAGTTGGCACAGGTCATGCCTGTGATGGGGAGGTCAATTGTTTGTACTGTCATCATCAAATCCTCTAACCGTGGCTATGCGCTGAGGGTGCAGCGCCAGCCTCACCGGAAACTTCTACTACATAGGGGAAGGTGTAAATTTCACCTTGATATTGCACTTGTAACCACATCACCCAAAGCCCTTCCATCGGGAATACAGCTTCAAATTGGAGATGTGGCCCATAATTCATATTCGTGTCCATACCACTCGTCAAGGGTGTAGCAGTCACCGCATGATCCATGCCGCTCATCGCTGCCATATCATGTCCGGCGGGGTGGGTGTGGATATAGGTTTGCGCTGCGGGATCAAGGATGACCAGATGCCCAGCGGCTCCTAAATATTCCTCCAAGTTGGTTACATCTACCCCGGTAGCAGCGTTCGTGACATGGAAATTCAGCGTTGTTTCCGATCCTACGGTGAACTGAGCGGTGGCATCGAGCGTGATTTTTAAGTCACCGACTGATACTTCTGGCGAACTGGAATTCAGGTGTGCATGAGTGGATTGTGCGCCGGAGACAGCCAACTCACTTCGTACGACCTGCTGGGTATCACCGGTCGGGGTGAAATCGGTAAAGACGACGTAGTTGGCTGCGTTTGGCAGCATTACATCGTTTAACTGGAATACACCGTTGCCTTGATACACGGGATGGAGATGTATGAACACGGATAAATCCTCGCTGACAATAATGAGATGCAACAGTTTGGTATGCACTTCATCAAATGCTGTTATTGGCGTACCCGTGTTTGCGTCATCGATTTGAAACGTTAGGGTAAACGGTTTTGTGGCTTCAACAGTTGCCCCATCAGTTGACACTTTGACTGTGTATTTGGGCTTTGCTACGGGTATGGGTGTCGCGTCATGGGCGGAGAGTTTAGCCCCTAGTGCTAATAACATGAACGACATCAAAATAACAAATCGCATGTGATACCTCTTTCTGCGGTGTCATTAGTGGTTGAGTAAGTCAAAAATGCGGCTGAGTTCACGTGTGGTGTTTTCGGGATCATCTGCCATTTCGTGACGGGCGGTGTTCACGAGATAGCATTCCACCAAATGCGTGATTAAGCTGGTCATGCCTTTTTCGACCGTTCGGGCGCGAATGACACGATCTTCGCAACTGCCTTCATCGGCTTCGATCATCTTTTCAAGTGCGTTTAGCTGCCCTTGAATACGACGAATACGGTGCAACGTTTTGGTGTTGTATTCACATTTCAAATCGTGTTCTACAGGTTGAATGGTTTCGTCTGTCATATCATCCTCCTGCTATAATGACATACCCGTGGGGGTATATCTTACCTGCCAATTTTTGAAATGATAGGTCGGACATTTTCCTCAATAATCGGGTAGGATTAAACGCTGGAGCCAACTATCGTGTGAGCCATTATGACTATCTACCGGTTTTACAAACGTTATCAACTTGTCCCTATTCACTTGGGCATTTTGTTGACGTGTTTATTCCTGCCCGTGTGGTACCGGTTTCCGAGGGTGAATACGCTGGGCATGGCTGATTTCAGCACGTTTTACAGCGCAGGCTTTGTAGTTTTTTGGCCGATGTTGTGGACGGTGATTTGGTGGATGGTTAGCGGATTCGCGGGTATTCGGCGGTTGTGGGGTAGCAAGGCAGCGAGAATGTGGGTTGCTATGTGCGTGATATTTGCCGGATGGATATTGCTGTCGTGGGTGTGGAGCTATAAACGGGTTAGTTACCCTTCGGCAACCCTTAGCGCGGCTGTTCCGTTCATCTTGGTTATCTTGTTTGCGCTGGCAACTGCTTGTTCAGAAGTTCCGATTAAGTGGATCGGCATAACGCTGATTGTGGGTTTGGTGTGGAATAGCCTAGTTGCTGCGGGGCAAGTGACATTTCAAGCGCCAATCGGCTTATCCGCTTTGGGGGAGTTTCGGTTCAATCCGGCTGCTTCGGGAACGGTGGTCGTGCAAGCGGGCGATACTCGGTGGCTGCGACCGTATGGACTGCTGCCACATCCAAACATGCTAGCCGGATTTTTCTTGATGGCGCTGAGTGTGGCATTTGTGGGGGTGATGACATCATCACGGCGGTATTGGTGGCTCATTTTGGGTTTACTTGTGTTCGGCTTTTGGACTTTTTTGCTGACGTTTTCACGCAGCGCATGGTTAGGATTCGGTGCCAGTATCAGTGTGATATTGCTGGCAACTTTTCGAGTTTGGCGTATTGAGCGTTCGAGATTGATACGAGGGATATTTAGTATCGGCGTGCTGGCGATTACACTTGGCCTTTTTTGGACGATCTATCAGCCATTTTTAGCGGCAAGGGCGGGTGTTGGGGATGAGTCGGTCGAACAGCGGTCAACCAGCGACCGAGCCGTTTATAACCAAATTGCGATTGAGGCCGTTCGAGAGTCGCCAATATTGGGAACGGGGATCGGAAACTATCCGTGGTATGCGGCCAAATATTTATCCAAGACGGATTTTGACTTGAAAGGGCAGCCTGTTCATAACATCTATCTTGCGGCTTGGTCGGAGTTGGGCGCAATTGGATTAGGATTGTTCGTTAGCATCATTCAGCTAGCGATTCGAGGGGGTATCCAAAACGTCAGACGTAGTGAGGCAAGTACGCAGATGTTTTATTATGCCGCTGGTATTGGCATCATTACGGCGTTTCTGGTCATCGGCTTATTTGACCACTACACATGGACAATCATTCAATTTCAAGCGGCGTTTTGGGGGACAATGGCGGTCATTATCCGACCGCCATTGTCACAAAATGGTTAGCCAGCAGGGAGGGGCGGAGGCGAAACGAGGGGCAAGTTTCCACAAGCACCAGCAGCGGCAGTATTGTCTGCGGCGATCCATACACCTTCACCTAAACGCCACCAAACTGCGCCATCCGAGCCGATAGCACGGGCATCCGGGTTGCCGTAGTAGCCGCCAGTTACACCACGACGAATGGGGTAATTCGTACCGGGGCCGCTGCGTAAATTGACATCAACAGTCCAAGCCGCGACACAGGGCGAGTCTGCGGTAAAGGTTTGGAGGAAGCCTGTGCCGGGGGTAAAGGGGAAGATGACACCACCGAGCGAGAACGGTAGTTCAAATTCGCGGGGTAACAATACCAGCGGTAAGTAGCGGGCGTTGGCGTAGTCGTATTCGACAGGCGGTGTGTAGAGAATGGTGCTGCCTTGAAAGCCATACTCGATACTTTCAGCGGGTTTGAGGCGATAACCATTGTTATATAAAAGTTCACCTTCGAGTAAGCTGAGGATGGTTTTTCCGTCAGCGGTGGTTTGCAGCAAGAGCGTGCCGGAGAGAGTGAGACCGGCACTATTCACTTCGAGATTGGTGGAGACACCAACCGGTGTTTGTAATAACAAGCCACTTTCGGGTGCAGCGGCACAAGGCGCATCATCTAAACCGGTGCGGAGGCCAATGGATTGCAGGGGTGCGAAGACATCGGCAATCTGGCTGTCAGGTTCAAGTACCTGTAGCTGGCTTAATTCGGGGGCGTTACGGATGACATCAATCGAGAGCCATCCATCGGCGATACGAACCCAAGATGTATCTTCAAGGCGACCAATAGCTTGCAAACGATCACCACTATACACACCACGAACAATGGCAGCATCAGCTTTCGGTTCAGCACGGAGGTTAGCGCCAGTCGGTTCAGTAACGGTGATTTCGACTGCTACAAAGTCCGCCGAGGCTTCACTGTTATTTTGAACTGTAGTCTGCCCAAAGGCGAGGGCGGTGAGATGACCTTCGGCGATGTCAGAGCGAATGTTCATAAGGGACATGCCCCAAGTTTCGTCATCGGCATCGAAAGCGGCGGTGCTGATCGATTCGAAGGCTGCTAGCGATACGATGTCACCAGATTCCGAGAAGTCGAGCCGGACATTCGGGCGAGGCTGCACTTCGACAATGGCGTTGCCATAACAGGCTTGGTTTTGCTCAAGTGTCGAACAGGCTTCGCGGGTGGTTTCGATCACATTTTGCGTAAACGCGACACAATCCAAAGATTGGGCGAGGGCTGAACCGGAGGTTACGAGGAATAAAAACAGAATTGCGAGACGATGCATTAATGGTTGCCTTTCGGTAATTCGTACAATTCTACCATTACACCGCCAGTACTTTTGGGGTGAACGAATGCGTAACGTGTGCCATCTTCACGTTGGCGCGGGGTTTCGTTAATGAGTTGGATGCCCTGTGCGGTGATATGGGACATGGCGGCTTCAATATCGGCGACGGCAAGGCAGAGATGATGCATACCAGCACCACGTTTGGCGAGATATTTGGCGATACCACTGTCGTCTGTGGTGGGTTTAAGGAGTTCGATGCGTGATTCACCAACGGGTAGGAATGCGATGTCAACGGCTTCGTGTTCATTTGATTCGGTACCTTGCAGCGGGAGACCCAATGCGTTTTGCCAAAAGTTGAGGGCAGCATCAAGGTCATCTACAACTACGGCAACATGGTCAATTTTAATAGGGGTCATTTTAACGTTCCTTAAAGCATAATTTGCCAATCATGAGACGCATTATACAGCAGCAGGGTGCTATAATTCAGGTAACAAAGTCCATTTATTTGAGGTACTAGACTTCATGGTTAGCACAGTTCATTCTTCAAATTTAAGTTTACAACTGACCGATGAACATTTGGCGCTGCAGGACGCAGTACGAAAATTTGCCCAAAAAGAGATCGTGCCAATTGCGGCGGAGTTTGATGAGTCGGGCGAATTTCCACTGACGACGATTAAGCAAATGGGTGCGATGGGGTTGATGGGGATTGAAGTGCCGGAAGAATATGGCGGTGTGGGTATGGATACACTGGCCTACGTGCTGACGATGATCGAAGTAGCGAAGGCGGATGCCAGCCACAGTACGATTGTGAGCGTGAATAATTCGCTTTACTGCCACGGATTGATGAAGTTCGGGACTGAGGAACAGAAGCAGCAGTTTCTGGTTCCGGTTGCCAGCGGTGAGAAGATCGGGGCATACAGCTTGACCGAGCCGATGTCCGGCAGCGATGCGGCGACGATGCAAAGCCGTGCGGTACTGAACGAAGCCGGTACGCATTATGTGATTAACGGGCGGAAAAGCTGGGTGACGAGTGGGCCAGTGGCGGATGCGTTAGTACTGTTTACGATGACTGAGCCGGAAAAAGGCAACAAGGGGATTACGGCGTTCTTGATTGATGCTCATCAACCGGGGTTCATACGTGGGAAGAAAGAACCGAAGATGGGTATTCGGGCGAGTGCGACCAGTGAGATTGTTTACGACAATTATCTGTGTCCGGTAGAGAATGTGCTGGGCAAGGTGGGCGAAGGCTTCAAGATTGCGATGACGGTTCTGGATGCAGGGCGCATTGGGATTGCTTCACAGGCGTTGGGGATTGCGGAGGCGGCTTACGAGGCGAGTGTGCAGTATGCGCGTGACCGGCAGGCGTTCGGTGAGCCAATCGGGTCATTCCAGATGATTCAGCAGAAGATTGCGGATATGAAGACACGGATTGAGGCCAGCCGACAACTGATTTATAACGCGGTGCTGGCGAAGGAACGAAATAAACTAACCGGCGAACGGTACACATTGGAAGCGAGCATGGCGAAGTTGTTTGCCAGCGAAACGGCGATGTTTGTTGCCCATCAAGCGGTGCAAATTCACGGCGGGATGGGCTACAGCAAGGAACTGCCAGTCGAGCGATATTTCCGTGATGCGAAGATTACCGAGATTTATGAAGGTACGAGCGAAGTACAGCGGTTGGTGATTGCACGGAATGAACTCGGTTTGCGGTAGTAAACGGATGAGGAGGGATTGAAGTATGGCTTTACCCAAGTTTGTGACACCAGAGGAATATCTTCGCTTGGAGCGAGCAAGTGAGGAAAAGCACGAGTATTTCCGTGGTGAAATTTTCGCTATGTCGGGGGCAAGCCGTGAACATAACCTTATTGCCCAAAATACAAGTCGGCACTTGGGTAATCAGCTTGATAACCAACCGTGTGAAGTTTACCAGAGCGACATGCGTGTAAAAATTCCTTCAACTGAACTCTACACTTATCCAGATGTCGTCGTTGTTTGCGGAACACCTGAGTTTGAGGATACCCAGCTTGATACGCTGCTAAATCCAACAGTCATCATCGAAGTGTTGTCTGCCTCGACTGAAAAGTATGACCGTGGCAGGAAGGCATTATTTTATCGTCGTATTGCTTCGTTGCAGGAATATGTGTTGATTGCTCAAGATAATGCTCAAGTTGAACATTATCAACGGCAATCTGACCAGTGGATTATTCAGGATTTTAACACTTTAGATGCTCAACTGAACTTATTGTCGATTGGATGTTCAATTGGTGTTCGTGACATCTATAAGAAGGTTATTTTTAGGTCTGAATAAGGATGTTTTCGAATGAAAGCAGCGGTGATTACGGGGCATGGCGGGATTGATGTCGTGCAGGTGGTGAATGATTTGGCGGTGCCAGAACTAGCGGCGGGGGAAGTTCGTATCCAAATGAAGGCGGTGGCTTTAAACCGGCTGGATTTATGGGTACGGGCAGGCTGGGCAGGGCTGAAGCTGAATATGCCGCATATTATGTGTGCGGACGGGGCGGGGGTGGTTGATCAAGTTGGCGAGGGCGTTACACAGTACCAAGTTGGCGACCGAGTTTGCATTGACCCAACGATTGTCGATAAAGATAGCCCGGCTTTAATGACAGGACTCGAAAATCAGTCACGGATTCATTTGTTAGGGGAAACTGTGCCGGGGGTAGCGGCGGAGTACGTGGTCTTGCCACAGCGAAACCTGATGAAGATGCCGGAGCAGGTCGGGTTTCATGAAGCGGCAGCGGCGGGTTTGGTTTACGTGACGGCATGGCATTCGTTGATTACACGGGGCGGTTTGAAACCGGGTGAGACGGTGCTGATTGTGGGGGCAGGGGGTGGGGTGAACAGTGCCAGTATCCAGATTGCGAAGTTGGCAGGGGCAACCGTATACGTAGTCGGAAGCGATGCGGAAAAGTGCGCCAAAGCCAAGGAACTGGGTGCAGATATTACGATTAACCGAGCCGAAACACCACAATGGTCGAAGGTTGTGTACCAGATGACCAACAAGCAAGGTGTGGATGTGGTGGTTGATAATGTAGGGTCGGCGACGTTTATTGACAGCATCCGGTCGGCGAGGATTGGCGGACGGGTTTTGGTGGTGGGGAATACCAGTGGGCCGATGGTGGAACTGGATTTGCGACTCATATTTACGAAGCAGGTGAGCATCATCGGTAGTACGATGGGGCCACATCAGGACTTTATCAAGGTGATGAATCTTGTGTTTGCTGGCAAGTTAAAACCTGTTATCGGAGCCGTGTTGAAACTGGATGATGTTCGCAAGGGTGTAGAGATGCTGGAACAGTTTGAGGTGTTCGGCAAAGTAGTGCTAGACGTTTCGTAACAAAATTGCCTGTAAAACAGGCAGGAACAAGTAACGTGAACCTTCATGAACCCGATTTGTGAAGGCGCGGTTTGAAAGTGCAAACTGGATTCAAACTTTGTAATAGATCGGATACGTTTTTGTGGAGTACATCGCTTCGTTATTGACGACGATTGTTGACCAGATGAAGCTGCCCGCGATGGGTAAGCTGGCACTGCAACCGGGGGTGCGGGCAGTGTACCGGTTGACCATTCGTTATCATGACCGGCGGGCGCATGATTCGGTGGCAACGCTGATCCGAAGGGGTTCGGTCGGCGCGAATTTGGAAGTGGCGTTTCGAGGACGGTTTGACAATAAGCCGCTGCAATCTCTCGTCAGCCAAGCGGATTACGAGGCGATTGTCGCGGGGTTCCAGAAAGTTAATTTTGATAAGCTGGGCGACCAGCCAAAGATTAAATCCTACGGTGAGGATTTATGGATGTGGGAACGGGCAGCAGGGACTTTTCATAAGGGCGTGGTGCTGGCTCCACAAGAGGCGGAAGGGGTTTACTGGCAGTTGGTGCGGTTGGCGTGGACGTATTTGCCGGAGGCGGTGCGGATTGTGGAAAGCTAAATTGAACTGCAGAGAGATTTTTAACACAAAGACTCAACGACACAAAGGCGCAGAGGTGTTTAAGGTGTCATCTTAGTAAAGAACGCTGCTTATAGACTTCGGCGGCTTCGCGGATGAACCCGCCTGTTACCGTGGCTTGATAAGTTGTTTCCAGATGTTCAGCGAGTTGAATCAATTGGGTGTAGGACGCGCGACCGGGGCGCAGGAGTTCGTATATCTGGAGGACTTCGTTGTTGGGTACGGCAGTGAGTTCCGCCGCGCGGCGCAAATTCGCACCTAACTGCACATAGCCGGCTTGTTCAGCAACCTCCGCTTGCTGGCGCAGGGTATCGGCCTGAATGCGGATGTCATCGGCGGTGAGTGAGCCGGAGGCTGCGGCATCCAGCGTGATTTCGGACAGCGAGCGACCACTCAGCGCCCTGAGCTGATCAGCGGCATTTTGCATCAACGGGTATTTGGGATCACTCATTCGTTTGGCTCCCAATCAAAGCGTAATTCAAGAGGCAGTTGGTGTTCGCGCACTTCGTCGATTTCGCGGCGGTGCATGAGCGTGGTTTTCACGATCAGTCGTAAGCGTGCGCCATTGTCGATTTTGACGGCGACGGGCGTGGTGGATGCACCTTTGGCATAACGGGCGGCATTGCGACCGATGTGCTGGAAGGTTTCGAGAGTGAGGCTGGGGGACTGCGGGAAAAGCTCCAAGTTGTGAAGGGGCGGCTGACCTTTTTTGTGGATGATGGTTGTCCCGCGAGATTGGAGGCCGATGGCGATGCCGCTGCCGCTTAGACGCGAGCCGACGTAACCAATCGCGCCACAGTCGGCGGTGTGATAAACCTTGATGATACGGGCAAGCATTCCTTCGCTGGCGATGCCTGTCAGAATGGCTTCGAGGACGGATTCGTGCGAGAGGCCGTTGATAGTATGCGTGAGGGCTGTACCAAAGGCCGGGCCGACAGCGACGATGACTTCGGCCTGTGTGCCAGCGGCGGCGGGTTCAAGCTCCGCCAAGCGAGCGAGCGGCTGGCCTGTGTTGCCGTCAATAAATGCCTGTGGTGGTTTGACCTGTGGCAAGTTCTGGATTTCCTGCCAGCGCTGACCTTCGGGACGGTAGCCGGTACCCGGCCCGCTGTAGTTATTGGGGTCGTTGATGGCGCTGCGTACCTGAAAGTTCTCGTCAAATATGGCGGACGGTTGGAGATAGTCACCCGCTAACCGTTCACGCCCCATTTGCAGGATGTTGCCCGCTACGTCGTCAAAGCCGGATTTTTCGAGCGCGGCGATGACGGCGAGGAAGTTGACATCACTGGTGAGGAATTGATCGGCTGCGGCGAGGTCAGGGACAATATCACGCGGGGGCATGTCGTCGCTGCTGTGCGCCACAACGGCTGCTTCGACTTCTTCGTCGGTGATAGGCGGGAAACCGAGTTCACGGTAGACAGCTTGGATGGCTTGGGCGGCACGCTGGCGGATGTGGAGAGCCTGATCTTCAGTAATCGGTTTGAGGCCGCCATCAATTTGCATATCGCGCTGAAGGACGTTGTAGTCATCAAGGTCGTCGGCATCGAAGTTGCCACCCCCGAAAAGGTTATCCCGCTTGGGGATGGCGCTGTAGCCGGAGAAGATGAAGTCGGTTCCGGGGATGAACTGGAGCATGAGTTTGGCGGTTTTGCGGATTTCGGAATGCGAAGCCAGCGCGTCGTTACCGGAAGCGACTTCTAGGCCGAGCATGGCTGCCAGCAAGTTTTCGGCAAGGACAGCGCGAACACCACCGGGAAGCGATTCGGGCAGGGCGATGCAGGATATAGAACCGTTTTGCACGCCTTGACTGCCAGCACCCCGCACGACGAGCAAGCAGCGGGCTTCGAGGTAGAGCATCGACCGTTTTTCGGCGTGACCCATTAAGGCTTCTGAACCCGTGCCAGAGGTGAAGCGAATTTTGACCCCGCGTGAGGCATAGGCAGAGGCGAGAAAGGCTTTTGACCACGGGGTATCATCACCATCAACAAACGTACGCTCCGTGCCGTAGACCGAGAGGGTTTCGGCGTAGGTGGTTAGCCCCTTCATGGCTAAACGGAGGCCAAGCGATTCTTCGACCGAGCATTGGGTGAGTACGCCGCCGCGTCCGGTTTGTGTGCCGACCAAAATGGCGAGGGCATTGAAGGGGGCGAAACGGGCAACCCGCACCGTGGTTTCGACCTCAGCGAACCCACGTAGCGCGGCCTCGGCTGCATCAGCGGCGAGGAGGGCGGGGTGTTCGCGGAAGTTGGTGACATGTGCCTGGTTGGCGGGGATGCGGCGGATACGCATTTTCGCCATGGCGGTCATCATTTCGAGGACGTTCATGTGCCGCATAATTTCGACCAAGCGAGCGGGGGTGCAGCCGCTGACCAGTCGTGCAACCTGTTCACGCGGGATGTTGATGTCGGTGAGCATTCGGGCGATTTGCTTCGCGGGCGTGGACATGGCTTCTTCAGCGACAGCCAAGTTAATTGCATGGGTGGCGATGAACAGGTCAATCGCGTCAAATTCGTCTCGCTGCCGACCATCCATTTCGACTATCTGACCGTTTTTGAGTTGGAGACTGGCTGGCGGGTCATAGGGACTATCAGCGACCATTAAACCGGCTTCTGCCCACGGCTCGACAAAGGTTTCCCTGTTGATATTGCGCCCGGCAAGGGCGGCGAAGCGGCGCGAACGGTGCATGATGTTTCCTTAAACGCGATCTGTTTTTACTGTGTCGTTGGCCTATTGTACGCCAAATGCTCTCTTTTGCCTCTAATGCTTAGTTCAGCGTTTCAATGTAAGGTGGAGCGGCATGACCCCCCAAATTGTGGGGTTTCTGTTCGCATAAATGTTCTAGTATATTGAACAGTATGCGGTGCAGTTTGTAACTACTTTATCAACCAAAAGTGAATAATGTATGCCCACTTGGAATGAGACCTTTGTTCAGACTTTGGTTACTGACAGCGGTACGATGCGGGATGGAGAGAAGCTCGCGCGGTCAGGTGCCTATTCGGGGACAGGCTGTGATGCACGATCAGCATGGGGGTTAGCAAAGGGCAGCGGCAAGTCGCCGTATCAGGTTAGCATTGATTTGAACGACGCGGCTACCAAATGCTCTTGCCCAAGCCGGAAGTTCCCATGCAAACATGCTGTAGGTTTGATGTTGTTATTGGCGCGTGACAATGTGCCGACAGGCGCAACTCCGCCGACGTGGACAAGCACATGGCTCGATGGGCGGGAACGCAAGCGGGAAAGTACGCCAGCGCCCACTAAAGCACCGGACGCGGCGGCACAGGCCAAGCGCGAAGCGGCGCGCTTGGCGAAGGTTACCGATGGGGTTGGTGAACTCCGTTTATTTCTTGAAGATTTGGTGCGGCAGGGGTTGAGTCATCCTGCTGTGAAAAGTTATGGGTTTTGGGATCGTATCGCGGCGCGGATGGTGGACAGCCAAATGCAGCCGATTGGGCGGCGACTGCGAGCTTTAGGCGGCGCACCATTCCAGAAAAAAGCAAATTGGGCGGGATTGGTCGCGGACGAGGTGGGGCGTTTATACGCGCTCACGGAAGCCTATCAGCGGCTGGATACGCTGCCTGAACTGCTGGCCTATGATGTACGGGCGGCGCTGGGATTTAACCTGAAGCAAGAAGATGTGCTGGCGCTCGGCACAAGCGTGGCTGACCGCTGGCAAGTTTTGGGCGTTCAAATCGAACAGGTTGAGCAGCTACAGGAACGGCGAATGTGGCTGTATGGCGAGCAGACGGGGCAGTACGCGCTCATTCTGGACTTCGCCCACCGCAGCCGACCGTTCGATGCGGTGTACCCACCCGCACATTGGTTTAGCGGCGAGATAGTTTATTACCCCAGTGCCTATCCTCAGCGGGCTGTTGTCAAAAGTATAGACAGCGGCTATACCCCTATTCCCTATTCGTCGCTCAATCTTTCAGGAACGGTTGAGGATATTTTGAACGGGTACGCGGATGCGCTGGCGGTCAATCCGTTTGTGCAATATGTTCCGGCTGGATTGCAGGATGGCTGGGTAACTCGCAGCGATTTGATTGATAACGTGGGTAAGCAGCTCCCGCTGGCACACGGCGCACAGCCGCAGTGGTTGAATGCTGTTATGGGCGGTAGCCGACTGCCGATTTTTGGCGAGTGGGACGGCAGTGCATTCTTAGTCGCGGGATTGTTTACTGCCGAGGGCTGGCTGCCATTGGGGGATGCATGAACACATGGGCTGAGTTGATTGACCAAGTGATGCTCGGTACGCAAGGGGCGGCAAGCCCTAGCGGCGAGTGGGCATCGCACACACCTGAACAAGCCTTACTCAAACAGATTGCTCTGGCAGGCGCGGCACGGCGGGGTGGCTATGTGGCACCGGCTGTTCGGTCGCTGCCAGAACTGAACCCTGCGCCGCCGGAAGTATTACCTGCCTGCTCGGTCATCGCGGTCGATTGGCTGCGGAAAATGGAACGCACGTCGTATGCCCGCGAGTTGATACGCGATTGGGGCATTTTCATGATCGGGCGGCGGAAACGTGTGCCGCATACATCGCTGCCATCGGTACTCGGCATCATCAATAAACATGAGCAGTGGATTCCCTATTTGCTGCCGGTTATTGGTGAGCGCGGACGATGGATGATTGAAAACAGCGAGGGTTACGCGGAACTGCGGAAGCCTGAATTATGGTCAATGGAGGAGATGCCAGAACTCAAAGCTGCTGAAATTGCCGAGGATAATAAACTGCTGATTGATCTACGTAAACAAATGATGGAAGGACTTGCCCATGAGTGAACACCTGCGCCAACACGCTGAACAACAATATGCCGAAGAACTTGACGCACTGAAGCAACAGGACAAACGCCCGAAACCGCCGAATTGGGAACTTTCGCCGTGGGCGGTGGCGACCTACCTGCTGGGTGGCAAGCTGGAAAAAGGGGTGACGATTAGCCCGAAGTATATCGGTGATCGACGGATTATCGAGATCGCGATTGCCACACTGGCGACTGACCGCGCGTTACTGTTGTTGGGCGTACCCGGTACGGCGAAGTCGTGGGTGAGCGAACATCTGTCGGCGGCGATTTGTGGCGACTCGACCTTGTTGGTACAGGGAACGGCAGGAACGTCCGAAGAAGCGATGCGCTACGGGTGGAATTACGCGCGGCTGCTGGCGGAAGGGCCATCGAGCGCGGCGCTGGTCGAAAGCCCCTTAATGCGGGCGATGCAGACCGGACGGATTTGCCGGATCGAGGAACTGACACGTATTCCGGCGGATGTGCAGGATACGCTGATTACCGTGCTTTCAGAAAAAACACTGCCGATTGCCGAGATTAATTCGGAAGTTCAAGCCGTGCGCGGGTTTAATATTATTGCGACGGCGAATGACCGTGACCGCGGCGTGAATGATATGTCGAGCGCGTTAACCCGCCGTTTTAATACGGTTGTGCTGCCGACACCGGCAACGCTCGACGATGAAGTGCAGATCGTGCAGCAGCGGGCGAGCGCGTTGAGCATGGGGTTGGATATTCCCGCCAAGCTGGATGGGTTGGATGAAATTCGCCGCGTGGTTACGATCTTCCGTGAGCTGCGTGCGGGGTTAACCGAGGATGGACAAACGAAGCTCAAATCCCCCAGTTCGACGTTGAGTACGGCGGAGGCGATTTCAGTGGTGGTGAACGGTTTGTCGTTGGCTTCTCATTTTGGCGACGGACGGTTGAGCGCCAGTGATATGGCTTCCGGCATTGTGGGCGCAGTGATTAAGGACCCATCGGCTGACCGGCAAATTTGGTTGGAGTACCTCGAAACGGTGGCGCGGGAACGCGAGGACTGGTCAGACTTTTATGAGGCTTGCCGGACGGTAACAGGATGAGTGTGCATCTCTTTGGCATACGCCATCATGGGATTGGCTCGGCGCGAAGTTTAGTTGCGGCGTTGGAAGCCCTGCAACCGGACTGCCTGCTGGTTGAAGGGCCGCCGGATGCGGATGAGTTGATTCCGCTTATCGCGCATGAAGACATGCAGCCGCCTGTATCACTGCTGATTTATGACCCTGAGCAGCCCAAGCGCGCCGTGTGGTATCCGTTCGCAGTGTTTTCGCCGGAGTGGCAGGCGATACGATATGCCCTAGCGGCGGGTATTCCCGTCCGGTTTATGGACTTGCCACAAAAGCACCGATTGGCGCTTGAAAGTGTACAAGACGAAAGCCCTATCGATTTGGAAACGCCCTCGGAAGGCGAAACCGAAACGCTGGCAGCGCCGGAGGAAATCTTACCCTTCGACCCGGTAGGGCAACTGGCGGCTGCGGCGGGCGAGGCTGATGGTGAAAGCTGGTGGGGGCGGGTGGTTGAGGAGTCTCATAATCCGGTCGAGATATTTGAGGCCATTCATGAAGCGATGACCGCGCTGCGGGCGGAATATGTGCCGACAAACGCGGTCATGCAGCGGAATGAGGATTTGCGGGAAGCGTGGATGCGTACCACGATTCGGGTGGCAGAAAAACAGCACGAACGGGTCGCAGTGGTTTGCGGTGCATGGCATACACCGGCACTGACCGAGCGCAAAGCGACGAAGAGTTCGGACACGGCACTGTTGAAGGGGCTGCCAAGCACCAAGATGGCGGCTACTTTCGCACCGTGGACGTACAGCCGGCTTGCCATGAGTTCAGGCTATGGCGCGGGGATCGTGTCGCCGGGTTGGTACCATCACCTATGGGAAACGCCGCCAACCGATGCACCTGCACGCTGGTTGGGGCGGGTGGCTTCGCTGCTGCGTGAGGAAGGTATGTTGGCTTCTACCGCGCAGGTGATTGACGGCTTACGGCTTGCCCAGATGTTAGCGGGCATTCGTGGGCGGCACATCAGCTTAGAAGAACTGAACGAGGCGAGTGTAGCTGTGCTGAGCGCGGGGCGCAGCGAACAGATGAATCTGATCCGCACCCGTTTGATCGTGAGTAACCGGTTGGGGGTTGTGCCAGCGGAAACACCTTCGGTGCCCATACGGCGGGATTTGACAACGCTGCAAAAGAAGCTGCGGCTGACCGTTTCCGCTGACCCGATCAACCTCGACCTTGACCTGCGCCAGCCGAATGATCTGGCACGCAGTCAGCTTTTTCACCGCTTAAATTTGCTGAACATCGAGTGGGCGGTGAGTAACCACGGCGGGGTGCGGAGCAAAGGAACCTTCCACGAGTTTTGGACGCTGACGTGGCTGCCGGAAGAAGATATTCGGTTGATCGAAGCGAGTATTTGGGGGAACACCGTCGAAAGTGCGGCGGTAGCGTTCGCCCAACACTACGCCAACGAAGCCCAACAGTTGCACAAGGTTACACCGCTGCTGAAACAGGCTATCCTGAGCGCCCTGCCTGTGGCTGTGGATGCGATTGTTCAGCGGCTGTATAACCTCGCCAGCGTGACCCACGATATTAACCAACTGATGGAAGCTGCACCGCCGTTGGTGGAGACGCTCCGATATGGCGACGTTCGCCAAACAGACGCGGGTTTGATCGCGCCAGTGCTGGAAAGTTTGGTGGTGCGAACGTGCATCGGTTTGTACGCGGCGACGGTGAATATCGACGATGACGCGGCACGAGCGTTGTATGAGCGCATCATCAGCTTGAACAGTGCTTTGCAATTGGCGCAAGATGAAGCACTGCTGGCTCGATGGCACGAGGCGCTGGCTGGGCTGGCGGAAAGTGTGGTGACGCATCCGTTGTTGGCTGGCGCGGCAAACCGGCTGTTATTCCGCGTACAGCAGCTTGACGCGGGGGATGCTGCTCACCGGATGCACCGTGCGTTTTCCGTCGGGAACGCACCCCAATACGGCGCAAATTGGCTAGAAGGATTTCTGACAGGCATGGAACATACACTGCTGAGGGACGAAACGCTTTTTGGCTTGATTGATGAATGGGTTGTCCAGTTGTCCGGTGAGCAGTTTGATGACATTCTGCCCCTGCTGCGGCGAACCTTCTCGACATTTGATAAGCCTGCCCGCCGTAATTTAGCCGAACGCATCGTGCGGGGCGCACACGAAACTGAGGCCGAACAGATTGACGCGGCACGGGCGGAACGGGTGCTGCCACTTCTCCGGCAGATATTGGGGGTGTCATGAACGAGCAAGAACGCTTGCGGCGATGGCGGTTGATTTTGGGCGACGAAGCGAAGGGCATGGGTGTTAAGCTCGGCGTAAACGACCAAGCGATTGATGGTTGCCTTGATGCGCTGTATGGCGGCAAAGGATTTGGGTCGCCTGATAAAGATCGAAAGCGCGGTGCAGGCATGGAGTCATCGGCACCAAACGTTGCGCGGTGGTTGGGGGATATTCGTTCCTACTTCCCGAAGTCGGTTGTGCAAGTGATGCAGAAGGACGCGATTGAACGGTTGGGATTGAAGCAGCTTTTACTGGAGCCGGAAATCCTCGAAACGGTTGAAGCGGATATGGATTTGGTGACGACGCTGCTTTCCTTGAACCGTGTTGTGCCGGAGAAAACTCGTGCCACTGCGCGACAGGTCGTGCGTAAAGTGACGCAAGAACTCGAACGACGGCTGCGGCGGCGTACGGAGCAAGCCGTCATCGGCAGTTTGAACCGCGCCCAGCGTAATAACCGCCGTCCACGTCACAACGAGATTGACTGGAACCGGACGATTCGGGCGAACCTCAAACATTATCAACCAGCGTATAAGACCATTATTCCCGAACGGCGTTTTGGATACGGGCGAAAACAGCAGCGGTTACGCGACATTATCCTGTGCGTTGACCAAAGCGGCTCGATGGCGAGTTCGGTGGTGTATGCCAGCGTGTTCGGCGCGGTGCTGGCCTCGTTGAAAGCGGTTAGCACGCGCATGATCGTGTTTGATACGGCAGTGGTTGATTTGAGTACGGATTTGCAAGACCCTGTTGATTTGCTCTTTGGTGTGCAGCTTGGTGGCGGGACGGATATTAACCGTGCATTGGCCTACTGCCAGTCGGTGGTGCGCCGCCCAAATGAAACGATTCTGGTGTTGATTAGCGACCTTTTTGAGGGTGGAAACCCGCCTGAGATGCTGCAACGGGCGGCGGCGTTGGTGAACAGCGGCGTGCAAATGATCGCGCTGCTGGCGCTTAACGATCAGGGTGCGCCGGGGCATGATGACAACCACGCGCAAGCCTTCGCGGCGATGGGTATTCCCGCGTTCGCTTGTACACCGGATAAGTTCCCTGATTTGATGGCTGCGGCGATTGAACGGCGAGACTTGCAAGCATGGGCGGGGCAAAACACCGAAGCGTAACAAATTCCCCAATTTCAAGTATGATTACCCTATAGCAAAGGGTCATTCTATGAAGCTGAACCGCAACAGGGGTAGCAAGCGAAGCATCTGGAGTATCGGGAGCATCCTGTCGATTATGAGCGTCGGCAGTATCCTTTCGATTGGGAGCAGTGGCAGTATTTTGAGTATCGTGAGTACTGGCAGCATTCTGTCGATTGGCAGTACGTTTAGCCTTTTGAGTTTATTTTCGATGTTTAGTGTTTTATCGGTGTTTGCACGGTTTACGGTAGACAGCTTGGGCATCTGGCGGGCAATCCGACCCACAAAGTCACAGGACTAGGGGACTAGCATGAAACGGCGGGGCATATAAATCTCTTAGGGAGTATCGAGCGTGTTCAATTTCTTCCGGCGAAAACCTGCTTTGCCCGAAAATGCTGAATTGTTGAATGCAATTATCAAACTTGCCACACAAGAAACCACTCAGAATCGGATTGCGTTCTATAAGATGATTTTGAAAAGCGATCTGCTGCTTGCCGGAGGAACTGACCCATCGAAGCCCATTCTTTTGGTTGATGACGTAGGGCGCATCACGCTTCCCGTTTTTACTGACGTGGAGCGGGTGAAAAACGTTTATCCCGATGCGAACCGTGTGGGAAAGCTGCCGGTGTGTGATCTCTTCCGGCTTGCGGTTAAAAATAACTATTATCAAATCAATATTAACCCCGAAGTCGGCCCGGGTGCGTTTCTTACTTTCGAGGAGTTTGGCCCTTTAGCCGATGGGAAAATCCCAGACGTAGGATTCAGTTCTTCAAATGAGTTAGGTGAAGGCACGTTTGTACCAATGGGCGATTCCAAATTGCCCCCAGAAGATAAAATCGACAAAATGATCCAAAAAGCACGTCTGCTGCTTGCACAGGAAGTATCTGTTGAATTAGGTTTCTTGATTTTGATGGGTTCAAATACAGGTGAATCGCGATTGACTGTTGCCTTGCGTGCTCGTAAGGGAACCGATATGAATAAACTGACTGCTTTTAGCCAAAAATTTGTTGATGCGACTGAAGCCGAAATCCAACAGCCAATGAGTTTAATGTGGATGGATGATGAAAGCTATGCGTCTATTCGCATCAATTCACAACCATTTTATGAGAAGTAAGAACGTAACAATAAGGGGGCGAGCATGAGTGAGCAATCATCATTTGATGTTTTTATGCAGCGTATCAATCAGCGACCGCTGCCGCAAAACCCTATGACACGCATCCGAATGCTTGCCAAAGAACTGGCGGAAGGCGCGGCGCTTGATCTCTGGGGGATTTCGTTCCGCTTCTTCCGTGGGCAGTTGGTGATGAGTGACGATCAAGCATACCTGATTCGCTATCTGAGCGAACGCTGGCACGATAAAGCGCCGCATTTTGGCCTGCTGCTGAGTAATGGCTATACCCGTTTTGATGCGGGTGAAAATGATGTGTATATCACGAAGGCGGCTTTCGACTTGATTGATGAGAGCGAAACCGCGAACATTTTTATTTCGTACAAGCGGAGTGAAAGCAGCGCCTTTGCCCTGCTGGTGCTGGCGCGGATGAAGGCGGTGGGAATCGAGCCATTTCTCGATTTGGCGCTTCAACCCGGCGATGATTGGGAGAAGGGGCTGCGCGAACGGATTCAGAAGTATCAATACTTGGTTGCTATTCTCAGCCACGACACTCTAAAGTCGGAGGTATGCATCAAGGAGATTAGTTGGGCGATTGAAGCGGGGTTGAGCATCATTCCGATCTGGCACAATGGGTTTGTGTACAAGTCGGGGGTTTGGGATGCGCTGTCGGTGAAGGTTGATACGGCGCTCAGTAAGACGCATACGATACGGGTGATTGAGGAAAGTGCGCTGGGGTATAACAACGCGATTGTCGAACTACTCAATCGGTTCGGGGTAATGCCAGATTAGGGAAGACTATAGTCTTTAGTCAGTAGTCGATAGATTAAGGCAAATGCTTTCTACCACGGGGCACAAAGAAGTGAATAAGGGGTAATAGGCTTACCTTTTTTTGTTTGCTGACCCCGGCTGGTTTTAGTATGCCCTCGTATATTCCGCACAATGGCTTTTGTGACCTTCCGTTAGGCGAGTTATAATATAGAAATAAGTGAAGATCACCTACAGATTTGTAAAGCTGATGGTGGATTTAGTATCTGTAGGCTGATATGGTTGTTGTAATTTGGGCAGGCCAACGTCATGCGTGTTGTGCTGCAATTTGAACCTGTATTTCCCTGCGACATGACGAACCTGTCGTGTTTAGACAAAGCGACATCTCAACGGAGAGATCAATATGACTGTTACTGAGCATCATGACAAGATTAAGGAACTGCGCTTAAAACGTGCTCAAAGCCACGCGGGTGGTGGGGCGGAGCGCATCAAGAAGCAGAAGGAAAACAATCGTCATACGGCGCATGAGCGGCTTGACATCATGCTTGACCCCGGCAGCTTCCGCGAGTTGGATGCGTTCGTGCAGCACCGGACGACCAGCTTCGGGATGCAGGATAAGAAGTATTTGGGTGACAGCGTGGTTACAGGATGGGGTACCATCAACGGACGCTTGGTGTACGTGTTCTCGCAAGACTTCACCGTCATCGGTGGGAGTTTGAGCGAAGTCCACGCACAGAAAATCATCAAAGTTATGGAGATGGCACTCAAAACCGGCGCACCTGTGATTGGCCTGAATGACAGCGGCGGCGCACGTATTCAAGAGGGTGTGGGCAGTTTGGCGGGGTATGCTGAAATCTTCCTGCATAATACGATGAGCAGTGGTGTTATGCCGCAAATCAGCCTGATTATGGGGCCATGCGCGGGTGGTGCGGTCTACAGCCCTGCGCTAACCGATTTCATTATCATGGTGCAAGACACCAGCTATATGTATATCACCGGGCCAGATGTGGTGAAAACGGTGACACATGAAGATGTGACGCATGAACAGCTTGGCGGTGCGAGCGTTCACGCCAGTAAGAGCGGCGTGTGCCATCTGGTGGCGGATAACGAGCAACAGGCGCTGCTGCTGGCACGGGAGTTGATGAGCTACCTGCCGCAGAACAACATGGAAGACCCGCCATTCGTACCGACGACCGACGATCCGCTGCGGGCAGACCCTGATCTTGAAAAGATTATTCCTGACAATCCGAATAAACCTTACGACATGAAAGAAGTCATCAAGAAGGTTGTTGATGAAGGGCATTTCTTCGAGATTCACGAGATGTTTGCCACGAATATTGTTGTCGGGTTTGCGCGGTTAGGCGGTCACAGCGTCGGGATTATCGCGAACCAACCAGCCGTACTGGCAGGCGTGCTGGATATTGATGCCAGCGAGAAAGCTGCCCGTTTCATTCGCTTCTGCGATGCGTTTAACATTCCGATTGTGACGTTTGTGGATGTTCCGGGTTATATGCCGGGGACGGCGCAGGAATACGGCGGTATCATCCGTGCGGGTGCGAAGCTGCTTTACGCCTACTGCGAAGCGACGGTGCCTAAGCTGACGGTGACGACCCGTAAGAGCTACGGCGGCGCGTACTGCGTGATGAGCAGCAAGCATATCCGTGGTGATCTGAACCTCGCGTGGCCTTCGGCGGAAATCGCAGTGATGGGGCCAGATGGCGCGGTAGGTGTCATTTTCCGGCGTGATATTGATAGCGCGGATGATCCGGTCGTTAAGAAGGCGGAATTGACCAACGATTACCGCGAGAAGTTTGCCAGTCCCTACGCGGCGGCAGAGCAGGGTTACATTGATGACATTATCGAACCGGCTGATACCCGCGCACGGTTGATTAATGGGCTTGAAGTCTTCCAGAACAAGCGCGACAGCAATCCTGCGCGTAAGCACGGCAATATTCCGCTTTAACAAACATTGACCCTACTCCAGCAGTAGGGTTCGCAAATTGGCAACTTACACCGGCGAGCGTGCCGGACATGGGAGGCGCAACATGGCAAAGCGCAAATCAAAAAACGCGGCAAATGAGCCGGGGCAGAAGACCATTAAGAAGATCTTAATCGCGAACCGTGGCGAGATCGCGGTGCGTGTCATTCGGGCGTGCCGTGACTTAGGCATCGACTCGGTGGCGGTGTATTCGGAAGCTGACCGTACCAGCTTGCATGTACGATATGCGGATGAGGCGGTGTTTATCGGCCCGCCCGCCCCGCGCGAAAGCTATCTAGTGGCGGAAAAGATTATCGAGGCGGCGAAGAAAACAGGGGCGGATGCTATTCACCCCGGTTATGGCTTCCTTTCCGAACGCAGCTTTTTCTCGCAGATGTGCGCGGATGAAGGGATCATCTTCATCGGCCCGCCACCGGGGGCGATTGATACGATGGGCGACAAGCAGACGGCGCGTGAAACGGTGCGGAAAGCGGGTGTTCCAGTTGTGCCGGGGACGGAACCGGGGATGCGTGATGATGAAATTTTGGCACTCGCGCCCAGCTTCGGCTTCCCGCTGCTGGTGAAAGCGACTGCCGGTGGTGGCGGTAAAGGTATGCGTGCCGTCACCCGCGAAGAAGATTTGAAGGACGCGATTGCCAGTGCGCGGCGCGAGGCCGAAAGCGCGTTTGGTAACGGTGATGTGTATGTGGAGAAGCTGCTGGTTGGTGCGCGGCATATCGAGTTCCAAATTTTGGCGGATACACACGGCAATACCATCCACCTTGGCGAACGTGAATGCTCGATCCAACGGCGGCATCAAAAGTTGGTCGAAGAATCGCCGAGTATCGTCCTCGACCAAGACCAGTCGATGCGCGAACGGATGGGCGAAATGGCGGTTAAGGCTGCTCAGTCGGTCGGTTATGTAAACGCCGGAACCATTGAGTGCCTCGTCGATAAAGACAAGAATTTCTACTTCTTGGAAATGAATACCCGTTTGCAGGTAGAGCATCCGGTGACGGAACTCGTAACGGGTGTCGACCTTGTGAAAGAGCAAATTCGTATCGCGCGTGGGCGGCGTATGGGGCCGACGCAGAGCTTCCTGAACCCGACCGGTTGGGCGATTGAATGCCGTGTGAACGCCGAAGACCCCTATAACAACTTCATGCCTTCGGTGGGCAAGATTACGTCGCTGAATGTGCCAACAGGGCCGGGGGTGCGCGTCGACAGCGGCGTGTATGGTGGTTACGAGATTACCCCCTACTACGACAGCATGATCGCCAAGCTGATTTGCTGGGGCGAAGATCGTGGTGAGGCGATTTTGCGGATGCGCCGCGCCCTTGAAGAATACACGATCATGGGGGTGAAGCATAATATCCCGTTCCACCAGAACCTGATGAACAGCTTCAGCTTTATCGCAGGGATGTTCGATACCAAGTTCGTTGAGGAACGCTTCAGCATGACGACTTATGAAGAAGCACCGAGCGAAGACGAACTGGAAACTTCGGCGATTGCAGCGACTTTATTCGCGCACCGTCAGCGCCAACTCGCGGGGCAGGTGGTCAGCCGTGGCGAACGGGACACTAGCAACTGGAAGTGGGTCGGGCGTTGGGAGAGGATGCACCGCTAATGAAATACGTTACGACGGTTAATAACAAGCAGTTTGAGATTGAGATTCTGGCGGATGGCAGCATCACGGTGGATGGTCAGAAGCGCGAAGTTGACTTCCACGCACTTGGCCCGTCGATGTACTCGATCCTTGCTGAAAATGTCTCGCATGAACTGACGATTGAGCAGCGCGACGATGAGATCGAAGTGCTGATGCGCGGGCGCTTGTATAGTACCCGCGTGCTTGATGAACGGGCGCTGCTTATGGCGCAGCGAAGTGGTGGACTGGGTGGCGATTCCGGTGAGGTTAATATTAAGTCGCCGATGCCGGGATTGATCGTCGCCGTGAAGGTTGAAGCCGGCCAAGCAGTAAAGGCTGGCGATACGGTTGTCATCCTTGAGTCGATGAAGATGCAGAACGAATTGAAAGCCTCACGCGATGGTGTCGTCGGCAGTGTGAACGTGCAAGCCGGACAGACCGTTGAGCAACATAAGGTGTTGGTCAGCATCTCTTAGGGCTGCCACATGATCTTATTGCGACCGACCGAGGTGGACGATCTGTCGTTTGTCGTCGCTGCTGAACAGCGTGACGAGAACAGCGTGTTCGTTATGCAGTGGACATACGACCAACACCGCGCCGCACTCTACGGAACGGACTTAGCCCACTTGATTATTGAAGATGAATCCGACCAACGTGTCGGATTTATCCTTCTGGCGGGGTTAGAAAGCCCGCACCAGAGTATCGAGTTCCGGCGCATTGTGGTGACGGAAAAAGGGCGTGGCTACGGGCAGGAAGCTGTTCAGCAGGTGCAGCGATTCGCCTTTACCCGCCTGAGCGCCCACCGGCTCTGGTTAGATGTGAAAGAAACCAACCGCCGCGCACGGTATATTTATGCGAAGCTCGGTTTCCGCGAGGAAGGGGTTTTGAGGGAATGTTTGAAAACCGGAGACACCTTTGAATCGTTGGTCGTTATGTCCATTTTGAGTCACGAATATTTTCAACTGCCCACTTAACCCTAATAGTAGCCACTGTGTCCCGATTTTCCCCACCCATCAAGTCATATGTCCCGATGATCTGGATTGTTCTACTCGCCGGATATGTGTTGGCAGGCGTGGTTGACGTTCCATTTCATGGGGATGAGTCGACGCAAATTTTCATGAGCCGCGATTACGCCTACCAATTTATCGACCATGATATGAGCCGGTTGGCGTACAGTGATGATCCTGTTAGCCTGACTGAGCAGCAGCTTCGACTCATTAACGGGACAGTGAACAAATATCTGATCGGGCTGGCGTGGCACGCGGCGGGTATGCGCGTCAACGACGTTAACGAGCAGTGGGATTGGGGCGCGGATTGGAACTACAACCAGCAGAATAACCACGCGCCATCATTCGAACTTTTGATTGCCGCGCGGTGGCCTTCGGCGCTGCTGCTGGCAGCCGGTGTCGCGGTCATGTTCGGGTTGGGTAAGGCGCTCGGTGGTAAATGGACACCGTATATCGCCAGCCTGTATTATGCGCTCAATCCCGCGCTGCTCCTGAATGGGCGGCGGGCGATGATGGAGGGCAGTTTCATCTTTTTTAGCTTGCTAGCTGTGTTGGTGGGTATCTGGTTATTGCAACATCCATCCATGCGAAGGGCGATTTTACTGGGTATCGTCAGCGGGTTTGCACTCGCCAGTAAGCATACAGCGGTTTTCACAGTAGCGGCTGTTTTCGCGTCGGTAATCATCTATCTAGTTTACCAATCGGCACGGTCGGAAGATGATTACAGCGTAGTGGATTATGTGCTGCTGCCATACTTAGGTTTCGCGACGATTGCCACGCTTGGGGTGTTTTTGGCGCTGAATCCGGCATGGTGGGGCGATCCGGTGGCGAGGGCGCAAACTGTTTTACAACTGCGGCAGGATTTGCTAGCCGGACAAACGGCTGTTTTCGGCGGGTATTCCAACTTTGCCGATCAACTCGGCGGTTTCTTCCGTCAAAGTTTGGTTGTTTACCCGCAGTATTATGAGGTTAGCGGCTGGGAAGGCTATATTGCTGACCAGATCAGCCGTTATGAGTCGTCGGTCTGGCGTGGGGTAAGCATGGGCGGCTCGGTCATCGGTGCGCTGTTCGTGTGTGGTATCATGGCAGTTGGTACGTGGGAAATGGTAAGCCCGCTCATTCCACTACGCTTGCGTAAACGGTGGATAGTGGATGATGACGAACCCATTACCAATGCTCATCCGCCAATCACTGGCGCACGGTGGTTAGTCGGTTTGTGGGCGCTGGTCATGGTACTCACGACGATGTTCTTAACCCCGCTGGAATGGCAGCGCTATTACTTACCCGTGTATCCGGCGATAGGGTTGGTGGCTGCGCTGGGTGTTGATGTGCTGCTGACGCGATGGAAGTGGCGCACACTTTTAAACCGGCGTGTTGATGAACCGGTACTCAGTGGTGACGATTCGCGACCGGATACGTTGCCGGAACTTGTTTAACTCATTCATACTGATTTCGAAAACCCCCTATGCCCTATTGGATCACTTCAACTTTAGCTGCTACACCTGCCTTGATCTGGATGTTCATCGGGGTGGGTTTGCCGTGGGCGTTGGTGGCGCTGCCGCGACGTGACTGGCGCGACCGTGTGATGGCTGCCTGTTTAGCGCTGGCATTCGGCCCTGCGCTGGTGACCGCTTGGATGTTCATACTAGGCAGCATCCAGAATGCGAACCTGCTGCGGCTGGATACCGTACTTATCGGCACGGTGGTTATTGCCGTGGTGGGGTGGGTGTTGGTGTGGCGACGGAGATCTGAACCATCAAATTACCCAGCGCATCAAGAAAATCAGCAGCTTGGTTTTGATGAACGCTTGTTGATTGTGCTGGTCATCGCGGCTTTGGTGGTGCGCTGGATCGGTGTCGCGTATTGGCCGACGACGGCTTACGACGCGCTGTGGGTGTATGGCTATGAGGGGCGGCTGTATACGCTGCTTGGGCATATCCCAACAACGATTGAATATTATCCACAGTTTTTACCTTTGCAGCATACATTTATACAGCTTGCAGTGGGTGGGCTTGATGACCATGCGGCAAGGGCGGTACTGCCGTGGCTGCACTTGGGCAGCATTTTAGCCGTTTACGTGATGGGCAGCCGCTTGTTCTCACGGCGGGCGGGCATTTACGCAGCGGCGATATGGGCGCTGTACCCGCATATGGGCGAGTGGTCACGTTATGGCGATCTGGAAGTGCCGCTGACGTTCATGTTTACCGGTGCGGCGGCCTTTTTCGTGATGGCGTGGACAAGCAAGTCGTCAGTCAACAGTCATCAGTCAACAGTGGCTAATCAGTATTCCCTAGCTGCTCGACGTTATGCCGTGATCGCGGGTTTGTTTTTGGGCATTGGCCTATGGACGAAGCCGACGATGGGCGCGTTCATTTGGGGCGTGATGCTGGTCGCGGGGATTGCGCTAGTGGTCGTGTGGTGGCGGTCGTCGAAACTGTCGATCTCTGCACTCGTCCGGCAGCTCTGCCCACAAATCGAAGTGGTGCTAATTACGGGCTTGGTGTGCATCCCGCTGGGGGGGGGGTGGTACATCCGCAACCTTTTGCTGGGGCATCAGGCGATAATTTTCCCTGATGGTTATTGGCAGACGCTGGCCGCCCGCAGTGGGGTTGAGTTTGGCTGGCCGTTGTTGGCGCTCATAACCGCTGCTGCTTGGGTGATCTGGTATGACCGTCAACATGGAAAGCGTCTCATCATTTGGCAGCTTACCCTCGGTTTACTCTTGATCGCTGTTGGGGTTTGGCCGTCAATCTATAACACCGGCACCATTGGGATTACCGATAACCGGATAGGTGCGCTGGAATGGGCGGCTCTTGGCGCAGGGTTGGTGATTACTGCTGTTGTGTTGTGGTGGTGGGCGCAAGACCGTTGGACGGCTGAGGGCAAGGCGACCGCGATTAAGCTCGGCTTGTTGTGGGTGTTGGGACTGCCATATTTCATTACATGGTTTTATTCCTACAGCTATCACTACCGGTTGTCGTTCGCCATCGTGCCATTGATGATTATGCCGACGGCGGCCATTCTGGCGCTGTGGTACGAATGGCTGACGCGCAACCAAATGACAAAACGTCTGTTGTCTGCGGCAGCGTCTGTTGTTGTGATCGCGCTAGCGCTGCCGGGGATTGTGAACCCGTTGTATGACGTAAACGCGGGTTGGGATTGGCTGTGGACGGATAAGCTCCCGGATGACCACGCACGCTACGAGTCCGGTAATAAGGCGCTGATGACGGTGGTTGATGGGTTACAGAAGTACATTGACGAAAACCCCGATAAGCCGCTGACGGTGGTTGCGCCGCAGGTGAAGCGGCTGCCGTTCTTCTTCCCAACGGCTGACATTCGGATTGCGACGATGCCTGAAAAGCTCAGTGAACTCGAAGGCGTGACCTATTTTATCTACGGCAAGCCGGAAGCGGGTGGCGATTTTAATACGTTCGTGGTGGGGCAAAACCAAGTGCTGTCGGCATTGTCACGCTCGACCACCAGTACGGATGTCGGCGACACGATTATGCGCCGCGCGTGGGGGGATGACGACGGTGTGTTCAAATACACTGTGTATGAACTTCACCTTGAAAACCGTTTGCGACCGCCGAATTTTATTAATGGGCCGACGACTGAAGGCGATGTCGTCTTTGGCGATTTTGCGCGGCTGCTGGGCTACGACATTGGTGGCTTGGACTTCTGGCAGGGGCGTAAGCTGGTCATGCATCTGTTCTGGCAAGTACTCCAGCAGCCTACGGCGGATTATATGATCTATATTCACCTGCGCGACCGCGATGGGAACGTCCTGCAAGCGTGGGACGGGCCGGTAAGCTGGACGCGCGATGGTAATACCTATTCCACGCTGGTTTGGGAGCAGGGGGAATTTATTATTGACGAGCGCGAACTCGTGTTTGATGCTGCGGATGCGCCATTCGGTGACGGTTATTCAATGGTGGTGGGGATGTACGACCTCGCCACGAATGAGCGCGTACCGATGACGATCAATGGACAAGAAGTGGGCGAAGGGTATCACATTTCTGCACCGTTTACAGTCGCGCCCATCCCCGATTAAATATCAGATCGGTAAATTGTTACAATTTTCTATCCAAAATGTAACCAAGCTCTATGCTGATTAATTGACATAGTATTGATGAAGGGCTAATATAAGGATATAAGCACAACTATTTTGTCGAGTTGACTTTTTAGCTGTACATGAAGGATGTTAAGATGGTTGGCATAAAATGTGTATGGGACGACAGTGAAAAAACTGTCATTCGCATGTACGTGAGTGATTATTGGGATTGGGATGATCTCAACACTGCCATTGAGGGCATGACGGACATGATACGTGAGGTTCAGCATCAGGTGGATGTCTTAACCATTATGCGTCCGACAGCCAAAATGCCATCGGGCAACATTACGCACTACTTAAAAGATGCGATTGTTCGCTTACCGCGCAACGCTGGAACACACATCATGGTCGGGGGCAATATACTCTGTAACCGTGCGCTTCGTGCGTTATCGCACCGTTACACTTGCATGACGGGGCGGCTGCTCCAAACAAATTCGTTGGGAGAGGCGTATCGCATGATCGCCCGCAACCGCCCGGAACGTTATGAAGAGGATGAACTTGTCGCCTAGCGCAGCGCCAGCACAGCGGACGAGAGTTTTTGCTGTATCTTACGGGTATTGAACAGTTGCCACAGTTCATTCAGTTGAACTTTTAAGTCAGACTCTTTCGCTTCGATGCTGTTGATGTAATCCGTCAGCGCTTTTACCGGGTTGTCGTTCAGGAATTCGTTTAGATAGGCACGGGCGACAACTGCATCATTCAAGTGGCCCAAGCAGTCTTGAAGCGCTTTAATCGAGTCGATGTACTCACTCGTCTGCGGCCCCAGCACCTCACCAAACAGAGATAACGTGTATCGCAACTGCTTGAACTCGATCCGCAGCGCATGGAGCGTGGCGGAGTCGGCTTCTGCTAAAACCGCGTCATATGACCGGACGGCTGCCAAGCGATGATAGATGATGATCGGTAGAATGTGGCGTACTTGTACCGGTGTAACTTCATCCTTCGGCAGGGATTTTGCCCCTTCACCCTCTGTTAGTAAGAACTTGCTAAAATCCTTGATGAGGCGGCGGTAAAGACGTGAATCGAGCAGCTCAACGAGTTCTTCCCGCGCTTTCTGGCGCTGCTGATCGAGAACGTCAATCGCCTGCTGAATGTCGGCTTGCTTGGCGGCTTTCAGTTTGAGTTGATACGCGCGAATATCCTCGATCAACACATCCAGATCGCGGACTGCACCCAGCGTCCATGCGAGGTGTCGCAGTTCAGTTTTGAAGGGGCTGATGCTGCGCTTGTAATAGGGACTGAGCAAACGGAACAAGCTCCGCATTTTACGGATGGCGACCCGCATGTCGTGGACGCTTTCAATATCTTCACCGGTGCGGCTGTCCGCTTCCTGCGCCAGCATTTTGACAAATTCGGCGAGTAGAATTTTGCGTCCGGCTTCCGCCATGACATCATCAGGACTTACCGGCTGAATGGCTGCGGATAACTTTTCGATACGTTCGCCAAGATTAAAGGCCATATGCGCTCGTTTCTGGTGTTTCATTCGATAATGCCCACTATTTTAAACGAAGATGATGAGAGTTATGAAAATCACAGGCAAACCTTAATCTGATTAAGATATTTATGACTCTCTTTACGGTAAGATGCGTGTGCAATGGGAGAGGGGTGCTATAATGCCTGTACGTTATTTGAGGGTGAAATATGACATTTGATGCTGAACACTTAAATAAACTATATGCTGCCCGCCAAAAATGGGATGCGACCTTGAAACAGGCACAAGCGCGGATGCCGGAGCGCCAGCAGGGTTTTACCACACAGTCCGGTGTTCCGATTAACGGCTTGTATACACCGTTGGATGTGCGCGATACCGATGTGCTTGAGGATATTGGGCTGCCGGGAGAGTATCCATTTACGCGGGGTATTCATGCCAGCGGTTACCGGGGCAAAGTATGGACGATGCGGATGTTCGCGGGGTTTGGTACGGCGGAGGAAACTAATGCCCGTTACAAGTACCTGCTTGAACAGGGCAATATGGGTTTGTCGGTGGCGTTCGACCTGCCTACGCTCATGGGCTATGACACGGATGCACCGGAAGCACTGGGGGAGTTCGGCAAGTGCGGGGTGGCGATTAGCTCGCTGCAAGATATGGAAATGCTTTTTGAGGGTATCCCATTAGAGTCGGTAACGACCAGCATGACGATCAACGGCCCCGCGCCGATTATCTGGGCGTTTTACATCGCGGCAGCCGAGAAGCAGGGTGTGCCGATGGCAAAGCTGCAAGGGACACTGCAAAATGACATCCTGAAAGAGTTTATTGCCCAAAAAGAATTTATCTTCCCGCCTGAACCTTCAATGCGGCTGGTAACAGATACGGTTGCATTTGGCACCGAACGGATGCCGCTGTGGAATACGATCAGCATCAGCGGTTATCATATCCGCGAGGCAGGGAGTACAGCCGTACAAGAATTAGCCTTCACGCTGGCAGATGGGTTAGAGTACGTCCGCTGGGCAATTAAGCGTGGCATGGATATTGATTCGTTTGCGCCGCGTTTGAGCTTCTTTTTTAACGTTCATAACGACTTTTTTGAGGAAATCGCTAAACTTCGGGCGGCACGGCGTATCTGGGCGCGGGAAATGCGCGAGACGTTTGGGGCGAAGAATCCGCGTTCGTGGTTGATGCGCTTTCATACGCAGACGGCTGGGGTAAGCCTGACCGCGCAACAGCCGGATGTGAATGTGGTACGGGTTGCTATTCAGGCATTGGCAGCCGTTCTGGGCGGCACACAATCCTTACATACGAACAGCATGGATGAGGCACTGGCGCTGCCGAGTGAAGAAGCGGTTACACTGGCGATGCGGACGCAGCAGGTGATCGCTGAAGAAAGCGGCGTGACGAATACGGTTGACCCGCTGGGCGGCAGTTACTTCTTGGAAGCGCTGACCAACCAGACCGAAGCGGCGGTTTATGATTATTTCCGGCGGATCGACGCGGTTGGGGGTGTCATTCCGGCGTTGGAGATAGGCTACATGCAGCAGGAGATTGCCGAGGCCAGCTACCGGCAGCAAGTGGAGGTTGACTCCAACCGGCGCATTATTGTTGGCGTAAACAAATACGCGACCGACGAGAAACCGAGTGTCCCGCTGTTGGTAATGGACCCCAACGGGTACGACCGGCAGATCGCGCGGCTGAACCGGCTGCGCCAAACACGCGATCAGGCGGCTGTCGAGCGAGCATTGGATGCGTTACGAACGGTGTGCCAAGCGGAGGCGAACGTGATGCCGCACTTGATCGAGGCGGCGAAAGCCTATGCCACGCTGGGCGAGATTACCGATGTGATGCGCGAGGTATTTGGGATTTATCAAGAGCCTGTCGCAATATAGCGTTTTGATTTGATATTCAATAATGGGGGCATTATGGAACGTTGGGAATATCTGACGAAGTTCATCAAAGCGGATGTGAAGAGTGAGGGGGTAGGGGCATTCTTGAAAACCTACCGCCCGAACTGGAAGAATCCGCCGCCCTACACCCCCGAAGCCATGATGCCCGAACTGGATGAGTTGGGCAATCAAGGCTGGGAACTCATCCATATGGAGCCGGTGGCAAGGGTCGGTAAAAAGGGTGACGTGCTGCTCAATACGGATGCGTGGAGCAACACGTACTTCTGCGTCCTCAAGCGGCGCAAACCTGCGATATAGGCGCTCACTAGCGGTTGAGCGCTGCCAGTTCGTTGGTTGACGCGACCAGCCGTTCCGCCAGCAGCCGGATGATCAGGTTTTGGAAGGCGACTGCTAGCTGCGGTTCTTTTTCGCTCATCGCGGCGTAATCTTCACTATTGAGGGTGTAGGCAATTGTGTTCAGGTCGGCGATGACCGAGGCGGAACGGGGCGAGTTCAGGAAAAAGCCGAGTTCACCGACAACCGTCCCCATGCTGTGCGTGTGTAGGCGAACCCGTTTGTCGGATTCGAGTTCAAGGAAAACCGATACCTGCCCGATCTCGACAAAGATAATTTCGTTGGCGGGCTGCCCCTGCCGCATCAGGTAATCGCCGGGGGCAAACTGGCGGCGCTCAAGATAGGTTTGCAGCTTCTTGGTATCGTCTTTCGCGAAGCCGCTGTCCGCGAGTTGCAGTGTGAGGGTGGTGGGGAAATGTGTTTTTGTGACCTGCGAGATTTCCAATAGTAGATCTTCACACCACTCTAAACCACGATCCAAATCCGGGAAGAATTTGACACGATCAGCCGTTTCTAAGCCACCGCGTACGAGTTCATTTTGATCACCTGCGGATAGGTGGGTGAAGATCAGCGTAAAGTTGTGTGTATCGGCGAGGTGTTTGATTTTAGCGAAGCTGTAAGCGGCAGATGAGTCAAAGCCTGTGACGCGGCGGAAGTCCAGGATCACGAACATGGGCTGCGGCGCTTGCGTTTCGCTCAGGCGTGTACGAATGGTTTCCAGCACACTATTCGCCGTGCCAAAAAAGATGAAGCCTTGCAGTTCAAGGATGTGAACCTTTTTACCGAGTTCGAGCAGCGCCCGCCGGTGATAAGCACTGCGTTCGACATGGCTGGTCATTTCGCCGCCAGAGGCTTCGCGGTGGAAGAGGTCTAGTTGGCTGTAGTTGATGACAAAGAGCACAATCATCAATACGAGGCCGATGCCTACACCAACCAAAAACCCCGCAAGCGCGATGACAACCAGAATGAATAGAATGACCGCATAGTCGGTTTTACGCAGCTTTTTGCGTGATTCAACCGCCCACTGATTGAGAAAATCGAGGCCGAGAAATAAGATCAGCCCACCGAGCAGCGGCTTGGGTATATAGGCGATGATGCTTGAACCGATGATGAGGACGGAAACACAAATACCGATGGCAATGAACCCTGCCAGTTTACCCCGTGAGCCTAAGCGATGCCGCAGGGTGGTTTGCCCGAGCGCAGGATAGCCGATGCCGCCACCCACGATAGCGGTGAGGACATTGATCAGACCGTTGAATTGGAGTTCGCGGTTCAAGTTCATGTCGCGGCGGAGGGCGAGTTCCAAGCTTGAAATATTGAGCAGGAGTGAAATAGCCGTCAGCGCCAAGATGGTGCCAATCGTGCTACTTTGCCCCAGCACCGCGCTCCAATCGGCTTGTGCGAGATCCGCTAAAGGCAGCGGATGCCACACGGCTGCCCCGCCGATGTCCCCAAGCAATAGGCCGCGTTGTATCGCCTCATTGATGGATGTTCCAGTCACTAAAAGGCCAAGATAAAAGATCACTATTCCGGCGAAAATGATGGTCGGTAGGGTTAGTTTATGGCGGATGTACTTGACCCCCAGAAACAGCGCCGCACTGAAGACCACACCGGGCAGCCACATAATGATTTGATCGGGCACCAGTAGAAGCGGGAGATTTTCCGGCGAGAGTTTGTATGATGCCATCGTCCCAAAGCCACCTTGAACCAACAGCCAACCGCTGCCTGCAAGGAAGCCACCCACGACCGGATAGGGGATATAGCGCACTAAGCCACCTAATTTGAAATAACCAAGCGCGATGAGAAACAGCCCTGTGAGAAGCGAGGTCACGAAGATGAGGCTGATGGCGGTTGCGGTCAGGTTGTTCCCCAAACCGGCAGTGACCAACCCGGCGGTGGCAACAGCGAACAGTACAGACGGGTTATCTTGAAAGATGGAGTTGATGCCATCAAAAGAGCCGAAGAACGTGTAAACCAACATATGAATGATGGTGGTGATCAGAGCAAAGGCAATCCCACGTGGGAGGGCAACATGAAGGGGACCGGAAAAGATGAGGCTGGCGAGGGAGATCGCCATCATGACCTGCATGAAGCCCGTGACGATGCCAGCGGTGAGATTCGGAATAAGCTGCTGGGTGGTGAGAGACGATTTCGGGTTGGATGTTTCGGCCATGAATAGACTGCTTTGTGATTTTGGATAAGTCAAATTCTATTTGGGAACGCGCCAATATTTTAGTCGCAGAGTAGGGCATCCAGCCACTTTTGCTGGCTTCCAGAAGCGCATCTGGTGAAACGCAAAGGGCTGTGGGAGTATTACACGGGATTTGAGATGGTTATTGGAGGAACGTTATGAATACGTCGAACGAGGCGATTACCAAGTTGGAACAGGCACTCGGTACCACAAAAGAGGCCGCCAACGTGATTGATAACCTGATCGCGGCACATGATTATCAGGATGTGGCTTCATTGGTCACGCAAGCCGCAGCGAAGTTACTGGAAGCGGCATCGGCACTAATGCAGTCGAACGATGAGGCCGGGTTGGTCGCTTTGGAAGGGGCGGACGACCTGCTGGACGCGGTTTACGACATCATCGACGGTGAGACGGACGAGGAATAAACTAAGTAATAAGGGGCGTATCGACTACGCCCCTTGAAGATCCTTTTTAGAGAGAAATCAGCGTTGCGGGCGGATATTCAATCTCTTTGAGGGTCGACTCGATTTGCTGCCACGTCGCGGGGGTATCCCACTCGACGGTGACGGTCTTGCTGTCGACAACGCCATCCACCTTCTTAACGCCGGTGATCTGGCTGACCTCGTTCTTGATGGTCTTTACACAGCCGTCACAGCCAATATTCGGAACCTGAAAAGTTTTGCTTTCCATTGATAAACTCCTCGTGATAACTCTACTACTTTAGAGGCTTTAGCCCCATTTAAGGTTATTCTATCAGGGCTATTGTATACCCCCTATGGTATATGGACAACCTGAAACGGATAAATCTTTCGGGTTATGGCGAAATTTGCAAAATTTGCACACTCATCCGCCGAATTGTCTGGCGAGTCGCTCCCTCAGTGCCGCTGAAGTGTGATTTTGTGGCGGCAGGACGCTCGGCTGCATCCGCTGAAATGACACAACTCCGGCGGAACGACGGGAGCAATCCACCGCTGCACACCTTTCGGCGGATGCACGGGAGTAAGCCGCCGAGAATGCAAAATGCGATTTACCACAAAGGCACAAAGAACACAGAGAAAAGCGGAGAAGAATTCAATTTAACCGCCAAGTCGCCAAGAACGCCAAGAGAATACAAAGATAGAAAGAGCATAGCATATTCGGTAGGGTTTAGGGTGAACATTTGGTCGCTTTTAAGGGGTGAGTTCACCAACCATTTTGAGGGAGAAGTGGCGCGTGGAAGGTTGTTGCGCGGTTGGAAAATGGTTTGTCCGGGTTTTTAGGCGGGTAAGGTATGGAGGCGAGGAATGGATTTAATCCATTCCCTACAAAGGATTTGATGGCGAGACACAGCATATTGCGTCCCGACGATTGTTGAGCATGTTAGGTGGTTTGGGCGGCGGGCTGTTCGGTGGTGAGGAGACGGGAACGGTGCAGCCACCAGAAGCCGAAAGCCGCAACGAGCGCCGTGCTTGCGCCGCCGTACCAGATGGCGGGCGGGCCGAAGGTGTCACTCAGGATGCCACCGGCGATGGGGCCAACACCGGTGCCAAAGGTGTAGGTAAGCGAGTAGATGCCCATGTAACGGGCGCGTTTATCCGGCGGTGCCATGTTGGCGGCCATCGCGTTACTGGTGGGCATGACGATCAGTTCGCCGATAGTCATGATGACCATCGAGATCATGAATTGCACGAGCATACTGGAAACCGCGTAACCGATGAGGCCAGAGGCATAGATGACACTGCCGAAGGACATGACCAGCAGCGGACGGTAGCGGTTCGAGATGCGGGTTACGCCGAACTGCAAGAACACGACCATCAGCGCGTTAATGGCGAGGATTTGCCCGAATTGATTTTCGGCGATATTGAAGTTCTCTTTGGTGTAGACCGACAGCAGATTGAAGGTCAAGGCGGTGGCGATTTCGACCAGCGCGAAAACGGCGATGAAGATGACAAAGGGACGGTCACGCAGGATGTCACGGTAGCCGCTGGAAACCTGTTTGGTGGCTGCTTTTTCCGGCAGCGTTTCGTGGATGACGACGATAAACGGCACAAGGACGATGATATTGATGGTAATGCTGATAAAGTAGGCGATGGTGTGCGACTGCGCGATAATAACCCCGAACACAGCCGGGCCAATGGCGATGGCGAGGTTCGATGCGGTGCGGATGAGGGCGAACGCGCCGGTGCGTTCTTCGGGCGTGACGGTATCGGCGATCATGGCATAGATGCCGATGTAGAAAATGGGCTGGAGGATGCCATACAGAGGGACAATGATGACCCACTGCCAGAACGCGACCGCCTGACTCATAAACGCCAGCAAGACACTAAACGCGACCAAGCCGAAAATCATGATGCGTTTGCGCCCGAATTGATCCATCAACGTGCTGATGAGCGATGTGCCGATGACGCTGGATAAGGCTTGAAGGGACAATAAGCTGGTGATGGTGCTGAGGGCAAGCGGGATACTGAGCGCGGCTGCACCGGTGGTCATCCCGAACAGCGGTTGATTGACGAGCAAACCCATCACATCCAGCGGCTTGCTGGTTTGTTCACGAATATAGAGGGTGATGAACGGCCAGATGACGGACGCGCCGATACGGTTAAAGAAGAAGCAGCCGATGAGCAGCCACAGGGCGCGTGGATAGGGCGGAAGGCGGTTTAAAAGGCGCATAAGTCATAAAAAAGGCCAGTCGTTTATTTTAATAGGCTAATGTCGAGAAGGGACTGGATGGCTTCGCGGACACCGGCATCGTGTTCTGTCATCAACCGCGCTTGCAACAGCCACCGCGAATCATCCGCCATGATATGGTGGAGCGACCAAGCAGCGTGACTGCGAATCAAGGGGCTGGGGTCGTTCAACAGCGTTTGCAGAGGAGTGATGACTTGTGAACTGCCCCAGTTACCGGCAGCGACACAGGCATTGCGTACCAGCCGTTCGCGTTTGATGCGGTATATGGGACTGCCATAGTATCGCTGATGGAAGCCTTGTTCGTCTAGCGCCAGTAAGTCCACAATTTGAGGCGCGACATGATTCAGATCAGGCGGTTGGAAGGCGGCTTCCCGTGTTGGCAGGGCGAAACGCTGGAATGGGCAGACTTCCTGACAGACATCGCAGCCATATACCCAATTGCCCATCAGCGGGCGCAAGGATACGTCAATCGTACCCTTATGCTCGATGGTCAGGTAGCTGATGCAGCGGCGGGCATCCAGCACATGCGGACGCGGGAAGGCGTTGGTGGGACAGGCGTTGAGGCAGCGGGTACAGGAGCCGCAGTAGGTTTCGCGCCCCGGCGCGTCGTAGGTATCGACTTCGAGATCGGTCAGGATTTCGCCGAGAAAAAAGGTGCTGCCCCGGCGGGGGTGAATGAGCATGGTATTTTTGCCCGTGAAGCCTAATCCCGCTTGGTGGGCATGACCGCGTTCGAGGACTGCGCCTGTATCAACATAGACGCGGTGGCTGATGCTCTGACCGCTTGCCTGTCGCAGCCATTCGGCGAACTGCTCAAGACGCGGGGTTAAGATGTCGTGGTAATCCAGCCCCCACGCATAGCTGGCGATGCGCCCGCGCGAAGGATCATTCAACACGTCATCCGGTACGCCAGCGCTGCCGTAATCCAGCCCAACGATAATAAGCGACTGTACATCTGGCAGGATGACGTTCAGGTCGCGGCGGCGGGCTAGCCGGTCGGGACGCGCCATATAACCCATCGTGCCATGCATTCCCGCTTCGACCCAGCGTTCGTAGGCGGCAAGATAGGGGGAGGGTACGGCGCGGGTGATGCCGACCAGATTAAAGCCCCATTCGAGGGCGTGTGATTTGATCGCGGTGGCTGAAAACATACAATCCCTAGCGCGAACTGATGGACATTGGTTGATGCTCGATCTGGCGTTATCATGAGGCCAAAGGATGATGGATGCAAGGGGTAGCTGATATGTCGAACGAGGACGTTAAGGCACATGCACAGCAGCGGTTCGGGCAGTTCGCGCAGGGTTATGTCGAAAGCAAAGGCCATTCGAGCGGCGGTGACTTGAATCGTTTGGTCGAACTGGCACAACCGCAGCCCGATTGGTTGATGATGGATGTGGCGACCGGCGGCGGACATACGGCACTGAAGTTCGCGCCGTTGGTCGGGCAGGTGATGGCGCTCGACCTCACGCCCAAGATGCTCGACGCAGCGAGCCGCTTCATTCGCGGTAAGGACGTAACCAATGTCGCGTTCGCGGCGGGGGATGCCGAGCAAATTCCTTTCGCTGATAACACCTTCGACCTTGTGACCTGCCGGATTGCGGCGCATCACTTCCCTAACTGCTGGCAGTTTGTGCAGGAGGTGGCGCGGGTGTTGAAGCCGGGCGGGAAGTTTATCCTGCAAGATAACACCGTGCCGGATGATGAACGGGCGGCGCGCTACGTGGATGCGTTTGAGCGGCTGCGCGACCCCAGCCACCACCGGATGTACGCCGGTTACGAGTGGCAGGGGATGTTCCTTGATGCCGGTTTAACGGTTGAAACGCTGGAACTGGCGCACAAACGAGATGCGAATTTAATCGAGTGGGCGACCACACAGGGTCAAACCCAAGCGGTGATTGAACGGCTGCAAGTGATGATGGTACAAGCGCCGGATGCCGCCCGTGCGTGGCTAAATCCCCACGCGGCGGGAACGCCGGACGCGACCTTCGACCACCATTATGTGGTAATGGTCGGGCGTAAAGGTTGAAGGCGACTGGGGCTTGCCAGCGGCAAACGCCTACAACCGGTTAAGCTGGGATTAAGTTTTCCAACGCTTCGGCGGCTTTGGCTGCACCCCCTAATGCGGCGAAATCGGCGGCGAGCTGGCGGGCGTTGGCTTGCACGTTCGCGTCGTTGGTGAGGGCCTTGGCCCCTTCGAGCAGCGCACCATGCCGAACCTCATGCGCGGTCAAATTGAAGCCAACTTTGGCCTGTGCGATGCGGCGAGCGTTGCCACGCTGGTCGGCGGCGTGCGGCACGGCCATTTGCGGAATGCCGTGAATGATAGCCGCGTGGGTCGTCCCCATGCCGCCGTGATGCACCATCAAGCGGGTGCGGGGCAGCACATGGTCGAACGATACCCAGTTGAGTAAGCGGGTGTTGGGCGGTAGGGCGGCTTTGAGTTCGGCTTTCTTCTCCGGCTCAATCGGGTTGCGCCCGATGACCACGACCGGCACGTAACGCATTCGCGCGACGGCTTGTGCTGCCCACGCGAAGAAGCCGAGGTCACCCGTGAAGACGCTGCCGAGCGTCACAAGGGCGATGGGCTGGTCGGCGGGAATATCAGCGAGCCACGCGGGTGGCGCGTCAACAGGCGGCGTAGGGCTACCACCGACGAACAAGGTTTGCGGCAGGATATTCCCCGCGTCGGCCTGATACCAATACTCGCTGAAGTAGCAGATGTGCAGATGTGGACTAATGATCGACGGAGTAGGGCCGGTCGAGAAGTTGGCAGCATTGAGGCCGAAGCGTTCGGATAAACGCGCGATACGTTCACGACTAGCGCTGCCTAAGGTTTTCTGCACCGGGAACAGGAAGTCATCATTGAGTTCGCGCTGGGCAGGCCAGCCGCACACAGCCAGCGGCACACCGAGCGCCTCGGCAGCCAAGCCAGCGGCGGTGAGGAAGGGGTCGGTAACGATTACATCCGGCTTGCCAATTTCGGCGGCTGTATCCAACAAGCATTGAACCGCCTCGCCCACTAAATCCTCACTCATCCATGTGTCGAGCGCCCGCTGGTAGCGCAGCATGACGGCTTGCGCGGGTGGGATGCTGGTGAGGTCGGGGGCAGGCGGCGGCGGCCAGAGCCAACCTGTTTTCTTAAGGGTATGGAAGTGAATACCCGCCGCAGCGACAGTAGACGCAATCGGCGGTTCGCTCAACCACAATACATTATGACCACGATGCCTAAGGGTTTGTGCTGTCTTAAGGAATCCGCCCCAATCCAAATGTCCATGAAGCGGCGCAGATATGAACCAGAAGTTTGCCATGTTGAAATCAATCCATTGTGGCTGTTTGAGGGACAAAGACACATCCGAACGTTGTGCGAAAGTTTAGCAAATCCCAAGATTTTGTGAAGATTTACATAAATGTTTAATCTTAACGTTTGGCTCTGAAAAATCGAAATAAGATTAAGGCAGAGTTGATTATACAGATTATAGCGAGGATGAAATTATGGCTTGGTTCACCCCCACCCCGATGGAAATTTCGGCGATTGAGCAGATCGAAACCGCTTTCCATGACGACAGCTTGACTGAAAACCAACGCCAAGGATTGATCGAGCAGCTCTGGGTTCGTTTGGAACGCGCACACGGCAGCAAGGTTCTGAGCCTTGTGTCACCCGAAGGTGCGGTGATCGAGCGCCCTTTTCGTACCGAAGCCTAATTCATGCCTTTAACCAAGCTGGCTGCGTCGAGGCTTGGGGCGCACGCAATATCGTAAACAGTTTTTGCGCCTCCTGCCATAACTTGCCAGCTTGTTCCCCTTGATTGAGTGCGGCCTGCTGTTGGCTGTAAACCGTTAAGGCTTCGGCATGTAAACGGCGCATCTCAGCTTTACGGGCAAGAGTAACGGCTTCCTCAAGCAGCGGCACACTGTCGTTGGCGCGTCCCTCGCGGATGTTGACCAGCGCAATCCCCGTGAGCGCACGAATAATCAGTTCCACATCATTGGTACCCCGACCCTGCATGAGCGCCCCTTCGAACAGCGGCTTGGCTTCGTCAGCTTGATTTAAACCGACTAACGCATTCGCCATATTCATATTGATGCTGTGCTGCCAATGCGGCTTGTTGAGCGCCGCGACAAGGCTGGCGGCCTCGCGGTGGTAGCCCAACCCCTTATCATAATTGCCCATCAGGTCATAACTCAGCCCCAGATTATCGGTTTGAATAGCTGCTTGCAGGCTGAGGTCAATGTTCTTGCTGAGGCGCAGCGCGTATTCCAGCATCGACAGCGCTTGCTCCGAGCGTCCGGTTGCCATCAGGAACCAGCCGTAATTACCGCGCCGTGTGGCATCCGCATAGTCGTTGTTCAGGCGGCGGGCGATGGCGATTGACTCGTTGAAAAAGGAGTCGGCGGAGTCCACATCACCTTGATCGGCATAAGCGATGGCGGCGTTGGCAAGGACGAGGCCGCGTGTTTCCCAATCCTCCCGCAAACTTGACAGCAGCATGAGCGCCAAGTCGCAGTCTTTCTGGGCGCGTTGGCCCTGCCCGATGAACTTGCGGGCGGCGGCGAGGTCACAATACAGACGGGCGACCTGCGCTTTTTGATTTTCGGCATCGTATAGGGTCAGCGCTTGCGACCATTCTTTGATAGCTTCGGTCATATTTTGGCGGTTGGCGAAGAACAACCCCAAGTCACGGGCGGCTTGCGCGGCTTCGAGGCGTGAGCCTGTTTTCGTGGCGCGTTGGGCGGCGTGGCGGTAGGTGTCGGCAGCACCGGCTTCATCGCCGACTTCGGCTTTTGCTGCCGCCAAGTTGCGGACAATATCGGTTTCGGAAAAGAGCTTAAGTTCAACCGGCTGGCTGGCGATCAGCTCCGAGACCAACTCCAAATAAGGAATAGCTGACTCATAGTCCTTACAGGCGACCAGTACAATACCGAGCGTGACATCCGCACGAATGGCGATATGCTCATCGTAAGCGGCCAGCGCGGCGACTCGTGCGGCCTGTTGGGCGAAGGCGAGACCATCTTGCAGGCGCTGCAAGTTGAGGCAGGTTTTGGTCATTAGTATTAAGGCGTTCACATAGTCATTGGCTTGCGTCTTGGCATCGAACAGGGTGAGGGCTTCGTCAAGGTACTGGTAAGCCTCCTCACTTTGCCCCAGATTCAGCGCCCGCTCCGCTAATACGACCGACCACTGGCGCTCGTACATCCGGTAGCCAATTTGCCGCCCTAAGCGCAGCGCCCGTTCGAGTAACTGCTGGCCTTCCACTTCCTGCCCACTGCTGATGAGCGCTTCGCCCAACGTGCCGACAAATAAACTGCTCAGTTCGAGGTCACCCGCTTGGTTCAGCTTGGGCAGGGCTTCCCGCAAGAGGTGAATGGCGTAGCTGGCGTTTGCATCGTGGAGATAGGTCACGGCCAAGTAGCCCATCGCGCGGCCTTCTGCGCCGACGGAGCGGGCGCTGCGGGCGACTTCTAAGGCGCGTTCATACTGTGTTTGCGCGGTTTTCCAATCGCCCTGCCGCTGGGCGAGCGTGCCTTGCGCCATCAATATATAGGCGATTTGCCCACGCTGGCGGGTTTCCTGCGCGGTTTGCAAGATTTCATTCAATATGGTGTTCGCGTCATCAAAGCGTTGAAGTCTACCGTACACATCCGCTAGATTAAGCGCGACCACGGCCATCGAGTTGGCATCGCCCGAACTGTTCGCTAACTGTCGGGCAGACCCTAATGCTTCGAGTGCAGCCTGATAACTTTCGGCTCGTTTGAGGCGTTGTGCTGCTTCAAGGGCTTCGCGTAGGGAGGTGGTTTCGGGGCGGTTGGGGTAACGGGCAGGTGGTTGACCGGCTGCGCGACGTTTTAATTCATCGAAGAAATTCATGTATTTCCTATGTTTCTGGTAACCGTGCTTCTATTGTAGCCATGAACGATTAGAAAATCATAGGTTCGAACACGGCATTATGCCCAAATAAAAAGAGCGTACTCTATGCTGTACGCTCTTTGAAGGATACTTGTTTCGCTGGTTAGGGGTAGAAACCGCGTGTCAGCAGCGCATCACCTACGCGCTGGATGGCAAGCATCTGCGCGGCGGTACGCATATCGACGTTGTTCTTTTCGGCGGTGGTGGCGGTCGCGTCGTAGCTGCGGACGAGGATGCGTTCCAATTGGCGGAACACTTCTTCCTTGTCCCAGAAGAACTCCTGCAAGCCCTGCACCCACTCGAAGTAGGAAACGATCACACCACCGGCGTTCGCCAGAATATCGGGTACGAGGACGATACCGCGTTCGTTGATAATGTCGTCGGCTTCGGTGGTCGTCGGGCCGTTGGCGGCTTCGATAATGAGTTTGGTGCGGAGGTGCGAGGCGTTGTGTTCGGTGATCTGGCCTTCCATCGCGGCGGGGATCAGGACATCGCAGGGGAGGGTGAGCAGTTCGGCGTTCGTAACCGTGTCACCACCAACGAAACCGGCAATCGTCTTGTGTTCATCAACATACGCCCGCAGCGCCGGAATGTCTAAGCCGTTGGCGTTGTACAAGCCGCCATCAATATCGCTGACACCGACGATCTTGAAGCCCAACTCGTGAGCGTGAGCGGCGGCGTGTGAACCCACGTTACCGAAACCCTGAATGACGAGGCTGATGCTGCCGTTATTGGTCATGCCCATGCGGTCAAGCGCTTCGACCATCGTAATGATGACACCGCGTCCGGTGGCTTCGTTGCGGCCTTGACTGCCACCGATGTTGATGGGCTTGCCGGTGACGACAGCACGGGCGGCATAACCGACAGTCATGCTGTAGGTATCCATGATCCATGCCATTTCTTGCGGGCCAGTTCCCATGTCGGGGGCGGGGATGTCGGAGTGGGGGCTAATCAGCGGGAGGAGTTCGGAAGCATAGCGGCGGGTCAAGCCTTCACGTTCGCGCAAGGTGAGCGCCTTCGGATCTACGAGTACGCCGCCCTTCGCGCCACCGTAGGGCAGCCCTACGAGCGAGCACTTCCATGTCATCAGCATGGCGAGGGCGCGGACTTCATCCAGCGTCACGTTGGTGCTGTAGCGGATGCCGCCCTTGCACGGCCCCATGACGGTGCTGTGATGCACACGATAACCGGTGAACATTTCTATTTTACCATTTTCGCGGCGAACGGGGAAGTTGACCGTAAACTCCCGCTGCGGCCAGCGCATATATTCAACAACATTTTCATCTATTTTGAGTTTGCTTACCGCGCGGTCATATTGATGAAGGGCGTTTTCGTAAGCACTGGGAGCCAGTTCAAGCGAGTGCTGCATCTGGCTGTGATTCATTGACACGACCATGTTCTCTCCTAAGTAGGATAATTTCTGGTTCTGACAAAACTATCTAAAAGAAAGCGTCTCATACTGTTCAGTATAACTGAAAAGCTAGAGTATTATACTTAAAATTTCCTAAAATTGTGTAAAAAGACCAATGAATCATCGTACATATTGCATAAGCTCATCAAGCGCTCATGTCGCGATAAGCCTGCTCCGGCTCAATCCTGAGCGGTTGGCTCAGGTGGTGGGAATCAAAAAGACGAGCTTTACAACTCGTCTTTTGAACAGCGGCAGGGTGCGTTTAGGCAGGTTCGGGCTGCGCGATCAGATATGGCTTGAGATACTGTCCAGTGTGGCTGCGTTCAACCGTTGCCACATCTTCCGGCGTGCCGATGGCGATGACTTGACCCCCGGCATCCCCACCTTCCGGCCCGAGGTCGATGAGCCAATCGGCGACCTTGATGATGTCGAGGTTATGTTCGATGACCAGCACCGTGTTGCCATTATCGACCAACTGCTGCAACACTTCGATCAAGCGCTTGACATCGGCAGCGTGCAAGCCGGTTGAGGGTTCGTCAAGGATGTAGAGCGTTTGGCCCGTCGCGCGTTTGGAGAGTTCACGGCTGAGTTTGATGCGCTGCGCCTCGCCACCGCTGAGGGTGGTCGCGGGTTGACCGATGCGGATGTAGCCGAGGCCAACCGCGCCTAAGGTTTCCAACTTCGACTTAATGACCGGAATGTTTTCGAAGAAATCCAGTCCCTCGGTTACGGTCATGTCCAACACATCGGCGATGCTCTTGCCCTTATACTTCACCTGCAAGGTCTCGCGGTTGAAGCGTGTGCCGTGACAAACATCGCACTCGACATAAATATCCGGTAAGAACTGCATCTCGATCTTGAGCTGCCCCTGACCTTCACAGTGTTCGCAGCGACCGCCCTTGACGTTGAAGCTGAACCGACCGGCAGTATAACCACGAATCTTGCTTTCCGGCAGTTCGGTAAACAGGGTACGGATGGCATCGAACATCTTGGTGTACGTGCCGGGGTTGCTGCGCGGTGTGCGCCCGATGGGGCTTTGGTCGATGTTGATGATCTTATCAACGTGTTCCATACCCTCGATGGTGTCGTGTGCGCCGGGGCGTTCTTTGCTGCCGTTGATGAACTGGGCGAGGCGGTTATAAATGATGTCGGTCATGAGCGTACTCTTGCCGCTGCCGCTGACACCGGTTAAGCACACGAACTTACCCAACGGTATCTCGACACTGATGTCCTTGAGGTTGTTTTCCTTCGCGCCTTTGACGGTGATGAACTTGCCATTACCGGGGCGGCGTTCTTCGGGTACGTCGATTTTGAGGCGACCGGAGAGATACGCGCCGGTGAGGCTGTCCTTGACCTTCATCACCTGCTTGGGTGTGCCTTCCGCCATAATGCGCCCACCGTACTCACCCGCGCCGGGGCCGAGGTCGATGAGCCAATCAGCCATCCGCATCGTTTCTTCATCGTGTTCAACCACGAGCAGCGTATTGCCGAGATCGCGCATTTCAACCAGCGTACTAATCAGCTTGGCATTGTCACGCTGGTGCAGCCCAATCGACGGTTCATCGAGTACGTAGAGTACACCCGTGAGGCGGCTGCCGATCTGCGTGGCGAGGCGGATACGCTGGGCTTCACCACCACTGAGCGAACCGGCGGAACGGGACAGGCTGAGGTAGTTCAAGCCGACGTTGTTCAAGAAGCCGACACGGGCTTCGATTTCTTTAAGGATTTGATAGGCGATCTGCTGGTCGCGCTCGTTGAGCTTGGCTTCTTGTCCATTCAACCCGCGTAGGCCATTCACCCAATCCAGCAGCTCGCCAACCGGCAGCAGGGTGACATCAAAGATGGAGGTATCCACGACCGTGACCGCCAGCGCTTCGGGGCGCAGACGTTTGCCGCCGCAAGTCTGGCAGGGGACTTTCGCCATGAACTGCTCAAACGCCTCGCGCATTCCGTCGGATTGTGTCTCGCGGTAGCGCCGTGCCATGTTGTTCAGCACACCCTCGAAGGCTGTTGAGTATTCACGGTAGTCACCGCGTTGGTTGGCGTAGCGGATGCGAATCTTCTTGCCGCCGGTGCCGTAGAGAATGATGTGCTTGGCTTCGTCCGAAAGTTTGCGCCACGGGGTATCCATACTAAAGCCGTAGACTTCCGAGATGCCGCGCATGATGCCCGTACCCCAACTGGTTCGGTCTTCAAAGTTCCAGCCGTTACCGTTGACCGCGCCTTGCGACAGGCTCAGGTCATGGTTGGGGACGATGAGGTCGGGGTCGAATTCCAGCCGGAAGCCTAACCCCTGACAATCCGGGCAAGCACCCTTCGGCGTGTTGAAGCTGAAACTGCGCGGTTCAATTTCGGGAATACTGCCGTGACCATTCACGCAGGCCAGCAGTTCGCTGTAGAGCGTGTCGGTCGCCGGATTGTTGCTGAGGTTGTTGATGATGACCACGCCTTCGCCGATTTCAAGCGCCGTTTCGATGGCATCCGTCAAACGGCTTTCCGCGCCGCGTGCTTCTTCGGACTGCGAGTCTTCAAACTTACGGATGATGAGACGGTCAACCACGACTTCGATGTTGTGGATGACGTAACGGTCAATCGTGATGTCGTCGCTGAGTTCGCGCAGTTCGCCATCGACACGGACGCGGGCGAAACCACCTTTGCGGACATCCTCAAAGACTTTCTCGTGTGTTCCCTTACGGCCTTTGATGATCGGCGCGAGTATTTGGATGCGAGTCCCGTCGTCCAGCTTCAGCACCTCGTCCACGATTTGTTGGGCGCTTTGTGCTTCGACTTTTGCCCCGCAAACTGGACAGTGGGGGACACCGATACGGGCATAGAGCAAGCGGAGATAGTCATAAATTTCGGTGACGGTGCCGACGGTCGAGCGCGGGTTCTGGCTCACACCCTTCTGGTCAATCGACACCGCAGGGCTTAAGCCTTCGATCTGGTCGACATCCGGCTTTTCCATCTGTCCGAGGAACTGCCGGGCATACGCGCTGAGGCTTTCGACATACCGCCGCTGACCTTCGGCGAAGATCGTGTCGAATGCCAGTGATGACTTCCCCGAACCGGAAAGCCCGGTGATGACGACCAACTTATTACGTGGAATTTCGACATCAATATTCTTCAGGTTATGTTCACGCGCACCGCGCACTACAATCTTATCCTGCGTCATGTATTTACCTATCAACTGTGGTTGAGCCGGGCAGAAAGCGGAAAGTACAAACGTTCTATTATAAGGAGTGCTGTTCACTGCTGCAAGGGTTAGACTAGAACACTGATGTATATATTACGTTGAGGTTCGATTAAAAATTCCGTAGCATTGATATTTCGAGTCTTACGTCAAACCTTAACGACACCTTTCGCTATTCTGCCACCGACTCGTTAGAATATAGAGCAACCTTGAGACCTACCGAATTGGCATAAGAAGCGATGCGCTACGACTCGTTTTATGATCTGCGGCAGCTCAGTGATGAACTGATTTTTATCAAGTGGTACAAAACCGCTAATGTGAATACACGCCCTGAAAATGAATATATTGAAGATCTGCGGAAGCGAGTCATTACCGCCCCCCGTCCCCTTTATTTCCTCTCCGACTTGCGGCAAGGGCGCATCGTTGATGTGGGTGTTTTGAATCGCTTGGGCAGCCTGACGCGGCACCCCAACTACGGCGGCGGTTCGGCTTTCAGCGAGGATGTTATTTCCAGCATGTTCGTCGGCGTGTTCTCTAAGTTCGCGGATGCCGAGAAGGGCAGTTCCGTCTTTTATAAGACCATCGACCAAGCGCTCGCATACCTCGAAGCTCTAAACCCCGGCGTAAGCTCGACGGTGGATTGGGAAACATTCATCGCGAGTTTTGACAGCCCGAAATAAAAAGGCACTCATGCCGAGTGCCTTTGTGTTGCAAAGCATTTGATTAGCCTGCCGAGTCGCTGCTGTCAACGGCGGCAGGGTCAACGGTGGGTGTCGCTTGGTTGGCGATGGCGGTGGCCGTGCCGACCATATCAGCCTGTGTTGTGTTAATGAACACATCACCGAAACCGCGCACGACGGAAACCCAACTGCGCCCCGGTTTGACCATCATCGGCGTGTTGTTACCCCACACCAACTGCAAGGCCGAACCCGGTTCGCTGTCCTTACGCCGCCAGAAACCCTGATACACCATACCGTCGCGCAGCAGGTAGGCACGCCCTTGATCCCACAGTTCAATTTGGATCGAGAGGTACTTCACACCGGGGTCGAAAATATCAGGGTTATCGTTGTGCGGCACTTCGATAATGATGATGTTATCCGCCCACAACTGCTGCCCGTCACCCGCATCCATATGTGCCACGCCGTCCGAGAAGCGCAGGTAGTGACCGGTCGCTTCGTCATACTGCCAGCGTGCATCCGCCTGACCGTACCAGTCAATGTAGGCTTCGGCGGCAGGCTGCCCACCCGCGTCCGGCGTGGGGCTGAACGCCAAACCACGCGCCTTGTAGCCCGTGTTGACTTCGCGGCGGGTCGCCTTTGCCCATACCAAGTTGGTATCGAGGAAAAGAGTGTGCTCGAACGCGAGGTCGCCATTCGGGAAGCGGCAGAAACCGGCATCTTCGCAGTTATCACCCTTCAACGGCGAGAAGGTTTGATAAACGAAGTCTGCCGCCATAATCAGCTTCTGGATCGGTTCGCTGGTGCCGGAGTAGGCGAGAAGGGCATTGTACATCGGCACGAGTTCAAGGTCGATCAAACGGGCGCTGCGTACGGACCCTACATGGTCAGGCGCGTTGTTGCGGTAAATCGCTGCGAAGCGCGTTACGCCGCCTTCGGTTTCGTATTCCCACACCATGTCCGCGAGGTTGACACCTGTTTGCGGGCGCACGATGGGCGGGTAGTTGGAAATCTTGACGATCAGGTTACGCCGTTCCTTCGCCTCTTGGCTGGGGTAATCCAAGCCGGTCAGAGGGTTCACATTTTCAGGGTAGATAAACGGCCCATTGGGTGTCGGCGTTGGGGTGGGCGTTTCGGTAGGGGTATCGGTCGCCGTCGGGGTGAAGGTCGCGGTTGCCGAAGGGGTTGCGGTGTTGGTTGCGGTTGCGGTCGCGCTGGGGGTCGCGGTCGGCCCCGCTGGCGTATTGGTCGCAAAAGCAAAGGTGGTTGGCTTCGGTGTATTGGTTCCGGGGAGTGTCACTTGCAGCAGGTTGACCCCGCCCAGTGCCACCTGCGGCACACCGATCACCATCAGCCCAATGACGAGCGTCGAGAGAAAATAACCGAGTATTCGGCGCATAGGTTATCCATTCTTTATGCCATCCGATTAAAAACACGGGGGTGGAGTATACGTAACAGAGTCCACTCTGCACAGGGCTATTTCGTCATATAGATGGCTGATGTATGATTGCGTAGGTTAATCGTCGTCTAATTCTCATCTTAAATGAACACTGCTTTAGTTTGGAGGCTTTCATGTCCAACCGCCGTATATTGTTGTCCTACGCACACCCTGACGACGAGAGCTTTGGCTCCGGCGGGATGATCTCGCGCTATGTTGCCGAAGGGGCGGATGTGTTTTATATCTGCGCGACCAATGGTGATGTCGGTACGGTCGCGCCCGAAAAAATGGAAGGCTATAACTCGATTGCCGAGCTGCGGATCGCGGAACTCGATTGCGCCTCGGTGAAGTTGGGCTTCAAGGAAGTTTTTAAGTTTGGCTACCGTGACAGCGGCATGATGTACTCCGACACGACAAAAGACCCGGCCTCTCTGTGGCAAGCCCCGCGTGATGCTGTCGCGCGGCGCGTTGTCGAGGTTATCCGCAAGGTAAAGCCGCAGGTGATCGTGACCTTTAATAAGTTCGGCGGCTACGGGCATCCTGACCATATCGCCATCCAACGCGCCACGACCGATGCGTTCAAGCTGGCGGGTGACCCGACCTATGAAACCGGACAGGAACCCTACCAGCCGCAGAAGTTGTATTACTCGGCCTTCTCAACCCTGATGTTCCGCGTCAATTTGCTTCGTGTGCGGATGCGTGGCGAAGACCCGCGCAAGCTGGGACGCAACAAAGACTTCGACATGCTGGCGATCCTCGAAAATATCGAACCCATTCACACGGAGATTGATGTCAAGAATTATCTGGAAGCGTGGGATGAAGCCAGCGCTTGCCACGACAGCCAGCTTGGCGGTGGGATGCCGCGTTTGCCGATGTGGTTCCGCCGGACGTTTGTCCACAAACAAAGTTTTACCCGCGTTCATCCCGCCCCCGCGTATAATAGAATCGATGAACACGACTTGTTTACAGGGGTTAAGCCGGACTAAGTATGGCAGACACGGCAGCCGAAGCACGTATTGACCGCCTTATGGACGCGATAGAATTGGTCAAAGCCGACCGCCGCCGTGAGGCTATCCATCTCTTGCGTGAACTCATTCGTGAGGATAACGACTTTGAGGATGCGTGGTTATGGATGAGCGTCGCGGTCGATTCGCTCGACCAAAGTTCGATCTGCCTCGATAATGTGCTGCGCGTCAACCCCGCTAACTTCAACGCGGCCAGCGCCCTCCACCGCATCCGTACACCCGAAATGCAAATGCAAAAACGGCGGGGTCGCATCCGCATGTACCGCGACCTCGCCTTCACCGGCATGTGGCTGCTAGTGGTCACGCTTCTTTATACAATGCTGTTCACGTTTATGAGCGCAGCGGGGTAGGCAGCGGGGCGTAGTGCATCCCCACGATCTCTTGACCTTCCGGCGTTTGTATCCACCCGATGAAGTCGCGGTAGGCGTTCATGGGTTCATCAATGCCGACGATATACAGGTTGGAACGAAGTGGGTAGGTGTTGTCGTAGACCGTCGCCGGAGAGGGCTTGACCCCATCAATCGCCAGCGCTTGCACACTTGAATCCAAATAGCTCATCGACACGTAACCAATGCTGTTCGTCATCCCCGCGACGCTGGTGAGCATCGCCCCGCTGGAAGGCGCGATCTGTGCCGACTTGGTCGTCATCCGTTCGCCGAGCAGCAGCTTTTCGAACTCCGAGCGCGTACTGCTGCCATCCTCACGGCTCATGATCGTCAGCGGCACATCCAGCCCACCAAGTTCACTCCAATTCCCCATATGCCCTAGATAGATGCTGCGAAGCTCCTCACTGGTGAGGCCGGTGATCGGGTTTTGCGGGTGCGCGATCACCGCGATTCCGTCTTGCCCGATAGGCCACGCCAGTAAATTATTATCGTCGGGTAGATGGTTGGAAAGCAGATAACCATCGCGGTTTTGCTGAAGCTGCTCGATCATGGTCTGGAAGTTTCCGGTCGTGGTTTCAAAGCTCACGTTCGGGTGTGTTTCGCTGTAATGGCTGGTGAGGTCGTTCAGTAGGGGGATGCTGGCGGTCGTGGCGTATAGGCGCAGCGTCACCGCGCCATGTGTCGGCGTGGAAGCAGGCGCGACCGGCGTACTACAGCTTACCAGCGCGAACGTGACCATGACGAGAGTGTGCTTGGGCCGCCACATACGGTGTCATCTTACCTTGACTGTGTTCCGGTAACGCTCCAAAAATCCGTCCGCATATGCCTTCAAATCGTCGCCATTGATGATGGCTGTACGCATGGCTTCCATGTGCCGAATGAGGAAGCGGATATTATGGATGCTCAGTAAATACGCGCCTAGTATTTCGTCTGCACGCAGCAGGTGACGAATGTAGGCACGGGTAAAATTTTGACAGCAGTAGCAATCACATTCATGGTCAACCGGTGCGCGGTCGGTTGTGTGAACCGCGTTTCGCATATTCACACGCCCATTGGGTGTGAACGCCGCACCATGCCGCGCGAGGCGTGTCGGAATTACGCAGTCGAAGATGTCCACGCCGCGCATCACACCGTTCGCGAGGTCATCCGGTTCGCCCACGCCCATCAGGTAACGCGGCTTATCGGCTGGCAGCAGCGGTTCGGTGAAGTCGAGTGAAGTGTACATCTCTTGCTTGGTTTCGCCCACTGCCAGCCCGCCAATCGCGTAACCGGGGAAATTGATCTGGCTGAGGTCAGCGGCGGATTTCATTCGCAGGTCTTCAAAGATGCCACCTTGCACGATGCCGAAAAGAGCTTGTTTCGTGTCGTCGGGGTGTGCCTCTCGGCAGCGCCGCGCCCACGCGGTTGTGCGCTCGACCGCCCGTTCAACCACCTTGCGGTCGGTCGGGGTCGGGCATTGGTCGAAGCACATGATGATGTCTGCGCCGAGGTTCTGCTGGATCTCCATCGAGCGTTCCGGTGTGAGGCGGTGTTTGCTGCCGTCGAGGTGGCTGCGAAACGTCACGCCGTCATCGTCGATCTTGTTGATCTCGGCAAGGCTGAACACCTGAAAGCCGCCCGAATCGGTCAGCATCGGCCCCGGCCACTGCATGAATTCATGCAGGCCGCCCATATCCCGCACCAGCTCGGATGACGGTCGCAGATGCAGGTGATAGGTGTTTGCTAAAACCAGCGAAGCCTTGAGTTCGTGTAGGTCGCGGGGAGGAACCGCTTTGACGGTTGCCTGTGTGCCAACGGGCGCAAAGACCGGTGTGGGAATATCGCCGTGGGGAGTATGCAGAATCCCAGCACGGGCGCGTCCTTGCGTCTTAATGATTTCAAACTCAAATGACATTTAAGTGTGTTTCCTTTAAAGACCATGCTATTATAACATATGAGCCTAAAGTGAAATTCTTTCCCGGTCAGGATACTGATTTTGATAAGTCTTTACGACATCCTTGAATCCTCAAACGGTCAGTTGTTTGGTGAACCGGCGGCCCACCTTTTCACAGACTTTTGCTTTGATCCCCGTCACGCTGGCGAATCGCAAATCTTTGTCGCCCTGAAAACCGAACGTGGCGATACCCATCAATTCATGCGCGAAGCGGTTGAACGCGGCGTAACTGGCATCCTCTGTACCCATCCACCGGATTTCGACACCGAGGAACTGTCGGTTGTGCTGGTGCGCGATACCGAAGCCGCGCTCATGAACTGGACGCGCTACATGCTGCATAAGCTGGGGGCGCAGGTCATCTGCGTTTCCGGTACGGCGGGCAAGTCACTGGCGGTGGAAGCCATCAGTCGTGTACTTTCCACCCAGTACAAAGTCCTGCACAGCGTCGATATGGATTTACCCGGTCGCCTTGTTTTACCCGCAACCCTCGCACACCTGACCCCCGATCATCAATTTGTCGTGCTGGAACTGGATGTCACCCGACCGGGTATGATGAGTGAAATCGTTCAGGTCGTCCAGCCGGATGTCGTTGTGCTGCCCAATTTGGGTACAGCGGTTGGCGACAGCTTCGCGAGTCTAGATGAGATTATAGCGGAAAATCGGCTGCTGCTTGACCGCTTATCGCCAACCAGCTTGGCAGTTCTCAATGCGGATGATGAGTCTGCTAATGGGCTGCGTGAATCCACCCGCGCCCGTTTGCTGACGTTCGGCGTTGAAAGTTTCGGTGCGGATGTCATTGCCTACAACGTCCTGAATGGTGTCGATAAAACCGGCTTCGATTTGCGCTACGGCACGGAACGCCATGTGGGGCGTTGGATACCGTGGCTGGGTAGGCATCAAATCGGGGTCGCGCTGGCGGGGTTATGCGTTGGCCTTCATTATGATGTGTCGCTCGATGATGGCCTCCGTGCGCTCATCGACCTGCCGTACCTGCCGGGGCGTATGAACCCCCTCAACGGTTTAGAGAACAGCCTGTTAGTTGATGACACCCACGCCGCCACGCCCCAGTCAATGATGGCCGCGCTCGATTGGCTCGAAGCCGCGAGTCCCCAATTTTCGCCGGATGGTAACCAGCGTGTCATCTTCGTGATGGGCGATATGGATCACTTGGGCAGCCAAGTCGGGCATTCCAATCGCATGATCGGGCAGCGAGCCGCGCAGGTCGCGGATATTCTCATTACCGAAGGCACAGAAGCCGCACTTGCCGGTCGCGCCGCCCTCGACAGCAGTATGAATCCGCGCAACGTCACCATGACTTACAGCATTCAGGACGCGGTTCAGGCCATTCGTGAACGCTACGCCATTACTTCGAACGATATTGTGCTGGTCACGGGTGGTAAAACCGCGCGGATGGAATTGGTGGTCAGCGCCCTTTTACAGAACGAAAGCGATCAAGGCTTACTGACCCGCCAAGACGCGCTCAACGAAACTGCCGTCCTCGCGCAGCCCTCGCAGTTAAATTGGGTGTCGCTCGACCTTGATGCTTTAGCGACCAATGTGCGCGGCATGAAGCGTGTCGTCGGGGATTCGGTTACGTTGATGGCGGTGGTGAAGGCCGATGCTTATGGTCACGGCGCGGTCGCGGTTGCCCGTACCGCCTTGTTGAACGGCGCGGAATATCTTGCCGTCAGTTCGGTCAATGAAGCGCTGGAACTGCGTGAGGCCGGTTTAGATTCGCCCATTCTGGTGCTGAACTACACCCCTCTGAGTGCCATTCGTCAGGCTATTCGTCAGCGTTTGACGATCACCGTTTACGACCTCGATATGGCGCGTGCGTTTGACCGTGCCGCCCGTGAACTTGGTGAACGTCTGCTGGTGCATGTCAAGATCGACACCGGCATGGGGCGTTTGGGTGTCATGCCTAAGGATGCCATGAACCTGTTCCGGCACATCCTCAACCTCAAGGCGTTGGAGGTGGAAGGGGTCTATACCCATTTCTCATCGGCTGATGAAGAACCACAGTATACCGCCCTGCAACTTAAGACCTTCAAAGACTTGCTCAAGCCGCTGCGGGCTTCCGGTTTCAGTTTCCGTTATACCCATGCGGCGAACTCGGCGGCGACGCTCTCGACCACCGAAAGTCACTTCAACATGGTACGGGTCGGCTTGGCGATCTATGGCCTGACCCCTTCACCGACCGTTCTGCTGCCCTCAGAGTTTCGTCCGGTACTGTCGTGGCGTACGGTCGTCGCGCAGGTCAAAACACTGCCGCCAAACCATCCAGTCGGTTATGGACGCACGTACTACACCAGTGGCGAAGAACGCATCGCTATCTTGCCAGTGGGCTATGCCGATGGCTTCCGCCGCGCCCCGAACACATGGCGCGAAGTGCTGGTACACGGGCAGCGTGCGCCGGTTGTCGGGCGGGTGAGCATGGAAAAAACCGCGATTAATGTCACCAATATCACAGGTGTTAGTGTCGGTGATGAGGTTGTCCTGTTGGGGCGGCAGGGCAGTGAACAGATCCCGGCGGAAGAGATTGCCCAACATCTCGGCACGATCAACTATGAAGTGGTGACGACCATCTTACCCCGCAGCCCGCGTCACTAGGTTATTACGCCCCCAAACGTTGGCTGATGTCCTCACTGACCACATCGACTGTCGTTCCGTAAGCGTAGCTGGCGACCAGCCGTCCTTCACGGTCGAGGAGGAAGGGATTGGGCGTGTGCGAAATCGAGTATTCGGTTTCAGTCTCACTGCCTTCTTTGGGCAGCAGCACATACTCCAAACCGTAATCATCTTTAATGTGGTCAAATACCTCGGTATCCCCAACTAACCCCGTGATCGCCGGATCAAAGCGCGTCATGTAATCAGCAATTACGCTTGGCGTGTCGCGCTGCGGGTCAACGCTGATGAACAGCATCGCCACCTCATCCGCTTTCGCCCCCAACTTTTCGCGCACCTGCTTGAACTGGAACATCGTAATCGGGCAGATGTCCACGCAGTTGGTAAACCCGAAGAACATCAGCACCATCTTGCCGCGGAAATCACTCAAGCTCACGGGCGTATTGGTTTCATCCACCAAAGTGAAGTCTTTGACCGTGCGCGGTGTGGTCAGCGCCTGCACCCCTGTATACTCCTGCGAAAGATCAACCGTCGGCGTACCAAAATTGCGCGGTCGGTTAGTCAGGGCATACAGAACCACGAAGGTTGAAATGATGCCCACAAGGAGCGTACCAAGTAGGACGAGGCGGTTGTTTGCGGGTATTGATTGTGGTGTGGAGTTATCGGACATTGCGGGTCGAAAGCCTCTCAAACGGAACGACGAGATTTCAACGGTATTCTATCGTGGTCTCATGAATAAATACTGAGAAATAACATGGTTTTCAAAATTCGATTCCATGTTATACTCTGCGCCGTCGCTTGTGAAGATTGGAGCAAAGCCGATGCGTAATTTTCAGTTTCTAGATGTCGTCGTGCTGGAAAATAGTGGCGCGTCGATTCAATTCACGACCGAAGAACCTACTGCCTCCCGTCCGGTGGTCACTTTCCAGCGTGAGGGTGGATATGTCGCCTTCTCCGCCAGCTACGGCCCGTTTGAAATCGCCATCCGTCCGCGCTTCCAAGAACTCTCGCGGGTACTCGCCCGCTTGCAGCCGGTCGAAGGGCTGCAAACCACGCGCCAAGTCGGCACGGGGCAGGCGTATCTCTCCGTCGGCCTCAAACCCGATGGCAGCTTACTCTTGCGCCCCACCATCGTCGGCGATGCGACCGGCCACCTTGCCTTAAATCTGGCACTCAGCAGCGGTGCGCGTGAGGCCCTGTTTGCTTGGCTGCCCGCCGGGGCCGCCGATACTATTTAACGGTCGTTACGGTTAGATATGGCTACCGTTTACTTTAGATGCCTGTGTTGCATATCAGCCATGCCTTCGGTAAAATGACACCGAAGAATTAAATACCAGCCTGTGAAGAGAGTTCCTGTAGGATAAGGAACACCGAAGGGGCAAGTCTCCGGCTTATGCGAACCGGACGATGAAACTCTCAGGTTCAAGGATTCGCGGGTTGATCTCTCTGGAAGTAGACTGACAGAGCGTACAGCAATCATAGCTGTGCGCTCTTTTTGTTCATCATAGTGGAGACGAAAATAATGGCTGAACTAAAGACCCCCTCCGAATTGAAGTACACTAAGAACGACGAATGGCTGAAAATTGAAGGCGACACCGCCACCATTGGCATCAGCGACTTTGCTCAAGACGCGCTGAACGACATCGTTTACGTCGAGTTCCCCGATGTCGGCGCTTCCCTCAAGCAGGGCGCTGCCTTCGGTGTGGTTGAGTCGGTGAAGGCCGCCTCCGACATTTTTATGCCGGTTGCCGGTACCGTGACCGAAGTCAACTCGTCCTTGGAAGATTCCCCCGAAACCATCAACACCGATCCTTACGGCAAGGGCTGGCTCATCAAAATTAAGCTGGATAACGCCGCCGAAGCCGACTCGCTGATGGACTCTGCCGCCTACATTGAATTCTGCGCCAGCCGCTAACCGCACACTTACACCGTGGTTATTGTTCAGTCTGAATAGACCTACAGGAAGACTATGAGTTATACACCGCATACCGACCTCGAACGGCAGCAAATGTTGTCTGCCATCGGCGTGACGACCATCGAAGACCTTTTCGAAGCCGTTCCGTCCAGCCACCGCTTCCCCAAGCTCGACCTCCCCAAACCGATGAGCGAGATGGAAGTCGCCGCTGAACTGTCTGCCCTCGCGGATGCCAACGAACACGCGGGCGATTTCGCGCTGTTCCGTGGCGCTGGGGCTTACCATCACTTCATCCCGTCAGCCATCGGGCATCTGGTGCTGCGCGGCGAATTTTTGACCGCCTATACCCCCTACCAGCCGGAAGTCAGTCAGGGTACGCTGCAAGCCATCTACGAATACCAGAGTATGATGTGTACCCTCACAGGCATGGATGCCGCCAACGCCAGCCACTACGACGGCGCGACCAGCTTGGCGGAAGCCGTGACGGTATCGCTCGAAGTCGGGCGGCAAAAACGTAAGAAGATCATCCTCAGCCCTGCCATTAACCCCCAGTATCGCGCGGTTGTCCGCACCTATCATCAGGGTTCGAATATCAAGATTATGGGCGACAGTGGTCGCGCCGATATTGCCGACCTCATCGAAATGTTGGACGAGAACACAGCGATGGTCGCGGTGTCCTATCCAAACTTCTTCGGTCAAATTGATGACTTCGCCCAACTTGCCGAAAAGGTGCATCAAGCCGGTGCGCTGCTGGTCATGGTCGTCAACCCCACCGCCCTCGGTTTGCTCAAGTCCCCCGGTGAACTCGGCGCGGATATTGTCGTCGGTGAAGGGCAGCCGTTGGGCATTCCCTTGGGCTTCGGTGGCCCGTACCTCGGTTTCTTCGCCGTTCGCAACGAATACGTCCGTAAAATCGCCGGGCGCATCATCGGCGAAACGGTTGATAAAGAAGGCCGCCGCGCTTACGTGATGACGCTTCGCCCGCGCGAGCAGGACATCCGCCGCGAAAAAGCCACCAGCAACATCTGCACCAATCAAGGACTGATGTCGCTCACGGCTTGCATCTACATGGCGCTCATGGGCAAATACGGGATGCGGAAGGTGGCGGAACTCTGCTACCACAAGGCGCATTACGCCGCCAAGCAGATTGATGACCTCAAAGGTTACGTGGTCGATATGGGTAAGCCCTTTTTCCACGAGTTTGTGGTCAAGTGTCCGATGTCGGTCGCCTCTATTAACGATAAGCTGATCGAAAAGGGCATCGTTGGTGGTTACGATTTGGGCTTGGATTACCCCCACCTGAAAGATCATATGCTCATCTGCGTGACCGAGATGAACAGCAAAGACGAAATTGATGCGCTGGTTGAAGGCTTAAAGGAAGCTGTAGCATGACTGAACCTCTGATTTATGACCTCGGCGCTGCGGGCCGGCGCGGTGTACTCCTGCCGGATTGTGATGTGCCGGAAACGCCGCTGCCTGCCGAACTGCTGCGCGACGAACTGGATTTCCCCGAAGTCAGCGAGTTACAGGTCGTGCGGCATTTCACCCGCCTCAGCAACTTGAACTTCTCGATTGATAAAGGCTTCTATCCGCTGGGGTCGTGTACCATGAAGTACAACCCCAAGCTCAACGAAGACATGGCACGTCTCTCCGGTTTCGCTGCCCACCACCCGCTTTCGGATAGCGAAGGCTCTCAGGGTGCGTTGGCGCTGATGTACAGCCTGCAAAATTGGCTGGCGGAAATCAGCGGCTTCAAAGGCGTGAGCTTGATGCCTGCCGCTGGCGCACATGGCGAACTCGCGGGCATCCTCATGATCCGCAAGTATCATGTGGATCGCGGCGACACCAAGCGCACCAAGATCCTCATCCCCAACAGCGCCCACGGCACGAACCCCGCGACCGTCACAATGGCCGGTTACACCACCGTCGAACTCCCCGCCGACGAAAACGGTGACGTTGACCTTGAAGCCCTCAAAGCTGCCTGTGATGATACCGTCGCCGGTATGATGATTACCGTCCCCAACACGCTCGGCTTGTTCGAGAGCAAAATTCTGGATGTCATCAAAACCGTTCATGAATGCGGCGGCTTGATGTACATGGACGGCGCGAACATGAACGCGCTGCTCGGTGCGGTCAAACCCGGCGAACTCGGCTTCGACGTGATGCACTACAACCTGCACAAAACCTTCTCCACCCCGCACGGTGGTGGCGGCCCCGGCAGCGGTCCGGTCGGCGTGGGCGAAAAGCTCGTGCCGTTCCTCCCCGGTCCCATCGTGGGCATCGTCGAAGAAGCCAAAGGTGAGGATGACTCGCCGCTGTATGGTTGGGTCACACCGGAAAAAACCATCGGGCGCATGAAAGCCTTCCACGGCAACTTTGGTATGCACGTCCGCGCCTATACCTACATCCGCATTCACGGCGATCAGGGTATCAAGGACATCACCCGCCACGCGGTATTGAATGCCAACTACATCCGCGTCAATCTGCGCGACACCTACCACGTCCCCTTTGACCGCATCAACGCCCACGAGTTCGTGTTGGAAGGGCATTTTGAAGGGATCGATAGCGTCCACGCGCTCGATATTTCCAAGCGCCTCATCGACTATGGCTTCCACCCCCCGACGAACTACTTCCCGCTGCTCGTCCCCGAAGCGCTCATGATCGAGCCGACCGAAACCGAGGACAAAGCCACGCTTGATGAGTTTATCGACGTGATGAAGAAGATCGCAGCGGAGGCCAAAGAGAACCCCGAACTGCTCACGGGTGCGCCCCACACCGCGCCCGTCTCGCGGTTGGATGAAGTCCGCGCCGCCAAACAGCTCGTCCTCTGCTGCCGTCCCATTCCTGAATGGGCGGAGACCACCAAATCCAGCTAGCAGGACTCGATATACTAAATAACAAAAGGGCGCTCACCAGCGCCCTTTATTTTATTATGCAAAATTAATAGTATGTGGATCTGTAAAGCGTGGTAATTGATTGTCAGACACGCCTTTGAAGTCCCTTTAGTGGACTTGTCTGGTGATTAGCTGAGCGGCTTTAGCCCTCAGCGGCGCAACCGGACAATAGCTCTTTAATCCGTTAAGAATGGCTGGACATATCGCTTATATCCGCATCGGAAACGCCTAAAATCAAATCCCAATCGACGTTCTTATCTTTTTTGGGCGGCTCGTATTGCTCGATCATAGTTTCAAGCACATCGGCAATATCACGGTTTTCGTCCCTTGCGATTTTGTTCAAATGTGCAGCCACATTGTCTGGTAGGTTAATGCTAACCATTGATGTTCTCCTGCTCTTTTCTCTCCTCATTATAACGGTAAAATTCTTATAGGCTATTTTTGTTGACGAGCGACTTTTCTCCCAGCGGCATATTCCCCAATTCGGCATTACAATGGGCGTGTGAATGGTCATCGTAAGAGTGGAGCTATGGTCGATACCGCCGCCGCCCGCAAGCGCAAAATCTTTATCAGCTACCGCCGTGCGGATAACCCCGACTTCGTAGAACGCATCCGCGACTGGTTCGCGTGGAAGTACGGGCGCGACAGCGTATTCATGGACTTCGACACCATCCCGCCCTTCACCCCGTTTGCCGACTTCATCCGCGAAAAAGTGCGCGAGTGTGATCTGTTCGTTGCGGTCATCGGAACGGATTGGGTCAAAACCTTAAAAGAGCGCATTAAACACGAGGACGACGAGGATTATGTGCGGACGGAAATCCGCCTCGCCCTTGAACTCAAGAAGCCGATTGCGCCAATTTGCATCAAGAAGGCTGCCATTCCCAACAGCCGTGACCTGCCGACCGACCTGCGCCCGATGCTCGACTACAACAGCGCCCACCTCGACTCCGGCCGTCATTTTCTCGACAACATTGAAATGATACTCAATGCCGTCGAGCATCAGCTTGAACGCCTCGATGCGTGGAAGGTCATGGCAATGGTGCAAACCGTCCAGTTCGACGTGATGACCGCCATCCAGCACTATCAGGATGCCGCCGATCATGCCCAATGGGGCGCGGCGCTTGATTGGCTGGGTCGTATCCGCGAGTCCGGTTTCGCCCCCGATTGGTATCCGCTGGATGACTACGAGCGCGAAGCCCATGAAGCGCTGCGCGAACAAGCCGCCGCCGAGAAATATCACTTCATTCGCTCGATGGCGGAACGCGCACTGCGTCGCCCCGCCGAGCGTGATCGTGTGTGGTTGGCGCTCGAATCCTTCTGGCAAACCTATCCCGCTTACGACCCCGATAACCTCGCTGCCGAATTTCGTCCGGTTCTTGATTTGGAGGAAGAAATGGAAGACTATAACACGCTCGTCCTGACCCCGATTGACGACCACGGTGGATTTGCCGAAGACCTCAACCGCTGGCAGCCGCCGCTGGATCTCGCTGTGCTGGATGACCTGAACACGGTCGATGAATCACTCGCCGAGGACATCTTCGACCCCGACCAGCTTGCTCATGTCCCCGCGCACCTCACCAGTGAGACGCGCACCATCACCCTGAACGAGGCCGAGCAGTCTGGTATCCTCGATCTCGAAGGTTAATCCGGCGTGCCGCTGGCGGCAGGGGTTGCTGTCGTGGCCGCCCGCATCGTCAGCGTCGGCGTGAGTGTTGTCGCGCTCGCATCCACCAGCTTGAACCCGTACAGCATCGGCAGCAGTACGCCGTTCAGGAAGGCTTCTTCGCGTCCTGCACCAGCGTGGGCGAAAATGCTGATGTACAAATCGTCGCGCACTTTCACCAGCGCCACCCATCCCGATATGGCGACCCCGTACACCGGTTGCTCACCCGCCCGTGCATAGGCGGTGGGGAAGGGCGCGTCGTAAAGTGTCGTCAACCCGTAGGTAAACGCACCGTAATTGTCGTTGAAGATCGCCTCAATGCTGTCGTTCGGGTTACGGACGCTGATGAAATCCTCATCGTCGAACCGCAGGTAAATATTCATCGGGCGACCGAAGTCATCAGTGGCAAAATCACCGAACGTTTCCGAACTCTCAAGCGGCATCACCCCGCCCGCCGACTGCGTGAGTACCGTCACCCAACCGGTCGGGTAAACCACTTCTAACCCCAACGCCTGAATGGTTTCTGTCGAATAACGAGCGGGTGTCGCGAAGAATACTGTCGGCGCGGGGTTAGGTGTCTGTGAGGGTTCGGGTGTTTCGATAGCGCGGTAGTTGTCGAGCGACCGCACCAGCGGCAGCATAATATTCTGGTTATACAGTTGAATCGCGTCCGGCTCGGCTTGTACCAGCGCCACCACGAAGCGATTCTCCCCCAACACCGTCGCGTATACGTACCGGATAACACCCAGTTCAGGTCGTCGCCGGGTGCTGGTCGCGGTTGGGTGTTTTGCCCCCGGTACTGGGTCGAGGTTCGTCACGCGGTCACGTCCCATAAACGCGATCAGCGCTTCTTCCGCCGTTTTCGCTTGCTTCATCTCCAACGCTCCGAGGTCTTCCGCGCTGCCCACCCCGATTTGAATATACGGTGCGCCCACAATACCCCTTGTTGGGTCGCTGAAGTCCAGCAGACCGTAATCCTCGGTGACGAAGATATTGTTCCCCTGCACCACCTTCGTATCCCAGCCCTTCGGATACCGGAAAACGATGTTCAAGTTCTCGTTGCTGTAGGTATCAAACTGCACTTGGCTCGCCGCAATCGAGGTCGGCACCGGCGTACTGCTCGGTTCCGGTGTCGGGCTGGCCGTCGGTGTGACGCTCGCTGTCAGTGTCGCTGTGGGGCGTGCTGCTTCCGTCTGGGTCGCTGCCAGCGCTAGTGCGGTTGCAGAGGCCACGGCTTGCTGCTCTTGAACTTGCGAATAACCCAATAACCCCAGCACCACCAGCACCACCACAATCACCCCCGCGCCGATCAACGCGCGGTTCGCCGGTTTGGCTGGTGCGTCCACCGGAGTCGATAAACCCAGTGTCGTCTTTTTCACTGCCTCGGTAGGTCGGCTCGCTTCGGTCGGCTGCTTTGCCGCATCGGGCAGCACGATTTGTTCAGTCGGTGGCCCTGCGTCCGGGTCAGCCTCCGCTGGCTTGCCAATCAGTAAAGCGTGTTTCGTGTCCGCCACGCCGCCGTTCGCCGCGTCCAGCGCCGCCGCCAGTTCCCCCGCCGACTCGTAGCGGTCTTCCGGCTTTTTCGCCATCGCCTTAAGGATGATCTGCTGTACCGCGTCGGGTATATCGGTGGTCAGGTTATCCAGTGGCGGTTCTTCATTCAGGTGTTGGTACATCACAACGAACGGCGTATCCCCCCGAAATGGTGTATCTCCCGCGATCATCTCATACAGGATCACGCCCAGCGCGTAAATATCGGCCCGTTTATCCGCCGCCTTGCCCGTCCATAATTCAGGAGCCATATACGCTGGCGTACCCATTAGTGTACCGGTCTGTGTCATCTTAGAGGTGTCGTTCAGCAGCCGCGCGATGCCGAAGTCGGTCAGGTACGCATTCTCCGCCGTATCCAGCAGCACATTTTCCGCCTTCAAATCGCGGTGGACAATCCCCTTGTCGTGGGCATAGTCCAGCGCCCCTGCAATTTGCTTGATGATGCGAGCTGCGGTCGCGAGCGGCAGCGCATCTTTGTCGATCCACGAACTCAGGCTGCCGCCTTCCAGCAGCTCCATCACCAGATACGCGATGCCGTCCTGCTGCCCGTAATCGAACACCTTCAGGATATGCAGATGACTGAGCGATGCAATCGTTCGCGCCTCGCGTGCAAACCGTTCGGTGAAAGCCGTGTCGTCGGTGAGGTCAGTGCGGATGACCTTCAGCGCCACGTCGCGGCCAATCGACGTTTGCCGTGCGCGGTAAACACTTGCCATCCCGCCCGAACCGAGCTTCGAGAGAATTTCGTATTGCCCTAAACGTTTGCCGATCAACGAATCCATCGCGCCTTGTCCCTATACCTAGTCCCAAACCATCTCATATCATATGCGAAAATAGACCGTTACTCTATCATCTTTTTGACGGATGTGCCTAAATTTCACAAAGCATTTCGCTAAACTTGCATTCACCCCCACTAATCCCGTATCATCTTCGGTACTCGGTACTCGGTACTCGGTACTCGGTACTCGGTACTCGGTACTTGCCTTTAACTAATGACTATCGACTAAAGACTACCAACTAAGAATGCCTGCTGCTCGTCTCGTTCTCCCGCAAGGTCGCCGCCGTCGTACCCGCCTCTGGCGTGTGCTGCGTGCTGCCTATCGCGATACGCTCGCCCTCTGGAACGAGTTTCGCTGGCCGATCCTTGCCTTCCTGCTGCTGCTGTTCGGGGGCGGCTGGCTCTACGGCGAACTGATGGTCATCGCCGGTTATCCTCGCGTCCCTTACCAGCACCTGCCGTACTACATCCTCGAAATGATGGTGTTGCAGCCGCCGCCCGTTGAGGAAGTCCCCACCGAAATTTATCTCATCTTGTTCTGGTATATCGTGCCGGTGCTAGCCATCCTCATCGTGGGGCGGGGTGCTGCCGAGTTCGTCCGCCTCTTTTTCGACCGTAGTGAACGCCGTAACGCATGGGAGGAAGCTGTGGCTTCGACCTATCGAAATCATATTATTATTCTCGGTGTCGGTCATGTCGGCTTGCGTGTCGCCCGTGCGTTGGTCGCGATGGGCTTCGATGTCGTCGCCATTGACCAGAAGCTCAAGCCCGATATTGAAGACGATTTAGCCGCCCTTGGGGTTCCCGTCATTAAAAGCGATGGGCGTAATCCCCACTCGCTCGAACTCGCGGGTCTGCGTTTCGCTCAAGCCTTCGTCGCCTGTACATCAAGTGACCAAACCAACCTTGAAGTCATCATGCGCGCCCGTGACCTCAACCCGGACGTTCGCATTGTCGCCCGTATGTGGGATGATACCTACGCCAAGCAGATGAAAAACTTCATGGGGGTGGATGCGGTTCACAGTGCCTCCGACCTCGCTGCGCCGGTGTTTGCGGGGGCTGCCGTCGGGGTCGAAATTACGCAAACGCTGCAAATTTCAGGGGTTGACTACAGTATGATTCGCCTGCACGTTGAGCCGGGTTCCTTCCTCGACGGCGGCACCATCGGCTCCCTCCAAGACGCGAACGATATGGACATCGTGCTGCACGCCACCAATGGCGCTGTTGAAGTCCAGCCTGCCAGTAATATCGCCGTGCGCGGTGGGGATACGCTCGTCCTTTTCGCCCGCCACGACCGCGTGATCGACATTGTTGAGCGCAACCGCCGGACGCGCACCACCACATAGATTATCTACACTGTAGGGAAATCATCCTTGTTTTCCCATATGCAGCAAGTTAACTGCTTTGCTCATCAATCACAATCAGCTTGTGTAGGGGCGCACGGCTGTGCATAGGCATTAAGCTAAGCACCAAACTGGATCAGTAATTGCAAGGTCGAAGGCGATTTCCGACGGATTGTTTTGAGAGCAAACCGCTGGAAATCGTCATCGATTCGCTTGAGTAATGGAGCCAAA
>JAIUNI010000031.1 GCA_020161935.1 Chloroflexota bacterium
CTGGTAGCATGATGGCTTTAGCCTCATGCGGCGCAAACAATCAACGATTTACCCGAAGATTCCGAGCCAAGATGGCTTAACTTAATGCGTATGCACGGCTGTGCGCCCTCCCGTATTCCTCCCTTCTCCCCTGTTACTACGGGGGAGAAGGGCTGGGGATGAGGGGGTCTACCTACACCAATCCGATCTTCTTCGCGCTTTCTTGGTAGACCTCGATAATCCGGTTTGCGCCGTCTTCCGTCAGCGCGGGTGGTACGGTCATCATCACCGAGCGCTCGATCAGGTCGTCCATCTGTGGCAGCGTACCCTTGCCGTAGCTGTAGTCCTTGGCGAAGTCGTTCAGCGGGTCGCTCCACGGGCGGCCTGCCGAGTTCACACCCTTCTTTTCCACCAGCGCCACGTTGTTGTAATAGATGTGCATCCCCCAATCCGTCATGCGGATGTTACCGATGCCGTTTGGCCCCGGCTTCACACCACCCGCACGGGTCAGGTCAACCATCTGCTGTGCGATTTCGGCAGTCGGCCATGTAATCAGGCAGAACGGGCCGCTGTCACCTTCGGGGTCGATCAAGCGGCGCGGTGTCGCACCGGGGATCGCGCCGATGCCCTTATACAACTGCTGGTTACGCGCCCGCATCTTGCCCGTAATCATGTCGAGCTTCTGCACCTGCGCCCACAACACCGCCGCCGAAACCTCGCTCATGTGGGTACACTGTCCCCACGTCTGAATCGGGCCAGTCGTATCGACACGCCCCGCCGCATTACGCGCATAACCAACATCGTGGTACGCCCACGCCTTCGCGCCCAGCAGGTCGCTGTCACTGACGACGAGACCGCCTTCGCCTGCCGTCACATTCTTGTTGTACTGGAAGCTGTAAATCGCCATATCGCCGAAGCTGCCCAGCGGCTTGCCGTGGAAACGCGCACCGTTCGCCTGTGCCGTATCCTCGATCAGCAGGACGTTGTGCTTCTTGCAAATCTCAACGATCCGCTCGACGTTGCCACACGCGCCGCTCATATGAATCAGCAGGACGGCCTTCGTGCGCGGGCCAATCTTGCGTTCGAGGTCGTCGGGGTCCATCGTAAACGTGTCGTCAATTTCGACCAGCTTGGGAATACCACCCGCCCGTACCACCGCCGAGAGACACGCCACCCACAGGTAGCCGGGCATCAGCACCTCGTCGCCGGGGCCGACATCCGCCGCCAAAATCGCGGTTGCCAGTGCGCCTGTGCCGCTGTTCACCAGCACCGCGTTCTTGCGGCCAAGTCGTTCGCGGTAAAAATCTTCGACCTTATCCGCGTAATGCTGCACATCATGCCCGTAAAAGCGGTACGGGCTGCGTGCCAGCAGCACCTTGTTCACCGCGTCGATTTCTTCCTCGCCGATGAAGTAGCTCCCCGGCCACTCATAAGGCAGCAGGTTTTCTTCTGAAATCAGTTCTGTTTCCATAACCATGTTCAATCGCTCCTTCTGCAATTCAAGATAACAATCTACTCAAATCTATTTGTAGGGGAGGGGCTGTGATCCTCCCGCATTTTTCTATTCTTTCAAGCTGCCCAACGTCAGCCCCGCGATGAACTGCCGCTGAACGCTAAAGAACAATACCGTCATGGGAATAATAGCCAGTACCGACGCAGCCATCAACAGGTGAAAGTTTTGTTGGAACTTGGTTCGGAAGATCGTAGCAATCATCAACTGCACGGTGAACTGCTCCTGCGACCGCAGATAAACCAGCGGCTGCAAAAAGTCGTTCCAACTGGTCGTGAACACGAACAGCGCCAGCGCCGCCAACGCCGGTCGCGCCACCGGCAGCACCAGCCGCCAGAACAGCCCGAACTCCGTTGCGCCGTCCAGCCGCCCCGCGTCTAGCAGTTCATCGGGAATGCTGTACATATACTGCCGCATCCAGAAGATGCCGAAGGCGTTCGCCGCCCCCGGAATAATCAACGGCAGCCACGTATCCAGCCACTTCAGCCGCCCCATCACAATGTAGTTCGGCACGAGCTGCACACTCGCCGGAATCATCACCGTCCCCAGCACCAGTGTGAACAGCAGCGCCTGCCCGCGGAACTCGTACTTGGCGAAGGCGAACCCCGCCAGTGAACACAGGAATACTTGCAGCACCACATTAATCAGCGCGATTGCGATGCTGTTGAACATGCTCCGCGCGAACAGCGTCGTCGTCAGCAGTTCGTGATAATTGGCGAAGGTTGGCTCACGCGGGATCAACCACACCGGAATCGTCAGGATGTCTTGCAGCGGCTTGAACGAGGACATCAGCATCCAGTAAAACGGAATCAGCGAAAGCACCGCCGCCCCGATCAGAATCGCATACATCGCGCCGATCAACAGCCGCCGCTGCATCGTCATTGGTGCGACAGGGCCGGATATTGAAAAACCAGACATCTCGGTCGTTGCTGTCATGTGGATGCGCCTCCCCGACCGCGCCCGCCAAACCTGAACTGAACGAGCGAGAGGAAGAAAATAATCAAGCCGATGATATACGCCATCGCCGAACCGTAACCGAACTTAAAGAACTGGAATGACGTGCGGTACAGCAGCAAACCCGCCACCAACCCCGATTGGTTCACCCCGCCCGTCACCCCGAACAGCGTGTACGGCTCGGCGAACATATTGAATGTGCCAATCGTGCTGAGTACCACGTCGAACAGAATAATCGGCTGCATCAGCGGCAGCGTGATGTACCGGAACACCTGCCACGCATTCGCGCCGTCCACCATCGCCGCCTCACCGAGTTCCGGCGGAATGCTCTGCAACCCCGCCAGCATAATCACCAGATCGTTGCCGATGTACTTCCACACGATCATGGCTGTGAGTACCAGCAGCGTTAGCCGTGGCTCGTTGAGGAAGTTGATTCGCTCAAACCCCAACCGTGCCAACCCCTCGTTCAGCAGGCCAAATGGGTTGCCCAGAATCAGGTTGAATACTTGGCTGGCGACCACCAGTGACACCACCAGCGGCAGGTAAAAAATCGTGCGGAACAGGTCACGGTAGCGCACCAGCTTACTGTTCAGTACCACCGCCAGCAGCAGCCCGCCGCCCACCGTCATCGGTACGCTGAGGATGAGCAGCACCGCCGTGTTCCGCAGCGCGATTTGGAAATCGGTGTCTTTGAACAAATCGACGTAATTCTGAATCCCCACGTACACCGGCGCTTTAAGACCCGTCCACTCATGCAAGCTGATGTAACCGGAATAAATGATCGGGAAGATGCCGAAGATCGCGAACAGGATAAAAAAAGGCGAGATAAAGAAATAGGGAGCCAGTTTGTTCCAGCGGATGCCCGATGATGCCGAAGTGCGAGTCGGAATGGGTAAGGACTGTGAAGCCACGTTGCTACTTCCTAACCTAAACGGACGACAAAAGAATTCGTGCGGGTCAGTTGTTCACAGGATTTAGGTTGTGTCTCAATTGAAGCGCGATAGGATGTCAGCTTTTACCATTCACTGTGGTCATTTGGTAAATGGTGCTTTATTTTGGCGCAAATAATGCGTTCATCATTGTAGGGACGAGATACATCTCGTCCGCGTCACTAACCACAACTGTCACCACTGACGCAATGCAACCACTTGACCACTCGTTGTTTGTATTTGGCATCCGAAGGCTGATCGTTTGAAGTTCTCCTGTAGGGGAGGGTCTGTGACCCTCCCGCCTCGCTCCCTTCTCCCCTGTTAATACGGGGGAGAAGGGCTGGGGGTGAGGGTTCTCTTACCCCTTCTTCAGCTTGGTACGCATCTCGTCCGCCGAGGCTTTCAACCCATCCGCCACGCTGATTTCGCCGCGCAGGATCGGCTCGATGCCGCTCGTCAAAATTGCACGGGCTTCGACCCAACCGCTGCCGAACCACACATCGGGAAGATCCGCGAGGATTTCGCCGAACAGCTTGTACACCTTCTGCCCACCGAAGTATTCGACCTCGGTTTCTTCCAGTTCCGCCACCACTTTCTTGTGCGTCGGTAGGATACCGTTGGTCACTTCGTAGAATTTGCGCTGGGCATCTTCGGTCAGTTGCACTTCGTACAGAACGCCCCACGCGCCATCAGGGTTCGCCGAAAGCGCCGGAATGCCGGTCACAGTTGGGATTTGGAACGCCGCGCGGAGTCCGCCTTCCGCCAGCGCGGGCAGCCGCATAATGCGCCAGTTGCCGGTTTGGTCAGCCAGAGTACTCTTAAGACCCAACGGCCACCACGCGGGGCAGATGTTGGTCGCCACGAGGCCAGCTTGGTACGCCGCCAGCGACGAGTCGGTGGTTTGTGAAATCCACGCCACCGCCGGATCAGTCATCACCTTCTTGAACACTTCAATCGCCGCTACCGCATCCGGCTCGTCGATAATCACCTTGTCGTCCTCACGGTTGAAGAATACACCGTGGTAGCCCGCGAGGTGGAAGAAGGCTTCGTGAACTTGGTGCGGTGCGCCCAATACCGCCATTTGGCTGCCGGGAGCATCGACCGAAATCATCTTGATCGTTTCGCCGCTGTCCGTCCACAACTTGTTACCGGCCTCGATGAACCCGTCCCATGTGGCGAGGTCATCTTCGGTGATGCCGTACTGCTCAAAGATGTCAGCGCGGTAAGCCAGTCCCATCGGCTCGTTATCCTGTGGCAAGCCAAGCAGCCGCCCGTTCACATCGCTGGCGAGCTGCACCGCAATCGGCACGAAGTCGTCCTTATACGGGGCGAAGCGATCGGTGATGTCCAGCATCCCTTCGGCGAAGTCACCCACATAATCCACGTCGAAGTTCACCAGATCAGGCACACCGATGCCCGAAGTCAGTGCGTTGAGGATGTTCGCATGGGCTTGCAGATAGTCGAACTGCTGGGTGGTAATTTCGAGGCCGGGATATTTGGCGAGAAGCGCGTCTTTGGCAGCATTGTAGGGGTCAATTGTTCCGGTGTAACCCCAGATCGTGACCGGCCCGGTCACATTCTGCGGCCCGTCTTGTAATGTCAGCCGGGGTAAGGCGCTAAAAGGACGCATCCCTAACGCCGCCGCGCTGCCTGCGCTCAACCTGAGGAAATCGCGTCGGGACATTGTGGTTCGCTGCTTGTTGAACTGTCGCATCTCAAAAATCCCCTTGTGTGCAAAAAGCGAAATGAAGGAACTGAGTGCTGCTTACTTGGGTATTATTGATACCAAAGTAACCGGTGAAACATTCAATTTTAAAATTCTAGCGCCTTACCAGTATGCCCCGCTTGTCAAAACTACACCAATTCTCCAGTCGTTCTTGTGTGGTTTTACCAGCGACCTCGAACCTAAAATAAAGCCTTTTCCGTATTCAGAGATATTTTAAAGGTGTTGTAAAAGTATTTTGTTAATTCTTTTAAAGATGTTCTTGTGGATTATACAACCGTTTGATTGGAAATCGAAAAACGTATATTTGTCTCTTACGCGGGATGTTAAAGCTTAGGCAATAAAAAAGGTGAGATGCCTCACCCTCGTGACCACGACTACAAACAACAATGTACTTGTAGGGGAGGGTCTGTGACCCTCCCGCGTATTTACTCCCCTCGCCCTGAGGGAGAGGGGCTGGGGGTGAGGGTTACCACCCCGACTCGCTCACCAGATACGCTTTGATGAAATCTTCATTGAGCGTCACACCCAACCCCGGTGCGTCCGGTACGGTGATATACCCGTCGGCATCCGCTTGCATCCGCTCGTGCGTCAGTTCGTGGCGGATGGGCGAGTCCTCCACGCAGTCCTCGAATAAGAAGGCATCTTTGATCGTACTCAACCAGTGTAAACACGCCGCCACACTGATCGGACTCTTGTAACTGTGGTTGCATAACCGCCCGCCGTTTTCCTGTACCCGCTGCCCGATGTAACCCGACTCGCTGAACCCGTTGCGGATTACGTCGATCTGATACACATCCAGCGCGTGACGGTCAATCCACGGGCGGAACGCACCGCTGCCGCATTCCCCTTCACCCGAAGCAATCGGTACGGGTGAATGGTCACGCAGCCACACATAGCCGTCGAGGTCATCCTCGTTCAGCGGTTCTTCCAGCCAGCCGATGTTGTAGTCCTTAAAGCGTTCCGCCCGCCGCAGTGCCGTCCGTGCGTCCCACACGCACCCCGCGTCGATCAACAGTTCCGCCGCGTCGCCGATGCCTTCCCGCGCCCCGCGTACCAGTTCGATGTCCAACGCCTCATTCTCGCCCATCGGCTCCCAACCGAACTTTACCGCTTGGTAACCGGCTGCCGTCCACCGCCGCCCGATGTCCGCCGTTTCCGCGCCGCTCTTGCCGAATAAAATCGAGGCATACGCCTTAATCCGGTCATGGTGCTTGCCGCCCAGCAACCGGTGAATCGGCTGGTTGTAAACCTTGCCCTTCAAATCCCACAGCGCCACATCTACGCCCGCCATCACGGATATGACCGCGCCGCGCCGCCCCATGTACATCGTCCGGCGGTACAGCTTTTCCCAGATGCGCTTGGTTTCCAGCGGGTTTTCGCCGATCAGCAGTTCACGCAGCCCGCAGGCGATCATGTGGCTGAACGGCGCGTCGATCACCGCCTTCGCCACTTCCGGCGACGAATCGACCTCACCCACACCTTCGAAGCCCTCGTCCGTGCGGATGCGGATGAGCAGGGTATCCTGCGTACCGGCGGTTTTCCCCTCTACATTTTTGATGCGTAAAATCTGGCAAATAACCTGTGTGATCTTCATCGTTAGAATGTCCTGCTGCGATTATGTCTGCGAATAGTCCCGCAAACAGTACTGAATTTTCCCAATTCCGACAACTTGGTACTGCTTTTGCAAGAGATGGACTCAAATTGTGTTTAAAAGGCTGTATTTATTGTAGGGAAGCAGCGTGCTGTGTCCGTGCCACTAATCACATAGATCATCTTTTCGTAGGGACGAGATACATCTCGTCCGCGCCACCGACCTCACATATCGTAGGGAAACAAACATCGCTGCTCTCTTGATTTCTACCGTTTTAGGACTTGTTAACCACCATACCGTCACAGTCGTGTGTAGGGACAGCAGACAGGCTGTCCGCCGTAAAACACCCGCTAAAATTCTGAATCTACCCGAACGGTCAATACTTCATCGTAGGGACGAGATACATCTCGTCCGCGCCACCGACCTCACATATCGTAGGGAAACAAACATCGCTGCTCTCTTGATTTCTACCGTTTTGGGACTTGTTAACCACCATACCGTCACAATCGTGTGTAGGGACAGCAGACAGGCTGTCCGCCGTAAAACACCCGCCAAAATTCTGAATCTACCCGAACGGTCAATACTTCATCGTAGGGACGAGATACATCTCGTCCGCGCCACCGACCTCACATATCGTAGGGAAACAAACATCGCTGCTCTCTTGATTTCTACCGTTTTGG
>JAIUNI010000021.1 GCA_020161935.1 Chloroflexota bacterium
AAAAACTGCTTCATCTGCTCCGCTTTTGCGGTAAACTGGCTTGTGGACATGGTATTCTCCTTGCGTGATTTCAATGAGAATACCTTGTCTTTTGTTTTTCTCCGCCCTTAGCTTAATGCCTATGCACGGTTGTGCACCCTATGTTGTCTCGTCCAGCATTACTGATGCAAAATGAGTGACCACAACGCAGTCAAAAAATAAAATGGACATTCCAAGGGTCGAGCAACCGTTTTTGAAGTCCCTTTAGTGGACTTGTCTTATAGGTAGCATGAGCGCTTTAGCCTCATGCGGCGCAACCGGACTCATATTGCACACTAGATAATCCCCTACTACCTTACTCCGGCAGATAGCGCTTCGGAATTTTGCAGATCATCGTATACGCGGGGTCGAACATATTCCCCACTTCGTATTCCACCACAAAGCCCATCAGGAAGTTCGCCTCAGCCGCCGAGTAACCGTAACGTTGTTGCAGCCACGTCAGCATCTCAGTCGTCGCGTTCTGCACACATTGGTCGAGCGGGCGGGCGTTGCCAGCCGTAAAGAGGTACTCATCGTTCTCCCCGCGCGGCCAACCGGATTTAACACCCTTGAGCAGCTCAACCGTGAACTGCACCTCGAACGAGATTTCGACACCCGTGCCGGACATCTCGCCATCGCCTTGCAGCGCGTGACCATCCCCAAGGTGAAACAGCGCCCCCGCTTGGAACACCGGAAAATAAACCGTCACCCCCTCAACGAAGCCGTTATAATCCATGTTGCCACCATGTTCCGCAGAGGTCGCGGTAGAGATCGCTTGACCGTCCGCCGGAGCAACACCGAAGCAGCCGATCATCGGGTTAATCGGCAGCGGGAACTTGCCCAACTTACCCCCAATCGGTTGGCGCAGCGTCGCCGTACCGGCAGCCACATCCCAATAAATCGTCAGGTCGCGCGAAGGCAGTGTCGGCACAGCCGCCGGATCAACCACGTTTTGGGCGAGGCCGGGTCGCCCCCATCCGGTGATGCGGTTGGGTGTCAGGCGGTCGATGTGGACGACGAGCGTATCCCCAACTTCCGCGCCATCAATATAGAACGGGCCGGTCATCGGGTTCGGCCCATCGGTCACCTTCTTCTCGGTGTCATCCATCCCCCACGCATCGACCGTGGTAGTGATAACCGTATCACCGGGGGCGATGTGCAGCACGGGCGGGTGCGAACCGATAGTGTTGTGGTAGTGGTCAGGGGTGAAGTGATGGGTGGTCATAATTCGTCGTTCGTCTCCCGTTATTAATCGCGAACAGATTAGCAAAGATGTTACGCCATGACACAGTACTGCCGTCACGCGCTAATTTGAGTCTAGAAATGGTGTGCTGGGAAGCAATCCGCATAGCATAACATATCTTGAGGGACAGCGGGTGACCATTTGGTAACGCTTAAGAGAGCCATTCAAAAGCGATTTGAGAAGAAGGAATGTTAGATCGGTTGAGGAATAATTAGGATTGCGTTTGAGGGTATTTTTACAGCAAAAGCATCATCAAATAGACGATATAAGATTCAGGATTCGTTTTATCAACCAGTACCATCCAAAATTCTTGTGATCCTTTAGATATTTGCCCACCCGAATATATCTTTGCTTCTTCTGGTTTCCACCAATCAAAATAGTTACTTATAAATATGCCAGTTTGATGAAACGAAGGATAGTAATATTCTTCTAAAGAGTTGCTAAAACCGATTTCCTCCAAAAATAATTCTACTGTTGATTTATTTGACTTAAAACGAACACTAATAGCTGCCTCTTGGATGGCAATATTGTAGTCTGCAAATTCAAGGTCACTTATGTCGGCTGGAAGTGAGGTTCTCAAATATCTTTCAAGATCGGCACGAGTATCAATCCCTAACGGGCCAACAACCGTTAAGAGAATAAATGGAGTTTGTGTTTCTAATGGGGAAAGCGTAGGTTCAGGTGTCCACGGCGTTAACAAAAACCGAATCGGTGTCGTCGTAACGATAACAAAACAACTTGCTACCATCAATAATGCGACAAGGAGTGTAAGACTACAAGTAGTTTTTAAGCGGCGTTTTGGACGCAACTTCAATTTATTTTGATACGCGGATTAGGGGTGAGGTGATAAAGTTCGACTGTATCTTCACCTTCAAGGTGGGCAGCGATCATCTCATGAATATTCTGCATGAGTTCGCCCCACGTTTTCCCTTCGGTCACAGCCACAATCTCCTGACATGCGGCAACGTAATACGGGTAGCCCACATCATCGTCACCTTCTTCAAAGCCCGTGAAATACTCTACATTGACGTGAATTGTATCGAGAACATCATTCATGCTATGGATACACCTCAATACTCACTGCTAATGAGGAAATTATACACTTATTCACGCCGTTTCCTAAAATTTTAGCTCCGACAAATGACGACAAAACTCGAACAAAACTATTTGAGTTTTTAAGGTTCTATACAGTTCAAAAATATGACTTAGGGTGTCAAATTGGGTAAAATATGTACCTCGTAAGCTGAGTTCGGCGAGGTGCAAAAATATATGTCTGAAAACCCACTCCGTTATAGCAGTGATGGTGATATTGTTCGGCTCAATCCAATGGAGCATGTACGAAAACGACCGGGAATGTACATCGGTGGAACAGATGCAAAAGCACTACACTATTTAATTTATGAAGTTGTTGACAATTCGATTGATCTAGCATTTGCGGGTCAATGTAACCACATCTGGGTGACGTTGCGCGATAATAACGAAGTTTGCATCCGCGACAATGGGATAGGCATCCCAACCGACATGATCAGTGATACTAAGAAGTCAAAACTTGAAATGATTATGACTGTAATCGGCATGGGAGGAAGATATGTTCCAAAATCAGAGGAATATCATGTTTCTGTGAATGGCGGCATACACGGAGTTGGCCTGTCAGCAGTCAACGCCCTTTCCGAACAGTTGTCAGTCGAGACAACACATGATGGTTTCCTGTGGAAGCAAGAGTATTACGAAGGCAAACCACATATTCCCGTCACAAAGGTGCGCCCATTAAATGCTGACGATACAACTGGCGTATCCATCACTCTCCGACCAGACTACACAATTTTTGAAGCCAATTCATTTGATTATGAAAAGTTCGCTGAACGATTCCGTGAAATCAGCTATCTGATGAAAGGGCTGACAATTACCTTACGAGACGAACGTGTGCATCCGTATCGTGAAACGGTATTTCACTCCGATAACGGACTACTGGATTATGTCACACAGTTGAATGCAGGTATCTCAAATCTGCATGAACCAATTTATCACTATTTTGAGGTCGCTATTCCGCGAGAACGTTATGAACCGCTTATCGTCAAAGTCGATTTCGCGTTTCAATATGCAGATAAGCCGTCCCCCAAAATGCTCAGTTTTGTGAACACAGTTGAAGTAACCGATGGTGGTCAACACATTCAAGCGTTTCAATCAGCCATTGCCAATTTGATTAACGAGGAACGTTTTAGTCGAGCAGAACGTGGGGAAGAATTTTCGCCCAAAGAGACTGTACAGGGTTTAACCCTCGTCATGCACATATTGCATCCGAATCCGTCCTATCGAAGTAATATGTACAGGGAATTGTATGTAGAACCCGAATTATACAGAGCTGTGTCGGAGGCTGTGTTTCGAGTTTACCAGAGTGAATTACCGATCAGCGAATTGGAGGAGTGGCTCACTAAGCATAGAGAAGACAGCCAAACATCACAAATGAATGACATAACAGAACATTAAAAATCTCTTATCTCCCCAAAATAAATCCAATTGGATATTCGGCAGCGTAATTAGGTCATGTGTTGAGTGCACAACATACACACTTAGTTTTCTGTCGTTATTCATTTGAGGAGAGATGTTAAGATGAACAGCCCAGTTTCTCGTCGTGATTTCCTTAAAGTAAGCGCCGCCTTTGGAACCGCAGCCGCCGCCTTGAGCTTCCCCGCCGCGTTCGGCCTGCAACGTGCCTTCGCCGCGGATGACGATGCCCAAACCATTTTGAACATCGCCGCCACTGCCGAAACCTTTGCCACCACCCACTACTACCGCGCACTCAGCGAAATGGACTTCAACGAAGGCGAAAAAGCCTACATGCTCGCCGCGATGGAAAGCGAACTGCTCCACCGCAACTTCCTCATCGCCAACGGTGCGGTGCCCATTGTCGAAGAATTCTACTTCCCCGAAGGCACCTTCGCCGATAACAAGATGCTGGGGACAGTGACTTCGGTCGCTGAAACCGTGTTCGTTGCCGCTTACCTCGCAGCCGTGCGCCGCTTCGCCGAACTCGAACAACCGCTGCTGTCGATGGTCTCCGGTCAGGTCGCCGTCGTCGAAGGCCAGCACTTGCTGTTCATGAAGGGTTTGGCAGGCACCAGTCCCGCCAATGACCTCGGCCTCGCCGACCCGCTGTTCTACAACGTGTCGGATGCCGTCCCGGTCATCTCCGGCTTGCTGGATGGCAAGAGCGAAGTCGCGGGCATCAAGACCGAAACCACCGCCACCGCCTACCCCGGCGACGAAGCGGTCAATGAAATGTTGGGCGGCATGAGCTACCTGCAAGCGCCGAAGCCTGCCACCGATCCGGCAACCTTCCCCAGCATGTAACTCCGGCGACATGGTAAAAGATTAAACCCACTTGTAAACAGCGGCCTATTATGACCGCTGTTTACGTTTCCAAAGGTTTGTAAATACTAAGAAGCCGTTTGAGAAGTAGGTTTAGTTCCTCGGACGCGATGTATCGCGTCCCTACACGAAATTTGCATCACAAACGCGCGTTTTTGTAGGGACAGCATACAGGCTGTCCGGTATTTCAAAACTTCTCAAATGGTTTCTAACTATCGCGGACTTGACTTGTTTAGCCTTTTTGTTCTATAATGTCTATATGAAATTTTCTCGTGGTAGCACCACACTAAACGGTGGAGCGAGCCTGCGAGCGTACTGTCGTGGGGTGGGGTCGAATAAACGCTCCACCACTTAATGCAGTCCTACCCTTGTATTCATCTTAGCGTTCTGTGCGAAGCCTCCTGTGGATGGCGACTTGGCGGTTCAAATGCGTTTTGTTCTAATTTCTGCATCAAAACTTTTGCGTCTTTGCTGCCTTGCGCCTTTGCGTTTTGTTATTCCTATCTTTGCTTTCCTCTGCGTCTCTGTGGTTAATCCTGTATTTGCCTTTGACTGGAGACTGATAGCTGATGACTGGCGACTTTCTTTCCACTTTAAACTTTAAACTTTCAACTATTTTGCAGCAACGACAGCAGCGGCAGACGAATGGCGCGGCGGCGGATTGCTCCCATAGTTCCGCCGGAAGTGCGCCATTTCAGCGCCAGCCTCCCTCACTTCCGCCGCCACAAAATGTCAATTCGGCGGCCATGAGGGAACTTCCCGCCAGCCAATTCGGCGGAAGTATTGCAAAATATGCAATTTTTGCCGCATTTTCTGCATTTCGGGAAATTTGGGAGGGCTTTTGCACCCTCCCAAGAAGTAGCAGTGGATTAAACCGTAGCGTGGTGGGCTTGCAAACTGCGGACGCGGAGTGGTTTGTTCCGCACCGAATGGATGCCCTGCACCGCCGCCATCGCCCCCGTGAGTGTCGTGATGATCGGTACGCCGTAAGCAATCGCCGTGCCACGAATGAGTGAGCCGTCCTCGTGGGCTTTCCCACCGCGCGGCGTATTGATAATCAGCGCGATTTCACCCGCCCGTACCGAGTCCACGATATTCGGTGAACCGTCGCTCACCTTGTTCACCGTCGTCACGGGCAAGCCCGCTGCCGTGATGGCGCTCGCAGTCCCAGCCGTAGCGACCAGCGTGAAGCCGAGCTGGTGCAGGTCACGCGCGATCTTAAGCACAGCCGTTTTGTCATTGTCGTTCACGCTGATGAACACCTTGCCCGACTGTGGCAGTGCCGCGTTGGCCGCGATCTGCGCCTTCGCATAAGCGTGACCGAACGTTGAAGCGTGGCCCATCACTTCGCCCGTCGAGCGCATTTCAGGGCTGAGGCGGGCATCCACGCCGGGGAACTTCTGGAACGGCAGGACAACTTCTTTGATGAAGTTACCCTCGACCACCGGCTCAACGAGGAAGTTCAACTCGGTCAGCGTCTTACCCGCCGAAATCTGTGCCGCGTAGCTGGCAAGTGGCACACCCGTCGCCTTGCTCACGAACGGGAGCGTCCGGCTGGCGCGGGGGTTCACTTCCAGCACGTAAACCACCTCGTCGCGGATGGCGAACTGAATGTTGAACGCGCCCTTCACGTTCAGCGCGAGACCGATACGTTCGGTATACTCGCGGATAATTTCAAGGTGGTAGCGGGTGATCTTGTAAGGTGGCAGGACGCAAGCGGAGTCACCACTGTGAATACCCGCCTCCTCAATCTGCTCCATAATGCCGCCGACGGTGACAGTTTCACCATCGCACAGCGCGTCCACATCGACCTCGAACGCATCATCAAGGAAGCGGTCAATCAACACCGGATGACCATTCCACTCGATGTTGGTGTCAATCCAGTTGATGAGCGCCGCGTCGTCAAACACGATCTCCATACCTCGCCCACCAAGCACGTAGCTGGGGCGGATCAGTACCGGATAACCAATCTTGTTCGCCACACCAATCGCCTCGTCACGGGTGAGCGCCGTACCGCCTTCCGGTTGGGCAATCTCCAACTGCTCCATGAGCGCGTTAAAGTGCTTGCGGTCTTCGGCAAGGTTAATCGTGTAGTACGATGTCCCCCAGATTGGCGCACCCGCTTCACTCAAGGCACGGGCGAGGTTGAGCGGGGTTTGCCCACCGAACTGTACCAAGATACCATCTGGCTTCTCGGCATCAATGATGTTCAGCACATCTTCAACCGTCAGCGGTTCAAAGTACAGGCGGTCAGCCGTGTCGTAGTCGGTACTCACGGTTTCAGGGTTGCAGTTGACCATGATGGTTTCGTAGCCGAGCTTCTTGAGCGAGAAGCAGGCGTGAACACAGCAGTAATCGAACTCGATCCCCTGCCCGATGCGGTTAGGGCCGCCACCCAGCACAATCACCTTCTTGTTGGTAGTCGGTTCAGACTCGTCACCTTCTTCGTAGGTGCTGTAGAGATAAGGCGTGTGTGCCTCGAACTCCGCCGCACACGTATCGACGCGGTAATACGACGGTATGACACCCAGCGACTTACGGTGAGCGCGTACCTGCGTCTCCAGCACGCCGAGCAGTTGGGCAACATGAGCATCGCTGTAACCGTAACGCTTCAGTTTGAGGAAGTCCGCCGCATCCAAGCGGTCGAGCGTCAGCTTCTTGTCGAGGATCGTGTGCTGGATGGTGATAATGTCACCCATCTGCCGGACGAACCACGGATCAAAGCCGGTTGTCTGGCTGACCTCATCCAACGACATCCCGTTAAAGAGCGCCGAGGCCGTTTGGAACAAGCGTTGGGCGGTCGGCACTTTGAGCATCTCGCTCGTCGCCTCACCCAGTTTGCTGCCGAAGCCGACGATGCCAATGTCGAGGGCGCGGATGCCTTTTTGTAGGGCTTCCGGGAACGTGCGGCCAATCGCCATCACTTCGCCGACGGCCTTCATCTGCGGGCCGAGGACGCGATCAACGCCCTTGAACTTCTCAAAGTTCCAACGCGGGATTTTAACGACAACGTAATCTAATGACGGTTCGAAGCTCGCGGGTGTCACGCGCGTAATGTCGTTGGGAATTTCATCCAGCGAGAAGCCAACCGCCAACAGCGCGGCGATCTTTGCGATGGGGAAGCCTGTCGCCTTGCTCGCCAGCGCCGATGATCGCGACACGCGCGGGTTCATCTCAATCACATAAACTTCGCCATCTTCGGGGCTGACGGCGAACTGCACATTCGCGCCCCCGGTCGCAAGTCCAACCTTATCCAGCACCGCCTTCGACATATCACGCAGGCGCTGCATTTCCTTATCCGTGAGCGTTTGCACCGGCGCGACGGTGATGCTGTCACCGGTATGCACACCCATCGGGTCGAGGTTTTCAATCGAGCAGACGACGACAAAGTTCCCCTGTGAATCACGCATGACTTCGAGTTCGTATTCCTTCCAGCCCAGCAAGCTCATGTCGATCAGCACCTGCCCCACCGGACTGAGCTTGATACCGCGCTCGGCAATCGTGCGAAGTTCGTTTTCGTTGTAGGCGACACCGCCGCCCGACCCGCCCAGCGTGAAAGACGGGCGCACCAGCACCGGATAGCGGAGAGTGTTGGCAACCCGTACAGCATCATCCACCGTCCTGACGACCTCGCTGGGCGGCGACTTAAGGCCGATTTCGGTCATGGCATCTTTGAACAATTGGCGATCTTCCGCAAGCTGGATGCTGTCGAAGGATGCGCCGATCAGTTCGATGTTGTACTTCTGGAGGATTCCTTGCTCGTGCAGCGCCAGCGCGAGGTTGAGCGCGGTTTGCCCCCCGACCGTCGGCAGAATGGCATCCGGCTTTTCCTGCTCAATGATGCGTTCGCAGAGTTCCGGCGTGAGCGGCTCGACATAGGTCGCATCCGCGAACTCCGGGTCGGTCATAATCGTCGCCGGGTTGGAGTTGACGAGGACGATGCGGTAGCCTTCGCGGCGCAGGACTTTACAGGCTTGCACGCCTGAATAATCGAATTCGCAGCCTTGACCGATGACGATGGGGCCAGAGCCGATAACCATAATTGTGCGGATGTCAGTTCGTTTGGGCATGTGGTGTTCCTAGCTACAAGATACGAGTTGCAGGCGGCAGATTAAGAAAAGACACTGGTAAGAAAATTTTTAAACTAAACCCATGAATCAACCTGAAAGAAGTTTATAAAGCGCTCGATCTATACGTTCAAGATCAGCATATCTCACCGCGTGATTTGCGGGTGCATTAACACACATGGAAGAAGTGATATGCGTACGAATCGTTGTATCAGGGTATTCTGTACCTTTTCGCTTCATACATTTCAAAATTTCTAAAATCGAAAATTCATTCACCTTTTTATGATTGATAATATCATTCGCGCAATCGAGTATTTCTTCCCTACAGGTCATAATTCGCCTCTTCTGACTTGGCGTTCACTCGTCATAAAATTCACGCCGATGACCGATCATCCCAACGAGTAGGACAAACCCAAATCTTTCACCACATCATCAACCGAAAGCCGTTGAGGTTTCTCATCACGATACCGTCTTAATCGCTCGGCAATCTCTGGCGCGAAGTTCGGTTCGGTAGACATATCCTCACCAAGCACTTCGAGTAACGCATCACGAACTGCATCATGAACGAGTGTTTTGAGTTCGTCAGGTGTCAGGGTTATTTGTACATTCTGTCGGTCAGACATTAGCTTCTTCCTCACTTATCCAACTTGCGGTATGGGCGGCTTTGGTTGAACACCCTGTAACATACCTTCAATGCTTAAATCCTCATCGAGTTCTTCCCAGTGGATACCAAATGCCCAAAGCTCGTAGTCCGCAAGCTGCTGTGGCGTAGCATTCAGCAAACGTGGATACCATTCCAGAGGGGTACCAATGAGACGACCATCCTTAAGTGTGACGAGCAATAAACCGTCGCGTATTTCGAGCGAAACAGGCATTTTGCTCTCATCAAACTTATTGGTATTCAAGTCATCCATATCAGTCTCCTTGAAATTCCTGCCACTTAAGGAGTAAGAATTCTCGATTTTCCTCTATGATTAGAACAATTTCGTTAAGCTGCCGTCGATTAAGTTGATAATATTCCACAATACGGATTGGATCGAGTTCAACTTTTGCCGCCCCCTCAGCATGTTGCACATGAATATGAGGCGGTATATGATCGTTGGTAAAAATAATAAAGCGGTATCCTTTAACTCTCAACACTGTTGGCATTCGTCCAGCATCCTAATCAAGGCATCTGCTTCTACGGTTCGAGTTCACCCGCTTATAACGAGCCTAATTCACACCGCTAATAACCGCTCCACACACTCGCGAAAAACGGCAGTATGTCGGTCAATATCAGCTTCGGTGGTCTGTGGTGCGATGAGTGCCATATTGTGGAACGGTGTGAGCAAGATACCACGGTTCAACGCTGCAAGGTGCATGTAACGGTCAAGGTCGTCATCCATCGACGCGACCGCTTCCCCACCGTTTTGGGGCGCATTTTCGCAGAACCAGTATTCGGCACGGCAGCCCAACTGTGTAACGTGCCACGGCAAATCGTACTCGTCAATCACCGACTGCACGCCATCCGTCCAGCGTTCCGCCAGCGGGATCGTATGGGCATAAGCCTCGTCCGTCAGCACATGCTCCAACGTGGCCTTCATCGCCGCCACCGACAGCGCGTTCCCCGCCAGCGTCCCACCGATGCCGCCCGTATCGGCATGATCGACACTCAGCTTTTGCTGGATGCGTTCCGCAACTTCGGCACTGAAGCCGTAAACCGCAGTCGGGATACCCCCACCAATCGGTTTGCCGATGGTCAGGATATCGGGTTCGAGGTTGTAAGCCGCCGTATAGCCACCGGGGCTGGTACAAATCGTGTGCGTCTCGTCAATAATGAGCAGCGTCCCCGTTCGCCGTGTCATCTCGCGCAGCGCCTCGTGGAAACCCGCTTGAGGATGGACGATGCCGATGTTCGTCATCACCGGCTCGGCAAGCACACACGCCACTTCACCCGTGGACAGCACCGCTTCCAACGCCGCGAGATCGTTAAACTCGACAACACGTGTCGTCTCAGAGGGGTTAACCGCCGCACCGATGTTGCCCCGACGCGGCACGACATCGCCGTCAACCAGCGAGGCAAACGTTTCATCAACCGTCCCGTGATAGCACCAGTTGAACACCAGCACATACTTCCGTCCGGTAATCTGCCGCGCAAGCCGCAGGGCAAAACGGTTCGCATCCGTCGCCGTCAGCGCCAACTGCCAGTACGGCAGCCCGAAGCGCCGTTCGAGTTCCCGCCCGATCCACAGCGCATCCTCTGTCGGCAGCATAAAGGTGATGCCACGCGCGATCTGCTGGGCAATTGCTTCCACCGTTGCCTGTGGAGCGTGTCCGGTCATCGCGCCTGTATCGCCGAGGCACAGGTCAAGGTACCGGTTGCCATCCACATCGGTAAAATGTGCGCCGGAAGCCTGTTCGACAAAAACCGGATATGCCCCTGCCCACTTCACCATCCAGTGCATCGGTACACCGGAGAGCCAATGGGATTGAGCTTCTGCAAACAACTCTTGGGAACGCGGGTGTGAGTCGATAAAACGCTGCTGCTCGTCAGCCAAACACTGTTGCAAGCGGGTACGGTCAATTACGGTGCCAATGTTCTCTTCCCCTTATTCGAATACCTTCTATAAATATTCGACTAGATTTTGCATTTCTTCAGCGGAGTACACGCCGCAGAGTAATTCAAGAAACTTTACCCAATCGCCAATTGTATGTTGGTGATGTTGACCAAAAACAATGCCTGAATGTTCCATTCCAGACATCGCAAAATCAACATAATCAGCATCGTAGGTACACAGGACACACCCCATCTCAACAGCACGTTTCAAATGATTGATGTCCGAATCGCCTAGCAAGTTTAAGTCACGGACAGTTACCACATCGATACCCCGCCGCTTAAGTTGGTCAGCAATCGCAACTTGCATATTTTCATCGAGGTAAAAGCGAATGGTCGTTGCCAACACGCTTCTCCTTTAGTTCTTGAGCGCGACGTATTTGCTCGTGAATATAGTCATCCATTTCAGATTTATGATCGTAATAGTAGGACAACGCGGCGTAAACTTGTGGTAGTGACAGATCATACCAAGCCGCAATCCCATCAGCATCCTGCCGATGATATATTTTCACGATAGCAACATCTGCAACAGTAATTGTCGTTCCCACAATATAGGGACGACCGTTACGTACGTTGGGGTTAATCGCAATCAGGTTGATACTCTGCATGATGTCCATGTTCGTATTCCTTAAATCTAATGTGATCTACTTCACCGTCTCGCCAGACTTCACCCGACCGACAAACTCATCAAACAGATAGAGCGAGTCATGCGGGCCGATTTCCCTTTTAATCTTCACTGCCTATCGGTAAATTGCGTACCCTAATTCGGGTTTCTTCAATAACGACTAGACTACCGTTCTCTAGTTCTTTACTGACCGCCGCAAGATTACTCAAGATAATAGTACTTGATCCGATGGCTGACGTAAGGACGGCCAACGAAACAGGATCACAGATGGTTTTGGGACATTCCGCGAAGCAAGAATACGACCAAAGTCTGTGTCTGCGGAAATTAATACACGGCACTCTTTCGCCGCACGTTCAAAAACGATTTCGTCATCAGCTGCTTGAAGACCGTAAGTACGAACGTGAACCGCATCATGCCCTGCACTTTGCAGATCAATCGCAATATTGGGCGAAAGAGCATTATCGACAAGAAACTTCACGTTTAACTCACAAGTGGAAGCTGACGTTCACGAACCGCTGATGCCGCAAATTGCAACGCTTCAAGAATATCTTCTAGCTCTAAGTCAGGATATGCGTTTAGGATTTCATCATTCGACATACCAGACGCGATCATATCCACAACAGTCGCAACCGGAATTCGCAATCCACGAATGCATGGAAGACCATCCATCTGCTCTGGTTTCACAGTTATACGCTGAAACTTCATGCGCTTGTTTCCTCGTTCTATTGAAACTTACTTCACCGTCTCGCCAGACTTCACCCGCCCAACGAACTCGTCAAACAGGTAGAGCGAGTCGTGCGGGCCGGGGGCCGCTTCAGGATGATACTGCACGCTGAACACACCGAGGTCAACATGCCGCAGTCCTTCGACCGAGTTGTCGTTCAGATTGACGTGCGTGATCTCCGCGCCGGACAGGTTGCTATCCGAGGTGACGGCAAACCCGTGGTTGTGGCTGCTGATCTCAACCACACCCGTCAGCAAGTTCTTGACCGGTTGGTTGCCGCCGCGATGCCCGAAGCGCATCTTCTCGGTTGTGCCGCCTAGCGCGAGGCCGACAATCTGGTGACCGAGGCAAATACCGAATATTGGCAGCTTGCCAAGCAGGTCTTTTACATTCTGGATGGCATAGGTAACCGCCGCCGGGTCGCCGGGGCCGTTGCTCAGGAATACACCAGCGGGGTTCATCGCCAACACTTCGGAGGCAGGTGTATGTGATGGCACGACCGTCACCCGCAAGCCGCGGTCGGTCATCATCCGCAAAATATTACGTTTGATGCCAAAGTCGTAAGCCACGATCAGCGGGCCGGTCGCATCATAGTGGTGGTCGCGATACCACTGTGGGTCGCTGCGTTCGTTCCAGTTGTAAGGTTCGGCGCTCGTCACGTCATCAACGAGATTCCAGCCGGACATATCCGGCGATTGACGCGCGATTTCAACCAGCGCTTGCGGGTCGTTGGCGGCTTCACCGTGGGCGATGGCAGCCCGCATCACACCCACGCTGCGAATATGGCGAACGAGCGCACGGGTGGCGACATCCGACAACCCCATGATGCCCTGCGCCTTCAGATAGCTGTCGAGGTCGCCCTGTTCGCGCCAGTTGCTCACCACCGGACTCAGCGAGCGCACCACAAAGCCGGATACCCAGATGCGTTCTGATTCGGGGTCGAGCAGGTTGATGCCCGTGTTGCCCACATGCGAAACCGTCATCGTAACGATCTGCTTGTGGTAAGAGGGGTCGGTCAGGATTTCCTGATAGCCGGTCATTGAGGTGTTAAAGACAAGTTCACCCGTTTGCACGCCCTCCGCGCCAAAGCCAGTCCCCTTAAAAATCCGCCCGTCTTCGAGCGCCAAACATCCGATCATATTCACCATCCAAATTACACATTAACCGCAAAGACGCGGCGTACTAGAAAATCCTACGAGCGATAATCACCGTTGATCGAGACATAATCATGGCTGAGGTCACATGTCCACACCGTAGACGAACCCAGCCCCGCGCCGCAGTCCAGCAGAATGCTGACCGACGCATTCTTGAAAATAGCGGTTGCCTGTTCTTCGCTGTAAGCCGTCGGCATACCGTTGGTGAACAGCAGCAGCGACTCATCCGTCGCCGCTTCGATCTCGCCGGGAGTAATCCATAGCTTGACATATTCCGGCACGATGTTGATACCCGCCCGACCCGCCGCCGCGACGATACGTCCCCAGTTGGCATCGTTGCCAAAGAAAGCCGTCTTAACCAGCGGCGAGGTGGCAATCGTGTTCGCGATCTGGTGGGCCGCTTCCGGCGAGGGTGCGCCCTTCACCGTCAGCGTAATGAACTTGGTCACGCCTTCGCCATCCCGCACGATGTCCTGCGCCAGCTTGCGGCACACGGCGGTCAGCGCCTCGTGGAAAGCAGTGAACTCCTCCGGCGATTGCAGTGTCACCCCGCTGACCCCGTTCGCCAGCAGCAGCAGCGTATCGTTGGTGCTCATGTCGCCATCAACCACCACACGGTTAAAGGTCGTTTCGGAGGCCGATTGCAGCAGGCCCTTCGCCGTATCCGCTGGCAGCGACACATCCGTGACCACCACGCCGAGCATGGTCGCCATGTTGGGGGCGATCATCCCCGCGCCTTTGGCAATTCCCGCGATGTGGTAAGTCGCACCGCTGGCAGTCGTCACTTGGGCGTAGGCTTCTTTCGGGCGAGTGTCGGTAGTCATAATGCCCGCCGCTGCTGCTGCCCAATCCCCGCCCAGTGACCCGCTGGCGAGTTCAATCCCGTGCGCGATCTTTTCCATCGGTAGCTGCGAGCCAATGACACCGGTAGACATCACAAGCACTTCGTCAGCACCGATACCTATTTTCTCGGCGGTCAATCTTGCCATCTCACGGGCATTAGCCAGCCCCTGCTCACCGGTACAGGCGTTGGCACATTTGGTATTGACCGTCACCGCGCGGATGTGATTTTTGTTGCCTTGAAGCTGCTCCATGTCAAACAGCACCGGCGCAGCCTTCATGTGGTTAGTGGTGAAAACACCCGCCGCCGTGCAGGGCGCATCGCTGACGATCAGTGTCATATCGAGCGCGTTGTTCTTCTTCAAACCGGCGGCAACACCCGCGACGCGGAAACCGGGAACTTGTTCGATTGAGGGTTTTACGTCTGTCACTGAACAATCCTTAATAGTTAGGCTTAACGCAAAAAATAATGGTGGGGTTTGCCGGCAGCAAACCCTTCCTGATTACGCTTCCGAGAAAATGGTCGTCAGCTTGTCCACCAAATGATCAACATTCGACTTCTCGATAATCAGCGGCGGCACAAACCGGATGACGTTCGTTCCGGCGTTCACCATGAGCAGCCCATGTTCGTAGCCCTTCTCGATGATGTTGCTGACATCCACAGTCAGTTCCAGCGCCACCATCAACCCCTTACCGCGCACTTCCTTAATTAGAGGGCTGTTGAGTTCCGCCAGCCGTTCCATCAGGTAATCGCCGACCTCGGATACATTCGCCAAAAATTCCGGTTGGCTGATGCGCTGGACGACATGCTTGGCGACGTTCGTCACCAGCGGCCCACCGCCGAAGGTCGTGCCGTGTTCACCCGCGTGCATGGCGCTCGCGACCGCGTTCGTCATCAGAATCGCGCCAATCGGCAAACCACCTGCCAGCGGTTTAGCCAGCGTCATGATGTCCGGTGTGATCCCCGTCCACTCGTGCGCCCACAATTTACCTGTCCGCCCCAACCCACACTGAATTTCATCAAAGATCAACACCGCGCCAAATTGGTTGCACAGATCACGCAGCCCTTGCAGGAATTCCGGCGTGGCAATGTTGATGCCGCCCTCGCCCTGCACCGGCTCGACGATGACACCGGCGGTTTTCTCACCAATCGCGGCTTTGGCACTGTCGAGGTTGTTAAACTCCGCCAGCACTGCACCCGGCATCAGCGGCATAAACGCCTTCTGGTACTTTTCCTTCGGCGTAAGCGCAACCGCGCCCATCGTGCGTCCGTGGAACGCCCCCGTGAAGCACACAATCTCCGTCTTGTTGTGCAATCCTTTTTCGTACTGCACCTTACGCGCGAACTTCACCGCGCCTTCGTTAGCTTCCGCGCCGCTGTTGCCGAAGAACACGCGGTCAGCAAACGACTTCTCAACCAGCATATTCGCCAGTTCAATTTGCGGGGCGGTGTAATACAAGTTGCTGGTGTGGATAAGTCCCGTCGCCGCTGCTTGGATCGCTTGCGTCAGCCGCGCGTCATTGTAGCCGAGCGCGTTTACCGCGATACCCGCGACCCAATCCTGATACGGCTTGCCTTCGCTGTCGAACAGGGTCGAACCCTCGCCGTGTACCAGCACAAACGGCGGACGCTTATAAGTCTGGACGATATGGTCATTCTCGTCCTGAATGAGTTGATCTGTCATTGTAGGGGTTAGTGTCGCAGGCATGGGTTATCTCCGATTTCTTTCTAGGTGTATCGATCAATACAGGTCGAAAATGTCTTAGGATGTTGATGATTGTGTTCGCTGCCAGTACTCATTCCAACCGAGCTTTTCTTCTATCCACAAGTCCGAGAGTTTGTAACTTTCCAGCCAACCATTCTCGATCTCATACATCAGGATGGCACGCAACCACCCGTAAATCTTCGTCACCGCGTCTGGTGAAACACGCCCGCTGTCCAGCACATGCCGCACCAGCTTTTGGCTGTACAGCGAATCCCGCGCGAGGGCGTTGTACATCAGGTGGTGCAGCTCGTGGCAGTTCGGGCAAAGCTGCACCGTGACCGCGTTCTCGCCGTGGGTCGCGATGTCCCACAGGTGATGCCGCTGCGAAATCGGGTAGCCACAGGCTGTACACGCGGTCATCCTTTCCTTATCCGTCGCCCGTCGGCGGCGCATCATCTTCCGGTACTTATGCGCTTGGTAAAAATCCAACCAGTGTTCAATGATGGCGCGTCGTTCGGCTGCATCCGCTTTTTCAGAGAGTGATTCGTCAAAGGCGGTGATGATTTTCTCCGCCAACCGTTCGCGGTAGATATAACGCACGAGGGCATGTAGCTCCTCGATACGCTGTTGTTCGTTGGGCATTGTCCCACCCCTAAGCGTCTAGTTTACGAACGCACAACCAGCGTGAGTTTTGTGCTCCTTATTTTACATCACGACATATAGGCAATAACACCTTCTTCATGTGCGGCAACATCTAGGTAAAAGGCACGCAGCCGCTCAAACGTGTGCCAGAGTTCAGCAAAAACTTTCGGCTTACTCAACAACGAAATGCTGTGATACACACCCAATCGAATCATCGCCTGCACATCGTAGTAAAGCGCAAGGTTTTGCGCGGTCACTTGGTTCAGGTGGTAGCAGGTAGTTTGCAGCTCGCCGTGCGGCAGATAAAAAATCGCCGTGCCGTTGAACTGAATCCCTTGCAATTCATCCCCGCCGACGATGGCACGACTCGCCCAATCGACTCCCCGACCTGCGTCACCCGTGCGGCGGCGTTCCGCGAGCAGGTAATGCAGGATGTCCCATGAGTGACCGAGGTAGCAGTTGCGTTGGGCAAGACCCGAATTTGACCGGATAAGGGTGAGCAGTTCCGCGCCGAAATCAGCTCCAGCGGGTGTAGCAGTTGGCTGGGTTTCAAGGCGCGGTGGCCACACGGGCGCGGGTTGGGCAGGCTGTGGGTCACTGGCAAGGAACGCGAACATCGAACCGGAATCCGCCGCCTGTTGGGGCTGGGGAATCCACTTCCATGTTTCGGGAACCGCCTGATAACGCATTTCAAGACCCATAACCGATTGCTCCATTACACCCGTTTATCAAAACGCTCGCAGGATGCTGTCACTATGTAAGATTTGGATCTGCTCCTAAAACCAGAAAGACCACTACAGCGATTAACAAAAATACAAAAACGATCCAGATGATAGGCAGCCAAACCTTTAGTCCTAATCGTCGCGTTTCAGCTTCGTGTTGATTACTTGGCAAAAACTGTTCCCCCACCGGACGCAAGCCCGTTCAAGTTGGTAATCACCGCGCTCTGAACGCCGCTTTCAAGGGCGTGCAGCGCCGTTTTCACCTTCGGGATCATGCCGCCGAAGATCGTCCCGTTGTTAATCAATGCCTGTGTACCTGCTGGTGTGAGCGTCGCTACAACTTGGTTATCAACCAGCACCCCTTCCACGTTGGTCAGGAATACCACACGGCTGGCATTAATCGCTGTCGCCAGCGCACCGGCAACATGGTCGGCGTTCACGTTGAAGTTGGTTTCCTCGCCGAGCGATACGGGCGAGATTACAGGCGTAATCCCCTGTTCCAGCAAACTGGTTACCACCTCGCCGCGCACCGCAACCACCTCACCCGTAAAGCCCATATCCTGCCCCGCCACCTGCATTTGTGTTGCACGAACAAGCCCGCGATCCACGCCCGACAGACCAAGCGCATCCAAGCCCGCGTTCAGCAAGCACCGCACGAGGCGCTTATTGACCGAACCGGACATCACCATCTCCGCAATCCGCAGCGAGTCACGGTCTGTTATCCGCACACCGTCGAGGTAGCGGGGTTCGATGCCCATGACCTTCTGCATGGCGGTAATTTCCGCCCCACCACCGTGAACCACCACCGTCGGCGTGTTCAGCGACTTGATGGCAGCGGCGAACTGCGCGAGGTAGGCGGGGTCATCCAGTTCGTGACCACTAACTTTAACGAGGGTTGGCTGCATGAGAACTCCCATTCTCTTTTATGACAACGACAAAGTTTAAGCTGTACTTGGCAGCGAGATGAGGATGATAGCCACCAGTGCCGCGACGATGCCGAACAACTGTATCCGCGACAGGCGTTCCTTCAAGAAGAACCACGCCAGCAGCACCGTCATCGCGGGATACAGTGACGACACCACCGCCGCAATATCGAGCCGTCCCGCCCGCGAGGCAAACATGAAGAACACGTTGCCCGCGATGTCCAGCAAGCCCGCCATGATAACCGTCAGCCAATGGCGGCTGTCGCGCGGCTGCCACTCAAGGCGTGTCACGCGGGTAATCAAAATCAGCACGCTCGATGATGCGGCACGGGCAGCCACCAGCGGCCAGAACACACCTTGCGATTCCACACGGTCGATGAACAGCAGGAACACACCGAAGCCAATGCCACCGGAAAACGCCAGCAGCAGCGTCTTGCGGTCAGGCAGCCGCCCATCCGAGTACGACACCAAAATCAGGCTGACGATGCCCACCGCGAAACCGACGATTTGCAGCGTGGGCGGTGCGCCGTTCGTGGTAATCCCGATGATGAGTGGCACAGACACCGCCAGAACCGCCACCAGCGGCGCGGCGATACCCATCCGCCCGTAGCTCAACGCCTGATAAAATGACACCAACCCGACCGTACCCGCCAACCCCGCCAGCGCCCCCCAGATGAAATCCGAAGTCGGCGGGATAGCCTCGCCGGACAGCAGTGCCAGCGCAATCAGCAGCAGCAGGCCGAGGAAGTGCGCCATCGCCACCACCGCGACCGCTGGCAAACGTTTCGAGGCAAGCCCGCCGTTAAAGTCCGCCGTCCCCCACGACATGGAAGCCAGCAGGCCAAAGGCGATAACCGTCAATTCAGGCGAGAGTGTCATTCAATTCCATCCAAATCTGGAGCCATAGATTTAACACAACGATTCTTAAGAGCAATCAAAATGTAGGGAGGAGTCGTGCCTCCTCCGTTTCTCACCGATTAGAGCAACCCCGTCGTTTCCGGCCAGCCGTACATCAGGTTCAAGCACTGCACCGCCTGACCGGATGCACCCTTACGCAGGTTATCCGTCACGCTGGTGATATGCAGGTAGCGATCTTCCACCGGCGTAATGCTAATCGCCGCGCCGTTGGTACGCACCACATGCTTCAACGTCGCTTGCTGCCCCGCCGGCAGCACCTTCACCAGCGGCTCGGAGCCATAAGTTTCTTCGTACAGCGCTTGAGCATTGCTGGCGGAAAACTCCGGCTTCAGCGTCACATAAATGCTCGCCATCAGCCCACGGTCAACCGGCAGCAAATGTGGCGTGAAGATCAGCATCCCCGCGTTCGGGTTCAGCTTGTGCATCTCCTGTTCAATCTCACCTGTGTGCCGGTGAACACGCCCCGGATTATACGGCGAGAAGTTGCTATACACCTCGACGAAGTGCAGGTTCGGCTTCGGCTCACGTCCCGCGCCGCTAACCCCCGACTTCGCATCCACGATGATCGGCGCACCGTCCAGCAGCCAGTCGTGCCGCAGCAATGGTGCGATGCCCAGCAGTGTCGTCGTCGGGTAGCAGCCGGGAGCCGCGACCACATCAGCGCCTTTAATTTTTTCACGGTTAAATTCAGGGAGTCCATACGGGGTGGGGAGTAGTTCGGGGTTCGGGTGGGTGCCGCCGTACCATTTCGAGTAGGTTTCCGGCGTATCCAGCCGCAGGTCAGCCGAGAGATCAACCACTTTCTTACCCGCCGCTTTAGCCTTCGCCGCCATCGGTGCGGAGGCTTTATGCGGCAGTCCCAGCACCACCGCATCCACCGCCGAAAGGTCGGCTTGGTCGGGCGGCACATACGTCAGGTTCGTAAACGGGATCGGCTGTCCGGCATACGTACTGCTCGTGCCGAAAACCAGCTCGACGTTCGGGTGATGCGCGAGGATTTCCACCGCATCCTGCCCCGCATACCCCGACGCACCGTACACCCCAACTTTGATTTTAGAAGTCATGTTTGCTCCTTGGAAACCTTCAATTGTGTACTTCATCAATTCTGCCATACAAACAAAAACCCCTGACCTCGGTGTGAGGTCAGGGGGAGTTTTTGCAATCTGGTTCGCGATTCAACCGCGTCTTACGACCAGCACAAAAATCCCGGCATGACCTCTGTGGTCTGCGGGCGACGGCTGCGACGACGCAGTGTTGTGCCGGTAATCAACGTCATATTTCCATCTTGATTAATCAAACAATAACCGAAAGTTTAAGCAATCTACCATTAAAAGTCAACATGCTTTTGGCATCATGGTTCTTGGCTGTTGATGAGGTAAGAACAGGACAATTTTCGCGCTCTAATTCGGGCATTCTGTCACCCATAAGCATTAAGGTACAATCTAAGGCCATGTAATGCCACAAAACGAAGCGGCATGATAGAATGCGATTCAAGCAGATTGAGGGAATGTATGTGGCAAGACGAAGTTCGGAAGCACGTTCGCTATAATTTTAGCGTCAATATTATCGACGCAGCCTTTTATGGCATTGGGGCGATGGGGTTAGCCTCGTTCGTTACGGTAATCCCGTTATTTTTAAACAGCCTGCACGCCTCGACCTTACTGATCGGGTTGGTCACGTCATTTCACGCCATCGGTTGGCAGCTCCCGCAGTTATTCACCGCCCACCGCGTCGGCAAGCTCCAGCGCTACAAGCCGTTCGTGATTTGGATGACCATCCATGAACGCTGGCCTTTCATCGGTCTCATGGCGACCGCCATTTTGGTGGGCATTCTGCTTGGGCAGCATAATACAAACAAGCTGTTACTGGGGATGCAGCACACCGTTCAGCCCTTCCAGCACGCCCTCATCCAGCCCATGCCCGGCGAGCAAATTGCCCTGTGGCTCACCGTGTTAATGGTCGTTGTCTTCTCATTAGGCGGCGGGCTGGCAGCTACCGCATGGCAGCGCATGATCGCCAAAGTCATGCCCAAAGACCGCATCGGCACCTTCTTCGGTACGCAGTCCGGTGTCGCCAACTTAATGGCCGCCATCGGCGCGGTTGCCGCCGGTTTCATTCTCACCAACCTCGCCTTTCCACATGGCTACGTTCTGTGTTTCTTCCTCGGCAGTATCGCCGTGTTCTTATCGATGTTCTTTTTGGCGATCACACACGAACCGCACCATGAACTTGAGGAAGAAACCACTGCCGAACAATCGAAAGCCGCCTCCCCCGGCTGGCACAAGATGCTGGCGATTTTGCGTCAGGATACCAACTTCCGCTGGTTCTTAACCGGACGTGTCCTGTCGCAGTTCGGGAACATGGCGCTCGCGTTTTACACCGTTTATGCCGTCAAACACTTCGGCATGGACGAAGCCACCGCCGGTATCCTCACGGGTGTACTGCTGCTCTCCAAAACAGTCGCCAGCCCGCTCATGGGTTGGATGGGTGATCGTTGGGGACACCGCTTGATGCTCGTCCTGGGCGGCATCATCATGAGTCTCAGTGCCGCCCTCGCCATCAGCGCTCCCACCATCGGCTGGTTCTACGTCATCTACACGCTGGCAGGCTTCGCCGACTCAAGCACATGGACAGTCACCATGACCTTCACGCAGGAGTTTGGCAAGGTCAGCGAAAAACCCATGTATATCGGCCTCGCCAACACCTTGATTTCCCCCTTTGCCCTGCTCGCCCCCTTCATCGGCGGCGCGTTGGCCGATGGAGTTGGTTTCGCCGGAACCTTCATTGTGTCGCTCGTCTGCGGTCTCTTGGCGGCGCTGGTCTACCATTATGGTGTCCGCACCCCGAACGCCCAGAACAACTTGGTCGTCTTCAGCACCCAAGCCGCCGCCGGTGACTAACCGATCACCTATCATGTTGTAGGGCTGACGGTCGTGCGCCCTTGTTTTCCTAATTATTAAACACGCCTTGCTGTGTCCGTACCATCACCCACCCCTCATCTTTTTCGTAGGGGAGGGTCTGTGACCCTCCCGTGTATCTTTCCCTCCCTCGTTTACGGGGAAGGTGTCGCGTCAGCGACGGAGGGGGTTCTTTCTCCCCCAATTGTTAGAATATTTTCACTTATCATCCAATAACACGAAATTCTTTTATGAAACTGCAAGGTACTTCGGCAATTCTGATATACTGACAGGAGTCTTATTTGGCATGAAGGATATTTCTATGAAACAATACCGTTGGGCAGCAGGTATTTTTGTTTTAAGTTTGACCATAGCAGCCGGTGGCATCGTAATGGCACAGCCGGGTGATTGTGACGGCACGACCGGCAGCGACACCATCAACTGCACCACCACCCCCGGCACACCGGATAATCAGGCGGATGGCGACTTGGGCGACGACACCATCACCATCGGCACAGGTGTAACCGTAACCTACGTAGATGCCGACGGCGCGGCGACCGGTGGCGATGTCGAAGGCGCGGGTCCCGGTGGCAACGATACCATTGTGAATAATGGCACGGTAACAGTTTCGATTGCCGGCGACTTTTCAACAGGTAATCCCGGCGATGACCACATCACCAACAACGGCACAGTCGGCGACATTTTGGGTGACGAAACCAACAATACAACCGCCCCGAATGGCGACGATACCATTATCAACAATGCGACCGTGACCGGTTACATCGAAGGTGATGGCAACGATGACTCAATGCTCGGCGGCGGTGCCGGTGGGAATGACACCATTATCAACAACGGCAGCGTTGGAACCGATATTCGTGGCGACTCCGGCAGTGGCCCCGGCGGCAACGATACCATTACCAACAACGGCAGCGTTGGCAACAATATCGAAGGAGATGGTGGCAACGACACCGTAACCCTCGGTGATACGTCCAGTGTCGGTAATGACATTTTGATGGGCGATGGTAATGATAAAGTAACCGTGGGCGACGGTGCGCTTGTCGGTAATGTCATTGATGGCGGCGACGGCACGGATACACTCGAATTTAAGTTTAACGACCCTGACGAAGGCGCAGCCGCAGCGGCCATCCTCGCGGGGCTGTCACCCGCAGGCGGTACGGTTACGTTCGGCGGTATCACCTATACGTGGACGAACTTCGAGCAGCTTGTCGCCATCTTCACTACCATCGGTGGTGGGGGCGGCGGGGGCGGCGGCACTGGTGGCGGCTCGATTATCGTCACACTCAACTCGGTTGGCGGCATTCAAGACGGTCGCCTCAACGCCTTTGATTTAGCCGCGCCGCTGGTCGTCTACTGCAAAGTCGGCGAACAAATTTCCATCATCGACGTACAGGCTGATGGCAGCTACCCCACCGCTTTCGTCGTTGACTTCGACGCGGTGAATAATGCGGTTGCCGCAGCCAAAGCCAGCTTGGATACCGTGACGATTGACACAGGCTTAGGTGATGTCCTCGTCGCCACCAAAGATGGCGCGTTGGTCGCCTTTGGTCCGACGCTCGACGGCAGCAAGATTTACAGCTTCACCTTCCAGCCGGGCTGCACCGCCAGCGCCCTCGGCCTCGAATCCTAAGTCTCACGCGATACTTCAAACAAAATGCCGTTGGATAACCCAGCGGCATTTTTATTTGTTCATCACCATCCCTAACCCTCAAAGGTTTGAATATTCGGTGATGCACCTCTAAAGAGTTGGTAGTTATTGTTTCGAGTGAGAACTCGCTGATAATCTTCTCGCTTACCAACTCTCTAGCAGGGCATGACCGAATATTCTAACGCACAAATCAGAATTTTTGTGCTACAATATTACTGTACGCTCTCTGCCCTCTATGTCTCGGTGGTAAAAATGTTTTCTCTGTCTTTTCTCGGCGACTTGGCGGTTAAAAATGAATTTGCTTTTCACTTGTAACTTGCCACTTGAAACTTAAAACTACTCTTGGCGACTTGGCGGTTTAATGCTCTTGCTTTTTCTCTGTGTTCTTTGTGCCTTTGTGGTAAAAATGTATTGCATTGGCTTTTGCATATTCGACGGTTCACTCCCTCGCATCCGCCGAACTGCCTGTGGCGGCGGTGACACGAGAGCAATCCGCCGTTTTGTGTCATTTCAGCGCCGCCCTCCCTCACTGCCGCCGCCACAAAATGTCACTTCAGCGGATGTAGCCGAGCTTCCCGCCAGACAATTCGGCGGATATTTTGCAATTTGTGAACATTGTACATCTTACGGGGGTATGACAAACTCAGCCGAAGGCGGCCCCATCATCCCGTTCTCGTCGATGGTCGAAATCACCAATCCCGCTGCCACCTGCGGGTAAAACCCATCCCACTCCACGCTGTTCGTATTCCACGGGAATTCGCGGTTGATGATGAGTGAGCCGGGGTCGCGCAACCCAATCTTGTAACCGGTCGCGCCGGGGATCGGCTCCCACACCAACGTGCGCTTCGTCCCCTCGCCCGACCGCAGCACGATGTCGCGCGGGGGTGGCAGACCGTCCGCCATCACCGTCACCGCTGCCAGAATCGACTGCGTAGTACGCCGCAGGTATGTTGCCTGTATATCGCCGATCACATCCGCAGGCGTGTGCTGCCGCCCCCGATCTTCCTGCGACTCGATAAACCGGATAGCAGGGAAACCAGCTTCGGTGAAGGACATATGGTCGCTGTACCGCCCGATACGGTCTTCTCCGTCTTGTAGGACGATCTGCATATCGGGTGTCATCGTAAAGTCAATCCAATAAACCGCCCGCGCCAACTGCCGAGAGGGCGACGTTTCCGGCCCTGCCGAGAAAATCCGCATCTGGTTATCAACCACCTGACCATTCGGGCCGCTGCTGCTGCCGATGATGTCCATGTTAAACATATAGTTCGGAGGGATAATAGTCCGGTATTCGTTGACAAACGCCCTGCTCCCCATACGCCCCACTTCTTCCGCCGCGAACGCCACAAACACGATGGTCGCGCGGTGTGAAGTCTGCGATAGAATATTCGCCATCTCAATCAGTGCGGATACCCCCGAAGCGTTATCATTCGCGCCGGGCGCGGGGTACATCGAGTCGTTCGGGTCAATCGAAATGCTGTCGTAATGTGCGCCGATCAGGATAATCCCGCCGCCCGTTTCACTGCCTGAAATAATACCGATAACGTTGCGCTGAACAGTTTCGATACCCGCCCAATTCACCGCAAACGGTTGATCGATCACCGAAAAACGCCCCTGTGACTTCGTGGCGATTGCGTCAAACTGTCCTCGTACATAACGGTACGAAGCCGCCGCGCCGGAGTTCGGCAAATCTGGTGAGTTAACGTGCCGCGTCCCCATCCCTTCAAGGGCGCTAATATGCAGGAACAGCCGGTCAACATCCACTTGGTCGAGCAGCGCGTTCATCGCGAGTTTGGCCGTCTGTGGATTAGCGTTACTAGAAGACTGATCTGGTTGAACCGGCGGTGCTACCGGTATGGGGGTCGCCACCGAAATAGTCGGTAATGGGGTATCGGTCATCCGTGGCACCAGAGTCGGCGGTTCCGGGTTGGTCGACAAATTACAGGCCGCAGCCAGCATCAGCAAGGCACCCAGAAGGACGATGAGAGGAATAATGGTTTTCAACTTCATACGGCGGATTTTACCATAAGCACATGTCAAATTCCGTTAAGCGGTGGGATAACGCGGGTCAAGCGTATCCATGAGGCAGCGTAAACGTCGCCCCACGTTATTTTACCTGATACATGCTCTTTGGATGTATAAGGGAAGTCTCAGGCTAGACTTGCCGCAAATGCCGTGTGAGAGCATAATAAAGTCTTGCCTGAATAAGATGAAATGCCCACCATTGAAGGACAAGTTGTTTTGACCATTTTGAGAAAAACCGCAGCTATCGCCCTGCTCCTCGGATTAGCAGGTTGTGGTGGCGCTCCCGCAGCAGACAATCCCACCAACCCTCCGAGCGCCCCGACCCCCGTTGTACGGGTTCAACCCACCGTCGGCGTACAACCGACCGATGAAACCGGCGAAAAACTGGTCGCCCGTGTCAACGGTGAACCGATTACCCAGAGTGAGTTTGATCGGGCATTAGCACGCTCTCAACAAACCGTTGATGCAGCCTCGCCAGAAGCCCTCGGCAGCGATGTCCTGAACCAGTTGATCGAGGAACGTATCATCTTGCAAGGGGCAGCCGCCCAAAACATCGCCGTTTCGGATGAAGAAGTCAAAGCCGAACTCGACTCCCAAATCGCCGCCGCAGGCGGTGAAGCAAGCTGGAACGAATGGTTGACGATGAACAACTACACAGCCGAAGAATTCCCCTATGCCCTAAAAGTCGTACTGACGAATAACCGCGTGCGCGATACACTCACCAGTGACCTTGAAGGCAACGTCAAACAGGTTCATGCACGGCATATCCTGATGCGTACCGAAACCGACGCGAAAAGCATCCTTGATCGCTTGGGCGCGGGGGAAGACTTCGCGGCGCTCGCTTCCCAGTACTCGCAGGATGAAACCACCCGTTCGCGCGGTGGCGACCTCGACTGGTTTACAGCCGATGAACTCCTGACCCCGCAGTTGGCGCAAACCGCCTTCTCGCTGCAAGTCGGGCAAATTGCTGGGCCAATCGCCACAGAATTAGGGTATCATGTTATTCAGGTCATCGAATTCGCCGATTTACCAGTTGAAGCAGACCGGCGAGTTACGATTGCCCAAAACCGCTTTGACAGTTGGTTGCAACCATTAATGTACACAGCGGTGATTGAACGGTACACTTGATAATTAACTAAACACTAAAGGATTGGGCTATGAGGCAGAACCGCATCTACAATGCCATCAGCATTTTCTTTCTGGTTTTGTCTCTTTTAACAATCATATGGGTTATCACGCGGCTGCTGGGTCCGGCAGTTGCCTAACTAGACGGGGGTTGGGATGGGCGACGGTAAAGCAAGTATATACAACGTCATCAGCTTGGTCTTTTTGGCGCTGACCATTCTGGTGATTGTGTTTGTCATCAGCCGCTTGGCTGGCCCACCGGTCGAAAGACAGCAGGAGGTCGGCAGCGTACCAACAGTCGCCGCGCTGCCATCATTGACCCCAACACCCATCCCGACGACCGGCTTACCGCCGACCTTTACCTTTACGCCTACGGATACCCTCACGCCAACAACGACACTTTCACCAACAGCAACAGCATCGATTGCGCCGCCAACCTCAACCATCACCGATACACCGAGGCCAACTGAACCGCCTACGGTTACACCAACACCGTCCGTTAGCCCAACACCGCTGCCGACCGAAACCCCCACCGGCCCGACACCGACCCTCGCGCCCACCCAGAACCCATACCTGTTCGAGCTGCGTCAGGGTCAGGTCGTCCTCACACAGAACTATGGCAATTCAGCAGGTTGCGCGTGGCAAGGTTTAGGAGGTCAGGTATTCAATACCGAAGGCATACCGCTTGATGGCCTCAAAATCCATGTCTTCGGCACCAACTTCGACCGCATCGTCGACAGTGGTAGTAATTCGCTGTATGGCCCCGGAGGTTGGGAAGTGCCGGTTGATAATAAGATCAGCGCCCAAAGCTATTACGTGGAATTGATGAGTCCCGGCGGTACAGTCGTTTCGGATCGTATCCCGGTCACTTTCCCTTCAGATTGTGCGCGGAACGTCGCCGTAGTCAACTTTATTCAAACACGCGCAACCTAAAGCATGAGTGAAGAACAATCAACTGGCGGGGTGCGGCGCTTCGGGCGGAAAGACCGTAAAAAGTCGCTCGATCCACGCGGCCCGCTTTTCCCAATAGAAGACGACATCGCCCCCGACGCGGCTGCCGATATAACGCCTGCGCCGGAATCGGAACTGCCGGAGCCTGTACTGGCTGAGTTGGTCGAGCCGCCGCCCGTTCCAGTACCGCCCAAAGCTGTTCAGCCCAAACGGGTGGCTAACCCCTCACGTCCCGCTCCAACTTCCGGCGGGAAACATATCCTAGCCAACCTCCTCACAATCGTGTTTCTGCTAGCAACAATTGGCATGGGTGCGCTGGTCGCGATCATCGCGCGTGATCCGTACACGCCGCTGAACCCGTTTCCGCCCTTCACACCGCTGCCCATCGTCATCACAGCAACCTTCTTACCACCAACCGCGACTGCCGAGGGTACAGCCGCCCCGACCGCCACCTTCACGCCCATAGCGATAGAGGCTGCACCGTCAGCAGAAGCGGGCGCGTTCGCATTTGCGCTCGTACCGTCGCAGCCCATCTACGCACCCAACGCCAACACTGAAGGCTGCAATTGGTCAAGCATCGCCGGTACGGTTACCGATAGCAGTGGGACAGCCCTCGACGGCTATCGCGTTCACATCAGCGGTAATGGTTTGGATGAAACGGTATTTAGCGGCGCGGCACTAACGTTTGGTGCGGGCGGGTTCGAGTTGTTCATTAACGGAACAGCGCAGGAACAGACCTTTACCGTTCAACTGCTCGACCCACAAAGCCAGCCATTGTCACCGGAATACAGCGTCACAACCCGCGCAGGCTGTGATGAGAATGTTGCCATACTCAGCTTTGTCGGGTCGTAACCGGTTATTCCAGCTTCGGCGTGGGCAGATACACCGTAAAGGTCGTTCCCTTACCGATCTGACTTTCGACGGCAATACGCCCTCGGTGTAAATCAACAATCTCTTTAACGATGCTCAACCCCAACCCTGTGCCGGGGATATTGCTCTGCCCCGCCTTTTCACCCCGATAGAAACGGGTGAACAGATGTGGAATATCGGCCTCGCTAATGCCCATTCCCGTATCCTCAACCCGCAGGCTGACTTCGCCCTTTGTCGCATCGAATCCGGTAGTCACGGTAATACTGCCGTTAGAGGTGTAGTTGATCGCGTTCGCAACAAGGTTGGTCACCACCTGCGCCAATTGGTTGAATTCACCGCTAACGTTGGGAATAGAACCCGCATGGAACGTCATCTGCAAACCTGCAATCTCGGCGCGGGGATGCAGCGCCCCAACGACTTGCTGAACCACATTGTTCAAATCAATCGGCCCGAAAGCGATGCGATCTTGCCCCAATTCCAGCCGTGAAAGATCGAGCGTGGCATTCACGAAGTTGGTCAGCCGTTCAAGCTGTTCGGTCAGCGCGATAAGATGCCCGGCGTGCTTTTCCGGCGGGCTGTGTTGCAGCAGGTAAGCCCGTGTCTTAAGAACCGTCAGCGGCGTGCGTAATTCGTGTGTCACATCGGCGATAAACTTGGTTTTCAAACGGTCGAGTTCAGTCAGCCGTTCATTCGCGGTTCGCAGTTCCGCCGTCCGGTCAGTCACCCGCTGCTCAAGGCTGGCTGTCAAATGTTGCAGTTCCGCTTCGGCTTGCTTACGCGCATCAATGTTCTCAATGATCGCAAGGGTATTGGCTTCCCCTTCATGGGGATACGGAGCCACATTCAACCGCACCCAAACCAATGCGCCATCTTTGCGGATGTAACGTTTCTCAAGCTGGTAAAAATTGATCTCCCCTTTGAGCAATCGAGTAAATTGGTCAAGGTTATCATCCTGATCGTCCGGGTAAGTGATTTCCGTAAACGTCATCCGGCTGCATTCCTCAGCCGAATAGCCAAGCAACTGTTCAAGCGCGGGATTGATCGAAATCAAATGTCCTTGAACATCCGCCAGCGCGATACCCACGTTTGCCCCAACAAACACCGACCGGAAGCGGGCTTCACTTTCCTGCAACTTGGCTTGAGCGCGTTTCAACACGCAGATATGCCCCAGCGCGTTCGCATACAGCGCCAGCAGTTCAAGCTGGTTTGAATGGACTGGTTCCCGTGTGAAGTAATTATCCGCAGCCAACCCACCGATAATTTGGCGACCGTCACTCAAATAGCCCATCGCCGACCAGCCGGTTCCCACAGACTCTGAATATTCATTGAGAAGTTCTGTTTCGGGTTTGTAGTATAGTTTCTGATCGTTGATCTGGAACAAGTTGACCAACTGCGGCAGGATTTGGCTGGACGGCGCACGAACACCGCGTTCATCACGAACCGAACCATCCTCATGCGTCCCGAAAGTACCGACGGTATACGCAGGGTTATCCGCATCGATAAGCCACAGCCCGATACGCTCGAACTTCAAACGGCTGCGACCCAGTTCAATCGCACGGCGGGTAAAAGCATCAAAATCATCAATTTGCGTCAATTCAATCGTGATGTCCTGCAAATCTTTGAGCCGCTCTAGGAAAGTCTTGGAGTGACCTTCACTCTCTTGCAGCGCCCGTTGTGCCGCCACTTGTTCGGTGATGTCGATATTAATCCCCATAATGCCGATATGCGTGAGATCAGCATCCCGGATGGGTGAGCTGATGTAGTAATAATTATGGGATTGACCATTGGTGTCATAAACGACATTACCGCGCAGTGTATTGCCCGCGAATACCTGCATGTTCATATCCCGCCAGCGCTGCAATACATCGAGTGACACTGCGATTTCCTCAGTCTTTTTCCCCTGCACGTTCCCCCACAAACGTATCGACTCCGGCGTTTGCAGGATGCAGCGCCCCTCCACATCTTGTACCCACAGGTCAAACGGCAGGTTATTGATGATGGTGCGTAACCGTGCTTCGCTGTGCTGAAGCGCTGCCTCAGTTTTCTTTTGGAGCGTCAGGTCGGTAACAGCGGTGATGATGCCTGTCACGTGGTTTTGGTCTCGGCGCATCGATCCGTTGACTAAAACATCGAGCGTGGTACCGTCTTGCCGGTGGAAACGGGTTTCGTAGACTGTGCGTAAATCCGAAGTCATACGGATAGCGGTATTACTGACGATGGCGCGTTCATCCGGCGAAAGCACTTCACCCGGCAGCTTGCCCACCAATGCCTCTTGAGGATAGCCGAGCATCTGGGCATACGCCGGATTCACATATTCAAAGCGCCCATCTAAATCTGTTACCGCGACACCATGCGCCATCGCGTTCATGACCTGCACCACGTAATCACGCTCGCGGGCAAGCTCAACCTCGATACGCCGCCGGTCGGTGGTAATAGCCGTAAGTGCAATCGCCGAAAGATTGGTCACGGCGATAAATGTCCACAAGTACACAAATTGGCGGTGGAGATCATCAACCGATAGGCTTTCTGGTTGGCTGGCAATCCCGATACCGGAAACCAGTGCAATGACAAGGCATACCGTGACATTGGTTCGAATACTAAAACGCAGCGCCGCCCAAATCAAAACCGGAAAGATGAGGAAAATGAGCGGATAGTCGGTGAGAGGGGAATTGTCACGGGCGAAAATGATGAAGCTGACCACTACCGCCCCACACGACACGCCGATTAATTCGAGCCAGCGCTGATTTCGGCTGCCGAGCTTCGGGTTTATACCCCAGAGCAGCAGCACCGGCCCCAGCACCAAAATGCCAATCGAATCCCCCATCCACCATTCGAGCCAGATGCGCGAAACAGCTTGACCGGCAATTGAGCCGGTTAAAACGAGGGCTAACGTACCAATCGTTGCGCTGATGAAAGCCCCAATCAGGGGAGCGCTGATGCCAAAATAGAGTAAGTCAAGAACTTTTTCAAATGTGATCGGTTTAGGCCGCCAACGCATCAGCAAATAAGCGCCGACGACTGCGCCCAACGTGTTGCCCAGAGCGATCATCATAACCGCCGGAAATGTAACACCCGTCCCTAAGTTGACGAAAAATGCACCGAGCGTGATGCCGACCCATAACCGCAGCCCGCCAAATATGAGGATGACCAGCGCGAACGCAGCGGCTGCCCACACCAACGAGACATTATGATGCAGGATGGCGAACTGAAGTCCAATTTTCCCGACCGACCAATAAACCAACGCGGTGACAACCACTGCAAGGGTATACGGAATCCGATACTGGTAGATGGTTATTGGAGTGGTTAGAACGGGCGCAACCCGCGAAACGACAGGCAGATTCATAAGCAGCTTTCACACGAAGCTAAAACTTCGATAGCGGGCATCAGGACTGTTTCACTTCATTTGTAATCATTGTATTACAAGTTTTGAAGGGGAAGGTTACAGAGTTGGCTGCTAAGGTTATAATGACCTCCCTTTTAGGAAACGGGGTTAAGAGGTGACAAAATGCCGGAGTTCATACCGGGGTTGAAATTGAGCGAAGGGTTTTATCATGAAGCCGTTCGCCCGATTTTAGATCGCCACTGGCAGGGTTTAGCTTACAGCGCGGCAGTCATCGGCAGCGGTTCGGAAGTGCTGGGATTCGATACCGTCATGTCCAGCGATCACCATTGGGGGCCGAGGGTGATGTTGTTCCTGAGCGAAGTCGATTATGCCCAACATCATGAGGCAATTAGCGAACAGTTCGGGCATGAACTGCCGTTTGAATTTCGCGGTTATTCCACACACTTTTCCCCGCCGAACCCCGATGATAACGGCGTACAGTTGCTGGCAACAACGACGACCCGCCCGATTAACCACCGCGTCGAATTGTGGACGTTTAACCGCTACTTTGGCGAGGAATTTGGCCTTGAGTACAGCAGTACCTTAACCCCTGCCGACTGGCTCACCATACCCTCGCAAAACTTGCGGGCGTTTACAGCCGGTGCGGTTTACCACGATGAACTTGGCCTAGAGGCGGCGCGTGAGGCATTCCGCTACTATCCGCATGATGTGTGGTTATATCTCTTAGCGGCGGGTTGGACACGAATCGCACAAGAAGAAGCCTTCGTCGGTCGTACAGGCTCGGTTGGTGACGAAATCGGTTCGCAGGTGATCGCGACGCGGCTGGTGCGCGACATCATGCGGCTGTGCTTCTTGATGGAAAAGCAGCACGCACCCTATCCCAAATGGTTCGGCACAGCCTTTGCTCAACTGAAGTGCGCCAATCAGCTTTCCCCGATGCTGCGGTCGGTGATGCTGGCGCAATCATGGCGTGAGCGCGAACAAAGCCTGTCCCAAGCCTACGAGGCACTTGCTGAGATGCACAACGCGCTGGACATTACCGAAGCGCTGCCGACCCGCGTGAGTAATTACTTCGGGCGACCCTTCAAGGTCATTCACGGAGATCATTTCGCGGCGGCGATCAAAGCACAGATTCATGACGAGGCCGTAAAAAGTATTCCAGTGAACATCGGTTCAATCGACCAATTCTCGGATTCGACCGACTTACTGGCAAATACGGAACGTCGGCGGCTGAAAATACTCTACAACGCCTAATGTACCCGTGTTATTTTTGATGCTGTCCAAACGATAAAAGGTTATACGATGAGTGATCCACAAACTCAAAACGAGATAATTCAACGCCTCGAAACGATCAGCCACGGTGTAACCAACAACTTACGCCAACTATCCGATAGACAATTCTCAGACGGAACGGAGTCCGAGTGGTCGGCAGAAAGTTATCTCAAACACCTGCTCTTGAGCATCAAACCGCTAGCCAAAGCCATCCATTTTCCGGCTGACCAGTTACAAAGTATGTTCGGTCTTTCAGAACAGCCTTCTCGCTCGTACAGTGAGGTTGTCGCGGCCTACAAGAAGCGGCTGGACGAAGGGATACGCGCCGAAGATTTTTCGCCTGTGACCCCCGTAACTTACCGATTTCCCGATGGCGTGACTGATACGCGGGGCTACTTACTCCAGTCATGGGACGAAAGCAACGCCAAGTTGATTGACGGCGCGGCACGGCGGAGCGAAGCCGAACTCGACCGTTTACAGCTTCCGCACCCCGCGCTTGGCACGATCACCCTGCGAGAAATATTGTTTTTCACCATCTTCCACAATGACCTGCATTGGCACGACATTCAACACGCGGGCGGCTTATGACCAGTAACGTAAGCTTTGTGCAGTGGCGGAAGTGTTTACATCCGGCAGTTCTCCTGCTGCTCGCCGTGAGTTTGTCGTTTAGTTCTCACGAGGCCGTGCAAGCGCAGGTCGCAGACTGCGGTGTCGTCGATGCCATTGATTATCCGGTCGATCAGTTGGAGAGTGGCTACGATGACTTCGGTCGCTTCCGCAGTAACTTCGGCGGGAATCATACTGGACTCGACCTCGCTTTCGACCGCTGGTACGACCCGGTGATGGCAGCCGCACGTGGTATGGTTACGTACTCCGATACGGCAGGCTGGGACACCGAAAAAGGTGTGGTCATCGTCTCGCATGACTTCCCTGACGGCACCCGCGCCTACAGCCTGTACGGGCATGTGGAAGAAACCGATACAATCCGTTTACCAGCGGTCGGCACCTGCGTTGAACGCGGGCAAATTATCGCGGCGGTTGGATGGCCTTCCCGCGGGAGGCCACACCTGCATTTCGAACTTCGCACAATCTTGCCCCGCGAAGGTGGCCCCGGCTATGTCAGTAATAATCCGCTTGATGGTGGCTGGTATAACCCGTTGGATTTTATCGCGCTGTGGCGGGCAAAATTCAAACCGGCTTTCGTGCAAGCGATTTCGTTTGATACAGTCGCCAGTTTACCGCCGACCCAGATGGACAATGGCGCATATCTGACTGCCAGCGAGACAACGGTCAGCGCGATGATGCCACCCAACCAACTCCTGTGGCAAATTCAAACCGACAGCGACATCAACGGGATCGCCGCTCTCTCTGGTGACCGTGTAGTGGTGCATACCGAAAGCGGGCAAGCGCTGACACTGGAAGGCGGGCGTTACGGCTCGATCTGGAATGTCGCGAGTGTTGAAGCACCGTTCGTCGTGTTAGGGGAACGGATTATCTTCCTGATGCAGGACGGCAGCCTCAACGCCTACAGCGCGGCAGGAACGCTCATCTGGACACTGCCCACAAACGGCGAGGTGGTGTACTTCGGCGGGAACGGCAGTGAACTGGCCTTCGCGGTCGAGACGAGTGACGGGGTAACGTGGCAAACCATGAACGCCGAGGGGCAAGGGCCAAACGCTGTGCAGTTGAAAAACGCACCGCTCGTCAGCCCTGAGGCGGATGGACGCTGGCTGGTACTCGATGGTCAGGAGTTGATGCATATACACTTAGGCCAAGTTCAAGCGATTGCGACCCTGCCCCAACGAGTTGAACCAACAGCGCGGCTTACATCAGACGCGCTTGGCAACGTATACATCTACTGGGGTGACAGCGAACGGGTACTGCTTGCGATTGGCACGGATGGGCAAACCCGTTGGCGAGCGGAATACCCGCGCGAAGGCGAATTTGACGAGCCGCTGCTGGCTGCGGGAAACGGCTGCCTGCTGTATACACTCGACGTGGATGGCATGTTGAACGCCATCAACGCAGCCGACGGAACCCTCGTTGAGCAAGTTGGGCTGTACGCCGGAGGCCGACGCGCGACCAATCCCGCTGCACGGCTGCTCAAGGTGGACGCGGCGGAACAGGTGTATGTCGCCAGCGGCTTCCTAACGTTGATGGTCTTTGACGGTACGAAACTGGGGAACGCAGGAACCGATTGCTTGGGCGGATAATTTTATTGGCGATTGTAAGTAGGATGACATCATGCGGATTGAAGCGGATTTTGAATGCGGGAATGCGATTGTTGAGCAGGTTTCGGATACCGAAGCGGTTATCAATATTCGCCCGGATAGCAACGCACAATACTTCCAGTGGTTTCACTTTCGGGTCACGGGGGAAGCCGGCAAGCTGCGAACGTTTACGCTCGCGAACGCCAAAGTCGCCAGCTATCCCCATGCGTGGAACGGCTACCGCGCCCTCGCCTCGTATAACGGAACGGATTGGTTCCGTGTACAAACCTGCTACACCGAAGGCAAGCTGACGATCCGTCACCGCGCCACACAAACCAGCACGACTTATACCTTCTTTGTCCCGTACTTCGAGGCGCAGCGTGAACAACTACTTGATGACTGTGCGAAGGCTGGCGAACGGCGGCTGATCGTAAACACGCCCAACAATCGTCCGGTGGAGATGATCGTTTTCGGCAACCCAAACGCGAAACGCAAAGCATGGGTGATCGCGCGGCAGCACGCGGGCGAACCGATGGCGGAATACTGCATCGACGGGCTGATGCGGCGGTTAGCGGACGGGCAGGATGAACTGGTCAAGCAGTTGTTTGAAGCCGACATTGCCTTCTTCTGCATCCCGAATGTGAACCCCGACGGCAGCGCCTTCGGCAACCTGCGGGCGAACGCAGCCGGAATCGACCTCAACCGCGATTGGAAGCAGGGAGTCGAGCCGAAATCGGTGGAAGTGGGCGCAATCCTCAGAGTGATGGAGGCCGAAGGGGTCGATTTCTTCTACGACATTCATGGGGACGAGGCCAGCCAGTATGTGTGGTTGGTACAGCCGCACGCCGAACTGATCGTTGAAGACAATAAACCCCTGCAAGAGGGCATGGAAACCTTCGTTCGTGAACGGTACGCCGAGTATGGGCCAGACCCGATTTATGATATTCCGGCGAACGAAAACGACCCGCTTCCGAAACCGGCTGATACTGGCATGGCGATTGATTATGTGGCATGGCGGTTTAAATGCCCCAGCTTGATCGTCGAGCTGCCGTTTAAGGATACGATTGGGGCGGATACCACAATCGACAGTTTGCTCGCGGCGGGGTGCGAGGCTTTCGGGCGGGACAGTGTGGAGATGATCGCGGAAGTCTTGCTCGGCAAGTAGAATTAAGACTGAGCGAGAAATAGCCTTAAGGTACTATGCGTTGGCGCAAGCGAAATTCGAGTATAGTTGAGAGTAGTACTTGCACAACAAAAGGCCGAATATATGACGACTGCCACACTACCGGAACCGCGCCAATCCAACAAACTGAAATGGGGGCTATTATTTTTAGTCGCCGCGTTTATTCTTATCGCTGTCATGCTGGCAGTCGCGTTCACACAATCCGGCGCACCGACTGAACAAGCTATCTTACCGGAAACCAATTCGATCCAAGCCGCAGCCCTTCAAACGACATCAGCACCGCTGCTGGTTTGGGTAGCGAAAGGCGCAGCACCCGGCAGCCAAAGTGCTTCCGAACCGGGGCAGCTTGCTTACCTCGGCAGTGACGGTGTGGCCGAAACCGTGCTGGAACTTCCGGCGCAGGTTTCGCGGGTGGAGTCGTGCGGGGATACGGCGCTTTCACCGGACGGCAGCACCTACGCCTTTTACGTGGGACTGGATAAGGGCAGCCTGTACGCGATGCACGAGGGCGAGACCCCTGTGAAGGTCAGCGACGTACAAGCGCTCACCTGCTTGGGGGGCGGCACCTTCCAGTACTCGCCAGACGGTTCACAGTTGGGCTATATCTCGTATGAGGGCGACGCAGCCACCAGCGAATTCGCGGACGGCTTCCTGCACATCGCCAGCACCAGCGACTTCAGCGAGGTTTATTCGTACGAAAATGTGACCGCGTTCGACCTGACGGAAACCGGCGCGGCGTTCGTCAGCTTCTTTACCAACGACCAGAACGAAGCCGATGAAGCGGCGATCATGGTTTGGAACGGCAGTGGTCAGCAGGAAGTGGCGACCTTGAACCCTGCCAGTGACGATTGCAAGTTCACCAGCGCGTCCATCGCGGGGCTGGCAGATGGCAAGCTGCTGCTGGTGCTCGGTCACCGCTGCAAGAGTGGGGATACCACGACCAATTGGCAGCTCTACTCGGTTGATCCGGCAGACCGCAGCGCAACCTTAGCGGCCAGCGCGTCGCAGCCGGGGGCATTTGCCTCGTTCGCGCGGAGCAACCGGATTTACCTCTCGCCGGAAGGCGACCAAGCGTTGTTCACCGTGCCGGACGGCATCACAGCCAACACGGTTGGTTTGAAGCGCGTGAGTGTCGAGAACCTGTCCTTGGCGGATGTCCTTGATAAGCAGGTGGTTGCGGCAACCTACAACGGTGCGCCGAATGCCTTCCCGCGTGTTTCGCCGGATGGGAACTGGCTGACTGCGGTAGTAACTTCCCCGAACGGCGAGAACAGCTTATACGTATGGAGCCTGACTGACCCGGCGGTCGCGCCGATTATGGTGAGCGCGGGCAGCACGGGCGATACGGTGTCCAGCCTCGCGTTCACACCGGACAGCAGTCGATTGCTGGCGGTGGTCGGCGGTGCAGACACGGCGAGTAATTCGTTGATCGCGATTGAGACGGCTAACGGACGCGACTCGCGGATTGCGCGTGGGCATTTCGGTAAGGGTTTGACGATTTCACCGGACGGCAGCACGGTTGCCCTGCTCGACTGGCAAATCCCCTCGGATACGACCCAGCAGCCGTATACCAATCTGGTAAGCATCAACCTGAACGACGGTTCAACGACCACGCTTTATACGGGCGCGGATGTGGTGGACGGCAAGGTGAGCAACCAACGCTTCGCCTTCCCGATGACGTGGATTGGCGCGGCGCAAACCACAACGACGGCCAGTGGGTAATTTTTAACCGCAAAGATCGCAGAGACATAGAGAGAAGGTTATAAACAGCTCCGGTCTAAACGGGGCTGTTTTTATTCGCTAAGGTTTCAAACTGCACAAATTGCACATTTTCGCATATTTCCCGCCGAAATGGCTGGCGGGAGTCTCCCGTGCATCCGCTGAAGTGAGATTTTGTGGCGGCAGAAGTGAGGGAGCGCGGCGCTGAATTTTCGCATTTCAGCGGATTGTTCCCGTGTAACCGCCGCCGCATGCACTTCGGCGGATGTGAGGGAGAATGCCGCCGAGAGTAGTTGCAAGTTTCAAGTAGCAAGTTACAAGTAAAGACAAATGCAGCTTAACCGCAGAGACGCAGAGGAATACAGAGAAATGCAATTTAACCGCCAAATCGCCAAGAGAATACAAAAGTCATTATAGCACAAAAGTTCCACTCCGTCGAGTTTTCCGTTCGAGTTGGGTTTGTTTTTTCGGTGATGCACCTCTAAAGAGTTGGTAGTTATTGTTTTGAGTGAGAACTCGCTGATAATTTTCTCGCTTACCAACTCTCTAGCAGGGCATCACCGAATATGCAAACCTTTGGTGGGGGTTGGCGCATAAACCCTCACCCCCACGATGGTACGTTCGCAGGCTCACTCCACCATCAGCCTCTCCCTCAGGGCGAGGGGGACAATACCTAGAGTGGTATTCCGCGTTAAATACTAAAATAGCATTATCGCGTCACTACTCCAGAAATCAATCTTTTACACACGCTCACAGACCATTCCCTACAAGAGATGCGTTTGACCGTTTAGTTGGTGGATTGGTTACGGCTGTAAAAGCGTGCCTCGCTTTGGATGAAGTCGATGGCAGCAGCGATGGTCGGGTCAGGGGCGGTTGTGAGCGGCACGTCGAAGACGGCGTGTGCGGTGAGGCGGGGTGCGCCGGTGATGAAGCTGACCTGCGCCGTGCCAACCTGTCCCACGGTGAGATCGGCGAGGTACAGTGTGTTATCGGTGATGTGGGTGGTGGCAGCAGGTGTGAGCGAGATCATCAGTCCAGCCCTCACCCCCCGCTCGCTAAAGACGCTCGCAGCCTCTCCCTCAGGGCGAGGTGTGAAAGATTTATCGGTCACATTAGCGGTGAATTCAATGTTTTCGTGCGTCCAAGCGGAGGCGGTATCGACCAGCGCCATACCAAGCAGGTTATCGCGGAGGCGGGTACGGGATTCTGGTGTGAGGGCGTTGGTGACGTTGGCAGCATGGTAGCCCATCGCGTCGAGGGCGATGAGCGTAGAGCGACCATCGGTAGCGGTGCAGTGCCATATGTCGGACGCACAGGCGTTACCGAGGTCGAGCAGGTACACGCTGGGCGTTTGCGGCTGCACGGCGCAGATCATAACATCGCCTTCGTCATCCACTGGCAGCGACTTGAGATAGCGGATAAAGGTGTGCAAGCGCGGCAGTAAGTCGAGGCTGCCACGCAGGTTCGAGGTGTAGAGGATGTGGAGGGGGTTGCTATTCATGCTGCAAACCTTTGTAAGATACGTTCGATTTCAACGGTATGCCGTTTAGCATGTTGAACGAGAAAATATAACCACTGATACATATCGAGCTTACCCAACGATTGCACTGACATGCTCACTTTGTGAAGCGAACCTTCGCCGTTAGGAAGTTGATCGAGGATCATTAAACATTCAAGGCGCTGGGCTGTCATTGTGGCACGAATTTCGCGCATGGGTTTAAGGCGAGTCGGTTCCATATGCTCAGGGCGTATCCAGCCAAACGCATCGGGGTCGCCAATTCTGACGATTGAGTCGAGATCACTTTCGCCCGCTTCCACGGCCTGAGCCTTGGAGCGCTTTAGCACCGTTCGCAAGCTGGTGCGCAACGTCAGCATCAAAAAATGATCCGTGAGCGTGATGTGTTCAAGAATTTCGTCTATTGACCATTCGTTCGCGGCGGGATGGATTTGGCGAATCGCATCAGGTAAATCAAAGTAAGAACCAAGCTGGTCAAATACCGTATTCAGTTCCGTTTGGACGCGCTCGATTGTCGCCGCGAACGCCATAGCACACTCCAATCAGCGATTCTTCCATTCGGGTTTGCGCTTGTCGATGAAGGCTTTCATGCCCTCGGCCTTATCTTCCGTGCCGAACAGCAGGTAGAAATTGCGCTTCTCGTAGCTGAGACCTTCGTGGAGGTTAAGTTCTTCGGCTTTATTGACGGCATCCTTGATGAGTTTGGCGGCTGCACCGGGCATGGTGGCGATCTTCCCGGCAAGTTTGACCGCTTCGTCGAGGTAGCTTTCGACCGGATAGACGTGGTTGACGAGGCCGTATTGCAGGGCTTCGGCGGCAGTGAGCTTGCGATCCGCGAGGGTGATTTCCATCGCGAGGGCTTTGCCAACCGCGCGGGTGAGGCGCTGCGTACCACCGGCACCGGGCATAATGCCAATGTTGATTTCCGGCTGGCCGAACTTGGCGGTTTCGGAGGCGATAATCATGTCGCACATCATCGCCATTTCACAGCCGCCACCGAGCGCCCAACCGGAAACGGCGGCGATAATCGGCTTACGGATGCGGGTGAGGCGCACCCAGTCGGTGAAGTCTTGTCCGGCAAACATAGTCACGGCATCAATGCCTTCCATCTGCTTGATGTCCGCTCCGGCGGCGAAGGCTTTATCGCTGCCCGTGAGGACGATGCAGCGGATGGTTTCGTCGGCATCAAAGGCTTCCATCGCCTCGAACACCTCACGGGTGAGCTGGCTGTTGAGGGCGTTCAGCGCCTGTGGACGGTTGAGGCGAATGAGACCTACGCCAGCGGCAGGGGTTTCAACCAGAATATTTTCGTAAGCCATTTCTTTCATCTCCCATTTATGTGAAGTTTATTTTCAGTCAATCTGGTACACTTATGTTACCTAACAAATATTAGGTAGGTGTTATGAATACTGTTGTTGAACCTGCAATGTCTCCGCGCGACCGTGTGCTGCAAACGGCTGAACACCTGTTTAGCGAACGCGGGTATGCGGCGGTTACGCTACGTGATATTGCCGATGCGCTCGGCATTAAGCAAGCCTCCCTATACTACCACGCGCCGGGGGGTAAAGAGGAGCTATTTGTGCAAGTCACCGAACGCGGATTGGAGCGCCACCGTGTCGGGTTGGACAACGCGATCAACGAAGCGGGTGACGGCCTGCGAGCGCAGTTGTACGCGGCGGCGGGGTGGCTGCTTTCGCAACCGAGCATCAACTATGGGCGGATGCTGCAATCCGATATGCCCGCGATCAGCGCACACGAGGCGGAAAGGCTGCGGGTCAGCGCATTTACGGCGTTGATCGCGCCGCTACAGCGGGCTTTCGACGAAGGGCTGGCGGACGACTCCCCTGCTAAAGCGAAGGCAGTGCATCTGGCGGGGGCGTTCCTATCGGTGATCGAGGGGGTACACAATTTGCCAGAGCATTTCCTGAACGGCGAACCGAAAGCGGCGATGGCGCGGTTTTTGATCGACACATGGCTGGAAGGAATCAATCACCATTCAAAGACAATACAAGATTAACCACAGAGACACAGAGGACACAGAGAAAAGCAAAGCCAGTTAACCGCAGAGACGCAGAGAACGCAGAGAGAGATTTAACAGGTTTATTTTATTGAGGGGTGAGCGATGGCAACGATTGAAACAGCAGTCAAGACAAGGGGCAAATCTGACCAGCCGCGCACGGATATACGCGCGATGTGGTGGGGCGTGGGGTTCGCATTCGTGTTTACGGCGATCATTTTTATAGCGGGGCCGCTGCTTGATCCGGTACGGGCGACGCTGCTGCCCGATCAAGGACCAAGCTGGTATTACTGGAAGTTAGCCGAGCCGACAGCGATCACCCGTTTAAGCGTGTGGGGATTATACGCGGCGCATCAGGTGATCTGGTGGGGGCTAATCTGGTACGCACAGCGGCGGGTGACGAAGTACACGGCGGGTTTGCATGGTGTAAATGTGGCGGCGCTGGGGGTGAACGCGCTGTTCGTGGTGCTGCACTTCGTCCAAACGCACATCTGGTACGACGGTTTGGCGCAGGACGTGTCGATCTTCTCATCGCAGGGGTCAGTCATTCTAATGTTGATCTGGATCATGCTGATGGAGAACAACCGGCGCGGGGCAATTGTGGGCAAGCGGCTGCCGATTGGCAAGCGGGTGATCTCATTCGCGCGGAAGTACCACGGCTATGTGTTCGCGTGGGCGATCTGTTATACGTTCTGGTATCACCCGATGGAGACAACCAACGGGCATTTGCTAGGTTTCTTCTACACGTTCCTGCTTATCGTGCAAGGCAGCCTGTTCCTGACACGCATCCATGTGAACAAGTGGTGGATGCTGGCGCAGGAGATTATCGTACTGGCACATGGGACAATTGTAGCAATTGTGCAGGGTAACAATCTGTGGCCGATGTTCTTCTTCGGCTTCTTCGGCGTGTTCATCCTTGTGCAAATGCACGGGTTGGGACTCTCCAACCGTGTGAAGTGGTTGATCTTCGCAGTGTATGCCATTGGCGCGGCGGTGGTGTATATCCAACCGGAACGCGGCATCACCAAGGTGTGGCAGTTGGTGGCGATACCGGGGATTTATTACATCGTGATGATCGTGCTGGCGCTGCTGATCGCGATAGGTATCTGGGCATACGACCGGATTCGGGGCAAGGGCGCGGCAGACCCAACACCGATTGGCACGGGAGACTAAGATGGGCATTCTTGAAGGTAAAGTGGCGGTTATTACCGGCAGCAGCCGCGGGTTAGGCTTGGCGATTGCCGAGACTTATGCGCGGGAAGGCGCGAAGGTGGTACTGGCCGCACGGACGCAGCAAGCGGTGGACGAGGCGGTACAAGCGCTCAGGGCGAAAGGCTACCAAGCCAGCGGCGCGGCTTGTGACGTGGGCGACTACGAGCAGGTAAAGGCGCTGGCAGTACACACCGTACAAACCTACGGCAAGATTGACATATGGGTGAACAACGCCGGTGTGGCGGGAGTCTTCGGGCCGACCGCCCACATTCCGCGCGAACGGTTTGAGCGCGTGTTCCAGACAAACATCATGGGAACCTACTACGGGTCGCTGGTGGCGCTGGAACACTTCGTGCCACAGGGCGGCGGCAAGCTGATTAACCTGCTGGGGCGCGGCGATGATGGGCCAGTGAAGTTCCAGAACGCTTACGGGTCAAGCAAATATTGGGTCAAGAGCTTCACACTGGCGCTAGCGAAAGAATATGCCGACAGCGGTATTGGCATCTATGCCTTTAATCCCGGTCTGGTGGACACGGATATGCTGCGGCAGGTCGAGTCCTTGGAGGGTTACGAGAAGCAGCTTTCACGGCTAAGTACGATTATCCGCTGGTGGGGAAACCCGCCGGAGGTGCCAGCCGAACGGGCGCTGTGGCTGGCATCATCCGCGACCGACAGCAAAACCGGATTGGTTGAGAGTGTGCTGGGGCGCAAACAGATTATCGGCGGGCTGATGCGGGATATGCTGCGAAAGGCGCGGCGGGAAACCCCACGCGATACCAGCCTAAACATTACGAGTATTAAACCCACGATGCCTTTAAAACCACCGTCAAAGTAGCCCCGTTGTTCAATCTATGTGAGCGTTGTTGCAGCGGGACAACGCTCACAAACCGAATACAAACCTTCATAGGACTGATTGCCTAGCATTATTCCCTTCAACATTACTATTCTCTCATACCCCCGTTTCGGTATCCACCCGACAATCTAAACGGTAGTGAAGATACCTTACCGAAAAGAGGGTCGTGTATGAAAAAACGATGGATATTCTTTTTAATATTGATGCTGCTGGCGGTGGCAAGCACGACATATGCTGCTCCGGCAGAACAGGGAACGACCGCACCGAATCCGGCAAACTATAAACTTACATCGGTGATCACCGGCCTGACGAAGCCGATTTATGTCACCCACGCCGGCGACAACACCGGACGACTGTTCATCGTCGAGCAGTCTGGTAAGATCAAAATTTGGCAGAACGGTGCCGTGCTGCCTACACCCTTCTTGGACGTGGGAACGCTGATCGCGACCGGCGGCTCGGAACAAGGTTTGCTGGGCCTCGCGTTCCCGCCGAACTTCGCCACCAGTAAACAGTTCTACATTAACTACACCAACGTTCAAGGCGATACGGTCATCGCCCGCTACACGGTTTCGACGACAAACGCCAACGTGGCGAACGCCGCCAGCGCGACGCAGGTGCTGTTTGTTGACCAGCCCTACACCAACCACAACGGCGGCAACATGAACTTCGGCAAGGACGGTTTGCTGTACGTGGGCATGGGCGATGGCGGTTCCGGTGGTGACCCACAGAACTACGCGCAGAATCCGAACTCACTGCTGGGCAAGATGCTGCGAATTAACGTCACCCAAGCTAACTTCCCGGTATCGGTCTGGGCGCTGGGTATCCGCAACCCGTGGCGCTGGAGCTTCGACCGCCTGACGGGTGACTTCTATATGGGCGATGTGGGGCAAGGCAACTGGGAAGAAATCAACTTCTGGCCTGCCAACGGCGCGGCTGGCGCGAACTACGGCTGGAACACTTATGAAGGCAACCACAACTACAAGGCAGGGTCGATTGCTGGCGCGATCTTCCCGATTGCCGAGTACTCGCACGCGGACGGCTGCTCGGTGACAGGTGGTTACGTTTATCGTGGGGCGAACATGCCCGCCTTTCAAGGGTATTACGTGTATGCAGATTACTGTAACGGTAATATGTGGACGGCCTTCCGCAGCAACAACGTGTGGCAGTCGGCACGTTTCCTGACCCCCGGCTTTTCAATCAGCTCGTTTGGTGAAGACCAAGCTGGTGAGTTGTATGTGGTGGGTTATGCTGGCACGATTTACCGCCTCGACACAGTGGCCGCAGCAACACCCACCAAGACCAACACACCCGCGCCAACGGCAACCAAGACCAATACCCCGATGGCGACACCGACGAAAACCAACACGCCTGTGCCGACAGTAACTAAGACGAATACGCCGCTGCCCACACCGACCAAGACCAACACGCCGGGGCAAGTGACCTGCCCGTGCAGCCTGTGGCCGAACAGCGCGACACCGGCAGTACCGGATTACCTCGGAACCGCTCCGATTGAACTGGGTGTGAAGTTCCAATCGAACATCAACGCCATTGTGACCGGGCTGCGCTTCTACAAGGGACCGAGCAACACGGGTACACACACCGGACATTTGTGGTCGAGCACCGGAACACTGCTGGCGACCGCGACCTTCATGAATGAGTCGGCTTCCGGCTGGCAAACGGTCAACTTTTCGGCACCGGTCGCCATCAGCGCGAACACCCTTTACATTGCCTCTTACCACAGCTCATCGGGTCGGTTTAGCTACACCGCGAATGCCTTCACGACGGCGCTGGTGAACGGCCCGCTAACTGCGCCAGCGCATTCGACCGCCAGCCCGAACGGCGTGTTCCGCAATGGCAGCAACGGCACATTCCCCAATATGAGTTCAAACAACGTGAACTATTGGGTTGATGTGATTGTCGTACCGGGGACACTGCCGACATCGACACCCGTGCCACCGACACCCACCAAGACCAATACAGTGATGCCGACGCTGACCAAGACGTTCACACCGCAGCCGACACCGACCAAGACCAACACACCTGCCGTCCCAACGGCAACCGGCGTACAGCCAAGCGCGACTCCGGTGATGCCAACTGCAACACTTGTCACAACGATAGCACCGACACCGACACAGCCGACAACGGGCGGCGCGACTTTGAAGGTTGATGTCGTACCGCAAACGGCGGACATCGGGACAGGCGTACTGGCGCAGATCAACCTGCTCAACGTCACCAACCTTTACGGTTTGCAGTTGGTATGTAAGGTCAACCCAAGTGTGCTGAACGGCGTTGGCTTGCTGAAGGGTGACGGCTTTAACGACAGCAACAGCTTCATCATCGACCAAGGCTTTAAGCCGGATGGAAGCTGGACGATTGCCGCCAGCCGACTTTCACCGGCGACACCGATCAGCGGCAATCTGCTGGCGTTTACGTTAGGGTATACGACTGCGGGTGCTGGCAGCAGCAGTGTCGAATGTACAGCGCTGGCGGTTGACCAGAATGGGCGTGATTTGCAGCTAACGGTGGTCAATGGGGCGTTCACGGGTAATGGGCCTGTAAGCACCGTAGAACCGACACCGCAGCCAAGCGCGACCATTCCACCGACGGCAACCGTCGCCCCAACACAGACCCTGCCACCAACACTGACACCGACACCGCAGCCTTCGATGGGCAGCATCAGTGGTATCGCGTTGTATCAGGGGCGGGAGGACGCGACAGGGATCACCGTTTACCTGCTGACGAGTGACGCACAAGTTCTACAAGAGCAGCCGGTCGATCCTGAAGGCAACTTCTACTTTGCCAATCTTGCTCCCGGCAGTTACATTGTCGGGGCGAACGGCGCGGGTTTCATCCCGTTGGCCTATAACACGGCGGTGGCGGCAGCCGGTGGCAGCGTGGACATCGGTACGATCACACTACGGGCGGGTGATGTCGATGGTAACCGCAAGGTTGATCTGGCGGATGCGGGGCTGATCGGGGCGAACTTCAACGTCCCAGTGCCACCTGCGCCGGAACTGGCGGATTTGAACAAAGACAAGATTGTTGATGTGCGTGATCTGGTACTGGTCGGCGGTAACTTCGGCCTGACGGGGCCGGTCGTCCTGCCATAAACCAACCGGTTACGCAGTAGAGATGGGAAAAGGCTTACCAACATGGTGGGCCTTTTTCCATTTAGGGAGGTGGCATGGGCGGCACATTTCATTTACCATTTGGCTTATTCAGCGTTCACAGCAAGGACAGTCTACATGGTCAAATACCCAGCCATGATCCGCACCGATGACAGCAATGCTTTTGCCCACGACACCATGAAACGGCGTATTCCAGCCAACATCCGTGAGGTGGCAGCCTTAAACGCGGATTATCCACCGTTCATTCTACAGGCGTTAAATCGGTTGGCGACAGCCATTGAGAACGACGAGCCGATTGCCCCATTTAATCCTTTCCTGCCAGATGCAGATCCGTGGGAAGCAGGGGCAGCAGCACACGAGGGACATACATGGCAGCAGACCGATTGGTTCTTCGCGGAGCTTGCGGCTTACCGGCACCTGATCGACACGGTGCGCTGGTGGGAAACCGGACGTGACCCATTTGCGCCACAGAAGGCAAAGGAAATGGGCAGCGAGGAACTGTGGGGGACGTTGAGTAAGGCGTTGACCGTTGCAGCCGAAGAAAACACGCTCGAACAGCGGTTACAAGACTTGATCCGGCTGGATTTGTGGGGCAACCGGATTGACCTGAGCTTTGCTGCATCATTGGCACATGGGAGTGCTGGCAGCCATGAGGATATTTTGGTGGATGACAGCGCAGTGGTGGCGGAACACTTGATGCGGCAGAACGGCGCTGTGCATTTCGTTGCGGATAATACGGGGACGGAACTGGCGATGGATTTGGTGCTGGCGGACAGCATCTTGATAAAGGGGCATCCGGTTACGTTTCACCTGAAGCTGCATCCAACGTTTGTGAGCGACACGATTGTGGTGGACTTCCATATTATGCTGGCGGCAATGCAATCTGGTGAGCATGGGCAAGCGACGACCGAACTGGGCCAACGGCTGCAAACAGCCTTTGACGAAGGGCGGCTGCGGTTAGCACCGGGAGCCTTTTGGAACAGCCCATATGTGATGAGTGAGATGCCGAAACGGTTGGCGGCAGCGTTCAAGGATGCGGCGTTGGTGATCGTCAAGGGCGACCTGAATTACCGGCGGCTGGTGTCGGATACGTTGTGGGAAAGTGATACGCCATTTACCGAGATTTGCGGCTATTTTCCAGCACCGTTGTTGGCACTGCGAACGTTGAAAAGTGATGCGGTGGTGGGGTTAGCCAGCGGCTTGGCGGCACAATTGGATACCGAAGATGCCAAATGGCGGGTAAACGGCAAACGGGGTGTGATTCAGTTCAAGGTGTAAATTGAACCGCAGAGACGCAGAGAACACAGAGGAAATGCAGAGAAAAATACAAATCGCCAAGAACGCCGAGACAAAACAGAGATAAGAGAGATTGTTCATGACGACATTGGAGATAGCGGTAACGACGGTTGAGGATGCGGTGAATGCAGCGGAAGGTGGGGCGGAGAGCGTTGAGCTGTCGTTCAACTTGGCGATGGGCGGGTTAACACCGACGAATGAGATGATTATGGCGGTGCGAAGTGCCATTTCTATTCCATTGTATGTGATTTTACGACCACAGGGCGAAACCTTCCGGTATACCGAGGCGGAAGTAACGGCGATGATGCCACGACTGGAACACATGAAGCGGGTTGGGATTGAGGGTGTGGTGTTCGGGGCGGTGGATGACAGCGGCGTGATTGACGTGGCGTTGATGAAGATGCTAGTGGCTGAAGCAGCACCTTTGCCAGTGACATTACATCGAGCGTTAGATATGAGCCGAGAGCCAGAGGCAGCGTTGGCGGCGTTGGCAGGGATAGTGCCGAGGGTGTTGACATCCGGGCCAGCAGCAACGGCGTGGGAAGGGCGTGAGGGGCTGCGGGGGTGGATTGAGCAGTTTGGCGAGCAGTATACAGTCGTGAGTTCGGGGAGTTTGACGGTGGAGCAACTAGCCGAGTATATCAGGTTGGTGCAGCCTGATACGGTACATTTGGGGAGTGCGGCGAGGACAAACGGTGTGGTGAATGTGGAAAAAGTGCGGCAGTTGAAGGTGATTACGGATGCAAGTGGTGGTTGATTGCCTGTTAAACAGGTGATAACAGGCAACATTAAGGGAATTATTACAGCGTTTGAGGGAGAAGTAAGGGAATAGTACTGCGTTCTGAGTGCCGAGTACTGAGTAAAAGACCCAATGTGGATCAAATATTCTCGGCTGCGAGATGGCGGAAGTTGGGCAAACGTTTGAAAAAACAAACCCAACTCGAACGGAAAACAAATTGATTATTACAGAATTTTTGTGCTAATTTGTTTCAGGTGGTGGATTGACTACGTTAAATGGCGGAGGGTAAATTCGACCCCACCCCAACCCCTCCCCGTAGTAACAGGGAGGAGCTTTAAAGGTCTCAACAGCTCACATTTGCGACGGGAAAAAGATAAATTCTGTTTCCACCGCTTAGTGTGGTGCTACCGGATTGAAGGTAGAACTACATTAAGTGGTGGATGATTATTTTAAGCCCTCAGCCCCACGATGGTACGTTCGCAGGCTCACTCCGCCGTCAGCCTCTCCCTCAGGGCGAGGGGAGCAAGCCGGAAAACGGGAGCGTCACAGACCTCCCCTACGGCAAATCAGCGGATGTGAAGCAAGTGATGGGGTGGGGCGCGGACGAGATGTATCTCGTCCCTACGAAATGCGGGAGCGTGCGGTCGGTGGCGCGGACAGCCTGTCTGCTGTCCCTACATCAGGGCGAGGGTGGATGGCATTCGTGAGGGTTTACCAGCAGCAAACCCCTACACCAGCAGGCTATATCCGGCCATCAAGCGGCTTGACTGGAGGCCTAGGAGACGCGATGTATCGTGTCCGTTCAATGTGACAGAGGGTGGATGGAAAGTAAGTGATGAAGTGGAGTTGGTGGCGCGGACAGCCTGTCTGCTGTCCCTACAAACAGGGCGATTCGTGAGGGTTTGCCGCTGGCAAACCCCTACACCAGCAGGCTATCTCCGGCCATCAAGCGGCTTAACTGGAGGCCTAGGAGACGCGATGTATCGTGTCCGTTCAATGTGACAGAGGGTGGATGGGAAGTAAGTGATGAAGTGGAGTTGGGGCGCAGACGAGATGTATCTCGTCCCTACGAAAAGGCAAAGTTTGTGGTCGGTGGCGCGGACAGCCTGTCTGCTGTCCCTACGAAGGCGTGATGATGGGACGGTTGGTGACGCGGATGAGGCACGCCTCATCCCTACAAGTATATAAATTCCTGTGGTTATCAGGTGATAAATGAAATAAATAGGTCATACGCCGAGGGGAAAAGGCGTATGACCTATTTTGTTATTGGGGCGCATCTGGTTAATGCTCCCCATCAAAGCTGCGAGTTAGTTCTGGACGAGGACAGCCGTACCTGCCGAGGGGATGAAGGCGCAGGTATAACCGCCCGCGCTGGTCGCACCGAGTTCATTCACGACGCGGGGCGAGTCGGCAGCGTTCAAGAAGATGAAGCGGCCGCTGCCGAGCAAGCAGACCTGTGCGCCATTGGGTGCGCCGTTAGCGGCAGGGTCGAATACATCAACTGCCTGAATGATGCCCGCGTTCACCAAGTCCTGCACACCGATTTGTTCCGGCGGGTTGATGTAACCCCGGTTGGCGACCAGCAAGCGGCAGCCCGCGTCACCATTGGAGATACGAACGACCGAGTTGGCAGTCGCGCTGAGGACACCGCATACGCCTGCCCCTGAACCCATCGCTAAGGGCGCGGTCGCGATGGCAATATCAACCACACCGCTGCCGAGGCTGCCCACCGAAGTGGCTTCACCCGTGGTCAAGTTGATGCTGTACAAACCACCGCCGATGGAGGCATAGGCCACATTGTTGCCAAGAATATCGAAACCCGTGTTCGCGCCGACATCCACGCCGAGGCCGCCGATGGTGTTCAGCTTGCCGTCGTTGGGCGGAACCTGCGACACGAGCGCGTTCAAACTGCCGTCGATGTTATAGAGAGTCGTGCTGCTGCCACCGGCGAAGTTGTTGGTGTAGGCCGAGGCGACAATATTCGGTGCTGCACCGACATTAGCATCAGCCGCCGCGAAGGCCAACGTGCCATCGGTTGCGGCGACACCGCCGTTGTTGGGGTTGAGGCGCAAGTTCTGGGCGTTATTGCTGGTCAATCGGATACGATCCACCGTCGGGTTGAAGTCGAAACCGAAGTTTGCACCATCCAACACGGGGGTAAAACCGCTGCCGACTGCCGTGGCTGCGCCGGTCGAAGGGTCGATCTTATACATACGGCTGGCATCGCTGACGGCGAATAATTCACCCGTCGCGGGGCGAACGTCAATGCCGATCAGGGTTTCGCCAGAACCGAGTCCGGTAATCGAAACTGAATTGACTGCTTGAGAAGGGTTTGCTGCATCAATCGTTAAAATACTGCCGCCACTTGTCAGGGCATAGAGGGTCGCGCCGGGCGACGACGACTGTGCGCCTACGCTGCCCAGCCCGAACGCCGCAAGGGCGACGAGTAACAGAACAGTGAGGGTACGAGACTTCATGGTGTTCCTATCTCCTAAGCTAATTTGTCGGACAGGATATGTGCGCGCCACATATACAACAACTCTTACGAAGGTTATTTCATCGCCGGATCTATGCTTGAGTAAGCATATGATAAGGGTTGGTTAAGGGGAGTATGAGCAGGAACCCTCACCCCACGACGGTACGTTCGCAGGCTCACTTCACCGTCAGCCCTCTCCATCATGGCGAGGGGAATATGAACATTTCAGCTTCAAATGGCATTTTGTCGATATTGGAAGCGGGTAGGACATTAATCCATTTGTGCCAAACGGCAAAGTGGCCTATTCTGAATTATTAGAACCTTCTTTATCACAACAGCATAACGTCTGTGGGGAGCCTGATCATGCAGGATTATGCACCGGCAGAAATTCGGTTAGCACGGTTTTTGAAGTTCACGGCGGCTGTCAACTTCCTCCTCTATTTGTTCTGCCTCACCGGCGCTTATCAAGGCGCGAGCAACCCCATGTGGATCGAGCCGCCGCTGGTGAGCAACGCCACGGCCAGCCTTGCCCTGCTGGCGCTGCTGGCGTGGTTCGCGTCCGGCGATGTGCGGCGCTGGCGCACGATGATCTATGTGCTGATCGGCGGGTTCGCGCTGGATGTGTTCGGCCTGCTGGTGGTCATCGGCGGGGCGAAGGCGGCGGGGCAAACCACGATGCTGGTGGGCGCGATTGGTTTTTCGCTGTTCTTCGGCGGGATGCTGCTGTGGCTGGTACGGGAAGCGCCGGAAACGAAATCGAAGTGGATGCCGTGGATGCCGGACAAGCCGCTGACCGGCTGGGAGAAGTTCGCGCTGGTGGTGTACGCGGTAGGCGGCGTGGCTTCGGTGGTGGCAACCATCGCCCATTACGTGCTGTACTACACCGGCCCATCGGCGATTGTCGATTTCTTCCGCCAGCCGATTATGGTCAATGGGTCTGCGGTGAAGATCGGTTTGTTGGGCGTGTGCCTGCTCATCGCGGCGCGGGACGGGCGCAAGAACGGCGACTTCATTAACGTGTTCATCCTCGGCAACATCTTCTCGCTGGTCGCGGTCATCATCACCCATCTTGGCATCAACCAGCACGGCGTGGTCAGTTATCCAGCGCTCGGCACGGACAGCCGGACGATGATGCTGGGGGCGCTGGGCGTGGATGTGGTGGCGATCAGCGCGTTCATCCTGCTCAAGATCAAGGTGGATGGTTCACTGCTCGACCACACGCGCTTCTTCACGCCGCTGCACTTCCGCGCGTTGGAAGCGGTGGCGGAAACGCTGATCGAGGGCGAGAAGGAGGTGATCGAGCCGGAACAGGTGGTGCTGCGGACGGATGATTACCTCGCGTCGTTCCCATCCAAGCGGCTGTGGCTGGCGAAGCTCTCGATACTGGGGCTGGCGACCATGCCCTTCCTCTCGCTGATGCCGCCGATTAATTACCTCAGCCCTCAAGAGCGCAAAGCCTTCATCGACAAACATTTTAAGCGCGATATCGTGGAGAAACGCGGCATCTACGCCGTGCTGCACGCCATCAAGCTCGACCGGATTATCGACATCATCGAAGGCATGATGCGCTTCAACATGCAGCTGACCTTCATCGGCTACTACAGCAACCCCGCCGTGCAAAAGGCGATTGGTTATACGCGCTTTTCGCAGCGACCAGAAGGCAAAGGGGCGAAGATGATCCGCCGCCACGCGCCGCTGGATGTGATTACCCCACAGGTGCTGCGGCAGAACGGCATCGACAAGCTGACCGCCGACGTGGTGATTATCGGGTCAGGCGCGGCAGGGGCAACCATTGCGGAGCAGCTTACGGCGCAGGGGCGCGAGGTGCTGATGATCGAGAAAGGGCCATACGTCCACCCCGACAACTTCAGCGAGGACGAGGTGGATATGATCAGCCGCCTGTACAGTGACGGCGCACTGCAAATCTCACAGTCGCTGCGCTTCACGGTGCTGCAAGGAAGCTGCGTGGGCGGGACGACGGTAGTCAACAACGCGGTGTGCTTCGACACGCCGGATGAGGTGCTGGAACGCTGGAACGACCCGAACAGCAACAACGCGGGGATCGACGTGGGGGTGTTCAAGCTGGCGCAGAAGGCCGTACGCGAACGGATGCAGATCAAGTCCATCAAGGAGTCGAGCGGCACACGCGCATGGGAAGATGTGCTGAACCCCGGCGACCGCGTGGTCGGTGACGGCGTGGAAAACTACCGCGCCGAGAACACCGACAAGCTGACCTATGACGTGATCGAAGCCAACATTACTGACTGCCTCGGCTGCGGCTACTGCAACATCGGCTGCAAGTATGGGCGCAAACTGTCGATGCTGGATGAGGTGCTGCCAAAGGTGCAGGCAGAACACCCGCAGCGATTCCGCATTGTGTCCGAGGCGGAAGTCAAGAAGCTGAACGGCGACGGTGGCAAGATCACCGAGATCGTGTGCCAACTGCGCGACGGGCGGCAGCTCACGATTGAGAACCCGAACACGGTCGTCCTGAGCGCGGGAACGATTGCCTCAAGCTGGCTGCTGATGCAAAGCGGCATCGGCGCGGGGCAGCTACCAGTCGGCAAGTACCTGTCGTTCAACATGGGCAGCCCCATACATGGCCTGTGGGAAAACGACCTCAAGAGTTTCGCGGGGTTGCAAATCGGGCATTACATCAAACCGGAGGGCAAGTCGGGCTTCGTCTACGAGACGTGGTACAACCCGCCGATTGCACAGGCGCTGGCGATGCCGGGGTGGCTGGATACGCACTACACCAACATGCAGAACTATGCCAAGATGGCAGGGGTGGGCGTGCTGATCGGCACCGAGAGCAACGCTTCCTTATCGAGCGCCTTATTCCTGCCGGGTGTGCCGGACATTGTTTACAGCCCGACCGAGGGCGACCTGAACAAGCTGGTGGATGCACTGGTGCTGCTGGGGCAGATCATGTTTCGCGGCGGCGCGACCAACATCTACGCCTCGACACGCCACTACCGACCTTATGAAGGCGGACGCGGCGTATACTCGCCGGAGCAATTCCACCTGTTCGAAGAAGACCTTCGCAAGCTGGTGAAGGACGAGCGCGACATCCTGCTCGGCACGGGGCATCCACAGGGCGGCAACCGCATCAGCAAGACGCGGGGCAGCGGCGGCGTGAACGGTGGGGTCATCAATCCAGAGTTCAAGGTCTACGGTTACAGCAACCTGTATGTGTGCGATGCCAGCGTGTTCCCGACGGCGACGACCGTCAACCCGCAGCTTACGGTGATGACGATGGGGCGTTACGCGGCGGAGATGATTCGGTAAGGCAAAGACAAAGCATTTTAACCGCAGAGACGCAGAGGACACGGAGAAAAAACGGAGAGATTTTTAACCGCAGAGACACAGAGGACACAGAGAAAGACGGAGAGATTTTTAACCGCCAAGTCGCCAAGTTCGCCAAGAATAAGGCAGAGACTTAACCCCCACCCTAGCCCTCCCCCGTAAACGAGGGAGAGAACTCAGTCGGCAGTTCATGATTCGCAACGTTTACTTGGAACTACTGAGAACATAGAGGAAGAGAGGAAGAGAGAAAGAGAGAAAGCAAAGAGATTTTAATCGCAGAGACGCAGAGGACACGGAGATTTTTGTAGGGATTTGCCGGCGGCAAATCCTGCTAACAAAGGAAGTCCACTATGAATGAGATACTCGGCGCGGGGAACGGGATTGGGAATTACCTGCTGGTGCTGGTGGTGTACGCCTCGCTGTTCGTGGTGATGCGGCACGGCCACCCGACGGTTGAACCGGCCTTCCGCAAGACGTTCGTGTGGCTGTACTTCGTCTACGCGATTTCGGTGTTCATCGCCAACTACCTGCTGTACCGCGCGGGGGTAATGAGCTTCTTGCCGTGGTTGAACAATTTCTTCCACACGTTTATATGGATCGGGTTATGCCTCAACTTCTGCTACGCGGGGTCGTATAACCGCCCGTTGTGGGAACAGTTCGTATTCTTTTTCATCTTCAGCTTCGTGGTGAAGCTGGCGGAACATGCCCTCTTGGGGACGTGGGAACACCCGAATTTTTTCGGCATTCCCGGCAACGTGACCTACATGATGGGCTGGAGTCTGGTGGACGGCATGACACCGGTTGCCAACGCCATTGGCATCGGCATCGTCGCCAAGTTCGTGAACGGGTTGGTTGTGCCTACGCCGAGTGTGATTTGAGAGCGATGGCCTGCTCAACGTACACGTCAACTTCCGCCCGGCTTTCAAACCAGCGCACGATCACCCGCCCCGTCGCACCAGACAGTGTACGCTCGATAAAACGCGCCGCGCTGTTGGACCCGATAATCAGCCACTCACGCAGGTTCGGATTGCGATAGGGGCCGAACAGCGCACCAGTCAATGTGGCTGCAATTGGGAAGTTGGGGTCAGCGGAAATATCGACAGCGACAAAGATCGGGTGGTTAGCGGCCTCCAGCAATTGGTTAACTAGCTTAAAACTGTTCCTAACATCTTGATCATTCACTTTATGTGACCAAACCATCTGAATAACATCTGATGTTTGTTGATAAACCTGCACAGTGGGCACAATGCCTCTCTTTCTGAAATCAAGATGGATAAGGAGATAACACCTTATCCAGTATAAGCCTGATAACAGAGGCAAAATGCGTAAACAATTCAAATGATTACGAATTTTACGTGAATAATTACGCCCTAGAGACTCGCTTTAATAAACTTCTGCACATCGGCTTTGAGCTTCTCCAGCGACTTCACATCTAAGTAGAGCATGTGTCCGGCTTCGTAATCCGCCGTGTGGATGTTGGCCCGCAGGGAGGGATCGATGTCCATATGTGCCAGCGTGTACTGCGCGGCGAAGTGCGGCGTGGCAAGGTCGTAATAACCCATCGCCACCAGCACCTTGAGGTACGGGTTCTTGGCAAGGGCACTGCGGAGTGCTTCGCTGGTATCGGCATACTTACCACGATCCCATTCCCATCCGGCGTTCACCTCAAAACTCAGCGTTTCGTAGGCGACATCGGTTTTGAAACCGAGTTCGTTGCGGGCGTAGTCGTTCATCATGGCGGTATAGGGTGGTGTGATGGCGGTAAACGAGGGGTCGAAGTCCGGCATCTCGCTCACGGCCTGGGCATCCAACCCTTGAAAGCGGCTGTCGAGGCGGCCAACGGTTTTCTTTTTCCCGCGCAGCAGTTCCTTGCAGAAGCGCATGATGTGGATACGCAGGTTGCTGTTGTCGATGAAGGTGCCGCTTAAGCCGGTGTAACGCGCCAACTTCTCGATCACATCTTGGCGCTCGGCGGCGCTCAGGCGGTCGCCCTTCATCAGCGCGACTGTATACTCGCTCTCCGCCCACAGTTCGACCTCACCCAACACGGTTCGCAGCGGCTTCTGTTGCAGCTTGGGCGGCAGCATCTTGTGATACCACGCGGTCGCCGCGTAGGTCGGCAGGAACAGCGCATACGGTAGGTCGTTGCCACGGTCGAAGTCGGCGGTTTGGAAGTTCAAAATCGTCGAGATGAGCATGATGCCGTTGAAGGCGATGCCCTTCTCGATCAGGTGTCCGGCTAACCCAGCCGCGCGGGTCGTGCCGTAACTCTCGCCGCACAGGAACAAAGGCGACGACCAGCGGTTATAGCGCGTCAGGTACAGGCGGATCACCTCGCCGACCGCTTTGAGATCACCTTGAATATTCCAATACTGCTTGTTCAGCTCCGGCTTGGTCGCGCGGCTGTAACCGGTGCCAACCGGATCAATGAACACGAGGTCGGTTTCATCCAGCCACGTCTGCTCGTTATCGACCAATTGGTAGGGTGGCGAGGGCATCCAACCCTCGTCCTGCATTTTGACGCGCTTCGGCCCCAACGCGCCGAGGTGCAACCAGACCGAGGCGGAACCCGGACCGCCGTTGAACACAAACGTTAGCGGGCGCTTACGGTCAGCTTCGTCGTGTCCCAGCGTGTAGGCGGTGAAATAGATTTGGGCTTCAATCTCGTCTTTGTCGTTCTTGAGCGCCATGCGTCCGGCGGTGGTGGTATAACGCAGCGTACGGCGGCCAAATTTGATCTGCTGCTTACGGACATCGGGTGCGATCTCGTAGGGAATAGGCGCGGGTTTCGACTCGGCTTCTTTTTTGTCGTCAGATGGGGTATCCATAACTACCTCGCTAGGCTGTTGGTAGGCACATGCCGGGGATTATAACGCGGAGGTGAAAAACCAACCTACGGCTTGCAGGCCAACTGGTCTCCAATCTCCCCTAGAGGGTTCACAAGATACCAGAACCCGTTATAATAGCTCGGCATAACACCAAACGAGAGTCCAGTACATCGAATCGATCACACCTACCGTCGAGATCATGCATCGTCCATAACCACGAAAGCGGGGCATGTGGCCGCACAACGCAGCGAATTCACCGTTTCAAACGCCTACACCTACAACCGTTCCAACTCCATCCACTGGATATTCTCTCACATCCTGCGGTACAAATTGTTCTGCTTCGCCATCTGCTGCTTTTACCTGACCATGTGGCTGTCCAACACCTACGTACGCATCCTCATCGCGCAGGCGGCAGGGATCATTCTCGCGCCGACCGAAAGCAGCGGCTTACTCGCAATCGCGCTGACCATTTTGGGCATCCTCGTGCTGGCGAGTTTGTCCGCTTTGGGTGGCAATGTGCTGATGGAAATCATCGCCCAGCGACTCGTCCGCGACTCACGCGAGGAGTTGTACATCAGCCTGCTCGGCAAGAGCCAGACGTTCCACGACCGGCAGCGGGTAGGCGACCTCATGGCACGCGCGACCGACGACCTGAACCAGATGTATTTTATGGTGTCCCCCGGTATGATCTTCATTCAGGAAACGGTCATGGGCTTGACCATTCCGGTGGTCTGGCTGGCGACTATCCGGTTGGAACTGCTGCTGGTGCCGATCCTGTTTATCCTGACACATATCGCTGTCGTGCGATCATACGGACGACGGCTGAACCCGGTTGTGAACAACCAGCGTCGGGCGTTCGGTATCATGAACGCGGGTTTGGAAGAAACCATTTCGGGTATCGAGGTGGTGAAGGCCAGCGCACAGGAAGAGTTCGAGCGCAGCAAGTTCAAGAAGAACGCGACCAACTTTCGGGACTATTTCGCCCAACAGGGTAAGGTCGAAGCGGGTTACCTCCCGACGCTGTTCTATGCCTTCATGCTGGGCTTCGGCTTCCTGCATTCGCTCCTGCTCTACCAACAAAACACGATCACCATCCCTGACCTTATCGCCGTCATGGGTTTGTTGGCGATGCTGCGCTTCCCGATCTTCGTGTCGCTGATCTCATTTTCACTTCTGCAATTGGGAATCGCTAGCGCGGCGCGGGTGCTGCACATCATCAACACCGAGTCGGAAATGGATGAAAACGTCAGCGGGTACGCCCAGCCGATGCACGGCGACATCGTGTTCGAGAACGTCAGCTTCGGCTACGAGGACGGCTCGGTGCTGGAGAACATCTCGTTCCACGTCAAGCAGGGGGAGACGATTGCCATCGTCGGGCAAACCGGTTCCGGCAAGAGTACCCTCACCGAACTGATCAACCGCACCTACAGCGTCACCAGCGGCCGCATCTTGATCGACGGCGTGAACGTCGAGGACTGGAACCTGACCGCCTTACGCGGGCAAATCTCCAAGATCGAACAGGATGTGTTCTTGTTTACCCGTTCATTGGCGGAGAATATCGCCTTCGGTGCGCCGGACACCCCACAAGAGCAGATCGAGCAAGCGGCGAAGGAAGCACAGGCGCACAACTTCATCATGTCCTTCCCCGAAGGCTACCAGACGGAAGTCGGTGAACGTGGTGTGACCCTCTCCGGTGGGCAGCGCCAGCGCATCGCCCTCGCCCGCGCCTTCCTCAGCAACCCGCGTGTGTTGATCTTAGACGACTCGACCAGCGCCATCGACAGCGCCACCGAGGATGAGATCCAAAAGGCGATCATGCGCGCCCAGCAGGGACGCACCACCCTGCTCATCACCCACCGTCTGTCGCAAATCCGGTGGGCTGACCACATTCTATTACTCGAAGGCGGCAAGCTGATCGCCAGCGGCAAGCATGAAGAATTGCTCCGCACATCCGATCCCTACCGCCGTATTTTTGCCCGTTATGATGCAGCGCTCCCGCCCGTCACGGCAGCCGAGCAGGTCAGCCATAACGATTAGAAGCCGTTTGAAAAATAGGTTTGGGTACATCGGACGCGATGTATCGCGTCCCTACACAAAACAATTTCAACGCTTTGCCTGGTGTAGGGACAGCATACATGCTGCCCGGTATTTCAAAACTTCTTGAAGGTATCTTAGAGGGTGATCAGGCGGCAGGAAACCCGCCTGATTCTATTATAGAGGACATCCATTTTTGAAAGTACTGCCCTTTGTACAGTACCGCGATCAGCCAAGATTGTTATCATGAGGCACGATCTAGAGTCCGAACCTGCCTCAAAATGCTTACAACATTGTGAGGATTTCTGAGCGAGCAATTTGTAGTGCATATCATTTTAAGGGTTCACAAGAAGCCACAAATGTCTATAATAGTTCCCCCGTTTACACCAAAAACGGCAGGTTGGGTATGGCAAACAGAACCCAAGTTCTAGTATAATAGTCCGGTCGTCCATATACATGAAAGAGGGGCATGTGGTCGCACAACGCAGCGAATTTACCGTCGCGAACGCCTACACCTACAACCGTTCCAACCCTATCCGCTGGGTCATTTCTCACGTCCTGCGGTACAAGCTGTTCTTTTTCTTAACCTGTGGTCTGTATATGACCGCGTGGATCTCCAACAGCGCCTCGCGCATCCTCATCGGGCAGGCGGCGGGCGAAATTATTGCCCCGACCGCAGCCGATGGCTTGCTCAAAATATCACTCGCCATCCTATTCATTCTGATACTCGATAGTTTAGCCGCGCTCGGTGGCAGCTTGCTCATCGAGACGATTGCCCAGCGCACGACAAAGGACTCGCGCGAGGAGTTATACATCAGCTTGCTCGGCAAAAGTCAGACGTTCCACGACCGGCAGCGGGTAGGCGACATCATGGCACGCGCGACCGATGACCTGAACCAGATGAACTTTATGATTAACCCCGGTGTGTTGTTCATCTCGGAAACGATCATGGGCTTGACCATTCCGGTCATCTGGCTGGCGACTATCCGGTTGGAACTGCTGCTGGTGCCGATCCTGTTCATCCTCACCTACATCTTTGTGGTGCGCTCGTATGCCCGCCGCCTGAACCCGGTCGTCGAAAACCAGCGCATGGCGTTCGGCATCATGAACGCGGGTTTGGAAGAAACCATTTCGGGGATTGAGGTGGTGAAGGCCAGCGCACAGGAAGACTTCGAGCGCAGCAAGTTCAAGAAAAACGCGACCAACTTCCGCAACTATTTCGCCCAACAGGGTAAGGTCGAAGCGGGTTACCTCCCGACGCTGTTCTATGCCTTCATGCTGGGCTTCGGCTTCCTGCATTCGCTCCTGCTCTACCAACAAAACACGATCACCATCCCCGACATTATCGCCGTCATGGGTTTGCTCACGACGCTGCGCTTCCCGATCTTTGTGTCAATCTTCTCCTTCTCGATGGTGCAGTCGGGGCTTGCCAGTGCTGCCCGCGTGCTGCACATCATCAACACTGAGTCGGAGATGGACGAGAACGTCAGCGGTCATGCGGCTCCGATGAAGGGCGACATCGTGTTCGAGAACGTCAGCTTCGGCTACGAGGACGGCTCGGTGCTGGAAAACATCTCGTTCCACGTTAAGCAGGGGGAGACGATTGCCATCGTCGGGCAAACCGGTTCTGGCAAGAGTACCCTCACCGAACTGATCAACCGCACATACAGCGTCACCAGCGGTCGTATCTTGATCGACGGTGTGAATGTCGAGGACTGGAACCTGACTGCGCTGCGCGGACAGATCTCGAAGATCGAGCAGGATGTCTTCTTGTTCACACGCTCACTGGCGGAAAATATCGCCTTCGGCGCGCCGGACACCCCGCAGGAACAAATCGAGCAAGCGGCGAAGGAAGCACAGGCGCACAACTTCATCATGTCCTTCCCCGAAGGCTACCAGACGGAAGTCGGTGAACGTGGTGTGACCCTCTCCGGCGGGCAGCGCCAGCGCATCGCCCTCGCCCGCGCCTTCCTCAGCAACCCGCGTGTGTTGATCTTAGACGACTCGACCAGCGCCATCGACAGCGCCACCGAGGATGAGATCCAAAAGGCGATCATGCGGGCGCAGCAGGGACGCACCACCCTGCTCATTACCCACCGTCTGTCGCAAATCCGGTGGGCTGACCACATTCTATTACTCGAAGGCGGCAAACTGATCGCCAGCGGCAAGCATGAAGACCTGCTCCGCACATCCGATCCCTACCGCCGTATTTTTGCCCGTTATGATGCAGCGCTCCCGCCGGTCACGGCAGCCGCGCCATCCGTTTAGTCTCGTTTATCCGTTAGACATCATTTCGGGAGGAACATAAGCATGGGTTTTATTATGGATGGCCTCGATGCCGAGGCGTATGACCGTAAATATAGTGATAGCACACTGGTTAAGCGTATCGTTCAATACTTCAAGCCGGAAACCAAGCGGATGGCGCTCATCTCCGCCGTGATCGTGCTGGCCTCGCTGGTCAACACCGGCCTGCCAATCTTTATCTCGAATGGGCTGGATAACCTGCAAAAAGACACCTCGACATCGAGTCTGCTGCTGCTGACAGCGGGTATCGTGGCGCTGGGTGTCCTCGGCTGGTTGTTCAACGCCATCCGCCAATGGTTCTCGGCAGCCGCTATCGGCAACGTCACGCTGCAACTGCGTGAGGATGCGTTCGACGCGGTGGTCAAGCGTGACCTCTCCTTCTACGATACTTACTCATCGGGGAAGGTCGTCAGCCGTGTCACGTCGGATACGCAAGCCTTCTCGCAGGTCGTGGCGCTCGTCACCGACCTCGCCAGCCAAATCTTGCTGGTGATCTTGCTCATCGGCTACCTGTTCCTCGTCAATGCACAGTTGACGTTGATTACGCTGGCGCTTGCCCCGTTCATCGTGGCAACCGCCCTCGCCTTCCGCAAGATCGCCCGTGAAACGGTCACGCAGTCCCGCCGCATCAACGCGGTCGTCAGCTCGCACATTCAGGAGACGATTAGCGGTATCGGTATTGCTAAAGCCTTCCGTCAGGAACAAACGATTTATACCGAGTTCCTCGATGTGAACGCCCAGTCCTACCGCGTCAACCTCCGCAGCGGTTACACCTTCAGCAGCATCTTCCCGATCCTCAACCTCTTGGCGGGTGTCGGCACGGCGGCGCTGGTGTACTTCGGTGGGGCGCAGGTGCAAAGCGGGGTGCTGACTGCCGGCGAGTGGTACCTGTTCATTCAGGGTTTATCGCTGTTCTGGTTCCCGCTGACCAGCATCGCCTCGTTCTGGAGCCAGTTCCAGCAGGGTTTGGCGGCGGGCGAGCGCGTCTTCGGCTTGATCGATGCTGAGGCGAAGGTCGTGCAGACGGACAACAAACCGGTGAAGGAAGTGAAGGGCGACATTCGCTTCGAGCATATGAACTTCCGCTACACCGACGATGTGCCGGTGCTGAAAGACTTCTCGCTGACTATTCCGGCAGGCGAAACGCTGGCGCTGGTCGGGCATACGGGTTCGGGTAAGTCGAGCATCGGTAAGCTCATCGCCCGCTTCTACGAGTTCCAAGAAGGCCAACTGCTGATCGACGGACAGGACATCCGCACCTTCGACCTTCGCAGCTACCGCGAGAAGCTGGGTGTGGTTACGCAAACGCCATTCCTGTTCGACGGCACGATCATGGATAACATCCGCTATGGCAACCCGAACGCGACCGATGCCGAAGTCGAACGCGCCGCCAAGCTGGTCGGTCACGGCGACTGGATTGACACACTGCCCAACGGTTTGCAAACGCAGGTCGGCGAACGCGGGGGCAGCCTGTCGATGGGGCAGCGGCAGTTGGTGTCGCTGGCGCGGGTGATGCTGCAAAACCCGTCCATCTTTATCCTGGATGAAGCGACTGCCAGCATCGACCCGCTGACCGAAACGCTCATCCAAGAGGGCTTGGACATTGTGCTGGATAACCGCACCTCCATCGTTATCGCGCACCGCCTGTCCACCATCAAAAACGCTGACCGCATTATCGTGCTGCGCGAAGGTGAGATCATCGAGGAAGGCACGCACGACACGCTGCTGAAAGATGGTGGTCACTATGCCGAACTCTACAACACCTACTTCCGTCACCAATCGCTGGAGTACATCGAAAACGCCAAGAATGTGCTGAACGCAGTCTAACTGCCTCGCACAAACACCATCAACAAAAGAGCCTCTGCCCACAAGCACGGCTCTTTTTGTAAGTATCAAAACAGCGGATAAACAGTTTCCGCTGTTAATTGGATAGAACTAAGCGTTATTTAGACAGTGTATTCGGGTCGAAGGCATCCCGCAGCGCGTCGCCCACGGTGTTCAGCGCCAGCACCAACAGCGTAATCGTCATGCCGGGGAAGAACGAAATCCACCATGCATTCCGCAGGTAACCGCGCCCGTCGGAAAGCATCGCGCCCCATTCGGGTGTCGGGGGTCGCACGCCCAACCCGAGGAAGCTCAAACTCGCGCCGGTGATGATCGCATCAGAAACACCGAGCGTCGTAATCACGATTAACGAACCGAGGATGTTCGGTAGAATGTGGCTGAACATGATGCGCGGGCCTTTCGCCCCGATGCACCGCGCCGCCAGCACAAAATCACGTTGATACAGGGAGAGCGTTTGCCCACGCGCCAGTCGTGCGTAGGTCGGTAGGGAAAAAAGCGCGATAGCAATCACAACATTGAGCAAGCTCGCGCCAAGCATACCAACCAACCAGATAATGAGGATGAGGCCGGGGAAGGCGAGGATCAAGTCCATAATCCGCATAATCACGTTATCGACTTTGCCACCGGAATAACCGGCGATCAACCCCAACGGCACCCCGATCAATGCCGCCAGACCAATCGAAAAGAAGCCGACTTGGAGTGAAATCTGCCCCCCATAGAGCGTACGGGTGAGGACATCCCGCCCCAGCGCGTCCGTACCCATCACATACTCGGCGGAAGGCGGCATCAGTTTAATCTTCGCATTACGACCGATGGGGTCATAGGACGATAGGCGGGACGCGAAAATCGAGGCGACCACGATGATGACGACTACGGCCAGCGCCACCAACGCCACCCGATGCCGTAAGAACTCTTGCAAGGAACGGGTATAGGGCGAGTCGTGCTTCAAGGGCAGATCGTCCGTCAGCGAAACGACGGCTGCGGGCATGGGGAGTTCGGCTTTGTCGAGCATGGGTTTATCTGAGTTAGTCATAGCGAATACGCGGGTCGATATAAATGTACAACACATCAACAATCAGATTAACAAAAACGAAGGCCACCGCCACCAGCAGCACCGTCCCTTGAATCATCGGATAATCGCGCCCAAGAATGGCCTCGACGGTCAAGCGACCGACACCCGGCAAGCCAAAAATATTCTCGGTGATAACCGCACCACCCAGCAGGCCACCGACCGACAAACCGACGACGGTGACGATGGGAATCAGCGTGTTTTTCAGGGCGTGCCGGAAGATCACATGCCGCTCGGAAAGCCCTTTGGAACGCGCCGTTTGGATGAAGGCCGCGCCCATCGTTTCGACCATGTTGGTACGGGTCAACCGCGCGATCAACGCCGACTGCCCAACTGAGAGTGTCGCCACCGGCAGGACGAAATGCTGCCATGTCGAAGCACCCTGCACGGGCAGCACCCGCAGCCCAACGGCGAACACGAGGATCAGCACCAAACCGAGCCAGAAGCTGGGAATGGAGTAGAAAAAGACCAAGACCACCATGCTCACACTGTCAATCCATGTACCGCGTTTCACGGCTGTCAGAATACCGACACCCAAACCGATGAGCGTACCGACGGTCACACTGAGAACCGTCAGGGTCACGGTGAAGGGGAACGCTTTGGCGATCACGCCGAAAACCGGCTCATTGAACTGCACCGAGCGTCCCAGATCACCGCGAACCGCGTTGGTTAAATAAATCAGTAATTGTTCAGGAACGGGCCGGTCAAGCCCCATATTTTTACGAATTTGCTCAATAAGCTCCGGCGAGGCACGATCACCCGCTAAAACCGCTGCCGGATCACCGGGGATGGCGACACGCAGCATGACAAACACCAGTGTTGAAATGACCAACACCAGCAGGAGAGCGATCAACGTGCGACGGAGAATATATTTACCCATACACAAACTATTCCTCATTACGGATCATTCGCGCGATGTCGAGAACGATGATGGCAAACGAACGATCCGTAATCATCATCAGGAAGGCTGGTTTAACACCCTTCCTTTAACGATCTACAGAGTGGGTTACTCGATATAAGCATCCCAATATTGGAACGACAGGTCAGGGTTAATGACCCAACCCTTGATTTCGTTACGCACGCCGATCAGCGCGGGGGGTGTCACCAAAAAGATCCACGGTGACTGGTCGATCACGTACTGGCTGAGTTCGGTGATCGTCTCGTAACGTGTTTCCTGGTTCAGGTCGGTATCCGCACCTTCCAGCAGCGCCGTCAGTTCGTCGGTCGAGAACCATGTCCGGTTGCTGCCGCCCTTGCGCGACGGGTGGAAGAAGTAGGTCAAAATGCTGGGGTCGGTGTAGCCGTAGTTCAGCAGGAACAGGTCATGTTCGGCGGTGGTGGTCAGGTCGATGAGCGCGTTACGTTCCATCGCGTCGATGCGAACCGGAATACCAACGGCACGCCATTGGGCATCCAAGATTTCAGCAAGACGCAGGTATTCATCCGAGCTGCCAACGGCCAGAGGCACGTCCCACGCTTCACCTTCAGGGGTTTCACGCAGGCCGTCACCATCAACATCAACGTAACCCAGTTCATCGAGCATGGCGCTGGCCTTCTCGGTGTCAAAGTGGTACGAGCCGGCATCCAATTCCGGGTTATGACCCCAAATGGTCGTCGGGAGCGGCTGGTACAGGGGTTCAGCCAAACCGTCGTAGCCGAGTTCGTTCACTTCGTCACGGTCAGTGGCATAAGCAAATGCCTGACGTAGTTCGACATTGTCCCACGGAGCCTTGGAGGTGTTGAAACCGACATAACGGATTTCCGCCAACTTGGCTTCGGTGATGCTCAAATCGGGGTTCGCGCGCATGTCTTCGAGGTTCTGGGTAGGAACATCGGCAACCGTGACTTCGCCGGTTTCCAGAGCCGCGAGAATGGTTTGTTCTTCGCTGATGAACAGCACTTGCAGTTCATCAAGCAGCACTGGCCCCTTGTTATCGGTCAAGCCGGGGGGTGCCCATGCAAAGTCGGGGTTCTTTTCCAGCAAGATGTAGTTGTTGGTGTTCAGTTCCTTCAACTTGAAGGGGCCAGCACCCACGGGCGCTAAACCGAAGTTTTCCACACCAGCGGCTTCATACGCGGTCGGCGAGACGATTTCCAAGCCGGACAGCGTAAAGACCAACGGTGCGTAGGGGGTGGCGAGGTTCAGCGTCAGGCTGTATTCGCTGTTCACATCCACGCTGGTCAGCAGGCCGATCAAGTCCGCGCCCTGTGCCGCGCCGGTATCGGGGTTGGCATACTTCTCAAGGTTCCACTTAATGGCTTCGGCGTTGACCGATGTGCCATCGGTGAAGGTCGCATTCTCAACGAGGTTGATCGTCAGCGACAACCCATCTTCCGAGGCTTCCCACGTATCGGCGAGGAAACCACCGTAGGTCAGGTCAGCGTTGCGGGCGAACAAGGTCGCGAAAATGGCGTAGTGCGGCCAACTGTGCCACGCGGTCACAAATGGGTCGAGCGAGGTGTTCGAGGCGGCATCCGCCACCACCAAACGACCGCCGCTGCCCTGCGCCGACACGTTCAATACGGTAGACAGCAGGAGCGTTAACAAAAGAACGATACTCATGCGAGACAATTTTTTCCTAGACAACATAACCTTCCCTTTCATAACCCTATGATGTGCTCATTTGGTAGTGATGCCTGTATTCACCATAATCGCGCCAATAACAATCCTTTCTGCTGCGTAAACCGGTTCATCAAACATGGGTCAAGAGTATACAAGTTTCAAGCGTGTTGTCAGCAAATCCGCTGGAACTACGCAGAATACGTACTATAGTGGTCGTAAACCAAACGCCCGACCTTACCAATCGCCGACTCGACCTCGAACACCCGCTGGATGCGTTCCTGCGGCTTGTTCCAGTACGGCTCATCATTCCACCATGTAAAAGCGGTCACAATGGCGTGGTTATTCTCGCCGATGGTCATCACACCACTGTCGTTGCAAACGCCACCAATCGTTCCAGTCTTATGGGCGAAGTCTACACCAGCAGGCAGGAAGCGCGGCAGACGCTGGTTCAACTGCTGTTTGTACATAATACCGAGCAGTTCGTCTTTGAGTTCACCTTCGACGATTTGCCCATCAAACAACTTGTAGACCAGTTCGTTCATGGCTAAAGCGGTGCTGACGTTGTTATCCGAACCACGGCTGAAAGTCACCCCATCGCGCACAATGTCATGATCCTTCGACCATTCCTTAATGACTTCAAGCGGCTGATCTTGAATTTCGGCAGGCCATAACCCTTTGAGCAGGTTCTTGCAATCCATCTTGAGGTAGATGTCATTCAGGCCCAGTTCGTGCATGTAACGTTCAATGGCAAGCGCACCGCCCAGCAGCGCCACATTCATATCGGTGGCAGTGTTGTCGCTGATAATCATCATGAGTGTCAGCAGATCGCGGAAGGTCGGATTTACGCCTGCCTCGAAAAACTGGAGGATACCGCTGCCCGCGCTTTTGTCTTCTTCCTTGAGCAGAATACGATCATTGAGCGTGAACTTGCCCTGCTTCAACTGCTGACCGGCTGCCGCGATGACCGGAATCTTGAACACACTTGCCATCGGGAACGAGCCATTACCGTTCACATCGGTTTTCTCGCCGGACTCGATGTGCCAAACGGCGATGCTGGCATCCATGTCGGCTTCTTTGACGATAGCTTGAAGATCATCCTTGAGTGTCACGAAACAACCTCACTGATAAGAGAATGCTGCGAATAGTTTGCGAACCTAGATGTTGAGCGGATTCTCAACCATCGGGTACTGGTCACGGTTAGCGTATTGGTAGGGAATATTCTTGAAGTCCGGCAGCACGGCACCCGGCCCTGTGATGTAGATGACTTCCGAGGCGATGGGTGAAAAGCGGCCATAAAAGTGCTGCGTCGATTTAACGATGAGCAGCCGCCGCTTCAACGGGTCGATGCCCACGTTGGTGAACACTTCCGGGCTAAAGGTTTGGGTACGCAGCGAGATCAACACAATGTCGATGCCGTTCACACGCACGGCGGCGCTGTTGCCGAGCAGCATGTCCATACGCGCTTCGTCCGAGCCGAAGTATTGAACCGCATCCTCTTTGATACCGATGACTTCAACGTGCAGGTCAAGCGGGTCGCCGGACATTGGCCCCATCTTGCCGCCAATCCGCATATCGAGGTGTGCGCCCACACCGGCATCCATCGCGACCGAAACCGCAATCGGGTCCCAGATGCAGCCGACCGCCACATTCTCGATACCGCGTTCCAGCAAGCGCCGAAGAACAAACGTCGAGTCGCCGGGTGCGCCGCCGCCGGAGTTGTCCGAAACATCCGCCGCTACAACTGGAGAACCTTCGACTTGCAGCGCCTCATCCAAGCCCGCGTCGATGCCGAGGTAGCGGGGGTAAACGGTATGGCGCAAGCCGTAGAGTTCGAGGCCGAGTGCTTTGGCAAGGTCAGCCGCCTGTGCCGTGTTGTTATCGGTCACCACCAGCGTTTTCGCGCCGAGGTCTTTGACATCGCCCCACGGGAAGCAGTGCGCCAGTGAAACGGACAGCACACCGTTCTTGCCTTCGAGCGATTTCATTTTGTCGACGAAACTCTTCATCGGTTCCTGCGTCGGGTAAAACAAACCGATCATCTTGCAGTCGAACACGCCCATTGTCGGCTTAATCTTGCCCTGCGCGGTGTCGGCGATCAGGTTAAAGAGTTCCAGCGCACGGTCGGCTGTATCGGTATGCGGGTATTCTTTGTAGGTGATGATGATACTGGCATTACTCACCATTTTCTCGGTGATGTGGCAGTGCAGGTCGAGTTCCACGCCAATCGGCACGTCCGGCCCGACCACCTGCCGCGCCGCCGCGATCAAGTCACCTTCGCAGTCGTCGTAGCCATCCGCCACCATCGCACCGTGCAGGTCGAGCAGGACAGCATCAACCGGAAGCGCTGCTTTGAGGTCAGCCACAATTTCATCGCGGAAGGCTTCGTAGGTTTTCTTTAGGGTGATGCCTGCTGGTTCGGCGTTGGCGATGATGCTTTCAGCAACTTCCCAACCTTTGGCTTCTGCCCACTTGCGGAACAGGGCAACAGTCGAGTCCTTGTAGGGTGGATAGGTGCTGTAATCCCCTTTGCGCGAGACAAAAAAGCTCTTGGTGCTGGTTGGCATCGGCGAAAAGGTATTGGTTTCAGTCGCCAAGCAGGCGGTAAAAAACTTCACGCGAAAACTCCCTTAGTCAAAAGAATTATTTACCCGTCCAACCCGGCCCACGGACGACCTGTCCCGGCAGCGCACCGGTATGATCGCCGTCTTTCAGCACCTGCGTGCCGTTGACGAACACATGCGTCATGCCTGTGGAAAGGTGATGCGGATCTTCAAAGGTGGAGTGGTCTTGCACCTTAGCGGGGTCAAACACAACCACGTCGGCGAAGTATCCGGCCTTCAACGAACCGCGATCCTGGATACGCAGCATGTTTGCCGGGAAGGACGTTAAACGGCGGATGACATCTTCGAGGGTCGCGAGCTTTTCGTCGCGCACATAATGACCGAGCAAACGGGCGAAGTTACCGTAGGCGCGGGGGTGCGGGTTCGAATTCAAGAACGCACCTTCGGGGGTCATGGACTCGGCATCCGAGCAGAAGCTCACCCACGGCAGCGCGACCTGCTTGCGGACATTCTCCTCGGACATGGTGAAGTACATCGTGAAGATGCGGCCTTCGTCTTCGACCACCAAGTCCATGAGAGTGTCTTCCGGCGAGGTGCCGCGCATCGCAATGACTTCCGACAAGCGTTTGCCCGTTAGGGGTTTGAGCGACTCGGTTGTGAAGCCAGCCAACAGGATATTCTCCGGCGATTGGGATTCCAACCACATATTTTCCCACTCGTCGGAAGGCGTATTCATCTCCACCTTCAGGCGAGCGCGGATTTCAGGGTCACGCAAGCGGGCGCGTAAGGCTTCTTCGCCACCATCATGCGCCCACGAGGGGATACAGGCTTCTAAACCTGTGCCACCCGCTGGATACATATACATATCGGCGGTGATTTCCTCGCCGTTGGCGCGGGCAGCCTCGACCACCCGGATGACCTCATCCATCTTCGACCAGTTTTCGTGTCCAGCGGCTTTGAGGTGGTAAATCTCCGAACGAATTTTGGCCTCGCGGGAAATGGTCAGCATCTCATCCAGCGCTTGCAGGAAGAACTTGCCCTCGCTGCGAAGGTGCGAAATATACATGCCGTTGTATTTGCTCACGGCCTCCGCAATAGCGATCAGTTCATCAGTTTTGGCGTAGGAGGCGGGCGGGTAAATCAGCGCGGACGCGAGACCAACCGCACCTTCGCGCATGGCTTCTTCCGCCAGTTCACACATTTTGGTGAGTTCGGCTTCGGTCGGCGGGCGGTCATCGTAGCCGATGGTGTAAACACGCAGGGTCGACGTACCCACGAACGAGGCGATGTTACACGAGATGCCGCGTTTGACCATGTAGTCGAGGTATTCGCCGAGGGTCGTCCACTCGACATCATAGGCAATATCTTTGTTGCCGAGCAAGCCGCGCGGGGCAGATGCTTTCATCTTGTCACTCAATGGCCCCATCGAGAAGCCCTCGCCCACGACTTCTAACGTCACCCCCTGCCGAATGTCCGATTGAGAATGCCCGTCCGCAATCAGCGACTCGACCGCCCAACTGAGCATATTGATGAAACCGGGAGCAACAGCCAAGCCTGTGGCATCCACAACGGTTTCACCCTCCAGCCTGCCGGATGTGCTGATCTCGGTAATCATTTGACCATCAATCGCCACGTCACCCACAAAAGGCGGGCTGCCGCTGCCATCGTAAATTGTGCCGCCGCGAATGATGACTTCGTGTTTTGACATGCTGAACTACTCAAATCCTGCTAAGTGATGCAATAAACCTTGATCGGGAATAGTGTAAAGTATATCGTGTGACATAACTTGTGCAATAAAACCACAAAACTGCACAAAAAATTGCACTACTATTGATAATTTGCTTATATCGTTACACGCTCGATAATGGGGTGAACAATTATTAGGAACAACGATTATGACCCAGAAGGATGTGTCGCAAGATATTTTGACGCTCATCCGCGAAGCCTATGATGGGATGAGCAGCGGACAGCAAAAGGTACTGGAATTCTTCCTCAGCCGACGGTTAGAAGCGGTGTATCTTTCAGCGGCGAAAATTGCTGAACTGGTCGATGTCAGTCATTCGACGGTCGTTAGAACAGCTCAGGCTTTGGGCTTTGACGGCTTCCCTGAATTCCAAACGGCATTCCAAGAACAAATTTCAGGGCGGATTAATTCCGCTAGTGTGTACCAATTGGGGTCGCGCAAGCTGATTAACGAGCTGCTGGAACAAGACAACAACAGCATGGGCGCAATCCTTGAACGGGTGATGCGAACCGACGCGAAAAATATTGAGAACATGGTGTCGCAAATCCCGGTGGCGGATTTTGAACAAGCTGTGGCTATGCTGATTGAAGCCGAAACGGTGTACGTCATCGGGCTGCGCTCATCCGCGCCGATGGCGATGAACTTCGCGATGGGCTTACGGCAGATACGCGGGAAGTGCCACCTGCTGGAACCGGGCGTAGGTGATTTGGTTGACCAAATTGCCGCGCTCACGGATAAGGATTTGTTGTTCAGTTTGTGTTTTGGGCGTTACAGCAAAGAGACGCTGCACGCGATGGATTATGCGCGGAAAATGGGGGCAAAGGTGATTAGCGTGACGGATACACCCGTTTCCCCGGCAGCGCAGCGCGGCGATCTGGTGTTCACGCTGCGCTACGGGGTGTGGTTTTACGGCGCGTCTGCCGCCCTGTTCAGCTTATTGAACGCGCTGGTTGCTGCCCTGCTCATCAGCCAAAACGAGGCGGCACAGACACGCTTGGAACGCATCGACGCGGTAATCGACGAATTCGGGATTTTCGACTCTGGCGACGATCAGTTCGTGTAAGGGTTCGCGTCCGCCCAGACCTGCTTACCATGTGCGAGGCGATCCGGTTCGACCGCAACACCAATGCCGACTTCTTCCGGCACAGCCAAGGTGCTGTTCTTGCCCAGCACAAACGGCGGCTCGGTCACGTCCGGCGCGTAGTAGCGGTCGGTCGCGGAAATATCGCTGGGCATATTAACCCCCGGCAGCGAGGCAAAGGCCACGTTCGCCGCACGTCCGACACCGGTTTCCATCATGCCACCAATCCACAGCGGAATGTTATGCTCACCACAAATCTTGTAGATTTCAAGGCTTTCGACATAACCGCCCACGCGAACGGGCTTGAGGTTGAGGATACGCAGCGCACCAAGTTGAATCGCCAATTTGAGGTCGGTGGCGGTCTTGATGCTCTCGTCAAGACAGACCGGCGTTTTGAGCATCGGCTGTAACTTGCTGTGTTCGTAAATGTCATCGTCGGCTAAGGGCTGCTCGATCATCAGCAGATTAAATTCATCCAACTGCTTGAGGTGTTCGGCATCCTTGAGGGTGTAGGCACTGTTCGCGTCGAGCATCATCACAATGTCGGGCAGCACGGCACGCACGCCACGCGCGAGTTCAACATCCCAACCGGGACGAATTTTGAGCTTGATGCGGCGGTAGCCTTGATCGTAGCGTTTCTGGATGATCTTGACGGTATCCTCAACGGTCGGCTGAATGCCGATGCTCACGCCAACGCTGGCAAAACCTTTGGTCTGGTTACCTTCGGGCAGATACGACGAGAATAGATCGACAAGGCGCATGTCGTTGATGCGAGCGAGCGCGTCCCAGATGGCGGTTTCGATGCCGAACTTGGTGTGATGATGCCCGCGAATGGGTTTCATGATGGCGGCGGCTTCGTGCGGATGGGTAAAGGTCTTGCCGATCAGCTTGGGAATCAAGAAGTTCTTGGCGATGTGTTCCGCCGTAACGGGTGTTTCGGCGGCGTAACCGGGGGAAAACTCGACGGTAATTTCTCCCCAGCCGCCCACGCCTTCCGCCGTTACCAGTTCAACCAGCACGGTAGCTTTCAGCGGGTCGTTACCGAAACTGGTTTTCAACGGCTCAACGAACGGCAGTGCAATGGTATGCAGCTTGATGTCTTGAATGGTTATTGGTTTCAATGTGCTATCCTCTACTTTGCTTAAGATTTTTCCAGTATATACCAGCAGCGCTGACCTTCATCAGCAAAGTCAACGGCTTTATAACCCTGTGCAAATGCGCCCCCTGCGGCCTGACGCAAGGCGGCTTGCCATGCTTGCGCCTGTGGCAAATTCTCGCGCTTGAGCTTCGAGATTTGGGTGGGAATTTCGGCGAAGTAGTAGCGATTTGTCCACGCGGATGGCAGTTGAACGTGTGGTAGGCCGTCATCGTCGCTGTAGACCAAAAAGGACTCGCGCGGGAAATCGGTCACGATAGGGGCAGTCGCGGGGGTGGCTTCGGCGGCGATGACCGGCTCGGCGAGTAAATCCCACACCGCTTCCATGCGGTCGCTGGGCATTCCGGCGTTGATACCATCGGTCATGTTGCCGTAGAAGTTGACGTGGTAGGTGGACGCAGCGGCCTTCAAGATGTGCATGTTGAAGTTGGCGTTACCGCGCTGTAGGGGGTCGAACGTCCACGCGATGACCTTATAGCCGTGGTCAAGCGCCCAACGCCGCTGGGCATATTTGATACCCGAACCGATGCCCTTACCCTGATGACCGGGAACGACACCCGCCATATGCGACCACAGCCAATGCTCATCACCGTGCAGGGCAGCGAGGCCAAGCGAGAAGCCGACGAGTTCACCGTCAAGGTCGGCGCGGATGACATTACCCCCGCCGTGAACGATGGCAAAGAGCATATTGTGGGGAACGGCTTCACTGGCGGGCATCGACCACACAATGGTTTGCAGATCAACAATGGCTTTCAGTTCTTCAGGATCTTCGACAACGCGGTATTCGATGGTCATGGTTCACTTTGCAAGGTTGGTGGACAAGCCAATTTGGACGAAATGGAATGGCGGCAGCGCACGACTGAGTTGTTGGTTAGCGGTGATGATGCCGCGACAAATATCACCCCAAATTGACCTATTCGTCAAGATATTGGTTTTGGCAGATGGACTCTCGGCGGCAGATTTTCCCAGTCTGCGGTAGTATTGCTCAGTGAAAATATCTCTCTAAAATTAGGACACGCTATGGCTACAAATAACTCCATTGAAAAATCGATTTACGGGACGACGGCGGATGGTAAGCCTGTAGAACAATACACGCTGACCAATGCGAACGGCATGGAAGTAAAGGTCATCACCTTCGGCGGCATCATCACCTCGCTGAGTGTACCCGACCGCACTGGAAAGATGAACAACATCGTCCTCGGATTCGATAAGCTGGCGGATTATGAAACGCGAAGCCCGTATTTCGGCGCACTGATCGGGCGCTACGGCAACCGCATCGCCAACGCCAAGTTCAGCCTCGGCGGGAAAGATTACCAACTGGCGGTGAACGATGGCATCAACGCGCTGCACGGCGGGAAGAAGGGCTTCGATAAGCAAGTCTGGGCGGCGAAAGCGATCAAGGACGGCGCGACGGTTGGCCTCGAGTTGAGCTATACCAGCCCGGACGGTGAGGAAGGCTACCCCGGTAATCTGGCGACGACCGTCACCTATACGCTGACCAGCACCAACGAACTGCGGATTGATTACCGCGCGACAACTGACCAACTGACGGTGGTGAACCTGACGAACCACACGTACTTCAACCTCGCCGGAAATGGCGCGGGGTCGATTGCTAACCACATCGCGCAGATCAACGCTGACCGCTATACCCCTGTAGACGCGAACCTGATCCCGACAGGCGAACTCGCGCCCGTGGAAGGGACACCGTTCGACTTTCGGTCGCCCAAGCTGGTGAACGCAGGGCTGCGTTCCAGTTTTCCGCAGATCGTCAGCGGGCGGGGCTACGACCACGACTTTGTTATCAACCGCGAGACCGAGAATGATCTGGAGTTCGCGGCGCAGATTTACGACCCGTCGAGCGGGCGTAAAGTCGAGGTGTGGACAACCGAGCCGAGTATGCAGTTTTACACGGGGAACTTCCTCGACGGGACGCTGGTGGGGTCAAGCGGCAGCCTGTACCGGCAGGGGGATGGTTTCTGCCTCGAAACACAGCATTATCCCGACTCGCCCAACCAATCTGATTTCCCGACGACTGAGTTGAAGCCGGGGGATACCTACCAGACAACCACGGTTTACCGCTTCTTGACCGACTGAGATTACCCCCACCCCAGCCCTCCCCACGACGGTACGTTCGCAGGCTCACTCCACCGTCAGCCTCAAGCGAGGGAGGGAGCAAATTCACGGGAGCACACATAGGTGCTCCCCTACAAGAAAGATGATTGTGGTCGGTGGCACGGATGAGGTAAGGCTCTTTTCAAACAAACTCTGAGACAGGAGATTATTATGCGGGTTGTGGTTATCGGCGGGGCGGGACACATCGGCACGTATCTTGTACCGATGCTGGTTGAACACGGGCATACGGTGATCAATATTACGCGGGGCAAGAGCCAACCATACGTGGCACACAGCGCATGGAAGCAGGTACAGCAGGTGATCGCTGACCGAGACAGTGAGGACAAAGCGAACACGTTTGCCGGACGGGTACGCGACCTCAAGCCGGAAGTGGTGGTTGACCTGATTTGCTTCGCCGAGACAGCGACCCGACAGTTGGTTGAGGCGCTGCGGGGCGAAATCCATCATTTCCTGCACTGCGGCACGATCTGGATTTACGGGGCGAGCAGCCAAGTTCCGGCGACGGAGAGCCAGCCACGACGACCCTTCGGTGATTACGGCATCCAGAAGGCGGCGATTGAGGCGTACTTGCTCCAAGAGGCGCGGCAGAACGGGTTTCCGGCGACGATGCTGCACCCCGGTCATATCGTCGGCCCCGGCTACGCGCCCCTGAATCCGGCGGGACACTTTAACCCAAGGGTTTTCAGCCAGTTGGCACACGGCGAGGAACTGGCACTGCCGCATTTCGGCCTCGAAACGGTGCATCATGTTCACGCGGCGGACGTGGCGCAGGCGTTCATGCAGGCGATGAACAACTGGAGCGCGAGTGTGGGCGAGAGTTACCACACGGTTTCACCGGCGGCGCTGACGCTGCGGGGGTACGCGGAGGCAGTCGCGGCATGGTTCGGGCAAGAGGCGAACCTGAAGTTCCTGCCGTGGGAAGATTGGCGCAAGACCGTTTCGGAAACCGAGGCACAGGCAACGTGGGAGCATATCGCCCGCAGCCCGAACGCCAGTATCGCGAAGGCGCAAAGGCAGATCGGTTATCAACCCCGTTACACGTCACTGCAAGCGGTGTTCGAGTCGGTGAGCTGGCTGATCCAGAGCGGGACGATTACGGTTTAATTTTGTTCGCAAAATGCGAAAAATTCACAGCTTTCGCATTTTTCGCATACTTTCCGCCGAAATGGCTGGCGGGATGCTCGCGTGTATCCGCTAAACTGACATTTTGTGGCGGCAGATGCAAGGGAGCGCGGCGCTGAAATGGCACTCCTGCGGCGGATTGCTCCCGTGTAACCGCCGCCGTGCAATTTGTGTCTGCCGCTGCTGAAAAAGTTGCAAGTTTTAAGTTGCAAGTTACAAGAAAGTCGCCAGTCAAATACAAAGGCATTGAACCGCAGAGACGCAGAGTTTAATACAGAGAAATACAAATTAAACCGCCAAGTCGCCAAGATTGATACAAAGAGATCGTTTTATTGTAGTGGTCGCAAAGTAAGTGGTGTCTAAACCCTCACCCCTAGCCCCACGACGGTACATTCGCAGGCTCACTCCACCCTCAGCTCTCAGGGCGAGGGGAACCATACAAATTCATGATTTACCATTATCAACTCTCATCATAGAACAAAAGTTCAATTCAAGTCAAGCGCGTAAATTTTGTGCAAATTAGGGATGAAATGAGGGAGACACGAATGGTCGGCAAGCGGTACTGGAAGTTGCAACAATCCCTATCCTCGCCTAGTGTTGTCCCAGAGCTTGC
>JAIUNI010000022.1 GCA_020161935.1 Chloroflexota bacterium
CACTAAACGGTGGAAATTCATTTTGTGTCTATTTCATCGCAAAATGAACCATAAAAGTCTTTAAAGTCCCTCGCCCTGAGGGAGAGGGATTTAGGGTGAGGGCTTAAAATAATCATCCACCACTTAAGGTAGTCCTACCATCTTGGTGTTCTCGGCGAATTGGCGGTTGAAATGTCTTTGTCATTCTCTGTGTCCTCTGTGCCTCTGTGGTTAAATGTTTTGTATTTTCTCTGCGTCTCTGCGGTTAATGTATATGGCAAATACAGCGGCGGCACTGACATTTGCACGGCGGTGGCATTCTCCCTCACATCCGCCGCACTCGCGCCATTTCAGCGCCGCGCTCTCTTACTTCTGCCGCCATAAAACCGCACTTCAGCGGCAGTAAGGGAGCTTCCCGCCAGACAATTCGGCGGAAAATGAGCATAAAATGTGCAATTTGTGCAAAATCGCAATCATTTTTGCAATTGAGTCGCTATTTCACCCTATGATAGAAAGGAATGGCCTCGATTGAACCACTTAAATTTATTCATGGAAAAAACTGATGCCCCTCCACCTCGACCATATCCTGACCTTCGCCAACGTCCTGAATGTCGATAACTACGTCGAGCGCTACCGGATGCTCGGCTTCGATGTCACCAAAGAAACCCGCCCCTATAAACCCGGTTTACGCAATCGCTTTATCCAATTTGGCTGTGAATATCTGGAACTCGTCTGGGTCGAGGATGAAGCCGCCTTTAACGCCGGTGGTCACGAGGAATTTGCTCGCATGTTCCCCGACCTACCCGCTATACATCAGGCCGCCCGCCCTTTTAGTGTGGCCTTCAAAACCGCCAGTGTGGAAGCCCTTCACACCGAATGGACGCGAGCCGGTTATGCTGTGCCTGAGGTCTGGTCATTCGCCCCGCCCGATATGCCGCCCATCCTCAGCTTCCAGACCATCCCCGACAGTCTTTTACCGGGGGTCAGCGCCTTCGCCATCACCTATCACCTGAACACGCCTGCCTCCGAGGTGCGCCATGTGCGCCCCGCCGTGAACACCATTTACGCCCTCGACGGTCTCACCTTCGCCTCCGAAACACCTCAAAAACACGCCGCACAATGGGGTGTTCTGTTGAACCTCTCCGCCTCGGTTGGAGAAAACGATGGGGTTTATGAGGTCGCTATCACGCCTCATACAGCTTGGTGGATGTCCCCTCAAATCTTTCAAGAACGTTACGGTGTGGAATACTCACCTGCGCCTCACCACTTTGGGGAAATCGCTGCCGTTCACCTGCTGGCGGAAAATCTGAATACGGCTACTTTACGCTTAGGGGAATATGCCGTACATCAAACCCATCCGGTCACCAACGAACCGCTGCTCGTGGTATCGCCCATCGGGAACGATGGTGTAACCTACATCATCCGCGAGTATTCGATTGACCAGTGGCAGGCCGAACGTACCCGATTAACAGGCGAAAAAATCGTCCTACACCACCGATAGATAGATAGATAAGTAAGGGCGGGTTACAGGAACCCGCCCTTACTCTCTACTGCATCACAATTTCGAGAGCGCATAAGCTGGGAATACCAGCCATGCGGTCGAGCAGTAAATTCAGGGTCCCGTCCGAAATCGTGGTCGCAGTCGTCGTAACCATATGCGCCACTTTGTACCCGAAGTCAACGGGTTGATGTCGGCTGACCTTTTTGCTGCCTTCGACGTAGATGTCGAAATCGCCCTGACGGCTGGTGCGCGTCTCAGCAAAGAACAGGTTGAGCTTATAGCTACCTGAGGGCAAACCGTTGAAGGTAACAATGATGTCTTTCCCCGTGTTGCTGCTGCGTGCTTCAATCAGCGTCTGGCATACAGGAGGATCAGTAATTCCGGTGATCGCTGTAGGCGTAACTGAGTACACCGTACCACCAGAAGTGGTCGCGGTCATCGCTTTCCATGTGTTGCCGTCCGAGTCACTAAAATTACTGGCTGAACCGAACCGCAAGGTATATTGACCGTCACAGGCATCGCCTGTATCATCCGCGTCCCAATCGGATTGGGAAGCATTGGAGACCGACGGGCAGTTATCAACCTCATCTTCAAATGTATCGCCGTCGGTATCATGCACGACATTTTGAACTGTAAAGGCTAACGTGTGGGAATCAACCCCACCTAATCCGTCACCGACGCTGATATGTACCGTGTAAGGGCCAGCATGATTGTACTTTGGATCAAGGACGAGTGACGCGGTGTTGTCGCCATGATCGGTGAACGTCATGAATACGCCAATAAGGCCGGTTACACTGTAAACAAGCGGGTCGTCATCGGCATCCTGCGCACTAAACGTCACGGTAACTGTTTGTCCCTCGTTCACAACTGGATTGGTAATCGTTTCAAACTCAGGATGGTGATTCTCGATTTCGGTGCCAGAACCTCCACCCGTGCCAGAACCCGCGCCACTGCCGCCTGTTCCAGCGCCAGAACCTCCACCCGTGCCGGAACCCGCACCGCTGCCGCCTGTTCCAGCGCCAGAACCTCCACCCGTGCCGGAACCCGCACCGCTGCCGCCTGTTCCAGCGCCAGAACCTCCACCTGTGCCAGAACCCGCACCGCTGCCGCCCGTTCCAGCACCAGAACCTCCACCTGTACCGGAACCCGCGTCACTGCCGCCCGTTCCAGCACCAGAACCCGCGCCACTGCCACCCGTGCCGGAGTCATCAGGTACCATCGCGACTTCAGATCGGCAACCGGGTTCCGTGCTGAGGTTGCATGTAATATTTTCAAAAACATTGGAAACCGATTGACCAAGATTACTGAGGATAATAATCACAACGAGGCCAACCAAAACCAAGAGGAGTGCGTATTCAACTAAACCTTGTCCCGCTTCCGCGCTTCTGAAACGCTTCCGACGACGTGGCCGCCTCCTCAGTACATCATGTGGCATATACATATAACAGATGTCCTTTCTGAAATGGAATAATGACTAAACACCTTCTAGCCGCCGATAATGACCAAATACATTGAGAAGGTATAAATCTCATTTTATTTTAGTTTAATGATGCGGTTGTGGGATTAAAGCCGGATTTCGCGAATTATTCATATGTGTGAAAGGCGTAAAGAATTAAAAAGGAATACTTGAGTGTCATCAAATAACTTACCGCGTTAATCCACTATAAGCCGCCAGCACCGGTTCAGCCGGAGCATTCCCACCGCAGATCAGCGCCACCGGATGTTGATAGGGGTTCATATCCGCCGCGCCGTAGAGAGCCGCCGCCAGCGCCGCTGCCCCGGATGGCTCGACCAACTGGTTACATTCCGACCATAACCAGCGGGTCGCCGCCGCGATCTGGGCATCGGTCACCAGTACGATGTCGTCCACGTAACGCTGCGTCAGGGCGAAAGTCCGCTCCGCCACCGAACGGGTAGCGAGGGTATCCGCTATCGTCCGAACTTCCGGCAGGGAGATCACATGCCCCGCCTGAATGCTCCGGTACATCGACGGTGCGCCCGCTGGCTCCACCCCGATAATCTTGATCTGCGGGTTAATCTTCTTGAGCAAACAGGCTATCCCCGCGATTAATCCCCCGCCACCAATGGCGACCAGCAGGCAGTCCATCTCCGGCATGTCGTCCAGCATTTCCAGCCCCAGCGTGCCGTGACCCGCCAGCGTCGCCTCCGAGTCGAACGAGTGGACGTAGGTCAGCTCCTCGGCTGCCGCGTGTTCCAGCGCCATCTTGTGCGCGTCCTCATAGACCTCGCCATACTGCACCACCACCGCGCCCCACGCCTGAATCCGCGCGACGCGATCAGCACTGGCAACTTCGGGCAGGTAAATAATCGCCGGAACGCCCAACTGCCGTGCCACATAAGCCACCGCCAACCCGTGGTTCCCCGCCGAAGCCGCGACCACACCGCGTTTGCGCTGCTCCGGTGCAAGCTGCCGCATGTGGTTACACACGCCGCGCGGCTTGAACGATCCGACCACCTGCATATTTTCGAGTTTGAGGCGCAGTCCTGCCGGTGCGTCGTCGTGGAGGAGCGGCCACGGCGCAATCGGCGTGTGACGGGTATAGGGGGCGAGGCGGGCGCGTGCCTGCTGGAATGCTTCTAAAGGAACATCATAGTCCACAGTGGTTCCTCCGGTTGATGCCTGACCTCTTTATACGATACAGCAGGTTGCCGGAAGACACCACAATGCTAAACGTTTCCAACAAAATCACAAAGAACTTGGTATTTTTAGCGCAGTGGCGCGAGGATGCAATCAGACAAGATTAAGCCTTCTTTATGAGGTACGAAGATATAATCAAGTTGGCGATGATTGTACGGCATGAATGTGTTGAGGTGACGTAATGCTGTTCGTTAAACGGTGGAAAATGTGCCAACCGCTGGCAGTTTGTGCCATGTTTGTTTTGAGCATGACGATGTGGGCGGTGACGAAAGCAGCGCCAAGCACTTGGTCAGTCGGGCAGAAGATTATCGTACAAATTGTCGATCTGCCGGTATATGCACAGGCCAACGAAAACAGTAGTGTGATTACAAGACTTCCCCAACAGACTGTGCTTGAACTCATTTATGGACCAGAGCAAGTTGAGGGTGAGACATGGTGGTATGTAAAAAACGGGTACGGGTGGATACAAGAAAAGCATAACCGTAACCCATCTTTTATCGCTTTCACACCCCAGCAGCTTGATACCCTTATTCAAGCGGCTACCCGCATGATTAAAGAAAATCCACAAGACGCAAATGCTTATTTCAAACGGGCATTAGCCTATTTTAACCAGCAGCGTTACGATGAGGCGCTGGCAGATTTAACACACGCTATTGAAATCGAACCGGACAAGATGCAGTTTTATATGCTCCGGGGCAAGGTTTATCTTGATTCAGAAGATTATACCCACGCCATCGGTGATTTAGGTGTGGTGGTCAGCAGCCCGTTGAGCGACGCTACCCATTGGAACCGCCTCGGCATTGCCTACGATAAATTGGGCAAATCGCAGAATGCCATTGACAGCTATTTACAGGGCATTGAGCTTGCACCGGATTGGGGACTCATTTACTCCAATCTAGGGAATATGTATGACAACGATTTTGCAATGCGAGAACACTATTACCAAAAAGCAATTCAGGTCGCGCCCTATGAAGAGAATGGCTACTATAACCTCGCGCAGGATTACCGTAAAAGCGGTTATATGCAAGCTGCGCTGCCGCTTTATTCCCGCGTTTTAGAACTCAACCCGAATAATGCCGATGCTTATCTGAATCGCGGCGTGGTATACAGCCAATTGGGACAACGAGATTTAGCCCGGCAGGACTATTTGAGGGTGATTGATCTACAACCGGATAATGCCCTAGCCTATTGTAATTTGGGTATTGATACGTATAACGACGGAGATATATTCAGCGCTCAAGATTACTTTGAACAATCGATTCAAATGAACCCAAACTTGTATTGTGCCTATTACAACATGGGTATTATTTATTACGAATTGTATCAAGTCGATGAGGCAATAGCGAGTTATACCAAATCCATTGAAACCAACCCCGATTACTATCCGGCAATCTACAACCGTGGTCGGGTGTACTATGACCAGTATGATTTCGAGCGTGCGATTGAGGACTTCACGCAAGCGCTGCGGGTGAACCCCTATTTTACCCGTGCGCTCGTCTGGCGGGGAAATGCTTATGACCAATTAGGCGAGACGGATAAAGCTATAGCGGATTATGACAAGACATTGACGATTGATCCCACCGAGTATTTCGCTTATTACAACCGCGCGATTGCTTATGTCCATTTGGGTGAGGATGATAAGGCGAGAGCCGACTATGAACAGACGATTGCGCTCAACCCCATGTATGCAAATGCCTACTGGGGATTAGCGGGGATTTACGAGCGTGAAGGTGATCTCGCACAAGCGCTCGAAAACTATAAACGATACTTGAGCTTAAGCACCAACCCTGATCCCGTTGTGAAATACTTGATCGAACAGATTGAGAAAAAGTTAGGCACACCAACCGCTTAAGATGATGATAAGCGTAAAGGAGAAAAACGCGGATGTTATATGACATCCGCGTTTTTAATTGGGTCAAACTACACACGCTGCATATGCGTATCTTTGAACTCGGTCGGGTACTTCAGCCCGAAGCCCGCCAGACGGTCGATGCCGATGTGCGCGAACCAGATCAGCGCGACCAGCAGTAAGGTTGGGATGTTCATCGCCAGCGCCACACCCGCCAGCACCGCCGGTATAGTATAAAGGTGTGCCGCGTTGTACATCAAGCTGCCCACGCGAACGTTGACCATGTAGCCCAACATGCTCACATCCGGCACGAGTATGAGCGCCAAAAAGAGCAGCAGGCTGCCGCCCTGATGCGCGTACAAAACGACCGCAGCGGCGAACATGGTTAGCCCTTCCAAACGCAGCAGGATATTCGGCAGCGACAAAGTTTGCACCTTTGCGGCTATTTGGGTGTTAGCTTGATTAACGGTGGTCGTCATGATGATTGCATCCTCTAAACTAATTACAATCAATTAAAAACTAATGTAATTAGCTTTGGCGATTTTGTCAAGCATTGAGCAAAATGCCCACGCGATAATGAGCTATAGACGTTCACCGCTGAATTCAGGTTCCCACGCTGACTTAACAATTCCTTTCCGTTCTAGGCGGATTTATAATCCTGTGCCGGAGGCGCAATGCAAACACAAGAATTTATCTTTACTGAGTGGGTACGTACCCAAATTCGCGACCGTATGGGCGAGTTAGGGCGTACTTTGCACCGCCTCGGCGTACATCCCGATATGATTACCTTGCTGGGGTTGGTGATCGTCGCTGTCGCGTCGGTCATCATCGCGCAGGGGCAGTTCCAACTCGGCGGGATCGTGCTGGTACTCGGCCTGCCGCTGGATGCGGTCGATGGCGCGGTCGCCCGTGCGATGGGGCGTAAAGGGAACTTCGGCGGTGTACTCGACTCGACACTCGACCGTTATGCAGACGCTTTCATTTTTGGGGGATTGAGTTATTATTTTGCAGTGCATGGTCAATTTGACATGATGCTGCTGTGCCTCGCGGCGCTGACAGGCGGTTTTGTCGTCAGCTATGTGCGGGCACGGGCAGGTGAGGCCGGGCTTTCGGTCAAGGTTGGGCTGCTGGACCGGTTCGTGCGGGTGATTATTATCATCGCCGTGCTGCTGGTGCCGCCGCTGACCGTGCTTGGCTTGTGGGTGCTGGCAGTGGGCGCGAATTTTACGGCACTCCAGCGCATTTGGTACGTCTATAGAAATACTTAGAGAGGGTAATCTGAAAATGACTCCTGAAGAGGGAATTCGCATAGGCTCTATCCAAATCCGTTACTACGGGTTGATTATTGTTTTGGCAATGCTGGTGGCCGCGTGGGTAGCGGCACGGCTGGCGAAGCGCGACGGGCGTGACCCAGAGCATGTGTGGGGCGCACTGACGTGGGCGATCATCCCCGGCATCGTGCTTGCTCGCCTGTGGTTCGTGCTGTTCCCGCCAATCTCGCTGACGGCTGGCTGCGCGACGGCGGTTACTACCGATGTTTGCCGTGACACCGCATGGTTCTTGCAAAACATCACCAACTTGCAGCAGGGGCCGTTGGCGATTTGGAGCGGCGGCTTGAGCATTTTCGGCGCGGTGCTGGGCGGTTTCCTCGGCGCGTATATCTACGTGCGGCGGAACAAGCTGGCGCTGGGGCCGTGGTTGGACATCGCAGCCGTCGTCCTGCCGCTGGGTCAGGCGATTGGCCGCTGGGCGAACTGGGTCAACCAAGAACTGTACGGTGGCGTGACCAACCTGCCGTGGGGTATCACCATCGACTCGGCGCACCGCGTCGCCCCATTTGGCAGTACGGTTGATTATCCGGTCGCGACGACCTTCTTCCACCCGCTGTTCCTGTACGAATCGTTCTGGAGCATCCTTGCGTTCATTATCCTGCTGAACCTGTTCCTGCGTAACCGTAAGCGTTTCCTCCCCGGCGATATTTTCCTGCTGTACATCATGCAGTACGCCGTCATCCGCTTCCTGCTGGAATTCGTACGTGTGGAAGTAACAGTCGTCGGCAGCTTCAACCTGTCGCAGGTGGTTTGTGTGGTGGCCTTCATCGGTGCGTTCGGCTACTTCCTGTACCGTCACCGTCCGGGCGCGGTCATCACACCGCCGCAGCCGGACGCGCCGCGTGTGCAGAAGGTCAAGGTTCAAGAGGCTGAACAGCCGACTTCGTCGTAATGTGATGATACTCGTGCAACACAGCACAGGTGAACCTCGTAACACTATATAAGATGACTTTGGGGGACTTCATCGCGAAGTCCCTTTTCGCTGATACTCAGGAGGCACTATGAGCTTCATCGGTAATATCGTGTGGTTGATCTTCGGCGGATTGCCCGCAGCAATCGGGTATTTCATCGGCGGCGTTTTGTTCTGCATCTCGATCATTGGCATCCCGTTTGGCCTCGCCTCGCTGCGGTTGGCAAGCGGCGTGCTGACCCCGTTCGGCAAGTCGGTTGTCTCGCGCCCCAGCGGACAGGGTGTCATCGCCACCATTTTCAATGTGTTGTGGCTGATCCTATTCGGTTGGGCAATTGCGATCACGCATGTGGTCGGCGGGCTGATCCTGGCGATCACCATCGTCGGGCTGCCGTTCGCCCAACAGCACTTCAAGCTGATTCCGGTGGCGCTGTTCCCCTTTAGCTATGAGTTGAAGTAACTCGTCTGCGGAGGCGGGCGAATGCCCTCCTCCATTCACCTCAGTTCGGAAATACCCGACAGCCTATCTGCTGTCCCTACACAAGCCGAGCAGGTGCCTTCGCTGGTATATCAGATAGAACCACTCCGTTTTCAATCATTTCCAAACTGCACAAACTGCAAATTATCCGCCGAATTGTCTGGCGGGAAGCTCGGCTGTATCCGCTGAATTGACATTTTTTGTCGGCGGAAGTGAGGGAGGTCGGCGCTGAAATGGCGCAAGTGCGGCGGCATTACGGGAGGCATCCGCCGCGTTGCAGAATTGGCAGGTGCATGGCGGACATGAGGGAGTGAGCCGCCGTGAGCAGTTGCAAGTTTCAAGTGGCAAGTAAAAACAAATCAGATTAACCGCCAAGTCGCCAAGTCGCCAAGAACGCCAAGGAAAGACAGAGATGATGGTAGGACGACCTTAAGTGGTGGATGATTATTTTAAGCCCTCACCCTACGATGGTACGTTCGCAGGCTCACTCCACCATCAGCCCTCTCCCTCAGGGCGAGGGACTTTAAAGACTTTTATGGTTCATTTTGCGATGAAATAGACACAAAATGAATTTCCACCGTTTAGTGTGGTGCTACCGAGATGATTTCACAGCTTCATTATAGAACAAAAGTGCGTAAAAAGTCCAGTTATAAGGTGGTTTGAAAATAGGTGTGAAAGTTGGTTTTTACAAACGTTTGAGGGACGATCATGGAAGGGTTCAACAAAGGGATTACACATCGGTGTTCCTCTACAAGACGATAATCGGTGAGGTCGGTGGCGCGGACGAGATGTATCTCGTCCCTACACGATGGATTCTGTTTGTGTTAGAGCAATGATTTATCACTTACTATATGACCACTACCCTAAATAGATTCGCCGATAGGTGATCTAGGGGGCGCTGATCGGCACTGATTGGGCGATTAAATAAGCTAGCGTTATAATATGGCGCATTGACCGTGGACATGAGCTTGAGGGTGAATGTTCCGCCTCATCCTACGAATTGCTGTACTCCCCTTGATTGTCCTCAGCGCCACGCTGCTCACGATTCGCGCCCAACCGTATAGCAACCCCGACGTGCGGTCGTTCGTGCTGCCGGACGGCTGCCCCGCGCCGTGCTTCATGGGCATTCAACCGGGGGTGACCAAGCCGCAGGAGGCGATTGACCAACTGCGGGCGAGCAGTCTGGTGTCCAAAGTGGGCGTGAGCGAATCCCTGCAAACGGTGGCGTGGTTCTGGAACGACAACCCTTCGGCGCTGCTGAATAAGCAGGAAATTCCCGCGCTGTTTTATAACCACGACTCGGTATCCTCGATCCGGCTGTACACCACGATCTCACTGGGGGAACTGCTGCTGGAGTTGGAGCCGATACGCGAACCACAAATCGCGATGCGCCGCACTATCCCCTACGACACCTATAAAGTCGAGTTATATTACCTCGGCAATGGTTATGTGCTGAATGCAATTGTGGACTGCCACAACTTCTGGAACCAGCCGACACACCTGTTCTTGGGGGCAAAACCCGCGTTCATCGACTCGAACTCCAGCTTGGTTGGCAGCTTGAACGAAGCCAAGCACATGATCGACATGACCTGCCGCCACCGCAAAGAGAAATGACACGTCCTCTGCTGCTGGCTTCGCTGATGGTGACGGCTACCTTTACGGTGCTGCTGCTGCTATTCCAACTGCAACCTTACGACATGCGCCCGATCCATGAACTGCTGCCGGACACGTGTGATGAGCCATGCCTTTTGGGCATCTTCCCCGGCAGCACGACCGACGAAGAAGCCCTACACGCCCTCATGAACAGTGCGTGGGTCGATGCGGAGAGCGTCCAATTTACGCGCCAACCGCCCTCCAGCAGCCGTTATGACGACCTCGCCCGCATCCAGTGGTCGTGGAGCGCGGCGCGACCGGATTGGGTAATGGCTGACCGCCAGCCGTATGACGGCATCGTCAACATCCGCAACCATGTGGTCGAACGCATCGCCTTCGACACGCGCATCGAAGCCGCTGATTTATACCGCCACCTCGGCAGCCCGACCATTCTAGTGTTCGCGCCCGCCAGCCTCGACAAGCCGTGGTCAATCGAGTGGGTATACCGTTATCCCCGCGCCCAACTGGTGATGCACACGGAAGTGCGTGCCTGCCCGTATCAGGCTGACCTATGGCGGGCGCAGTTGTATGTGCAGATGGAGGCCAAGCCGAGCGCGATTTCGCCCACGAGCCTCGCCCCGCCCAGCCACGTTGATATGCGGATGGTGTTTCAGGCGCGGAAGAAACTGGTCTGCGGCTTATCATGATGAACTTTTACCTTCGCCTCGCCTATATCCCAATTGTGCTGCTCACGGCTGTGCTGGTGCTGTTCCGCGCCCAACCGTATGATGACCACGAACTGCGCCAGCTTCTCACACCGGATGACTGCGCCGCGCCGTGCTTCATGGGCATCCGACCGGGGGTGACGACGAGCAAAGAGGCACTGGCGATCTTGCAGCAGCACGAATGGGTCGCAAGTATTCATGTGATAGACGTTGAGAATCCTTATCAAATCTTGTGGTCGTGGAGTGAAAATGCGCCCGTGGTGTTGAGAAATCCATCACTCACATTTAACGGTGAAGTTGTTACATCGAACGAGAAAATTGTTTCAGCAGTGATATTTTCCCCGCAATGGGTATTAGGTGATGTTATCTTAACGTGGGGGATACCACCCGATTCGCAAACGACAGTGGGCGTAATACCTCTAGCGAGTCCTTGGAGGTACACCCCTGTTGAACTCGCTTACCAAGCACAGGGTTTTCGAGCAAATGGCATACTATTCTGCCCATTTAGATCGCGACTTTGGACTGCACCAACCCGCTTAGAAATCACCAACCAGTTTCACGGAATCGCAACGGGGGCGGTCTACGCGATAAACCAAGGAACTTTTTTCTCTAATCTCCGCGAAACCAGTACACGCATGTGTGGAGCGTAACCCCATGCACCCGATCTATTTGCGTTTCGTCTCCCTCAGTGTCGCCCTATTCACGGCGCTGCTCACCCTCATTCATATGCAGCCTTACGACGACAGCGAGTATCGAAAGGTGCTGCTGCCGGATGGCTGCCCCGCACCGTGCTTCATGGACATCCGACCGGGCATCACCACCGTCAGCGAAATGCAGCGCATCCTGCGTAGGAGCGGTTGGATCAGCGAAATCCGCATGGCTCCCTACGCGCGATGGATCGGGGTGATCTGGAATGAGCAAGCCCCTGCGTGGTTTTCGAACGACAACGGCGGGGTGGGGCTGCTGGTGGCGGTCAACGGGCGTACCGTCGAGGAAGTCCACCTGACGACCTCGCTGCCGCTGGCACAGGTTCAACTGCTGCTGGGCAAACCGTCACTGCGTTATGTGAATGTGTTCCGTGGGATGGGCGGCAGCCATTTCACGCCTGTCCTGAACTACGCGGCTGCGTATCCGGCACGGGCGATGCTGGTGGCGGTCAGCCAAACCTGTGACGGAATGGCTCGCCTCGGCCCCAGCTCAACCGATACGGTAGTGCGTTATTACGCAGCGATGGATGTACAATCCGATCTGTTACAGGACTTCGAGCCATCCGCTCAAAATCGACAAACCATGATCTGTTAGGTTAATCTTATGTAATGATGCCCACCTTTTACCTCCGCCTCGCCCTGCTGCCGTTCCTGTTGATCACCGCTGTGATACTGGCGGTTCGCGCCCAACCGTATGACGCGCATACGCGAATGGAACTCGATCAACTGGTCTTTAGCGACGACTGTGCCGCGCCGTGTTTTTTAGGCATTCGCCCGTTTAAGACCACCGTCAACGAGGCGGTTGATTTACTCGATCAAAGCGGCTGGGTGAGCGATATTGTTAAAGTCAGAAAGTGCTGCGAGCCATTCTTTTATGACATCATCTGGTCGCCGGAAGCCCCGAGCTGGCTCGACCGCACATGGGGTAGTTATTTTGCCGCAACGCCTGATGAGCGCATCATTTTTGTCGACATCGGGGTTGCTGACTCCGTCCATTTTGTTGACCTTTACCGGCATGACTTGGGCGCGGCGACCGTTACGGTGAGCCGTGTTACCGCCGACCGCTACTCGGATGCGTATGAGTGTCAGGGGACGAGTGTCTACTACGCCGATCTTTCGGTGGGGTTTATGGCGCGGCACTGCAACCGCTGCCCTTCTTTCACGGCCAACTTGCTCATGCAGCCGGTTTCGAACATCGTCATCGGACAGTGGACATATGCCTATAATCGGGTTGAGATGCCCACGCTCAACAGCGCCTTGAAGAACGACTTTTGCAGATCCCTCGCCGTACACGGTTATTAGGCAGACACCGATGCCCACCCTCTACCTCCGCCTCGTCGTGCTGCCACTCGTAACCTTCGCGATTGCGCTGCTGGTCATCCGCGCCCAACCGTTTGATGACCGCGAACCTCGCGCGGCGGTGCTGTCGGAAACTTGTGCCTCGCCGTGCTTCATGGGCATCCGGCCGGGGATGCCGGTGGGGGAAGCGGTCGCCATCTTGCAAGCGCACCCGTGGGTATCCGAGGTGATTAACCGGACGGTGCAAAATACCGGCGGTTATATCTTCTGGTGGTGGGAACCAGATGCACCGGCGTGGATTGATACCAGCCAACGCGGTACGATCTGGGTCAATAACCGGCAGGTCGACCAATTCTGGCTGGATACCCGTTATCCGCTGGGCGAATGGCTGGTGCAGCTTGGCCCACCGGACATCAATATCTTGGATGATAAAATCGTAACCAATCGCGGCATCTACCAGTATCGCGGCGTGCATGCAGCGCTCGGCGTGGTGGTGATGAGCTGGCAGCGCTGCGTCACCGGCGACCCGTATCACGGCGGCTCGTCGATCAAGTTCCGTAAGGTGATCGAAGCGGATGAGTTAGCCGCGATGATGTACTTGGATCAGTGGGCATACCGTTTTAACAACTGCGGATAGCACAACCGAAGGATGCGCGTTTTGCCAAACCTTTACCTGCGCCTCGTCCTCCTGCCACTTATAGCCTTCGCGATTGCGACGCTCGTCATCCGCGCCCAGCCGTTTGATAACACGCAGTTACGGGCGCTGCTCCTGCCGGAAAACTGCCCCGCGCCGTGCTTCATGGGCATCCAACCGGGGGTGACGACTGCCGAGGAAGCGGTCAAGCTGTTGGAGGCGAGCGGGTGGGTCGAAAGCACCGTTTATGACCCCAAACTGCCGCTCATCCGCATGACGTGGAACAGCCGCAGCCCCGCGTGGCTGAACAACACCGGCGCGTATAACGGCTCGGTCATGTGGGTGACGAAAGGGGTGGTGGATGCCTTCATGCTGGATACGACGCTCACCCTCAGCGATTTCCTGCTGGCGGTCGGCCCACCGGAAGGCCAGCGCATCACCCTGAATTACCTCGAAGGCGGCAATTATTTGTTTTACACGGCGTTTTATGCCCGCCTCGGCTTATCCGCCACCTCGCAGGGCGACTGCGACGGCCGGCGTAAAATCATCACCTATAACGATCATCTCTACCTCGGCTACAGCAGCTCGACCAATATGTTCGGCGTTCGCACCCAGTACACCAACTCGTGGGTGGACGTGCTGCATACGACCTGCCCGCCGTACTCATAATGCCCCGCTTCTACCTCCGCCTCGCCCTATTGCCCACCATCCTGCTCACCGTCGTGCTGATCGGCATCCGGTCGCAACCGTATGATGACCACGAACTCCATGAGCTCTTGCTCCCTACAGGCTGCGCCGCGCCATGCTTCATGGGCATCCAAGCGGGGATCACCACAGTTGAGGAGGCGGTGAAGTTGCTAGAGGCGAGTGAGTGGGTAAGTAAGGTTGCTAATGAAATGGCAGGTAACAATTCCGGTTTTATCTATTGGAATTGGAGTAACCAAGCACCAACATGGATTAGTAAAAATGATAAGGGGAAACTATATGCAACGGACAAAATTGTTTATAGTATTTTGATAGATACTCGATTCGTGCTTGGTGATACTAGGCTCGTGTTTGGGTTACCAAATCTTGAGATCGTCGAACCATCACAAAGTCCGAACATTTTGTATACCGCGTATTATGATCAATTGGGGTTCACTATACACTTTTGGTATTTATGTCATTCAAGTCATCCCTTACTTCACAAGATCAGAATAGGTTTTAGTGTCTCATTGCCAATAGATAATTTTCTGCACCGTGACAGTTTGAATGACCTATTTCGCGCATGTTGAAATTCAATATACTCATGCCCCGCTTCTACTTCCGCCTAGCCTTCCTGCCCACCATCTTGCTCACCGCCGTGCTGCTGGTCATACATGCTCAGCCCTACGATGACCATGAATTGCGCGAACTCTTACAGCCTACTGACTGCCGCGCGCCGTGCTTCATGGGCATCCGGCCGGGGGTGACAACGGTTGAGGAGGCGGTGAAGTTGCTAGAGGCGAGTGGGTGGGTGAGAGAAATTGACAAACAATATATGCCTGCATTCGTCACATGGAAAGCATCGCCCAATGCTACACGCTGGTTAGACCTTCAAACCAATCAAAGTGTGTCTTTTCAAAATGGGCGTGTTGTCAGTATCAATCTGTTCAGTAATTTTATGATCGGCGATGTGCGATTGTCTTTTAATAGTCCTGACATCGAAGATGTTATGCTTGGAGATCGGAATCATTTTTATTATCGAGGCGTTTATCTTCAAAAACGTTTTTTTGTGGAGGGCGATCTTCTTTGTCCAGCGTCAGGAATCGAAATCTGGAAGACAAAATTTTTTGTGAGATTTGTAGAAATGCCGACAGCAAATTTTGGCTACGACAACAAAATGCCTTGGGGGAAAACTGTTTTCTATTGTCGGAATTTCAACCCTTAAGCTGGTCTCTAGGAAATATCCCCGCACGAAATTAGCTTAAGCTATAAACTCTAGCAATGACCACCTTCTACCTGCGCCTCGCCCTTTTAGCCATTATCCTGCTCACAGCCGTGCTGCTCGTCATCCGGTCGCAGCCCTACGACGACCACGAACTGCGTGAACTTTTACTGCCTACTGGCTGCACCGCGCCGTGCTTCATGGGCATCCAAGCGGGGATCACCACAGTTGAGGAGGCGGTGAAGTTGCTAGAGGCGAGTGGGTGGGTCGAGGAGATACTTGGAAATCGCGAATTGTATAAGACGTGGAAATGGAATGGTCACCAACCTCAATATATTGACAGTCGTATACCAATAATCCTATCTTTTTCCACTTCCTCATCCGGCTTAGTCGTTGTTCAAACGATCGAAATCTCAACTCACATTTCGGTCGGGTCAATCATGATACTCATGGATAAACCGACATCATCTATCGTAATATCAGGTCAATCCATGTCGGACGGAAGTCAGGCAACCTATGCGGCATTATGGTTTGGGAAAATTAGAATAGATACTTACACACCTTGTCCTCCGTGGATGAGGAAATTTTCTTTTCAAAAAGCCGATATAACATTCTTTGATTTTGGTGATAATTGGGCTTATCCCGGCTGGGCTTGGGATGCAAACAGTTTTAGGCAGATGGTCAAAAATCCATCTTTCTGTAATTCATAAATTCTTATAATTTCCCGCCCTCACTACCAACTCTCGCCCCTTGCGATATAAACTTTAACTATGACCACCTTCTACCTCCGCCTCGCCCTGCTGCCCATTATCCTGCTCACTGCCGTGCTGCTCCTCATCCGGTCGCAGCCGTATGATGACCACGAACTGCGCGAGTTGTTACTCCCTGTCGACTGCCCCGCGCCGTGCTTCATGGGCATCCGGCCGGGGGTAACGACTGTCGAGGAAATAAGTAAAACACCACACGAAAGAGTATTAGATATTCAGCTCAACCCATCTGAAAATTATCAATTCATTAATTCAATAAAGGTGAAAACATCGATACCTCTTGGGGAAATAATCTTATTATTAGGTAGAGGTATATCAAATGAACATTATCAGATCTATGGGCGAACGGCTCGACCTTATATTATTACGTACTATCCAAAACTGAATCTAGGTATTAATGGTAAAACGAGTTGCCCTATGTCTACCCAGAAGTATTGGAATACTCCTATGACACTTACCATCGTTTCCAATAGGGACGATTTTTATGTCTACACCTTGGCATTTGTCTGTCCAAGGTATTGACATCTTGTCTAGTTTAAATGCTCGAAAATCCTTCGCACCACTACCAACTCTCTTCCTGTCACTGTAAACTATCAACTGTCAACTAAGACTACTGACGAAGGACTACCCAATGTGCGGTATATGTGGCGTGGTGGATATTCGCAAGCATGGGCGCGCCGAGCCAGCGCGGGTTCGCGGCATGGCCGACCGCATCCGCCACCGTGGACCGGATGGCGACGGCTTCTACGACTCGCCCGACCACAACGCCGTGCTGGGTTCGCGCCGCCTGAGCATCATCGACGTGGAGGGCAGCGACCAACCGCTTTACAACGAAGACCGCAGTATCGCGATGGTCTTTAACGGTGAGATTTATAACTACCGCGAACTCCGGCGTGAGCTGCTCCGGCGCAACCACACCTTCTGGACGGAAGGCGACGGCGAGAACATTATCCACTTGTACGAAGAATACGGCCTGAACCTGTTCAGCCAACTGCGCGGCATGTACGCCTTCGCCCTGTGGGATACGCGGAACAAACGCTTCGTGCTGGCGATTGACCACATCGGCATGAAGCAGCTTTACCTGCACGAGCGTGACGGGATGCTGCACTTCGCCAGCGAGGCCAAAGCGCTGTTCGCCGACCCTGCCACCCCGCGCGAGATCAACCTCGACGTGCTGGATACCTACATGAGCTTCGGCTACATGATCGGCGAGGAAACGCTGTTCAAGGGCATCACCCGCCTGATGCCCGGTCACGCCTACGTGGTGGAAGCCGGACGCGAAACGTATATGCACCCCTTCTGGGAATTCCCGCAGCCCAGCACCAAAGCCGCCCAAACCACCGGCACGGTCTACAAAGAGGCGGGTGATTTGCTGGCGGACTCGGTTCGCCTCCACCTGCGGAGTGATGTGCCGCTCGGCCTGTTCCTCAGCGGCGGCATCGACTCGGCGGCGATCCTCGGCTTGATGTCGAAGGAAGCCAGTGGTCGTGTGAAAACGTACACCGTCGGCTACGAAACCGACACGCCGGATAACGAACTGCTGCACGCCCGGCGGATTGCCGAACACTTCCAGACCGACCACCACGAACGGGTGATCTCCGCCCATGACTGGTGGGACGGTTTGCAGAAGGCGGTTTACCACCACGACGAACCGATTGCCAACTCGTCAGCGGTTTCACTGCTGCTGCTGGCGGAACACACCGCGCGGGATGTGAAGGTCGTGCTGACCGGCCTCGGCGGGGATGAGTTGTTCGGGGGTTATCCCGCCCACACCAACCTGCCGCAGCTCCTCAAAAATCAGGAGTCGTGGGGCAAGCTGCTCGGCGGCGGGCGTGATGAAGGCTGGCCGTTGTTCGGCAACATTGAGGAATACTATCCCGCCATGAAGCGCTTCCGCATCATCGGCGCGCTGCCCACCTACCTGCCGCGTGTGCAGCAGGCCACCCTCCCGCGCGACGAAGCCATCCGGCGCATGATGTCCTTCGATGGGCTGGTGTTCAGCGACGCGCTGCGTGACCAACTCTACGGCGACGACCTGAAAGCCGCGTGGACGAACGCCCAGCACAAAGAACGCACCTACAGCAGCATCATCGCCCGCAGTTGGCGCGACGACCCGTACAACACGGCACAGGCGCTGGTCATCAACACATGGCTCACTGGCAACGCCCTCCTGCATACCGATAAGGTGACGATGGCCGCCTCACTCGAAGCCCGCGTGCCGATGTTCGACCCCACGCTGCTCAAGTTCGCGGCGAATGTGCCGTCGGACATCCGCATGAAGTCGAACAAAGTCGTGCTGCGCGAGGCCATGCGCTCGCTGATACCGGAGTTCGCGCTTGAACGCCCCAAGCAGCCCTTCAGCACACCCATTCATCATTGGTTCGATAATGAACTCAGCCCGCGTATGCGTGAGGTGCTGCTCGACCCGAACAACGTCATCAGTGGCATCTTCCAGCGCGATAATATGACGGCGCTGCTCAACGACCATTTCCGTGGTAAAACCAGTCAGGTTGAAGTCATGTTCCGCCTACTGACGCTCGAACTCTGGGCGCAGCGCTTCATCAAGGAAACTGCACCGTTACAGGCGTAAATGATGCGGTAATGGTTGCCTGCGACATGACAGACTTACACAAATTGAATTGTTGCAGGGATGAAGCGTGCCTGCGAAAGGAAACATCTCCAAAGGGCAGCAGGTACTCATCTATGGGGCTTCCGGCGCGGTCGGCATATATGCTGTCCAGCTTGCCCGGTACTTCGGCACGGCGGTGACGGGCGTATGCAGCACCAGCAATTTCGACAGGGTGAAGTCACTAGGCGCGAGTCAGGTGATCGACTATACACAGGACGACTTTACCCGCAGCGGCGCGGCTTACGACATCATTTTTGATGCCGTCGGCAAACTCTCACCTCTGACAGCAAAAAAAGCATTGAAGCATAACGGCATCTGTCTGAACGTGTATAAGAGCCTGTTTGAATATTCAATCTACACCTCCATTTGAGGTTGTTGAGGGTCTGTTTCGCTGATTTTGCTCCCTCTTTCTCCATGTAATGAGGAAAGAGGGTTGGGGAGAGAGGGGAGCATGGGTCATTCTCAGACAGGTTCTAAGCTCGACTTTGCACATCTTAATATTGTGTTTTCCGTTCAGCGAGAGCAAGTTATGTTATTTTCTGCATATCATTGTGATCGGTTGATGTCGGAAAACTCTGATAGCTTTTGATAGTTCACCCTGAGCGAAACCGCTTGAGCAAAGATTGTCATGTACAAAGTCTAGCTAAGACATCCGGCGGCAGCGAAACGGTCGCCGACCTCCAGTTCCAACCCGTCATCGACTGCTGCTACCCGCTGGAACAAATCGTTGAAGCCCACCGCTGTGTCGATCAGGGCCATAAGCGCGGAAACGTTGTCGTCATGGTGGAGTAAAATCTGATCCCAAATCATTACGCCCACGTTCTCACCACCATTAGGAAGCACCTATAAATGCTTCCTTCTATACAATCCCCTAAACCAACTTATCTCGACCTCGATCTTCAGGTGCATTTACCTTTATCTATTGACGACCAACTAAAACGTATCAACTTATTGTTTTATACCTTTGAATCGAGTTTGTTGATATTAAGATATTTACTTAGATATTCTGTCTCAGGATGTTGCCACAACTCCGAAAATTTAGAGCTCAAAATCTCACCAACAGGGGTTCCAACAGGAATTTTTAGTTGAGGACTATCTGCTGATAATTTTGAGAGAGGGAAAAAGCTCCAATAAGCAAATTCATCACATTGATGCATTGCAATTGGGGTAGGAACATTATATAGCTTAATCTGTAACTTGTGATCTTCTTCTTTTACTTGGGTTGAGTTAGATAAATGTACATTAACGTAATCATAAATATTTTGTAGAAGTCGAAGACATTTTTCCATTTCCTCTAGAATATATTCTACTGTTGTTGGAGTGGGAGCATTTGGAAAAAGTTCTTTATAATTAGGAATTTTTAAGATATTTTCTGCTCTTTCACGAGCCGTTAGACTCCGTGGATTTGCGACAAGAATCTGTACTTGAGCTTGGTTAATAGTAACTGCCTCAGTTAATGCTTGTTGCACTTCCGTGAACCTATTTATAAGTAGGCGATGCATATAAATATCTAATATCTTAACTTCCTTAGCATCTTTCATATCCTCAAGGAAATCTCTTACATTCAGTCTGGATTTTTCCTCAATTTGAAATAAAAGCAGTTTATTCCCTAAAAAGCGTTCTATAAAATAAAAAACAATAATTGCGCCAATTAGTCCCACTCCAAGATTAATAAATAACTCTTTAAGATTTTGAAGAAGCTCTTTATAGGTTATATCTCCTACAATAATCGCCCCGCTAGCGACCGAACTGACAGCAAAACTTATTATGAAACTACTAAGTATCAAAACGAAAGAAATGATAGCCAAAAGTTTGAATCTTTTATGTTCGTTTTCAAACTGTTGCCCTATAAATTTGCCCAAAGATGGTTTGTTATTTCGCATATGAGAATTGAACCTAACAAAGGATAACTTAATTAAGAATGATTGCCGGGTATTGATCTCTCAACACCTTCCACTGAAATCATAGCTCGTAGAAGACCATTCCAAAGGTCACTCTGCGCCCTAAGGAAGGTATTCACGCTCCATAGTACAAACTCTATATCTGATTTCGTATTACATGCTCGCAATAAAGCGCGTTGAGCCTTTTCAGCGTGATCTTTTTCTACACCATTGATGTGGCAGGAAAAGTATATAGTAAGGGTCTCAAATTCCTTTTGGCTATAAAATCCTTTGTAACTACAAAAAAAATGTTCGTAAAAGGTCGTAAGCATAGAAGTTGCAGCGGTTTCTTGAGCATAGGATGCTGCTAAAACAATAGGATAAGATGAATTTTCATAAAGCATCCGTTGCTTCTCACAAAATGCTTTCGCTACATCTAGGATGTGTATAGAAGTTTGAGCATCTATGAGAGAAATGGGTTTCAGTCCAAAAACTTTTTTTGCATGCACGTTGTGAGAAGTTACAAGTAACGAAGAGTGAACCATTGAATGATTACCTGAGCCAGTTTCATCAAAAAGATTCTTACCAGCGTCAGCAAGAGTTTCAATGTCTTCATGATATGCTGCTGCTAACAAAACCTTTGTGATTGAGGGTATCGTGTTAATAGTGCGATAGAAGAAATTATCTCTATAAATAGCAAACTGAGTTGGGGTAAAACCAATAATGGATTGATTAGACAAATAATCGAAGAATGCAGATGATGCTCCCAAATATATATCGAATTCCTCTTGCAGCAGAGATCCCAACGAAATGGATGGACTCTCACTGGTACTGATTTGCATTTATGTAAACTTTCTCGTATGCAAAATGGCAATATTGCATTTTTCATATTATAAATCTTATACTATTTTACTTTTGTTGTAAAATTTGTGCCAATCGAACAGGTAGCAGCAATGCCGGATTTAAACATCCAGCGGCAGCGAAACGGTCGCCGACCTCGTGTTCCTCAAAGAACTGATCGAGGCTGGAAATCTCAAACCGATCATCGACCGCTGCTACCCGCTGGAACAAATCGTTGAAGCCCACCGCTATGTCGATAAAGGTCATAAGAAGGGAAACGTTGTCATTAAGGTGTTGGAGTAGTGTTCATACACCCTTCTCAACGCTTCCTGTCATGTTATCACCATGACAACGCGCGATAACCGGCTGTTACCTGCTTGACACACAAACGAAGCTCGCATAGTATACATACCATACGGTATGTAAAATAATCCTCATAAAGAGTAGAAACATGAGCTTTGAACGAATTGGCGCATTGATGGTGCGGTGGCGTTATCCTGTCGTCGCATTTTGGATCATAATCGTCGTTGCAATTACCCTTGCCGCGCCCAACCTATCGGACGTAGCCACCACCGATCAAGCGACCTTACTCCCGCAAGATGCCCCGTTTAACCATGCGGTGAGGGTGCATCAAGCAGCATTCCCGAATGCCTCCAATAACGCGGGGATCGTCATCGTGGTCGAAGCCCCGGCGAACAGCGGCATCCTCAACCGTGATGGGGCGACCTTTCCCGAACAAACAGCTACGGATGCCGGAACGTTCATCACCGCCTTAACCGACTGGCTAGCCAGTGACGCAGCACCCGAACGCATCACCGATGTCATCTCGCCGGTGAGTTCGTCACAGGTCGCCGACATGACGATTGATGCCAACAATCAAGTCGCCATGATTCCGGTCGGCGTGGCGGATGGCGACATCGAAATTAGCAAAACCGTCGTTGACCCCATCCGCGAGTGGATTGACGCAAACCAGCCGCAAGGTATCTCGTCCTATATCACCGGCTCGAAAGCGATTGCTTCCGCTTTTGCCGAGGCAGCCATCTCGACCGTTGAAAGCACGCTAATCGTCACGGTGGTTCTGGTCATCGCCCTGCTGCTCTTGATTTACCGCTCACCCGTTAGCCCGATTATTCCGCTCGCGGCTGTCACCCTGTCGTACTTAATCACACGCGGCATCGTGGCGGTTCTAGCCAACGGGGTGATTGCTGTTTCAAACTACGCCGACATTTTACTGGTCGTTATCATCTACGGGGCTGGAACCGACTACTGCCTGTTTTTAATCAGCCGCTTCCGCGAAGAAATGGCTGACCAAACCAACGCACAGGCTGCCACCGTCTCCACCATCAAAAAGGTGGGAGAAACCATCTCCAGCAGCGCGGGGACAATCTTTGTCGGCTTCATGACGATGATCTTTGCCAAGTTCGGGGTCTTCAACACCTCTGGCCCGGCCCTAGCCATCGGCGTAATCATATCGCTTGTAGCGGGATTAACCTTCGTCCCCGCCATCCTGTCGATTTTAGGCGATAGGGCATTCTGGCCGGGTAAGGCGCGGCATCGCTCGGCGGGCGCGTTCTACGTCCGCATCTCAAAGCTGGTGTCGCGTTATCCCCTGCGCGTCGTATTCCTCATCATCCTCATCATGATGCCGCTGGCGGTTTACGGCGCGAACGCCCCGCTGAATTACAACTCTCTCGCCGACCTGCCACCGACGATTGATGCCAAACAGGGCTTTGAAGTATTGAAGAAGTCATTAGGGCCGGGGAACTTGGCTCCGCTCACAGTGGTCATGACCAACCGTGATCCGGCTGCGATGAGTGCCGAAATGGTTCAACTGGAGTCCGAGCTTTTGGCGCTGGATGGCGTAACCGATGTACGCAGCCTGAACGACCCGCTGGGGCGAAACGGCGAGATGACGCGGATGCTGCGTGTCGATACCCAGTTACGCCTGATCGGGCAAATGTTGAACACACAAGGCATGGATCTGCAATCGCTGGATATGCAAGCGGCGATGACGGCCTTCACCGGCATGGGCGGCTATATGGAAAAGATTGCCGCGATGTTCCCGGAAGTCGCGGATGACCCAAATCTCACGACACTGCGGGAACTGTTTGGGAACATCCTCTCGTTTGCCCAGCGCAGGGACGAGGCGCAGCTTGCATTTGAAGGGCTTGCCGCGCGCTTCGAAACCATTGAAAATCCGTACATCAGCTTAAGCGAACTCACCGCGCTCATGCCAGCCGATTCGGGTAATTCGGAAGCCGCCGCCCTCACGCAGTTGATCGACCAATATGTCTCGCCAGATGGAACCAGCTACCGCATGACGGTGATCCTCAATGATGACCCCAGCAGCGCCAGTGCGCTCGACACCGTGCATCGCATTCGTGCGTTGGTCGAAGGCTACAAAAATAACGGCGAGGCGGTTGTTGACGGTCTCTCGGCGATGACGGCTGACCTTCGCGATACGCTCAGTTCGGATATGGTTCTCACGATTGGCATGGTCAGTTTAGGCATCTTTATCGTCCTGCTCATCATGCTGCGTAGCGTGGTCGCACCCTTATATCTCATTCTCACCGTCGGTTTGAGCTACAGCTTCACGATGGGGCTTACGGCTCTCGTTTTCCGTGTCTTCTTTGGGGTGGAAGATGGCCTCGCGTTCATCATTCCGGTGTTTTCCTTCGTGTTCCTAGTCGCGCTTGGCGTGGATTACAGCATTTTCCTCATCGGACGTGTGAAGGAGGAAATCGGGCATCGCGGTATCCGCGACGGTATCCACGAAGCGGTTGTGGCAACCGGCCCGATCATTACCTCGGCGGGCATCATCTTGGCAGGAACGTTCGGTGCCATGATGTTTGGCGCGATCACTGCCCTAGCTGAACTTGGGTTCTCGGTGGCGGTCGGCGTGTTGATCGATACGCTGGTGGTACGGACTATGTTGGTTCCGGCGCTCACCCTGTTATTGGGCAAGTGGGCGTGGTGGCCGGGTGGTATCCCCAAAGCGAAAGCAGCCGACTTACCGGAATCCGCCAGCAAGCTCACCGCACCCGTGACGGGCGATTAGTCATCAATGCCGAACAGTACGGGAACGGCAAAGCGCAGGTTCGCGAGGATCACATTCGCGTAATGCTGCGCCCCCACCGGATTCGGATGCCCGACAGTCGCACGCGGCGCGGCGAACTGGCGCAGCGGGGAAAGCCGGTCAGCGTGACGTTCGCAGGCTTCCCGGCGGCCTTCGGCAATATCCGTCGGGTCTTGTGGCGAAAGGTCGGCGTTCACCCCAAAGAGGAATCTCTCCGGTGCGCCGACTGCGTTCTCGTCCTTAAACTTCGGGTCGGCAAAGAACACCCGCCCCTGCACTTCCGGCGCGATGCTCGTCAGTTCCACAATCGCGTCGCGGATATTCTCGTGGCTGCGGTCGCGGAAACGGGTGCAGCGTTCGATCAAGGTATCGGTCAGCACCGAACCCAGCACATCCACCACAATCTCGCCAACGGCCTGTGGCATCAACGAGAGATTGAAGCCCATCGCCTTGAGCGCGTTCTGCACCAGCACTTTCTCCGACACATCACTGAAAAAGAGGTAGTAACCGGTCACGATGATGATGGCATTCGGGAAGGCATAAAAGGCACGCTCGATCAGCAGCTTCATCTGGCGGCCAAACGCATCATCAATTTGCTCGTTCAATCGTAAGTTAGTCGGGTTAATGATACGCGCGGTATCGACATCGTTCACCCCACCGCTGAACAGCACCAGCTTCACATCCGCGTCACGGTCAGCACCGCCCAACGCGGTTTCGATCTGCTCAAACAGGGTCGGTTCGCTGACGGGTACTTCGCGGGCATACGGCCCCTCCAATGGTGGCAGTTCACTTGGGGTATGCGGCTCACCGATGATCGCGCCGGAATGCGCGAGGAAGTTACACGCGACATCCAGCCCTAACCGCTTGAGTTCGGCAATCACCAGCGTGTGTATCTTCTGGTGGTCATATAATCCCTGCCCCCAGAGGATACTCTCGCCCAATACAACCATTTTGAACGTGTTATCGGTGGTCATGCGGCCTCTATCCCATGATGACGACAAACCCATTACCGTACCTGATTATAGCGCCAAGCGTGAGGTAAAGATGGGCGATTGGTTATAAAATAAAAGTTGGGCATCGTTGCAAGAATAGTTTATGATGTGATGCAACTTGCTTTGTAAGGTTAGGCATAGTCTGGTTTAGGGTCGAAACCTGACGATCAAGGAATGAATGCACATGAACAAACACGTCCTCAAGGGTGGCAACAGTAACCGTGTGATCAAGGATGCCAACACGGTTGTCCGCAAGATGGGTCAATCCCCTCGCCTCGTACACGCCTTACTTCAACATCTTGCCGCCGCTGGATTCACCGAGTCGCCGGTGCTGATCGAAACCTTTGGCGATCAGGAGCGGTTGAGCTATATCGAGGGCGAGGTGGGCAATTACCCGCTCAAGCCTTACATGCAGTCGGCTGAGAGCTTAACCGAGGTCGCGCGGCTGCTGCGCCGTTTTCATGATGTTAGCCGCAATTTTGCGATCCCGTTCAAACTGCCAGCCAGCGACCAAGCCTCTTACGAGGTCATCTGCCACAACGACTTCGCGCCCTATAACCTCGTCTATCAGGCAGGGCATGTGGTTGGCATCATCGACTTTGACACGGCGGCTCCCGGTACGCGCGTCTGGGATGTGGCTTACGCGGTTTACCGGTTCGTCCCCCTCACCAACGACGCGCATTCGGTGGCCTGCGGTTGGAACCCGCTGCCGGATCGGGCCGCACGGCTGCGGCAGTTCTGCGATGCTTACGGGCTAGAGGTGGCTGACCGCGCCAAGCTGATCGAGACCGTTCAGGAACGCCTCAAGTCGCTGGTGGCCTATATGCAGGTGAACAACTCGAATCTGGAACATATCCCGCTGTACATGGATGACTTGGCTTATCTCAAAGACCAGCAAGACCATCTGACACAGGCCATCACACGTTAATTTATCGGGGTAAACAAGCGGTTAAACGACATCATGAAATATGAACGGGCAGGTTTTCAGATCGATAATGCGGCACTCGGACACATTTGGGCGGCGCACGACCTCGGTAATGTGAAGGACGTTGAGTGGGCAGGTAAGGGCATCAATAATCCTGCGCTGACGATTAACGATAAGCATGTGGTACGGTTTGATGGCATCATTAACGAGGGGGTTTCCCGCTTTTACGGTGAGCAAAGTGCATATGCCTACCTCAAGAAAGCGGGGATTCCCTGCCCGGAAGTGGTTGTGCTGGACGACAGTAAAACCCTTGTCCCCTACGACTACATGATTATGACCCGTGTGAAAGGTACGCCGCTGCTCGATGAGTGGGCGGGGTTGAGCAACGAGCAGCGACAGGATGCCTCGCAGGAGGCAGGGCGACTGCTGGCGCTGATGCACAACATCATCCTGCCGCACTTCGGGCGCTTATACGGCACCGAGCGCATTTTCGACACATGGTTTGCCTACATCATGGATAAGTTCCAGCGCGATGGGCAGGCCAGCATCAATGAAGGCTTGATCTCACAGGCACTTTATGACCGGATGCAGCGCACCTTGCAGGATTACCGTTCAACCTTCGACAGCGTGACCAAGCCGCACCTCGTTCACTGGGATTACCACTTCGGCAACCTGCTCCAGCAGGACGGCAAAATTACCGCCATCCTCGACTTCGAGTGGGGTCTTGGCGGCGACCCTGCCCACGACTTCAACCGCCGCAGCCAGTGGGACGAGGAATGCCCCGGCAGCCTCGCGTGGCTCTATACCGGCGCGACAGGGGTACGCGCCCTCGAACCCGACCACGAAATCCGCGTGTCGCTGTACGAGATGGTCTGGTTCCTCGACTGTGTGGTGGACGCGCGGGATACGGACGAAGCCAGCGGGATGCGCGACCAGCTCATCGACCGCCTCGCGTGGCTGGAGAATAACTAGACGGGTTCGGCTATAATGTAACCCAATCAATAAATCCGGGAGTTCGCATAATATGGCTGCCCAAGATCAAGTCCTTCGAGATCGAATTGTGGTTTCGCGCGATATCAATCACGGGCAGCCGCGAATCGCAGGGACACGTATTATGGTTCATGTGATCCTTGATCTATTAGCCGCCGAAAAATCCATCAACGAAGTTATCTCAGAGGACTATTATCCCGACTTGAAGCAAGAAGATGTTTTAGCTTGTATTGCCTACTCAAATGGCTAAATTCCCTCTCATCTAAAACTCTTGGCGACGTAGCGGTTAAATGTATTTCTCTGTATTCTCTGTGGTTAAATCTCTCTCATGACATCTGAAACAGCCACCCCTTCGTCCCCCATTTCCAGCAGTGAAGCCCGCCGTGCTGCCCGTAACGCCGGGGCGATTGCGGCGGCCACCCTCCTCAGTCGAGGGATGCAGTTCGCGTGGCAGTTGTTCTTCAGCGCGGCGTTGGGGCCAGCCATCCTCGGCATCTACGGCACGGTCAGCGGCTTCACCCAGATCGGCACCTCCATCTCGGCGTTCGGCATGTCGCCCATCGTCATCCGTGACGTGGCGCAGCACCCTGAACGCGCCGGGAAATACCTGACGACGACCTTGTTCATCCAAACCCTGCTGGCGCTGCTGGCCTACGTGGTGCTGAACCTCGCCGCCGCAGCCGGTGGCTACAGCGAGGCCGTACGAGTGTTTCTAGCGTTGTCGGCGGTCAACCTCATCATCGACACGCTCGGCAATATGTGTTTCGACCTGCTGCTGGCGCGGGAGAAGATGGTCACGACCTCCATCGTCAGCATCGCCCATGTGGTCGTTCTGATCGCGCTGGCGGGGTTGGGCTTGCTTGGCGGTTACAGCTTGTTCGGCATCTACGCGGGTGTGACGGTCGCGGGCATTCTGCGGTCGGCAGCGCTGTGGGTGCTGGCGTGGCGTTCTGGCATTCGTCCGGCATGGCCGCTCGACCGGTCACTCGCCAAGCCGCTGCTCGTCAACAGCGCCCCGCTAGCCGTTACCGCCTTCATCACGCTGGCCTATCAACAGGTCGATAAGCTGGTGACGAACCGCATCATCGGCGACACCGAAACCGGCTATTTGGTGGCGGCCTTCGTGATCTTCTTCGGCGTGGTCGAACTCCTGAACACCACCATCCTCACCGCCTTTTATCCGCTGATGGCACGCTCCTACGGCGATGGCAAGAACGAACAGTTCGGCTTCATGGTCGAGAAGCTGGCCTTCTTCACCCTCTTAATTTGCTTACCCATCACGCTGGTCGTGTCCGTCTTTTCGCACTGGCTGACGATGCCCATCTGGCGCGAGAATTTACGTCCGGCGGCGGGCGTGTTGAGCATCCTCATCTGGTATGCGCTGATTATGATGGTCGGCAATAACCTCTCACAGGCCATGCTGGTACAAAACAAACAGCGCCGTTTGCTCATCATCAAAATTTGCGGCTTGGGGGTGAATCTGCTGCTGCTGGCGCTGCTGCTGCCCGCGATGGGCGTACACGGTGCGCCGCTGTCATCCGTAGTCGCGGAAGGCAGTGTGTTCGTGCTGCTGCTGGTGAACTTCAGGGCCGTCGGCTGGAGTATCGGCAGCCTCGCGCCGCGTGTGCTGCGCTTACTGCTGGTTGGCGTGGTTGCAGGTGCAGTTATGCTGCTGCTGCGCGAAAGCAGTTGGCCGCTGGCGCTGGCAGCGGGCTTGGTCATCTACACGGCGGGCGTGTTGGGGCTGCGTGTGCTGGCAGATGCCGATTGGGATTTACTCTACCGGCTGGTGGCCGCCCTCCCCGGTGGCGCGTGGATACGGCGCTGCTGGAAGCGGGATGTCACCGTCAACTGGTAGGGTTGGGACGAGGCGAACCCCGTCCCCCATTCATAATAAAGCGATCTCATTTTGTTTTGACCAACCAGCAAGGTATTAAGTAATTCCGGTTGTGCTGCCAAGAAAGCGTCGGTAAAGCGGAAAGTATAAGTGCTAGGCGGCTTTGGGCATCAGTTGATTGACGACATCCAGAAGGCGTTCCGGTGTAAACGGTTTGGCGATAAAGGCCGAACAGCCGAAGATCTGTGCCAGCTTCATTTCCATGCTGCCGGTACGCGCGGTGACTGCGACAATCGGAGGGGCATTCACACCGCCAAGCTGCTTCTTCAGCGCCAAGATCAGGTTGCGTCCGTCTACATCCGGCAGGTCGAAGTCCATCAGAATCAGGTCGGGGCGGTGCTGGCGGGCATGTTTCGCGCCATCCAAACCGCGCACGAAATGCGCCACCTGATAGCCGGAGGTAGTGAGAATATGAATAACCATGTCGGCGTTCTGCTGATTATCCTCGACGAGCAATATGTAGGACATCACGGTACTCCTTAAACATCAACTTTCTCTTGTTTCTGAGCTTGTAGCGCGAGTTCAACCTGTTTGAGCAGCGCGTCCGCCGTCGCTGGCTTACGCAGGTAATAGCTGGGGTAGAGATCGTCCGCTGGAATGCGGTTTTCGTCGGCGGTACAAACCAGCACGGGAATAACGGCGGTTTCGGGGTTCTGCTTGAGCATTTGCAGCACATCCCATCCATTAATATCCGGCAGGTACACATCAAGGATGATCGCGGAAGGCAGCAAACCGCCTGCTAGATCAAGCGCTTCCTCGCCGGTGTTGGTATCAACCACCACGTAATTCGCCTGTTCCAAGATCGAGCGTATCAGTTGGCGCGTGTTCATGTCGTCCTCGACCAAGAGGATCATCTCTTGGGTCGCGTTCTGCGCCGTGCCAAACACTTGCAGTTCGGTGTCGAGGTGCGGGTTAGAACCGTCATCGGTCGCCAACTGCTCCGCCGCAATCGGCAGCCGAACCGTAAACACACTGCCACGCCCGATCTCGCTGGTGACCGTCAGGTTGCCGCCGTGCATCATGCTCAACTGCTTGCTGATGTCCAAGCCGAGGCCGGTGCCGCCGTACTTCTTATCGGTGTCGCGTTCCGCCTGTTTGAAGCGGTCGAAGATCACTTCCAGCGCCGAGTCGGGGATGCCGATACCGGTGTCGATAATCGAGATATTCACGAAGTCACCATCTTGCCGCGCCTGTAAGGTGACGCTGCCCGTATCTGTGAACTTGAGCGCGTTGGACATCAAGTTCAGGATGATCTGGCGCACACGCATCGGGTCAGCCCAGATCACGGGCAGGTCTTCGGGGAAGTCCGAGCGGAGCTGCACCGGCTTACCCTTGAGCAGCCCAACCGAGGTCGCGATCACGCCGCGGAATAGCGACGGCAGTTCGGTGGCGGCGTGGTGCAGTTCCAAACGTCCGGCTTCAATCTTGCCGAGATCCAGCACATCGCTAATCAAACCGACGAGGTAATGACCATTTTCCTCGATCAGTTGCAGGTAAGGCTTGTGAACCTCGTGAACTTTGGTGTTCTTGAACATCTGCGGCATATGCAGCATGGAGTTCGAATAGCCGATGATGACGTTCAAGGGCGTACGCAGTTCGTGGCTCATGTTCGACAGGAAGGTCGATTTCGCCTTGCTGGCACGCTCCGCCTGCTGCTGTGCTTCCTCAAGCTGCTTGTTCACCATCTCCAGCTTGGAGGAATAATGCTGCACTTCAAGATACGCCTTTTGCAGTTGTTCGCTCTGGTCGTAGAACATTTCCGCGCGGCGGTTATCTTTGCTCTGGTTATCCAGCGTCCAGTGAATGCGCTCGGCAGCCTGATAGGTATTCAGATAAAGGATGGTCGCCATAACGGCATACAGGATGAGCGGCACGGCGGAAGCGATAAACGCCGGGCCGAGACCCACGACGAAACTGGTCGCAACCACAACGCTAACAGCCACAAAACTGGCGACCGTCGACATCTGCTTGTGGTCGAGGATCATGCTGGCAAGCCCAATCGGCAGCATGAGAATTGCATAAATAGTTGCGTTGGGGCCGGTTGATGCGAGTTGTAAAGCAAATGAAACCGTCATGCCCAGTGTGAGAAGATAAGCCGACGAATCAATGTACTTCCGTTTGAGAAGAACATAACTGATGACGCACGTCGCGAATAAAATACCAAACCCGCCGGGGTGAATAGTTGGCTGCACGAATTGGCTAAAGATTACATATAAAATGACCGAAGCGATGGCTGTGATGAGGAGTATAACGTTTAGTGCTTCGGCGCGTTCTTCACGCAAATCTTGGGACACGTCAATTAAGAGCGGCGATTTTTTGGGTTCCATAATTTTCACCCCACTCCTCGGAAAGATGTAAAGAAATTTTAACCTTAATAATTCATTGAGGATGATTGAGGATTTTGAAATTCGTAAATTTTGCATATCGGGGGTGTGATTGACTTGAGGGTTTTATTCTGCTATCCTACTAATTGTGTACTGGTGCAAATGTCCCCCCTTTTTGGCGTTTAGCATTTCCCACATCTAGATCAACCACAGTAAGAAATGTAGAAGACAATGCAATTTGATGATTTAAACTTGATCGAGCCTCTGCTGCGGGCTGTCCGCGCCGAGGGTTACTCGACTCCGACTCCTATTCAAGAGCAATCGATCCCGCAGGTACTTGCTGGACGCGACTTGCTCGGCTGTGCCCAAACCGGCACTGGCAAAACCGCAGCCTTCGCGCTGCCGATCCTGCAACATCTGGCGGAAAACCCGCGACAGGGCAACCACATCCGCGTACTCGTCCTCGCCCCCACCCGTGAACTCGCCAGCCAAATTGGCGACAGCTTCCGTGCTTACGGGCGCAACACGGGTGTGAAGCAGTTGACGATTTTCGGCGGTGTCGGTCAGCAGCCGCAGGTGGATAAACTCCGCCAAGGGCCGAACGTACTGGTCGCCGCACCGGGGCGTTTGCTCGACCTGATGAATCAGGGTTTTATCAAGCTCGACAAGATCGAGGTTTTCGTGCTGGACGAAGCTGACCGGATGCTCGACATGGGTTTCATCCATGACGTGCGCCGTGTCATCGCCGCCCTGCCCAAGCAGCGCCAAACACTGTTGTTCTCCGCCACCATGCCCGAAGAAATTCAGGAACTGGCGCACAACATCCTCATCGATCCGGTGAAGGTTGAGGTCACACCGGTGTCCTCCACCGTCGAGAAGATTGACCAGTCGGTCTTCTTCGTCGAGAAGAAGGATAAGCCCGCGCTGTTGGAAAGCCTCCTCCAGAACAAGGACATCAGCCGCGTGCTGGTGTTCACCCGCACCAAGCACGGCGCGAACAAAGTGGTGCAGCGTCTCGAAGGCGCACGCATTCACGCCGAGGCCATCCACGGCAATAAGTCTCAGAGCGCCCGTGAAAACGCCCTAAAGAACTTCAAGTCCGGTCGCACCCGTGTGCTGGTCGCCACCGACATCGCCGCGCGTGGGTTGGATGTGGAAGAAATCACCCACATCATCAACTACGATTTGCCCAACGAGCCGGAAACCTACGTGCACCGCATCGGTCGTACCGCGCGGGCGGGTGCATCCGGCATCGCCTACTCGTTCTGCGATACCGAAGAACGCGCGTATCTGCGGGACATCGAACGGCTGATTAAGCTGCACGTACCCGTCGTGCGCGAGCATCCGTATCAATCGCCGCTGGGGGTCCCCGAACCGACCGACCTGAACCGTCGTGGTGGTCAGCGGTCACAGCCGCGCCCCCAACCCGAACGCGCCGAAAATAACGGGCAGCGTCCGCAGCGCAGCCGTAACGGTCGTGGCAACCGCCAACAGGGTGAGCGTCCACAGGGCGAACGTTCGAACAATAACGGGCAGCGCCAGCAGGGCAACCGCCCTCAAGCGGCCCAAGTCAGCCGTGATAATCGTCCGCAGGCTGATCGCCCGAAAGGCGAGCGCCGCCACAATAACAACCAACCACCGCGTGACAACAACCGTCCGCAGGGCGACCGTCCAGCCTTTGGCAACGGCAGCTATAAGCCGCAGGGTGTCGGGGCGCGTGATGATATGTATTCGAACGAACAGCGCCCCAGCGGCCAAGCCCAGCGCAAGAGCGATATGGGTCGCACGCCGAGCGGTCGTCCGCAGGGCAGCACCCGCCCCTTCGGGCAGCGTCCGCACGGGCAGGGCGACAGCCGTTCCGGTGGTAATTCGTCATATGGCGACCGCCGCAATGACGGACGGCAGGGTTTCAGTGGTCAGCGTGACAACAACCCGCCGTCGGATGCCGCTGCGGTTCCAGCCGCGCCGGTACGCCGCAAGCGCCCGCTGCCACCGCCCGACCAGCGCGAGCAACCCGTGCTGACCGACCGCTTCGGCAACCCGCTGCCGATGAAGCCGAAGAACAAACCGGCTGACGAATAAGGTCGGATCACAACCACAAATCGTCGTAGGGGCTTGCCGCTGGCAAGCCCTTTTTTATTCCCTTTATCTTCCCTCACCCGACCCTCAAGGTTATATTTTCCGTAATCATGATACTATCCGCTTGGAAGCTGCTGCACGATGCCGCCAGCAGCGCTTAATTCATGCTCTAAAGGGGAGAACATGGCTGAACAGAAACCACCGGAATCCGCAGAGGCAGAGAAAGGGGACAGCCACTTGAGTACGCTGGTTGCCCTGCTCATCGCCATCGTCAGCGTCAGCGGCGCGGTCGTCACATGGCGCGCGTCCGTTTCCGCCGATGGCGCGGGCGATGCGGATGTCGCCGGAATCCGCGCGACCATCAACCTGACCGAAGCCAACACATTAGCGACGGTCAACGGCTACTCGGACTATGCGTCATTTTTGGATTATTACAAATACCGCGAAACCGGGACACTGCTCGAAGACGAAATTTCTGGCCTAACGGAAGATGCGGACGAAGCCGAAATCGCCGCGATGGGCAAGGAACTGGCGGATAACCACGACCTGACCACCGCCGCCAGCAGCGCCTTCCCCAACGAATACCTCAACCGCGACGGCACGTATGCCATCGCTCGCGAAACCGGCGAATACGTAGCGAACGCCGCCCGCGAACGGGATACCAACCCGCAGCCCAACTTTGACGAGGCCGATGCCCTCCGCGCCCACACCGACCAACTGCTCGTTACGCTCTCGGTGCTGGTGGTCGCGCTGGTTTTCTATACCCTCATCGAAGCGACCGACAGCAAGCGGCTCAAATACCTGCTGCTGGTGATGGGAACGGGTATCTTCCTTGCGGGTTTAGTCGGTGCGTTTCTGGTCGAAAGCGGGAGCATATAAGCCATGAGCGACGAGCTTTTTAAAAAAGTACTGGCGATCCTCATCGCCCTCGTGACCGTCATCGCCACCGGCATCGCCTTCCTGCAAAGTGACGCAGGCAACCGTGATGACCGCGCCGGACGCGACGCGACCCGCTTGGCAATTGAACTCGTCAGCCGGCGGGTGAACGGCGAAACGCGCGTCAACTTCGACTACGACGAAGCCTACCAGAAGTATGTCGAGATGGGGACGCTGGCACTCGCCGCAGAAAACCGTGGCGACTCAGCCGGAAGCGCCCGCTACGAACTGCTTCAGGAATCGTTCTTAAAACTCAGTCCCATTATGCAGCCCCCCTACTTCGACATCGAAACCGGGGAAATGGACTACAACCGCTATGTGGCAGATGTCTACCTGACCGATGTCATCCGCATGAACGAGCAGTATACGGCAGCGGCAGCGGTCAAAGACGCATGGGACACCAAAGCCAACACCTATATCGTTCACCTCACGATTTTGGCGGTGGCACTGTTCCTGCTCGGCCTTTCCGCCACCATCGAAGTCAATCGCCCGCGAATTATCTTCACGGTGGTCGGCCTCGCGATGGCAGCCTTTGCTACGGTTTGGGCCATCAGCACCTACGCCCAGCCGGTGTTCGACCTGCGCCAGCAGCCGGAAGCCATCGAAGCCTTTGTCAACGGTTCGTTGTTGATCGAAGATGAGCAGCCAGAAGCAGCAGTCGAAGCCTTCAACACTGCCATCACCACCGTGCCGGATTATGCCGCCGCGTATGTCGCCCGCAGCACCGCCTACACCAACATGGGCAGCTACGAAGCTGCCATCACCGACGTGCAGCAGGCGCGGGGCTTGGGGACTGAAAGCGCTAACATCGTCGGTGAGCAGGCGTGGTTGGAATACTTGGCAGGGCGCTTTGACGACTCCATCGCCACCGGACGCGCCGCGCTCGAACAATTCCCCGATACGGCTGACCTGTGGATTCAACTCGATATTGCGCTCGCGCTGCTGGCGAAGGGCGACATCGAAGCCGCCCAAGCCGAGTATCAGCAAAGCATGACGGTCGCCATCCAAGCCGTGACCGATGCTCGCAGCCGGAATGAAGCGATTTCACCTGAATTATGGTTATCGCTCACGGGTGCATCCGATGATCTGGTTGACTTGAGCTTGATCGCCCAGAGTGACGAGGGTGTGCCGCCGCTGGAAACCCTGCAAGACCCTGAAGGCATTGTCGAAGCCGCGCCGCAGTTGATCGACGACCTGCGTAATCTCGCCGTGTCGCTGGAATTTTACGGCAGACCACCCGACGAACCCATCACCGCCGAGATCGAAACCCTCGAATTTGGCGAACCGCTATACGATGAAGACGAAAATGTCACCGGACACGAGGTTTCGGACGAATTTGAATATGGGGTTACGGAAATGGATGCCCTGTTCAACTTCAGCGGGATGCAGGACGGTCAGGATATACTGGTGAAGGTCTACATCAACGGCGCGGAAGATGCCTCGTGGCGCAAGCTGTTGACGTGGGAACTCGGTGCGGAAGGGTCAGCTATTATCCCACTGGCGATTGCCTACAGCGACACGTTTGTCATCCAGCCCAACTACTACTTCGTCGAACTCTACATCGACGGGCAGGTTGCGGCTGAGGGCGGCTTCACCGTCCTCGAACCGGAATAAAGCTAACGTCACAACCATTTGTAGGGGTTTGCCGCTGGTAAACCCCTACCATAACCACAACGGAAACCTCCATGCCCCACACCACCAACCGCAGCCCGTTTCATGAAGGGCGCACGCTGCTTTTATAACGCCGTAAACAGCCATTTAAATACGATATTAAGCTCACCCTTTTCTCAGCCTCAAAGAGTAGAATAGAAGTATTCCGTTTATCACGCAGGACACCCTATGGACATCACCTTCGACACGCCACCGGCACTGCTGGCTGACCGCTTCAAAACACTGCGTTACGACGAGGACGCGAAAGCCGTTGTCGTCCTTGACCGCCGCAAGTACCCCTTTCAAACCGAGTTTGTCACCCTCCGCACGGTAGAAGAAGTCGCAGTCGCGATTGAGGATATGACCGTGCAGGGTGGCCCGCCGCTTGCCTATGTGGCAGGGCTGGGCTTGGCGATGGCAGCGCGCGACCTCGATGCCTCGCCGACGCGGCAGGCGGTTTACTTGGAGCAGGTCGCCAAGCGGCTGCTCGCCACCCGCCCGACGGCTGACGACCTTAACCACATCATTCCGGCGGCGCTGGCGGTTGCCCACGATGCCCTGCGCGAAAACCGCGATCCATTCCGCGCCACGCTCGATTACGTCAACAGTGAGATCGAACGCGGCAATACCGTCAGCCGCCTGTGTGGGCAGCAAGCCGCGCGGCTGGTCAACGACGGCGACCAAATCCTCACCCACTGTATCGCCGGTGCGGCCTTGTGCTGGATGCTGTGGACAGCCAAGCAGCAGGGGAAAAATATCACCTTAGTGGGCTGTGAAACACGGCCTTACTTCCAAGGTGCGCGTTTGACTGCCGCCAGTGCGACCGAGATGGGCATTCCCTTTAAGCTGATTACCGATGGCATGAGCGCCCACCTGATGAGCGTGGGTAAACTCGACAAATTCATCTGCGCCGCCGACCGTGTGACGCTCGACGGACACATCACCAACAAAATCGGCACGCTCCAACACGCCATCAGCGCCCACCACTTCGGTAAGCCCTTTTACGTGCTGGGTTACGATGGCCCCGACCCCAAAACCGCGACCGGCGCGGACATCCCGATTGAGTGGCGCAAGCCGGACGAGATTTTTTACGCGCGTGGGGAAACCGGCACGGTACGCACAGCCATTCATGGCATCGACGGCTACTATCCGGCTTTCGACATCACACCGCCGCACCTCATCAGCGCCATCTGCACCGACAGGGGCATCTTCGCGCCGAATAACATCAGCGCGTATTTTGATGAGGAATCAAAGACCTAACGCTGTTTCGCGCGGTTCAGCGTATAAATGACATTCAAGATCAACCAGTTACCACCTTCGTTCAGGAGGTGCAGGTAATCAATATAAGTCACCGTTTCGACGCGAGCATCCGCGACTTCTTCACAGATGTCGAGAATATCGACCTTGTAGTACAGTTTATCGCGCGGCACTTTGGTTCCGCCGCCCGCGCGGGTAAAGCGCAGCATGTCGTCTTTGGTTAAATCCACGAAAACAGGTTCGCCGCTGCCCGTCTGCCGTTCAATCGCCCGCTTAACCAGTTTCGGGTGCAGCGCCCGTTCCATGCGTGCCACATCACCGTCAAACCAGCCTTCAGCATAGTCCATCGCCGCTGTGCGAATGGCAACTTCATCGGTTGATTTTTCAGACATGATGTGGACTCCTTTTAGCGGCTCATCAGCTAGAAATGGGATACGCCCACTTAGATTAGCGGGCGTATCAAGACAGGGTTAGAAAGCGTTTGAGAAGCGCTGAAAATACCGGACAGCATGTATGTTGTCCCTACAAAATGCGACCGTATGAGAGGAATTTCTTGTAGGGACACGATGTATCGCGTCCGCTTACTTAACCCCAAACCTACTTTTAAACGGCTTCATATATAGATACAAATCGGCGCAATTACGTCGTTTCCAAGCGCCAGCCTGCCGGTTGGATATTCTGGTTCACGCGGAACAAGTTGTACGGATCGTACTTGGTTTTGATCTCCACCAACCGCGCGTAATTATCACGGTAAGCCGCTTTCACACGCTCCTGCCCCTCGTCCATAATCATGTTGATGTACGCGCCCCCTGCCGAATGCGGGTGAATGGCTTCCGAGTACGCCTTCGCCCACGCAATCGTTTGCTCTTTATGGGCGGGGTCCGAGTCAACACCGGCGATCACCATGCCCCAGTTGGCATCACGGTAGCTAAACGCCGTGTCATTCTTACCCACCCGCTGCGGCGCACCGCTGATCGGGTACAGGTGCATGGTCGATTGCAGCGTCGGGATCTGTGAGCCGTGCTTCACATGCTCGGCAATCGCTTCTTCGCTCAAGTCCTTGATCCAATCCGCCCGCCAGTACCACTGTAAGCCCGGTGGGTACAGGCCGTCAAACATGGCTTGCAACGCCGGTTGGGGCAGCGGGCCAACAAAATCCAGAGCCGGCGGCCCAAAACTGCGAATGGGGGCGAAAACTTCCTCCGCCTTCTCCAGCGGCCCCGCGTAGCACCACACGACACCGCACATCTGCTTGTTGTGCAAATGCTCCGGGAACGGCGCGGCAGGTGGAACCCGCAGGAACGCGAACCAACCGTTCATCTCTTCCGGCGCGGTGATGATGTAATCGCGGTAAAAACGCATCGCCTCTGCCGCTTGGTCGAGTTCCCAGAGCATCGGCCCCGCATACACGGTGCTGATCTCGTGCAGGCGGAACAGGAAGGAGGTCACCACACCGAAGTTACCACCGCCGCCCCGCACCGCCCAGAACAGGTCTTGGTTCTCCTCCGCGCTGGCAGTCACAAAGCGCCCATCCGCCAGCACCATATCAACACTCAGCAGGTTATCCAGCGTCAGCCCGCAGGTACGCGCCAGATGCCCCAACCCACCGCCCAACGTCAGCCCGCCGACACCAGTGGTCGAAATGATGCCGCTGGGTGTCACCATCCCAAACGCATGAGTCGCGTGGTCAACATCGCCCCATGTGCAGCCACCTTCCGCCCGAACCGTCTTAGCGGTTGGGTCAACGCGAATGCCCTTCATCTCCGACAGGTCAATCACCAACCCATTGTCGCAGCTCCCCAGCCCCGGCCCATTATGACCGCCGCCCCGTATCGCCAGCAGCAGCTTATTCGCCCGTGCGAAATTGACCGATTGGATCACATCCGCCACATTGGCGCAGCGCACAATGAACGCCGGATATTTATCAATCATCGCGTTGTAGAGGCTTCGCACCTCGTCGTAATCCCCATCCGTTGGACGAATAAGCCGCCCGCGCAAACTGCTTTGAAAATCCTGAACCTGATTTTCGTCAACAAGGGTCGCCCATTCACGTTCTTTATACATAATCGGACTCCTCTATTCTGTTTAGACTGATGTCAAAGCGGTGACAGACCGAAGTGCTGATGGTGCTTCAAGGCAGCTTCATGCTGTGCCTATGTCACCTACAGTAATCGGCGCTCAGTCCCACAGACGAGAGGCAAATGTCCCTAATTTGTCCCTATTGATGAGTATCGAATCCGGCTTCGCGTGCCAGCACAATCGCTTGCCCACGGCTGGTCACATCCAGCTTTTCGTAAATGCGCGAGATGTAATTCCGCACGGTCTTGGGGGTAATCACCAACGTCTGCGCGATCTCATCATTCCGGTAGCCTTGCGCCAGCAGGTGCAAAATCTGCCGTTCGCGCAGAGTCAAATCCGCAATCGCCAACGGCACGTTAGCGATAGGCTGCGGCGGCTCAGGCTGGTCAGCCGGGAGTTCAAACCCGAAGAAGTGATAAAACTCGCGCCAGAGTTGGTTCCACGCCGGTTCGGTCGTTAAGATGATATGGTTCTTACTATCCAGCGGCACGAAACGCGCCTCTGCCATATGCACCGCGATAATCCGGCCTTCTTCAAAGGGTACGGCAGCGTCATGTTTGGGGTGTAAAACGAGGGTCGGGGTGCGAACGTTTGTGGCGAGTTCCGGTATATAAATCTGGTTATAAACCTGCTGAAGTTTGACGACATTTTCAGCAGAGGTCGAAATATGTTGTAAGTGATTGATCCACCCAAGCTGTTCAGGTGTCCCTTCCGGCAGCAGCTCGGTACTGAGGAGCTGTTTATAGGTCGGGTTCTCGCTGGCCCACGCCAGTTTCAGCAGTCGGAGATAAACCTCGGTTTCTTCCGCCTCAAGTTCCGTGTTATTGCGCCGCGCCATCCCGCGTAAATAGCCGCCGTAAATAATCAGATGAGAAACCCGCTCAGGGTGCCGCAGCGCATAGGTAATAGCGATCCAACTCCCTTGAGAGATACCCATCAAAGCAAATTGTTCGAGTCCCGCCGCATCAACCACCGTCTCCAGATCACTCACGAGGTCTTCCAGCGTAAAGCGATCCACCGCCCAATCGGAAAGGCCGCAGCCGCGCGGGTCATAACGGTACAGGCTGTGGTAGCGCGATAAGTTTTCCAACCACGGTCGCCAAACCGGGTTGTCCAAATCGTGACCGAGATGCGTCAACCACGTTCCAATTTTAACCAGCGGAAGACCCTGCCCAACTTTGGCATAGGCCAGACGTACCCCATCTTGTGTCACGCAGTAGCGGATTTCCTGAGCCAATGGCTTTACGTCCTATCGTATCCTTTCCTACTAAACCTTATCCTAGCAGATTCTCAGATCGACCGCATCTGCCCGCCGTCCGCACGAAATAGGCGCATTAATTTCTCGTAAAATCTTTCGCGTGTGCCTGTGCTTTGAGCATAATAACAACATGCTCAATCTGGCTGATTTCGTCTAACTCCGCTTGTTCCTCCGGCGAAGCTAATCCTGCCTGATTGATCGCCAACAAACGCTGCAACCGTTCTTGTGCGCGGTCAGAAACATGAAAATTCAGCAGGTCATCTGAGGTGGGATTAGATGCCAAAAAATCGATAATTTCGGACGCTGTTTGTACAGCAGGTGTTTTAAAACGGATAAGGCTTAACTCTAGAATGGTGGACAGCCAATCGCCCATCGGCTTCAATTGTTGAGCTAGCTGCTCGGTAACCTGTAAGGTGATTTGAACCATTTCGCATCCCTTCCATCCAGTGTTAGCCTTATCCTAGCAGATTCTCAGATCGACCGCATCTGCCCGCCGTCCACCCGCAGCGTCGCGCCGGTGATGTAGGCCGCCGTGGGCGAAAGCAGGAACGCCGCCGCCGCGCCAAAATCATCAATTGTCCCCAGCCGCTTAAGGGGAATCTTGGCGATGCTCTGCTTGTGCACGTCTTCGATGCTGATGTTCTGCCGCTTGGCCGCCGCTGCATCAAGCTGCGCCACGCGCTCGGTGTCGATGCGCCCCGGAATCAGGTTATTGACGCGGATATTCTTCCCTGCCAGTTCGTCCGCCAGCGTCTTAACCAACCCCGCCACGCCCGACCGCATCACCGTCGACAGACCCAGCCGTTCAATCGGTTCTTTGATCGACGACGAGGTGATCGTCAGTATCGAGCCGCCGTTCGTCATGTGGGGGACTGCCGCGCGGATCATCCGCACCGAACTCATTAGCGTCAGTTCAAACGCCGCCTGCCACTGCTCGTCCGTCATATCCAGCATCAGACCGCCCGGTGGGCCGCCTGCGTTTACCAGCAGCGCGTCAATCACACCCCACTTGGCAGCGGTCGCATCCACCCACGCCGTAATCGAGGCCGCGTTCGTCACATCGCACGCCGTACCAATCACCTCGGAACCGGTTTCGTCGGTCAGCTTCTTGACGGCACTGTCCACCGAAGCGCTGTCACGGCTGCAAATCGACACCCGCGCCCCATCCGTCGCCAGCGCCCGCGCCACACCGAAACCTAAACCCTTGCTCGCCGCTGCCACCAGCGCCACTTTCCCGTTAAGTCCTAAATCCATATTCGTATCTCCTGTACATAACTGAATAACCGTTTCCGGTCGTTGTATAAACTGAGTTCTTGTATTTGATTCCCTCCCCTATTGCTATGGGGGAGGGTTAGGGTGGGGGTTTCTACAGACTAACCTTCGCCGTCGGGTCACTAATCCCCACCCGCTTCAGCACCCACCCGATCTCGTCGTGCGTTCCCGCGTCAATCGGCACAAACGGGTTTCGCAGCGTCGCCGAAGCCATCGCCCCGCGCCGGTACAGCAGTTCCTTGCGGATGGTCAGGTTGATAATCGGCTGGTTTTCGTAGCGGATCAGCGGCAGATATTGGTCAAAAATCTGCTCCGCCCGTGCGAAGTCTTTGGCTTGGAAGGCTTGGAACACCGCCACCAGAATCTCGGTGAAGGCGAACCCCGTCATCGTGCCGGATGCCCCACGCCGCAGTTCTTCCAGCAGGAACATGCCGCCCAACCCGCCGAAAATCTCGAACTTGTCCGTCCGCTCGCGGATCGCGCCGATCTTCTCCATCAGCGGCGGGTCTTCCAGCTTCAGGTAACGGGCATTCGGGATTTTCTCCGCCAGCGCCGCCAGCATATCCGCTGACATGAACACCCCGTTCACGGGTGGGAAGTCCTGCACCACAATCGGCTGGTCGATCTGCGCGGCGATGTCGCTGTACAGGCCGATGATCTGGTCATCCGTCGGCTTGTTCATGCGCGGCGGCGCGATCATCACACCCGCCGCTCCTGATGCGAACGCCGCTTTGCTCAGGCTGATGCAGGTCGCGGGGTCTTCATGGCTCGTTCCCACGACCACCGGCACACGTCCTGCCACCGTGTCGATCACCGTATCCACCACCGTTCGCCGTTCCTCGACGCTCATCTTGGCGGCCTCGCCCAGCACACCGAGGATCGTCAGCCCGTACGCGCCCTTATCCAGTTGGAACTCAACCAGCTTCTTCAAGCTCTCGATGTCCAGCGCCGTATCCGGTGCGAACGGTGTCGCCAGAATATTGAAAATCCCGCTTATCTTTTGGGTCATCATCCCTCACTCGCTAATCACAAAATGGTTGCCAAATTTTCACCCCGTAACTTTCGGATAAACTTGCCTACTCGTGTATAAAGCCCTTCTCTTGCATGCGGGGGAGAAGGGTTGGGATGAGGGGGTCAACTAGCGCCTATTATGAACTGCCATCACCGGATGTGCCATGCAGGTGGTTGAAATTTGGTATTAAAATCGCATGAGGCGTAGTCTAATCGTCAGGCACACGTCCCCACAACGAAAAAGGGTTTGTGGTATCATGTGGCGCAATTGTCATTCAGCATGTTTGGAGACCAAGACCGGATGAAACGATTTGCCCTTGCCCTCGCAGCCACCGCGCTGCTCACGGTGTCTGCCCCAACCTTCGCGCAGGATGAACCGGCATCACCCGTATTCGAACCCGGCGTTTGTGCCTACGAAGAAGGTACACCCACCACTCAAGACTGCCTTGACCTGATGACCGCACGCGGTAAGCTCCAGTTCGACCGCGCACCCATTGATGGCACGACCATCGGCTACTACAGCTTTTACAAGGTCGGGCCTGACCCCATCAATAAGTATGATGCCCCCGGTGGCAACATCGTTGGCGAAATTCCGGCTGGCTTCAACTTCGTCACCGCCATGAACGAGGACAACCCCGAATGGCTGCAAATTCGCGGCGGCCAGTGGATTTCCCGCGCCACCGCGACCATCGTCAGCCCCTCACGGTTCACAGGTGTCGTCCTGCCGGATAACTGGGATCAACCCTTCGCGTGGGTGCTGGATACCACCGGCATCTGGTCTTCAACGATCCCCGGCGTGGAAGGTACGCAGGAAAGCGGCTACCTCACCCGCCGCTACGATATGGTCAACATCTACGCCGAAGCCTACGACAGCGAAGGCTGGCGCTGGTACATGATTGGCCCCAACCAATGGCTCAAGCAAACCTTCGTCGCCAAGGTGCAGCCCTCGCCGCACCCTAAGGATGCCGACGAAAAAGATGTCACCGGTCGCTGGGTGGCGGTTGACCTCTACGAACAAACGCTCATCGCCTACGAGGACGACAAGCCGGTGTTCGCCACCCTCATCGCCAGCGGCTTGCAGAACTTCGACACCAACGAAGGCTTGTTCAACATCTGGGCGCGTCTGCCCGACGACCGCATGTCCGGCGCGACCGGCGCACCCAGCGCCTACGACCTGCAAAGCGTACCGTGGGTCATGTACTTCGATGGCTCGATCAGCCTGCACGGGACGTATTGGCACGACTACTTTGGCTACCGCCGCAGTCACGGCTGTGTCAACCTCAGCATCAGCGATGCTAGGTGGATATTCAACTGGACGAACGGCGCGACCCCCGAAGAAGACGGCAGCATCATGAACTACGTCTACGTCTTTAGCTCCGGCAAGTATGGGGAAGCCCCGCACGGCTTCGCCAACGGCTAACCGCCAACACCAAGAATATTGTAGGGGTTTGCCGGCGGCAAACCCCTACTTTTTTAAATGCTAATGGCTATTTCCTCCCGATAACTTATCCCTTCCACCTCACCAACCCTTACACCGTGCAGCACCATCGCTCGCGGGTCACGCCCGAACGCGATACGCTTCGCCCACGTCGTCGGGAAAGGTTTGAGTTCGGCTGTGGGCATCGGCTTCACAGGCTGCATTACGAAGCCGTTCGCAGCCAGCACCGCCTGTACCCGCGCCGCTCCCGCCTCCAGCTCCCAACCCGCTTCCGCCAGCGCCCCGCCGTTCAAGCGCACGTCGATTACCGCGTTCGGGCGAGCCACCGCCATTAAACCAGCCATCAACCCCACATCACCATTCAGCAGCCCTTCAATCAGGCTGCCCCACGGAAAATTGATGCTGATGTGCGCCGCCAAACCAGTTAGCTCGCTGGGCAGCGCTTGAGCGTTGGCGATCACGAACAGCGTGTTCGCGGGGGCGCGGCGCGAGATGTCGATCAAGTTCTCGCGGCAGGCATCCACGCCGATCACAAACGTATCCGGTCGTGCCTGTGCCACATGCGCCACATACCGTCCGTCGCCTGTACCCATATCCATATGAATAGTTGAATAAACCGCCAGCCGTTCCGCCAGCGCCGCCGAGTCCATAAACGAGGCGTGTTTGCCCCGCAGTGTTTCCATCTTTGTCTCCTGTTTTGTCTTGTCGTTTCGGTGAAAGTGGGAAAAGACAAAACAGGAAGGAGGCGCACGGGCATGGCAGCATGAAGCACACCAGCCGCAGCGTCAGGTATCTTCGATCTCATACGGTTCAGGCTTGAGCCGAACCCAACCTAAAATAAAACAGACCCAATGGGTCGAGGAAGCCGCTTCAACGAAGCGTAATCGGGGATGTGAGGACTAACAGGGTGGGCGAGCCACCAATTTCACTGCGTACATGAGAGGCAACTTTCAATAAAAAGGTCTGCCGATAGCATAGCACATTTTCGCGTGCTGCCGGTATTGTCCACCAATTCTAGCAAACGTTACAGGACTTACACCAAACTAATCACCACCGCCGCTGGAACCAGTAACAGCAGACTAAAGACGCTCGCCTTCACAAACGACTTGAAGTGGAAGCCGTAATCCTTATAGCCTTTCGCCCCTACCGTTCCGACAATCGGTGGCCGCTGGGGATCGACCAGCAGCGCATACACCCAATCAATCGCCACCAAGTCCCACAGGTTGATCGTCATCCACACGCCGTACAGGTATAGCAAGATTTGGGGAATGGCTAACGTGCCGCCGCTTTCCGCGTTGAAGCGCAGCGTCAGCCCAATCGGTACGCCGAAGAACAACAGCAGCACGACCACACCCATGATGCCCGTCAGCCGTTTCTCGCCATCCGTTTTGGGCGCGGCCATCCCCTGAATATCCTCCGGCAGCGAATGCAGCCACAAGCGCGGCATCGTCAAAAACGTCGCCCAGATCACAATCGTGAACGGCACACACGCCACCAGCCCATCACCCAACACCCGCTCAAATGTGACCACTGCCCACCTCAGTGTTCTCTGTGCCTTTGAGTCTCTGCGTTAAAAATCTCTGCGTATTCCTCTGTGCCTCTGTGCCTTTGAGTCTCTGTGTATTCCTCTGCGTATTCCTCTGTGCCTCTGTGCCTTTGTGCCTTTGAGTCTCTGCGTTAAAAATCTCTGCGTATTCCTCTGTACCCTCTGTGTCTCTGTGCCTTTGCGTCTCTGCGTTAAAAATCTCTGCGTATTCCTCTGTACCCTCTGTGCCTTTGCGTCTCTGTGCCAAAAATCTCTGCGTATTCCTCTGCGTTCTCAGCGTCTCTGCGGTTAAATCTTCTGCTTTTCTCCGCGTTCACTTCTTCGCGACCACCGCCGTCACTTCCACCTCGATCAGCCACTCGTCACCCGCCAGCGTACTCACGCCCACCAGCGCCGTCGCCGGAGGGTTCACGGGAAACAGGCGCTTGCGAATCTCGCTCACCGCCGCCCGCTTGGACATATCGGTGATGTAAGTGGTCGCGCGTACGATGTCGCTCAAGCCCGCGCCCTCGGTCGCCAGTATCGCGGCGATGTTCTTGTAAATCTGCTCGGCCTGTGCTGCCAAGTCACCCTCGCCGACCACGTTACCTTCCTTGTCCTCGCCCACTTGCCCCGCCAGATACAGGAACGTCGCGTCGCCGACATCGACTTTCACCAACTGCGAGTATAGGCCACCGGGGTCAGAAACGACGTTCGGGTTCAAATGTATTTTTTGCATCATGAATCCTTATAAAAGAAAAAGGGCAAGGAAAACCTCGCCCTCATTGAACACTTAAATTCAACCGGCGAATTAATACTTCCGCACCAGCGCCTTGTACACGGCTGGCTGGCGGTTCTGGATGAACTGGTATTCCTCACGGTTCTTCCGCACTTCGTCGAGGTCGATCCGTGCCACCGCGAAGCCTTCCAGCGGTTCGCCGGATTTCTCGTCGGTTTCGGTTGCCAGCGAGGCGTGAATGTGACCACGCGGCCCGACGATCATGCTCTCGCCGCCAAAGGTCAGCGTCACGTCTTCGCCGATGCGGTTGGCACCCGCCACGAAGATCGAGTTTTCGTAGGCACGGGCGCGGATGTAGGTCTTCCACTCGTCGATATTGCTGGCTTCCCAGTTGGCGCACACGCACACGATGTCCGCACCATCCAGCGCGAGGCTGCGGGCGACTTCCGGGAAGGCGAGGTCGTAACCGATCATCAGCCCGATGTTGCCGACTTCGGTGGGAATAATCGGCAGCTTGAAGCCCTCGCGGAACGCCATACGTTCTTCACCGCGCAGGTGGATTTTGTTGTACACGTCCAGCAGTTCGCCGTCCGGCCCCACCAGAATCGCCGAGTTATACAGCACCGACTCGACCTTCTCTTTGGTCACCATACCGAAGGCGATATATACGCCGTACTCGTTGGCGCGCTGGGCGATCAGGTTAATGGTCGGCCCCGGCACGCGCTGCGCCAGTTCCGTGAAGCGCACACCGAGTTCATAACCGCTGGTAATCAGTTCTGGGAATACAATCAGATCGACTTTTTGTTGAGAAGCGATCTTGGCGATGGTTTCCGACATCTTGACCAGATTATCTTCAGCCTCGCCCAATTTGGGGCGCATTTGCACCGTCGCCACTGTGATTTCACGCATGGGTATTCTTCCTTATTCTGGTAGCAGAACAACTCGTTTATTGTAACGGCAGATTGTATTTTACACGACTCGCTGCCCGCGTGGTTACACCGAATGGTTCGCGTGGGGGAGAAGCCGTCTAAAACCCGATTCGAACCTTCCTATTTTAGAACAAAAGTTCAAAATTATCAAGGATAAAGGCTCGAAGCCATCTGAAAAGACGGTAGGTAGACATCGGGCGCATAGCCGTGCGTCCTCACCACCAACTCACCCTCATCTCCACGGTTGTAGGGACAGCAGACAGGCTGTCCGCCTCCCATCGCCACACTCGAACTTACTTCGCAAACATCCCTAATTCACCTTGTAGGGCGGAGGCGTGCCTCCGCCGTGCCACCAACCAACCCCGATCACTACGACTGTAGGGGCGCAAGGCTTGCGCCCTCTTACCACCATCCCACCTCAACTGCCGCTTGTCTCTCCTCGATCCCCACGTAACCACCGAACCAAATAATCAAACGACTCGTCAAATGTATCGGCGTTCTGCCAATCGTTGTACGGTTGAATAGTCTTTTGTTGAAGCCGGCCAACCAACGGTTGCGGCGTGTCGAGTTCACGCAAACGGCCATCCAAATCCAGAATGACAAATCCCTTTTCACCTTCTGGTCGGCGGTGAAAAATATGCACCCCATGTTTGTCGGTAATGTTAAACCACTTACTCGCAAGGCTGCTTTGAGAAGAACAAACGATGCGGTAGTCAAATGTGTCTCCCATGACCATACTCGCGTACTGTCGTTCCTTGTCACCAAGCCAATAATCGCGCCCATGCAGCCAAACACGAAAGCCGCTTGCCGTTAAACGCTGATGCAGTTGATCCACAAACGCTTGATCATCCACATGATAAAGAATTTGAAGGGAAGGATTCTTCAGTGTTTCCGCAACCAATGAAGGCAAGACGGCAATTACATTGTCAGGTATCCCGCATCCGCGCAAAAATACGTCTGGGATTCGGCCTTTAGAACGTAAATAGGTATCCGTACCAAGCATACTCAAGCCATAGTGTTGGGTAGTCTCAAGTCCGGTGCTGAGTGAAAGATCAACATCTCCAAACACCGTATGCCCACAAGCCGCGTTATCAAATATCGTGTGCCGAAAATCCACATTGATAAATTGTGTTCTTAAAAATCGTGCACCGCTTAAGTTCGCCTTATAAAAACTGCAATCCGCAAAATTGCAATCGCTTAAATGGGCACCGCTTAAATTCACATTTGAAAAATCAAAATATGAAAACGGATTCATCCAAATACCGCCATTTGGATATTTTTTGGCTTGGTAGTTCATTTGCTCGCTCACAACCACCTTAAAATGGAGATCACTCAAATCCGGTTGAATATCAGGATTTTCTCTCCGCCACTTCCCCCACTCCATATGCCCCTTTACCAGTATGTCTCGGTGTCCCCAGTTTGGCATAACCGGCTCCCGCTAAAGATCAACACAGCAAGCGATATTTGATATATTATCACCTACGTTTGAATCAGGTTTGTCGGCAAACCATTTCCTAACCTTCCCATAACCTTCTACTGGCTTCCCTCCCTCACAAAGTTAGCGCCAACACCGCTTAAAAGTGACCAAATGTTCTGACAAATGTTCACCCTTTTATCCCCAACCTCTGCTACCCTGTTTATAGCGTCGACCCTGTTCCCTCCCTGTTACTACGGGGAGGGTTAGGGTGGGGTTTCCGCCGCACCTTAACAACCACATCTCCCTTAGCGCTCACTGTCTTTCTTGGCGTACTTGGCGACTCGCATTTGTCTTAAGCTGGAGACTGGCGACTGGTAGCTGACGACTTGCATTAGAGTTAAAAGCCAATCGCTAACCGCTAATAGCTAACTTCCAACTGACAATGCCGACACTGACGACTCTGACGACATTAGCGACACAAAATCGTTGTCACAACAACATCAACAGCATCATTGCTCGGTCAAATGTTGAGAATAATGAGAATCACAACTGCAACATTTGAGGCCAAACTTCAGAAACTGCGGAAAAAAGATTCCGAATTTGCAGAATTTGCAGAATCTTCCGAATCAAACAAAGCCTAAATATTTTGGTATTGGACAAGAGACTCGCAACTAACGACTATCGACTAGGAAATGGCACTCCACCGCCGCCGCCGCCGCCAATGCCGCCACAAAATAGTTTTGAAGGAGGTTGTCCTTACTCTCACCCCGTCAACCCGCGTAGCTGGGCCTGAACCTGCGCCGCCACATCCGGCACTTGGCTGCTCTCGCTCAGGAGCAGTTCGACACCTGCGCCCAGCGCCCGCAGCAGTTCCGTCCGATCCACCGAGCGAACCAGCGTGTCGCCCGTGCGTTGTAAGAGTTCGGCTGGCAGCTTATCAAAGCCCCGCGCCTCGTTGGTTTCGAAGCCCAACCGGTGGCACGCCAGCGCCAGCGCTTCCCGACGTAACTCCGTGATCCAGTACTCGGCCTGCCACAGGCGTTCGCGCTCGACACAAATCCGCGCCCGAACGGCATGGTGTACCGCCAGCCCAAACAGTTGAGCCGGCTTGGGCGGAGCGAATTGTTCCCGCTCGACCGCCTTCCCGAACAGCAGGGTAAACTTCGGGCCGAGCGCCCCAAAATCGGTTTCCGGCGTAAACGACAGATCGACCTGTAGATTGTTCGGGAGCATGAACACGCGGTAAATGGAGGTCAAGCGCGGCAGGTCGAAAAGCACCGCCGCGTCAAACTCGCGCCCCATATGCCCGCTCCAATCGTCCAGCACGGCATGAATGTCGGTTCCGGTGGCGAGGCCAAACGACAGATCGAGATCAGACCATTGGTCACCCGCGCCCTTCGCCAGCGAGCCGAGCAGCGCCCCGGCAACAATCCGGCGGTCGGCGTGGGCAATTTCGAGGATACGCGCTTGAATGCGATCCCGTTCCTCGACGGTGAACAAACGGCTTTCAAACGCATCCTTGTGCTGTCTCATCGTGATCCTCGTTGGTTAGGCAGGTTGTCAAAGGCGATTTTAGCCCGACCGATGAGGATTTCCCAAATCAGTCACCGTTGAATGATCTCGCGCTGTTAAATCAATGAGTGCGTTCCTGTGGAAATCATATACAACATCGCTTATTCAAAAGGTTAATTGACGTGAACGCCATCATCCAAAAGCCGAATGAGCAGCTTTAATGCTCGTTAAGCATTCGCTCCTGCACGGTAATTCCTCTTTTAATCAGCCGTGTGGAAACCGCCGTAGCAGGTCTGCTAGTCTCGTATGCGGATTTTCACCAATCGATTCAATGGTTCTGTATTTATGGAGTGAGAAAACGTTATGAAATCGCGTAAGTTTACGATGCTGATTCTGCTGGCACTGCTGCTCGCCAGCATCGCCCCGCTCGCCGCGCAAGACACGACCACGCTGACCGAGTGCGAAGTGGGCTTCCGCCCCTTTGAGAGTGAGAGCATCCTCGCGCCGGTCTGCGTGCCGGAGATCGCCGAACGCATCGTGACGCTCGATCCGTTCTATTCCCTACAGATGAGCGTCGAAATGGGTCTGCCCCTCGTCGGGGCGGCCAGCTATTCCAGTGATGGCGATTTCCCACTGGCACTTTCAGCCGAAGCCATCGCGGGGATTGAGGCGGTTGGCGGCTTCGAAGCGCCCAACTTGGAGGCTATTACCGCGCTGAACCCTGACCTGCTGATCGGCGATGCCTACTTCCATTCCGCCACATACGATACCTTTAGCGAAATTGCACCAACGGTTTTGATTACTGCCGGTAACTGGAAGGACTGGTACACCACTATCGCGGCTGCGGCTGGCGTACCCGAACGGGCAGAAACCGCGTTTGAAGCCTACGATGCGCGTATTGCCGACCTCCAAGCCCTAATTCCAGAGGATGTGACGGTGTCTTTCATCCGCGTTGTACCGGACGGATTTCAACTGTACCGTGAAGCGCCCAACGCCTATGCGCCGATTGCGGTGATGACCGAGGCAGGTATCATACGTCCCGACTTTGAAAGCGGCACCGATGAGGAGAGCTTCGCACGGCTCGATTATGAAGGCGTGACGAACATCGCGGGCGACATTCTGCTGTACGTGGTGGGCGGGGCAAACGATGATGGCGGCGATTTGGAAGCGACCACACTCGCGAACCCCATCTGGCAAGCGCTGCCTGCCGTACAGTCGGGACAGGCGTACCGCGTGGGCGCTCAACAGTGGATGAGCTTTGGCGGCTTGGCTTCTGCCCATGCGGTCATCGACGACCTGTTCACCTATGTGGCCGGAGTTGACCCGCAGGAAGTCTCGCCGAACCCGTTCTTGGCGAGCAGCGCCGAAGCCACGCCCGAAGCGACCGAAGCCGCGTCGGGGTAAATGAGGAATTGAGAGCGTGAGGGTCAGAGAGCGCGTTTAAAAGGCTGATTTCTGATGTAGGGACGAGATACATCTCGTCCGCGCCACCGACCGCACCGATAATCTTCTCGTAGGGGAGCACCTGTGTGCTCCCTCATTAGCTACTTTATCGAGTTTGTAATACCGTTCCCTACAGGAGATCCCGTTTATGGGGATTAGTCCCCAACGGCCATCGCATCCAACTGATAACTGTCAACTGGTAACTGACGACTGACGTTCCGTTCTTGGAGGAGCATGTGCAAGCCGCCCTTGGGCTTCATGGTCAGCAGCGGGTCGGGCTTGACAACCTGCCCCGGCGAAAGGCGCAGTTGGTAACGCTGGGCGATCATCACCAGCATCAGGTGGGCTTCCATCATAGCGAAACTGTTGCCGATGCACACGCGCGGCCCCGCGCCGAAGGGAATGTAGCTGTACTTGCGGATGTTCTCGGCGTTTTCGGGCGCGAAGCGTTCCGGTTGGAAGCGTTCCGGCTCGTTCCACCAGCGCGGGTCACGGTGCGCGGCATAGGCCGAGATGCCGATGCTTGTACCTTTGGCGACCGTATAACCGCCCAACTGCACATCCTCGATTGCCACGCGCCCGAAGAAATAGGCTGGCGGGAACAGGCGCATCGACTCTTTAATGACCATCTCGGCATAGGGCAAGCGGCGAAGATCAGCCAGCGTGGGCAGCCTGCCTTCCAGCACCGTGTCAATTTCGTGGTGCAGTTTGGCCTCAACTTCGGCATTTTGGGCGAGCATGAACCACGTCCAGTTGAGCGTGTTGGCGGTGGTGTCGTGTCCGGCGAGGAACAGGGTCACGGCTTCATCGCGCACCTGCTTGTCGCTCATGCCGCTGCCCTCGTCGTCCCGCGCCAGCAGCAGCATGGACATCAAATCGCCGTTGTCCTCGCCCTTCTTGCGCCATTCACCGATGAGGCGATAGACGATCTCGTCAAGGTCGCTAACAGCCTTCTTGGAACGCGCCCGCTGGGGAGTCGGTATCCACAGGGGAAGGAAGGTTTCGATGACGCTGTTACTGCCGACCATGTGCTGAAGGGCGGTCATCGCGTCGCCGATGCGGGTGGCTTCCGCCGAAATATCGACATTGAACAGCGTTTTCACGACGATTTGCAGGGTGCCGCGCATCATCTCGTCATCAATGTCGAGCGTGTGCTTGCCCTTCCAGTTGTTGAGCATGGCCTGCGTCGCCTCAACCATCGTTTGGGCGTAGGCTTCGATGCGTTTGGTGTGGAAGGCGGGCGCGACCAGTTTACGCTGGCGCTTCCAGAACTCGCCGTCGTTGGTCAGCAAGCCGCTGCCCAAAAAGCGGGCGAGGCCGCGGTCGGGGTCAACGTAGTCGGCGCTCTTATGGAACTTGTCGGCCTGTTTGACGGTCACTTCTTGGATAAGGTCAGGGTCCGAAATCATGTACTGGGTTTCTTTACCGGCTTCGATCTTCCAAATGCCGCCGTAGTGGGCGAAGTTCTTGCTGGTGAAACCGAGCAAGTCGGCCTGAAATTGACGCATCAATTGAATAATCTGGAGGATGTTACGGGCGGCTTGCGGCCCCGGTGGGAGTGTTTGAACAGCCATGATGTTTTCCTTAGCCAATGACGTGTTGGCATTTTATTTACAACCTGTCGTATAATTCGAATCATAATCCCCTTCTGACGGCTGTCAACAAGGAATATTTTGGGTTTGTAATATACGAGACAAGGTGTCTATAAAAATGGAAGCAACTGCCCCCCGGAAAGAAGATCGCCGTAAGGAACGGACGCGCCAACTCCTGCGGGATGCCCTGCTCGAACTGATTCCCGAAAAGGGTTATGAGGCGATCACGCTGCAAGACATTACCGACCGCGCCAACGTCGCCCGACCGACCTTCTACCTGCACTTCAACGACAAGCAGGACTTGCTCTTTTCCAGCCTGCGAGAGATTTACGACGACCTTGTAAAACGGCAGCACCAGACTTTCAGTGATGAACATTTCACCGAACTGGTCGCCAATATGGAACGGGTCGAGGACTCGGACTTTCAGCACGTCGCGGAACATGCCGATTTCTATAAGGCGATGCTTAGTGAAAAAGGTTCGATGGCCTTCCTCATGATGGTGATGGAATACCTGAGCAGCATCATGCATACCGAGCTGGTTAAAAAGCTGGCGATCAATGGCACAGTCGGCAACATCCCAACCGACCTGATTAGCAGCTACTTAGCCGGTGCGGAAGTGGGTATCGTCAACTGGTGGCTGAAAACCAACAACATGCAGTATTCACCCGCGCAAATCGCGCAGATGATGAGCCTGATTTGCATGATGGGAACGGGGTGGGTGCTGCGGACGGAAATTCATCCGCCCGCGACCGAACCGGATTTCTCGGAATACGACCACGGCTAGGGTTTCTTGCCCCATTCTTCGTTGAGGTCACTTAGCAAGCGGGTGATGCCGGCTTTCAGGTCATCACGCAGCTTTGCCCCGCCGGAAACCGTGTTCTCGTAGCGGATGTAACGCAGGTGGCGGATGTCAAACGGCACATTCTCGGCCTTCGGTGCTTGGGTGATGAGGATGGCCGGTTTGTTCAGCGTGTGGGCGATGCCGAGTTCGTAAAACACATTGTCGTTGCCGCCCGTGATTTCCGCGATCACGAACTTGCAGTTGTTCAAGGCTGACCACACCTCGCCCATAATCACCCCATTCGCGGAGGTGAACTCGTCGCCACGACTGATGCTGAGGCCGAGTTCCTTTGCCAGCGGGCGGATCACATCGGTATAAATAGGGGTGAAGGCATCGGCGAAGGGCATAATCATGAAAATATCCCCCTTGAACTGGCTGCTGGCAGACGGCAGCCCGAATACCAATTGACCGGGTTTGAGCTTGATCGCCTCATTATATTTCAGCGTCTGCTCAACGATCTCTTTATCGCGCTTCTCCTGCGCCTCGGCGACTTTCGCGGCGGTCTTTTCGGCGACGATCTCCGCCAGTTCATCAAGGTTGACGGCCTCGGCGGGAAACAGCATATCCCGCCGTTCGCGCGTGGAAAGTGACGGACTCACTGGCGGCGCGGCAGGTGCAGCCTGTGACAAAACGGCTGAGGGCGGCGGTGGTGGGGTTTGCGCTGCCCAGCGCGTGAGGACATCGGTCAGCTTCTCGGCGAAGTCCGCCACGCTGGTGTAGGTGATGGTCGCGCCGCGTTCGCGCAGCTTCGCCCAGAACGCCTGCTGATGCTCGCGTTCGACATCCGTTTGGTCGAGCGCCCACATGCGGAGGGTGGTGTCGATAGTGTTGTTGGCTTCGGGCATCAGAATGGCCGCTGGCTTGACGGCTTCCAGCGCCAGATCGCACTCGATCTCCACCAGCGATTTCGTCCCCGTGTCCGGTGGTGTCCAGCCATGCACGTAAGTCACGAGGCTTATGAAGGCATCCGCCGCCGCGATTTTACGGCGCACCGTATCCACAAGGTCGGCACGGCTGCGTTCCTCGTCCGTCAGCCAAACGGCGGTCATCCCCTTTTGCGTGATCTGCTCCAGCAGCACCGCGCGGACGTTGGCAAGTTCAGGACTAATATCACTAATGTAGATGGTGAAGGTCATAACGTTCTCATTTCATCTGAACGATGCACACATCCGCATTATACGTGATTGGGAAAAGCGGGTGTCCCGATCAACATTCCAATCTTCTCATGTAATGCGTTGACCACGGCAGCGCGGCACAAGATCAACCTGTAGTGGCTTGGCGGTGTTTGGCGCTACAATACGCGGCCTCGACCGTTGTATTTCACTGGCTAAACATCACCATGCCCGAACTGAGCATCGCCTTCCAGACCGACAAGACACCCGCGCAGTATATCGCCCTCGCCAAGCTGGTTGACGGGTACGACTTCGACGCGGTGAGCGTGTACTGCGACGCACCCTTCCACCCCAGCTACGGCCCGCTGCTGTTGATGGCTCCGCACATCCGGCGGGCGCGGTTGGGGCCAGCGGCGGTGTCGCCTTCGCGGATGCAACCGGTGGACATCGCGGCAGATACGGCACTGCTGGCGAGCGCGGCTTCCGGCGGGGCGTATTTGGGGCTGGCGCGGGGGGCGTGGCTGGAAGACCACGGCGTAACCGAAGTGAACCGCCCGATACAAGCCATCCGCGAAACCATCCACATCGTCCGCAAGCTGCTTTCCGGCGAGGCCGGTGGCTACGACGGCGAACTGTATAAGGTCGCGCCGCACGTCCGCGCACCCTATCCGCTGCCGGAGAAGCCTATCCCCATCATGATTGGCTCGTGGGGCAAGAAGCTGTGTGCGCTGGCGGGTGAACTGGCGGACGAGGTCAAGGTCGGCGGTTCAGCCAACCCCGATGTAGTCGCGGTGATGAAGGGTTACATCACAGAAGGCGAACGCCTCGCCGGACGCGCGGAAGGTTCGGTGAGCGTGGTGCTGGGCGCGGTGACGGTGGTGGATGACGACCGCGAGGCCGCACGACAGGCGGCGCGGGAAGCGGCGGTGCTGTACCTGCCGGTGGTCGCGCCCCTCGACCCGACGGTGCAGGTGGAGCCGGAGCTGGTGGAACGGCTGCGCGTTCACGCCGACAAAGGCGAGGCGCGGGAAGGCGCACGGTTGATCTCCGACGAGCTGCTTGACCGGTTCGCGTTTTCGGGTAACGCGGCGGATTTGATCGCGCAGGCCGAGCGATGCTTCGCGGCAGGCGCGGGGCGGGTGGAGTTCGGCACGCCGCACGGGCTGACGAACCCTGACGTGGGCATCCGCATCATCGGCGAGCAGGTCATTCCGGCGCTGAGGAAGAAGATTTAACCGCAGAGGCGCAGAGATAAATGCGAAGAAGATTTAACCGCCAAGTCGCCAAGAACGCCAAGGAAATACAGAGGGTTGGCGCTAGTCGTCGCGCAGTTGGGTGATGAGGGCGTAAACTTCGTCGGCGGCGGTGTCGATAGTGACAATCTTTTGTTCAATTATGGTTTCTATCTCGATACCCTGCATCGCCAGAATTGCGAGCCTATATTCTCCTTTATTTTCGTCATAATCCAAACATATTTCCCTAGTTTTGGAAGGAAACCACCGGAGATACATTAGAGATTTCATAGGTACAAGTTTATCAAGTTGAGAATGTTCGCGAAGTTTAGGGATAATGGTTATGATGCCACGCGCAGACAAAATATAATTCTGTATTCGATCAGGCAACGTGTCGAATTCCTGACCATGCTGCAATTGATTACATTTTTGTCCACAACTTTGAATAATCCATTCCCACGTAAAATCTGGATAAGTTCGCATCGTGTTATCCTAGTGACTATCGAACCGTATAGATGGACGCACGCTCGAATATCAAGCCTAATCCTTCGCCGCGTCGAGCGCCTGTGTGATGTTGGCTAACCCGCGCGTGAGTTCGCCCTTAGACGGCCAGCCGAAGCCGACGCGCATATGCGCCCTGTCCGACTCAAACCAGTGACCGGGGCCAGTGAAGGTTTTATAAACCGTGTTCAGCAGTTTATAGAACTTCTCGACATCCACACCCGAATCCGGCTTGATGCGCGGGAAGCACACACACCCGCCCTGCGGCTCCACCCACTCGAAATCGGTTTGCTCGGCCATCCACGCTTTGACGACCGCGAAGTTGTCGTTGATGTGCGCCTTAATCCGCGCGAGATGTTCAGCCTTCCGCAGCAGGAATTGGTAGGCGATTTCCTCATCCACCACCGAGTTCGAGATGAAGATTTGCTCCTTCGCGGCGAGGAAGGTTTCCATCAGCGACTTATCGCGGCAGATCAGCCAACCCATGCGAATGCCGGGGAGGCCATATGTTTTGGAGAGCGACGACACGCTGATAACGCTCGGCGACAGGGCGGCGGCTGGCGGCAGCACCGCGCCAAAGCTCATCTCGCGGTAGGTTTCGTCAAACAGCAGCCGGATACCCTTCGCCTCAACCGCAGCGATCAGGCGCAGCAGGTCGGCCTCGCTCACCATGCTGCCGGTGGGGTTATGCGGGCAGGTCAGGCTGACGAGCTTGGTTGCCGGTGTGATGCGGCTGATGATCTCGTCTACATCGATGCGGAAGCCGTTATCGAACGTCAGCGGATAAAAGTCCATTTCGCAGCCCATCTGGCGCGGCGTTTCGATGTTGGTGGCGTAGTTGGGGAAGGCGACCAGCAAACGGTCACCCGCACCCAGCAGCGAGGTTGAAACGATGAACAGCGCCGCCGCCGCGCCGACCGTTAGCAGCACATCGTCCGGTTGCAGGTCGGGATGCTCGGCGGCGATCAGTTGGCGCAGTTCAGGCTTGCCGTAGTGGTCGCCGTACATCAGCACGAGGCCATCGAGGTTGATGCCGAGGTCGTTCATCAGGCCATCAGTCACGGAACTTTCGGCAAGGTTGCAGTCGATGTTGCCGTAACCAAACTGCTCCGGCGACTCAACTTCGATGGGCATCCGGCGGTAGCGCATGAGAAACTTGTCCTTTGATGTGGGTCGATTCATGCGCGAGATTGTACTGTGAAGCGGCTGTCCACACCATCGAACCGCATCTATGCCTCACTCAACCTTAAATCCCGAAGCCTGTGCGTCGTTATAAAACACCTTAATCAGTTCGATGGAATAGGTGGTCAGGTCTTTGCCGACCACGCCCAAACTGCCCAATATGTCATGCGTCACGGTGATGATGTGGCAGCCCATCGTGTCCGCTTGGAAGATGTTAAACACCTCGCGGCAGCTTGCCCACAGCAGTTCGGCGGTCGGGGTCTCTTTCAGGATGTCGAGCGACTCTTGCATAATCGGCAGTGGATCAACACCCGTATCCGCGATGCGCCCCGCGAACACCGAAACAACCGACGGTGCCCCCCCCTTAAGCGCGGCGCTGATCGTCCGCACATGGTCAGGCGTGAGCAGCGCCGTGATGTTCAGCTTCACCCCTTCACCGGTCAGTTTGCGGATCAGCGGCGCGGTTGATTCGCCCCGGCTGTTGGTCACAGGAATTTTCACGTAGACGTTCTCGCCCCACCCCTTGAGCTTCCGTGCTTGGGCTTCCATCTCATCCAGTTCGTCGCTGAACACCTCGAACGAAATCGGACGGTCGGTAATCGCTTCCAAAACTTGGTGGGCGAAGCGTGTGTAATCCGTCACGCCCGCCTTCCGCATCAGCGAGGGGTTAGTGGTAAAGCCCTGCACCAGCGGATTTTGCGCCAATCGGAGGATGCCGTTCAAATCCGCGCCGTCCGCAAATATTTTGACTTGTAAATCGGATAACTGCATCATCAATTCCTTTTAACTATAGGGGGTTCAATGCACCCGCGATTATAGCATCCCAACCCGCAGCCATAATGAGCCATATAGCCGGATGCAAGGCGGCATGGCGCACAATGCGGCTGAATATTGACAAGGTAATGAGACGATTAACAACGTGAACGAAACACCCGCACCCCAAACATCCATTTTCACCCGCCTCATCAACATTCTGGCGCTCGGCTACCTGCTGCTGATGGCCGTGTACATGCTGCTGCGGCTGGTGGCAGGTGACGAACAGCCTAAACTCTCGCTGCTGAACAGCTTCGCCCACTTCACCTTCCTGCCGCTGGTGCCACTCCTGCTGCTGGCACTGCTGGCTCGCAGTCGTTTAGCCCTGCTGCGGCTGCTGCCCGTGCTGTTACTGCTCCTTGTGTGGATCGGCCCACGCTTCATTCCCAAGCCGGTGCCTGCCGCCGCGAGTGACAAAACCATCCGCGTGGCGACCCTGAACGTGTGGGGCAACCGTCACGACATCAGCGGCACCGAGGCATGGCTGCGCGAAACCGGTGCGGACATCATCGCCCTTGAAGAAGTCTCCCCCGCCTACGCCAGCGAACGGCTAACCGGCCTCGCGGATCGCTACCCCTACCAATCCAACCAGCACGACGAAACGCGCTTCGGCGATAACTTTACCCTCTCGCGCTATCCCATCGTCAGCACCGAATTTGTGGAGTTGGGCTTGCCGGATACCCCCGCGCCCGTGCGAACGGTGATCGCCATCGACGGGCAGCAGGTCGCCATGTATACCGTGCATCTGGCATGGCCGGTGGATGACGAGGCCATCACTGTTGGCGGGTTGGAGTTTTACGTGCAGGTGGCGCTGGCCTTTGACGACACCCTCCGCAACCAGCAGATTGACCGCTTGCTGGCGCACCTCGCCGACGAGCCGCTGCCCTACATTCTGGCGGGTGACTTCAACACCAGCGACTTCAGCGTCACCTACAACCAACTGGCGGGCGCGATGCACGATTCGTTCGCGCAGGCGGGGAGCGGCCTCGGTGGGAGCTGGCCTGTGGCGCGGGCGCGTGGGCTACCGGCGTGGCTGCCTCCGCTCATCCGCATCGACTACATCTGGCACAGCGACGGCCTCCGCACCGTTCGCGCGTGGCAGGGCGAGGCGGTCGGTTCTGACCACCTGCCGCTGCTGGCGGACTTGGCGCTGGAATGATAACGGCAAGTGTGCGTGAAATGCGGAATTGAATAGTTATTGCTATAATCTCATCTAGTCATAATTACTCACATCAAACAATATGCACATCTTCATTTCCTATGCTAGAGCGGATACGCGCAACCTTGCCATTGAACTGACCCGCCAACTCTCTCAATTGGAAAACGTTACCGTATGGATGGATACTACGCTCAAATCCGGCAGATCGTGGGCGGCGCAAATTCAAGCGGAGATACGCAAGTCGGACGTTGTAATTGTACTGATTTCAAAAGATGTGAGCCGCGACCCTGATGGCGAAAAAGGGGTGAGTTTCGTCATCAATGAGATTGAGTACGCCCAACGATTACGAAAGTTCCTTATTCCGGTGGTCGTTGATAAGGCTGACACGCCGATACAAATTGTTTCATTGCAGTATCTTGAGTATGAGAGCAGCCAATCTCATTCACCCCTGTTGAATGAGATTGTTCTCCAGCTAGAGGAACTTGTTTCTTCAAAAGCAACGGCGCTGCCATCCACAGCCGATAAACAAGCCGTAAAACCATCCGCATTGCCGCCCGCAGCCGACAAAAAACCTGTAAAACCATCCGCCGATTCTGATAAAAAACCGCCGGGATGCCGTTCATTAATTGATGAGATGTTGAAAAATATAGGCGGCACTTTGGGTACTGCTATTGGCGCTGTGATTCTGCTGGTTGTGGCTGTTGTGATATTAATCGTTTTGCCGACTTCTATATCAGACCGCATCAAGGAATTGTTCCCCAATAATGTACAAACAGTCGTCGCCTTACCGACGCGAACACCCGCTTCTACAGATGCCCCACCCACGCCAACCCCCGGTAATACCAGTACGTTAACACCGTTTACCCCGACGACGGCAGCCATCAATCGGACGGCCTCACCCGTCGTCGCACCGACCAACCCACCTTTTACACCCACGGACTCACCGACGATTACACCGGCTGACCAGCCATCACCTTCATCAACACCTGTGGAATTTCTCTACCTATCAATTACCGCGTCAGACTATTCAGATGCCTACGGTCAGGCGAACGATGCCTATACAATTTCCCTGAACTCGATCACTCATGCCGAGTATGTAGCCTTTCTGAATGCGCGACCGCGCCCCACGTCGAGCCGAAGCGTTGTAGACGACGAGGAAATTATTGATACGGATGATGCCGATTTTCAACTAGAAGTATCTGGTAATCAGTGGGTGGTTACAAGCGGTGTTGAAAACCAATCGATGATTGAAGTGACGTGGTACGGGGCGCGGGACTACTGTGTGAGCATTGGTGGACGGCTGCCGACGGTAAGCGAGTGGAACAAAGCCAAACCGAACATAAGTATCAGCAATTTACGAGAATGGGTTACTGACCAGTCGGGCAAACAGGCACTGCTCATCAGTTCAGCAGTGGTGGAAGCCGAAGTATCGGCGGATTTCTCGGATAAATCGGTTACATTTCGATGTGTAAAATAAGCGAACGGGAGCGTGTTATGACCTCAAAGCGGACGTTATATGGGATTGCAATAACAACAGTGCTGCTGTTCATCATGGCGGTGATTCCGTTTGCCTTCCCAAACTTTGCGAGTACCTGTTTACTGCCTAAAGTTTCGGCGCAGGATAACCCGTGTTTGGCGCAAGAATCCACATTAGCTGTGCTGCAACTGCAATCCACCCTCGCGGCGGTCAACTTCCAAGGAACTGCCGCCGCATACGAGGCCACGATTACAGCTTTGCAAACACATGACAGCGATACAGCGACAGCACCGCCGCCTGCTGGCCTGCCGTTTACCGATCCGTTTGATGATAACCGCAATAACTGGGATACCTTCCCGACCGCTAATGGGAATTTAGCGACGATCCAAGACGGTCGGATGACCGTAAAAGTGGATGAAGGCAATAATTACTGGCTGCCTGTTCCCAATCTGAGCGTGTCCGATGATTTTTATATTGAGGCGAATGTCACGATTACGCCGGATTGCTGGAACTGGCTAGGGGTTGGTTTTGGGTTAGGCAGCGCTGACCAGAATCAATACGCCGCGTTTATGAGTGTGTCGAACGGCGGCGTGCCGCGTGCCGCGTATTGGGATCAACCGGGCAATACCGAACAGTTTCCAATAGCGTATGATCGGGGCGCATTCTGGCCTGATATTGGCGGCACGTTCCCCATTAGCCTAGAGTCCCGAAATGGGGTTTATACCCTGTACTTTAATGGGCGAGAGGTGTGGAAACAGAGATCAGACGCACTTGGGACACGCTATGGAAATAACTTGGGTTTCATGCTGTTGAGCTACAGCACCCTCAGCCGGAGACCTTGCTCTGTGAGTTATGATGACTTGGTTGTGCGCGACCAACGATAGGACAAACAAAAAGAGGCGGACAACTGTGTCCGCCCCTTCTGCAAGCAACCCCTACCTCATTAGCCAGCGATGGCGTAGGTGATGTTGACGGTGATGCCCACGCTCAACTGCCCCGCGTTAATCTGCGGCGCGGCCATATCCATCGCGAAGCCGCCACCGGCACGGTTCAGAACCGGCGAAACTGTATTGATGAAGGTTTCGCTAATCATGACCGGCTCGCCGAGCGTCACGCCGTTCACGTCAGCCAACTGCTGGGCGCGGTCGAGCGCGTCGGCTACTGCCGCCTTACGGGCTTCCGCTTCCAGCGACTTGGTGTCGGCAATCCCGAAGCTCAGGCTGTGGATGGTGTTCGCACCCGCGCCCAAACCAGCGGTGATGACTGCGCCCACATTGTTGATGTCGCGGATGGTGACGTTCACCGTCAGGTTGACATGGTAAACGCGGCTGCCAGTCGGCTGGCCGCTGGCCGGGTCAACACGGTCTTCCGGGTAAATGTTGTAGCTGGCGGTCTGCACATCTTCTTCCGCCACACCCGCGTCGGTCAGCGCGGCGACGATGGCCGCTAAGGTGGTGTTGGCGCTGTCGATAGCGGCACTCGCATCCGCATCCGACTGGTCAACCCCCAGCGTGATGTAGGCGATGTCCGGCGTACCGAATACCTCGCCCGAACCGCTGACGGTGATGCTGCGTTCCGGCGCGTTCGCATTTGGGGTATCCTGCGCGGCGACAGGGCGCATCGCAAAACTGAGTACACCGACCAGCAAGGCGGCCACGGCGACAACCGGGGCGAAACGTAAACCATTACGATTGAGCGCAAATTGATTTTGCATGTTCAAAGTCCTCCTGACTCTATCCCTACTCCCAACGAGTAGTTTCTTCGTTCATAACCTAAGACGTTGGAACACCGTGAAAGGTTCCAAACAGGTTTCCACTTTCTAGAATAAGGTACTCGTACCCAAGCTGTACACACCCACCTAGCCAGAAAAAATGAGCGGATACGTGTTCATTGATTGCCTCTCTACACGGATTCATTTCACAACTGCTTGTTTGAGTAAGAACAGCGTAATGGCGATTTACAAATTGCGGGTAAATAATTTGTCGGTCAACAAGCCTTTTCGAAGTCCCTTCAGTGGACTTGTCTGTTTGTTAGCTGAGTGGCTTTAGCCCTCAGCGGCGCAACCCGATCAATTACCATTCCAATAAGTAAATTGGCATCAGACCATCCCTCGGTAGCACCACACTAAACGGTGGAAATTCATTTTGTGTCTATTTCATCGCAAAATGAACCATAAAAGTCTTTAAAGTCCCTCGCCCTGAGGGAGAGGGCTGATGGTGGAGTGAGCCTGCGAACGTACCATCGTAGGGTGAGGGCTTAAAATAATCATCCACCACTTAAGGTAGTCCTACCCATCCCTCTCTACCTAGCGCAAAACGAACTTAAGTTCTACACTAAAGATCAAACACGCTGAATTTCTCTGTGTCTCTGTGGTGAAATTGGTTTTTGCATCGACTTTAAAGGAGCCTCCAATTGGAAACAGTCATTTCAACAGACGGTACGAAGATCGCCTATGACTCGTACGGCAGCGGCACGACCCTCGTCCTCGTCGGCGGCGCGATCCAACATCGGGTGTTTGATCCGCAAACCGCGCACCTTGCCAAACTGCTGGCGGCAAAGTTCACCGTCATCCACTACGACCGCCGTGGACGCGGCGACAGCACCGACACGCTGCCCTATGAAGTCCAGCACGAAATTGAAGATATTGAGGCGATTATCGACGCGCTAGGAAGTCCGGCTCACCTGTTTGGCATGTCGTCCGGCGGGGCGCTGGCTATACAGGCAGCGCTCAAACTCGGCGGCAAGGTTCAAAAGCTCGCCGTCTACGAAGTCCCCTACAACGACGACCCAACAGCCGTGTCCGCATGGCGCACCTATCGCCAGAACATCACCGGGTCACTGGCAGCCGGTCACAAAGGCGATGCCATCGGCCATTTTATGCGGCTGGTGGGAACGCCTGACGAGGCGATTGAGGGGATGAAGCAGTCACCCGCGTGGGCAGTATTTGAAAGTATCGCCCCGACGCTGGCTTATGACGCAGCCATTCTCGGCGACGACTCGACCATCCCAACGGCACAAGCCGCCGCGATCAACATCCCGACGCTGGTTATGGTCGGCAGCGCCACATTCCCCTTCATGCTCACGACTGCCGATGGACTTACCGAAGTGATACCGAACGCGAAGAAGGTTGTCCTTGAAGGCCAAACACACAACGTCGACCCGAACCTGCTCGCGCCGGTATTGCTGGATTTCTTCTCGACTTAAACTTGCTTTAGCGCATCTGCCGCAGCCACCCGTGTTCAATCGCCCGCGCTTCCACCAGCGACACGAACGCTGCGGCGTGGATGTGATGCACCGCTGCTTTGAAATCCGCCGCGTCCCGCCGTTGAATCACACTGCGGAGAATCGTCACCTCGCCATCCCTGCCGGAGCCGTGCGCTTCCGTCACCCCGTAGCCGCGCTCCCGCAGTGCCACCGCGATGTCATGCCCGTGAATGGTGCTGACGACCGTTGCTTCCACATAACTCACGATGTACCGCGCCTCAATCGCCATTCCGACGTAACCACCCACCGCGTAACCGAGGCAGTAAGCCATCAGGTTCGGCAGGTTACTCAGGTCTTTGGCAACCCCCGCGATCACCACCACGAACGTCAGCGCCTCAATGAACCCCAGCACCGCCGCCCAGAAGCGCATATCGCGTGTGATCATCACCACACGCACCGTACCGATTGCATTGTTGAACACACGCAGGGCAAAAATCAGCAGGGCAAGAAACAAGGCTTCCGCAGACATTTATTTTTCCAGATAACGGTGAGCCAACCGCCGTGGTCAGCTCAAGGATGGCTATCTTACCCGATGCGTGTGGAGGTTTGTAGAGCCGCGCCGCATCACCCCACGCGCCCCTTCACCGCCAGCGCCCGTGCGATCAGCGCAATCGAACCATCGGCGTTAAAAGGCAGTTGTTTCCGCAGTTGCTCGGTTAAAGCGCGTTTCATGGTCTCATCCAGCGACAGCAGATACTTCGACACCGAACCCTGCGCCCCTAAAAACGGCAGCCAGTAATCGTCAAAGTGCTTAAAGGTTGTCTGCACATCCAGCGATGTCGTCGCGACACTTTGAATCCCCCCCTGCTCAAACAGCGCCCGCAGCGCGTCCGGCTGGCATAGCGTGTATTGTGTGCTGGAGGCGGCTCCGGCGGCTGTCGCGTCAATCGCTTTCGCCGCGTCCCAGAAGTGCCGCATCATCTCCATGCGCCCCGTGTAATCCCATACATAGGCCGCCACCGTTCCCCCTGCCTTCACAAGCTGCTGCATGGTCGCCACCATCTGCACCGGCGACGGCACGAAGTTCAGCACCAACCCCGCCACCGCCGCGTCGAACATTAGCCCCTCGCCGGCCAGCGTGTCCACATCACCCACCCGCAGGTCAACCCGCGCGTCCTGAACATCACGGCGCGCTTGCTCGATATAACTTGCCGAGATGTCGATTCCCACTATCGTTCGAGGTGCGGCTTGCCGAAGGATCACCTGCGTCAGCACGCCTGTCCCCGCGCCCACATCCAGCCAATCGCACCCCTGTGGAACACCCAACCAGTCAACAAACTGCTCACCCGCGAACCGGCTCCACCGACCCACATATCCGTTATAAGCCGTAGCATTATTGAACATGGCCGCACCTCATCTCGACTCTGTGTTGAATCCGTCTCCGTATTTCTTGGCGTTCTTGGCGACTTGGCGGTTAATTCTTCTCTGTGTCCTCTGTGGTGAATCCTTCTCTGCCTTTTCTCTGCGCTCTCCGCGCCTCTGCGGTTAACTCTTCTCTGTGTCCTCTGTGTCTCTGTGGTGAAATGTATTTGTCTCTGCGGTTCAAATCTACTTTTCGTACAGTCCTTCCAACTGTGCCGCCACCGCATCCCACGTGAAACGCTCGTTCACCAGCGCCCGTGCCGCCGCGCCCATCCTCGCCCGCCGCGCCGCATCCGGCAGCAGTGACCGCAGCGCCCCACTTAACGGTTCCACCACCGCCTCAACTTCCAGCCCCGCGCCATGCTGCACCACTTCCGGCAGGTTGCACCCCGGCGACACAATCACCGGCAAACCCGCCGCCATCGCCTCCAGCACCACCATCGGCAGCCCTTCGCCCACAGCCGGCAGCGCCAGCACATCCGCCGCCGCGAACGCCGCTAAACGGTCAGCCCCGCCCAGATACCCTGTGACCACTATCCGCGCATCCAGCATCGGGCGCAGTGTATCAAGCATCCCCTCATCCGGCCCCGCGATCACCAGCCGCGCATCCGGCAAACCCGCCGCCTTGAACGCCTCCACCAGCAGGCCAACCCCCTTGCGTGGATGCAGCCGCGCCATGAACAGGCACACCGGCGCGTCGCCAAGCTGGTACTTCGCACGGAAGGCTCCCCGCCCGCTCAGGTCAGCATAATCAGCGGGATCAACGCCGTTGGGGATAATGCTGAACGTCGTTGGTACACGCCGCCGCCCGAACATCGGCCACAGCGCCTCGATATCCGCCAGTTCCGCCTGCGACAGCGCCACCACCTGACCGAACCGCAGCGCCACCGCCGAACTCAACGTCCTGTCCCACAGGCGCTTCAAGCCGCCGCGTCCTGTCTCCTGTGCCAGCGTCCCGTGCGGCGACAGCACCAGTGGCTTGCCCAACCGTGCTGCCAATGGTGTCACTAGCAAATTCTCAACCGTGCGGAACTCGTGGCAGTGGACGACATCCACATCCGGCAGCAGTTCAGCCGCCCGTTTCGCCATCTTTTGCGGGGTAGACAGGTTATAGCGTCCGCGCACCGTCGGCAGCAGGTTTGGCACGCGCACAACCTGTACGCCCCCCTCAACCGAGTCCAGCACGCCGTCATAACGCGACTGTTGGTCGAGCGCATCAGTCGTCAGCACCGTGACGGTATGACCGCGCCGTGCCAGCGCCCGCGTCATACCCTCAGCCGAGCGCACGACACCGCCGAACGCATACGCTGGCGCATAATAGGGGGTTAAGTGCAGTATTCGCATAGGTTGATGATAGCAGAAAATAAGCGGTCAAAATCATGCTCGAAGGTTAGAAAAATTAAACAATTGTTACATCCACAATTAAGCTGCAAGCCAAAGCGTGTTAGAATCAGACTAATGAGAGTAAAATGTATCTTTCAAACGATTGATAATCAATTAAATATAAATTTATAAAGATGTATCAGGTTCGCAAGTAGGGAGAAATAATGCCGGTTTTACTGTTAGCGCAGGGTGATCCGCAGGCCAAGGATTTGCTTCGCAAGGCCATTCAAGCCCGTTACGGCTTACGCCCTCCCGCCCTCGAAAGTCTGCATATCAATTTCAAAGGTCGCGTCCGCGCCAAAATCGGCCCCGTGAAAACATGGGTTCCCGTGGAAGCCATCGGTCGTTTTTGCTTCCCCGACAAAATGCGTTGGGACTTCGCCGTGAAAGCCGTCGGCGTGCAGTTGAACAGCGGCACGGAAGCCTTCGACGGCAAAACCTACCGCACCTCGCGCGGCGCGAAGTCCACCATGATGACTCATGACCTCGAACCGGTTCAGTCCATGCAGCAGCGCCTATGGGCAATTGCAGCCGTCATGCTCACCCCCCTCGGTGAAATGTTCGTCAAGCTCACCAGCGCCGGCGAAAACCAACTCGAAGCCTGCAACACCCGCATCAATGGCGCGGTCAGTTTACACCTGCACCCTGACCAGAAGCTCGACTTCGTGGATACTGTCTGCCTCAACCCCGACACCGGCAGGCACGAAACGTTCACCGTCCGCCTGTCGGAAGACCTCGCCTCATTCGGCGATCTCATCCTGCCGGGCAAAATCAGCGCCTACTGGAATGATGAACCGTATTTCGAGATGGAGCCGATGGACGCAGCCGCCAACCCCACCATCACCGATACCGTGTTTGAACTCGTCACGGCCTGAACGCGGCGGCTAACCGTCAGGCACAGCATACCCGAACGGAGCATACTAGAGAGATGGTATGCTCCGTTTTTATTTAGTTAAGGGACAGTCATGACCTACAGGTTGATTATCGCGCTGTTCGTGGTCACTCTTACCCTCAGCGCCGCCCACGCGCAGGACACTCCAACACCTGAATATCGTTTGCGCGTGTCGGATGTGCAAGCCTTTATAACGACCGTACCCGAAGCGGTCAAGTTATGGCATGAAGCATTGCCACCTTCTTACGGCAAAGTTCCCAATATTCCGTTAAGTGACATTATCAGCTATCAGGTCAGTCAAACGTACACTTATGAAACGTTGTTTCAGCAGCCATTTAATGATTTGATTGCATTCTATGAGGCTGTAACAAGCATGTATTCGCCTCTAGCGATAGAAAAGTTTTCCGACCAAATGTGGGACATTCCTTTATTTCAATCTTGGCTGCGAGACAATCCAACCGACTTATCAAAACAGCCTCAACCGGAGATACCGGGGTTTTTCATTGAAGCAAAAGCTGCTGACTTTGATGGTGATAAGGTTAATGACTACGCCGTAACATTGTCATTTGGGTCTATAAAAGAATACCTTGTTTTACAAAAGGACACATCTTTAAAAGAAGGCTACAAAATAACTAGCGTTCTAAATAGCGATTATCAACAACCTTTTAATTTTAGCAACATAAGTGTCGGTGCAATTTCAGATTTTAACGCAGATGGTCGCTCTGAATGGCCCATTTATGATGACTATCATGGTTACCATGATTGGTGTAAGTACTTCAATGTCATTGGTTGGGGTAATGGTAATATTGCCAACTTAATCGCTGAACAACCAACCACAGCATGTTTGTCAGGTGACGTTGAGTTTACCAATCTCGACAACGATACGCCTCAAGAAATCAGACAAACTGATGAAAATTTCGACAATTGGGGCTGCCTAATTACCACCGAAGTGGTTTGGGATTGGGATGGTGCAAACTATCGCATTTCAAAAGAAAACGTTAATCGTGAAGCAACGTTAGGCTGTGCGATGAAAGAAGCCGAGCCTTTAATGTGGAACGGCGATGTTGCAAAGGCTATTCCGCTCTATGAGGAAGGCATCCAACTGGGTTGGGAAAGTGCCTCTGGCAATCACTTTGAACAGCCCGAACGCGACGAAATGACCCAGTACGCCAAAGCCCGTTTAGCCATAGCTTATGCATTGGTAGGACGGTATCAGGACGCTCGACTGCTGCGAGCCGAATTGTTAAACGAGACCTTAACCTCTGAAATGATGGATACGCTTATACAAAATCTTTCTGGCGCTCCGGTGACATCATTTGCATTCTGTGCGACTGCGTATAACGTGTTTTGGCGGTATCACCGTACAATGACGGGGTACAATCTTCCCTCAAATATTGTAGTAGGGCGAAGCAATTATCCATGCTGTGTAGGAGATAATTCCCCGCCTGAACCTGAAAAAGCAGGCTGTGATGCCCCGCGTTTAATCGATGAAACTTTATCTAAGCAATCGTTTCAGGTTGGTCAATCGCTACTAGAACAAGTTGTTGCAACAGGAATTGAGGTTGAAAGTGAATTTCATGCTGATCTAAACGGTGATGGACAGGATGAGTGGCTGATTTGGCCTGTAGCCAGAGTTCCGCCAATCTTATTTGTTCCTAATAAAAATGATCTGGTAATTTCACGTCCAAATGTGCGCCGGCCTAATCCCTTTAGCACACTCGAATTTCTCTTAGCACCGGATGGTAAAACAATTTTGTTAGTGGATTGGATTTACCTCGACTCTTATGCTTTTGTATCAAATAGGGATGGGGATTTTTATGACATTAGGGTTGGTTGGGCGCAATGTGAGTCTACTGGTCAAGGTAACAAAGGGGATTTCAAAATTTGGCATTTAAAAGATACCGAAATGGTAGAAATGTTGACAATACCCCTTTGTGATCAGAAATCAACACGCACACTTTTTAAGGATGATACTGGAATTAGAGCGTGGTCATTTTCAAACGCTAATGGACAAAACCTTTTTGTCTCAGCAACCTATCGATGGGATGCGTATTCCAAAACATATGTATCGCCTATACCATTAGCGAACCAACCAACAAATAACCCTCATGAAGATATGCCGTCTTTACCATCCCTTTTGAGCGATGCTGAACTATTTAACGAAATGGGTAAAATTAGTGAGTTTATGTTTACTAATCGATATCACTACGCTCTTCAACGAATTGATAAGGCGATTTTGTACCATGAGAAAGGGATTATACCGCTGCTGACCGATGGATTGCACTATTACCGCGCCCTCGCCCTCGAAGCCCTCAACCGACCCGACCAAGCGCTTACCGAATATGTCGCCATCTACACCACCGCCCCTGACTCAGCGTGGGGCAAGCTGGCTGCTCTTCACCTTGAATGTGTAGCAAACTGTGAACTGGATAAACCTATTCGCTAAATACGCTTGCGACAGCTAACCGGAAACCCGGTAAGACATCGCCGCCTTCAAGAAAATCACCCGCACGCAGCGTCTGCCGGGGATTACCGGGGATATACACATCAATTGTTTCCTGTTCGGGGTCAACCAACCACAATACGGTTCCAGCAGCAAGATAATTGCCAATTTTCCGCAGCATTTTCTCGCGCTCGTCATAACCCCCCGCATTACCGGGAGAAAGCACTTCAATCGCTAAATCGGGCGCAACCGGATTATAAGCGGCATCCGAAGCAACTGGCTGGCGAGCATAGGACATGAAGGCCGCATCAGGAATGTAATCCTCACCCGACACCACATAACCACCATCTGCGCCTGTCATGCGACCTAAGCGGTTAGACTTTACATGGCTGCCCACATAAATAATCAAATCAGCCGCTTTTCGAGAAGATTTCCCATTCGATACCACTTCAACAATCTCCCCGCCGATATATTCGAAATTACGATCTGCGTTCTCCGGTAGAGCGATAAAATGGTCAAATGCCTCATGGCTTACAGCATATCGAGTTTGTAGAACCATAAATTCAGCCCTCAATATCAATCACTGAATAGAACGATTATATGCCTCTTGATAATGATTATCTACCGAACACGAAATACCTTTTCTAAAATCACCCAACCGAACCCATAAAAAAGGACACTAAAGTTTGTAAACTCAAACCATTTTCGCTTCCTAAAATTTGTGCAAAGAAAGAGACAAATGAGCGAAAAACCACTCCTCACGAAAAGCTCGAAAGACCGCATAGGCGAACGGATGAGCGGAATCAAGCAGGACAGTATGAAGGGTGGCATGATG
>JAIUNI010000032.1 GCA_020161935.1 Chloroflexota bacterium
TGGCATTCAGCATCTCGCGCAGATTATGTTTCGGCGTTCGTCCTCTTCCGCGCTTTCGCGGTAGCAGTATCCGTAAATGCTGCCATTCTTCATCGGTTAAATCGCTTGGGTAGGCTTTTTGTGTGGTCATTCTCTTACTTTATTACAGCTTGTTCCTTTTTCAAAACACGCTCTACAGCCTCATCATAGGCATTACGCCTATCGGTCGCGCCACTGTTGAAGAGTTGCAGCTCAACCGTAATGGAGTGGTCAATTTACGGAAAGTACTCTATCAAATGGGTGAACACCCTCCCATTTAGTGAACTTAGTTTCTCCACATGCTTTGTGGTAAAACGAATTAATTCTCCGCTTTACACGTACAAACAGCCTGCGGGGTCATGTTCAGCCAGCCCATCGCGGCGAGCATCGTTTGCAGGGTACACAGGGGTAAACCGACCACGTTACTATAGCAGCCGTCGATCCGCGCGACCGGTTGGAACACCGGATGCTGGATGGCGTAGCTGCCCGCTTTATCAAACGGGTCGCCGGTCGCGATGTAGGCTTCAATTTCCGCGTCGGTGTAGTCGCGCATGGTGACATCGGTGCGCGTCACCCGTGTTTCGGCCCGCTGCGCCCCATCGGGGTCGATCACCAGCAGCGTCATCGCCGTGCAAACCTGATGCACACGACCACGCAGCCGCCGGAGCATGGCACGGGCTTCGGCAGCATCGGCGGGCTTGCCTAAAATCGCACCCGTTTCCTCGATGCCCATTGTATCCGCACTGAGGATCACCACGGTGTCGGCGGCTAAAACGGTTACTGCCGTATCCAACTGCTGCACGACCGCTGCGGCCTTCTCGCGGCTGAGGCGCTGGACATAAGCCAACGGCGCTTCGCCTGTACGCTGAGTCTCGTCTATATCTGGCTTGAGGATGCGGAAGGTAATCCCCAACGTGCCGAGCAGTTCGCGGCGGCGTGGGGAACTTGAGGCGAGGATAAATTCAGCCATTATGGGTCACAGATATTAATAAATTACAAGTTTAGAAGGGAATCTGACGGACGCGATGTGTCGCGTCCTTACAGCAATAGACAATTGTAGGGACAGCATAAATGCTGTTCGTTATCGAATGCGAAGTAAAGAGGTTATTCCTCGTCTTCGTCCTCAAACATACCCGCCAACGAATGCGGATGCCCGTGTTCGAGTTCTTCCTCGTCCGCCGCGCGCAAGCCGACCACCGTCACATCGAAGTTCAGCGTCTTGCCAGCCAGCGGGTGATTGAAGTCAACCAAAATCGCGCCGTCTTCAATTTCGACAACCGAACCCTCATAGATGTAACCGTCATCGTCTTCAACTTCGACGATCATACCGAGTTCAAGGTTTTCCGAACCGGGGATTTCGTCCATGCTGAACTCGTCCATCTCTTCTTCGTCATATTCACCGTAGGCTTCTGCCGGTGGGACGGTCACCTGAACGCGGTCACCAATCCGCTTGCCCGTCAATGCGGTTTCAAGGCCGGGGACGATGTTTTCCGCCCCGTGCAGGTATTCCAACGGCTCGTCTTCGCCAGCGCGTCCGGCTTCTTCGCCGTCCACCACCAACAAGTAAGTCATGCTGACGACCACGCCGTCCTCAATTTTTTCAATGCTCATGTTGCTCATTCTCGCTTTCCAGACCCGGACATTCGGATCAAAACGCCGCGCATTATACTGGCAGACTACGGGAAATGATAGTACGGACTAGCATCGTAATATAAACAAGCGTTTCTTAACGCCGCAAATGAGTATCCAATCGTAAAATGGAATGTAATCAGAATTCGTTACAATCAGCCCATACTGAATACCGAACGCAGGTTATCCCGGCACACAGCCCGTTTCATCCCTATGACCCTGCGGATATGGACGAGGGAAAGATCCCATGATGCAACCTTCCAAGCAACCGACAACTGGAGACCCCAGCCACTTTAGTATACGCGCGTTCGCCATGCCTATCCTGTTCTTGGCGCTGCTGACGGTCACCCAGTTGATTAACCAAGCCGCGTTGGGTCGCCAAAACGCGATTGCCAGACAAGTGACAATCGCCGACGAGCAAAAATTGACCACTGTAGAACTCATGAATGCCGTCCGCGATGTCCAAGCGGCGACCAACGATGCCGAGCGCACCAACGCTAGGCAAGCGCTCCCAGCACAAATCAGCGCGTGGGAAACCAGCCACCAAGCGCTAACCGTCGACAGCGACCCTGATTTCAACAACCTGCACGCGGCGCTGCTGCCCTCACACGATGCCATTGCCCACGCGGCAAGCTGCATCGCCGGAACCCAAACCTGCACCGACGCATTGGGCGTAAACTTCGCCTCGATGCTCATTAACACAGCCAGCTATAATGACGGTGTAGAGCAAATCGCCGCCCAATACGAGGTCGCGGAAACCAACGTTGTACAGCAAGCCACCTCGATTTCGTGGGTGTTGTTTTTCCTCACCATCAGCGTACTCAGCGCCATCGGCTACTTGGTTTTGCGTCCGGCAGCCATCCGCCAAACGCAGACGTTGATAGAACTCGCCGCGTCTCGCTCGTCCTTGCAAGCCATCGCCGGTGAAGCAGAAGCGCGTTCGACCGAGTTACGCACCGTCGCCGACCTCAGCGCACAAATCTCGACCATCCTCGAAGTGAACACGCTGCTGCGGGAAGTGACGAACCTCACCAAAGAACGTCTGCAACTCTATCACGCCCATATCTACCTGCTCAACCCGGCGGGCGATACGCTGGTTCTGACGGCGGGCGCGGGCGAAGTCGGTCAGCAGATGGTCGCCGAAAAGCGTTCGATCCCCCTCAACCATGCCAACAGCATCGTCGCCAACGCCGCGCGGAGTTTGAAAGGCGTGACCATCAACAACGTCCAGCAAACCGACACCTTCTTGCCCCACCCGCTGCTGTCGCATACCCGTTCTGAACTCGCCATGCCGCTGGTCGCCCGTGGTCAGCTCATCGGCGTACTCGATATTCAATCCGACCAAGCCGACTTCTTCAACGAAACTAAAGCATCCGTCATTGAACTCATGGCGGCGCAAATCGCGGTCGCCATCAGCAACGCCCGTTTGTACCAGGCCTCCGAGCGCATCAGCTTCCGCGAACGCATCCTCGGCTCGCTCGACCGTGACCTGCAAGTCGCCGTCAGCATGGACGAAATCCTGCGAACGGCCACGCGCGAACTGGCGAAAGGTTTAGAGCTGCCGGAGTCAACGCTGGAAATCAAGCTCTCCGAAAAGCGCCTGAACAGCAAAACGTGGGCCGGTTATCTGGATGCCACCTCGACGGCGGAAGTCCGGCAGGCGGTTCTCGACGGCCCCAAGACTGACCCGCTTTCCCGCATCGCGGTGAGCCAGATCACACAACCCATCATGGTGCGCGGTACCCGCATCGGCAGCATCGTCGTGAAGCCCGAAGACGGCGTGGTGCTGACCACCGACGATAAGGAACTGGTGCAGGACACAGCACGGTTGGTTGGGCAGGCGCTCGACCAATTCCGGTCGATTGACGAAATCAAACGCTCGGAAGAAACCGCCCGCGCCGCGCAGCAGTTCTTGGACTCGATCATCGAAAACATCCCGAACATGGTGTTCGTGAAAGACGCGGAACACCTGAACTTTGTCAGCTTGAACAAAGCCGGAGAAGAACTGCTCGGTGTCCAGCGCGAGGACATGATCGGCAAAAGTGACTACCACTTCTATCCCGAAGAACAGGCCAACGGGTTCACCAGCAAAGACCGCGAAGTGTTGGCAAGTAACACGCTGGTGGATATTCCCGAAGAAACCATCAAAACGGCGGATGGGAAAACCCGCTACCTACACACCAAGAAAATCCCGCTGCGGGATGCCACCGGCCAGACGCGCTTCTTACTCGGTATCTCCGAAGACATCACCGAACGTAAACAGGCTCAGTCCGACCTCATCGAAAGTGAACGCCGTTACCGCCAGATCGTTGAGGAAGCCACCGACGTGGTGTACACCATCGACCCTGCTGGTTTCTTCACCTACGTCAGCCCATCAGCGAAACGCTTAACCGGCTTTGAACCGGATGAGCTAATGGGTCGGCACTTTACCGAGCTGCTGCCAAAGGGCGAAGGCTGGCGCAAACGGTTGATCGAGTTCTACCTCGATCAAGTGCAGCAGCGCATCCCACAGACCACCCTGAACTTCCCCATCCTCACAGCGCAGGGCGAACGCAAGTGGGTGGAACAACAGGTGACAGTCACCATTCACAACCATGATGTCGTCGGTCTGCAAAGCGTCACCCGCGATGTCACCGAGCGCGTCCTCCAAGATGAAGCCATCCAAGCGTCGCGCGTACGGGCGGAACTGCTCGGCTTGGTGAACGCGGCGCTCTCACAGGCGACCACCGAGGAAGAAATCCTCACGGCAATTTCGGTCATCGTGATCGAACGCAACATCCACTATGCCCTGCTCGCGTATGTCGATAGTGTGGATCACTACCAGATCAGTAACGCCGAAATTACCGCGCTGTACTCCGGCTTCGGCGAACCGATGGCGCTCGAAACCCTGCCCAGCACCTCCCTGCCTACCGAGTATCAAGTCCTCACACGCGGCTGGGTAGACGGTTTGCAATCGCCCATCTACATTGATGACATTCAAACGCTGGATGAAGCCCAGCGGTCATACTTCCAGAACCAGAATATTGGTGCGCTAGTACTCGTCCCCCTACGTACGGGTGATGACTGGCAAGCCATCATCGCCTACGTGTGGACGGAAGCGCAAGCCTTCTCCACCGACTTCCGCGATATGGTCGAAAGCATGATGCCCACCGCCGCCTCAGTTGTCGCCAGCCGCCGCGCCTATACGCGGATGCAGGATGCCCGCGAACAAGCCGAACGCCGCTCGGTCAACCTCGAAGCCGTGGCACAGGTGAGCGCGACCGCGACCACCATCCTTGACGCGGATACGCTGCTCAAAACCGTAGCCGACCTCACCCGTGACCGCTTCCGCCTGTACCACGCCCACATTTACCTGCTGGACGACGCGGGCGAAAAGCTGATCCTCGCGGCAGGCGCGGGTGAACCCGGCAGCCTGATGAAAGAACGCGCACACTTCATCCCCTACGAACGCCCGAACAGCCTCGTGGCGCAGGCCGCGCGGCAGCGTCACGCGGTCATCGTCAACGATGTCCGGCAGTCACCGGACTTCCTGCCGAACCCGCTGCTGCCCGAAACCCACTCCGAACTCGCGCTGCCAATGGTCGTGGCGGATAAGCTGGTCGGCGTGCTGGACGTGCAGCATAATGTGGTTGACCGCTTTAGCGACGAAGATGTGCGCGTGTTGACCGCCCTCACCGATCAGGTCGCCGTCGCCGTCGAAAACAGCCGCGCCTTCCAGGAACAGCAAAAAACCGCCGAACGCTTGCGCGAAGTTGACCGCCTAAAGTCGCAGTTCCTCGCCAATATGAGCCACGAACTCCGCACGCCCTTGAACTCCATCATCGGCTATGCCGAAGTCCTGCTCGACGGTATCGACGGCGACTTGAACGAAGAAGCCACCGAAGACGTACTCGCCATTCACGGCGGCGGTAAGCACCTGCTCACCATCATCAACGACATCCTCGACCTCGCCAAGATTGAAGCCGGTCAGATGAACATCGAGCCGTATCCGGTTGACCTGCCGGAAGTCATTAAGGACGTGGTTGATACCTGCGACATTCTGGCGCGGAATAAAGGGCTGGAGTTGAAGGTCAACCTCAGCAACGACCTGCCATTGGTCAGCGGGGATGCGATCCGCCTCAAGCAGATCATCCTCAACTTGGTCAACAACGCCATCAAGTTCACGAACAGCGGCAGCGTAACCATCAACGCCGAACCCGATCAGGCGAACATGGTCAAGCTGCGGATCGTCGATACCGGCATGGGCATGACCCCCGACGAGATGAAGGGCTTGTTCCAGCAGTTCAATCAGGTGGATAACTCACCCACACGCCGCGCCGGTGGGACGGGCTTGGGCTTGGTCATCACCCGCCACCTCGTCACCATGCACCACGGCGTAGTTGATGTCGAAAGCCAGAAAGGTGTCGGCTCGACCTTCTGGTTCACCGTCCCCATCCACATCAATGAACCGACCGCCGCCCATTCATAACGCACTGGCTTCTCAGGGCTTAACATCCTGCGCCCATGTGCAGCAAGTTACGCCCTTTGCTTATCCAACTTGATTCCCTTTTTAGGGATACCGGTGGCTGTCCGCTGCTGCCGCATACATTTTCTCGCGTTTCGTATTCCGAACATCCGACCGAAGGAAGTCCTTTAGGGCGGGGCATCTTCACCTTACCAGCGGTTATCTTTTTCTTGAGCCAAAAATCTTGGCGTTCTGTGCCAAGCCATCTGTGGATAGCGACTTAGCGGTTCAATTGCTTTTGCCTCTGCGCTCTTTGCGTCTCTGCGGTTCAATGCTTGCCTTGTATCTTGGCGTTCTTGGCGACTTAGCGGTTCAATTGCTTTTGCCTCTGCGCTCTTTGCGTCTCTGCGGTTCAATGCTTGCCTTGTGTCTTGGCGTTCTTGGCGACTTAGCGGTTCAATTGCTTTTGCCTCTGCGCTCTTTGCGTCTCTGCGGTTCAATGCTTGCCTTGTGTCTTGGCGTTCTTGGCGACTTGGCGGTTCAATTGCTTTTTCTCTGCGCTCTTTGC